>NZ_CP134501.1:387500-3834459 GCF_031760945.1 Aeribacillus composti
GCGGTAAACTATACAAGAGGATTGAATTGGATTCTTTAGGAGAGCATCTTTTAAAGAAAGAGGTTTTATATGTCAATTCAGGATGAATTTGAGTTTATCCGAAGTATTCGGCCAGCACATTATTTTCATGAAGGCCTTGTTGTCGGAATAGGTGACGATGCCGCAGTTTACACACCGAATAAAGGTTTTCAGCAAATAGTCTGCACAGACACAATGGTCGAAGGGGTTCATTTTTTACGTAAAACAATGGAGCCTTTTGATATCGGCTTTAAATGTTTGGCAGTGAACATTAGTGATATTGCCGCAATGGGCGGGATTCCAAAGTATTTTTTAGTTTCCATTGCGATTCCCTCTCGATGGCACGAGAAAGACTTACAATCTATATACAAAGGAATGGCAGATGCCGCAGAAAAATATAAAGTGGATTTAATCGGTGGAGATACTGTTTCTATTGCTGATCACCTCGTCATCACCGTCACCTTGATTGGAGAAGTTGAACGCGGGAAAGCCCAATTGAGAAGCTCAGCAAGACCGGGGGATGTGGTTTTTGTTACGGGTACTCTGGGGGATTCAGCTGCTGGATTGCACCTTCTATTAAACGATGAGTTCAATTTGCCGGAGGACGATTATCAATATTTAGTATCTCGCCATAGACGTCCGAAGCCGCAAGTAAAAGCGGGCAGGATTATTTCTGAAGTGGATCGGGCGAGCCTTAATGATATTAGTGACGGTATTGCAAGCGAATTGAATGAGATAGCTGACATGAGCAACGTACAAATCGTCGTACATAAAGATCTTCTTCCATTAAGTGATTCAATACAATTATTGCCGTTAGAAAAGCAATTTGAGTGGGCTATCACTGGAGGAGAAGATTTTGAACTGGTAGGGACGACTTCTAAACATTCCTTTGAAGTGTTGAAAAAAAAATGCGAGCAAGAAGGAATACGCATAACGAAGATCGGAGAAGTATTTGAAGGCAGCCCATCGGTTTATTTGCAAGAAAAAAATATTCGCAAACGGCTACTAAGCAAAGGCTACAATCATTTTAAAAAAGGTGATTCATTTGGATCAATTTGAAATAAAAACGACAAATCCTGAAGAGACAGGGAATATGGCGATGAAGCTGGCTCAGCACTTACAAGCGGGCGATGTGATTACGCTTGAAGGAGATCTTGGAGCAGGCAAAACTACATTTGTGAAAGGACTGGCAAAAGGTTTGGGCATTGGCAGAACAGTGAACAGTCCTACTTTTACAATCATGAAGGAGTATACAGACGGCAGACTGCCGCTTTATCATATGGACGTTTATCGGATTGAAAATAGCGATGAGGATTTAGGGTTTGATGAGTTTTTTGATGGAGACGGTGTAACAGTTGTAGAGTGGGCGCAATATATAGAAGATCAACTGCCGGAGGAAAGACTGGATATATTCATCCGTTACATTCAGGACAATGCAAGATCTCTAATTTTTAGGCCGAAGGGAAAAAGATATATTAAGCTGTGTAAGGAGTTTTTCACTGATGACGGTATTAGCGATTGATACATCAAACGACTGTTTAGGCATTGCGTTAGTAGACGAAACTAAAATTATTGGCGAATATATGACGAACTTGAAAAAAAACCATTCTGTTCGTGCAATGCCGGCAGTTGATTATCTTTTGAAAGAGTGCCACGTTCAGCCCAGCGACTTAACAAAGATTGTGGTTGCCCAAGGTCCTGGCTCTTATACTGGTGTGCGAATCGGTGTAACAATTGCTAAGACGCTTGCATGGGCTAGAAACATTCCTTTAACGGGCGTTTCCAGTCTTGAAGTGCTTGCGCTGAACGGGCGTTTTTTTGACGGATTGATTTGCCCTTTATTTGATGCAAGAAGAGGACGAGTTAATACCGGGCTGTATGAATTTAAAGAAAACATACTTTGTGTGAAAGAAGACAGAAATATTCTGCTAGAAGATTGGTTGAATGAAATAAAACAGCTCAAAAAGCGGGTGCTCTTTTTAGGGAATGATGTTTCTCTTCATTTAGATCTGATCAAAGAAATAATGGGTGAGTTGGCAGTCATCGGGGATCCGTCATTGCACCAGCCGCGTCCGGGATTGCTAGGTTTGATGGGAATGACTAGAGAAGCAGTCAATGTTCATCAGTTTGTGCCAAATTATTTAAGGTTAGCAGAGGCGGAAGCGAAATGGATCGAGCAGCAAAAAACGTCAACATGATTAATAATCAAGTAAATGTTCGAAAAATGACAGTTGAAGATATACATCGTGTTTATGAAATCGAACAGCTGTCATTTTCGGTTCCTTGGACAAAGGAATCATTTTATCGGGAATTGGTCCATAATCATTTTGCTACTTATTTAGTAATAGAATATGAAGGAAAAGTTGTAGGGTATTGCGGTTTATGGGTGATTGTTGATGATGGGCAGATTACCAATATTGCTATTTCTCCAGCGTATCGGGGAAAAAAGCTGGGAGAGACCCTGCTTAGAAGCGTTTTAAACGTAGCAAAAGAAAAAGGAGCCAAAACCGTTACATTAGAAGTCCGAGTTTCGAATACGGTTGCGCAATCATTATATAAGAAATTGAATTTTGAACCAATCGGAATCCGGGAAAACTATTATACGGATAACCAAGAAGATGCGATATTAATGCAGGTGAATTTATAATGAAAGATCGATTAATTTTAGGAATTGAAACAAGCTGTGATGAAACAGCAGCTGCCATTGTGAAAAACGGAAAAGAAATTGTTGCACAAGTCGTTGCTTCCCAAATTGAAAGCCATAAACGTTTTGGCGGAGTCGTTCCAGAAATCGCTTCACGCCATCATGTCGAGCAAATTACTCTCGTATTAGAAGAAACGTTAAAACAGGCGAATCTTTCGTATCACGATTTGAACGCCATAGCCGTGACAGAAGGACCGGGGCTGGTTGGTGCATTATTGATTGGAGTCAATGCCGCAAAGGCTTTAGCTTTTGCGTATGATCTTCCACTAATCGGAGTACATCATATTGCAGGACACATTTATGCAAACCGTCTTGTGAAAGAATTTTCTTTCCCGCTGATTGCATTAGTTGTTTCCGGCGGCCATACAGAGCTTGTCTATATGAAGGAGCACGGTTGTTTTGAGGTGATTGGGGAAACACTTGATGATGCAGCAGGAGAGGCTTATGATAAAGTAGCGCGAACATTAAACCTGCCTTATCCGGGCGGGCCTCATATCGACAGGCTAGCACATGAAGGAACTGCTTCCATTGATTTGCCGCGAGCATGGCTTGAAGAAGGCTCGTTTCATTTTAGTTTCAGCGGGCTGAAGTCAGCGGTGATTAACACTCTTCATAACGCGGCGCAAAGAGGGATCACGATAGATCCGAAAGATATGGCTGCAAGTTTTCAGCAAAGTGTTGTAGAAGTTTTAGTGGAAAAAACTGTTCGTGCCAGTGAGAAGTATCAAGCTAAGCAAGTTCTTTTATCAGGCGGAGTAGCGGCGAATAAAGGATTAAGAACTGCTATGGAGGTAGCATTCAAAAAGAAAAAAGGGATCGACCTTGTCATTCCACCATTGTCCTTATGCACAGATAATGCGGCCATGATTGCAGCTTTCGCTGATGTACTTTATGAAAAAGGAATTTTCGGTGATTATCGTATGAATGCTCATCCTGGATTGGAATTAACGTCATATATATAAAGGCAAAATAGGGTCGAATGAACAGCGGCCCTATTTTTTTATTTTAACCACAGGTTATCCACAAAGAAAATCTTCATTTTGGATAAATAAGACGAAACGTTGAAATAGAAGAAGAAAAAATAAGGTGAAACATGTGGATAACTAAAGGGGTTTGTTGTGGATAATGTGAACAAATAAGAAAAATATTATAAGGTAAGGAACTAATGATGTGGATAACTGTTTGAGAGAAACATGCTGAAGGAAACAAAATAAATAAAAAACCGGCATGAGCCGGTTATTCAGAAAGAAGTGATTCCCATTCCTCTATCAGCTGATCTAGTTGTTCCGTTAACATGACATTTTGATCATGAAGTTTTTGAGCTTTTTCATGATCTTGGTATATATTTGGATCGCAAAGCATTTCATTGTTTTCAGCGATCGCTTCTTCAATTTCTGCTATTTTGTTTTCAAGTTCTTCAATGCGGCGCTGTCTTTGCCGTTCCTTTTTTTTCAATATTTTTTCTTGTTCATAAGATAATTTTCCTTGTTTTTGCTCTTTGGTTTCGATAGTTGGTTCTTTCAACTGTTCAAGCTCGATCATCTCCGCTTTTTTTGCAATGTAATAATCATAGTCCCCGATATATTCGGCAATGCCTTCTGTGGATAATTCAAAAATTTTGGTCGCGATTTTGTTGATAAAATAACGATCGTGCGAAACAAACAAGATTGTTCCAGGAAAATTTATCAGAGCGTTTTCCAATACTTCTTTGCTGTCGAGATCCAGATGATTCGTAGGTTCATCCATGATGAGAAAGTTAGCTTTTTTTAGCATTAATTTCGCTAAAGCGAGCCGAGCTTTTTCTCCTCCGCTTAAAGACGAGACGGTTTTCAGCACTTCATCTCCTGAAAAAAGGAAATTCCCTAAAACCGTTCGGATTTCTTTTTCTGTTTTTTCGGGATAGTCATCCCACAATTCATCTAAAACCCGTTTAGATGAAGACAAATCCGCTTGTTCCTGGTCATAATATCCGATTTGGACATTAGATCCAAACTGAATTTTTCCGCTCAGCGGCTTTAAGCGGTTGATGATCGTTTTTAATAAGGTAGATTTTCCAACTCCGTTTGGCCCTATTAAGGCAATTGAGTCCTTCCTGTTGATCGAAAAGTTAATATTTTTCACGATCGGAGTTTTTTGATCGTAGGAAAGGGACAAATCAATGGCTTTTAACACGTCATTGCCGCTTTGCTTTTCGATTTCGAAGGAAAAGCTGGCTGACTTCTCGTCCCCAGCGGGCCTGTCCAGTATTTCCATTTTCTCAAGCATTTTCCTTCTGCTTTGCGCACGTTTCGTTGTCGATGCTCTTGCTAAGTTTCGTTGAATAAAATCTTTCATCCGCGCGATTTCTTCTTGCTGTTTTTCAAATTGTTTTAATTCCCTTTCGTACGCTTCCGCTTTTTGTTTTAAATAAGCGCTGTAATTCCCAACATACTTCGTACAAACTGTTCGTGATATTTCATAAACAGTGTTGACAACGCGATCTAAAAAGTACCGGTCATGGGAAACAATTAGAACCGCTCCATTATAATGCTGTAAATATTGTTCGAGCCAGTTTAATGTTTCCATGTCGAGATGGTTTGTCGGCTCGTCGAGTATGAGCAGATCCGGTTTTTTCAACAGGAGCTTTCCGAGTGCTAACCGGGTTTTTTGTCCTCCGCTCAAAACCGAAATTTTAGTTGAATAGTCGTAATCAGCAAACCCTAATCCATGCAGCACAGAACGGATATCCGCCTCATATTGATATCCGCCATTTTCTTTATATAAATGTTGGAGTGAATCATATTCCTTCATTAAGCTTTGCAAAGCATGAGAATCTCCAGCTGAGGAGATAGCTGCCATTTTTTGTTCAATATTTCGCAGCTCAGCTTCGATGTTCCGCAGCTCTTCAAAAACGGTTAGCATTTCATCCCATATCGACTTAGTTGATTCTAATCCTGTGTTTTGTGCCAGATAGCCGATTGTTAAATCTTTTGGCTTCACAATTTCACCAGAATCAAAGGGCATTTCACCGGCAATGATTTTCAATAATGTTGATTTTCCGGCTCCATTGCGGCCTACAACGGCGATTTTATCTCCTGTTTGGATTTCCAGCTTAATATTCGATAAAATAAGGTCAGCACCATAATATTTTGTGATTTTGTTTAACTGCAATAAAATCATCCATAGTTCACCTCAATCTTTGCTAGAATAAGTGTAGCCTATATATTTGACTGCAGGCAACTGACCTGATGAACAAAAGGACAAGAAATTGTAACAATCGTTCAAAAGACACGAATAAAAAAATAGTGTATAGTTTTTATATAAGGAGAGTTTGGAGAAAAAACAAATAAAAAGAAATGTAGACGGAGAAGAAGATCAGGATGGAAGCGTTATCAGTCTGATATTGTTTCATACAGGCGAGCAGCCGCTTGCTAGAAAACATAGTTAAAAACAAAATTAGTCAGGTTGTTTTGGATTGCGAGGGATGAGCATTGAATCAAGATCAATCTAAGATACCGCAAGCAACTGCAAAAAGATTACCTCTATATTATCGGTTTTTGCAAAATTTACATGCCTCGGGAAAACAACGTGTTTCCTCTCAAGAACTGAGTGAAGCAGTAAAAGTAGATTCTGCGACAATTAGAAGGGACTTTTCATATTTCGGAGCGCTGGGCAAAAAAGGTTATGGATATAATGTCAATTATTTGTTATCATTTTTTAGAAAGACGCTTGACCAAGATGAGTTGACCAAAGTTGCCCTCATTGGAGTCGGAAATTTGGGAACAGCTTTTTTAAATTACAATTTTACAAAAAATAACAACACACAAATTGTTATTGCATTTGACATTAATAAACGAAAAGTAGGAATGAAAATTGGTGGAGTTCCAATTTATCATTTGGATCAGCTAGAAAGTGAATTGCCTGATGATGTGCCTGTTGCGATATTAACGGTCCCGGCAACTGCCGCTCAAGGAATAACGGATCGGTTAGTGGAAAAAGGCATAAAAGGCATTTTAAATTTTACGCCGGCTCGCTTAAATGTTCCGGATAAAATTCGGATTCATCATATCGATCTATCTGTTGAACTTCAGGCTCTTGCATATTTTTTAAAACATTATTCGAATGAAGATTGAAGGAGCGATATTAAATGCCAACAATTGGAATTGGAAGCTTGCTGTTGATTGTATTTGCAGCTCTGCTTGTTTTCGGGCCGAAAAAACTTCCTGAGCTTGGAAAAGCTATAGGAGAATCATTAAAGGAGTTTAAAAGTGCCACGAAGGGCTTAGCAGACGATGATGAAGAAAACAAGAAAAATGAATAGCAAGAAGAATGGATGAATAATGATGAGCGAAAAAAAAATGTCCGTGTTGGAGCATATAGCGGAGCTTAGAAAACGGCTGATTATTGTAGTCGTTTTCTTTTTCGTTGCTATGATTACTGGCTTTTTCATAGCGAAGCCAATTATTGTTTTTTTACAGCAAACTGATGAAGCAAAGCAATTCGCCTTAAATGCTTTTCGTCCTGCAGATCCATTGATCGTTTATATGCAGATTACATTTATTATTGCTTTAATTCTAACTTTCCCTGTTTTATTGTACCAGCTTTGGGCGTTTATCAGCCCAGGACTGTATGAAAAAGAAAGGCGGGTCACATTAAGCTATATACCGTTGTCGGTTGCTTTATTTCTTTTAGGAATAAGCTTCTCTTATTTTATTTTGTTTCCTTTTGTCATCGATTTTATGGGGCGGCTTTCCAATGATTTAAACATTCAACAAATGATAGGAATAAATGAATACTTTCGTTTCCTGCTGCAGTTAACATTGCCTTTCGGACTGTTGTTTCAGCTTCCCGTTGTCATTATGTTTTTAACAAGACTCGGGATCATCAATCCGGCGTTTTTGGCAAAGGTTAGAAAATATGCGTATTTTGTATTGCTTGTTATCGCAGCGATTATTACGCCGCCTGAAATTGTGTCGCATTTAATGGTCACGATTCCGCTATTCATTTTGTATGAAATAAGTATCATTGTTTCAAGATTTGCTTACAAAAAAGCACAGTCTTCTCAAATAAAAGAATCAGATCAAAAGTAAAACCGATGGGCTGTTATAAACATATCCCTGTCAAGTAGACAGTATAGGCTTTTTTCCTACTGTCTACACAAGAGGGATAATATCATTACACCTCATCGGTTGTTTTTTGCTTTCCGAATTTTATATGAGAAAGTGAACATGCGGATGGAAACAGCAAAATCAAACGTGGCTAAAATCATTAAAATCATATTTGTAGCTGTCCACATACCATTTTCAGCATGATGAATTGCTAAATATGTAAATAGAACTCCCATGATAAAATAGAAGAGTCCCATGGAAACGGGATGAAAATTCATAATCTTAGCTGCCTCCAATAATGATTTGTATTTGTTCCATTTGCTTCATCATGTTTTCAATCTCATCATGATAAATTGTTTGAATGATGACTACGATTGTATTCATCATTGTATGGGCAAAAATAGGGACTAATATGCGTTTTGTTTTATAATATAAAAAAGCGAACGTAAACCCCATTGCTGTATAACGCAATAAAAGTTCAGGTTCCCCATGCACGATGCCGAACAATAGCGAGCTGACAAGCGCGCCGATCCAAAAATTCGTTTTTTGATAAATCACCCCGAAAATAATTTTTCGGAAGATAATTTCTTCAATAATCGGTCCTATTATTGATGTGACAATAATCAAATAAGGCGTTGCTTCAATTAAATCCATAATAACTTGAGTATTTTCCGACATCGGATTAACTTTAAGTACATATATTTCAATATTGCCAACGATTGTTTGAATGAAAAAAGCTAAAAAAACTCCGAAAACAGCCCATATGGCAGATTCGCCGAAAGAAGCTTTTTCAATCCGGACATTATTTTTCCGTTCATGACGAAGGAGAAATAAAATAATGACGAACGCAGCAGTAAAACTTGTAATCGACCAATATGCTTGCGCTTGAAAAAGTCCTGCATTGAGATTTTCATCGTCGCCAACACCCAGTTCATAAAAAAGGGGAACTCCAATATAGGATGAGAGCTGCATAATGATGTACGTAATGATGATCCACCAATATTGCTTTTTCACGAATAGTTCTCCTTTATAAAAGATTCATATGACTATTTTAACACACAATGGTTTTAAGAAAGAAAAACAATTTTGACAAGGTAAGCACTTAATGGAGGATGTTAAAATTTTTTTAAAAGAGACTTGAAAAATAGAGGAGGTTTCTTTAATATAATAATTGGTGTTAGCACTCGATAGCAATGAGTGCTAATAATGAATAAGGAATAAATTTTGAAAATCTCAAAAGATATTTGAGGAGGTTGTTTCCCTTGTTAAAGCCATTAGGTGATCGCGTTGTAATTGAACTTGTTGAAACAGAAGAAAAAACAGCAAGCGGCATCGTATTGCCTGACACAGCTAAAGAAAAACCTCAAGAAGGTAAAGTAGTAGCAGTTGGTACTGGTCGTGTATTAGACAGCGGTGAACGTGTTGCAGTTGAAGTTGCTGTTGGCGATCGCATTATCTTCTCAAAATACGCCGGCACAGAAGTAAAATATGACGGCAAAGAATACTTAATTTTGCGTGAAAGCGACATTTTGGCTGTGATCGGCTAATAGAGACAGCCCAATATCATAGACAATTTAAATTTTGAGGAGGTTTTCGCAACATGGCAAAAGAAATTAAATTCAGTGAAGAAGCACGTCGTGCAATGCTGCGTGGTGTGGATAAATTAGCAGATGCGGTTAAAGTTACTTTAGGACCAAAAGGCCGTAACGTTGTTCTTGAGAAAAAATTCGGTTCTCCGTTAATTACAAACGATGGCGTTACGATTGCAAAAGAAATTGAATTAGAAGATCCATTTGAAAACATGGGTGCAAAATTAGTTGCAGAAGTTGCTAGCAAAACAAACGATGTTGCTGGGGACGGTACAACTACTGCAACAGTTTTAGCTCAAGCAATGATCCGCGAAGGACTTAAAAACGTAACAGCTGGCGCAAACCCAATGGGTGTACGTAAAGGTATTGAAAAAGCAGTTGCTACAGCTGTTGAAGAATTAAAAGCAATTTCTAAACCAATTGAAGGAAAAGAATCAATTGCTCAAGTTGCTGCTATTTCTGCTGCGGATGATGAAGTAGGTAAATTAATTGCTGAAGCAATGGAACGTGTTGGTAACGATGGCGTTATCACTATTGAAGAATCTAAAGGTTTCACTACTGAGCTTGACGTTGTAGAAGGAATGCAGTTTGACCGCGGATATGCTTCTCCATACATGGTAACAGATTCTGATAAAATGGAAGCTGTTCTTGAAAATCCATACATTTTAATTACTGACAAGAAAATCTCTAACATCCAAGAAATCTTGCCAGTTCTTGAGCAAGTTGTACAACAAGGCAAACCTTTATTAATCATTGCTGAAGATGTTGAAGGCGAAGCTTTAGCAACATTAGTTGTGAACAAACTTCGCGGTACATTTAATGCTGTAGCTGTAAAAGCTCCTGGATTCGGTGACCGCCGCAAAGCAATGTTAGAAGATATCGCCATTTTAACAGATGGTGAAGTTATTACAGAAGATTTAGGTTTAGATCTTAAGAGCGCTACTATTTCTCAATTAGGCCGCGCTGCAAAAGTTGTTGTAACGAAAGAAACAACTACAATTGTTGAAGGCGCAGGCGCAAGCGACAAAATTGCAGCTCGCGTAAATCAAATTAAAGCTCAATTGGAAGAAACAACTTCTGAATTTGATAAAGAAAAACTTCAAGAGCGCTTAGCAAAATTAGCTGGCGGCGTAGCAGTTATCAAAGTTGGTGCCGCTACTGAAACAGAATTGAAAGAACGTAAACTTCGCATCGAAGACGCTCTTAACTCCACGCGTGCAGCAGTGGAAGAAGGAATTGTCTCCGGTGGTGGTACAGCTCTAGTTAACGTTTACAAAAAAGTTGCTGAAATTGAAGCAGAAGGCGACGTGCAAACTGGTGTAAACATCGTTCTTCGCGCTTTAGAAGAGCCAGTTCGCCAAATCGCTCACAACGCTGGTTTAGAAGGCTCTGTTATCGTTGAACGCTTGAAAAAAGAAGAAGTTGGAATCGGCTTTAACGCTGCTACAGGCGAATGGGTGAACATGATCGAAGCTGGTATCGTTGACCCAACAAAAGTAACTCGTTCTGCTCTTCAAAACGCAGCATCCGTTGCCGCTATGTTCTTAACAACTGAAGCAGTTGTTGCTGACAAACCAGAAGAAAACAAAGGCAACGGCAACCCAGGCATGCCTGACATGGGCGGAATGATGTAATAATTGCTCAAAAATCTTGGAACACCAGGGTTTCCTGGTGTTCCTTATTTTTTTGACCACATTTTGACCACGAAAAAATCACAAATTTTTATAAAGCTTCTCATAAGTTTCACTGGGCTTTTGGGGAGCTTCTTTATTATTAATGGCGCAACATTATTTTCTTTTTAATAGAATAACGATGTAGAGAAATGATAATTAATAGGGACAATATTTACTGACTAGGTACCGTCAACAATTTTGTGTAATGTAAGATAGATAGGGGATCGCTGAAATGGATTTGGAATAGAGAGGGACTGTTTCCTCGACGGGGTTGTCCAAAAAATCAGTTACCCTGACTTTTTGGACAGCCTCTTTTATCGTGATTCCAAAAAGGCGCCCGATAACTGAATAACACGTGAGCTTTCATTAGTGGGTATAGCCTAAAAAGAACCTCTATCTCGTTCCTTTAAATGATTATCAAACGCCTCTTTAAACCTTATCCTTCTTGGGTGAAACAATTTTTCCCTTAACCTGCTTTAACGTCGCTACTATAAGAAAGCTAACAATCACTAATAAGAACCACGAACTTACCTTTCCTAGATGAACGAGGCTCCATGCATCGGTTTGGTTTGGATATTCCCAAGCTCCAAAGAACGTTGCGATATTTTCAGCTATCCATATAAAAAATCCGATGAGCACAAAAGAAAGTACGAGTGGCATACGGTAACGAGTTCCATCAACCTCGAATGCAACCCATGATTGCCAAAAAAAGATCATTACAATTCCAGTTAACCACCAACGAACGTCAATCCAATAATGGTGGGTGAAAAAATTTAAATAAATCGAAGCTGCAAGAGGTACAACTACCAAAAATGGTGGCCAATTAACCAGTTCAACCTTAAGCCTCCTCCACGCCTGGCAAAGATAACTCGCTACACTTGCGTACATGAATCCACTATACAAAGGCACTCCAAAAATTTTGAAATATCCTTCCTCTGGATAAGACCAGGAGCCCATATGTACCTTGAAAAGTTCAAGAGCAAGTCCAATAAGATGGAACAATGTGATAACCTTTAGTTCATCCCGTGTTTCAAGCCCAGAACGCACCATCCACCACTGCATCAGAAGGCAGATGATGAGCAGCCAGTCATACCGTGGCAGGAAGGGAAGGGGCATGATTTTTGTGAAAGCCAAAGAGACAAAAATAACGACAGGAAACAAACATGATAGAGCCTGCTCCCAACCAAAACGAACGAGTTGTTTTAGGGCTCTCATGATCTGTGCCTCCAAAGGTTTTTTCTGAATATATGTAAGCCCTGCTTAGTATAGTAGCTAAATAGATTTAGGGTTATGTACATAGGTTCACCACCGAATAATTTCTTTTATTTTAAAAGGCTGTTTAAAGAAGATTTATATCATCTAATTCCTTTTTATTCCAAAACATTATGAATGGTTAAACTCATGAGTAACTCCCCTTATAAATTTGATTCATTTGATACTGGATATTATTACAGCAATGATAGAAACTCAGAATATCATGGTGGAATAGGAGATTGCCAACGAAAAAATGAAATGTTAACCCTCCTACTCCCACCATTTTTGAAAGAATTAGTACTTATAAAAAATGTCAACAATAACATCCTGTAAAATATCACCGCTTTATTATCCTTGGGTGTCTTCGTCACTTCTGTATTCTAAAATATCTCCAGGCTGACATTCTAAAGCCTTACAAATCGCATCTAAAGTTGATAATCGAATCGCTTTTGCCTTTCCATTTTTCAATATAGAAAGGTTAGCCATCGTTATTCCAACCCTCTCCGAAAGCTCTGTAACGCTCATTTTCCTTTTAGCCAGCATTACATCAATATTGATTATAATTGCCAAGTTATTCACCTCAGATCGTTAAATCATTTTCTGATTTTATATCAATGGCAGCTTTTAAAAGCTTTTGAAGAAGAGCTGCAAAGACTGCAATAATCGTTGAAGCAAAAATAACGCCCAATCCGATTAGCATGATACCTGGGGCGTCTTCTAACTTCGCAGCGATATAGAAGAATGGCAAACCTGGCACATACAATAAACTGATTGTGATTGCACAGTATTTTATATTCTTTAAAGCCTTTACAGATAATTCCGAGAAAGCTTTGTTCTTGTCAATATAACTTAAAAGTTTAAAAGCTTGATACAGAGCAAAGAAAAATGGTACCGCCGATACATACATAACTATTAATAAGCCATATAGTACATAAGCGAACTCCGAATCACTTTCTGCTGCTTCTTTAGCTAACATAGGCAACCCAAATATACATAAAGCAAGAACTGGAGTTCCGATAATAAAAACAGCTATTTTTAAAAACAATGTTGATCCTTGTTTCATAAAAACAACCTCACTTATTTATTGTTAATTTGATTTTAATACGCGTTTTATCGTTTTACAATAAATTATTATTTAATTTTATTATATTTTTATTGTTTTATAGAAATATCCTTTTAATTTTAGACAAAAATAAAAAGCATTCCTCATTTCAAAGAAATACTCTATAACTTAAACTATTCAATTTACAACTTGTTCAACTAACCTGTAACGTTAATTTAAATACATGAAGCTGCACGGGATAGTTTAGTTATCGGAATTAAGTAAATTTATAAAAACTATATTTTTATAAAATAATGCTTAAAATAGGTGCACAATAACTTCTACATTAAAAATCTAGTATTATCAAGGCTTCAAAAGGTGTCAAAACATAGTGACATAAATCAAAGGAGAAAATAACATGGAATATAAAACATACAAAGCAGCAAATTTAACATGGCTTAAAACTGCTGGGGGCTCATACGTGTATAAGCAAGAAGTTGCTTGCTGAACTGCAAAGAGGCGATACTTTGGTCGTGACAAAATATTTCTAAGTGGCTTATGATGCTAAAGGTCATCAGTTAAGCAACGTATCTATTCCCATTAATTAAATTTTGGTGTGTTTTGTTCAAATAGCAACGATGTTCTTTTTTCAAACGGGTGCGTTTCTGCAATAAACAGAAACGTGTTGAAAAGGGAATTTGACCCACAAGAGGAATTAACAGTTGTAGTTAGCGACTTAACATACGTTAGAGTAGAAAAAAGTTGGCATTACATCTGTTTATTTGTCGATCTTTATAATCGAGAAATTATCGGCCATAGTGCAGGTCCCAACAAAGATGCCTAACTCGTCTATGAAGCATTGTCGACTGTGAAAGCTGATTTGCAGCAAATTCAATTATTCCACACAGACAGAGGCAACGAATTCAAAAACAAGACCATTGATGAAGCTCTAGATACTTTTCAGATTAATCGGTCGTTAAGCATGAAAGGCTGCCCCTATGACAACGCAGTAGCTGAAGCAACCTTTAAAATCATGAAGACCGGGTAAATATTTCGAAAGTGTAGAACAACTCAAAATGGAATTAGATGATTATGTTCATTGGTTTAATCATATTAGAATCCATGGAACGCTAGGGTATTTGAGCCGATGGAGTATAAAGAGAAACACCTCAAAAAAAGTGTCTCGTTTAGTGTTGACATACCACAGTTTTCTACTCTACTATAAATTGTGTATAACTTTGCGGGTAACTCGATTCGTAAAATAAACCAATTTAACTTCGTATTATGCTTATAATGCACCAATTGTTAATTATCCCTTTTTTCCTCCCAAAGTCGTGTGCGTTCTTCAAAACTCACTTCTTTGTGTATTTGATGCAGCATCCATTGATAGCCGAAAGGGTCAATAAATATGGCATTTGACACTCCGTAATCAGGCATTTCAGTCACCGGTTGCACCTCAGTACAGCCCGCACTGGTCACCTTTGAAAATGTTTCCTTGATGTCAGGAACAAGGATGTTAAACCAAATCGTTTTAGGTTCATTCGGGTTTGGGGCTTTCAACCCGAATTTTGGGTTTTCATCCAACATGTGAAAGCGTACTCCGTATAGGGTAAAAATGACTTCATTTTCACCTTTGGGAAAATCTGTAACCTCAACACGCTCGATATCGAATATTTTTTCGTATAATTCCAATGCTTTCAAGCTGTCTGTAACAACCATATCAATTTCTACTCCAACCATTATGTACACACTCCTTTTATAGCTTCGCTATTTCCTGCTAATACGCAATAAATATGCATTAACTATTGTCATTATATACCTTTATCATAATCATCACAATGTCTGTGCCAGAATACCTATTAACCGTTTGAATTCTTCCTCTAACTCTTATATACGCTTGTTTTTAGCAACGATAAGGACATCTTTGCTTGCATCTGTCATTTCCCTTTTTAACTTGCGTTCAGTATTGATATTTACTTATGTAAAAAAATAATAGATAGAGCATACACAAAATACCGTGTAGCCTATCTATTAGCATAGTTTAGATAAGAAATTCTGGATATAATTTAGTTTTTTCAGAAAGAAGTTTGTTTAATAGTGATATGGAAGATTACAAAATACTTAAAAATATAGAAATTTGAATCAAATTTCAAAACGTATTGATTCATGTGGCTGCTTAAACGGAGTGAATGACCAAATGGCGCTTTCGACGAAATCCATTGCTTTTAGTTAGCCCGCAAGCGCTGTCCATTTGATTCCTGTAAATAGACTTGGTATGGAGTCCGTTTGTGAAAAACAAAAACATTCCCTTCCTGTATAACATTCATTTCTATATTCAGGCATGAGCTTTTGCAAAGAGGGGCAGGTGATAGGACTTTGCACGGCATACAGACCAGTCTATCACCACACCCGCCCCACAGGTTGAATATGATGCCACTGTACAAGGCTTTGATTGTATAAAAACTCAATGATTCACAAGTGATTTCAAAAGGTCTAAACAGGGATTAAAATGTTTTTGAAATCATATCAATCGAAATAAAACGACTTCTGTCAGGAGATTTCTTTATACTTGAACTTTCATTTCATCCCATTGTTTTAGTTGTCTTAAAGATTCTTTATAGTAATTGACCACCACATCTAAATAGTTTCCATGCTTAATCGGCGTAAATGGATTGGGTCCTTCTGCGACCATTTCCATTATAATCGGTCCTTTGAAACCAATTTCATCTAAAGCTTTTATTTGACCTCTAATATCAGAGTGTCCGTTACCTATAGCTTGCCTATTGGAATCAGCGACATGATAAACACCCAGCTTATTCCCTGCGTCCTTGATTGCCTGAATTGGACAAGCCTCCTCAATATTCATATGATATGCATCTAATAATATATAAAGGTTGTCGCTTTTTACTTCATTAATTAATGAAATCGCTTCCTTTGCTGTTAAGATTTGATGGTTCTCATACCGATTGAGTACTTCAAATACAACTTGAAGGCCAACTTCCTCCGCTTTATTTACAATCTCCTTCGTACTAGCTACAAGCAAATCCCAGTCTTTTGTTAAATCTCCGCATCCATGTATTTTCCCAACATCACCATGTAAGCAGATTCTGTTGGCGCCTAAATTTTTCGCCCAACTGATTAGGTCTAAAAAATATTGTACGGCACTAGCTCGAATATTTTCATCAGAACTGGAAATGTCTACATTTTCAGGTGTTACGGACAATACCTTCAAGTCATATTTTTTTAAAATCGCTGCTAACTCTTCCGGAGATTGTGACAAATCCCCTTGGACCTCCACTCCGTCAACACCAATCTCCTTGGATATTTTACATTTCTCTTCAAAATCTATATCTCCAAACGTCCATAAACAAAGACCATAATCTCTTTTCATATTATTTTCCCTCCGGCAAGTAGTAATTTATACAATTCTATTATTTATAGATTGTATCAAAATCTGAAATATTCTGAATACTATAAGTTGTAAGATTTTGAATCTGTTAAGCTTTCACAGATTCAATACTAGTTATTGCAATTTTGTTGAAACGGATCTAGTCCTATTATCTTAATTTTTCTTAGTTTTACAGTTGGCGGATCAAATATAATAGTAATTTCCGATTCAGAATCTATAACTTTAATTCCTTCTTCCATTCATTGTTTTGCAGCTTCTAACAGGTAAGTCCTCAGCTTGTTCTTTCTTCATTTACAAGATAGTCTAATTCTTCTTATATCAGATTTTCTGCTTCTTCCGATCTATTTCATCTTTCTTTCCAATAGTTAATATTTCCTGTTTTACATGTAATAAAATTTACAATTAACCCTATATATGGTAATTGATAAATAAAGGGGCAAGTAAAAAAATTGTCGTCTCTTCATCATTTTCTGTAAACAATATCTTTTGCCACACTTGTTTTAATTACAGGAGAAGTATTTGAACCGGTAGGACTGCGGGTTCTGGTTCCAAATCTAGATCATGATGTGGCTGTTGCTCTTCTTAATCAAGTTGAGCCTTTTTTAATATGTCAGTTTGTTTTATTGTATTTTGGTGTTAAAGCATTATTGAAATCTGAAAGACGGGTTGCTCCTTTACTTATTGTAAGTATTATCTTTGTAGCAAACTTGACATTAAAAACAATTCCATCGATTATGACAAGTTTCCTATAAATTAAGGAGAGTAGTTATTATGAAAAAAAGAATGCTCATATTTTTATTGGTCACGGCGTTTTTTACAGTTTCGGTTATTATGGTTGAGTTAAGTATCCGTTCAGCTGTTTTATCGCCATTTATTCTTCTCGATTCAAAAAAAAATGTAGGAGTCCAGAAGCTTTTAACTGGCTATTCCATCTACCATGGGGACTATCTTTTAGATATTGAAAATACTGAAGAAGACTCTACCAATCGTCCGCTCGCTTTTCATATTGGACCTATTGATTATCAATTTATCAAAGTCAATACAGAAAACATTATCTTACCTGCTGGAGAAGAGCTGACTGTTATGACGAGAAGAGGGGTTGAACCGTCTTTTAGTAAGGAAGTGACGATTCAGTCTAGTAAGAGGAAATTTTTTTTTAATGAATATACAATACGTGCTGCAAAAAATGATGGATCATTCTCCATCCAATTGAAGACGGAGTTTAGTAAAACTCTTACTTTTTTGATATATGGTTGTTCATTTTTATTGCCTTTTCTTTTGGCATTGTTTATTAACAAGGTTCTTCCATGGCGCAATCTTTTTACATTGTTTGTTCCGTTTATCTTAGCTGGAATCCTTCCATTGATATTAAACTATCATTTTTCGATGGGTTACGCACTACTTTTAACAAAATCATACATTTGGAGCATTTTGTTATGTATCTTTCTCCCGACGTTTTTATCAGTTTCATTGACAACTGCTATATACCAATGGACGATAAAAAGTGATGAGGATATTGAAGGAGAGTCTGAAATGGAGGAATCAGATTTCCTTGAATTTTCAAAAAGGGAAAAAGTTATAATTTTTGTACTCACCATAGGAAGTCTTGCTTACTTTTTCTCATTTTTCCTTTTTCCACTATCCCTATATGTAAAAATTGTGGACAAATGGTATTTATTTGCTGCTTGGTATTTATCGTTAACCCTTATTATAATGCTAGTTTATACTGTAATACATCGTTTCATGGGGAACTATGAAAATGTGGGATTCACCGAGCAATTTTACTCTTTGAAAAAAACGATAGAAGCTGCATGTAGTATAAACGTTAACCTATTTACGAAGAAAGAGTCCGAGAATGAGACGAATGCTTGGGTGTATAGTACTCCTTTTGCATCTAAAAAAAGCATTAACATTTACATGACAGAAGGTTTGATAAAAAAATTTACTTTAGATGAGGTAAAGGCAGTGTTATTTCACGAAATTGGACATATCAAACGAAAGCATGGTCGTTGGATACTGTTTATTACTTTTGGAGTAGCGACGCTTATTAGTTTGCTGATGTTCTTTACTAGAAAAATTATGCTAGGATTTGGATGGGGACAGTATATCCTTATTTTCCCAGTTGGTATAATCGCTTTAATAGGGCTCACAGAATGGCTTCCGAATAAAATTACTGTAGATGAGCAAATTCACTAACATAAATTTACATCCGAACAAAAAAGGAGACATGAACCCGATTCCTTGATTAGAATAGATGTGTCACCAAACCATTCTCAAGGAGGTTCATGTCTCATGAATAGACTACCACATCACCAAGGAATCGACAAGTTTTTCGCAATGTTGGGGCTGGCCCTTTATTTCTCTAAGCCGGTCATGAAGCATCTCGTTCATATTATCGATGCGCTGACAACGAAAGGATTTGTGGGAACCTTGACCGATCTGCATCATGAGAGCTTTCATCCCAACCATCGAACGACACTGAGCCATTTTTTCACGAAAAGCCCTTGGGATGAAGAAATCTTGCTTCGCAAACACCAGCAGTGGATGCTTCGTCATGTGGAACGAACGGCCAAGCGAAAGAATCACCCCATTTTTGTTTCGATCGATGATACGATCTGCCGAAAAACGAAGCCTTCGTCACAGGCGAAACACGCTATTGAAGGGTGTAATTGGCATTATTCTCACGCGGACAAAAAGTCGATTTGGGGACACTCTCTCGTCTGGCTCATGGTTCATACGATGACGCAAGCCTTTCCCTTTGCGTTTCGCCTCTACGACAAGGCGGATGGGAAAAGCAAGGGTCAATGGGCCATCGAGATGCTTTCTTCTTTGGATGTGCACGGTTCTGTTTATGTGCTGATGGATTCTTGGTACCCATCGAAAACACTCGTGGAAGCCTGCCTGAAAAAAGGATTCCACGTCATTGCGATGCTCAAGACGAATCGGGTTCTTTATCCAAAAGGCATCGCCATCCAAGCCAAACAGTTTGCCCGCTATATCGAACCGAACGACACCCATCTCGTCACGGTGGGAGAAGAGCGTTATCGCGTGTATCGCTACGAGGGAGCGCTGAAAGGTCTCGATGATGCCGTTGTGTTGTTGGCTTGGAAAGCCGATCAGCCGATGACACCTGAACATCTTCACTGCGTCTTGAGCACCGACCGGGAGCTAAGCGATGAAGAGATCTTGCGCTACTATGCCCAGCGTTGGTCGATCGAATGCTTTTTTCGACAAGCGAAAGACCAGCTGAAGCTCGATGGGTACCGCGTTCGTCAACGTCGGGCGGTGAAACGGTATTGGATCTTGGTGCAACTCGCTTATGTGTACAGTATGGTCGAATCCAACAGCGATTTCTCTACCGGGCTTGACTTCCTTCGAAAGAAGAAAGGACATAGCCTCGTGGAGTTTATTTACGATGCAGCGAAACAAGATATTCCCATTGATGTCGTTAAAAAACAGCTTCATGTGGCATAAGGGGTACTCCGTTTGTCTCTTTTTACATGGTAATTATTGTAATGAAAATTGCTCAACTACAGTAAAATTAGTAAAATGTTTGAACACCAAGCAGATGAATTTGCTGTAAGGCAATTGGGGAATAAGGAGTTATATATTCAAACATTAATGAAGTTAGAGCGAATCAGTGAAAAAGAGAATGACGAGTTTGACTTCAAAAGGAAAGAGTGGAAAGAAACTCATCCATCCTTCCAAAAAAGAATTAACTTTATCAAGGACTTGGTATGAACGTGAAAAATATATTTCGACTTAAGGCGTTTGGTATGGCATTTTTGGAAAGAAATCGAGATGTTTTTTTACTTTCACTTTTAATTGTTTTAATAAGTTTTTGTGGACCAATGATTTATTTGCAGTTAACTGATGTAAGAGAAGCAACAGACATGGAACAGGAGGCTGTAGTAATAGTTTCAGAAAACCTCGATGATGAGGAGCTTACGTGGCAGTCTATATTTTTTCATAATTTCATGATTTTATTGCCAGCATGTATTGGTGTGTTTTCATTTGGTTTCGTTTTTTTGGTATATCCTTTTACAAGGATATTTATTAAGTACTAGTATCTTTTATTTATCAAAAGAATTCTCTTTTTGGTTTGTATTTAAATATACAATTTTTCATGGTTTTTTTGAAATCCTAGCAATTATACTTGTTGGGGCATTCGCACTAAAGCCAGCAGTAGTGACTTTTAAGTGCATTATATTAAAAAAGCCCTTTTTCCAAAAAAGAGATTTTAAAGATATGTCTATACTGTTTGTGCTCTATGTATTTTTTCTTTTCTTGGCAGCGTTAATTGAAGGTCTTATACAACAAGGCTTTGAGATGGGGACTTATATGAAAAAAATTTGGCTTATATGGAACAATCGGACACGGTTAACTATTAATAAAATTGTGTACCAGGATGAAAGCGTGATAATAGTTAGTAGTTCCTATTTTACAAGTGTTATATGGAATTTAATTTACAATCAACCCTATATATGGTAATCTAGGGGATTGAAGGTATTTGTATAAAATTGCTAATTTAGGAGATAGTATCAATGAAGCAGTGTGTAGACCTGAAAAAAAGGATTTTTTGCTAGTCTTTTAACTTTTGCATTAGGTTTAATGGCAGCTCAAGTTACTACTGAAATAGGAACTGTAAATTCATCTTTCGCATGATTAGCTACTAAACTCGGAATTAAACAGGCTACAGCAGGGCTTATTATTGATTTGGTTTCTGGAGGTTCAACTCTTTGGTCGATTGTTGCGGCAGTAGCTGGACTTAGCGGCGCAATTGGAGGTATTACTGCAATTAAAGCCGTTATTCAAAATTCAGGAAGAGACTTTGCTATTGCTTGGTAATTAAAGCTGAAAGAGTACAAGCACAAGCTGCGGGAATCCGGCAAAACTTGTATTCGCAGCTAATACTAAAATTAACATGCCCCTTCTTTTTTCTGTTTACCTAGTCAGGAGGTGCCAATTCAATAATGTTTACTAGTAATTCTGCCTTTTCTTTTTTAGATAAAATGATCAATATAATAAAATATAACAGAAAATCTGCTCTGCGAAAATTTTTAGCAGACTGGCAGCTGGATAAAATTGATCTTAGAAAGATATATAGATGGATTACACTCATTATGATTTTTATTATGAGTGCTTTGTTTTTTTTCACAGTATTTTTAACTGGTTATATCATCAAGGATCTAGACGCAAATACATGGTTAAATGCCTTTTTGAGCTTTGTAATATTTCTTGCTTTCTTCAACTCATTAAGTTTCTTTAATAAAAAATCTTCTGTTTTTTATTATGACACGACAAAAATGTTGTCTCAATTAAAAAGTTATAGAGTGTTGCAAGTCATTGCTTCTATTTATGGTGACTCATTGAAAAATACAGTGATAATGTGGTTCGTTTTGTTAATGCCTGTAGTTTTAGGAATACATATAAATTACCCAAGTTTTGAGCCGAAATTTTTGATTTACTATTTTCCGCTATTTAGTCTATTAAGTTTAATAATGACTATGTTTTTTTCATACTTCCGCTTTTTGTTTGCCCATTTTTTTTATATACAATCACTGCGTTTATTAAATCGCTTTTTTATATTTATAGTCGTTGCGCTCTTATTTTTTTTATTACCCTTCACGATCGCTTCACTGTTATTCAATTCACAAAAATTTGGAATTGAATTAGCAAATATTGTGATAAAATATCAGTCTTTTTTAATGGAACTCAGTCTGCCTAAGGACATATATAATCTCGAGTTTCATAAACTTTTCATCGTTTTTCTTTTCATGCTATTCATAGCTGGTGTATTCACTTTGATATGGATCAAAACATTAAATCATTTAGATTTAATACCTTATTACCAAATTCGTACCCGTAAAAGCTCTATATCTGATAAAGATAAGTTCATGAATACAAATAAATATTTTTTTGTAAAAGACATACTTCATATTAAGCGTGTTAGTTCATGGTTTATTGGGCATATAGGAAAAACTATATTAGGCTTGCTAGTATTTATCGGAATCGCCTTGCCAGTAGTACAACATTTTATTGATTCAACATCACCGTTGTTTTTTTTATCCATTATAACAGTATTTGCTTTTGCCATATTTCAAATTGTTGGCGACTCACTAAAAATGATATTAGCGATTGATACAGAGGCCAAGAATATACACTTGCTTGTTTATACCAAATATACAATGTGGGATATTGTCAAAGAAAAATGGTATATATATTTTATTTTTACATTTCTAGTCACTTTTTTCGTAGTCTTATTATCTTCTGTTTTTATAAATGTAAATATTTTTCTGTATGCTTTATCAATCACTATTATGCTCACCTACGGTGGACTGAGTGGTTTATTTCAAATATTCTCAACAGCGTTATACCCACGGATAAATTGGGAGCATCCCTATGAAATTGGTGAATCCCACAAAGCCCTTTTTATAGATAGCATTTTAAATAATGGTCTAACTTATCTATACACGGTTTTCATAGGAGGATTACTGATCGCAGATCAATTTTTCGGATTAAAATTAAACACTATGGTTGCATGTATTCTTATATTAATTCTCGTTGTCTTTTTCTTTTGCGCTTATGCCATCGTTGCTGCGTATACTAAACAAATTTCAGTCAGGGAGGTTTTCTTAAAAAATGATTAAGGTGAAAAATTTATCTAAAAGATATGATAAAAATATCGTTTTAGATAACCTTAATTTCCAAGTGGATACGGGTTGTATCTATGGGATTGTTGGTACGAATGGTGTTGGGAAAACTACCTTTCTACGTATCCTTGCAGGTTTATCCAAACCAGATAATGGTGAAATATACATTGATAACATAAATCGTGTTGGTAATAAAAGCAATAAAAAAATAAGTTTTGTTCCTGATTCCGCTTCTTTATATGAATATTTAAGCGGGGAAGAATATCTTTTGTTCTTTGCATCTATTTTAGATGTTCCGAAAGAGTTGCGAAAAGATAAAGTTTCTTATTTAATTGACCTCTTCAATTTAACATCAGCAAAAGATGAATTGATTAAGACATATAGCCACGGAATGAAACAAAAGGTATCTATTGCATCAGCATTATTGAACGATCCAGATATATTATTATTAGATGAACCTTTGACAGGAATCGATTTAATCAATTCACATATTATAAGACAACATATAAAAAAGTTTGTAAAAGCAGATAAAACAGTCATTCTAACGACACATTTACTTGAATTGGCACATTCTCTATGTGATAAAATAGGGATTTTACATAAAGGTAAAATTGTCGAGGAGTTTTCAACCAATAAATTAAGTCTCGATTCAATAGAAAAGCGTATTACATCAGTTTACTTAGGTGAAAATTCTGGAGAAATGATGAGCAAATGAATTTTCAGGGAAGGGGTATAAAGGATGTTGTTCGTAAGCTTGTATCGAATAACAAAATATTGTATGTCATTTCTTTACTTTTATTTTTTGGGGGGATGGCAGGGGGGGATTTGTTTAGAATAGATGCAGTAAGAGGAGACTTAAACTATATACAGGCTTCTGATGTAGAAGACTTACTTTTTAATAATATAAAGGCATCACTAGTTATTGCTTCAGGATTACTTTCTCTAGGTATTCCTACTGTTATATTTTTGATAACCAATGGGTTAATAGTCGGTTCCTCTATTCAGCAGCAATTGGAGCTTGGATTGTCTATTTCAAGTATTTTTGTAAAGCTAATCCCGCATGGAATATTTGAGATACCTGCGATATTAATAAGTGGAATCATTGGATTAAAAGGCGTATCAATTATTATTGAATATTTCCGTACTTCTTTAAGTACAAAACAGCTAATAAAACAGACGTTATTTGAAATAGCCCTATTAACCAGTATAATATTAATTTTCCTTAATTGGCAGAAATAATAGAATGGTATATAACCCCATTATAATATTGGAGGTCATGTCATGAGTGCAAAATTTGCAAATTTTCTATCAACTGCCCTTTTTTTCTTAGCATTGATCGTTATAGTACTAACTAAAAATCTATATTTAAGTTTATTCCCCTTAATTTTATCTATGTTTATTCTTGCTTGGCAATTAGGAGGAAAGATAAACAATAAAATGTTAAAATTCCTTTTTTTGGGCTTTGAATTTCTGTTTCTTTTTATACTCTCATTTTTTTTAATAAATCATCTTCTTACGAGGGGTATATAAATGAATATTATGAATAAACCAAGTATCAAGTTAGTATGGTTTGGAATATTGGTAAATTAGTTATTGTTTAACATTTTATTTTTTACAATTAGGAAGTACTCTTCTTTCAAACAGAATGCTGAATTTATAACCATTGACCAAGGAAGGCTTAGGCAGTATGTGATTTGCTTATCCCAAAAATATAGTCTTACATTGGTCAGTTGTGCAACTATTTTCGAATTAAAACAAAGTCATTATTGTTTTCAAAAATGATTTTGACTGAAAAATAACTGGCCAAATCACAAAATAGAGATGACGTTGATATTGAGCTGCCTGATGTTTTTGCAACGATAAAAGTTCAACTATTTCGCTCCGATTAATGTGTACGTCTTCATGACAAAATTCCATCCTGCATAGATAGCGAATCGGTCAAGGGGAAAATTGCCTTTGGCTGCGAGGAAGCTCAAGGAAGTTTCGGCATATTACCCTTTCTGGAAAAGATTATCCCTAATTTTTTATCGCCCATATTTTAGGTACAGGGAGATCTTTGGCTTTTTTATTTAGGTACTTGCACTACTAATACGTGTCTGCATAGATTATGGTGAAATATTTAAACACAAAGGATGAGTGCACATGGTTGCATATTTGGATTACACATCACCTAAAACGCAATTCACCTTCGATGTCAACAAGAGTAGATCGTTCACAAAGGATAAACACAACTTTATAAATATCTTGGGAATTAAACAGTTAAACACATTAGAAAACATATCTTTATTGGATATTTTTTTAAGCAAAAATAATGTTATAGAACCTCACTATCATCAAAATGCAGCTGAGCTGGTCTATTGTATTTCCGGTGCTGCCATTGTCTCGATGTTGAACCCATTTACAAAACAAATTCATAACTATCCAATTAAGCCGGGGCAGGTGGTAAATATCCCGCAAGCATGGTGGCATTACGAAGTAGCAACCAAGGATAATACACACCTTCTGGCAATATTTGATGCCCCGACTCCTGAGGTGATTTTAGGTTCAGATATCTTAAAGCTTACTCCGTCAAATATCATGGCGCATACTTATTGCCTGAATGAACAGGAATGGAAGAAAACTATAGCTCCTATTCAACCGAACACATTTATCGGCCCACATAAAAACTGTAAACGTAAGAAATATGAAAATGATCAAACTAGATCGACCCGCCAAAATCCAAATTATATCCATCATTACCATCATTACCCTTATAATTACCCATTCGCATCTTATAGTCCCAACCTTTCCTAAGGCAGAACCTTTAAAGGAGGTATTTTTCCTTTGGCAGGTTTTGTTTAGGGATTTAAAAATTCCAGTCGTATGATACAGTTCCTGATTATAGAAATCTTATGGCAATTCTCTTTTTTTGTTGAAACCATCTTTTAGATGAGGAAAAGGTGGTTGGAAACATTGCTTTGTAAGCTGTTGGGGTATAATCACCGGAAGAATATTTCAGGAAGAACCAATATGCGGCGGTGAGCGACATGTGGTGTAGATCCTCAACTCATGAATTCGTTTCGCAAGTATTCTTAAACCCTTGGGCAATCCAGTAAAAGGATTTGTCCAAGGGTTTTATGTTTGCCGAAGGAGGTTTTCATGATTTGCCTTAAAAATCTTTATACATACTTTGCAACAGTTAGTTCCCAAAACGAAAAAAAGGCGGGGGTTTTTGCATAACTAAGTTGATTTTTGATCAAGCGGTGTTGAAGGGAGGGCTTCTCTGTTTGCAAATTGTCCAATTGTAACCGCAGGTTTAAATCCTTTTTGCCAATTGGTTCGACCAGCAGCTTGAAAATAGAATAATCGAATGGCTTTCACTCTGTTGTGTCCGTTAAAATAAAAACATTTACACTTATCTACTGAATGAATCAATTACTTCCTGTTCCATAGAATAGCAGGAACGATTTCGAAAATCTATTAAAATATGTCTCCATCGTTAAAGGTGAACAAGCTTGAGGAAATCATGATGAGAACAAGGATTCAGTCACCTCAAAAACAATTTGACAAAAGAAAAAGCTGCTAGCCGCTTGTCAACGATGTTTTATGTTTAATTTTCATTATCAGCAATGACAAGCTGGATATTGTGTTTTTTGGCAAATTCCTGGTATTGCTCGCTCGGAGCAGTGTCCGTAATAATATAATCAACCTCATCAAGACGGCAATAAGTCATTAAAGCGTATTTATCAAATTTATCATGATCTACCAATAAATAAACTTGTTCACTTCTTTTTACAATTGTTTGTTTTATTTCGCTTTCAAGCGGGGAAGAGTTCGTTACGCCATTTGAAATGGAGATGCCGGTTGATGCCATGAAAGCTTTATTAATATTGTAGCTTTGTAATATATCCATATTTTTGAGACTGACGAACGATTTCGTTTTACGTTCAAATACTCCACCTGTTGTCAGAACGTTTAAGTTTGGATAAGGGTACGAATTTATAATAAAGTCCAAATTGTTTGTGATGATCGTAACCTGTTTTGTTTGCAAATATTCCACCATTTCCAATGTTGTTGTTCCCGAATCAATATAAATAATATCGCCGTCCTCAACATATTTTGCGGCTGCTTTGGCAACGGCTTTTTTCTGCTTTTGATTGCGGGTTTGTCTGACCGTAAATGATTCTAATGTTGTATGATTAACAGCAACTCCTCCGTACACCTTTTTGATCGTTCCCCGTTCAACTAATTGTTGAACATCGCGCCGGATGGTGTTTTTTGACACATTGAATTCCTTAACAAGTTCGTCCAACGAAACGGTTTGATGTTCAAAAACATATTTTTCTATTTGTTCTATTCGTTTAGATTTTAACATGTGGATCCCTCTTGCTTTCTTTAGTTTTCACTGGCTAATATTTGAAACAAATTATAAAGTTAACCAAAACTTAACCATCAACGTTAATTATATCTATATTACCCTATAAGTTCAATAATAATGAAGATTTAGCCGATTAGTCGCAGAAATATTTTTAAATTTTTGTTGACTGAAAACGCTTTTAATATTATCATAAAAATCGAGATATAACCAAAATATAACTAATATATAACAATAATATCATCAATTTTTTAAAAAACATACCAACTATTTATGATCAACTAGTGTTGATGAATTAAGGGGGACAGAAAATGTCTAACGCATTAAAATTAAAAAATTACATTAATGGCGAATGGGTTGAAAGTAAAGCAACAAAATATGAAGATGTTTACAATCCTGCTACAAAAGAAGTAATTGGCCAAGTTCCGCTTTCTACAAAAGAGGAAGTGGATGAAGCTGTAGAAGTTGCCAAAAAAGCTTTTGAGGAATGGAAAAACGTCCCTGTTCCTCGCCGTGCAAGAATTCTATTTAATTTTCAGCAGCTGTTAATAAAGCATAGGGAAGAATTAGCGCGGATCATTACGATTGAAAATGGAAAAAGTTATTCTGAAGCATTAGGAGAAGTTCAGCGCGGAATAGAAAATGTAGAGTTTGCGGCAGGAGCGCCTACTTTAATGATGGGGGATTCCTTATCAACGATTGCGACTGATATTGAGGCGACCAATTACCGCTATCCGATCGGCGTGGTCGGCGGGATTACTCCGTTTAACTTCCCGATGATGGTGCCTTGCTGGATGTTCCCAATGGCAATAGCGCTTGGCAATACTTTTATATTAAAACCATCTGAAAGAACACCGCTCTTAATCGAAAAATTAGTCAACTTGTTTACAGAAGCGGGTCTTCCAAAAGGTGTATTAAATGTGGTAAATGGAGCGCATGATGTTGTCAATGGAATTTTGGATCATCCGGATATCAAAGCGATTTCGTTCGTTGGCTCCAAGCCGGTTGGCGAATACGTTTATAAACGGGCTAGTGAAAATTTAAAACGTGTTCAGGCGTTGACTGGAGCGAAAAACCATACGATTGTGTTAAAGGATGCCAACTTGGATGATGCTGTTACCAACATTATTTCTTCAGCATTCGGATCAGCAGGAGAACGATGCATGGCATGTTCAGTTGTGACGGTGGAGGAAGAAATTGCTGATCAATTTATCGCCAAGTTAAAAGAAGAAACAGAAAATATTAAAATGGGCAACGGCCTTGATGACGGTGTCTTGCTAGGACCGGTCATCCGAGAAGAAAATAAAAAACGCACGATCCGTTATATTGAAAAGGGTGTTGAAGAAGGCGCAACCTTGGTATGTGACGGACGCAATCGCGCAACTGACGACGGGTTTTTTATCGGACCTACGATTTTTGACAATGTTACAACCGATATGACCATTTGGAAGGACGAAATTTTTGCACCTGTCTTATCGATCATTCGGGTGAAACATTTAAAAGAAGCGATCGAAATTGCAAATAGATCTGAGTTTGCCAACGGCGCATGTATTTTTACAACGAACGCTCAAGCCATTCGCTATTTCCGCGAAAATATTGATGCAGGTATGCTAGGCGTTAACTTAGGAGTGCCGGCTCCAATGGCGTTCTTCCCGTTCTCCGGATGGAAGTCTTCGTTCTTTGGAACATTGCACGCCAACGGAAAAGACAGCGTTGATTTTTATACGCGCAAAAAGGTTGTCACAGCGCGCTATAAAACGCCAAGTTTTGAATAATAGATTGGTAATGTGATAGAAGATTCATCCTTCAGGCTCATTATTCAGCTTCATGAGCCTGAAAATGAATCGGAAAAGAGAGCGCGACGGCTTTGTCAAAAGCTTTAAGAAAACAATTGTTTTTTCGGTTTTCTTTCCTTTAAGAAAAAGAAAACCGCCGCCATGTGAGGGAGGTATATATGAGTCATTTGCTGCGAAAACCGAACAAGAAAGAAATCGAAAAGGGAGTAATAGTTGTTCATGAAGTAACATCAGAAAACTCTCCTTTGGAATATGTGGGATTTAAAGTCATCGATTTAGATCCGAACGCCAAATATTCGGAATTATTAGGAAACCAAGAATGCTGCATCGTCGCCTTAACGGGAAAAATTAATGTTTCAGTCGGTGATGAAAATTTCGAAAATTTAGGTACGCGGGAAAGTGTTTTTGAAAAGATCCCGACGGACAGCGTATATGTTTCCAATCAGCGCCATTTTGAGGTTGAAGGAGTAACAAAAGCGCGCGTTGCCTTATGCTATTCCCCGTCTGAACGTCAGCTGCCTACGAAATGGATTAAAGCAGAAAATGTAGGAATCGAGCATAGGGGGATACTTAACAATAAACGTTTTGTCCACAATATTTTGCCTGATTCAGATCCAAGTGCGAATAGTCTTTTAGTGGTGGAAGTGTTTACGGAAAGCGGCAATTGGTCAAGCTATCCTCCGCATAAGCATGACCGTGATAACTTACCAAATGAGTCGCTATTGGAAGAGACCTATTATCATGAAATGGATCCGCCTCAAGGATTCGTTTTTCAGCGAGTTTATACGGACGATCGTTCACTAGATGAAACGATGACAGTTGAAAACGGTGATGTTGTCATCGTGCCGAAAGGATATCATCCGGTCGGCGTACCAGACGGTTATACCTCTTATTATTTAAATGTTATGGCAGGCCCGAAACGGATTTGGAAATTTTACAATGACCCTGATCATGAATGGATATTGAAACGTTAAAAAATACAAGGAGCTGTTTATCAAAGATGAGATATGATTTCAATACCGACAGAGAATTTGACATCATTGCAATTGGCCGTGCATGCATTGATTTAAACGCTGTGGAATACAACCGTCCGATGGAAGAAACGATGACTTTTACAAAATATGTTGGAGGCTCTCCGGCTAATATTGCCATTGGCTGTTCAAAATTAGGGCTGAAGGCTGGATTCATCGGAAAAATTTCAGACGATCAGCATGGCCGTTTTATTGAGCAGTATATGCGCAATGTTGGGGTTGACACATCCCATATGGTCGTTGATCAGGAGGGGCATAAAGCCGGATTGGCTTTTACAGAAATTAAAAGTCCGGAAGACTGCAGCATCTTAATGTATCGTGAAAATGTAGCAGACCTCTATTTGAAACCGTCCGAGGTAGATGAGGAATATATCAAAAGATCCAAAATTTTGCTTGTTTCCGGTACGGCGCTATCTAAAAGCCCTTCGAGAGAAGCTGTTTTGAAAGCGATCTCTCTGGCGAAAAAACATGATGTGAAAGTCATATTTGAATTGGATTATCGCCCGTACACTTGGATATCTACTGATGAAACTTCTGTTTATTATTCATTGGTGGCGGAAAAGGCAGACGTTGTGATCGGCACCCGCGACGAATACGATATCATGGAAGGAACAAAAGACGGGAAAAACGAAGAGACCGTTCGCTATTTGTTTCAGCATTCGCCGGACCTGATTATCATTAAGCATGGCGTTGAAGGCTCTTATGCGTATGCGAAATCAGGTGAAACATTTCAAGCGAATGCTTATCGGACAAAAGTATTAAAAACGTTCGGTGCAGGGGATGCATACGCTTCAGCCTTCTTGTATGCGCTAATTACAGGCAAGGACATTGAGACGGCTTTAAAATACGGGAGCGCCTCAGCAGCTATTGTCGTCAGCAGACACAGCTCTTCTGATGCAATGCCGAAAGCAGAAGAAATCGAACAACTCATTGCCGAAAGATCTTAATTGAATACGATCAGGGGTGAAAAAGATGGGAACTATCCGGCTGACAACAGCTCAAGCTTTAATCAAATTTTTAAACCAACAATACATTCACGTTGACGGTAAAGAATTTCCCTTTGTGGAAGGAATCTTCAATGTGTTCGGACATGGCAATGTTTTAGGAATTGGTCAGGCGCTTGAGCAAGATCCCGGCCATTTAAAAGTAATTCAAGGGAAAAATGAACAAGGAATGGCGCATGCAGCCATTGCTTACAGCAAACAAATGCTTCGGCAAAAAATATTTGCCGTCACCACGTCGGTTGGACCGGGGTCGGCCAACTTGGTCGCGGCAGCGGGTACAGCTCTTTCCAATAATATTCCCGTCCTTCTGCTCCCTGCAGATACGTTTGCTACCCGCCAGCCTGATCCTGTTTTGCAGCAAGTGGAACATGAATATAGTACGGCGGTGACAACCAATGATGCGCTCAAGCCCGTATCAAGATATTGGGATCGGATCACACGCCCTGAACAGTTGATGTCAAGTTTAATCAGAGCTTTTGAAGTGATGACAGATCCGGCCAAAGCGGGTCCTGCGACCATCTGCATTTCGCAAGATGCCGAAGGGGAAGCGTTTGATTTTGATGAGAAATTTTTTGAAAAACGGGTGCACTATCTTGACCGCAAATTGCCGACCGATCGAGAGCTAAAGGGAGCTGCAGAATTAATAAAATCAAGCAAAAAACCACTTATCATTGTGGGCGGCGGTGCAAAATATTCCCAAGCGAGGGATATTTTAATCAAGCTTTCCGAGAAGCATGATATTCCGCTTGTCGAAACGCAAGCCGGAAAATCGACAGTCGAATCAACATTTAAAAATAATTTGGGCGGAATCGGAGTAACCGGAACATTAGCTGCCAATAAAGCGGCTAAAGAAGCGGATTTGATTATTGGAGTGGGAACAAGATATACAGATTTTACGACTTCGTCGAAAACAGCGTTCAATTTTGAACAGGCAAAGTTTTTGAACATTAATGTCAGCCGTTTGCAGGCCTATAAAATGGATGGTTTTCAAGTAGTCGCAGATGCCAAAACAACTTTGGAGCTGTTATTCCCGCTGTTGGACGGGTATAAAAGCGAATTCGGAGATCAAATTGTCGAATTAAAAGAGGAGTGGCTGAGAGAGCGCGACCGTTTAAGCAAGATAGTGTTTGACAGGGAAAACTTTACACCGGAAATAAAAGATCAGTTTTCCCAAGAAGTGCTGAATGAATATGCAGATGCGTTAAATACAGAATTGGCGCAAACCACTGCATTATTGGCGATTAATGAAGCGGTTTCGCCTGACAGTATCATCATCGGTTCAGCTGGTTCATTGCCTGGAGATCTTCAACGCTTATGGCATTCAACAGAACCTAACACATACCATATGGAATACGGGTATTCGTGTATGGGATATGAAGTGTCGGGTGCTTTAGGAATCAAGCTTGCGCAGCCTGACAAAGAAGTTTATGCCATGGTCGGCGACGGCAGCTTCCTCATGCTGCATTCTGAATTGGTTACAGCCATTCAATATAATCATAAAATTAATATTTTGCTGTTTGACAACTCAGGATTTGGCTGTATTAGCAACCTGCAAATGGGCAATGGAATGGGAAGCTATTATTGCGAATTCCGAACACATGACAATCAAATCATGAACATTGATTATGCAAAAGTGGCTGAAGGCTACGGAGCCAAAACTTACCGTGCCAATACAGTCGAAGAATTGAAAGCAGCATTAGAAGATGCCAAGAAACAAAATGTATCTACTTTAATAGAAATGAAAGTGCTTCCAAAGACCATGACAAATGGCTATGAAAGCTGGTGGCATGTCGGGGTTGCGGAAGTCTCTGAAAAGGAAAGTGTGCAAAAAGCATTTAAAGAAAAACAAGAAAATTTAAAAACTGCCAAACAATATTAAAGAAGGAGACAAACAATGGGAGAGCAAGACATCTTATGGGGAATTTCGCCGATCGGCTGGAGAAATGATGATATACCGGAAATCGGAGCTGAAAATACGTTGCAGCACCTTTTAAGCGACATTGTTGTCGCAGGTTTTGAAGGCACCGAAGTCGGCGGCTTTTTCCCTGAGCCGAAAGTGTTAAACAAGGAATTGAAGCTGCGAAACTTAAAAATAGCAGGACGGTGGTTTAGCAGTTTTATTATCCGCGACGGCATAGAAGAAGCTAAACGGGCTTTCCATCAGCATTGTCAATACTTGTATGAAGTTCATGCAGATGTGGCAGTAGTTTCTGAGCAGACTTACAGCATTCAAGGTACCGATAAAAATGTTTTTTCCGAAAAGCCGCACTTTACAGATGCCGAGTGGACCCAATTGTGCGAAGGCCTGAACGAACTGGGAAAAATCGCTGTGCAGTACGGTTTGAAATTAGTTTATCACCATCATATGGGAACGGGGGTTCAAACCCTTCCGGAGATTGATCGGTTAATGGAAAACACTGATGCAAACTACGTGCACCTGCTCTATGACACAGGCCACATCTATGTTTCCGATGAAGATTGCCAGCAGCTATTAAACAAGCATATTGACCGCATAAAACACGTGCACTTTAAAGATGTAAGAAAAAAGATAATGGAGGAGTGCAAAAAAGAAGGAAAATCATTCATGAATTCCTTCTTAAGCGGAATCTTTACGGTACCAGGGGACGGCTGCATTGATTTTACCGTACTTTATCAAAAACTATTGGACCATCAATACAAAGGATGGATTATCGTTGAAGCCGAACAAGATCCGTCAATAGCCCATCCATTGGAATACGCTTTAATTGCTCGTAAGTATATAAATGAAAAATTATTAAACAACTCTTAAGCAGGGCATGGAGGATGAAACAAACAACAGTTTCGCTCTTTAAAAAAATGCCACCCGTTAATCGAAACAATCGATTCGTAACTTTGATTGTAATGGGATGCTGGGCGGTCATGATTTTACCTTTGCCGTTCAGAAAATTTTGTGAAAGGTGATCAAAATGGAAAAAGTAAAGTGGGGAATTATGAGTGCAGCTAATATTGCTTACGAGCAGCTTCTTCCTGCCCTGAGACAATCCTCTCGTTCCGAAGTTGTAGCGATTGCGAGCAGAAGCAAAGAAAAAGTCGCCCGATTCAATATTCCAAAGGTTTATAGTGATTACGATCAATTGTTAGAAGATGAATCGATTGATGTAGTTTATATTCCTCTTCCAAATGCCCTGCACGCCGAATGGGCAATAAAAGCTGCACAGAAGGGAAAGCATATTTTAGTAGAAAAGCCTGCAGCTGTTAGTACGAAAGAATTATTGAAGGTTCAGGAAGCTGTAGAGCAAAACAACGTAATTTTTATGGAAGCCTTTATGTATCAATTCCATAAACAACATGCACGTGTAAAGGATTTATTGGCTTCGGGGATGATCGGAAGCATATTGCATGTAAAATCACATTTTTCTTGGAGTTTGCAAGACCGGGATGATATTCGTTTAAACCCCGCATTAGGCGGAGGAGCTATGTGGGATGTCGGGTGTTACGGAGTTCATGCGATGAGCCAGATCATCGGAATAAAACCAGAGAAAGTTGTTATGTTGGGGGAAGTTGACCCTGAACATAAAGTGGATATGTTATCAACTTGTATTTTTGTAGATGAGTTTGGAAGAACAGCTGAAATTACCGCCAGCATGAAGCTGCCATTTATTAATCGGTATGAAATTATAGGAGAGCGCGGAACCATTTTAGTAGATTCCTCTTTTCGGCCTGATGTGTCATCAGATCAAAAGGGCAAAGTAATTGTAAAAGATGACAATAACGAAATAATACTGTTTGAAACATATAAAGATAATCAGTATTTCAATCAAGTGGAGCATGTAAATGATTGCATTATCAACGGAAAACAACCAGTTTATGGAATCCGAAATTCTATTCAAGTTATTCATTATATAGAAAAAGGTTATGAATCTTTGCGCAATCAATCCGTAGTAGCAAGTCTAAATAAATTTTAGGAAGGTAATGAAAATGAACAGAAAAATTCGCTGTGCAGTGATCGGGCTGGGACGTCTTGGATATTGGCATGCCGTAAACGTTAAGACAAAAATCCAATCCGCTGAACTAGTATACATTTGTGATAGAAATGAAGAGCTTGCCAAAAAAGTTTCCATAGAATTAGATGTTCCTAACTTCACTACAAATCCAAGTGATATTTTTTACAATGATCGGATTGAGGCTGTTATCATTGCTTCTCCTACGAGTACGCATTTTGAACTGTTGAAGGAAGCAGCTTTTAGCAATAAAGCAGTTTTTGTTGAAAAACCGCTTGTCAGCAATTTAGACGAAGCGAAAGAAATTTTTGAAATAATGAAGCGGCATAACACAATTTGTCAGGTCGGCTTTATGAGACGGTTCGATCCAGCGTACGCTGAAGCCAAAAAAAGAATTTTAAGAGGAGATATCGGAAAACCAATTTATTTTCGGGGAATTTCCCGCGATCCAGCATCGCCTCCTGAAGAATTTATAAAAAATAGCGGCGGTATATTTATTGATATGGCCATTCATGATTTTGACATTGCAAGGTATTTAATGGAATCAGACGTTGAAGCAGTATCAGCTCACGGCAAAGTTTTAAAATATCCGTTTATGTCCAAATATCAAGATGTGGATCAATCTCTCTGTTATTTAGAATTTGAATCGGGAGCCGTTGGTGACGTTGAATCCAGCAGAAATGCCCATTATGGCTATGATATACGTGCGGAAGTAATAGGTACGGAAGGAACTATTTTTATTGGCGGCTTGCGTCAACATAACATTCAAGTTTTGACCAGTTCTGGCGCAGTTCATGATATTGTTCAAGATTTTCCGACTAGATTTAAAGACGCCTATTATCTCGAGCTGGAAGACTTTTTCAATGCTTTACTAGAGGGGTATCAACCTAAAGTAACTGTTGAAGATGGAGTAAAAGCTCAAGAAATTGCTGTTGCGGCACAAGAATCGTTTTTTAAGCAAGAAAAAGTTTCCTTGAAAACATCTAAAATATTATGATTTTGTCTTCAGAATAGCTGTTGATTCTCTTAATAGATTAGTTCCTATACGCAGAGAAAGGAGGAAAAAACATTGGCTAGTACTGAAGGAAGCTTACTGGTGATGAAGGGCATTAAAAAAAGCTTTTCAAATAATCATGTTTTGAAGGGCATTGATTTTGAAGTGAAACCTGGGGAAGTTCATGTGCTGTTAGGTGAAAATGGGGCTGGTAAATCAACGTTGATTAAAATTTTGACGGGAGCCTATCAAAAAGATGAAGGAGAAATTTATTGGGAAGGCCAGCCGGTTCAAATCAACTCACCTTTGGATGCCATGCAGCTTGGAATAGCAACGATATACCAAGAACTAAACGTGATTCCAGAGCTGAAAGTCTATGAAAATATATTTTTAGGCCGGGAAATTAAAGGGAATGGAAAATTTTCATTTATCAACCACAAACAAATGAAAGAAAGCGCGAAGCAATTTTTGCAGATGCTTGGACAAGATCCAGCTATTGCAGAGCAGCCGCTCGGTTACTTAGGAATAGGTCAGCAGCAGCTAGTCGAAATTGCGAAAGCTCTTACTTTAGATGCGAAATTAATTATCATGGACGAACCAACAGCGAGTTTGAGCCAGTCGGAGGTAGAACAGTTATATAAAACGGTCGAACAATTAAAAGAAAAAGGAATTGCTATCATATTTATTTCTCATAGACTTGAAGAAATTAAACGAATTGGCGATCGAATCACTATTTTAAGAGACGGCTTTAAAATCGATACACTTCCAGTAAAGACAACGAGCACGGATCATTGGATTGAACTGATGGTAGGTAGAACTCTTGAAGAAAAATATCCAAAACAAACCTTTACGTTAGGGGAAGAAGGCTTTCGAGTCGAAGATTTAAAAGTTAGCGGCTTTAAAGAACCTGTCAGCTTTAGTATTCGCCGCGGCGAAATTGTCGGTATTTCCGGACTTGTTGGTGCCGGCAGAACGGAGCTGGCAAGAGCCATTTTTGGTGCAGATAAAAAGGAAAAAGGGAAGATCTATGTTGACGGAAAATTAGTCGACATTAAATCACCTAGGGACGCCATCTCTGCCGGAATAGCCTTTATTACAGAGGATAGAAAAAGTGAAGGTTTGCTGCTGGATCAACCGTTATACATGAACATTGTCCTTGCTAATATGGATAACTTTAGAAAAAAGAGCAAATTAATAGATTTGAAAAAAATCAAGCAGGGAGCCATGGACTATGTAAAAGAATTGAAAATCCGCCCGGGAAATATTGAACTGAATGCAAGAAAGCTGAGCGGAGGAAACCAGCAAAAAGTCGTTATAGCCAAATGGCTTTGTACAAAAGCGAAAGTCTTTATATTTGATGAACCGACACGTGGTATCGACGTTGGCGCTAAAGTGGAAGTATATCGGTTGATGAATCAATTAGTTGAAAATGGAGCCATCGTTTTAATGATTTCATCTGATTTGCCAGAAATTTTAGGAATGTGCGATCGCGTACTTGTGATGTCTGAAGGAAAAATAACAGCAGACTTTCCTATAAATGAAGCTTCGCAAGAGAAGATTATGAAAGCGGCTACAGGAGGGAGTAATTGATGAGAGAGTTAGCGGTGAACAGCTCGGAAACGAATGTTGAAAAGAAATCTGTCAAGCATTACCTTAGTAAGTTTGGCGCTCTGATCGGGCTTATCATTTTATGTACAGTTCTCACGATTCTATCGGATAAGTTTTTAACCATCAACAACATCATGAATATCGCCAGACAGTCATCCATTAATGCATTGTTGGCTTTAGGAATGCTCTTGCCGATTTTGACTGCAGGTATCGACTTATCGGTCGGATCCATTTTAGCTATTTCAATCATGTTAATGGGGATTGTTTCCGTTAATATGGGCATGCATCCCATTTTAGGAATTCTTGTTTGCTTATTAGTAGGATGTTTTTTTGGGTGGCTAAACGGAATATTGCTGACAAAGCTTAAATTGCCTCATCCGTTTATTTCTACTCTTGGAACAATGAACATAGCACGTGGTTTAGCGCTGATTGTAACAGCAGCTGCACCAATTGCCGGATTTCCGTATTTAATTCAATTTTTGGGGAGAGAATTTGTCGGTCCAATTCCTGTGAGCTTTTTGCTAGTTATCGTGATGTATATCATTTTCCATATATTTTTAACTAGAACAAAAACCGGAAGATATATTTATGCAATTGGAGGAAATAAAGAAGCAGCTCATTTATCCGGAATCAATGTTGATCGTGTTCTTGTCATTGTTTATACGATCAGTGGTTTTATGGCATCACTGGCAGGATTAGTTATGGTAGGAAGAGTAAATTCTGCCTTCCCGCTAGCAGGTTTATCATATGAATTGGATGCCATTGCAGCGGTAATTATTGGCGGAGCAAGCTTTTTTGGTGGAGTTGGAACAGTTTGGGGAACTCTGATAGGAGCTTTAATTATTGCTGTGTTGAGAAATGGCCTTAACTTATTGAATGTTTCAGCCGATTTTCAAATGGCAGTCATAGGATTTGTTATTATAGCGGCTGTTTATGTAGATGTGATTAGACAGAGAAAAAGCAAGAAAGACTAACTTTTTCAAAAATAGTGTTAATATTTAAAAATTTATTTATAAATTCAAGGGGGATGATTTTATGAAAAAATGGGTGAAATCTTTAGGTGTTGTAGCAATGGCTGCTAGCATGATTATTGCATCCGGATGTGGGGGTGAAAAATCTTCAGGGGGAAGTAGTGAGAAAGAAGGCAACGAATTAGAAGGTAAAACAATATCAGTCGTTTTAAAAACGTTAAGCAGCCCATATTGGAAATATGTAGAGGCTGGTGCGAAAGCAGCTGGAAAAGAATTGGGTGTTGAAGTAAATGTTGTAGGACCAGCTTCAGAGTCTCAAGTGATCGAACAAGTAAATATGATTGAGGACCAAATCAATCAATCGCCGGGGGCATTAGTTGTTTCGCCAACTCAGCCTTCAACTGTTGTTCCTTCACTAGAACAGGCTACACAACAGGGCATTCCTGTATTGCTCATTGATACAGACGCAGAACTGAAAGATAAAACAACATTTATTGGAACAGAAAACTTCACAGCTGGTCAGGAAGCTGGAAAATTGCTTGCATCAATGTTGAATAAAGGGGATGAAGTAGCTCTTATTAGCGGTGCTCTTGGGAACACTGCAACAGATGAGCGTATAAAAGGAGCCAAAAAAGCTTTAGAAGATGCTGGGATGAAAGTAGTAGCTGAACAACCGGCAGATAGTGATAAATCAAAAGCGATGTCAGTAATGGAGAATATATTACAGAACAATAAAAATATTAAAGGTGTATTTGCTGCAAACGATGATATGGCACTTGGAGTGCTCCGGGCAGTTGAAGCTAAAGGAATGAAAATCCCGGTCATTGGCACAGACGGTACAGTTGAAGCTGTTGAATCGATTATAGCCGGAAAATTAGCCGGAACAATTGCTCAAAGCCCTTATGACATGGGATATTTAGGAGTTGAAAATGCAATTAAAGCTATAAAAGGTGAAAAAGTTGAAAAAAGAATTGACAGCGGCATTGATGTCATCACAAAAGAAAATGCGCAAGAAAAATTAGAATTCTTGAAAAGCATTACGAAAGAATAAATTTTTGTTAACTGATGAAAAGATGGTTGTTCGCAACAACAAGTCTGTCGGACACGTAAAACCATTAAATAGCTCGAGCTTCTTCAGCTCGAGCTCATTAATATAATGATCCTTTATTTACTTAAATAAAAAACTTTTAATGATGAGCAAGCAGATTTCATCATGCCAAATGATGGTCATTTTCTTGGTGAAAATGGAGGAGATCGGAACATGATAAACATTGGAATTATTGGAGCAGGGAGAATCGGGCGGCTGCATGCAGAAAACATGCAGCATATACCAAATGTAAAGATTAAAGGAATATCGGATGTAATGATTGCTCAAATGGAAGATTGGGCAAAAGAAAAGAACATTTCAATAGTTACGGATAATTATGAGGATCTTTTACGTGATCCGGAAATCCATGCCATTTTTGTTTGCTCTCCAACTACTACGCATGCCGAAATTATTAAAAAGGCTGCGGCGGCCGGTAAGCATATCTTTTGTGAAAAACCGGTTAGTTTTTCAGTTGAAGAAACAGTAGAGGTAATTAATGAAGTTGAAAAGGCTGGCGTCAAATTTCAAGTAGGATTTAACAGACGCTTTGATCCGAATTTTAAAAGGCTACACGATCTTGTTCAACAAGGACAAATTGGAACACCTCATATTTTAAAAATTACTTCAAGGGATCCAAAACCGCCAACCATTGATTACGTGCGGACTTCAGGCGGTTTATTTATGGATATGATGATCCACGATTTCGATATGGCTCGTTATATTGTAAACAGTGAAGTAGTTGAAGTTTTTGCTCAAGGAGCCGTTTTAATAGATTCAGAAATTGGCAAAGCCGGTGATATCGACACGGCGGTTGTAACACTAAAATTTGAAAATGGTGCATTAGGTGTCATTGATAATAGCAGACAGGCCGTTTATGGATATGATCAGAGAGTAGAAATTTTTGGAGATAAAGGGGCGGCAACTGCTGATAATTGCCGGCCGACAACAGTTGAATTATCAACATCTGACCATGTTGTGAAGGATAAACCGCTCTATTTCTTTCTTGAACGTTATTCTGAAGCCTATATTGAAGAAGTTAAGCAATTTGTTCATGCTTGCATGGATAATGAATCTGTTTTGTGCAGTGGATTTGATGGCTTGCAAGCACAAAGAATTGCCAAAGCTGCGCAAGAGTCATTTGAAAAAGGAGTACCGGTGAAAGTCGAGTTTTAACAAACCATTTAAGAAAAAAATTCGTTGTTTTTCATTAAAGATCTTGTATAGAAAACGTAATAGCAAGTACAGATTTTCCCTAGAAAATAGTCGGTATAGGAAAAGGATGATGAATAAATGCCTTTAGTGACAATGCGAGAGATATTCGCAAGTGCGGAAGAGGACAATTTTGGAATCGGCGCATTTAGTGTTGCAAATATGGAAATGGTTATGGGGGCGATCCAAGCGGCAGAGGAATTACGATCGCCCATTATATTGCAAATTGCCGAAGTTCGTTTGAAGCATTCTCCGCTTCATTTAATCGGCCCATTAATGGTTGAAGCTGCGAAACAATCTGTTGTCCCAGTAGCGGTTCATTTTGATCACGGTTTAACTTATGAAAAAATTAAGCAGGCACTTGATATCGGCTTTACATCTGTCATGTATGATGGATCACATTTACCTTTAAAAGAAAATATAGAAAAGACAAAAGAAATTGTTAAACTGGCGAACTTCTACGGTGCAACCGTTGAAGCTGAGATTGGAAGAGTCGGAGGAAGCGAAGATGGGTCAGAAGATATCGAAATAACTATTACAGGGGTTGAAGAAGCTGAGAAATTTGCGGAAGAAACAAAAGTAGATGCATTAGCAATTGCGATCGGAAACGCCCACGGCGTATATAAAGGTGAACCAAATTTGCGGTTTGACCGTTTGAAGGAAATTGATGAGCGAGTTGAAATACCGCTTGTATTACACGGTGGATCGGGAATCGAAGAGAATGATTTTAAAGAATGCATTAAGTTAGGAATTAGAAAAATTAATGTTGCTACTTCAACCTTCAACAATGTTATCAATCATATAAATAAAAATGTCCAATCTTCTTGCTATACAGATTATTTTGTGTTTCATCAAGATGTTATCCGTGCCGCATATGAAAATGTCAAATACCATATTGAGATTTTCGGAAGCTCCAATCGAATAGAAAAATTGATGCAAAAAATATAGTTTTCTGTACGCTTATTCCCAAAAGATTTATTCCTGCCGGGGAATCGAAAAACTCATCCAAGAAAATATGGAGAAACTGGCAAATTTTCTTTACCCATGCTGAAAACAGTCACAGGATATGGCAGTGAAGAAAACTATATACAGTTGGTGTTGAGAAAGAGCCTCGATTTGATTTTCTGATTCCTTATGGAACCTATGTACAAGAACAACACACAAATACAAAAAGACATCAAAATTGCGAAAAACTGGACGTATTGTGAGCAAGATAATTGTTTTATCTGCCCAAATGGAAGGAAAGTTGCGTTTAAAAAATACCAAAACAAAAAGGACCCGTCTGGTTATGAACAAAGCTTCAAAATCTATGAATGTGAAGACTGTAGTCATTGCCCTCTAAAATCAAAATGCACGAAAGTGAAAGGGAACTGTAAAATTATTACAATAAAAGGATATGTAGGGTGCATGTAATAAAATTTGACCACTTTTTTGAGAACTGGTTCAATAGAATAAGTGAGGACTACTTCCTTACTAAGAAGAAAGGAGGTAGTCCTTTTTTGGAGTCAAATTTCCTATCGAGAAGTACTGTTAGAAGGATTGAAAATTTAACTAAATTTGATGAACTAATCCATGCATTACACAAACTTTTTTGTTCATCCTTCGTACAAAATTCCAATAACATAATAAGTTTTTTAAAACTTCACTTTCCTTTGCATAATTGTATTTCAATCAATCCATATTATCTAAAGAATGGTGATATATGAATTTTGTTAGGAGGTTTATTATGGGAATTTTAAGCGGTAATCCAAAAGAAGAGCCAATGCACTACGGAGAAATATTTGGCGTATGGTCGTATTTACAAACGGCTAAAGGATTTGTTGCCGGATATCAAACATTGCTCAACCACACAGGCGATAAGGATTTAAAACGTTTTATAGAGGATAGCATCGAAAACGTTTTAAAACCGGAAATACAAGAAATAGAAAACTTGTTAAAAGAAAATGGAATAGCACTTCCGCCATCACCCCCAGAACGGCCAAAAGCATGTTTGGAAGATATTCCAGTTGGTGCGAGATTTGCCGACCCGGAAATAGCTGCAATGCTTAGCAAAGATATTTCTGCTGGTTTAGTGGCATGCAGTACAATTATAGGAGAGTGCATCAGGGAAGATATTGCTTTAATGTTTGGTCAATTTCACGTAAAAAAAGCGCAATATGGTGCTAAATTGCTTAGAATAAACAAAGAAAAAGGCTGGCTAGTTCCACCGCCGCTCAACGTGAAAAGTTCGGATTGCTAAATATGGAAAAGCTTGCGATGCCGCAAGCTTTTACTTTTTAAAAATCGTCTTTTGTATGCCAACCATTCATCACGTTTGTGGAATAACAGTAAATCCCCAATCCCTGCCTTAAAACATTTGATAATAGCTCCCCTTCTTTTATAGAAGATATATACCTTGTAATTGCATTCATTTCTCTTTTTTTACCATCTATTTTTTCTTTAACGCACTCGTTTATTGAATTGAATAGGTTTAAAAATGACGCCCTAAACGGCTTCTATATCTAAAGAATAATTGTTCTTTTGATGGACATATTAAATGTTAACAATTATTAAAAGGAGGTGAAAACCATGTTAAAAAAAATTCTCCATTCATTTTGCGCTCTATCAGTTGCGTTGATGCTTTTTGGGATAGTTGCCTACGCTGAAAATGACAGCATAGACGTCAATAACAACACAAACAAAATTACTCAAATGGCTCAAAATACAGATGTTGATAATAGTGATGATAATGAAGATACAGATTGGGGATGGATTGGTTTAGTTGGTCTTGCAGGACTGTTAGGGTTAAGAAGAAATGACAGAAGAGATTAGACCCAATATATTTATTAAAAATCAATAAATGTTTTTTTTTTTTTTTTTGATCTTTTTTAAATATTTTGAGAAATAAAAATTGGTCCGGTTTAGTTTGTTACGAAACTAGGGATTTTTTTCAAACTTTCCTGAGAATGGCAATATCAAGGTATTTATGACTTCGTGATGAATCGTACTTGGCTGTTCTCGGATATGCGGAATTTACAAACCTATATGAATAAACAGAAACATTAATAAAACGTCATATAAAGCTTCATTTTCTTATTTTTACAGACAGATTCTCAATGGAAATACGAAAAACGTTGCTCTGAAACATCGTCCAATTCAATGTAACTGGACACATTTTGGAGATTTTCAGCGTGAAGAAAATCCGATTGTATTAGCGGATCGAATTCTTTTCCGGCTGACTTGATTACATCGGCTAACAAACAAAAGGGTTATTTGAACTTGAGGTTGGCTATAATCTTTCCTTTCCATCTGTGTGTCGGAACAGGTTAAAATAGATGATGGATGGAAATTATCGAAAAAAGAATGAAGGTGGAAGAAGTCGATTAAAAAGGAACTAAATGATAAGTGAAAACTTTTAAAAAACGCACCTGAAAAAAAGGTGAAAGTTTTCCTTTCAGGTGCGGAATGTCATGTTTAATGCTTCTATCAAATGAACAATAAACACGTATCCATCATAAGTGTAAGCAAAATTTATGAAATTCCGGCAGCTTCGGCCAAATATTCGACTAGATGCAATGCCCGCACAGAATCAGACAGTTTTTCGCGTTCGATACCAAGCTTCATCTGTATGAGACATCCTGGGTTGGTCGTAATCACGACTGATGCTCCGGTCGCTTTCGTATGCTTCATTTTCTCATCAAGGATGTCCATTGATGCATCATAGTTAATAATATTATAGATTCCTGCTGAACCGCAGCACATGTTTGCTTGCTCCATCTCAACAAAATTAATTCCTGAAATACTTTTTAGAAGGTTTAAAGGCTCCTCAGTCACTTTTTGAACATTGGTCATATGACACGAAGGCTGATATGTGACTCGTTCTTCCGGATTTGACCGAAGATTAGGCAGTCCGCCGCAAGCGACTAGCACTTGGCTGATATCTCTTGATTTTGCAGTGAACGCAGCCGCTCTATCAGCCCATTCTTGATCATCTGCGAGCAGGTGGTCATATTCATGCAGCATAGCGCCGCATCCTCCGGCATTATTCACAATAAAATCAACGTTCTCTTGTTCAAATGCGGCGATGTTTTGTTTTGCGAGACGCTTGGCTTCCTCTATTTCACCAGAGTGCGCATGCAGTGCGCCGCAGCATGTCTGATTAGGGATGACAATGACATCACAACCCGCTTCTGCAAGCAGCTGTATAGACAACCGGTTGATGCGATGGAACATAGCATCCATGACACATCCGGTGAAAAATGCAACTGTATATTTTTTTTCACCTTTTGCTTTCACTCTGGAGGGAGCTTGTTTACGCTCTGCTGGCGAAACTGCCTGAGACATTGTCGCTTCGAATTCACCTAAATGATAAGGCAGCTTTTTCATAATACCAGTTTTGCGCATCGCTTTTTGCAATCCGCTTTTCTCATAAAGCCAAAACGTATTGCCGATCACATTCATGGCTGTTTTACTAGGGAATACGTTCTGAAACATTGTCTTTCTCAGCAGACGAACAGGAGCTTTAAATTTCTTGCGTTTCACAAGTGCAGCCCTTGCAGATTCAAGGATGGAACCATATTCCACTCCAGTCGGACAAGCCGTTTCACAAGCCCGGCATCCAAGGCATAAATCCAGCGGCTCTTCAAGCACTGATAAATCCGTGATTTTTCCTTCGCCAACCATTTTGACTAAATTAATACGTCCGCGCGGTGAATGTGTTTCTATTCGCATAGTTACATATGTCGGGCAGACGGGCAGACAATAACCGCACTGTACACAGCTGTTCGTTTTATTATATTGAAATTCTTCCCTTAGTTCTTCAAGAGATTCTTTCATGTTAACTCAACTCCAATTTCTGACCCTTTTCGGGGAAAATTTTTCCTGGATTCATGATGTTATTTGGATCCCAAACTTTTTTAATCCGCTTCATCATATCCAGGCCGACTGGTCCTAATTCCATTTCCATAAAAGGAGCCTTCATAGTTCCGATGCCGTGTTCGCCTGAAAGCGTTCCGCCAAGTTCAACTGCTGCTGTGAAAATTTCAGCGACAGCTTGTTCTACGCGGCGCATTTCTTCTTTGTCGTTTTTGTCGCAAATAATGTTTGGATGCAGGTTGCCATCACCTGCGTGACCGAATACGACGAGGTGAACATTATATTTATCTCGAATTTCCTGCAATCTTGCGCACATTTGAGGTATTTTGCTTCGTGGTACGGTGGCATCTTCTGAAATTTTGGTCGGTTTTATACGTACGATAGCCGGAGATACCAGCTTTCGAGCTTTCCAGATCTCCTTTTTTTCCTCTTCATTTTTTGGAATGCGAACAGCTCTTGCTCCGACAAGATAACATAGTTCCGCTGCTTGTTTGATCTCATCCTTTAAAGCTAAAGGATGGCCGTCGAGCTCAATGAGAATAATCGCTTCTGCATCTACAGGCAGGCCTAAAGGCTCGTAATTTTCGACCGCCACAATCGAAGCTTGATCCATTAACTCCATTTTGGCAGGCAAAATACCTGACGATAAAATTTTTGAAATGGCGCTTCCCGCATCAACAAGGCTGTCAAATACCGCCATAATGGTTTCGGAAGCGGGCGGCTTTGGAAGAAGCCGCAAAATTGCTTTTGTAATGATGCCTAAGGTTCCTTCTGATCCGACAATGAGTTTTGTTAAATCATAACCGGTTACATTTTTTACAGTGCGTCCGCCAGTATGAATGATTTCACCCTCAGGAGTGATAACCTCCAAACCAATCACATAATCTTTCGTTACTCCGTATTTTAATCCTCTTGGACCTCCAGAGTTCTCAGCTAAATTTCCGCCAATAGTAGACACATGTGAACTGCTTGGATCTGGAGGATACATTAATCCTTTTTTCTCGGCTGCTTTGTGAATATCCGATGTTAATACTCCCGGGGATACAACGGCGATTAAGTCTTCTTCATGAATTTCAAGTACATCATCTAATACCGATAAATCCAATACCATACCGCCTTTGACAGGCAGCGGGCCGCCGCTTAATGATGTGGCCTGACCGCGAGGATAAACTGGGATCTTCTCGCGATTGGCAAGCTTCACAAGGGATGCTAATTCTTCCACGCTCTTTGTTTGAATGACCACATCCGGCAGAAATGATCCGAAAGAGCCGTCGAATGAATAGCTGAAACGGTCGCTCTCATCAGTGAGTACTTTACCGGTTTTAACTATTGATTTAATCTCTTCAATATGACTCGGTGTAACTACCTTCATATGAATCTCTCACTTTCCAATTTTCTATATCGTATAATCTCTTAAAAACAGACTTAATTTTTTCTCAGCATTTTTTAAATGGATGAGACATTGGATTTTGGCGAGGTCCGGTTCTTCTGCTTCGATTGCTTGTAAAATATTGTAATGTTCTTGATATACAGCTTTTCGTTTTTGTTTTAACTCCACGTTAGGTCGCAACGTAATCTTTAATGTTTTTTCATAAAGAGAGGATAGATTTTCAAGTGTTTGAATTAAAACTGGATTATGTGTAGCCAAAATAATCGAACGATGGAATTCGATATCGGCCTCTGTTGAAATGTCTCCTTCTTCTAAAGATTCATTTTCCATTGTTTTTAAAATTCGTTTCATTTGCTCTAGCTGTTCAGGTGTACGTCGGAGTGCTGCTAAATATGCTGCTTCCGGCTCCAAAATTTTTCTCATTTCAAATAAATATTTAATGCTGTCCACATCATCGCTCTCAATTCGAATACGCTGTAATAATGATGAATTTGTTGATTCTTCTACATAACTCCCGCCGCCTTGACGCGAGGAAATGACACCTGCTGCACGCAGCATACTTAAAGCCTCGCGAATAGGTACTCTACTTACACCGAATTGAGCAGCCAACTCCATTTCTGTCGGCAGCTTAGAGCCTGGTGGAAATTTTCCGATTTCAATTTGTTTCAATAATTCACGAGATATCATTTGCGAAACTTTTTCTTTTTTGGCCATGACTCCCTCTCCTTTCGTAGTTCTAAAATAGGAATGGACGAAAATTGTATAACAAATTTATTGATTTATATAACAAATTTATGATAATTTTTCAGTAATTTTTTTGAAATTTTAATTTACAACACACTATTTTATGATTATAATAATCAAAAAAAATAAAAAACACAAGATATACAACGAAATTTGTATTACTAATTTGTATTACAAATAACAAATTATTAGAACATGTTATTTACATTAGGATCCAACACAAGATATGGGGAACCTTTATATTAGCCTGAAAATGTAAACACTTACATTTTTATAAGATTTTTTGGCCTTCAGCCTGTGTATTTCAAGGTGTGTTGATTCCTAATTGTAAATAAAGTGAAGTAACGTCGTTTCAATAATTTTCGGAACATTTACTTCATTCAATCTATACAGTTTTTTCTATATTCATTTTAAATTTAGGGGTGTGGGTATGATGAATGACGCAGTATCTTTGGAAAAGCAAACGGTGCGAAAAGTAACAAGGAGGATTATTCCATTTGTATTTTTCCTTTATATTATTTCGTATTTGGACCGGGCTAACATTGGTTATGCCGCTTTGGAGATGAATGATGCCCTTGGTTTGACCAGCCAGGTTTTCGGTCTGGCAACTGGTATATTCTTTATCGGCTATTTTCTTTTTGAAGTACCAAGTAATATTTTGATGGAGAAGTTTGGCGCCCGTGTCTGGATTGCGCGAATCCTCATTACATGGGGAATTATATCGATGGCGACTGGGTTTGTACAGGAAGCAAGTCATCTTTACATTATTAGATTTTTGCTCGGTGTTGCAGAAGCTGGCTTTTTCCCGGGAATTGTTTTGTACTTAACATATTGGTTTAGGGCAAAAGATCACGCAAAAACCATTGCCATGTTAATGAGTGCGATTCCTGTATCATATATTATCGGTGCTCCACTTTCGACATGGATTATGGACAACATTCATTGGTTCAATGTTGAAGGCTGGCGCTGGATGTTTTTAATTGAAGGTGCTCCGGCTGTGATTTTTGGGATCGTGACCCTATTTTATTTAGCGGATAAACCAGAGGATGCAAAATGGCTCACCGAAGAAGAAAAGAATTGGCTAATTGCTGAATTGGAAAAGGAAAGAGTAAAAGAAGCAGATGGCAAAAAGGGTTCTGCAAAGCATAGCGGACATATAGAAGCTCTTCGTGATGCAAAAGTGTGGTACTTTGCCATTATTTATTTTGTTTATATTGCCGGTACTCTTGGTGTCAGTTACTGGATGCCGCAGATTATTGATGGAATGTCAGCGTCTTTATCTAATACACAAATTGGTCTAATTGCTACCATTCCTTATATTGTTGCTACTATTGCCATGAACTGGTGGTCAGTCCGCTCTGACCGCAAAGGAGAAAGATGGCTTCATGCTGCCTTGCCGCTCTTGGTAGGGGCAATAACATTGATAGGCGCTGGAGTAACACTCCAACCTGTATTGGGCATGTTATTCATCACTTTATCACTTACAGGCATGTATTGTTATAAAGGTCCTTTTTGGGCGCTGCCTACAACAATGCTTAATCCAGCACAAGCAGCTGTTGGGATAGCTGTAGTAAATTCGATTGGCAATCTTGGCGGTTTTATCGGTCCATATGCAGTAGGAGCATTGAAAGATTTGACGGGAGGAACAAGTGCCGGGTTGTATTTCTTAAGCGGCTTACTTGTGTTTGCTTTCTTTATGTTACTTGTCAAACGAGAAAAACCTAGAGCTGACATCCAAAAACAAGCAGTATAAGTGATGTCTGGCACTGCTCGAAGAGGAAAAGGACAAGGGAGAAAATTCCTTATCCTCAGGCTGTCGAGAAACTTCGACAGCCATTATTTTTATTTATAATCTTTATCAGTTTACCGTGTTAATTTATTATAATATTAGTTAGGAGGATAATAACCATGTGAACTACAAATAAAGAGAGTCAAAATGAATATAAATTTGTTGTATTGAGGAACTTGTACCGGAAGATCACCTTTTACGAAAAATAGATCAATACATATATCACTGAAAAGGTTAAGGATTTGTATTGCCCGGAAAACGGAAGACCCTCTATTGAGTCTGTTCTCGGTCCGTTAGAGTTTCGGAAGCATTGGAATTTGGCATCGTCGGTTTGAACGATTCGATTCCTGCTGTCGCCCAAGCGCCATTTGGAGGCGTGAAAGAGAGCGGAATAGGCCGAGAAGGGGGACACCATGGAATAGACGAATATTTAGAAGTTAAGTATATTTCGATGGGTGTTTAAACGGGTCTAATGCAAAAGGAAGACAAATAGATAAGAAGCAGATTCATCCGTTTAGGGCAGCAGCCTGAGCAGCTTTCCTGCATTTTTGGCATAGCAGCCCTTGATGAATCTGCTTTTTTATTCATTTTTACAAATTGGACGGAAAAGGATATTGCCTCCTTTAAGTGCAGCCGTCGAAAGATGTCTTTTAAAAAAATTTTAGCTGTTAGCAGGTTTGAAAAATGAAACATAAATTGATGTGGGTTCATACTTGGGCTTCCTCGAATTCGAGTCAGCGGTCTACAATACATTGAATTGGAAAAAATGAATGTACAACAATTAAAACATAGCAAATGATAGACCAATATTTACAGCTTTTGAAGCAATAACGACTCATAAATTCGAATGCGCTGCAGCTACAAGCGCTGCCTGCCCGAGACTAATGCCGCCGTCGTTAAGCGGAACTTCTTCACCGACCCAGATATGCATATCGCTTTCAAAAAATAACTCTTTCAAATCAGCTAACAAAAGCGAATTTTGAAATACGCCGCCGGACAACACAACTGTGTCAATTTCATAGGCCGCTCCTAAAGAGCGAACACTTCTAAATATGCCTTCTGCGACGCTTCGATGAAATGCGCGAGCAATCACCGCTGCATCTTTTCCTTTTAGACGGTCTTCTGCCATTTCCTTTAAAAAAGGACGGTAGTCTAGCTCTTTTCCATTCCACGGGAAAGAATATACCTTCTCTAATGGAGCTGTACGTGCTAAATGCTCCAGCCAAATGGCTGCCTGTCCTTCAAATGAGATAGGACCGGTAAATCCTAAAAGGGCAGCTGCTGCATCAAACAAACGGCCGACGGACGTTGTTGGAAAGGTACGCAATTGTTTTTCTACCATCTTCACTGCCGTGAAAAATCGTTCAGGAAACGAAAGCTGCTTGCCGACATTTATTGCCCATTTCGGATCATCCACAAAGAAACCAGCCAGTGCTTGAAGCGGCATGCGTGCCGCCGCATCTCCGCCGGGAAGCATGGCGTAACGAAGATGTCCGCGCCGTTTTAGACCTTCCGCAGCGCTTCCGACAAACAGCTCGCCGCCCCAGATCGCTCCATCGTCGCCAAAACCTGTTCCATCAAACGCCACTCCGATCACCCGTTTGTCCAATGCATTTCTCTCCGCCAGCACGGACGCCACATGAGCGCGGTGGTGCTGGATGCCAATATGTTGATAAGCTTCTAGATTGTGGGCAAAGGTGGTAGATTGGTAGTCGGGATGAAGATCGTACGCCACAATCGTTTCTTGCAATCGAACATCATACATCGACAAAAGATCGTGGACCGTTTGCTCAAATGACATATATGCTTCGTATTTTATCAAATCTCCTAAATGCTGGCTCATGATCGCCTGTCCGTTGACCACTAATGTAATGGTATTTTTTAGGTCAGCTCCAACAGCAAGAACAGGCCGATCACTGGGCAATTGGGCAGCAGGAAGCGGCGCATACCCCCGCGCCCGCCGAAGTACAGTAGGGCCAAATGGGCTGACGCGAACGACGGAATCATCGACGCGGCGGGCAATAGGGCGCTCCCCAATAAGCCATGCGTCCGCGATGCCTTCAAGTGCCTTGATCGCTTCTTCATCATCATAGATGATCGGTTCACTGGAACGGTTAGCACTTGTCATTACAAGCACTTCTGGTGCGTCGAAATGAAACAGCAAATGGTGGAGAGGGGTGTATGGAAGCATTACTCCTAAATCGGAATTATCAGGAGCTACTCCCGGCAGCAATCGGCGCGCCCGTGCCAACACGATGGGTCGGGCGGAAGATGTAAGGAGATTTTCTTCTTCCGCACATATATCGATAAACGCCCTTGCTGTCTCGAGATCTTTTACCATTAAGGCAAACGGCTTTTCCCCGCGGCGCTTCCGCCTTCTAAGCTCCCATACCGCTTCTTCGTTTTCAGCATCACACGCCAAAAGATAGCCGCCAAGCCCCTTGATCGCAACGATGCGCCCAGAACGAAGGAGCTCGGCCGTTTTTTTGATCGCTTTTTCATCACCATGTATTTCTCCATCCTGTCCCTGCACATGATAATGAGGACCGCAATCGGGGCAAGCAGTTGGCTGCGCATGAAACCGTCGATCCGCCGGATCATAATATTCCGCTGAACAAGCCGGACACATAGACCACATATGCATTGTCGTATAAGGCCGGTCATACGGCAGCCGCTCAATGACCGTATATCGTGGACCGCAATCCGTGCAATTGATGTATGGATAAAGGAATCGGCGGTTAGCTGGATCAAACAATTCTGACAAGCATTTCGGACAAACCGCAAGATCAGCAGGAATTTGCACTGTCGGCCGATTATGGAGCGTGCTGGCCAAAATTTCGAAATCAGCTGCTTCTTGTAAAGGCGCATCTTTAATTTCCAAATTGGTTATTTTAGCTGAGGAAGGGTATCGATCTGTAATGTCTTGAACAAATTGTTGAATGGCATCTGCGTCCCCTTCCACATGAATCTCCACGCCGCTTTCTCCATTGCGCACCCATCCGCTGAGCTTCCACCGCTTTGCTTTACGAAAGACAAAAGGACGAAAGAACTTTACAATGAGCGAACCAGTGTAGAACGGTGCAATTCAAGAATGAAAAGTTATCTTACAGCGAACTCCCTGCATGTTTGGGGAATCGATAAAGTAAAAACTCATATTTACTTGAACGCCATCGTATTACTGGTTTCAGCTCTCGCAATGGCAAAAGAGAGTAAAAAGCAACAAACCGCTTAAAAAATTTTTAAAGCGAAAAATTCTGCAAGTACGCCCAAAAAAGGACAAACAGAATATTTGTAAACCAAAGATACAAAATACCCCAGTTTATTTGGGTTTCTTTTAAAACTCTTTTTAATAAAAATCTAATTTTGCAAAATGCTCATATAAAAAAAGTCCTTTATTCAATTTCTTTTCTCCCTTTTCATTTTTCCTGCCAAATTGCAGCGTGCAAGAGCTCCCTTAGCAATGAGAACAATAACTGCGGCTTTTTTGACAATTTTTACTCTTTTCTCTATCATTAGGCTTTCGGCTTTTCGGTTTGGAAGATAGAATACAGAAACTTACAACTTATTTAAAAATTCCGTTTTGCGCTCATCCTTCAATTATGATTTTCTGTAAGGGCTTCAACAAAATTACTGGTAAAAGAATCTCATGTTAAAGAGAAGCTTGTCAATCTATTCCCTCTCATCTTTCAGCACTTGAAGCTACTTCAACGGCAAAAGGCAACCTGCTCAAGTTCACTTTTTGTAACTCTCTCATGTAATCGTCAAATCATCTCTGTAAAATGGACACTTATTAAAAAAGCGCGAGCATTTCCCCTAAAATAAAATTTATCAAAATATGGAATTTTTTCTATTATTTATGATATATTCAATCTAGATAAAGAATGGACTCGAAATGGTAAATTAAAAAAATCGAGTGATGGCGAAATAAGTTTTTGCCATCGCCCTAGATTTTAAATTCAGGGGGCAGTATGTTAAAGTCTAATCTTTTTTATTCTAATTTCAAATTAAATTTTAGACGCTATGTCAATAGATTTCTTTTTTTCTTTCCGTTTGGGGAAAATTTATTGAATCAAAAAATATTACTAGTTTTATTTGTTTTCATTTTTGGAGTATACAATTTTATCCTATATCATTTAGTAGAACTGATCATTCCTTATTTTTCTCAAGCAGCTGTTTTGTTAGTCAATTTGCTAGTATTATGGAATTTAATCAACAATCTTCGTTCTTCTCATGATATTTTTCAAAGGTTTGTTTATCCGGAAGATTTTCTCTTACTATACTCCGTGAAAACAGATCCAAAAGATATATTATTGGTAAGATTTTTTACGCAAATCATTTTCAAGTCACTGTTTTCGACTCTTTTCTTTTTATATCCTATCCTGTTCTACGTTTTAAATTTTGTAGAAGAATCAATAACTTCTCGGCTATTGTTATTTGTATCGTTTCCATTTTATGTTCTTTTTTTAATTGGGGTCATCAGTTTTTATTCTTCAGGATTATACATAATATATTCAAAGGTTTTGCATGTTGTTTTTCAGTCAGCTGTGAAAAGTGTACTTTCTTTCGTTTTTGTTATGCTTTTATCATTTCTGTCTACGATTGTATTTGGCTGGTTAGGTTTTAGCTACTTTTATGAGGAAAACTTTATAGAATCAATCGTTCATTCTATTTCTAGATTCAATCTTGATGTGATTTTGACTGGTTATGTGCTGCCTACTAATTGGTTATTTAATACACTAATGGAAGTAGAATACTTTCTCTATTATCAACCGTTGTTGCTAATTATTGGAATCATTCTAATTTATATTTCGTATCTTATTGTAAATAAATATTTAGACGTAAAAGATATTTCGCAGCTTTCCAATGAAAAAACAAATGTCAACATAATAAAAAACAGATCTTTTCCTAACTTTGTTTATAGGAAACTAAAAAAACTTCTATCAAGAAAAGTTTTGGCGGTTATGAAAAAAGATTTCATCGCTTTCACTCGAGCGAACTTTTTAATAAAAAAGAGGTTTTATTTATCTATCTATATGCTGGCTTCCGAAATCGGTTTATTGCTCGGATTAGGAATGATGCAAAATTGGTTTGAATTCCCGGCTCTTTTCGTAATATATCCGATCATCTTTGCAGTATCAATAAATGTCTCGTTTTTAGGAGACGGATTATTAGGGATTACATCAGCTGATGCTGAAAGGGAGAACTTGCTTTTATATAAAGGGTCAGGCTCTTCTTTGAACCAGTTAATCGTAAGCAAGGCGATTTTACATGTTATTCCTATTTTGATCGTCATGAACGTTTTATTTATATGTGTTGTATCGTTTTTTCATCTGAAACTAAGTACTGTCATTATGATATTTGTCCTTGTAAATACTACCGCTATTATCATCAGCAGTGCTCAAATTATTGGAACGTTTTTGTATCCGCGTCTGGATTGGGAACATATTGAAGATGTTGGCTCTTCCGTTAAAGCTTCTGTTTTTGAACACACGATTTTTGGAATTGTTTTAATATTAAATTTAGAAATATATGGGCTGTTGGGGGTTCTTTACTGGAAAAACTATATCAGCAGCATTCTTTTTAATATGTTGGCAATCTTAGGTTCTTCCTTGCTATTCATAAGCTTTTTTATATTCTTTTACTTTTGGATTAAACGAGTCGGTACTTCTCATTGGGAGATGAGCAGATGATTATAAAAGATGTTTCGAAAAGGTATAAGGAGTATGATGTATTAAAATCAATTAATATTACATTAAAAAGAGGAGAAATATATGGATTATTAGGGCCAAACGGTGCTGGGAAGTCCACTTTGCTTAAATGTATAATCGGATTGGTCACTCCAGACTCTGGAAAAATATTTATTGATGGTAAGACAATTGATGATGATCGATCTGAATTTTTACAATATATAGGTTATGTGCCGGACACACCTTTTATTTATAATTATCTTACTCCAAAGGAATATTTAGATTTTATAGCTGATCTGCAGCAAGTACCCGATTCGCAAAAAACTGACCGTATTCAAATGTTGTTAAAAAATTTTTCACTAAAAGATAAGGAAAATGAAATGATTTCAACTCTTTCCTTTGGTATGAAGCATAAGCTGTCTGTTGCCGGTGCTATCATTCATGAACCAGATGTGCTTTTACTAGATGAGCCGCTAAGCTCATTTGATCCTCCGACAACAATGTTTATGAAAAAGTTTTTAAGGGAATACGCAGATAGTGGAAAAATTATTTTCATGTCTACTCATTTAGTGCATGTTGCTCAAAATCTATGCGATCGTGTAGGAGTTTTAATCAATGGGGAAATATTAAAGGAATACACGAACATGAAAAACATAATAAATTTCGAAAATATGATTATTAATGATATGGAAGAGATTGGTTAAATAAAAAACGTTCTACTGCGAAATAAGCGGGTTTTATCAGTAGCGTTTATAATATACGTGATTGGAATTATCATGGGTACTTTTTTTAGCAATATCTTACCTGTAGAAAGACAGGAACCAAATGTTGGCCGTACTATATTTGATTATTTTATACATAACGTACTTGCGGATGTTTTCATAAGCTTTACTATATTTACGTTTGGAATTTTTACTGCTGCTTTATTACTAGTCAATGTTTTTTTAGTTGGTGTATCTATCATGCACAGTCTTCAACATGGGAACGATCTAATTTATATTGTAACAGCCCTAGTTCCACATGGTATATTTGAGATTCCTGCTATGATTATTGCGGGTTCTATCGGATTTAAACTGGTTGATGCAGTCATTGCCAAAATGAGGGGAGAATCAAATTCCGTTTTTTTTAAAGGACATCTTTACATTCTTTTTTCTAATGATCATTTTGACATTTATCGCTGCAGGTGTAGAGGCTAAGATCACTCCATATTTAATGGCCCAATTTTCATGAGGAGGTGTAAAGCATATGCTATGGGAAAAACTAAACTTAGAAAAATTACTGAATGATTCGAATAATGGGTCAGATGATGAAGAAAATGAAAAAAGCACATGGTTTATACCCGTTTTTTACGTTTCCATATTATTAGCTTTATGTATAGCATTTATTGAGATAAAACTCATTTTAATCACTCTGTTTGCCCCTGCCATTATCGTCATAATGTGGAAGCCGCCGTTTAAAAATAAAAAAAGGCTCTTTCGAATTATATCATTCATATATCTTTTATTTCTAACTATAGTTACGATATGGTGGTTCCAAGGTTGAATTTCTAACGAAAGTTGTAAAGACTGTATCTTTTGACGCTTACGAATTTTCATTTCATCTAATATATTGAAGTCTAATTCGCGATTTTGCTAGAAACATTTCTGACAGATTTCGCTGCAGTCATAAAAGAAACTAAAGTCCGCCCGTAGGACAAACAGCACCGTTTATGAGATTGGAATAACAGAAGAAGAGGAAAGCATAGTAAATAACGGCCAAGCTTTTATGAGGCGCTTGAAAAGGGGAGATTCTGTTATATGAATTTATTATTACAGCCCAAGCAATATTTCTGAAAACAAAAGCCAGCCAAATCAATAGTAGGCCTGATTATCCTAATTTTATTTGTATCTACTGTTTTTTTGAGCCTATTCATCTTAGATATACTATCGGATGAAGTATACGATCTTGACAAACAACTGGCAACTTTTGTTTTTATTAAGAAGAAATGGCCTATATTCCTGATAAACCTCTTGTTTATGATGCATTAACTGGATTTGAAAATAAGGAGCTTATTCTTTCACTTTGGAGGATCAAAAAAGAAAAAAGAGCTGCATATGAAGAAAAATTCCTTTGTGAACATTTTGAACTGACACATGCTTTGCAAAAGCCAGTCAAACATTACTCTCTAGGCATGAAATATAAACTATTCCTTATTAGTATGTTAGCAAGATCACCTGAGTTGATTATTTTGGCTAAACCTTTTACTTCATTAGAAAAGGCCTCACAAAAGCAGTCAATCATGATGCTGGAAGAAGCGTTCAAGAAACAATGCATTTTATTTACAAGTCACCAGCGATATATTTATGCCGAATTAGGCAGCCGATTTTTTCTGCTTGAAAACAGACAGCTAAAGGAGATAAACCTCATATGAAAACTTATTCTCTCATTATGATCGCAATCAGTTTAGTCATGATTTTGGCAGTATTTGTGCTGAAAATAACAGCATTGCTTGTCGGAAAAATTCTTCTAGCCGTTGCTGCTGCTTTTTTCGTCTCCTCACTGATTCGTTTAATAAGTCTCAAAAAATAAAACCTGTCCGACAGACAGCATTGATTAAGTCCTGAATTTTGTGTAAAAAGGAAGCGGTTGGATTGGCCGGGAATTTAGGTTTACTGGCCTGGTAGTATGATTTTACACAATAATTAGGACTTGGCAGACAGCATTTCGGAAATTCGTACAGTAACAGGTGAAGTTTTTTGAAGGCACTGCGGATTGCCTCCCGGATTCAACAGTGAAATATTACAGAATTAAAGCAGATGGCAGCATCAAGGATAAGAAATTGTTCGTTAAATAATCAAACAGAGGGGAAGACAGGAAAACATTTTTGTTTTAAAATAGAAAAACCAGTTATATAATGAAGAAAAGATTTAAAAGGGGCGTGTACTGATGAAAAAAATCGTTGCCCTGACCATTTTTATTTTTGTGAGTATTACCTGTTTATCTCTTTCCAGCGATCGTTCCATTCATAACATAAGTGCCGTTCACGAGATTAGCACCATTGACCATTTTGCGGATAATTTTGTTCCGATTGATGGTTCGGATATAGCAAAAGATTCTTGGTTTGATGTGGCCAGCTATATTTTCATTGCGTTAAGCCTCACTTATTTCTGTTATCGCTATGTGCAATCTGTCAAAAGACGGATTATGCTGAATCCTGTGTTTTACGAATCGAATTATGTGGTCTCACCTTTTTGAATTGATCATATACTATCATTCAAAGGAGGATGGCCATGATGTGGATTCGTTTTATTTTAACAGCATTTTTTTCCATTACGGCTCTTACTTTATTTTCTTATCAAGGATTTGAAATTTTCAACGCGTTTATGGACTTTTTTAGAAAAGATTCATAGCCAGAAGCGAAAGTTCAGTCCTTGGAAATTATAGGTAATCAGGAAATTAGTGGAAGGAGGGTTAAAAAAGACCTCCACTTTTGCTTTCACCAGTGTGGAAAAATCTGCAATGTAGACTTCTTCCTCAAACCAAGAGATGGAGTTACAGTCTGAACCGATAATCGTCCTCATTCTTAAAATTTGAGAGATCATGAAAAATTATACCTTTTCTTCATCGTATCTCTTTTAAGAGATTGGTTTTAAACCACTAGCTGCCCCTAATACCATTGTCCTTCTCAAACCTTTTGATCACCATCTAAGATCATTTCTAATGCTGCCACAGAGGCTCCCATTGGAAACATAATTGTTTAAAAATATTCCATTAATAAATTATCATTGTTTTATATTATCATAAATTAAAAAAAATCCCTGTCAGAGAATAGATAATGACAGTTGAAAATAAGATTGTCATATGAAGCAGGGAATAAATAAACATTGATTTTGCCCATTTCTCTGAATCCATCTTTTTATAGCCGAAAATGCTTAACATAAGCCACAGAACACTTAAAAGAAGGGCTACTAACACAAGACCGAGGCTTAAAGATCCAAAAAGAAAGCTTACAACCATTAAAATAATTAAATAAATATTCGTTTGTATATATGTTCTTTTAACACCTTTGACTACTGGAAGCATAGGAACCTTCGCCGCCTTATACTCATCGTGCTTGCGAATAGCTATTGCATAGAAGTGAGGCATTTGCCATATAATTAAAATCACAAACAGACCAAGAATGGCTGGATGTGTGATGTCTGGATAAATAGCAGACCATCCTATAAGAGGCGGCATGGCTCCAGAAATACTTCCAACCTCCGTATTATAAATTGTTTTTCTCTTACTCCACATCGTATATGGGACAACATAAAAAAACAAACCTAGAAACCCTAGGAATGCTGCTAGAGGAGTTGTTAATGCAAGCGCTGCTATTCCGAAGATAGACATGGAGATGCCAAGCCATAATACGGTTTTGGGCTTTATTTCTCCTGTTACAGTTGGTCTGTTTTTCGTTCTCTCCATGATCGAATCTATATCTCGATCATATAAGTTATTAAAAGCTCCCGCCGCCCCCATTACGAAAATCGATCCAATCAAAGCAAATAGTATTTCCGGAATTTTCTCATGAAGACGGATTTGATATGTATACATTGCCAATGTCAACCCAGCAAACATCGGAATCAGGTTTGATTGAATAATCCCTATTTTAATAGTTTGCGCCAAAATTTTTCCCAAAGTCTGTTTCTGTATTGCAAAGTTTTCTTCCCTCCGCATTAATACCTTTTCCCCTTTTACTAGATTGCGTAATTTAGAAATGACATAGTGGATGGTTACTTATAATTAAAAATTTAATTTGCATACTCATTAGAATTTATATACTATGTGGTATGTTAATTCTATATGGTTCTCTTGTCAAGAGAGAAGAAGGGAAAAAATGGTCAGACGAAGATTAACCCAAGAGGAGCGAAAAAAGAAACGCGGCAATTACTTTTAGAATCAGCTGTTGAGATCTTTGCTCAATTAGGCTTTCACGGCGCTTCTGTTGATAAAATTGCGGAACATGCCGGATTTACCAAAGGGGCGGTTTATGCCCATTTTCATTCCAAAGAAGAGCTCTTTCTAGCGATATTGGAACAACAAATGCAATTGCATGTGGACAACATCCTTCAAATAATAGAACAACAGCAATCACTTTCACATTTTATCGAAACAATGGATGAATATTTCCTTACAGTTAGTCAGAAAAATCGAACGTGGAGCATGCTTCACATGGAATTTTTTCTTTATGCGATGCGTGAAGAATCGGTGCGCCATAAATGGTCTAACATGATAACGGAATCGGTAAAACAAATTTCCGAGGCGATTAAAAAATTGAAATCGAAAGAGAATCATGAGTCTTCTCTATCTGCGAATGAAATGGCATGGACAATTCTTTCGTTAGAAAATGGTTTAGCTACATTTTATTATATTAGCGAAGACCGCGTGCCCCTTCATTTATATGGAAAAGCACTTCACAATATGCTCCTCTCTCCCATGCTAGAAAAATAAGAAAATACTAGTTGAAATAGATTGAAAAATAGTTATAAATTTTTGGACGCAATTTAAACTTTATTCGAGATGGGAAGTATGAGAAAAAAGAATAAGCGTTTTTGGTTCATCAGCCGATACTCAGTTATTGCAAATATAGTTGTAAAAAGTACATTTTCATACCATTATCCGATTTATGACGTTGTGAACATTCGTTTAACGGGTTGAGATTTTCAACGCATAATCCGAATACCCAAAATGATCAAGCCAGTTTGGCTAGATTGAGAAAGCCAGACTGGCCTTTTTTCTGCTCATCATTAAATGCAGACGATTATTCATATGGCTAGTAGCTGAATTGATCTGTTACATCATATTCATAATTTATCGTCGCACGGACATTTGTCATTGTCGACTTGCCCGTTGCTTTGGCGTTATATTTGAAACTCCATTTTTGAGCAACCAGTAATTGATCCTGCAATGAAATCGGATAATGTCCGCTTGTTGCGCTGGAAACAGTAGAAGTATACCAAATCCCTGTCTGTTCCGGCATAATTTTGTGAAGTACATTTCCTTGAGTTGGCGATTGGGTGCTGGATGTGGTGATTGATTTAACAAATGCTCGTTTTGGGATTGTCAAATTATTTGTTAAATCCATTGTAATGACAGAGGAGTCGACACCTTGGGGATTTAAATAAATGTTTCCATTATTAACAGCCGTTCCTGAAAATGGAAATGTTCCGCTTCCCGATTTTATTCGATCCAAAATTGATACGGTAAAATACATATCCCCCGTATAGTTCCCGCGGCTGACTCTTATATAAAAAGTTTGGGAATTTGCGGCTGCATCAGCTTTTGCGAAAATAAAAGGAGTCAATGAATCAGGGTTCACGACATTCGTTCCTCTATCAATAGGGTCTTTACTGCTGTTAAATAGTTCAATTTTCATGCCTTCGTACTCATTTCGATAAGAGCTTCTGACATAAATTCTTTCGCCGGCATTTGCCGTGAACTTGTAATAGGCTTCTTCTTCGCCTTCAGGCAAAATAGTAGTTCCCATATTGCTGTATTTCCAATATCCCGCGTAATAAGCAGTTTCAAAGCTGTTATTACCAGTGATGGTGCTTGCTGCAAATGATGGTGAACTAATTGAGAAAATCACAAGGACTAATAAAATGATTCGTAGCAACGGTTTCATTAACATATAATCCCTCCTATAGTATTAATTAACTATTATTTTATCTAAAAAGATTTTCTTATATTTCCTTCTATTAATGCCGATATATATAATAAATGGAAATATAGGGGGGATTGAAATGAATATCCATTCTATCCGTACATCCATTACGGCGTATTCCAGCTATCAAACGAACAAAACAGGAAAAAAGGCGGAAGAAAAAGATGAAACGATTATTCAAAGCAAAAATGATTGGGTGAGTGATCTGGATAGAAAAATTCAATTATTAGATGAGCATTACAGAAAAGTTACAGAACAAAATAAACGTTTTAAAGATCCTGTACAACATATTAATGATAAATATATAAATCGGAATTCCCCATATTTTAGACACGACATGACTGAATTGGAGAGAAAAATTGCTCATCGTAACGAGATATCTTGGCTATATAACGGTCTTGCCGGAAGTTATGATTTGAGAGATGCTGTTTTGCGCGATCAGCCCCTTATCCAGGGTGATGTGGAAGTGGCAGAGCGAAAAGCGTATAATCGCCAAAAAGTGAATGAACAGATAAAACAACTGTTTGAAAAATATCAAATCAATGTTCCGGATGGAGTGAAATTGACATTTACGATCGATCCCAACACTTACAAGTTGACCGTAAGCGGAACTGATGATACAGAGCTTATCAGATTAATAGAAGAGGCACTGAATTCAGCCAATAATGCGAAAGAACTGTTTATCCATATCATAAAAAGCCGTTCCCATGATAATACGCAATTTACTCCTGAAAAGTATGACAAATACAACTTGGTTCGCGTTATAAAAAATGCAACAGGATATAATTTGAAGGACTTGGCCGTTGTCGACGGAAAGTTTGTTACGGAGGATGGGACCGATATTTTTGAACTTTACAAACGATCGCTTCGGCAAAATCCATATGTAACCGAGGAAGATTATCGAGTGTTGACGACCCATTACGGCCCGCAGCTTTATGACTTGGCTAAAAACGGCTTCGACTCAATTCCGGACTTAATTTTATCCATCAGCTACGAAAACGGTTCTTTATATGACATCGGCCAGAAAGAAAATTACGGAACGGGAAAAACGGATTGGATTGATGAACTAAAAGCTGGCAAGCTGAAATAAATCAATAATAAGCAAATGGAAAGTTTCAAAACATGTTAAAAGAGCTTTGTAAAAAATTGTACTCTCCCTTTACGATCGATAGGTGCAAAAAATCTGTTGATCCTAAGGGAGCTTTTTTATGTCAAAACTGCTTTCCATGTCTATCAAAGCGGAACATACTTCTTGAAAGAAATTTGTTTGAACTATTCGCTAAAAGAGTGGAGGAAGAAAGCCGTCCGAAATGCGGGGTCCAGTCCTGTTAGTATACATAAGCTAAAAAGAACGCTCAAACCTCAAAATTCATCTTGGGTTTCCATTTTTTAAAGGACATCTTTACATTCTTTTTTCTAATGATCATTTTGACATTTATCGCTGCAGGTGTAGAGGCTAAGATCACTCCATATTTAATGCCCAATTTTCATGAGGAGGTGTAAAGCATATGCTATGGGAAAAACTAAACTTAGAAAAATTACCGAATGATTCGAATAATGGGTCAGATGATGAAGAAAATGAAAAAAGCACATGGTTTATACCCGTTTTTTACGTTTCCATATTATTAGCTTTATGTATAGCATTTATTGAGATAAAACTCATTTTAATCACTCTGTTTGCTCCTGCCATTATCGTCATAATGTGGAAGCCGCCGTTTAAAAATAAAAAAGGCTCTTCCGAATTATATCATTCATATATCTTTTATTTCTAACTATTGTTACGATATGGTGGTTCCAAGGTTGAATTTCTAACGAAAGTTGTAAAGATTGTATCTTTTGACGCTTACGAATTTTCATTTCATCTAATATATTGAAGTCTAATTCGCGATTTTGATAGAAATATACATTTCTGACAGATTTCGCCGAAGCCATAATGTAAAAGACAATAAAAGCTGCTCGAAGCACAAACAGGGGCTGTCCAGCAAGTCAAAATCCACTGAAAACGAAACATCATAAGCGTTGATATATCAACGTTTCTAAAACATTAAAGGGGCGTCTATAAGCCGGAAAATCGACTTATTAGAAAGCCCCTTAAAAATTTGTTTCAGTTTGCTGGATAGGCAAAAAGATTGGCCCGGAAAATCTCCGATATTCAATGATTGATATTGATAAATGCAGTACAATAAAGGATTCTTAAAGAAAACGCTATCGAATATATTTCTAACAAGCTCTTAAGCTATGGCTTCCGCCGCTGAAGTGTATGTTAGAAAGAAAATACTTTATATGATCATCCATCCGCACTTTGTGACATTATACGGAGTAAGCGGGGGAGTCATCTGTATAGTCTCCATTCCCTAGATCAAGTCGTAATCTGACCGAACCGTTTCAACGTACTATAGACTGCTGACTCGAATTCGAGGAAGCCTAAGTATGAACCCACATCTTGGAACGGAAATATTTGCGTAGCCCAATATCCGCCAATCCCGTTTTTGCGATCAATCCAGTAAAACAGGTTAGCCAATCCCGACCACATCAATTGGCCTGCTGGACGACCTGTAGGGGTAGGTTCATCGTTTACCTGGAATGTATAAGACCACGACTTTTGTACGCCGGGGTAGAACTCGCCGTCATTAGCCAGCGTTGGATCGGACGAAATCCATCCGCCGCTCTTCAATTCCCCAAGTCCGTTTTGAGACATTTGCGCGACTGTTTCTGGTTTGAGTACACCCGCACCGTCATTCAGAATCATTCGGATAAACTTCGTGTATTCGCCAATGCTCGCATACAAACCATGTCCTCCCATATCCATTTCTGGAGATTGCGGGAGAATAAGCTCAGGTTTTGGTGTGAGTTGACCATCCTGACTGCGGCTGTGGATGGTTGCGCGGCGTTCCATCATCGAAGGTGATAACGTGAAACCGATGTCGGACATGCCGAGTGGGGCAAAAATACGCTCTGCCATCACTTCGCCCAGTCGTTTACCGGATACGGCTTCAACAACTTTACCAACCCAGTCGATGTTGACGCCATAGTTCCAGCGTTCACCTGGCTCGAATAGAAGCACGCTCTTTACAGAGTCAAATGTACTAGTGAGAATGGAAGGTACTCCCTTTGCTTCACGGTATTTTCGATCTTCATGACTGAAGAACTCGTAGCCGAAGCCGGCAGTGTGAAGCATCAACATGTTGATCGTAACGTCGGTTTTTGCTTCCCTTAGTTTTGGCTGCCCGTCTTTGTCAAACCCTTCGAGAACTGGAATCTCGGCAATCTCAGGTACATACTTCTTGACAGGATCGTCGAGACTGACTTTTCCTTCCTCGACCAATTTCATCAATGCCGTACCGGTGATGGCCTTCGTGGTCGAAAAAAGAGCGAACACTGTATCGGTGGTCATCGGTGTTTTCTTTCCGAGATCGCGTACACCGGCTGCCCCCTCATAGATGTTTCCGTCCCGGTCAGTTACCATTGCAACTACACCAGGGGCTCCTCCAGCCCTGCCTACAGCGGTATCCAACACCTTGTCAAGAGTTTCCTTGAGAGCATCCTTTACTGCTTGTCTTGTCATATCTTTACCCCCTTTAATCGCTTACAATTTTAATTATTTAAATAATTTTCTGTATTTTCAAAACAAACTATATCACGCTCAAACAGAGCCTGTCAAATTTTATTGTGTTGAGCGCTTTTTCATTGTCTTTTTTGAAGTTGTATCAGCAGCGAATTCAGTATTGAAGGCTAAGTTCAAGTACTACAACCGAAGAGGCAGAGAATTTTTAGATTCCACTGTCGGCAAGGATTTTCGCATTGAACGAAATGTCCTTTAGCGTCCTCAAAAGGGGGCATATAAAATATTTTGCGATTATTTCCGGGATCAATCTCATTTGGAAAAACAAACTGAATTTTTTCATCTGTGTGGGAAACTGCTAGTAAACTCGGAAAATATCACGTCCGCAATGATTTTTATAATATGACAACACATGTGATATCTAAACAAAAAAGAGTGTATTTAGCAAAGAATATGAATAAATCGTAAAAAATTTACAAACAATTTACATTCTAAGTTGGGAATGATGCATAATTGCGATTTGAAGCCGCTTTTTCATTTCTTATTTTTATTTTTTCATTTACAGAATGTTTACAAAAGTTCAAACCGCCTTTAAGTGTTCCTTAACAAATCTTTTCTAAACTTAAGATAGATGAAAAGGAAGTGGACATACATATTCCAATTGCTTGTCAGAATCAATTGTTGATTCAGGAGGAAGTGATTTTCATGGACTTAACTCACGAAATCTTTCTCTAATCGGCAATGTAAAAATGAATCTCTCCATTTCATTAAAAAATAAGAAAGGAGGAAATCAGTTCGATGAATATACGCTTTGCTTCTACACTTGCATGGGCATTTCCGGTTGAGGAAGTGATTAGGCTGGCAAAAGAGTTAAAATTTGTCGGTGTTGAGGTTTGGGCAGAGCATGTGTGGAAATATGAAAGCATGCCTAAACGAATCCGACAGGTCAAAGAAGAAACAAACATGCAGCTGACGATGCACGCAGCAAGCTGGGATTTAAACTTAAGCTCTCTAAATAATGGCATTCGCAAGCAGTCCGTTCATGAAATTATTCGATCTATTGAGCTGGCTTCACAAATTGGGGCTGATAATATTACATTTCATCCAGGAAAGCTGACTCTTGCGGATTCAGACGTTTCTGTCCATGAAGAGCTTTTGTTCGAATCAATGGAAGAACTTGATCGAAAAGCTAGACAAGAAGGACTCACGTTATCGTTAGAAATGATGGAATGGAAGGCGAAAGAGTTTATTATTAAACCAGCCGCCGTAAAAAAAGTGATTGCACCTTTTTTCCCGCAAATTCAAACGACATTTGATGTCGCCCACATTCCATTACACGCAGACATTTTTTCTATCTGGAATGAAATGCCTGAGGTAAACAAAATTCATATTAGTGATGCAACAAATGAAATTCTTCATTTACCGTTAGGTGACGGTGATATCGGAGAAGAAATATTAAACAAATTTTTAACTATCGAGAATATTCCAGTAATTATTGAAGGGTTTGATGCTTCAAAAGATTTGATGGTGTTAAAGAAAAATGTACTGTATGCAAAACGGAACGGAAATCGATTGAAGGAGGTCGTCCGTTGAGAATTTTAGTTACAAACGATGACGGAATTTTTGCGCCAGGAGTCGAAGCACTTGTAGAAGTTCTTCAGCATTTTGGTGAAGTTTATGTCGTTTGTCCTGACCAAGAACGAAGCGCAGTCGGCCATTCCATTACTCTCAGAACACCATTAAAAGTGAAACCTGTGGAAATATTCTCTGGAACGAAAGGGGCATGGGCCGTAAACGGTACTCCGGCCGATTGCGTCAAGCTTGGGATGGAAGTACTGTTAAAGACTCCGCCTGATATTTTGTTTTCAGGTATTAATCTTGGTCCGAATTTAGGAAGGGATTTATATTATTCTGGTACATTGGCAGGTGCGGTTGAGGCTTCTCTTTACAACGTTCCAGCCGTATCAGTATCGTTGAACGAATTTGATGAAGCGAAGGTAAATTATTTAAAAACAAAACAGCTTTTGTATAAAGCGGTTGAAATTATTTTACAAAACCGAATTCCTAAAGGAGTTTTCTTAAACATCAATTTACCGAATATTCCGATTTATCTTTGTAAAGGTGTTGAGGTAGTTCCTTTAGATTTGACAGTTTCCCGTTATCGATACGTAGGGCTAAACGATCCGCACGGTCAAGTATATTTTTGGTTAAAAGATGAATTAAACCAATTAGTAAACCTTAACGAAAACAGTGATTATTTAAAGCTAAAGGAAGGTTATATTACCGTTTCACCTGTGGAGTTTCCCGTTCATCACAAACGGAAAATGGAACAGATTGAACGCTGGTTTCGAAAATGCTCTTTAAATTTCTTAAAAGAGGGTAAGGAGGAACATTCCAATGCGTAAATGGTTGTCCGCTTTCACTATATTCACATTACTTTTTGTATTAGCTGCCTGTGGCAGCAGCAATAATGCCTCATCAAGCAATGATGTAGAAACGCAGTCAGAACAAAAGAAGGAAGTCTCAGGGGAACTTAATTTCTATACTTCACAGCCTGATGAAGATGCTCAAAGATTAGTGACAGCTTTTAATGAAAAATATCCTGATGTAAAAGTCAATACTTTCCGGTCAGGAACGGAAGAAGTGATTGCAAAATTACAAGCTGAAAAAGAAGCTGGAAACATTCAAGCAGATGTTTTGCTTGTTGCAGACGCTGTAACGTTTGAAAGTTTAAAAAATGACGATCTTTTACTTTCTTACAAATCAAAAGAAGCAGAACAAATTCCGGGTCAGTTTATTGACAGTGACGGCATGTACACAGGCACAAAAGTGATGGCAACTGTTCTTGCAGTGAACACAAATAGTGTGCAAAACATACCTGATAGCTGGAATGTATTGACGGAAAGCAACGCAAAAGGAAAAGCGATTATGCCAAGCCCGTTTTATTCAGGAGCAGCTGCATACAATCTTGGAGTGTTTACAAGACAAAACGATTTAGGATGGGATTTCTTCAAGCGTTTAAAAGAAAACGGAATGGCTGTTACGAAAGGGAATGGCGGTGTGTTAAAATCGGTTGCTTCAGGGGAAAAGCCATACGGAATCGTTGTTGATTATCTCGCTGCGCGCGCCAAAAAAGAAGGTTCACCTGTAGAATTCATCTATCCGAAAGAAGGCGTTCCTGTCATTACTGAACCGATCGGTATTATGAAGGATACAAAAAATGAAGAAGCAGCTAAAGCTTTCGTAGATTTCGTTTTATCAGAAGAAGGACAAAAATTAGCAGCTGAACTTGGATATACACCGATTCGCCAAGACGTTAATGCTCCAGAGGGATTAAAAACGATTGATGAGTTGAACGTACTGAATGCAGACATATCTGAGCTTTATCAATCTCGTGAAGAAGATAAAGCAAAATTTGGTGAAATATTTGGTCAACAATAATTAAAGGAGAGAGGACGATGTTTCCTGGTAAAGAGCAAACAAAAGGGATGACGAGGAGCACGTCCTCGTTTTCTCGTTTCTCCCCATTGAAAAACTTGTGGATGGGTTTCGGGTTTTTACTGATTATTTTATTTTTTATAGTTCCCGTTTTTCGCCTTATCTTATTAAGTTTAACAGAAGAGGGTGCCGTCTCATTTTCGAATTACTCAGAAGTGCTGAAAGAAGAACAAACATGGATCACTGTGAAAAATACGCTTTATATCGTCATCGGTTCTACTTTGGTTTCACTTATTTTAGGGATTGCGATGGCATGGGTTATCGCCTATTTAAACATTAGCGGGAAAAAATGGATGCAGCTGTTTATCTTTCTTCCGTTTATTATTCCTTCATACATTACAACACTTGCATGGGTTCAGTTTTTTAGCGGCAATGGACCAATTGCAACTGTTCTTCATATGCTTCCAGGAGATTGGAAGCTGCCAAACTTGTATAGCATAGGTGGAATCATTTTTATTTTAGGTTTGTCTCATTATCCGCTTGTATATTTACTAACGGTGGAAGTGTTTAGAAAAATTCCTCTGGAGCTTGAGCAAGCGGCACAAACATGCGGTGCTAAAAGAGGAACTATTATTCGTAAGGTCATCCTTCCGCTAGCATTGCCCGGGATTTGCAGCGGCGGAATGCTCGCTTTTTTATCAAACCTTGATAACTTTGGGATCCCTGCTTTTTTAGGTATCCCGGCAAACATTCGGGTGCTAAGTACGTATATTTACGAAGAAGTCGTCGGATTTGGACCGGCTGCCTTTGCAAGAGCGGCCGTTCTATCGATTTTGTTGGGAGCAATTGCTTTAATCGGACTGTCTATTCAATGGCTTCTTTTAAGGCGAAGCCGTGTAATTGAAACGGTCAAACGGGATAAAGAACCTCGCATTCATTTATCGTTGACGTGGAAGCGTTTGATCGAAATAGCCGTTTGGGCATTTTTGTTGTTCACGAGTTTCGTTCCGTTCGTTTCAATGGGTACGACATCATTAATAAAAGCTTACGGGCTCCCTTTTCAATTAGAAAATTTATCACTGGAAAACTATCGATACATTCTATTCTCTGATCCAAAAACGATGTCAGCGATCAGCAACAGCATGAAGCTTGCGATCTTAACGACAATTGTCTCATTGATTGTCGGAACGGCCATTGCGTATCTTCGCTATAAATCACCAAATAGATGGACAAAGTTAGTGGAGCTGTTTGTAACAATACCTTACGCACTGCCGGGGACTGTCTTTGCTCTCAGTATGATCTTTTCATGGATGCAGCCGTTGCCAGGATGGAACCCGGGTATCTACGGCTCCATTTGGATTTTAATTATTGCCTACATTACAAGATTTATCATTTTACAGGTTAGGGGAAGCTACACGGCGCTGACACAGGTAGAGCCTTCCATTGAAGAAGCTGCTCGTACGTCAGGGGCTAAACCTTTGGTCAAATGGTGGCGAATTCTCATGCCGCTTCTTTTGCCGGGTATCATTGGCGGAGCCTTGTTGGTCTTTTTAACCTCTTTGACCGAACTGACAGTTTCCAGCCTTCTATGGTCTACAGGAGCCGAAACGGTGGGAGTTGTTATTTTTAACTACGAACAGGCTGGATATACCACTTATTCCACAGCATTTTCAAGTTTAATTGTTTTAGGAATTTTGTTCGGCAGTTTTTTGTTTATCAGCCTTGAAAAAGTTTGGAGACGAAAGGTGTTGAAACAAAATGATTCGGCTTGATGGGATTTCAAAATCATATGGGGATGTCACAGCTTTGCATTCCATTGATTTAACAATCAAGGATGGAGAATTTATCGCCATTTTGGGACCTTCTGGTTGTGGAAAGACTACATTATTAAAATTACTGGCCGGTTTTATGAAACCGACAAGCGGAACCATTACGATAAATGATACTGTTGTTGCTTCAGCGGAAGCCGTCCTCCCGCCGGAAAAAAGGAACATAGGGATGGTTTTTCAATCGTTTGCCTTATGGCCGCATATGACAGTATATGAGCATGTTCAATTTCCTTTAATGCATCATTCGTTTGCTCCAAAGGCTGATAAGGAGCAGAGGGAGGAGAGAGTGAAAAATGTTTTACGAATGGTTGGGTTAGAGTCGCTAGCCCAACGATATCCTCATGAACTTTCCGGCGGACAAAAACAGCGGGTGTCTTTAGCACGTGCAATTGCGCCAGAACCAGGTCTTTTATTAATGGATGAGCCTCTCAGTGCTTTAGATGCTGAACTTCGAATGGAAATGAGAAAGGAGATTCAACACATTCATCGTCACACAAATGCTTCCATTGTATATGTTACCCATGATCAAAGCGAAGCATTTGCGATGGCAGATCGAATTGTCGTAATGAATCATGGGAAAATTGAACAAATTGACCGGCCGGAAATGATTTTTACAAGGCCGGAGACAGAATTTGTTGCAACTTTTGTAGGCAAATGCAATTTAATTCAAGGTAAATGGGAGGAAAAAATGTTTATTCCGAAGCCATTTCCTAATGAAAAATGGCCGGATATAGGAGTATCTATTAATTTAAAAAAAAAGGGTCTATATCCTGTCCGTCCGGATCAATGGGCGCTGTCTAAAGCAAAAGAAGGTTCTTCGCATGGGGTGGTAAAATTTGTTCAATATCAAGGAAAAGAAATGTATTACATCGTACAAGTAGGTGAAGAAGAATGGACGGTACATGAATTGATTCAACATACTTCCCGCTTTCAAGTTGGAGATCCGGTCAATCTCGTTCTTCAAAATACTGTAATAAAAAAAGAAGCAGTTCTTGTATAACATAAAAGATTCAAAGTTCTGTGTAAACTTGATTGTCTTGATGGAGATTAAGTTTGGTCTAATCTGCTTGAAAGTACCCTCTCAAATGAGATGGGTGCTTTTTTGTCATTTTTTATAGATTTAAAATTTTATATATTTAGAATAGATCAAAAAATAGAATAATGAAGTCAAAAAAAGTAGCAGTGTTATCGTTGTGCGGTTTATTTCTGCCTGTCAGTTTATCTGCTTTTTATTTTTTAAACAGTGAAGAAAATGTCAGGCAAAAAGATCAAGAGTCAACTAATGAAGCCAGATCCCTAACAAGCCAAGCAGGATAGAAGTTCATACTTGCCTGATCTGTGGGTTAGAGTGTTGAAAAAAATTTAAAAACTTGAGTGAAAGTTTTGTGAATAAAATTTACAAAGATGTATTGATAGTGGTCTGAATATATCTTAAACTTAGGTGGTAATAAAAAGTATTTTAGTAAGTAATTTACTGTTAATGGCTAAAAGAAATAAAACAAGCTGTCTTTTCTTTTAGTGTGCTTTAGCAGTCGGCTTTTTAACGTTTGCACTGTGCTCACTCTCTTCAGCGTTTCCAACTGCAGATCGTGAAAGTGTAGCGGCGGTTGTCTTAAACGTTGTTGAAGCTGGCGGAGCTATTACTGCAATCGTTTCTATTCCAACAGCAGTTGGTTCAGCGGACGTTCATAGAGCGCTGCAGCAGGTTAAGCAGCAATTCGTTAATATCTAAAGAAGGAAATCAAGAAAAGTGATTATCGCTTGAAAGTCAAACTATTTTTCGATGAAGAATTTTCATACTTTGAAATACAGGTGAGAGAATGTTAATAAAGCTATTATCACTTATGCTATCGATTCGAATGGAACAGCAATATTCTGCTGTCATCGAATTCATTATTAAAAAAGCGCCCTTTTTAAGAAAACTTAGTTCAAAACAGTATATGATGTTTTCTTTTATTCTTGATATTTTGCTTGCCTTCGTCATCGTATCCGTTTTGTACAAATGGCTATACTCCCAACAATATCGCCAGCAATGGGAGAGTGGTTTCATTGTCTTTTTTCTTCTTTATTCAATTTTTAAGGGAGCCGGAGCTTATCGAAGAACTCATATTCCACCGTTTATGGATCTTATTCAGGCTGCTCCAGTCTCGTTCAAATCAATACATATCACATTTATTGCTTTAGAGCTGGTATGGAGCATTTTTACAAATTCCAGCCTATTTTTTGTTTATATTTTATTTCAATCACGAATTGCGGAATCATTAGATGCTTTATTCTGGATGAAGCAGTTGAATATTTTGCTGCTGGGCGCTCTGTTGTTTATGACGAGCAATAAACTTGCAGGTGCCTATATTCATAACATTGTAGTAAAAAAAATAGGGTGGGTCCGTTTTGTATTTTTCGCCGCTGTCTCAACTGCTTTTTTTATGCTGGGGCGCGTTCTTGTGTCAGGTCTTCTAGTCCCTATTTTCAAAACATTTAAGGATAATTTTCCATCCTTTTTGGCTGCAGCTGAAGATACAGCTTGGGTCAATCTATCTCAGCAGCTGATCAATCTATATGGGAATAAAATAAACTCCTTTCAAAAGAGTTTATTTTCAGATGGCTCTTTATATTTGCAGATTGAACATTTTATTGGGACTCCCTGGATGTTAGGGCCTCTGATTTTCCTTCTAGTTGGCGTACTTTCCTTGCCTGTTAAAATGATTCCAACTGAAGATCATGGAGAGATTAAGAGATTTCGTGACTTTTTTCACTTCTATCTACAGCTGCTGCATTGGGTACGTTCTATTTTTTTGCCGAAGAATGCACTGATTTATAAAGATCTACAAATCATACGTGAAAAAAGATGGCTGCTCTCAAAAGAATTTTTTAATTATATGGTCTTATCTTACGAAGCATTTTTTTATATAGGGTTCTTTACTGCATGTATGTCAGCGACAGGAAACACGGCTCTCCAAATACAGCTATTATTTACATTGAACTTGATGGTTTTAGCTAACCAAGCAATGGAAATGAGAATGTTGACTCCTTCTTTCTTTTCTTTTAGCACCGAAAAAAGAAACATATGGATGTACCAACTATCATTTTTTTCGTTAACTGAATTCTTTTGGGCAAAATTGAAATTGTTTTATTGCCTATATTTAATTCCATCTTTCTTTTTGACGATAGGGAATATAATGATTCTTACGTATTTCCAAATAGCTGATCTCAGGATGATCATTCCTTTTATTGGAATAACTATCTCTTTTTTCATTTTTCCATTTATTCAATTATACTTGTTTCCATTTATCACCAAGTTCCATTTTATTCATGAATACGAGATTGGAACAACTGAAGAAGAGGAAAGCATAGTAAATAACGGCCAAGCTTTTATGAGGAACTTTCTCGTCATGCCTTTTATTTATTACTTGTTCGCATCACTATTTATTAGTGTATTGAGGGAAGCGGCAGGTGCTGTCAACTACATATCTGTTCTATATTTTATGATAGTTTCAGCCATTTGCCTAATTGTTTGTAAAAACACAATGAAGAAAGGAATTGACCATGTTGAAAAAGTTAAAATCCTTTCTATTACTGAATAAGTGATTGCCTCGCTGGGACTGATTTATTTCTTGTTTTTGAACTCGCTGCTATATACTCGCAATGAGTGCATTCCAAATTTACAACTAGGAAACAATTTTTCTTTCTCAGTTATTTTTATGTTAGAGAGCTATCAATGTTTGGAATTGGTTCGTTGACTTGATGGAAGATGACCGCAGTCACTTTGTTTTACAACAATTCTCATAGGGAAATCACAACTTATATGACCGCTGTCATGTAGGACTTACCTTTTTCTCACACAGTGCTTGAAATACCGGAGCTATTAATTTTTTCAATCATAAGTACTTATCCCTTTATCTTGATATTTCTGCTTTATTACGGAATAGTTTCTTACGCTAAAAGGAAGCAGAATAGGGGCTGTGGCGTATTGTCTCGCTTTATTGGATTATAAACTGTTTGTTGATTATTGGAGGATTTCTAATGGTTAAGCTTCAAGTTTCACAACTGGCTTTTCAGTATGAACAAACTGCAGAAAAAGGAGCATTGCTGGAAAATGTTTCTTTTCAATTACATGCAGGAGACCGAGCATGTATCATCGGAAAAAATGGCAGCGGCAAATCAACTTTGCTAAGGCTAATAGCGGGATTAATCCAACCGGATTCAGGAAATATTTTACTAAATGAAAAGTATAAGCCTGGAACAGATCGTTTTAAAGAAGCAATGGCCTATATTCCTGATAAACCACTTGTTTATGATGCATTAACTGGATTTGAAAATAAGGAGCTTATTCTTTCACTTTGGAGGATCAAAAAAGAAAAAAGAGCTGCATATGAAGAAAAATTCCAAGAGCTTTGTGAACAGTTTGATCTGACACATGCTTTGCAAAAGCCGGTCAAACATTACTCTCTAGGCATGAAATATAAACTATTCCTTATTAGTATGTTAGCAAGATCACCTGAGTTGATTATTTTGGATGAACCTTTTACTTCATTAGACGAGGCCTCACAAAAGCAGTCAATCATGATGCTGAAAGAAGCGTTCAAGGAACAATGCATTTTATTTACAAGTCACCAGCGATATATTTATGCCGAATTAGGCAGCCGATTTTTTCTGCTTGAAAACAGACAGCTAAAGGAGATGAACCTCATATGAAAACTTATTCTCTCATTATGATCGCAATCAGTTTAGTCATGATTTTGGCAGTATTCGTGCTGAAAATAACAGCATTGCTTGTCGGAAAAATTCTTCTAGCTGTTGCTGCTGCTTTTTTGGTCTCCTCACTGATTCGTTTAATAAGTCTCAAAAAATAAAACCTGCCGACAGACAGCATTTCGGAAATTCGTACAGAAACAGGTGAAGTTTTTTGAAGGCACTGCGGATTGCCTCCCGGATTCAACAGTGAAATCTTACAGAACTAAAGCAGATGGCAGAATCGAGGAAAAGAAATTGTTCGTTAAATAATCAAACAGAGGGGAAGACAGAAAAACATTTTTGTTTTAAAATATTAAAACCAAGTATATAATGAAGAAAAGATGTTAAAGGGGCGTGAATACATGAAAAAAATCGTTGCCCTGACAATTTTTATTTTTATAAGTATTACCTGTTTATACATTTCCAGTGATCGTTCCAGTCATACTATAAATGCTGTACACGAAATTAGCACCATCGATCATTTGGCAGAAAATTTTGCTCCGATTGATGGACCAGATATAGGAAAAGACTCTTGGTTTGATATTGCCAGTTACATTTTTATAGCGTTAAGCACCACTTATTTCTGCTATTGCTTTGTGCAATCTGTCAAAAGACGGTTTTTGCTAAATCCCGTCTTTTACGAATCGAATTATGTGGTCTCACCTGCTTGAATGAATCATAAACAAATCATTCAAAGGAGGATGAGTACCATGATATGGTTACGTATGTTATTAACAGCATTTTTTTCAATTACAGCTCTCTCTTTATTGTCTTATCAAGGATTGGAAATTTTCAACGCGTTTACTGACTTTTTTAGAAAAAATTAATGGATTGAAGAGGGTTAAATAGAACTCTCCTTTCCTATCAGCTTGCGGAGAAAGAAGTATTTTTTCTCTGCAAGCTTTTTTATTGTTGAAAATAGTCCACTTTGCACATAGATAAGTCGTCGTTCTTTCATTTGCCGCAACGTGGCCGATCTGAAAAAAATCAAGTAATGGGTAATTTTAAAACATATTAAGAGAGCTGTGCAAAAGAATCCGGCCAGCTTGTCCTCTGAATGAGAGAGGCAAGCTGGCCTCATTTTTTTAAATCGCTATGGATGAAATGGCACACTGAAAGTTTTTGTCGCAGGGATTTAACGGCTTTTTTTAAAATATTCCAGAGTTTTCAATCAAAATTTTTTGAAGCGGTCCTGTGAAATAGCGCTCCCTTTTTCCAATACTCATAAAAAGTTGATCGATTAGTTAAAAATACACCAAATAAGATCAAGAAGGCGCCGATCAGCGTAATGGGTTTCATGATTTCATTTAATATTATGTAGCCGGCGATTAGCGCGACAAGAGGCGAAATGTAAAGCCAAGTTGACGGAAAAACCGGATTTGTTTTTGAAACAAGCCAATAATACAGCCCGTGGCCGACGATGGAGCCGATGATGATTAAATAGAGCAGTGATAACACCGTTTCATAGCTTGCCAGCAGCAGCCATTTGCCTTGTTCGCCCGTTAAAAAGGATACAGCCAATAAGAAAATGCCGCCGTAAAACATTTGTACGGCATTTGAAAGAAACGGCGAGATATCCGGATGTTTGCTTGTAAACATTTTTGCCCGAACTGTCCCAAGTCCATAAAACCATTCGCTTAATATGATCATAAAGCAAGCCAAAACCCACATGCCGGAGACAGACAAAGAGAACCCCGGTGAAGAGATCAAAAAGACGCCTATTAAAGCAACCGCCATCCCTGCTAATTGTTCTTTTTTGATCGGTTGTTTATTCTCTCTTGCCTGATGGAGCAGCACCATCATCGGGCCTGTTGCAGATAATACAGCAGCTAGTCCGGACGGGATGAATTGCTCAGCCCAATATAATGAAGCAAAAGTGATAAAAGTTAAGCAAAAACCGTTAAACACGAGCGAAGAGGAAAATAAAACGGTTTTCAATCGATAGTTCCGCATTTTAAAGACGGCCATCATAATCACCCCAGCGGCAAAAAAACGCATTCCCGCTGAAAAAAACGGCGGTGCCCCTGCTTCAATTCCGATTTTGATAGCTAAAAAAGTTGTTCCAAAAATTAAGCATATAAAACAGTAATTCAAAATAACCACGACGAATAACTCCTTTTTGTTAAGTTTTTTGATATTATAACGACAACGGTATATAACAGTACAATGCACTGTATAACAGTTATGCGCTTTTATCTTTTGTCTTTTATGTAATGGGAGGGGAGACAATGCAATTATCGATTAATAAAAAATTAGGCACCCCATATTATGAACAAATCAGCAGGCAAATCGAAGAACGGATTCAATCGGGCATGCTTCTTCACGGTGAAAGGCTTCCTTCTTTAAGATCGTTAGCAAATGAACTTAATGTAAGCTTTCTGACGGTGCAAAAAGCCTACAAACTGCTGGAATTGAAAGGATATATACAGATTCAGCAAGGTAAAGGTGTTTTTGTTGCAGCGGGAAAGAAAAAATCATATGAAAAGCACTCTGAATCTTTCGGCTGGCAGCATCAGATGAAGATGAATGGAACAAGATCACAATATCTCGCCTATCGTGAAAAAGAGATTTATGACTTTTCCCAAGCAGTCGTTTATCCAAGGCTGCTTCCATCTCACTTCCTTGTTCAAGAAATGAAAAAAATATTGGAGCAGCATCCCCTTGTGTTGTCGACATATGGTCCTATTGAAGGAGATGAAGAATTAAGGTATGAAATTGCCAATTACTTATTTAACTTCCATCACTTATCTGTTAAACACGACAAAATGATCATTACAAGCGGTGCACAGCAAGGAATTGACTTAGTGGCGCAAACTTTGTTAAGTCCAGGGGATGTTGTGATGGTTGAAAGCCCTTGTTATGGTGCGGCCATTGATGTGTTTGTCAATAAAGGATTTCAAGTCGTATCGATTGGAGTAGATGAAGAGGGATTGAAAGTAGATGAATTGGAGGATAAATTGCAGGTGCATCAACCAAAACTATTATATGTAAACCCAACCTTTCAAAATCCTACTGGAACATGCATGCCGGAAAAGAGCCGCAAGCAATTGGTAGAACTAGCAGAAATGTACCATTTTTTAATTTTAGAAGACGATTCATTCAGCGAAGTTTCATTTGACAATATTACGGTGCCAAAGCCAATAAAATTCTTTGATAAAAACGGTCACGTCATTTACCTTAAAGGATTTAGCAAAACAACTGCGCCAGGCATTCGCATTGCGGCTGTCATTGTGGATGGGGTTTTATTCGACTGGCTGTACGGCACGAAAGCGACGATGGATATCGGAAGCCCGCTCTTACCGCAAAAAGCGCTGCTTCCCATTTTGCGGACGGAGCGGATGAAAAATCATATGGAAAAACTAAAAATTGCGCTTGAATTAAGAAGAAATACGGTTCTTGACGCATTCAAAAATTTAGAGGAAGTAATGATTTATAAACCAAAAGGCGGATTGAATGCCTGGATTAAACTTCCATCCATGATTCAGCCAATAAAATTGCAAGAAGCAGCTCGGAAAAATAAGATTTCTTATTTGCCCGGAAGCGCCTGTTTTCTTCATGAACCGAAACAACATTATATTCGCATCAGCTATTCTTATTTGAGCGAGCATGATTTGCAAGTCGGTATCGAAAAGCTGGTGGACATTTTGCAAAATATGATGAAAGAGATGTGACACATTTGACGCATTTGAGCTGCCGTTCATGTAATGCTGCTCGCTCGTTTCTTTTTTAAGAGAGCAGCGCAAGCAAGAGCGGCACTGTAGCAATGCTGGCCAGCGTCGTGGTTAATGTGCTGAATGAAACTAAATCTGGTTCTGTTTGAAATTGAACAGCAAACATTGTCGTGTTGGCTGCAGTAGGCATAGATGCTAGAATGATTAAAATTTTTGCAAGCAAGTCTTCAAGCGGAAGACAAAGAATAATACCAATTGAAATAATAGGCGATATGATCATGCGAATGATAAAGATGGAAGCGACGTCGCCAGCTTTCACACTTTTTAGCTGGATGTTGGCGAGCTGCATTCCGAGAATGACCATAATGGTCGGAATCGTTGCATCGGCAATCAAACCGACAGGCTGCATGATGAAATCAGGCACCGGAACATGCAGGATTTGAAGCAAAATGCCGGCAGCTGAACCATATAAAACGGGCATTTTCACTATTTTCATAAGGGCGCTTTTTATGCTGCTGTCTTCTTTGCTGCCAATGGCAGCGTAGTAAAGACCGATCGTATTCATTAAAAAGGACTGGATAACCATCATGATGACTGCATAATCAAAAGCAGTTTGACCAAAAACAAACAATATAATTGGGGCCCCATAGTTGCCGCTATTCATGAAAACAGCTGATAACATCATGGCAGACTCTATCGATTGCGGCAATTTTTTTAATTTACTTACAATTTTTACGATAACCATTAATATGAAACATAAAAGCAAGCAAAATATAAGAATATAAAAATAATCAAGTGTAATTTTGTTTGTATAAAATGTCCGGAAGACAAGAAACGGATACATTAAGTATGTCGTCATGACCGAAATAGATTTAATGTCAAAGCCAATTGTTTTTTGCCCTACATATCCGACTGCAAAAATGATAAAAGCCGGCAATACAATCAGTACAAATTCCATAACCTTTTCACCACTCTGCGTAAAATGAACAAACAATAGAGCATTGAGCAGATGCCCAATGCTTTATCACGTAAAGTTAAAGCTGAAATATGAAAGCACGCCAATTCTTTTTTAGATAGTTGCAAAGTTCAAATCGGCTGCCACCTTGCCTGTTCCGTCCATATTCTTCTTACACAAAAGGATAAAATACCATTCTTCCAAAAATACCCAAAAATTTGAAAGCCCAATTGTTGAGATCACTGTATTAAATTGGTATAAGCAACATCTATTTCAAATAATAAAGCAAAAGCCCAGTTATTAGCAACAAATTTAATAAATTTAAAGATTCACAGAAGAAAGCCGAATAAAATGTAAAAGTTATATTGGTAAGGAAAATGGGAAAACAACTTTATTTTTTTAACGGAACGTTATCATACTCTTATTTTTATGTCTTTGAAAAGTGGATGGGAAAAATTTCTAAAACAAATTGCATGATATTTTCCATCTTTAAGATTTTTGTCTTATCACCATATTCTATTTGATCCTGCACAATTTGACGTACTCATCTCTCCTAATGGTTGGTTGCCTGAATTAAGCAAGAAATTTAATAATAGTAACTTCATTTAGAATTTATAGAAAATAATAAAAATTATATTGACATAAAAAAGGTCTTTTTTATTAAACTCAGCTTTCGCAGTCCAAAATCTTGTTTAAATGCTTGATGTAAATGGTTTTGGGAAGTACAAAATTATCATTTGACATTTTTTAAAACATAAAGAAAGACACCTATTCTTTTGGTAAAATATTGGTGACGAAACCAAATCCAAAAGAAAGGTGTCACCTCTATGATAACGAATAAAGACTACTTTGCGCAATTACCAAAAGAAATTAAACAAGGATTTTCCGAATTAAATATTGGATATCATTTAAGAAAAGCGAATATTACGAAACTTTCCGGGTATTCTTGTCTTACTGTTTTCAAACTGATTTTTCTTTTAGTCTTCCAATATAAGAACTGGTTTCGTGCTTTTATGAGTAAACGATCTCAGGATCTGCCCGGAAAGGATACAGTCTATCGCTTTTTAAATACACCAACCTATCATTGGAGAAAGTTTCTGCTTTCATTAAGCAGTGAAATGATCCGTCTGCTTCAACCATTAACTTCAAAAGATCGTGTCACAGCTTTTGTGATTGATGATTCTGTCTTTTCAAGAAACCGTAGTAAGTCGATTGAACTGTTGGCTAAGGTTTTTGATCACTCTACCCATCAGTACTTGAAAGGGTTTCAAATGCTTACCCTTGGCTGGACCGATAGTTTTACTTTTATTCCCGTTGATTTTGCTCTTCTAAGTTCACCGAAAAAGGAAAATCGCCTGCAAGAAATCAATCCCAATATTGATAAACGAACATCTGGCTATAAGCGTCGCCAGGAAGCTCTGAAATCAAAACCGGACGTGGCTTCAGCTTTACTTGATCATGCGCTTGAAAAAGGGATTGTAGCTGACTATGTTCTCATGGATTCCTGGTTTACACAAGCGCCTTTAATTGAGAAGATTACGAACAAAGGGTTATTTGTCATTGGCATGGTGAAGCAATTAAAGCAGCGATACGTTTACAATGGTGAACGTTTCACACTGAATCAACTTTACAAATTGGCAAAACCTCACATGGGTAAAAAAGACATTCGCGGATCCGTTTATGCTACTTTAGACAATGGAATTCCAGTAAAAATTCTATTTGTACGAAACCGTAATAAACGGAGCGAATGGCTTGCCATTCTCAGCACAGATACAACATTAGAAAATGAAGAGATCATTCGTATTTACGGCATGCGTTGGGACATTGAAGTCTTCTTCAAATGCAATGAATCCCTTTTAAATTTAGAGAAAGAATTCCAGGGACGTTCCTACGACATGTTAATTAGCCATACAACCATTGTTTTTACACGATATATTCTCATTGCTTGGCAAATGGGAAAAGAGGAGGATCCTAAGACGATTGGCACCCTTTTTTACATCCTTTGCGAAGATGTAAAAGACATAGATTTTATTACTGCCCTTCAATCACTTATTGACCTTTTCCAAACTTTGGCGGAAGCCGAGGTTTCTTTGAACATGGACATCTTTAAAAATCAAATGAATAAATGGTTGTCCACTATACCTAATTATATCAAGCAATGCTTAAATATTTCTGTGTGCGAAAGTTGAGTAATTAAGAAATAAAAAAACAGAGGAGGCGAAAAAGGAGAAGTTCCGGAAGAGGAATACACGATTCCTTTAGGAAAGGCGGATATTAAAAGGTCTGGAAAGGATGTTACGATTGTTACGCTGTCAAGAATGGTACAGTTTTCGCTTGAAGCTGCAAAAGAATTAGAAAAAGAAGGAATCGATGCTGAAGTAATTGATTTGCGTACTCTTGTTCCTCTAGATATAGAAACAGTTAAGGAGTCAGTAAAAAAGACGAACCGAGTAGTTGTTGTGCATGAAGCGACTCGTTCTTACGGCTGGGGAGCTGAAATTGCTGCCAGAATTCAAGAGGAGGCTTTTGATGATCTGGATGCACCGGTACAACGAGTGGGGGCGGAAGATGTTCCTGTTCCATATAACTTAAATTTAGAAAAAGAAATGCTCCCACAAACGAAAGATATCATTCAAGGAGTAAAAAAATCTTTGTATTTACAAATGGAAACAGTGTAATGGCACAGTACAACAATTATTTGAAAGCATTTTGATAAATAATTGCAATTTATATATACAAAAAGATGCTATCTATGTGTTATGACGAAGGAGGAAAAAAGGTGCGGCAGGAAATTGTACTTCCTAAATTGGATTCATCAATGGAAGAGGCTCGTATAGTTTCATGGGAGGTCAAAATTGGTGATACCATTAAAATAGATGACCCAATTTTAATTGTAGAAACTGAAAAATCCAGTCTTGAGGTTGAATCAGAAGTAGAGGGAACGTTAGAAGAAATTGTTGTGGATGAAGGTGAAACTGTACCAGTAGGAACTGTTCTTGCATATGTATCGAGTGGTAAACATTCCACCGAACAAAAAGGCAGCTCCGATCATAATCCTGTAAAAGAAGAGAACATCTCACCAGGAAAGACTGAAAGAATCCGAGTTTCTCCAGCAGCTAGAAGACTTGCAAAGCAGCGCGGAGTAGATCTAACCAAAATTAAAGGCTCGGGACCAAGGGGAAGAGTGATTCTGAAAGATGTGGCGGAAGCAGCTGCAAATGTAGTGAATCAAAGTGTTAAAACAGAAAATAAAGTCATAGCATCGATACATGCTAAAGGGAAAAGGGTTAACCTTACAAGTATGAGAAAAACGATTGCGCAGCGAATGACCGCAAGCTTTATGAATGTTCCTCAATTCCAAATCAAGAAAAGAGTCGATGTATCATCCATTGTGCAATTGCGGCAGGCAGTAGTTTCAAGCATTGAACATTCGGCAGGCGTTCGTTTATCATTTAATGATTTTCTCATACAGGCGGTGGCTTTAACATTGAAGAAATTCCCGAGGGTAAATGCCTCATTCATAGATTCTGAAGGAGATCCTTATATTTTGGAGCATGAAGATATTAATATTGGTCTAGCGGTTGCTATTGATGACGGTTTAGTTGTTCCCGTCATCCATCAGGCAGATCAATTGTCCTTAATCGAGATTGCAGAAAAAAGAACAGAATTGGTTGAAAAAGCGAGAAAAGGCTTATTGAAGCCTGAAGAAATGCGTGGAGGAACTTTCACAATCTCCAATCTTGGCTCAGTTGGAGTTGACGAGTTTGTGGCAATCGTAAATCCTCCTGAAACCGGCATCTTAGCAGTTGGAAATATAATAGAACAGCCTGTTTTAACGAATCGTCATGAAACTTTGATAAAGCCGATGATCACATTAAATGCTTCATTTGATCATCGTACAATTGATGGCGCCTACGGTGGAAGATTTCTCGCTCAATTATGTGATCAACTGCAATCAGATCAATGGAATATCTTTTCAACAGTAAAATAATGAAATCATTAGGAAGTTGCCATGATGAGCATTCGAACATTAAAACAATTTTTCTGAGAAGGACATTAAGCAAAGCTTTTAATCAAGCTATCTTTGACTCTGATCTGAGGAGCAGGAGCTGGTGCACACCGAAAATATTGTCTGAAGATTTAGAATGACTAGACATAATTTTCAACTTGATAGAAACATATAATAGGATTTCCGGCCATCTCCTTTTTATAAACCAAGGTCAGCAGGTTTTATAAGCAGTACCGGAGACAGTACCAGAGTATCACTCGTTTTTGAAAATAAGCTTGCTTGAAAAATTGAAACAAATGACGGAGTTTTAGATGGAGTCTTCTCCATCCTCCGCCATTTATATTTTTAGGCGGTAACTAAAAAACGAGTGAGAACTGATTCATCAACGCCTGCATCAAAAAGTTTCAAAAATTCGGAACAACTTGAAATTTTCATGAGAAGCTTTTTCTCCAAAATAATGTTAGCATGATAGGAGAGTGTAAAAATGGGCAATATGAACAAAATAACCGATACCCTTCAGCGTCCTCTCCGTGATTTGCGCATTTCAGTTACTGATCGGTGTAATTTTCGCTGCCGCTATTGTATGCCAGCGGAGATTTTTGGTCCTTATTTTCAATTTCTCAAAAATGATCAGTTGCTCAGTTTTGAGGAAATAACTCGACTGGCTCGCATTTTTGCCTCACTTGGCGTCGAGAAAATTCGCCTATCAGGGGGAGAGCCGTTGCTGCGCAAAGAGCTGCCGAAGTTAATTGAAATGCTCGGTTCTATAGAGGGTATTTCTGACATTGCTTTGACTACGAACGGTTCTCTTCTTGCCAAACATGCGAAAGCGTTAAAGGACGCTGGTCTTCACCGTGTCAACGTTAGTTTGGACAGCTTAGATGATAAAGTTTTTCGCCAAATGAACGGCGGCCGCTGTGACGTCAAAACAGTTCTTGAAGGGATTGAAGCGGCCGCAAAGGCAGGTATGAAGGTGAAAGTGAATATGGTTGTACAAAAGGGGATCAATGATCAGGACATTGTGCCCATGGCGCGTCACTTCCGCGGGACCGGACATGTTTTACGCTTTATTGAATTTATGGATGTAGGAAATAGCAACGGCTGGAATCTTACACAAGTGGTATCTAAGCAAGAAATTTTCGAACGTGTGAACGCTGAAATGCCGTTAGAACCAATCCCGTCCAATTATTTTGGAGAAGTAGCCTCTCGTTATCGCTATCGCGGCACAAATGAGAAAATAGGCATTATTTCTTCCGTAACGGACTCTTTTTGTTCCACGTGCACAAGAGCTCGACTCTCAGCGGACGGCAATCTTTACACCTGTCTATTTGCCTCGCAAGGGACAGATTTGCGGGCGCAGCTCCGCAGCGGGGCAAAGGATGAAGAAATTAGGAATCTCATTCAGGATGTTTGGAGCCGTCGAGCTGATCGTTACTCTGAAGAAAGATTTAACAATACAACGATGCCGAACAAAAAGAAGATAGAGATGTACTATATTGGAGGATAAAACAGATCGGGGGGAGAAAAGAACATATATTTCTGCTAATCGCTATGATAACAACGAAATTGTCGGTCGACTGAAGGGACAAAAGAACGTATTTTTCAACTAATGAAAGGCGCAGGATCATTTCAAAATATACAGGTGGTGATTGCATGTTATATATCCCGAATTCTTCCCCTATCCCATTTGAAGAAGCACAACGTCTTATTCTCTCTGTGATACGTCCCCTTCCGGTTATTACCATACCTCTGTCTAAAGCTCTTGGGTACTATCTAGCGGAAACGGTAAGGGCTGATCACGATGTCCCTATGTTTGACCGTTCCACTGTAGACGGTTACGCTCTGCGTGCGGAGGATGTGATCAATGCCAGCGCTTCTGACCCGGTAAAGCTGAAGGTTTTGGAAGAGATTCCCGCTGGATATTTACCTCAACAAAAAATTACCCAAGGTACGGCCAGCCGCATTATGACGGGAGCACCTATCCCCGAAGGTGCAAACGCAGTCGTTATGGTAGAGAAAACTGAGAATGCAATGGAAGATAGCGAAAGCGTTTTGGTTTATCAATCGGTTAAAATTGGCGACGCTATTGCCAAAAAGGGACAAGATGTTGAAGAAGGGAAGGACGTCCTCACACAAGGGACGCTTTTAGGACCAATTGAACTGGGTCTGCTCGCTACATTCGGGATTGCATCTGTTGCGGTTTATGCGAAGCCTAAGGTTGGTATTCTTTCAACGGGAAGTGAATTATTAAACGTAGACGAGCCGATCGTCCCTGGAAAGCTTCGTGACAGTAACGGCGTAATGCTGGCCGGTCAAGTGAGTCAAGCAGGAGGTGAACCGGTTTATTTCGGGATTGCCCCGGACAAAGTAGAAGAGCTAGAAAAAAAGATGCTAGAGATTCTACAGCAGGTGGACATTTTAGTAACAAGCGGAGGCGTGTCCATGGGCGAATATGACTTCCTTGGAAAGGTATTTGAAAAAATTAATGCGAAAGTGATATTCTGGAAAACATTAGCTCGCCCTGGAATGCCAGTTTTGTGCGGAGTATGGCAGGATAAGCCGATTTTTGCTTTGGCAGGAAATCCAGCTTCGTCTTACGTCAATGCACATCTTTATGTGCTGCCTGCTATACGCTATATGAGCGGTTCTAAGGATCCGCTGCCGAAACGGGTAACGGTTGTATGTGACGAGGCAATTGAAGGGAAGCAAATGCTTCACACCCGGTTTTTACGAGGATTAACGTACGTTTCCCCAACCGGTGAACTAAGAGTGAAAATATCAAAGAAACAAGCTTCTAATGTTCTGTCCAGCTTTCTGGAAAGCAATTGTCTCGTTAAAGTGCCTGGGGGAAAAGGATTTAATGCAGGTGAGAAAGCGGAAGTGTATTTGCTGGGTGCGGTTGAGGAATTGAGACAGTGACAATGAGTCTGGGGGAGAGATGGTTTGAAAAAGGTTGGAGCAATTATTTTAGCAGCCGGAATGTCAAAACGGATGGGAAAACCTAAGCTGTTATTATCTCTAGGTGGGAAGCCATTATTTCGCTACTCTGTGAACACCGCTACCGCAGCTGGCTTAAAACCAATTGTATTGGTCGGCGGCAAACATATCGAAGAGCTGCGCAAACACACATCTGATTTAACAGAAATAGAAATCATTGAGAATCGGGATTATGAATCCGGCATGGCTTCCTCTCTTAAAGCAGGGATTCAGGCTTTAAAGGGACGAACGGATGCAGTCTTCGTATTTTTGGCAGACCAGCCCTTTGTACCTCCAATAGTTATAACTAAATTACTAGAATCTTATGATCAATATCGAAAAGAAGGTGTCCGCATTTTCCGCCCTAAGTATAATAATGTGCTTGGACACCCTGTATTGTTTGATGCTGAATTATTTGATGAATTTGAGCAAATTCAAGGTGATGAGGGAGGAAAATCAGTTGTCCAAAAACATTATTCCAGCTTAATGGCTGTACCGTTTGAAAATTCAGAATGGGGATTTGACATTGACACCACAGAGGATCTGCTCAAACTAAAAAGGATTGCGCCAAAATATATTAAACAAAAATAGGGATAACAATAGTTTCATTGTTGTCCCTTTTTAAATTTGTGTAACGGTCGTTGTACTTGAAGAAGTGCGTGGTCTTTTTCAATCAAGAATTTCCCGGTTCAACAAGATTGACCGAGACTTTAGAAAATTTATTGCAGGAGTCCCATATTGAAATCGATAAACAAACAGCTCTGATGGGATCTATATATAATTCGTATCTTAATAAGGCTCTTTATGATTGTTGAGAAAATTGTATCTTAGTTATCCGGTATTAGAAATAACAAGCAAATCCTTCCTTGATCATCATTCATTAGGATACTTGTGCGAGTGTTCCTCATCTCTTTGCACCGCTGAGTACGAATGCGGTTCTTTCATTTCGTTTTAATTTCTCCCGTTCATTCAGATAGTTTATACTTGACAGTTTCTCAAAAATGGTATTAAATTTGCATTAAGGAAAAATATATGCAATAACAACAAAATTTAAACTCAATAAAATAAATATGTGTGAAGGAATTTTTTTTAACATAAAGTTTGCCCTTAGGCAATATTTATAACTATGGTAAAAAAGTAGGTGAAGGAATGGAAAAATTTCCTATTTGTGCAACATGAAGCCGGCAACTTTCTGTAAAGTATTAAGCCAAACGGTAAGCTGAATGGCGAAGCTGAAACAAATCAACTAGCGAAATGAAATTCATGTCTGTAAGTGTTTTGGTATTTATTCATTGATTGCGTTTTTTCAGTTTTGTTTCTTCTCAGGAATAAAAACAAATTGAGGTTACATATAGGAGTTTTCTATAAAAAACGGACAATGTTTGATTCCTGAATTCACAATTTGCCAGAATGGTTGTCGATATTTAATAGAAATCGTTCACCAATAAACTAGAGAGATGGGCTGACTTAAAAATCAAATCAATTCATAAAAATAAAAGGAGAGTGCGAAAAAATGAAAAATGTTATGAAAAAAATGGGGTGCTTATTCTTAATTAGTGCCTTGCTGGTGTTAAGCGCGTGTAGTTCTGGACAAGAAGCATCCAAACGATCAAAAGATGGAAAAATTAATGTCGTCACAACGATTGCACAAATTGGCGAGCCGTTGTCTGTAATCGGCGGCGATCGTTTAAATGTCAAAAGTTTAATGGGGCCGTCAGTAGACCCTCATTTGTATAAGGCTACTCAAAGTGATATGGAAACTCTTGAAGAAGCAGATATCATTTTTTACAACGGATTGCATTTGGAAGCGAACATGGTTGAAATATTTGAAAAGATCTCTGAATCAAAACCTGTTCTTGCAGTCGGTGAAACCATTCCTGAAGAATCTCTTTTAAAGGATGAAAAAGGGGTAGTTGATCCTCATATTTGGTTTGATCTGGACCTTTGGCAGCAGGCATTGGATGCTGCGGTTGAACAATTAAAAGAATTCTCTCCGGAAGACGCAGATTATTTTGAAGAAAATAAAAAGAAATATTTTGCTAGATTAGCTGATTTGAAAAAAGAAGCCGAAAAGCTTGCGGACATTCCAGAAAGTCAAAGAGTTCTTGTCACAGCGCATGATGCTTTCGGATATTTCGGACGAATGCACGGCATTAAAGTAGTTGGTCTTCAAGGACTTAGCACTGATTCCGAAATCGGTATTACAGATATTCATGATACGATTGACATTATTAAAAAGTATAAAGTTCCTGCCGTATTTATCGAATCAAGTATTAATGAAAAATCGATCAAGGCTGTCATAGAAGGAGCGAAAAGTGAAGGAATTAACGTTACATTAGGCGGGGAGCTTTACTCTGATGCAATGGGTGAGGAAGGAACAGAAGAAGGAACTTATATAGGAATGTATCGCCATAATATCAATACGATTTATGAAGCATTAAGCGAAGGAGGAAAATAGCATGGCTGAAGCAGTGCTTCAAGTAGAGAATCTGTCCGCTTCCTATCGAAAAAATACAGTGCTCTTCGATGTGAATTTTGTAGTGCAGGCTGGTTCGCTAGTGGGAATCGTCGGTCCGAACGGTGCTGGAAAGTCGACGCTTTTAAAAACAATATTAAATCTTCACCCTTCCTTAACGGGATCAGTGAAATTTTTCGGATTGCCATTCAACAAGGTCCAAAAAAGGATCGGTTATGTACCACAGCGAGGTTCGGTTGATTGGGACTTTCCAACAAACGCATTGGATGTTGTCACTATGGGACTATATGGGCAAATCGGATGGCTGAAGCGGCCATCCCGATTGCATAAACAAAAAGCATTCGAGGCCTTGGAAAAATTAGGGATGGCTGATTACGCTGACCGTCAGATAAGCCAGCTTTCTGGCGGTCAACAGCAGCGTGTGTTTTTAGCACGCGCATTAGTGCAAAATGCCGACTTGTATTTTATGGACGAACCGCTGGCTGGTGTTGATGCAGCAACAGAACGCGCTATTATGACATTGCTGAAAGAATTAAAAGCTTTAGGAAAAACGGTCATGGTCGTGCACCATGATTTGCAAACAGTAGAAGATTATTTTGACCATGTTCTTTTATTAAATCGCACCGTCATTCAGTACGGAAAAACGAAGCAAATTTTTACTAGAGAAAATATTTCGCGAACTTATGGAGGAGACTTGCGCTGGTTGAGAGAGGAGAGTCTTCATGTTCACAATCCTATTAAATAGCAACACACAATGGGTGTTATTTAGCACGATGATTTTTGGGATTGCTGCAGGAACAATGGGCTGTTTAGCCTATTGGAAGCGGCAAAGCTTAATGAGCGATGCCTTAGCTCATGCAGCATTGCCCGGTGTTGTGATCGCCTTTCTTCTACTTGGAGAAAAAAACTTATTTGTCATGATCATTGGAGCATCCATCAGCGCTTTGATTGGAGCATCATTTATCCAATGGATACGTTCATCAACTAGAATTTCGGCAGATACGGCGATGGGAATGGTGCTGTCTATTTTTTTTGGCTTAGGAATCATGCTCCTGACAGTTGTGAATCGGACGTCAGGCGGAAATCAGAGCGGTTTGGACAGTTTTATTTTCGGTCAGGCCGCCTCGATGGTCAGATCAGATGTCACTACAATGTTAATCCTAGCTTTGGCGGTTATTTTGATTGTATTCATTGCATTTAAAGAATGGAAAATATATCTTTTCGATCCGGAATTTGCAAAAGGATTAGGACTGTCACTTAAATGGATGAACGGATTATATACAACGATTCTTGTCACAACGATTGTCATCGGGATTCAAGCTGTAGGAGTTATTTTAATTGCCGCCCTGCTGATTATCCCGTCAGTAAGTGCCCGCTATTGGACACAGTCTTTTCAACGGATGATTATCATATCAGCTCTGTTTGGGGGAGCGGCTGGAGCATTAGGAACATTCATCAGTGCATTGGGAAGAGGATGGCCTACAGGACCTTTTATCGTCATTGTGGCGTCCGCGCTGTTTTTCTTATCGCTTTTCTTTGGCAAAGAGAAAGGGATTCTGGTCAAGTATTTACAATTGAAAATGCAAAAAAGATTAGTGAATATTCATACCAGTAAGGCCTTAAGAACAAAAGGGGTAGAATAACCATGACTTATCATGCTATGTGGATTATCGTAACTGCTTCTTTAGTAGGGCTGTCCTGCGGCTTAATAGGTGTATTTCTGATACTCAGGAAAATGGCGATGATGGCTGATGCAATTAGTCATACGGTTCTGTTAGGAATTGTCATCGCTTTTATTATTACACGTGAATTAAGCGGAACTCATATGCTCATTGGTGCTATATTTGCAGGACTATTGACAGCTTTTTTAGTGCAGTGGCTTCATTCTTTAGACGTTCAGCAAGATGCAGCAATAGGAATTGTGTTTACGACGATGTTTGCTATTGGCGTTATTTTAATAGCGACTTCTGTAGGAAATGCACATTTAGATGTTCAACATGCTTTAATGGGGGAAATCACCTTTATACCTTGGAATAAAATTTCACTTCCTCTAATTGGCGAGGTTCCGAAGGCTACAGCATTGCTGGCTCTCGTTTTGTTTGTTGTTTTATTTGTTCTTGTCGCTTTTTATAAAGAATGGAAAATCACTTCATTTGATCCTGCGCTTGCTGCCAGCTTAGGGATTCCTGTTTTACTCATGCATTATGTATTCTTATGCTTAGTATCGATCACGACAGTTGCTTCTTTTGATGCGGTCGGCGCAATTATGGTCGTTGCGATGTTAATTACTCCAGCTGCCTCGGCTTATCTTTGGACAGATAGACTTTCTATTATGCTAGTATTAAGCGGATTATTTGGCGTAATATCTGCTGTAGCGGGCTATTATATAGCAGCTTGGGTCGACACTTCTATTTCTGGCTCAATGGCATTTGCCACAGGATTAGTGTTTTTCATAAGCTTTTTGTTTTCTCCGAAACATGGATGGATTGCGAGATATTTGCGATTGCATAAAACTGTAAAAAAGACAGGATGAAAATCGGCTATTAAATTGTCTTTCATAACGGTTGATCTCCTCCATACGCTTGTCTTATGGTGCTTTTATATAGTAAACTTTGTATGATGAAGATATTAATGGAGGATAACCAATGCCAACCCCGAGTATGGAAGACTATATTGAACAAATATATTTGCTAATTGAAAATAAAGGCTATGCGAGAGTGTCGGATATAGCAGAAGCGTTATCTGTACACCCTTCTTCCGTTACAAAAATGGTGCAGAAGCTCGACAAGGATGACTACTTAGTTTACGAAAAATATAGAGGGTTCGTCTTAACGCCGAAAGGAAAAAAAATCGGAAAACGCCTCGTCTACCGGCATGATCTGTTAGAGCAATTTTTGCGGATTATTGGCGTCAAAGAAGAAAACATCTATCGCGACGTGGAAGGAATTGAGCACCATTTGAGCTGGGATGCTATTGACCGAATAGGGGATCTGATTCAATTTTTTGAAAAAGATAAAAGTCGAATCATAGAATTGCAGCAATTGCAAAATTTGAATGAAGAAAATGAAGAAAACGACTTCTAATTTAGAAGTCGCTTTTTTTGTGCATGTAAAAATTTTTGTAAAAATTGTAAAAATTTTGTTGATTGATTCGTTATTCCTATTTATAATTTTCTCAAGAGATATAAAAAAAGAGGAAAAGAGGATTATGATGAAAAAATGGGGATTCATATTACTAGCTTTTATTTTGTGGATAGGAGTGATGCCAAAGCCGTCATCAGCTGCACAACAAGCATCTTTTGAGAAAGAACTGAATCAATATTTAGAGGAAGTAAGTAAACAAAGAGGTTTCAAAGTTACAAGAGAACATATCGAATTTTCGTTAGCTCAATATGAAGAAAAGATCGAAAATTTTGATTCTGTTGAAGAACTTCGTGATTTTTTAGGAGAGGTCATTCAAAAAGATTTAAGCAATTTAACCGAAATATATGACGAATTTAATTTAAATGAAGCCAGTTTACGCCAGCTGCTTCAAGAACACGGTGAAGATCTAGATGAGTATGTGTTTGTAGAAAATTTGTATGATGCCGTCATGCTTTACATAGAGCGTGATCCAAATTTTGATAAAAATTTGCAAGACTATTTGGCGAAAATTAGTAGTATTAGAGGATTTCCTGTGACGATTGACCATATTAATAGATCTTTGAGTTTATATGAGAGAAAACTGGAAGACTTTAAAACCGTTAAAAGTTTAGAAAGATTTTTAGGAGAAGTTATTAAAAAGGATTTAAGCAATTTATCCTATATTTATGATGAATATGATTTAAATGAAAAGGAGTTGCGCCAGCTGCTTCAAGAACACGGAAAAAAATTGGAGGATTACGTTTTTCTAGATGATTTGGAAGAGGATGTTATAACATTTTTAAGTGAAGAATGGGATGCTGGTGTAGAAGACGAGCTCCTTTACGATTTATTAACGGTTTTTGAGCAGGAATACGGATTGACAAAAGAAGAAATCGAGCGGTTAAAGAACCATTTGCGATCAATTGAAGAGCATCTTATGAAAGAAGAGACAATTATAGCTTTGTTGGACTTGGCGGATCGGATGATGGCTTTTGAAGGGTTTGATGAAGCGACAGAGCTTACGAAGAGCCAAATCGAGGAGTTAATTTCGATTTTTAAAGATTTTCAACGTATTTTTAAAATTAAAGTTACATTTTCCCTTGTAAAAGATGGGTCTGAAAAGGAGCTTTCGCTGTTTGATCTATTTAACTTGAAAGAATTGATCAATGCAAAATTGAAAATCAACATATACAGTGAAAGTGGAGAATTTTTGGCTGATCTCCTCATTACCGGAGAAATCGTTGATTCAGATACGTTACATCGAACTGGGCAAACGATTCGTCACGGCGCTCAAGAAGCCAAAAGTGTGAAACAAGAGAAAAACGTTTCGCAAAAAATAGAAAAAAAGCTAAAAGCTGTAAAGGACAATGAGCATAAAACAGTAAAAGGTGCAAAATTGCCGAAAACAGATTCCGGCTATGGCATGAATGCTATTGTAGGATTGTTCATTGTTTTAGCGGGATTTTTAATTTTTAGGCAAGCAAGGAAGGTTTAATATGCTGGAAACTACAAAAAGAAGCAGCCGAAACAAGCGGTTGTTTCTTCTTTTCTTTGCATCAATGATTATATTAGCCGGCCTATGGTTTTCAGCCGCAAATAGCTATAAACTTTTCAAAGGAATGCTACTGCCTATGACCCATTCTGAAACGAAACAGAAGGCGGAAGCTGCACAGCCGGCCCCAGAAAAAAATATGAAGGCAGAAAAGGTTTTATATCCGACACGACCTAAAATTGGGGAGCAAATAGGAGAGCTGTTTATTCCAAAACTAAATGCAGTACTTCCGATATACCATGGAACGAACGAAGAAGAGCTTGAAAAAGGGGTCGGTCATTTTGCAGGAAGCGTATTGCCAGGAGAGGCAGACAATTCGGTTCTTTCCGGTCATCGCGACACCGTGTTTCGTAGGCTAGGGGAAGTAGGAAAAGGAGACGAGTTAATCGTCACAACTTCAGCTGGAGAATTTACTTATAAAATCTATAAGGTTCGGATCGTTGATAAAGACGACCGGACCGTGATCGTTCCGAAACCGAGGCCCACGTTAACTGTCAGTACATGTTATCCGTTTCATTTTATCGGCTCCGCGCCGGAACGATACGTGCTCGTAGCATATCTTGTTTCCGAGAAGTTGAAAAAATAATCTGTTATCTTGACCTATCATAATGTTTCCAATTCCCGTCTTCCGGTGGGAAAACTATCATAAAAACGGCTTTAGCCCTGTGTTCTAAAGGGCTAAAGCCGTTTATAATCGACTGTCTGACAGGGGAAGGTTTCCCCCCTAAAATTTGTTATCATGTGCATTTTTCAAGACACTGCATTTTTTTGACAGAGTTACGAATGAGTCTTTTAATGTCCTTATTTTACGGACTTTCTACCATATCCTTGTTATTTTTATCGCTTTTTTCTTTTCTGTTTTTATTCATAAAAGAAAATATGGTGAGCAGTGCTAAGATGACAAGGCAAACAGTAGAACCGATCATATTTTTCTTATTAAAGATAAAAGAGAAAAAGATGACCAATAATGAAACGGTGGCTACTATCGTTGTGTATGGGAACCATTTTACTTGGAAATATGGTTTCTCCTTATACTGAGAACGAAGCTTTAGCTGAGCCAGACAAATGCTTGTCCATAATAAAATAATCGTAAAACCAGGTATCGTCATTAAATAGCTGATGACTCGGTCTGGAGTCATATAAGCTAAAAATACCCCAAATAAAATACAGATAGCCGTAACGGTAATACAGTTGATCGGTATTCCTTGTTTGGAAATCTTTAAAAATCTTTTTGGCGCTTCACCGCTTTGAGCCATGGAATATAATGTTCTGGAAGTTGCGTAAATCCCTGAGTTCGCCGCTGATAAAACAGCAGTAATAAGGACAAAATTCATAATATGAGCGGCTCCAGGAAGACCTGTGATGCTCAATACTTGGACAAATGGACTGTCTTCCCCTGTCACTTGATTCCACGGCATTAAACCACAAATAATAAGAATAGGAAGCATATAAAAGAGAATAACTCTCCACATCGTTCCTTTAATGACTTTTGGCAAAACCTTTTCTGCATCTTTTGTTTCTGTGACCGCAACACCGATTAACTCAGCCCCGCCGTATGAAAACATGACAACTAAAAAGGCGCTTAACATTCCTCCAATTCCATAAGGAAAGAACCCGCCGTGTGCCGTGTAGTTAGAAAAAGGATCATCAATATTGCTCGGAATAATTCCAAACAAAATGCCAAAGCCTAATAAAATGAAAGCGATTAATGCGAAAATTTTAATTCCTGCAAACCAAAACTCAATTTCACCATAGTACTTTACTTGAAACAAATTCATTCCAATGATTAAAACCATACAAAGGAGGCTTAAAAGCCATAACGGTACGGTTGGAAACCAATATTTCAGAAAGCTTCCTGCTGCTAAAATTTCAACAACGGTGACAACAATCCAATTGATCCAATAAAGCCATCCTACAATAAAGGATATATGGAAGCCAAAAGCTTTATAAACAAGATGCTGAACGTTTAAGTTCGGATAAACAATCGCCATCTCAGCCAGTGCCGTCATGACAATAAATAATAAAAGGCCTCCTAATAAGTAAGCTATTACAACACTTGGGCCGGCAATATTTAATGTATCTGAGCTCCCTTTAAAAATTCCTGTTCCAATCATGCCTGCTAGCGCAATAAACTGAACATGTCGAGGTAATAACCCTTTTTTTAATGTTTGATCTTTTTCCATGGTGTTCATGCCTTTCTGTCCATTATGAAAAATATACTAGAATAACTGGCAGCATACTTTTTTACTTAATCGCTTTTCAGGTTTTACGCTTTTCTGCGTTTAAGTAAAAAAATAAATATGTTTCTAGTATATAATATTCTTTCGATTCATCAAAGAATAATGAAAAAACTCATTGCTATAAAACTGTTACAATTTATGGTTAATAGCAATACTCTTGAACTTCGAAGATATTTACGGAGAAGATAAGGTCGATTCTTCCTCTATTTAGTAGGAACTTATTACGATCTGTTCGATAAAACACTTACTAAATGAAGAGGAATGTTATGAAGGTCCGCAAATCTTTTTCAAAACAGGGGTACTATTCTAAAAAGTGTTTTATTTTAAGAGTAGTTCAAATAAGTGTTATAATTTTTTTGTAAAAAAAATTGTCTGTTGCCGACAAATTCCACCACAAAAATCTTCTCGACATCCGTATAATCTTAATCATGTATTATTTATAGATTACCTTCTATACAGGTTAGGAGGAGACGGAAATGGGAGATCAATATCAGACGCGTATGGAGAAACGTCAAAAAAAGAAATCAGCTTCTAAAAAATCTCCGCTCATAAAAATCATGACAGCCTTTATTCTTGCGATTATCGTAATGATGACTGCGGGCGGTATCGTGGTATTGTCTTACATTATAAGCGCCCCTGCACTAGACCCGAAATTACTGAAAGATCCGTTATCCTCAACCGTTTATGATATGTATAATGAAAAAGTGCGAGATATTTCAGGAAGCGAACATCGGAAAATCATCAAAATCGAAAATATACCGAAAAATGTACAAAATGCGTTTATCGCAACAGAAGATGTGCGGTTTTTTGAGCATAATGGAATCGATTTTAAACGAATCGCAGGTGCAACCGTTGCGAATGTAAAAGAAGGATTCGGCGCTGAAGGCGGAAGTACGATTACCCAGCAGGTAGTCAAAAATTCATTCTTAACGCCTGAAAAAACGCTCAAGCGAAAAATACAAGAAGCTTACTTGGCTGTTCAGTTGGAACGACGCTACTCAAAAGAAGACATTCTTGAAATGTATTTAAATAAAGTGTATTTCGGTCAAGGAGCATATGGGGTTGCGACAGCGGCAGAAACATATTTTAACAAATCCGTGAAAAAGCTGACGATTAGTGAAGCGGCGCTGTTGGCGGGGCTGCCGCAAAGACCGAGCGAATATGATCCATTTAAAAATCCGGATTTAGCTGAAAAAAGAAGAAATATAGTATTGTCGTTAATGAGGAAGCATGGTTTTATTACCGAAAAAGAAGAGCAAGATGCGAAAGCGATCCCGGTTGAGAAATTATTAAAGAAGAAAAAAGAAGGGCCGAAATATCAAGCGTTTATCGATCAAGTCATCAAAGATATTGTTGATGCCGGAATATCGGAAAAGGATATCTATACGGGCGGTTTAAAAATTTATACAACCCTTGATCCGGAAGCTCAAAAATTTACAGAAAAAGTGCTGACAACTGATCAATACATTTATTATCCAGACGATCAGTTCCGGGCAGGAGTCGTGCTACTTGATACACAGACTGGTGCCGTCAGGGCAATTGGCGGAAACCGCAACTCAGATCAAGAAATACAAAGAGGTTTTAACTACGCAACACAAACGAAAAGACAGCCAGGTTCGACGATTAAGCCGATCTTGGATTACGGCCCGGGAATCGAACATTTCAAATGGTCTACATATAAACAGTTCATTGACGAGCCGCTCACCATCCATGGCAAAGAAATCAAAAACTGGGACGGTCAATATCGCGGCAGTATATCGATGCGAAAGGCGCTACAATGGTCTTACAATATACCGGCTGTAAAAGCATTTTTGGAGGTAGGGGAAGACCGGGCAAAAGAATTTGCGGAAAAACTCGGAATCCCGCTCGATCAGATCTATCCTTCATATGCGATCGGAGGCTTTAATAAAGGTGTGTCCCCGCTTCAATTGGCTGGGGCGTATGCCGCTTTTGGAAATGAGGGCGTTTATCATAAGCCTTTTACGGTAAGGAAAGTAGTGTATCCAAACGGTAAAGAAATCGATCTTTCTTCCAAACCGGTGAAGGCGATGAGCGACTATACCGCCTACATGATGACCGATATGTTGAAAACCGTCGTGAAAGAAGGAACAGGGCGACTGGCGAACATCCCAGGACTTCCGCTAGCAGGAAAAACAGGAACAACCAACTTGCCGGAAAATATACGAGGAGATGGAACATCTGATGCCTGGTTTGTCGGCTACACGACTCGTTATGCGGCTGCGGTTTGGACGGGATACGACCAGACGACTCAGGAAACGTATGTGACAAACGAGAAGGCGAAGATTTCAAGACTTATTTTTAAAGAAATCATGTCTCACGTTTCTGAAAAAATAGAAACACCTGATTTTGAAAAACCGGACAGCGTCGTCGAAAGAGTGGTTGGCGGCCGAACTGAATTATTTGTAAGGGGAACTCCAATCCCAGCAATTCCAAAACAAAAAGAAAAGGATAAAAAAGAGGATCAAAAACAGGATCAAGTAAAAGATAATGAACAGGAGCAAAAACAAGAAAAGGAAAATCAGGAGCCAAAAGAAGAGAACAATCAAAATGACATGGATAAAGAGCAGCAAGAAAATTCTGAGGACAACAAAGAGCAGCCTGAAGATAATAAAGAAATAGAGCAGCCAAATCAGCCTCCTGCCAATGAACAGCCGCAGCCACAACCGCCAGCTAACAACGGCAGCGACCAAGGAAATGGCCAAAAACCACCAGGAGGAAATAACGGAACTGACGGATCAAATAATAACGGAAACGGCGGCTCGAATAGCAACGGGAATGACAGTGGATCAAGCAGTAATAATGGTCCAGGAAAAGGAGCTGGCACAACCAATCCGAACGGAAAATCACAATCTGAAAAGCAATCAACGGATAACGGCAGTCCATAAACAAAAGGGTTGAAAAAACCTACTAACAATAGTAGTGCAGACCACGGCCATGGTTTGTGCTGCTATTTTTTTGTAGAGATGAGAAAGTTTGTGTTCATTTAGGAAAAAACATATAGCTTGCAGCAATTGTATACGCTTTTATCGACTTCAAATTTGATATAATTAGAGCAATCGGATCTGTGTCAGCAAAGATTTATAGAGGTGATTTTCAGAATGTTCTTAGAAGAGCGTGCTCAAAAATTTGAATATAAGTTGAATGATACAGATGATCAAATCATCGAATATATTGTGAATAATAAAAAGCTTGTTGTTACGATGTCTATTCAATCACTTGCTGCGTCTTTATATACAGTTCCAAATACCATTACAAGACTCTGCAAAAAACTAGGATATGATGGGTATTCCCATCTTAAAAACAGTCTTAAGGAAGAATTGCATACAGAGCTAAAAGGACAGGATATGGTAGAAAACAGCTTATATACAACTGTACAAAAAACGTTTGATTTAATGGATATGGATAAGATTAAACTTGTAACAAGGTTGTTACGTGAAGCAAAAAATATTTTATTTTTTGGTGTAGGAGATTCAGTGATTTTTTGTGAAATGATGGTCAAAAACTTGAAGGTTGCCGGAAAACAATCCGATTATTCTATTCATCCTCATGAAATCAGGCATGGGATCAACCGGCTTAAAAGTGGAGATATTCTTTTCCTTATTAGTTTATCAGGAGAAACTCCTCAAGTGTTGGAAATGGCAGAGCTAGGCAAGATGAAATCAATTTGTGTCATATCGCTTACTCATTTTTATCGTAATTCTCTTCAGAAATTAGCAGATGTCAATCTATATTGTCATGCTCCTAAGAAATTGCTGAACGGCTACAATGTCACTGATAAAACATCTCCAATGATTGTTTTGCGTACTTTGTCAGAATACTTCTGGAAAGAAACGTGCGGATGTGTATAAATACACATGAAAGCGCTCTATTAAAGAATAACTGTGTAAAAATAAGAAGAAATCTCTTCTTCTTTTTTTTTATGCTACGATAAGGCTAAAGTTACAGCAATTGATAAGTAAAGGAGATTGATTTTATGCAATTAGTATCTGCGACATCACCTGATTTAATTAGTACGAATCAATCCTTTGCTTCGAAAGATGAAGTTATCAATTTTTTAATTAAAAAATTATATGAAGCAGGGAAGCTGTATTCGGAAAAAGATTTTTACCAGGCTGTCATGGAAAGAGAGAGTTTATCCCCGACAGGCTTTGAAGGCGGACTGGCGATTCCGCATGGTAAGTCGGCAGCAGTAAAAGAAGCAGCATTTGCCGTAGCAACTCTAAAAAAACCGATCATTAACTGGGAAAGCATTGATCCAAATAATGAAGTGACTTTGGTTGTATTGCTTGCTATTCCTGAAAATGAAAGCGGTTCAACACACCTGTCGTTATTATCAGAACTTGTGAAAAGGTTATCAAATGAAGAGTACAAAAACCGTTTATTGAAATCGAAAACCAATTATGAGTTATTTTATCATTTAGATCATCAATTTCAAGAAGAAAATGCTGAAGCAGCCAATAAAATGAATAAAACAATTTTAGCAGTTACCGCTTGTCCGGCTGGCATTGCCCATACTTATATGGCGGCAGAGGCGTTAGTAAATGCAGGTAAAGAGCTTGGAGTTGATATTTTCGTTGAAAAGCAAGGAGCGAACGGCATTGAAGACCGCCATACTACACAGTTATTAAGAAAAGCCGATGCTGTTATTTTTGCGGCTGATGTGGCGGTAAAAAATGAAGAAAGATACAGTCATCTTCCCAAAGTGAAAACCTCTGTGGCCGCACCGCTGAAAAATGCAAAAGCGATTATCACGCAAGCATTAGAGAAATCTGAAAATGTCGAGAAAAAGGAATATGCTGGTTCGGTTAACTCTTCACATGGGACAGAAGAAAACGAGAAAAAAAGCTTTAAAACTGAAATAAAGGATTCCATCTTAACAGGAATTTCTTACATCATTCCGGTTATTGTCGCTGGAGGTATGACTCTGGCAGCTGCTGTATTGATCTCCCAGGCTTTTGGTCTTCAGGAAGTTTATGATACAGAAGGGTCATGGCTTTGGCTGTTAAGACAGTTGGGCGGAACATTATTAGGGACTTTAATGGTTCCAATTCTTGCGGCATATATGGCCTACTCGATTGCGGATAAGCCGGCATTGGGGTCGGGGTTTGCGGCAGGCGTAGCTGCAAATTTAATTGGCAGCGGTTTCCTGGGCGGTATGCTCAATACCTAGACTAAATCTCACTGCTTCAGCCATTAATCGATGCATAAATAACATAAAACTTCCTGTTACAAAAAAACTAGTCTCACATAAAAAATATGCTTCATTAATAATCATTCCTTATAAAGTAAGGTAACATAATCAATCACACGAATGATGAAGGCACAACAAACATTAAAAAAATTACTTTCTTATTTCGGCCTATTTTTAATTGGGGTGCACTTGATGCGAAGTGCCCCTGTTTTTTATTTTTATATGTATAAAAATTGGATCAGTGAGCAATAACACTTTATTTCTGAGATGATGGAAGCTGCGAATGCTATATGACACTTGTTTCATCACTTTCATTTTATGTTCACCCGTCAGAATCGCAGCTTTCATTTTGATATTATTAACAAAATCTCCAGAAGCTTCAGCTATTTCTTCCGTTTTTGCTTCTCTTTAAATGTTTTGAAAACATCTCGTGTCTGCTTCATATATTTATAAATGCTGTAAGGCTTTTTTATGATCCGGATCGGAAGGGAAAGCAAAAATTTACTGAGGTCATTCCGGTATTCCTCTGTAATCTCAGCCGGTTTATGAACAATTTTTTCATACACCTCATGGTAAAATTCGTTTAATAAATCAATTTTTATTTCAACTGTGTGATGGCAGTTTGCACATTCTATCCTTGAAATTTTATCGTTAATGTAAGTAATGATGTGATCTTGTTCCTCATTGCAATGAATACAAAATAACGTTGCTTCCATTTCTTTAATTTCCACGTTCTTCACCTCTTTTTATGAAGGATGAATTCTCCAAAATCCTTCTCTACACTAAGTATATTATTCAAAGCTGCATTCATTTCCTTCTATAAAAATGTTTCTAACGCCAACAATTGATAAAACATCTCAACGATTTAAATCATTATAACCAAATTTTAATATGTATTTCAAAGTATAAAAAGTTTGAAAAATACTTTCAAGAATTTATTGACTTTTTAAACATCTGGAATATAATAAGGATTACAAACGATTAACAAATGCTATAAGTCGTAACAAATGTTACAGGGTACATGCACATACGACAAAAAATTGCCTAGAAGGAGCTGGAAACATGTCTATTTATCAAGAGTTGCTTTCACGGGAACGTGACGGCCAGCCAATTAAAGTAGGTGTTGTTGGTGCAGGGCAAATGGGATTCGGCCTGATTTCCCAAATCTCACGCATACCTGGCATGGAAGTCAGAGGGATTTGTGATGTCAATATTGAAGCGGCAGAAAGAGCCAGCAGCTATTATCAATCGAAATTAACGAAAAAACATCCTGTTCTTGTCAGCAGTGATTACCGAAAAGTGATTCAATCTGATGAAGTAGAAGTCATTGTAGATGCTACAGGGGTTCCTGAAGTTGGTGCAAACATTTCACTGGAAGCATTAAGATCTAGAAAACATTTAGTGCTGCTTAACGTTGAAGTAGATATAACAATCGGATCAATTATGCACAATTTGTTTACATCAGCCGGATTAGTTTATACAGGATCTGCGGGAGATGAACCGGCAGCAACGCTTGAACTGTATGAGTTTGCGAAGACAATGGGTCTTGAAGTGCTTGTTGCTGGGAAAGGGAAAAACAACCCGTTCATACCAAACGCCAATCCGGATACATGCAAGGAAGAAGCTGCTCAAAAACATATGAGCGCCCATATGCTTGCAGCGTTCCAAGACGGCACAAAAACAATGGCTGAAATGAATTTATTAAGCAACGCTACAGGCCTCATTCCAGATAAAGTTGGTATGCACGGCGTGGAAGCAAATTTGGAAACGGTTGCCGACAAGTTGAATTTACAAGAAAACGGCGGTGTTTTAAGTCAATTCGGAGTAGTTGAATATGTAAACGGATTAGCACCGGGCGTGTTTGTCATTGTGAAAAGCGAATTAGAACCTGTAGATGCAGAATTAAGATATTTGAAAGTTGGCAAAGGTCCTCATTACGTTCTTTACCGGCCTTATCATCTAGCAAGTTTAGAAACTCCTATTACGATTGCAAAAGCAGTATTGCAACACGATACATCGATTCATCCATTAGGGGCGCCAGTTTCAGAAACAGTCGCTGTTGCCAAGCGCGATATTCAAGCAGGAGAAGCCATTGATGGCATCGGCGGCTACTCAGTAAGAGGCGTGCTTGAAACTCATCAAGAGATGAAGAAAAATTCACACATCCCAATCGGTTTAATCAGTGGAAACATTGTTGCAAAACGTTCCATTAAACAAGGTCAATTTTTAACATTAGATGATGTTGAGCTAGATCCATCCACAACCGTTTGGAAATTAAGATCTCTTCAAGATCATCTATTTTCTAACTAAAAAATGCATTTGTGCAGAGCAAAGGGGGTGATTCTTTTTGAAGCTTGCTATCATTTTAACCATGATTTTGCTAGTTCAATATGTGGCGACAATTATACAAGTCAGACATTATAAAAAATATGTCGACAAAATTGTAAGCCGTTACAAGGGTAAAGAAGGGTATTTTTTGTACACAGGCATGAATCGGCGAAAATTTAGTTCCGGCGCTATGGCAATGATTGTAGTGAACAAGGATTATGTTATAGAAGATTGCTATATTCTAAAAGGTATTTCAGTTTTCTCAAAGTTTAAAAAATATGAAAAATACATTGGCCATCATGTAGCCAAAATTTTGGATGATCACCATGAATTCACAGAAAATGCTGCAGGAAAAAAGAGGCAAATCCCTTCATTTTTGGCGGCTTTATCGATGGCGGCCGAAAATGCTATCGTTTCCATTTCAAAGAAAAAGCTTTCAATATAAAATGTGCTGAAAGGAGAAGTGAAAGATGGAATGGTTGAAATGGATTGGTGAACATTTTATCGGAATGTTCCAGGCTGGCGGAGAAACGTTTATGGGTATGTTTACAGGCATTATCCCGACTTTGGTTGTTTTGCTTACATTTACTTATGCAGTTATTAAATTTATTGGTGAAGAGCGGGTCAATAGAGCGATACAATTTGCTTCGAAGTATATGCTGTTACGATATACTGTCATGCCGATATTATCAGTATTGCTGTTAACAAACCCGATGTGTTATACGTTCGGACGCTTTTTGCCAGAAAAACAAAAGCCGGCGTTTTATGATTCAGCTGTATCGTTTGTTCATCCGGTGACGGCGTTGTTCCCGTATGCAAACGCAGGAGAATTATTTGTCTATTTAGGAATTGCCAACGGAATAAAAGAAGCGGGCTATTCTATGTCAGAGCTTGCTGTTCGTTATTTTCTCGTAGGGATCGTAGTTATTTTATTGCGGGGAATTATTACGGAATATATAACAAAATTTTTGGCGCGCAGAATGGAAGCGAAATCTTAAATTTTGGACAAAGATGAAAGCGAGTTCAAATTTTAAAGAGGAGGAGAACATATGTCAAAACGAGCTGTTTTTGTTGCAAAAGGTTCTGGCGGCTGGGGAAAAGGCTTGCGCATTGAACCGAAAGGAAAGAAACAAAAAGTTGTATCCATTACAGGCGGCGGCATCCATCCTGTAGCAGCGAGAATAGCAGAATTAACAGGCACTGAAGCTGTAGATGGTTTTAAAAATTCAGTTCCGGAAGATGAAATGATGTGTGTCGTGATTGACTGCGGCGGAACAGCCAGAATTGGTTTGTATCCAATGAAAAGAATCCCGACCGTTGATATTCTTCCTTCTTCACCTTCTGGTCCATTGGCGAAACACATTACAGAAGATATTTTTGTATCGGGTGTTACTGTGAAGGATATTTATCTTGCGGACGAAGCAGAAGAACAAAACATTCAGACGGATGCTTCGGAAACGGAGCAGCAAGAAGACAGTCCAAAATTCAATGTGAATGATAAGGAAGCATTTAAAGCTCAATACGAACAAGTAAAAAAGGAACACCGTGAAAACAATGAAAATATATTAATGAAGTTTTCAAGAGGAATAGGAAAAGTAACTGGTACTTTTTATCAGGCGGGACGCGATTCTGTTGATATGCTGATTAAAAATATTATTCCATTTATGGCTTTTGTTAGTATGTTAATAGGTATAATTAATTATACGGGAATCGGTGATTTGATCGCTAATACTCTTTCTCCTCTTGCCAGTTCTTTATGGGGATTGATCGTCATCGTTATCGTATGTACAATCCCGATTCTGTCACCGGTGTTAGGTCCTGGAGCTGTTATTGCGCAAGTCATTGGGGTATTAATTGGAAGCCAAATTGCAGCGGGCAACATTCCGCCTCAATTTGCTTTGCCGGCTCTATTTGCCATTAATGGCCAAGTGGGTGCGGATTTTGTCCCTGTCGGTTTGTCTCTTGGAGAAGCGAAGCCAGAAACGATTCAATACGGTGTGCCAGCTGTATTGTACAGCCGTTTAATCACAGGAGTTCTTGCAGTTTTAATCGCATATGCCGCAAGCATCGGCATGTATCAATAATGAATAGGATTTCAAGGAGGATCATAAGATGTCGAAAACGATTATTCGTGAAATCGGTACTCTAGTCCCATCATTTGAAGAAGAAAAAGTTTTAATTCTCTTTGGACCTAATGCTCCTCAAGAGCTTAGAGAAGTATCTGTTATTCATGAATTTGAAGGCGATGTGTCGGATGAGCCGCTTGTTGAGGGCGGAAAAATTATATGGGGCGATCAAGAATATTTCATCACAGCAGTCGGCTCGGCAGCAAACAAAAATTTAAAGGAATTAGGCCATATTTCGATCTATTTTTCCAAACCAAATGAACATGTGCTTCCAGGAGCTGTTTTTGTCGAGCCTTTTACTTTCCCACATATCGAAGTTGGAAAAGAAATTCGCTTTGAAAAATAACAATTTTCTTTCTGTTACCATTATAATTTAATACGAACCTAGATTTTATAGAAAGAAGTGGGGAATTATTGGAAGATAGAAGGCTGCTTGTGAAAATTTCTCATATGTATTATACGGAAGGAGCTACACAATCAGAAATCGCAAAAGTGTTCGGTGTAAGCCGGTCGCTGATCTCAAAATATTTATCAAAAGCAAGAGAATTGGGAATTGTTGAAATTAAAATTCATGACGGCTCAAATCATCCTCTCGTGAATATAGAAGCAAGAATTGAAAAAAAATATGGACTTCGGGAAGTCATTTGCGTTCCGAATCTAGGAAACGGACCGGATTTGGAAAATATCGGGGAATATGCGAGCAAATATTTATTAAGGATATTGAAAGACGGACAAATTGTCGGGGTTTCTTCTGGCACGACATTGCTTTCTGTTGCGAAGCAGATGCCAGCTAACCTTAATTATTCCTCCACGACCTTTGTTCCGATTGTAGGAGGAATGGGGGATGAACGGGTAGATATACATGCCAATGTTCTTGTTTCGATGTTTGCTGAAAAATTGAAGGCAAATTATAAGCTTCTCCATGCCCCTGTGATGGCTGACAGCAAAAAAGATAAGGAATTGTTTATGACCCAAACATCTATACAAAGCATTTTTAACCTTGCCGAAAAAGCGGATATCATCCTTGTAGGAATCGGCGGTTCACCTAAACACTCAACCATTACGAGATCAGAGCTGGGAAAAAAATATAGACAATATTTTAATGAACTCGATGCTGTTGGCGATATTTGCTATAAGTTTATCGATGAAAACGGAAGCGCCCCTTCAAATATTTGGAATGATAAAATCATTTCTTTTAATATTGAAAAATTAAAAGAAATTCCGTTTGTGATTGGAGTGGCAGCAGGACTGGAAAAAGTCGATGCGATCAAAGCCGTTTTAAAAGGGAAGTTAATAAATGTGTTAATTACAGATGAAAAAACAGCGGAAATGCTTTGACCTAAAAAAATTAATCATATGTGTAAGATGGTGTTTGATAAGTCCCAAAATAAATCAAGTAAAAAACAATAAACCGTTTTTCTCTGCTTGATTTCGTATGTTTTCTATTTTGTCTAAAAGAGCTGAGCTGCCATAACTACAAATTGGCAGCCATTTTTTTTGCATAAAACATGGTTGCAGTCCCTCGATTATCTTTAGTTTACCAAACAAAAGAAAGAAGCTTGAGTACTTCCACTATTTTGAAAGACTCCAATAAATAAGCTTATATAGATATTCCTTGACTATTTTCGGAAAAAACTCTATATTTATTACAAAAGTAACTATAAAGAACAAATGTAAAGGAGAGGTGGAAGAAATGAGTAATCATGCACTTCCAGCATTTATAACGGATGAAAGATTAGTTGAATTGTATAAACAAATGTGGCTGATTCGATATTTTGATGAAAAAGTCGACCAATTTTTTGCAAAAGGGATGATTCATGGAACGACTCACCTTTGTGTAGGACAAGAAGCAACAGCAGCAGGATCAATTGCCGTTTTGCAAGAGAAAGATAAAATTACCAGCACACACAGGGGTCACGGCCATTGCATTGCTAAAGGTGCAACAGTCGATAGAATGATGGCCGAACTGTTTGGCAAAGTGACCGGATACTGTAAAGGGAAAGGCGGTTCCATGCACATTGCAGATGTAGAGAAAGGAAACCTAGGGGCAAACGGAATTGTTGGCGGAGGCATTCCTTTGGCAGTCGGTGCGGCATTAACTTCAAAGATGAAAAATGAGGGGTATGTTGTATTGTGCTTCTTCGGAGATGGTGCAGCAAATGAAGGAAGCTTCCATGAATCATTAAACCTTGCTTCCATTTGGGATCTTCCAGTTGTGTTCATTTGCGAGAACAATCAATACGGAATGAGCGGGTCTGTAAAAGAGATGTTCAATATTGAAAATATAGCAGATCGTGCACAGGCTTACGGTATTCCAGGCAAAGTAATCGATGGAAACGACATGCTTGAAGTGATGAATACAGTTTATGAAGCTGTTGAACATGCCAGATCAGGGAAGGGCCCTGTGCTGATTGAAGCAAAAACATATCGATGGAAAGGCCACTCAAAAAGCGATGCAAAAAAATACCGCACTCGTGAAGAAGAGCAAGAGTGGAGAAAAAAAGATCCGATCAAACGGTTTAAAGAGTACTTGATTGACAAAGGAGTATTAACAGAAGAAAAGGCTGAACAGCTGAGAGAAGAAGCATTCCAGGAAATTGAAGACGCTGTTAAATTTGCGGAAAACAGTCCAGAACCGTCTGTTGATACATTGCTTGAAGACGTTTATGCGTAAATTTAGGGAGGGGAAAAGCGATGAGAGAGATCACTTATTTAGAAGCAGTTCGAGAAGCAATGAGTCAAGAAATGAGAAAAAATGAAGATGTTTATATATTAGGCGAGGATATCGGGGTTTACGGCGGTGCATTTGGTGTCACGCGGGGGATGATCGAGGAATTTGGTCCGGAACGCGTGAGAAATACGCCAATTTCTGAAGCGGCCATTGCAGGTGCGGCTGTCGGATCAGCGCTGACAGGCATGCGGCCGATTTTGGAGCTTCAATTTTCAGATTTCATCACAATCGCTATGGATCAGCTTGTGAACCAAGCTGCAAAGCTCCGATACATGTTCGGAGGTAAGGGGAAAGTTCCAATGGTTGTAAGAACTCCTGCCGGATCAGGTACAGGCGCAGCTGCCCAGCATTCTCAAAGTTTAGAAGCTTGGATGGCGCACATTCCGGGGCTGAAAGTCGTACAGCCGTCAACAGCTTACGATGCAAAAGGATTATTAAAAGCAGCGATTGACGATGATAATCCAGTTATTTTCTACGAACACAAACTCCTTTACAAAACAAAAAGCCACGTTCCAGAAGAACAATACTCGATTCCATTAGGAAAAGCGGATATTAAACGGGAAGGTAAAGATGTGACGATTGTTGCAACAGCGATTATGGTGCATAAAGCATTAGAAGCGGCAAAAGAGCTTGAAAAAGAAGGAATTGACGTCGAAATTGTCGATCCAAGAACGCTTGTCCCGCTGGATGAAGAAACGATCGTCGAATCTGTGAAAAAGACAGGTAGAGTTGTAGTCGTCCATGAAGCTGTAAAACGCGGAGGATATGGCGGTGAAATCGCTAGTGTCATTGCAGAGAGCGAGGCCTTCGATTATCTCGATGCCCCAATCAAACGTCTTGGCGGGCTGCCTGTCCCTATTCCTTATAATCCGAATCTAGAAAAAGCAGCTGTCCCGCAAGTACCGGATATTATAAAAGCAGTAAAAGAAACGGTTCAATTTAAATAAAAAGGGGGGAGAACCGATGGCAAAAGAAATTTTTATGCCGAAGCTGAGCAGTACGATGGAAGTCGGCACACTCCTTCAATGGTTTAAAGAAGAAGGAGAGTCCGTTGATATCGGCGAACCGTTATTTGAGATAATGACCGATAAAATCAATATTGAAGTTGAGGCATATGACAGAGGAATATTGTTGAAAAAATATTTCCAACCGGATGACCAAATTCCGGTCAATCAAGTGATCGGATATATCGGCGAACCGGGGGAAAAGGTTCCTGACGAGCCGCCGGCTTTATCAGAGGAATCAAACGAACAATCCGTTGAAAAGACTGAACAGTCTGAAACAAACGAAGACGCTGTCGAAGTAAAAAGCAATGAGAATGGTAAAGTACGAGCCACACCTGCCGCAAGACGTTTAGCAAAAGAAGCGCAAGTGGATCTTCGAAACATTGTAGGAAGCGGGCCAAAAGGACGCATACACCTTAAAGATGTGAAACAATATTTAGAAACAGAAAAGGCACAACCGAAAGCATCGCCGCTGGCAAGAAAAATTGCAGAGCATGAGAATATAGACTTGAAGGCGCTTCAAGGCTCAGGTGCAGGAGGCAAGGTGATGAAACAGGATGTTATCAACGCCATTCAAGCATCAAGTCAGAAAGCTCAGCAGCCTGAAGTCCGGAAGAAACTATCCGGATTGCGGAAAGTGGTTGCCGACAGAATGGTGCAAAGCGCATTTACTGCTCCACATGTTACATTGGCCAGCGATATTGATATGACAAAAGCAATCGAAATGAGAACAGCGCTTCTTCCGGTTGTCGAAAAACAAACTGGATTCCGTTTAACTTATACAGACATTATTATCAAAGCAGTCGGTACAGCTTTATCACGATTCCCTGAAGTGAACGTTCATTTGGAGCATGATGAAATCATTTATAAAAATGAAGTTAATGTTGGAGTGGCAGTTGCGGTAAAAGACGGTTTAATGGTGCCGGTAATTAAACAAGTTGAGCAGAAAGGATTGGCCGCTATTTGTGCAGAAGCAAAAGATTTAAGCAAACGTGCAAGGGAACAAAAACTCCGGCCTGACGAGCTTAAAGGCTCTACCTTTACGATCAGCAATCTCGGCATGTATCCGATAGATGTATTTACACCGATTATTAATCAGCCGGAAATAGCCATTTTAGGTGTTGGTAGAACCCAAGAAAAACCTGTAGTAGTCAACGGGGAAATCGTCATTCGGCCGATGATGACAGTCAGCCTGTCTTTTGATCACCGTGTAATAGATGGAGCACCTGCTGCAGAATTTTTGGCTGAAGTAAAACGCATTCTTGAAAACCCGTATGAAATGATCTTATAAGGAGGGGGCTCAATTTGACAAAATCGTATGATATTGCAGTAATTGGCGGTGGACCAGGAGGCTACATGGCAGCACTTCATGCAGCTCGGTTTGGAAAAAAAGTAATGCTAGTCGAAAAAGATTTTTTGGGCGGCACATGTTTAAATAGAGGCTGCATCCCTTCCAAAACATGGTTGAAAAACGCTGAAATTATTGAGGCAATTGAATTATCAAGAGAATGGGGAATTCAAACGGACAACATCACGATTTCATTAGACAAAATGAAAAAGCGCAAAGACGAAGTCATCTCCCGTCTCAGAAACGGTGTTATGTTTTTGTTAAAGCAAGGAAAAATTGATGTATATGAGGCAGAAGGCTTTGTAGAAGAAGGAAATATTGTAAAAGTAGTTTCGGATAAAAAAGAGGAACGTGTTCAAACAGACAAAATTATTGTGGCAACCGGTTCATCTCCTTCCGTTCCCCCAATAGATGGACTGGACTCTGCGTCTTTTTATACAAGCGATACCATTTTTGATATTGAAAAAATACCAAGCTCCCTAACCATAATTGGCGGCGGAGTCATTGGGGTGGAGTTAGCTACTATTTTTTCCAGTCTAAAAACAAATGTAACGATCATTGAAATGGGCGGACGGATTATTCCAACTGAAGATGCTGACGCCTCCAAAGCGCTTGCTAAATCGCTGCAGAAAAAAGGAGTCCAAATTTTAACAGATGCGAAAGTAACAAGCGTGAAACAAAACGGAGACAAAACCATTGTCGAATGTCTAAATGAAAAAGGCGAATCGGTATCGGTAGAAGGGGAGGCGCTTTTAGTAAGCGTTGGAAGAAAACCTAATTTATCTGCCGTTCAGGCATTAAAGCTAGAACAAAACGGGTCTTTTATTAAAGTGAACGAAAAAATGGAAACGAGCTATCCGAATATTTATGCTGTCGGCGATGTCATAGGAGGATATCAGCTGGCGCATGCGGCATATATGGAAGGAATTGTTGCCGCATCGAACGCAGCAGGCTGTGAACGGAAAATGGATGAAAAAGTTGTTCCCAGGTGCATTTTTACGCTTCCAGAAGTAGCTAGTGTTGGCTTGACAGAAGAGGAGGCCGAGCGCAAAGGGCTGCAAGTAAAGGCTGAAAGATTTGATCTTGCCGGAAATGGAAAAGCGCTTGTTTCTGGCGACACATCAGGATTTATAAAAATAGTGTATGATGAAAAATATGGAGAAATAATTGGAGTCACAATGGTTGGCCCACACGTGACCGAAATGATTTCAGAAGCTTCCTCTTTCATATCCTTGGAAGGCACTGTAGAAGAACTGGCCAATATGATCCATCCTCACCCAACCATATCTGAATCGTTTTTTGACGTCGCAAGAAACATTATAGACAAAAGTAAAAAATAATAGCGTGATGTAAAAAGGGCTTATTTACAATTGTTATACTAATTAACATTTAGTAAAACAAATTTGTAAATAAGCTCTTATTTTTTCTAATTTAATTAAAAAGTATTGACTCGATAATTCTAACAATTTAAAATATTATTAACAAATGTAATATTAAAGAACTTTTGGAAAAGGAGATGAGAATTCCAAATGATTGTCTTTCCTTATAAAGCAATAGGGAGATGGTTTTATGGAGAAGTTTGTACATCTAGATGAAGATATCATTTGCTTGGATGTCGATAAAAAAACGAATGAAGATGTAATTACTTATATGTTTGAAAAAATGAAAAAAAAGAATTATGTGAAGGAATCGTTTCTTAAAGCTGTTTTAAGTAGGGAAAAAGTATATTCTACTGGTTTACCTCTTGAAAATATGGGGGTAGCGATTCCACATACGGATCCCGAACATGTTAACATTCCAACTGTTGGTGTTGCAGTTCTTCGTGAACCTGTGACTTTTCAAATGATGGGAAATCCATCTCAATCTGTAGAAGTAGAAATAGTTTTTATACTAGCAATTAAAGATCCTAATAAGCAGCTAACAATGTTAGAAAAATTGATGGAAATGTTTCAAAATAATGATGAAATGTTTAAATTAAAAAATGCCAGGGAAAAAGCTGAAATATACAAAATATTAGATAATAAATTTAATTTTTAATATTTTAAAATGTAAGCGTTTTAAATACCTTATTTATTACAGGGGGTGGGTGAAATGATTAAACAAGCTGTTGATTTTATTCTTGATTTAGGACCATCCATCATGTTGCCTATCATAATGACAATTTTCGGATTGATTTTAAAACAAGGATTTAAAAAATCATTTCGGGCTGCTTTGACAATTGGAATTGGTTTTGTTGGAGTAAACCTTGTCATTACTCTTTTAACTAATTCATTAGGTCCAGCTACAGAGGCAATGGTCAAAAAACTTGGTTTGGAGTTGGGAATTTTAGATGTTGGCTGGCCGATAGGTGCAGCTATTTCATTTGGTACTCCAGTCGCTCCACTTATGATTCCTTTAGTACTAATTTTAAATGTTATTTTATTGTCGATTAATTTTACTAAAACTTTAAATGTTGATATTTGGAACTTTTGGCATTTAATTTTTGCAGCTTCTGTTACTTATTATGCTTATGACAATATGATACTTGCATTGTTTGTAGGTTTAGTGGTTTCTGCGATTACATTAAAACTAGCCGACTGGACAGCACCAGCTGTTGAACACCATTTTGGCTTAAAAGGCGTGTCTTTAGCACACTCGGAAACGGTCAATTTTGCCCCAATCACTTACGCAACAAATAGAATATTGGACAAAATACCGGGAATTAACAAAATTCATGCAGATCCTGAAACTTTAAGTAAAAGATTTGGAATATTTGGGGAACCGTTGATGATGGGGCTAATTTTAGGAATGCTAATTAGTATCCTTGGAGGCTACGATTTAAAGGGAATTTTAACACTTGGCGTACAAATGGCAGCTGTGTTAGTTCTTTTGCCTCGGATGGTATCCCTCCTTATGGAAGGGCTGATCCCTATCTCTGAAGGCGCAAGAGATTACATTAATAAAAAATTTCCTGGAAAAAACGTATATATTGGATTAGATGCTGCTATTGTAATTGGTAATCCAGCAAATATGGCAGTAGCTTTAATTATGGTTCCTATAACGATTCTTTTGGCCGTGATTCTTCCATACAATCAAATGTTACCATTTACAGATTTAGCGGTTCTGCCTTTTACCGTCATTTGGGCTGTAGCAGCAGCTAGAGGAAATATTGTTAGGGGATTAATTAATGCTATCATTACGATCATGATTGTTCTTTTTATAGCAACGAATTTAGCGGAATTGGCAACAACAATGGGAAGAGCAGTAGGTTTTGATTTTCCTGAGGGAGCTTCGTTGATTTCTGGTATTGATTTAGGATCTCATGTTATTCCTTGGATCATCGTTCGTTTACTGGACCCAACAAATCCTTATTTTATTGCTGCAATTATATGCGCAGTACTATATGGGTTGATTTGGTATTGGGTGAGAAATGATATCAAAAAGCAATTCGCAAAGGAAATGGGAATCTTGGAAGAGAATAATAAAAATATAGAATAGCAAAAAAAATATGAGGGAGGAATAAATTTGGCACAGAAAAAAATTTTAGTATGTTGCGGAACAGCTGTTGCCACTTCTACTGTAGTTGCCAAAAAGATTGAAGAAGTTTTAAAAAATAAAGGATTCAATGTAGCTGTTGAACAATGCAAGGCTGCAGAAGTGCCTGTAAAAGCTGAAAATGCTGATGTAATCGTTACGACAACACCAGTAAGTAATGTTGGGGATGTGCCAGTTATTCAGACTGTCTCTTTTTTAACGGGTGTTGGGATTGATGATGATATTAACAAAATTATTGAATATTTAAACAAGTAACATGTATCAGGAAAAAGAGTTAGATTTCAAATTCCTTAAAAAAGAAATCTAACTCTTCTTTCAATTCGGAGGTTGTTATGAAAAAGTATAGGTATAGTAAATGGATGGTTTGCAGTAAAAATTTTGTTCCTTTGATTTTAATGGTTGGTTTGTTTGGTTATGGGATATATGGCTATCTTATTGATGAACATAATGAATTATATAAACTATTAATCGTTGTTATGCCTTTTTTAATATTATCCTCCGTTATTGGTTTACAATTTCCTTCTTCTATCACGGTAACGAAAGAAGGAATTTTATTTGAAGGATTTGGCAGACAGCATAAATATGATTGGAGTGAAGTTAAAAATGAAATGAAAATAAAAAAATATGATTTTGCTGGCCAAATATACATTCGCATAGGTAACCCGCGAATATTTGGCGGAAGATATTGGATTTCATATAAAATGGACGGTTACTCTGAATTATTAAGTGAATTAATAAATAGAGGTGCTCGCGTACTTTAGTGGAGGAGATCAATATGAAAGCTGCTGTCTTTTATGATAGGGAGGATATAAGGTATGAAGAAAGACCAATTCCTCAAATAGGTGAAAATGAAATTCTATTAAAAATGAAGATATGTGGTGTATGTGGAACTGATATTCATAAAGTAGTCGATAGAATTGTACCGCCTAATACAGTATTAGGGCATGAAGTATCAGGGGAAATTGTACAAGTTGGTAAAAATGTTACACAATTTGAAGAAGGAGATCGTGTTTTTGTTGCCCATCATGTACCATGCTTCACCTGTCATTATTGTAATAGAGGAAATTACAGTTTATGTACTCAGTTTAAAGCAACAAATCTAGATCCTGGTGGTTTTTCAGAATATATTCGAGTCTCTGCTGTTCATGTAAAACATACAATGGGAAAATTGCCATCTGCTATGAGCTTTGAAACAGGAGCTTTTGTAGAACCAGTTGCTTGTTGTTTGCATGGATTTGAGTCCATTGCATTAAATCCTGGAGATACAGTTTTTATAATGGGGGCAGGTCAAATAGGGTGCATTCAAATTCAATTGGCAAAATATTTCTTAGCTGACAGAGTAATCGTAAGTGATATTAACCCATTTCGGTTAAACAAATCATTAGAATTTGGTGCGGACTATATCATAAATAGCAAGAATGAACATGTGAGGGACAGAATAATGGAAATAACAGATGGCCAAGGGGCAGATGTAGTTATTATTTCAGCTGGTGTTAATCATCTGTTGACGGAAGCAATGGAATGTGTAGGCAAAGGTGGGACAATATTAGTATTTGCTCCGTTTAAGAGGGACCTTGTCCCATTACGGGCGGATAGGTTTTTTCAAGACGAAATTAAACTTGTTGGCTCCTATTCATCCAATCCATATAATTACGATAAAGCATTACAACTACTTAAGATGGGTGTTGTAGAAGCGGATAAGATGATCACACATCGTTTCCATTTATCACAGCTGAATGAAGCCATTCAATGTGCACACAGTACTAAAGAGAATGTCCTAAAAGTATTGATTAAATCGTAATAAATGGTGGTGAAAAATCCTTTGGAAATAAAGTTAAAAAATAAAGTTGCGATCGTGGTTGGAAGTAATTTTATTTTTGGGAAAGAGATATGTTTAGCACTTGCTTTATCTGGCGCTGAGGTATGGATTCATCATTTTAACGAGGAGGACAAAATTGAGCAAATTTCTAAAGAAATCTCCTCACTCGGCGGAACAGCAAAGGTCATAACCGATGATTTAAGAAACCCGAAAGAGGTTCAAAATGTTATTTTAGAAATTGCAAAGAGTAGCGGCAAGATTGATATTTTGGTCAATAATATGCACGTTTTATCCAAGAAAACCATTGTGGATTTAGAACCACAGGATTGGATTGAAACATTGGAGTTCAACCTTGATATTCCGTTCTTATGCAGCAAGGAAGTGATTCCACACATGCTAAGAATTGGGGAGGGAAACATTATTAACATTTCAGCAACTGCGGCAGTCACCGGTGAAATCGGCCCCCATTATGCAGCGTCGAAAAGCGCATTAAATTCAATGACTAAAGGATTGTCTAGGGAATTCCGTGAATTTGGAATACGTGTAAATAGCATTTCTCCTGATATCGTTCAAACATCAACATCATTGTCTTCTCTCAGTAAAGCAGTTGCAAACACAGTTTTGTTTTTATGCTCTCCATATGCGACACATTTAAAAGGCGAAATAATTTTCCTTGGAGAGGAGGAAAATATTCATTGAATAGAGAGAATGTATTGGTAATTGGAGGAGCGGCGGGCATTGGAAAACAGATTGTTTTAGACTTTGCCGGAAGGGGAAAAAAAGTAGCAGTAGCTGATATTAATAAAAAAGCACTTGATCAACTAATCAATGAAAGCGGAAGACCAAATGACATTTTTAGTTTTGAAGTAGATGTATCGAACTGGGAAAGCGTTCAAAATATGATGACAAAAGTTAAAGAAACTTTAAATTCGATTGATATTTTTGTTTATTCTGCAGGGATTACGAAACAAGTTTCTTTTTTGAATATTGATTGGGCATCGTGGAAAAAAACAATAGCTGTAAATTTACATGGACTTTTTTTCAGTACAAAAGCAGTGTTGCCATTAATGAAAAATAAAAATGGGGGTAGTATTATAATCATTGGATCTGGTTCTGCCATAACCGGTTCAGGCGGAGGTATCCATTATGCTGCTTCAAAAGGTGGTGCTTTTGGATTTATGAGATCTTTAGTAGGAGAGCTAGGTAAAGAAGGAATTAACATAAATGTGATTGCTCCTCGTGTAATTGAATCGGACATGCTTGACCGCTTGTATCCTTCAGAGGGATCCAAAAATACTCTAAAAAAAGAAATTCCGATAGGCAGACTAGGTAAACCTTCTGATATTTCAAATCTCACTAATTTTTTGTCTAATGAAGAATCAGCATATATTCATGGACAAATCATTATTGCAGATGGCGGGAGAACATTTAGACCAAAAAGCGGTTAAGTTCACTTGATTAGTTTTGAACTTGATCATCTATTTCTTGAGCTTTACAAGAACCATTTTTTCATCTTAAAAATAATGGTCAATATTGTATTGGGGCAACTTTATGTTCAAAAAACAATAGCTATATGTGTTTTTCGTTCATAATTGTTTTTGCTCACATAAAATTGAGCCACTTCGCTCATGAAAACGTGAACCACTCCATTTCCATCTAAAAACACCATCTTGATATGGAGTGAGAGGCATGATAGGCTTGTTGCCTATCGAAACACTTTGATGTGTCGCGTTTCGAGTGAAATCATGCCTCTGGAGGCTCCATGTCAAGCCTTTTATAACTGAATCGTTGAGTTATATTATTGCAAATTTTTAATGTTGACTCCACACTCTGCTTTTTTTCTTGCAGAAATAGTCCTTCTCAGCTCTGGCAACAACTTTCACCATTCCCCATTTTAGATCTTTCGTATGCTTTTCATTTAGGCTATCTTACTCAAGTGTAGAAACTTAAGGCCGTTAGTTTCTTAACGTGTTTGATGAATCAAATTGAACAACTCAGAAAATTCTTGCTTATTCATTTTACTTATTAGTTCATTTGTTGTGTTTTTTGTGTTATCCTTATCCATGGGAATTATCCTTATAATTAGAAATTCTAATTATAAGGATTTTTTATACTGATTAAAGACCATGTATTTTCCATATATTTAAAAATATTACAAAATTTTTTGAATATAACAACTTGAGGAATAAGATTAATTTAAGTCAAAGGTTAGTTAATATAAGTTATTTTTAACAATGCTGATGGTTAAATAAAGAGGTGAAGAAATGTTAACGTGGGAAGAAAGGAGACAACTTGTCAAGATAGCGACTTTATATTACACAGAAGGATGGACACAAGAGCAAATTGCCAAAAAGATTGGCGTGTCTAGACCGATTGTTTCGAAAATGATACAAAAGGCAAAAGAAGCAGGAATTATTGAAATATATATAAAAGATGAGAGTATCCATACAGTTGAATTGGAACAGAAGCTGGAAAAATATTTTAATTTAAAGGATGCAGTTGTTGTTCCTTCTGTAGGTTTAACTCCTGATTTGGTAAAGAGTGCAGTAGGACGAGCAGGTGCTTATTATCTTTCTAAAAATTTAAAAAACGTAAAACGTCTCGGAATTTCCTGGGGAACTACACTTGCCGAACTTGTAAAGGAATTTCCATATGTACGTAATGAAGATATACATATAGTTCCGCTCGAAGGTGGTATGGGAAGAAAATACGTTGAAATTCATGCAAATCAACTGGCATATGAACTGGCAAAAAAGTTAAATTGTACATGCTCTTATTTATACGCTCCTGCGATTGTAGAGACAGAAGAATTAAAAGAAAGATTATTAGCAATGCAGGATATAGAAGCAGTGCTTGAAGAAGGACGAAATGTCGATATAGCAGTCATCGGAATTGGTAACCCGCATAGGTCATCTACATTGCGGAAGTTAGGTTATTTGAGTGATGAAGATTTAAATTATTTACGCAAGCTCGGTGTAGTCGGAGATATCGGATTTCGTTTTTTTGATGATTTTGGAAATGTTATTATCGACTCTTTTACGAACAAAGTAATTGGCGTTACTTTAACAGAACTGAAAAAAATTAATCAAGTAATTGCTGTTGTTGAAGGGATACACAAACTTGAAAGTATAAAAGCTGCATTAAACGGTGGATTTATAAATGTTTTAATTATCGATGAACAGACTGCTGCAGCAATTGTTGAAAACTGGTAATACCCTGTTAATTCAATCCCATGGGCCGATTTATAGAAAAATTAAATAAAAATACTATGCTCCAACTCTCAAATCATTAAGTTTTGAAGTTGGAGTTTTTTTGATTTTGCTGAAATATTTTGCCGATTTAAAACGTCGACGCTTACTTAAAAAAATCACGTGTCTTTGTTTAGCATGGGGCATTTTGTAACGGATCATTACAAGGCAGTTATTCCACTAAAAAAGTGGGGTAAAAAATTTAAAAGCAAAGTTGAAAATGGTAATGGCGAAGGAACAGATAAAGAGCGGACAATAGGTTGAAGGAAAGCAAGGGAGGAGGAGCAAAAGTTGAAAATTCAACGCATTGAAAGGCAAAGTCGGCGAAAAATTCTGAACTTGTTTCTAGAATAATCGTTGTTATTGAGAACTCATAATGTGGGTTCGAAAGCCTTTCTGTGTCCCGATTGAAAAAGCAAAATGTCCGATAAGAGAAAATTGACACCATTAGTATTCAACGTGCGATGACTGTTCCCCTGATAAAGCCAACATAGCATTTATTTGTCCTAGCAATTTAAAAATGAGAAAAGTGGTCCAGCTCAATGATTTTTTCGTTTGTTTTTCACCTCTAGCCAAGCTTAATCAGAATGAAACATATATCGATTGACAGGTCTTCCGATGCTGCCGTACTGAACATGGATTGAGACTTTTTTGATTTTCGCCAGGTAGTCTAAATATCTTCGTGCAGTAACGCGTGCAATACCGATTCCTTCCGCAACTTCTTCAGCGGAAATCGGTTCTTTTTGATTTTGAAGGAAACGGATAATCTTATCAAGTGTTACTTGGTTCAACCCTTTAGGCAGTTCTGGATTCTCTGGCTTTTTCTTGAATTTATTGTTTAACAACATAGTGTCTACATCTTTTTGCGTTAATTTTTCTTTTTCCTTCAGCTGGCTATGATAAAGCAAATAGTTTTTTAATGATTGTTGGAGCCGTTCAAATTTAAACGGTTTCATAATGTAGTCAAAAGCGCCGTTTTGCAGGACACGGCGAACAGTTTCCATATCTCTCGCAGCGGTAATCGCAATGACATCTACGGAATGACCCTCTGACCGGATTTGCTTAAGCGTTTCTAATCCATCCTGATTAGGCATGTAAATATCTATAATAACTAGTTCAGGTTTCAATTCTCGAACAAGCTCTATGCCTTCTTTTCCGTTCCCTGCGATTCCAATCACAGTAAAGCCGTCGACTTTTTGGATAAATTGTTTATTCACCTCTTGAACCATGGGATCATCTTCAATCAACAATACACTAATTTTTTTGTTCAAATTTTTTGCCCCCTTTGTTTTTTACATATCAAATGTGATGATAAATGTAGTTCCCATACCTTTTTGCGACTCAACCTGAATGTGACCGTTTGCTCGGTCAACAATTTGTTTGACCAGATATAAGCCTATTCCATGATTTTGCTTGTTTTTTGTGGAAAAACCCTTTTCAAAAATGTTCGGTAATACAGAATCGTCTATGCCAGGACCGTTATCTTCAACTAATATCGTGCAAATTTCTTTATTTTGATCGATGCTGACGAATATTTCTTTGTCAGGATCAGTCGACTCTTGAAAGGCATCAAAAGCATTTTCAATTAAATTCCCAATGATGATCACCAGGTCGTTATGATCGATATTTTTTGGAAATCGCTCCAAATGGCTGTTTCTGTCAATGACTACTTTAATTCCGAGCTCTTTGCCCCGGCTGATTTTGCTGAGTAAAAGGCCCGATATGCTTTCATCTTTAATATGTTCAGTTAAAAAGTTTGTCAGCTCTTCTTGCTCTTCCGTTATTTTGAATACATATTCTAACGCTTTTTCTTTATGTCCAAGCTGAATGAGACCTGCTATCGTGTGCAATTTGTTCATATGTTCATGATTTTGAACACGAAGCGCGTGGACAAAAGCTTTCACTCCGGTTAATTCTTCCGCAAGCTTTTTGATTTCAGTTCGATCCTGGAAAATGGCGACAGCTCCGACCGTTTCGTTATTCACTCTGATCGGGATGCGATTGCTTAAAATGCTTAGATTCCTTACCTGCAATTCTTTGTTATAAATAGGACGGTCAATTACTAATATTTCCGGGAGTCGGGTGTCGGAAATAACGTCGCGAATCGGCTTTCCGATCACATCTCCTTCAATGCCCATCATTTGTTTGGCACGGTCATTAAAAATAGTTATACGTTCATTTTTATCAATGGCAATGACTCCTTCGTGCATAGCATTAAATGTTTCAGTCCGTTCAACTAGCATTTTAGCTATTTCAAAAGGCTCCAAGTGAAACATCTGCTTTTTTATATGTCTTGCCAGGAGCCAGGCCCCCAAACCGCCTAATAGTAAGACAAGAAAAGAAATCGAAAAAATTTGCGATTTTAAATTTGCAAGCAGCTCATATAAGCTTGGAAGCTTATAGGCTGCGATGACGACTCCAACTTGTTTATGTTCTTTATTCATGACAGGTACAAAGGCGCGGATAACAGTGCCGATTTCTCCATTTGCTTTTGACGTATATGTGTGTTCGGCAAAGGCAGGACCTTCATCTTCTCCTTCCGATTTTGTTCCGATTAAAGATTTGACCGGATGGGAAAGGCGGGTACGATCCATATCGAGCACAACAATATATTCTGTTCCGTTAATGATTTGAAGACGTTCAATCATCGAAGGAATCAGCTGGCGATCTTTCAAGCTTCCATTGAGCCCGTTTCTGACTTCAGGCAGCGCCGCAACCGTCCTCGCAGCTAATATAGATTGCTGTTTAAGCTCTTCTTCTTTTTGGTTTAAATATTCGTTTACAATAAATAATCCTCCGAAAAAAAGCGATAAAAAGACAATAATAAAAATTAAACCTGTTATTTTCCATATAATTGGTAATCGCTTCATAAGGCAACCTCTTTTAGCTAAACGTTCATACTTGCTTTATTTTATCACAGATTTGCTTTCCTTTACTTTAGAGAAAGAGCATGCTTGGTATAATTTATGTTAAAATGATCAAAAACAAATGGTGTGATGAATCATGAAGAAAAAAATCGTGAGGTATTTGGCTATAGTATGTGCCGGGTTAGCCTTTGCGTTATTTTCCTATAATATCATTATACAATCTCAAAATGATCCACCGGTTTACGATGATGAGCAAGAGGGGCTAAAAGAGCAAATTAAAATCTATTTCAGCCATGTAGTGGCGGAGGATACGCCAAAAGGCTTGGCTGCACAAAGGTTTGCAGATTTGGTCGAGGAAAAGACGAAGGGCCGAGTAAAAGTGATTGTGTTTCCAAACGGTTCATTATATTCAGATAAAGATGAAATAGAAGCTTTAAGAAAAGGCAAAGTGCAAATGATTGCTCCTTCCTATTCAAACGTGGCAGAATTGGTTCCGGAATGGGAAGTGTTAGATTTACCGTTTATTTTTCAAAACGATGATAATGTTGAAAGGGTTTTAACAGGAAAAATTGGCGAAGAGCTGCTCAGTATGTTAGAACCGAAAGGATTTAAAGGACTGGCTTTTTGGGGAAATGGATTCAAACAAATGGTAAATAGTCAAATGTTTATGAAAAATCCGGATGATTTCAAAGACCAAAGATTTCGGATCATGCCTAATAAAGTCATAAAAAAACAATTTAACATGTTAGGAGCGGAACCGATTGCCCTCTCATTTGATCAAGTTTATGAATCATTAGAAGAGGAAGCATTTGACGGACAAGAAAACACAATTTCGAATATTTATTCAAAAAGATTTTATCAATTTCATCCGTATGTAACAATTAGCAATCACGGTTATTTAGGATATGTCGTAATGGTCAATGAAACATTTTGGAATCAGCTACCTAAAGACGTTCAAAAACAAATTATGAAAGCAATAGAAGAAACGACAGCTTGGAATATGAAGCAATCGAAACAGCAAAATATAAGACAGCTTGAAGAAATGAGGCAAAATCCAAATATACATATTCATACGTTAACGGAAAAAGAGCGAAAGAAATGGCAGGAACGATTTGTGCCGCTTTACCAAGAATATGAAGCGAAATATGGAAAGCTATTAAAAGAAATAAGAAATGCAGCAAGCTGAACTAGCCATTGTTTCAGCAAAAAATGGACTGTCCGCGAGGCGGCAGTCTTTTTTTATGGAATTTGAGAGAAAAAAAAGAGGTGTTATATTCGCCGCTCTCATCCATTTTTACGCATGATACACCACAAGAAATAGTCCAACGAGCATTCGGTGGAAAGATGTAAGATAAAGTACATGGACATCACAGCGGCTGAACTTTCTTTACAGGAATGGCTGAAATAAAACCTTTCAGCTTATCGGCAGTAACTATTTGAAACGAATGAATGATTCTAAGAAACTCGATCTCATGGTTTATCGCCCGTTGTGTTTTGATTTTTTTGGGGTTACAAATGGATAATCGGTTATGAAAATGGTCATCGTTGGAGTTACGATTGAAGCATGAGAGTCGTTGGGCAGTAGTTAACCAGCTCTGTTAAGGAAGGAGAACAAGCCGTTTACGTTTCTTTGGAGTGACAAGCTCGTTAGACTTTAAGCGGGAGTAGTTGAAAAGCAAAAATGAATCTATTAAGAGTTTCTGTTTCTGTTTCCCAGAATGACTAGGGAGGTGCTGATCCTTTCTCATTTTTGGCCATTCAAATTAATTTTGAGACCAAAAAGAACAAAAAGATTAATAAAACCATAATATTAAAACTTTTTGAACATTCTATTAACATAAATGTACGGACGTTTGAAAACGTTATCAAAGGGGAAAGGAGAGAGATAGATGCGAATAAACTTTAAAAACCTGACTGTACAAGTTATTATCGGTATCATTTTAGGGATTACAGTTGGATTTTTATTCCCTGAGTTCGGGGCGAAATTAAAGATTTTGGCAGATATTTTTATTAAACTAGTGAAAATGGTGATTGCACCAATTGTATTTTTCACCGTTGTCATCGGCATCGGATCGATGGGTGATCTGAAAAAAGTAGGCAGGATCGGCGGGAAAGCTCTGATCTATTTTGAAATTGTTACGACGATTGCTCTTGCTATCGGGATCTTTGTTGTAAACATTATGAAGCCAGGTGAGGGTTTTAACACCGATAGTGTGCAAGGAAGCGATATTTCTCAATATACGAAACAAGCAGAGGAAACAAGTCACGGTGCTTTAGACTTTATCATGAGCATTGTGCCAGAAAATGCAGTGGGAGCGCTCGCAAACGGAGAACTCTTGCCGATTTTATTCTTCGCAGTCCTTTTCGGATTAGCAGCGGCAAGACTAGGGGAAAAAGCAAAACCTGTTATGAATTTGTTTGAACAATTGACAAATATCTTTTTTGGCATCGTAAATATGGTTATGAAAATTTCACCGATTGCAGCTTTTGGTGCAATGGCCTATACAATCGGAAATTTCGGTCTGGGATCGCTTGTGTCTTTAGGAAAATTAATGGCCTCTGTCTACATGACGATGTTCTTATTTATCGTGATCGTGTTGGGACTGATCACAAAATTTTACGGGTTCAGCATTTTAAAATTTATCGCATATATAAAGGAAGAAATATTGCTTGTGTTAGGAACTTCCTCCTCTGAATCCGCATTGCCAAAATTGATGGAAAAGCTTGAGAAGTACGGATGTTCTAAGTCTGTTGTTGGTCTTGTTGTTCCGACTGGGTATTCTTTTAATCTTGATGGAACGTCGATTTATTTGTCAATGGCGGCTATCTTTATTGCACAGGCATATGGGATCGATTTAACCATTTGGCAAGAACTGACTCTACTTGGAATTTTAATGCTGACTTCAAAGGGCGCTGCTGGTGTGACTGGATCCGGATTTATTACATTAGCCGCTACTTTGGCTGCATTTCCAATGGTTCCGGTTGAAGGAATTGCACTTCTCATCGGTGTTGACCGATTTATGTCAGAAGCCCGTGCGATTACGAATTTAATTGGAAACGGTGTCGCAACAGTTGTTGTGTCAAAAATGGAAGGAGAGTTTCATCCGGAAAAAGCTTCTCAAGAAGAGCAGATTTCCAGTCAGGCGACTGGCACTGTATATGCTAACGAACAGTGATTCGAAAATTTGATAACAAATCAAAAAGAAAAGGATGTTGATAGAATTCGGCATCCTTTTCTGTTTTGATATTGAAGGTTTCTCTTCAGCGAGCTCTGTATAAAAAATGAAAAAAGGTGAAAAAATTTCAAGAACTGCTTAATATAAATAATGGGGAAATTATTGCAGAAAGGGAGTGGAACAAGGTGGTGCAGTCTCCAATTTTTTTAAAGCCTGTTTTTAAAGATCGAATTTGGGGTGGAACAAACCTTCGCACTCATTTTCATTACAAAATTCCAACGGAGACAACAGGAGAATGCTGGGCGATTTCTGCCCATCCGCATGGTCAAAGCATTGTAGCAGAAGGAAAGTTTAAAGGAAAAACATTGGGTGAATTATGGGACAACCATCGAGAATTGTTCGGCGGAATAAAAGGGGATCGATTTCCTCTCTTAACGAAAATTCTTGATGCAAACAACGATTTGTCCGTGCAAGTGCATCCAGATGATGAATATGCAAAAAAGCACGAAAATGGTGAATTAGGAAAAACGGAGTGCTGGTATATCATTGACTGCTCAGAAAATGCGGAAATCATTTACGGTCATCATGCCAAAACGAAAGAAGAGCTCGTATCCATGATTCAAAGCGGAAAATGGGATCAATTGCTGAGAAGAGTAAAAATAAAACCGGGCGACTTCTTTTATGTTCCGAGCGGCACCATCCACGCCATCTGCAAAGGAACGCTCATCCTTGAAACGCAGCAAAGTTCTGATACGACTTACAGAGTGTATGATTACGACCGTGTAGATGCAAACGGAAATAAAAGAGAATTGCATTTGAAACAAGCGATAGAGGTGGCGACTGTTCCTCATAAAGATTACACGATTGAACGTTCTGTGGAAGTAAAGGAAGGAGCAACGATTACCACATTTATCAAAAACGAATTTTTTTCAGTTTACAAATGGGAGATTGACGGCGAAGGGAAGTTTGTTCAAAATCATCCGTTCCTTCTTGCAAGCGTGATTGAGGGAGACGGGGAGCTTACTCATGATGGCCGTTCATACACACTAAAAAAAGGGGCTCATTTTATTTTGCCGAACCAAACAGGCGATTTCGCAATAAAAGGAAAATGTGTTCTCATTGTATCTCATGTATAAAACATTTATCCCGACTCTTCTTTCTCCTTTTAAAGGAGGGAGAAGAATCGGGGTTTTTATTGAAAAAAGGTCATTCGGTTGAAGAAATACTTTCCCCAACTCAATTGTACCCCCATAGAAATTCGCCGATATACTTGTCCACTTTCGGATGCTCATGAAGACCGCTGTGTGTGGCAAGTTTATCTTTAACAATGATTTCATGATAATTTTCTAACGGAACAATATTTCTAGCGCTGAGAGCGCTCTGGATGGAGACAACTCCATCACTGTCTTTATACTCGGGATTGATCCCTGCGATATTGAGAACTTTCGTTTTTTTAGAAAATTGATCCCGGTTGTTCAATATTTCTAGTAAAGCATGAGAATCTGGTTTTAAATCAATGATTGCTTTACCTGTATTCAGCTTATGGTAAGATTCCTGTTCTATTCCTTGAAACGGGCTGCCTATGACCACCATTTTGCGGACAGTCGGGTAATCCTTCAAGTTGTTCGTGTCCTCGATATATTTTGTCGAAACGAGTCCTCCCATCGAATGAGCCACAATGTATAGCTCGTCTACCGAATAGTTTTCTTTTAATAAGCGCATTGCCTTTTTCAGAGAATTTGCCGTTTCCTCAATACTTGTGCGGTTTTCCTCAAAAACAATTTGTATAAAAGGATTTTTTAAGTTTTGTGGGATTGTTCCGGAAATATGGACAATGCCCATGCGGTCAACTCGAATGACCATTGATTTTGTTCCCCAGCGGTAATCATATTCAAAACGATGCAGCATATGTTGGAACGAGCGCATTGTTCCTTTATAGCCATGGACAAAGATGGTCGGAATTTGAGGTTCAATGCTTGCAAAAGAGTCGTTTGAATCGACATGCTTCGAGCGCCACGTAATAAAAAAAACGCTTAAAAGAAAAAACGTAAATAAAAAAATAGATGCCATTCGCCCCATCGTCGATTTTTTTCTCACGATAAGTTCACCTCGTAATGATAATATTATACTAATTTTTTGGTTTTATCATGGAATTTTTTTCTTTTTTTACAAAAAAGTTTAGAAATTTACCAAATTTTCTTGAAATTCGTGTATAATATACATCGAAAGAACTAGTAAAAAAGTCTAATGTCATGCAAGGATTGTCAAATAGTGAAGAAAAAGGGGTGAAAGAGTGGAGCAGGTCAAAAATTATATTTTAACTTGTGACACGCTAGCATTGCTTCCTTATTTTAATAAGTATGGAGAATGTTGGACAATTGTTATTGAGAAGTATGAAAAGTATCTTGTGAAAGAGAGGCCGAAAGACCTTTTGGCAGAGAGCTGCAGCTATTACGGTGTGTCTCTTAAAGGCATCATAGACGCAGCTAAGAAAATTCTGCCGCACCAACGTATGCTTCCTGTATGCATTCCTGTCCTCGATCTTTGTTTTTTCCCTACTAAATCAATGGAGCATTTAGACTGCCAATGGATTGCGCATTCGGCTATTCGACATGTCGTTTCAAAAGGAAAGCATTCAACAATCGTTTTAATCAATCATGAGAAAGTAGTAGTGGAGAAGCATATGAGTATCATTTACAACAAAATGAAAAGTGCGTCTCATATCAATGATACATATAAGAGAAGGATCAATGAGGGGAAGGAATACCATTCCTTTATTTTATATGAGAAGCCATCTTGTTATGATTGTAAACGAAAATCATAATGCTGCTGAATTATTCTAGGCTTGCGGGGATTTTTTATTATAGGGAATGGCGGCAGTTCTTATAAAAATGCGGTCGAATGGTGAACTGCCGCACTATTTTTTATTTTTCAGCGGTTTCTTTCTTTAATTCCAAATGTTTTTTCAGCTCGTTGGAAAGGGAAAGACGTTCATCTTCAGGCACAATATAGTAGTAAATGCCGTTAATTTTTTTTCCGCTCCCTTTTATTTGATGCTGAATGACATTTTTTCGGGCATCTTTGTAATTTTCTTGAATTGCCCACATTTCATCAAATGTAAGATTTGTTTTTACATTGTTTTCAATGACTTTAAACATTTCTCCAAATTTTGTAATGGATGTAATGCTTGCTCCTTTTTCAATAACCGCCTCAATAATTTGCCGCTGCCTTTCCTGGCGGCCGAAATCGCCCCTTGGATCATCATATCGCATTCTTGAATACGCAAGAGCTTTTTTGCCATCCAAGTGAATGGTTCCTTTTTCAAAATGGTAGCCCTCGTAAGTGAAATCTAAATCATTTTCAACCGTCACACCGCCGACTGCATCGACAATATCGCGAAAGCTTTCCATATTCACTTTGACAAAATAATCAACCGGCACATCTAAGAAATTTTCAACCGTTTTAATAGCCATTTCTGTTCCGCCGAAAGCGTAGGCGTGGTTAATTTTGTCTTGAATGCCTTTTCCGACAATTTCTGTTCTTGTATCGCGGGGAATGCTGACCATTTCCATTGACTGTTCTTTTGGATTGACTGTCATCAAAATGAGCGAATCAGACCGTCCTCGGTCTCCTTTTCTTTCATCAACACCCATCAGCAATATGGAAATAGGATCGCGATTTTTAAAGTTGACTTGCTGATCGCGTTTGTCTGATTTATCCCGCCCGATGTTTTCTTGAATGTTGGCAATGGTCGATTGTGCTTTGTTCCAAATGTAAAAGGCATAGGATCCCGTGGCAATAATGAAAACTCCAATGACTAATAACAAAATCCAGAGCCATTTCTTTCTCTTTTTTCTCTGTCTATCTGATCTCATAATTCCATCCCTCATTACTAAATTTATCTAATCTGATTATAAGTTTCCAATTCTATTAAGACAATATATTTGTGAGGAAAATATTTTCGTATACACTTGTCAGCACCGCTTGAAAAAATGAATTGACAGCATGGAACGGCAGGGCATTTTCCGCTATAATAAAGTGAGAAATTTGTCGTTTGGAGGATTATCTGTGAAAAAAAGGATTATTGTTAGTAATGTTGTCGTTTTATGTATAGCGTCAATTATTGTCGGCCATTTTTATTGGAAACAGAAAATTTCAAAACCGACAACTGCTTCTGTGGAATCATCTGCAGAAAATATAAAGGAAGACAATAGTAAACAAAATGATACACGAGAGGACTACGCCAAAAATTTACCGGAGGATGTTCAGGAAAAAATCAAAACAGCTTTAAAAGAAGAGAAACAATTGAACTTTGTAATTTGGGGATCTGAATCCGTTCCTTCCGATCAAAATGGGTGGCCGGAAAAGCTGAAAAAGGAGCTTCTTTCTGCATATGGAGATGAGCTCTTTAACATCTCGATTGTTTCCGATGCCGAGGAGACAACGCATAGTGTATTGAATAAAAAATTATATAAAAAAATTGCAGACAAAAAGCCTGACATCCTCCTTTTCGAGCCGTTTATTTTGAATGATAACGGCGTTGTCGGCATTGACAATACTCTAAGCAACATTACGGACATCTTGCGGAAAATTCAAGAAGCAAATCCTGACGTATCGATTATGCTGCAGCCTGCACACCCGCTCTTTGGTGCAAAATTTTATCCTAAGGAAGTAGATGCGCTCAAACAATATGCCGAAGAAAACCATTTTACATATTTAAACCATTGGGAAAATTGGCCGGATAAGGAAGACGAGCAATTGAAGCAATACGTTACAGAAGACCGATCCAAACCGAGCGAAAAAGGAAATCAGGTATGGGGAGAGTATTTAATTAAATATTTTGTCGCTGCGGATTAATGATAAATTTTTTCGGAAGGAAGTATATAATATAACATTTTCCGGGAAATAGTGATTTTGTCGATTTTTTTGTTGAGAATGGTAGCTTAGACAAAGATCAACGTCAAGGCAAAACGCTGTCATTTTTTAGTTGTTGTTTCCATAGTGTTGCTAGCTGTCGGTTCATAATATATGAAACAATAGTGAGGATTGTGCTAAATAAAAAAAGCTTCATCCCTGTCTACTGTCGATTTAGGCACATTTTTTTTGCGGCAACTAAGACATAGTCAAAAGAAATACTGCGAATTGCGATTGTTGACAAGCATTCCATAGGAAGCTGGCTGCCTTTGAATTCTTATCGGCATATGCAGAGAAAAACGAGAGGTTGGAGAACGTTTTTAAATTTGTATAGAAAAGTATAGGATTTGCTCCAAATTGTGCGACAGATCCTAAGCTTCGCCAATGAGTCGAAAGGGTCAACTTTATGAATCAAATTTATGAATCAAAACATTTATCGGCAGCGAGATGTTCGCTATTCTGCTAGAGCATCACCGACTAACTTGGTTACCCTGAGGCAATTGTATCCTTTATTCTAAGCCGAGATGAACTAAAGGAGGACTTTTTGGAATATTCGATTAGAAAACGGAAATATTAGGTAAAAAATAAGGGGAATCTCAAGAAATTTACAAATCAGTTTTATTAAAAATGTTAAGATATATTATGTTCGAAAAAAATTTGTGAAGGTGATGTTCTTGAAAAAAATTAAAGTAATGACGATTTTTGGAACTAGACCTGAAGCAATAAAAATGTCTCCGTTAGTGCTGGAACTCAAAAAACATACAGACAAAATCGAGTCATTTGTAACCGTTACGGCACAACATCGCCAAATGCTTGATCAAGTATTGGATGTTTTCGGTATCGTTCCGGATTATGATTTGAATATTATGAGGAATCGGCAAACGTTAGTTGATATTACGACAAGAGGATTAGAAGGCTTAGATGGCATAATGAAAAAAGTAAAGCCTGACATTGTTCTTGTTCATGGAGATACCACGACAACATTTATTGCTAGTTTAGCTGCGTTTTATAACCAGATTGCCGTTGGTCATGTGGAGGCGGGGCTTCGCACTAATAATAAATTTTCTCCATTTCCAGAGGAAATGAACCGCCAATTAACAGGAATTTTGGCGGATTTGCATTTTGCTCCCACTAAGAAAGCATTTGAAAATTTAATAAAAGAGAATAAGCCGGAAGATTCGATTTTTATAACAGGCAATACGGCAATAGATGCTTTAAAAACAACAGTAACAGATGATTATCACCACGAAATTTTTGATGAAATTGGAAATGACCGAATGATACTGCTTACTGCACACCGACGCGAAAACTTAGGGCATCCGATGAGAAGTATGTTCCGGGCCATTAAAAGATTAGTAAAAGAATTTGCTGATATCCAGGTTGTTTACCCTGTTCACCTTAATCCGGCTGTTCGCGAGGTAGCAGTTGAAATTCTCGGAAATGACAGCAGGATTCATTTAATTGAACCACTGGGAGTTTTGGACTTTCACAATTTTGCCGCCCGTTCCCATATTATCCTGACAGACTCCGGCGGCGTGCAGGAAGAGGCTCCGTCTTTAGGCGTACCTGTTTTAGTTCTCCGCGATACAACTGAACGACCTGAAGGAATTGAAGCAGGAACCTTGAAGCTTGCCGGTACTGATGAAGAACAAATATATCAATTAGCTAAACAACTGCTTACAGACGAAAAGGTATACCAGAAAATGTCGCAAGCATCCAATCCTTACGGAGACGGCAAGGCATCAGAACGAATTGTAAAGGGGATTCTGTATTATTTTGGTTTTGAAGATATAAAGCCGAATTCATTTGAGATTATTTAACAACAAATTTTTCAAAAAGGGTAAATTCCTGCAGGAAGACTTTTTTCAATGGATAGCATCTCGTCTATGTTAAAATATTAGTTTGAAATTAAATTTGTTAAGGCTTATAATGGATGATGTGCAAAAAAATGAAAGGCCTTTTATTTTGATTTGACAGTTCATTTGTAATGTAAAAATTAAATTTGATAAATGTTGTATTAAAAAGTTATAATAATGTAAATTAAATGTAAATCCTTTGTGGATTTTTTTGTTTATTATGATAATATAACAGAATTATATAAATATGAATGGTTCTTTGGATACTTTCCTTAAAATTAGGAGGGATAAGGGTGAAGAAAGTTATTACTTATGGAACATTTGATTTGCTGCATTGGGGTCATATCAATCTATTAAAAAGAGCGAAAGAACTTGGGGATTATTTAATTGTCGGTCTTTCAACAGATGAGTTTAATGAGCAAAAAATGAAAAAATCTTATCATTCATATGAAAATAGAAAATTAATCCTTGAGTCAATTCGATATGTCGATGAAGTTATTCCTGAAGAATCTTGGGATCAAAAAGTTCGTGACATCCAAGAACATGATGTGGATATTTTTGTAATGGGCGATGACTGGGAAGGACATTTTGATTTTTTGAAAGATTACTGCCAAGTAATATATTTACCAAGAACAATTGGCATTTCGACAACAAAAATTAAAAAGGACTTAATGATAAAAAATGGTTAGGGAATTAGCTATATGGCTTTACTTGATTATTTTTAAAACATTTTTTCAAATTTTTAGCCTTTTCCCGCTGAAAGATAAAGCGGCATTTGTTGTTTCGTTTGGCGATAATTCTTTATATGTTTATAGGGCTTTACGGAAACAAAATGTGAATATAGAAGTAATCTTTTTAGCAAAACAAAAAACTGATTTTTTAAAAGAAGTCGATGAACCTGTTTTATCTTTTGAAACGGCGAATGTCATAGACATGATTCAATCGATTTACCATCTCGCTACTTCAAAATATATATTTATTGACAACTACTACGGTTTCCTATCGGCTGTTTCGTTTAAAAAAGAAGTTCAATGCATCCAACTATGGCATGCTGTAGGAGCCTTAAAACAGTTCGGTTTAAAAGATTTATCTATTAAAAAGCGATCAAAAAGGGCTCAAAAAAGATTTTTAAAAGTGTATGAAAAATTTCATAAAGTTGTTGTCGGTTCGAATGAGATGGCCAAAATATTTATGGAGTCGTTTAATCTCACCTCTGATCGGATTTTAAAAACAGGGGTTCCGCGTACCGACCTTTTTTTTGACTTAAAAAGCAAAAAAAAGATTCGAGACCATTGGTTTTCTCGTTTTCCGATAATGAAAAATAAAAAAGTAATCTTATATGCTCCGACATATCGAGATAACTTAATAGAAAATTTTCGGATTCAGTTAGATTTCAAAAAAATGTACGATGCTTTATGCGATGAATATATTATCATCATAAAATTGCATCCTGCAGTTCGCGAGCAGGCAAAAAATTTAGAATCAACCTATAACGGTTTTGTATATGATTTGTCTGAATATGACAATATCAATGAATTGCTAATTATTACAGATATATTAATTACTGATTATTCTTCGGTGCCTTTTGAGTTTTCATTACTTCAACGGCCTATGCTGTTCTTTGTTTATGATTTTGATCAATATAGCCATACAAGGGGGATTATAGAAAATTATCAAAAAGAAGTTCCGGGGCCGATAGTCTATAACACGGATGAAATTATTCATCATATTAAGAAAGGTGACTATAATATTGAAAGCATTGTTGAATTTTCGAAAAAATGGAATCAATATTCGGACGGAAAATCTAGTGAAAGGTTAGTTAGGGAACTGTTTCAATCGGATTATTTTATGTATAAGGGTGTAAGTTATGAATCAAAAATTCATGGGATTGGTAAAGAAATTCAAGGTTAAGTCATTGGTGGTAAAGCTGTACAAATTGATCTTTATGATCCTTTCCCAACTTCCCGTAAAAAAAAATCTCATTGTTTTTGAAAGCTACTTAGGAAAACAATATAGCTGCAATCCCAGGGCGATCTATGAGTATTTGCAGAAGCATCATCCGGAATTCAAAATGGTTTGGAGTGTACAGAAAGGGTATACAGATGTTTTTGTAGAAAAAAAAGTGCCTTATCTTAAACGTTTTTCTCTAAAATGGTTGATTGCAATGGCTAGGGCGGAATATTGGGTTTTCAACACCCGGCTTCCGCTTTGGATTCCGAAGCCCAAGCATACGATATACTTACAAACTTGGCATGGCACACCGTTGAAAAAGCTGGCAAATGATATGGAGGAAGTCCATATGCCAGGAACGAATACTGAAAAATATAAGCGAAATTTCACCAATGCAGCAAAAAGATGGGATTACTTAATTTCACCCAATCAATATTCAACCGAAATATTTGCACGGGCTTTTAAATTTGAAAAAACAATTTTAGAAACAGGATATCCAAGGAATGATTTTTTGTATACACATAACACAAAGCAAATAATTGATCAATTAAAGAAAAAACTGGATATTCCAGTAAAGAAAAAAGTGATTCTCTATGCTCCTACATGGCGCGATGATCAGTTTTATCAAGTAGGAAAATATAAATTTGATTTAGCCCTTGATTTAGGAAAATTAAAAGAACGATTAAAAGATGATTATGTCATTCTGTTAAGAATGCATTATTTAATTGCAGAAAACCTTGATTTAAGTAATTTTGAAGGGTTTGCTTATGATGTATCTGAATATGAAGATATTCGCGATTTGTATTTAATTTCAGATCTTCTCATCACAGATTATTCATCCGTATTTTTCGATTATGCTAATTTAAAACGACCGATCATCTTTTTTGTATATGACATCGACAGTTATCGAAATAAACTTCGCGGTTTCTATTTTGACATTGAAAAAGAAGCTCCCGGTCCATTAGCATATACTACAGATGAGGTACTGCAACAAATTTCTTATTTTGAACGCAATAATTTTGAAGTTTCGCATTCATTTGAAATGTTCTATAATAAATTTTGTTATTTGGAAGACGGTGAAGCTTCCAAAAGGGTTGTGGAAAGTGTGTTTTTTTAATGATTTAAAACCTTGTGAAAGGATTAACTACTATAAAATAAAAAGGCCGATCATTTTTTGATAATGAATAGAAAGTAGTAAAATTAAAATAGTATCAAGGTGAGGGTTATTAGCCTTGATTGTTTTTCAGCTTTATATTGAGTATAATTCTAACAGTAGTCAAAAAGTTGAATACTTATAGCTATTGAAAGGAATTTCTTCATGAAATCTGCTATAACCGTTATAAAAGAGCAAATAAATCATTTTTATTTAATTAGAAGACTTTCGTTATATGAATTAAAAAGCAAAAACAAAAATAATTACTTAGGAATGGCATGGGAAGTCATTAATCCATTAATTCAAATATTAATTTATTGGTTTGTATTTGGTAGCATCCAAAAAAGAGCTGATATTCAAGTAATACCTGGGATGGATGTTCCTTTTATTGCATGGTTAATGGGTGGATTTATTCTTTGGACCTTCTTTTATCAATCGACAATACAAGGTTCAAAATCGATTTACACTCGATTAGCCATGTTATCTAAAATGAACTTTCCGATGAGCGCAATCCCTAGTTTTGTTATATTTTCTCAATTCTATGTCCATTTATTCATGTTAATAATAGTTTTAATATTGCTCCAATTCATGGGATACTTTATAAATGTTTATTATTTACAGCTCATTTATTTTATGTTTGCTACTATTTGTTTATTATTTGCTGTATCTTTAATTATGTCTACATTGTCAACTATCATTCGGGACGTTCATATGTTCTTAAATGCGACATTACGAATGTTTCTCTATTTGTCGCCAGTTTTATGGCCAATTTCAGCTGTTTTAGATAATGCTACAATCATAACAATTTTGAAATTAAATCCTTTATACTATTTAATTGAAGGATATCGTTCTGCTTTCTTTGGAACTGAGTGGTATTTCATAACGAATTGGCAATATACACTTTATTTTTGGGGACTGGTCATTGTATTGTTCTTATTTGGTTCAATGCTACACATGAAATTTAGAAGACATTTTATCGATTACTTATAAAGGCTTGTGGTATGATGGAGAAGGCAATAATAGTTAAAAACGTAACAAAAAAATATAAATTATATAACGGAATGAAAGAAAGAATTTTAGACCTAATTACGCCTAAATCCTATGGTGAGGACTTTTATGCTTTGAGAAATGTAAGTTTTGAAGTTGAAAAAGGGGATGTTGTTGGGTTTCTGGGAATAAATGGTTCGGGAAAATCGACTTTATCAAATATCATTGCAGGCATTGTTCCTGAAACATCCGGTATTGTTCAAGTCAATGGCGATGCTGCTTTGATTGCTGTGTCAGCTGGTTTAAAAGGTGAGTTAACAGGAAGAGATAATATTGAACTAAAGTGTTTAATGCTTGGATTTAGCAAAGAAGAGATCAAGCGAATGGAACCGGATATAATCGAATTTTCTGAGCTAGGGAAATTTATTGATCAACCGGTAAAATCTTATTCAAGTGGAATGAAGTCACGTTTGGGTTTTGCTATCTCTGTCAATATAAATCCGGACATATTAATTATAGATGAAGCGTTATCTGTCGGAGACAAGGCGTTTGCTGAAAAAAGTTTTGAAAAAATGAAAGAATTTAAAAAACAAGGGAAAACGATGATTTTTGTCAGCCATTCGATCGGACAAATGAAACAGTTCTGTGATAAGATTTTGTGGCTTGAATTCGGAATGGTAAAAGACTTTGGCGAGGTGAACGAGGTTATCCCTAAATACGAAGATTTCATAAATAAATGGAAGAAAATGTCTAACGAAGAAAGAGAACATTACAAAAATGAAGCATATAAAAAACATCAAAAATGTGCAAATTAATTTAAAAACGGGGAGTGATGATTTATAAACACTTCCCGTTTTTTTATCAGTTCAAAATATTACATTACAGTTTAACTCCTTTATTCTCTAGCATTCACACTAATTTCGTTTCTGAAAAATTGCAATTGTATATTTAAGAGAATAAAGTGAACAATTGAATACATTCCGATTTTAGTAAATTTATAGAGAGTTGCAACGGCATATATATGCCTTGTCAATATGTTTTGTTTTATTTTAGAGGAAGGCATAATTCTCAACGACACACATATTTTTCTGTAAAAGAAATAACATGTATGGTTATGTTTTACTTTAATTATTATATTTAGTAAAAATTCAATTTAAATCATAAGATATTATGTTATAATAATAAAGGCTTTTAGCGCAATGTTGTTATTTTGATGGAAGGGAGGAAACAATGAGAAAGTTATCAATTTCATGTATTGTTTTATTGATTTTGTCTAGCTTTTCTTCGGCAGTTTTTGCGGATCAAAGCTTAGCAAATCAAAATAATGCTTCCATTAATAATGAAAGTGAGCAAGATGTAAATTCCATGGAACAGGAAGCGATTAATGAAGGGGAACAGGATTTAAAACTTCCAGATCAGGATATAAATTCTGAAAACGAATCAGCTTCAAATAATGAAAGTATTCTAGATGAAAGTCAACAAAACATAAGATCAGAACAAACAAATAATATTGACGAAAATATTGTTGAAAAATCTAATAACATTGATAGTCATGCTGTGAAAAATGAGGAAAATGAAGAGCAGCAAGAAAAAGATGAGACAGTGAAAGAGACAGTAGAAAACAAATCATCTATTAAAATGGGTTCCTTTTCTATTAGTCAAACTGCAGATTCAAATGTTGTAAATGAAACTGCAACTAGCAAACTAGGACACATAAAAACAAGATCAGTAAAAATTTATAAGAATTTAAATGATTTTACTCAATCATTTGAAGCTGGGGAAGAGTATACAAATCGGGTTTACTACATAAAAAAACAAGCCTCTGTTAATGGAGAACAATTTTATTTGCTAAGTTTAAGAGCTAGTAGTACCATTGGTGTTGTTGGTTGGGCAAAAGCAAGTGATATATCATCCCATGATCATAAGACAATAGACAGCAGAAGCAAATTGCTTTATATCAAAGGAACAGGCAGTGCTTATAGCAAGGCTTGGGGTGGAAAGAAAGATTTAGTTTATGAGGATCTTTCACAATTTAAAAATCAGAAGTTTCAAGTAGACCTAACTGAAACAGTTGGCAACAATGTATGGTATAGAGGATGGCTAAATGGGGAAAAGGTATTTATACATTCAAGCTATGTGAGTTTGGAATCGGTAAAAGAGAGTGCAACAAGCAAGCTAGGGCATATACGGACACGAGAAGTAAAAATTTACAAAACATTAGGAGACCCATCGACAGCTTTTACATCCGGTGCGGAATATACCAACCGAGTATACTATATTAAAAAACAAGCAACGATGAATGGTGAACTGTATTATTTACTTAGCCTCCAACCAAGTAGTACATCAGGTTTAGTGGGCTGGGTGAATGAAAAGGATATGTCAGTTCATCCTCATACGTCAGTTGATAAAAAATCAAAAGTATTTTTCATCAAAGGAACAGGCAGTGCTTATAGCAAGGCCTGGGGTGGAAAGAAAGATTTAGTTTATGAGGATCTTTCACAATTTAAAAATCAGAAGTTTCAAGTAGACCTAACTGAAACAGTTGGCAACAATGTATGGTATAGAGGATGGCTAAATGGGAAAAAGGTATTTATACATTCAAGCTATGTGACAAATGCTCAAGAAACTGCCACCAGCAAGCTAGGACATATACGGACACGAGAAGTAAAAATTTACAAAATATTAGGAGACCCATCGACAGCTTTTACATCCGGTGCGGAATATACCAACCGAGTATACTATATTAAAAAACAAGCAACGATGAATGGTGAACTGTATTATTTACTTAGCCTCCAACCAAGTAGTACATCAGGTTTAGTGGGCTGGGTGAATGAAAAGGATATGTCAGTTCATCCTCATACGTCAGTTGATAAAAAATCAAAAGTATTTTTCATCAAAGGAACAGGCAGTGCTTATAGCAAGGCTTGGGGTGGAAAGAAAGATTTAGTTTATGAAAATCTTTCCCAATATAAAAATCAGAAGTTTCAAGTAGACCTAACTGAAACAGTTGGCAACAATGTATGGTATAGAGGATGGCTAAATGGGAAAAAGGTATTTATCCATTCAAGCTATGTGACAAATGCTCAAGAAACTGCCACCAGCAAGCTAGGACATATACGGACACGAGAAGTAAAAATTTACAAAACATTAGGAGACCCATCGACATCTTTTACATCCGGTGCGGAGTATACCAATCAAGTGTATTATATTAAAAAACAAGCGACGGTGAATGGCCAACTCTATTATTTGCTCAGCCTTCAACCAAGCAGTACATCAGGGTTAGTTGGATGGGTTAAAGAAGAGGATATGTCAGTGCGTACTCACAGTACAGTTGATAAAAAATCAAAAGTATTTTTTGTGAAAGGAACTGGAAGCGCCTATAATAAAGCTTGGGGCGGAAAGAAAAATTTAGTCTATGAAGATTTATCACAGTATGAAACAAATCTTTTTAGAGTTCATTTGACTGAGAAGGTAGGCAATAACACTTGGTATAGAGGAACGTTAGATGGAAAAACCGTTTGGATCCATAGTTCTTTTTTATATACAACGTTGTATAAAAATTACAATATTACCCTCGATGAGATGGTTAATATTCAAATGAAGGCCAATCCAGTAACAGATAAGTACGGTATAACTTATAAACTGTGGATTAGAGAAGATGCCTTTGAAAAAATTTATACGAAAAACGGTCAAAAATATGGACTTGTTAAAGATGCAAATTGGAAAATTAGAAGAGGTCCAAGTACGAGTTATCCTGAATACGAGCAAGTAAGAAATGTAGAGCTTCCTATTTACGGTAGCGCTAAAAGTGAGGATAATGACGGCAAGATTTGGTACCATGTAAAAAACACTAGATGGGGACTTGCCAGCAAAGCTGATGTAAAATATTATTTGGATCCTAACAATTTCACAAACGATCTTCGGGGATTGTTGCAGTTTTTGAAACTGTCTGCTAGTGCTAATCTGAATGCGGCAGAGATTAATAATAAAATTTTATATAATAAAGGGATTTTAAAAGGCAAAGCAAGTTCTTTTATAGAAGCTGGCCAAAAATACGGAATAAATGAAATTTATTTAATCTCCCACGCACTGCTGGAGACAGGAAATGGGACATCTGCTCTTGCGAATGGTATAAAATACAACGGAAAAACTGTATATAATATGTATGGAATAGGTGCTTATGATAATTGCGCAGTAGAATGTGGTGTTAAAAGAGCATATGATGAAGGATGGTTTACACCTGAAAAAGCTATTGTTGGCGGTGCGAAGTTTATTGCTGAAAAGTATGTTTACGATGGGCGGGACACTTTATATAAAATGCGATGGGATCCTGATTTTGCTGATGTAAACAAAAGATACGGAAAGCAATATGCTACAGATATCGGTTGGGCATATAAACAAACAGCTAGTATGTATAATATGTACAAATTACTAGATTCGTATACTTTGGTTCTTGAAATACCGGAGTATAAAAAATAAGTGATAAAAAAAGCTATTCAAAAGCATTTCCTTTTGAATAGCTTTTTTTAGTTCTTTATTTATGGGAAAATTGGCCGATAAAATAATATAGAGTAAAAGCTGGGAAGTAGGAGGTAATATGAAGAATTTTGTTATAGCATTCTTTTCAATTTTTATTGTAATTATTTTTAGTTTTATAACTCCATCTTATGCAGAAGCTAAAAGCTATCCAGACGTCAATCGTTACATTAATTCAAAAAAATTACCTGTAGCTAGAACAGAATATAATCATATCATGATATTTCCTAAAATGAATTATCGTTATGGCTATGGTCGAGTAGAAGGCGTAGTGGCTCATGAAACGGCAAATGATAATTCGTCAATAACAAATGAAATTAATTATATGGTAAGACACTATAATAATGCATTTGTCCATGCTTTTGTTGACCATTCAAGAATTATTGAAATTCATCCAACTGACTTAAAGGCTTGGGGTGCAGGAAAATATGCCAATCCTCGCTTTGTTCACGTAGAATTAGTAAGAGTTAAGACCTTTGATCAGTTTGCTAGATCTATTAATAACTATGCTAGCTACATTGCAAATATCTTATATAGATATAATTTAGGTGTTACAAGTGCTGAAACCGCTGGTCAGGGGACATTATGGTCACACAGAGCAGTCAGCATCCATTTAGGCGGTACGGATCATGTTGATCCCCATGGATATTTTCAAAAGTGGGGATATAATTGGAATCAATTTGTAACACTTGTTAAACAAAAGTATAATGAGCTAACTGCAAAGAGAAAGCAATATACTAGCAAACTAGGGCATATTCGATCACGAAACGTGCGTATCTACCCTAATCCACTTAATCCAGCAAATTATATGGTTGCTGGAGAAAAATATACAAATCAAGTTTACTATATTAAACAAGAAAGCAGCTTAAATGGAATAAAATATTACTTATTGAGTTTAAAACCAAGTAATCGAGAAGGATTAGTGGGTTGGGTCAAGGCACAAGATCTAACTGTTCAAGAACATGTGGGCATTAAAAATAATAAACAGGAGTTTGTAGTTACAGGTGCAGGCAAAGCTTATAATAAGGCTTGGGGAGGCCAAAAAAATATCATATATAATACGTTATCTGCATTTGAAGGGAAACAATTTGTCGTCAATTTAACAGAAAAAGTTGGAAACACGATTTGGTTCAGAGGAAGTTTAAATGGTAAACAAATATGGATCCAATCAAATTATTTATCTAAACAATATGCAACAAGCCTGCTCGGACATATCCGCAATAGTAATGTGCAAATTCACAAAAAAATAGGGGATAGTACATCAAGTTTTAAAGCTGGATCACAATATACAAACCAAGTGTATTATATTAAAAAGCAAGCAATTGTCAGTGGTCATAAATACTATTTGATAAGTTTAAACCCAAGCAGTACATCAGGAGTAGTTGGCTGGGTAAGGGCAGAAAACATGGCGGTTAACAGTCATAAAACAGTGGATAAACAGGGAAAAACTTATTATCTCAAAGGAACTGGCAGCGCTTATCGGAAAGCTTGGGGAGGAAAGAAAGATTTAGTCTATGAAAATCTTTCCCAATTTACAGATCAGGTTTTCCATGTCCATTTGACGGAAAATGTAGGGAAAAATGTTTGGTACCGCGGAACATTAAACGGCAAAACGGTATTTATTCATTCAAGTTATGTGACAAAAGCTCAAGAAACAGCCACCAGCAAGCTAGGGCATATTCGGACACGACAAGTGAAAATTTATAAAACATTAGGTGATCCATCGACAGCCATTACATCAGGTGCAGAATATACTAATCAAGTGTACTATATTAAAAAACAGGCGTCTGTGAATGGCCAAGTGTACTATTTGCTTAGTCTAAAACCGAGCAGCACCAATGGTGTAGTCGGATGGGCAAAAGCAGAAAATGTTTCCATAAATACCCACAAAACGGTAGACAAACAAGCAAAATTGTTTACAATCATAGGGAATGATAGTGCTTATAATAAAGCTTGGGGTGGAAAGAAAAATATTGTTTATACAGACTTATCAGATTATAAGGGAAAAGAATTCAAAGTTGACCTTACAGAAAAAGTTGGTAACAACACTTGGTACAGAGGTCTTTTAGATAATAAAAAAGTATGGATTCACTCAGTCAACCTAGCTGATACAAGAACTACAAGCAAGTTGGGGCATATTCGGACACGACAAGTGAAAATTTACAAAACATTAGGTGATCCATCGACAGCCATTACATCAGGCGTAGAGTATACCAACCGAGTATACTATATTAAAAAACAAGCGACCTTTAATGGAGATTTGTATTATTTAATTAGTTTAGAGCCAAGCAGTATAAATGGTGTAGTCGGATGGGTACAAGCAAAAAATATGTCTGTAAATACCCACAAAGCAGTAGACAAACAAGCAAAATTGTTTACGATCAAAGGAATCGGTAGCGCCTATAGCAAGGCTTGGGGTGGAAAAAAAGATGTAGTTTATGAAAATCTTTCCCCATATAAAGGGAAGGCTTTCGAAGTACATTTGACTGAAACTGTTGGGAAAAACACATGGTATCGCGGAAGGTTAGATGGAAAAATAGTTTGGGTACATGAATCTTTCATAAAAAGGTAAATGGCTCAACCTACAGAATTTATGTTTGATTCTGTAGGTTTTCCCTTTTTTATTCTCAATTAACCCGTTATAAATATATCTTTTAATGAATAGACATGAACCATTTACTTTTAAATAGTTAACAATTATAATAATTTAGGTAAGTCTATCTGAAACTTTCTTTGCTAACATCTAGGCAGAAAGGTAGTAAAATATGATTACTGAAAAATTAAAAAAGAAAATTAAAAACTTTAATAGAAACAAATATTTATATTATTACCAAAAATATTATAAAAAGCTAAAAATTCAACAAAACTGCGTTCTAATTGAGTCTACTCATGGGGCAAATATTTCTGGTCATATGTTTTACATTTTGCAAGAACTGGAAAAAAATTATAATCATTTAAATTTATTTGTTGCGGCAAAAAATATTGAGTCAATACAAAAATTTTTAAACGATCAAAATATAAAACGTGCAAAGGTTGTTAAGCACCTTTCTAAGGAATATTGCAGGTTGCTTGCAAGTGCCAAATATCTGTTCAATGATACTACTTTTTATCCTTTTTTCAATAAGAAAGAAGGACAAATTTATATTAATATATGGCATGGCACCCCATTAAAAAAACTTGGGAAGGATTTAGAAAATGTTACTGAAGTTGGCAATGTGCAAAAAAACTTTTATATGACAGATAAAATTATAGTGAATAATGAATATACAAGAAATATTATTGAACATGCTTTCAATATTTCTGGTGTGTATCAGGGGAAAATGGTTGTTGGTCCCTCTCCTAGAAACTCTGTAATGTTTGATGAAAAAATACGCCAAAAAATTCGTTCTGAACTAGGAGTAACGAACGAAAAAATATATTTCTATATGCCCACTTGGAGAGGAAGTGTCGGGCGTGTTAATCATGACCACAGCAAAATCCTCTCTGATTTAGAAGAAATTTCCGGAAAACTCCAAAAAAATGAAATATTTTTTGTGAAATTACATCCTTTTCAAGCGAATATTGATCTTTCTGAATTTGAAAACATATATTCAATGCCTGAAAAATATGAAGTTTACCAATTTTTAACTGCGGTTGATGTTTTGATTACTGATTATTCATCAGTAATGTATGATTTTCTTGTTACAGGGCGAAAAATTGTGCTTTACACATATGATAAAGAAGATTATTTTAGTACACGTGGTGTATATGAAGATATTGACGATTATCCATTTGTTCAAGCAAAAACAGTTGACGAATTATTAATTGCTTTAAGAGATAATAAAACTTTTTCATACAAAGAAATGCAAGAAAAATTTTGCCCATTTGACAATATTGAAGGCACTAAAATTTTATGTGATTATTTGTTTAATGATACAACTTACGATTGTATTACAGAAACGGATATCTATAACGGCAAAAAAACAACAGCTATTTTTTGTGGTGGTTTATGGGATAATGGAATAACGTCTGCCTTGTTAAACACGTTAAATAATATTGATACTTCTCAAAGAAACTACATCTTATTTTTTGAACGTAAACGACTAAAAAAAGAACATTTTTATAAAGTGCGGGATCTACCAGAGGGAGTTTTGTACTATCCAATCCCAGGCGGACTAAATGGTACTTTTATTGAGCGTATATTTTATAAATTTTATTTTAAATATGAGTGGTTTAAAGGGCCAGTTGTACAACATTTTGTCAAAAACATGTTTTTGCCTGAGCAGAGGCGTTTTTTTGGGGATTTAAAAATAGATGATTACATTCATTATACTGGCTTTGATCGGAAATTTGCGGAATTACTTTCGCACTTAGATGAAAATATCAACAAAATTATTTTTGTCCACACCGATATGTTTAAGGAGTATGAAGCAAAGAAAAGTTATAGTAAAAAAATTATTTTCGGAGCGTACAAGAAAGCGGATAAGATCGCTATTGTAAATGGATCGTTAAAGGATGATTTGGAAAATAATTTGCCCTTTACAAAAGGAAAGATTTTCACAGTAAATAACTTTTTTGGTGAAAAACGCGTGCGTGAACTTGCAAAAGAAAATATTTTTGCAACGATCCTTCCAACTTCTGTTACGTATGCTTATGTTCCGACAGAAAAAATAAATTTCCAACATTTGAATAAAAATATTAATCTTTTTTTACAGAGCCATGAAAGATTTCAAGAATATAATAATCTAAACATACGGGATGATTTGGATCAACTAATGAAAGAAAACCATGTTAATATTGCAAAAAGAATCGAGGAAAAAATAAATTTAGCAAATGAAATCATAATAGAAAAAACTATTGGCAAAAGTAAATCTCGATTGCTAAATGAATTATTTGACGAAAATATTAAATTCTTCATTAACATTGGGCGTTTTGCGTATGAAAAAGGGCATGAACGGCTAATTGAAGCTTTTGAAAAAGTTAATAAAGAAAATCCAAATACAAGATTAATTATTATTGCTCCTCATGGTCCATTAAAGAATAAAACCGTTCGGCAAGTAAGAAACAGTTCAGCAAAATCGTCTATTTATATTCTTGGAAGAATGAGCAATCCGTACGCCTTACTAAAATTATGTGATGCCTTTGTATTATCTTCTTATTATGAAGCATTAGGTCTGGTAGTATTTGAATCTCTCGCCGTTGGAACGGCTGTCATTACAGTAGATTTAGAAGGAACAGTAAAATATTTACAAAATAATGAGGCTATTATTGTAGAAAATAGTACGGAAGGGCTTTATCAAGGAATGCGTAAGTTTTTATTGAACCCTTATAATTTCAATTCGTTCAATTTTGAAAAATATACAAAACAATCTATAGAACAATTTAATTCTTTATTAAATCATTCCCTTATTAGGTAGTAATTCTCCTAATAAGGGAATTTTTTATTATATAATTTCTATTTTTTGGGATCGATGATAGTATACACCAAATCTACACATCTTTTAACCTACATTAAAATGAATGGAAGATAAAGTTGGAAGAAACATAAAAAGCAGCGTGACAGAGTGGTGCACCGCAAATGAAGTGAAAAATCATCTTTTTTTAACTGGATTTAGAAGGTAGTCTCATCATTTGAGGAAATGAAAAGGTTCTTAAAAAACCTGCGAAAAAAACTATTGGATTTAATCAAGTCATTTAAGAAAATCACAAATAACTCTTAAAATACAACAATTGAGCATTTATTTATAAAAAGGATTACCATTTCTTTTGAAAGGCAATAATGAATCATAATTAATTTGCGTTTACATTAAGTTCATGTAAAAAATGTTAAAACCCCATATTTTGAGCGTTCTTCATTGTAAAATAATAATATCATATCGGCATCTCTATTCATTCTTGGGGGAGGTTTATGAAGTGAAAGTCGTGATATCAGGGTTTTTCGGTGCGGGGAATACGGGAGATGAAGCTATATTGGAATCAATGATCGATAATTTAAGGGAGGAAATTGATCCGATTAATATAACTGTTTTTTCACTGTCCCCTGAAGAGACCTCACGGAAGCATCAAGTAAAAAGTATATATAGAGGCTGGCGTCGTGATTTTCTAAAAAAGATTCAGGCACTTCGCGAGGCTGATCTATTGTTAAGTGGAGGCGGAGGGCTTTTGCAGGATACATATTCGACAAAATTTTTATTTGGACCTTTGCCATATTATTTATTAATTGTGTTTTTAGCGAAGCTGTGTGGAACGAAGGTAATGTTTTTTTCCCAAGGTATCGGGCCGATTGAAACCCGATGGGCAAAAATTTTAATGAAAATATTTGCAAATATGGCAGACTTTATAACAGTAAGGGATGAGTTTTCAAAGGATTTGCTTATAAAATTGGGGATAAATAAGCCGAAAACAGTCGTAACGGCGGATATTGTGTTTGCTTTTAAAATAAAGCAGGATGATGCCTGTTATAAAAGTTTACCGTTAACAGGTAAAGAAAAAATTATTGCTGTCTCAGTTCGTCCATGGTTTCGTCATCATCAGGCATTTCAAGTTTTAGCGGACGCGCTTGATGAATTAATTGAAAAGGATCAATTCACGCCCGTCTTTGTTCCAATGGAGGGAGAACATGACAGGATACAGTCTGAAAAAGTGATGGGTTTAATGAAGAACCGTGATAAGTGCTATATTTTGAGCACTGACTTTAAACCGCATCAATATTTATATTTTTTTAGGCATGCCAAAATTGCGATTGGTATGCGGCTTCATTTCCTTATCTTTGCCGCCAAAATGGGGACACCGCATATTGGAATAAGTTATGATCCGAAGGTAAAAAACTTTCTGGAAAGAACCGGATTGTGGTGTTATTCTTTTTCAATGGAAAATCTTGAAAAGCAGCGCTTACTGGAAAACTTCCGGGCAATATTGATGGAGAAACAAAACGTTAAAATGAAATTAACAAAAAGTATTCAAGATTTGCAGCAGGAAGCAAAAAGGAATATTTATCTCATGAAAGAAAACTTTTTGTAAATGTTTATGGTAAAGAAGGTGTCATGATGTCAACACTCAAAAAAGCGGCGATTTGGTCAACGATCTTGGCTATTGTTTTGAAGCTTTCCGGTTTTTTAAGAGAAAGTATCATGGCCAAGGAGTTTGGAGCAAATGAATATACGGATGGCTATTTAATAGCTTTTTCTTTCATAACATTAGTCGTAGCAATGATTTCTAGCGGATTTAATCATGCCTTTTTACCAATATATATAAAAGAGAAGAACAAAAATAGCCAATTAGCAGATCAAAATGCAAATGCTGTATTAAATTATACAGTTTTCCTTTTTTTATGCTTATCGATTGTTGTATTTCCTTTCTATCCAATCATTTTGAAAACTTTATTTCCAGCTATGAATGCAGTAACAGAACATGTAGCTGTAAAAATAACCGCGATTTTCCTGCCTTTTATAAGTTTAATTGTATTAAGCGGAATTTTGGATACGTATTTGCAAAGCAAAAGAAGTTTTATTCCTGCTCATGTATCAAAATTGCTGCCAACGTTGTTTGCTGCAATATTTGCATTGACATTATCGGAAGTATTAGAAATTTACAGCTTAATTTACGGGTTTATTATCGGTACCCTTTTGGGTGTGTTCATTCAATTTTTTTATTTAAAAAAAAATGGCTATCATTGGGCATTTACTTTTAATATAGAGAGGCAATTTCGAAAAAGCATCATTGTATTATTTCTCCCTTCAGTCGCCAATTCGGTAGTCGGTCAAATTAATATGTTCGTTGACAAAATGTTTGCTACAAGTACAATTAGCGGAGCTGTCACATATTTAAACAATGCTTCATTAATTGTAAGCATTCCCTTCACTATTTTCAGCACAACGATTGCGGCCATTATATTTACGATTTTGTCTGAAAAGGTAGAGGACGATCGAAGCTTTGAGAGAACCGTATTTCTTGGCGTTGAATCATCCGTGCTATTATTATTGCCTGTAACAATCGGTGTAATGTTGTTGGGGGATTTAGCCATTTCATTTGTATATGAAAGAGGAGAATTTACCAGTGCGGATACGAAAAAAACGTTTGCCGCCTTAATTTATTATGCACCATTAATTTTGTTACAGGGTACACAATCGGTAGTTTCTAAAGCGATCTATGTAAAAGAAAAGACAGTATTTCTGTTTATAGTTAGTGTAAGTACAATAGTGCTCAATGTTATTTTAAATTATTTTTTTGCAATAAAACTTGGATATATTGGTTTAGCTTTATCGAGCTCCATTGTTTCATTATACTATCTTGTTTTGACAGTCATTTACGTTTATCGCCAATTTCACGTTAGCGAGCAAAAAAAACTTTTGCAGCTTTTAGTAAGGATTGTAGTTCCATGTGTAATGATGGCTGCCGTTATTATTTTGATAAGAAGAGCGGCATTTTTACAAAATGTTTATTCATTATTTCAGCTGCTGGTCATTTCTATAGTTGCAGCTATTGTCTATGCAATTGGCATATATTTTTTCTATCGAGACGGATATAACCGTTTTAAAAAGCTGCTAATGAAATAATAATGGTGAAATCTTTACGATATTTTAATACTCTGTTTGCAAAAATCAATAATTTCTTAAAAATGGTTTGTTATGATTACTGGTATTAAAACATAATAAATTAGAAAAGATGATGATTGGGTGATAATGATGGAACGGTTAAGGAACTCGTCGTTCATGATTTCGCTAATATTATTGGTAGCAGCTTTATTTACCTCTAATCAATATATTGGCTATTTCATTTCCTTGCTCATTATTGCATTAATTTCGGTAAATTGGAAATCTGCCATTTTTGTTTTGATCATCTATTTCCCTATTCGCCCATTTTTAATTGAAATGAACCCGGGATTGAAATATTTAGGGGACGGAATCATTTGTGTGTTATTTTTCCTTATTGTCATACAAAAAGTTATCATACATAAAGAACGATTTGGACGCACTTTTTTATTTTCAGTCTTTTTTCTTCTCTTTTGTTTAATTGGTGTTGTTTCAGCATTCATAACAGGAGTGGAGATAACTTCCATTATTTTTCAAATCAGGGCATTCGTACTTACTTTTTTATGTATGATCATTGTTAGTGAATTGAAAATTACTGAAAAAGACATTGCACAATTTTTTCTTGTTACTGTCTGTTTAGCAACTGTTTTATCTGTTCATGGCTTAATTGAAAAGCTATCATTACGCACATTGCTTCTTCCAGAAGCGTGGGTTCAAATGGATTTGGCAGAAACAAACCGAATTCGCATTTATGGACTTGCTGGAAATCCGAATATTTTAGCGACTTATTTAATGATATCATTTTTTTCGATTTTTTATTTAATCAAAAAGTTTGATCGTTTTAAACCACTTTTATATGTGATCGCAACGCTAATTTTTGGCGTTGTATTATTGACCTATTCAAGAGGTACGATTCTTTCATTCGCAATTGCTTATCTTGTTTTTATAGCTGCAACACGTCAGTGGAAATTAGTGAAATCACAAACCATTGTGATTGCGGCTGCATTATTTATCATATTTTTGCCGACTGCTTATACTGCTGAATATATAGAAAATCATTTTAATGACAAGCAGCTGGCAGAGCAATCTCAGAAAAAGATACATAAAGAGAATCGTTATTTTGACATGTTTTCAGATGATACCATTTCAAAAAGCACAGAAGGTGGCAGAATTTTTATTATTAAAAAGGGAATAGAAATTTTTAAAGAACATCCGCTGATTGGAACCGGCTTTGGAACTTACGGCGATTCAGCCTCATGGGCGTTTGGTTCTCCGATTTTAAAGGCTTATGGAATTCAAAATCCAATCTACTCCGATAATCAATATATACAAATTTTAGTTCAATCAGGTGTAGTTGGCGCTTTGTTTTTCTTTCTTTTTTTTGTAATGGTAATCATAACGATTATTCGCAGTAATCGCGAAAAAATGGAAAAATGGATAGTATTAGCATTTCTAATTGTTGGTGCAACAGCCGCAGTATTTTACAATATTTTAGAAGATAAAACATTTACACTTTATTTTTATATTGTCTTGGGCTTCTTATTAAACAAACACAGGAAATTTTCGCTTCCATTCAATCAAAAAATGTAGGGGATGAGTTATGAATATCTTAATGACAACAATTTTTGACATTCCACATGAGGGTGGTTTATCAACACATGTTCTAACTTTAAAAAATGGATTAGAAGAGCTTGGGCATAACGTCGATATATTGTCATTTTCTAGTATGAATCCCATTTTGAAAAAAATTTATGCACAAGCGCCAGGATATTTACTTAATAAGATTCAAAAAGGAAAAGGACAGGTGATCAATGATGGCCAACGGAAAAAAATGTTGAAATCGATATTGAAAAAAACAAAAAAGCGTTATGACGTCATCCATTGCCATGATGTGTACGCTGCTCTTGCAGCTGTTGAAACAAACATGCCAACGGTTGCGACTGTACATGGATATTTTTCATATGAAGCGATCAGCAGGGGAGCAATTTTGAAGGATAGTAAAGAAGATCAATATATTCAGCTGATTGAAAAGGAGGCATATGAAAAAGCGGACCATTTAATAGCAGTTGACACAAGAATTCAACAATATATTTTTGATAAAACAAATAAAAAAGCGACCGTTATAAAAAATTTTATCAATACAAATGAATTTAAGCCGCAATTATATCATAAACAAGAAGTTCGAAAACGTTTGGGCCTTCCAGAAAACAGGAAGATCTTATTTGTACCACGAAGATTGACGGAGAAAAACGGGGTCATTTATCCAACACTCGCACTCCCTAATGTATTAGAAATATTTCCAGAAACGTTTTTAGTTTATGCTGGCACAGGAGAGCAAATGGAAAATATTTCAACAAAAGTGCAACAATTACAATTAGAACATCATGTTCAGCTACTAGGCTCTGTTCCTCATGACCAAATGATGCAGCTTTATTCCGCGGCTGATGTTGTGCTAATACCCAGCGTTCACTCCTATGGAGTAGAAGAGGCGACATCGATTTCGGCCTTGGAAGCGATGGGATCTGGTTCTCCCGTCATAGCTTCAGCTGTCGGTGGATTGAAGGAAATAATTAATGATCAGAAGGATGGTCTATTAGTAGAAGAAAAAAATCCAGAGGAGCTTTCGGCAGCAATTATAAAATTGCTCAAAGATCCGCAATTAAGCCAAAATCTTGCTAAACATGCAAGGGAAAAAATTGAACGAGAATATTCGCATATTGAAGCAGCCAAGAAAGTTTCTGAAATATATAATCAAGTACAATTGAAAAAGATTTGTTAAAAAAGAATAAAATGATTCCTATACTTTCCTAAGAAGGGGTTATGAGAATTTGGGGATGACTATGAAAGAAAAAGTAAACATTTTAGGAATACCTTTTATAAAAACTAAAAGAGAAGAATTAACAAAATTGCTTATTGATAAAATGGATTATCAAGAAAAATGCTTTGTTGTGACGGCCAATCCGGAAATTGTTATGCATGCCCAAAAAGATGCTGAATATCAAAAAACTGTTCTTTCAGCAGATTATATCGTACCGGATGGAATTGGAATAATTATTGCTTCACGGATAATACGGGATTATTTGCCGGAGAGGGTGGCTGGCTTTGATTTGATGATGGATTTGTTAAGTGAAATTAACAAACGGAAGAAAAAAATTTTTTTACTTGGGGCAGAAGTTGCAGTTGTAAAAAAGGCGGCTCAAAAAATTTCTGAAAGGTTTCCGCAAATTCAAATAGTCGGTTATCATCATGGATATTTTCAATTGGACGATCTAGAAATAGCACAAAAAGTTCTTCATTCGGATGCAGACTTAATTTTGGTTGCATTAGGTTTTCCAAGACAAGAAATGTGGATTTCTAAATATTATCAAATGTTTACTAAAGGCGTTTTTATTGGTGTTGGCGGCAGTTTCGATGTTTTGGCTGAAAAAGTAAAAAGAGCACCTGTTTTATGGCAAAAATTAAATATTGAATGGCTTTATCGGCTCATTCAACAACCTTCCCGTTGGAAGCGCATGATAGCATTGCCGCAGTTTCTTATCAAAATTATATGGTTAAAATTCAAAAAAAATGTGAGGATGAGGTTAAATTTATGAAAGTCCTGCATTTAAATGCTGGAAATGAAACAGGCGGAGGCATGGTTCATATTTTGTCATTATTGAAAGAATTCAATAGGGACGAATTCATTCTAGGCGTTTTTGAAGAAGGGAAGCTTCTTGAGAAAGCAAATGAATTGGGGATAAAGACAGTTTTATTTCCACAAAAAACGAAATGTGATATTACTATCGTAAAAAATATCGTACAATTTATCCGTGAGCATCACATCGATATGTATCATACCCACGGTCCGAGAGCAAATGTAATAGGGGCACTAGTACGCTTATTCACTCCCTGTAAATGGATTGTGACTGTTCATAGTGACCCAAGACAAGATTTTATTGCCAAGGGGTTTATCGGAAAAATGCTTTCAAATTTAAATATATTCTCCTTTCGCAGAGCTGATCATATTTTTGCGATTTCCGAACGTTTTAAAAAAATATTAATTGATTTACAAATCGAAGAAAGAAAAATAACAACGATCTTCAATGGAATAGATTTTTCGAAAACGCTGGAACCACCCTATAAGCGGGAGGAGTTTAATTTAAGCAAAGATGCTTTTGTGATTGTAATGGTTGCCCGGCTGGAAAAAATAAAGGGGCACCTTATAGCATTTAAAGCATTTAAACAGGTGCTTCAAAGCTGTCCGTCAAGCCATCTGTTATTGATAGGAAGCGGTTCGTTAGAAAATGAGTTGAAACGAAAAGTTGTGAAAGAGGGGTTGCAAAACCGGGTCCATTTTCTTGGTTATAGAGAAGATGTAGAGAGAATTTTGCCAATTGCAGATGTACTATTGCTTTCATCGTTTAGTGAAAGTTTTCCACTTGTCATTTTAGAAGCGGCTAGAGCCAAAATACCTGTCATAACAACGAATGTCGGCGGTGTTCACCATTTAATTTCCGATAAAAGCTTAGGCTGGATTGTCCCGATCGGCGATCATGAAAAATTAAAAAGATCTATAATGGAAGCTTCTGCATTAAAAAAACGGGGAAAATTGAAAGAATTTGGTGAAAGGCTTTATTTAAAAGCTTCTAAAAATTATTCGATTCAAAAATTTTCCGAAAGCATTTACAGTACCTATAAAAAAATATTAGATATTATGTGAAAAGGTGCAAAGGTTTGCGCTGATCGTCTGCTACTTGTGGTATAATCTAAAATGGTGTTGTGGAATTTTTTTGCTAGCGGTTCCTATAGCGTATGGAGATTTGAGATGTGGTTACATTAAGGGTTGAGGAGGAAAATTTTAATGATATATATATCCTTGATCATTTGTTTTGTCGTTTCTGTTCTCATAACACCAATTATAAAAAAATTTGCTTTTAAAATCGGAGCTGTTGATAAACCTAATAATCGAAAAGTACATAGCAAGTTAATGCCAAGAATTGGCGGATTAGGAATATTTATGTCGTTTTTGGTCGGATTTTTACTTTTAAGGCCGGAAAACCAATACAGCATCCCGATTTTAATTGGAAGCTTCATTATTGTGATTACCGGCATAATTGATGATATTTATGAAATATCTCCAAAATTTAAATTATTAGGACAAGTATTAGCTGCATCCATTGTCATTTATCATGGTTTAGATGTTGAATTTATTAATTTGCCTTTTGGAGGCCAGATCGAATTTGGAATTTTTACGATACCGATTACTTTATTATGGATTGTCGGGATTACAAATGCGATCAACCTTATTGATGGCTTAGATGGATTGGCAGCAGGAGTGTCATCCATTGCGATCATTACCATTTTTGTGATGGCAATTATTATGGGGGATTTTTTCGTTGCCGGCATGTGTTTAATTTTGTTAGGGAGTACGTTAGGGTTTCTTGTCTATAATTTTTATCCCGCCAAAATTTTCATGGGGGATACTGGAGCATTATTTTTAGGATATATGATTGCTGTACTTTCATTGTTGGGATTCAAAAATGTCACCTTTATATCATTTATTGTACCAATTATTATTCTAGGCGTGCCAATCTCTGACACGTTTTTTGCTATTATTCGCCGTATCGTGAGGAAAAAACCATTGTCTTCTCCTGATAAATCACATCTTCATCATTGTTTGTTAAATTTAGGTTTTGGACATAGGGAGACTGTTTTAATCATTTATACAATGAGTGCAATTTTTGGAGGAGTAGCCATCATTTTTTCGCAAGCGACAATGTGGGTTTCATTAATTGTCATTTCGATTTTATTGATTGCCATTGAATTGGTGGTTGAGATAACAGGATTAATTGGTTCAAATTACAAACCGATATTAAAGCTGTTTAGAGAAATAAAAGTTGAAAATATGAAAAACCGATAAATAAGCAGAAGAGATTGTAATGAATTTTTGTTCCATTACGAATCTCTTTTTTTGTTTGCACATGATCATTTACAGGAATAAAAAATCAGGCTTCCCGCCTGATTCATACAGAAATCATTGATCTAGGTTTGATGACAGCATGGCGTTGTACTCCAAATGCTCTCTCAACTCCGTTGAAACTTTTTCCAAAGAATCCTCTTCCAGTTGGTAATAGTAAGTTCCATTTATCGGATTGTCGTGCCCGTCAATCGTTAAAGATTCAATGCTGCTGATGGAACCGGAATATTTTTGCAGCGCTAAGACATTACCAATGCTGAAATTTGTTGTTAAGTTTTTCCCTAAAGAGTCGATAATATCATCGTATTTCGTGATAGCCGATAAGGATGAGCTCTTTTTAATTATTGCCTTTATAACCTCTTGCTGCCGCTTGCCTCTTCCGATATCGCCTAATGGATCTTTTTTGCGCATTCGGACATATGCTAAAGCTTCTTCGCCATTTAACGTTTGTACACCTTTCTTAATATGAATGGCGTTCTTTCGCCCTTTGCTATCTTGCTCAGTAAATTCTCTGTCGCTGTTCACTTCAACGCCGCCAAGGGCATCAACAATATTAATAAAGGCTTTAAAATTTAATTCTACATAATAATCGACGGGTATATTCAACAAGTTTTCAACTGTCTGAACCGTTAAATCTTTTCCACCAAAGGCATGGGCGTGTGTAATTTTATCCAGATTATGTCCTGGGATTTCCACTCTTGAATCTCTAGGGATGCTGACCATTTTAATCGATTTTTCATCTTTATTAAATGATGCCAGGATTAAGGCGTCAGATCGGCTTTTCTTTTCACCTGGCCGCGCATCGACTCCAATGAACAACACCGAAAAATTATCTTTTTTCGGATCAACTGGTTGTTCCCTTAATTCAGATTTCCTTCCTCTCTCCAGATCTTCTTGTGCTAGAAAAGAAGCATTAGCTAATTTGATCGATAGATAAACGGCGTAACCGCCAGCAATTAAAAACAGGATTAAAAATAAACAGCCAAAGACTCTTAATTTTTTTTTCTTTTTCTTTTTTCTCGTTCTTCTATTCATGTCTAACTCCTTGTTTTTTAAATTTAGTTTTTAACCTTCTCCTCCAAATATACTAAGTCGCCTTCTTTGATCACACATTTCCCATTGGTGAGATCGGTCATCCAGTCTTTGAAGCTTTGAACCCGGCCTTCCTCTACATATGTTTCAACTTCCACATGATCGGTATAGTAGATGTCTTTCAGCTTATAGACAGACGAGCGCAATTCGTTTTCGATTTTGCCGAGAAAGCTGTAATCGAACGTAGTGCGAATAATTTTCATTAGCTTGCGTTCGATGATGCCAACGTGGTCAATGGCTTCTGAAACAGCTTTTCCGTATGCACGGATCAGCCCGCCGGCGCCGAGTTTAATCCCGCCGAAGTAACGGGTGACAACAACGACAGTGTCTTTTAATTGTTTCTTTTTCAACACTTCAAGCATCGGCACTCCTGCTGTTCCGCTTGGCTCTCCGTCGTCGTTCGCTTTTTGAATTTGGTCATGCTCTCCAATTAAATATGCGGAGCAGTTATGTGTGGCATCCCAATGTTTTTTTTTGATTGTATCAATAAACTCTTGAGCTTCTTTCTCAGTTTTGGCACGATTAATATAGCAGATAAATCGTGATTTTTGAATCACGATTTCATGCTCTCCAAAGCCAGCTACGGTATAATAGGAGGAAAGCATTGTGTATCACCTCCGCAGAAGAAACAAAACGGCATAACTTTTTTTGACAAAAATCGACTTTTTTTATAAAAAAACACTCACATTAGAATATTATAAAACGACAAAATTTTTACTTCAATTATGAACTGATAAAGTTTTTGTAACAACTTTTTTAAAATGGAGGAAAAGGCTGTGAACTCCAAAAAAATAGATTCTGCTGTAATAGACGATATTTTAAATAAAATGATCGAAACCGTCCAATCAAGCAAAGATCAAATTTTTGAAATCGGTGAAAAATCCCGCACAGAGTATGAGAAAATAGTAGAAGAATTGGAAGAAGTGAAAGAGCAAGTAAGTGAGGTGATAGAGCAAACCGATAAGCTGACGATTCAATCGAAAATCGCACGGCAGCGCCTCGTGGAAGTCAGCCGCAACTTCAACAAGTTTTCAGAACAAGATATTTTGAATGCCTATGAAAAAGCGCAAAATATTCAAATTGAACTGGCCATGCTCCAAGAAAAAGAAAAACAATTAAGAAAACGGCGGGATGAATTGGACCGCCGGCTTTTATCATTAAAAGAAATGATTGAACGAGCAGAGGTCATAGTAGGTCAAATTACTGTTGTGCTGCAATATTTAAACCAAGATTTGCGGCAGGTTGGCGATTTGCTGGAAGATGCAAAGAAAAAACAAGCCTTTGGCTTAAGAATTATAGAAGCGCAGGAAGAAGAACGGAAACGGGTGTCACGTGAAATACATGACGGACCAGCTCAAATGCTTGCAAATGTTTTGATGCGCTCTGATCTGATTGAACGAGTTTTTCGGGAAAAAGGGACTGCAGAAGGGTTTCAGGAAGTTCAAAATTTGAAAATAATGGTGAGAAATGCGTTATCTGAGGTTCGGCGTATTATATACGACTTAAGACCTATGGCTTTGGATGATTTAGGTCTCATTCCAACACTTAGAAAGTACCTTTCTACTATTCAAGAATATGAAAAAGACATAAAAATCAATTTTCAAAACATCAGTGATGTGGAAGAAAAACGGCTTCCGGCGAAATTTGAAGTGGCCTTGTTCCGGTTAGTTCAAGAATCTGTAACGAACGCTTTGAAGCATGCGGAAGCAAAGCAAATTGACGTTAAATTTGAAGTCCGTCCAAACCAAGTAAATGTTGCAATAAAAGACGACGGCAAAGGCTTTGATGTAAAGAAAGTGTTTAAAGAAAAAAAGGAGTCATTCGGTTTAATGGGAATGAAAGAACGAGTGGAGCTGTTGAATGGGAAAATGGCAGTCCATTCTGCACCCGGAAAAGGAACGTTCATTATTATTCAATTGCCTACTAATCTATGAAATAGAGAAATGGTCTGATTGACTTCATGCATACATCACTGAAAAAATAATAATGGGGAGGATTGTAAATGAATAATCAAGTTAAAATTGTCATAATAGATGACCATGCGCTGTTTCGGGAAGGTATAAAACGTATTCTTGATTTTGAGCCTAATTTTGAAGTGGTTGCGGAAGCTTATGACGGCAGTGAAGCTTTAACAGTTGTTGAAAGCTATATGCCGGATGTTGTCATTATGGATATTAATATGCCTGGTGTAAATGGCGTTGAAGCTACTAAGCAGCTGGTTAATTCATATCCAGATACGAAGGTTATTATATTATCGATCCACGATGATGAAAATTATGTGATACATGCTTTGAAGACCGGAGCGAGAGGATATTTATTGAAGGAAATGGATGCTGACACTTTAGTAGAAGCAGTTAAAATCGTGGCAGAGGGAGGAAGCTATTTACATCCAAAAGTAACTCACAATCTAGTCAATGAGTTCCGCCGTCTGTCATCAGCCAATAATGGACAAATTCCAGCTACAGTCCGGCGCCCTCTTCATATTTTAACCCGACGTGAGTGTGAAGTTTTGCAAATGCTTGCTGATGGAAAAAGCAATAGAAGAATCGGTGAAACGCTGTTCATTAGCGAAAAAACGGTGAAAAACCATGTCAGCAACATTTTGCAAAAATTAAATTGCAACGATCGAACACAAGCAGTAGTTCTTGCCATTAAAAACGGCTGGGTGGAAGTTAAGTAAAGTTACATATTTTCCATGGCGATTAATTTTGAACGATTTGAATCGTCAAACCGTGAAAGTGAGATTGATTTCTAAATACCAATTTTGCTCGGTGTATCTATATTGTTTTTTCCGACTTGGCTGATTGTCCAGCGATGATAAATGAATTCAATTGCATTTCTTCATTACGGCTGGAAACATAATATCATTTGGCAACTTGTCAATCTATTCGGATCCTGACCAGAGAAATGTTTTGATCAGAAGCTACGAGAATGAATCATAGGAAGCATTACATTCAACGTTCCGGTTTTGTAGAATCAACTTAGGTGAAAATGTATCAACAGGAAGCATAACGGCCTCTTCAAATAACTACAGGCGCTGGGAAGAGGCCGGTTTGCTCAGAAACAAGAAAAAATGCAGCAAAATTGGTAACCGCAATTGAAATCCACATAAAAACTCCGTTTAAGCTGCTCAAAAATCCTTTAAAAAGGTGTAGACCTCATAAGAATAACCTCAACGAAAATCGTAATGAGCCGATCGACAAAACGAAATCCGCATAAATGGCAGTATAAAGACTTTGAAGCAGCTAAAAAATTTTTCATCCTCTTGCAGTTTCATGGAAATCCGGCAAAGTTAATGATAAAAGCTTGCATTTTTTATAAAATAGTCTTATAAAGGAGAGAATGAAATTATTAAAAGGAAAGGAAAAACATGATGCAAATTGCGATTGTAACAGATAGTACTGCTTACATTCCTGAAGAAGTTCGAAAGAGGCATGGCATACATATGATTCCTCTTAGCGTTATTTTTGGAGACGAGTCTTATCGTGAAGAGATAGATATGACAGCAGAGAGTTTTTGGGAAGAAATAAAGCGCCAGAAAGAGCTGCCTACAACTTCTCAGCCGCCAGTTGGTGGATTTGTCGAGTTGTTTGAAAGCTTATCGAAAGAATATGATGCAGTCATCAGCATTCATCTTTCAAGCGGTATCAGCGGCACTTACAATGGTGCTGTCACAGCAGGTCAAATGGTAGACAGCATTAAGGTATATCCTTACGATTCGGAAATAAGCTGTATGGCTCAGGGATTCTATGCAATTGAAGCAGCGAAAATGGCAAAGGAAGGGAAAAAACCGGAAGAGATCATCGCTCGCCTTGATGAAATTAAAAAATCAATGGATGCTTATTTTATGGTGGACGATCTTTCTCATCTTCAGCGCGGCGGACGATTAACCGGAGCTCAAGCTTTAATAGGGAACCTGCTGCAACTGAAGCCTCTTCTTCATTTTGTTGATAAAGTGATCGTGCCGTATGAAAAAATTCGTACGCGCAAAAAAGCAATCCAACGTATCTATCAATTATTTGACGAAGCTGCAAGCAAACATCCGGTGCGGGCGGCTGTCATTCATGCCAACAGGCCGGAGGATGCCAAAAAAATGAAAGAGGAGCTCGAAAGTAAATATCCAAATTCTGAATTTATTATCAGCTATTTTGGCGCTGTCATTGGAACTCATCTAGGAGAGGGAGCTATGGGTCTCTGCTGGTATAAAAAGTAATTGCAAGAAAACGTTAAACCCATTGTGATAAATGGCTGTATCCATCCTCTTAAAAGAACTTCCCCTTCAAAACGAGAAAAGGTGCGATTCACCAAAAAATGGAACGGTGTCTGACCATCTGAAGGTGCAAAAAGCACCTTTTATTTTTTACAGAAATGAAGGATATAAATGATTCATCTAGCATCTTTCATTTGGACGAAAAGCAATAAGATCAATCGATTAAATATATTGATTTTTCAGAAAATATAAGGTAAAAATAATAGTAAGAAACAATATGGTATGTACAAGCGGAGGTTTTATATGCATGATCATGATCATGATCTCCAAAAACATCTTCTCGGAAGACATCTCCTTTCAAATGAGCTCCCGTTTTCAATGGATGCCGTTCAAAATGCCCCCTTCGTTGAAATAGAACAAGGTGTTGTGAAAAAATCCGGTTTTTTTTATTGCAATCGATGTGGAAATGATCAGCCCTTTTTATTTGCAGGCTTTGACTGTGCAAAGTGCGGAAAGTTTTGTCATTATTGCCGGAACTGCATCATGATGGGGCGAGTAAGTGAATGCTCAAAGCTTGTTAGTTTTCCAAGACGAGAGAAGGAGGAAAAACATTCGATCCAATCGGATCAAACAAACTTTTTGCAATGGGATGGTGAACTGTCTCCGGCGCAAAAAAGAGCATCTGACCGGATTGCGGAGTCCGTTTTGCAGCGTACAGACTGTCTCATTTGGGCAGTTTGCGGAGCAGGAAAAACAGAGGTGCTGTTTGCCGGCATAAACACAGCTTTGCAGAAAGGGCTATTTGTTTGCATTGCTGCACCGCGTACGGATGTTGTTTTGGAGCTTGGACCGCGTTTGAAAAACGTTTTTCCGAGCATCGATGTGGCAGTGCTTTACGGAGGAAGCGAAGATCGTTTGAAGCTGAGCCCAATTACCATTTCAACGACTCATCAGCTTCTTCGGTATAAAGAAGCCTTTGACGTGGTGATTCTTGACGAAGTGGATGCTTTTCCATATTCTGTAGATTCTGCTTTGCAATTTGCGGTTGAAAAAGCACGCAAACGAAACAGCTCCCTTATTTATTTAACTGCGACTCCCTCCTCATCAATTAAGCGGCATTTTAAGCCTTCCGAAATTGTGAAAATCCCTGCTCGATACCATGGTTATCCCCTACCTGTTCCTGAATTCAAATGGTGCGGCAATTGGAAAAAAAGATTGGAGAAAGGAAAGCTGCCGAAAAATATCATCACATGGGCAGCCGAACAAATGCAAAAGGAAAGACAAGCTTTTCTATTTGTACCGGAAATCAAAGTGCTTCATGATGTCGTTCCGTTACTAAAAAAATTGAATTCAGCGGTTGAAGGAGTACATGCCGAAGATCCCCAAAGGAAAGAAAAGGTTCGGGCATTTCGAAATGGCCGGATTCCGATCATTGTCACAACTACCATTTTGGAAAGGGGTGTAACAGTTCCTGGAACTGATGCAGCTGTTTTAGGAGCAGAAGAAACCATTTTTACAGAAAGTGCCCTTGTTCAAATATCCGGCCGTGTTGGGCGGAGCATGAACAATCCAACAGGCTCCGTTATCTTTTTCCATTATGGCAAAACAAATGAAATGATTGCAGCGAAACACCATATTCTTGCTATGAATCGGGAAGCGGCAAAGGAAGATTTGTTAAAGCGTTAGTATTTAGAAAATGAAGGAAACGATACAGAATGTGTAAAGTTGGAAAAATATTTTCAATTTTGGCTGAAAAAAGAAATTCCTTTTTCCAGTATGATCCAATATAATACAGATTAGAGATCATATATTTGGGGTGAGGACATGATAGTAAACGCTCTGGAAAAAATTATGGAAGAATTGCTAGATGAATATATTGACCAATTTCATATGGAATGCACGTGCCCAACTTGCCGCAATGATGTTTTAGCTCTAGTGTTAAATAGAGTTCAGCCCCGTTATGTAACGAGTGAAGATAAAATTACATATGTAAGAGCGGAATTTTTTGATCGGCAGCAAATGACATCTCTTCTTGTCAGCCTGGCAGAATGCGCAAGAATTGTTTCAGAAAACCCACGATGTGATAATAGGAAGGCTTGATGCGAAATATGGGAAGATGTCTTTATTGTTTTAAAAGTATAGATGTCCGCTTGACTTGGAGGCGGCTTTTTTTCCTCGAAAAAGACCCTGTTTTATGCGAAGAATGCTCCAGCAAGCTAAACGTTATATCAGGCCCCATTTGTCCAATGTGCGGGAGGCAAAGCGAAAAAGCCGAGTATTGTACTGATTGCGCGGCTTGGGAAAAGCATCCTGACTATCATGGAGTGATAAAGAAAAACCGCTCTGTTTTTCAATATAATGAATTCATGAAAGAAGTGCTTGCTAGGTTTAAATTCCGCGGGGATGCGATATTGGTGCAGATGTTTTCCGAACCTTTTGTGAAAGCATTTCGCCATCACTTCGACAAATCGATGATTCTCGTTCCCATCCCATTAGGTGAAGAAAGGCTTTTGGAACGCGGGTTTAATCAAGCAAAATTATTGGCCCAGCTCCTTCAGCTTCCGATTATTGAGCCTTTGCGCAAAACAGATGCAGCAAAACAATCAAAAAAATCACGGATCGACCGAATGAAGACGAAAAATATGTTTACTGTAACAGATCCAAAACAAGTACATGGTCAACATATTGTTATCATCGATGACATTTACACAACAGGCGCAACGGTACGCCAAGCTGCAAAGCAGCTGATGAACGCTGGTGCGAAAAGTGTCGAATCATTTACGCTTGTCCGCAGCTAAATGACAAATCCGTTTTTCCGATATAAAATAATAATAATAGGAAGATTTTTGAAAGGTGGATTTTTATGGGGGAATTAGCAAACTGCCCAAAATGTGGTTCCTTGTTTGTCAAAACGCGGCTTCGTTCAATATGTGATGCTTGCTACCAAGAGGAAGAAAAGGCATTTGAAACAGTATATAACTTTTTGAGAAAAAAGGAAAACCGCAGATCGACCATTACTGAAGTTGTGGAAAAAACAGGAGTGGAAGAGGACTTAATACTGAAGTTTATTCATCAAGGACGCATTCAACTGGCGAACTTCCCGAACCTTGGTTATCCTTGTTCACGGTGCGGCAAATTTATTCGCGAGGGAAAACTTTGTGTTTCTTGCAAAAAGGAAATACAGTCTCAAATTGAGCAAATGGAAAGAGAAGAGCAGTTTCAGGAGGAGAAAGAGAAGATGCAAACATACTACGCTATCCAACCGAAAAATAATGAAAAACGTTAACAAATCCCTCTATCGATCCGATAATGAATATAGAGATAGATTTCCAGCTGAAACAATCGTTCCATTAGAGCAGGAAAGGAGGCGGTGTCCATGAAGATTCACAGCTATCGGTCATCAAACGTTAATCCTTATCAAAAGCAAATGGATGCCAGCAAGCAGATGAAAGTGGAAGTCCAAAAAGATAGAGTGGAAATATCCAAGCAGGCAAAACAGCTTCAGCAGACGAGCGGTTTTGATCTTCAGCGCCAAGAAAAAGTGCAGGCGATAAAAAAAGAAATTGAAAGCGGGACTTACAAAATCGCCCCAGACCTGATCGCGAAAAGCATGATCCAATTTTATAAGAAAAAAAATGAAGAATAAATTGTGTCAATCCGTTTCGGTTTTTGTTTTGGTTGCGTACGAAGCAGCCTGTTTCGATTTTTGATTTGGAACAGAATGAAAATGTGCTGGACAACTATATTGTACATTTCTGTATTTTTAGCATCTTCATCTTTACAACAAAAAATCATTTTTCATTTCCGGCTTTGGATCACCTTGTCAATGTTCGGAACGAAGCCCGGTAAATATGATTTTATTGAATTTTGCGGGGAGGACGTTTTCGTGTCTCTTGCCAATTTAATTAACGTTTTAGAAAAGCAGTTAATCATTCATGAACAATTATATAACTTGGCAGTAAAAAAAACGGATTTGCTGAAAAAAGATGATGTTAATCAATTAATGCAGCTTTTAAAGGAAGAGCAGAAATATGTAATGCAGCTTGAAAATGCTGAAAAGGAACGGATCAAAGCAGCGGCTTGCTTTTTAGAAAGAGAAGACGATTTAACGATTTCCGCCTGTATTGAAAAAGCGGAAAATGAGGATAAAGAACGGTTGATAAATCTAAAAGAAAAATTGACAAACGTATTGGCTAATTTGAAAAACGCGAATTTTGTCAATCAACAACTGGCATTGCAAGCATTGCAGGTTGTGAATTTAACGCTTGATCTTTTCATGCCGGAGGAAGCATCGCCGAATTACACGAATCCGAATCAAGAATCGAAGCAATCGAAACGGCGTTCATGGTTTGATTCAAAAATTTAACGGGGGAATTCGCAATGGTATCAACATTTTTTGGACTGGAAGCGGCTAGAAGCGGATTGTATGCCGCACAAAGCGCTTTATATACAATTGGACATAATGTAGCAAATGCCGAGACACCTGGATATTCGCGGCAGAGGGTAAACCTTGTGCAAAAGCAAGCGTATCCGACACCAGGCCGTTTTCGAGCTGATATCCCTGGGCAGTTTGGAACAGGGGTGGATACACAAACAGTGCAGCGGATCCGCGACCGCTATCTTGATGTACAATATCGCGGCGAAAATTCTAAGCTTGGCTACTGGAGCTCTAGATTCAACGCATTATCGAGAATGGAAGATGTGATGAACGAGCTGAACGAGACAGGCTTGAACGAAACGATGGATAGCTTTTGGCAATCGCTGCAAGATTTGGCGGCCAATCCTTCCAACCTGGGCGCCCGCTCTGTTGTCCTTGAGCGCGGAAGAGCTGTTACAGAAACGTTCAATTATTTGGCGGAATCATTAAAGCATAATCAGAAAGATTTACGCAACGAACTCGATGTCGCAACAACGAAAATCAACTCTTTGCTTGAGCAAATCAACCAAATTAACAAACAAATCGGCGAAGTAGAACCGAATGGTTATTTGCCAAACGATTTGTATGATGAGCGCGATCGATTATTGGATGAGCTTTCTTCGTATATTGATATTAAAGTGACGCCGGTTGAAAGCGGAGGCAACGCTTTGAAAGTAGCCGAAGGAAAAGTAACTGTCGAGCTCGCTGGCTTCGAACCGCCAATCACCCTTGTCGACGGAAATAGATACAAAGTAAGACAATTTAGCCTCAATGAATCCAAGACGAACGGTCTTATCGAATCTATTTCTGTTGGTGGAAGAATGATAGGGGCAGACGATTTTGTTGAAAATTTAAACATCAATGGAAGTTTAAAAGGCTTAATCGAGGCGCACGGCTATACGAACATAGGCAGCACGATTGAACGCGGCATCTATCCTAGCATGATGTCAGATTTAGATCAAATGGCATATGATTTTGCGAACGCATTTAACACTGTCCACAGAAACGGATGGAGCCTTGAGGACATAAACAACGGCGTTCAAACACAGCGCGATTTCTTTGATCTCGGAGGTTTAAGCTCTCCTAAAGGCGCTGCGGCTGCCATTAAAGTATCGGATGATATGAATCGCGAACGAATTGCAGCTTCTGCTACAGGAGAAATCGGCGACGCCCAAAATGCGCTGAAGCTTGCTGAAGTAAAAAATACTTCGTTTCAAAGTTATTTTGAAGCTGTTATCGGTGAAATGGCTGTTATGACACAAGAAGCGGAGCGGATGAAGGAAAATTCAGAAACTTTAGTTTCATCTGTTGAACAACGCCGCAAATCCGTCAGCTCCGTTTCATTAGACGAAGAAATGACAAACATGATCCAATTCCAGCATATGTACAACGCCGCAGCAAGAATGATCACTTTGCAGGATGAAATTTTAGACCGAATCATAAACGGCATGGGACTGGTCGGGAGATAAAGTAAAATTGACTGTTGAATAACCATATCGGAAAATGAAAGCAAAAATTGTCGGGTTCAGAATGTATGAAATGAAATAAGGCGATGAAGTGCAAATCATATAAGAAATGTACTATTTGCACGTTATGAATTCATACAAAAAATTTATTTAATGAAAGAGAGGTGCAGCATATGCGTGTCACTCAATCGATGCTTGCGCAAAACTCGCTCCGCCATTTAAGTAAAAGCTATGAGCTGCTGGGAAAATATCAAGATCAGATGTTGACAAGAAAAAAAATCACCCGCCCGTCCCAAGATCCCGTTGTAGCAATGAAAGGATTGTACTATCGGACTAACTTAAAGGAAGTTGAACAATATAAACGAAATTTATCAGAGGCTTACCTTTGGATCGAAAATTCTGAAGCGGGATTAGAACAGGCCAACCAAGGGCTGCAACGAATACGCGAGCTTTTGATTCGGGCAAAAAACGGTACAAATTCAGAAGACGAACGTGATGCGGTTGCCCGCGAATTGAAACAAATTAAAGACGACCTTGTTGCTGTCGCCAACACACAAGTGGCCGGCCGCTATATTTTTAATGGAACGAAAACAGACTCAGCGCCTGTCAGCGGTGACCCGCCTGTCGTTAATAACAACAATGAACCGTTTAAAATCGAGCTTTCAAAAAACATTCAAATCCAAGTGAATATAACGCCTGACAATGTCTTTAACCAAGCATTGTTTGATACAATTCAAGACATTCAAAATGCTTTGGAAAACAACGACACAACGAACTTGGACAACCTGCTCGGCCAGCTTGATGACCATATTGATGCTCTCAGTGCAGAACGGGCTGAGCTTGGAGCCCGTTACAACCGGATCGAGCAGATGGAAAACCGCATCGGTCAACAGGAAGTAATCTCTACAAAAATTTTGTCAGACAATGAAGATGCCGACATTGAACGAGTCATCATCGACTTGAAAGAGCAAGAAAGCGCGCACAGAGCAGCGCTTGCTGTCAGCGCCCGCATCATTCAGCCAAACTTAGTTGATTTTTTGCGATAATGTGAGAGAGAAAGGACCTGCATAAAGGTCCTTTTTGTTCATCGTTATGACTTTGTTTTTGCCCCATGTTTTCCTGCTTCTAAAGGGTTCACAGTTTTTATCGAAGAAATTTCAATTCCCGGCTAATTAGATTTTGCATTGTTCTTAGTATATAGTTTGTTCCTATCATTGAGGAATTTTAATTGTATCGTAATAGTTGAAACCCAATAAAAATTGTTTGTTGGTTTGCACCAACGGAGTTAAGATGAGAATTTCTTTTCTGTTTAAAACTTATGTTGTCAGTCGAGGTGAGAGGAATGCTCCTGCCGCAAATCAGAATGGAAAGCCAAATGGCGAAAATTGCGATCAACACTACTCCTGGAAAGCAGTCGATCAAACAGCCGAAAGCGGATGTCGACTTGCAGCCGGCGAAAGTAGCGGTGGAAATCAACCGCACGCCTGGAAAATTGACTATCGATCAAACGAAAGCGTGGGAAGACCGGAATTTAGCTGACACGTTCCGTTTCATTGAAAAAATAGCTGAGGAAGGCTATCAAGCTTGGCTTGAAGGTATTGCCCGCCGCGCCGAGCAAGGAGATGAACTGATGAAAATTGAAAACGGCGGCAGCCCGCTGGCTGATCAAGCGAAAGAAAACAGCGAATCCCCGATGTATGAAGTGAATGTCGGCTGGATTCCATCGCTGTTCAGTGTGAATTTTGATTACGAACCAAGCAAGCTTGATATTAATTGGCATTTGAAAAAGGCTGAATTTCGCGCCATTCCCAATAAGCCGATCATTCATTACGACCGTGGCAGAGTCGATATAAAAATCGCCCAATACCAAAAATTAAAAATCGACTTTGCCAACCTCACCTTTAAAGGACAAAACTTTGAAATGAACATATGAAGGTTGTGAGAACATGAAACTAGAGACAAAATATCATGGCGAAATAGAAGCCGCAAGCGACAGCATCATCCAATTTCCATCAGGAATCCCGGGATTTTTAGATGAAAAGCAATTTGTACTTTTGCCATTTGGCGCCGAATCGCCATTTTTTATTTTGCAATCGGTCAACACAAAGGAACTTGCTTTTGTCATGACAATTCCTTTTTTATTTTTCAAAGACTATGCTATCGACTTAGACGATGCGACGATTGAGCAGCTGGAAATCGAGTCGGAACAAGATGTCGCTGTCTATGTAATTTTAACGTTAGAAGACCCGTTCGAAAACACAACCGCCAATCTGCTTGCACCAATCATCATCAACCAGAAAAACAAACGGGCCAAGCAAGTGATTTTAACAGGCACTACTTATAAAACAAAGCATCCACTTATGGAACAGAAGGAGGTGTGAAGCCGTGCTCATTTTAACAAGAAAGCTGAACGAATCCATCATTATCGGCGACAACATTGAAATTACCATCACCGCCATCGAAGGCGATCAAGTCAAACTCGGCATTAAAGCTCCAAAACAAATCGACATCCACCGAAAGGAAATATATGACGCCATTCAAACAGAAAACAGCGCGGCTTCCCGCACCGACCTTGACCTGTTAAAACATTTTCAAGAAAAGCTCAACAAAAATAAACCTGAGGTCTGAAGCTGTAAAAACCGTAATCAAACAAGGATGTTCAACCATTTTATTTTTCTATTAAAAAAGTCCCATTTTTTCTTTTCAGCCTATTAAACATCAAAAAAACAATCCGATATAAAACATGTAAAGAGCCGCGGCGGCCGACGCGGCTCTTTACATACCACATGGACGTGGAAAAACAACAATTCAAGGAGGAAAAAATCATGAGAATTAACCACAACATCTCGGCGTTAAACACTTACCGCCAACTTTCATTTAACAACACACAAACTGCAAAAAACCTTGAAAAACTTTCTTCCGGCTACCGCATCAACCGCGCTGGCGACGATGCAGCAGGTCTTGCGATCTCTGAAAAAATGCGCGGCCAAATCCGCGGTTTGGAAATGGCACAAAAAAATGCTCAAGACGGCATTTCTTTAATTCAAACTGCTGAAGGAGCTCTAACAGAAACTCATGCCATCCTTCAACGTATGCGTGAATTGGCAGTGCAAGCAGCAAACGATACGAACGTATCCGCTGACCGTACTGCTATTCAAGAAGAAATTAATGCACTTGTATCAGAAATTAACAGAATTGCTCAAAACACAGAGTTTAACACTCAAAAATTACTAGATGGAACATTCACTAATAAAACATTCCACATTGGAGCCAACAGCGGTCAAGGGATTACAATTTCAATTGACAGTATGAAAGCTGCAGATCTTGGCGTAGATGCTCTTAAAGTTTCCAATAATACAGATGCAAATTCTGCTATTACATCTATTAATACAGCGATTGAAAAAGTTTCAACTCAACGCTCTAAACTTGGGGCAATCCAAAATCGTTTAGAACATACCATCAACAACTTGGGAGCTACTTCAGAAAACTTGACAGCAGCGGAATCCCGAATCCGCGATGTAGATATGGCAAAAGAAATGATGGAATTCACGAAAAACAATATCCTTTCTCAAGCTGCCCAAGCAATGCTTGCGCAAGCTAATCAAGTTCCTCAAGGTGTACTTCAGCTTCTTCGATAAAATAAAATTATCAACCAGACTTCGTTATGAAGTCTGGTTTTCTTTTTTATAAAAAATATTAAGATTAACACCTTTTTCGACGATATTTATAGTGAGGTGCTAATCATGGTTTATAAAATTACAGACGAAATAGCGAAAAGTGGAGACAAAATAGTAAAGGTGAATGATTTCTATTTGCATAGTAAATATAATCCGGTCCGGGAAGCAGAAAAATTTGCTGATGTACATTTTAAAAAAAACCATCTTCATATATTATTTGGCTGCGGTGCAGGATATTTTGTTAAATCGCTCTGCAATAGATTGTCTGAAGAAGAATTTTTAATTGTAATTGAACCAATTGAAGCCATTGCTGACCGATTATTAAAAAATTTCAATTATTTAAAACAAGTGATTCTAATTAAGGGAGAAGATCTTAAAAAGTTTAAGGAAGTCTATAAGTTATTTGAAAACAACTACATGAACAGAATTCATGTCATTTGTTCCCCTAATTATGATAAATTTGCTTCCACCTATTATGAGCAAATATTAAAATTTGTAAAAGATCAAATATATTTGCAACAAGTAGAAATGAATACTCTTACAATGTATTCTAAAGATTGGCAAAGGAACATTACTTCAAATTTGTATTATGCTTTTAATGATATCCCTTTTAAGGATTTGAAACGCTTTTATGATTTACCGGTTGTTGTTGCTTCTGGCGGTCCTTCATTAACAAAGCAGTTACCTTTACTAAAAAAGGTAAGAGAAAATGTAGTGCTGATTTCTTCAGGTTCAACCATCAACACGTTGCTTAAAAATGAAATTGAACCTGATTTTGTTGTTTCTATAGATGGGGGAATCAACAACTATAGACATTTCGAAACTGTTCAATTAAAAAATGCAAGGATTATTTATTCATTGTTGCACCATGAAAAGATTCTTGATAAGTATAATCGCCGCTCCATTGTGTTTATTCCTGATGTACATGCTGGTATACAAAAGTATGTTTGCAAGTTATTAGACAAAAACATCGATTTGGTTATGGGAGGGACTTCCGTTGCCAATTTTGCCTTAAACATAGCCTATTTAATCACGACAGGACCAGTAGCTATAATAGGTCAAGATCTAGCCTATACAGAAAATAAAACCCATGCGGAGAGCAATAAAAATTATCGAGAAATAGATGAAACTTTTATAAAACAAAGAGCCTTATTTTATACAGAAGGGTATCATGGAGATGAAGTTTTAACAGACTACCCCTTCTTCACAATGAAGCAGAGTTTCGAAAAACTCATTCAAACTTTTGAAAAACCAGAACGAATTTACAATTGTACCGAAGGTGGAGTGAAATTAAAACATTTTCAACAAATTTCCTTTAATGAGTTTTGTCAAAAATTTGTCGATAAGGATAAATATCCTCAGCCAATGGTTGCAGTTACAGAACAAGAGAAAAATAAAAATGATTGGGAAAATTTTTTAGTCCGTGTTAATCATGAAATTGCCACTCATCAAAAAGTGGAGCGCCTTTTACAAGATGCTATTTTGCTTTTAAAACAAAATAGGCTAGAGACAAAATTTGAAAGACAGATTTTAAAAAAGTTAGACAACATTGATGAAAAATTAAAACAAATCTTTGCTGAGGGATTCATGTCTTTAATTGCCCAGCCTATTGTTTTAAATACTTTCCAAAACTATCTTCCAAAGGAGAACGAATTGGAACACGAAACTTTTCAGCGAATTTTTGCTCGTTCATTGGATTTATATACTAGGCTAAAAGAGGCGGCTTCCGACTCGAGATCGTTCTTCCAACATTTAAAAAATAAAATTGAAAATAAATTGAAATCATTTGATATTGAGGGATGAAAATGGAAAATATCATTCATGAAACGCAAGAAAGCTTTTATCAATATATTGAAAGAGTTGCAGCAGGATCCCAAACGATTGCAGATTATTTACGTGAAGATAAGATTGGTGAGGCCATTGAGCTTATTGTTCAATTCAGTGAAGGAATGGGTTGGTTGACAAAAGTAGTTGAGTTAATGGAGAATCACAAATACACTATTGATATTAATTTTAGTAATATTAATCCATTTTTGCATGAAATCAATGATGGAATCGAGCGTCAAGACTATGTCATCGTGGCGGATATGTTTGAATATGAAATACAACCCTTTTTTGAGGAAGCAAAGAAAAAGAGATTTCGCATGATAGAGGAAGATCCGCATTGAGTCTATTTAAAAAAAATATGAATTCAATTAAAAATGGACAATTGAAAAAACAATTATTAAAATCTGCAAATGATAAAATTGAAATTAGTATTCAAGAATCCAAAATCAATGGTCTCCCAACTTTAATATTAAATGGTCAATATTTATATAGCCAATACAATCCAATGAGAGATGCCGAAACATTTATAAAATCGCAATTAGATCCAAATGTAAATGTTTATTGTTTGTTTGGATTTGGACTAGGATATCATGTGAAAGTTTTGTTGGAAAATGAGCCAAATAAACGTGTGTTTGTAATAGAGCCTTATTTAACGTGTTTTAAAGCAGCACTAGAGACATTAGATTTAACTGATATTCTTTCTCATCCTAATGTAAATATTTATTTTTTGGAGGATATATCAAAATTAAATAATCTTTTAAATGAATTGTTAGAATATAAAGTTAAATGGTTAATTCCTAATCCATTTGTCAAAGCATTGCCCAATAACAATCCATTAAAACAAATATTAGAAGAAATCAAAATAAAAGAGATGTCTTTTCATCGATTTTCTTCTTTAATGGAAAAAAACTTCTGGAACAATTTGAACTATATGGATATAACTGTTGATAAACTATTTGACTTGTTCAAGGGAAAAAAGGCAGTGTTAGTATCTTCTGGGCCCTCTTTGGATAAGACTGTTGATGCATTGAAAGAGTTAAGAAAGAAATATTTTATTTTAGCTGTAGGTTCAGCATACAAAGTGCTTAAAACGAAAGGAATTGAACCTCATGCTGTTGTGATCTCAGACCCTCAAAATGAGGTTTATCGACAATTGGAAGGATTGGATTTGTCGAAACCGCTAATCTATTTGTCAACTGCTTGCTACCAAGCAGTGAGACATCATAAAGGGTTAAAGATTGCCGCATTTCAAAAGGGATATCCGAAAGCAGAAATGTATGCCAAGCAAAACGGCTGTCAATTGGTTGATACCGGTGGCTCAGTTGCCACAACAGCTTTTGATATTTTAATAAAAATGGGATTCTCTGAAATTGTGTTGTTAGGACAGGATTTGGCTTATAGCAAAAACAGAAGCCATGCTTTACATTCGACATCAGGAGTAGAAGTAGTATCGAATGAAAACTTGCTGTCTGTTCTTGCGAATGATGGCACAATGGTAAAAACAACAACAATTCTATCTATTTATAGAAGATGGTTTGAACGAAAGGTTGCCGAAACGAAACATGTTATTTTTAAAAATACAGCTGAGAAAGGCGCTGTTATTCAAGGTGTGCCTTTCGCTCATATTTCTGAAATTATTTCAGAATCGGAACATCTCACGGAATGTAATTTTAGCGAAAAAATAAATCAAATAATAAATCAATATTAAAAAACTTGTAACTTTACTTCAAAGGAGTTTATGCTATGGAGTTTTTGCGGAATCAAACAGTCCTTGTTACAGGGGGAACTGGATCATTTGGGAAAAAGTTTGTAAAAAAAATACTAGAATATGATGTAAAAAAGGTTATTGTATTTAGCCGCGATGAATTAAAACAATATGAAATGGCACAGGAATATACGGATCCAAGAATCCGCTTTTTCATTGGTGACGTACGGGACAAAGACCGTCTATATCGCGCGTTTGATGGCGTTGACTATGTCGTCCATGCAGCGGCAATGAAACAAGTGCCCGCATGTGAATACAACCCATTTGAAGCGGTAAAAACCAACATTTACGGTGCGCAAAACGTGATTGAGGCAGCGATTGACCGGGGAGTAAAACGAGTTATTGCATTAAGTACGGACAAAGCGGCTGCGCCAATTAATTTATACGGTGCTACAAAACTAGCATCCGATAAACTATTTGTGGCGGCCAACTCTTATGTTGGAGAAAAAGAAACTCGGTTTGCCGTAGTACGCTATGGAAATGTGGTTGGAAGCCGTGGAAGCGTTGTTCCATTTTTTAAAAAAATGTCTGCTGAAGGCAAGAAACTGCCAATCACAGATGAACGGATGACTCGCTTCTGGATTACACTTGACCAGGGTGTTCAGTTTGTCATTGATTCCCTTGCAAGAATGAAAGGCGGGGAAATTTTCGTTCCGAAAATCCCTAGCATGAAAGTGGTGGATCTTGCAAAAGCGATCGCACCAGATGCAGAAATTGAAATCATCGGCATCCGTCCGGGCGAAAAGCTTCATGAAACGATGATTACCGAAGATGATGCGAGACATACAGTTGAGTTTGATAATTATTATGTCATTACCCCTGAGTTTCCATGGTGTCCACAAGAATATGTGAAATATGGAAAAAGTTTGCCGGAAGGATTTAAATATACAAGTGATACAAATACAGAATGGTTGACAGTGGAGGAGTTACGAACATTAGTAAAGGGAATTTAATTATCCTAGATTAAACTTTTAATTAAGTTTGAGAGGAGTGAGTAATATTTGGAACATATTGTATGGGTTGATATCTATTTGTGGTTTAAATACCACATTTGCAAAAGCTATGAATGAAATTGGACACAGTGCTAAATCAATTTCGTTTTTAAATCATCGATTCGAAAAAGCAGATATTGATTTCGATATTAATATGTTTACAAAGCCGGAAAAGATTAAAATTCGTCAAAATTTGTTTGAAGAGCATAAAGACACATACGAGGTTTTCCATTTCTTTTTTGCTCACACATTTTTATACGATCAAGAGGATTTACCCTATCTATCATCAAAAGAAAAAAAAATATTCATGCATCATAATGGAACAGATGTAAGATTACCAAGTGTTTTGGAAAAATTTAATCCGTATGCGAAATTAATGTATAAAGATTTTTTTGTAAATGAAGATGAAGTGACAAAGTATGTGAAAAATTGTGCTAAATGGATTCCAACAGCAATTGTACAAGATTTGGAATTAGCCGAATATGTAAAACCATTCTATGATAATGTTGAAATATTACCTTTGCCAATAGATTTAAGTTTAGGTAAATATTGTATTGAGAATTATGATTACAAACCAATTACTAAATCATTGAATAGGAAGTTGAAAATTATACATGCTCCAACGAACAGAAAATTTAAAGGCACAGATTACATTATTGATGTAATGAAGAAATTATTGTCAAAAAGAAATGATATTGAGTTTACTGTAATAGATAATCCCAATCATAATGATTTTCTTAAAGAGTTAGCACAAGGAGATATTATCATTGATCATATTTTGTATGGAACTTACGGTATGTTATCAATTGAAGCAATGGCTTTAAAAAAGCCGGTTATTACTTATATTAATGATTTTGTTAAACAAGGGTATCCAAACGATTTACCTATCGTATCTGCAACGGTGGATAATCTTGAAGAAGTTATTGAGAATCTAATAAATGACAAAGAAAAGATTGTTTATCTAGGTGAACAAGGTAGAAAATATGTGGAGAAGTATCATGATTTAAAGAATGTTATTTTACCAAGATTAATTGATATATATAAAAAATATTAAAAGTTTATAAAAATATCATTGAAAGAAAGGAATAAGTCTATGATAGAAAGATATAAGATACAAAAAAGAATATTAAATTTGTTTGAACAGTTAGACTTTGGAGATAAAGTGATGATTTGGGGAGCTGGAGAACATACTATCGCTTTGCTCAACTTTCTTAATGAGAAAAATATTTCCTTTCATTATATTCAAGGAATTATTTCTAGTTATCAAGAGCATCAACAAATTATGGGAGTAAAAGTTTATTCTATCCAAGAAGCTCGTAATTTGCTTGATTATATTAAGTATATTATTGTTTCTTCATATTCCTTTCAAGAAGAAATTTTGCATGAGTTAGAAAAGTTAGGTTTACGTTCGAAGGCATTTGTTTTATACAATATGGATGATTTTGATCCATTATTTTATTGGAAGGTAAGGCAACGTTATTATTATAACTATGAAGATATTCCGGCAGGTCCAGTTGTTCATAATGTAAAATTTGATGATATTGAATTTAAAATGAAGCTTAATTTAAGGGAGTTTATTCAAAATACTATTTATAATTATGGGTATTATGAGAAGAACGAAACTCAATTTTTATTAAGAAAAGTTCAAGCTGGTCAAACTGTTGTTGATTTAGGAGCGAATGTTGGTTATTATACTTTAATACTTGCTCAAAGAGTGGGGATAAATGGAATGGTTCATTCTTTTGAACCTGATCGTAAAAATTTCAGACAATTAATAGAAAATATACATTTAAATCGATTGTCGAATGTGGTAGCAAACCAACTAGCTGTCTCAAATAATAATGGTTATGTGACTTTGTATTCTAACTCTGACGAGCATGGTGGAATGAAATCGTTTATGCAACAGTTTGAACATGTTTATGCGCAAGAAAAAGTGGAAACGATTCGTTTAGATGATTATATTAAACAAAATAAAATCGATAAAGTAGATTTTATTAAATCAGATATCGAAGGAGCAGAAATGCTTGCTTTTCAAGGAGCGGAAAATCTCCTTTCTTCTTCCAATGCGCCGGATATTATGTTAGAAATTAACCCTATTGGCTTATCAAAATTAGGATTTTCTGATATAGAACTTCAAAAATTACTAATTGATTATGGATATAAAATATACTTGATAGAGGACGGTGGTACATTAAAATATATTCCATCTGAAATAAGTGTTCAAAAGTCTACTAATGTTTTTGCAACAAAAAGGAATATTTTTTAAAATGTATTAATACATAATGCACCTAAAATTACCTTTGGGATTGTATACAGTGGTCAAAACTAGCTCAAGAAGTAGAAACTATCACGATTTCCAATTAGAGCAGCGAACAAAAAATTTTTCAACGTACTTCTGGGCTTTGGAAAATCCTTTATCTATCTTATGTTTTTCTTGTGTGGTGAAGTGGTTTCAGGAGCAGAAATTTTTCCTACTCCTATGCATAGCTTCTTAAAGATTTAGAAGTATGGTATCCCAATTCGTGCTGATCGACAGCATGGCCTTTTGAAGCAGTTGTTACGATTCACAGTCAAAGTAGGGGTGTCCACCTGCTAGTTAGATAAGATCTATCTCTGCACCACTTTTGTGGGGAATCATATTATCTCATGGGATGACCACAGCGACTCAGAATGATATAGCAGTGGCACCAGAATTATTTTTTTCTTTGCGACAATGTAAAGGCTTAATAAGTAGCTGAACAAGTAGAAAACTTATTGATTTCTCTCATTAACCGCTGTAATGGTAATAGGCGGAAAGATACCTATGACCGGGTTCTTCCTGATTTTTGAAAACTTCTTGGTTTGTCCAATAGCTGTTTTAAACTTCGTCGAGAGATTGAACGGATATTGAGTGATGGAAGAGTGGCGGGTTGGAATAGTTAAGACGGTATAAATTTTATCGATATATATACTGTAAGTATCTTTTACTCTGGTTTTGTGGCATCATCATTATGGAATAAATTTTTTGAGGGTGTTAATAATGAAAAAGTTTAGAGTTGCCGTTTTATCAGATAATCCAAGTACAAAAGATCCCAGAATATGGAGAATAACCAAAACATTAGCGGAATTAGGATATGAAGTAACGCTTTTTTGTCAAAAAGAAAAAGGTGACCGAGAATATGATTATATAGAAAATGTTCATATTAGAAGAGTTTTAGACTATAAATTAGGCACTTCAGTTTTAATAGATAAATATTTAATTGCTCATTTTCAATTAAGAGAAGCTTTATTGAAAGAAGAACGTTTTGATATTTTTCATTGTCACGATCCGGAGACGTGGCCAATGGGCTATTTAATGGCTAGAGAGCAGAAGGCAAAATGGATTGCGGATTCTCATGAGTATTTTCCAGATTATATTGAAAAGAGATATTATGGAAATGACATAAATAAATATAAGACTGCTGTTCAACTAACGAAAAACCGTGGAAATTATATACGTTATGCGGATGGAATTATAACTGTTAGTGAACAAACTTTAAATGTTCTTTCAGAAGAATATTGTCTTACTTGTCCCAAAACTGTAATTTATAATACTCGACATTCAGATGATGTAATAAGTGATTGTAAACAGAAGATACGTCAAGAACTTGGATTAAAAGAACAACTAAAATATTTGGTGTTTGCTGGTAATATTATGCCTGATCGAGGTATAGATACTATTATTGAAATGGTAAAGCTTATGCCGAGTCATTATAAACTTGTTATTATTGGTGATGGTTTATCAGTTGATTGTGTGGAAAGAGAAAGTAAAATTTCCGATAAGATTATATATTTGGGTAGATTAGATTATAAGGATTTAATTAAATATGTATATGCTTGTGATGGTTACTTGTATTTTCCACATCACTATGGAGAAAATATGTTGGGAAACTATAAATATACTATTCCAAACAAGTTATTTGACGCTATCTTTTCTGATATACCTTTTTTTACATATGATGGTTTTGCCTTTTCTGAATGTGTGAAAAAGTTTGGTGTAGGAATTGTTTATCCGGTTGAACTAGACTTAATATCTATCGCTAATGATATTGTTGATAAGTTAGAAAATCATACTTTTGCGAAAGAATCTTTTAGTAAGGCTAAATCATACTATTCATGGGAAAATCAAAAATATAATTTAGACAACTTATATAAACAAATACTTTTAGACAAATTTGAGAAGGAAGAGCACAATGAAGAATTTGCGAGTACTAAATAAACTGTTTGAAGTGAAATTTTATTAAACATGAATCATTAATTTAAAATTGTTAATGGTGATAAATAATGACTACTATTTGCGCGGTTATTCCATCCTTTAACTCAGAGTTATATATTGAACAAACGATTAATAGTCTTTTAAATCAGACAAGACCACTTGATAAAATAATTATTGTTGATGATTGCAGTCAAGACAGTACCGTACAGGTAGTTAGTAAACTGATAAAGAAAAATAAAAACATAGAACTTATTCAGTTAAAACAAAATTTTGGTTCAGCACATGCACGGAATATTGGAGTGGAACGAGCAAACTGTGATTGGATTTTGTTTATGGATTCTGATGATATTGCCCATCCAACGTTAGTGGAAGAACTCGAAACATATTTGGATGATTTAAATAAAAAAAGCAATGAAAAAGAATATTTTCTTGTTCATCCGAACTATCGTCATATCGATGAGAATGGAGTAGTTGTTGATGAGTTACAATTTGGTCGTCAATATAAAAAAGAAGAAGCACTTGGTTTTTTGTTATTGAGAAATACAATTGCTACCAGTGGCGTGTTAGTTAGTCGAGAATTGTTTCAGCGAGTTGGTGGTTTTAATACAAATTATCGTTATTCTGAAGATTGGGATTTATGGCTGCGTATAAGTGAACATAGTGGAATAGCACATATCGATAAATACTTAGTTGACATTAGAAGACATTCTAATAATTTATCTGCTAGTCTGTCGAAGATGCATGAGCATGAAATAAAAGTTCTATCTTCTTATTCTTTAGAAAAGATGAGAGATGCTATATTTAGAAGATCTTTATCTTATACTCAAAATGCATGTGATTATGTTGCTCTTCTTTTTCGCTTAGAAAAATGGCAAGAGGGATATAGAATTTTAATAAAATTAGAAGATGATAAAGATAATGAGATGGTTTCATTTTTAAAAGGAATTTATTTTTTAAAAATGAAAGACCTTCTAGAGGCTGAGCGCTCTTTTATAAATGTCATTAATATTAGTCCGAACGATGGGGCTTCATTGAATAACTTGGGAGCAATAAACTTAATTAATGGAAAAATAAAAGATGGAAAAATGTTTTTACTGAAAGCGATTGAGTTATATCCTAATTATTTAGATGCTAATTACAATCTTCGGGCAAAACCTCCTTATACTTGGGAGACTGTAAAGTTTACATGGAGAAGATTACGCCCTAAACTTATTTCATATAATCAACAATAAAAGATGGAATGAGTAAAAGATTTTACTAGTAATGATTGTTAAGTGAATTGATTTGCATTCATTGTTTGCATAAAAATATAAAAAAATAATAATGAGGGTTTTTTATGAATGTTCTTATTACTAGTATTTCAGGAAAAGTGCCATTGATTCAGTTAGTTATAGATGCTATGAATCGTCTACATAAAGAAGGGAAATTGTTTGGGGGAGATGTAAATAAGCAGTGTATAGGCCGATATTTTGTAGACTATTTTTGGCATATGCCCTTGCTTCAAGAGTTATCAATCAATGAAATTGTGGAATACTGTCATTCTCATAATATCTTTGCTATTATTCCTACGCGTAACGATGAACTTTTGTATTTGGCTCGAAATGAACATTTTTTTGAAAATAACGGTATCAAAATTATGGTTTCTAACCTTTCTTCTTTAGAAAAAACTTTAAATAAATTAATATTTTTTAAAGAAGGAAAAAAGCTGGGTTTCCCAATGATTTACACTTCTGAAAGTATAGATGCCGTTTGCGCAGATTCTTTTGTTGTAAAGGAATGTTTTGGATCAGGATCTAAAAATATTGCTGTTAATGTTTCAAAAGAAGAGGCGGTTTGTCGTTCAAAATTGCTGAATTCACCAATTTATCAACCTTTTATTGATGGGGAAGAATATAGTATTGATGTTTATGTTGACAAAAATGGAAACAGCAAAGGAGTAATTGTAAGAAAGCGTGTTCTTGTTGTTGGAGGAGAGTCTCAAATTACACAAACGGTAAGAAATCTTGAACTTGAAGAGCTTGGTAAGAAAGTAGCTGAATCTTTTGAGCTCTATGGACATGTGATGTTTCAAGTCATAGTCGATAAAAAGGGAATCCCTAACATAGTGGAATGTAATCCTCGCTTTGGCGGTGCGTCTACATTAAGTGTTGCAGCTGGTTTGGATAGTTTTTATTGGTTTCTTCTTGAATCATTAGGGGAGAATCTTGATGCTTATCCGTTTAATAGGAGTGTTCGAGAGTTAACATTAATTCGGTATGCTAAGGATATGATAATATGAAAGTAGTTGTATTCGATCTTGATGATACACTATATGATGAACTGACGTTTGTGAGAAGCGGTTTTCGAGCAGTAGCCGCTTTTTTGCGTAATATAATTAACATAAGTGAAGAAGAATTGTTTGAATGGATGTGGACGCGCCTACAAACAAATGGTCGCGGAGCCATTTTTGATGATTTATTACATCACTTTGGTGCTTACTCTAAAACAATGGTGCGAAAATGTATATCTGTCTATCGAATGCATAAACCGGATATTGTGCTTCCTGAAACAACGATAACATGTCTTGAACAACTTAAAGATCATCCTCTATATATTGTGACAGACGGAAACAAAATCGTTCAGCACAATAAATTGGAGGCACTTCATCTATATAAAAAAATGAAACACTGCTATGTAACCCATCGATATGGTATTCATAATGCTAAACCTTCTCCATATTGTTTTATGCATATAGTAAAGAGGGAGAAGGTTAGTCCGCATGATGTTGTTTATATTGGAGATAACCCTAAAAAAGATTTTGTAGGCATCAAGCCTCTAGGGTTTAGAACGATTCGAGTAATGACAGGTCAGTATCGATCTATAGAAATGCCAAAAGAATATGAAGCAGATATCCGTATTGAATCTTTAATACAATTAAAAGATGTGTTAAATGGATAAAAATAGTATTTTAATATCTGAGAACGTATTAGAAAACAAAAAATATTTGGAAGTGGTTGTATGAAAAACATTATCATTATTCAAGCCCGCATGGGTTCATCCCGCTTGCCAGGGAAAATTTTAAAGCCATTGGGCGATCATGATGTTCTTACATATGTTGTAGAACGTTGCAAAAAAATAAAAGGTGTGAGTGATGTCATTGTTGCGACTTCTACTTTATCTCAGGATGACAAAGTAGAAGATTGGTGCAAGCGCCATGGAGTTTCATTTTTTCGAGGTTCGGAAGAGGATGTGTTGGACCGTTACGTCCAATGTGCGAAAATTTATGAACCTGACTATGTGATGCGTGTTACGGCAGATTGTCCATTTGTTGATTTTGAAATGGCTAATGAGATTGTCAAACTAATGGAGCAAGAAAAAGTCGATATTATTGATTTAGATGGGGAATTACCAAGGGGACTGGCTGTTGAATTGATCTCTTATCAGGCTTTGCAGTATATTCATCGACATGGTCATGAACCTCGCCATCGCGAACATGTAACCTATTATGCATATGAATTTAAAGAAGAGTTTCAACGTGCTTCCTATTCAGTACCGGTTACTCGGCGGCAACCAGAGTTAAGAATTACTCTGGATACAGAGGAAGATTACGCTCTTTGCAAAGCGGTTGCTGATTATTTTAAAGACCCGCTGGTTTCTAGTGTTGATGTCATTAATTTCTTATTAAAGCATCCTGAAATCGCAAATTTAAACAAACATATCCAACAAAAACCGGTTGTTTAAATAGACATTAAGGGGACTTTTTGACGTAAAAAAATGGTTTAAGGGGATTTTCTCTCACACTATGAAAGGACGTATAGAATGAAAAATGAATTTGAATTAATGGATCAGTTATTTGACGAACTTTTACCCATAACCCGGAGCATAACTGGTGAAGGGGTTAGGAAAACGATTAATATTTTAAAAAAGTTTATTCCTTTGGAAATGTTTTCTGTTAAAACAGGCACGAAAGTTTTTGATTGGGAAATTCCGAAAGAATGGGTTATTAGAGAAGCATGGATCAAGGATGAAGATGGCAATGAAATCATTAATATGAAAAATCATAATCTTCATGTTTTGAATTACAGCGTTCCTGTCAATAAAAAAATGTCTTTAGAAGAATTGAAACCATTTATTCACACGATTCCGCATCTTCCAGACGCGATTCCATATGTGACATCGTATTATAAAGAACGATGGGGATTTTGTATGAGTTATAATCAATTCAAAAGTTTGAAAGAAGGAACCTATCATGCTTTTATCGATAGCGAACTTAAAGATGGAGAGCTGAATTATGCCCACGCTATTTTACCTGGGCAATCAAGCAAAGAGATATTAATAAGTACATATATTTGCCACCCATCGATGGCCAACAATGAACTAAGCGGACCAATCGTTGCTGCATTTTTATATAATCGGATGAAAGAATATCGAGATAGAAAATTTACTTATCGTTTTGTCTTTGTGCCAGAAACGATTGGATCGATTGCGTATTTACATCGTTTCGGAGAACATTTGCGCAAAAATGTGTATTCAGGATTTGTTTTAACATGTCTTGGCGGAAAAAATTATCCTTTAAGTTTTAAACGTTCCAGAAATAAAAAGGCTCCCATTAATAAAATAGTAGACTACTTAATATCAACTGGGGAAATGGAACTGATTGTCAGACCTTTTACACCAACACATGGCTCGGATGAAAGACAATATTGTTCTCCAGGTTTTAATCTGCCAGTAGGACAATTTGCAAGAATGGTTTATGGACAATATAAGGGATACCATAATTCCCTTGATACAAAAGAAGTAATGACGATCGAAAAATTAATAGACGGTGTTAACGAAATAGAAAAAATTTTAAAAATCCAAGAGTGGGATGGTTACTATATTAATACAAATCCGTTTGGAGAAGTGAAATTAGATAAACACGGTCTTTATCCTGATATAAATACACCTTTGAATGGAAATGCATCGAACAACCAAAAAATAGATAATAGAAAACAATTAAATGCTATTTTAACTATGCTAAATTATTCAGATGGAGAACATTCATTATTGGATATTGCTCAGTTGTCTGGTATTCATCTCGATAACTTAATGAATGCTATTAAGTTATTAAAAGAAAAAGGTTTACTCAAAGGACCATATTATGAAAAAAGGAGTTTATTTGAATGAAAATAGTGCTTCTGTCAGGTTCGCATCCACGCCATTATTTTATTGCCAATACATTATTAGAAAACGATTTGCTTCATGGACATTTGATTGAGGAACGAGAGGCCTTTATGCCTGTTCCGTCGAAAGAATTAGAGCCCATTGACCGAGAAAATTTTATCCGTCATTTTCATGATCGCGAGAAGGCTGAACTGGCTTATTTTGGCCGTCATTTGAAAGTTTATAAAGATATCCCGACATTAAAAGTGAAAAAATCTGAATTTAATGGTGAACAAATGCTTCAATGGCTGGTAGGTCAAAAACCAGATGTTGTGTTAACATATGGAGTACATAAAATCGAAGATCATATTATTGATATATTGCCGGATTTTGCATGGAATATACACGGCGGCCTCTCTCCATGGTATCGGGGAAATATAACACTTTTTTGGCCTTTTTATATGTTAAGGCCAAACTGGGCGGGGATGACCATACATCGTTTAACTTCCAAACTTGATGGAGGGGACATTATTCACCATTCTGTTCCCGAACTAGAATATGGCGATGGAATTCATGATGTGGCTTGTAAAGCAGTTATAAAAGCAGCACAAGATCTAGTAGAAATATTAAAAAGATTACGCAAAGGAGTAATACCACAATATGTACCCCAAAAAACAAATGGCAAATTATTTGTTGGAACGGATTGGACACCACAGCATTTACGATTGATTTATCAGACTTTCAATAATGATATTGTTGACCAATATTTAGATGGAAAATTAGGGCATATAGAACCTAAACTGGTCAACGCTCTAAAAGATTAAATATTAAAAAGAGAGTGTGTTAACACATTCATTGCTGGTGAATTTATATGAATATTTTAATCCGTGTTGATTCGTCGGTTAAGATAGGTACAGGTCATGTTATGCGGTGCTTAACTTTTGCAGAAATGCTGCGTGAAACAGGGTGCTATGTTGGATTTGTAATGAGAGCCGGGTTGGGGGATTTATGCGAATATGTCAAAAACAAAGGATTTGATGTATTTCCTATTATACATGATTCAAGTTTTGCGCAAGAAAAGGATGTTCATTTAACAATTGAAGTGATCCGTCAAATGAAAATGCATATTGATTGGTGTATTGTGGATCACTACCAGCTGGATCAAAAATGGGAGAAACATGTCCAACAATATGTTCACAAAGTGATGGTGATTGACGATTTAGCCAACCGTCCTCACGATTGCCATTTACTGTTAGATCAAAATTACTATAAAAATTATGAACACCGCTATTTAGGTCTTGTTCCTTCAGATTGTAGACTTTTTTTAGGGCCAAAATATTTGATTTTGCGATCTGAGTTTTATAAAGCAAAAAAATCATTAAAAAGTTGGAGCGGTATTGTTCGACGCCTTTTGATTTTTTTTGGCGGAAGCGATCCGACAAATGAAACGGAGAAAGTTTTGTTTGCATTGCAAAGATTACCACTTAATGATATGGAAATAGATGTTGTGGTCGGCAATGCCAATCCAAATCGTTTACAAATAAAAAAAATGTGTCTTGATTTTAATCTGAATTTTCATTGCCAAATCAATTATATTGCCGACTTAATGAAAAAAGCTGATTTATCATTTGGTGCAGGTGGTGTAACAATGTTGGAGCGATGCTTTCTCGGACTCCCTTCCATTGTTACGATTGTTGCGGATAACCAAAGACAATCAACAGCAGACGTTGCAGAGTATGGAGCAATATGGAATCTTGGCTGGCACGAAGATGTAAGTGTATCTGATTATGCCGATATATTGATTGAAGCGATTTCCCATCCTCGTCAGCTTGCATCGATGAGAAGGAAAGCTTTTGAGTTGTTCGGATATCGGGACAAAAATACTATACATCCCGTTGTTCAGGCTATTTTGGAGGGATAACATCTTGAGTAAGGATATTAAAATAGGCAATCGTCTGATTGGTTCAAGTCAAAAGCCTTTTATTATTGCGGAAATGTCAGGGAATCATAATCAATCTTTAGAAAGAGCCTTAAAAATCGTTGATCTTGCGGCGGAAGCTGGTGTTGATGCGGTAAAACTGCAAACATACACCCCTGATACAATGACTTTAGATATTCATACAGGCGAATTTTTTATTGAGAGTGAGACAAATATTTGGAAAGGTCAATCATTATATAACCTGTATAAAGAAGCATACACGCCGTGGGAATGGCATGAAGCGATCTTTGAACGTTGCAAAAAGCACGGATTGCTTGCTTTCAGTTCCCCTTTTGATGAAACAGCAGTTGATTTTTTAGAAACATTAAATGTGCCAGCTTATAAAATTGCTTCATTTGAAAATATAGATATACCGTTAATTAAAAAAGTGGCTGCTACAGGAAAACCTGTCATTATTTCGACTGGAATGGCTACTGTTGCGGAATTGGATGAAGCAGTTCAAGCTGTTCGTTCAGAAGGCAATGATCAAATAATATTATTGAAATGTACAAGTACATATCCTGCAACACCAGAAAACTCAAATCTTGCAACGATCTCTCATATGCGGGAATTGTTTGGAGTTGAAGTCGGCTTGTCTGATCATACGATGGGCATTGGGGCAGCGGTGGCAGCCGTAGGTCTTGGTGCAACGGTAATTGAAAAACATTTCACCACTTCCCGTGCAGAAGGAGGAGTAGATGCCGCATTTTCACTAGAGCCCCATGAAATGAAAATGCTTGTTGAAGAAACGGAACGAGCTTGGCTTAGCTTAGGTGTTGTTCATTACGGCCCTACAAATGCGGAAAAGCCTTCGCTTGAACATCGACGTTCTCTTTATGTTACAGAGGATTTAAAGGCAGGGGATACCATCACCAAAGAGAATGTTCGTGCGATTCGACCTGGACATGGATTGCCGCCAAAATATTATGATATAGTTCTTGGCAAAACAATTAAAAAAGACGTCAAAAAAGGAACCCCATTAAGTTGGGACATATTGTTGTAAATGAAGGTGGAACAATGAAAAAAAGGGAATCTTTCCTTTCCTACGGACGACAATGGATTACGGATGAAGATATCGAAGCGGTCGTAGCTGTGCTAAAATCGCCTTTTTTAACGCAAGGACCAAAAATTGAAGAGTTTGAACGAAAAGTAGCCGATTATGTTGGAGCGAAATATGCCGTTGCTTTTTCGAATGGAACAGCGGCTCTTCATGGAGCCTGTTTTGCTGCCGGGATCAGCGAGGGAGATGAAGTCATAACAACCCCGATAACGTTTGCAGCTACTTCAAACGCAGTTCTTTATTGTGGGGGAAAGCCTGTCTTCTCTGATATAGATGAACGGACATACAATATTGATCCTAAAGAAATACGAAAACAGATTACAGCGAATACGAAGGCAATTATCCCGGTTGATTTTACCGGCCAGCCGGCTGATATGGATGCCATTATGGAGATAGCTGATGAATTTGGGCTTGTGGTGATCGAGGATGGTGCTCATTCCCTCGGAGCAATGTATAAAGGTCGAAAAGTGGGCACACTTGCGGATATGACCATGTTTAGCTTTCATCCTGTAAAACCGGTTACGACTGCAGAGGGTGGAATCATTGTCACCAATTCCGAGGAATATTACGAAAAACTAAAACGTTTTCGTTCCCACGGCATCATTAATCAAAATTTATCAAGGGATGAAGGTCCATGGTATTATGAAATGATTGATTTAGGCTTCAACTATCGTATGACAGATATACAAGCCGCGTTAGGGATTTCACAAATGGACAAGTTGGATCGTTTTATTAAGCGTCGCCGGGAAATTGCCAACATGTACAATGAAGCTTTTAAAGATCTGGATTGTGTTGTCTTGCCAAAGCAGCTTGAAGGAACGAAATCAGGCTGGCATTTATATATGCTGCAATTAAAACTGGATAGGCTGGCAAGGAGCCGAAGGGAGATTTTTGAAAATATTCGCGCCGAAAATATTGGCGTCCATGTTCACTACATTCCTGTCTATTGGCATCCGTACTACCAGAAGTTGGGATATCAAAGAGGGATTTGCCCAAAAGCGGAACAATGGTATGAACAAGCGTTAACATTGCCGATTTTCCCAAGAATGTCAGATGAGGATGTAAAGGATGTTATCGAAGTGGTGAGAAGAAATATTTATTAAACGAAGAAATTGGGTGAAAAAATGGCTAAGAACCACCAATTGAAAATTCCTGCTCATCCCAGCATTTATACAGGGAACAACATAGGAAGACAACTTAATATATACTTCTCGGAACCTGAAACTGGCGTAAATGAAGATACAGGATTATTAATACTTATACCTGGATTTGGCGCAAATAGTCAATCTAATGTTTATAAAAAAATGAGACAGCAATTTGCTGATCAATATAATTTGATTACGATACAATGCGATTATTTTGGAAGCGAGTTTATGCAGGATTCTAAGAGAGTGAAATTAAATTTTTCACTTACAGATTTTAAAGATGTTATTGAAGATATTGATTTAATGAAATTAAAATCCATTCAAAATTTTGAAGAATTTATTACAATTTTTGCCAAATATCCAATATCACTGCCTTTTCATGAATTGTTAGATGAAAATATTGAAAATTTTAATGATATGGGTTTCATGCAGGCATTGGATTTATTGACTGCATTATTTGCTGTAAAAATTATTTTAAATGACAATCAATTAAAATATAATGTCAATAAGGTCATTGCATATGGACATTCACACGGGGCTTATTTAGCTTATCTGTGTAATCGTATGGCGCCAAATGAATTTACTTTCATTATTGATAATTCTGCTTGGATGAAGCCTGAGTATTTATATACAAACCGTTTTCTTCATAAATATTATGGTAAATTGACTTTAAACATCGAATTCTCCTATTTAGCAAAAGAATTGGTCAAAGACAAAAATATCTTAACATTATCAAATTTATATAAAGGATTCATAAATAATGCGCAAATTTATTCTTTTTTAGGTACTGACGATAATTTAGTATCAATCAAAGAAAAAGAGAATTTTTGCAAAGGTTTGGGTCAAACAAATTTTTATTTGATTGACCAATCAAAGGTTGATCATAAAATATTTCATTCAACCACACATGGTTTAAATGCTGATTTTTTAGAAATGTTTAAATTTGTAATGGAACAAGTACAATGGGATAAAAAAGAAAAACATAAACGTAATCCTAATACTATTATTAATAGCCATCAATTTGAGTATCGAGTTGATTTTGATAAAGGATTGCCGGTAATGACTGTGAAAAAACTTTAAAAAGACATAAGCGAAACTAAGGGGGATAATGCTCTCTTGAAAGTAGTCATAAAAGTCAGCCTGCAATTTTCATGGTCAAAAATTTGACAAGATTTATCGGTTAATACGAAAATCTAAGATTCTTTTTAAAAAACATTTCTGTAAAGATCGATAGGAAAGAAGAGTTGCTGGGAATTTTCGTGTGGCTGCAGTATGTGGAATTTTTTGGCAATAATACTTTTGCTCTCTCAATGGGGAAAACAAACCTATAATTGCCTAAGTTTTTTGTCATGCTTTACGTTTTGGTGGAGACGAGTCGAGAGTTTCTTGTGCATCTGTTAAGTCAGTGCTATGCCTTCTACTTTTCTTCTTGTTGGCTAAAGCACTTCTCCATGTCTGTTCTTAAAAAATACATTTCTTTTTCCAAACCGTTCATTCTCGATTCTAAGTTGTCCATTCTCGATTCAAGACTATCCATTCTGGATTCCAAGTTGCCCATTCTTGATTCGAGGTCGTCCATTCTCGTTTCCAGCCGGTCGAACCGAGAGTCGATATGCTCTGAATGTTCTTTTAGAGCCTGTAAGATGGTTTTTAATGTTACCTCTTCCATTCTTTTTGCCGCCTCCTTCTTTTTTTAACAATATTATATAAAAAGAAACCTGAAAGATTAAACTTTTTCTCCTTAAAAATTCAGATTTGGTAAAAGCAGCCGATAATAAAAAGGAGTAAACTTTCAATTGGAGTTGATCATATGGATGTTGCTGCGCTCTCTGTTGCACTTAGTCAATCAAATGTTCAGCAGCAAGCAAGTCTATCGGTATTAAAGCTGGCCATGAACACCGCTGAACAAAATGGGAAAAACATTGCGGAAATGCTGAAGGGATCACAGCCTGCCGTCTCTCTTGAGCTGCATCTTGGAAACACTGTTGATTTGAAAGGATAAAAAGATTTGAAATCTTCTTCCTTTGAAAAAGCAGCTGCAACCTGATTTTCTTTCTGAGTTGCGGCTGTTTTTTCTTTTTAAGGAATTCCGAGTCGCTGATTGCGGGCAGCAGCTGTCTGAATGACATGACAACATCCAAAAAAAGATTCAATGGCTCAATCAGGAAAATGTTTAAGGCATTCCGCAGCTTTCATTGTGAAAGACAGAAAAAGGTTTAAAAAATACAGAACATTTGTTCCTGTTTTGTTATAATAGAAACAACAAAGATAAAGGTGTGGTGCAAAGGTGCAATGCAGCATTGTCCGAAGATGGAACAAATTTTACTACCGCTGATAAAAAGTTGATAAGAGCTTATGTCGAGTGCCTCCCTTTTTTCTGCCAGATGTATAGAAGGAGAATATTTTTATGTGGTTCGCGCAAGGCCTGAGGCTCATTGAAAGTATAAAGAGGAAATGCTCATATCAGGAAGAGTAAAAGAATCTTACAAGGGAAAAAGGAGAATAACAAGCAAAAAATGACTTTAAAGTTCATGAACAAATTTTCCGAACAACAGATTGAAGCCATCAGGCAGGCTGTTGAATTAGCACCTAAAAACAAATCATAAAAAAACACTTGCAATTATGGAATTGCCGCTCTTTTGTACGTTCAAGAGTGTTTTTCCGAAGCAGGGTCTCGCGTGAGATGTAAAAGTTAATTTTTCATGAGATCGATTATAAATGACAAGCATCTTGTCAATATTAAAGGCAAATCCTCATAAAATTTTTTTGATGGGCATACATACAAACGAACAGGAGGGATACTCTCATGAAAACAAAAGCGGCAGTGATTCATACCAAAGGGGAAGACTTTAAAATCGAAGATGTGGAGCTATCCGAATTAAAGGCGAATGAGGTATTAGTTAAAGTGGTGGCTTCCGGAGTTTGTCATACGGATGCAGTTGCGAGAGATATGGGGTTGACGCCGTTTCCCGTTGTTTTAGGACATGAAGGCAGCGGAATTGTAGAAAAAGTCGGATCAGGTGTAAAAACTGTGGAGCCGGGAGATAATGTTGTCATTTCTTATGCTTCCTGCGGCCATTGTGAAAACTGTTTAACCGGTCATCCTTCGACATGCGTCAATTTTAATGATTTGAATTTCGGCGGAACGGATGAAGACGGAAATCATCGGATTCATCAGGATAGCAAAGGAATATCAACGTTTTTCGGCCAATCTTCTTTTTCCGCATATGCGATTGCAAATGAGAGAAACGTTGTGAAAGTGGATCAAGAGGTCGACATCTCTCTATTAGGACCGTTGGGCTGCGGAATTCAAACGGGGGCTGGCACGGTTTTAAATAAATTGAAGCCGGAGTTCGGTTCTTCCATTGCCGTCTATGGCTGTGGGGCTGTAGGGTTAAGCGCGATTATGGCAGCCAAAATCGTCGGATGCAAACATATCATCGCTATTGATATTCATGCGAATCGTTTGGAGATGGCGAAAGAATTAGGAGCTACTGCTGCATTAAATAGCAAAGAAGTCGATATTGTGAAAAACATTAAAGAGATTACGAATGGCGGCACTCATTATGCCGTTGAAACGACCGGTGTACCTGTTGTTGTCCGCCAATCGCTTCAAGCATTGCGTCCGCTTGGACAAGTTGCCATTGTAGGTGTTACACCTGAAATGACCCTCGATGTCCACAATGATCTGATGGCAGAAGGGAAAACGATGATGGGTGTGATTGAGGGAGAGGCAGTGCCGCAAGTGTTCATCCCTGAATTGGTTGATTATTATAAAAAAGGCCTGTTCCCGTTTGATAAATTAGTCCGTTTTTACAATTTTGACGATATTAACAAAGCCTTTGAAGATTCCAAGAATGGGTTCACCATCAAACCAATTTTAAAAATCGCACAATAGTTGCTTCTAACGGTGCTGTTTCATTTCCCGACAAGCACTTCTTTGAAGTTTAAAGATTAAATCTAATATATAATCCCGCAGAAATACTTTAAGAATTCTGTGGGATTTTGGTATGTGAGCATTTTGCAAAATTAGATTTTTATTAAAAAGAGTTTTAAAAGAAACCCAAATAAATTGGGGTATTTTGTATCTTTGGTTTACAAATATTCTGTTTGTCCTTTTTTGGGCGTACTTGCAGAATTTTTCGCTTTAAAAATTTTTTAAGCGGTTTGTTGCTTTTACTCTCTTTTGCCATTGCGAGAGCTGAAACCAGTAATACGATGGCGTTCAAGTAAATATGAGTTTTTACTTTATCGATTCCCCACACATGCAGGGAGTTCGCTGTAAGATAACTTTTCATTCTTGAATTGCACCGTTCTACACTGGTTCGCTCATTGTAAAGTTCTTTCCAACGTTTGGAATCGCGGTGTGGATTAGAGTACCGGCGAAGATCCTTATTCACGTTAATTTTTACTACCATTCCATAGTTGGAGGATGAACAGGCTGCCATTCCTAATGGGCAATCCACTTTTCCGGTTGCGTGTGGACATCTGAATTTGAGCTGGTCCTTATTGGCTCCCCAATAAGTCATTTCGTACCCCATAGAACAGCGTGGGGTTCCATTGGAGGCAATTCCTTCGGGAGGCTCCTTTTCATTACGCAAATTGAGTGGAATAATAGCTTGAGCCCCGATGTTCTTGGCAGATTCGTAGTTTTTAAGCTGGTCGTACCCACCATCCATTATCAGGAAATCAATTTTAGAGTTTGTACAACTCTTTACTTGTTCAATTAATTGTGGTGCGACATCCCCATCGTTGATATGAGCAGGGGTTACTTCAATCGCCATTGGTAATTCACTTTTGGTGTCAACGGAAAGATGCATCTTATAGCCAAACCAAGTAATTTTATTACCGAAGGAATCAAACTTTGCCCCCCAATTGGCGTTGCCTGTTTGTTCACTTCGCTTCTTAGGCTGCTTCTTTTCGTAAGCATCAATGGCGGCACTGTCGATACCTGATGTTTTCCATCAATTACTCCTTCCTCTTGAGCTAACTGGACGAGATCTTGAAAGATTCTTTTCACGAGTCCAGTTTTGGTTAGTGAAGAAAATACTCGGCTAAGAGTAGAGATGGATGGTGCAGGCCTGCTAATATCTAAACCACATTGGTAACGAAAACGCAGGTCATTTTTCAATCGATTGTGAAGAGAAGTAAAAGTATCAATACCTTCTAATGGGGCAGCGATAAGAGCCCTTAATATCCCTTCTTTGGAATGTCCTTCAGCCCCTTGGGGTGAAGAACTTTTCAATTGTTTAGCATAAGGACGCAAATCTAGAGCACTAAAAAAGATCGGTAATTTCTCTTTTGACTCTAAAATTTGCAATTCTTCAAAGGAAAATAGACTTTCTTGTAGAATATACAAAGTGACTTCCTCCTTGTGGATTTTTGTGGTTTGGTCACTTCAAAATTCTACAAATAAGGGGTGAAGTCCTTTTTTATGCTTTAGAAAACCTTATGGCTCTTGGGTTGAAAAATGTACAAAATGCTCATCTAAAAAAAGCTGCGGATTAGTTGCTAGTAATGAGTTGCAAACTTTTTTTAAGAACTGTTGACAGACAAAAAGCTCGGCATATGCTGAGCTTTTTGTCATCAATTCACTAAAAAATTTTTTTAAATACCGATTTCCCGTTTCAAAAAGGGAACTATTTTCAATCAAAACCCAGAAAGTGCTGCGAGTATTATGAGAACTTTACAACCGTTCTGCCGCGCAGTTTGCCTTTTAGAATGTTCGATAATGCGTCAGGAAGCTGATCGAGTGTGATTTCTTGCGCAATAGATTCTAGTAATTTATCAGGTTTTAAATCAGCGGCCATTCGCTCCCAAATTTGTTTTCGCAATTCCATTTGGCAATAGACCGAATCGATGCCAAGCAGGTTGACTCCGCGTAGAATAAATGGGAAGACAGTCGTTGGAACGTCGCTGCCTCCAGTTAGCCCACTGACTGCTACAGAGCCGTTGTATTGAATTCTGCTAAGGATTGCGGCAAGGGTTTTCCCGCCTACAGGGTCAACGGCTGCTGCCCAATATTGTTTATCTAACGGACGGATCTGTTCTGGACAAACTTCTTCGCGAGAAAGGATTTCTTTTGCGCCAAGCTCGCGTAAATATTCATGTTCTGTTTCTTTGCCTGTACTTGCGACAACATGATAGTTTCGTTTTGTCAACATGGAAACTGCGATGCTTCCGACTCCGCCGGTTGCTCCTGTAACGAGTACTTTTCCTTTGTCAGGAGTTAATCCATTTTCTTCTAAACGATGGACAGACAATGCCGCCGTAAATCCAGCTGTTCCTAAAGCCATAGCATCTTTTAGTGTCAATCCTTTTGGAAGAGGGACAATCCAATCTGCAGGAATGCGGGCGTATTCGCTGTAGCCGCCGTAATGTGTCACGCCGATTTCATAGCTTGTTGCAATAACTTCGTCTCCCTCTTTAAAGCGCGGATCTTTAGAAGAAACAACAGTGCCAGCTAGATCGATACCTGGTACGAACGGATACGATTTTACAATTTTCCCATTCGGAATGGAAGCTAATCCATCTTTATAATTGACACTGGAATAAGCAACTTTTATGACGACATCTCCTTCTGGAAGGTCATTCATGGAAATGGTTTGTACTTTCACTGAAAAATCTGTCTCCGTTTTGTTCACTACTAACGCTTTGAAGTGGTCCACTCGACATCCCCCTTATTGTTTTTCATATTCTTGCTTTTACGATAACAAAATTATTCTGACCGGTCAAAATATTTTTATCATCAAAAATTCATGTATAATAGCGTTATGACCGAAGTTCGAGGGGTGTTTTTATGAAGAAAAAAGCAGAAGAAAGGCGAGAACAAATTTTAAGGGCTGCTTTTCAAGCTGTTTCAGATAAAGGGTACGAAACGGTAACATTGCAGGATATTGCTGATTATGCAGGTGTAAGCAAAGGGGTTACGAATTATTACTTTGAAAATAAAGAGGATGTTTTTTTAAGCTTGCTGGAATGGGTGACGGATCGCATTTATCAACAAGAGTATAAAGCGGTTAGTAAGCAGACAGCAGCGATAAATAAATTAGAGGCTTATATCCATTCTGTTTTTATCGATCCAAAAAAGAATAAAAAATTTTACAAAGTGTATCTTGATTTTATGGCACAAGCGAGCCGAAATCCACAATATAGGCTTATAAATCTCAAGTTTTACGAAAACTGCTGGAAAATCGGCCGCGACATTGTTGCTCTTGGTCAAAAGGAAGGAACGTTTTCGGCTGACATTGATGTCGATACAGCTTCCAAAATGATTCGCTCGATCATCGATGGATGTCTCATTCAGTGGTTAATGCGTGATGAAGATCACCTTCATGAGTTTTATAAGAAAACTTGCTATGAGCTAATTTTAAAATATTTAAAATAAGGAAAGTCTTTTGGGTATGATCTCCTGAAACTAGACATATTCCAGCGCTCAGCACCTGAAAGTACTTGAGACAAACTGGGACTGTAACGAATGTTAAAATTATCGAATCATTTGTAGAAAGCGGCTGATTGGAAGCGGTTTGACGGCTAAAGGTGCATTTTGGTTGCTGAAATTTTAAAAGATGTACCTGATGGATTTTTTGCAGGCGATGATTTACGATATTGAAAAGACATTGTTGCAAGGAGTCGAAGTCTTTTGGATAATCGATTAACCTACGAAGACATGTTGAAAATCTGTGAAACAATTAATATACATTATATTCCGGATGAGCAACTGTTTTATGACACGATTGATCATATTTTAGAAAACCCAGAAAACGAAAGTGCTTCCGAAATTATTTTAGAAACATTTACAGCACTCTTAAAATTAATAGATTCCCAAATTAAAGAAATTGAAACAAAAGTGAATATACAACCTTCCTGTTTTAAAGGCTGTGCTTATTGTTGTTATTTTCCGATTATCACCACGCGCTTGGAAGCCAAATTAATTTTGCAATATATTCAAAGCCTGCCAGAAGAACAAAAGCAAGATATTTTTGAACATTTATTGAATTATTTCGAATCGAACAAGGAGCAACTGGAAAAAGTATGCTCCATCGATTTTCATGAAGATCCCCAATTTAAATTCAAGTACATTTCTGAACAAGTGAGCTGTCCATTTTTAGATCGGTCGTCCAATACTTGCAAAGTTTACGAGGTCAGACCGACTCCGTGCCGCACGTATTTAAATTATTGCCATCCGAATGTGTGTGCGCAATCTTTAATGCCTCGGGAAACCTTCAGCTACGAATTTTTGCATGAATTTTATATGACGGCATTAAATGAGGTGCTTCAAGAGTTTTTATATGAAGATGAAGACTTAGGAATCACCTTTCCAGATGATGTATTTCATATCGATTATTTACCGAAGCTGTTAAAAGAAGAGCTGTGCAATAAGTCTTGAAAAAAAGAAGTCAGATTTTAGACAAATTCAGCTTAAGAGAATTTTCTGCATGCTTTGGTGAAAAAATGAAATAGAATTTAGTAAATACGGTAAAAAAACAGAAGGAGCTGTCTTAGAAAGTCAAATCCCTTTTGAAAACAAAAAATCATAAACATCGATGATATATCAACGTTTCTAAAACATAAAAGGGGGCCGTCAATAAGCCGAAAAAACGACTTATTAGACAGCCCCATTCTTGAAGAAATATTTTTCTTGATTTTTTTCACACTTTCTGTGAATATAAAATAAAAATATTCATATAAACATAAAGAAGGTGATTCGATGCCCACGTAAATTTCGTGAGGAAGAAAAGGAAACAATACGTCAAACATTATTAGAAGCAGCTAAAGCAATGTTTCGTCAATACGGGATACAAAAAACAACTGTTGCGGCTTTGACTGAAGCTGCTGGCATTTCACAAGGAGCGTTTTATTTATTTTTCCCCTCCAAAGAAGCGTTGTTTTATGAAGTGTTTCAAATGGAGGAACGAAAATTAAGAGAAATGCTTCTAGTTGAGTGGACAGAGAAGCCGTTAACGCAAGAACGATTGGCAGATTTGTTAGTACAAGCTGTAAAGTTGATCGAACAAGAACCGATTTTGCGCTTGATGATTGATCGAAAAGAATATGAACTTTTAATGCGGAAGTTACCGCCGGAATATGCTGACCATCATACGACAGAGGATGAAGATGCACTTGTGCCTCTTATTGAAAAATGGCAAGACGAAGGAGTTATGGTAAAAGAAAACCCACGTACAATCGTCGCGGTCATACGCAGCTTCTTTTTGCAGCTTTTGTACCGCGATGAGATAGGGGAGAAGTTTGCCGAAGCGTTAGTGCTTCAAGCGAAATGGCTGGCGAAAGGATTGGTGGAGGAATGATTGAGATCAAACAATTAACCTACACATACCCAAAACAAGCGAAAACGGCATTAAAGGGATTTAACTTTGAAGTCAAAGAAGGGGAAATCGGCCTTTTGAAATAGACATGAATCTCCTAGCAAAAATGGAGGTTCATGTCTTTCGTTATTTTACCAGAGATATCCATGATGATGGCACTGAGTCGGTTGGTCTGAGCACCGTCTCCTTGTTTTTCTAGAATGGTGTATAACGATTGGTTTTCGAGATTTTATGACATATAGATCGGTTTGGATAAAGATCGACTGTCCAATCAATGTAGATCAAGAATGATAAGCTATCAATTCATGTCTGAAAATCCCTCCATATATAACACGACAAATTTATTTGAGGACTGGATGAAATAGCAGTGAAGTGAGGTTTAAGCGAAAATATGGCAAGGATTATATTTTGCCTGAGCAATCAGAAGAGAAGGAATTATGCACTGGTGTAACAGTAACTGAAGTGAAAAATGCCTAAATATTAGTATGAAATTTTACATTTTTTTCTTCTTTGAAAAGCAACTGTTATCTATTTAATATCTTTTTGCAAAGCTATTGTTACATAAAATTGCTATGATGTCGTTGTAGGGTAAAGGAGGGATTTTTCATCATGAAAAAAACAATCATTGCTTTTACAGCTGCAGTAGCGACTTCGCTTCCATTTGTAGGTCAAGCTTCTGCTGAAACATATAAGGTAAAACAAGGTGATTCTCTTTGGGAAATCTCTAAAGAATATAATGTATCAGTGGCAGATATAAAAGAATGGAACGGCTTAACGACTGAAACGATTTATCCAAATCAAGAATTAGTCGTAAGTGAAAAAATAAAATATACAATCAAATCTGGAGATACGTTAAGCAGTATTGCCGATCAATTCGGTGTGACCGTTTCGTCACTAAAATCTGCGAATAACTTAACATCCGATTTAATTTTTGCTGGTGATGTTTTAATAATTGATCAAGCAGCAAAAGAGGAACGTACAGTAGAAAAGAAAGTGAACAAACCAGTCGTACAGCAAGAAACAACGACGAATGATAAAAACACAGCATCTGCAAATAAAACCAGTACATATGCTGCGAATGAAAAGAGTTTAAAAAAAGAAGAAGCAACGTCTTCTTCACCTAAAGAGGAAAACAGCTCTAATCAAACTGTCAGCAAGCAAGAAGTTCAAGCGAGAGAAACTGCAACGAAAGCTCAAGAAGATAACGGAGCGAAAGATGCTGGCGAAACGATTACAATGGAAGCCACCGTATATTCTTTAGTAGGAAATAAAACAGCAAATGGAACTGTATTAACAAAAGACTCAAAAGTTGTATCTGTAGATCCAAGTGTTATACCGTTAGGAAGCAAAGTATATATAGAAGGATACGGGACATATACTGCTGCTGATACGGGCAGTGCAATCCGCGGCAAAAAAATTGATATCCATATGCCTACTGAACAAGATGCGATCCAATTCGGACGTAAACAAGTAAAAGTAACAATTAAATAACTAGATAATACGGGTGCCGAAAGCTTCTTTTTGGCGCCCTTTTTATTTTTTGATTATTACGTTTTGTCAAAAAGGCTAAAGATGCAGAAACTGAAGGTGAAAAGGAAAGGAAAAAATATTGCAGCGATTTTTGGAAGATGAGAACTTAAGCTATAATTGTCTAAGCTTTTTTTCATGCTTCAATGTTTTGCTGGACACGAAGTCGAGGGTTTCTTGTGCGTCTGTTAATTCAGCGCGAATCCCTTCCAATTTTTTCTCTAAGCGTGTAAAGCGTTCATCCACGTTTTTTCTAAAAGATTGCAAATCGTTTTCCAGTTTATCCATTCTTGATTCCAGTTTATCCATTCTAGATTCCAGTTTGTCCATTCTAGATTCCAGTTTGTCCATTCTTGCCTCTAAGCCATCCATTCTTTTTTCAAGATGATCAAATCTTGAGTCAATGTGCTCAGAATGCTCTTTCAGCGCCTGTAAAATTGTTTTTAATGCAACGTCTTCCATACTAAAAGGGCTGCCTCCTTTCTTTTCACTATATTTTTTATTATAAAAGATTATAGGTAAAAATGTAAGTTGGAATAATTCTGGAAAATACTCAAATCGGGTATTTGTCAAAAAGAGTTGATTACAGCAAATTTCAGTTGCACGTAACCGTCAGCCGTACAGGGCAAACGCGTTTGAAGCTTGCAGTGAAACGCCGGGCAAAAAGAACAAACCTGCTGAAATATTAGGCTTGTTGCAAGGACAAAAAAGGAGAGCAGCAAGCAAAAGTAAAATGAAAAAAAAGGAACCGTAAAAGCTTTCCTAACGAGTGAAAAGAAGAACCGGCACTAGATGACTCTGACATAAAAATTGATCCGGTTCTACAAATTTTTAAATACCCGAAATTTTTGCAAGCAGCTTTCTTTTTTTAGCTCTCCTTCAATCTTTTGAAGAAAGAATGCCAAAGATTCGTAAAATTTGAATGAACAGGTTGATGAAGTCTAAATATAGATTTAGGGCTATTAACGGCACTTCTTCTGGATGAACACCGTAATGCTTCATTCGATTAAAGTCATATAATACGTAGCCGCTGAAAATTAATACTCCTATGAAGGAAAATGCGAGCATGCCGCCTGAGTTCAACGGCCAAAAAAGATTAAGAACATAAATGATCAGAAAAGCGAGCAGGGCAGAAAATAACATTCCGCCAAGAAATGAGAAATCTCGTTTTGTTGCAGTTGCATATACAGCTAATCCAGTAAAAACAGCGGTTGTGGCGGCTAGTGCCATAATGACCGCGTGCGCGCCGATTGTTGAAACATAATGCGAGATCATTGGATAGGCTGTAATCCCTGAAATAAACGTAAAACTATATAGAAATGTATAAGAAATAGCTTTTTTTCTGCGCAAAAAGAATGCAAAAATAATCATGCCAAGTTCAATTATGGCAAGAGGCAAAAACAGTGATGGCGGCACATATATTCCCGCTGCCATTCCTAGCATGGCGATAGCCAAAGAAACGGCAAACGACTTTAAAACACTGGGCATTTGTCTTCTATTCGTAGCGTGTGTATACATAGTTTCCCCCGCAAATTTGATCTTCGATATGACGGTTAATGTTTTATTCTTTTGATATAATTTACGATTAACTTTATGCAAGGATTCATTTTTTTTAATTCAAGTCTTTGCAAATTCGATTTTGTTTAAACAATGTTCATTTTTTTTTGCATCCTTTAGAAGCGGGAAGTTAGAAATCAACTATTCTACTGGACTCAACCTTTCTGGTAGAAAAGCATCGTGAGCTTGCAAATGTCAATATTGGAAAATGGAATCGAGCCATTCACACGATTTAGCGGCAAGTCTCTGCTGATGCTTTTCGAATCAAGGAAAGGTTCTAATATTTTAAGAAACTGTTTTGATCTGTGTAATTGCACAAAAGGCTGATTTCTGCTTTTGCCTTTTGTTCAGCCTTCCTGTCATGATCTGTTGAATTGCATAAAAGCGTGCACCAATTAAACCTGCACGTTTTTTAATTTTTTATCTAGAAACTTAAGCTGCGGAAACTTTTTCGAAACGCTGGCCCCAGCGATTAGCCCTCGAAATCAAACCGTTGCCGCAACAGCATAAAACGCCTTTATGCTAGAAGTTGGAAGGTACTTGCACTTTTTGCTAAGTCAGAAAACAACCAATCATTTTTCTAATCGTTTATACTAAAACTAATCAATGTAAACAGTTGCAAAGTGGCATTAGGAGGGAATTTTATGACTAGCTTTCGTCCCGATATGTCGGTTGAGGAAGCGATTTCAATTTTTCCTATTGGCGTTAATGAAGTGGAAGTATTTAACGAATCCGGTGAATTTGCAGGCTATTTAACACTTGAGTCGCTATTTGGAGCCGTTCAGCAAGGAGAATTAACAAAACCGATTCGTCATTTTATTTTAACGAATGCTCCTGTACAAAGTCTTGAGCAGCATTCGATCTCTTACTCTCAATTCCAATCTTTTTTTCAGAGCAAATTGTGCCGGATCGTTCTTAACTCATTATATGACGGTGTCTATATAACAGACGGTTCAGGGATTACGCTGTTTATCAATAAAGCTTATGAACGGATTACGGGGATCAAAGAAGAAGAAGTGAAAGGGAAGCATATGAGCCATTTAGTTGAGCAAGGGATTATTTCCAAATCTGCATCTTTAGAAACGATTCGAACGAAAAAGCCGGTCACTCTTATACAGACCATTCGCAATGAGAGGAAAATTATTGTATCTGCAACACCTGTTTTTTCTTCTTCCAATGAAGTGATGTATGTCGTTAACAGTGTGAGAGATATAACAGAACTGATTCGTTTGAAGCATGAATTGGACAGTCAAAAGCTTTCGTATCAAAAAATTTCGCAAAACTCGCTTTTTCCTGAACAAACGGGTTTTCAAAATCTTGTCATCGGTCCTTCTACTTTTCCAATTTTCCAGCTTGCGAACAAAGTCGCCAAAACTGACGCAAAAATTTTGCTGCAGGGAGAAACCGGCGTAGGAAAAAGCTTAATTGCGAAATATATTCATTCGAGAAGCTCCCGAAGCAATAAAATTTTTATGGAATTAAACTGCGGCGCCATTCCTGAACATTTAGTAGAAGCTGAACTTTTTGGCTATGAACCCGGTTCTTTCACAGGAGCCTTGAGAGAAGGGAAAATAGGCATTTTTGAAAAGGCTAACGGCGGGACGTTATTTTTAGATGAAATTGGAGACCTGCCGTTAGAATTACAAGTTAAGCTGCTAAAGGTTGTAGAAGAAAACCGGTTTATGAGAGTAGGATCTACTGAAATGAGAGAAGTCGATGTACGACTCATAACAGCAACTCATAGAGATCTTGCATCTCTAGTAAGGGAAGGGGCGTTCCGTGAGGATTTATATTATCGACTGAATATTGTCACCTTTGATGTCCCGCCTTTACGGGAGCGGAAGGAAGAGATTGTTCCTTTATTAGAAATGTATTTGAAGGAATTTAATAAAAAATATAATGAAAATAAAAAAATGACCCCGGAATGCATTGAGTGGCTGACAAACTATTCATGGCCTGGGAACATAAGGGAGCTTGCGAATTTAGTTGAGAGACTGGTTGTGACTACCTTTCACGACACAATTGATGTAGGCGACCTTCCTCCTTTCATACAACAGATTTTCCCGGCTTCAAAGCCTAAAACTTTAAAAGAAGCTGTGGCTGAGCTTGAACGTTCCCTCATTATCGATGCACTTAAAAAGCATGGTACGACTAGAGCCGCAGCGAAATTTTTAGGAATTAGCCAAAGTGCCATTGTACAAAAAATGAAAAAACTTCACATACGATTAGAAAACTAATCAAAAAGACTAGAATGATTCGTTTTATAATCGATTTTTCCTGATTTACATCAGCAAATGAATAAAAACGATCTAAAAAACATTGAAGATTTTGTTACAAATATTCGCGGATATTAAAAAATTTATAAAAAATACACAAATCATTTTCGAGTTGGCACGAAATTTGCATAGATATTTGAGTGACACCAGGAAAATCAATTCATTTCTCGCTAGTTTGAAAGGAGAGGAAGGAAAAAAATGAATATATCTACATTTTCAATGGCGAACAAATTAATTACAGGAACTGATTCTCTCAATCAACTCCCTGAAGAAGTGAAGCGGCTTGGGATAAAAAATCCACTTATCGTGACAGATAAGATACTTATCAAAGCAGGAGTAGTAAAACAGGTTCAAAATTTATTGCCGATGGAGCCGGGAGTATTCTCGGATGTAAATCCGGAACCGGAAATTGAAATTGTCGAACAATGTCTTCAAGCGATAAAAGTAGGAAATCATGACGGGCTGATCGCTGTCGGCGGTGGAAGCGCTATCGATATTGCCAAAGCGGCTTCTGTCATGGCGACGAATAAGGGGAAAATTGAAGAATACTTTGGAATTAATTTAGTGGAATCACCAGGGCTGCCTTTAATAGCCATTCCGACAACTGCCGGAACAGGTTCCGAAGTTACGAATATTTCAATCTTGTCGGATACGAAAGAGCAGGTGAAAAAAGGGATTGTCAGTCCGTTCTTATTACCTGATGTCGCAATTGTTTCGCCGATCATGACCATTACGTGCCCTCCTAGCGTGACAGCAGCAAGCGGAGTGGATGCATTGGTTCATGCTGTGGAAGCATATATTTCGAAGTTTGCTTCTCCGATTACGGATGCACTGGCAATTGGTGCTATGAAACTTATTTCCACCCATTTACCGAAAGCGTATTCAAACCCGGAAAACATCGAATCACGTGAGGCGATGATTACAGCGAGTCTCATGGCGGGATTGGCTTTTGGTAATGCAGGCGTTGGAGCAGTGCACGCTCTCGCTTATCCTCTTGGAGGACGTTTTCATATAGCACACGGTGTAAGCAACTCCTTGCTGCTTCCATACGTCATGAAATGGAACAAAATAGCTTGTTTAGAAAGATTCCGTGATATCGCAGAAGCGTTAGGTGAAAAAGTAGATCATCTAAACGATGATCAAGCGGCTGATGCAGCGATTGAAGCGATGATCCGGATATGCCGCTATGTGGAAATTCCACAATCTTTGCGTGAATTTAATATTCCGGAATCCGCGATTTCTGAAATGGCTGAGGAAGCTTTAAAGCAAACGCGGCTTCTGCGCAATAACCCTCGAAAATTAAGCAAAAAAGATATTGAACAAATATACCGTGCTGCCTATTGATAGGAGGGAAAATCATGATCATGAAATGGAAAAATCGTCCGCACGGCGCTGAAACGCCATATATCCCTGCAGGTCCCTTTAAAATACGGCTGCCGTTTATTCATTATCGGTTTGAATGGCCCGATTATGTGCAGGGTTTGCTCATGTGTGCGGTAGACCTTGGGGCTATTACTCTTTTAGCGGATCATTTAGGGATGCCGTTTGAAGTGGCTCTCGCTGTTGTTGTATTGAATGGACTTTTATATTTACTGCATCATCTGCTTGGTGACCCGGTCATTCCAGGTTGGGTCACTCCCGCGATTCCATTGATTGTTTTGTTTGTTAAACAATTTCCAGAAGGTGAGGACCGAATATATGCACTCATTGCATTTCAGTTGACTCTTGGAATTTTATCCATCATTTTAGGAGTAACGGGACTTGCCAGCAAAGTGGTGCGTTTAGTGCCTGACGCCATTAAATCAGGTATTATACTGGGTGCCGGAATTGGAGCTGTCGTATCGATTTTTGAAGCCGGAGGAAAGTTTGAATTATTCCCGATTACGATCACAATTTGCATTGGCTTTGCGTTTTATCTAATATTCTCTAAACATTTCGAAAAATTAAAGCAAAAAAACAAAGGCTGGGCTTTGTTGGGGAATTTAGGGATTTTACCTGCTATTTTGCTAGCTGTTTTTGTAGCGCCTCTTGTTGGAGAAGCGAAATGGCCGGACATTCAATGGGGTTTCAGTAAACCAGATTTCGCCACACTTTGGGCGGAATATACGGTATTTGGCCTGGGCTTCCCTGCGTTATCGTTTTTCGTGAAGGCAGTCCCTGCTGTTTTTGCAACGTATTTAGTTGTGTTTGGAGATGTGCTGAAAACGAAAGCTCTCCTTTCTGAATCTGATGTCATACGTACGGATGAAAAAGTTGATTACAATCCGAACCGCGCCCACTTAATATTTGGTGGCCGAAACATTCTGATGAGCATGATCGGCCCTGATATTACGATGTGCGGTCCGATGTGGGCTGCTATGCAAGTGGTCGTGATTGAGCGGTTTAAAAAAGGTAAAGAAGCGATGCATTCGTTTTTCGGCGGAGCAGGATCGTTCCGTTGGGGTACAAATACTGGATTATTTTTGCTGCCTATAGTAAGTTTAGTACAACCGATACTTGGGGTAGCTTTAGCATTGACATTGTTGGTACAAGGTTATGTAAGCGTTCGTATCGGTGTCATGCAGTCCCGCAGCCAGCGTGATCTTGGAATTGCGGGGATTGTTGGTGCAATCCTCGTCATAAAAGGAGCAACAATGGCTTTTGCTGCCGGCATCCTTTTATGCATCCTGCTGTATGGGAAAGATTTTCTGCGCGGAGAAAACGACCGCATATTTACGCACCACTCGAATGAAGAAAAAGAAAGAGAGGAGATTCAAGCAGTATGAAAGAACAACCATTGACAAAAGGGCTGTATCTTAACGGAGAATTTGTTCAGTTGGATGACAATTTTGCCGTTCAAAACCCTGCCACTTTTGAAACAGTTGGTTATGTGCCGAACGGAACCGCCAAGGAAGCAAAGCTGGCTGTCGATGCAGCTCACGAAGCTTTTAAAACTTGGTCAAAAACGACAGCCTATGAACGAGCAGAATTACTGGAAAAATGGTATAAGCTCATAAATGATCGGCTGGAAGTGTTGGCATCCACGATGACAATCGAGCAGGGAAAACCGCTCGCCGAGGCGAAAGGCGAAATACAATATGCAAACAGCTTTGTGAAATGGTTTGCAGAAGAAGCGAAACGGATTTATGGCGAAACGATTCCGGCATCTGTTCATTCGAAGAGAATTATCGTTCAAAAACAACCTGTTGGAGTCGTTGCTGCCATAACTCCTTGGAACTTTCCGGCGGCGATGATCACACGGAAAGTCGCCCCTGCCCTTGCAGCCGGATGCACAGTTGTCATAAAACCGGCTGAACAAACACCACTTACAGCACTTTTATTAGCAGAATGTGCTCATGAAGCAGGTTTTCCAGCAGGTGTCATCAATGTTATAACGACTGAAAAACCAGCTGAAGTCGTTGATGTTTGGATGGAAGATTCACGCGTTAAGAAGGTTACTTTTACAGGGTCTACTCCAGTTGGAAAGCTGTTAATGAGAAAAGCAGCGGATACCGTAAAAAAAGTATCGCTTGAACTTGGAGGCTTGGCACCTTTTATCATAACAGAAGATGCAAATATTCAAGAAGCTGTAAAGGGCGTTGTGCAATCAAAATTCAGAAATGCCGGTCAAACGTGTGTATGCGCCAACCGGATTTATGTCCATGAGTCAATTAAGGAGCCGTTTTTAAAAGCATTTCATGAGGCTGTTTTAACACTGCAAGTAGGGAATGGCCTTGACGAGAAGGTAGACATTGGACCGCTTATTGACGAAAATGCAGTCAAAAAAGTTCAACATCAATTAGAAGATGCAGTCGAAAAAGGCGCGAAACTCCATGAAGGACCTTCCGTGAATATGGACAAAGGATATTTTATGAAGCCGGTTGTAATCTCTGATGTAACAGATGATATGTTGTGCATGCAGGAAGAAACATTTGGTCCATTGGCACCGGTCAGCACATATTCAGATGATGAAGAAGTTATCCAACGTGCAAATGGTACACCATTTGGTTTGGCTGCGTATGTTTACACCCAATCTCTCAAAAAGGCTGTTTGGTTTTCTGAAAATCTAGAATACGGCATTGTCGGAATCAATGACGGCCTTCCGTCTGTCGCCCAAGCACCTTTTGGCGGAATGAAAGAGAGCGGCCTTGGAAGAGAAGGAAGCCACTACGGGCTGGACGAATTCCTAGAAATTAAGTTCGTTTCTCTTCAATTAATATAATTTTGGATATCCAAAAAAGTGTGGAAAGAGGGTAAAAACACCCTCTTCCATGCTTTTAGCTACAATAGAAAATCATGATCTAACACTTTTTCATAAACCCATTCATTGGCTAATCCATTCTAACTGACAGCCTTCCGAATTTTCTATCAGGTTTTGTTTGCTGACTTAACAATATGAATTTTAGCTATCACAATTGACGGTTTATAAGGGTTCCACATATCAATTGTTACAAGTTTTATATATCAAGCAAGATTTGAAAGAAATCGAACAATTTCATATTGTTCGATTGTATTTTCGATGACTATTTTCATTGCTTCCACCTTGCTATTTTTGATTATTTGAAAAGCTCCTGCTTGCTGCACCAGCTTCTTTTCCCTTCATTGTCACTTATTACATCTCTGCGTTAGCAACTATAAGGTGTTACGCAACGTAAAAGTCAATAGAAAAAGATGTTATTTTCTGGAACTTTTTAAAGATGAAGGTTGCCATATTTTTATTTTGAAAAGTGGCATTTTTGGAGGGATTTTACGTGAAATGAGCTGTGTAAAACAGTAGACAGTTTACAGGAATTCCATGCAATTTTCTGCTTATGACATGCTGATCCATCTCTAATTTTTATGGGAATTTGCACGATAATCCGAACACCATAAATTTTTTCTTGAAAAAACGCTCAGCTCTTCCGACAGGCTAAGCGTTTTTTTTCTGCACTAATCTATTATACTTTCTGACGGTTAAAGACGTTTCTCAGCATACCGAATAAAAGGTAAGCTTGATAGCAATAAAGCTGTGATAAACAAGATGACTCCCGCCCAATGGAAATGAATCCAAAAATAGCCCCCAAATGTACCAACTAAGCTTGATCCTAAATAATAGAATAAAAGATATAAAGAAGATGCTTGAGCTTTATTCTTATCCGCCCGTTCTCCAATCCAAGCGCTGGCAATGGAATGACAGCCGAAAAAACCATATGTAAATAGTGAAATGCCGATAATTTTCACCAATACTGGCGGAAAAAGAGTCAATATGGCTCCGGAAATAGTCAAAGCGACGGCAAAAATTAGCGTGGCTGAATGGCCGTGTTCATCAGCTTTTTTGCCTAAAAATACAGAGCTGAAGCTTCCGAAAATGTAGACGATGAAAAGGAAGCCAAGCAATGATTGGCTGAATGAATAAGGAGGCTCGCTCAGTAAATAGCCAATATAATTGTATAATGTCACAAAGCTTCCCATAAATAAAAAGCCCAAAAAAATGAGAGATAAAAGCGGCTTATTTTTTAAGTGTACAGTATATGCCTTTATAACAGCTTCTATATTAAACGGCTTTTTTTCGCTATTCTTTGGTGTCGGTAGAATAAAAGCAAAGACGATGCTTAAAATAAGAGCTAGCGCTCCGATGGAAAATAAAGCGGTCCTCCATGAAAAAAAATCTGTCAACAAGCCAGTGATTATTCGGCCGGCCATTCCGCCGATGCTTGTTCCGCTTATATACAATCCCATCACTTTGCCAATTGCAGTTGGATGAAATTCTTCTGCTACATACGCCATAGCGAGAGAGGGGATGCCTGCTGAAGAAATTCCAAGCAGTGTTCGGAATACAACAAGCAAAGGAAAATTTGGGCTCATAGCAATAAACATAGAGAGCATGGAAGTAAGCAGCATCGAGATGATCATGATTTTCTTTTTTCCAAGAACATCTGACAAACTAGCAGCTACCAGCATCATAAAAGCAAGTGTTCCGGTTGAAGCCGATACGGTTAAACTGGCTGATGCGGCAGAGATATGAAATTCTTTTGAGAAAACAGGCAGTAAAGGCTGTGTTGTATACAAAATGGAAAAGGTGACAAACCCGCCGAAAAAAAGAGCTATGCTGGCCTTTACATATTCTGGACTGTTCATTTTTATGTATACCAATTGGACTCGCCTCTTTCCATTATTTCCAAATATACTATACATCTAATAAGCTAAACTGTCTAATGCAACGAATGTAGTAGAGGCGAATGACAATGAACGATAATCTGTACGAAATCACTTTTAAGGGCCGACTAGTCGAAAAAAACACAAAAATTCAATCATAAACAAAAATTTAAATCTAGCAACATTCCTCTTTCAAAACTTGCAAATGTCAAAGCCTACATTCCCTTGGCAACCGAGTGATTTGCCGTATTTGCTGCTGAAGGAATTTGAGCACCGATTCCCTTATGTGTTCACACAACCAAGGGAAAACATTTTATGCGATGGTTCCAATTGGTCGTTGGCAAAAATATAGAAAGTACAAACAAACAACTTCAAACATAAAAAGTTAGCAGGCGGACAATGTTCCGTGACAGTGGCAGCAGCGGTTTGAATTCTTGTGGAGGAATCTGCTGAAAAGTTGTATGGACGATGTGTGAAAATGTGGTAAAATATAAAAAAGCGTTTTCAAAATCAAAAAATATTAATGTAAAATCAAAAGAATTTCAAAAATAATTGACAAGATTATGTTTTTTCAAAATTGATCTGGAGGGGATTTAGAAATTGAAGAAAACTCGTTGGGGAATAATAAGCACAGCACAAATCGCTAAAAAGCAGTTGATTCCTGCGATTCAAAGATCTAAAAATGCTGTTGTAGCGGCGATAGCAAGCCGATCCGATAAAGTGATCGGGGTGGCTGATGAATTAAATATTCCGAAAGCCTATAAAAGTTATGAAGACTTGCTAAAGGATCCAGATATCGATGTTGTATACATACCGCTGCCTAACCATTTGCACAAAGAATGGATTGTGAAGGCAGCTGAAGCAGGAAAACATGTATTATGTGAAAAGCCAGCAACGTTGACAGCTGAGGAGGCGAAAGAAGCGGCAGCCGTTTGTGAAAAAAACAATGTGAAGTTTATGGAAGCGTTTATGTACCAATTTCACCCACAGCATCAAAGAGTTCGAGACATCATCGCATCAGGTGAAATTGGCGATGTGAAATTAATGAGAGCCAACTTTTCGTTTTATTTGGATCCTGCCTCGCAAAATATTCGTTTAAATTCTGATATGGGCGGCGGCAGTATTTATGATATTGGCTGCTATTGTATTCATTCGATTCGAAATATTATTCAAGCCGAACCGGCTGAAGTGAGAGTAGATGCTGAAATAGATCCTGTTCATCGCGTTGATACGACGGCTGTCGGATATATGGAGCTTGACAATGGAGTCAAAGCCGTTTTTGACTGCAGTTTTCACGCGAGTTTTTCAAATGTTTATGAAGTGGTCGGAACGAAAGGTTCTATTCGCGTTCCAAGAGCCTATCGACCTGACCGCCAAGGAGGAGAAGGCTTAATCATTGTTGAAAAAGAAAATGAACAGAGAATCGAAAGCATTGTAGCGGATCAATACGCTCTTCAAGTTGAGCATTTTTCAGATGCGGTGCTGCATGGAAAAAATCCTTCCTACACAAGCGAAAATATGATCCAAAATATGACTGTAATCGAAGCTTGCTATGAATCGATCAAACAGGGAAAAAAGATTTCGCTCAAATAAAATGACAAAACGGCGGGGCATGTGTTCTCGCCGTTATTTTTTATCATTTTGACCAATAGAAAGCGTACTGGACAGAAGTGAATTCACCTCCCCTTATCGTCGGGCTGTACCCAACGCATGGTGGCGGGGAGTTTTTTGAAACTCTCTTACTATTAAAAAAACGAAAATCTGCTTTAGCAATCGAATTTTTGTATTGACAAATCCTAATAAATCGTAAATTCTCTTAATTAAGGACTTCTTTCATAAATATATTGGGTGCATTTTGCAATATATAGTATAATAGCATCAAACCAAAGGCAGGGGGTACGCGTGAAAATCGCAAAAGTTATTAATAATAACGTGATCAGCGTTATACAAGATGATCAAGAGCTGGTCATCATGGGACGAGGGATTGCCTTTAAGAAAAGACCTGGCGATGAGGTTGATGAAGACAGAATTGAAAAGATTTTTAAATTGGAAAATCAGGATATGGCCAGTAAATTTAAATCGCTATTGTACGAGGTTCCGATGGAATATGTAAAAGTAACGGAGGAAATGATACAATACGCGAAAAATAAACTTGGCAAAAAACTGAATGATATTATTTATATATCGCTGACAGACCATATTAATTTCGCCATAGAACGGCAAAAACAAGGGATAAAGATTGTGAATCCATTACTTTGGGAAATCAAGCGGATATATAAAGATGAATTTCAAATCGCTTTGGAAGCACTGAAAATGATTAAAGACAAATTGGCGATTGAACTGCCTGAAGATGAAGCCGGTTTCATTGCGATGCATTTCGTCAATGCTGAGCTGAATGAAGAAATGACGGATGTCGCCAATATGACAAAGATTATTCAAGATATACTGAATATTGTAAAATACCATTTTAAAATTGAGCTTGACGAGGATTCATTAAATTATTTCCGTTTCCTTACCCACTTGAAATTTTTCGCGCAACGGCTCATAAACAACATGCTGCTGAAGAGCGACGATGATGAATTGTATGAAATCGTAAAAAATAAGCATCCGGAAGCTTATGCCTGCACGAAAAAAATAAAAGATTATATTCAAAAGGTGCATGGCCATGAAATAACTTCGGAAGAAAAACTATATTTGACAATTCATATTGATCGAGTCGTGAATCGTAATTAAACAAAATCTCAGCTTCTCGTAAAAATTTTTAAATGAACTGTTGACAGGAAATGAAAGCGTATGCTAATTTGTAAATAACAATCGAATAGAAACCATTTCATTTAGGATTGTTACTGGTCATGCAGGCAAAACCTAAATTGTTTCGTCATTTTTATGGCGGGCAATTTAGGTTTTTTTATTTTCTTGATCGTATAAGCGCTTTGCGACAAGATAAAGTTGGAAATTGTTTTAATAATAACGAGAGGGTGAATGAACAATGGGCCATTTCGAAGCGAAATTCCCGGAAAACTTTCTCTGGGGCGGCGCAACTGCTGCCAACCAATTAGAAGGTGCTTTTGATGCAGATGGAAAAGGTCTTTCTACTGCCGATATGGTGGCTTATGTACCAAAAGAAAAACGTGGTAAAAACGGACATTCATTAGATGTGACAAGTGCAGAAATCGAGGAAATCTTAAGCGGAGCAGCATCAGATAAAATTTTCCCGAAACGTTTCGGAATCGATTTTTATCATCGCTATAAGGAAGACATCGCCTTATTTGCAGAAATGGGGTTTAAAGTATTCCGTTTATCCATATCTTGGCCGCGTATCTTCCCGAATGGGGATGAGACCGAACCAAATGAAGCAGGATTAGCCTTTTATGACAAAGTGTTTGACGAACTGGCGAAATATAATATTGAGCCGCTTGTTACACTTTCCCACTACGAAATGCCGCTCGGGCTTGTGCAAAAGTACGGCGGCTGGACGAATCGCAAGGTGATAGATTTCTTTGTTCACTACGCTGAAACCGTATTTAAACGGTATAAAAACAAGGTGAAATATTGGCTGACATTTAATGAAATCAATATGATTACTTTCAGTCCGTACACCGGCGGCGGCATTTTAACCGATCGGGTTGAAAATGTAAAACAAGCTGCCTTCCAAGGGGTACACCACCAATTTGTAGCAAGTGCACTAGCTGTTAAAGCATGCCACGAAATCATTCCGGATGCAAAAATCGGCTGTATGCTGGCTAGATTGGAAGTATATCCGGAAACATGCAACCCGGACGATGTACTTAAAGCATTAAAAGAAGATCAGCTGAACTTATTTTTCACAGATGTTCAAGTTCGCGGCGCATACCCAAGTTATATGAAACGCTATTTTGCAGAAAATAATATTCACATTGAAAAACTTCCAGGCGATGATGCCATTTTAAAACAATATACAGTGGATTTCCTTTCGTTCAGCTACTATATGACACTTGTAGCCAGCACGAAGGATGATGCTGAAGAAGTTTCAGGCAATTTAATCGGCGGTGTGAAAAACCCTTATCTTGAATCATCTGATTGGGGTTGGCAAATTGATCCGGTCGGCTTGCGGATTACGTTAAATAAATTGTATGACCGCTATCAAGTTCCTTTATTTATAGTGGAAAACGGATTAGGGGCCTACGACAAGGTTGAGGAAGACGGCAGCATCCATGACGATTACCGAATCGACTATTTGCGCAAACATATTGAGCAAATGAAAGAAGCGATTGGCGACGGTGTTGAATTAATGGGGTATACAACTTGGGGGCCTATTGACTTAGTAAGCGCATCTACCTCAGAAATGAGCAAACGGTATGGTTTTATTTATGTCGATCAAGATGATTTCGGCAACGGAACATTGAAACGCCTCCGGAAGGACAGCTTCTATTGGTATAAAAAAGTAATCGAAACGAATGGAGAAGAATTGTAAAAACGATTGCGATGTCGAAATCACTCTGTTTAAAAATGAAATGGGAGGTAGTAAGCATGAAACACGAGCGGCGCAAGCCTTTTCCAAACGATTTTTTGTGGGGAGGTTCCACATCAGCCTATCAAGTGGAAGGCGCATGGAATGAAGACGGAAAGGGACCTTCCGTTATCGATATGGCCAAATACCCCGAAGGCACGACTGATTTTAAAGTAGCCAGCGATCATTACCACCGTTACAAAGAAGATATTGCTCTGTTTGCTGAAATGGGCTTTAAAGCATATCGTTTTTCCATTGCCTGGACACGCATTTATCCTAATGGCGACGGAGAGGTAAATCGAAAAGGGATAGAGTTCTACGATCAACTTATCAATGAAATCAGAAAGCATGGAATTGAACCGATTGTGACGATTTATCATTTTGATTTGCCTTATGCATTACAGGAAAAAGGCGGCTGGTCCAATCGTGCAACGATTGATGCATATGAAAATTATTGCAAAACATTATTCGAGCATTTTGGCGATCGGGTAAAATATTGGCTGACGATTAATGAACAAAATATGATGATCCTTCATGGCGAAGCGATCGGGACCGTTGATCCGAACTTAAAAAATCCAAAAAAAGAATTGTATCAACAAAATCATCATATGTTTGTCGCTCAGGCGAAGGCAATGGCGTTATGCCATCAAATGCTGCCGGATGCAAAAATCGGACCGGCGCCGAATATTGTGACGATTTATCCGGCAAGCTCAAAACCTGAAGATGTTTTAGCTGCCAATAATTACGCAGCCATCCGCAATTGGCTGTATTTGGATATGGCTGTATATGGGCGCTATAACAATATTGCCTGGGCTTACTTGGAGGAAAAGGGATATACTCCAACAATTCTTGAAGGCGATATGGAAATTTTACAAAATGCCAAGCCGGATTTTATTGCTTTTAACTATTATACTTCGCAAACAGTAGCAGCAAGCGAAGGAAATGAAGAAGATGTGAACCAAACAGGAGATCAGCATATTACGGTTGGGGAACCGGGAGTTTATAAAGGAGCCTCCAATCCGCATTTAAAGAAAAATGAATTTGGCTGGGAAATTGATCCAGTCGGGTTTCGGACAACATTAAGAGAAATATATGACCGCTATCATTTGCCATTGATTGTCACTGAAAATGGATTAGGCGCCATCGATCAATTGGAAGAAGGCGATGTTATAAACGACACATACCGAATTGAATTTTTAAGAAACCATATCGAACAAATGCAATTAGCGATTAGTGACGGTGTTGAAGTGTTCGGTTTTTGTCCTTGGTCAGCTATTGATCTCGTCAGCACGCATCAAGGTATAAGCAAACGCTACGGTTTTATTTACGTTAACCGTGATGAGTTTGATTTAAAAGATTTGCGCCGAATTCGAAAACAAAGCTTTTATTGGTATAAGCAAGTCATCTCATCGAATGGAGCCAATTTAGATTAGAAAGAGTAAATTCGACAATTGCATAATTTTTTCGGGAAGCTGTCAAAAATCAGGAAGGAATGTTACCATCCGGGCATAACCTGAACTGATTTGAACAATACAGTGCGTTTATTCGTGCGCGTTCAAATTGGTTCAGGTTTTTTATATATCAAATATATTTTTGGGAGGGTCAATCATGAAATATGAGCAATTGGCTAAAGACATTATCGAAAATGTCGGCGGTAAAGAAAACGTTATAAGTGTTGTTCACTGTATTACAAGATTGCGCTTTCAATTAAAGGACGAAGGGAAAGCGAACACAGAAGTGTTAAAAAACATGGACGGAGTCGTCACCGTTATGAAAAGCGGCGGACAATATCAAGTTGTCATCGGCAATCATGTGCCTGATGTATATAAGGCGGTCGTTGCTATTGGCGGGTTTGAAGCTGCAAAGCCTGTCGATACGGAAGCGGGAAAAAAGGATAAAAATTTATTCAACAACTTTATTGACATTATTTCGGGAATTTTTGCACCAACTCTCGGCGTTCTAGCTGCAACAGGAATGATTAAAGGTTTTGCCGCTCTTTTCGCATCACTAGGCTGGATAACAGATAAATCAGGAACTTATCAAATTTTATATGCAATTGGCGATTCGTTATTTTACTTCTTCCCGATCTTTCTTGGTTATACGGCCAGCAAAAAATTCGGCGGCAACACATTCATCGGTATGGCGATCGGGGCGTCATTGGTTTATCCGGCACTATCTAATCTTACTAGCGGAAAAGCGCTTTACACTTTGTTTTCAGGCACGATGTTTGAGTCGCCTATTTATATTACATTTCTTGGCATTCCGGTCATTTTAATGACGTATTCATCTTCCGTTATTCCGATTATTTTGGCTGCTTATTTTAGTGCGAAGGTGGAAAATTGGTTTAAGAAAGTTATTCCTGATGTCGTGAAAACATTTTTAGTTCCTTTTTTTACACTGATTATCATAGTTCCTTTAACATTTTTATTGATTGGGCCAATTGCAACTTGGGCAGGAAAGCTTCTAGGTCAACTAACAGTTGCCATCAATGATTTATCGCCAATTATCGCAGGGCTGCTTCTTGGCGGGTTCTGGCAAGTATTTGTTATTTTCGGTCTTCATTGGGGGCTTGTATCGATTGCCATCAACAATATGAGCACAATGGGAGCGGATCCTATTTTAGCGATGGCATTTGCTCCTTCTTTTGCACAAATAGGTGCTGTACTTGCCGTAATGGTGAAAACGAAACAGCAAAAATTGAAAACGCTTAGTGTTCCTGCATTTATTTCCGGAGTTTTCGGGGTTACAGAACCGGCGATTTATGGTGTTACGCTTCCGCTCAAAAAACCGTTTATTATCAGCTGTATTGCTGCGGCAATTGGCGGAGGACTCATAGGAGTATTTGATTCAAAAATGTATATGCTGGGAGGTCTCGGAATTTTTGGTATTCCATCCTTTATCAGTCCGACTGAAGGCATTACGTTTGGTTTATGGGGCACTTTAATTGCCATTACCGTTGCCTTTATCCTTGGTTTTATCCTCACTTTCCTTTTTGGATTCAGTCAAAAATCGGCAGCAGAAGCAGATCGGCAATCCCAACAAGCAACAGCTGAGGCTGACGCGGAAGAAGAATTATTAGGTAAAAAAGAAATTATTTTCAGCCCGTTTAACGGCGAAGTAAAGCCGTTATCAGACATCAAGGATGCAGCATTTTCATCCGGGGCCCTCGGCGCGGGCGTAGCTATTGAGCCTTCGGAAGGAAAATTAGTAGCGCCTGTATCCGGCACAGTAACGACTCTTTTTCCTACGAAACATGCAATTGGAATAACATCTGATCAAGGTGCGGAAATTTTGATTCATATTGGCATGAATACCGTTCAATTGGAAGGTAAATTTTTCAATGCTCATACAACTCAAGGCGCCCGTGTAGAGAAAGGACAGCTGCTCATTGAATTTGACATAAATGGAATTCAGTCGGCGGGCTTTGATTTGGCGACACCGGTTGTTATAACCAATACTAGTCACTACAAAGAAATAAATGAAACGAAAGAAAAACAAATCAAAATTGGCGAACCTTTATTGACGCTTATAAATGACTCGGAATGATTTTCACAAGAAAAAAGCATCTGCTGATTAAGGGCAGATGCTTTTTTTAAGAAGATTTTGAACGTTTTGCAGCTTTTCATGCTGTTTTTTTGAAAAAATATAATTCTTTTATGTAATAATAGTTTCCGTAATATGCGAATATTTCGAGAAATTATGTTAGAAAATATTACATATTTATTGCAGATATAGTCATATAAACTATAATTCTTAATAAATAAAAAATCCCCCTAAAGAGTTTGTAGTGATCTCTCATTCTCTGTCAAACGGAAAAAGAAGGTGAAAAGCTGACATTTGCCAGCGTATCTTGGAATGATGAAAAGTGAATATCGTTCCCCGAAATAAGTGGGAAATCAAAGCTGTCTAGGGTTCCGTTGCTGGCAGGCTGTATCACCGCCGGTAAGTCTGGTCCGAGAGAGAGCGTATAGAAGCTGCGTTTGATTGCAACTTCTATATACACGGAAGGATAAAAGCCTGGGAGATCTATTCTCTCTGGCTTTTATTTTTTTAAAGCTGAAAATTTAAAAATCTGGGGAGGGGGATATAACAGAATTTCTTTAAGCACTATTTTGAAATACCTAATTTCAAAAAGAGATGAAAAATATAAAGCCGAGGTGAAAGACATGAAGAAAAAGAAGCTTCTACTACTTGTTCTTTCTATCATTTTTTGCTTGTTGTTGGCTGCTTGCGGAAGTAAATCTGCAAATGAAACTTCTGACGGCAATAAAAGCAAGAAAGAACCGATTAAGATTGGTTTCAGCGCCTTGCCGAGCTGGTATTTATGGCATCTCGTAGAAAAAAAGGGTTTTTTCGAAAAACATGGAGTGGATGTCGAATTGGTTTGGTTTCCAGTATATGCTGATTCCCTTTCTGCATTAAATACGGGAGAAATTGATGGAAACAGCCAAGCTTTGCTTGATTCGATCTCCCCTTTAGAAAAAGGAATTGATTTAAAAGCGGTATTTATTACAGACAATTCACTTGGCGGCGATGGGCTTGTTGCTTCAAATGATATTCGCTCGGTTAAAGACTTAAAAGGGAAGAAAGTTGGTACGGAAATAGGTACGATTGAACACTTTTTTCTGCTCACGGCATTGCATGAAGCGGGATTAAAGGAGTCCGATGTGAAATTTACAAACTTATCTGTTCAAGATGCGGGAAATTCATTTATAGCTGGAAAATTGGATGCAGCCGGTTTGTGGGAGCCTTTTTTAAGCATGGCAGTGAATAAGGGAAAAGGACATAAGTTGGTGACATCCGCTGATTTTCCGGGCTTGATTTCCGACTTATTCGTTGTAAGGGGAGATGTTGCGAAAGAGAGGAAAGAGGACGTGCAAAAAATCGTAGCAGCATGGTTTGATGCGGTTGACTATCTTTCGCAAAATTACGATCAATCGATTCAACTAATAGCGGACGAGGCGGGAATTTCAAAAGAAGAGCTGGATGTAGGAATGAAAGGATTCAAGCTGTTTTCTCCTGAAGAAAGCTTGAACGCTTTTAAAGAGGGAGATAACTATCAATCTTTTTATTACACAGCTGAAAAAAATGCTGAATTTTTAAAAGAGTTAGGGTTTATTAAAGACATTCCTGATTTTAGCAGCTTCGTTGACACCTCATTTATAAAAGCGGAAATTGAACGGGCAAAGTAAGGAGGATTAATGGATGGAGCTTCAAAAAGGAAAAAGGCATCAATGGACATTATTCAAAATACGCGAGGATATTCCGAAAAAATGGTATTTTACTGGGGTATCAACTGCTTTTATCTTGTTATTGCTCATTTGGATTTTGCTGAGCAATTTAAAACTTGTGGATGAAGTATTTCTTCCGACTCCCGCAGCTGTTGTGGGCTCTTTCTTTGCTGCACTTTCAAGTCCGGAGTATTGGGGAGAAATCGGGATTAGCGTCTACAGAGTTTTTATGGGGTTTTTACTGGCATGTCTGTTAGGGATTCCGCTCGGAATATTGGCTGGCACTTTTAAGCTTGCAGAATCGGTTATTTTGCCCGTCTCTGAGTTTATCAGGTATATGCCGGCAGCCGCTTTTATTCCACTTATTATGGTTTGGGCAGGAATTGGGGAAACAGCAAAAATTTTAGTGATTTTTATCGGAAGCTTTTTTCAGCTCGTTTTAATGGTGGCAGATGACACAAACCGGATTCATAAAGACCTACTTTATGCCTCCTATACTCTTGGAGCAAACCGCTGGCAAGTCATCTCAAAGGTTATCATCCCTGCAATGCTTCCGAAATTAATGACAACTATGCGGCTGATTATGGGATGGGCTTGGACGTATTTAGTTGTAGCAGAGCTGGTGGCGGCAAACAACGGTCTTGGATATTCGATTATGAAAGCGCAGCGTTTCATGGATACCGAGTCCATCTTTGTCGGAATCATTGTTATCGGGCTGTTGGGACTTATTATTGACAGATGCTTTGCCTACATTAATAAAAAATTATTTCCATGGGCGGAAGGAGGAAATTAAATGTTGAATGCTATCAAAGCTGAAAAAAATCTTCGTCAAGAGAAGATTGAAATAAACATTCAAAATTTGTCGAAAGTGTATAAAACGAATAATGGCTCCTTTCAAGCGCTGGAGAATGTTTCTTTGTACGTAAAAAATGAAGAATTTGTTTCCATTCTTGGACCGTCGGGATGCGGTAAGTCGACCATTTTGAGAATTTTGGCAGGTTTGGAGGAGCCGACATCAGGCAGTGTGCAAGTATCCGGTGAAGAAGTGAAAGGACCAAGTGCGAAACGAGGTATGGTCTTTCAGTCTTATACGTTGTTTCCTTGGTTGACAGTAAGAGAAAACATAGAGTTTGGCCTCAAGCTAAAAGGAATGAAACAAAAAGAGCGTAAAGAAATTTCCGATCGATATTTAGAGCTGGTAGGACTGGAAAGATTTGCGGATTCCTACGGCAAAGAATTGTCCGGCGGCATGAAACAACGTGTGGCTATTGCAAGATCGTTGGCCAATAATCCGGAAGTGTTATTAATGGATGAACCTTTTGGAGCGCTTGATGCACAAACAAAGCAATCCATGCAGCAATTATTGTTGGATATTTGGAAGAAGGAAAAAACAACCATTGTGTTTATAACGCACGACATCGATGAAGCCTTATTCTTATCCCAGCGAATATATGTCATGGAAGCAAGACCGGGGAGAATTCTCGAAGAGATTGATGCGGATTTGCAATTATTTCAAGATGGGGAGCTTGTGGATGTAGAGAAATTTATGAACGTAAAAAAACATATCATTTCTTTATTAAAGCATTAGTAAAAAACTTACAGAAGGATCGGAAGGGCTGTTGATGATGAAGATACGAAACAAACTGCTCCTTAGCTTTGGAACCGTTTTGCTAATTGTCCTGCTCGCCTTTCTTATTGTTTACTCTACTTTGCAGGACGTTTCCAAATCCTATTTTAATTTAGCAAATACCGATATGAAAAAATTGCAGCTTGCCCACCAGATTCAATTTGAAGACCTTGCGTTAACAGATGCGGTCAGAGGGGTGATTATCGAACCGGATAATACGGCCGAAAGGGAAAAGTACAATCAGTTTGCAAAGCAAATTGATCAACATATTAAAGAAGTGACTCCGATGCTGGATGATTCCAGGACGAAAAAAATTTTCCACGATCTAAATATAAACAATCAAAAATTAGTTGAATTAGAAACGCAGATGATGGAATTGGCCGGGGAAGACCGCCAAAAAACACTTGCTATTTTTCATGGAGAATATGCGGATATTCGCGCTATTTTTAGTTCCAAACTGGAAGAATTCAAACAAATTGAGACAGAACGGATAACCAAGAAAATTGAGGAAGATGAAAAATTAATAAGAAAAAAAATCATGGCGGGTGCAGCGGTATTTATCACAGCACTGTTTGCAGGAATTTTAATTGCAATATTTATTTCTAAAAGAACCACCCGGCCATTGTGGAAAATTGCAAATAAATTAGAGGAATTGGCGCGAAATAAAGGAGATTTAACAGCTAGAATCCATATCACGAATAAAGATGAAATTGGAAAGCTGGCGACGGCATTTAATAGAATGCTGGAGAACCTGCAAAAAATGATGCTAAAAATAAAGGAAACGACAGATGAAGTTTCCGCTTCAGCACTCGAGCTTTCTGAAGGTACTAAAAACTTTGCGGAAAGTACAGAACAGATCACGATGGCAGTTCAAGACATTGCTTCCGGAGCCGGTGATCAAGGTGACATGGCGGATGAAAGCTCACATGCGGTGAATAATATTGCCAATGAAGTTCAAAAAATTGCATCGTCATCTTCTTTCGCAGCAGAATCGGCCTTGACCACATCGAAAATCGCAGAAGAAGGAAACAAATCAATTGTCAAAGCAGTCAAGCAGATGGAATTTTTACAAAAATCCGTTGATGAAGCGTTTATTAAGATTGAGGAACTTGGCAAGCTTACCGACGAGATAAAAAAAATATCAGATGTCATGGCAAATATAGCGGAGCAGACGAATTTATTGGCTCTAAATGCTGCCATTGAGGCGGCGCGTGCAGGGGAACAAGGCAAGGGTTTTACTGTTGTAGCAACGGAAGTTCGAAACTTGGCGGAAGAGTCAAAACAATCTGCGATTCAAATAAATGAAATGATACAGCATGTCCTCTCCATTGCTGCTGCTGCCGTGGAGAATATCGATAAAGGAAGAAGCGATCTAAAAGAGGGTAAAAGGGTTGTTGATGATGCTGGGCGTGCTTTCCATAAAATTTTAACATCAGTTGAAAAAGTAACATGTCAAATACAAGAGGTTTCCTCATCTGTCCAGCAAATGTCAACAGGAGCTGATCAAGTTGCTGTTTCTATCGGACAATTGGCTGACATCGCCAAAAAGTCATCAGCTCATTCACAAAATGTGGCAGCCTCAACGGAAGAACAACTGGCTGCAATTGAAGAATTTACAGCAACGGCAGAAAATCTCTCAAATGTAGCAAAAAAACTGAGAAACATGATCGGGGAATTTAATGTTTAACATTGTTTTTATCTATTTCCAGCATTCATTGTAAGTTTCATGTTATATTATCTAACAAAATCATTGAACAATGCTGCACTCCTTTCTATATTAATCTTAAATAAAAATTTCATAAAGGTTCCTGATCGATAGGAACAAAAAAGCTGTCTAGGGTTCCGCTGCTGCTTAAGTTTGCAGCAGGTCTGGTCCGAGAGAGAGCGTATAGAAAGCATCAAAAGATGTCTTTCTATAAACACGGAAGGATAAAAGCCTGGGAGATTTCCCTAGGCTTTTATTTTTTTACAACGATCATTAAGAAAAGTCTCAAGGGAGGTATTTTGGATGACTAAAATTTTCAGCAAAACGATCGTACCTGGAGGAAAATGGTCAGGAAAAATCGGAAAAGGAAAGCTTATTCGTTTTACAGCCTTGGAGGCTGGAGCCAATCTTTCGCTTATGATGTATCATGTACATGATCTTTCAGAGCGGTATAACATGCCGGATACATTAAAAGCCCAGCACACATTTCACTTGACAAAGGGAAACGTATTGATGAGCGATAACGGCCGAGTATTGGCCAGCATCACTAGCGACAGCCTTGGCTGGCACGACACTGTTTCAGGCTATACCACAAGGGAAGGAACAGATGAGAAATATGGAAAAACAAGCTATCAAGAATTAAGAAATGACTGGCTCAGAAGCGGAGAAGAGAACTTTGCCATGGAACTTGTAAGAAACGGGCTCAGCCTGCGCGACATGGCTCCTGTCGTCAATCTGTTTTCAAAAGTGAAAACCGACGACAAAGGCAACCTTACCTATTGTTTGGATCATTGCAAAAAAAATGACACAGTAACATTAAGAACAGAAATGGATATTTTGCTGATTGTATCTAATACACCAAATCCGCTTGATCCAAGAACCAACTATCCGTCCGTTCCGGTGGCAATGGAAATGCTTCCGGCAGAGCCTGTCGATTTGAACGATTATTGTGTAAATTATCGTCCTGAAAACCGCCGGGCATTTGAAAATACTTGGGAATATTATGCGCTTTTATAGCATTGGGCAGGAAATTGTTTGAGTACCCAGGCTGATGCCTTTAAAGATCAACATTATAGAAAATACCGATTTAAAAATACGATATGGGGAGGAAAGGAACATGGAAAATATTAAAAAAGTAGAAAGTCCTCGAAAAGAAGAAAATGCAATCTATAACAAAATCATCCCTGCCGGTGAAGGCTGGATGCATGAACTAAAGCCAGGGCAAGTTCTAAGAATTGTCGACTTGGAAGGAAACCAAGCAGTAGATACATTGTTTTACGATGCAGATAATCCGGAGGATCATTACAGTGTAACAGCCACCATTACAGGACAGAAAAATATTTACTTAACAACAGGTTCGGTGCTTCGTTCTGAATCAGGAAATGAATTGCTGAAGATTGTAGCGGATACATGCGGGCGGCACGATACATTAGGCGGTGCTTGCTCAGCACAAAGCAATACCGTCCGATATGCACATGATAAATTGCATATGCACAATTGCCGCGACACGTTTATGCTGCAGTTGTCGAAATATGGGGAGCGTTTTACAAAAAGGGATCTGGCTCCAAATATTAACTTCTTCATGAATGTTCCGGTTACAGAAGATGGTCATTTAGAATTTGCTGATGGAATCTCTTATGCCGGAAGTTATGTGGAATTATTATCCCTTCGGCGGACATTGGTGCTGATCAGCAACTGCCCGCAATTAAACAATCCTTGCAATGCTTACAATCCAACAAAAATACAAGTGCTGATTTGGGATAAATAAACAGAATCAACTAGGATACGGATGCGTCAGGGGGGAGAACAAAATGTTTAAAAAAATTCTGATTGCCAATCGCGGGGCAATAGCCGTCCGGATTGAACGGACGCTTCGCAAGCTTGGAATTCTATCGGTTGCTATATATACAAAGGCGGATCAAGACAGTTTACATGTAGACGAAGCAGATGAAGCTATTTTAATAGGAGAAGGCCCGGTCAAAGACAGCTATTTGAATGGAAATTTAATCATAAAAGCTGCCATTGAGTCAGGAGCCGATGCCATTCATCCCGGATATGGATTTTTAAGTGAAAACGCAGATTTTGCCCGCTTGTGCGAACAAAATGGAATTACGTTTATCGGACCTTCACCTGAACAGATGGAGATATTCGGATTAAAGCATTCTGCCAGAGAAATTGCAAAAAAAGCCAATGTTCCTTTATTGCCGGGAACGGACCTCATCACCGATTTGGATGAGGCGGTAAAACAAGCTGAACATATTGGTTATCCAATTATTTTAAAAAGCACGGCAGGAGGCGGAGGCATCGGAATGCGCGTTTGCGAAAATGAACAGCATTTGCGCTCGGCATTTGAGGCGGTACGTCGTCTTGCTGAAACAAATTTTAAAAATAAAGGCGTTTTCCTGGAGAAATATATCGCTAGAGCACGCCATATAGAAGTTCAAATTTTTGGAAATCGATTTGGTGAAGTGGTAGCTTTAGGCGAACGAGACTGCTCTATTCAGCGCCGCAATCAAAAAGTTGTGGAAGAAAGTCCGGCCCCTCTTTTGTCCCAGGAAGTCAGAAAAGGAATGTTCGCAGCCGCCATCCGATTGGCGGAAGAAGTTGGATACCGGAGTGCAGGCACCGTTGAGTTTTTATATGATCCTGAAACAAGCTCCTTTTACTTTCTTGAAGTGAATACAAGACTTCAAGTGGAGCATGGTGTAACAGAAGAGGTCTTTGGCATCGATCTTGTTGAATGGATGATACGTGAAGCAGCAGATGATCTGCATGAATTGCATTCCTTGGTTAAAGAGCCGAAAGGGCATAGCATTCAAGCGCGTATTTATGCGGAAGATTGTTTGCATGAGTTTCGGCCGAGCGCCGGACAGATTGATGAGGCAAAATTTCCTAAAACAGCTCGAACGGAAACGTGGGTAAGAAACGGAATCACGGTTACGACTCTTTATGATCCAATGCTGGCGAAAGTGATTGTTCGTGGAAAAAACAGGGAAGAGGCGATCGGAAAACTCATACAAGCGCTAAACGAAACGAAATTGTACGGTATTACAACCAATCTCCACTACTTGAAAGCTTTATTGAAGGAAAAGGATTTTATAAAAGGAAATGTATACACCCGTTTATTAAACCATTTTCAACCTAGAGAACATGCACTGGAAGTATTGGACGGAGGAATTCAAACAACTGTTCAGGATTGGCCCGGACGCATTAAATATTGGAGCGTAGGTGTGCCGCCTTCCGGTCCAATGGACCAGCTCTCGTTCCGGATTGGAAATAAACTTCTCGGGAACAGAGAAGGCGCCCCTGGTCTTGAAATGACATTGCTCGGGGGATCTTATCGTTTTCGAGATGATATATGGTTTTGTATTACAGGTGCCGATATGCAGGCTAAGCTTGACGATCAGCCCGTGCCGATGTATGAACCTGTTTTGGCAAAAAAGAACCAAGTATTATCATTTGGTGAAGCGAAAAGGGGAATGCGGACTTATTTATTAGTAGCAGGCGGTTTTGACATGCCTGAAGTTTTAGGAAGCTCCTCCACATTTACGCTCGGCGGATTCGGCGGCCATGGCGGACGCGCCTTGCGCACTGGCGATGTGCTTTTGGTCAACCGGGGGGCTGTTGTCAAAAAAACGAAGGGGCTTCCAGCTGAATATAGACCGATCATGACGAATAAATGGACGATAGGCGTCATTCCGGGCCCTCATTGTACAAGCGAATTTTTGCAGCCGGATTATTTGCAGCAATTAACTGAAACAGAATGGGAAGTGCATTTTAACAGTTCGCGCACAGGCGTCCGGTTAATGGGCCCAGCGCCGAAATGGGCAAGAGAAGACGGCGGAGATGCAGGTTTGCATCCATCAAATATTCATGATAACGCTTATGCAGTGGGATCGCTTGATCTAACAGGCGATATGCCGATTTTACTGGGACCTGATGGACCTAGTTTAGGAGGATTTGTCTGCCCAGTTACGACGGCTTCAGCTGAGTTTTGGAAAATTGGGCAATTGCATCCGGGCGATATCGTCAAGTTTCATTTGTTGTCATTGGAAGAAGCGGCGGAACTTCGAAAAAAACAAGAAATGTTTATGCAAAAAATTGAAAATGGCAGTTTGTACGGATTTCAACCTTCTCAACTTCCTGCCATTAATCCAAAAATTACAGCCGACGATTCAATTTTGGCTCAAGAACAAACATCTCGAAACATTCCAATTACGATTCGTTCAAGCGGCGACGAAAATTTGCTGATTGAGTACGGTTCAATGGATTTAGACCTGCTGTATCGGTTTCAAGTACATGCTTTAATGCAAGCGATACAACAAAAAGGCAACATCCCTTTCCTTGATTTAACGCCGGGCATTCGGTCTTTGCAAGTGCACATTGACCCATCGAAAATGTCCGTTCGCGAGGCTTGTCAAAAAATTTTAGAAATTGATCGCGAGCTTCCGCCGCTGGAATCGATAAAAGTCCCTTCACGTATTGTTCGGCTGCCTCTTTCCTGGGATGATCCGGCTACTCAATTGGCCATTGAACGCTACCAGAAAAACGTCCGTTCCGATGCTCCGTGGTGTCCGAGTAATTTGGAATTCATCAGGCGCATAAATGGCTTAAAAAGCATTGATGATGTAAAGAAAATTGTATTTGATGCAAAATATCTTGTTTTAGGATTAGGTGACGTCTATCTTGGCGCTCCAGTAGCCATTCCAATTGATCCTCGGCACCGTTTAGTCACAACAAAATATAACCCTGCCCGGACTTGGACGCCTGAAAATGCGGTAGGAATTGGCGGTTCGTATTTATGTGTATATGGAATGGAAGGTCCTGGAGGCTATCAATTTGTCGGCCGGACGATTCAAATGTGGAATAAATTCCGGACAACGAAGAGTTTTGAACAAGGAAAACCTTGGCTATTGCGGTTTTTCGATCAAATTCAGTTTTACCCAGTAGATGCGGAACAGTTGCTGCAATTGCGGGAAGATTTTCTTAGAGGAAGGTTTGAAGTGGAAATAACAGAAACAGCGTTTGATCTTGGCGAATATTTAAAATTCTTGGATTCGATCAAAGATAGTGCCGAAACTTTCCGCATGCGGCAGCAGGAAGCTTTTCAAGCAGAGCGAGAACGGTGGAAGCAGCTAGGATTGGCGGAATATATATCAGAGCATGAACCAATGAAAGAAGGGCAAGAGGAAAATATCCCTCCAGGTGCTGAGGTTGTTCGTTCTTCCATGCCTGGAAGTGTATGGAAAGTTCTTGTGTCTCCTGGACAGCAAGTTAAGAAAGGCGATGTTCTGATGATTGAAGAAAGCATGAAAATGGAGTTTCCGCAGCTGGCCCCGTGCGATGGACAAATAGTAAATGTTTACGTGAAACCAGGGGACGAGGTGCAATCAGGACAATTGATTGTCAGCATTTTAAAGCAGAAAGAACGAGAGGAGGTTCTCAAATGAAATCGGTCAAACATTTTCCTCAACCTTTGACGATTGCGCGGTTGAGAGAGATGTACCTTAACAATGAATTGACTCCCGAAGAAGTAGTCGTTGAAATCATTCATCGAGTTAAACAAGATGAGGATATGAATATATGGATTACCCCTCCGGCAATGGAAAGAATTCAGCCTTATCTAGACAGGCTTGCTTCACTGGATCGGAAAAGCTTGCCATTATGGGGAATTCCATTTGCTATTAAAGACAACATTGATTTAGCCGGGGTTCCGACAACTGCAGCTTGCCCCCAATATGCTTATATACCAGAAAAAAGCGCAACAGTGGTTGAGCGGTTAATTGCAGCAGGTGCAATCCCATTAGGAAAAACAAATTTAGATCAGTTTGCCACTGGGCTTGTCGGTACAAGAAGTCCTTATGGAGAAACGAAAAATGCCTTAAAAGAAGAACTGATCAGCGGGGGATCAAGCTCTGGATCTGCGGTGGCCGTTGCACGAGGCCATGCAGCGTTTGCACTCGGAACGGACACTGCTGGGTCCGGACGAGTGCCGGCAGCCTTAAATCGCTTAGTCGGATTTAAGCCGAGCAGGGGAGCCTGGCCGACCGCTGGAGTAGTTCCGGCTTGCGCAAGCCTTGATTGTGTGACAGTTTTTGCGCACAATTTGCAGGATGCATTGGAAGTTGATCGAATTGTGCGCGGCGAGGATGAAACAGATCCTTGGTCACGCTATTTCCCGAACGTATCGCCGAAAAGTCCGAGCAAAATTTGTTTGCCGAAACAACCGCTTTCGTTTTTTGGCCCATTTCGTGAAGGATATAGGAATGCATGGATGAAAACGATGAAAAGATTGGAACGTTTGCGTCTTCCGATTGAGTATATCGATTATGATTTGTTTTCCGAAGCGGCATCTCTTCTTTATGAAGGTCCTTGGGTGGCGGAAAGATGGGCGGATTTAGGTGATTTTGTGAAAGCAAATACAGAAGATGTGTTTTCCGTTACGGAAAAAGTCCTTTCTTCCGGAGCTTCTCCTGATCATACGGCAGCATCAGCTTTTCAAGCGATGCACAGGATCCAATCAATCAAGCATAAAGTGAAAAAATTGTTAAAAGATGCAGTATTAGTTTTGCCTACTTGTGGCGGTACTTGGACGCGCGAACAAGTTAGGCTCGATCCGATTCGCACAAATAACGAAATGGGAAAATACACCAATCACTGTAATCTTTTGGATCTGTCGGCAATCGCCATTCCGGCAGAGGATGCGGAAGCAAATGTTCCTTTTGGCATGACGATGTTTTCGCTGGCAGAACAGGAAGGATTGATATTCGGACTTGCTTCTCAATTTTTAGGAGAGATTCTAACAGAAAATTTTCAACCGCAAAAAAATACGACTTTTGTTGCCGTCTGCGGTTTGCATATGAGAGGGTTTCCGCTCGAAAATGAAATGCATCAATTCGGCGGCAAATTCGTATGTGAAGCAACAACTGCTCCTAATTACCGGCTGTATAAGCTGCCTACGGATCCTGCCAAACCTGGGCTTATCAAAACAAACCACAATGGCGCCTCCATTCAATTGGAGATATGGGAAATGCCATTAGCTTCATTTGGTGCTTTTACAGCATCTATTCCAGAACCTTTAAGTATAGGAACAGTAGAACTGATCAACGGAAACAAAGTGCCGGGCTTTCTTTGTGAAGCGTATATAGCCAATCAAGCGGAGGATATTACAGCTTTTGGAGGATGGCGTTCCTATTGCCTGAAAGAACTCAATTCATAATACAAAAGCCGTCAAACATGTTGGCGGCTTTTTCACGTTCAAGCGCAAAATTCTAATTTTAAGAGATTGACAGGATGGAGTGACTGAACTATTTAGATAAAATCGACGTGTACGTACAGTGTATTAGGAGACAGAAAGTTAGCTGCATACTTCTGTTTTGTTTATTTTTTAAACTGTAAAATACGACTTTTGCCTCTGCTGGTTACTTGAATATTGAAAATACCAATGTATCAATTCATTTCCAAATTGCTTGAAAAAATAGTATTTCCTCTTAGTTAGATTTATTACATAAAATTTTAAAATATTGTATTTAAATTACAATTTTGGTAAAATTACTATATATTGTAAAAATAACTAGGGGGTGTGGGAATTTATAAAAATTAAGAAAACTATTTTTTTTATAATATTCTTCATCTTCTTAGCTTCATGCAATCATCAATTATCCTATGATCAAAAAATTGATTGTAATCAGAATTGGGCTCTATGCTCCATACAGAAGGAATATGCTGATCCTAACTCTTTAACAGACACACCTATAAAAATTGCCATTATTGATAGTGGAATTGATGAAGAAAAGGCTCGTGTCAAAGTATCAAAAAGGTTCAACGAGAAAAATAATCAAATAGATTCATACGGACATGGTACAGCGGTTGCTAGTATCATTAGAGAATGGAGAAATCATTACTCAACATTTTGATGTAGTGTTGCAAGAAATTGACGGCACCGATTTTATTGCAACACTCATTGATCAAGATACTGGAGAATCTTACCAGATCAATACCATTGATGCTCAAGCTTCGGTTCTGCCGGCGGTTATAATCGGAGTAGTTGCAAAACATGGAATCAAGTATGCCATAAAAAAATTTGGAAAAAAACTTATCGTTAAGTCGATAAAAAGCTCTAAAGCCGTTCTTAACACATTTGCAAAGGCAGCCGTTAAAGCAGCAAAAAGTAAAGTTTCCAAATTCAATGTAAGTAATAAGCATTTAAAAAATGCTGGAGGTAATTTTTCTAAATTCAATACTACTGATAAAAGCCAAATACGTAATTGGGTTAAAGAAGGATTAAATTCTAAGAACGCATCTTATTCTTTAAATCCAGAGGAAGAAAAAAAGAATGCGGATTTGTCATTTGTAGTTATAGCGGACCTTGGTAAAGTAATAGGTACAAAAGGTCAGAAAAAATAAAAATTGTAGTAGGGTGGGATGGTGAAATATGGACAGCATATCCAATCAATTAGAGTTTGTCTATCACTTTACAACCGATGAATCTTACATTCCTAAAAAGTGGAAAAAAGATTCTGCTATCGTACTTAGAGTTGATGGAGATTTTGACATAAAAGTAGATGGAATCTCCTATTTCCGAGATGATATCGCATTGTTGGAGTTTTATTTATACCTAGAGAGATGGCTCGCCATTATCGAAAGTGGCAAATATGATATCCCGGAATTTCATTATTATACTCTTGAAATTGACGAAGATGAGCCGTTAATTTCAATCATCCCTTTTGACAATAACGATAAGGCTCGACTCACTTCTATTTGGAGAAAGGAACCGTTTGATCCTGTATTTAAGATGGATTATATAGTGAACCAATTGACAGAATTACGCGATCAATTAAAAAAAGATATCGAGGCACATTATAACATTTCAGTAGAACCGTTTATTGATAAATTTCCGATAAAAGCTTTAGCAGTTGTAGACAAAAAAAAGGGTAAGACGAAATGGCTTTAGTCATTGAACGTTACTTGTTAAAGACTATGTCAATGTTTGTAGTTGATAACATTTCTTGGGGCTGCCTATTATTTTTGAAGCCCCATTTATTTTTTCAAAAAGTGTCCGAATTATGCTAATTCAACACTACTGATAAAAGCCAAGTACGCAATCGAATGAAAAGGATTCAATTCTATAAATCCAGAGGTAGAAACAAAGAATGCTGATTTATCATTGTAGTGATAACCACTCGGTAAAACATAGGTACGAAAGAGTAATAGGGGATGGGATGGTGAAATATGGACAGCATATCCAGTCAAATAGAATTTGTCTATCACTTTACAACCGATGAATCTTATATTCCTAAAAAGTTGAAAAAGAATGCTGCCATTGTGCTTAGAGTTAGTGGAGATTTTGACATAAAAGTAGATGGAATCTCCTATTTCCGAGATGATATCGCATTGTTGGAGTTTTATTTATACCTAGAGAGATGGCTCGCCATTATCGAAAGTGACAAATATGATATCCCGGAATTTCATTATTATACTCTTGAAATTGACGAAGATGAGCCGTTGATTTCAATCATCCCTTTTGACAATAACGATAAGGCTCGACTCACATCTATTTGGAGAAAGGAACCGTTTGATCCTGTATTTAAGATGGATTATATAGTGAACCAATTGACAGAATTACGCGATCAATTAAAAAAAGATATCGAGGCACATTATAGTATTTCAGTAGAACCGTTTATTGATAAATTTCCCATTAGAGCTTTAGCTGTCATCGATAAAAAGAGAGGCAAGAAGAAATGGTTTTAGTATTCTGTAAAAAATTAGGGATACAAATCCTTTAGAGTATAGGAACAGTAGAACTGATCAACGGAAACAAAGTGTCGGGCTTTCTTTTGGAAGGCGTATATCGCCAATCGATTCGAGGATATTACAGATTTTGGAGGATGGCGTTCCTATTGCCGAAAAGAAGCCGAATCATAATGGCAAAAGTGGCTGTCAAAGTAGTCGATTTTTTCGGCTTATAGGTGCCCTTTCAATATTCAATGTTTATGTTTTTCGTTTCCAAAAGATTTTGGCTTTCTGGACAACTGCTTTTCCTATGTTTCCCTATCTTGATCATGTCCTTCGGGAATCTTATGAAGGACTTTTTCTATGCACGCCATTTTCATTCTGTCCTTCAAAAGTTATGACGGACATTCAGTATATGCAATTTCCTTTTTTTGGATTCCATCACCTCCATGAAGGACGTTTATAAATTTTATTAGATTATTTTTGTCCTTCACAGTTGTATTTCTTCAAAATCCATCTCAGTTCGGATTCTAAAATCAAATCAGTGAACCTTTAAGTAATAAAAAAAGGTTTCTGCCTTTTTGTTCATCTCAACATTTATTAAATGGAGAGATGCTTCCAAAAGTTTGAACAACTTTTGTGAAGCATCCTCCTGTTTTAATTATGTGGTTTAAATATTTTTAACATAGTTTTCATATCATCATTGTCACTAACGATGTTTCACTTGTGAGTTAGACAGAAATTTAAAACGATACTGAACTTTTTTCTTGTTTGATCCGTATTAAAAGATGAGAGGAGGAAAATACATGACGTTGAAGCTAGAGCAAGTGACGAAAAAATTTGGCGATTTCACCGCTGTGGATAAGCTGTCTTTATCCATTCCGGAAAAAGAAATGTTTGGTTTTTTAGGGGCAAACGGTGCCGGAAAAACGACAACATTTCGCATGATTTTAGGGCTGCTGGCACCAACTGAAGGAACCATTACATGGAATGGAGAAAAAATTGATTATAGCACGAGCCCGTATATCGGATATTTGCCCGAAGAGCGGGGATTGTACCCGAAATTAAAGGTAAAGGATCAGATTGTCTATTTAGCCAGATTAAGAGGGATGAACAAAAAAGATGCGCTGAAGGAGCTGGCAAATTGGCTCGAACGGTTTAAAGTGCCGGAGTACGCTGAAAAAAAAGTCGAAGAGCTGTCGAAAGGAAACCAGCAAAAAATTCAATTTATTGCTGCTGTCATACATAAACCGAAGCTGCTCATCTTGGATGAACCGTTTAGCGGATTGGATCCGGTCAATGTTGAGCAATTGAAAGAGGCTGTCATTGATTTGAAAAATGCCGGTACATCCATTGTGTTTTCCAGCCATCGGATGGAGCACGTTGAGGAATTATGTGAACATTTATGCATATTACATAGGGGAAGCCCTGTAGTTCATGGGTCGCTCAAAGAAATTAAACGTTCCTTTGGCAAAAAAAATCTCGTGATTCATGCGGATTTTGATCTCAATTTCTTGAAGGATTTCCCAGGTGTCGTAAAAGCCAAGACAACAGTTGAAGGGATTCAATTGCAAATTGAAAGAGAAGAGACCGCACAACAATTGTTACAGGAGATTGTCGATAAAGGATTTATTCGCAAATTCCAAATAGAAGAGCCTTCATTACATGATATTTTTATAGAGAAAGTGGGTGCGGCCTATGCATAACTTTTGGACTGTTTTGTTCCACACTTATTTTACCAAACTAAGATCGAAGCAATTTATCATTTCCACGGTTATTACATTGCTTATTATTCTAGTTTTGGGAAACATATCAAAAATTATTGATTTTTTTAATTCTGGTGAAAATCAAGAACGCCTTGCAGTCATTGATCAATCAAATTCTTTATTTGAACCGTTTAAAAAGCAATTAAAAGAAGTTAATCCGGACATTCAATTGCAAAAAACTAATGCTTCCGAAGAAGAGCTGAAAAAGAATGTATTAAATGATGAGATCAAAGGGTATCTCGTTTTATCTTTAAATGATGAAAACCGGCCGATGGCGGTATATAAAGCAGCGTCTCTTGCAGACTCAACCGTTCCAAACGATTTGCAATATGCCCTCCAACAAGTGAGCATGGTATGGACAGCAGGTCAATTGAAATTGACGCAAGAGGAACTGATGAAGCTGAATGCGCCAGTATCTTTTGAAATGGAAGCGTTGAATGCCAACGCAAAAACGGTGGAAGAATTGAATCAAGCGAGAGGTCTCGTATATGTACTTTTATTTGTAATATATTTTGCAGTGATCATGTATGCAAATATGATTGCGATGGAGGTAGCAGTAGAAAAATCTTCTAGAGTGATGGAAATTTTAATTTCCAGTGTTCCTCCTATTACACAAATGTTTGCGAAAATTTTAGGTGTTGCTCTATTGAGTTTAACGCAGCTTGCCTTATGGCTTATTGTCGGCTACGTTTCCATTAAACAGAATTTAGAATCGATGGATGGAGGATTTTTCTCTTTCTTTGGATTCCAAAACACGTCGTTGTCGACCATTCTATATGCAGTCATTTTCTTTATTTTAGGCTATTTATTATATGCGACGATGGCTGCCTTTCTAGGCTCGCTGGTCAGTCGTATAGAAGATGTTCAGCAGTTGATCACTCCGATGATTTTAACGGTTGTGGCGGGCTTTATGCTAGCGATATTTGGTTTGAGCAATCCGGAAGCTTCCTATGTTACGATCACATCATACATTCCGCCGTTTACCCCGATGCTGATGTTTTTGCGGGTTGGAATGCTGGATCTTCCAATTTGGGAGCCGCTTTTAGGAATCGGTTTATTAATAGCATCCATTGCTATATTAGCTGTCTTCGGGGCAAGAGTTTACAAAGGCGGCGTATTGATGTACGGAAAATCCAATGCGCTTAAAGATATTAAAAAAGCTTTGCAGCTATCGAAAAATAAATAAAGAAGACATTACGCAAAATGGTTTTCTTTTGATTTTGAGCAGATAATAATAAACGTAGCAAGCAGCCCGATTCCTATATACTAGGAGTTTGGCTGCTTAATTTTTTGGAAGCTTTGATAATGATGAAAATGAGTCAATTTCTGCGCAGTATTTTTTCTCAACTACCGAAGTTGGGGGATCTCCCTTTTGCATTTTCGATTATTCCTGCAAATATTCGCTTCTTGACGATGTGATTTTTAATAGTAAAGAGAAAATCCCCAGTCAATCAAGACATTTATTGTAATTGAAAGCGGTTTAAAATTTTTTGAAGATGTATGACAGCATCGGAAAGAATAACTGATTCCTTTGCAAGCTCATGGATCCCTTCAATATGTTCCTCCAATGCTGCCGTTGTTTCGTTGACTGTGTTGGTGAAATCATGTGCGATTAAGTTTACATTTTCTATTAAACCTTTTAAATTGTTGCCGTTTTCACGAATGTTTATGACGTTTTCTCGATTATGCTTTAACAGAGAATGAATGTCTGAAAACATTCGCTTAAATGTCTGCATGCTTTCTTTTGTTCCAGATATAGACAAGGAAGCTTGATCAACACTTTCTTCATTTTTTTTGACGGCAGTAACGGCATGAGCTAAATCATTTCTCGTTTCTTCCAACGAAGATAAAATTTTAGCCGCAAAAGAATTTGTATCATCTGCCAGTTTGCTCACTTCTGCAGCTACAATCGCAAAGCCTTTTCCAGATTCACCTGCTCTCGCTGCTTCAATGGAAGCATTTAATGCTAAAAGGTTCGTTTGCTTGGCAATTGCTGTGATCGCAGAAGCCATTTCCATCGCTTGATCCGCTTTTTTGGATACCATTTGGATGAGAGAAGTTGCCTTTTTCGTGTCATTTTCAATATTTAGCATAAGCTGTTCCGTTTTTTCAATCATTTGTTGCCCTTCATCTGCTGAACGCATCGTTGATTGAGCGTATTCAACAACACGTTCAATTTCCGATCCCATATTTGATACACCTTCTATCATCGAATTTGCCAGTTCGCTAACTTTTTTAAACGAATCGGTCTGCTGTTTGGAGCCTTCGCGGAACACTTCCATTGTTGCAGCAACTTCATCAAAAATTTCCGATAAGCGATTCGCTTCTTTTTTTTGATCTTGACTGACCTTCTTGACAGTTTTGACGGCATTGGCAAACTCGCTTAAAATCGACCGGATTCCAAAAATAATTTTATTGATTTCATAACCTATTTGATGAAACTCATTGCGTTTGCCGACAATATCTACTTCGACATGAAGGTTGCCTGATGATACAGTACGAGTGACGTTATACCATTGTCTAAGATTAGAAGTGAACGAGCGGTAAACAAAGAAGCTGTTTACTGCACTGGCGCAAATAGTTACGAAAAATAAAATAATTGCTTGACGAAAAGATAATTGCATAAATAAAGCTGTCATGAGGCAAAGAAAGCTTGGCAAAAACGATAGCATGGCAAAATTCATTTGCAAATACGGGCGATGAATGAGTCTTCCTAACCGGATATTATAACGTTTTCCAGTACTGTCTGTAACGAGCGGACAGCTCGCATCAACAAGAATTTCTCCTGTATCACGGATATACAGCTGCAAAAGCGGTTCTTTTGTTGTAGCGGCTTTTTTGCCGACCTCATCCGAAAATACTCTTCCTTCACGAAGGCGATTGGTATGTAGCGGAGAATATCCTGTTTCATCTACGACCAAAAAATATTCGTCTTGGTCCAGCCTTTCATCGAACGTTTTTCGAATTTTGTCGAGCTGTTCGGTTAGCGGAAGCTGAGGATCTAGCTGTTTCTTAATGATATCGCTTACATGCACGACTTTTTTGAGTGCTTGTTGAGCAGCTTTTTTCTTTATTAAACGGCTCATACTTCTCCCTCCCCTTACTACAAATGTATACCCCATTTACAGAATTTTCAATAATTATTTGCTAAAAATTTAATTTCTAGTAAAAAAGGAACAAATGTTCTGTTTTTTATAGATTCAAAATTTAGTATTTGATATAATGAAAATGCAATAGAACGGTAGACTCAAGGGTGGTTGGCATTTACCCCGTACAGAAAGGGGGTGTGCCGATGACAGTATTCGAAGCGTTAATGTTTGCGATCAGTTTTTCAAGCCTTATAATTACAATGCTGTCAAATCCGCAAAAAAAATAATCCACCCTTGAGTTGATAGCAGTGGTGGATTATTTTTTACCTGCTGCCTGATCCCCTTGAAGGGAACCGTCTGTTGCAGGGCCAAAGGTGTCGCAGCACCTTTGGTCGTCTGGTTGTTGATGCAATTTTTCAACTTCATTATACATTATTCCCCTCGTCTTGTAAAAGAGAGCAACTATATGATCCTGCCTGATTATATTCCCTTCATATTTTGATCCCTTTTTTTTATGTTGATTTACCTTTTATTTTTCCCTTGATTGAAAAATCCCAAAATAATAGACGTGAAATCAACAAGTAAACAATATACATTTCAAACCTTAGCTATAAATAAAATATTCAAAACAAAAAAAACAAAAATAAAAAAATATATTCAATAATAAACAATCATATGTTATATTTAAAATAAATAAAAACAAAAATGGAGGTCAACAGATGGTCAAAAGTTTGTGGGATTCAGAAAAAGCTAAGAAATTGTCGGAAGGTTTAGAACAGTTAGTCTACCGTTCCAATTTAATCGGAGCTGATCGCGCTGTATGCAACTGGGGCGGAGGCAACACTTCAATGAAAACAATTGAAAGCGATTTCCGCGGCCGTGAAATTGAAGTCATGTGGGTAAAAGGAAGCGGTTCAGATTTAGCGACAATGAAAGCGCACAATTTTACAGGACTTAAATTGGACGATATCCGCCCGCTTATAGAACGAGATGAAATGTCCGACGAAGAAATGGTAGCTTATTTATCTCATTGCATGATTGATCACAAGCATCCACGCCCTTCGATTGAAACTTTGCTGCACGCATTTCTTCCGTTCAAGCATGTTGATCACACGCATCCTGATGCGATTATCAGCATTTGCTGTGCGGACAACGGAAAGCAAATTGCTGAGGAGATTTACGGCAACCGATTTGTTTGGGTGCCTTACGTGCGTCCTGGATTTACGCTTTCCAAAATGATTGCTGAAGGCGTGAAAAACAACCCGAATGCAGAGTTAGTGTTGATGGAAAAACACGGCTTAGTCACATGGGGCGATACTTCAGAGGAATGCTATGCAAAAACGATTTCTATTATTAATGAAGCAGAAAACTATATAAAAGAGCGAATCGATGAAGAAAAAGCATTTGGCGGATTAAAATATAAAGCCCTTTCCAAAGATGAAAGAAAAGAAATCCTAGCGGAAATACTGCCAGTTATTCGTGGTGCTGTAAGCGATGAAAGAAAAATGATTTTAACTTGGGATGACGGAGAGGATGTTCTTCAGTTTGTTAACAGTCGAAACGCAAAAGAACTTTCTCAAATAGGCGCAGCATGCCCTGATCATTTAGTTCACACGAAGCGGGTTCCTTTATACATCGAATGGGATCCGCAAACAGAAAATAAAGAGCAATTAAAGGAAAAAATAAAAGAAGGAGTTTCCAATTATAAAAAAGACTACAAAGCTTATTTTGAGCGGAACAAAAACGAAGGGGACAAAATGTTTGAAGCTGCCCCTAGAGTAATCTTAATTCCTGGTATTGGAATGGTGAATACAGGGAAAAACGAAAAAATGTCAAGGATCAGCGGAGCTCTTTATCATCGCGCCATCGCTGTCATGAAAGGGACAGATGCGATCGGGAAGTTCGTCTCATTAAACGAAAATGAGTCTTATAATGTAGAATATTGGCCGCTTGAGCTCTACAAATTAACGCTTGCTCCGCCAGAAGCAGAATTTTCGCGCAAAGTGGCTTTTGTCACAGGCGGTGCAGGAGGAATTGGCAGTGCGACGTGCCGACGTCTAGCCAGCGAAGGCGCACATGTTGTTATCGCTGATTTAAACATCGAAGGAGCAGAGGAAAAAGCTAAAGAAATTAACGAAAAATATGGCGAAAATCGTGCAATTGCCGTCAAAATGGACGTAACAAAAGAGGAAGAAGTGCAAGCTGCCTTTAAAGAAGCTGCCCTTGCCTTCGGCGGAGTCGATATTATTGTCAACAACGCTGGACTTGCTACATCCAGTCCGTTCGATGAAACAACTTTGCAAGAATGGAATTTAAATATGAACGTTCTTGGTACAGGATACTTTTTAGTAGCTCGCGAAGCGTTTAAACAAATGAAGACGCAAGGTATTGGCGGGAATATGGTATTTGTTGGCTCGAAAAATTCAATTTATGCTGGAAAGAATGCGGCTGCTTACAGTGCTGCAAAGGCGCTTGAAACTCATTTGGCAAGATGTATTGCTGCTGAAGGCGGCCAATACGGAATACGTGTAAACTCCGTTCTTCCGGATGCCGTTCTTCAAGGCTCTGCAATATGGGATTCCAAGTGGCGTGAAGAGCGTGCAAGAGCTTATGGAATTTCACCGGATGAATTAGAAGATTATTATAAAAAACGAACAACATTATTAGTAAATGTGTATCCTGAAGACATTGCAGAGGCGATTGCATTTTTTGCATCTTCTAAAGCTGAAAAAACAACAGGATGCATGATCACAGTTGACGGAGGTGTTCCAGCGGCATTTACTAGATAATCTTTCGACAATACAAAAGAGCAATAGCCTATTGGCCATTGCTCTTCATGAAAATTCTCCACATAACAGTTATCGGTTATTATAACGAATTCGTGAATAAGAAAGATTTAATCATTGCAGCAGGTCATCCCCCTTCAACAACGTACGGAGACTTAACCATCAGGAGGCTTCCGGAAAGCGGAAAAGGGCATAAAAACCTTTTCCGCTTTAAAAGATAATAGATGCGCTGTGAGAAAACTGCTTTGAGCCTGATGCGCTAAAAATATTGGTGACAATGATTTAATGATTCATTTTATAATGTGGTATATTATTTTCTGGCAGCGCTTGAAATCTTTAGGACATATTGGGGTAATGTGGTATATTATTTTCTGATAACTATTGAAAAACTTTTGAACATATTGGGGGGACGTGCAAGGTGCTTGTAGCCGAAAGACATAGGAAAATAGTTGAAATCGTTAACAAAAAATTAAGTGTACGAGTATCGGAGCTTAGCAAAATGTTTTCAGTCACGGAGGAGACGATACGAAGAGATTTAGAAAAGCTGGAAAAGGAAGGGAGGCTTCTGCGCAGCCACGGGGGAGCGGTCAGCATTGAAAGAGACCAGCAGCTCGAATTGTCCTATTTAGAACGTGAAGTCACAAATGCCAAAGAAAAAAAAGCAATCGCTGCAGAAGCAGTTAAGCTCATACAACCAGGAGACCAGATTGTTTTAGATGCAAGTTCGACGGCATGGTATATGGCAAAGGAACTGCCGAATGTACCACTAACAGTTATAACAAATTCCATTAGAGTAGCAATTGAATTAAGTGTCAAAGATCAAATAAAGGTAATGTCAACCGGCGGAATGCTCTCTTCAAAATCATTATCGTATATTGGTCCTCTCGCAGAACGATCTTTGGAAACATACCATGTCAATAAAGCTTTCCTATCCTGCAAAGGTGTGCATCTTGAAGGCGGTCTCAGCGATTCGAATGAATGGCAAGCATTAATAAAAAAGCAAATGATGGAGATAGCAGATAAAACCATTTTACTAGTTGACTCCAGCAAGTTTGGCGTTCGGACGTTCGCTTTAATCAATCATATTGAGAAAGTGGACGAAATTATTACAGATTCCAATATCCATCCAGCATATAAAAAAGAGTTTGAAGGAAAAAACACAAAAATCACAATCGTTCCTTTATCGTAAAAGGAGTCAAATTGTTTCAAAATAAAACAAAAAAAACAAAAAATTTTTTATAATAACACTCTTTATTTTTTTTGGTATATTTGATAATATAAAAACAAACAAAAATAAACAAAGGTTGTGTAAGCGTTGTTAAAAGGTATTCCAAAGAATCTTTCTCCTGAGCTGTTAAAAATTTTGATGGAAATGGGCCATGGTGACGAAATTGTCATTGCAGACGGGAATTTTCCGGCAGCAAATTTTGCTCAAAGATTGGTTCGAGCTGACGGACATGGTGTTCCTGAGCTGTTGGATTCTATCTTAGATTTGTTTCCGTTGGATACTTTTGTGGATAAACCGGTGGCTCTCATGCAAGTAGTAAACCAAAATGAAAGCAAACCGGCCATTTGGGACGAATATAAAAAACTTCTGGAGAAAAAATGTTCCGAACCATGGGATATAGAATTTATGGAGAGATTCAGCTTTTATGAAAGAGCCAAAAATGCTTATGCAATTATCGCAACGAGCGAGAGTGCGCTTTATGCCAATATCATTTTAAAAAAAGGTGTCATTTCATAATAGATTTCATTGGGAAACTAGTACATTTTCCGTTCAAGATGGAAGCGATAGGATGGTGGAGACAATATGGTGCAAAAATTTATTCTTGCTCATGATCTGGGGACAAGCGGAAATAAATCCACATTAATATCGCCGGACGGTGAAATCATAGCTCATACTACCTATCAATATTCCACCATTTTTTTGAAGCAGCATTGGGTCGAACAAAATCCGAATGATTGGTGGGATGCCGTGGCAAATGCATCAAAACAACTTATTGCAGAAGCAAAAATTGATCCGAAACAAATTGCATGCATTACGTTCAGCGGCCAGATGATGGGGGCTGTCCCAGTCAATCATAAAGGAGAAGCTGTAAGAAATGCAATTATTTGGGCTGATATGCGTTCGGCGCAAAAAACAGAAGCAATTGCAGAAAAGATAGGAATGAAAGAACACTATGAAATTACTGGAAACAGATTATCCCCATCCTATTCTGCAGCAAAAATTAATTGGATTCAAGAAAATGAACCAGCTGTTCATAAAGAAACATTTAAATATTTACAAGCAAAAGATTATATAATTGCTAAACTAACGGGTAAATTTGCCACCGACTATTCTGATGCAAGCGGCACGAATCTATTAAATATTAAAAAGAAAGAGTGGTCGGAAGAATTAATAAAATTATGGCAAATTGATGATGAAAAATTGCCTGAGATTTTGCCTTCAACAGCGGTTGTTGGTGAAGTTCATTCAAAGGCGGCGGAAGAAACAGGTCTGATGCCTGGTACACCTGTTGTAATGGGCGGTGCAGATGGGTGCTGTGCTGCATTAGGTGCAGGTGCGATTGATGAGGGAGATATTTTTAATTACATTGGCTCTTCTTCCTGGATCTCATTTTCGTCATCTCGTCCAGTTTTTGATCAAGAAATGCGGACATTCAATTTTATCCATTTGGATGAAAATAAATATATTCCCATCGGAACGATGCAAGCAGCAGGGACTTCCTTTCAATGGTTAAGAGACATACTGTTTCAAGACGTTTTGAAAACGGATGCAGCGAAGAATATTTATGAAATGATGAATGAAGAAGCTGAAAGCTCACCAATCGGCTCCAATCAATTGATTTTTCTTCCGTATTTAATGGGGGAGCGGTCTCCTTGGTGGAATCCAAACGCAAAAGGCAGTTTCATAGGATTGACGATCAATCATAAACGATCTGATTTGATTCGTGCTGTTTTGGAAGGGATTTCAATGAATTTAAAACTTATTTTCGATGCTCTGCAAGAAAATTATGATCGGCCATTTCAAGACATATGGCTGTTTGGAGGCGGAGCGAAAAGCAGAATATGGCGGCAAATGCTGGCTGATCTTTTCGGTGTTACCATCCGTATACCGAAAATTTTGGATGAAACGACCTCAATGGGCGCTGCGGTTGCAGGCGGTGTAGGAGTAGGCCTTCTGAAAGATTTGACAGCAGCGAAAGCTTGGTGTGTTGAAGCTGAATCATTTGAACCAGATCAACGCAACCATCAATCTTATCAAACAGCTTTGAAAGCGTTTGAACAAGTTTATAAACAAGTGGAGCCGATTTTTAATCAATGGAACGGGATTGAATAAATGTACAAACAATTGTGCGAGAAAGGGGGAAAATCATGGACATTTATTTAGACACCGCAAATGAACAAGAAATAGAATTTGCTTCAAAATATGGCTTTTTAGCAGGGATTACAACAAATCCAAGCATTATTTCAAGAGAAAATAGAGAGTTTCGGCAAATTATTGTGGATATTTCCTCCAAAATTAATGGAGAAGTCTGGTGCCAGGTAACAGGAGAAACAGCTGAAGAAATGATCCTTGAAGGGAGAGAAATGTCCACATGGGGAAAAGATATTGTCATTAAACTCCCGATGACTGAAGAAGGATTATCCGCAGCTTATCAATTGAAACAGGAAGGCATAAAGGTGAATATGACTCTTATTTATACACTGCCTCAAGTTGTATTAGCTGCCAAAGCAGGGGTGGATTTTATAAGCCCTTACATCGGAAGAATGGATGATCATGCGATTGACGGGCTGCAATTTATTAAAGAGGCAAAAGAAATTATTCATCAAATGCATGCGGAAACGAAAGTTATTGGAGCAAGCATCCGAAATCCGCAGGTTGTCGTTGATCTTGCAAAATCAGGCGCAGATGCTGTAACGATGCCATTTTATATTTTTAAGAAAATGTTTGCGTCAGATCTTACAAATATCGGGTTAAAAGGGTTTTTAAATGATTGGAAGCAGTACCAATCCGCGAAAAAATCTGAAAAATCTTATTAATGTAAAAGTGGAACAAAAATTCAGGACGGATAATGACAGTTACGTAAAGTAGGTGATAGGATGTCAGCTCAATTATTAAGAATGGAAGGGATAAGCAAAAGTTTTCCTGGAGTAAAGGCATTATCAAAAGTTCGACTGGATTTAAATTATGGGGAAGTTCTAGCATTAGTTGGCGAAAATGGTGCTGGAAAATCGACTTTAATGAAAATTTTGTCTGGAGTCTATCAAAAAGATGAAGGTGAAATCTACTTAGAAGGCAACAAAGTTGAAATTCCTAATGCGAAAGCAGCACAGGAAATGGGCATTAGCATTATACACCAAGAACTAAATTTAATGCCTGATTTAACGGTTGCCCAAAACATTTTTATTGGCAGGGAGCCTCGCACCGGATTTAATTTCTTTTTGAAGGAAAAGGAATTGAATGAAAAAACAGCAGAGTTGCTTGAGAAACTCAATATTAATTTAAATCCTAAAGAAACAGTATCAGATTTAACAGTGGCAAAGCAGCAGATGGTGGAGATTGTGAAAGCGTTATCTTACAATGCGAAAATTATCGTGATGGACGAACCAACTGCCGCTTTGACGGAATCTGAAATTAAAACATTATTTGATTTAATTGAAAATTTGAAAAACAAAGGTGTTGGCATCATTTATATTTCACACAGAATGGAAGAATTGAAAGTCATTTCTGACCGAATAACAGTCATGCGCGACGGTCAATACATCGACACGTTATATACGAAAGATACAGATATGAAAAAGGTTATTTCGTTAATGGTAGGCCGTCACATCCAGGATGAATCTCGCCCTACAACGACGGTTTCAAAAGAGGCTGAAACAGTCCTGGAAGTGAAAAACTTATCGACCAAAAACTTTTTAGAAAATATCAGCTTTACTTTGAAAAAAGGAGAAATTTTAGGCTTTGCCGGTTTAATGGGAGCTGGACGCACAGAAGTAGCAAGAGCCATTTTCGGTGCTGACAAAATCGATGAAGGGCAAATTTTTATCAATGGAAAAGAAGTGAAAATCAATAAGCCTGAAGATGCAGTAAAGCACGGAATCGCCTATTTGTCTGAGGACAGAAAGCGATATGGCTTAATGCTTGAAATGGACGTGAATTCGAATATTTTAATTTCTTCACTGAGCAATTATGTGAATTGGCTGACCTTTGTCAATGACTCAAAAGGATATGTAACATCAGAAGAGTATGTAAAGTCGCTGAAAATTAAAACGCCAAGCATCAAACAGCTAGCGAAGAATTTATCGGGAGGAAACCAGCAAAAAATTGTCATTGCCAAATGGCTTGCTAAAAACTGCGACATTTTAATCTTTGATGAACCTACACGCGGAATTGATGTTGGGGCGAAAACTGAAATATATCAGCTGCTAAATGAACTGGCTCAGCAAGGAAAATCCATTATTATGATTTCTTCCGAATTACCGGAAATATTAAGAATGAGCCATCGAATCATCGTCATGTGTGAAGGAAGAATCACCGGAGAGTTGACGAACGAGGAAGCATCTCAAGAAAAGATTATGGATTATGCAACACGAACTAGATCATAAATTGGAGTCCGATTTAAGTATCATTTATGTCAAAAGGATTTGGAATACAAAACGAGGAGGATCAATATGAGTACAGGAACTGCACCTAACACAGAAACAAAAAAGAGTGGAAATCTATTAAAATCCAATGCACTGCAACAAATATTGGCATTTGCTAGTTTAATTGTACTTATTCTGTTTTTTACCATTTCCTCCGATAACTTTTTAAATTGGACTAATATTACCGGGATATTATTATCAACGACAGTTATCGGAATCATGGCGTTAGGAACTACATTTGTTATTATGACTGGAGGAATTGACCTTTCCATTGGTACAGGAATGACGCTATGTGCTGTTATGACAGGGGTATTTATCGTCTTTTGGGATTTGCCAATTATAGTCGGCATTTTAGGCGGAATTTTGACTGGTGCTTTAATGGGATTTATAAGCGGATTCAGTGTTTCAAAATTAAAAATTCCTCCATTTATTGCAACATTGGCGATGATGATGATCGCGAAAGGATTAGCACTTGTTATTTCAGATGCAACTCCAATTTATTTTAGTGATAAACCTAGCTTCAGTGAAATTGCATTAGGTTCAATTATACCAGGATTTAATTTGCCTAACGGTGTCCTAATTTTCATTATTATGGCAATTATTGCAGGAATTTTATTAACGAAATCTATTTTTGGCCGCTTTACAACTTCTATTGGAAGCAATGAAGAAGCGACAAGATTATCCGGTATCAATACGGATAAATGGAAAATCATCATTTACACGGTTGCAGGTGTGTTTACAGGAATAGCAGGAGTTTTAATGGCTTCAAGGCTTAATTCAGCACAGCCTGCTTTGGGAGCCGGGTATGAGTTGGAAGCAATTGCAGCTGTCGTTATCGGAGGGACTTCGTTAAGTGGTGGTAAAGGAACTATTTTAGGAACAGTTATTGGGGCTCTTATTATGAGCGTATTAACAAACGGTTTGAGAATTATGTCAATCCCTCAAGAATGGCAGACAGTTGTTGTTGGATTTGTCATTTTGGTTGCAGTTTATATCGATATTATCCGTCGAGGCAAAAGCAGTTAAATTCCGTTTTTTATCTCTAGTTACAAACTAGAGTTAAAAAATAAAAAAATTATAAGGGGGAAAATTCAGTGAAGAAATGGTTGTTAACTCTATGCGGTATTTTAATGTTGTCGCTCGTTTTGTCAGCATGCGGAAGCTCCTCGAAAAACGAGAGCGAAGGAAGCTCTGAATCCGCAGGAGGCGACAGTGGAAAACCCTATATCGCTATTGTTTCTAAAGGATTCCAGCATCAATTCTGGCAAGCTGTTAAAAAAGGTGCTGAACAAGCAGCAAAAGAGTTTGACGTAGAAATTACGTTTGAAGGTCCAGAAAGTGAATCTCAAGTCGACAAACAAATTGAAATGTTAAGAACAGCTATTGATAAAAAGCCGGATGCAATTGGTTTTGCTGCTCTAGACAGCCAAGCATCAATTCCTTTATTAAAAGAAGCTGATGAAAAAGGTATTCCGATTATTGCATTTGACTCAGGGGTTGACAGCGATATTCCTTTGGCAACTGCATCTACAGATAACAAAGCTGCTGCAGCGTTAGCGGCAGACAAAATGGCTGAAAAAATTGGAGGCAAAGGAAAAGTTGCGCTAATTGTTCATGACCAAACAAGTATAACTGGTGTTAACCGCCGAGATGGATTTGTTGAGAGAATAAAAGAAAAATATCCAGATATTGAAATTGTCGACATTCAATATGGCGGCGGTGACCAATTAAAATCTACAGACTTAGCGAAAGCAATCATCCAAGCGCATCCTGACTTAAAAGGGATCTATGGTGCCAACGAAGGTTCAGCGATCGGTGTAATTAATGCAGTAAAAGAAATGAATAAACAAGGCAAAATTGTTGTCATCGGCTTTGACTCTGGTAAACAGCAAATTGAAGCGATTAAAGACGGTACAATGGCAGGAGCCATTACACAAAATCCGGTCGGTATCGGCTATGAAACAGTAAAAGCTGCTGTTCAAGCAATCAATGGCGAGAAAGTAGAAAAGGTTATTGACACAGGATTCTATTGGTATGACAAAACCAATCTTGATAATGAAGAAATTAAATCTGCCATTTACGAATAATAACCTGAAAGCTGGGGATGCATTTTGCAGCCCCAGTTATACAAATACTTGAAGGGGAAAAAGATTAACCAGCTCATAAAAACAGGGTGAAACGAAACTTAAAAATTGTTTTCAAGATGATAAACATATACTAGAGGTGGAATTTAATGTCAGCAGTAATCGGAGAACTAAAAAAATATGCACATAAAATTGTAGATGCTGGTTTAGTTGTTGGAGCCGGTGGAAATCTCAGCATGCGTGATGGTGAATATATGTACATTTCACCAAGCGGCTTTGATTTAAAGGAGATTGAAGATGATCAATGGGTTAAAGTAAAAATTGACACTGGAGAAGTTTTTGGAGATTTAAAACCTTCCTCCGAATTGCTCATGCATTTAGAATGCTTTCGGCGAAATCCAGAAATCAATGCAGTGTTGCATGCGCATCCTAGCTACTCTGTTGGAGTCTCTAGTGCAGGGAAAGATATCCCAATGCTTTTCCCCGATTTTCCTGCAATGGTAAAGAAAGTTTCCTACTTAGATTATATTATTCCTACAACCAATCTTTTAGCAGAAGCTGTTGGAGAAGTCATCCATGACAGCGATGTCATTGTGATGAGGAATCATGGGGTGCTCACAGTCGGCAAAACGATGAAAGAAGCATTTTTTTATATGCAGTTAACCGAAGAATCAGCAAAAGTATTTACCATCGCTTCAACTGTCGGTACTCCGAGAATTTTAACGGAACAAGAGTGCGAAGATTTACGAAATTTATCATCCGAAAAGTATCGGGCCAGTCTGTTAAAGAAGAAGTCATAAACAGGCTTATTTTACGGGAGTGCGTATGACATGAAAAGAGTACTAGCTTTTGATTTGGGTGCTTCGAATGGTCGATTAATACTCGGAGAATATGAAAATAAAAAATTAAACATAACAGAAATTCACCGTTTTCAAAATAACCCCATCACGATCGGAGATCATTTGCATTGGGATTTAAACTACTTATTTACTGAAATGAAAAAAGGAATAAAAAAATTTGTCGAGGTTTATGGAAAAAGGATCGATGGAATTGGTTTTGATACATGGGGAGTAGATTTCGGTCTCATTTCTGAGGAAGGAGATCTATTAGAAAACCCGTATTCTTATCGGGATACACATACCGTTCTCTTTATGGATGAAGTCCATGAGAAGATAGATAAGAAAAAACTTTTTCAAATGACTGGCGTAGAGCCAGCTGCCATCAATACGCTTTATCAGCTGTATGCGATTTTGAAAACAAGGCCTGAGCTAATAGAAAAGGCAAAATATATATTAATGACACCGAGTCTGTTCGCCTATTTGTTTACAGGTGAAATCAAAAATGAATTTACAATCTCGTCGACTTCTCAACTATTAAATTGGGAAAAAAAAGATTGGGATGAGACGATTTTAAATAAGCTGTTTGCAGATAAGGTGAATTTTGCACCTCTGGTAGAAACGAATCGCATTTTGGCCAAAACGAAAGCATCTATTAATAAGGAATTAGGGATCGATCCGGCCAATGTCATCGCGGTTCCAGGACACGATACAGCTTGTGCTTTAGGTGCCATGCCGATTCAAAATGATCAAACAAGCTGTTTTATGAGCTGCGGAACATGGGTGCTGATCGGTGTGACGGTTGAAAAGCCGGTTGTTTCAGATGAAGCTTATGAATGGGGCTTCACAAATGAAGGAACATTTGACGGGAAGTTCCGTTTGCAAAAAAACAATACCGGCTTATGGTTTATTCAACAGTGTAAAAAAGAATGGAACGATAATGGCGAAGGCATCTCCTATGAAGAAGAAAGCCGGCTGATAGAAGAAGCAGAACCGTTCCGTTCTTTTATAAATCCAAATGATCCATCGTTTTTTAACCCGCCAAGCATGCTGAAGGCTATTCAAGATTATTGTCAAAAAACTTTACAGCCTATTCCGGAAACGAAAGGGCAATTTTTGAGATGTATATTGGAAAGCTTAGCTTTTCAATACCGTTTCGTGATCGAACGGCTGGAAAATTTAATCCATCATAACATCCGGTCGATTCATATGGGAGGCGGGGGAATACAAAACAAATGGTTTTGTCGATTTATTGCTGGCGCCGCAAAGCGTACCGTTTATGCAGGGCCGGTGGAAGCCAGCGCAATCGGCAATATGCTTTCTCAATTAATTGCCCTTGGAGAAATTGCAGACTTAGAAGAAGCAAGAAAAATTGTTACCAACTCCTTTAGCTTTAAAACATATGAACCCGAAAACTGTGATCATTGGGAAAAACATTATAAATCATTTCTAGCAATCATTAAATAAATAACATACAGGAGGAATGAAAGATGGCAAAAGATCCACGATATGTAGGAAATCTACCAAAGATAGGAATACGCCCGACGATCGACGGCAGAAGAAAAGGAGTTCGTGAATCATTAGAAGAAACAACAATGAACATGGCAAAAGCTGTAGCTAAATTACTGGAGGAAAATGTTTTTTATTATAATGGACAGCCAGTGGAATGTGTGATTGCAGATACATGTATTGGAGGAGTAAAAGAAGCGGCAGAAGCAGCTGAAAAGTTTGCAAGAGAAGGCGTTGGCGTTTCGATTACTGTTACTCCATGCTGGTGCTATGGAACTGAAACAATGGATATGGATCCTCACATTCCGAAAGCAGTTTGGGGATTCAATGGAACAGAAAGACCTGGCGCTGTCTATTTAGCTGCTGTTCTAGCAGGTTATAACCAAAAAGGACTTCCTGCCTTTGGAATTTACGGTAAGGATGTTCAAGATGCAGGAGATACGAATATACCTGAAGATGTAAAAGAGAAGCTCATTCGTTTTGCAAAAGCAGGACTGGCTGTTGCTATGATGAAGGGTAAATCTTATCTCTCCATTGGATCTGTATCAATGGGAATTGCAGGAAGTGTTGTGCAAGAAGACTTTTTCCAAAACTATCTTGGAATGAGAAATGAATATGTTGATATGAGCGAATTCGTGCGCAGAATTGAACTGGAAATTTACGATAAAGAGGAATATGAAAGAGCCTTAAAATGGGTGAAGGAAAACTGTAAAGTTGGTCCGGACAACAATCGCGACGGCTTTAAAAGAACAGAAGAGCAGAAGGAAAAAGATTGGGAAATCAGCGTAAAAATGGCTCTTATCGCACGCGACTTAATGGTTGGCAATAAAAAATTAGAAGAAATGGGATATGGAGAAGAAGCTCTAGGAAGAAACGCCATTGTTGCTGGTTTCCAAGGACAGCGTCAATGGACCGACTATTTCCCAAATGGAGATTTTATGGAAACGATTTTAAATTCATCTTTTGACTGGAACGGAAAAAGAGCGCCATATATTTTTGCAACGGAAAATGATAACTTGAACGGCATTTCCATGTTGTTCGGCTACCTTTTAACTAATACGGCGCAAATTTTTGCCGACGTGAGAACTTATTGGAGTCCGGAGGCTGTCAAGCGGGTAACTGGCTATACTCTTGAAGGGAGAGCGGCAAACGGAATCATCCATTTAATTAATTCTGGAGCGGCTGCATTGGATGGAACAGGAGAACAAACAAAAGACGGCAAACCAGTTATTAAACCATACTACGAATTGACAGATGAAGATATTAAAAAATGCTTGGAAGCAACACAATTTAGACCTGCTTCAACTGAATACTTCAGAGGCGGCGGATATTCAACTGACTTTTTAACAAAAGGCGGCATGCCTGTAACGATTTCGCGCTTAAATATTGTTAAAGGGCTGGGTCCTGTTCTGCAAATTGCAGAAGGATATACGGTTGATTTGCCGGAAGAAGTTCATGACGTGCTTGACAAACGGACCGATCCAACTTGGCCTACCACTTGGTTTGTTCCGAATCTAACCGGAGAAGGTGCATTTAAAGATGTTTACTCGGTTATGAATAACTGGGGAGCCAACCATTGTTCCATCAGCTATGGTCATATTGGAGCCGATTTAATCACGCTGGCATCCATTCTTCGCATTCCGGTAAATATGCACAATGTACCTGAGGAAAAAATATTCAGACCAGATGCTTGGAGCATGTTTGGAACAAAAGATCTTGAAGGCGCTGATTACAGAGCATGTAAAAACTTTGGGCCGATCTATAAATAACAAGTAACAAAGGAACGGGATGCTTATGAAAAAATACGCAATCGGAGTAGATTTTGGGACTGAATCTGGAAGAGTTGTCTTAGTAGATGTTGCAACTGGTGAGGTTGCTGGTACTCATTCCACACAATATAAACATGGAGTCATAACGGAAACTCTTCCTCATAAGCAGAAGAAGCTGAAAAACAGTACAGCTCTTCAGCACCCGCAAGATTATTTAGATGTGCTGGAAACGTCCATCCCGAGAGTGTTAGAGGATTCCGGGGTGAGCAAAGATGATATCGTCGGCATAGGAATTGATTTTACATCCTGTACAATTCTGCCTGTCGATGAACAATTAACACCATTATGTTTTCAGGAAAAATGGAAAGATGAGCCGCATGCATGGGTAAAATTATGGAAACATCATGCAGCGCAGCCAGAAGCAGATACAATTAATCAATTAGCAAGCGAGTCGAATGAAGAATGGTTAAAGCGTTATGGTGGAAAAATTTCGTCAGAATGGATGCTGCCGAAAATATTAGAGATTATACATGATCGTGAGGAGCTCTATCATGAAGCGGCATTGTTCCTTGAAGCAGCTGATTGGCTGACGTCGCTGATGGTCGGTGAAGTGAAACGAAATAGCTGTTCTGCCGGCTATAAAGGAATGTGGCATAAACAGGAAGGCTATGTAAGAAAAGAATTTTTAAAAAGACTTCATCCATTGATGGAAAATATTTATGAAACAAAACTGTCGGGTGAAGTGGTTCCGATCGGCAGCAAGGCTGGCGAGCTGACGGAAGAGTTTGCAGCAAAAATTGGACTAAAACCAAAAACACCGGTTGCCATTGGAATTATAGATGCTCATGCTGCTGTTCCAGGTGCAGGAGTTACCGCACCTGGAAGCATGGTTATGGTTATGGGAACCTCCACCTGTCATATGCTGTTAAGCACAAAAGAAGAGTTTGTCGAAGGAATCAGCGGAGTCGTCGAAGATGGAATAATCCCTGGCTACTACGGATATGAGGCAGGCCAGGCTGCTGTTGGCGACATTTTTGCATGGTTTGTCAAAGAGCTTGTGCCGGGTTATGTCGAAAGAGAAGCGGAGGCCAAAAATCTATCTATTCATCAATATTTGGAACAAAAAGCCAGCACATTGCCTCCAGGATCAAAAGGATTGCTGGCATTGGATTGGCATAATGGAAATAGAACTCCGTTAGTTGATGCCAATTTGTCAGGTTTATTAGTCGGTCTTACGCTGAATACAAAACCTGAAGAAATTTACCGTGCATTAATTGAATCAACAGCATTCGGGACACGCTTGATCATTGAAAGCTTTGAGAATGCAGGAATCGAAATTAATGAATTGGTTGCATGCGGCGGACTGCCTCATCAAAATGAAATGCTCATGCAAATATATGCAGATGTAACGGCAAGACCAATCAAGATCGCATCTAACAAAATCACATCAGCCATCGGAGCTGCAATGTTCGGAGCTGTTGCTGCAGGATCAAAACTAGGTGGATACGATACGATCGAAGAAGCAGCAGCAAATATGGCCAAATTAAAAGACAAAGTTTTTTATCCGAAACAGGATCACGTAGAAAAATATAATTTGTATTATGAAGAGTATAAAAAATTGGTAAACTATTTCGGCCGCGGAACGAACAATGTGATGAAAAAAATAAAAAATTAATACAAAATACGGGGGTGTCTAATAAGTCGCTTTTACGGCTTATTGATGCCCCCTTTAATGTTTTGAAACGTTGATATATCGATGTTTATGATTTTTTGCTTTCAATGGGGCCTGATTTTATGGAGGCTTCTTTTTTTATTTTGCACTGGCGCACAAAACTACTGATGCTAAATGTTTTAATAGAATCAAAGCTTGATGCAAAATGGCGATTATGTTTCTATTAAATCAATATAATAATTAGTTTGGTCAAATTCACTCTTTTTGTTTATAGGTTTCAAATTATATCCATTTTATTTTACTTCAATCATCACGGCATCTCCCTGACCGCTTCCAGAACAGATCGCTGCGATTCCAATCCCTCCTCCGCGACGGCGTAATTCGTACGCTAGTGTCAAAAGAATACGCGCGCCGCTTGCGCCGATTGGGTGACCAAGGGCAACAGCACCGCCATTTACATTCACTTTTTCCGGATCGATTCCCGCAATTTTTATACTAGCGAGTGCAACGACTGCGAATGCTTCATTAATTTCGAACAAGTCGATATCATCGACAGATTTCCCCGTCTTTTTCAATAGCTCAAGAATGACAAGGCCCGGTGTTATTGGAAAATTTTCTGCTTCAACCGCAACTTCTGCATGGCCAATGATGGTTGCAAGAACGTTTTTACCTTCTCTTTTTGCCCGTTCATCGCTCATCAGTACAAGCGCTGCAGCTCCATCATTAATTCCAGGTGCGTTGCCGGCTGTAATCGTTCCATCTTTGTCAAATACAGGAGGTAATGTTGCCAGAATCTCTTTCGTTGTGTCTTTTCGCGGTGATTCATCTTTATAAATGACAAGCGGGCTGCCTTTACGCTGTGGAATTTCAACCGCTGCAATCTCTTCTGCCATCTTGTCTTCTTCGATTGCTGCAATTGCTCTTTTATGGCTTCTCACAGCCCAATTGTCCTGTTCTTCACGCGATATTTCATACTCTTTCGCAATTTTGTTTCCGTACGTCCCCATATGAACACCAGTAAAACTGCATGACAGGCCATCATGAATCATTAAATCAACCATCTGTGCATTACCCATTCTTAACCCCCATCTTGCGTTCTTCAATGCATATGGAGCGTTTGACATTGACTCCATGCCGCCTGCCAAAATGATTTCTTCGTCGCCTGCCCGAATGATTTGATCAGCCATTGTTACACTGCGAAGACCGGATGCACAAACTTTATTCACTGTTTCTGTTTTAATGCTCCAAGGAATACCTGCTTCACGTGCTGCCTGGCGCGACGGGATCTGTCCCTGTCCAGCCTGAAGAACATTTCCGAAAATGACTTCATTCACATCTTCAGGCTTTACTTCTGCTCGCATTAAAGCCTCTTTCATCGAAATACCGCCAAGCTGTGATGCTGTTAATTGAGCAAGCGATCCGTTAAATTTTCCAATCGGGGTACGCGCTCCTTCTAAAATAACTGTCTTTACCATTTAATTCACCTCCGAAAGTTCAGGAGAAACTGTGAATTTTGCCTCTGTTTTTGCTATCACTTCATCAACTGAAACACCATCCATTGTTTCAATCAGCACCATCCCTTGATCTGTAAAGTCAAACACGGCTAAATCGGTAATCAATCGATGGACGACACCTTTTCCAGTAAGTGGAAGTGTACATTCTTTCTTCACTTTCGATTCCCCGCTCTTGTTCAAATGTTCCATAATGACGATGACACGTTTCGCACCGTTTACAAGATCCATTGCTCCGCCCATACCTTTGACCATTTTTCCTGGAATCATCCAATTGGCTAAATCGCCGTTCTCTGAAACTTCCATACCTCCTAAAATAGCAAGATCAATATGTCCTCCACGAACCATTGCAAATGATTCGGCACTGTCAAAAAATGAAGCGCCGAGCACTGTAGTAATCGTTTCTTTACCAGCGTTAATCAAATCGGGATCTTCCTCCCCTTCAACCGGATAAGGTCCAATGCCAAGCAGCCCATTTTCTGAATGTAATAAGATGTTGAAATTGGACGGAATCTCATTGGCAATAAGTGTTGGCATTCCGATGCCAAGATTGACAATCATTCCGTTTTCAATTTCCTTTACCGCACGCTTAACAATCTTTAATCGATTGTTAGACATCCTGATCACTCCTTCTTTTATTTAGTAACCACTGTTCTCCGCTCAATGCGTTTTTCATAATTCGTTCCTACCAGTAAGCGTTGAACATAAATACATGGTGTGTGAATTTCGTCCGGATCAAGTTCACCAGGTTCAACAATTTGTTCCACTTCCGCTATGGTGATTTTACCTGCCATTGCGGCAAGCGGATTAAAATTTCGCGCTGTTTTCCGATACACAAGATTCCCATAAGTATCAGCCTTCCACGCTTTTACAAAAGCAAAATCTGCAACGATGGCTTCCTCTAGCAAATATGTTTTTCCGTTGAACTCTCTTTCTTCTTTTCCTTTTGCGATCGGCGTTCCGACACCTGTTGCGGTATAAAAAGCCGGAATTCCTGCTCCGCCTGCTCTCATTCGTTCTGCAAGAGTACCTTGTGGTATAAGTTCTACTTCTAAATCGCCGCTTAAAAATTGCTGTTCAAAAATTTTATTTTCCCCGACGTAGGAAGCGACCATTTTTTTGATTTGTTTATTTTTGAGTAGAAGACCAAGTCCCCAATCATCGACACCACAATTGTTGCTGTAAATAGTCAAATTCTTTGTCCCCTTGTCACGTAAAGCTTGAATAGTCTTTTCTGGAATTCCGCACAACCCAAATCCGCCTACAACAATGGATGCACCGTCTTGAATGTCTGAAACCGCTTCCGAAAATGAATTCATGATTTTGTTCATGAACATCTCCTCCTTTCTTTGTCTTATGTAAGAGTTTACATTCCCATTATCTATAAGTAAAATAGATAAAAAGAATACAATTTATTCCAATAGTGAATAAATAAGGGGGGAGTATGGTGGAATTTCGTGATATTCAATCTTTCATTGATGTTGCCAATCATAACAGCTTTACAAAGGCTGCTGAATATTCCTACTTATCACAGCCTTCATTGAGCAAAGCCGTTAAAAAGCTTGAAGCTGAGCTGCATGTTGAACTGATCGAAAGGTCAACTCGTCATCTCCGTTTGACAGATGCAGGTCAAATTGTATATCAGCAAGGAAAAAAATTGATTGAAACGTTGGAAGAAATGAAAATGTTATTAGATGAACTTTCTAATCTTGCGACTGGAGAGATTAAGATGGGGGTTCCGCCGCTCATTGGAACTTTGTTTTTTCCTTCTATTGCTAGAATGTTTCATCAAAACTATCCGAATGTGAAACTTGAACTTATAGAGCTTGGGGCAAAGGTCATCGAACAATTAGTGGAAGAAGGAGAGATTGACATTGGCATAGTTGTACTGCCTGTAGACGAATCCGTTTTTCATATTCATCCGTTTATTACAGAAGAATTTGTCTTGTTTATTCATCGTGACCACCCAATTGCACAAAAACAAACAGTTTCAGTACATGAATTAAAAGATGAACCGTTTATATTGTTTTCGAAAAACTTCAAACTCCACGATTACATCATCAACACATGTAAAAATGCAGGCTTTACTCCAATTGTTTCATATGAAAGCTCGCAATGGGATTTAATTCTTGAGCTTGTTTCATCAAAACTAGGTATTACTTTAATGCCGAAAATGATTTTTCATAAACAGAACAGCCCCAACATCACGATTGTTCCGCTTAAAGATCCGCCTCTTCTTTGGAGACTCGGCATCATTACGAGAAAAGGCAGATATCACTCATTTGCTTTAAAAAAATTGCTGGAAATGCTTAAAGAAAATCCATTATGATTTTTCAAACGTATTTATCGTTTCGATAATGGCGACTTTCATCAAAGTATCAACTGTTTCCAACTAAAATTTCAGAACATTCAAACTTGTTTTTTACTTAGAAACAAAATGAAACTGCAGTTATTTGTTCATCAAATTTTCCATCATAAAATTAGGACGGTACAATAGTGGCTTTGTCATTCAAGTCGTCTTTGTTGTCCCTTGGAAAATTCCTTGTCGTTATTTTTATGTTTACTAGACTAAAAGATGGTCTATTTTTTTACAAAAAATCTCTTGATCGAGTTTAAGCTGTCTGTCGAATTGTATGGAGCAAGCAACAAAATTCTATGGGCGAATTGCAACAAATTCTTTTTTAGCTGTATTGTTGTACGAAAAAATTGTAGCGAAACAGTGTAGCGATTCGCTACAATTCATCATTCTCTTTCACCATTCTCTAATTTTCGAAAGCCTTTTCTCTCCTTAATTTTTTGATAATTTTTAATATTGGCACGAATGTTGCAAAGTAAAAAGCGAAAACAAAATCAATTTTTGAAAAAAGAAAGGAGAGAAATGGATGGAAGCAGTAACAACTCGCAATGCACAAATACTTGCTATCGATGCAGGGGGAACGATGACAGATACCTTCATTATTGACGACAATGGTGAATTTGTCGTCGGAAAAGCACAATCCACACCTGAAGATGAATCAATTGGTCTTCTCAACTCTGCAAGGGATGCACTAACTTACTGGAACACAACAGTAGAAGAAGAATTTCCTAAATTGCTTGCGGGTGTCTACTCCGGAACAGCGATGCTGAATCGTCTCGTGTCAAGGAAAGGACGCCGCGTCGGTCTGATCGTTAATAAAGGGATGGAGGATTTCCATCGAATGGGCCGGGCGATCCAGGCTTACCTAGGATATTCTTATTCAGACCGTTTACACTTGAATACTCATCGTTACGATCCTCCACTTGTACCGAGAGAATTGACAAGAGGCGTAACAGAAAGAGTCGATTTATTTGGAAACGTTGTCATTCCACTTTATGAACATGAAGTGGAACCAGCAGTATTGGACCTTCTGGAACAGGATGTCGAAGCAATTGTGATCAGTTTGCTTCATTCTTACAAATATCCGCAGCATGAACGAAAAATTAGGGATATTGCAAAGGAAGTCATGAAGAAAGTCGGAAAAGAAGTGCCTGTGTTTGCATCGGTTGATTATTACCCTGTTAGAAAAGAGTCTCACCGCACAAATACAACCATTATTGAAGCATATGCAGCAGACCCGTCTCGGGAGACATTGTCGAAAATTGATAACATGTTAAGAAATCACGGGGCAAAATTTGATCTTCGGGTCATGGCCAGCCACGGTGGAACGATAAGTACGCGTGCAAATGAACTGGCAAGAACGCTCGTTTCAGGTCCGATTGGGGGAGTAGTTGGCGCGAAATATCTCGGTGAACAACTCGGTATTCGCAATATTGCATGCTCGGATATCGGCGGAACAAGTTTTGATATGGCTCTTATTACTCAAGGGGATTTGAGTATTAATACAAGCCCAGATATGGCAAGGCTTGTACTATCATTACCGCTTGTTTCCATGGATACTGTTGGAGCTGGGGCAGGCAGCTTTGTGCGAGTGGATCCGAACTTCAAATCATTAACACTTGGACCGGACAGCGCAGGTTCGAGAGTCGGCGTTTGTTATCCGGAGGGCGGCATAGAAACGGTAACAGTAACCGACTGCCACGTTGTTCTTGGACTAATCAACCCGGATAATTTCCTTGGCGGCGAGGTTAAGCTATATCCGGAAAGAGCTTATGAAGCATTGAAGAAGCAGGTCGCCGATCCGCTCGGATTATCTGTTGAAGACGCAGCATACGGTGTTATCGATCTGCTTGAGTCGCAACTGCGCAATTACCTTGAATCTATGATCCTTGGAAAAGGGTATTCGCCATCTCAATATGTATGCTTCTCTTATGGAGGCGGCGGTCCGCTTCATACTGCCGGCTACACAAAAGGTCTTGGCTTTGAAGATGTTCTAGTACCGGCGTGGGCAGCTGGATTTTCTGCTTTTGGCTGCGGTGCGGCAGACTTTGAATACCGCTATGATAAAACACTTGATATCAATGTAAACAACGGAGATGAAGACAGCAGTAAGCTGAAGGCAGGTAAAGAATTGCAGGATGCTTGGGATGAACTAATCGAAAAAGTGGCAGCTGAATTTGAGAAAAATAACTTTAAACGACAAGATGTGAGTTTCCGTCTTTATTTCCGCATGCAGTACCAAGGTCAGTTAAACGACCTTGAAATTGAATCGCCGATTCAAAAGTTTAAGGATATTAACGACTGGGAAGAGCTTGTCAAAGCATTCGAAGAAACGTATGCGAGAATTTACGCAAAAGCGGCCAAATCGCCTGAACTCGGTTACAGCATCACAGGAGCAATCGTACGCGGTATTGTTGAAGTGGCAAAGCCGAAAATTCCTGAGGAGCCTTTATCTGGAGAAACTCCGCCGTCAGAAGCGTTTCTTGGCCAGCGTGATGTGTATTGGAAGGGCGAGTGGATCAAAGCAAACATTTGGGAAATGGAAAAATTGAAGCCAGGGAACAAAATCGGTGCATTTTCAATTTTAGAATCTCCAGCCACAACGTTTGTGATTCCGCCTGGTTTTGAAACATATCTTGATGAGCATCGCATTTTCCACTTAAAAGAACTTTAAGGAAAAAGGAGGGTATTTTTTCATGACGATTACTGAAAAAACAATACAAAGCCAGAAAAATATTGGTTGGCACGGAAAAACACTCAAGCAAATGCGTAAAGAAATTGATGAAATCAGCCGAGAGACAGGACATTACGCAGGTTTAAAAACATTGCCATTAAAAGAGTCATATCCAATCCGCTATGAAAAGATCTTTTCAAAATTGCGGGGAGGAGTTGTGCATGCAAGGGAAACGGCCAAAAGAGTGGCGGCCTCCCCGATTGTTGAGCAAGAAGGGGAATTATGCTTTACTTTATACACTCCTGAAGGAGATTCGATTGTAACTTCTACTGGAATTATCATTCACGTCGGGACGATGGGCGCAGCGATTAAATACATGATTAAAAACGATTATGAAGAGAATCCGGGAATTGAAGACGGAGATATTTTCTGTAACAATGATTGCCAGATCGGAAATGTGCACCCATGTGACGTTCATACAATTGTTCCAATCTTTTACGAGGGCGAGCTGATAGGCTGGGTTGGCGGAGTTACCCACGTAATTGATGTTGGGGCGACTGCACCAGGAAGTATGACCGTTGGACCAGTTAGCCGTTACGATGACGGTTATCAAGTGGCCTGCCGTAAAATCGGTAAAAACGATACGCTCTTAAAAGATTGGCTTATTGAAAGCCAGCGTTCTGTCCGAACAACAAAGTACTGGCTTCTTGATGAACGGACTCGCGTAGCCGGCTGCCATATGATCAGAGACCTTGTCCTTGATATTGTCAAGGAGGAAGGTGTCGACACTTATAAACAATTTATTCGCGAGGTAATTGAGGATGGACGGCGCGGTTTTGTCAATCAAGTAAAAACGTTGCTGATTCCGGGTAAATACCGCCAAGTTTCATTTGTGGACGTACCGTATAAAAACCTAGATGTTCCTCCTTACGCTCGTGTAAACACGATTATGCATGCCCCAACAGAACTGACTGTTCACAAAGATGGCAAGTTCCAAATCGACTTTGAAGGCGTTAACAGATGGGGATGGCACAGCTACAATGCTACACCTGTTTCGATTACGAGCGGAATATGGGTCATGATGTCGCAAACGCTCATCCCGAACGATCGGGTTAATGATGGCGCTTATTATGCGAGCCAGTTCGACTTGCCTTACGGTTCATGGCTAAATCCGGACGATATTCGGACCGCTCACAGCTATGCATGGCACTTCCTTGTATCTGCATGGAGTCCATTATGGCGTGCACTTAGCCGCAACTACTTTGCACGCGGGTATTTAGAAGAAGTTAACGCCGGAAATGCCAACACTTCTAACTGGCTGCAAGGAGGAGGATATAACCAATTTAACGAAAATCATGCCGTTAACAGCTTCGAATCAGCAGCCGAAGGGGTCGGAGCAAGTGCGGTAAGAGACGGTATTAACCATGCGGCAGCCATCTGGAATCCTGAAGGTGATATGGGAGATATGGAAATTTGGGAGCTCGCAGAACCGCTTCTTTATTTGGGACGAAGCATAAAACCAAATACAGCAGGGTATGGAAAATACCGGGGAGGCAGCGGCTACGAGACTTTGCGGATGGTATATGGTGCAAAAGACTGGACGATGTTCTTTATGGGAAATGGCTATATGTCAAGTGACTGCGGTTTAATGGGAGGCTATCCAGCAGCATCAGGATACCGTTTTGAAGCACATGGAACGAATTTGAAAGAACGGATCGAAAAAAGACTGCCTATTCCTACAGGGGGAGACAGTGATCCGGATAATCCAGAATACGATACTTTAATGGAAGCAAAGGAAATTATCCGTGATAAGCAATCCATTACAACAGAAACAATTTTTGAAAATTACGATCTGTATTTAAATTACCTTCGTGGGGGCCCTGGTTTTGGGGATCCGCTTGAGCGCAAGCCGAAAATGATTGAGGATGATTTAAATGAAGGACTGCTGCTGCCGCGTTATGCAGAAATCGTTTACGGAGCAGTTGTCAGCAAAAATGAAAAAGGCAAGTATATCGTTGATGAAAAAGCGACAGAAAAACGCCGCAAAAAAATGAGAAAAGAGCGTCTAAAGCGCGGGGTTCCTGTAAAAGAATGGATGGAGCAGGAGAGACAAAAAATTCTAAACAAAGAAGCGGCTGTACAGGTTCGTCATATGTATGCCGGCAGCTTTGCCTTAAGTGAAAAATTTGCGAATGAGTTTAAACAGTTCTGGAATCTGCCGACAGAATGGCATTTATCAGAAGAGGAGTTAGGTGTACCAACCTTCGGAGCAAAAATAAATCATCAGAAAAAAACGGGGTGAGAACATGGCACAATATGATCGTAAGACGATTGAAGAGCTGATCGACGGAACAATTGATTTTTACAAATTAAAAGAAATGCTTTCAAATTTTAAGGATACTGACCGATTTGATAAATATATCAGCATTTTGCAGGAAAGAGTTCCATGGGATGATCCAATTCTATTGCCGGCTGGACTTCACCTTTATATCGTTTTGAAGCCAGATGGCAAACGAGTCGTAAAGTGTGATTGCGGACATGAATTTTGTGAGGCAAGTGACAACTGGAAACTTCATGCGCTTATACACGTTCGTGATACAGAGGAAAAAATGGTGGAGCTGTATCCGAAGCTGCTTGCTCCAGATCCGGAGTGGCAGGTTATACGTGAATACTATTGCCCAAATTGTGCAAGTCAACTGGAGGTAGAAGCTGTAACACCTTGGTATCCAATCTTAAAAGATTTTGAACCAGATATTGATGCATTTTACAATGAATGGCTGAAGCGTCCGATACCTCAAGTGAAATAAACCATCAACCAGGAGTTCGTTTCTGACTAAAGGCTGACACAATCGAACAGCAAGTGGATAACCTAGTGTTTTCATCACAAAGGTTATCCACTTTTATTTAAAGCAGTTTTAAAAAAACTATAGAAAGTTGACACATTATTTCATTTTTAGAGAGAATACCATAAAGAAACAGAATTTTTTACGACAAGCAGTTCAAAACGTATTGCTCAAAATTAATCTGTCGCATGCACACTTGAGCAAATGCGTTAAACATTTGACATCGTTTTGATAAAGCGATGGTGAACGCATGAATTTGATTCAAAAGATTAAAAATGCGAATCTAGACACTTGATATCTTCGAGTAAATACGTTAATAATTGTGGTAACACTTGTCACTTCCTTGCTGATCATCACTGGTGTGTAATTCCTTAAGAACTACGGGGGTGGTAAGTTTTTTGCTTTTAAAGCCCCGAATAAAGTATTTTTATAATCTATTTTCGAAAAATTTTGATAATATGTCCAAGAGGAGGGGGGAGTACATGGGCAATCCATATATATCTATTTTCTCTACGCACAACTTGCCAGATAAAAAAAGAGATTTGGAAACTTTATGGGAAATGTTTGTGGAAAGATCGTGGGAAGATAAAATATCGGGCAAAATACGAAAAAATGTTTTAGATTCTTGGAGCCGCTGTCAGGAAACTGGAGTTGACCCGATGCAATTGCAAACGAAGGCAGCTTTAACAGAATACGAATTAAATCATCTGTTAAAAGGATCTGAGCTATATCAAATTGCGAAACCGATTATTGATAATTTATTTTATAAGTTGAAAGGTACTCGGTATCTTATCACGCTGACGGATGAAAACGGTTGCATAATTTATTTAAAAGGTGAACCGTATGTTTTGCGGGAAGCGGAAAAAATGAATTTCACAGTTGGCATGGACTGGAGCGAAAATGCAGCAGGTACAAATGCGATTGGAACGTGTATCGTCACCCAAAATCCCATTCAAATTTTTTCTGCAGAACACTTTTGTCAAGGATGTCATCCATGGACATGTTCTTCAGCTCCTATCATTCATCCCTTCACAAAAGAGGTCATCGGTGTCATCGATTTTACAGGATTTTGGGAAGATGCTCAGCCTCATACACTTGGTTTAGCTGTATCCACTGCACAAGTGATTGAAAAACAGCTTGCATACGTCTATATGAAAGTGAATAACTATTTAATAGATTATTTTTTTCAATGCGCAAATAAATGGAAAAACGATCATATTCTAGTACTGAACCATGCCTTTTATGTTGTGAAGAGCAGTGAAAAGCTAAAGGAATTATTTAACCTGAAACATGCAGGAGATTTGGCGGTAAATCCTGATTTTCATCCTTTAATAAATGAGATGAAAAGGATGTCCAAATTCTCTGCGAAAAACGATATTTCCAGCGATTTGATGGTTCGAGATTTCAAGGTTTTAGCAATCGAGCCGATTCATTTTAAAGGGGAAGTTGCTGGATATATGGTCGTGTTGAAGGATAACAAAAAGGTATTCCGTACCACTGCGCGATACATTCTCAAGGATGAACCATGGAACGATATTATTGGGACATCGGATGCATTGTTAACAGCACTAAACAAATGTTATAAAGCTGCTCCTTCAAATGTTCCGATTCTTCTGTTGGGAGAAAGCGGTACAGGAAAGGAAAAAATTGCAAAATCAATACATCAATCTAGTCAGAGAAGAGACAAACCTTTTTTAGCAATAAACTGTGGCGCAATTCCGAAAGAATTGATTGGAAGTGAACTGTTCGGTTACGAAAGTGGAACTTTTACCGGAGGTTCGAAAGAAGGGAAGAAAGGAAAATTTGAGGAAGCAAACGAAGGAACCTTGTTTTTAGATGAAATCGGCGAGATGCCGCTAGATCTGCAAGTCCATTTGCTTAGGGTGCTGCAAGAAAAGGAGATTATGAGGCTGGGTTCATCTCAAACGATTCCAATCAATGTGAGAATTATTGCTGCAACGAATAAGAACTTATATGCCTTGTGTAAACAAGGGCTTTTTCGCGAAGACTTATTTTTTAGACTTAACGTTGTTACGGTTAATATTCCTCCTCTTCGTGAGCGAAGGGAAGATATTCCTCTGATTGCTGATTATTTCTTAAAAAAATTTGCAAAAAAGTATGCGAGAGAATCCCTTTCCATTGCGCAAGAAACTTTAAATTACTTTTTAGAATATTCGTGGCCCGGCAACATAAGAGAAATGCAAAATGTCATTGAGTATGCCGTCATATTTAGTGATTCTCCTGTTATTAGGATAGAAGACTTACCGGCATACTTTATTGAAAACAGAATGAGCCTCTCCATCAATAACCAGCTTAAAGATTTATCTTTAATTGAAATCGAAGAGCAAAAAGTGCTTGTCAGGCTTTTAGAGGAAACAGGCTGGAATTTATCAGCTGTCGCCAAAAAAATGAATATTGCCAGGTCCACTCTTTATCGGAAGTTAAAAAAATATCAGCTAAAACAAACATAAGCCGATTTTCTCGCGTAAATCCAATCATATTCACTAAACTCTTCACATGTCATCACATCTCAAATTTTTTAAAACAAAAAAATGCCTAGGCAAGGCGCTTTTTTTTTACGGTGTCATAGTTAATAGAAGCTAGTGTGTTGAAAATAAAAAGATCCTCAAATAGCATGAGCTATCATACCTTATCCATTCCTTCCATACAATTGAAATGAACGACGATCATGGGAGGATGGATGATGCAATTTTATTACGGTCAGCAAATGCCGCTTCGCATATTGGATGAAGCGGAGTTTTGGAAGCATCAAGAGGAAGAGCATACTGTTGTGATCCGAGAGCTGGTGGCAAATTTAGAGCAAAACTATGTAGATGCTTTGTTAAATTGGGAAGAAGAATTGTCGAAGACGCATCAAAAGGTTGTGCGCTATATTGAGTCTGTCATACGCTCCCCTTACTATATTCCAGCAAAGCTTTATCAACGAGTATTGAATTTGGTGTCATTTTGCTTAAAGCAAAGTCTCGATTTTATTAAATTATGCCGGCAAATTAAAACGGAAAGCGCTGCTGTTCGAAAAAATCCGACCGCCAAAGTTGTTTTGAACCATATTATTCGTGAATCAGAATATTTTGTCGGCATAGCGCAAGTGCTGTTGTATGGCAGCAAGTAAATTTTCAAGGGAATTCCTTTTTGAAGGAGTTTCCTTTTTGTTTTCCTGGATTTTATTATTATATCTATTATGTGTAATTTCGAGAGTATGAGGATATTTTTACATACTATGGAATACTAGTAAGAAAAAATTTTATTTATAAAAACCGCTGGAATATTGATTTTTATGCGGTTTTTACATTAACTAATTAGATATAGGAATTGTTATTGTTAGTTATAGGATTTAGTTAAAGACATCGGTTAGATTAAACCGGTGTCTTTAATTATAGAGGTTGTTATTTAGAAATGTTGAATTCTAAAATCACAGGGTAATTATTTTGGAGAGAATAAGGGAGAAGTTCAGTATTTTAATTAATTGGTACATGATTTGAGAAATGTCCGACATTTCTTTTGAAAAGCCGTTGACATTCTTTTATAGTTTCAGTAGGTTGATAGTAGATTACAAAGGGTGGGATGTCAGTGAAGGCTTTTTTATTCAGAGTGTTCGTTTTTGCCGTTTTATGGACGTACTTTTTATTTTCAGCTTTTTTGGATCATTCAGCACATCTCACCTTATTGGTATTTTTAAGTGCTTGTACAATTGGCTGCTATTTTTTTCTGCCTGTTGTCAAAAATACTCTTCTGTTGTACATCATCGTGGATCTTTTTATTTTGTCAGCGGGATGGCTTCAGTCTGCTGCAGGCAATCATGCCTCTCTTTTATTAATTTTATATCTTTATGTCGAAGCGATTTTTCAGCTAAAAAAACAGCCCTTTCGTCTGTTTGCCGTCATTCATGTTTCTGTTTCGATCCTGATCGCCTTATTCCTTCCTAATCCTTTTGAATGGCTGACGGCGTTTGCTATATTTACTTTCATTTCTGTTGTTTTAAATGAATATATCTTTGAAAGGAAGGAACAAAGGGAGCTGTATGAACAACTATTGGGAGAATATAGAGGATTAAAGCGTATCAGCTATGAAAACGAGCGGTCGGCCAGATTGGAAGAACGAACGAGAATTGCCCGTGATATTCATGATTCTGTCGGGCATAAATTAACGGCATTGCTGATGCAGCTTGAGATGCTTTCGATCAAAGAGAAAAGGAAGGAATATGAAGAATTAAAATCTTTAGTTCGCGAAAGTTTAGAGGAAACGAGACATGCAGTTAGGGCGCTAAAAATGGATGAAAGTGAAGGGATTTCGTCAGTGCTTCAGCTCATTCGCAAGCTGGAATCGGAAAGTCATATTATGGTGCATTTTACGACGAAGCAAGGGGTTTTATCGGCCCGTCTTACTAATCAGCAAAATGTCGTTTTGTACCGAGTCATCCAAGAGGCGCTAACGAATGCGATGCGGCATGCGCAATCAAGGGAAGTGTATATCATATTAGGAAAAAATGCGATCGGTGACTTGGAATTTACGATAAAAAACCGGATATCGGATGCCAAACCGTTTCAAAAAGGCTTCGGTTTAACGAATATGAAAGAGCGTGTGAAAGAAGCTGGAGGAAGCTTGAACATATTTCAAACAAATGATGAGTTTGTTGTTCATGGGACTTTGCCAATAAAGGAGTATGAATGATGACCATCCGTATTTTACTTGTTGAAGATCAAGCCATTGTCCGCCAAGGCTTGAAAATGATGATCGAACAGGACGAGCAATTAAAAGTAGTCGCGGAAGCTGAGCATGGGTTAAAAGCAATCGAAATAATGGAAAAGACAATTGTAGACCTGATTTTAATGGATATTCGCATGCCAGTTATGAACGGAGTAGAAGCGACTAAAAAAATAAAAGAGCGGTGGCCTGATGCGAAAATTCTTATTTTAACAACGTTTAATGATGAGGAATATGCCGTACAGACGTTGAAGGATGGGGCAAGCGGTTTTTTGCTGAAGACATCTGAACCGGCAAAGCTGATTGATGCGATACATAGCTGTATGAAAGGCGGAATGTCCATTCATGAAGATGTAGCGGCAAAAATGGTACCGAAGCTGCTGGAAAAGCCAAAAAAAGAGATGGTGAACGTTCCTTTAACACCGCGTGAGCTGGCGATTGTGAAGCTTGTCGGCGAAGGAAAAACGAACAAAGAAATTGCGTCTGACCTTCATTTGTCCATCGGAACTGTCAAAAACCATATGACGCAAATTTTAAATAAGCTTGGGCTGCGGGATAGAACACAGCTCGCTATTTATGCCATTAAACATGATATTTGCTAGCTGTTTGATTAGGATCGGCTATTTAGGCCGGTCTTTTTTTGTATTGAAATAATGCCGTGAAATTTTAAAGCTCTATGTTAATGAAGCGTTCATAATTGAAAAATGTTTGCTTCGACTCGGAATGTTTGCTGATTTTCAGCGCTATTCCTAGAGACTTTGTAAATGTATGACCTAAGTCATAGTTTTTCAGTGAAAAGAGTGACTGCAGATAGTATGTGAGAAAGTGCGGACGCTGTAATATACAAATAGAACGTTGAGAGGGAGGATAAAAAATGCTGGAAGCTGTTGAAATAACGAAAAGGTTTAAACAAACGCATGCTGTAAACGGTGTGAATTTATTTTTGGAAAGAGGGGAAATCATCGGGCTTTTGGGGCCAAACGGCGCCGGCAAATCGACCACCATTTCAATTATTTCTACTCTGATTCCGCCGACAAGCGGTGATGTTCGTTTGAATAACGAAAGTGTCATCAAAAGGCCGGAAAAGCTCAGAAAAATTTTAGGGGTTGTACCGCAAGAAATTGCATTATATCCCGATTTATCAGCGCGGGAAAATTTGCTGTTTTTCGGCAAAATTTATCGGCTGTCAGGTTCGCAATTAAAACAGAAGGTAGAGGAAGTTTTGGAAATGATCGGTTTAACGGATCGCCAGCATGATCTTGTTAAAAATTTTTCAGGCGGAATGAAGAGAAGATTGAACATCGGGGCTGCCTTGCTGCACGAACCTGAATTGATCATTATGGATGAACCGACAGTCGGCATTGATCCGCAATCAAGAAATTATATTTTGGAAACGGTCAAAAGGTTAAATAAGGAGAAAAAAATGACCGTATTGTACACGAGCCATTATATGGAGGAAGTCGAATTTTTATGCAATCGCATTTACATTATGGATAAAGGGAATATTTTGGCGGCCGGTACTAAAGAGGAGATAAAAAATATTTTATCGGCAGAAAACACAATCCAAATTACTGTCGAGCGCGTGAACGATTCATTTATTCAAGCGCTGCGTGATCATCCGGTTGTCAATCGCGTGACTGTGCAAGATCGGGTAATTACCGTATTAACGCCAAAAGAAGCGAATGCTTTTTCCATATTGTTCAAAATTGCTGAGGAAACAAACACAATGTTGACATCTATCGAGATTAAAACACCTACTTTGGAAGATGTGTTTCTTCATTTAACTGGAAGAGCATTACGAAATTAAAAGGGTGATGATCATGATTGGACAATTTATTAAGAAACAATTTTTAATAATGATCCGCAATAAGCAGGAATTGCTTCTTCTATTAGTAATGCCGTTCACTCTTATATCTATTTTAGGTTTTGCGCTCACAAGTGTAATGGACAGCAAAAAAATGGATATTCAAGCGAAAGTAGCGATTGTCGAACATGGCAATGAACAAGAGGACTTCGAAAAATTCGCCAACGACGTAAAAAACGTGCAAATGCCGGATGAGGAAAAGGAATTTCTATTAAAACAAGTGGAAAAAATGATGCCTATTTCCATTTTAAAACAAGAAATTTTAGGCTCAAAAGGGCTGGAACCGTATATACAAATGGCAGAGTTTCAGCCTTCTGAATTGGAGGAAATTCGTGAAAATGACAAATATACAGTCATTGTTGAAGTGCCGGAGCATTTTTCATACACGTTGTTAAACCATTTAATATTTGGCGAGAAAACGAAGCCGAAGCTTAGTATATATGTCAACGAAGGCAAAGAAATTACAGCCCAATTTGTTCAAGAGCTCATCACTGAATTTCAAGAGCAATATTCTTTGATTTCTAAACTGGATCAGGCTGGCTTAAACGAATCACTTGAACTGCCTGTCGCAAAAGTAAAGGGAGAAATGGAAACCGTGACAAAACGGGAGCCAATTAATTCTTTTACTTATTATACAGTCGGCATAAGCGTTATGTTTGTGTTGTATCTGGCCTCGTATATTTCGTCTCATGCTTTGCAAGAAAAACAGTCGAACGCATTCCATCGTTTGTTGCTTGCCAATGTACCGAAAAATTTATACATGGCTGCTATTTTCATAACTTCCTTGATCATTGCCTTTTTTCAGCTCTCCTTGTTATATGCTTTAGCAGCCGTTTTTTACAGTGTCAAGTGGCCGGATCTCGTCTCGTTTATCATTGTTACGCTTGCTCTTTGTGTGGCAGTCGGAGGAATAGGAACCTTTTTAACATCATTGAGCTATCGAATAAATTCAGATAATGTTTCCATTTTCTTCTCAAGCGGAGTCGTTTCTATTTTGGCTTTTCTTGGCGGCAGCTATTTCCCGGTTTCGCAAATGTCGGAATTTATGCACAAATTGGGGGATATGACGCCAAATGGAGCCGGCATGACAGCTTATTTAAAAATTTTGCAAGGCTATGATCTGTCGCAATTTATTTGGACTGTCATATACTTATGTCTTTTCGGTTTTGTTATGTTCGTATTGAGCTTGCTAGTTTTCCCAAAAAGGGGTGAAATGGCGTGATCGGAGTTTTGACAGCAAAGCTGCGTCTTTTTATCCGGAAGCCTTGGCTATTTTTAATGGTGTCGATCCTTTCTGTCGTTTTTGCTATGCTCATCAGTTCCGTAAACAAACAGACTATAGTTGTCCCAGTATACAGCGCACTGCCTGAAAGTGAAGTGAAGGAAATCATTCGCTCTCTTGAGCAGTATAATCTATTTTCGTTTAAAAGGATGAAAAAAGAGGAAGTTGAAAAGCTGGTTGGCGAAGGTAAGGCGGAAGCAGGTGTGGAGCTTAAAAAGGACGATTTCCGCATAATCGTTGCTTCCAATACCCCCAATAGCTATTTGGTTCAGCAAACGGTTCAAAAAGTTTACGCAAAAGCATTACAATCCAAGTCGATCATCGATCAGGTGAAGGAAAAACAAGGAGAATCAAGCGCAAAGCAAGTGGCAAAATCGCTTGCGGAAGCGAAAAACGATCCGGTGTTTACCGTAGAGACAAAACATTTCCGTGCGGATGAAACTGTTATCATCAACAGCAAAATGCAATCGATTTTCGGCAGTGTCTTATTTTTTGTCATTTATACGATTGCGTACAACGTTTTCAATATATTAATGGAAAAGCGAAACGGCATTTGGGATCGAATGATTTTGTCGCCGGTCAAAAAATGGGAGATGTATACCGGAAATTTAATTTACAGTTTTGCAACCGGCTATATTCAGGTGGCGCTTATTTTTGCAGTCTTTCACTTTGTGTTTGATGTAGATTTCAGCGATAAATTTTGGTTTGTGCTCGTATTGCTCATCCCTTATGTACTGGCAATTGTCGCAATATCAATTTTTATAGTAGGAATTGTCAATAATGAGCAGCAGTTTCATGCGGTGCTTCCGCTTGTTTCTGTCAGCATGGCGATGCTCGGAGGAGCTTATTGGCCGCTGGAAATTGTTTCTTCGGATGCACTTCTCTTGCTTTCAAAATTTGTCCCCGTTACGTATGGAATGGACCTGTTAAAAGGGGCGGTAGTTTACGGCTACTCATTCAGCGATTTGCTCTATCCGATGAGCATCCTATTCTTGATGGCTGTTGTGTTCATGGGGTTAGGGATCAACATTATGGAGCGGAAACGGGCTTAAGCGGTCAGCTTCCATTTGTAAATTATATGCGGCTCCCGCCTTAATCGTTGGCGGGAGCAAAATTTTGCATTTGTCGGCTGACAAGCTTTTGATACAACGGATGGGACTGCAACAGCTCATTATGTGTTCCCTGACCGGTAATTTTACCATTTTCGAGGACGATGATTAAATCTGCATTAATAATAGTTGAAAGTCGATGGGCGATGACAAATGTTGTACGATTTTTCATAAGATGAAGGAGAGCGTTTTGCACTTTTTGCTCGGAGTTGCTGTCTAAATTGGATGTAGCTTCATCCAGCAGAAGAATTTTTGGATTTCTCAACAGTGCCCTCGCGATGGCAATGCGCTGACGCTGCCCACCGGATAGCTTGATCCCTCTTTCGCCGACTTCCGTTTCATAGCCGTCTTGCATTTGTTCGATGAATTCATCTACATTAGCCAATTGCGCGGCTTTTCTCACTTCTTCTTCGCTGACTGTACGATTTAGCCCGTAGCAAATATTTTCACGAATCGTGCCAGACATAATCGGGCTTTCTTGAGAAACGTAACCGATCTGTTGGCGCCACTCAAAAAGCGGAAATTCGCGAATGTCGGTATTCCCTAATTTTATTGCCCCGTTTGTTGGCTGATAGAACCGTTCAATAAGGGAAAAAATAGTTGTTTTACCAGCACCGCTTGGTCCGACGATCGCGACGGTTTGGCCGGGCTTCACTTCAAAATGAACGTTTTGCAAAATCGTTTTTCCTTTTTCATAAGCAAACGAGATGTTTTGAAACACGATTGGTTTATGAACATCAATTCTTGTATTTCCATTATTATGTTCTGTTTCTGTATTCAAAAGCTGCTGAATTCGTTCTGTCGCACCCATTGCCTTTTGGAAAGCTGTAAAAAATCCTGCCATTTGGCTAAAAGGTACAATAATTTGCACCATATATATTATGATGGCAACGAGCGAACCTGCGGATAATTCCCCTCTGGCAACACGAATTCCTCCATAGCCGATAATGACGACTAACACCGCCATAATAATCGTTGTCATTAAAGGTGAAATAATCGCTTGGATTTTTGCTTCCTTCAAGCCGAATCGGAACAACTGCTGAATTTTTTGATTTCCGTTTTGTTTTTCGACAGGTTCGGCAATGTTTGATTTTACCAACCGGATATCGCTCAGCACGCGGCCTAGATTGCCGCTGAAAGTGGCCATTTCGTCTTGGGTTTGCATGGAAATTTTATAGATTTTCTGTCCAAGTGGAAGAACCAATACGATAGCAAGCGGTACAAAAATAAACAGAATGAGCGTCATTTTCCAATCAATGATAATTAAAATAGCGACAGCCCCTAAGACCGTAACAATTCCTGAAACGAAATTAGCTAAATGCTCGGTCACGAGCGACTTTACTGTATAAGTGTCCTGTGTTATGCGGCTCATCAATTCTCCAGATTCATGGCGGTCAAAATAAGGTATCGGCAAATACAGCACATGGTTCCAAAGCTTTGAACGGATTTTTGCCACAATATATTCGCCAATATAAGACATAAGATAATAGGAGAAGCCTGATGTAGTTGACTGAAGAATAAAAACTGCAATCAATAAAAAGATTAAATGAGTTTCAATACTTGAAGTTGAAAAACGATCAATCAAATCCCGTGTAAAGATCGGAACGACTAATCCTGTAGCTGCTTCCAAAAGACTTAATACGATTGCCGCAACAAAAATCCAGAAAGGAGGGTTAGCCATTTTTATCAACTTTTTAAAATTTTGCCATGAAGTTTGATTTTTTTCAAAATTCTCCACAACGAATCTCTCCTTTACGTTCGGGCCATTTTGAATCAGGATTGCTGGATAGCTTCTCTCCTTCTTAGTTTTATCTTAAAACCTGACGTAACGTTAGAATCAATATATTTTTTGAAAAAATTGATTTAAATTTTGAAATTGTATGGAAAGGAAGAATTGCGGCTGTCTAAGTGGAACAGATTTGACGGCTCAGTCCTTTTCATATCATTAAAACGGTTACATGAAGCCCGCCTCTAAGCAAGTGGGAGGGGGGAGTTCATCGAAATCACTAGCATTGCAGTAATTAAATCTGATGATTCAAAATGCTAAGAATGTTCAATTTTTTATTGATTTCAAAACAAAAAAATCCTTTACAATGGAAGTACAGGTGGTTCCTGTCCAAATCCAATCGTAAAGGATAACCGTTATGGACAAGAATACACTAATTTCATCATTTGGTAAATGGGTTTCACCCATAAATATTCAAAAACTTAGCGAACAAGTCAAAGAATTGAAACAGGACTATTACACAAAAAAGCTGACAACAGAAGCCTATATTAAACTTTTATTGGTAGCCCAGCTGCTCGAATTTACGAGCTTAGAGGAAATGAGTGATGCACTTGTAGACGAAGATCTTCAAAAAGCACTCGGATTTGAATCGATAAGTGCCTCTCAGCTATCCCGAAAAAACAATCAGATCAACCCACTAATTCTTGCAAATTTGTTCTTGGATCTTGTTTGGAAAATTCAACGGTACCATTATCAAAACGGAAAGAATATGCCACTGAAAATCATTGATTCAAGTACACTCCCGTTGAATTTGACCCATTATAAATGGGCAAAATTCCGTAAAACAAAAGCTGGTGTAAAGCTACACTTACGGCTCGTTTTCATGGATAAAGACACCGTCTATCCTGAAAAAGCAGTGATTACGACAGCAAAAGAACATGACCGAAATCAACTCGAAGTCCTAGTGGATGATAAAGAAGCCATGTATGTGTTTGACCGCGGTTATGTGGACTATGAACGTTTTGACCGGATGACAGATGATGGCTATTTCTTCGTTTCAAGACTGAAGAAAAACGCAGTCATTCGTGAAGTCTATACATTTTCACTTCCTGATGATTGTCACGTTCTATCCGATAAAATGGTCTACATTGGTACCACACAAAATCGTACTGAAAATGTCTATCGTCTACTAGAAGTTATGGACACAAAAGGGAACTTACTTCGTTTCATCACCAACCGATTTGATTTAAAACCAGAAGAGATAAGTGATATTTACCGATCTCGCTGGGCTATTGAACTCTTTTTCAAATGGCTCAAGCAACACGTAGAAATTAAGCACTTTTATGGAATGAGTGAAACAGCTATTCAAAATCAAATTTTCTTAGCCCTTATCACGTATTGCTTACATGTTCTCATTCAATTGGAGATGAAAAGTAAGAAATCCCTACTTCGAATTACTCGTTGGTTAAAGAGAGCTCTGTGGAAACCAGCTTATGTTTGGTTGCGAAAATTTGATGGGCGAGCCAGTCCATAATCTCCCTTTTGTCGTTGTCGCTCTGGTTTAACTGTATATATTTACCAAATGGGCAGTGCCACCTTTCTTTAGGTTTTGTCTTTTTGGCACAAATTCACAAAAAATAATTAACAGAAAATTCTAACTATATTTATGCAATGCTAATGCATCGAAATATTTTAAAGAAAGAATTAATGAATCACTAAGTGCAATAGAGAAGAGTTTGGCTTTGTGTTGCGCCGGCTAGTATCCAGCAAGCCCGGCCAAACAACGAAAAGCGAGCGCGAATCTTGACCTTTGATTATTTTTTCAATTTGAAAGGGATTTACTTCTTGGTTGTCAAAATATATTTTTGTATCAATCATAGATGGGAAAGGAGAATTCATCATGAAAACTGCTGATTTATGCGATCAATATTTAGAAAAGCTTCAAGTTTGTAAATTGCCGCTTATCAGTTATGGGGGAAAAAAGAAATTTTCAGGTCCAATTGCAACGGTTGAAGTGTTTGAAGATAATGTGCTAGTTCGTCAAGCTCTAGAAACGATCCCAAAAGGTTCAGTTCTTGTTGTGGATGGAAAAGGTTCACGAAACTGCGCGCTTTTAGGAGATCGTTTAGCTCAGATTGCATGTGAACGTGAATTATCTGGCGTGATTATAAATGGATGTATACGCGACTCCGCTGAAATTGCGACGATGCCGATTGGGGTAAAGGCACTCGGCACCTGTCCGGTTAAAAGTAAAAAAGAAGGGAAAGGAAGCCGTGATGTCGCACTTGAATTTGGTGAAGTGCGCTGGACCCCAAATGCGTATGTGTATGCTGACAATGATGGCATTGTTGTTTCGGAGGAGTCCCTAAATATCGATTCATTTGATTGATTCGCATACCGTCATTATGTAGGAATCATAGTAAAGGTACGCATAAGTGATAAGCAGTCAAATGATACAGAATACAAATTGAAAAAAATGTTTTTTTCTAAATACATGCGTGTACAGCAGCATACATAATAACAACAGTTCAGCAATGTAAGATTTATGGATATAAGTCAGATTTTTGAACACAAATTTTTTCATGAAGTTCCTGTCCGTATAAGTGTGGTAAGGCAGTGACACTCGACAATGAGCCTCTGCGGGCGTGATTCTTCTGTCAAGAAGGAGATGTGTAAAACATCGGCAGGCAATCATGTCCGTTGCTCCAGTAAAGTTGCTGTAATCTCCATTCTATTTAATGTATATTAAATGTACGTTTTTTATTGGTATTGACGATTTAAAAAAGAAATAAAAGATTTTCGGGTCGTTTTTACTGTAGAAGCGGAAAAACAAATTGACAAAAAATTCAATGTAACTAAGACATTTTCCATAAAAAGGGGTGTGATATACAAAATTACTCCTCAGAGCTGAAGGATTTCTACTTCACTTGATATGACGGGTACTAGCCCGTTCGCAACTTTATTATAGAGAGTAAAGGCATATATCCTTATTTGGTAAGCCCAAAATGCTTCAAATAGTCGAGAAGAGAATACTGGTGAGATGGCACATACATTCTAAAAAGAACATTGTAATTACTGTTTGAGGAAAGAATATACAAACTAGGGGGAAACAGAAGAAATTGAAACCATTTATGTACTTTTCGTAGTAGATTAATAGGGTAACTTGACAAGCTCTTTTATCGATTGTTACAGTTTATTCATAAAATATCAAAGCAGTGTGCTAGTAATTTTACTTTTTACTGTAGATGGGCAAATGAACTACATAATCTGTAGGTGAGCAAATTATCTAACAAATATTTACATCCAAATAAGAAAATAGGCATGCCCCCGCCTCCTTGGTTAAAATAGATGTGCCAACAAACCATTTATACAAGAAGGTTCATGTCTTATGAATAGATTAGCACATTGGCACTTTATTTATTAAAAACCTATCATGAAGCATTCCGTTCATCTTGAAGATGCGATGATTATGAAAGGCTTTCTAAAACATTTACTGATCACTACCTGGGAACTTTCACCGAATCATCGCTCGACACTTAGCCATTTTTCTCAAAAAAACCTGGAATGAAGAGACATTACTTCGCAAACTCAGTATCAGTAGGGGATGCTTCATCGCATTGAACGCATTGCTAAACATGAAAATCAATCCATTTTTGTTTCGCTCGACGATACAATTTGGCAAAAAAAAACAAATCCTTCGTCACGGACAAAGCATATCATTCAAGGATGTTGATTGGAATGATTCTCACGCCGATAAATAGTTAATCTGGGTACATTCTCTCGCTTGGCTCACGGTTCATGTGATGACTCAAGACTTTCTCTTTCGTGTTTCGCCCCTACGACAATACGGCTGGGGAAAAAAGTGGAAACTTGCGGTTGAAATGCCTTCTTCTTTGGATGTGAACCGTCCCGTTTATGTGCTAATGGACTCTTGGTATCAATCTCAAACGCTCATGGAAGCTTGCTTGAAAAAAAGATTCCACGTGATTGCAACGCTCAAGACCAATCGTTTTTTATCCAAAAGACATGGCGGTTCAGGCAAAGGAGTTTGACCACTCTCTTTGAAAGACACTCATCTCGTCCATGGTGGGAGAAGAACGTTATCGCGTTGACCGCTACGAAGGGGCGCACAAAAGTATCAGATATGCCGTGGTGCTACTCTGCTTAAAAAGACGATCAACCATGACGCTTGACAATCTTCATTGCGTTTTGAGTACCGATCGAAAGCTATGTAACAAAGACATCTTTGCGCTACTATGTCGACGTTGGTCGATCGATTCTTTTTCCATCAAGCGAAAGACCACTAAGCCCGATGGGTACCGTATTAGCAGGCGTTGGGCGGTGAAACGGTATTGGATTCTAGTTTTATTAGTTTATGTGTACAGTATGACGAGAAATCCAACAGCGACTTTAACTAGAAGGGACGCATCTTTGTCGAGTTTATTTATCAGAAAACAAAGCAAGATACTCCCAAAAAAACAGTTTCATATAGCAAAAGGGATACTTGTTTGTTGTTTTTTTTAGATGACAATTGTTGTGTAATTTACATGGCGTAACTATAGTTATTTATTGTATTTTTAAAGTAAGGGAGTGACTTATTTGAAAGAAAAAGCATCTAGCCAAACATGGGCAATGATATTATTTACAATTGGCGTGTTTATGGCTGCTTTAGATAATGGAATCATTAGTGCTGCACTGACAACGATTAACAATTCGTTCGAAGTTTCTGCTAATTGGGGGGCATGGGGAGTTACCCTTTATACATTAGGATTAGCTATCAGTGTCCCGATCATCGGAAAAATATCGGATCGATATGGACGAAAAAAATTATTTATTGTTGAAATTGCTTTGTTTGGTTTGGGATCTTTACTTGTTGCTTTAAGCCCAAATTTTATTTTTTATTTAAGTGCTCGATTCTTACAGGCTCTTGGTGGAGGGGGAATCTTCATTATCGGTAGTTCACATGTACTAAGTACGATGCCGGTTGAAAAACAAGGAAAAGCCCTTGGAATGTTGGGTGGAATGAATGGGATTGCCGCCGTTTTGGGACCGAATATTGGCAGCATGTTATTAGATTTAACAGGTAAATGGCATGTATTATTTTTTATCAATGTCCCGATAGCGATATTTTTAATTATCTTTGGATGGGTAAAATTAGAAGAAACGAAAGACCCGGAAACTGGGCGTCTCGATTTGTTCGGAACGGTTTTACTATCTCTTTCCGTTTTAGGAATCATGTATGGATTGACGAATATCGAAGGTGTCGAATTTGTAGACAGCTTGTTGAGCCCAAATGTGTATGGTTTTATTTTATCGGGGATTGTTCTTTTCATTGCTTTGATTTTTCATGAAAGCAAACTCGAAAGAAATGGCGGCGACCCTGTTCTTCCTTATCGTTTGTTAAAACAACCTACGTACCTTTTAACTTTATTAATAGGGACTTTCTCTGGGGCGTTGCTGGCAGCCATGATTTTTATCCCGGCATTTACAGAACAAGTGCTCGGGATTGCGTCAGAAAATTCCGGGTATTGGTTAACACCCCTTGCAATAATGGCGGGAATCGGTGCATCTATGGGTGGAGCATTCGTTGATAAAAGAGGACCAATTTCAGCGGTGATATTATCGGGAATCATAACTTCCATCGGTTTTCTCTTGTTCCCGACATGGATTGATTCAAAATGGCAGTTCATTATTTCTTCGTCGGTTGCAGGTTTGGGAATGGGAATACTTCTCGGTGCCCCGTTAAATATTTTAGCGACAGAAACGCTGAAGTCGGATAAAGGTTCCGCACTTTCTACCTTATCGTTAAGCCGACAAATCGGTATGACCCTCGCTCCAACGATCTACGCAGGTTTCATCGCTAGGGGATTCAATCACATTCCCGAGTTATTTAAATCCCATTTTCCTATTATACTAAAGGAAAAGATAGGAGGGACGAGTTTAAGTTCGGAAGCCATGAAGGAGTTTTACCAACTATCTCAACAATTTGGTACGTCATCTGGGGAATTTTCCGAAAATCAGATGCTGGGAATCATCAATCAAGTCAAAGATCCAGGGTTAAAAGAAGTGATCCAATCGAGTGTCGATCAAATCACCTTAATGGCAGCACAAGATGGTTACAATGGACTCTTTTATTCTGCCGTAACCTTAGCGATCATGACAATTTTCGTTACTTTGATCCTAATTCCCATTCGCAAAAGAAAACTTGGGGAGACAAAGCAAGTTCATTCTTCATAAGCAGTTGATCATGTTTAAAGATGTTCACTTTTCATAAAGAATGAAGATCACCGGGAGGAGAAATGAAATTCGGTTAGTTAAGATGGTTTACATTTATCCGTTGGCTTTTACCTCCTAAATTCTTGCAAAAGAGAAATAACCTACAAAAATGTATATGACATTACCCATGGTGCTAGTTGAGCGTCAACGCTCAACTAGCCCAAGAACAACGAGCGAATAGGCCAATAAAATGGCATCAAGCGCCGTTTCAAATCCAGAGATCGAATTGGCGCGAATTTTCGTGATCCGAAATGAATCCACTAAAACCGAGAACGCGGTTTCGACGATTTTGCGTTTTCACTTCATCCATTGTTTCCATTCTTTTGATTGCACCACACGTTGATTTTTTCGGGCAGGCGTCCAAAAAGCGATCTTGTATTCATCGTACAGCTTCTTTTGCAGGGCTTGGCTCACATATCCTTTGTCGCCAAGTGTATACGGATGAGGAAGTTGAGTCATCACTGTTTCCGCAGCTGTCCGATCGTGGCAGGATGCCTCGGTCAGGACATATCCCATCGGAAGCGCTTGGTCGGTAATCTGAAGATGAAGCTTAAACCCATAGTAAACCATCTTTTTGGATGCACAATACCCAATATCTGCGATTCCTTGAAATCGTTTGACGCGATACATTCGTGCGTGGTGGCAGAGTTCAATGGGTAAGCTGTCCACTACCGCATAAGCGTGATGTTGTCCACGTTTGGCGAGTTGGTGACGAATCCATTTGATCGCCCAACGCAAAGAACGGCATCGACGGTTGTATCGAGAGCGCTCTAGGAACTTTTCCTTGGTGAACAGGTTTCCAATGACAAATCGATGCCAAGCCCGTTCCGAAGTAAAACCCAGCAATTTTCCAAGAACGTGAATGGCGATGATAACCTCATCCTCTTGCTTCAACAAATGACGATTTCGACGTTGCAAATACATCTGAATACAAGACAGTTGTGCTGATACAACGAATAAGATCGCGGTATATTGCTTTTGAATTTTTGCTTGGTTTATTGTAAAATGAAAGTGCTCTTGCATGGAACTTCTCCTTTTGAATGTTTGTTCGCACTTTCATTTTAAAGGAGATCCTTATGCAAGGGCTGTTTTTATGTCTCGAGATTTTATCTAGCACCACGGGTATATGACATTATCATTGTACACACATTTTAGCCGATTGTATCAATCGGCTTTTTTTTTTGTATGTCATGTAAAGCCTGATTCAAAAGGTCAAGATGTTTTATGTTTTTATCTAAAATTTGTTGAACAAGTCTGTAGCTTTGGTCATCTAAAGTTCCATTTACAATGTTCTGTGATATTTCAATACCACGTTTTTCACCAGCTAGTGCATCTTTTACTATATGGTCCGGTTCATTGTTGTGGTCTGTTAACATTTTAAATATCTCCATACTTTTCCCTTTGATTCCAGGATGATCAACTGGTTTTCCGCCAAGATCTTGTATTCTTTTCGTTATCTCCATCGCATGTTGCTGATGATTTTGCTGTAACTGTTGTAACAGTAATTTAAGTTCCGGTTGCTTAGCACGATTTATATATTCATTATAAGCGTGAATTGCCATATAATTTCCTTTTAAAAATTCATTTAAACTGTTTATAGCACGTCTCACTTCATGTCCTCCGCAATTTATTTTTAAAAGTATTTATAGTTTGATTTGTGTGGTAAAAAAATATGCAAGCTTTATTGTAACAGTTGGTCTTATATGTATTTTCCGATTTATATTTGTTATGATAAGACAAAGAAGAAATGGTTGTATGATGTCAATATGAAAACTCCTAAAGGTCGCACAATTGAGACATCATTGAATTGTTCAAATTCGTTCAAAAAACGATCGTGGATATAACACAATAAGGTTTAAAGTATCGTCTAATAGGGTTTCCGTAACTAGGAGCTGACTGTCAGTATACAAATTCATATTTGTATAAAAACGGAGGTTGATATTAATGAAAATCGTTATTAACGATACTGAATTGGAGGTAATAAAAGGCGATATTACAAAGTGTACTGTTGACGCGATTGTTAATGCGGCTAACAACGGACTTTTGGGAGGCGGGGGTGTCGACGGCGCGATCCATAGAGCAGGCGGGCCGGAGATTATGGAGGAATGCAAAAAGATCAGGGAAAGAACAGGAGGATGTCCGACCGGGGAAGCAGTTATTACTACTGCAGGAAATTTGCCCGCCAAATACGTTATTCATACTGTCGGACCAGTATGGAAAGGCGGAGCCTATCAAGAAAGGGAGTTGCTAAGAAATTGCTACATAAACTCCTTAAAGCTTGCGGAAGAGCATTTCGTGAAAACGATCGCATTTCCAAATATCAGTACTGGTGTTTATCGTTTTCCAAAGCATGAAGCGGCCCAAATTGCTTTAGAGACCGTTAAGGAGTGTATTCAAAATCAATTCATCCGAAGCATTCAATCAATATTGTTCGTTTGTTTTGATGACGAAAATTATCATATTTACAAGACGATGATCAGATAGGAAAAAACACTTTTTCGAATCAATGGCCACCATACAAAAATCATTTATTCGTTGGCGAGCTTTAATTGTAAACAATAAGTTTTTGCGACATATTTATCAAAAACTAAGAAAATATGCAGCGTTGAGACGAAAATCTCCATCGCCCGTTTCGTTTATAATGAAACTTTTTCAATGAATGCAGAAATTTGGAAGTCGGAATACAACATTTGATGATTTTCAAAGCGATCAACTTCAAAGGTCGCAATATTCCAAAAAATTTTTTCCATAAAACATCAAGCAATCGGCAGTTGTTTATTTTATGTGAAACGTGCACAGTGAATATGAAAATACGAACGACTTTGGAGATGAATTCAATGTATTTGAAAAGCCTCGAAATTTTAAGAAATAAAGATATTGATTTAAATAGCTACCCGTTTTCGATTCCTGCAATAAAAAATTTAAAATCCATTTCGTTTCGTTCCAATATTACTTTTTTTGTCGGGGAAAACGGTTCCGGAAAATCAACGCTCCTTGAGGCAATAGCTTATCAGTGTGGCTTTAATACAGCCGGAGGAGGCAAAAACAATAATTTTCATGTAGATGCTTCCGATGCGGCCCTTGGGGAATACATACGGCTGTCATGGATGCCAAAAGTGACGAACGGGTTTTTTTTGCGAGCTGAGACCTTTTATCATTTTGCGTCGTATCTCGATACAATTCCTGAAAGTCTCCCTTATTATGGAGGCCGTTCTCTTCACAAACAGTCGCACGGGGAAGCTTTTCTCTCACTTTTAACAAATCGTTTTGGAAAAAAAGCGATCTATCTGTTGGATGAGCCTGAAGCAGCACTTTCACCTGCTAGACAGCTGACTTTATTAAGAATCATAAAAGATTTGGAAAACGATGCGCAGTTTATTATTTCTACTCATTCTCCCATTTTACTCGGCTATCCAAATGCCCAAATCTTAAATTTTGATGAACATCCGCTAAAGGAAGTAAAATATGAAGAAACTATGCATTATATTATTACTAGGCGGTTTCTCGAAAATAGAAAAAAGGTGTTAAGTGAACTGTTTAACGATTGAGACACAACAGCCTGTATTGGAGATGCCGTCCATTTATATTTTTCATCACATCGCTCATCCTAAAATATTCTGCTTTTGGAGAGGTATAAACAATGAACACAAAAACAAACGCAATGCGAATTCTTGATAAAGAAAAAATACAATACAACGTGATTACTTACGATGTCCAAAAGGGGAAGGTTGATGGGATTTCTGTTGCACAAATGATTGGCAGAAGCCCTGAATCAGTATATAAAACATTAGTTGCTAAGAGCAGCGCCGGCAACATTTATGTATTTGTCATCCCTGTTGAGGCAGAATTAGATTTAAAAAAAGCTGCGAAAATAACAGGAGAGAAAAAAATCGAAATGCTGCCAGTAAAAGATTTACAAAAATGGACAGGCTATATCCGCGGAGGCTGTTCGCCGATCGGCATGAAGAAACATTACCCGACGATTATCGATTCAACTGCATTGGAACACGAGCATATTATTGTCAGCGGGGGCAAAATCGGCGTGCAAATGGAGCTCAGCGTCAAAGATTTGCAGCAAGTAACAGAAGCGAAGCTGGAAGATGTGACGAAATAACAAAAATAGCCGAATTTTATAAGATGTGGTTGTTGTTTTACACTTCGAAAAGAAAGTGAAGGAATTTTACTGAATAAAATAGAAGATTAAGGTGATAACAAGGATAAAGCCTCGTGTTGAAATTCGAAAGAAATGGAGGGCAAGCATAATGGATTTATTCAAAAAGGGATTGGCGTTCGGACTTGGTTTAGCTGTAGCAAGCAAAGAACAAGTGAAAAAGTTTGTAGATGAACTCGTGAAAAAAGGCGAGATATCGATTGAAGAATCAAAAGAAGTTTTTAACCAGCTAATCAAGCGCGGTGAAGAAGAAAAAACTGAACTGCAGCGTCTTGTTCGAGAGCAAGTGGCTCAGGTGATCAACAAACTAGATATAGCAACGAAGGAGGATATCCGAGAACTGGAAGAAAAGATTCGCAAATTGGAAAAGGAAGATGAGTAAAAGAGGACCTGTTAAAAGGTCCTTTGTTGTTGAGGAGGCGGTAAAGTGGTTGGAAAAAGGATGCGGCATATTGGCCGTTATCGGGATATCGCGTCTGCTTTAATTCGCAATGGATTTGGATTCGTCGTAGAGGAAATGGGTATTTCGCAATTTCTTTCTTTGCCGCAAAAAGCTTTTTTTGGCAGAAAAACTGAGCATCATTCCAAAACGATAGGTGAACGGGTAAGGCTTGTATTGGAAGAATTAGGCCCGACATTTATAAAATTAGGTCAAATTGCGAGCACCCGTCCTGATTTGCTGCCGGAGGAGATTATTAGTGAATTGGAAAAATTGCAGGATCGAGTTCCGCCTTTTTCTTTTGATGAGGTGCGTGAGATTGTTCAATCAGAATTGGGCGGTGAAATAGAAAAAATTTTTCGGCACTTTGATCATGCTCCGTTAGCTGCTGCTTCAATAGGACAAGTTCATCAAGCCGTTTTGCATTCGGGTGAAAAAGTGGCTATAAAAATTCAACGCCCTCATATTTCGAATGTGATTGAAACGGACTTAGAAATTCTTCAAGATTTAGCGGTATTAGCGGAGCATAGGCTAAAATGGGCTGCAAAGTATCAGGTCAGGGACATGATTGAAGAGTTTTCAAAGGCTCTTCGTGCTGAGCTCGATTATACCATTGAAGCCCGAAATGCAGACAAATTTTCTAAACAGAGTGCAAATGAACAAGCTGTCTACATTCCGAAAGTGTTTTGGGAGTACTCGACGAAAAGAGTATTAACAATGGAATATGTAGAAGGAATTAAACTAAATGAGATTGAAAAACTAAAAACAAATGGATACCATTTGGATCATATTACAGAAATTTTATCAAAAGAAATTTTCCGGCAAATATTTATAGATGGTTTTTTTCATGCCGATCCCCATCCTGGAAATGTCATCATTAAGCAGGGCGGAATCATTGCCTTCATTGATTTCGGAATGACCGGCCGGCTTACATCGGACATGAAGCATCATTTCTCATCATTAGTGATTTCTTTAATGAGGCAGAGTACGGATGGCGTCATGAAAGCCATTTTGCGCATGGGCATCGTTCCTGAAGATATCGATTTAAAGCAATTGAGAGCGGACATCGAAGATTTACGGGAAAAGTATTACGGTGTTCCGTTACACCAAGTCAGCATCGGTGAAGCTGTGAACGACCTTTTTCGAGCAGCTTTCAAACATTCCATCAAAATCCCTTCTGATTTAACACTATTAGGAAAAACGCTTTTGACGGTTGAAGGCGTGGTCGAAAAATTGAATCCAGATTTTAGAATTATCGATGTTGCTGAGCCTTTTGGTCGCCGGCTGGCAAAGGAGCGCTTGCATCCGAAGTATATCGCTGAAAATGCATGGAAACACGTAACAGATTATACAGAACTGCTAATGGATTTTCCAGCTTATGTAGCAGAGATCGCTTCTTTAATGAAGCGGGGCAGACTCCGCCATGAGATCACGATTCCGGAATTAGATCTTTTTCTGAAAAAACTTGACCGCATCAGCAATCGGTTATCGTTCAGCATCGTGCTATTGGCATTCAGTATTATTATGGTAGGGATTATTATTGGTTCTTCAATGGGAAGGCAATCAACACTGCTTTGGAAAATTCCAGCGATTGAAATCGGTTTTGGCGTAGCAACGCTCATGTTTTTGTGGCTGTTATTTTCCATTTTTAAGTCAGGAAAGTTTTAGTCAAAAAGAGCCGTCCAGAAAGTCAAATCCCCATTGAAAACAAAAAATCATTAACGTCGATATATCAACGTTTTCTAAAACATTAATTCATATCTCCAAAAGAATTTAAAAAAGTACTTGACTAAATGTAAGAAAGGGGTGTCAATAAGCCGAAAAAACGACTTATTAGACAAGCCCCTTTTATTAACGCGGAGATGTGATGATAAATGTTTTTTGCCGCTCTTTATAGTATTTCGTACTTTTTATAAAAAGCTCCCAGCTCTCCTTTATAGTTTTTTTGCCAAGGCTTGTCTTTCCCGCAATAATGGATAAAAACAGTATTCTCTTTTATCCACTCCATCCCATGCTTTGCATTTGGAAGCAATTTAATAATTTCATAATATCTTGCATCATAATTGTATCGATAACAATCAACAGGTTTAATTTTATCCCAGTATAAAGCATTGAGCACATCTTGATCAGGAAGGACAAGCTTTAAACGGTTTTCATTAATAAATGCATAGATATCTTCCAATTTCACTTCTTTCCGAATCCGTTCCAAATTCATAAGCAAAACGCCCGTATTAAAATATCCTTTCGCATTCGGGGTTTTAAGCCTTAATTTATTAAAAAGGTTGGCAACTTTTGTAGAATGTGTATGTTCAGAAGCAATAAACAAGCAATTTTCAAAATCACTATAGTAAAAATCTTTGATGGGATTGATTACAACGATGTCGGGATCAAGGTACAGAATTCGGTCCAAATCGTCTGGCAAAAATTGATGGGAAGCTAATCGATAATACATTTCTGATGTATAATGGCGAAAAACGGGTGCATCTTCAAAGAGCTTAGGGTCTACGTATATTGGATATAAACTTTGGTTATGACGTTTTACAAATTGATCCAATTCGTGTAAATCTTGATCGGAAATATTTGAATACATGATATATATCGAAAATTTTTCTTCAATATTATTTTGGAATAATGAATTTAACATAACTTTCAGCGGGGGAATATAATTTGAATTCAGTGTGACAAGAATATTGATCATTTGTACCATCCTCGCAAAAGATCGTAGCAAAATTTTTAAAAGCGTGGATAAAGCCACAGCTATTTAACAAATTACCATCAACGTTTTCATTTTTCAAATAAAATTTGTACGCAGCATTTGTTTTTGTTTAAATTGAATTATAGCATGTTTTTCATTTTTTGAAATATTGACACAAGCTTCTTCAAAAAGGAGGAGTCCTCTTTGACAGAATCAAAACGGGAAAAATTAATGAGAAAGATTGAAAATCATTTGCGAAAAACGGCTAGACATCTAGTGAAAATTGATACGGAGGAAGAGGCATTGCAATTTTTGGCTGATTCCTTCCGCTCCCAGTTTTCATGTGATTTTGTCGGCATCATTTTACAAGAGGGAGAGGAGCTGAGTTTGAAAGTTTGGAGCGGAGATTTGCAGAAAATAACGGAATCCTTTCCGCTGCAGGTTCAAAACTGTTCGCCGAATCTCCTTCACCAAAGCTTAACATATGATAAAGCAGAGCAAGCAGGCGACTGTCAGTTTACCAATTTAATGAAAAAAGAAAAAGTAAAAACGTGGTTTACAGTTCCTCTCAAAGACGATATGAGCAGCTTGGGCTTTTGCATTATTGCCTATCTTGACTACGTACCTCTGTTGGATATGAAGGCACATTTTGATGAATTCGGCAAAGATGTAGCTGTTGCAATTGCAATGGCAAAACAAAAAGAAGCACAAATTAAAAAAATCGAAGGGATCGAGTGGATCAGCAAAAATTTGTCGCTTGATGTGCCGCTTGAAAAAAATATTGAAACACTTGTGGAACGCGCCGGAAAAGGAACTAATGCAAGGATGGCTTGTATTTATTTATATAACGAAAAAGAAAATCATTTTATTTTTCAGCCTCCATCCTATGGTCCATTTGAAAAACCGGAACGGATTAATATTGAAACAAATTATGTTTTAAAGGAATACTTTCCGTTTTTGGATACTCCAGGCGGGTCTGAACTGACCGTTCCATTAATATTTGATTTGAAAACAATCGGTGTGCTTCATGTAGAAGAGAAACAAAAGGGAGTTTTTAATGAAGATGATTTGGAGATATTAAAGCTGCTTTCCAATCATATTGCCGCTATTTTGGAAAATGCCCGTTTATATAAAAACGAAAAGGAGCATAAAGAACGTCTTTACTTTCTGCTTGATTATCAGCACGCCCTCGTGAAAGAAACAGTTGAACATGACAATTTTGACGGTATTACGTCTGCTTTAAGAAGTCTTTTTTCCAAATCCGTCCTTTTGTTCGACCGTTTTATGAGGCCGATTTCTTGTTCCTTCCATCATTATGATTTATCAAATAAAGATGTAGAAAGGCTGATGGGCAGCGGAAATAAAGAGAGATTGATAGAAAACGGAAGGAAACTCCACATCCAATTGGATGACGGGGAAGAGCTTCATTTCCGGCTGTGGAAGGTGAACGGCGGAGGAAATTTGCTTGGGTTTTTGGCTGTCGAAATTGGCGAAAATGACATGGATGAATTTGATCAGCTGACAATTGATTTGGCAAGAAATATTTGTTCGATCCAATTTATCAAGCAGAAGCTTGTTTTGGATACAAAAGAGCAGGTAAAGGATAGTTTTGTCAGCAAATTGCTTGTGGAACGTATAGAGGATCAAGAGCGGATTTTACAATATGCGAATTTATTCCAATGGAACTTATTTCATCAGCACCGATTAGCGGTGTTGTCGATTTTATTAGATGAGAAGGAAACGGAAAACAGTAATTTGCTTGTTCAACAATCTAAAAAAACATTGATTTGGGACCAGTTGAAAACACAAATTTCCCGTTTCAGCAAAGAAATTATCATGGCGACAAACGATGGAAACTATATATTGATTGTTCCGGTAAAAGAAGAAGGCAAGCATCCAAAAAACTATTGGAAAGTATTTTATAGAAATATAAAAAATTGGGTTCGAGAAGGCAATATTGAATGCCAAGTATTCATGGGGATCGGCGGTAAAACTGAAAATTTAAATGATTATTATATTAGCTATCAGCAGGCTATCCAAGCTTTGAATGTCGTGTTTCACAGGTTTCGCCACAAAGGGTTTGCTTTGTTTGAGGAATTGGGTGCTTACACTATTTTACATCATTTAGATAATAAAGAAGCGGTGGAATTTTTCATCAAAAGGCATCTTGAACCGTTATTGAATTATTCGGAAGGGAAAAGTATGGATTTATTCCATACGCTGCGAGCGTTCCTTTATAACAACGGAAATATTAAAAATTCGGCAGAAGAGCTGTTTATTCATCGAAGCTCCCTTCTTTATCGTCTTGAAAAGATTGAATCGCTGCTGGAAATTGATTTAAATGATGCTGATCATCGATTTAATATGATGATGGCTTATAAGCTTTATGACCTGTATTATTCAAAAACAACTGAAAGAATATAAAAGCGCCACAGCGTTTTTTCCACAAAATTGTTGATAGAAGAGAAGCTTTTTCCGTATTTTGTAGGTGTTTATTTCATTTTATATTTTCTATAATAATTTACAGAATATTAATAAAGTTATGTTTTTAAAAGGAGTTGTGACTATGACGATATCTAAAGTCGGGGTAGTTGGAGCAGGCTCGATGGGAAGCGGCATCGCCAATTTGGCCGCCATTTCAGGATTTCAAGTTATCTTGCATGATGTCGAACAAAAATTTCTTGATAACGGCTTATCAAGAATAAATAAATTTATGGAAAAAAGCGTTGCAAAAGGAAAAATGACCGAAGAGCAAAAAAAGGAAGTTTTGGAACGAATTCAAGTTACGACAAATTTGGAGGATTTTAAACAGGCTGATATTGTGATTGAAGCTGTTATAGAAGATTTGGAAGTGAAAAAAAGCGTTTTCGCGAAATTGGATCAAATTACATCTGACCATGTGATTTTGGCAACAAATACTTCTTCCATGTCCATAACAGAGATTGCGTCTGCAACGAACAGGCCGGAACGCGTCGCAGGAATGCATTTCTTCAATCCTGCGCAGATCATGAAATTAGTGGAAGTTGTTCGAGGATATAAAACAAGCGATGAAACAGTAGTAGAACTGAAGGAATTTGCGAAAAAGCTGAATAAAGAGCCGGTGGAAGTGAAAAAAGACACTCCAGGATTTATTGTCAACCGTATTATGATTCCGCAATTTATTGAAGCGATTAAGCTGCTCGAAGAAGGGGTAGCTACAGCGGAAGATATTGATAAAGCGGTTACGCTCGGGCTGAACTATCCTATGGGGCCGTTCACACTTCAAGATTTTGCCGGTGTTGATATCGGCTACTACGTAATGGAATATATGAAAAATGAGTTTAATGATAATCGTTTCGCACCTCCAATGCTTCTAAAGCAATTAGTAAGAGCAGGAAGACTTGGAAGGAAAACAGGAGCCGGTTTTTACGACTATGACTAATCATGAGAATGGAGGACTGAAGATGAGCTTGGAATTTTTAACATGCGATATTGAACAGCATGTAGCAGTTGTCACCATCAACCGCCCGCCTGTCAACCCGCTGAATTCAAAAGTATTTAAAGAGCTTGTAACCGTTTTTAACGAGCTGGAAGAAAACAGCCAAGTAAGAGTCATTATTTTAACAGGCAGCGGTGAAAAAGCATTTGTTGCCGGAGCAGATATTAACGAAATGGCTGATCTCGATCTTGTTGGCATGATGAATATGAACCGTGTGTCAAGGGAAGCTTTTTCAAAAATTGAAAACGCATCCAAACCTGTCATTGCTGCCATTAACGGTCTTGCTTTAGGCGGAGGCTTAGAGCTTGCATTGGCTTGTGATCTGCGGATTTGCTCGGAAAAAGCTAAATTTGCTTTCCCTGAAGTCGGTCTTGGCATTATTCCTGGCGGCGGAGGCACCCAGCGTCTGCAAAAAATTGTCGGTCAAGGCATTGCTAAAGAATTACTTTATTTTGGCGACATGTTTGATGCTAACAGAGCGTTGGAGCTTCATATAGTGAACAAAGTTGTACCTGGCGAAGAACTGCTGGCAACTGCCAAACAATGGGCAGAAAAGCTAGCCCAAAAACCGCCTGTAGCTCTTCGTATGCTGAAAATAGCTGTCAATGCTGGCAGCAATGCTGATCTGGAAACAGGATTGACCCTTGAAGCATCTAGTTTTGCCAATGCCTTTTCAACAGAAGATCGAAAAGAAGGATTGAAAGCGTTTGTAGAAAAGCGCAAGCCGGTTTACGTTGGAAAATAATAAAAGCGATACAACCGACTTCATGTTGAAAAGGTTATTTTATATAGAAAAAGTCATCGAACAAATCATGTAATTTCACGAAGTGTCCGATATGAAATGACTCAGGATGCTTCGTGTCTTACATGTTTTGAATATTTGCGTAAGAGGAGATGGCGAAGCAATGAACAATTATTTGTTTTCGGTGTACGAGTTGGTAGAACATACGGTGAAAGCCTATAAAGATAAAGAAGTGCTCTATGACCTGAAAAACAGATTGACCTATGGCGAATTTTTTCAAGAAGCTAACCGGCTGGCTGCGGGTTTGAAAAAGCTGGGGATCAACAAGGGAGATCGAGTCGCTGTTTGCTTGCCAAACTGGAACGAAACAGCCGTTATTTTTGTAGCAGCGGCCAAAATAGGTGCAATTCTAGTTCCGTTTAATCCGAAGTATAAGCATCACGAAGTGGAATACATTCTCAAAAATTCGGAGCCAAAAGTGTTGTTTGTAACGGAACAGTTTGATGAAAACATTGGATTTAAGCAAGCGTTCCAAGTTGTAAAAACTTTGATTTCTGTTCGTTTTGAACATCCTGATCTATTATCCTATCAAGAAGTAGCGTCTTCCGCGTCAGAAGATGCTCCAGCTGAAAAGCTAGATGTCAACAACGATTTGTTTTGTTTATTGTATACATCAGGAACGACAGGCATTCCGAAAGGTGTAATGATTAGCCATCGCGCCATTGTTCAATCAGCTAATATTATGGCTAAAACGATTAGATGTACTGAAAAAGATGTGTTTATCGTTCCTGCTCCTTTATTCCATATTTTTGGAATGGCCGTCAATTTGTTTTGTGCGATCTCTTGCGGCGCAAGAATCATTTTGCAAGAGAAATATCATCCGAAGGAAACATTAAAATTAATTGAACAGGAAAAAGTGACGATCAAACAAGGAGTTCCCGCCATGTTTATAAAAGAATTAGAACAAGAAGATTTTGAAGATTATGACCTTTCTTCATTGCGAGCGGGTATTGTCGGGGCATCACCTATTCCACCAAACAAAGTGAAAGAAATTCGGGAGCGGATGGGAATAAACTTGTGCCAATCATACGGAATTACCGAAACAGGATCTGTTACTGCGACTGACTATGATGAACAGGATGAACGAGTGATATTGGAAACTGTAGGAAAACCGATCGAAGGTGTAAAGCTGAAAATTGTAGACGAAAATCGGCAGGAGCTCCCTCCAGGCGAAGTTGGTGAAATTGCCATCCACAGCTTTGGCACCATGAAAGGGTATTACAAAATGAAGGAACAAACAGAGCAGGTTTTGGATAAAGAAGGATGGTTTTATACGGGAGATCTCGGAGTGTTGGATGAAAAAGGAAACCTTCGTTTCGTCGGGCGAAAAAAAGAAATGATCATTCGTGGAGGCTTCAACATTTATCCGCAGGAAGTCGAGGCAGTTTTAACTAAACACCCTCAAGTTGTCGAAGCAGCTGTCATAGGCTTGCCTGATGAAGTAATGGGCGAATCAGTTTGTGCTGTTATAAAGCTGAAAAAAGGCGCAGCTTGCACAGAGGAAGAATTAAAAGAGTTTGTTAAAGCGCAAATGGCATCATACAAAGTTCCAAACAAAATTATTTTCACAGAAGATTTTCCTGTCACAGCGAGCGGTAAAATTCAAAAGGTAAGACTGAAAGACCAAGTGATGGAAAAATTTAATTTCAATGCGTAAATGGTTCGATGAAAAGAAGAGTTTAAGAACAGCTTATCGGCTGAAACATTGAAACTCCGGCGATGATTTGGAAAATATCGGGATATCTTATGAAGTAAGCATCAATTCCATATAATGTTTCCTGTTGGTTTCTTTACACTGCCGGCCGGCATTATTTATGTAACTCGTCGTAACGGACAGTTTTGCCATGGTATTGAAGTCATTCATGCGTTTGATGTTCATGTGCGATTTGGAAGCTGGTTTATTGACTGAATAATTGAGTTAGAATTTCCGAAAATTCAGATAAAATAACAATATCTCAAATCTATTATTTTTACTTCCAATCTTTTGAAATTTGAAAACGATTGCAAAAAATGTTCATAAGCGTTTGATGATTGTGCATGCTCATTTGATTTCATTTGCGAGATCCGGATTTTCTTAATCTTTTGGCGGCTCCCTGCTTCTATTCTTGTCTTTTTTCGATATTGCAGCAGCAATTACTTACCTTCCATATAATTTGTCGTCTCTTGATGAGCTTTTCAGCCGTTATTTCGGCTGACTCCGCCTCTTTTTTTGGACGCAAAGGAAAATTGATGTATGATTTGGAATTTCCCGCTATTCTTTCGTGCCTTTAGCTTTTGTTCTTTCCATTATGTATGTGATGCCATTATGTTTTGCGCTTCCATTCAGCAAGCTTATACAGATGCCGGTGGTTATGGGGACTGTTTTCAGCTTATTGGTGCAAATGCACTTTTCTTGTTTTTGCTCTAATAACAGGTGAAGCAGCTTTGGGAGAAAATGAATGGTAAAAAACAGAGGTGTTATAAAATGGAACAATTTTCAAGCAACCCTTTTTTGAAAAAAGTGATTTCTTTAGATGATATATTTACACCGGAGAATTTTACTGAAGAACATCGCATGATAGCTAGCACTGCATCAGCCTATGTGGAACAAGAAGTTTTGCCTGTTTTGCCGGAAATAGAAAAACAACAATTTGATCAATCGATTGAGCTCTTAAGAAAAGCAGGAGAATTAGGTCTATTAGGATCAGATGTGCCTGAAGAATACGGAGGGCTTGATTTAGACAAAATCAGCTCGGTTATCATCATGGAGGAAATTGGAAAGACGAGATCTTTTTCAACAACATTTGGAGGGCAAATTGGAATTGGCTCCCTTCCGATTGTGTATTATGGAACAGACGAACAAAAGGAAAAATATTTGCCTTACGTAGTTAGCGGCGAAAAAATTGGTGCGTATGCATTGACAGAACCGTCGGCAGGAACGGATGCCTTAAGTATCAAAACGTCAGCACGATTGTCTGATGACGGCAAATACTATTTAATTAATGGCGAAAAACAATTTATTACTAATGCATCTTTTGCAGATTTCTTTATTTTGTACGCGAAAGTGGACGGTGAGAAGTTCACCGCCTTTATTGTCGATAAAAACAGTGAAGGGATTACAATAGGACCGGAAGAAAAGAAAATGGGTTTAAAAGGCTCTTCAACAACACCGGTCATTTTGGAGGATGTAAAAGTTCCGGTTGAAAATGTATTAGGGGAAATTGGCAGGGGACATTTGATTGCGTTTAACATTTTGAATAACGGCCGCCATAAAATATCAGCGGCAAGCCTCGGCATGGCAAAAAGAGCATTGGAGCTCGCCGTTCAGCATGTAACAGAGCGGAAACAATTTAATCGGCCGCTGTCGCAATTTCCGTTAATTCAAGAAAAAATAGCCGACATAGCTGCAAAAATATTTACGATTGAAAGCATGGTATATCGTTCTGCCGGCGAGTTGGATCGGGGATATCAGTACTGTAAAGAAAATAATATACCGTATAGAGATATTTTAAAACAATTTGCAGTGGAAGCTTCGATCAACAAGGTGTTTGCCTCCGAAGCGCTGGATATCATTGTGGATGAAGTGCTGCAAATGCATGGCGGATACGGTTATATTTCCGAATATGAAGTGGAGCACCTTTACCGCGATTCAAGGATTAACAGAATATTTGAAGGAACAAACGAGATTAACCGGATGATTATTGCCCAAACACTGCTGCAATCAAAAGCGGAATGGCCGGATTTCAGAAAGCTGGATGAAGGTCCATCTGAAGAAATGGCGCAGGAGTGGGAGCTGCTGTCCAACTTGAGAAGGCTCGCGGGACAAGCGATGGAAATGATTTTACAGTCATTTGAAAATTATAAGGAAGAACAAGAAATTTTAGCATGGTTGGCAAATTTGGCCATTTCGATTTATGCAATTGAAAGCAATTTATTTCGAGTGGAAAAATTACTTGCAAATAAAGCTCAGAAAAAAATAAAAGAAAAGAAACTATTGGCAAAAATTTTCGCATATGAGGCATCTAGTAAAATCGTGTCAGAAATGTTCAAGTTCAGTGTGTTACACGATGAACAAATAAAGCAGCAAAAAGAAAAATTATTTAAAACGATTCAATCAAGCAACAATGATTTTGTTCATGATAAACGATTGATAGCATCTGCCGTTATAACTGCCGGAAATTATTCAGGCATTCACAAGCTATAATCGATTGTTTCTTACGTGGATGTCCGATAAGTTCCAAAAATAATTCAAGTAGGGCTGTTCAGGAAGTCAATTCTCCATTGAAAACAAAAAATCATAAGCATCATATATAACGTTTCTAAAACATTTAAGGGGGCGTCATAAGCCGAAAAAACGACTTATTTGACAGCCCCCTTAATATATTTCGATTTTTGTTTGAAGGGGCTGTCCAAAAAGTCAGGGTTAACTGACTTTTTGGAGCCCCTTCATTTTAGGGACTTATCGGACAGACCATTTTTTCTATCTTGTTTATATCCTTCAGAAGTCTTATGAAGGATTTTTCTTATGCTCTCTTTCTTAATTACGTTCTCCAAACGTTTTATGACGAACATTCAGCACATACAATTGCTTCTTGTTGAACTTCATTACCTCTAGAAGGACATTTACAAATTTTATTCGATTATTTTGTCCTTCACAGTAGTATTTCTCCCAAATCCTTCATTTTAGGAACTCATCGGACAGCCCTTTTCAGCATGTATGAGCTGATGCCGCAATCCCAAACTCAACATATACCTTATCGAGCTCCCGCAAAGAAAATCTGGCACCTTGCAGATGCGAGGGGCATTCAATTTAAAAAAATAACAAAGGTATTTTATTTGTCCCGCATAGAGGAACAAATGAGTGACGAATAAAGAAAAAATGCCATTATAATAGAATCATAGTAAGCGTTTCCATCAATCAATCAATCCATCCATTTCATTTATGTAAAGTCCTGCGGTAATATGTCAAGGTGAAAAATCATAGAAATTGGAAATTCCCTTGTCCGATGATCCGAAAAAAGGCAATACTGAAGAAACCCAGTATTGGTACATGTAATAAACTGGGTCTAAAGGTTGATATTGGTATACCAGATCGATCCTCTTATCGATCTTCCCCCTTTCTTGGCGTGTAGATTTGACCGTTGCGTAGCAGCGCATCGATCACACGCACGAGTTTTCTAGCGGTGAGGACGAGGGCTCGTTTATGTTGGTGTTTGGGCACTTCCTCATACTTCTTCCGGTAGTACGCACGAAACGTCGCATCATGCCGTTGCACCGAGTTGGCAGCCTCCACTAGGTAGTAACGGAGATAGCGATTGCCGGAACGAATGAGGGAGGTGTCCTCGGCTTGAAAACGGCCCGATTGGTGCTTGGACCATGTCAAGCCGGCATATTTTGCCAAGGCGGCCTGGTTGTGAAACCGCTCGATTTGCCCGATTTCGGCCAGGATGCCTGCGGTATAAACCGGTCCGATGCCTGGGATGGTTTGCAGTGTGTTCGGAATGCCTTCAAGATGGCGGGTAATGGCTTTATCGAGCTCTTTGAGCTGCGATTGCAGGCTGCGGATTGATTGAATCGACAGCCCTAACAGCAAGTCGATGGAATCCTCGACACACTTGGACAACCGATACGACGAACGGGCCGCCTTTTGAATCGACTTGGCGATGCATTCCGGATCGGCAAAGCGATTGCGCCCTTTTTGGCGCAGGAAGTCGGCCAACTGCTTGACATCCATTTGGCAGATGTCATCGAGGCTCCACGACTCAAGCAGCAGTTCGAGAATGGCATGTCCGAAGATCGAACTGTCCACCTCTTGGGTAAAGGAACTGCATTTGTAAAACAAGTGCTGGAGAAAATACTGTTTCTCACGGGTTAACTGGTGGACGAGATGATATCGCATGCGTGTCAGTCGCTGAAGCGCGAGAAACTGCTCCTTGAGGACAGCCGTCATCTTCAGACGGCCGAAGCGAAGCCGATCCGCAATGATCCAAGCATCGATGTCATCCGTTTTCTCCAAGTCGACATAGGCTTCTTTAAACTTGCGAATGAGCTTTGGATTGATCGTAAACACCTTGACGTTCCAAGCCTGCAAGGCCTCCTGCTGGTGGAAAAACATAGCTGGATGCCAACTGTAGACCGAGGTGGCTTCCATCCCGATCAGAATTTCGGTTGGCTTTCGCTTGTTAGCCCACAGGAGGATTTGATCCCGAAGGAAGGTGGCGCCCAGAAGATGATTATCCACTTTGAAGCGTGCGCACGTATTTCCTTCATGATCCATAATGCAGGTGGCTAAGTCGCGTGAGCTCACGTCGATCCCGACGTAGAGTTTCATGAGATCACCTCCTATTGTTGTAGGATCGAGGGGTAGGACTCTTCGGGATGCCCCCGGATCGCGCCTGTTGACCAGTCACCCTCGCATATGAGAACTCACGTTGGACCATGGGCTGCCCTGGAAGCTGCTCCTTCCAGCATGGGGAAAACCAACGGGAACAGCCTGCGGGTTAGACGTCCAAACAGGGGCCGAGGAGACAGACTTTACAAGTAGTCAAAGCTACAGGAGTGAGAAGAGTATCCCCGATGATCCTAAGACCATTATCCAGGAACATTGCGAAAAGTCCAACCCCGGTACGCTCAACCCTTTGTGGGAGGGGCGCGCCCCTCCCACAAAGGCAACCACCCAAGATATGCGATTGTCAAGGAGCGTATCGGACTGGAAATTCGATAAAAAAACTTTCTGAAACTTAGTATACGAGGAGAGATATGTCATGAGCAACAAGCGTACAGTTGTCGTTGTAGGCGCCGGTCCAGTTGGCCTTGTAGCAGGATTGGCACTTAAAAAAAGAGGAATTTCTTCTGTCGTGATTGAAGCAGAGCCGAAAGGGCGGCCAAGACCTGGAAGCCGAGCAATTTATATTCATAACGCAACGTTGAAGCTGCTTGAAAGCATTGATGAAGGACTTGGTTTTGAAATTGCGAGAAATGGTGTTGTCTGGCCGATAAAACGCACGATTTATAAAGGGAAAGAAGTGTACGTAAGAAATTACGGTGTGACGGATACTAGTGATCCGACAAAGCTTCCGCCATTTACGTCGTTACATCAAAATCATATTGAATCGATTATATATGATTATTGTGAAAAAGCCGGCGTTGAATTTGTATGGGATGCCCCTGTGAAAGAAGTGATTTCAGAAGAAGACGGCATTAAAGTGGTGACAGAAAAAGGGGATGTTTGGGAAGCGGAATATGTGATTGGTTGTGACGGCGCTCGTTCTGTCGTCCGTGAAACAGCAGGATTAAAATTTGAAGGGCCAAGAACAAAAGATACATTTCTTGTCGTTGATGTTGAAGAAGATGAAAACGATCCGCTGCCGCTTGAAAGGGTTTTCCACTATCAGCATCCGGCAATGGGCGGGCGGAATGTAATGTTTGTACCGTTCAAAGGCGGGTGGAGAATCGACCTTCAACTGCTGGAAGACGATAATCCAGATGAATATTCGGAAGTGGAAGGAGTAAAAAAATGGCTTCCGAAAGTTATGGATCCTAAATATGCAGAACGGATTACGTGGGTATCATCATACAGATTTCATCAAGTTGTCGCCAATTCATATACAGACGAAAAACGAAGAGTTCTGTTGGCAGGAGAAGCTGCCCACTTATTTGCACCATTTGGTGCTAGAGGGCTGAATTCGGGGGTTCCTGATGCTTTAATTGCTGTTAAAGGAATTGAAAAGGCTCTTGATGCTTCAAGCGAAGAGAAAAGACGCGAAGCGATTGAAAAAGCGGCAAATGAACGGAGAATTGCAGGCTTGTGGAATCGCAACAGCTCTTCGACTGCATTGCATCACCTGCAAGGAAATTCTCCAGAAATGAATTTAAAAAGGGAAATTGCTGCATCTTTAACAGCCATTGTGCCGAAATTAGGAAGATGGCTTGATGAAGGCCCTTATGGCCCGAAATTTGGTCCGCCTGAATTAACAACAAAATATTAATCGCTTTTGATTTTAGATAAAGGGGTGGAAAACATGTCAATTACGCTCATTGAGAACCAGTCTTCATATGATTTCAAGCATGAACGAGTCAATCAAATGGCGGATCGTCTGCTAAACATTAACTGGTACCAGCATGTCGGAACAATTCATGATGACGTCCAGAATAAAGCAGAAAAATTTTTGCAATCACTGAATATAGCAAATTACGAAATTAAGTGGATTTCAAAAGATGAAATTGGAAATATATACGATACCATACGGTTAACTAACAGCTCTTTATGGGAAGCATTGAAGGTGCTGCCTGACAGGCTGAAAGAGAAAATTGATCAATCCGGACAAGAGGAAATTTTGAACGAAATCGTCTATCACTTGCCGGAAGCTGTATTTCATGAAGTCTATAAAGGTGCCTTCAAAACATTTTCAGATGAATCATTCATTCGATTTTTAGTTGGCCATGCCATGTACATCAGCGTGTTGGCATGCGCATGGGAATTGGCTGCAAATATAAACGGATGGGGAGAAAATCCATTTGCCTATTTAGTTGATATTTTAGAAATGGGACATATTCCATTAGGTTCAAACAACCAAACATTTTATATCATGTAGGGGTTCCATATGTGTGCGGCAGCCATATTTTCGTGCGAAAAGCATGTAAAGGAATCGCTGAAGCTGTTAGATGCACCGCATGTCATTATATTAAGTCATTACACGAAAAAGAAATGCAAGTTTTGTCAGAAAAAAGCCGTTTTTAAGTTTGAAGAATAAAATTATGCAAAATAGCAGCCTTGTCTTCTTACAGATGAAGCAAGGCTGCTTTATTTTTTGGAGATAAGAAAATCTTCATCCTTTTCTAGTTATGCGGAAAACGTTTTCAAAAATATATATGTGTTTATCTTTTTTTTCGATTGTCCACAACCCTTCTCGCTTTCATTGTAAAGCGAGGCAGCTCGTTGTCTGGAACTTTTTCAACTTGAATTCTTAAACCGACTCGTTCTCTTAATTTTGTTGCGAGGATAGGGACGATTTGTTCAGAATCGGATTCAATTTCCACTTTGATTTGATCCATCTCATTTTCTGTGTAGTACACGATGCGAAATTCTTTCACTTCTTTGAATTCTCGAATAATGGATTCGATGGAAGACGGGTAAATGTTAATGCCCCGTATTATGACCATATCGTCTGCGCGGCCGAGAATTCCTCCAGGGAAAAATTGATAGGAATTGCCGCATTCACATTGCTGATCAGACCGGATCACGATATCGCCTGTCCGATAGCGAATAACCGGATAGCTTTCTCTTCCTAAATTGGTTAATACTAATTCTCCTTTTTCACCAACTTCCACCGGCTCCAACGTGTTAGGATTGATCACTTCTACGATAAACTCCGATTCATTGACATGAATCCCTTTTTGTTCTGAACAAGAATAACCGTATGCTCCCATCTCTGTCATGCCTACTTGGTCATATAAAACGGCTCCCCACAAACTTTCAATTTGCTTTCGTGTAGAAGGGACAGAGGCTCCAGGTTCACCAGCCGTAATGATTTTTTGGACAGGGCCATTTTTTATATCAATGTCGTTTTCTTCCGCTACTTCCGCCAGATGTAAAGCGTAGCTTGGAGTACAGACTAGTACTGTTGCTCTGTTTTCTATCATGCTTCTCAATCGCTCAATCGAAGTTTGGCTGCCGGATGAAATCGAAAGGGCACCTAATCGTTTTGCTCCTTCAAATGCAGCCCAAAATCCAATAAAAGGACCGAACGAAAAGGCGAAAAATACTCTGTCTTTTTTCGTAACTCCGCTGGAGCGATAAACTTCCAGCCAGCATGTTTCCCACCATTCAAAGCTTTTTTTTGTATCTAAAATTTTCAGCGGTTTCCCTGAAGTGCCGGAAGTTTGATGGTATCTTACATATTCCTCTAAAGGGTATGAATGGTTTTTGCCGTATGGAGGATGATTGTTTTGATCGTCGACCAATTCCTTTTTCATTGTGAAAGGAAGCTTTTTCATTTCTTCCAAAGATTGCAGCGGAAGCTTTAAACCGGCAAGTTTTTCTTTATAAAATTCATTATGATTCAAAACAAAATGTAACAATCGATTCAGTTTTTGCAATTGCAGCGACCTAAGTTCATTTTCTTGTGTTTGTACTGTATGAACCATGAATATTCCTCCCTTTTAGACTTGTAGCTAGTTTCTTATCATAGTCAGAAAAGAAAGAAAAAGGAATATTCTAGTTCTTTTATACAAAACAAAAAATTCAAAATTTTAAAAAATGTACTCATTTTCCGTCGATATACCCTAAATGCTCTGATATGCTTTTAGCTGCTTGCGTAATATGTTCAATAAAGACTGGAAACCGATCATCTGTCATTCTGGCAGTTGAGCCAATCATGGACAGTGAAGACACCACTTTGCCGGAATAATCGCGAATTGGTGCTGCGATCCCGACATACCCGACATAAAATTGGTCTTTTGATATGGCAAATCCTTGTTTTTTAATTTTTTTTAACTCATTTTTTAAAATGTCTGGATCGGTGATCGTATAGGGAGTGTATGCATATAATTTTTTCGACAAAACTTTTTCAATTGTTCGTTTGTTTTGATAAGCCAGAATGCATAACCCTTCACTTGTGCAATGAATCGGATTTTTCCGCCCTATATATGTTAACAGCCGATCGGGCTGGCTGCTTTCAATTCGGAACAAATACACTACTTGATCCTCTTCCAAAAGACAAATATGGGCGGATTCATTTAATGTGTGAACAAGCTTTTTTACAATAGGCAGCGCTTCTTTGTATAACTCATGATTGCTGAAAATCACGCCTCCTAATGTTAGAATCGAAAGGCCTAATCGATACTTGTTTGTCCGGGGATTTTTTGATAAAAATCCTTCCTTTACAAGCAATGAAACAAGGCGATGGGCGCTGCTTTTGGAAATATTTAATTTTTTTGATATTTCGGTAATCCCTAGCTCTTTTTGTTTATGTGTAAAAAGACGCAGAATTTTCATTGCGTTCTTCACAGATGACAGCAAATATTTTTCGCTCATGTTAGTCCTCCAGTCTAGTCGTCATTTCCGAACAATTGCTTCGTTTTTCTCTGTTTTATTAATTCAGAAATTCTTTCTCCCGCATTCACCACTTTTTTTATAAGCTGCTTGATGTTAATGGAATTGATTCGCTTCGTAGAGCCGGTAATGTTCACTGCTGCAACCACTTTGTTATGTTCATTAAAAATGGGCGCACCGATTCCGATGATCCCTTTTTGGAACTCTTGATTGCAAACGGCGTAGCCTTCTTTTTTTATTTTCAAAAGTTTTTCTTTTAATTGCTCGGGTGAAGTGATCGTGTTCGGACCGTATTTTTTGAAGGGCTGCGAGCAAATTTTCTCGATTACTTCTTCGTCTTCAAAGGCTAAAATGGCTTGACCGGGACTTGTGCAGTAGACAGGATTCCTTCTGCCGATATGGGTATATTCTTTTTTTGAAGGATACGTGCATTCAATTTTTTGCAAATAAATAATTTCGGTGCCTTCTAATATGGAAATGTGCGAATTTTCGCCTGTCTCCTCTGTTAAAACATTTAGAACCGGCGTCGCCTCATTTAAAATTTTCAATTGGGAGCTAACGATGCTTGTTAATGTCAAGATCGAAGCACCTAAACTGTAATGATTTGTGTTTATATCTTTGTATACAAATCCTTCGCTGGCTAAGCTTGTTAAAAGTCTGTGGGCAGTGCTTTTTCCGATATTTAGCTTTTCGGCTATTTCTGACACACCCAGTTCCGGTTCGTCCATTGAAAAGCTTTTTAAAATTTTTAAAGCGTTTTCAACAGAAGAAATTCTTTTTTTATTTTGAGAAGTCATCCATATCACCTGTAAAAAATTTTTTGATTGATGAGGAAATCCATTTTTGTTCTGTATATAAGAAAAATAATGTATTTTTAGATTTTTTTCAATATTAAGATGGTAACAAGACCATAATCAATGAAAGGGGTTTCAATAGTGAAACTGATCACGTTTACAGAACAAGGCGTCACACGCATCGGTGCAATTGAGGATGGAAAAGTGATTGATCTGCATGCCGCATTTGAAAAAAAGCTGGAATCGGAAGGGAAATTGCGCTTCAAACAAATTGCTGAGGCGTATGTGCCGGCAGATATGAACGGATTTTTACAAGGCGGAAAGGAAAGCTTGGACTATGCAAAAGAAGCAGTTGCATTTGCTTTAAAACATGAAAAATATAAAGGAAAGCAGCTTGTGTTTTCCAAAGAAGATGTAAAAGTGGAAGCACCAGTGCCATCGCCGGGGAAAATGATTTGCGTAGGCCATAACTACAGGGAGCATATTTTGGAAATGGGAAGAGAGATTCCTCCATATCCTGTAGTTTTTGCGAAATTCGCGAATACTGTCATCGGACCGGAGGATGACATTCCTCATTATCCAATTTCCGATCAGCTGGATTATGAAGCTGAGTTTGCTTTTGTGATTGGAAAACGGGCGCGCAATGTTTCCCAAGCAGAAGCATTGGATTATGTTGCAGGCTATACAATTGTGAATGATGTGACTTACCGGGATCTTCAACGCCGTACGCTGCAATGGCTTCAAGGCAAGACAGTGGATGGAAGCGCTCCGATGGGACCGTGGTTAGTAACAACCGATGAGCTGTCAGATCCTTCTGGGCTGGAAGTAGTCTTAACGGTTAACGGTGAAGAACGTCAGCGTTCTAACACGAAAAATCTTGTCTTTTCCGTACAGTACTTGGTTGAATTTCTATCTGGACTTATGACCCTTGAGCCGGGAGATGTCATTTTGACAGGAACTCCAGGAGGTGTTGGTGTAGCAAGAGACCCTCAAGTATTTTTAAAAGATGGAGATGTTGTCCGCATCGAGATAGACGGCATCGGTGCATTAGAAAATAAAGTGAAAAAAGTGACGGGGGAGATCAGCGAATGACTAATATGAACGAAGCGATTGAAAGCATAAAACAATCCATTGACCAAATGATTGAAACTACAAAAAGTCTTTCAGAAGAGACCATTCGTTGGAATCCATCAGAAGAAGAATGGTCCATCATGCAAATTCTTTGCCATGTTGAAGAAGCGATTCCATACTGGTTAAACGAAATTGAGCGGCTGCTTGAGTCGCCGGGTACAGAATGGGGAAGAGGACTTACGGATGAAAACAGGCTTGCTGCTGTTGCTAATACAGAAAAACGTGAAGTTTCAGACGTGCTAAACAAGCTTGAAAACGTAAAAGATCAAGTGGAAAAAGTGTTGAGCAAGCTGTCAGAAGAAGATTTAAAATCAGAGGCCCCGAGCCGCAATCCTCGTTTCGGAACAAAACCGATGTCTTTTATTGTCGACCACCTGCTTGTCGAACATGCAAGCAAGCATTATAGCCAAATTCAACGTAATTTATCAAAGCTTTAAAAGAATAGAGGAGGTTAGTTCATCATGGCGGAAAAAAATGAGTTTTTTAAAAGTAAAATTGTCCGAGATTTCACAAAAGATATTGAGCAATACCATCTAGGACCGCTTTGGGATGCTATTCCAGATTTAATGCATCGCCAGCCAACTCCGCAAGCTGAAGCGTATCTTTGGAAATGGAAAACCCTTTATAAAAAATTGATGGAAGCAACTGAAATTTTTACTCCTGAGCGCGGCGGGGAAAGACGGGCGATTTATTTTCAAAATCCTGGATTGACTTATCGAAAGCCTTGGGGATGGGCATCAACAACACAAACGCTTTATGCTGCCGTACAATTAATTCTTCCCGGTGAAGTAGCGCCTTCGCATCGCCATTCGCAAAGTGCGCTGCGCTTTATCAGTCAAGGAAAAGGCGCTTATACAATTGTGCAAGGCGAGCGGATTTTTATGGAGGAAGGCGATTATCTCATTACTCCGAAAGGGCTTTGGCATGGTCATGGACATCCGGGTGATGAGCCGATGATTTGGATGGACTGTCTTGATATTCCAACTATCTATTCGATTGGCGGCACGTTCTTTGATCCTTATCCAGACGGAATTGAACAACCGAAAGTTCCTGATAATTACTCATCGCAAAGATATGAAGGTGGCATGGTTCGTCCAATTTCTGACCGTGAACCAAAAATCGCTCCGTTAGGGTCTTATAAATGGAAGCAGACTGAAGCAGCTATTCAAGGTTTAAAACGCTTTGATCCAGATCCGTACGATGGATATGCGGTTGAATATATCAATCCTTCAACAGGCAAACAAGCCAATCCGACGATTTCCGCTTGGATGCAATTGCTTCCAAAAGGGTTTCATTCAAAAGCTCACCGTCATACGCACTCGACTATTTACCATGTCTATAAAGGATCTGGGTACAGTATTATCAACGGTGTGCGCTTTGATTGGGAAAGCGGCGATTTCTTCGTTGTTCCGAATTGGGCGTGGCATGAGCATGTTGCCGAAAAAGATTCTTACCTGTTCTCTGCGAATGATTTGCCGATTATGGAAAGATTTGATGTGGAACGTGAAGAAGCTTATGAAGAAAATAATGGATTCCAACAAGTGACCGATGAATTTCAACCTGTATTCGTTTAAACTTAGCAAGCATAATGGAGCAGTTGACGGTCCAAATTAAAACTGAACCTTTTGACGAGGTTTTCAAAACCCCTTTTTCACAAAGCTATTGTTGAAAAAGGGGTTTTGTTTTTTAGCGCGCCCAGCTAAGGTGTAATGGAAGATGGACAGTTTCATAACACCGAAAAGGGTACCCCGCAGGGCGGAGTCATTTCGCCTCTTTTAGCGAACAGCTACCTGCATTATATGGACACGATATGAAAGAAGAAGTTCCTACACTTAGGAGAACTGGTGCGATACGCAGATGATTTCGTGATCATGTGTCGCACGAAAAACGAGGCGCTGGAGAGCATTCAAGTACTAAAAGCCATCATGAAGAAACTCGACCTTGAAATCAACACAGAGAAATCCAAACTGGTCAGCCTATGGGACGACACAAACGGATTTGACTTTCTAGATCTACACCATCGGAAATTTCCTGTGATGAACAAGGGTGGCTCGAAAGTTTATGTCATGTCTCACATTTCCAAGTAAGAAAGCCATGAAGAAAATGAAAATGAATTTAAGGAATATACGAGTCCAAGGAACAAGCGATTTATGGACATCAAAGAACTGGTGAAAGGGCTCAATCGAATTTTACAAGGATTTAAGAATTACTACAGTATTTCGTCCATCGCCAAGAAGTGGCTAAATAAAGTGGACTGGTATGTATTAGAAAGACTTACTCTGTACTGGAATAAGAAGAAGAACCAAAGGAAGAAACATGCGAGAATGAAAGAAGTTATAAAATTAACACAAGGCTTATTAGTGAAATTAGCAAGTTAGACAAGAACGAAAGCCAAAGGAAGAACGTCGGAAAGCCGTATGAGGGAAAACCTCACGTACGGTTTGATGAGGGGAAGCTGAGAGCAAAAGAGACAGCATAGGCTGTCCCTTTGAAAACAGTTTTCTACTCTACTAGTAAATTGGAAGCCTTCCCCATCTTAAACGACCTAAGCTTTTAGAAGAATAAAAAATGGTTGTGTGGATTTTAAGCAGCCCTTCAGCTTACCGATTTCATAAACTCAATATTTTAAAAATTAAGAAATCATTTCAATAAAGTTATGAATGTTTTGTCAAAAGATGCTAAAACAAGGCAATTTTTTACCGATAAATAAAATAGCAAGAATTCCTCGGAGGAGAAGGAATATGGGAATACAAAAGATAACCGGTGTTAATAATAATGCTTTTTTGCAGGATATGCAAGGAAAAGAGGAAAAATTGTCAATGCCTGAAAACCAGCAGCCTGTCCAAGAAGAAGAAAAAAAAGCTAAAGTTACGCTGGAGGAAGCAATTGAGGATTTGAACAATTTTTTGAAGCCGATTAAAACATCGATTCAATTTGTACTTCATGAAGAACTGAAAGAATATTTTGTACAAGTTGTCAATGTAGAGACGAACGAAGTCATCAGGGAAATTCCTCCGAAAAAAATGCTTGATATATATGCGGCAATGGCAGAGCTGATGGGATTAATCGTGGATCGGAAAATTTAACTAGGGGTGGAAAAAATGCGAATTGTCGGTTTGGCAAGCGGAATGGACATTGACGCTCTCGTAAAAGATTTAATGAAGGCGGAAAGAATTCCGCTCGATAAAATGGTCCAACAAAAGCAAATTTTTGAATGGCAGCGCGACAGCTACAGGGAAATCAACAAGCTGTTGGACGAATTGGACAGATTGATTTTTGACGGCGTATACAGACTGTCGAATTTCCGACAAAAAAAAGTGACGAGCTCTGATGAGTCAGCTGTTGTGGCAAAGGCAATCAACGCTTCAGCTAATACGTCAACAGCGATTGAAGTCCAACAATTGGCTAAGGCTGCCACATATAGTGCAGCAACGTTAAATAATTTTACATCTGGTGCAAGAACGCTAAAATTTGAAGTGACCGATCCAGGTTCAACAGAAACGAGAGAAGTGACGATTAATATTGGTGAAAATGATACGCTTGATGATGTTATCTACAAAATCAACAGCTCAAATCTAGGCGTTACGGGGATGAAATTAAAGGATTCATCTGGTGTGGAAAGGCTCGTTTTAACGAATAATAAAACAGGTGAAGGCGGAACGATTAAAGCTGCCGATAGTGAAACATTTGATTTTTTGCAAAGCCTAGGTTTTTCACTTGATGATACAACGTTTAACCTAATCCCCGAAACTGCGGGTCAAAATGCAAAAGTTAAAATCAACGGCTACGAAACTGTCCAAACATCTAATACGTTTACGATTGCGGGGATTGAATATACAATTAAAAATGTAACGACAAGTCCTGTTACGATTTCTACATCAACAGATGTTGATGCAATTCTCGATACTATTGTAAAATTTGTTAATAAATATAATGAAGTGATTGAAAAGATTAATGGCAAATTAACAGAAGAGCGCTTCCGGAATTTTCCTCCCCTAACGGATGAACAAAAAGAGGAAATGACGGAAAAGCAAATCGAGCTGTGGGAAGAAAAAGCGAAAAGTGGCCTTCTTCGCGGCGATGCGATTTTAACAAGCGGTCTTAATCAAATGCGGTTGGATTTATATTCTCCTGTCGCCGGAGATACTTTGAAAGGGTTTAAGCAGCTTACGGATATTGGGATTTCAACAACAGCCAATTATTTGGATCGAGGCAAACTTACAATTGATGAAAATAAACTCCGGGAAAAAATTCAGGAAAATCCAGAAGCGATCTATAAACTATTTATGTCTGACGGCGAATCTTACAATGATAAAGGGATTGCCCGCCGTCTCCGCGATTCTTTGAAAGGTATGATGACAAAAATCAAAGACAAAGCGGGAACGTCTTTGTCTACAAATGACCAGTTTACGATTGGAAAAAACTTAAAAGATTTGGATAATCGAATCAATGCCTTTCAAGATCGGCTTATACAAATCGAATCAAGATATTATCGGCAATTTACGGCAATGGAACAGGCGATTCAGCGGGCGAACCAACAGTCAGCATATTTGATGCAATTATTTGGAGGCGGCGCTTAATCGTCTGCCTTTACTATTTACTTTTTAATGGATATGATATCTGAGGAGTGTCTTAAATGGCAATGAACAATCCTTATCAATCTTATTTGGAAAACAGCGTACAAACTGCATCACCGGGTGAACTCACGTTAATGCTTTATAACGGGTGTTTAAAATTTTTAAAGCTTGCGAAAAAAGCAATAGAAGAAAAATCTATCCAACAAAAAAACGAAAATTTGCAAAAAGCACAAAGAATCATTTGTGAACTAATGGCCACGCTAAATATGGATATTGAGATTTCTAAAAATATGTACGCACTGTATGAGTACATGAATCGACGGCTTGTTGAGGCCAATTTTAAAAACGATGTCACCATTATTGAAGAAGTGGAAGGATATGTGACAGAGTTCAGAGATACGTGGAAAGAAGTAATCCAAATCAACCGGAAACAGCGGCATAGTGAAGGCGGACAAGCGTAATGGACGAAGTGGAAAAATTGTTGGAAATAACGGAAGAGTTAGTGGAATTGACAAAACAGTCTAAAGATCAACATCGCGACCGTGATCAAGTGATACAAAAAATAGAAGACTTGCTAGCAAAACGGGAGGAGTTAACAAAAAGCATGAATCCTCCCTTCACGCCCAAGGAGAAAGAAGCAGGAAGAAAAATTATCCAATTGAATCAAATTCTTGTTGAGCAGCTTAAACTAATAAAACAAGAGATACAACATGATATCGTCAAGATGAAAGCCCAGAAAGAGATGACAAAAAAATATATGAACTCTTATGCGAATGCCACTATTGATGGCATTTTTTATGATAAGAAAAAATAGCAATATATGTACAAAAAGACACGATCATGTAGCGATGGATGAAAGTGTGAAAATCGTTTTCCCCGCTCATCAGCATTCATAAAATGTTCACGATTTTTTTTATTTTGTGAAAGGAAAAACGAACGAAATATCGAACTATATATATATCCCTTAATAAAAGGAGGAGCTCAATATGAAATACAACATTAGAGGGGAAAACATTGAAGTAACTCCAGCATTAAGAGAATATGTACAAAAAAAATTATCTAAACTTGAACGTTATTTTGATAATGGAGTACAAGCCGATGCAAATGTGAATTTAAAATATTATAATGACAAAGAATCTAAAATTGAAGTAACGATTCCAATGACGCATTTAGTGATGCGTGCTGAGGAATATCATGAAGATATGTATGCTGCGATTGATCTTGTCGTTGATAAGCTTGAACGTCAGATCCGCAAGCATAAAACAAGAGTAAACCGGAAGCTTCGTGAACAACAAGTTGATGCTAAATATTTCATCAATGCGGAAACGAATGATGACACTGATGTGAATGAAGAGGATATCGAACTTGTAAGAACAAAACGGTTCAATTTAAAGCCGATGGATACTGAGGAAGCTATTTTGCAAATGAACATGCTCGGCCATAACTTCTTTGTTTTTACGAACTCTGATACAAATAGAACAAATGTTGTCTACCGCAGAAAAGACGGCCGCTATGGATTAATTGAACCGAATGAGTAAAATTTATTATATATAAAAAAGTGCAGCCTACCTTGGCTGTACTTTTTTTACCTTCAAGCAAATAAAATGTAGACAAATGGGACGGGTTTATGGAAAGAGTTTCACACAGCAAAAGTTGTACGCTTGGAAAAGCAGTGATAAAATTTAAAAGAAACTAAAATAATAAAATAAATTAAGGAGCGTTAAAGATGCTTGGACTTTTAAATAAAGTGTTTGATCCGAATAAACGCACTTTAGCTCGTTATGAAAAAATAGCTGAAAAAATAAATGCTCTCGGTCCAGAAATGAGAAAGCTTTCTGATTTGGAATTGAGGTCAAAAACAGCTGAGTTTGCTGAACGGCTTGAAAAGGGAGAAACACTCGATGATCTGCTTGTGGAAGCCTATGCAGTTGTAAGAGAAGCCGCTCACAGAGTGCTCGGCCTGTATCCATATAAAGTACAGCTTATGGGAGCTATTGCCCTTCACGAAGGCAATATTGCGGAAATGAAGACAGGTGAAGGGAAAACATTAACCTCAACGATGCCTGTTTACTTAAATGCGTTGACGCGGAAAGGCGTTCACGTCGTTACCGTCAATGAATATTTGGCAAGCCGGGATGCAAAAGAAATGGGCAAAATTTTTGAATTTCTCGGCATGACTGTTGGTTTAAATTTAAACGGTATGTCAAAAGAGGAGAAAAAGGCTGCTTACGAAGCTGATATCACCTATTCAACAAATAACGAACTTGGGTTTGATTATTTGCGCGACAATATGGTTTTATACAAGGAACAAAAAGTGCAGCGCCCTCTGCATTTTGCGGTAATCGATGAGGTAGACTCCATTTTAATTGATGAAGCAAGAACTCCTCTTATTATTTCTGGACAAGCACAAAAATCCACCAAACTGTATATTCAGGCAAATGCTTTTGTCAGAACGCTTCAAAAGGATAAAGATTATACTTATGATGAAAAAACGAAATCCGTTCAACTTACGGAAGAAGGAATTGAAAAAGCGGAGCGTGCTTTCCATATTGATAATTTGTTCGATTTAAAAAACGTCACACTAAACCATCATATCAGCAATGCGCTGAAAGCCCACGTCGTCATGCATAAAGACGTTGATTATGTCGTTGAAGACGGACAAGTGATCATTGTAGACCAATTTACCGGACGGTTAATGAAAGGCCGCCGTTACAGCGACGGTTTGCATCAGGCAATCGAAGCGAAAGAAGGCCTTGAAATTCAAAATGAAAGCATGACGTTGGCAACGATCACGTTCCAAAACTATTTCCGAATGTATGAAAAGCTGGCGGGAATGACAGGGACTGCGAAAACAGAAGAAGAAGAATTTCGCAACATTTATAACATGCAGGTTATTACCATCCCGACAAACAAGCCGGTTATCCGCGAAGATCGTCCGGACCTCGTTTACCGTACAATGGAGGGGAAATTTAAAGCGGTTGTAGAAGACATCGTTCAGCGGCACATGATTGGTCAGCCTGTTCTAGTAGGTACAGTCGCGGTTGAAACATCTGAATTGCTTTCTAATATGCTTAAGAAGCGGGGAATTCCGCACAATGTGTTGAATGCAAAAAACCATGCAAAGGAAGCAGAAATTATTGAACAAGCCGGACAAAAGAATGCTGTGACGATCGCGACAAATATGGCCGGACGGGGAACGGATATAAAGCTCGGCGAAGGCGTAAAAGAGTTGGGTGGATTAGCTGTCATCGGCACAGAACGCCATGAATCCCGAAGAATTGACAATCAGCTGAGAGGACGTTCTGGACGTCAAGGAGACCCGGGTGTTACGCAGTTTTATTTGTCAATGGAAGATGAACTGATGCGCCGATTCGGTTCAGAAAGTATGATGAGCATGATGGATCGGCTTGGGATGGACGATTCCCAGCCGATTCAAAGCAAAATGATTACCCGTGCTGTGGAATCGGCGCAAAAACGGGTGGAAGGAAACAACTTTGATGCGCGGAAGCAGCTTCTTCAATATGATGATGTGCTCCGTCAGCAGCGTGAAATTATTTATAAACAAAGAGATGAAGTGCTTGAATCTGAAAATCTGCGAGAAAATGTTGAAGACATGATTCAACAAACGATTACCCGTGTTGTACAGTCATTTACGCCTGAAGAAGAGCTTCCAGAAGACTGGAACCTTGAAGGATTAGTCGACTGGGTAAAAGCCAATATTTTGGATGAAGCAGATGACTTTAATGTAAATGACCTTCGCGGAAAAGAATCGGATGAAATTATTGATATCATTTGGGAAAAAGCGAAGAAGCGTTATGATGAGAAAGAAGCTGCTTTTGGCGAGGAAAACATGCGTGAATTTGAACGAGTCATTGTACTCCGCGCCGTTGATACAAAATGGATGGATCACATCGATGCAATGGATCATCTTCGCCAAGGTATTCATTTACGTGCATACGGACAAACCGATCCGCTTCGTGAATATCAATTGGAAGGCTACACAATGTTTGAAAATATGATTGCGTCCATCCAAGAAGAGGTTACAAAATATATAATGAAAGCTGAAATTCAAAACAATTTGGAACGTCAGGAAGTGGCGGTCGGCGAAGCCGTGCAGCCGAAAGAAGGAGACGCCCAGACGAAAAAGAAACCTGTCAGAAAAGCAAAAGAGGTTGGCCGCAACGAGCCATGTCCGTGCGGAAGCGGCAAAAAATACAAACATTGTTGCGGAAGATAACGATTTTAAATAGAATGGGTGTGGCGAGATGTCAGTCTCGCCTGTCCCATAAATTTTTTAATTAATGTATAAGTGGACAAAGCGAATCTGCAAAAATATAGTATACTGTGCAAAAAATTTTTAGAGGTGATGGACTAATGGATTTAGTAGAAATTCGGAATGAACTGGAGAAAATGGCTAAACGATTAGCGGATTTTAGGGGGTCTCTTTGACTTAGAAGAGAAGGAAGCACGCATAAAAAAATTAGAGGAGCAAATGGCTGCGCCAAATTTTTGGGATGACCAGCAAGCAGCTCAGAAGGTAATTAATGAAGCAAACGCCTTAAAAGATCTTGTCGGAGAATTTAACCATTTAAATGAATCATATGAAAATCTTCAAGTAACTTACGAGCTTATTAAAGAAGAGCCGGATGATGATTTGCAAAGAGAGCTTGAATCCGAATTGAAAAAATTAACGAAGGAATTGAATAATTTTGAATTACAGCTTCTTTTAAATGAGCCTTACGATAAAAACAACGCGATTTTAGAGCTTCATCCGGGAGCAGGAGGGACGGAATCTCAGGACTGGGCATCTATGCTCCTGCGAATGTATACGAGATGGGCGGAAAAGAAAGGATTTAAAGTTGAAACGATCGATTATCTTCCGGGTGATGAAGCAGGAATAAAAAGTGTAACGCTGTTAATTAAAGGACACAATGCATACGGCTATTTAAAAGCGGAAAAAGGAGTCCATCGGTTAGTGCGCATTTCTCCTTTTGATGCATCAGGCCGCCGCCATACTTCCTTTGTTTCCTGCGAAGTGATGCCAGAATTTAATGATGAAATCGATATTGAAATTAGAAGCGAGGATTTGAAAATTGACACGTACCGTTCAAGCGGTGCGGGAGGGCAGCACGTAAATACGACCGACTCGGCGGTACGGATTACACACTTGCCAACTGGAATTGTCGTGACATGTCAAACGGAGCGCTCTCAAATTAAAAACAGAGAACGAGCAATGAAAATGTTAAAATCTAAGCTATACCAATTAAAAATTGAAGAGCAGGAAAAAGAATTAGCGGAAATTCGAGGAGAGCAAAAGGAAATTGGCTGGGGTAGCCAAATCCGTTCTTATGTCTTCCATCCATATTCATTGGTGAAAGATCACCGGACAAATGTCGAAATCGGCAACGTCCAAGCTGTAATGGATGGGGAAATTGATGCATTTATTGATGCATATTTAAGAGCAAAATTGTCTTAAGGCTGTTATGAAAAGGATGATGACGCGTTTACAAAAGATGAGCGAATAGAACTGTGATGCGGAAAAATGACGAAGAAAAACTGCCCTAAATTCCATTTGATTAGAGAACTTGTGGGGCTGTCCAGAAAGTCAAAATCCATTGAAACGAAACATCATAAACATTGATATATCAACATTTAAAACATTAAAGGGGCGTCTATAAGGCGTAAAAACGACTTATTAGACACCCTTTTTCTTTTTTATCAATATTCAAGTTATTTTCACAGGATTGTCAAATGTTGGTCAATTTGTTCCAGATTGAAACCTCAATAATTAGGTTATAATATCTTCGAGACTAATTGGCGAAGGGGGATTTCGCAGTGAAAAAGTTCTTGATCTTAGTATTTGGTCTTTCACTCGTATTAGCTGCATGCGGGGGCGGCGGGAATGACCAAGAAAGCGGAACAAATGGCGGAACAGATCAAGCTGAGAATACTGCATCTGCAGAAGATCTGATAAAACAAAATTGTACAAGCTGCCATGGACAAAATCTTGAAGGTGCTTCCGGTCCGAGTTTACAGAAAGTTGGAAGCAAATATAGCAAAGATGAAATAAAAGATATTATTTTAAACGGCAAAGGCGCTATGCCAAAAGGTTTATTGAACGATAGCGAAGCAGATGTTGTCGCTGAGTGGCTTGCAGGACAAAAGTAACATAAGAAGCGAGGGGACATGATCACCCTCGCTTTTTTATGCTATAGAAAAAAATAGAAGATAATAGAAAATTTTGTAGTTTTTTTTACAAGAATTTTAAAAATTTTCCCTCGAAATATGATATTGAAACAAAAATGTAATATGAAAAAGTCTATTTTTGACGAAAAATGATGTTATAATGTTTTTTGTGGGAAGGATGTAAGATTTGTTTTCTGCTTCATAATTAATAGACGAATAGAAAATAACATTAGTTTCAAGTTATAAAAATTTTTTTGACTAAGTACTGAAATAATTCAATGACTTCAGGTGATAGCATGATCGAAATGAAGGATGTTTATAAAACCTATTCGAATGGTGTTTCGGCCATTAACGGTATTTCAATAAAAATCAATCAAGGCGAATTTGTATACATCGTAGGTCCTAGCGGTGCTGGAAAGTCGACATTTATCAAATTGATGTATCGGGAAGAAAAGCCTACAAAAGGCAGTATTGTCATAAACGGTATACAACTAGAAAACCTAAAAGAAAAAGAAGTGCCGTATTTGCGGAGAAATATCGGGGTTGTCTTTCAAGATTTTAAATTATTGCCGAAATTGACTGTTTATGAGAATGTTGCCTTCGCATTGGAAGTGATCGGGGAAAATCCGAAGAACATTAAAAAGAAAGTATTAAATGTGCTTGATCTTGTGCAATTGAAGCATAAGGCCCGTTCCTTCCCTGACGAATTGTCTGGCGGTGAACAGCAGCGCGTATCAATTGCTAGATCCATAGTAAACAATCCGCCTGTTATAATAGCAGACGAGCCGACAGGGAATTTGGACCCTGAAACCTCTTGGGAGATTATGAGATTGCTAGAGGAAATCAACAATCGGGGCACAACGGTGTTAATGGCCACCCACAATAAAGTGATCGTGAACACGATTCGAAAGCGGGTTATCACGATTGAGGACGGCAAAATTGTACGCGATGAGGCGAGAGGGGAGTATGGTCTTTATGAATAAAACTCTCGGTCGTCATTTGCGGGAGGCGGTAAAAAGTCTTGGGCGAAACGCTTGGATGTCCGTAGCCTCTATATCAGCCGTAACAGTGACCCTTCTTTTGGTCGGCACGTTTTTGGTTATTATGATGAATTTAAATAATATTGCCAGCAACATTGAAGAAGATGTTGAAATAACCGTGCTAATTGACAGGACAGCAGATCAAAACGCTCAAAACCAACTTGAATCGAAATTGAAAAATCTAGAAAAAGTAGAGAATGTCCAATTTTCTTCCAAAGACCAGGAGCTGGAAAAATTAATTAAAAGCTTCGGTGAAAAAGGAGAGTCATTCAAGCTATTTGAACAGGATAATCCTTTAAACGATGTTTTCATCGTCAAAACGAAAGTTCCCGAAGATACTCCAGTTGTAGCGGAAGAAATTAAAAAAATGCGCTATGTCGAAAATGTTCAATATGGAGAAGAAACTGTGAAAAAATTGTTTGAAGTTGTCAACGTTTCAAGAAATATCGGCATAGTCTTGATTATCGGGCTTGTGTTTACTGCGATGTTTTTAATCTCAAACACTATAAAAATCACTATATTTGCCCGCAGACGAGAAATAGAAATTATGAAACTTGTTGGTGCAACAAACTGGTTTATACGCTGGCCGTTCTTTTTAGAAGGTTTGTTTTTAGGAGCGCTGGGAGCTGTCATACCAATTACAGTTTTAGTTGTCAGCTACAATAGCTTAGTAAATATTGCCGTTCCTTATATTCAAGGTTCTTTTGTTGAGTTGTTGCCATTTTCTCCTTTTGTTTTTCAAATATCGGCTATCTTATTGTTAATCGGCGTCTTAATCGGCATATGGGGAAGCTTAATGTCTGTTCGAAAGTTTTTGAAAGTGTAGTTTGTCTTAGGCAGCTCTTATCATACCAGATCGAATTGATTGAAAACATGAATTAAGAGGAGGAACCGGATTGTGAAAAAGAGAATAGTGACATTAAGTCTTACAGCTATATTGGGGACAAGCGGGGTATTTGTACCGCTGAGCAAAAGCGCTTATGCGTCATCCTTTGAGGAGAAAAAAGCAAGAATTCAAAATGAGCGGTCCAATGTTCAATCGAATATAGAGAGCAAGAAAAGTGAAGTAAAAGAATTAGAGACAAAACAAAATCAACTTAATCAAGAGATTAAAAAGTTAGATGAAAAATTGCTGGATACTGGTGAAAAAATCGAAGAGAAAGAGAATGAAATCAAGGACACTAAAGATGAAATTGATCAGTTGAAAAAACAAATTGCTGAAGTGAAAGAACGGATTGATAAGCGGAATGAACAGTTAAAAGAACGGGTCAAATCCTTGCAGGAAACCGGAGGTACAATCAGCTATCTCGACGTTATCTTAGGTGCGAAAAGCTTCAATGATTTTGTAACTCGTATAAGCGCTGTTACAACGATCGTTGATGCGGATCAAAAAATTATTGAAGAGCATGAAAGAGATATGAAACTGAAAGAGGAAGCGGAGGCTAAATTAAACAAACAGCTGTCCTCTTTGGAAGAAGCTTTATCTGAATTGGCTTCATTGAAACAAGAGCTAGATAAGCAAATTGATGAAAAAGATAAATTGTTGGGGCAATTGGAAGCGGAACATGGCCAGGCAATGGATCAATTAGAAGATTTGGTACATCAAGATGCTATGCTGGCAAAGCAGCAAAAAATGATTGAACAACAGCAGCAAGAATATTTAAAAAGACTAGAAGAAGAAAAGGCTAGACAGGCTCAAGCTTCACAATCTGCTTCTAAATCAAGTGATAAAACTGCTGCTTCAAGCGATAAAGCTGCTGCTTCAAGCGATGGCGGATCTTCACCAGAACCATCTGTATCATCAGCTGCAGGAAGCGGATCTTTTATCTGGCCGGCTTCAGGTGTTCTTACCTCTAAAATGGGTATGAGATGGGGCAGATTCCATGCAGGAATTGATATTGCAAAACGGGGAACGGTTCCAGTTTACGCTTCTGCTGGCGGCACGGTTAGTTATGCTGGACAAATGAGCGGCTACGGCAATGTGATTATGATCATCCATAATATTAACGGTAAAACGTATACTACACTTTACGGGCATTTGAGAAGCATTAACGTTTCAAGTGGTCAAAAAGTGAGCCAAGGTCAGTTTATTGGATATATGGGAAATACAGGAAGATCAACAGGGCAGCACTTGCATTTTGAAGTACATAACGGAACATGGCGAGGCAAATCCAGCGCGATCAATCCTTTAAGCGTTCTTCCATAAAAATTTATTAACAATGCACAATAAGCTCTCAAGGGAAGAAGAGTTTGTTGTGCATTGTTATTTTTTTTATAAATTGCAAAACAGTTTTCTTCTGATCGTGTTTCATCGATGCAAAAAATAGAGGAAACGGGAGATTACATCAAGCTTCAATGGATTGATTTTCACAATAATTCTTTTTCATGTAGTGATAGATAATTACAAAAAATATAGTTACTCCTCCCGTATGATTATGCCGGTGTAGGCAGTTTGCTTGACTAAAAGAAAGGAAAGCGTTTTTATGAGAACAAAACACCTTACCCATTTTCGAAGCAAAGATGATCGTTGGCTGATTTTTCTATTTTCTTGATGGAACCTGGCTAGAAGCGGTCAAATTCTTGTCAAAGGGCGGTATATTAAGTTTTTTGAATTGCTTTTCCTTTTCCTGTAATCCGCACATGATTTGTACAAGCTTTGCATACGCTATAAATAATTCGGATTGTTGGAAAGGAAGGCAAAAACATATGAAACAAATAATAAAATTGATTACAGTGTTTTGGATAGTGACCAGTTCCATCGTCGTTTTGGATGTGCACGGTCATGCTGAAAATAATGAATCGCTGGAAAATAAAACAATTGCTGCATCTGCGCAAAGTTCAGATGAAACCATTCCAGGATTGGAGAAATTTATAAAAACGTATGAATTAATTTCTGAAAAATATGTCCATCCAGTCGACAAAAAACGTCTCCTAGAAGGTGCCATTCAAGGGATGCTATCTTCTTTAGGCGATCCATACTCAGTCTATATGGATAAGGAAACTGTTAGACAATTTACAGAGTCCCTTGATTCTTCATTTGAAGGAATCGGTGCCGAAATCGGTATGAACAACGGCAAAATAACCATTATTTCACCATTTAAAAATTCGCCGGCGGAAAAAGCGGGCTTAAAACCAAATGATGAAATTGTGAAAATTGATGGTAAAACAGTTTCCAGTTCAGATCTTCATGAAGCAGTACTGAAAATCAGAGGAGAAAAAGGAACAACCGTCAAACTTACGATACGCCGCCCTGGAAGTAAAGATTTATTGTTTTTTGAAGTAAAGCGGGATGAGATTCCGATTGAAACAGTGTTCAGCTCCGAAATCAATAAAAATGACAAGCGGTTAGGCGTCTTGCATATTACTTCATTTTCTGAAAGGACAGCTGATGACTTTAAACAAAAGCTAAAAATGTTAGAAAAAAAGAAAATTAACGGTCTAGTCATCGATGTTCGCGGCAATCCGGGGGGATATTTGCAGGCTGTAGAGCAAATTTTGCAGCAGCTCGTCCCTAATCATGCACCATATATTCAAATAGAAAAGAGAGACGGAAAAAGGGAGATGTATTATTCAACATTAAAAGAAAAGAAGCATTATCCTATTGCAGTCTTAATTGACAACGGCAGCGCATCTGCTTCGGAAATTTTGGCAGCTGCGTTGAAAGAAGCAGGAGGGTATGCCATTGTCGGCGAAAAATCCTTTGGAAAGGGAACAGTTCAGCAAACAATACCGCTGGATGATGGAAGCAACATAAAGCTGACATTATACAAATGGTTGACTCCTAAAGGAAATTGGATTCATGAAAAAGGTGTGGAACCAACGGTAAAAATATCGCAGCCGGATTATTTTAAAGCTGGACCGCTCGATATTTTACAGCCATTAAAAAAAGAGATGAATAATGAACAAGTTCGCATTGCACAAATATTATTATCAGGATTAGGTTATGATCCTGGGAGAAAAGACGGTTATTTCAGTTTAGAAACCGAGCTGGCTGTAAAGGCGTTTCAAAAAATGAACGGTTTATCCGTGACGGGGAAAGTGGATCAAAAAACAGCTATAAAAATGAATGAATTGATCACAAAAGAAACTCGTTCAAAACAAAATGACTTGCAGCTGCAAACTGCCATTTCACTATTAGCACGATCTTCTTAAGTATTGAAAAAATACGGCAGCTTTTCTGTTGCATTTTGTTTAAGGGGCTGTCTAATAAGTCGTTTTTACGGCTTATTGACGCCCCCTTTAATGTTTTAGAAACGTTGATATATCGATGTTTATGATTTTTTGTTTTCAATAGGGATTTCACTTTATGGACAGCCTCTAAATGAGATTTCGCTTCCTTGTGCAGGCTTTTCAGTTGAGAAAATTTCTGCTTTCATATCGTAGTGAAATTTACAATTATACAGAGGATGGACGCAGTTTTATGACAATATGGCTGCGTTTTCTTTTAAATCATCGGGAAGTGACAGAGCGGCATTGTTAAGTGGCTGTTTCCTTGCTCAATTTTTTGATCAATTTGCTGCAAGTCTGATTCATTCAGCTTTTTAGAAAAAAGCGGTATGAAGCCAAAAAAGCCGCCGCTCCATGAATTTGGTCAATCGGCCTTTTTACCTATTTCCAGTTTTTTATATGACGTTCTAGCTTCTTTTTTAAAAGATTTGATAAAATAGAGGAAAGTCTCATATGATTCGTAAAAGGGGTGGGCCGTTTGGTTGGACAATGGCTTTTAGAATTGCTTTTCAGCATAGGCCGTTTTTTCTTGCATCCGCTTTTGTATTTCTTTCTCATTTTTTCCTTTTTAAATGGATATTGGCGGGTTAGAAGAGAACGAAAATCTTTTCATGTGCGCGTATATGATGTGTTTGACGATATTCGTTTTACTTATACGAAGGGAATTATCGCTGGCCTTATCCTTTCTGTTCTTTTCATGCTTCTAGGACTGTGGATTCCATTCGGAACACTCGTTTTATTGACTATTTGGCTGCTGGCTGTTAGTTTAACTTTTCAGCCGCGTTTTTTGTCATCAAGTATCTCATTGGGCGGAACGATTTTTTTAACAGCTTTATTAAATGGAGTGGCAGATCAATCTCCTTGGATCGATGAATTTTTTGTGAGCCTTGATAAAACAAACTACAGCGTCTTGTCGCTATTTTTGAGCTTTTTGCTTATTTGTGAAGGGATTCTCATCTATCGAACAGCACATTACCATACATCCCCATTTATCATAAAAAGCAAGAGAGGAATGCCGATTGGGAATCATGTAGCGAACAGAACATGGATGATTCCGTTAATGCTTTTAGTTCCAGGCGGTTCATTGGAATCTCCTTTTTCTTGGTGGCCAATTATTTCTTTAAATGGTGAACCATTTATGCTCGTGATGATTCCGTATTTTGTCGGTTTTTATCAAAGAATTCAAGGGTCTTTGCCAAAGGAAAGCATTCAAGTAACAGGCCGGCGCATTTCGATTCTTGGAATTATTTCTCTTGTTGTTGCTGCTGCTTCGTTGTGGGCTCCATTTCTGTCGTTTGTTGCCGCGGCTCTTGCATTGATAGGAAAGGGATTAATAACTGTAAAACAAAGGATGAATGATAATTCGGCCGCTTTTTATTTCTCGAAACAAGATTATGGACTGGTCGTATTAGGCACGCTTCCTCAATCCCCGGGAGAGAAAATGGGAATAAAAGCGGGAGAAGTTATAACAAAGGTGAATGGAAAAAATGTAAAAACAACGTACGAATTTTACGAAGCGCTGCAGATAAGCAGGACGCATTGTAAGTTGGAGGTACTAGGACATAACAAAGAAATCCGTTTTGTCCAACGCGCCTTATACGAAGGGGAGCATCATGAACTCGGCTTGCTCTTTGTGCAAGATGAGAAGTGGAAGTCAGAAGCCTCTTAACCGGTATGAATGGTTCATAATCAACCGGAATAGCGACATAATTTTTAGGGATAGGCCATAATTCTTCGGAATGAGTTTCATTTTTTTCCGGAACGATAAAGGTATATTTTCTCTATCACATCAAACCACTTAGTCAATGATTGGCTAAGTGGTTTTTTACGTCAAAAAATGTTATAGCTAGCAGAATTAGGCTCGAGAAATCATTGTACAAAGGAACTGACATTGTTCAATGATATTTGAAGCCTTTCAGTAAATATGTCTAATCATGAAAATAGCCGCGGCTAGAAAAACTCTATCTAAACATTGCAAGCACCTTCAATGGTTTAAAATATCATTTATCAAGTACTCTGCATCGGCGCCCACCCCTCCGATAAGAGCGGAGCCTCTCCGATATTGCCAAGGCAATCCTAAGAAGTACAATCCTTTCACAGGAGTAACCCCTCTTTGGTGAACGGGCTTTCCTCTATGATCTAAAACATTAGGAATTTGTATCCAGCTGTAATCAAAATAAAATCCGGTTGCCCAAATGACATTTTGAACTTGAATTTGACTGTTATCTGCAAAAGAGATAACAACTCCTGAAACACTCTCTGTTTTAGGCTTCATTTTTATTTTGCCTTCTTGTAGTAAATGTTTCAGCTCTTTACCGAAAATAGGATCGCTTTGTTTACTGATCAACCTGCCTAACGGGCTATTGATATGGACGTCTAATAAACCTATTTTTTGAAACCACCAGAAAATACTTTTCCCCATAATTTCAAGTGGGAGAAATCTCATTTTATGACCTACTGATAAATAAACTTCTCTGTCTTCGGACAATTCAACTGCAATTTGCGCTCCAGAATTTCCTGCACCGACTACTAAAACAGAGCCATCTTGCAATTGAGATGGATTCAAATAGCCGAATGTATGCATTTGATACACTTGATCGTATAAGCTTTCGGCAAATGGTGGAAGATAAGGCTTTTGAAAAGGCCCTGTTGCTATAACCACTTTATTTGCCATATATCTCCTATGGTTGGTTGTCACTTTAAAAATCTCATTTTCTTTTTGAAGAGAAATGACTTCTGTATTCAGATGAATAGGTAATTCGAATTTTTGAGCATAATCCTCTAAATAATCGGCTATTTCATCCTTAGTTGGATATCCGTTCGGGTCACCCTTTAAGACCATTCCTGGCAAGGAGCTAAACGATCGAGGGGTAAAAAGCACTAAAGAATCGTAACGATTTCTCCAAACATCTCCGATTCGATTTTCCTTGCCGACAATGGCAAATAATATATCGTGTTGCTTTAGATAATACCCCATCGCTAATCCTGCTTGGCCAGCGCCGATTACAAGAACATCAACATTTTGTGCCATTTCAATCAACTCCGAAAAAAGCTAGACTTTCATTTTTCCATGATGGATTTGAGAGGTTTCAATTTGAATGGTTGTATGCAAAATCTTAAATTTTTCTTCAATCATGTGAATGGCAGCTTGCAACACCTTTTGACTGTCTTGATGATCTTCAATTAAAATATGGCAGCTTAGTGAGTCTAAACCTGATGTAATCGTCCAAATATGCAGGTCGTGAACATCCTTCACACCTTCAATACTTTTTAAGGCTTTCTTCACTTCATTTTGATCAATGGTAACGGGCGTTCCTTCCATCAAAATGTGTATGCTATGCTTCAAAACTCCCCAAGCGCCTTTTAATATTAATAAAGCAACTAAAATGGAAATAATAGGGTCTGCTATATACCAGTCAAAGAGCCACATGATGAATCCGGCAGCAATGGCTCCGACAGAGCCTAATGCATCGCCGATAACGTGAAGATAAGCGCTGCGAACATTGACATTATGTTTCACATCACCTTTTCTCATTAACACCCAGGCACTTAAAAGATTAGCAAAAAGACCAATAGACGCAATCAACATCATCGAGCCGCTTGCTACAGTCGGCGGATTGAAAAAACGCTGAACAGCTTCCCAAATGATAAATCCAGCGATAACAAATAAGGTAACTCCATTAAACAAAGCGGCTAAAATTTCAAAACGATAAAAGCCATACGTTTTATTTGGGGAGGCTGGTTTGGCCGCAAACCATATAGCAATTAGGCTAAGAGCAAGCGAACTGGCGTCACTAAGCATATGTCCAGAGTCAGAAAGAAGGGCCAGACTGTTTGTAATTAACCCCCCGAAAAACTCTAACAGCAAAATTCCAACAGTAATGAGCAATGCAATTATAAGTCCTTTTTTATTGTTTTCCCTGTTAAAGTCGTGATGGTCGTGAGAGTGGTGATGGCTGTTCATGGCCAAATGCCTCCTTACTGATGTTCAGAATGATCAATGGCTTGTTTTAATAATGAAAAAACGTGTTCGTCATTACAGGAGTAAATCAGTGTTTTTCCTTCACGGCGATACTTAATAAGTCTAAGATTTCGCAATATACTAAGCTGATGGGAAACTGCTGATTGAGACATTTCCAACACTTCGGCAATATGATTTACGCTGCACTCTTCTTGTGATAACAAATAAAGAATTTTAATTCGAGTAGGATCGGCTAACACCTTAAATATTTGCGATATATGTTCAATTGTTTCAGGTTTTAAGAAAGAATGATCTTCCGTCTTCATTCATAATTCCCTCGTTCTTTTATTATATATGAGCATATGTTCATATTTTATTGTATTTTGCATTCTGTCTTTTGTCAAGTTTAGGAAATCTGTTTAACAGTACATAATGAGGAGGGAACCTTTCAGATTGGAAATACGGTCAACTAGTTCTGAGGCATTTTCAGTGGGCTTAAGAAATCTAAGAGCTCGTTAAAAGTGACAATAGCAATGAGATAAATGAAGCAGTTTTTAAAAGATGATTGCTTCAAAGTAGATTGCAGCTGGAGAGAATTTCTAAATTGATCGTATAAGGACATTTCAGGGTACTTGCGAGCAATCATTGAGAAGTCGATTCAGTTATCTTTTTGAGAAGCTGCCAAGCATGGAAATTGAGCATTTCAATATGTTTATTTTAATTATTGACTAGCAGAAGATAACCTCTCGTTCTTGAACAGCCTTGCCTAAACGTTAACTTGGTTAATTCACGCTGTCGGCTAGCCTTCATACAGGAACAGGTGAAGCCGGGCATGAATAGCAGCTTCTGCCAGATCAAAAAATGTCGGAAAAGGGCATACTTTGTCCGGTTTAGCCGTAAAGGAATCCCTCTTATGGTAGACAGGTCTACATAAGAGGGATCATATCAAGTGAAACCTGAAGGATCTTTGTGTCAGCAGATCTAATTTTACAAGAACAAGCCGCCAATGGCGCCCGTTAAGACGATGATCCATGGAGCTATCTTCCAATAAGCGAGCATACTGAATAAAATTGCAGCAAAAGCAAAATCAATCGGACGATTAATGGAGCTTATCCAGATCGGATCATAAAAAGCGGCAATTAAAATTCCGACGACAGCAGCTTGTATGCCCATTAACGCACCATTAATCTTTGAATTGCTTCGAAGCTTTCCCCAAAACGGTAATGTACCAAAAATGAGCAGAATTGCCGGAAGAAAGATGGCGCAAGTTGCAACGAATCCCCCAGCCCATCCATTCATGACCGCTCCAATATAAGAAGCAAATGTAAACAAAGGACCAGGAACTGCCTGTGCTGCTCCGTAACCAGCCAAAAATTCTTTTTCTGTTAACATTCCTGTTGGAACAAATTCCTGTTCAAGCAGCGGGAGCACCACATGTCCGCCCCCAAATACGAGAGATCCAGAGCGGTAAAAGCTGTCGAACAAGCCGATCCAGTAAGAAGAAGTCCACACTTTTAATAAAGGAAGGAAAAGGAGAAGCCCGAAAAATAACAATAAACAGCTTGCGGCAAATCGTGTTGAAATCGGCACCTGCAACGAAGTCTGGGTGTCTTCTTCTACTTTTTTATATAATAAAAATCCAATAAAAGCCGCTAGCAACATGACGACAACTTGGGAAAAAGCATGTTGCCATAATAAAGTAACGACTAGCGCGCCTAATGCGATGGCTTTTCTCCCTCGGTCAGGGGTAAGTTTTTGTGCCATTCCAATAACAGCATGGGCGACTACAACAGCAGCAACAATCTTTAAGCCGTGAATCCAGCCGGCATCAACAATATGCAACTCTTTAAGAATAAGAGCAAAGATCATCAGTGCGATTGCAGACGGAAACGTAAAGCCGATAAAGGCGCAAAGTCCGCCTAATATTCCTCCCCGCATGAGACCGATGCCGATCCCGGCTTGACTGCTGGCAGGTCCGGGTAAAAAATGGCATAAAGCAACCAAATCTGCATAGCTCTTTTCATTCAACCATTTTCTTCTCCGAATATATTCTTCATGAAAATATCCTAAATGGGCGATTGGTCCCCCAAATGAGGTCAATCCAAGCTTTGTGGAAATGGCAAATATCTCGAACAGCGTTTTCCATTTTGATTCCTTCATGTTATCCCCCACCTTCATTATGTATTTCTTTAAAAAGCTCGTACGCTTTCGTCCGGGCTTCTTTCAGAACGGCTTTCCCTTTCTGTGTAGTTGTATAATATTTTCGTATTTTTCCTTCTACATTTTGTTCTGTTTTTTCTAACAGTCCGTCCTTTTCCATTGCGTGGAGAATCGGATAAAGAGTCCCTGCACTTATGTTGTAGCCATGACTTTTCAGTTCCTCAAGCATCCACAAGCCGAATATAGGATGTTCGCTTGCATGATGTAAAATATGAATATGTATAAAACCGAGAAAAAGCTTGCGCAACACTTTATCTTCCATTTTTACCCCCCCATTTTGAGAATCGATATCGAATTTCGATAACATTAATATTGTAAGGTTATTTATATGTACATGTCAAAATTATATTTACGAAAATATTTGACAATTGAATTGCCTTTTCATAAAATGGACATATAAAATATGAACACTTATTCATATAAACACATATACTGTATACTGCAATGTGTACTCTATTTCATTGGGGGATTAGAGAATGATTCAGTATCGGGTAAAGGGATTGTCTTGTGCAAATTGCGCAAAGAATCTGGAAGAGGAAATCCAAAAGCTTGAATATGGGGAAAATGCAAAATTAAATTTTCAATCTAGCAAACTGTATGTCAATGAAGAAATTAATATTGCTAAAGTCAAAAAAATTTTAGCATCAGATGGGGCCTATATTGAGGAAGAAAATAAACATGAAGATACACATTCTTATTTATTGTGGCTCGTTTTGCTCTCGGTTTTAGCTTTTATAGCTGCTGTTGTGTTCGAGAAAACATTATCACAATCCGCCGCTGTTACAATGTATATAATTGCTACGGTGATCAGCGGATATAAAACATTTTTGAAAGGGGCCAAAAACCTCGTTCGATTGAAATTTAACATTGACACCCTTATGACAATTGCTTTGATTGGAGCTTTTGGCATCGGAGAGTGGAAGGAAGGTGCTGTTGTTGCCATTTTATTTGGAGTGAACGAATATTTAGAGGGCTTGGGAATGGAAAAGGCCCGTCGTTCTATCGAATCGCTTTTAGAAGTTGCGCCGAATGAAGCTACGATTGTTATAGATGGTCAGGAAAAGAAAGTTTCCATTCATGACATCAAGGCAGGGGATATTGTTCTTGTCAAAGCCGGTGAAAAAATTCCATCGGATGGGATAGTGGTGGAAGGAAAAAGCTCAGTTAATGAAGCGGCCATTACTGGAGAATCTCTCCCTGTTGAAAAGGAAGCAAAAGATGAAGTGTTTGGCGGAAGCATTAATAATGAAGGAATTTTGAAAGTTCGGATAACAAAGCCATACGAAGAATCGTCTCTAGCGAAAATTTTGCATTTAGTTGAAGAAGCGCAGGAAACAAAAACGCCGACTGAGCAATTCATTAATAAGTTTGCGAAATATTATACTCCTTTGATCATGCTTATCTCTCTTGTCGTTATTTTTATTCCGCCGCTTTTCTTAGGAGTTGATTGGAGAACATCCTTATATCAAGGATTGGCAGTGTTAATTGTCGGCTGTCCATGTGCATTAGTTTTATCCTCTCCCATTGCTATCGTTTCAGGAATCACGAGAAATGCACGCAAAGGTATTCTTGTAAAAGGCGGGGTTTATTTAGAGCAATTAGGGAAAATTGGAATAATAGCTTTTGATAAAACAGGTACACTGACAAAAGGGGAGCCTTATGTAGAGAAGTTTGTAGAATATGATCCTTCTTTTTGGAGCATCATCGGATCAATTGAAAAATCCTCTACTCATCCGATCGCTAAAGCCATTATGAAAAAAATAGATGAGTTAAACGTTTCCCTTTTGGAGGCTCGCTCCGTTGTTGCAACATCAGGTGAGGGAATAAAAGCGGAGATAGACGGGAAGGAATACCGTGTCGGCAATGAAAAAACGATTCAACATCTTTCGCTCAGCGAAAATGTAAAGGAAGATATAAAGGCCTTTAAACAGGAAGGACTAACAATCGTTTTGGTTTCAGATGACAAAAACGTTCTCGGTATGGTCGGTATAGCGGATGAAATTCGACAGGAAAGCAGCCAGGTGATCCGCATGCTTCACCGAACAGGTGTGAAGAGGACTGTCATGTTGACAGGAGACCACGAAAAAACTGCTGAAAAAGTGGCGAAAAAGGTTGGTTTAAGTGAATATTTTGCAAACCTTCTGCCGGAAGAAAAGGTGGAAAAGGTAAAAGAGCTGTCTCTCTCAGGAAAAACGGCAATGATCGGAGATGGTATTAATGATGCACCTGCGCTCGCAGCTGCTGATTTAGGCATTGCAATGGGAAAAGGAACAGACAGCGCAATTGAAACGGCTGATATTGTTTTAATGCAAGATCATTTAGGAAAGCTGCCTGAAGCTATTTCAACCGCCAAAAAAGTTAATAGAATCATCAAGTTAAACATCGGGATTGCTCTAGGTTTAAAAGCCGCTGCACTGCTGCTGACGATTCCAGGCTGGCTTACGCTTTGGATAGCCATTCTGTCTGATATGGGGGCGACTGTTTTAGTGACCCTCATTAGTTTAACGATTTTATGGGAACGAAATAAAAAACTTCTAAATGAGGCTTTCAGCTAATGGCTGATCGCCTTTTTTTCTTGCATTTTTTAATATTTCTCTTCCATAAACATATGACATTTATTATAATCTTATTAATTTGACAACCTGCCGCTAATGAAAAATTGGACATAACATTTTGGACAAAATCATGGGAGGAATTGTGCATGCTTTTAGGTGCAATTGAAGCGGGCGGAACAAAATTTGTCTGTGGAATTGGAGATGAAAACGGAAATATCATCGAGCGGACTTCTTTTCCGACGACAACGCCTGATGAAGTGCTTGAACAAGTGGTCAAATTTTTTCGGGATAAAGATATTAAAGCGCTTGGAATTGGCTCATTCGGTCCGATTGATTTAGATCGCACAAGCGAAACATTCGGATACATAACATCTACTCCGAAGCTACAGTGGGCGAATATAAATCTTGTCGGAGCGATAAAAAAAGAATTCCCTATTCCAATTGGCTTTGATACCGACGTCAATGCAGCAGCGCTGGGGGAAATGAAATGGGGGGCTGCGAAAGGTCTGAATAGCTGCATTTATATGACGATCGGTACCGGGATCGGAGTCGGTGCCATCTCTGAAGGACATCTAGTACACGGGCTAATCCATCCGGAAATGGGGCATATGCTTGTTCGGCGCCATCCTGAAGATTCGTTTGCCGGCAATTGTCCGTATCACAAAGATTGTTTGGAAGGAATGGCATCCGGTCCTGCTATAGAAAAACGCTGGGGAAAAAAGGGGCAAGAATTAGAAAAAAATGAGAAAGTATGGGATTTGGAAGCGTACTATATTGCACAAGGAATTGCCAACCTTATACTCGTTTTATCGCCTAAAAAAATAATAATTGGCGGCGGAGTCGCCAAACAAAAGCAATTGTTCCCCCTTATACATCAAAATGTTCAAGCTTTATTAAACGGTTATGTTCGCCATGAAGTGGTGCTAGAAAACATTGCAGATTATATTGTTCCGCCCGGATTAGGGGATAATGCGGGACTTTGCGGAGCAATCGGTTTAGCATATGAGGCGTTTTTGGAGAATAATCAAAAATAAAGCTCAAGAACATTTATCGGCAAATAATCGTTACAGATAACCCAAGCCATAAAATAAAATCAGGCATACAAAAATGTGTACAAGAAAAGGAAACTTTCAAGAATGCAGTTAAGAACCAAAAAGAATTAGATAAAGCTAAAACTAATGCTAAAGAGAATTGATCCAAGATATTGCTCGGTGACCTAACAGCTCTTTATGTTACAGCTGAGATGATTAAGTTTAGGTGGCTGGAATCATTCATTTTTTGATAAGTGGAGTTCAGGAGTATTGCAATGTATATGCTGAAACAAAACGAATATTGAAAAATATTTTTTAATCTTTAAACAATTATTAAACATCTCTACATTTAGAGGAAGAATCAATTAAATTATATATCTTAAAAAAGACAAATTAGACTCAGGGATTTAGAAATTTATTTATTATTTAAAAACAGTATGTCTATGGGATATCTTATTATCGGGGATTAAGAAGACCTTTATAAATACATGAATGAAGAGGATATTCAACAATTTCAAAATGTAATAAAAATCTATGTATTGTCAGATGAACAGTTAAATGAAGAAGATGCAGATATTTTTAGAGAGTTTGCAATGGATTTAGTTGATGGTAAAGATTTTTGTGCATTAATACTGGATTTTCATGTAAATGGAGAATAGTTTGAAAATCTACCACTAGATCTTAAGGTGGAAGATTATCAAAAAATATTACATGCAGTAAATTCTGAATACGATATTTCATATGTAAATTTAGATCATTTGTTTTATCTATCTCAAGATTAAGAAAGAGTATCCAATAGTGAAAAAAGGCGGCTATTGGATGCTTTTTTATATGCTTAGGGTAGTCTTAGGGGGTGACCGTAAGAAAAAAGTAAATATAGTATAAAAGTTGCTTTTATAAAGGCGAATTTTTTAGCCTATGAGCTTCATTATTGCATTTAAATATAATCATAAAGCCGTTTATTTTGACTTCATCGATTTCAACTATTTCCCCTGTATCCTAGGTTTTCTGACCGCTATACATCGCATCATTTTTTATTCTTTGCATTGGCTTATTTTTCCCTTCTCTTTTGTGGTTTTGCTTGAAAGCTTTTTGAGGGCTTCAATATAATAAATGTATAACCGTTGACGAAAAGAGGTTTTTTTATGATCAAGCTTGTGTTTGCCGCATTCGCCCCTTTTTTGCTTGTCTTATTTTTCACAAGAGTTACATATAGTCATGTCGTTGGGACATTGTTGACGGCTGGTTTATTAATTGCCTCTTATTTTGCAGGTCATATGGATACTATTTATATCGCCATTTTGGATGTAGCCAGCTTAGCAGCTGGTTTTATCGCTGCCAGAAGCATGAAAAAGGATAAGAAAACATCTACTTAAACCTGTTCAACACGATTGACAGGTTTTTATTGTCTATGAAAATCAAACGTCAGTTCGTATTTTTGGTGATTCAGCCTGATTATATGTTAAAATAAAATATAAGTTTCTGAATTGGAGGATGTTCCATGGATCGGTTTGAATTAGTTTCAAATTACCAGCCTCAAGGAGATCAGCCGAAAGCTATCAAAGAGCTGGTGGAGGGAATCAGGCAAGGAAAAAAACATCAGACATTGTTAGGTGCAACTGGAACTGGCAAAACGTTTACGATATCCAATGTGATTAAAGAAGTGAACAAACCGACGCTGGTCATTGCCCATAATAAAACGCTTGCCGGACAGCTGTATAGCGAGTTTAAAGAATTTTTCCCGAACAATGCAGTTGAATATTTTGTCAGCTATTATGACTATTATCAGCCGGAAGCGTATGTTCCGCAAACAGATACGTATATTGAAAAAGATGCGAGCATTAATGATGAAATTGATAAATTAAGACATTCGGCCACCTCTGCATTGTTTGAACGGAAAGATGTTATTATTATCGCAAGCGTTTCTTGCATATATGGTTTAGGTTCGCCAGAAGAATATCGTGAGCTGGTCGTAAGTCTTCGTACAGGAATGGAAATCGAGCGCAATGACTTGCTGCGCCGTTTAGTGGATGTGCAGTATGAAAGAAATGATGTAGATTTTCGCAGGGGAACTTTTCGCGTGCGCGGGGATGTAGTGGAAATTTTCCCTGCTTCGCGCGATGAACATTGTATCCGCGTGGAATTTTTCGGAGATGAAATCGACCGCATCCGTGAAGTTGATGCTCTGACAGGCGAAATTATTGGAGAGCGGGAGCATGTAGCGATTTTCCCGGCATCACACTTTGTGACAAGAGAAGAAAAAATGAAAATTGCCATTGCTAATATTGAAAAGGAGCTTGAGGAACGGCTGCATGAACTGCGGGAGAATGGAAAGCTTTTGGAAGCGCAACGGCTCGAGCAACGGACAAGATATGATTTAGAAATGATGCGGGAGATGGGCTTTTGCTCCGGGATTGAAAACTACTCCCGTCATCTTACATTAAGACCGCCCGGTTCGACTCCTTATACGCTTTTAGATTATTTTGGAGATGATTTTTTGATCGTCATTGACGAGTCGCATGTGACGATTCCGCAAATCCGCGGGATGTACAACGGCGACCAGGCGAGAAAACAAGTGCTTGTCGATCATGGATTCCGTTTGCCTTCAGCACTTGACAACCGTCCGTTAAAATTTGAGGAATTTGAAAAGCATATGAAACATGTCATTTATGTTTCTGCCACCCCTGGGCCGTATGAGCTGGAGCATACGCCGGTTGTTGTTGAACAGATTATCCGCCCGACTGGACTTTTAGATCCAACCATTGACGTCCGACCTGTTGAAGGGCAAATAGACGATTTAATCGGCGAAATTCAAAAGCGGGTTAAAAGGAATGAGCGGGTGCTTGTGACCACATTAACGAAAAAAATGGCGGAAGATTTAACGGATTATTTGCGGGAAATCGGGATTAAGGTGACATATCTCCATTCCGAAATTAAAACGCTCGAGCGCATTGAAATTATCCGCGACCTGCGCCTTGGCAAACATGAAGTGTTGGTCGGGATCAATTTGCTCAGGGAAGGGCTTGATATTCCGGAGGTCTCTCTCGTTGCAATTTTAGATGCAGATAAAGAAGGATTTCTCCGTTCGGAACGTTCTCTTATTCAAACAATCGGACGGGCGGCTCGGAACGCAAACGGGCATGTCATTATGTATGCTGATACAATCACAAAATCGATGGAAATCGCCATAAACGAAACAAAACGGCGTCGTGCGATTCAAGAGGAATATAACCGTCAACATGGCATTACGCCAAAAACGATTCAAAAAGATATTCGCGATGTAATTAGGGCGACATATGCAGCGGAAGATGAAGCAGAATATAAAACGGAAAAGGCTGTGAAGCTGAACAAAATGTCGAAAAAAGATCGAGAACAACTGATAGCCCGTATGGAAAAAGAAATGAAAGAAGCTGCAAAAGCATTAGATTTCGAAAGAGCTGCTGAATTGCGCGATCTAATTTTGGAGCTGAAAGCGGAAGGATGATTGGATATGGCAATGGATAAAATTGTTGTAAAAGGTGCACGCGCTCATAATTTAAAAAACATTGATGTCACGATTCCAAGAGACAAGCTTGTCGTTGTAACAGGTTTATCGGGATCGGGTAAATCTTCTTTAGCATTTGATACAATTTATGCAGAGGGACAGCGGCGATATGTGGAGTCTTTATCTGCCTATGCCCGCCAATTTTTAGGACAAATGGATAAACCTGATGTCGATGCGATCGAAGGCTTATCGCCGGCCATTTCGATTGATCAAAAAACGACAAGCAGAAATCCGCGTTCAACGGTCGGAACGGTGACAGAAATTTATGACTACCTACGGCTTCTTTTTGCCCGTGTCGGGCGGCCGACATGTCCGGTGCATGGGATAGAAATTTCTTCGCAAACAATCGAACAGATGGTTGACCGGATTATGGAATATCCGGAACGGACAAGACTGCAGGTTCTTGCGCCTGTTGTGTCTGGAAAAAAAGGAATGCATGTGAAAACATTGGAGGAAATAAAAAAGCAAGGGTTTGTCCGCGTGCGGATTGACGGAGAAATGATGGAGCTTACCGATGATATTTCTCTTGAAAAAAATAAAAAACATTCCATCGATGTCGTTGTGGATCGGCTGATCGTGAAAGAGGGGATTATAAGCCGGTTGACCGATTCAATTGAAACAGCTTTAAAATTAGGCGATGGAAAAGTCATAATTGACATCATCGATGGCGAAGAGCTGCTTTTCAGTGAACATCATGCCTGCCCGATTTGCGGTTTTTCGATTGGAGAGCTTGAACCGCGGATGTTTTCCTTTAACAGCCCGTACGGAGCTTGTCATGCTTGTGACGGCTTAGGTTCAAAACTAGAGGTGGATTTGGATCTCGTTATTCCAAATAAAAACTTGACATTAAAAGAACACGCAATTGCACCGTGGGAGCCGACAAGCTCTCAATATTATCCGCAGCTTCTTCAAGCGGTTTGCAACCATTACGGTATTGATATGGACATTCCAGTTAAAGATATACCGAAACATCTGCTCGATAAAATTTTATTTGGAAGCGGCGGGGAAAAAATTTATTTTCGCTATGAGAACGATTTCGGGCAAATCCGGGAAGGCTATGTAGAATTTGAAGGTGTGGTCCGCAATATAGAACGGCGCTATAAAGAAACGACATCTGATTTCATACGTGAACAAATGGAAAAATATATGACGAATCAGCCGTGTCCGACATGCAAAGGGCATCGACTGAAAAAGGAAAGTCTGGCTGTTCTTATTAACGGACGCCATATCGGACAAGTCGCTCAATTATCTATTCGTGAAGCCTATCAGTTTTTTGACCAATTGGCATTGACAGAAAAAGAAATGAAAATTGCCAATTTGATTTTAAGAGAAATAAAAGAACGGCTGAATTTTTTAATTGAGGTAGGTCTTGATTATTTAACATTAAGCAGATCAGCTGGTACGCTCTCTGGTGGAGAAGCGCAAAGAATCCGTCTTGCCACGCAAATCGGATCAAGACTGACAGGAGTACTTTATATATTGGACGAGCCGTCTATCGGTTTGCATCAACGGGACAATGACAGGCTGATCCGTGCTCTTCAAAATATGCGGGATATCGGCAATACGTTGATTGTAGTTGAACATGATGAAGATACGATGCTTGCAGCTGATTATTTGATCGATATTGGGCCGGGAGCTGGCGTGCACGGCGGTCAAGTTGTAGCTGCGGGTACACCAAAAGAAGTGATGAATGATGACCGTTCGCTTACAGGACAATATTTGTCAGGGAAAAAGTTCATTCCATTGCCGGTCGAAAGAAGAAAACCGGATGGTCGGTATATTGAAATAAAAGGAGCAAGCGAGAACAATTTAAAAAATGTAAATGTCAAATTTCCTTTAGGTGTATTTTTGGCAGTAACAGGTGTATCTGGTTCGGGGAAAAGTACGTTAGTCAATGAAATATTGCAAAAAGGCTTGGCGCAAAAGCTGAATAACAGTAAAACAAAACCTGGTGCCTATAAAGAAATGAAAGGGATTGAACATCTCGATAAGGTCATCAGCATTGACCAATCTCCGATTGGAAGAACGCCGCGTTCAAATCCAGCTACGTATACCGGCGTATTTGACGATATTCGTGATGTGTTTGCAGCAACGAATGAAGCGAAAGTAAGAGGCTATAAAAAAGGACGCTTCAGTTTTAATGTGAAGGGCGGCCGCTGTGAAGCATGCCGAGGCGATGGAATCATTAAAATTGAAATGCATTTTCTTCCAGATGTATATGTTCCGTGTGAAGTATGCCACGGAAAAAGATATAACCGGGAAACTCTTGAAGTCACATATAAAGGAAAAAATATTGCGGATATTTTAGAAATGACTGTGGAAGACGCACTTCAGTTCTTTGAAAATATTCCAAAAATCAAACGGAAGCTGCAAACCATTTACGATGTAGGACTTGGTTATATGAAACTTGGTCAGCCGGCTACGACAATGTCCGGTGGGGAAGCACAACGGATAAAGCTTGCTTCAGAGCTGCATCGCAGATCTACTGGAAGATCGCTGTATATTTTAGATGAACCGACAACAGGGCTGCATGTTGACGATATTGCTAGACTCTTGAAGGTTTTGCATCGGCTTGTTGAAAACGGAGATACAGTTCTTGTAATTGAGCATAACTTAGATGTGATTAAATCAGCTGACTATATCATCGACCTTGGACCAGAAGGCGGGGACGGCGGAGGAACAATCATTGCAACGGGTACCCCTGAAGAAGTGGCAGAAGCGAAACAGTCTTATACAGGAAAATATTTAAAACCGATTTTGGATCGGGATCGGGAGAGAATGAAAAATTTCATTTTGAAAAAAGAGGCAGCGGCAAACAGTTAAATAGGCTGTTGCCAGTCTCTTTTAAATGACGAAGAATGTTCCTGAAATTCCTGAAACGGATGGTTTTATTCCATCGGTTTTCAGGAGATGAGTTGTAGATTTTTACTAGCCCTTTCAGCGAAAAATCGAGGAAATACTGATTTTCTTTGATATATGAACATTTCGCATAAAAACAGAGCTTGAGCCCTTTGTGTGACAAAGGGCTCTTTTTTTATAAACTGATGTTTCTCCTATCATTCATTCAAATTCATAATTTTGAAGACTCGATGAATCGGTTTTTCTGGCGTCTTAGTTATTGTGCTCACGATGTCTACAATTACCGAATGTATTGAATATCTTTGATGCATTGCTAATTCATAAAAAAGCTGACCCAAAAAAAATATTTGACGGCCTTGGATCAGCTTTTTTAAAATCAGTCCCTGTGAAAAGAAGGCATTATATAAATTATTTATTTTCCATTTCTTGAATGGCTGTTTGAGCCAATTTAGAAATCGTCATATCATCCATTGGCGGATTGTGAAGCCCTGCTCTCACATCACGATAATACCGCTGCAGCGGATTTGACAGTTGAAGGCTTTTTGCTCCAACTAGTCTCATCGCCTTATCGACAATGTTGATGGCTGAGTTCGTCACAATATGCTTCGCAACACTAAGCTCGTTTGTAATGTATGGACGGCGTGCTTCATCATCATAAATTTCTGCTACGCTATACAAGAAATGTCTAGCTTTCATTAATTCTAAGTCAATCTGACCGATTAAATTTTGTACATTTGGCAATTGGCTAATGGTTCCATTTATACTATTTGGAGAATATTCTGTCGCAAATTTCACTGCATAATCACGCGCCGCCTGTGCAATACCTAAATAACAAGCGGGAATATGCAGAATCCAACCATTTATTGTATTTCCTCTCGGTCCATGGTTTAGCTCTACAAAATTTTCTTCTGCTACTTCAACGTTATCTAACACAAGATCGTGACTTTCTGTTCCTCTCATGGCGATAACGTCCCAATTTTTTTCAATTGATAATCCCTTTGCTTCTCGTTCAATTAAGAAAAATCCAATTCCTTCCTTTTCTTCAACCCATGCAGATACAAGAAAATGTGTCAGCACAGGTGACATAGTAGTATATGTCTTTCTGCCCGAAATAATCCACTTGCCATCTCTTTTCACTGCTTCCGTTTCAGGGCGCCCGCCGCGGGTTGGACTGCCTGTTTTTGCTTCACTAACTGCTCTGTTCACCAAAGCGCCGTTTAAAATTTCTTTTGCAAAAGAGGCAAGCTTTTCTTCCCTCCAAAGTTTTTTCTCATACAACTCCCCAACGACGCCCAGATGCCAACCGATGGCTAGGCCTGTAGCACCATCAAAGCTAGCAATGGTTTCTTGGAATAGAACTAGATCTGTGACACCAATGCCGCCGCCTCCATATTCTTTTGGCAGCGAGAGCTTCGTATACCCCATATTGACAAGCGCTTGGATATTTTCTTTTGGAAACTTTGTCTTTTCATCGCTTTCCCTAGAATGACTTTTAAACGACTCTTCATGCTTTAACAGCTTTTCGATCCACAATCTTTGCGCATCCGTTTTCACAAATAATTTTTTTGACACGTTCCACACTTCCTTAAGCAAACTCTGTTCAGATTAATATTTTAATAGGTTCAATGAACTATTAAATTTACGAACATTTTCCATTATAACAATTTAATTCATACTTTACAACTAGGAATAGTTGTGTTATAGTGTAGATTATTCAATTAACCCAATGTTTTGATATTTTTGATAATAAAGAGAGGTGATTCGTATAATCGAATTAAAGGACATTCAAAAAAGCTTTAAAAAAATTCAATTCTTAAAGGAATTGATGTAAAAGTAAACAAAGGGGATGTCCTAGTTATTATCGATTCAAGCGGATCTGGGAGAATCACCCTTCTTCGATGTATGAATGATTTAGAAAGACCTGACGGAGGTACTATTACTATTGATGTGTTTTCCGTGAAAGGAAAACATGCGTCAAAAAAGACATTTTAACGCTAAGACGAAAGACCGCAATGGTTTTTCAGCATAATAATTTATTTAAAAAATAAGACGGTGCTGGAAAACGTAATGGAAAGTCTTATCGTTGCAAAGAAAATGAAAGCTGCCAAAGCGCGTAAAATTGGCATTGATTTACTTAAAAAAGTTGGCCTGAAAGAGAAAATGAATGACTATCTTGGCCAGCTGTCCGGTGGTCAACAGCAGCGTGTTGGTATAGCGCGAGCACTTGCTTTAAACCCTTCCGTCATTTTATTTGATGAACCTACTTCCGCGCTCGATCCTGAGATGGTTGGAGAGGTTTTGTCGATTATTAAAAAAATTGCTGATGAAGGCAAAACAATGGTGATCGTAACTCATGAGATTCACTTTGCAAGAGAAGTAGTGAATCGTGCTGTGTTCATGGCAGACGGCGCCATTATTGAACAGGGACCGCCTGAAGAAATATTAGTTCATCCAAAGCATGAGCGAACAAAACAATTTTAAAAAAGGCTTCTAATAGAGCCTGAATATACTATTTTAAAATTTACATGGGGGGAAAATTACTGCATGAATCGTAAACGTATTTGGACAAAATTCTTTTTATTCATTTTATCTATTTTCGTCATCGCTGGTTGTTCGAACAGTGAAAGTAAAGAAACTGATGACGGCAAAAAAGTGATTAAAGTGGCATTAAGTGATGAAGTAAATCCACCATTTTTATATACGGATGATCAAAATAAACCTATCGGTTATGATATGGATTATTTAGCGGAAATTGAAAAGAAATTGCCAGAATACAAGTTTGAGTATACGTTTGGAGAAGAAGAATCGAATTTAATCGGGGTTGACACAGGAAAATTCGATTTTGCGATTAACTGGTTTTTCAAAAATCCGGAAAGAGAACAGAAATTCCTTTATCCAGAACATGAGTATGGATACTCTTTAACTGTATTAGTGACGAAATCAGATCGAAATGATATTAAATCGTTAGATGATATGGTGGATAAAAAACTCGCTCCAATGGCGCCAAGCGGTGGACTTCGTGCTATTTTAAACGGGTACAACGAAAAGAATCCAGATAATCCGATCGAGATTGAAAGTATGGAAAATCCGTCAGCAGCAGATAACTTAAAACGTGTTGCTGAAGGAAAAGCAGATGCTGTTTTTTTGAACAAAACTACATTTGATGCTCTTCAAAAAGAGCTTAAATTGGATTTGAAAATAGGTGGTATCGTTTCGAAAGAGCCGATTTATATTGTTTATAACAAAAAACATAAAGAACTAGCTGAGAAAATTGACAAAGCAACTGCTGAATTAATTGAAGACGGTACGCTTCCGAAACTTGCTGAGAAATGGTTTGGTGTAGACTTTTTCAAAGACCTTGACTATATTAAAAAAGAAGGATTCCAATACGAGAAATAATCAAAAACCGTATTGAATGATTATTTAATCATTCAATACGGTATATTTAAATTCGTATATATTTCTTAATGAAGGTGGTGAGCAAAATTAACACGAGTTTACAAGATTGGGCAGATTTATTTTTGAAAGTGTTAGATAAGCTCCCTCTAACATTGTTCATGCTGGTCACATCTTTATTTTTCGCTTTAATTTTAGGTGTTATTATCGCGATTATTCGAATCCAAAAACCGCCTATCCTTTATGGAATTGCAACATTTTACTTGTCATTCACACGTTGTACTCCGTTATTAGTTCAGCTGTTTCTTGTCTATTTCGGACTGCCTCAATTATTGCTAGTTTTTAATATTGATATTAATAGTTGGAACAGACTTGTTTTTGTTATTATTACATTCTCATTTCATACAGCAGCTTATTTATCAGAAGTTATCCGTTCAGCTTACTTAGCTGTCGGCACGGAGCAATTAGAAGCAGCATACAGCGTTGGCATGACGTATACACAAGCTCTAAGGAGAATTATTTTGCCTCAAGCTTTTGTCATTTCATTGCCTAATTTAGGCAATAATATTATTGAATTGTTAAAAGATACATCACTTGCCTTTTCGATCGGTATTATTGATATTATGGGGCAAGTTCGAATTATCTTAGGGAATAATCATGGTATGGGAATGTTTGAGATTTATGTCGTGATCTCTCTTGTATATTGGGGTACTTGTATCCTCATTGAAGGTATTATCGGCTATGCCGAAAAAGTGTTTAAAAAAGGTCGAGTTAGTTTATCTAAGTAATTTTTTGCTAAGGATCGTGATAACTCGTGGCAACAACTATTGATTTTAAATTTGCTTTAGAGCAAGTGCCTGAAGTGTTAAAAGGTGTGCCAGTGACATTGACGATTGCCATTGTTGCGATGGTGCTTGGACTTGTATTCGGGCTGCTTATTGCTCTTTGCAGAATATATAAAGTTCCTGTACTAAATCAATTGTCCATCGTTTATATTTCTTTTATTCGGGGAACACCGTTAGTTGTCCAATTGTACGTCTTTTTCTACGGTGTTCCGGTATTGTTTGATTTTCTTAATCATCATTTCGGATTGAATTTAAATGCGGATGAAGTTCCGACGATGATTTATGCATTAATTGCTTATACAATCAATACAGCTGCTTATGAGGCAGAAATATTCCGCGCATCGATCAATGCAGTAAACGCTGGACAAATGGAAGCTGCGTACTCAGTCGGCATGACAACTGCACAAGGATTATATCGAATCGTCCTGCCTCAAGCATTCGTTGTGGCTTTTCCGAATTTAGGCAATACGTTTATTGGACTGATCAAAGCAACATCTTTAGCTTTTGCTGTAAAAGTCGTAGAAATTTTAGCCATTACAAGAATTATAGCAAATAATGGATATAAATTTTTAGAAATGTATTTAGTTGCATCGATCATCTACTGGATTATTTGTTGGGTATGTGAAGTCATATTTGCCAAACTCGAAAAGAAAATGAGCCGTTATGAAAAACGGATGGATCTAAGAACAACTGCATAATCGGATGAAATTTTCCTAATTTACGGAAATGTTTAAAAAACACCAAATGACATTGAACCAATTGAAAAAAAGAAGCCCCACATGTGTAAACATTGCACGTTGTGGGGTCTTTTTACAAAAAAATTAGGTCGAGATAATTAATTGTTTTAAATTTATCCCTTGATCGCTTCATGGCCTTTCGGACTAGTTGCTGCACTATTTAGGTTGTCCTTCAGTTTCTTTTATAGATGAAGATACGATTTGGTGAAATTTTTCCTATATAAAGTCATGAATTGTGCTGCGAACAAAGTGTGGACTAATATGATACAGCAGTGCGCGTTTCGTGATAATTGCTTGGTGGACAAATGAAAAATTCGCAGCTTTTGTACAAAAGCTGCGTTCATTGCAAATGCCAGTTTCCAACTAATTGCACACAATTTGTGCTAATGAATAAATGAAAACATATTTCTCTAGCAAAAAATGAAATTTATTTAGCAGAAAAAATGCCCTGACATCGTTCGAGAAAGGAGAACGGCCTTTTTCTTACATTGTGTCATAACGTATGCAGGGCTGTCCATAAGTCAGTTTTCTGCTTATGTAACAACCCCTTTCAGAAAAAATTATATAAACGATCATGAAACATCCATTCCAATTCAAGAAAAATTCATTTTACAAAATAACGAAAAAATGGTATAATCTTCTCCGTGAGTTTAATTTTATTGTACATTTATGTTAGGAGAGGAAAGGACAATTCCTCTTCTAACAATTTCTTCTTCTAATAAAACGATAAACTCTTCACTAGCCTCGATTTGAATGGCTTCATAATAGGCTTTCATTAACAGGTAATCAGATAAAAGATACAATGAGTTCATTTGAACTGTTGCCCCTCCTTTCTGTTAAAATAAACAAACGTTTACGTCAGGACAGAAAGACGAGTCGTCTAGGGCGAGCAAAATATGAAAATTCAGAAAATATAAAGCCTATCAACTCCTTTCCCATTTGTGTAAAGAATGTTACCAAAATAGTGAAAAAATGTCAATCTGTTTCATACTTTCACATAGAAAGTGTTATAATAATTTGTAAATAGAAAGTGAAAAGGACGAATTTCGATGTTTATTAGATGGTTGACAAGCATTTTATTAAATGCACTGATTTTGATTGTTGTAGCTGGGTTCTTTGATTCGTTTTATTTAAGCGGAGTTGGAGCGGCTATTGTAGCCAGTATGATTTTGTCAGTGTTAAATGTTTTTGTGAAGCCGTTTCTAATATTATTGACATTGCCGATTACGGTTTTTACTCTCGGAACATTTTTATTTGTCATCAATGCAGTTACGTTGATGATTGCCCAGGCAATAATGGGAGATGCCTTTAATATTGATGGCTTTGGAACTGCCCTCCTCGCCTCCATCTTCATTTCATTTTTGAATCTGCTCATTCAATTGGTGTTTATGAACCGTTTTAAAGACTAATGAAAAAGATTTTTTCATTCATATCTCCTATCGTTTCGGGAATGATACGAATAGGTGATATAAATGAAAAAAATCTTTCCTCTTATTATTTTTGTTTTCATGATTTTATCTCCCGCATTTCCTAGCTTTGAGCTTGCAGCTTCGCCAAATGATTCAAACGTCTACACGATCGTATGGCTTTCAGACACTCAATACTATTCGGAAAAATACCCTCATATTTTTCGTAATCAAATGGACTGGATTGTGCAAAATCGTGATAATTGGAATATACAATATGTTGTTCATACCGGTGATATTGTCAACCGTGCGGAAAAGAAACAGCAGTGGGTTCAAGCAGACCGCATGTTCCGAAAACTGGAACAGGTGTCTATTCCTTATGGAGTGCTTGCGGGCAATCACGATTTAGTAAAAGGAAAATCATATAAAATGTTTCATCAATATTTTGGAAAAGATCGTTTTTTCACGAAGCCTTATTACGGTGGGGGATATCGGAATAATCGAGGGCATTACGATTTAATTACGCTCGGACATCAACATTTTCTTTTTTTGTATATCGGCTGGCATGTTGACAAAGACAGCATCAGCTGGATGAACGAAGTCTTAAAACGTCATTCAGACCGAACAGCAATCATAGCTGTCCATAAATATTTGCATAAAAATGGAAAACGAACGCTGGTTGGAAATCGTATATTTCGCAATATCGTCAAAAAGAATCCGAATGTAAAAATCGTTTTGAGCGGCCATTATGATGACAGTGAGTTATTAAAAACAAAAATTGATGATGATCATGATGGGACTCCTGATCGGATTGTTTATGAATTATTGGCGGACTATCAGGGGGCTCCTGAAGGAGGAGAAGGCTTTTTACGCTTGCTCCATTATTTTCCGAGTCGCTCCAAATTTTATGTCCGTGCATATTCACCTTATTCCAACAAGCATTTTTTTTTCTCTCCTAAAAAAGAAGAGTTTTGGATTGAATAGCCTTTATCTTTCGCTCCGATGCCCTTGTCTCTGCTTTTAAGCAATGAATGTCCTTGATGAAAGATGTTTGTTGCCAAAAAGAAAAGTGTTACAATAAAAAGATGAAAAAAGTTTTTTAAGTCTAAGGAGGAAAGACTTCGTGTCGAAAGTACGTACAAAAGATATTATCGAAAAATTCCAACTTGAATTGATCAGCGGAGAAGAGGGAATCAGCCGGCCCATTATTACAAGTGATCTTTCCAGACCTGGTCTTGAAATGGCTGGTTATTTTACATATTATCCAAAAGAGCGTATACAGCTGCTGGGAAGAACGGAGCTTACGTTTTTTGCAAAATTGACGCCTGAAGAAAAGAAAAGCCGGATGGAGCAGCTATGTACAGATGTAACACCGGCAATCATTGTGTCAAGAGAGATGGAGGCTCCGCCGGAATTAATTGAGGCATCTGAAAAATCAAATGTTCCAGTGCTGCGCTCACCATTGAAAACGACCCGCTTGTCAAGCCGCTTAACCAATTTTTTGGAAAGCAAGCTTGCTCCAACGACAGCTGTACATGGAGTGCTTGTTGATATTTACGGGGTGGGTGTTTTAATTACAGGAAAAAGCGGGGTAGGCAAAAGTGAAACTGCTCTTGAACTGGTGAAAAGAGGGCATCGCTTAATTGCAGATGATTGTGTTGAAATTCGTCAGGAGGATCGGGATACATTAGTCGGCAGTGCGCCGGAATTGATCCGCCATCTTTTAGAGATCCGCGGTCTTGGAATCATTGATGTGATGACATTGTTTGGTGCAGGAGCCGTCCGTAGTCATAAGCGAATTTCCCTTGTCATCGATTTGGAATTATGGGATCCGAACAAACAATACGACCGTTTAGGACTCGATGAAGAGAAAATGAAAATTTTGGATGCAGAACTGACAAAATTAACAATTCCTGTACGTCCTGGAAGAAACTTGGCTGTTATTATTGAAGTTGCGGCAATGAATTTCCGGTTAAAAAGAATGGGATTCAATGCGGCGGAACAATTTACAAATAAATTGGCGGATGTTATCGAAGATGGAGATCACGAAGATTTTTAATTGATGAAATAGGAGAGATGAGAGAATGAAAGAGGCAATTCAGCCCATTGATCCAATCGCATTTCAGCTAGGACCATTACAAGTTCATTGGTACGGGATCATTATAGGAATCGGCGCATTGCTCGGCCTATATTTGGCGATGCGTGAAGGGGAGAGAAGAGGTCTTCATAAAGATATATTTATCGATCTTGCATTGTTTGCTATTCCTATTGCGATTATATGTGCCAGAACTTATTATGTCATTTTTCAATGGGAATATTATTCTGAAAATCTTTCGGAAATCCCTAAAATTTGGCATGGTGGCCTTGCCATTCACGGCGGGTTAATCGGTGCTGTGGCAACCGGGATTGTGTATGCAAAAGTAAAAAAACTATCTTTCTGGCAACTGGCTGATATAGCTGCGCCGAGTATTATTTTAGGGCAGGCGATCGGCAGATGGGGGAATTTTATTAACCAGGAAGCTCATGGAGGACCTGTTTCAAGAGAATTTTTGGAAAATCTCCACTTGCCTGAATTTATCATTAATCAAATGTATATAAATGGACAATATTATCACCCGACTTTTTTATATGAATCCATTTGGAATCTCGCTGGGTTCGTCATCTTAATTTTGCTAAGAAGGTTTAATTTGCGGCGTGGAGAGCTGTTTTTATCATATGTTATTTGGTATTCGATCGGGCGATTTTTTATCGAGGGCATGAGAACTGATAGTTTGATGCTGACGGAAACGGTAAAAATGGCACAGGTCATTTCGATTTTACTTATTCTTAGTGCAATTGCTCTTATAATTTACCGGAGACTAAAAAAAGTAGAAAGATATTTAGATGAATATTGATAAATTGCTGGAATGAAGGTGAAACTTTGAAACAAACATTGAAAAAAGGATTACAAACAGGATTGGAAACAACGTGGACTCTCGGTAAAGTCATTTTCCCTGTAACGTTGATTGTTTCATTTTTACAACATACTCCTTTGATTGATTGGATGGTTCATTTTATAACGCCGGTCATGAAGGTAATCGGGTTAAATGGAGATGCTGCAATCCCCCTTGTGATTGGGAATTTTCTTAACTTGTATGCGGCGATTGGAGCCATTTTGTCCATTGATTTTACGGTAAAAGAAGTCTTTATTTTGGCAGTCATGCTGTCATTTTCCCACAACTTATTAATCGAAACGACTGTAGCAAGCAAAGTCGGTGTGAAACTATGGATCATCTTGTCCGTCCGGCTCGGACTGGCATTTTTTTCGGCTTTTATCATCAATCTTTTTTGGGACGGCGGTGGAGAAAAAGCTCAATACGGATTTATATCTCAACAAGATGCCGTGCCTTCAGACTGGGGAATGATCTTACTTGAAGGGCTTGAAAAAGCGGCAATGGGAGTCATTCAGCTTGCGGCCATCGTCATCCCGCTAATGATTGCCATTCAATTTATGAAAGATTTAGGCTGGGTCGACGCTTTCTCAAAAAAGATGGAGCCGGTAACCGAAATGCTGGGAATGAAGAGGAACACTTCAACAACGCTTGCGGCAGGATTAATTTTCGGGCTTGCCTACGGGGCTGGCGTGATGCTGCAAGCAGTAAAAGAAGATGGAGTGGAGCATCGCGATTTAACGTTGGCGTTTATATTCCTCGTTGCCTGCCATGCTGTGATAGAAGACACATTGATTTTTGTTCCGATCGTCGGTTCAGTTTGGCCGCTTTTACTCATCCGGCTGTTCGCAGCCATTCTTTTAACGATGATTATCGGTTTTGTCTGGAAAAAACAAGCACATATCGGGAAAAGGGGAACGGTTTATGAACATTGACACCGTATTGTTTGACTTGGACGGCACGTTAATAAACACAAATGAATTAATTATTGAATCGTTTTTACATACGCTGAACTATTATTATCCGGGCAAATATCAACGGGAAGATATACTTCCTTTCATCGGGCCTCCGCTTATTGACACATTTCAACGTATTAACCCTGAAAAAGCGGAGGAAATGGTCCGAAGATATCGGGAGTTTAATCATGCCCAGCATGATCTGCTTGTGAAGGAATATGATCATGTGCACGAAACGGTTCGAGCTTTAAAAGAAAAGGGATTGAAACTGGGCATTGTGACAACGAAAATTCGCGACACTGTTATGATGGGGCTGAAATTAACGGAAATGGATTCATTTTTTGACGCAATTATCACACTGGATGATGTACAGCATGCGAAGCCTCATCCTGAGCCGGTCTTGTCCGCTCTTAAATTGCTCGGTTCCGAGCCGTCTAATGCATTAATGGTGGGAGATAACCTTCATGATATAGAGGCGGGAAAAAATGCAGGAACATTAACGGCAGGAGTTGCTTGGAGCATAAAAGGGAGAGAGTATATAGAATCGTTAAAGCCAGATTTTGTGCTGGACAAAATGAGTGATTTATTGAACATTGTGATGGAGTGAAGATTGTGAGAAGAACGGATAAATTTCCTGTTGAAGGAGCAAACTCCCTTTGGCAGGTGTACAAGACGGTTTCTTTTTGGAAAGTTGTCAAAAATGTCATCGTGATTCTTATCGCGCGCTACACTCCATTTATGCCTATCAAAAACTGGCTTTACCGCACATTTCTTGGCATGAAAATCGGACAGCAAACATCGTTTGCATTTATGGTTATGGTGGATATTTTGTTCCCGGAAAAAATTAAAGTTGGGCGCAATTCTATTATCGGATACAACACGACGATTTTAGCACATGAATATTTAATCGATGAATATCGCATCGGCGAAGTGGAAATTGGAGATGAAGTCATGATCGGAGCAAACACGACTATTTTGCCTGGTGTGAAAATTGGAAATCGAGCTATCGTTTCTGCCGGCACTGTAGTTCATAAAGATGTTCCGGAAGGCTCTTTTGCAGGAGGAAACCCAATGCAAATCATCTACACAAAAGAAGAAATGGAAAAAAGAAAGCGGTAAGCGTCATCAATTTTTGTCGCTTACCGCTTTTTGATTAAGCAGGATTGAGCGAAAGTGAAATAAAGGCGCTCTGTGAAAGAAGTTTACATCAAAAACTTATTGATTATAAATCTTTATTTTGGTAGTATGGTAACATATTAGCGGATTAAAGTGAATGCGCCATGGAGGTGTCAGTGAGTGTTTATGTTTGAAAAGCCCTTGGGAATGCGGGATACATTGCCGGGCTTATATGTCATAAAAGAAAGCGTTCGTAAAAAAATGATGAATGTGATTGAAAGCTGGGGTTATCAATTTTTGGAGACTCCAACGTTGGAATTTTATGAAACAGTAGGAGTTCAGTCGGCGATACAAGAGCAGCAATTATTTAAACTTCTTGACAGGCAGGGGCATACGCTCGTTTTAAGACCAGATATGACAGCTCCCATTGCACGAATTGCGGCTTCCAAGCTGATGAAAGAAAGCTTGCCGTTAAGGCTCGCTTATTCTGCAAATGTGTTTCGTGCACAGCAGCATGAAGGCGGCAGACCGGCAGAATTTGAACAAATTGGCATTGAGCTGATTGGCGATGGAACGATTAGCGCTGATGCGGAAGCGATCGCTCTAATGATATATGCCTTAAAAAATACTGGCCTTAAAGATTTTAAAATTTCCATTGGGCATATCGGATTTATCAATGCTTTGTTCGGAGAAATTTTAGGGAAGGAAGAACGGGCGGAGAAGCTGCGCCGCTATTTATATGAAAAGAACTTTGTCGGATACCGCGAGCATGTGAAAAGATTATCTCTCTCTACCATTGACAAAGAACGCCTTTTAAGAGTCATTGATTTAAAAGGAGGAATTGAGAAGGCTGATGAAGCTTCAAGCCTTGTTGCTTGTGACAGCGGGAAGAAAGCGCTGGAAGATTTAAAACAGCTCCTTATCCAATTAAGAGCTTATGAAGTGGATCAATATATCAAATTGGAACTGAATATCGTCAGCCACATGAGTTATTACACAAGCGTGATTTTTGAATTATATGCGAACGGTGTTGGACTTCCGATCGGAAACGGCGGGCGCTATGACCATCTTTTAGAAAAATTTGAACGTCCTGCCCCGGCGACAGGCTTTGGCATACGGTTAGATAATTTGCTGGAAGCTCTGGGGGATTTAAAATTGAATAAAGATCGCTATTGCATCATATTCAGCAGAGAGAATCGACAAGAAGCTTTTCGGTATGCCAATAAGCTGCGAAAAGAAGGAAAACAGGTTGTCATGCAAGATATTTCCGGTATCGATCAAATCGACAGGTTTACTGGTCAATTTACAGATATTTATTATTTCCTCGGAAAACCAGGAAAGGTGAGAGAGTGATGAGCATGTTAACGATTGCGATGCCGAAAGGGCGAATTTTTTCAGAAGCTGTCGAACTATTAAGAAAATCAGGCTACAAGCTGCCAGACGAATTTGATGAATCAAGAAAACTAATTTTGACCGTGCCGGAAGAAAATATTCGCTTTATTTTAGCGAAGCCGATGGATGTCGGAACATATGTAGAGCATGGTGTTGCAGATGTTGGGATCGCCGGAAAGGATGTCATGATGGAAGAAGAGCGGGATGTTTTTGAAGTGCTTGATTTGAAAATTAGCAAATGTCATCTGGCTGTAGCCGGACTGCCTGATACGAAAATGAATGACATCGCTCCAAAGGTGGCGACAAAATATCCAAATGTGGCTTCTAAATATTTTCGAGAGCAAGGGGAGCAGGTCGAAATCATTCATTTGAATGGATCGATCGAGCTGGCGCCATTGATTGGACTGGCTGACAGAATTGTCGATATTGTTTCGACGGGAAGAACGTTAAAAGAAAACGGATTAGTAGAATTTGAACATATTGCTGATATCACTTCAAGACTCATTGTCAATCCCGTCAGCTATCGGATGAAGGACAAGCCGATCGACATGCTTGTGGAGCGGCTTGCCAAAACAGTGGAAGAAGGAAAGGAGGATTCGGATTGAAAATTATTCACATCACTAAGGATCAAAAGCTTTCCTTGAAAAGATCGATTGACGCTGGAACAGAGGAGCAGCGCAAAATTGTGAGGGAAATTATTGAACGAGTCAAAAAGGAAGGCGATCAGGCGCTATACGAATATACGAAACGTTTTGATGGGGCAGATCTTCAATCTTTGCACGTATCAAAAGAAGAAATTAGTCGAGCGTACGAAGCGGTAGATAAAGAATTCATTGACATTGTTCAAGAAGCAGCAGAAAATATCTTTCATTTTCATGAAAAACAAAAGAAAGAATCATGGTTTTATTTCGATGAAAAAGGAACAATGCTCGGTCAGAAATTAACGCCGGTAGATGCTGTCGGCGTTTATGTTCCCGGAGGCACAGCTGCCTATCCTTCTTCTGTTTTAATGAATATCATGCCGGCTAAAGTGGCTGGTGTAGGCAGAATCGTGCTCGTTTCTCCTCCAGATCAAAATGGGAGCCTGCCGGCGGAAGTGCTGGTGGCAGCCAATGAAGCTGGCGTATCGGAAATATATAAAGCTGGCGGTGCCCAAGCAATAGCCGCGCTAGCTTACGGTACAGAAACAATCGAACCGGTCGACAAAATTGTCGGTCCTGGCAATATATTCGTCGCTCTTGCAAAGCGGGAGGTATTTGGAACAGTTGATATCGATATGATCGCCGGGCCAAGTGAAATTGTCGTCTTAGCTGATGAAACGGCTGTTCCGCATGAAGTTGCGGCCGATTTATTATCGCAAGCAGAGCATGACAGGCTGGCAACCAGCATCCTTGTTACGCCTTCTATAAAATTAGCAAAGGAAGTTCAAAAGGAAGTTGCGGCACAATTGGCCGATTTGCCGCGAAAAGATATCGCCGCTGCTTCGATCGAACAGTTCGGTGCTATTTATATAACGGATTCAATCGAGGAAGCGGTTGGGATAGTCAACCAACTGGCACCTGAGCATTTGGAGGTATTAACGGAAAACCCGACGGGTGTTCTGCCAAAAATTAAACATGCAGGAGCCATCTTTTTAGGGAGATATAGCAGTGAACCTGTAGGCGATTATTTCGCAGGTCCCAATCACGTTTTGCCGACAAACGGAACAGCGCGTTTTTCCAGCCCGCTTAACGTGGATGACTTTATGAAAAAGTCAAGCATCATTTCATACAGTGAAGAAGCATTCCGTGCACATGCTTCAAAAATTGCAAAGTTTGCAAGATATGAAGGATTAGAGGCGCATGCAAGAGCAATTGAAGCTCGACTAGAAAAAAGAGGAAGTGATCGAAATGAATAGAACCGCCACAATATCTCGAAAAACGAACGAAACGAATATTCAGCTGTCATTTTCAATAGATGGTGAAGGCCGTGCAGATCTAAAAACTGGAGTTCCTTTTTTAACTCATATGCTTGATCTGTTCACAAGGCATGGCCATTTTGATTTAAAGATTGAGGCAGAAGGCGACATTGACATTGATGATCACCATACGACAGAGGATATTGGCATTTGTTTGGGACAGGCGATTCAACAAGCACTAGGCGATAAAAAAGGAATTAAACGGTACGGTCATGCCTTTGTCCCAATGGATGACTCTTTAGCGCAGGTTGTTATTGATTTAAGCAACCGACCGCATTTTGAAATGCGTGGAGAATTGCCGAAGGGGAAAGTAGGAACATTTGATACGGAGCTTGTTCATGAATTTTTATGGAAGCTGGCGCTTGAAGCACGGATGAACCTGCATGTAATCATTCACTATGGAATGAATACCCATCATATGATTGAAGCTGTATTTAAAGCGTTGGGGAGAGCTCTTGATGAAGCGACTATGATCGACCCCAGAGTCAAAGGGGTCCCATCAACGAAGGGGATGTTGTAAAAATGATTGGCGTGATCGACTATGGCATGGGGAATTTATACAGCGTCTCGAAAGCCTTGGAACGCATGAATGCGGAATATTTTGTATCAAGTGATTTAAACGAGCTTGAAAAGGCAACAGCTTATATATTGCCAGGAGTAGGCGCATTCAAAGACGCGATGGCTATTTTAACGGAAACAAAAACAGATAAATTTTTGAAGGACGAAGTGCAAAAGGGAAAGGCTTTATTAGGTATTTGTCTTGGCATGCAGCTTTTGTTCAACGAAAGCGAAGAACACGGCTGGACTGAAGGACTCGGCTTTTTAAACGGCCAAGTAAAAAGAATTCCAGGAGAAAATGTAAAAGTCCCGCATATGGGATGGAATAAGCTGGCTTTTCAACGAGATCATCCTCTTATAACTGGTCTTCAAGAAGATTACGTATACTTTGTCCATTCTTATTATGCGGTCGTAAACGATCCGGACGTTGTGGTCGCCAGCGCTTCATACGGTGTGACGGTTCCGGCTATTGTAGGAAGTGGAAATGTATTCGGCTGCCAGTTTCATCCGGAAAAAAGCGGCAAGCTGGGACTAGCCATCTTGAAAAACTATTTAACTTTTGTATCAAGGATGTGAGCTAATGATGAGTTTTACTATTTTTCCCGCCATTGATTTGCGCGGAGGGAAATGCGTCCGGCTGCTTCAAGGCGATTACAATAAAGAAACGGTTTACGGAGATTCACCGTTTGCTGTCGCCGAGTCGTTTGTAAAGGAAGGTGCTGACTGGATTCATATGGTAGATTTGGATGGGGCAAAAGACGGAGTCCGCGTGAACCATCAACATGTTTTGAAAGTGGCAAAAGAGCTAAAAGTAAAGGTACAAGTTGGCGGCGGCATTCGCACAGAAAAAGATGTATACGAATATTTGGAAAACGGCATTTCCAGGGTTATTTTAGGCAGTTCTGCCGTTTCAAACAGGTCATTTGTTGAAAAAATGCTGGCTGAATACGGCGGCCGAATCGCAATCGGTATCGATGCGAAAAATGGCTATGTATCAACAGAAGGCTGGCTGAATACGTCCGAAGTTAAAGCGGTTGATCTTGGAAAAGAACTGGCGAAAAGCGGTGCAGAAACATTTATTTTTACTGATATTGCAACAGATGGAATGCTCTCGGGACCAAATGTCAAGGCGATTGTGGAAATGGCAAAAGCAACTGGAAAAACAGTCATCGCTTCCGGAGGGGTAAGCTCCATTGATGATTTGAAAAAGTTAAAGCAATATGAACAGGATGGAGTGAAAGGCGCTATTGTCGGAAAAGCGCTTTATACGAAAAAGTTCAGCCTCCGCGATGCTATCCATGAGGTGAATGGGCTATGATTACGAAACGCATCATTCCTTGTCTAGATGTTAAGGACGGACGTGTCGTCAAAGGCGTGCAATTTGTCCAGTTGAAAGATGCGGGCGATCCAGTGGAGCTAGCGAAATTTTATGATGAAGAAGGAGCAGATGAGCTTGTCTTCTTAGATATTTCCGCATCTCATGAAGGCAGAAAAACGATGATTGATGTTGTCGAACGAGTAGCAGCAACATTAGCCATTCCCTTTACGGTCGGAGGCGGAATCAACTCTTTGGAAGATATGAAAAAAATTTTGCGTGCTGGTGCGGATAAAGTTTCCATTAACACTTCTGCTGTATTAACCCCTTCGCTGATTATGGAGGGAGCTGATTACTTTGGCAGCCAGTGCATTGTGGTAGCGATTGACGCAAAATACGATCCGCAGCTCGGAAGCCACCGCGTCTATACGCACGGGGGACGAAAAGCGACCGAATGGGAAGTCGTGGCGTGGGCAAAGGAAGCTGTAAAAAGAGGTGCTGGCGAGATTTTGCTGACTAGCATGGATCAGGATGGAGAAAAATCCGGCTTTGACATTGACTTAACCAAAAAAGTAAGCGAGGCAGTTCCCGTCCCAGTCATTGCATCCGGCGGCGCCGGTAATGCTGAGCATTTTCTTGAAGTTTTTCGCGATGCCCGAGCGGATGCAGCGCTGGCAGCTTCCATTTTCCATTACAAAGAAACATCAGTCAAAGAAGTAAAAAGATTTTTGCAAAAAGAAGGGGTGAATATACGGTGAACATAGCAGAACTCAAATTCGATGAAAATGGACTTATTCCTGCGGTTGTTCAAGATGCTGTTAGCAAAGAAGTGTTAACAGTAGCTTATATGAACGAAGAGTCGCTAAAAAAAACGTTGGAAACGAAGGAAACATGGTTTTACAGCCGTTCTCGCCAAAAACTTTGGCATAAAGGAGAAACGTCCGGCAATACACAAACTGTTCAAGAGATACGCTATGACTGTGACAAGGACGCGCTTGTCGTGCTGGTAATCCCGAATGGTCCGGCCTGCCATACAGGGCAATACAGCTGTTTTTCAAAAGAAAGTGGCGGCCAGGTGGACGGTAGCCGTTTTGATATTATTAACAAGCTGGAGGCCGTCATTGCTGAGCGTGAAGCTGAGCGTCCGGAAGATTCTTATACTACCTATTTGTTTGAAAAAGGCTTGGACAAAATTTTAAAAAAGGTTGGAGAAGAAGCTTCAGAGGTCATTATTGCAGCAAAAAACCGCAGCCATGATGAGCTGAAATGGGAAGCCGCGGATTTATTATTTCATTTGCTTGTTCTGCTGCGCGAGCAAAAGCTTCCGCTCGATGAAGTATTGACAGTTTTAAAAGAAAGACATGAAAAATAATCGCGAGTAAAAATAGGTTTTTCCTATTTATAACTGTAGATGAGCAAAATCACTAACATAAATTTACATCGAAACAAAAAAGGAGACATGAACCCGATTCCTTGGTTAGAATAGATGTGCCAACAAACCATTCACACAAGGAGGTTCATGTCTCATGAATAGATTAGCACATCATCAAGGAATCCACAAGTTTTTCACGATGTTGGGGTTGGCACTTTATTTTTCAAAACCTGTCATGAAGCATCTCGTTCATATCGTGGATGCGATGATCACGAAAGGCTTTTCTGGAACGTTGACCGATCTTCATCATTGGAGCTTTCACCCCAATCATCGAACGACACTCAGCCATTTTTTCACGAAAAGCCCTTGGGATGAAGAGACGCTGCTTCGCAAACTCCAGCAATGGATGCTTCATCGTGTCGAACGGATCGCCAAACAGAAAAATCAACCCCTTTTTGTTTCGATCGATGATACGATTTGCCAAAAAATCAAGCCTTCGTCACGGGCAACGCACGCCATTCAAGGGTGTGATTGGCACTATTCTCACACAGAGAAAAAGTCGATCTGGGGACATTCTCTTGTTTGGCTCATGGTTCATACGATGACCCAAGCTTTTCCCTTTGCGTTCCGCCTCTACGACAAGGCGGCTGGGAAAAGCAAGGGGGAACTCGCGATCGAGATGCTTTCTTCTTTGGATGTACGCCGTCCCGTTTATGTGCTGATGGATTCGTGGTATCCATCGCAAGCGCTCGTGGAAGCCTGTCTGAAAAAAGGATTTCACGTCATCGCGATGCTCAAAACGAACCGGATTCTCTATCCGAAAGGCATCGCCATCCAAGCCAAACAGTTTGCCCGCTATATCGAACCGAACGACACCCATCTCGTCACGGTGGGAGAAGAGCGTTATCGCGTGTATCGCTACGAGGGATCGCTGAAAGGTCTCGATGATGCCGTTGTGTTGTTGGCTTGGAAAGCCGATCAGCCGATGACACCCGAACATCTTCACTGCGTCTTGAGCACCGACCGGGAGCTAAGCGATGAAGAGATCTTGCGCTACTATGCCCAGCGTTGGTCGATCGAATGCTTTTTTCGACAAGCGAAAGACCAGCTGAAGCTCGATGGGTACCGCGTTCGTCAACGTCGTGCGGTGAAACGGTATTGGATCTTGGTGCAACTCGCTTATGTGTACAGTATGGTCGAGTCCAACCGGGATTTCTCTACTGGGCTTGATCTTCTCCGAACGAAGAAAGGGCATAGTCTCGTCGAGTTCATTTACCATGCAGCGAAGCAAGATATTCCCATTGATGTTGTCAAAAAACAGCTCCATGTGGCATAAGGGGTACCCTGTTTGTCTCTTTTGGTATGGTAATTATTGTTATGAAAATTGCTCATCTACAGTTTATAAGATATGGTATACTATCCCTCGGCAAATAAAGTGAAATGGAGGGTTTGAGTGGGAAACCGTAAAGTAAAAAAAGACGAAGATTCAAAAATTGTTTCGTTTTTCCAAGACAGTGCAACGTTTTATCGCTGGGGATTAAAGGCTTATCAAAAAGGCGATTTGCAGTCGGCTTCAAAATTCGTCAAGCGGGCAGTAGATCTGGATCCGTATAACGAAGAAATGATTTGCAGGCTGGCCAGCATTTATACCGAATTAGGAAAGTTTCAAAAATCAAACGAACTATTAACATATATTATTGAACATATTCACCCTCATTCGGTAGAATGCTATTATTTTCTTGCAAATAATTATGCTCATCTCGGCTTGTTTCACGAAGCTTATAAACATGCAATGATATATAAGGAAAAGGCGCCGCAAGGCATATTTTCCGTAGAAAACAGCGATCTTCTTGAAATGATCGAAATAGAAGAAGAGGCTGAGCATTCGGATGATCTAATCGTGAAGCAAGAAAAAGCGCGCTCTTTGCTTGAGAATGGACAGTTTCAAGAATCTATTTCCATTTTAAAAGAGATTATAGCTGATTACCCAGAGTTTTGGTCCGCTTATAATAATTTGGCGCTTGCCTATTTTTACCTTGGGGAAGTGGAAAAAGCGAAGGACATGATTTCCCTTGTGCTCCGGAAAAATCCAGGGAATTTGCATGCTTTATGCAATTTGCTTGTATTTTTTTATTATGAAGGTGATGAAGCGAGCATAAGCATGCTAGTTGAAAAACTAAAAAGAGTTTATCCGCTTGTTTCAGAGCACCAATATAAACTGGGGGCGACGTTTGCACTCATCGGCTTTTATCCTCATGCATTCAAGAGGCTCCATGCCTTGTATCGAAAAGGATTTGAGGGGGATGACACGTTTTATTATTGGCTCGCATACTCTTCTTATTTTATAGGACACTATGACTTTGCTAAAAAAATATGGAAGAAGGTTCTGTATTTAAATCCGCGGAAGGAAGGCTCTGAACCGTGGAATATGAAAGGGCTAAACGAAATGGAAAATCAAGTCCCGGAGCGGCTGCTCTCTATCTATTTCGCAATGAAAATGGATGAACGAGCGTATTTAGTAAATGAGCAGGAGTTTGAAACTCGTCTTGAAAGAGAAGCTGTTCAATATGCTTTAAGCGTTTTAAATGGCAAAAGGCCGACAGGTTTTCATGCTGTTCATTTCGCTTTCCATGTGGCCGATAGTTTAATGGACAAAACGTCAGAAGGAAAAGAATTGGTTTTATTTTGGTTTCGGCTTTTCAAAAATGCCTTTAAGTTCGACATAAAATTTCGCAATGTCAACGCATGGTCAGCAGCTGTCTATTATTTATGGATGAAGCAGATAGGAAAAAACATCACACAAGATGGTGCGGCAAATCATTTTAACATCAGCAAAGCTACGCTGTCTAAATACGTGCGCGTCGCAAAAAAATTGAAAATGTGAGCAAATAAATAGCACGAGACATTTATTTTATATAGGATATGTTGTAGGGAATAATAATTTTGTATTATTTATTGGATCATATGATGAGGAGTGAGTCTCGTGTCTGAAGAAAAAATTTATGATTGTATCATTGCCGGAGCAGGACCTGCAGGATTGACAGCTGCTGTTTACACATCCCGCGCCAACCTTTCTACTTTAATGATAGAAAGAGGCGTGCCTGGAGGACAAATGGCCAATACGGAAGATGTTGAAAACTATCCTGGATTTGATCATATTTTAGGTCCAGAGCTATCAAATAAAATGTTTGAACATGCTAAAAAGTTTGGTGCTGAATACGAATATGGAGATGTGAAGGAAATTGTCGATGAAGGCGAATATAAAATCGTCAAAACAGGCAACAAAGAATATAAAGCAAGAGCAGTGATTATCGCTACAGGGGCCGAATATAAAAAGCTCGGCGTGCCTGGAGAGAAAGAACTGGGCGGACGAGGCGTCTCTTATTGTGCTGTATGCGACGGAGCATTCTTTAAAGGAAAAGATTTGATTGTTGTCGGCGGCGGAGACTCTGCTGTCGAGGAAGGAGTTTATTTAACCCGCTTTGCGAACAGTGTGACAATCGTTCATCGCCGCGATCAATTGCGCGCCCAAAAAATATTGCAGCAGCGCGCCTTTGATAATGAAAAGATTGATTTTATTTGGAATCATACAGTAAAAGAAATTCATGAAGTCGACGGGAAGGTTGGCAAAGTCACGCTCGTAAATACGATAACAAATGAAGAAACAGAAAAAGAGATAGACGGTGTATTTGTATACATTGGCATGGTGCCGCTGTCCAAACCTTTTGAAAATCTCGGAATTACGAATGAAGCAGGATATATTGAAACAAATGAAAACATGGAAACGAAAATTCCCGGCATCTTTGCGGCAGGAGATATTCGGGAAAAATCTTTGCGGCAAATTGTAACTGCAACTGGTGACGGAAGCATTGCTGCCCAAAGTGCTCAACATTATATTGAAGAATTAAAAGAGAAATTAAAAAATGCCTAAAATTGTTAACAAAATCGTAACTATGATTTAATTGTGCTGTAACATCAATGAAATAAAATTCAGTTACTATAAAAGTAGTAATTGACCCCCTTTTATAATATATACTTTTGAGCATGGGCAACCCTTCCCATGCTCCTTTTTTTGTTGCACCTTTTCTTTTGAAACCTTTAAAAGAGAAAAAACGTATGATAAAGTAGGAAAGCATGCGCATTGAGACACTATAGCATTTAATTGTATAATAAAAGGAATAAATATTTTTTATGTACCGCAACCTAGGGGTGAACTTGCTTTGCAAAGGGTTACAAATTGTGTTCTTGTTCATGAAGGTCAGCTGCTCTTGCTTCAAAAACCGCGCCGGAATTGGTGGGTAGCCCCTGGAGGGAAAATGGAGCAAGGGGAATCGATAAAAGAATCTGTTGTAAGAGAATTTAGAGAAGAAACTGGAATTTATTTAATAAATCCAAAAATTAAAGGGATTTTCACGATCATTGTCAAAGATGGAGATAAGGTTGTTCAAGAATGGATGATGTTTACATTTTTCGCAACACAATTTAACGGGGAAAATGTTTTGGAAACTGAGGAAGGAAAGCTGAAATGGCACTCGATTGATGAAATTAAACAGTTGCCGATGGCTGCGGGCGACTACCACATTATTGAATATATGATTAAAGGGTCAGGAATCATGTATGGAACATTCATCTATACACCTGATTATGAGCTTTTGTCTTATCGGCTCGATCCACAATAAAGAAAACTTCAGCTGCAAGAAAATCGAAGCCAAGGTTCAGAGAAGAGGATATACATGCCAGTTTCAAAATTTCCGATAAATAAATTTATGATTTGACTCTTCTCATCCTTGATCAAAAAGCTATCAGATCAAAAAAATAAATCCCGATATTTCCTATTCAACATCTGTTACTGAATATTTTTCTTTTGAAAAAACGGGGGGCTTTGAATGATGAGTGAAACTTCAAATATTAAGATGGTTATTATTACGGGGATGTCCGGGGCAGGTAAGACGGTTGCGATTCAAAGCTTTGAAGATCTTGGATATTTTTGCGTCGATAATCTTCCACCTACTCTTTTGTCCAAGTTTCTAGAGCTTATGAAAGAATCGAGAACGAAAATGAACAAAGTAGCTGTAGTTATGGATTTGAGGGGAAGGGAATTTTTTGAATCTTTCCATCAGGCAATTGAAGAAATCAATGATATCCCGTGGATCGCACCGCAAATTTTGTTTCTTGATGCACATGATCAAGTATTAGTTAACCGGTATAAAGAGACGAGAAGAACCCATCCATTAGCTCCAAAAGGTCTTCCGCTTGAGGGGATCCGCCTTGAACGGGAAATGCTGGAGGAATTAAAGGGACGTGCGCAAATTGTATATGATACATCCAACTTAAAGCCAAGAGAATTAAGAGAAAAAATTTTAAAACAGTTCGCAGAAAATGGCGATCAAACCTTTACGTTGAACGTTTTATCATTTGGATTTAAATATGGTTTGCCGATCGACGCGGACTTAGTGTTTGACGTGAGATTTTTGCCCAACCCGTATTATATTGATCATATGCGCCCTAAGACGGGGCTTGACGAAGAAGTTTCATCATATGTTTTAAAATGGACAGAGACATCTAAATTTTTAGAGAAGCTGACAGATTTACTCTCATTTATGATCCCTCATTTTCAAAGAGAAGGAAAAAGTCAAGTGGTCATTGCAATCGGTTGCACTGGCGGACAGCATCGCTCGGTGACTCTGGCTGAATATTTAGGGGATTTTTTCCGCAAAAACTACAAAGTGCATGTATCCCATCGTGATATTGAAAGGAGAAACTATCGATAACTATGGATAAAAAGAAAATCGTCATTATTGGAGGAGGAACCGGATTATCTGTTCTGCTTCGAGGCTTAAAGCTGCTCCCTTTTGATATCACGGCCATTGTAACAGTTGCAGATGATGGTGGCAGCTCCGGTAGACTTCGTGATGAACTGAACATTCCCCCGCCGGGCGACATTCGCAACGTGTTAGCTGCTCTTTCCGATGTGGAACCGCTAATCGAGGAACTTTTCCAGCATCGTTTTAAAAAAGGGAACGATTTGACTGGCCATTCTCTAGGCAATTTAATACTTGCAGCGATGACCAATATCACCGGTGACTTTATGCACGCCATTCGGGAAATGAGTAAAGTTTTAAATGTTCGCGGTACTGTTTTGCCTGCAGCGAACCAGAGCGTTGTATTAAATGCGGAGATGGAAGATGGATCTGTTGTGAAAGGGGAATCGAAAATCCCTTTTTCAGGAAAAAAAATTAAAAAGGTGTTTTTAACCCCGAAAAATGTAAAACCTCTTCAAGAAACGATCGATGTCATCAGACAGGCACATATGATCATTTTAGGGCCTGGAAGTCTTTATACAAGCATTTTACCGAATTTGCTCGTTCCGAAAATTGGCGAGGAGGTTTGCAAGTCCTCGGCCAAAAAAATATATATATGCAATGTCATGACTCAGCCAGGGGAGACGCTAAACTATACAGCGAGCGATCATGTGAAGGCTCTTTACGATCATTTAAACTGTCCGTTTATTGATGTGATCCTCGTGAACAACGGATCTATTCCCGAATACATACAAAAACGCTACGCGAAAGAATCAGCTTTTCCTGTCCAAGTCGATGCAGAGGCGCTAAAAGATATGGGACTTCGAGTAGTGCAGGACAACATGGTCTCCTTCGATCAACATGTTATTCGACATGATACGAATAAAGTGGCAAACATCTTAAAAAATTTGCTTCTGGAAGAAACGTAATCGGAAAGGGCGGTAATGGAAACATGTCGTTTGCTTCAGAGACGAAAAAAGAATTGACAACACTGGAAGTAAAACAATGTTGTTTAAAAGCAGAGTTGTCCGCGCTCATCCGAATGAACGGAACTGTGTCATTTTCCAACCGGGAATTGCTTTTGGATGTGCAGACGGAAAACGCAGCGATTGCAAGACGCATTTACATGCTGATCAAAAAAAAATATGACGTTCCGATCAAGCTGCTTGTACGAAAAAAGATGCGATTAAAAAAGAATAACGTCTATATTGTTAGAATGAATGAACAAGTAAAAGAGATTTTGGAGGATTTGCGAATTTTAGGCAAGGATTTTATGTATAACCATCAAATCTCTTTAGACCTTGTGAAAAAAAAGTGCTGCAAGCGGTCGTATATGCGTGGTGCGTTTTTAGCGGGCGGATCTGTCAACAACCCGGAAACTTCTTCATACCATTTGGAAATCTCGTCGTTATATAAGGAACATAACGATTCGCTATGCAGTTTGATGAATACGTTTTATTTAAATGCAAAAACACTGGAACGGAAAAAAGGATATATTACATACTTAAAGGAAGCTGAAAAAATTGGGGAATTTTTGACATTGATCGGTGCCCATCAAGCTCTACTGCGTTTTGAAGATGTCCGAATCGTTCGTGATATGAGAAATTCAGTGAACCGCCTTGTCAATTGCGAAACAGCAAATTTAAATAAAACCATTGGAGCTGCTTTACGGCAGGTAGAAAATATAAAATTCATTGATGAAAAGATCGGATTAAGCGCCTTACCTGAAAAGCTGAGGGAAATTGCAGAATTACGGGTTATGTATCAAGATGTGACATTGAAGGAACTAGGTGAAATGGTGTCCAGCGGGAAAATCAGCAAATCGGGAATCAACCACCGATTAAGAAAAATCGATGAAATCGCTGAAAAATTGCGGGCTGGCAAAACGATTTCATTTAAATAAATTTTAAGAAGAGAGGGATTAATATGGTTGAGAAAAAAGTGGAAGTTCGGTTAAAAACCGGTTTGCAGGCACGACCGGCTGCATTGTTTGTTCAGGAAGCCAACAGGTTTTCATCTGACATTTTTATCGAAAAAGACGGAAAGAAAGTAAACGCCAAAAGCATCATGGGGTTGATGAGCTTAGCTATTAACAGCGGCTCTGAGATCACATTGATCGCAGAAGGAAACGATGAGGAAGAAGCATTAGAAGCGCTTATCAACTACATTCAAAACGAAAATTAATGTGAACACACAAAAAAATTGCCACAAAATTCATCAATGGATGGATATTGCCTCTCTTGTGGGAGAAAGCAGGAAACAACCGCTGTCAGCCACAAGAGGGCTTTATTTTTGCTAAAACTGATATGAAGACAAAATGGCTTCGGGTGCGTTAATAGAAAAGTTGTGATAAATCTTATGTTGGGAGAGAGCTTCGTGAAGGTTCTTAACTGGAACTTTTGGATTCAAAGCATTGCGAAAGAGCGGGACGAATCCGAGCAATATATTTGGTGTAAATACTATTTTTTCATAAATTTGCGATCAACATTCAAGAAAAAACAAACGTGCTTTGATATGGTTCGAATGACTTACAGCTGAATGGATAAAGAGAGATTCTAGCCCTTTATAACATGAAAAAATCGAGTATAACACTTGTTTTTGCCAGCAGGTGTCCAGAAAAAACTTCAGCAAAATACGGTTTACACAGGCTCTCCGAAAGCATATTTAATCCTTCATCCGGCTCGATCCGCATTTTGGGCTTAGATTAAAGCAATATCGGCAGTTAACGGCCTTTCGAAAACGTAAAGCTGACGATTCCTGCCAAAAAGTTAAATGAGGAGCTGCTGTCAAGATCATTCTTGACATTTGCTCCTCATTCAAATGCGTGAAGGTATGAAGCAGCGGTTTATTTTTATACTGTCTGCTTGATATGTTTAAATTTTTTTTGTCTTCCTATTTGAGGCAGCTTTTATTTTGTTAAAACTTTGTCAATCAACCCATATTCTTTTGCACGTTCAGCTGACATGAAATTGTCGCGGTCCGTATCACGTTCAATTACTTCAAGAGGCTGGCCAGTGTTTTCAGATAAAATTCTGTTCAATTTATCTCTTAAAGAGAGAATTCGTCTAGCTGCAATATCAATGTCAGTTGCCTGACCTTGCGCGCCTCCTAACGGTTGATGGATCATTACTTCACTATTCGGAAGGGCAAAACGTTTTCCTTTTGCACCTGCCGCCAATAAGAATGCTCCCATGGAAGCAGCCATTCCTATACACATCGTGGATACATCAGGTTTAATAAATTGCATCGTATCATAAATCGCCATGCCAGCAGTAATTGATCCGCCCGGGCTGTTAATGTAAAGGGAAATATCTTTTTCAGGATCCTCCGCTGCCAAGAAAAGAAGCTGAGCAACGATGGAGTTTGCAACATGATCATCAATTGGCGTACCAAGGATAATAATGCGGTCTTTTAACAATCTTGAATAAATATCGTAAGCACGTTCACCACGGTTTGTCTGTTCAATAACAGTCGGTATTAAATTCATTATGTTTCCTCCCTCACATCAAAGTTAAAGTCATTTCTATTCCATCATACATAAAAGGTCAATAAAGGTCAAACAAAAAACTTTTATATATAATTATTTATAAGATCAATACATGTACCATCATACCCTCATTTTTTATTTTTCAAACAACGATGAAAAATGAATTTTTCAAAACAATTTTGACACGATGGATAATTAAGCAAAATTTATTCTTGCATATACTGTTCGGTTCGATTATAATATAATTCGTGACATTTGAAAAATGCGCTCGTAGCTCAGTTGGATAGAGCGGTGGTTTCCGGTACCACGTCCGTCGGGGGTTCGAGTCCCTCCGAGCGCGTAAGCCTAGAGCAACAAGGGTTTGAGCGATTTAGAAGTCGTTCAACGGACGGGAACTACCGAAAAACGGACAACGTATTTTCGCAAGGTTTCCGTCCCACTGAATCAAAGAGACCGCGTGCCTCCAAAATGAAAAATTTTGGAGGTTTTTATTATGCGAAAAAGGCTAGAAAGGTAGTTTCAAGACATCTGATTGTAGATGTAATCTCGATTATATGACGGTTGCAGAAGGATTAAAATACGCTAAGATCATTTACAAAACGGAAGCTATCCAGGACGAACGAGTACCGATTATTGAAGTTCTTGAAAAAATTTTATAGATGTTGTCGGTTTTAGAGATCTTACTACTGACCAAATTAGACGGTACATTTAATACGTCATCTGTAACCGTGGATATTCTTTTCGGTGCTATTAAATCGATTTTTAGAAAGCTACATAAATACGGTATTATTTGAAGAAAGTCTCGTCAAAAAAAATGCCAAAATTAATAAGGATAAACAACGAATCTTTGTGCCTACAGACACGCAAGTAAAGAGGCTATGAAACGTCAAAGATATAGGTATTTACGGGATTTCGTGACTATGGTGCTATTAAACTAATGTTAGAGTGAGAACAAAGGGCAAACTAAGTTGAATAGTCAGAAATTTCTGGTATTTTTATGTTACTGGGACCAAAAACAATAGCCGTAAAAGCCGGATTGTTCCAATGACTAAAGAAGTATGTAAACTACTTGATAGAAGAAATTCGAGGATACTTCGGTAACATTTCATATGTATTCGTTAATCAATATGGTGAAAAGTTAAAAAGAAGGAAACATCAGGGAAATATTCAAACTAAAAGACGAATGTTGCGTAAGTCTTACACTGTTTAAGACATACATTTATCATAAACTATTTGAAAAAGGTGACGATATTAGTCGCACTCGATATGAACTATGCCAAAAAGGGTGAAAAAAGATGTAAAATATTAATATCTTGAAGATTTATAGATCACGAAGGGTGTTGAAGAATGGAACGTATTTCAGTAGTTTCCATTTTAGACGTTATTGGTGAATTGTTTTCTGATGAAGTTTCGATTGCTGTTTCCAATACTAAGGAATATATCTATTACCGGCCGAGCAAACGGATTGATTTGAAAATCAGACCGGGAGACTTGGTGAGAAAAGGAACGATTGCGTATAAAGCTTTGCACACCAAACAAAAGGTTTCTGAGTTTATTAACCGCGATGTGTTTGGCGTTCCTTATCACGGGATGGCTGTACCGTTTTTTTGGGAAGGAAAGCTTGAGGGATGCGTCACTGCGATTTTTCCTGCTTTGACGGATGGAAAATCTGTTGTGACCGTCAAAACTGATGATGGATGGGTTCCTATTCCTTTTTCGAAAGTTGCGTATTTAGAAGCAAAAGATAAAAAGACCTATGTGTACACTGAAGGATGCTCAGGAACGCATAAATACTCTCTCCAGGAATTTGAATACTTGCTTCCAAAGGACTATTTTATTCGCTGTCATCGGGCTTTTATTGTGAATGTCAACCATATTAAGGAGATCTACCCTGATGCGCATTCAACTTTTTTGCTGTTGATGAATAACGGTGATAAAATTCCTGTCAGTCAGTCCTACTCCAGTTATTTTCGAAAATTGCTTGGATTTTAAAAAATCGTTCTGTTTTAGTATGGAAATTGAGTTGTTTATCTGAATTTTCGGTCACTTATCCCCAAAACCTTGCCCCATTAACTTTTATCGGTAAAATAAATTTTAAATTCATTAAAGGGGAGATGATGGGGAAATGGACCATAAATTGGAAAGGATTGAAGATTTGCGTTTGCGCGATCGAATAGTCACAGCTGATGAAGCCGCATCATGGATCAAAGACGGGATGACTTTAGGGTTAAGCGGATTTACACGCGCGGGTGATGCGAAAGCGGTTCCATATGCGTTGGTAAAACGTGCAGAGCGAGAATCGTTTAAAGTAAATGTGTATACAGGAGCCTCTTTAGGTTCTGATATCGATAAAATGTTCACTGAAGCTGGCATTTTAGGCAAGAGGCTTCCTTTTCAGGCAGATCCTACGATGAGAAAAGGAATCAATCGGGGAGAATTTTTATTTGTCGATCAGCATTTGTCCCATACTGCTGAATTAGTGCGCTCAAATGTTATGGGTCCAATCGATTTTGCAATTTTGGAAGCGGTTTCTATTACAAGAGATGGAATGGTTATTCCGACAACCTCCATTGGAAACTCGTTGACATTTGCCCAGCACGCAAAATCGATCATTATAGAGATTAATATGGCACAGCCTGCAGATTTAGTAGGAATGCATGATTTGTATGAACCTGAGAAACAAGGGGAAAGAAAACCGATTCCGCTGACAAAATCGAATGATCGAATCGGTACGATCGGAATACCGATTGATATCGAGAAGGTAAAAGGAATTGTATTTACCAATCAGCTGGATTCACCGTCGACAATTGTGCCTCCGGATGAAGAAACAGTCATTATGGCGCAGCATTTGATAGAGTTTTTGCGTAAAGAAATTAAAGCCGGCCGGTTAACGGAACGTTTGGCCCCGCTGCAGTCAGGCATCGGTTCCGTCGCCAATGCAGTTCTTCATGGCTTGCTGGATTCAGAATTTGAGGATTTAGAGGTGTATTCTGAAGTATTGCAGGATGCAGTCTTTGATTTGATAGATGCTGGCAAAGTCCGTTTTGCCTCTTGTTGTTCGATTACCCTTTCAGAGCCGAAAATGAAGGAGGTTTTCTCGAATTTTAAGAAATACCGCGACCGTTTAGTGCTGAGACCGCAGGAAATTTCCAACCATCCTGAAATTATTCGTCGGCTCGGTTTGATTTCCATTAACACAGCATTGGAAGTGGACATCTACGGCAATGTCAATTCAACCCACGTACTTGGAACGAAAATGATGAACGGCATTGGCGGATCAGGTGATTTTGCAAGAAATGCCCGCCTGGCGATTTTTGTGACAAAATCAATAGCGAAAGACGGAAACATATCAAGCATTGTTCCTTTTGTCTCCCATGTTGACCATACGGAGCATGACGTCGATGTCATCGTCACCGAACAAGGGTATGCGGATCTCCGGGGCTTGGCGCCAAGAGAGCGTGTGGAACTGATTATCGAACGCTGCGCCCATCCGATGTATCGCGACCAGCTTCGTGAATATTATCAGGAAGCTCTTGCAAGAGGAGGGCATACACCACATGTTTTAGAAAAAGCTCTTTCATGGCATATAAATTTTGCTAAAAACGGAACGATGCGTGAAGAGATTGCACATAGCGTTTAATCGGATGACAATTTATTCGTGCATTTTCTAGACATGCGAAGAGATCGGCACAGCTAGATCAAAGAAGGAATTTATCCCTAGAAATCAATTTTGTGGATATCACACAACAAATGTTTTCACCCCCTTAGTGTTAAAAGCACTAAACGAATGGACTTATTAATTGATACTGTACTGAAAAATTTAATAAAAAATAAATTCGAGTTGAAGGCAGAAAACGATTGTTTTTGCGAAAATCATCATACAGAACGGATAGTGAGCGCTTTGATCAACTGTTTTCTGAGAATAAGGACGGATTTGCAATGGTTATTGATTACAGCGTCAACTGGTATCAAACGTTAATCGATCATTTTTCTGACGCAAATTGCTGTATCAGCCGATAAACTCGGTACTGAAGTCGATATTCCGGAAGTCGTCAATCTCGTGTTTTTTCAAGAAAGGACGTTCGACACCAAAGTTTTGGCAAATAATTCGGTTCAGAACACGCTTATATAAAGACTTACTAGGATTGGAGAAGTTAATACGCATTCACCTTTTTGGCAATTTTGGTAATTTTGAGTTTTTCCGCGAAAATCCAAAAGGAATGGAAGGAAATAGTTTAACGGAACGGTTGTTTAACATCGAAGTCGAAATCATTAAAGAACTTTAGCATTTGCAGCACCAAGAAGAAAAGTATATGGGGTAAAAACGGAGTTATGGAATAAAAGTTGAAAGAACCGTTTAAACGTGCAGGAAGCATTATAGACTTGTTTAAAGACAACATGGATGATCGTGAGGAAAATGATCTGTATTCGATAAATTTAACAAAAAATTGTGAAGATATTGTCGGTGCTTAATGGAATACATCAATTATTTCTTTTACCTTCATTACAAAAGAGGCATCTTAGATGTTGAACAAGATCTTAGATGCCTCTCTAATGTGGAATTTTGGAGATTTGCCGGTCAATCTTCTAGATAAAATTGAGATGGAATAAGGGGTAAGTTATTTTTGCAGTATTCAACATAAACATCTGAAAAAAATTTCCCCATCTGGATTATAAAAGCGAAAACCTGGATCCGATTATATCTTCAAAGAGTGAATAAGATGCATCACTTGCTTCGTCTGGTTGTACAATAGCTGTTTTGCCTGATCCATACATTCCTCAATCGTCAATGGTTTAGTAATAATCGAAAAGCATCCGTGAAATTTGCTGCGGAGCACATCCAAATTGCCTGCAAGCGAGCCGGATATTAATATCGTTGGAACTCCGTATATTTGAGCGAGATCAGCGATATAGCCGGGCGCTTTTCCGTATAATGTTTGTTCATCGCTTTGTCCTTCTCCTGTAATGACAAGATCCGCCTGCTCTATTGCTTCCTTCAAGTTCGAGGCTTCTGCTACAAGCTCAGCACCGGATATAAGCTTTGCGCCTAGTACAAGGAATGCAAATCCCAAGCCTCCTGCTGCCCCTGCACCTTTCACGTTATTGAAGACTTTTCCTTTCTGCTTCTCAATAAGAGCAGCAAATCGGGCCAATGCTTCGTCGTAAATCGGTATTTGTTTGCTGCTGGCACCTTTTTGCGGTCCGTAAACTGCGCTGGCACCTTTTTCACCACATAACGGATTGTCCACATCACAAGCAACCTTTATTGTAATATGTTCCAATCTTGGATCCAAACGGTCGAAACTTACTTGATTGACCTCCAATAAATCTTTTCCGAAAATCCCCGCTTCTTTTCCTTCTTTATCCCAAGCTTTCATGCCAAGCGCCTGTAAAAAGCCAAGACCTCCATCATTTGTAGCACTGCCGCCAAGCCCGATAATAAACGATTTACAGCCTTTATCCAATGCATCTTTCATCACTTCGCCAAGTCCGAAAGTAGTGGTCACATCCGGGTTTCGTTGTGAAGGAGGCACTTGGACAAGCCCAGCGATATTGGCAACTTCAATAGCAGCCGTATTATTTTCGAGGATGGCATAATATGTTTTTATTTTTTTACCCAAGGGGCCTGTACAGGTTACCTCAATGCGATCCCCGGCTGAAGATGCTAACAATGCATCGACTGTTCCTTCTCCGCCGTCAGCCATTGGCTTTGTTCTTACTGTATCACCATAATGAAGGTCAAGTATTGCTTGTTTCATAATATTTGCTGCTTGAGAAGAGGTCAGACTCCCTTTAAAAGAATCAGGTGCTACGACAATATTCATTTAGCTGCCTCCTTTGTTTGCCTGATATCCTTCCGAATTTTTAAAAACGATAGAATAAACGAGATAAATGGAATTAATTACACTCAGCATATTGATTTCTTCCAAAATAGGTGATTTAAAGGATTCTAGTTTGCAGCTGCTCACTTTGATGATTTGTTTCGCATTCTGTGCTAAATAGCCTTTTTCATTGCCTGTAATCGCAACGATAGGAATGCCTCTCTTCTTTAATACCTTTACTAGCTGAACGATAAATCTTGTTTCTCCGGAAAAAGAAATGACAACGGCTAAATCTCTGGGCGTAAGTGATTCTGCTTCGGAAATTTGATTTTCATGGTTGCTGTACGCAGTAGCATATTTGCCCAGACGAATAAATTTGAATTGTGCATTTCTTGCAATGAGATGCGAAAATGTTACCCCAAAAAAAGCAACTTTTTTTGAGTGATGAATTTCGTGAACAACTTGAATGATTTCCTTTGAGCGGAGAAATTGCTCTGTTTGCTTCAGAGAAGCAAGTAATTCGTCATAATATTCGTTTATTTGTTTTAGATTAAATTTCGTTTTTAGGTTTTGATAGTCTACTTCGGTATCATTAAATTCAATAAATGATCTGGCATATTCTTTAAGCTCTTTAAACGTAATATTTTCAAAGCGCTGACAAAATCGGGTGATCGTTGCAGGTGATGTATGGCACGCTTCAGCTAATTCATAAATGGACATTTTCGGGATTTTTTCCACATTCCTCAAAATATATTCGGCAATAATGATTTCTGATTTTGTTTGGTCTGTTGAAGATTCAATGAAGTTTAATAATTTAGCCATAAAGTTGTACATCGAATCACTCCGGATTTCATATTTATTGTACGCTCTATTATAAATGACCATGAAAAAAGTTTCATAAAATGAAATTTTTCCTGTCTATGTTTTTTCGTTCGTTAAGATATCGGTAGAAGCAGTTACATGAAAAATTACTACCAGGAGCTGAAACACAATGAAAAAATTCAATGTACTTATTGTTGGCGGGGGTAGTACTTGGACGCCAGGGCTTTTAAAAGCAATTTGCTCGCGTCAAGATACTTTCCCGATCAACCGATTGGTCATGTATGATATCAATTACGAACGCCAAAAAATAATAGGCGAATTTGCGAAAGTGCTCTTTAAAGAAGAGTACCCTGACATTCATTTTAGCTATACAACAGATAAAGAGGAAGCATTCACGGAAGATATCGATTTTGTTTTTGTGCAAATGCGTACTGGCGGCTATGAAATGCGTGAAAAAGACGAAAAGATCCCGTTGAAACTAGGGGTTATCGGTCAGGAAACATGCGGGCCGGGCGGTTTTGCTTACGGTATGAGATCGATCCGCGATATGATTCAATTGGTCAAGGATGTCAGAAGCAAAACGAAAGACGCATGGATTTTAAACTACACAAATCCTGCTGCTATCGTTGCGATTGCGTTACAGCAAATGTTTCCTGATGATAAAAGAATCCTCAATATTTGCGACCAGCCTGAAAACTTGCTTCGTTCGTACGGCCGTTTATTAAATATGAATGAACGTGATTTTGATCCTGTATACTTCGGATTAAATCACTTTGGCTGGTTTACTCATTTATATGATCCGCAAGGCAATGACAAATTGCCTGAGTTAAGGGAAATGATTTTGAAAAACGGCTTCCGTCCGGCTGACTACGAGCAAAGGGATAAATCATGGCTCGAAACGTATGCCATGGTGCAGCAAATGGTGCGAGATTTTCCGGACTATTTGCCGAATACGTATTTACAGTATTATTTATATCCAGATAAAGTGCTGAAAAAATTGAATCCGGATTTTACGCGTGCAAATGAAGTACAAGCCGGAAGAGAGAAACGCGTATTTGAAGATTGTGTGCGCGTTGCTGAAACAGGAACTGCAAAAGATTCCAACGTAGTAGCAAATGATGCGCATGGTGAGTTTATCTTAATTGTTGCAGAATCCATTGCATACAACAAAGGCGACAATTTTATTGTCATTTTGAAAAATGATGGAATCATCAGCAATTTGCCGGATGATGCGATGGTTGAAGTGGCTGCAAGTATAACCTCAAACGGGCCTAGACCATACGCAGTTGGAGAAATTCCAACATTCTATAAAGGATTGATTGAAGGGCAATATGCGTATGAAAAACTTACTGTGGAAGCATATATGGAAGGCTCATACGCCAAAGCGCTGCAAGCTTTAACTTTAAATCGTACAGTTGTATCTGCAGCAAAAGCAAGAGAGGTATTGGATGCCTTAATCGAAGCCAATAAAGAATACTGGCCGGAATTGCGATAATAACTTGTCCGTGCAGGGAGCCGTTATGACTCCCTGCTTGAAAAATAGCTAGAATGTATCCGTTTTCTATATCTTATCTAGAAGGGGAGCTATGAAATGAAGAAGGTATTTAACTTTGATTTCTTTCAGAGAATTGGCAAAACTTTTATGGTTATAATTTCTTTGCTTCCTGCAGCCGGTTTATTGCTGGGAATCGGTACAACGTTACAATCTCCGTATTTAATCGAATATTTGCCTTTTTTAGATTCAGGATTTTGGAAAACGATTTCTGATTTAATGAAGGGTGCAGGAAAAGCGATATTTGGAAACTTAGGTGTTTTGTTCGCTATCGGTATAGCGGGGAGCTGGACCGGTGGAAAAGCGGCAGCCTCCTTATCAGCACTTGTTGGTTATTTAGTTATGCATACCGTTATCGGGATTGTCCTTGGAATCACGCCGGAAAACGTATCGGAGCCAGGGCGTGTACTTGAGTTAGGGATCCCGACACTTCAAATCGGTGTTTTTGGCGGTATCATCATCGGGTTTGTAGCAGCAGTTCTTTATGAAAAATATCATGATTTCAAAATGCCGGAAATGCTGTCCTTTTTCGGCGGTTCACGATTTGTTCCTATTATAACAGCAGGTTATTCAATCATTATTGCACTGATTTTGGCCTTTGTTTGGCCACATGTACAAGACGGCATTTATGCACTTGGAGCTGCCTTATCTGGAGAAAATACGCCGCCGCTTTACATGTTCATTTATGGACTAGTAGAACGTGCCCTTATTCCGTTTGGATTGCATCATATTTTCTATATCCCAATTCGTTTTTCGGAAGTTGGCGGAACGTATACAACACTTGCTGGATCTGTCGTTTCCGGGGATACGGCAATGTATATGGCTCAGCTTGCGGATAAACAAGTAAATGATGCCGTTGAAATAACAGCAGGAAGATTTATGGCAGGGAAATTCCCGTTCGTCCTGTTTGGTCTGCCAGCGGTAGCGTTAGCAATGTATCACATGGCAAAACCGAAAAACAAAAAAGCTGTAGCAGGCTTATTATTGACTGCTGCGGGAACAGCATTTTTTACAGGAATTACAGAGCCACTTGAATTCACGTTCTTGTTCGTAGCGCCATTATTATACGTTTTCCACACATTAATGGCAGGGCTGTCATTTATGCTGATGTATGTTTTAGATGTGAATGTTGGATATGCCGGCGGATCCGGAATCATTGATTTTATCTTATTTGGTATATTACCTGGTGTTGGAGAGCCATGGTGGTATGTCATTATCGTTGGTCTGGCAATGGCTGTTGTTTACTACGTTGTATTCAGATGGGCTATTAAAAAGTGGGATCTTCTTACACCAGGACGCGGAGATGAAGATTCGAACAGACTTTATACTAGAAAAGATTACGAAGAAAAAACAAATAGAAAAAGTGATGAATCTGTTGTCAATCAAAAAGCGTATGAAGTATTAGCAGCACTTGGCGGAAAAGAAAATATCAATAATCTTGATGCATGTATTACACGGTTAAGAGTAGGTGTAAAAAACAAAGGCGCTGTTAATAAAGAAAAACTGAAAGCTCTTGGTGCTTCAGGCGTATTGGAGGTAGGAAATGGAGTTCAAGCAATATTTGGACCTACTTCAGACACGTTAAAAAATCAAATTTTAGATATCATGAATCAGGAAACAAACGAATATAAAGAAGAATCAACTATTAGTTTTGTAGCGCCATTATCAGGAAAGGTTGTTGCATTGGAAGAAGTGCCTGATGAAGTTTTCTCTCAAAAAATGATGGGCGACGGCATTGCTGTTCAACCAACAAGCGGAGATGTCTATTCTCCGGTTGACGGTGAAATCGTCGATGTATTCCCAACCAAGCATGCCATTACACTTCGTTCAGATGAAGGAGCAGAGCTGTTGATTCATTTGGGACTAGAAACAGTGAACTTAAAAGGAGAAGGCTTTGAAATAAAAGTTTCACCTAGAGACAAAATCAAAAAAGGAGATCTTATCGCACAATTCGCTATCGATCAAATTGGTCAAAAAGGGTACAACACCATTACTCCTATTATTTTACTGAACGGAGATCAGTTTAAAATCGACCATAGTAGTTATCCATCCAGCGTAGTTGGAGGAAAAGACGTATTAATCAAGGCTCAGAAAGGATAAGATCGATCATCCATGGGATAACAGTACGATACTATACAGAATTGCTTCCGAGTTCATAAAGAATAGTATCGATTATCCATGAATTCGCAAGGAACCCAAGTCCATATAGCTTAGATCAATCATCATTCAAAAGGCTATCGAGTGCATTCGATAGCCTTTTTTGCATAGTGATTGAAAAATGTGAAAAGGCACAGTACATCTGCTGCTGTGGCGTCATAGGCTTCGGAAATTGCAACTGCAAAGAGCCGACAGCTAAATTGTAGTACGCCGCTTTGACGGGCAAGAATTTCAGAAAGAATCATTAAAGAGAGAAAAAAAGATTTTAAATTGGACGAGTAACAAAGCGGAAGGGTACAGGACCATCAGGTTGCGGTACTTTCTCTTTTTTAGCATAGGCAATTGGGAACTATTAATGAATGCCGATTCGGCTTCTACTGTATTCATTTGAAGTTTAAACCGGATCATATATAGATAAAAAATTTGCGGCAGCCTTCTTGGAGTTTTCATTTACATTTCAATACCATTTTAGATACTTACGAAACTCTCCAGTTTATGAATAGCATTTACTCGCAACAATCCCCATAAAGTCCCATTCAACTGTATTTCACTTCTTTTTTGTAAAGAAAACCACTTTTCAAAAGGAAATTGGATTAATTTGTGGAAGTAAGCTGTTGGCAATTAAATTGTTAGAAGAGTCCGTTTCGTGGAATTTGTAATAGGAGGGCTTACTTATGGATCATATAAAAAGCATTTTACAGGAAAATAGAATCCCATTTGACATCCTTTATCACGAAAATCCAATTCGCACAGCGCAGGAAGGCGCGGACTTTTTTGGAATCGAAATAGGTCAGACTGCTCCTACATTGATACTTAAGTCTGACAAAGGCTATTTTGCAATCATCGTTTCAGGAGGACGCGGTCGTGTGAATCTGGAAAAATTGTCAGAAATCTTGGGATGCAATCAATTAAAAATGGCACCCCCAAAAGAAGTCCAGAAGATAACGGGATACACTGTCGGCAGCGTTCCTTTAGTTGGTCTTTCTTTGCCTTGTATAATCGATAAAGAACTTTTTCGCTATCCGTTCATTTACGGAGGAACGGGAGAACCAACCTCAACACTGAAAATACCTCCTCATGCTTTGGAACAACTGAATCAAGTTGTCGCTTTCTTGAATTAAAGTGATGATGTTGTATGGACATGTTCCCATTACATTATGATCATGTTCGATAATCTCTGCAAAATGGAGTTGCTAAATTGATTTTAAGACAAACAAACCTGTCTATTTCTTTTGTGGTAGGGAAGATGGCCAATTAGTGATTGGAGAAGTGAAAAAATCATCGCGATATATGAAAAGTGCCAAAATGCAACTTCTGTACTATTTAGACACACTTCGTCAAATGGGAATGGATGCAAAAGGGGAATTGCTTTTTCCGGAAGAAAGGAAAAAAGAATCAGTAGAGTGGACGGAGGATGCAAAACAGGAGCTAGAGCGGGCAATGGAAGATATTCGCCGTATTGCTCGCATGCCTGTACCACCTGCACCGGAGAAAATTCAGTTTTGCGGTAAATGTGCCTATCGTGAATATTGTTGGGCGGAGGAGTAAATATGAAAAAAACGTTATACATCTTTCAAAGCGGTGAACTACGTCGGAAAGATAATAGTTTATATTTTGAAACAGAGGAGAAAAAACGTTATATCCCAGTTGAGAATACAAATGATATTTATATTTTTGGAGAAGTTGATGTATCAAAAAAATTTTTAGAGTTTGCTGCACAAAAAGAAATTATAGTCCATTATTTTAATCATCATGGCTACTTTGTTGGATCATTTTATCCCCGCGAGCACTTAAATGCTGGGCACGTTGTTTTAAAACAAGCGGAGCACTATCTTGATGACGGGAAGCGGCTTGATTTGGCGCAGCGATTTATTGCAGGCTCTATCCAACAGATGAGCCGCGTATTAAAATATTATCGTTCTTGCTTAGAAGAAAAAGCTGTTTTTGATGAAGTGCTAGAAGATTTTCAAAAAGAGCTGCAAAAATTGCCAACTGCTCAGTCAGTTGAACAATTAATGGCATCAGAAGGACATACACGAGAAAAGTATTACAGTACTTTTGATACGATTATTCAACATCCCGATTTTATTTTTGAAAAACGAACAAAACGACCACCGCACAACCGATTAAATGCGTTAATCAGCTTCGGGAACTCTATAGTGTATACGATGTGTTTAAGCGAGATTTATAAAACGTATCTTGACCCCCGCATTGGGTATTTACATAGTACGAATTTTCGACGCTTTTCTTTAAATCTTGATATTGCCGAAATTTTTAAACCTATTATCGTGGATCGGTTAATTTTTTCCCTTGTAAATAAAAAAATGCTGACAAAAAAGCATTTTGAAAAACTGACCGATGGTATTTTGTTATCGGAGGAAGGACGGAAGGTTTTTATCAGTGAACTGGATAAAAAAATGCAAACAACCGTCCAACATCGCCATCTAGGCAAATCTGTGTCATACCGACGCTTGATTCGTTTGGAATTGTATAAATTGCAGAAGCATTTACTTGGTGAGAAGCCATATGAACCATATACAGCTAAATGGTAGGGGATTTTCATGTTTGTCATACTTGTGTATGATTTTAATGAGAAACGTGTAGCGAAGGCGCTAAAAATTGCTCGCAAATATCTTCATTGGGTACAAAATTCTGTTTTTGAAGGAGAAATTTCACAAGCAAATTATAAAAAACTAAAAGTAGAATTGCAAAATCTTATGAATCCAGATGAAGATTCCGTAATTTTTTATACATTTCGAACGCAGAAATATTGGTCGCGTGAGGAATTTGGATTAAAAAAAGGCGGCGACGAATTTATTTTGTAGAAAGAAGGACAAGCTATGCGATTAACGGTAACGATGAAGCCAAAAAATAATGTTGTGATACTGCCATTACATTATCAGTATTTATTGCATGGTTTACTTTATAATTCTTTACAGGATAAAAGTTTCGCTTCATTTTTGCATGAAATTGGTTTCCAGAAAGGGAAGAGAACATATAAATTATTTACATTCAGTCGTCTTTTCGGGCAACATAAAATTCAATTAGATCCGAAAACGATTATATTCGATGACAATATTTCTTGGCATGTTTCTACTGTATTGCCTGAACTGACGCAGCAGTTAGGAGAATACTTTTTATTACAAAATGAAGTTCATCTAGGAAATCAATCGGTGGAGATACAAAGTATAAAAATGGAGGAAAGCGAAGTAAAGAGCTCTGAAATTGAAATTGAGATGCTTTCACCAGTAACAGTCTATAGCACATATGAAACGGTAGATGGTACCCAGAAGACACAGTTTTTTCATCCATATGATGAAGCATTTCCACATTTAGTGGAGCTTAATTTTCGAAATAAGTATGAAGCCTATTACGGAGATCCGCCACAAGAGAGATTGTTTATTGAACCTTTACATGTTACTAAGAGACATAAAGTCGTCACGACTTTTAAAAATTACTATATCACTGCATGGCAGGGAAGGTATCGTTTGCGGTCTTCTCCGAAGTATCTTACTTTCCTTTTGCAAACTGGAATAGGGGGACGAAATTCTCAAGGGTTTGGAATGTTCCGTGTTATTCGTGAATTTTAGTAACAGGGAAATATTTGTCGTCGACCCCCAATCGTGCAAAAATCCCTGGGGATCGACGACTCTTTTAAATCTTTATTGAGCCCACCTAAATCAAAGGATTGATAAAACTTACCTCCTTCGTTAAAATAAAAATAACCAATCAACCATTTAAAACCAAATACTTATGTAGCAACAATTTTTTGGGGTTTTTATCTTAACTATGAGGAATTGAAACTTGGCAATTACTTCTTGAAACTGCAATCTACACTGAGTTTTTATCTTAACTATGAGGAGTAGTAACATTGTGATATAATGTTACTGAAAACCTTGATATATCAGGGGTTTAAAAAGGTAGTTGCCGCCCCTTTTTCGAAGTTGGGGACGAATTGGGGACGGTTTCTATATATTTGATTTCGGGCGGCGTTGGAACCGGTCAAACTCCTGTGCTGCCCGTTCTTCCATGCTCTTGGTCACGTGGCTGTACGTGGACAAGAGCGTTTTTTCGTTTGCATGTCCAAGTCGTTCTGCTACTGCACGCGCAGTCAGACCTTGCTCGAGCAAAAAAGTAGCGGAGGTATGGCGCAGGGCATGTAATTTGATGTGCCGAAATCCATTTTTCTTTAAAAATTCTCTCCACCAGCGTGTAACATAGTTGGGGTGATAGGGTAGACCGTCTCCTTTATGGAAAAGAAATTGTCTTCCTTCCGGAGCTTTCCACTTTGATCCTGCTGTCCAACGTTGGCGTTTCCACTCTTTTGTAGAGTACTCTTTCAATTCTTCCATATACCAGGCAGGCATTTTGACTTTTCGGACGGATGAACGGGTTTTGGGAGCCTTGATGAGGTATTCCCGATCAATTTTCATTGGGATGTTTTCATCAATCAATATACTGTTGTCCCCAAAGTCGCAATCTTGGATCTCAAGCGCAACAATCTCTCCGCGTCGGAATCCGCCCAAAAACGTCCCCAAGATCAGGAGCCACCAGACGGTAGGTTGCTGGTATAGCGCATCGATGATCTCCATGATTTCGGGTTCATCGTACACCTCGATCTTCGTTTCCGGCTTCTTCGGCCAGCGTACTCCGTCACATGGATTCTGGGCAATGAATTTCCACTCTACCGCAATGTTCAAAACATTGCGCAAAACTTTCAAAATGTCTCGCTGTGTACCATTTCCTAGTGTACCTGGCTTTCCGTCTTTCCTCGCCTCAGGTGTTTTCAGGTACGCTAGAAAATCAACAACGTGCATGGTCTGTATGTCGTCTAATCGCATATGACCGAAACTCGGTATAATGTGTGTGGCAAGGTGCTGGTCATACACGACGAGTGTGGAAGGGGCCAGGTTGTCCGGATCGGATGCGAATTTCGGCCGCCAATGCTTGTCTACAAATTCTTTGAAAGTTGTTTTTTCCGGTTTGATGTAGGTGCCGGACAACACCTCCTGTTTAAAAATAGCCAGCTGATCTTCCAAATAGTCTTGGAGTTTTTTCTTTGTTTTGAGTAGTGCTTTGTCCTCAATTGTGACCGTCTTTGATGGTCGATTACGCCGACCGTCAGGATGATATCCAAGATCGATTCGCAGCCGCCAACTGTTTTTTCCTCGTTTTTCGATACTTCCTTTCATGCCAACAGCATTTCTCCTTTCATAAGAATGTATGTTCGGTTTAAAAGATATATGTGAACAGCCTTGTGGCTGGAAAGCGCAAAGTTTACTCAAACATTTCAAGTACGCCCAATGGCTCAAAACACACAGTATAACTCTCAACAGAGACGCATAAACCGTATTTCTCTTGATAACGCTTAATCGCTGAATTTAGGAAATCTTCAGTCACTCCGAGATATTCAGCTAATTCATATCGGTTACGGACTCCACTTTTGTGGGCTTGTACAATTTTTTGTAATGGAACAAGACGTTCATATGCCCAAGTGCGAGCCCGAAGCTCTTGTTTGCGATTCGATATTTTAGACTGATCCAAAATGTTGCCAGAGGATGTGTGGTAGTGTCCTAATTCTTCAGCCAGGATGCAGGCTTTTTCGTCATTAGTAGGGATATTCTTGTTTATCCAAATCACTTTATCGGAATACAACCCCTTGATAGTCGGTGTCATCGGCTTTTCGTAAGTGTCTATACCATGCTGTTGTGCCTCCCGCAGTAAATTTTCGTACGTCATATATGTTCATCACTCCTGGCGTTTTCTTTTGGACCTTATAAATTCTTTAAAGCGTTCAATTTCCTCTAATTCTTCTTCGGTCCAATCCTCATCACCGTCGTGGTGAGCAGCTATTGTGGTTATATTATTGTTTTCATCCTTAATCCCTACTAAATAATCCGCAGATACATTGAAATAGTCGGCAAGAATTCTTATGTTTTCCATTTTCGGATCAGCAGTATCATTTTCATATCGAGAAATCATACTCTTGCTAATGTTTGTTTTGTAAATTTTATTTAATTCTGTCACTAATTCTCCAATGCTTAAATTTTTACTCTTTCTTAGCTTTTTAATTTTCTCTCCGAAAGTGCTCATCTTCTATTCACATCCTAAAAAAATATTCCTTCTACGGGAATATTTTATAATACATGTTCCATAAACGCAACATTTTTAATAAAAATAATACCGAAAAAGGAACAAATTTTATTGACACAGAAAATAAAAAGGAGTATATTTAAATTGTTCCTAAAACGGAACGATAAAGGAGGTGATATTGAATGACGAGGAAAAGGCAACCTTACAATAAGATAAAAGCATTTCTAGTAGAGAATGGAATAAAACATAAAGATGTAGCTGAATTACTTGATATGACACCAAACACAATTAGTAAGAAATTAAATGGATTCGGTGGCGATTTCACTTTAAGTGAAGTCAAACGACTTCATAATGGGTTTAGAGTTCCAATCGAATATTTTTTTGAACCAAACGTTCCTAAAAAGGAACACAAAACTTCATGGAAGGAGGTGCGGACATGACATCTTTAAAAACCGAAATCTGGAACGGTCGCCAAATTCGGTTTGTAGAAAAGGACCCTGGCGATTGGTGGGCGGTCGCTAAAGATGTCGCTGGTGCTTTGGGTTACCGAATGGCTTCTGACATGACACGGCTTATGGATAATGAGGAAAAGGATACGCACATTGTGCGTACCCCTGGAGGAAATCAAGAAATGATCGTTATTTCTGAAACAGGAATCTATGAAGCAATATTCAACAGCCGGCGTCAGGAAGCAAAGGCGTTCAAAAAGTGGGTCAAACAGGTAATCAAACAACTCCGCCAGTCTACCGGCCTTGAAGGCTTCCAAATATTCCGCATGCTCGACAAAGAGCACCAAAAAGAAGCTATGCGCAAGCTCAAAGAATCTTTGGAGAAACCGGTCAGAGTGGATTTCATCAAAGCCAACACCATTGCTAATAAAGCCGTGTCCTCCATGTATGGATACCCGAAGATAATTAAGAAAAATGACATGACGCCAGACATGCTTGTTAAGCGGCAGCAAGTACTTGAAGACACAGTAAAACTGATGGCTTTGGTGAAAAAGTTCGGCCTTGAGCTGTCTGTTAGTAAAACAATCTATAACAAATACATGATCAGCTGATAAGGAGGATAAATCATGACCGCTGAAAAAGCGTTCGCTGCCATCATTGCTGACCTGAAAGAACAGCTCAAAACTGAGCTGCTCCAAGAGTTGCGAGCGGAGATGAATCTTTCACCCGATCGCACACTCACATTTTCAGAAGCATGCGAGTACCTGCACATGTCTGAATACACCTTGCGCCGTTTGTGCCGAGAAAAACGCATCCCACATCGGGTACACGGTGCGGACGGCAGCAAGAACCCCCGGTATTTTTTCAGCAGCAGTAGGCTCAATCAGTGGATCCGTGAACAGGAAGAAAAGAATTATGTGGAAGGGAGGTGATGAGGTATGACAGTTGGGGAAATGCTTCAGTATACCAATCGTTTCAAAGAGATCATGAACGGTCCTAATAGTTTGAGAGATTCAAGACTTGTAATTCTGATGTCCGATCTTGAACAAGCCTACAATATTCCAACTCTGCGGGATCAAGAGTTTGAAAAGCAAAACCCATACTTAATGCAACTGTATAGAACTGTTTCAGAAGCAAGAAGTATTTGAGGAGGTGAACAAACAATGAACGTCCTTCCACAAGATCGAAAGTTGGCAGAGAAGATATGGAAATTTGGCTGCACTTGCTTGGATAAAGCTAGGGTAGAGTATATCAATAGTCGTTTTGATGTGGCTGAGCAGTGGGTAAAAGAATTTTTGAGATGCAAAAAAGATTTGGACGAGCTGGTACGGAGGAAAGAAGAGCATGATCGGTTAATGGAATTTGTCAGTGAAATGCAAAAGAAAGGAATCAATTTAGCTTTAATTGTGAGGAGGAGTTACAAATGATTGTCTGTTTCACTACAAGCCGACTGATGAAAGTTTCAGAGGTTCGTAGATTGTGTCAGGAGCTGCGTGAAAATCCAGCGCTTCTCATGGCAACTGAATTGAAGGCAAAAGAGGAAGTGTACAAGCTGTTGCGACAACAAGAAAAAACGGCCAGTGCGCCAACACTAGCCGTTTAAAGATACTACATTATACCACAATCAATTCTACCATATTTCCTCTCCGGCAACAACGGCAGGTCTAGTGCCTGTCGTTAAAGGTGAGAGCGTTGCGCTAGTTTTCTCCCCCTGACTATCAACGTTCTTGCCTTTAGCGATGTGCACTAGCACATCTTCTACACTATCAGTCTATTCGAAAGGAGGGACGAGTATGACACGTGAGGAGAAGAAAATGATTCGATTTCGGATCATCAAACTTCTCGATCAGTGTGAAGGTTGCCAATACCGGCAAAAGGTACATTCTAGCATCAACGTTTGCCCGAGCTGCCCCATTGGACAAGAGATACAATCGCTCGGGAAAAAGTTAGGCGGATGTCGTCGAATTGAACAGATGGAATCATATCGCCGTTGGACAACACAAGAAGAACAGTTCCTTTTACGAAATCTCCATATGAAACGTCGGGATTTGGCCGAAAAATTGGGTCGCAGCTATAAATCAATTAAGAAAAAAATAAATGATTTGAGAAAAAGGGGGCTAATCCATGACGCAAGTTGAAAACCCTATGGTTCGCCCTTACCACGAGGAAAGCACTCACTGGGGAATTGATGCTTGCGGTGATGAGATTCTTTACGGAGATGTCATCTATGAGTTCCCAGACGGTGAGATCGTTCTGGAGGAAAACATTCGTCAGTACCTCACTGAAAATCTTGGAGCAATTAGAAAAATCGCAGAATAAAAAACGCCTCACTTGGCGGAGTGAGACGTTTCAGGAAGGTGATTCCTTTTAGAGAACAGTTACTTTCATGATACAGGAATCACCTCGTTAAATCAATGGAGAGGAGATTAATGAGCAATGGTGATTACCTTTAAAAAACTGACATTAAAATTGCTCAAGAGAAGATCGAAGAGCTTGAAAAAAGAATTAGCGGAATTGTAAGGAGGTCAAGCAAGTATGAAGATAAAATTCGTGAATCTCAGATTGCATAATTTCAAAAGTCACCGTGATCTGTCGATTGAGTTTGGCGACAAAATACAGATCACGGGTGAAAATGCTACTGGAAAGTCCAGCATTTTTGAATCCATCTCATGGACATTATACGGCACTGATCCACTTGGAAGCAAGTTGGATCCAACTCCGATCACATACGAAGCGGATGAAACATTTGTTTCACTTCTCATCAATGTTGATGGTAAAGAAGTGCTTTTGGGTCGTGAGCTAAAAAAAGGAAAAACGAAATATTTCATCAATGAAGTGCCTTCAAAAGCAACTGAATTTAATGAGTTGCTTGAAAAACTCTTTGACAAAGACTTGTTTTTGTCTCTATTCAATCCAAGTTATTTCCCATCACTGCATTGGGAAAAACAAAGATCGATGCTTTTGAAATATGTAACAGCTCCGGCAAACAAGGAAGTTCTGAAAGAGCTTCCGGAAGAACAGGCAAAAGTATTATCGGAGCTGCTGAAAAAGCATTCACTGGACGACATTGAAAAAGTGCACAAAGAGAACAAAAACAAGAAAGATAAAGCTTACATTGCGGCTCAAAGCCGAACTAAAACGCTAAAAGAGCAATTGGAAGAGCAAGCGCCAACTGTTCCACTAGATTCGCTCAATGCTGAGCTGAGTGCGTTGAAAAAGAAAAGAGCGGAAATTGAGAAAATCACCGATGCAACTGGAGAAACAAACGCAAGAATAAACGTGTTGCAGGGGCAAATAAATGCTCTTCTAAGGGAGCGGGATCAGCTGAAAGAAGATTTCTCAATCATAAAAGCGGAAAAGATTGAAGATACTTGTCGGGTTTGCAAACAGCCGTTGCAAGGTGACGCCGTTACTGCAGCTGAGCAAGAAAAACAAGCTCGGATGGACAGAATTAAACAACAGTTTGACGAAGTGGTGGCTAAACGAAAAGAACTAGAAGCGGAGCTACAATCTCTCGAATATATTGACGTTTCTGAGCAACTATCAAAAGTGCGGGAGATCCAAGAGCAAATCTATCAAATTGAAGCGGAGATCAATAAGCACAAACAATTCGAATTGCTGCAGAAACAAGTTGAACAAGCTCAAGCGGATGAAAAAGAAACGCTTGAATCATTAAATAATTCGATTTTTGTTCTGGACAGCGTGAAGGCTTTTCGAGCAAAAGAAGCTGAAATTCAAGCCGGAAAAGTGCAGGAGCTCTTTGACAATCTTTCTATCAAACTATTTGAAGAGCTCAAAAACGGCGAAATCAAACCCACTTTTGAAATTGAAATGGACGGCAAGCCTTATCGCAAGCTTTCTTTATCAGAAGGCATTCGAGCTGGGTTGGAATTGCGAGATGTTCTTTCGCGACAAAGTGGAGTTATTACTCCTGTCTTTGTTGACAATGCCGAATCAATCACCAGCTTTAAACAGCCGGTCGGGCAGCTGATAATTTCTCGAGTTGTAGCGGGGCAGGAGCTAAAAATCGAATCAGAAACAAGTAAATCTGATGAGATAACAGTAGATATTGAGGTGATCGAATGAGTGAAATTGTCACAGTAAAAGTAGTAATTGGTGTTGGTTGGGAAGGCTATCGTCGTGAAACCTTGTTTATTGACGATGAAGAGGTCATGTATGCAGGCCCCCTTACAGAATGCCCTGAAGATGCAATATTAGAACGTGATCTTGTTGGTCCTTCTGATTTTGCAAGTTTATTAGAAGAATTTTTAATTAAGCACAAAGGGAAGAAAGTGAGATTTATTTATGAAGGTGAGAAGGAGGATGCTGAATGAGAGCGTTAGGAATTGTTCGCAGAATTGATGATTTAGGACGTGTTGTTATTCCGAAGGAGATTCGTGATTCTCAAGGCTGGAAAGCCGGACAAGCAATGGAAATGTTTCTGGATAATGACAAATTGGTCATTAAACCGTATGGAAAGGAACAGGAAAAGCTAGAAGTGCTAGACAAGTTGGATGCTTTGTCTAAAGACCCGAAACAAAATAAGCATTTGTTCGCAGAGATCAAAAAATACATCTTAAATTCATAAAACGGGAGGATGAATAGAAATGGCAAATCAATTAGCAATTTATCAAGATTTAGCATTCGGAGAAATCACACCGCAGGACGTGATTACGCTTAGGGAAACAATTGCAAAAGACTGCAATGAGTCTCAATTCAGATTGTTCATGTCGATCTCAAAAGCAGCTGGCGCAAATCCGATCATGAATGAGATTTATCCGACTGTTCGCCAGGGGCAATTGACCGTTCAGTTCGGGATTGACTTCTATGTTCGGAAAGCGAAAGAAAGTGAAGGGTATTTGGGGTATGACGTGCAGTTAGTTCATGAAAATGATGAATTTAAGATGCACCAGGAGCGGGCGGAAGACGGTCGCTACTATATGGTGATAGATCAGCACAGTTTTGGCTTTCCGAGAGGAAAGGTGATTGGCGGATACGCCATCGCCTATCGGGAAGGCTACAAGCCGTTTACGGTTGTGATGGAAGTCGAAGAGGTCGAACATTTCAAGCGTTCAAATATTGGTATGCAAAAGACCATGTGGACGCACTTCTTCAATGACATGTTCAAAAAACACATGGTCCGCAGAGCATTGAAAGCGGCATTTGAGTTGAACTTTGACGACGATACGGTTGTAGATGGTGGCAGCGATGGCATTCCGGAATATCAGCAACCTAGAAAAGATGTCACGCCGCAACCAGAAGTGATCGAAGCGCCTGCAAAAGAACAGGATGAAATTGAAAAGAACGATAGAATTGCAGAATTGAAACAGCAAATGAAGGATGCATTCAAAATTTTGGGGATCACAACAAAGCAAGGTATGCAGGACTATATCAAAAAACATGCTCCACATATTGGCGAGAATCCATCAGAAGCCGATCTGATAGCTTTGCTAGAAATATTGGACATGCATATTGATATGAAAGAAGCTCAAGCCTCTAATGAAGATTCATTGGAGTGATAGAAATGAAAATCAATATTTTAGCGAGCGGATCCGGGGGCAATTGCATTGCCCTCCGGAATAATGAAACTGTTGTTCTTATCGATGCAGGCATTGCAAAAACAAAAATTGAAAAGCGGCTTCTTGAAGTCGGGATCCGTCCGGATACTATTGCAGCAATCTTTATTACTCACGCTCACAAAGACCATACTAAGGGACTTCCATTGGCCAACAAATATAAGATTCCTGTCTTTGCGTCAAAAGGCGAATGGAAAGAGATCAAATCAGTCGACGAGGACTTAGCCAACATTTTGAAAATGGAAAGCGTAGTGTTAAGTTACGAAATATGCGGTGATTTCGCTAGATACATCGAAATAATTCCTTTTGCGGTGCATCATGACGCATTCGAACCATACGGATATGTTGTCCAAACCAAAGATATGAAGGTCAGTATCTGCCTGGATACTGGCCACATAGATTCGAATATGTTGGAAGCTATGAAAGATTCGAATGTGTACATCATTGAAGCAAACCATGATCCAAAAATGGTGGAAGCTTCAAACTATCCGAACAGTGTGAAAGCGAGGATTCTTTCTGATGTTGGCCACCTGTCCAACAAACAAACTGCAGCTGCACTTCAAAAGCTTGTGCGGGGCAAGGGAGAAAAAATATATCTCACCCACTTATCGTCCAAAAACAATATGCCTTCATTAGCTGAAACAACGGTTGTACACGCTCTTTACAAAAAAGGTTTAAAGCCTGGAGTCGACTATGAAATTGAGGTGGTATGAATGAATAAAGTATTAGTTCCGAATCAAGTTTACGAAGCGTTTGAAAACGTAAAAAAGACTTTAAGCCATGTCAACGAAGATGATCTAAGCCTGATCTTCTTAAACATTTTTGTTTTTGGAAGATCAGGAGATTTAAAGATTTTGAAAGATTATGCTATGAAAAACCCGACAAAATACCTGCAAGCATTGATTTACGGTTATACAACGGACAAAACGGGAGCTTTGAAAACAATACTGAAAAATTGGCTGTCAGAGCCGTATGTGGAAGATGAAGAAAAAGATGTTGAAATGTTTGCTGAAAGAATCACACGATTTTTTATCCAACAAAAGTGAACGGATGAATAAAAATGGCTAATCCACAAGTTGAACATGGGCATACTAGGATTGCCAATGAGATCTTGGATCAAATCATGAAATTGAATCTGAATGGCACTCAATTCAGGATTGTTATGGCCGTATGGCGATACACATACGGCTTTCAGAGAAAAGAACATGAAATGTCCTTGAATTTCATAGCAAAAGCGATCGATGCAAGTCGAACACAAGTCAACAGAGAATTATCAGTTTTGATAGATAGAAAGATTATCAAATCTGATTCAGGTCCGAAGGGGGTAAGAATTTTGAGTTTCAACAAAAATTACGACGAATGGGAGCACTGTACGCTAAATAGAGCACAGTACTCTAATTCGCGTACAGAAGTGTACTCTAATCAGAGTACAGATGTGTACTCTAATCAGCGTACAAAGAAAGAAAATAATAAAGAAAATAATAAAAAAAATATATATGTCGAGATTATCGAATACCTCAATAAAAAAGCAGGTAAAAGATTTTCTCCAAAGTCTCAAGCCAATAGAAAACTAATCAATGGTCGTCTAGCCGAGGGTAGAACAGTAGAAGACTTCAAGTATGTAATTGACGTTAAGTGTGACCATTGGCTTGATGACCCAAAAATGAACGAATATTTACGGCCGTCCACACTCTTTGCGCAAAAAAACTTTGAAAACTATTTAAATCAGAAACCGAAGAATCAGAAGACTGTCAAAACTACTGACATACGAGACAAAGAAATTGAGTTTCAACGTTGGGTAGCAGAGGGGAATGATCCGGATGAATTTGACTGGAACATTTGAGGTTGCTGATATTGCTGCAGAACAAGCAGTGTTGGGGGCCATTTTGATAGATTGTAGCGTTTTGGATGAAATCACGTTTCTTGAAGATCGGGATTTTTACAATCCAATGCATCAGCAAATATACAAAACTATGCGCTGGTTGGAGAAAAAGAACAATCCTGTAGATCTTGTTACCGTCACAGAAGCATTTGCGAAGTTTGGAAAAATAGAAGATTTGGGCGGGGTTGACTATCTCTACAAACTAGCAAACTCTTGTCCGACAACAGCAAACGTTGAATACTATGCAAAAATTATTCGGTCAAAAGCCCTGGAACGCAGGGTAAAAAACATGGCCGAAATCATCAAAGATATGTCACGTGATGATTATGAATCGGACGAAGAGTTTTTCTCATACATCGAAGCTCTAGTTTCAGAAATGAGACCGCAACACAATGAGAAAATGCAGAGCTTCAAAGATATGAGAGAACAATATTTCAAGCATTTGAAAACTCCTGCCGAATATATTCCAACAGGCTTCAAACAATTTGACGAGTGGGCAAAAGGGCTCTGGCGGAAGTGGTTATTTATCTCGGCTGGAAGGCCGTCTGTAGGAAAAACAGCCATGCTTTTGCAGCGCCTGCAAGGTGTGGCTATGCAAAACAAAGGCGCTGTTCTTCTCTTTTCACAAGAAATGAAAAAAGAACAGATCATTGACAGATGGATTTCCAGCGCAACAGGTATTCCATTTCAGAGAATCAAACACAAAAACCTTAAACCGTCAGAAATGGATCAAATATATATCGCATACGAAGCATTTGAGGAATTGCCATTGTACGTTCAGGATTCAGCAGGTGTCTCGATCGAAGAAGTCAAAGCAGTTGCAAAACAGATCAAGAAAAAGCACGGACGTCTTGCCGCAATTGCAGTTGATTACCTGCAGATCATGAAAATACCAAGACGCAGGGGAGAAACCAGAGCTGAAGCAATCGGGAATGTGACAGGAGAAGCAAAGAGAATAGCGATGGATTTAGATTGTTGCTTTATCATGCTATCTCAAATGTCACGGGAATTTGAAAAAGCACTCAAGCCGCAGTTGTCACACCTCAAAGAATCAGGATCAATTGAGCAGGATGCAGACGTTGTGGAATTTCTCTGGCATGATCCGAATGATACCGAAATGGGAGGAAAGGTGATTCAGCAGACAATTGCAAAAGGCCGTGACATCGGACTGAATGAATTTCGATTGTTGTTCCAGGGCTGGAAGATGCAATTCCGAGAACTACCGAAAGAGCGAGGTTGATGATATGTCAAATGTTATCGTTCTCCATAACACGTTGAGAAAAAGTCTTATCGATAGACTGAAAAATAGAGGAATCAGCAGAATTAGTGACGGCAGATATGTTGATGAGTTATCAACATATGAATTGCGAGAATTGTGGAAAAGGGTGATAGCAAATGAGAAGGTATGTCGGCATAGACCCATCCACTAGAACTGGATTTGTTGCATTGGACGAGAACGGGAACGTATTGAAGGCGAAAGAACTGACGGGAGTTGGTTCGAAAGATCCAAAACGAATGGTTACTTTGATCGATGAGATTATGAGGCACATTCACGAAAATGACAAAATCGTCATTGAAGGATTCGGATTTGCGTCGCAGCAAGCTATTCAGCTTGGCGGCATTGGCTGGGGAATTCGGATGGCTTTGTTCCGGAGAAAAATGAAATATATCGAAGTCACTCCGAACACAGTCAAAAAATTCGCTACTGGAAAAGGAAACGCTAAAAAAGAAGATATGATTCTGCCGATTTTCAAGGAATGGGGCTTTGAACACCCATCCGACAACGTCCGCGATGCGTTTGTATTGGCTCAAATCGCAAGAGCTTTAAATGGACAAGTTGAGTTAACAAAGTTTCAAAAAGAAGCTTTGAATAAAATCTCTTAATCTATCAATCTAGGAGGTTAACAATATGGCTGGAGTATTCTTTAAAGAAGCTACAGAGGTAAGAGAAATTGCGGATGAATTAATCGATAAGTACCATCCGCATCTTCAAGATGCTAAAGATGTCATCGGTTACTACTTCCGTGAAGGTTCAAGCGATTGGGCAGGAAAGGCAAAAAAATGTACAGCGTTTGAACGTTATGTAACTGGAAATATGCTTTTTGTGTTCATTAATGCTGAAGCATGGGAACGAATGAGTCAGGAACAAAGACTTGCTCTTGTCGATCATGAACTATGCCATTTCTCCCGTAAGAGTACTAAAGAAGTTGATCCAAAGACAAATGAATGGGTTACGATCTACGAAAACAAAAATGATCCAGATAGCTGGTCCATCCGGGAACACGATGTTGAGGAGTTTTCGGATGTTATCAAGCGTCATGGCCTTTGGGATACCGGAATCGAAAAGTTTGCCGCGGCAGTACGTGAAGCCGATTATCAGATGTCGTTGGATGACATTGAGCGTGAAGGAGTATTAAGAGCTGTTAAGTAAACAATGGGAGCAGTTCTTTCTGCTCCCGGAGCATAAAAGAAGGTGAGTAGGATGGCAACCTTGACGAAAATTTCTCCCTCTCGCATGGGGCCGCCACGGTTTGGCAACCGCCCGCACAATATCGATACGAGCGTCAAAAAGTATCAGCTGACACCGGAACAGCTTGAACGATATAAAAACGGCGAAAAGCTTGATGATATTTTGAAGGGAGAGGATACGATGAAACAACAAAAGCCGAAAGTGATTTCATATGCCAAATACGAGGAAGTTGTGGCCGAGCGTGATGAATTGAAGAAACAGCTGGAAGAATTGCAAGCGAACATTGCACCGGAGAACGACAACGGCATGGAATGGCTGAAACGCGAAGCAATCCACGCACACAAGCTTGTAACAGAGAAGGAACAGGAAGTGGAGCATTGGAAAGAGCTGTTTGAAACGGCAATGGGAGATAAGGAACGGCTGCATAAAGAGAATTTATTGCTAGAAAATCAGATTCAAAGATTAAAAGAGGCGAACGACGAACTGACAGCCAAAAATGAGCGCTATTTTGCCGATCTGATGCGTTTGGAACAAGAGGTGAAGGGTTTAAGACTATACGCACTTCAAAAGCTCCATATCGACGTTTACGGGGCTTAGAAACGGGGGCTGTCTATGAAGAAGAGAAAGCGCCAGGCGAAATGGTATCTGCTTTATCGTCGTGAAGATGGACAAGCCGTTTATCGATATGAACCATTAAAAAAATACGAGCTTGATAGTCGTATCAGAAAAGGCTGGAAGCTGGTGATGTGATGGGCAAATCACTACGCAAAATCAAACGTGAGAGGGAGAAAACAACTTCTCCCTTTCATCCAGAAATCATGGCTGCATGGAATCGTGGATTTGAAGCAGGAGCCAAACAGCAAAATGAATTAGACACGCAATTGATGATGGAGTGGCTTGGGAAGTTGGAAGAAATACCGGGTATCGGGCCGAAGATGGCATGGAGAATCCGGGAGCATTATTTGGAGTTTATGAGAGAAAGGAGAGAATGGAATGAACGATAAAGAGCGAGAAGAATTTGTATGCGAGTATTGCGGAGTAGAGTTGGACGAAACAGACGAATATCATACGACGTTTCGCACTTGTAATGCGGACTGCTATATGAAAATGGTTGGGTTATCATGGAGTGATTTTATTTAAGGCATTGGAGGGAACCGAATGATCTATATTTTGCGTCATCCAAAAACACACAAGGAAGTCAGAACGAAACGAAAATGGAAAGTGAAACAGTACCAGTTGCGTGGATATACACTCGTGAATAAGTACGATCCGACGGAGACACAGAATTGCAAGGCGTAAGGTTCGGACCTAAATAAAAAAGACCGGACTTCTCCCGGTCAAGTTAAAAAGGATGAAGGTAAAATATCGTCCTCAAACCATATTATACCACGGGAGGGGTCCGAGTGGGCAAACGGTATTATCAACTGTCTTTTTTGCGTGACACGGACGGAGAAAAAACAAAAGAAGCAGTCGAGGCAGCACTTGAAAAATATCGCATGTATATGTTGACGGTTCCGGACGAATTCCTGCCACGCGTGACGCAAACGTACTCTCTCGTGCCGCCGTCGCAGACAAATGCGTTTCACTCGTCTACGGAAGATGCGGCGATCAAGAAGGTGGACTTTGAGCGTGAAAGAGACGAGTACATGGAGAGAATACGCCGCGCGGTGAATCGACTGAACAAAATGGAGCGGGAATTGATTATTAAGCGATACTTGTCTATTGACGAACCATACGATTACGAAGTTTACAACGAAATGGGAATCAGCGAATCGAAGTTTTACCGTATCCGTGAGAAGGCGTTTTATAAGCTGGCCTTCGCGTTGCGAATTGAAGTGTATAAGGAAGAGGCACCTGTTTAGGTGTCTTTTTTTAGGAAAAAAAGAGGATTTTTTATTATTTTTTTATGGAAAAGGAGGATTTTTATATCATTTTTTATAATTAATTTATATCAAGGGGGGTAACTTATGGGTATCTTTACAGAATATTTAGAAAAAAACCTCACTTTTGAAGAGCTTAACAAAGAAAGAAAAAGGCAATTAAAAAGGATTTCTGAATTGCGTGGTGGAAGAGACATCTTAGTCTATGCGGCCGATTTGAATAAGAATAACGCACCGATTTCAATTGTTTATGATGATTTATTGGCAATAAACGATCAGTTAAGTAACCTTTCTGGGGATGCATTGGATCTTATTTTGGAAACCCCAGGCGGATCAGGTGAAGTAGCTGAAGATATTGTTAAGCTAATTAGAGAAAAATACAATGATGTTGCTGTGATTGTGCCAGGTTGGTCCAAAAGTGCGGGAACCATTATTGCTATGTCCTGTGATGCTATTTTAATGGAACCTGCTTCTGCATTAGGTCCAATCGATGCTCAAATTACTCGAGGAGGTAAAACCTTTTCAGCTGATGCTCTTATAAAAGGAATGGAAGAAATTAAAGATGAAGTGACAAGAACAGGAATTTTGAACAAAGCATATATTCCAATATTGCAGGGGATATCTCCTGGTGAACTTCAAGGGGCACAAAATGCTTTGAATTTTGCAAAAGAGCTTGTCAGAGAGTGGCTTGTAAAGTATAAATTTAAGGATTGGAATTTTCATTCTTCGGATGGTTCACCTGTTACATATGAAGAGAAGCTACATCGTGCGGAAGAAATAGCATCTGAATTGGCTGACCATAGCAAATGGCTCACCCATGGTAGATCAATAAAAATAGACGATTTGGAAAGAATGAAGTTAAAAATTGATGATTATTCCCAGAATTTAGAGCTTGCAGATGCTATCCGTCGTTACTATACTTTGCTTAAAATGACTTTGGACACAAATATTTATAAAGTATTTGAAACAATTGACTCGCAGATTTTCAAAGCCATTCATCCTCCTTCACAACCTCCGGGACAACCTAATGGTCGAGGAACTAAGGCTGTATTTGACTTGCAGTGCCGTAGATGTAATAAAATAATGAAGATACAGGCAAACTTAGGTCAGGTACAGCCATTAGAAAGCGGTCATATTCCATTCCCTCCGAATAATATACTAGAATGTCCCGGCTGTGGTGAAAAGATGGATTTAACGCCTGCCAGAAAGGATATACAATCACAAACAGGATTACCGATCGTATAATATATTGAGGAGGAGATAAAATTGACAAATTACAAAATTGTGTTTGATAAAATGGAGGAGCTGTGTAACGAGTTAGCTAACAATGATTATTCTTTTGATGATATCTATAATGAATCAGAAAATATTAAAGAACTCCGTGAATTATCTTCAGAGATGCAAAATCCACAACCTATAACATACAGTTTTGCATAAAAGCACCCTAATTAAAGGGTGTTTTTTATGACAGAAAAATGAAGGAAAAATGACGGAAAGATGACAGATTATTTTGTTCCAGACGTGTTATGATGGTATCGTGGGATATGTTGAAGCAGGGCGTCACTCCGATCGGGGTGGTGTTTTTATTCCAAGGATTTGTTAAACGTGAATGTTGATTTCATCGCTTTTTTCTTATTCAACTAACGGGGCAGGATAGTGAAAGTGCTATACTGTTGAATGGGAGGGGTTTTTGTTGTTAGAAATTGAAAAAGTAAAAGAGAAAATTACTCAATTAGATGAGTCGGAAGCGAAAAGTCTGTTAATGATTATGTATGCAAGGCTTGATACTGCAATAAATGGAACTGGTGGAGATGAATTTATTAAAAAAACTATAATAGATTTATTTGATATTTATAAGAGACTGCCTGACAAAAAAGAACTAAAAAAATAATTGAACTAACGGGTGCGATAGTTGAACAAGACATACAAAATACACGGGAACGTCTGTCTAAATGACAGGCGTTTTTATTTTACTCTGGAGTGATGAACATGAAAAAACGGAAGAAAAAACGAAAAGAGAAATTGAGTCATCGGGAATTGATTGACTTGATGGGAGTGAATCGTCCGACGTACAAGCGAGTTAGGGGAGCCATTCGGAATTCTAGTAAGCCTGGAGAACGTGTCCTGGATCCGTTTGGCGGTTCTGGGTCAACGTTGATTGCCTGTGAACAGACTGGTCGTATTTGCCACATGATGGAGTATGATCCGGTTTATGCTGAAGTTATCATCCGGCGTTGGGAAGAATTCACCGGTCAAAATGCTGTTAAGTTAGAGTGATTTTGGCAGGAGGTAGGTGCGATGTAAATTGAGAGGAAAAAGGGGGAAGTACCATCAATGGATAACTAAAGAGGGCCTTCTAAAAATCGAAGGCTGGGCCAGAGATGGTCTTACCAATGAGCAAATCGCCAAAAATATAGGCATCAATCCGGATACGCTGTACACTTGGATTAAACGTTTTCCCGAGATTTCCGAGGCCTTAAAAAATGGGAAAGAGGTTGTTGATCGCGAAGTTGAAAATGTTTTGCTGAAAAGGGCACTCGGCTACGAATACGAAGAAGTTAAAACGTACATTGAAGAATCGGACGGTAAGAAAAAGAAACGTGTTGAAAAAACGGTTAAGCACGTTCCTGGCGATGTGACGGCTCAAATATTCTGGCTCAAAAACCGGAAGCCGGAAGTTTGGCGAGATAAAAAAGAAACCGAACTTTCCGGGGGCGTCAATCTTCACAATCCGTTTGCTGATCTAACGACGGAAGAATTGAAGAAGTTGGTCGAAGATGGATAAACGAGAACGAATAAGGCTAGGGGCAAAAATTGAACTCGCAAGACGCGAGTTTTTTTATTTTTGCCATGCCTTGGCACCGGACTTTTACCGGCCGGAGAGAAATTTCCTTGTTAAATTGTGTAACAGCATGCAGCAGTTTTATTTTAGTGAGGATGACGTCCTGGTGATCAACATTCCACCGCGGCATGGTAAGTCGCGGACTGCCGGGCTATTCGCTCAGTGGGTTTTTGGTAAGAATCGACATGAAAAAATTATGACTGGTTCCTATAACGAGACGCTTTCCACCGTTTTTTCAAAACAGGTCAGAAATTCGATTCAGGAAGTAAAGGCTCATGAAGGGAAAATCGTTTATTCGGACATTTTTCCTGGAGTTCGGATAAAACATGGCGATGCGGCCATGAACCTGTGGAGCCTGGAAGGCGGTTTTAACAATTACCTGGCCACAAGCCCGACCGGGACAGCGACTGGGTTCGGTGCAAGCCTTATTATCATTGACGACTTGATAAAAAATGCCGAGGAAGCCTTTAACGCGGATGTTTTGGAGAAACATTGGTCCTGGTTCGTGAACACCATGCTCTCTCGGCTGGAAACCGGCGGGAAAATCATCATCATTATGACGCGTTGGCATTCGGACGATCTGGCCGGTAGAGCTTTACGTGAATTGCCGGAATTGGGCTATTCGGTAAGGCACATAAAAATGAAGGCGGTCCAGGACGACGGTTCTATGCTGTGTGATGAAATCTTAACGCGGAAGGAATATGAACAAAAAACAAGTGCCATGAGTACTGAAGTGGCCAGTGCAAACTATCAGCAAGAACCGATCGATATCAAAGGCCGATTGTATTCGCGGTTTAAAACGTATGATGAATTGCCATCAAATGTGGTCAGGATTGCGTCCTATACCGACACTGCCGATACCGGTGGCGATTATTTGGCGTCCTTCATTTATGCGGAAACAAAGGACAAAGAAGCCTATATTCTGGATGCCATTTATACAAAAGAGCCGATGGAAGTGACCGAGCCTTTGCTGGCTCAAAAACTATATGAACATAAAGTGAACCTGGCCAGGATTGAATCGAATAATGGCGGCCGGGGCTTTGGTCGAAGTGTCCAGCGTATCCTAAAAGAAAAATATGGCACCAATCGGACGAGCTTTGATTTTTTCTACCAAAGCAAAAACAAAGAGGCGAGGATCCTCTCAAATGCTACCTGGGTGATGGAACATATCTATTTTCCTGCCAATTGGCGGCATAGATGGCCGGAACTTTACCAGGCCTTAACGACCTACCAAAGAGAAGGAAAAAACGCATATGACGACGCACCGGATGCTCTGACTGGCGTGGCTGAATCGGTTCAAGATTATACGACCGTTAAGCTGTTCAAAGGAGGGCTGTTTTAAGTGGATATTTTCATCATGGATCCGAATGAAGAACTAACGAGCGAAAAATTAAAGGATTTCCTGGACCGTCATGCGGCGAGACTTCCTCGCTACGATCGGTTGATGAATATGTACATGGGTAAACATCCGATTTTGTATGAAAAAGAAAAAGAACTAGGAAAACCGGATAACCGTTTAGTGGTCAATTTTGCAAAATACATTGTTGACATGCTGAACGGTTATTTTATTGGCATTCCGGTCAAAACCATTCATAAAAATAAAGAAGTGGCGGCCAAAATGAAAGAAATTGCTAAACGAAACAGTCAAAACGATAATAACGCTGAGCTCTCGAAGATGTGTTCAATTTATGGTCATGCCTATGAATTTCTTTATCAGGATGAAAATGCTCATACTAGGGTGACCTATGTGGATCCGCGTGAGGCGTTTGTGATTTATGACAATACGGTTGCCCAGGAACCGTTATACGGCGTTCGTGTGCTAAAAGACGATAAAGAGCGGTCTTATGGGACGATTTATTCGCGTTATGATGAACGCGATTTTTTTACGTCTGATGATGGCGAACTCGTGATTGAAGAAAAAGGCCAGGAGCATTTTTTCGGCGATGTTCCTTTAATTGAATATGTCGAAAATAACGAGCGTCAGTCGGCCTTTGAAAATGTGGAGACACTTATCAACGCCTACAATAAGGCGATATCAGAAAAAGCGAACGATGTTGATTATTTTGCCGACGCCTACTTGGCCATCCTGGGTGCTGAATTAGACGAGGAAACGATAAAGCAAATCCGGGATAATCGCGTGATCAATCTGAAATCCGGAGACGGTCAAAAAATCGTACTGGAGTTCCTGGACAAACCGAACGCGGACACTACTCAGGAGAATTTGATTGAAAGGCTGGAGAGGCTTATTTTTCAGATTTCGATGGTGGCCAATATATCCGACGAAAAGTTCGGCACTTCGTCCGGGATTGCATTGAAATACAAACTCCAGCCGATGGAAAACATCGCTCTAATGAAAGAGCGGAAATTCAACAATGGCATGATCCGGCGTTTTAAAATGATGTTCAATATTCCGACGAACTTTGGCGTGGATCCGGACGAATATCTGAACATCGAATATGTTTTTACGCGGAACATTCCAAACAACATTTTGGAAGAAGCGGAAACGGCGGAAAAATTGGCCGGAATTACTTCAAGACAGACACAGCTATCCGTTCTGTCTGTTGTCGATAACGTCCAGAATGAATTGGACCGAATCCAAAAAGAGAAGGAAGGGGAAGAAATCAATTCCTTTAATCGCGCCATGAATTCGCCTTTTTTCGGAAGCGGTGAGTTAGACGATGGCCAGGAAGAATAGAGAATATTGGATCGGTCGTCACCAGCAATGGCTTAACCGTCAGGACAATAAAGACGAAAAAGCCACTCGAAAACTAAAAAAGGAATACGACCGAATCGCCAGGGAATTAGAAAAAGAAATAGCCGATTATTTTCAGCGTTACGGTAGAGACAATGTTATTGAATTCCGGGTCATGATGCAGGAGCTGTCTGAAGAGGACCGGGAATTGTTATTTCAAAATATGGACGCCTTTGCTGAAAAATATCCGGAGTTTGCTCACTTGTTGCCGGTCCGGGAAAGCATTTACCAGTTGAATCGCCTTCAAGGATTGCATTATTCTACCATGCTGAAATTGCTGGAATTGGGGGCGATTGAAAACCGGGAATTGGAGCGTCACTTGAGAGAAACCTATGGCTATCATTATGAACAAATGATGCGTGAACTTGGTCTTGGTCATCGTTTCCTGGCCATGAATGAAGCGATTATACGAGACACCATTTATTCTGGCTGGATAAATGATGAGAATTTCTCGGATCGTATTTGGAACAACAAAGAAAAACTGTTGAACCATCTGCAAACTCGCTATCGTGATGCTTTAGCGAGGGGGGATAACTATGAAAAGTTGATTAAAGAGGTTCGGGAGCGTTTTGGTGTTAGCTATTATGATGCTAGGCGGCTTGTTTGGACTGAAGCGGCTTTTATTTTGAATCAGGCTCATCTCCATGCCTATAAAAACGCTGGTGTGGAAGAATACGAGCTGGTGGCAATTATTGACCGTAAAACGTCGGATATTTGTCGTCGGATGCATGGAAAAGTCTTTCGGTTTGATGAATTGGAAGTGGGCGTCAATTTTCCACCATTTCATCCGCATTGCCGGACGACCTTCATTGGTGTTTTGGAACCGCGGACCATTGATCCGAAGCGTTTTGAATCTCCAGATGAAGTCAGAGAGTGGCTTGGTAAAGATGATCTGAATTGGATTAAGGGATTATCAGCGGATGAAAATGAAGCTATTCGGGAATATACTGGTACTGCTTATCGAAAAATAAACGGTTATCTTCGTGGTAAACGTCCGGGCAGTGAACGGGTCAAAGAACAAATAAAGCACATAGACGAAGCTATAAGGAAATTTGAGTTAAAAGATGGTATAATGGTGTATAGAAATGTGGGCAGAGACGCACTTCCTTCAAGCTCGGAACGCTTGAAAGACCTGGAAGGAACAATTTATAAAGATGACGGTTATATGAGCACCAGCGTTCTGCGTGAAGGAGCTTTTTCGTCTTATGATGTCATGTTTGAAATAACTGTTCCGGGTGGAAAGGGTCGAGGGGCTTATATCAATGAAATAAGCCTTTTCAAAGATGAAGAATACGAATTTTTAATAAAACGCGGTGCTTCGTTCCGAATAACTGAGGTTGTCGAAGAAGGACGAATGACCGTTATACGAATGGAGATGATTGATGATGTTGAGTAAAGAGGATCAAGAATTTTTGCGTCGCCTTAATGCTGAAACGGATGCTAGGCTGAAAGCGAAAGGCGTTGACCTTGAAAAAGTCAGAAGAGAATACTCTCGCGAAGATAAATTCACGACGAAAAAAGGAGATTTTAAAATTATCGATCCTGAAACTGGGAAGGTTATTTTTCAATAAAAGCACCGACTAATTAAAAAAGTAGTTGGGTGCTTTTTTTATATACTTTTTTGTTAACACAGCCTTTATAGCTGTGTTTTTTTGTGCCCAAAACTTGCTTAAGGCGTTAAAAGGTGCAAGGAATAACCGTCAAACAAGACGTAAAAAAGGGGAGTTTGGAATGACAATTTTTATGAATGAAATCGACGAGAAGAAAGACTCTTTGCTTAAATTGGATCTTCAATTTTTCGCACAGGATGATAATCCTGGAGATGACGATCCTGGTTACGAGGGGCATGATGACGAAAATCCTGGAACTGAACCGGGACCGCATTCCGGTGAAGACGACGATAATACAAATAAAAAGCCAAACAAAAAGGAAAAACTTTTTACCCAGGAAGAGGTCAATCGGATTGTAAAAGAACGTTTGGCACGTGCCTTAAAGGATAAAGAGGAGGCAATCAAAGAAGCGGAAAAACTCGCGAAAATGAACGCTGAACAAAAACGGGAGTACGAACTGGAAAAGTTACGCCGAGAAAATGAACAGCTGAAAAAGGCACAGCTGCGGTACGAATTGGGAAGGGAAGCCACAAAAATGCTAGGCGAGGCCGGAATCATGGCCGACGATGATGTTCTTTCCTTCGTAGTCCGCGATGATGCTGAACAAACACAAGAAGCGGTGAAAACTTTCATTTCGCTTGTCGACAAACTTGCGGATATGAGAATGAAGGAAAAACTGAAAGGGCGACCACCTAAAAAGGACGGTCAGCAGGGTGGTTTTAAAAATCCGTTTAGCAAAGAGCATTTCAACTTAACCGAACAAGGACGTTTACTCAGAACCGATCCAGAGCTTTACAAACGTCTAAAAGCTCAAGCGAAAAATCAATGATGAAGGGTGATGTGAAGTGACTACTCGTCTACAGGATATTATTCAACCGGAAATTTTCACTGAATATGTTGTCCAAAGAACGACGGAAAAATCGGCACTGGTTCAAAGTGGCATCATTGAACGAAACGCTGAATTTGATGCTTTGGCCAGTGGTCCGAATACGCTGGTTAATATGCCTTTCTGGAACGATTTAACGGGCGATTCCGAGGTTATTCGTGATGAAGGGAACCTAACTGCTGGAAAAATCACGTCTGGTAAAGACGTAGCTCGCAAGCAAGGACGAGCTCGTATGTGGGGTGCAAGTGGTTTATCTGCATTGCTTTCTGGTGACGATCCAATGCGAGCAATCGCAGATTTGGTGGCCGATTACTGGATCCGTCAGGACCAGAAAATGCTTTTAGCGACATTGGAAGGCATTTTCAATTCTGATAGCATGGCCGATAAGGTTTTGGACATCACTGGTGAGCCTGGTTCTGACGCGTTGCTTGATGGCGATAGCTTTATTGATGCTGGCCAGCTCATGGGTGATGCGAAAGACCTTTTAACAGGCGTGATGATGCATTCTGCTGTAGAAGCGTATCTTGCAAAACGTCAGTTAATTGAATACGTTCAAGAAGCCGATCAAACCGACCGAATTCCTTATTTCATGAACAAACGTGTTATCGTCGATGATGCCATGCCTTATGACACTCAAACAAAAGAAGGGGTTATTTACCTCTTTGGTACCGGTGCGATTGCATCTGGCGTTGGCTCTCATCCAAACATTTTACCGACAGAGGTTGATAGAAACAGTCAATCTTCTAGCGGTGAAGATTTCTTAATTAACCGTCGTATCCAGATTTTGCATCCTCGCGGTGTGAAATGGACGGAGAATAATGTTGCCGATGTATTCCCAACAAATGAAGAATTGGCCGATGGTTCAAACTGGGAGCGTGTTTATGAGCCAAAAGCGATCCGTATCGTGAAGTTCAAATTTAAAACTGAGTTAGACGTGGATGGTGCATAAGAAAGGGGGGTTCGCTTTGGCTGAAGTTTTACAAACACCGGATGGGAAGTCCGTTTCGGATAAAAATCCACTGCCGGTAAAAATAATCGGTGGTGATGCAGGTGGTGGATCGAGTATGCGATTTATTTTTGGCACGAGCGATCCCACTTCAAACGATGGCCAGCCTGGTGATGTCTTTTTGAATACTAGCACCGGGGATATTTTCAGCAATGTCAACGGAACCTGGCAAAAACAAGGAAATTTAAGAGGCCCACAAGGACCTGAAGGACCTCAAGGGCCAGAGGGTCCTGAAGGTCCACCAGGGTTTGGCACAGAGGAACAATACAATGAAATCATTTCGCGGCTGGAAGCTCTCGAAGGTGAAGTGTTTGGTGGAGGTGATAGTTAATGCGGAAATTCGTTGTAATTAAAGATTTTAAAGACCTAAAGGATAATGGCTATATCTATCGGGCTGGCGATTTTTATCCGCGTGAAGGCATCGAATTGGATGAGGAGCGTGCTGAAGAATTGGCCAGCGACAAAAACCGAAGAAAAGAGCCTTTAATTGTTGAAGTTCTGGTTAAAGAGGAAAAACAAGAAGAAAAGAAAACGACGGAAAAGCCGACGTCCAAAACAAAAGCAAAAAAATAAAGCGGTGATAATATGTTGGAGCGTTTAAAGGTCCGAATTCCGGACATTGACGAAACGCTGGCGGAAGAATTAATCAAAACAGCCACCGACCGGATCCTTTTGCGTATCGGTTTGCGGCAGGAATCTTTACCGGATGAATTGGAATCGATCGGCGTGGAAATTGTCACCGCTATGTATAATCGCCATCAAATGAACCATGAAGGCGTAACTGAAGAAAAAGTTGACGTCTTTTCCATCCGGTTCATTGATGATCTGTTGCGGCCATATGAAGCGGAATTGATGGAATATCGGGAAATGCTGAAAGACGACGAAGATAGAAAGGTCCGGTTTCTATGAGGATGAAGCCGGTCCATTTTTTTGCTTTGGAAGTAGTCGGCCGCGATGAATTAAACAATCCAATCTATGAACCGGTTCCTATTGGTTCGTATAAAGGGGTTTTAACTCAATGGTCGCTGGAAGAAATTGCGGTTATGGATCGTGAAGTTTTAGAAACGCATCAGAAACTATTAACAGACGCACCGCGTTCTGTCCTGGAGCGTGCTGAACGCGTCGAAATAGAAGGCGTTTCCTATGCCATCACCGATTTAAAAAAGGATTTCCGTCGGTGGCGTCTTTGCCATGTAAAGGCTGATGATCCATGAGAATTCACTATGAATGGATGGGCGTTGAATCTCTTGCTAGGGCTTTAAAGCGTAAAAGCGAAACTGATTTCAAAAAGGTAGAACAAAAAAACATTCTTGAATTGCGGAATCGAGCTGTTCGGTCGACGGATCCGTCTAAGGGTGGAACTCCAAAAGACACCGGTGAATTGCGGTTGAGTGCGACAGTGAATCCGGCTGGCGATACATTTGGTTATACCAAGGATTACGCACCGCATGTGGAATTCGGCCACAGGCTTGTTCGTGGTGGCCGGACGATTGGTTATGTTCCGGGTCAATATTATTTGCGGACAAACGTCAACATCCAACAGCCGATTTTCCGTCAAGATTTACTTGAAGAACTGAGGAAGAAGTGAGTTAAATGCTAAGAAAACTTTCGCTTTTGGACCTTCACAAACCGATCCAGGATCGGATCCATGAAGGAACTGATCTGAAATGCCTGGATGATATTCCGCGGACTGAAAAGCCACCGTTTACCTTTTTGGAATTTATTAATTCTCGGCCGCGGAATACAAAAACGATGTTTGTCCATGAATACCAGGTTCATGTTCATATTATTTCTCCACCTGGTAGCAGTGTTCCTCATTACCGGAACATCCAGGCGGTGGATGAAGCCTTGACGGAGTATATTCGTCTGCCAGAAGGATACGAGCTCTGGGGTCAAGTGGAAAGCGGCCTTGTTTCAAATTACATCGAACCACAAACAAAGGAACATCATGCAGTGCTGGGGTTCCTGTTCCGGGTTTCTTATGGTTTTAAAGTTAAGATTTAAGGAGTGTGATAGCGATGGCTTTTGAAAACAATCTTTATTGCGATTTTTCCGGGACAGCGACAAAAGCTGTAGCTGGAAAGGATATTTTATTGGCGGTATTTAATAGCACTGGTGATAAATTGCTGGCTGTTGCTGGTCAGCAAGGTTTAACGATCAACCGTTCCAAAGACTCCATTGAGGTCACTTCCAAAGATACAAAGGGCGGGTGGAAGGCCAAAATCGGCGGCATGAAGGAATGGTCCATCGATAATGATGGTCTTTATGTTGCTGATGATGAATCTCACAAAGCACTGTCAAAAGCATTTCATGATGATGAGTTCGTTTGCCTAAAGGTCGTTAATCAAAAGACAAAACAAGCACTATTTGGCGGTATTGCGATTGTGACGGATTATCCAATCGAGGCACCGTTTGATGATGCGGTTACCTATTCGATTAGCCTGGAAGGAAACGGGCCTTTGGTTGATTTGTCTGATCAAGAAGGCGGCATGATGCCTGGTGACAGCGAAAATGGAGACGGTGGAAATGGTGAACCAGCTGGGGCTTAAAAATTTTTAAAAAGGAGAATGATGGTGCATGTTTGAAGTCGATGGCGATGTATTAGAACTTCGTTTTAATCTGCAAAAAATAAAAAACCTTGAAAACTTGTATAAAATCTCTTTGATGTCTGAATTGAGCCAAAGCAAGGGGATCCTTTCCTTTCACTTGATGGAAGGGCTGTTTAGTGTTGGCTTGTACAACGTCACTCAAGAACAGCCAGTTCGCGGTAAAAAAGCACAGGAAATTTTCGAGAAATTACTTGAGGAGCATGGCTATGGCGATTTAAATGCGGTTATTGTTTCTAAACTGCAAGAAGACCTGGGTTTTTTATTCCGTTAGAGCTGGTCGAATATGAATATTTTGATACTTCCCAGGTCGAACCGCGAACCGGGAAACAGAAGGAATTGGCGGAATTAGCAAGTTCTTATTCTCGTGAACGAGAACTTGCTTTTTTTGTTGTCAATTTTGGCTTTACGAAACGGGATTATAACGAATTGACCGAAGTGGAAAAGGCGTTTATTTACAAGGCCTATGAAACAAAACTGGTTACGGAAATGACGCATCTTAGAAACGCGGTTCTGAATGCAATCAATAACGCCTTTAGAAAGAAAAACAAAAAATTCATAGAGCTGTTCAAACGGAAACAGGCCAAAGCGGACAAAGAATACAACGAAAACGCGATTCAAATCATTACGGAAATGGAAAAACGCGACGGTAAGTCTTGGATTGACAGGATTTACAAAGAAGCGGGCCTGAAACGGCCGGTGAAACCGGGACGGAAGGTTGGTGATTAAATGGCAGATTACACTCTTACAGCTAAATTAACAGCGGATCCGAGTGGATTCAGGGCTGGTTTCCAAAAAGCACAGGAATCTTTGGCAAACCTTCAAAGCCGAGTGAATCAAACCGGGAAAAGGTTTCAATCGATCGGGAAATCCATTTCGGATTTTGGTAGCAAATTGACGCGGAATATAACTTTACCAGCGGTAGGGGCGGCGACGGCACTCACTAGCATTACGCTTGTAAAAGGTTTTGACCGTCTGGTAGGGATTGATTCTGCTCGTGCTAAACTGAAAGGTTTAGGCCATGATGCCGAGGCTATTGAGAGCATCATGGATTCCGCGTTGGCGTCTGTTAAGGGGACAGCTTTCGGCTTGGATGAAGCGGCTACGACTGCGGCCAATGCGGTAGCGGCTGGAATCCCACCGGGGAAAGAGCTAACTCGTTATTTGAGCTTAACAGCGGATACTGCGGCGATTGCTGGTGCGTCATTAAGTGAGATCGGTGCAATCCTGAACAAAGTTACCACATCTGGCCGGGCTTACAACAGCGAATTGCAAATGCTTTCCGACAGAGGTTTGCCGGTTTATCAATGGCTGGCTGAAGAAGCAAATACGACCGCGGACGCCATCTTTGATATGGCAAGTAAAGGACAAGTCTCCACTGATATGCTTTTGAATGCGATTGAGAAGAATATTGGCGGTGCGGCCAAAATTATGGGGGAAGAATCGTTTTCTGCAGCGATTGCGAATATAGGGGCCGACATTGCTCGGATAGGTGCTAATTTCCTTGATGCTGGCGGCAAAGCCGGAGGTTTTTTCTCAACGGTCAAGCCACTATTAACCGAATTCCGCGGCTTTTTGGCTCAAGTTGAAGAACAGGCGGCCGATTGGGGCGTTGCGTTCGGTCAGGCGTTTAATAATGTTATTGATCGTGCTCGTGAATTAAAATCCTGGTTTGATGGCCTATCACCTTCCGTCCAAACACTTATTACAAGGGCTGTAGCCATTGGTGCCGGGTTCTTGGTTGGAATTGGTCCGGCCTTGAAAATTGTAGGATTTTTGACGACAAGTTTTGGATCGCTGTTGAATATCGCGTCGTTGTTATTAAGTCCGATCGGTCTAGTTGTTGTCGGCATTACTGGCCTGGCTGTTGCCTTTGGGGTGGCAATGGCAAAAAGTGAAGAGTTTAGGAATCTTGTTTTTGGCGTTTTTCAAAATTTAGCAAGCATTATTTCTACCGTAATTGCGACGGTGTCGCCGATCCTGCAGACAATGTGGGATGGTGCTCGTGAAGGCCTGGCATCTTTTGCTGAAGCAGTAGGCGATCGATTAATAAATGGATTCGAATTGATTGTTTCCGTTCTGCAGACGGTTATTGGTGCTGTTACGGAATTCGTTTCTAGCTTTATCCAAGGTTTCCAAAGTGCCGGTGGCGAGGTCACATCACTTTCTTCCTTGTTCCTAGGGTTTAATCCGGTTTTAAGCATGGCTTTGTTAATACTGCAAGAATTCGGTCCTCAAATTGCACAGGGATTTAGTCAAATTGCATCTATGGCATTACCGTTACTCACCATGCTCGGTCAATCGTTGGGGCAATTGGCAGCGGCCATAATTCCGATGGTCATGAATGTGATCAGTGCTCTGATGCCTGTCGTTATGAGCTTAGGGATGACCATCATGGATTTAGCGATGGCCATAATTCCGATTTTGATTGATGTCTTTAGTCAATTGTTACCGATCATCACTCAGCTGGTGACTACTTTCGCCGGCATTATTGCTCAAGTCGCACCATTAGTGACTATCCTGGTCAGCTCTTTGGTTCCTGTTTTAATGATTTTGATTGAAACGGTCCTGAATATCGTTCAGGCTGTCGCACCGGCTCTTATTGCAATCCTTGGGGCGGTTGCGTCAGCGTTTGATGCCATCATTCCTGTGGTGATGGCGGTGTTATCGACGGTCGTTAATGTCGTAGCAAATATCATTTCGGCCATTTCGCCAATTGTTGCTTTTGTTGCTGGCATCATTTCGTCAATCATCAGTATAATTTCGCCGATCGTCACGTTTATCGCTGGAATTATTAGCTCGATTTTTAGCGTAATCTCTCCAATCATTTCTTTTGTTTCCGGTGTGTTTAGTACGGTGTTTAGTATTATTTCCGGCGTGTTCCGTAACATTCTAGGGACGGTAACGTCGGCGATCCGTACCGTTTCTAGCATAATCAGCTCTTTGAGTGGTGTCGTTTCCGGAGTGTTTAACCGGATTTTCTCGATTGCATCCAGCATTATGAACCGGGTGAGCTCGGTCATAACTGGAGTGTTTAATGCTATTCAAAGTTCCTGGTCTGGCTTGACCAGCTTTGTTTCCGGTGTTTTTAGCGGTATCGGTAATGCGGTACAAAGACTTGTCAATCAAGTAAAAAGTTTTATCAATGGCGTTATCGGTGGAATAAACGCGGCAATTGGTCTGATTAACAAAATTCCTGGGGTAAACATATCAAAAATTCCATACCTGGCTCGAGGTACGGATGACTGGGAAGGCGGTTTTGCAAGAATCAACGAGGGGGGTCGCGGAGAGCTCGTCCTTTTGCCTTCTGGAACTCAAGTCATACCTCATGACGTCAGCATGCGGTATGCGAGAGAAATTGGGAAAAACCATGCCCAGCTCTCTCAGGGCGGAAGCGATTTAAGAGATTTTACGGTCTACAATGGTCCTAAAGAGGTTGTTGTGCCGGTCAATCTGGATGGTCGCGAGATTGCTCGTGTTACCGCACCGTATATGGACCGCGAATTGGGCCATATTCAACGATCCAGAATTCGTTCAAGGGGTGGTTTTTAATGCTGACGTTTAATGGTCACGATTTGAGCGACCTTATCATTGTGAATAATGTTGGCCGGCCAATTCTCGCACCGCGGCACCTAAGCACTAAGGAGATTTATGGGCGTCCTGGTGCTTTCTTTTTTGAAAAAAGAGACGGTCCTATTTTGTTGCCAGTGGAAGTCACTTTGCATGAAAAGGATCATCAAAGTTACCGGTCTTTGGTTCGTGAATTAGCGGTTTATTTGGACACCGAAGAACCTGTTCCGATGATTTTTTCGGATGAGCCGGACAAATTCATTGAAGGAATTTTGGCCGATGAGTCCGTCCTGGATGAAATCGCGACGGTCGGTCAGGGGGAAATCCAGTTTTTCTGTCCTGATCCATATTGGTACGCCATTGAGGACGACGTGATGTCATGGAATGGTCCGGGAACCTATACGCTTGACCGGAAAGGGACGGCGGTGTCTTATCCAAAGATCGAAATTCAAGGGTCTAATGTAGGCGGTTCAATTCAGCTGGTGACTGATAACGCGGATATTACTTTTACCGGGGAGCTTGCGGCCGGAGAAACGCTTGTATTGGATTCCAAATTCGTTACTGCTTACATCATAAAAACGGATGGCACTCAAGAATCGGCTTTAAATGACATTGACAATATCGACATGCCGGTTTTAGTTCCTGGTGCAAATCGTTTATCGATATCGGTCGAAGGAAACGCGACGGTTTCAACGTTCAAAGTAACAGCTCGTAGTTGCTGGAAGTAAAAGGGGGGATAATATGGCCATTACACCTTATCGCGATTTGTCAAGCGAGGATATTTTGGCGGCTCATGTGAGTGGTTTGCAGCATTCCGTCAATAAAATTGAGTTAGTCCTGGATATGAAAACTTCACAAACAACAGGTCACCAATTGCGGCCGGTTGATGACCAGGACGATCCTTCTTTACGTTTTCGCATTTATGAAGGGTCAATTCGTGGCTGGTTGGAAGAGCCGGAACCGATTATTTATCGGAATGGCTCGGTAGTGGATCCGAATGATTATGTAATTTCTCCGGCTCATGGTGTAGTGGTATTCCATCAACAGCAAGCATCAACGGACGAAATCACAGCGGATTTTACGCACATAACTGCCGGGTCCTCGGTAATTGAAAGCCTGCAGTCTGGGATTGATCAATATTCGGCCTTGCTTGCCAATAATCCGGGAGGGACTTTTCATTTTTATCCTGTTTCCGGTTCTTATTTAACGCATTTTCGTCGTGATTATAATCCACTTCATCCTGATGGCTCTGTAAATGTGGACACTCATAGGCCGTCTTTTGCAGTTCTTGTCTACGGGAACACCATTGATGCCTTTCCGTTTCCGGTTACAACAAAAACACGTTTCAAACAAGCGGCTATGAGTTTGAACTATGCCAGTTCTACCGTCAATGTGAAGGTCGGAATTTATCAAGATAACGGTTCTATGCGTCCTGGCCGGCTCTTGTATGAAAGTCCAACAATAACGATTCCTGCCGAGGGCGGCTGGGGTTATGCCGACGTTAACTGGGAACTAGAGCCTGGTTTTTATTGGATTGCTCGGCATGATGGAACCACAGCCTACTGGAATGGGTTAGGACAACAAAGCGTTATTCCTTTGGTGTCATTTAACGCGGTTACTTTTTTGCGTGACCTCGCTGAAAGGCCGAATCCACACACTTATTATGGCGGCTATCGAGCGACGGATATTCCGTTTGGAAATATGCCGGATCCGTATCCTGCGAGTGGTGAGTTGTTCCAGCGTGTTCACTATTGTTCGCCTTGGCTTGTTGTGGAGTGATGTGAATGAATAAATATAACCAGCTTGGTTCTGTGCGATATAACCAGCTTGGAAGAATTAAATATAACAGTCGGGGTGCCCGGGAAGTCAAACCGTTGTTTAATCGTCTAGCTCAAGCTAGGCCGGTTATTCTTGATCAAAATCGCCGACGTTTGGCAGCCCTGGAAAATGCCGACAATATAATCCTGGAGCAAGAAATAAACGGGATTGACCAGGTTACGTTTACGTTGCCTTGGAAAGACGAAAAGAGAAAATATTTAGTTAATGAGAACTTGGTCCAGCTGGTTAATAGCATTTATATCATCCGTCGTGTGAGCGTGAAACGGTCCGGGTTGTCGCCGGCTGAAATTGAAGTTTACGCGGAGGCTCTATGGTATGATTTACAATTTGCTGAGCCAGTGGAGCATGCTCGTTGGGAAAGTGCTACGCCTGAAGTCATTATGAAGGACATCTTGGATGGCACAGGTTGGCGTGTCGGAAAAGTGACTATTACTCGTGAACGCACACTTGAACTGGAAGCAGGGTTTACCAATCGTTTAAAGGCTTTGTATGAATTGCCTAGTCTTTTTGGTGGTGAATTACATTTTAATACCTATACCATGACGGTTGATTTTACAGAACCAGTTGGTCGCAAATCCGGGGCGGCTATCGCCTATTCAAAAAACATGGAAGAAGTCGAGGCGATTTACGACACCGAGGAATTGGTCACAAAACTTTATCTGTATGGTAAAAACAACATGTCAATCGCGGATGCGAATGATGGCGTTCCTTATTTGACCGACTTTTCCTTTACCGATAAGGTTCGGGTTCGGGTCACTAAAGACGAGCGGTTCACGAATCCGTACCACTTAAAGGAACGCGGCGAGGAAGCTCTGAAGGTCCTTGCTCGTCCTCGGTCCTCTTATGTGTTAAGAGCGGCTGATTTATCGGCTTTATCCGGTATGTCGCATGAAGAGTTTTCCCTGGGCGACGAGGTTTTAGTCTATGATAAAGAACTCGGCATTAATGTTCGGACTCGGATCGTGTCCTGGAAGTATAATGTTATCCAGCCTTGGAATACAGAACTTCAGCTGGAATCTAAACAGCCGAGCTTGTCTGATTTGTTGACTGGGATCCAGGAAGGGGCCGAGTTTTTGTATTCCGAGGACGCGGTTGAGCGAGACGAAATGCTGAACCTTCATGTTTTTAACTATTTGATGAATTCTCGCGGTGATGATGGCTTTAATTACTGGACAAACGATGGCTGGGAGTTGGATGCGGAAAATGGCTACAGCGGAAATGCTTCATTTCGTGCGACGGCCCAGCCTGGCGTGAAGAAATCATTGCGGCAAACAATTTATCCTGCACACCGCGATTCGTATTCATTAAGTCTGCGAGTGGCAACAGAAAACCTACGGGTCGGAAATGGCCGCATAGGTGTTTATGTAAAATTCAAATATCAAGATGGAACGGAAGAAGAGCCTATCTGGATTCCGTTAAGTGGGGATGAGTAGTCATGTTATTTTTTAATTTTTTCAACCGGAAGATAGATGTTCCGGATCCTAGTCGCGGTGTTTCTTCGATTGAAATTGAGTTTGTGGTTGAAAATTGCCAGTCTGGTTCCGTTAACGTAACGGATATTATGTTGCAAGGCGGAACGATCGCGACTATGTGGACCGGGCATCCATCGGAGATGCGTTGGTCTTTGGATGGGTGATGAAAGATGAACAAAGAATCCTGGACGCGATATTTCACTAAAGTTGAAGGAGCAAAAGATAAAAAAGTTTCTAGTATTGAAATTGATTTTGTGGTGGAAAATGCGGAACAGGGTTCAGTTCATGTCACCGATTTTCAATTGCAGGATGGCGAGCAAGTGACCGCGACCATTCCGAATACGGCCGAGTGGTTCAAAGCAAAATATGGCACGTTGGATGAAACTGTCACTGCTGTTGGCGATGATGTTTACTTAGGTGATCAGCCGAGAGTCTTTGAAAATGTCCAAAACCGATTTTATAACATCGTCGGTCGCGGGCATGAAGTGATTGTGGTTCCGAATATTTTTGAATCCAATTTTAATGAGCCGACGGTAACGACTCCAGTTGATTTAACTCTTTATGCAAAAAATGAGTTTGATTTATTGCGGATTTCGTCGAATTATGGAGCGTTTAAAACAGGTTATGGTGAAATGGTCTACGAGGATGAACCGGATCATCCTTTGAACAAACGGTACACGCGTGAATTTATTTTTGATATTCCTGGTGGTCCTGGGAGTGAAATTAAATTACTGGGTACTCAACGTGTGGCCACCGTTGATGGGAAACCGGCCAATTTGGCCAGTCGTGTTATCTCTGTTGGCGAAGGGAAATTGCCGATAAGACGCCAGATGTTTATGGGCTTGGCCTACGGTTCAAATCGGATCCGTATTGAATTTTATAAGCTGGTGGATGGCGTTATGCGTGATACCGGGATTGGTTTTTGGGGAATTGCTGAATTGTTCCATTGGGAAGAAGGGGGGGCTAAGTTTTGAAGTTCATCTCATGGACCTTGAATGAACCGTCCAATGCACAGTTTGCGGAATACGCGACCGAAGTTTCACCAGGTGAATGGCGGATCCTTAATCCGGACGCCTGGAAAAACTGGGGCGGCAATCAAAAGAATTTCTGGCTCGCTTTCATGAATCATCATGATAAAATTTACGGAGTTGGCCTGCATGATTTCGGTGTAAATGCCGACGGTACGATTTATAGCTATAAAGCCGGCGAGGGATACCCGGTTCTAAATGAAGATGAGACGGCCATTCGATGGTGGATGCGTGATTCACTTCGTTTTTTGGTCGACCATTATCCAGATATCAAATGGTCGTTGCAAATGGTTTGTTTCGGTGCATCTCGTGTGGAGCCGATCCTCGATAATGTGAATGGAGCACAGGACACTTTTGTTCGGCAATTTAAAAAAATAGCCGAGCTTTATTTGAACCGGTTTCCTGGACGGATCAAGGGGATTGAGATGGACTTCGAGAAAACTACATCAAGGCCGCGGTCGGCTCAAGAACCGGAAAAATACCGGGACCTTTTGAGACGTGTAAAAGACGAAGTTTGCCGGCCACTTGGTTTGGAGATTCGTGTAAACCTTCATGCCATGACCGGTGAGTATAATCCGTCCTGGTATGCTTGGACGAATTATTCGACCATTGCTGAAGCGGATCTGGATGAATATCAAATCATGTCATATGATTTCTCGGCTGGAAATACCGCACCGGGGCCATCGACTCCTGTCTGGTGGCTTTTAGAGGTCTTGGATCATGTTCGGAATGTTTTACCACCGGAAAAGACTTTTATCGGGAATGCGGCCTATGGGCGGCGTTGGTCCTTAAATCGTGACCGTTTGGGTACTGCGATTGCTTATTGGCAGTTGCTACAGTGGCAAAATGGCCTGTTTAAGCATAACGCCGGGCAACGAAACGACCAGGGCGAGTTCATTTGGTTCGATCAATCGTTTATTCCGTATTGTGGATTCCATGATGAAGAGTCGGGCTATGAATATACTTTTTTGCATTGTTACGATCGTTTTCAGGCTCGCTTTGCTCGTCTGTTGCCTTACAATAACAGTCAAGTGGTTTATCGGGGGACTTATCGAAACGCGGAATACATCACCAGCTATTCCAAACACCAACGTGCCAAATTTACCGGGATTCAAAGGGTATTGACCGAGGCGACCTCGACCTCTGGACATATCAGCGATGCTCATTCTGTTTGGGAACCTAAGGATGATCTGCCTGGTTATACCTTTTATGGTTACAATACGTTACCTGGCCAGTATCTTTACGACGAAGCGACGAATTCGTGCGTCCGGGCCAGCGGTGCTATTGGTCAGGATGGGCGTGTCACTTATTCGTTTTCTTTATCAACGCCTGGAACGTATCGCCTGGTAGCGACGGTATATTTTCCTTATCTGAATTGCCGCATTCCTATTAACGTGAATGGGGTTGATTATGTCATTGGCGAGGATATTCCGGATTGGTATCCGTTTTTCGTCAATCCATCCCATCACTTTTTCGATTGCGGCACTTTTTCGTTTAGCACATCAAATACGATTACAGTTGGTGTTACTCAAGATTCAGCTCAAATCATGGGGTTTGTAATCTGTCGGGATTTTGAACATGGAATGTCCGGAGGAGAAGTTGAATATAACGTTAATCTTCAAGTTCCCAAAAAGAGAGGATCCGTTGTTGATGGTGTTGTTACGAAAGTGGACGCAGATATGCCGGATGAAGTAACGCTGACTGCTGAATTAATCCGTCGCCATCCAAGACCGGCGATTTTTTGGGAAGACTTGTTTGGTCCTTTTGCTGATCAAGAAGTGGAGAATTTGACGGAAACGAATTATTACCAGAGGGCGATTACCGGTTTCCGGGCACCAAATGGACCATATCCGGTTGATGGGGCTTGTCGTGGTCCACTTCAAAATATCGGTTATTCAAATGGAACATGGCGGCCAGTTGCCGCGTCTGGCGGTGATGAAGCTCATGTTTATTGTGATGCTCGGAATAGTTCGGCACAGCTTGTGTTAAATCGTGAGTTCTCCTTCAACGCTCATATTGAGGCTGACATTCGAGCCTTGGATTCAAATGCGATTTATGGAATTCGTTTTTACGCGAGAAATCCTGGAACGGTCGGAAATGGTTATATTGCACAGCTTAACTATCGCAATCGAACAGTTCGACTGGTTTACGAAAGCGGCGGATCCAGTCAGGTCTTGGCGACTGCGGCCATGTCGGAAACGTTGGCTAACGGCCTAGGAAGTCGCCATACTCTCACCGTTCGTGTTCACAATGGTCGCATAAAAATTCTGGTCGGTGCTGTCGAATATATCAATTATTCCGGTTCTTTACCTGGTTCTTTGTCTAGGGGTGCTCATGGCGTTTATGCGAATGGTACAAGAATCCGTTGCTATCGCCTGCACATTGCTACAAACGACCGGTATGAACCGATGGAGAAAGTGTCAGCGATTGTTGATGGGCGGGAATATGTTGCTTTAGAAGAGGACCGTCCTTATTCGTATGATGAATTGGGCTATTTAGTATACAGCGGGTTTAATCCGGATGAAGGCCTGGATATTGACATTGACAATGATTACGATAACTTTCCGATTGTCAATATTCCGTCCTGGGTTGGTGAAAAAAACATCAGGATCCGGTTAGTTGACGCCGGCGTTTGGTTGAGAAATTTTTACGTCGGTGATGGGGAGGAATATTCAATTGCCTGGAATAGTGACCTGGAAGGGTTTATAACGACTCTTGGTTTTATAAAAAATTATGGTTGTAAAGGTGTAGCCATGTGGACCGTCGGGCAGGAAGATCCGCGCGTGTTCACATATTTGCCAACTCCTGAATGATAGATGGCAGAAAGGAAGAGTATTGGTGGAACAATGGTATTCGAACAAAGAACTATTCGAACAAATTATGAAGATGAGAGATGAGATTATTAGTCTACGCTCTGAAATGAAAGAAACCAGAGACATCATCAGAAAATACAACGGGTTGCGAGAAGAACTGTACAACATTGAAAGCGAAATTGAGAAACTTAAAGCAGCTGAAAGCGGCAAGACAACCGTTTTAGATGCCATTCGAGAATGGGGCGGTTGGATTGTCGCTATTTTAATGCTTATCGTGAACATCATTCAAAATTGAAAGGAGGTGAGAGTATGAATTGGAAGGGTGTTACAAAAAGTACTTGGATTAGAATTATCACTTTATTTTTGGTATTAATCAACCAAGTATCAATCTCTTTTTTTCATTTTCAATTGCTGCCTTTTACTGATGAAGAAATTTATGAAGGCGTTTCAGTTGTGTTGACAGTCATTGTTTCCATGTGGACTGCATGGAAGAATAATAGCCTCACAAAAAAAGCGCAACAAGCAGATCATTATTTGGAATCTTTTAAGTAAAGGGAAATCGGAAAGGGGGAATAAAATCATGCCTTTTATAAAAACTGACGCGACATATTATGGACCTAAAGCAAAATACATTGAGGTTTATGCAAATTGTACGCCATACAATGGGAACGCACATCTTTATGCAGGTGTATACCTAGTTCGAGGTACGACAGGGCGAATAGTTGTACACAATAAAGTTGTAGGAATAAATGGGCATATGGATTTTAGAAATAACATAAGAATATATCCTACCGATGAAAGAGGAACATACTACGTAAAGGTTGAATGGTACAGTGCATCAGGTAAGTTACTTTATTCTGCACAGAAGACTATTTACTTGGTAAAATAAAAAATTATTGATCCCCTAAAGATCATTTGGTATGATATTTCCAAATGGTTATAGGGGGATTTTTCCATGAAAAATTTATTGTTTATTATGGGGATTACGATTAACTTCATGATGTTTAGTATAAATTCAGATGAACTTAAAATTTATAAAGATCATGAAGATAAGAAGATGGAAGAACAAAACCTATCAGAAGCGTTTAAAAATGATTCCTACTCATTTGCACTATCCCTCCAATACGTTGATTATGAAGATAAAGTCGTATTTAAAAACGAACAAATAGCAAAGCAACGTTTGAAGAATGTTCAAAAGTATTTAGATGATCTGACAGATCATGGCACAAGTTTCCATGCAGTTGAGAACTTAGAGATTAATGATAAATGGCAGAAGCTTGTGGAGGATGTTGCTTATCTAAAATATTATGGATTTGATGAATCAGAAATTTTGAATGATTTAAATATTGCGGGGGCCTTAATACTACAGGCAGAAAATTACTATGATAAACCTTCTTTAAGCTATCTCTATCAAATTTTTACAGATTTAAATTCCGCTATAAACGGAGAAAAAGTTAAATATAATGTAACTCGTACATTTAGCCCAGAATCTCAATTTAAAAGGGTTAGTCTTTATTTAGCCTCAAAGAAATGATAGTCAAGAATGTTTTTTGATCCAGAAAAGAGCAATCGTGTTTGGTTGCTCTTTTTTATTTTTTTTCATAAGGAGATGATTAAATGGAATTCATCAAACAAATCGCTCCGCACGCTCAAAAAATTCAAGAGAAGTACAAAATTCTTGCATCGCTTGTGATTGCGCAAGCGTGTTTGGAAAGCAACTTTGGCCAAAGTGGATTAGCTCAAAATGGGAAAAACCTTTTCGGAATCAAAGGAAGTTACAACGGTCAGTCGGTAACGATGAAAACGACTGAATATCGCAACGGCAAGCCATACAAAACGGATGCCGCATTTCGGAAGTATCCTTCATGGGTAGAGAGCCTGGAAGATTTAGCACAGCTCTACACAAACGGTGTTTCTTGGGATAAAAACAAATACAAGTCAATTATCGGTGAAACGAACTATGTGACTGCATGCAAAAAGGTCCAAGAGTGCGGATACGCAACCGATCCAAACTATGCAGCAAAGTTAATCCGAATCATTGAAAAATATGAGCTGCACAAATACGATAAAGTTGGAAATAAAAAGCCGACAAAACCTGAAGCTGCAGCGAAAAAAGAAGAACATCAAGTTTATACAGTCAAAAAAGGCGATACCCTTTCAGAAATTGCTCAAAAATATGGAACGACTGTTAATGAATTGGTTAAACTGAACAACATTAAAAACCCAAATTTGATCATCACCGGGCAAGTATTAAAAGTGCCTGCTAAAACAGAAAAAGATGAGTATTACGCTGTAAAGAAGGGTGATACCCTAACTAAAATTGCAAAGAAGTACGAAACAACCGTGCAAAATTTAGTGAAGCTCAATAATATCAAAAATCCAGACTTGATTCTTGTCGGGCAAAAGTTGCGTGTGAGGTAAAAAAGTACGACCGAAAAGGCCGTGCTTTTTTACCTGCTTTTCTTGATGTAATCGGAAGAATTAAAGGGGACAAATTGGGGGCAAAAGCTATTTGGAGGGCATAAAATTCACTCGGATTTACGCTAAGATGAAAAAGAAAAACCCTTGATTTTCAAGGGTTTTAAAAATTAGCAACAATTCACAAGATAAATGTTATAATTTATGAGGAATTGAAACCAAAAAAAGTTAAAAAGTATCAACCACCAGATACTGTTTTTATCTTAACTATGAGGAATTGAAACGAGGTTTTCGTCGAGGACAAGGACGCACTTGCGCGGTTTTTATCTTAACTATGAGGAATTGAAACCCGCCACACCACGAAGTAAGTCGCCATTTTGCTCTAAAGTTTTTATCTTAACTATGAGGAATTGAAACATTCGTTTTATTTTTACGATCTCTTGCAAGATTTTCGTTTTTATCTTAACTATGAGGAATTGAAACAAACGTGGCTCAAGAGGTACTGGTGTAAAGCAACTCCGTTTTTATCTTAACTATGAGGAATTGAAACTATTTCATGGGACAATAACCAGCATTCATTATATAAGTTTTTATCTTAACTATGAGGAATTGAAACTTTCTAAACGTAAGCGTCAAATCTTGCACACCTTCTTGATGTGCTAATTTCATGAGATAATCTCCTCAAGATGAAATTGAAGGGGGTTTTTTTATGCCTAAGAATCCTGAATTACGAAAGGTTTGGGAACAACGAATCGCTGACTATCGTAAAAGCGGTCAAACTCAAGTAAACTGGTGCAAGGAAAATCAATGGAGTATTCACCAGTTTAAATACTGGTTAAGAAAAATTGAAAATCCAATAAAAAATCAAGGAAAGTCTACAAAATGGGCATCCGTTACCCTAGAAGATCATTCACAAACAGTTGAAAATTCATTACGGATTGAAATTAGTGGGATTTCAATTGAAGTAAAACCTGGTTTCGATCCGGCCTTTCTTTCAGAAGTGGTTAGGACGTTGAAATCAACATGTTAGTTGGTACAAGAGCTGAACGAGTTTACTTGGCAAAAGGAAGTACTGATTTGAGAAAATCCATTGATGGATTAGCTGCTTTGGTGAAAGAGGGATTTGATTTAGATCCCTTTTCATCAAGCTATTTTGTGTTCTGTAATCGAAAGCGAGATAAATTAAAAATTCTTCACTGGGACTATAATGGTTTTTGGCTTTATTATCGTCGATTGGAAAAAGGAAAATTTCAATGGCCAAATGAAAATGACACTGGAACGATACAAATTAGTTATCGGCAATTACGCTGGTTATTGGATGGTCTTGCAATGGAGCAAAAGAAAGCACACCCAGAAGTAAAGGCTAGAACAGTTATATGAATTTTTTACTTTTAACAAAAACCTTGGAGGAAAATAGCTAAAACCGTCGAATTATTACTACATGATGAAAAATTTAAAGAATCCTAACCAAAACCCATTTGAATTAATTGAAAAACTTCAACAGCAAATCGTTGAATTGACGGCGAAATTACAATGGTATGAAGAACAGTATCGTCTTAGTCAAAAACGAAAATTTGGCTCTTCAAGCGAAAAAACAAATCCTAATCAATTAGAACTACCTTTATTCAATGAAGCAGAGGTAGAGTCTAATGTAAAAGCCGAAGAGCCAACTGTTGAAACAATTACATATCGTCGTAAAAAGAAACGTGGTCAACGTCAAGCTACGTTTGAAAACCTGCCTATGGAAACGATTGAATATCGTTTACCCGAAGAAGAGCAGGTCTGTTCGTGTTGCGGTGAAAAAACACACGAAATGAGCACAGAAGTACGACAAGAATTAGTGATTATTCCGGCTCAAGTCAAAGTTTTAAAACACGTTCGATATGTCTATGGATGCCGTCATTGTGAGCGTAATGAAATAGAGACACCAATCGTTACAGCACCTGCCCCAAAATCTGTGTATCCAAAAAGTTTAGCTTCACCGTCAAGCATGGCATATATTATGAATCAAAAATATGTAGAGGGGCTACCTCTATATCGCCAAGAACAACAGTTCAAACGATTAGGTGTGATCTTATCCAGGCAAACCATGGCCAATTGGATGCTTTATGGTGCCGAAAAATGGCTTGCGCCAATTTATCAACGAATGAAAGAGCATCTCCTCTCTAAAGACATTCTACATGCGGATGAAACAACTGTTCAGGTTTTACATGAACCTGGAAGGTCAAGCACATCGAAATCTTACATGTGGCTTTATCGGACTGGAAGAGAGGATCCACCACTTGTCCTTTATGACTATCAGGAAACTAGAGCAGGAGAACATGCCAAAGAATTCCTAAAAGGGTTTAAAGGATACCTGCATGTCGATGGATATGCAGGATACCATAAGGTATCCGGCGTAACATTAGTTGGATGTTGGGCTCATGCCCGCAGAAAGTTCGATGAGGCTTTAAACGTACTTCCTGAATCCAAACGTCATTCAGCAGTCACAGCTCGGGAAGGACTCAATTTCTGTAATCAGCTATTTGCCATCGAGCGTGATTTGAAAGAATGTACACCAGAAGAACGATATAAAAAACGACTTAAACACAGCCAACCATTGTTGGAGGCTTTTTCAGCATGGCTAAAAACAGAGAAAAGCAATGTTTTACCAAAGAGTCTATTAGGTCAAGCCATTACATACTGCCTCAACCAATGGGAAAAACTCGTGGCATTTTTAGAGGATGGACGTTTAGAAATCGATAATAATCGAAGTGAACGATCCATTAAACCATTTGTGATCGGAAGGAAGAACTGGATTTTTAGCAATACTCCGAAAGGAGCTAAGGCCAGCTCAATCATTTACAGTATTGTGGAGACAGCAAAAGAGAATAAATTAAATCCATTTTATTATCTTCGCTACTTATTTGAAAGGCTTCCCAATATGGATATAAGCAATATGGATGAGCTTGATCAACTACTTCCTTGGTCCAAAACAATTCCTTTGAATTGTCGGGTTTTTAATAACTTATCACAATAATAGTATTTAATCCCTATCATTAAAAGGTGGGGATTATTTTACGCTTACATAGCAACGGTTGCTGACTTAGATAGGGCTCTTAAATCAGATCTGAAAAAAGAAGATTTAGCAGATTTTTTTAATGAAAATAAAGATGGAAAGCTGACAAAGATAAAAACGATTTATATGATTTATTCTATGATGTCTGATTATGGAAACCATAGGAATGAGAATACTATTGAATCTCCAACAATTGAAGATGCACTGTTTTGTTTGAGACTAACAGATAGCATTTTATTTTGGGTATATTCAAAAAACAAATAGTGATTTTTAAATGAAGGGGTGAATAATATGTCCGACGTAAAAAATGCATATGATCAGATTATTGATTTCTTGAACAATGAAACAGAAAAAACATTATTGCTACGGGGGATTGCTGACAAGGAAAAACATCAGACTCTTCTTAAAGCCTTGAACGCTTAAGGAATCTTGAAAGGGCTGATTAATTTAATTCATACAACAAAAGATGGAATGGAGAATTTTTATCGATGGGCGGAACTATATAAAGTTAATGTACCGAAGAAATATGGACAAGGAATGAAATTATCAAATCTTATAATTTACTTTGATAATCTAACCACGAAAAGTAATAGTGAAAAATACGATGATTATGCATTTGACTTTATGATTATATGGCCAATTCAAAGTGTAACAAAAAATGAAAAAGAGATTCAGATGCTGAAAGAAATGGCCCAACGTCAAAAGACAAAAAAGATTATATATCTTACAATTAAAGAACCTTGCTACAACCCGGATTCTTTAGAGTCTATCGTGGATCGAGTGATAAAACTTGACTGTGAGAATGATGATCCAAAAGAATATCAGCGTATTCTAGCCGCCTACGAAGAGGATATGAAAAGGCGCAAGTACTAATATACATAGCAAATTCAGGTGGCTTAAGGGTGTACAATTATTATTCAGACTAGGCATAAATTCTTATTTAGAAAGCGAATTATTTACATCTTATGCCGTGGTTTGATAGAAAAATATGAAATAAGGATTTTTTCGGGAGAGAATAAATGAAAGATTTCTTAAATGAAATTCGAAAACCAATTAGTATATCGCTAACAAAAAAGTTTTTATATTCAACTTTAATATTTATAGCGGGGATTACTTTAGGCTTAGTTTCCAAGATGCTTGAAACAACCCTAAGTAATTCATTACCCTATTTTCTAGAAGTCTTAGATTTAAGAAACTTCTTTTCTCGCATGGGGGTTTGGCTTTTCCTTGCGGTGTTAATATCTTTATATAGCAAATCAGCTCTCAGGTCTGCCATAAATGTATTTTTGTTTTTTGCGGGTATGGTAGGTAGCTATTATTTATTCACAGTTTTGATAGCTGGCTTTTTTCCTAAATCATATATGATGATTTGGATAATAATGACTTGTATTTCACCATTTCTGGCTTTTGTGTGTTGGTATGCAAAGGGGAAAGGTATTATTGCTATTTTTATTTCATCTATAATTTTTATGTTTATCTCAAGACAGGCTTTTGTATTTGGATTTTGGTATTTTGATATTAGAGATAATTTGGAATTGTTACTCTGGATTGCCACGATTTTTGTTTTATATCAGTCTCCAAAACAAATATTCAAGGTAGTGACAATAGGATTGCTTCTCTATTTCTTTTCCGCTCAAATCAACTTATTTTGGGGAATGTTGTAGGTCTCTATTTAATGCAAATTCAGTGGATATGTTCTCGTCTACCGATAGTGCAAAAAGTGCCGTAGATATATTTCCGAGAACGGGCAGGTTCAAAAGACATTGGATCCTATCCTCTCAAGCCATGTGGAGTTGGTAGCATTGATGTCAAGGGAATAAATACACTAGCTGTTCAAGCATTGATAGAGCAAGGTTTATAGGGTTTCACTTAAATTTATTTTATGTTAATAAACAGGTGGGACCCTTTTTGTTATTGGTTTTAGATGCCCTGAAAATCGGGGTTGAGTTGATAGAATGGATTTTGGATGGGGGAGTTGACAGGATAGATGTAGGGCATAAAATGTGTTAAATTTAGACTAATCATATAGTTAAAATGGGGATATAAACGTCATGCCGCCCAAGGGACTTCTAAACTATATAACAGGAAATGCTATGGCTATGAAAATGATGAGAATGGTCTGCTAGTTATAAAAAATGAAGAAGCTAGAAATGTTCGGTTGATTTTTGAGCTGTATTCTAAGGAAGAGAAAAGTAATTGAATTTGTTTTTCCTTTAAATTCATTTAATCAATCCAGCTTGAAGTTTTTGGATAATAGCTGTTTATGAGGCTAAAAATCTTCTCTAAAATAAGAACGCGAAAAGGCTGTGGATTTGGAGAGGCATTGCTTTTTTATATTTGTTTAGGCGAGCTTCTTGCACTAGGGATTTGTTAATGAAGCTAGTACGTTTCATTGACATTTTAAATGAAAATTCTAAATATATGGGAGCAAACTGTGTAAAATTCTAGTCAAAATATTTTGTATACAAGGGGAGGATCGGTGCTACTTTGTTGCCCCTTTCTGAGCGGAGTGCTAAAGGATAAACAAATCAAGTGATAAAGCTGCGAAAAATTTTTGGGAAGGAAGGGAAAACATTGAAAAGATTTTTTGTGATTCTGTTGGGTATCATCGGATTCATTGGTTTATATATTATCTTTTTGAATCCAATCAATTTTAGTTGGTGGCCTTTAGGAAATCAAAGAACCCAGTCCGTTACATCAGAGGGAATTGAAATGATTGAAATTGATGCCTCAGGTGTTAGCACAACGATTATTCCGGAAAGTCGAGAAGATTTAAAAGCTGATTTAGATGGAAAGGGAAAGCTGATTGTTAAACAGCATGGAGACAAAGTAAAAGTAAGTGCGAAACAAAAATGGAAATGGTTGGGGTGGTTGTTTCATAACAAGGCAAGATTGAATATTTACATCCCTGAAGATTATGATCGAAACATGGCTATAAATCTTGGCTCCGGGAATTTGAATTTCTCTGGCCTTTCAATAAATGAACCGATGAAACTAGATGAATTAATATTAGATATAGGCTCGGGAAACGTCAACCTGAAGAATGTATCGGTTAAACATTTTGAGCATGATAGTTCGTCGGGGAATGTCGATATAGACTCATTAACGACAGAAACAGGATCATTTGATATTAGTTCTGGAAACCTCAAAGTAAAGCATTATATCGGAGCTATTGAGGCTGAGCTATCATCTGGAAATTTAAATATACAAATGGATGAATTAACAGATTCAGTTGATATTGAAGTAAGTTCAGGAGTGGTGGATCTTAATCTTCCGACTGATGCTGACTTTACTTTAAACGGAAAGACAAACAGCGGCAATATAACATGTGATTTTCCGCTAACTAGCAAAAAAATAGATAATAAAAACATCAAAGGTACCCATGGGTCTGGTGAACATCCTATCGACGTAAGCGTATCAAGCGGCAACATTAAAATTTATTAAAATGATGTGAAAAAGCGTTCATTGATTAACTTGGAAAGCAAGAATGATGTCTATCTCTTTAATAAAATACTCAACAAGTGCCGCACTCTTAAATATTAAAAGTCAATAGAAAAAGGAAGCAGCCTAAACTTCTTAATTCGTGTTTTAGGCTGCTTTTTAAATAAAATTCCTCGTCTTGTATAGCTGAGCACCAATTATTTTATTTTTTGTTACTTATCCATACAATCCTTCAAAGAACGTATTAGTATTTTTAAGAAAACAGAAACGTTAAACAGAGAGAAAAGCTCTAATTTTATGCATTGACTTTTTTGAGTGAAAAACAATTTCATTTTCAAATAGTAAAACATCAATGGTCGGAATGACTTCGTTTAGAAGTTCCGTTTCAACTGAATTGTTAAATACGTTCTGTTCCATTTTCATCTTATTACATAATTTTCATTAATAATAAATCACACAGATAGTGAACGTAACTTTAGGACATATGCTCTAAGGTTACGTTTTTATTATTTGTGACAAATTAATTAACAAATGTAAAAAAATGTGTAATTGTTAGTTTTTTCAAAAGGAATTGTAAGATTTTTGTCGTATATAGTAGAATAGTACGATTTTTTGTAGAAGGAGGTTGGGGAATGGATAAGCATCAGATGGAGAATCATATTTGGCTGGCTTCTTTATTTCATTATCTTTATCCCATGTTTATCGAAAAAAAATTGATAGACGATTCGGATACTGAAACTTTGTATATGCAAACGATCCATTCTTTAAGTAATAAAAACCGCTTTTTTCAAAAATATTATCAAAACTTATCCTCCGATCAAAGTAACATTAGCATCATTAACTTTTTTGTTAGAAGGGCTTCTCAATTAAGTACATTGGAATATGGGATACATGATGGGACGAAAGTGAATAATTTTGTTCCTCTTCAGTCTATATTTTCCAATTTATTTGATCAACAGCAGAAAAAAAGTTTTATGTACCCGTTGAAGCCGCTTGAATTGTCAAATATTTTGCCATCCGAAAATGTTCATAGCGATTCGATCGGACAATTGTTTTCTTCCTTTTTGAAAGAACTTGAGAAAATACATAAGAAAGAGCAGCTGCTATTTTTGTTAGAAAAATATTTTTGGAGTGTTGCTGACGCCAATACTGTTGATATCTCTTTATACGACTTAATGAAAACGAATGCTGCTATTGCTTGCTCTCTTTATAAGCAATATGAAAAAGGATATTTGGATATTAAAGAGTTTAATGAATCGTCTGATCGTTCAACTAAACAGTTTATGTTAATCCATGGGGATGTATCAGGGATTCAAAACTTTATTTTTAATATCCCTTCAAAAGGAGCTGCTAAAAGTTTAAAAGGACGTTCCGTGTACATAAGTTTGCTTTCAGACGTTATTGTACGTTATATACTTGATGAATTGGAACTGCATTCAACGAGCCTTTTATATAATGGCGGAGGAAATTTCTTCATTCTGGCACCTTATTGCCAACAAGAAAAATTTGTGAGCATCCGGGAAAAAATTTTGCAACATTTGCTTGAAGGGCATGATGGTGAGATTTACTTTGCGATAGATTTTGTTCCTGTTTCCATGGCCGATTTTCAAGATTTCTCAAGTGTATGGGAATCATCGAAAACAAAAACAAGTCGGTTGAAAAAAAGAAAATGGAGTGAACTTGGACTTGAGTCTAAGTTTAAGGAGATTTTTGGACCGCTGGATAAAGGTAATGATGAATCTCATGTGTGCAAAGTTTGCGGTTCATTTGGCAGCAAACGGCCTATAAATGAAGAATTTTTTGATGATGATGATTCTATGGCTGTCTGTACAATGTGCAAAAGTTTTATTAATTTAACGAATGAATTACGTGATGCTGCATATTTAGTCTTTCGAAAAGCTACCTCTAATGACCTTGACTATAACACATATCAAGATATGTTTCGGCAATTCGGTTATGATATTTCATTTTATTCTAACATGAACCAATATTCACCTAATAAGCAGGAACAATGGTACAAAATCAATGATACGAATTTTGTTGAGGATCATTGTGATGGGTTTCAATTTGGAGCTTATTTTTTACCTCAAGGAAAGGATGGACAAGTTACGTTTGAAGAATTATCACAAAGAGCTATCGTCAATGGGAGAGGGGATGCGAAACTTGCTCATTTAAAACTGGATGTTGATAATTTGGGGATGATTTTTGGTCAAGGATTAGGGGAGCGCAGCTCCATTTCGAGAGTGTCCGTGTTAAGTAGAATGCTAGGCTTATACTTTGGAGGCTATATTAACCAACTCATAGAAGAACATCGCTGGCAAGAAAAGTTATACGTTGTTTTTTCTGGTGGAGATGACACATATGTGGTTGGAACTTGGAAAGATGTGTTTGCTTTTGCAGAGAAATTTTATCAAGATTTTAGGTTATTTACGTGCCAAAATCGTTATATAACCTTTTCTGCAGGAATGAATGTATTTTCCTATCAATTTCCAGTTACTCGAGCGGCGGATATAACGGAAAACTCTTTAGAAGCGGCAAAAAAAGCAAGTGGTATTTCAAACGGTAATTTTCCGCCTATAAAAAACAAAGTTTCATTAATGGGGGAAGTGTTTAACTGGGAAGAGTTTAAGCAAGTAAAGGAAATTGAATCTATTTTAGAAAAAATGGTCATTGAATACGATAATCGTAGCGTGTTGTATAAAGTGAATAAAAGTACACTTGGATTTAAGCATATTTTAAAAGATTCTACACAGGGCAAGTTTCAGCACGTAAAATTTTGGAGGCTCTATTATTATTTGCGGGATATTAAGAAAAATTATAACTACCGTTGCAAAAAGTTTGGCAAAGAAGCCGCAGGCGAGGATTACGTAGAACAATTAGTCCATCAATACCGTCAAATCGTTGTTCATAATCTTTTTCATTCCAAAGAAAGGGATCAAATCCGTAAAATTATGATCATTCCTGTTGCGGTGAAATGGGCGGAATTAGCGACAAGAAAAGCGGAGGAGGAGAATGAATGACTGCTAAATTAAAAGGAAGAATTAAGTTTTTTAATGTTGAGAAAAACTTTGGGTATATTGTTACGGCTGATAAAAAAGAAATTAGATGTACGAGAGAAAATTTCGCAGGGCCGCCGCTTAGTGAAAAATATGAGGAAGAAGTTTATTATTTATTAACGAGAAATGGTTCGAGGGAACAAATCTCAGAAATTGAAAGTCCTTATGCCTATTATTTTAAAAACAATGTACTGCGTTTGGACGACTGTGATTATGATGAATTTTGCGATATCGCTTTAGAGTACGCTAAAAAATTAAGAGGTCTAAAGAAACAAGCGGAAGTTACTACCTCGATGATCAGAAAGGTTTATGACCAAATCATGAGGGCTAAAAGCATTAGTGAATTAAAAAGACTTCGTCCCCAGTTTGCCTATTTGGCCGGTCGGAATTCGGATAAGCCGAGAGTAGGGGAATTGATGCATATATTGGACTACTTAGCGAAACATGCAAAATCAAGGGATGAACACGATATTCTCCATTTACAATATATACAACAATTTATGGAAGCTATTGTCGCCTATTTGAAATACGTTGAAGATTAAATTAAAACGGAGGTAATGGATCGTGAAACTGTTAGGAAAATTGTTAATTACAGGCCATATTGAAGCGCTCACGGGACTGGCAATAGGGGGTTCCAAAAGTGATGTGGCCATTGGGGGAATTGACAATAACGTCATTAAAAATTCTGAAGGTGTTCCTTATATACCAGGCTCATCACTGAAGGGAAAGCTTCGCAGTTTGATCGAAAAACGTGAGGGCCGTCCAGAAGTTTGCTCATGTGGAACGGATAAATGCGTTATCTGCACAGTGTTTGGAACAGGCTTGCCTACTAAAAATAAAAACATAACGGCGGGACCGACCCGTTTATACGTAAGGGATGCAAAATTAAATGAGGATACAAAAAAACAAATGGAAAAAAAAGAAGGGATTTTTTCCAATTTAGAACTTACCTATACAGAAGGAAAATGGGAAAATCAAATTAATCGATTAACTTCAAAGGCAGCTCATCCTCGTCAGCAGGAACGGGTTCCAGCTGGGAGCATATTCGATTTTAATATGATTTATAATATTTTGACGAAAAAAGATATCGAATATTTTCATCAAGTAATAACCGCATTGAGATTGCTTGAAGATGACTATTTGGGCGGCAACGGTTCACGGGGCTACGGAAGAATCCAATTTCAAAATGTATCCATTTTATTGAAAACCGTCTCGGATTATGAAAGCGGAGGCACAGGCAAAGAGATTTTTTCGGGTTTGTTATCGGATTTTGAGGACGAAGAGGCAAAAAATAAATTAAAAAGTTTGGTAGAAGAGGAAGAGAAAGCATGAAAATAGCCAAACTATTGCTTAATGATCATGCAAAATTTCATTTTGGCGACTCCAGCGGTGATTTAAAGGATCATTTTTCTTCAGATCAACTTGTTTCTGCGTTAATGAATAATGTCGTCCTTTTATATGGGGATAAACAGTTAAGTGAATTTACATCGTTGTTACGTGAAGATCATATTCATTTTTCCTCCATCTTTTATGGGTTGGATTTTTTGCCGAAACAACAACATAAAAATGGTGCGACGATCTATTTTTTTCCGCGGCCAAAAGTGGATTTTATGAGCACTGAACAACATTCCGTTTCCTATAAGGAAATAAAAAAAATAAATTATGTTTCAATAAAACTATTGGAAAAGCTGTCAAAAAGTTGGAATGAAGAAGAGGAGGCTTGCAAATTTGATTTTCGCTCCATCATTTTAATCGGGAAAAAATTTGCTGTTTTACGAGAAGAAATAGCTGATTTAGAATGTACAGAACAAGAATTACAGTCTTTGCGCTTTTTACATTTTGACAGTAAACCTGGAGTGGAAGTAAGCAGAGATTTGAAGAAGCCGGGCAAATTTTACTTTCAAGAGCATTTGGAAGTGACCTTTGACGAAACAAAATATTATCGTGTCCAACCCTTTATGTATTTTATAATTGACGGAAAGCTGCCTGTCTTTTTAAACGCGGCCATTCAATTATTGGCGGATGAAGGAATTGGAGGAAAAAGAAGTTTAGGAAAAGGATTTTTTCATAAAATTGAATGGAAAGAAACTTCCTATACATTGCCGCAAAAGGGGCGATATTTTATGAATCTTTCCACTTATTTTCCGAAAAAAGAAGAAGCAGGAAAATTGTATTTTTATGAATTGGAAAAAAGAAGTGGCTTTGTATATTCGTTAGGTGGAAAAACAGTTCGGAAAAAAAGCGCCATGGTCATTAATGAGGGGAGTTTGTTTAGGGAAAAAGTAAAAGGTGATATGATCAATGTAGAGCCTGAAAATTTTGATCATTCCGTTTATTTATATGGGAAAAGCATATTTGTTGGTTTTGGAGGGAAAGCATGATGGGAAATGGCTTAACCCTCCGTTTAGAAACAGTTACTCCTCTCCATATTGGCAATGGTGACATCCTTTCTCCGTATAGTGATTATATTTTTGATGATGAAACCGGAATGGTCTATATTATTGATCCTCATAAGGTCGAAAAGGCATTATATGAAATGGAAAATAACGAAGAAGTTATTGATGAATTTGTTCAAAGGATTTCTGCAAAGAAATATACAAGCGATGTTTATACCTTAAAACACTTTTTTAAAGAGTATGGTTTGGATTATAAGCAATTGGCACGATCAGTCGTTCAAACGAATGCCGATGTAAAAAATGAAGAAATTCAAGAGTGTATTAAAAGCAGTGCAAGACCTTTTATTCCGGGAAGCAGCATTAAAGGTGCTGTTCGTACAAGTTTATTATTTATTCATCGTCAAGAAGACGGTTTTTCCCTTGATGATGTTCCCAAAAATATAAAACAATCTAATGGTGAGGATTTATTTGGTGAATTCGAAAAAGATTTATTAAAACATTTACATATATCCGATTCAACGATGTTAAAACCTGACGAAATCATGATTGTGAAAACTTTGCGGTTTGATTTCAAAAAGAAAACCGGAACTATACCCGTTACAAAAGAAGCCATCCCGGAAAATACACAATTGACATTTCGGCTTCAATGTAAAGCAAAGCGGAACTATCACTCTTTAGATAAACGATTTTCTTATTTATATAGTGAAGAAGGAGAAAACGGCGAACGGAAGATTTTAAATATGGTCAATTCCTTTTATAAACAACTAATTGAAAAAGAATGGAATTTACTGAAGGAATTGAAAATTCCGGAACTTAGTCTGGTAACAGACTTATATGAAAAATTGCTAAAGAGTGCACAGCAGTTTGAGAAGGAACAAAACGGTGCTGTTATGAGGCTAGGAAGCGGTAAAACGTTTTATGATAATACAATTGCCGGTTTATTTTCACCACAAGATCTTAAAAAGATTAGAAATAAAACAAATTTGGGAAGTTATCTTCCTTTTCCTAGAACAAGATCTGTTATTCAAAACGGTCAGGTTTATGAATCGGTATTAGGATGGGTATATATTATGATTTAGAGAAAATTATTTTAGGAGTTTTAAGATGAAGATGTTTGTCATTTTGTCTCATAAATTGTCAGAAATACAAATACAAGAAATTAACCAACGTTTTAAAATTGATGATATTGTGTATCTGCCGGATTCCCTGCAAAAAATATGGTCCAATATTCCCCCATCAGGGGAATGGCAAGAAGATTTTTTAAGAGAAATAAAAAATTGGCTTTCAAAACAGTTGAAAAAAGGGGACAAACTGATTGTTCAAGGGGAATTTGGCGCAACATTTTGCCTTGTTCAATGGTTAAAGAAAAGAGGATACGTTGTTTATTATGCTACAACTGAAAGGAAAGTGATAGAAGAACAACTAAAGGACGGAACCATTCGAACGAATCGCATCTTTCAGCATGTCAATTTTAGAGAGTATCCTGCGGGATGACATCAAATAAAGGATAAAAGGAGTGGATGGAATAGTGGAGATATTAATTGCTCCTCTCGGTAGCGGGGGGTACGAAGAAAAAGGTGTGGGAATGCGAGAATACAGAACTGCTAAATATAAATTTCCTGATAGCGGAAAGATTTATGAGACATCTTTTATCACAGCAGCTATCAGTGAACATTTAAAAGTGGATAAAATTATTTTGGTTGGCACGAAAAATTCGATGTGGGAAGAGGTATACAGATATTTTGGAAAGATAGAAGGAGATTTAGAAAAAGAGAAAAAATACTTCTCTCTAATAGAAAAAATTGGAGATCAGTTAACAGAGGTCGATTTGCAGTGTGTCAACGAAGTGATGGATGAATTTTTGAAAAATATTAATCCTCATGCGTCTGGTGGTTCAGTATGTAAAATTTTAGAATATGGAATGAATGATGAAGAATTGTTTAAAAATCTTGATATATTTATGGATTTACAACAACAATTTCAGCCTGCTGATAAAATTTATTTAGATATTACCCATTCTTTCCGTTCAATTCCTCTTTTTATGTATTTGATGATAGATTTTATTCAAACATTAAGGAAAGACATAATACGTTTATCAGGTATTTATTATGGAATGTTTGAAGTGAGCCGGGAACTTGATTATACTCCCATTATAGATTTAAATCCATTGTTTTCCATCACCAAGTGGACGAAGGGAGTATTTGATTTTGTTACATATGGGAATGTCGACTTAATGGCTGAATTAATGGAAGATAACGATATCAAACAAACGATGTTAAACATTTCCAAACTGACTAACTTGAATTATATTAGAGAATTACGTTCTCAGATGGATAAATTAAGGTATCAATTGGAAAAAGTTGATGACGTCCCAGTGCCTCAGTCGATGTTATTGTATTTAAAACCGGAATTACTTGATTTTGTCAATTATTTTAAAGGCGTAAATAATGATGCTGAATTCCAGTTCCGACTAGCAAAATGGTTTTTTGACCATAATCGATACGCTAATGGGTATATTTGTTTGGCTGAATCTATTATCACTTATTTACAGTACATTTATAAAAAAAGAATTCCTTCCATTGATTATCAGAACAAAAATGATCGGGAAAAGATACAAAATCTATTATTACATTTTTTGAAAAATGATTCAAACAAGGATTACCAAAAAATTGGACAGGTTTATGATGAAATAAGGATTATACGAAATCATATTGCTCATGCTGGTTTTGGGGATCACGATGACTATGATAAAGTTATCAAAAAAAGCTTGGAACTTGCAAATACTGTTGAAAAATATATTTTTCATAATTCAAATGAAACAAAACTGAGTAAACTTCCTTCTCTTTATGATTTTAATAATTTGCGAAAACGTCCTAACTTCCAAAAGGAATCATCTAGATAATCGAATAAACTATGGAAAAAGGATAATAAAAATAAAGAGTGTTATTCAAAGCAATTGACATTTTGTTTATAAAACGTTAAGAAAAGATTAATTTTACTTTTACTCATAAAGTAGTTTCTTTATCAGATATTGAGGTGGGATTTCATTACACTCAACTTTATTATCTAACACCATATTTATATAGAACAAATCAAGTTTTATATGTTCTGAAGGATGTTAAGGAAAAATTTGTGCATCAAAACGTGAAGACCTTTGCAAAAGAAAATACCAGCCTTTTAGCGATTAAAAAAACGATTTCCGACTTATATTCTATCTGGAAGATTACTTTGTGTTTGGTCTGTATTTGTTTGAACACAGCAATAACGTGGGGCTGTCCAAAAAGTCAGGGTAACTGACTTTTTGGAGCCCCTCATTTTTTCACTTTTTAAAAAAAATGCACAAAAAAATCGTCCTTTCTAGTAAAATGAAGTTACCACACAACATTACAGAAAGGACGATTTTTTATGAGCAATCAAATGATTACTCGTGAAAATTATAACACACAAATGACACTTCCTCTAGATGGAAAAGAAGAAAAAACTCCTGCCAAAAGAAATTTAGCCCCTACTTTCAAACCATATGACAACCGTCAAGTTCAAATGATTTATGATATTGAATCTCTTATACCCGAACATCACGTGGCACGTGTCGTGGACGAAATGGTGGAGGCGATACCAGATAAACAATTGTTTTCTCATTATAAAGGCGGCGGCAGAAGTTCCTATCATCCCAAAATGATGCTGAAAATCATTCTGTATGCTTATTCTCAAAAGGTTTATTCCTGCCGAGGAATCGAAAAACTCGTTAAAGAAAATATTCCTGCCATGTGGCTTTCAGCGATGCAACAACCAGATTTTCGCACCATTAATGAGTTCCGAGGGGAACGGATGAAAGCTTTCATGGATGAGCTCTTTGAAGTCATGATTCTCAAATTGATAAAAGAACATTACATCACGATGGAAAACTACTTTTTGGATGGCACTAAGATCGAAGCCAATGCCAATAAGTATTCTTTTGTGTGGAAAAAATCCACTTTGAAATTCGAAGAGAAATTAAAAGAAAAAATCCAAGAAACACTAAAGCACATTCATGAATTAACCCAATTAGAAGCCGGAACAGGGCAAAAGGAAAGCGATCAACATACAGAGATCACCGAACAAAACCTGGAGGAAATCGCAAAAGAAATAGAAGAAAAAGTTGAAACGCTAACGGAAGAAATCGAAAAGGAGACCGATACATCCATTCGGAAAGAGAAGCGAAAAAAACGCAGTCAATTAAAGAAATCGGTGAAACAAATTCGGGAAGATTTCCTGCCCCGAATGGCAAGATACAAGGAACAAAAGGAAATGTTCGGTGACCGTAACAGCTACTCGAAAACAGACAAAGACGCAACCTTCATGCGCATGAAAGAAGACCATATGAAAAACGGTCAGCTCAAGCCCGGATACAACGTGCAAATGGGGACAGAGAATCAGTTTATCTTGTTTTATACCATTCATCAACGACCGACCGATACACGTTGCTTTATCCCACATATGGAGAAGCTAGCCTCCACTTCATTACCGATGCCCCAAACAGTTATTGCGGATGCAGGCTATGGTAGTGAAGAAAACTATGTATATGCAGTTGGTGATGAGAAAGAGCCCCGGTTTGAGTTTCTAATTCCTTATGGGAGCTATGTAAAAGAACAAACACGTACATACAAAAAAGACATTAAAAATGCCAAAAACTGGACCTATTGTGAAGAGGATGATTGTTTTATTTGCCCGAATGGAAGGAGAGTAACGTTTAAAAAATACCAAAACAAAAAGAATCCATCTGGCTATGAACAAAGCTTCAAAATATACGAATGTGAAGATTGTACCGATTGCCCATTGAAAGCGAAATGCACAAAAGCGAAGGGAAATCGTCAAGTTCACTGGAATCCCATCTTCGAAGAAATGAAAGCAAAGGCCAAAACAGCCCTTGAATGTGAAGAGAAAGCCGCCATCTACGCTCGACGCAAAGTCGAGGCAGAAAGTGTGTTCGGTCACATCAAGGGCAATCGGTCGTTCCGCAGATTTTCTTTGCGGGGCCTCGACAAGGTACATGTTGAGTTTGGGATTGTGGCATTAGCCCACAACATACTGAAAGTAGCCGGCATCCGCCAGCTACTTTCAGATAAAAATCGAAAAAATATAAAAGCAAGTGGAGAGAAACGAATTGTTTTTCTCCACTTGCTTCATTTTAGGGACTTATCGGACAGCCCCTTTTTATTTCCTAAATATGGAAACAAATCCACTCCCCCGTATACCGCTCCTCTTAAAAAAAGCCGTTTATGTCATAATATATAACATAAATACGTAAATTTTTAGTTAAAATACACAAAATCACATTAAAAATTGTGAATATCCGCTAATGTTAAACAGCTGAAAAGAATATATAATAAATATACATTACGTATTGTGTTATAAAAAATAACATAAAGGGGATTGATCGTATTATAAAGGGGTGAATGAATGAAGACGTTGTTCATAAAAAATGCCAAAAATATTATTGCGATGGATGAAAATCGAACGGAATACCCAGGCGGCAGCATGTATGTTGTCGGTCAAGAGATTAAAGCGATCGGCTATGATTTACCTTGTGAGTCAGCGGATATTGTCATTGATGCGCGCGGAAAAATTGTTTATCCGGGGTTAATCAATACGCATCATCATTTGTATCAGACTTTCACCCGCAATATCCCTTGGGTGCAAAATGTTGAGCTGTTTGATTGGCTAATCGCTTTGTACGATATTTGGCGCCATCTAAGGCCGGAAGATGTGTATTTAAGTGCTGTTGTCGGATTAGGTGAGTTACTTAAAAGCGGCTGTACGGCATCAGCTGACCATTTTTACGTTTTTCCGAATGGAGTCAGCCGTGAATTAATTGATGAGGAAATACGGGCAGCACGTGAGATCGGAATTCGTTTTTACCCAACTAGAGGTTCTATGAGTTTAGGACGATCAAAAGGGGGATTGCCGCCAGATGAAATCGTTCAGCCGGAGGATGTTATTCTTCGAGATACCATGAGAATTATTGAAACCTATCATGATCCTAGTAAATTTTCGATGCTGCGGGTAGGTGTTGCACCTTGTTCACCATTTTCGGTTAGCAAAGACTTGCTGCGTGAATCTGCGGATTTAGCACGAAGTTATGGCGTTCGGATGCATACCCATTTGGCGGAAACGATCGATGAAGAGGATTTTTGCAGAGAAAAGTTTGGCATGCGTCCTTTCGAACTAATGGAAGAAACAGGATGGGTCGGCGAAGACGTGTGGTATGCACATGGAATCTGGTTTGATGACAAAGAAATTGCCAAGCTGGGTGCTTGCGGCTGCGGAATCGCTCATTGTCCGAGCAGCAATATGAAAATGGCTTCCGGAACGATGCGAATTATGGACATGCTGCAGGCAGGAGTAAAGGTGGGATTTGGTGTTGATGGTTCAACTTCTAATGATTCCTCCAATCTATTATTAGATTTAAAAATTATGAACCTGCTCCATAATCTTCAGCATGGAACGACAGCGCTAAGTGCTGAAGATTGTTTGTCGATTGCAACGAGAGGTTCAGCTAAAGTGCTTGGCTGGGAAAATGCCATTGGCTCATTGGAAGTCGGCAAGGCTGCAGATATGTTTATGATTGATACGAATCGATTAGAATTTGCCGGTGCGCTTTTCAACGATACGGCACTTCCGATTCTAGCGGGCACACCGACAGTCGATATGACTATCGTTGGCGGACGGATTGTCGTAGATAAAGGGCGTCTTGTCAATATCAATGAAGAATCATTTGCCATGCGGGCGCAAAAAGCTGCTGAAAGAATGCTGGAAGCGGCTCTTGAGCATACAAAAGTCAATTATAAAAAAACAAGAATAAGAAACTCAGCTATTTTAACTTAGGTAAGGAGGGATAAACAGTGGAAGCGATCCAAAACGAAGTTGTCGCATTTCATCATGTTAGTAAGATTTACAATACCGGCACAGTCGCTTTAAGCCAATTCCATTTTTCCATCACAGAAGGGGAATTTATAAGCTTCCTCGGCCCATCTGGCTGCGGGAAATCAACGGCATTAAGAATGGTGGCAGGTTTAGGCGAAGCTACTGAGGGCAAGGTAGAGGTATTTGGGCAAAACCCGAAAGAAGTTATAAAAAATACAAATGATGTTGCTTTTGTATTCCAAGATGCCAATTTGCTTCCATGGAGAACGGTGCTGGAAAATGTGATGCTGCCTTTAGAATTAAGGGGTTCCGATAAAAAAAGCCGCAAAGAGGATGCGATCAAAGTATTGGAGATGGTTGGACTAAAAGATCATATAAAGTCGTATCCTAGGCAGTTGTCAGGCGGAATGAGAATGAGGGTGTCTATAGCTCGAGCGTTGGCTGCAAAACCTAAATTGCTGTTAATGGATGAACCGTTTGCTGCATTAGACGAGATTACAAGACAGACCTTGCAGACGGAGCTGCTTGAAATATGGAAAAGGGAGAAAATGACAATTTTGTTCGTTACTCATAATGTATTTGAAGCTGTCTATCTTTCTACTAGAATTGCAGTGTTGTCAGCTCGGCCCGGACTATTATCATCTATCATCGATGTCGATCTTCCTTATCCGAGGGAGCGGACAGATGAACGGTTTACAGAATATGTCGATATTTCCTCGCAAAGTCTTGAGAATAGTTCAACCCGAAGGGAGTTGGTATAAATGTCTGTACAAACAGCAACCACTCAAACGAAGGAAATTGTCGCTCAATCAAATAATACTGGCAAACTGAAAATATGGAGCAAATCAAAATGGAAGATTATTGGTCCGATTGCTGCGCTTGTTGTTTTTCTTTCTTTATGGCAGTTTGTACCGATTATGGTTGGCGTGCAGCCGTTTATACTTCCAAAACCGACAGACGTCCTTCAAGCGGCGGTTGAAGATTGGGAGTTATTATGGCCAGCCATACAAATAACGGTGGCTGAATCTGTGATCGGATTTGTAATAAGCGCCATCATTGGAATTGGCTTTGCGGTTTTATTAGCAAGCTCAAAAATTTTAGAAATAAGCATTTACCCGTATGCAGTTATTTTACAAACGATACCGGTTGTAGCTGTTGCACCGATCGTTGTTATCTGGTTCGGCTCGGGCTTCAATTCGATTGTGATGATTTCATTTTTAATCGGATTTTTTCCGATTATTTCAAATACGTTAATGGGATTGAATTCAGTCGATAAAAATATGAGCGAATTATTTACTTTATATAATGCGTCAAAATGGCAAAAAATGTGGAAGCTCCGAATTCCGGCTGCTATGCCTTACATGATGACCGGCTTAAAAATATCCAGCACGCTATCGATCGTTGGAGCTATTACGGGTGAATATATAGCTGGAATTGGTGGAGGAAAAGGCGGTTTAGGGTATGCCATTACGGTAGCAGCCGTTCAATTAAAAACACCATATTTATTTGCTTGCGGAATTGCCGCTGCTATTTTTGGGATTGTCTTTTACTTACTCGTAAGTTTGTTTTCTCATTTCATGCTGAGATCATGGCACGAATCCGCGATGAAGGGAGAAAAATAAAAAATTTGATCAAAAATTAAGTTGACATAATCACTATTGCTTACAAGAGCTGAATTTAATTTGCTAATTTTTTTGCATAAAAATGGTTTGCTGCGTTAGGGAACGAGCTTTATTGAGTTTCAAAAAAGTGCAAAAAGGGGGAAAAAGAATTGAAAGCATGGCGCAAAGCAAGTTTTCTATTAATCGTGATTATATTCATGTTCTTCCTTGCCGCCTGCGGCGGACAAGAGTCGAGCAGCTCAACAAACGAGGGAGACAGCGCTTCGAATGGAGAGAAAAAAGAATTAAAAGATGTAAAAATTGTATTAAATTGGTTTCCGAAGGCGCAGCATGGCGGTTTGTATGCAGCACAAGAAAACGGATTGTTTGAAAAAAACGGTTTAAAAGTCACGATCGAACCGGGCGGGCCGCAAGTCTCGTCTATTCAAATGGTTGCATCTGGAAGTGCTGACTTTGGGCTTGCACATGCTGACCAAATGGTTATTGCTAGAAATCAAGGAATTGAATTAGTCGCTGTAGCTGCTGCCATGCAAGGAAGCCCGCAGGCATTAATGTTCCATAAAGGAAAGGGAATTGACGATTTTGATGAATTAAATGGAAGAAAAGTATATATACAGCCTGGTATTACGTATTGGGACTTTTTGAAATCTAAATATAATTTAACTAATGTACAAGAATTGGCTTATACAGGACAGCATTCGAATTTTATTAGCGATCCCAATTCTGTAAGCCAAGCCTTTAAGACTTCAGAGCCGTTTTTCTTAAAAAAAGATGGAGTAGATGTAGAAACGAAGCTCATATCTGATGCAGGTTATAATCCTTATAACGTTGTGTTATATGTTACAAAAGACTATTTAGAAAAAAATAAAGAAACTGTCAAAGCATTTGTGGATGCTTTTGTCGAAGGATGGTATTTATACAAAGATTCTTACGAAGAGATTAATAAAGTGATTCAGAAAGACAACGCTGATATGGAATTAGAATCATTAAAATTTGAAGCCGAAACACAAGTGGATTTTGTATATGGAGGAGATGCAGCAGAGCATGGAGTCGGATATATGACGGAAGAACGCTGGGCAACATTAATTAAACAATTGCACGATCTCGGTTTATTAGAAAAAACATTTGATGCAAAGGAAATTTTTACGACAGAATATTTGCCAAAACATGAATCGAAATAAAAACGAAAACGAAAGCTGGGCAGCTTATATTTGCTCAGTTTTTTTGTTTAGCCATAAGTTTTATTGCAAAAAAAGAAGAAATCGGCTTATATGCCGACTTCAAAAACTGATCCCATACATTAAAATTTAAAAGTCCTTTTATTCCTCGTTTTTCACTTGATTATATGCTTGATCAAGATTTTGCAGTCTTTTCAATATTTCTGCATTTTTGGTTAGCTGGTCGTAAATTAAAGTTGAGACGACAGATCGGTAGTAGCTGTTCATGGCATCAATCTTTGAAGATTTTTCTTTATTCATTTCAATGTACTGTTTAAAGTTTTCTTTAAAATAGGAAACAGAAAAAAGCTGTGTCATGTTCGTTCCTCCAAAATTTTAGATTCTTTTTTTAAATTCTTCATGTAAAATAGAACTAAAGGGGGGGAGTTCTGATGCATATAAAAATGGACTTAGTCCAAAACCAATCCTTGAGATTGGCGATGACGAAAGAGCTGAAGCAAGCCATTGGGCTTTTGCAATATTCTACAATCGATTTAGTATCTTACTTGAGGGAAATTACGCTTGAAAACCCCTTTGTGGAATTGGAAGAATCCCATCCAACGATATTTTATCATAATCAAAGAAAGCAGCAGAGGGCTAGCAAGGAGGATGGCCGCTGGATCGAAAATATGCCGAAAAAAGGGATGGGGCTAAAAGATCATTTGCGAAATCAGCTCGTAGAATTTCGTTTTACCGAAAACGAACGGCGTGCTATTCATATTTTAATCGATGCAGTGGACTCAAATGGTTATATGTCAGAAGACTTATCCCGCCTATCGGAAAAGTTCCAAATTTCGATCGATCTTTTGGAAAAACAGCTGTCTGTACTGCAATCATTAGATCCAATTGGCGTCGGGGCACGTTCGCTTCAAGAATGCTTGCTTTTGCAGGCTAAAGAAATTGAGGAAAAACCTAAAGGCTCCGAGTTCGTGTTAAAAGAGCATTTTCATCTGTTTGCCACAAAAGCTTGGAAGGATCTTTCCAAAAAGACAGGTCTGTCGCTGAATGCTCTTCAGCAAATTTTCGATTTTGTTCAAACATTGAATCCAAGACCTGGTCTGCAATTTGATGAGGAAACCCCGAATTATATCATCCCTGATTTAATGATTGAAGAGCGAAATGGAGATTGGATTGTATATTATAATGAAGATCTTTTGCCGCAAATTAAAATCAATCGGGACTATGAACCGATTGTACAAACAGAAAAAGATGTAAAATCTTACGTACAGACTAAACTCCATCAAGGACGCTGGCTGTTAAAATCGCTTGAGCAGCGGAAGGAAACGCTTGTCAAAGTTATGCAGGAAATTATACGATTTCAGAAAGACTTTTTCTATTTGAAAAACAACGTTTTGAAACCGCTAACATTAAAAGATATCGCTGATTCACTTAACATTCACGAGTCGACTGTAAGCAGAGCGGTCAATGATAAATTTGTTCAAACTCCTTTCGGTTTATATGAGTTGAAATATTTTTTCACTAACAAAGTGGGAGAAGAAGATACATCAAGTGCGAATGTTAAACAGGTCATTCAGCAATTAATTGATCAAGAAAATAAGCAAAGACCGCTTTCAGATCAAAAAATTGCCAACCTGTTGAAAGAGAATTATAATATGAATGTTTCGAGAAGAACAGTGGCCAAATACCGCGATCAGCTCAATATCCCTTCGTCCAATTTGCGAAAAAGATATAATTAGAAAGGAATTGGATTCGTGAATCAAGTGGTTCTTTATACGAAGCAAACATGTCCATTGTGTGATGAAGCAAAGGAATTGCTGTATAAGCTGCAAGCTGAAATACCCTTTGATCTGAAAGAAAAAGATATTTATCAAGATGACCGGCTGCTGGAAAAATATCAACTAATGATTCCAGTGATTGAAGTGAATGGAAAGATTGTTATTTTTGGGAAAATTGAAGAAAATTCTTTAAGAAAACGTTTGCTGGAACTTGTTTCTGTTGATTAACATTTGCGCTCCTGCTAAAATAATATATGTAGCAAGGGGTGAATTTTTTTGCTATAATTGGGACATAATTTGTCTTACAGGGACAAAAAAAGTCCCGGAAAGAAAGAGCTGAAGGGTCTTGAAAATGCAATCATTAATTGAAGCTCAAAAAAAATTATTGCCTGATCTTCTCCAAACTATGCAAAAGCGCTATCAAATTTTGCAGTCCATTCGACTGATGCAGCCTGTAGGAAGACGAAGCTTGTCAAACAATTTAGGCATCAGTGAAAGAATTCTGCGTGGAGAAGTGCAATTTTTAAAAGAACAAAATTTAATTCATATTCACCCCTCGGGAATGACCTTAACGAAAGAAGGGGATGATCTTCTTTCATCATTGGAAGAAATGATGAAAGATGTTTTAGGTTTAACTTTTTTGGAAACTACATTAAAAGAGAAGCTTCATTTAGATGAAGTGATTGTTGTTTCAGGTGACAGCGACCATTCGCCCCTCGTGAAAAAAGAAATGGGAAGAGCTTGTGCACAATGCATTATGAATCATTTGCAGGATGACGAGGTTGTTGCTGTGGCAGGCGGCACAACGCTGGCAGCTGTTGCTGAAATGATGATTCCGTTAGGTCATCACCGAAATGTTTTATTTGTCCCTGCAAGAGGCGGACTAGGGGAAAATGTTGAAAACCAGGCGAATACGATTTGCGCCAAAATAGCTGAACGTGCACATGGGAAATACAGGCTGCTTCATGTTCCTGACCAGCTAAGCAAGGAAGCATATGAATCCATTATCGAAGAACCGGAAATAAAAGACCTTTTAAAAATTATACGTTCAGCGAAAATGCTTGTTCATGGCATCGGGGATGCTCAAACAATGGCGGAGCGAAGAAAGACTCCGAAGGAAGATTTCGAAAAAATTAAAAAAGGAAATGCAGTAGGCGAAGCTTTCGGTTATTACTTCAACCAAAAAGGTGAAGTCGTTCATAAAGTTCAAACGGTTGGAATGCAGCTGGAGGACTTAAAAAACATACGAAATGTGATCGCGGTTGCGGGAGGAGCCTCTAAAGCAAAAGCGATCAAAGCGTATATGAATCAATCATTAGCCACGATTTTAGTAACTGACGAAGTGGCAGCTAAAGAGTTATTAAGGGAACTGTAAAGCTCCCTCAATATAAACATCATTCCTAAAATTGAAGGAGGACTTAAAGATGGCAGTGAAAATAGGTATTAATGGTTTTGGTCGTATTGGACGCAATGTATTTCGCGCAGCATTAAAAAATCCTGAAGTAGAAGTAGTAGCAGTAAACGATTTAACAGATGCAAACATGCTTGCACATCTTTTACAATACGATTCTGTTCATGGAAAACTCGATGTGGAAGTCGGGGTAAACGGAAATAACTTGGTCGTGGATGGAAAAGAAATTAAAGTATTATCCGAGCGCGATCCAGCTCAATTAGGCTGGGAAGACCTTGGCGTAGAAATTGTAGTAGAATCTACTGGTCGCTTCACAAACCGTCAAGATGCGGCAAAACACCTTGAAGCAGGTGCGAAAAAAGTAATCATTTCTGCTCCGGCTAAAGAAGAAGATATCACAATTGTTATGGGCGTAAACGAAGACAAATATGATCCAAGCAATCATCATGTCATTTCCAACGCTTCATGTACAACGAACTGCTTAGCTCCGTTTGCAAAAGTTTTACATGAAAAATTTGGCATTGTTCGCGGCATGATGACAACTGTGCATGCTTATACAAATGACCAACAAATTTTAGACTTGCCTCACAAAGATTACCGCCGCGCTCGCGCTGCAGCAGAGTCTATCATACCGACAACAACTGGTGCGGCTAAAGCGGTTGCGCTCGTATTGCCTGAATTAAAAGGAAAACTTAACGGTATGGCAATGCGTGTTCCGACACCAAATGTGTCCATCGTTGACTTAGTTGCAGAGCTTGAAAAAGACGTAACAGTGGAAGAAGTAAATGCGGCGCTTAAAGAAGCAGCTGAAGGAGAATTGAAAGGTATTTTAGCGTACAGCGAGGAGCCGCTTGTATCCAGAGACTATAATGGTGATACTCATTCTTCTACGATTGATGCGCTTTCTACTATGGTGCTTGAAAACCGCATGGTGAAAGTTGTTTCTTGGTACGATAACGAAACAGGATACTCAAACCGCGTGGTAGATTTGGCGGCTTACATTGCAAAACAAGGTTTATAATCTTTAAATACGGACTTGTAGCTTGCCTGTTTAAAAAGCTATAATGAAAAGCGGGAAGGGGAAGGGGACGTTTACATTCCCCTTTCCCTTTCAACATGTAGGAAGAATTTTTTCCTGATCGTTATTGTGAAGGAGGAGCTTGAGCCATGAACAAGAAAACGATAAAAGATGTCGATGTGAAAGGGAAAACGGTATTTTGCCGAGTTGACTTTAATGTACCGATGCAGGATGGCAAAATAACCGATGATACACGCATTCGAGCTGCACTCCCAACGATCCAATACTTGGCGGATCAAGGAGCGAAAGTATTGCTTGCCAGCCACCTTGGCAGACCAAAAGGACAGGTTGTGGAAGAGCTTCGATTGACGCCTGTAGCGAAGCGTTTAGAAGAACTGTTAGGCAAAAAGGTGGTCAAAGTAGATGAAGCTTACGGTGCGGCTGTAAAAGCGGAAGTAGACAAGTTAAACAATGGCGACATTCTCGTTCTGGAAAATGTACGCTTTTATCCTGGCGAAGAAAAAAATGATCCTGAGCTTGCTAAAGCTTTTGCTGAATTGGCTGATCTATATGTTAACGATGCCTTTGGCGCTGCTCACCGCGCACATGCATCCACCGCAGGCATTGCGGAATATTTACCATCTGTTGCAGGATTTTTAATGGAAAAAGAAATCAATGTTTTAGCGAAAGCGCTTGATAATCCTGACCGCCCATTTACAGCGATTATCGGGGGTGCAAAAGTAAAAGATAAAATCGGAGTTATCGAAAATTTATTGGAACGTGTAGATAATTTGATTATCGGCGGAGGACTTGCTTATACGTTTGTAAAAGCGCTGGGTCACGAAATCGGCAAGTCTTTGCTTGAAGAAGATAAAATAGAACTGGCAAAATCGTTTATGGAACGTGCCAAAGAAAAGGGCGTTCGCTTTTATATGCCTGTAGATGTTGTGGTAGCAGATGATTTTTCAAATGATGCCAATACAAAAGTAGTGGATATTGACAGTATTCCGGCTGATTGGGAAGCACTTGACATTGGACCTAAAACGGCTGAAATTTATGCGGATGTCATTCAACAATCAAAGCTTGTTGTTTGGAACGGACCGATGGGCGTTTTTGAAATGGATGCTTTTGCAAAGGGAACAAAAGCTGTAGCGGAAAGCTTGGCGAAAGCAGAACATACTTATACGGTCATCGGCGGCGGTGATTCAGCAGCAGCAGTAGAAAAATTCGGCCTTGCGGATAAAATGAACCACATCTCAACCGGAGGCGGAGCATCTTTAGAGTTCATGGAAGGGAAGAAACTTCCGGGAGTTCAAATATTGGAAGACAAATAACCACAACCATTTCCGTAAAAAGGAAGGTGTAAAGATGAGAAAGCCGATTATTGCAGGGAATTGGAAAATGCATAAGACGTTGGAAGAAGCAAAAAGCTTTGTAAAGGAAGTCAAATCACTCGTTCCCCCACAGGATAAAGTTGATTCCGTTATATGTGCACCTGCCTTATTTTTAGGTCAGCTTGTGGAATTGGCTGAAGGCTCTGAACTAAAAATTGGCGCTCAAAATATGCATTTTGAAGAAAGCGGAGCTTATACAGGGGAAATCAGCCCTGTTGCATTGGCGGATATCGGTGTTGATTATGTGATCATTGGACACTCCGAACGCCGGGAAATGTTTGCCGAAACAGACGAAACCGTGAACAAAAAAGTATTGGCTGCTTTCAAACACGAATTAACTCCGATCGTATGTGTAGGCGAATCATTAGCTGAGCGTGAAGCTGGAAAAACGAATGAAATTGTTGGCGATCAAGTCAAAAAAGCGTTGGCTGGAGTCGATGCTTCGGCTGTGAAAAACATAGTGATTGCTTATGAGCCGATTTGGGCGATTGGCACAGGAAAATCGTCTTCTCCTGAGGATGCCAATGAAGTATGTGCCCATATTCGGGGTGTAATTGCCGATATTTATTCCGATGATGTTGCAAACGAAGTTCGCATTCAATATGGCGGCAGTGTTAAACCGGAAAATATTAAAGATTTTCTAAACCAGCCGGAAATTGACGGAGCATTAGTCGGAGGCGCAAGCCTAGAACCACGCTCTTTCTTGCAGCTATTGGAGGCAGGCCAAAATGAGTAAAAAGCCAGTAGCGTTAATTATATTAGACGGTTTTGCTCTGCGTGACGAAGTGAAAGGAAATGCTGTGGCTCAAGCGAACAAGCCGAATTTTGATCGATTTTGGAATACATACCCGCATGCAACGTTAAAAGCATGTGGAGAAGCTGTCGGCTTGCCGGAAGGTCAAATGGGAAATTCTGAAGTTGGACATTTAAACATCGGTGCAGGCAGAATTGTATACCAAAGTTTGACACGCGTTAACATAGCGATTCGTGAAGGCGAATTTTTTGAAAATGAAACATTTCTTTCAGCTATGAACCACGTGAAAGAAAAAGGAACGAACCTTCACATTTTCGGCTTATTATCGGATGGCGGTGTTCACAGCCACATTAACCACTTATTCGCCTTGTTAAAATTGGCGAAAGATCAGCAAGTGAAAAATGTGTTCATTCATGGATTTTTGGACGGACGCGATGTTGGTCCGCAAACGGCGAAGCAATATATTGATGAGCTGAATGAAAAGATCAATGAATACGGAGTAGGACAGATCGCAACGATTTCAGGCCGCTATTACTCGATGGACAGAGATAAAAGATGGGATCGAGTAGAAAAAGCATACAGAGCGATGGTGTATGGCGAAGGGCCAGCTTACAAAAACGCATACGAATGTATTGAAGATTCTTATGCACACGGGATTTATGATGAGTTTGTCATCCCTTCTGTTATGACAAAAGAAGACGGCAGTCCTGTTGCAACCATTCAAGATGATGACGCGGTCATTTTCTATAATTTCCGTCCGGATCGCGCCATTCAAATTTCGAATACATTCACAAATGAAGATTTCCGTTCCTTTGATAGGGGACCGAAACATCCAAAACGTTTATTCTTCGTTTGTTTGACGCATTTTAGCGAAACGGTGAAAGGATATGTTGCCTTCAAGCCGGTTAACTTGGACAACACAATTGGCGAAGTCATTTCCCAAGCCGGATTGAGGCAGCTGCGCATAGCAGAAACAGAAAAATATCCGCATGTTACGTTCTTTATGAGCGGAGGCCGGGAAGAGAAGTTTCCTGGCGAAGAACGGATTTTAATTAATTCACCGAAGGTAGCCACGTATGATTTAAAACCGGAAATGAGCGCATATGAAGTAACTGATGCGCTTTTAAAAGAAATTGAGGCTGACAAGCATGATGCGATCATATTGAATTTTGCCAATCCGGACATGGTCGGCCACTCCGGCAAACTTGAGCCAACGATAAAGGCAGTCGAAGCGGTTGATGAATGTCTCGGAAAAGTGGTGGATTTGATTCTCGAAAAAGGCGGAACAGCTATTATAACTGCTGACCACGGAAATGCGGACGAAGTCGTCACACTTGACGGAAAACCGCAAACCGCACATACGACAAATCCAGTGCCGGTTATTATAACGAAAAAAGGAATCGAATTAAGAGAAGACGGAATTTTAGGCGATTTAGCACCAACGATGCTCGAGCTGCTCGGGCTGGAAAAACCGAAAGAAATGACAGGGAAAAGTCTTATTAAATCATAAATAAAGGAGATGAAGCAACATGCCAGCTATTACTGATGTTTATGCACGTGAAGTGCTTGATTCAAGAGGAAATCCGACAGTTGAAGTAGAGGTGTATACAGAATCAGGTGCATTTGGACGGGCGCTTGTACCTAGCGGTGCATCCACAGGTGAGTACGAGGCTGTTGAATTGCGTGACGGTGATAAAGAACGCTACCTTGGAAAAGGGGTTTTAACAGCAGTTAAAAACGTGAACGAAATTATTGCCCCAGAACTGTTAGGCTTTGATGTGACGGAACAAAATGCCATCGATCAATTATTAATTGAACTTGACGGAACAGAAAATAAAGGAAAGCTGGGAGCAAACGCAATTTTAGGTGTTTCTATGGCCGTTGCTCGTGCTGCAGCTGATTATTTAGGTGTTCCGCTGTATCAATATCTCGGCGGCTTCAATGCGAAAACTCTTCCTGTGCCGATGATGAACATTTTAAACGGCGGCGCTCATGCAGACAACAATGTTGATATTCAAGAATTCATGATTATGCCGGTCGGCGCGGAAAGCTTCCGGGAAGCACTGCGGATGGGAGCGGAAATTTTCCATTCATTAAAATCTGTATTAAAAGGAAAAGGATATAATACAGCTGTTGGTGATGAAGGTGGATTCGCTCCAAATTTACAATCAAATGAAGAAGCTTTGCAAACTATTATCGAAGCAATTGAAAAAGCCGGCTACAAACCTGGCGAACAAGTTAAGCTTGCGATGGATGTTGCTTCTTCTGAACTGTTTAATAAAGAAGACGGCAAGTACCACCTAGAAGGAGAAGGCGTTGTAAAAACGTCGGAAGAAATGGTGCAATGGTATGAAGAGCTTGTCTCCAAATATCCGATCATTTCGATTGAAGACGGACTTGATGAGAACGACTGGGAAGGCCATAAACTGTTAACAGAACGTTTAGGCGGAAAAGTTCAGCTTGTCGGAGACGATTTATTTGTAACAAATACAAAAAAATTAGCGGAAGGCATTGAAAAAGGAGTCGGCAACTCTATTCTGATTAAAGTTAACCAAATCGGAACGTTAACAGAAACGTTTGATGCGATCGAAATGGCAAAACGCGCCGGCTATACAGCGGTCATCTCCCATCGCTCAGGCGAGACGGAAGACAGCACCATTGCAGACATTGCTGTTGCAACAAACGCAGGCCAAATTAAAACAGGCGCACCTTCCCGCACGGACCGCGTTGCGAAATACAATCAATTGCTTCGCATCGAAGATCAACTTGGCGATACTGCAGTTTACCAAGGAATTAAATCTTTCTATAACTTGAAAAAATAACACTATCTATGAAAAGGTCTAACCGAGTTATTTGGTTAGACCTTTTTTAATTAAAGCTCAAAGCACACAAAATCATAACCTAGACGGTGTGTAAATACTTTCTTATTACCAATAAACAACATATAATAAAAACATAGACAGCGTAAAAACACAGTCCCGGTTGGTAGTCCGGGCGCACTCCGAAAGAGTGTCAGTATCCTTCCCCTCCTTGGGATGTCCATCGCTGTCGTTACGTTTTACAAGGAGGGACCTTTCATGAAGTTGACGGTTTTTTACGATGGACAATTCTGGATCGGTGTGGTTGAGCAAAAGGAAGGTGAAGCTATAAAAGCGGTTCGCTACGTATTTGGTTCAGAGCCAAAAGATGATGAAGTTTTGGCATTTGTGAATGGTCCGATGCTATCGTTACTGCACAAGTGCCGCACAACAACCGCCGTGCCGCTTGAAATGAAAAAGCGCAAAAATCCGAAGCGACTGCAACGTGAAGCTGCAAAGGAAATGAAAACAAGGCCGCTTTCCACATATGCACAAACAGCCCTTCAGCTAGAATTGGAGCATCGTAAAAAAGAGAGAAAAGTTTTGCGCAAGGAGCTGCGCGAAGCTCTCATCAAGCGAAAAAGAGAGTTAAAGCGTTTAAAAGCGAAGGCAAAACATCGTGGAAGGTAATACAGAGTTGGATGTCTTGCTTCAAGACATCCGCTTTCGTATTTTCTGAATGGATACGCTATTGTGTAATGAGCCAATTTATGATACATTAAAACTATTGTAATGTGCGTTTTTTTAGGAGGTGGAGTGGACATGCATACTCTGCTTGTCATACTATTAGCAATTGTATCTATTGCGCTGATCGCTGTGGTGATACTGCAGTCTGGAAAAAGTGCTGGATTATCTGGAGCCATTTCCGGCGGTGCTGAACAGCTTTTTGGGAAGCAAAAAGCGCGTGGAATAGATTTAATCTTACATCGTATTACAATCGTTCTTTCTGTGTTATTTTTTGTTTTAGCAATTGCTGTTTCATGGTTTGGATTATAATAGCTAGAAAGGTCTGTCAAACAGGCCTTTTTTCTATGGGAAAATAAAGCTGTTGAATGAATAATGTTTTTGGTATATAATGGAATTTAAACTTTTTTCATACTACAATTCGTTGTAAAAAATAAAGAATTTAAAAAGAGAAGGAGATTTTAAAATGAAAGTTTTACCGCCAAAACCTTTTACGTTTGAAGGTGGGAATCGTGCTGTACTGCTGCTTCACGGCTTTACTGGAAATTCAGCAGATGTGCGGATACTTGGGCGTTTTTTGCAAGATAAAGGGTATACTTGTCATGCCCCTCAATATAAAGGCCATGGGGTTCCTCCGGAAGAATTGGTTCATACCGGTCCCGATGACTGGTGGCAAGATGTGATGGGCGGCTACGAACATCTGAAAGACTTAGGTTTTAAAGAAATTGCAGTTGCCGGTTTGTCTCTTGGAGGAGTTTTTTCTTTAAAACTGGGATACACTGTACCTGTAAAAGGAATTATTCCAATGTGCGCCCCGATGTATATTAAAAGCGAAGAAACGATGTATAAAGGGATTTTAAAATATGCCCGCAAATATAAACAATTTGAAGGAAAGCCGGAAGAACAGATTGAGGCGGAAATGGAAGAGTTTCAAAAAACACCAATGAAAACGTTGAAAGCTCTGCAGCGTTTGATTTCTGATGTGAGAGAAAATGTCGATATGATTTATGCCCCGACATTTGTGGTTCAGGCGCGGCACGATGAAATGATCAATCCGGATAGTGCAAATATTATTTATAACGAAGTAAGCTCAAATATAAAAAAAATCAAATGGTATGAAGAATCGTCGCATGTTATTACGCTTGACAAGCAGCGAGATGAACTGCATCAGGACGTCTATGAATTTTTAGAGAGCCTTGATTGGCAGGAGTAAAAGGAGGTTATCGTATTGGCAGAACCCGATATGCAATTAGCTGAAAGGCTTCTTTCTTTTATGAAGGAAGAGGCTTATAAACCTTTGACTGTGGAGGAATTAGAAGAAGCTTTTCAGCTAGAGGACGCAGACGAATTTAAAAAGCTGATTATTACTTTAAATAAGATGGAAGAAAAAGGCCTCATTGTGCGGACGAGAGCAAATCGATACGGTGTTCCAGAAAAAATGAATTTGATCCGCGGAACACTGGTCGGACATGCCCGCGGATTTGCTTTCGTTGAACCGGATGAACCAGGTTTTGATGACGTGTTCATTCCGCCCGGCGAGCTGAATCATGCGATGCATGGAGACAAAGTTCTTGTGCGGCTAAGCCCGAAAACAAGCGGGGCGAGACAGGAAGGCACGGTCATACGCATTTTGGAAAGAGGAATAACGGAAATTGTCGGAACATATACGGAAAGCAAAAACTTCGGATTTGTCATACCTGACGACAAAAAGATTGTCAACGACATTTTTATTCCGAAAAATGCATCAAATGGGGCGGTTGAAGGTCATAAAGTAATTGTCCGACTCACGTCATATCCTGAAGGACGAATGAGTGCAGAAGGAGAAGTCGTACAAATTTTAGGCCATAAAAATGATCCTGGCGTCGATATTTTATCAATCATTCATAAGCATCAGCTGCCATTGAGCTTTCCGGATGATGTATTAAAGCAAGCAAACGAAACACCTGATGAGATTAAGAGCGAGGAAATCAAGAACAGACGAGACCTTCGCAACGAATTAATCATTACTATTGATGGTGAAGATGCAAAAGATTTGGATGATGCCGTAACAGTAACAAAGTTAAATAACGGCTGCTATAAGCTTGGCGTGCATATCGCAGATGTCAGTTATTATGTAAAAGAAGGAACTCCGATTGACAGAGAGGCATTTGCACGCGGGACAAGTGTATATTTAGTTGATCGCGTCATTCCGATGATACCGCATCGTTTATCAAACGGAATTTGTTCACTGAATCCGAAGGTGGATCGTCTGACATTATCGTGCGAAATGATTGTGGATGAATATGGGAACGTAGTTCAGCATGATATTTTTCAAAGTATTATTCGCTCCGCTGAGCGGATGACTTATTCAAATGTCAATAAAATTTTGATTGAAAAGGATGAACAGCTTCGGGAAAAATATCAAGAAATTGTCCCCATGCTGGAGGATATGGCTGAGCTTGCGGCGATTTTACGGAAAAAAAGAATGCTGCGCGGAGCTATCGATTTTGATTTTAAGGAAGCGAAAGTTTTGGTGGATGAGAAAGGCAAACCGTATGATGTCATTATTCGGGAACGATCTGTAGCGGAACGGTTAATTGAAGAATTTATGCTGCTTGCAAATGAAACAGTAGCAGAACATTTTCACTGGTTAAATGTACCGTTTATATATCGAATTCACGAAAAACCGAATGAGGAAAAACTAAGACGTTTCTTGGAATTTATTACAAATTTCGGTTATGTCGTGAAGGGAACAGGAAACAATATTCATCCGCGCGCTTTGCAGCAAATTTTAGATGAAGTACGGGGAAAACCTGAAGAAATGGTGATTTCAACTGTCATGCTTCGGTCTATGAAGCAAGCGAAATATCATCCGGAAAGCGTCGGGCATTTCGGATTGTCGACCGAATTTTACACCCATTTTACTTCCCCGATTCGCCGTTATCCCGATTTGATAGTTCATCGACTCATTCGAAAATATTTGCTTGAAGGGAAAATAGACGAAAAGACACAGATGAAATGGGCATCAATTTTGCCGGAAATTGCAGAACATTCTTCCAATATGGAACGGCGGGCTGTTGATGCGGAGCGTGAAACGGATGATTTGAAAAAAGCAGAATTTATGCTGGATAAGATTGGGGAAGAATTTGATGGAATCATCAGTTCTGTCACAAACTTCGGCATGTTTGTCGAGCTCCCGAATACTGTTGAAGGTCTCGTTCATGTAAGCTATATGACGGATGATTACTACCATTATGATGAACGTCATTATGCGATGATCGGCGAAAGAACGGGAAATGTTTACCGCATCGGCGATGAAATTACCGTCCGCGTTGTGAATGTTGATAAAGAGGAACGATCCATCGATTTTGAAATTGTCGGCATGAGAAAAAAACGAAAAAAATCAACACGGCCTGAAACGGTGAAGGTGATTAAGAGCAAACATCAGGAAGAAGAGGAAGAATGGTCAACGAGACCGCCGAAATCAAAAAAGAAAAAGTTTTATAAAAACGTATCGAAAAAGAAGCGGAAGAAGAAAAAGCGTTAAAGCGAGGCCAGATGTCTAAAAAAACAAACTCATTGAAACAGCAAAATTTCATTTAGAAAGAATCTTGATTGAGGCGAAAATGTTCATTTGCTATAATAATCTTTACCCCTAATTTTCACGAAAGGGTGACAGAGAATGTCAAAGGGAGAAGGGAAACTGATTGCCCAAAATAAAAAGGCGCACCACGACTATTTTATTGAAGAAACGTATGAAGCTGGGATCGTCCTGCAGGGAACAGAAATTAAATCGATTCGCGCCGGCCGCGCCAATTTAAAAGATGCGTTCGCAAGAGTGGAAAAAGGGGAAGTTTTTCTTCATAACATGCATATCAGCCCGTATGAGCAGGGAAATCGATACAACCATGAGCCGTTAAGAACGAGAAAGCTTCTTTTGCATCGAAGAGAAATCAATAAGCTGATCGGGGCCACAAAAGAACAGGGCTATTCATTAGTTCCGCTGAAGCTTTACATTAAAAATGGATTTGCGAAAGTGCTTATCGGGCTAGGAAAAGGGAAAAAGAAATACGATAAGCGGGAGGATTTAAAACGAAAAGAAGCGAAAAGAGAAATTGAACGGGCATTTCAACAAAAACAAAAAGGGATCTATTAATGATAACAATAAATGACAATTGAAAAATATATTGTTTTTGTTATAATAATATATGTCGTTGCCAGTTGAATATATTTCTCAAGCACTAGCTCGAATAAAACGGGGACGTTTTGGATTCGACAGGGATAGATCGAGCTTAAGCTGCGAGCCGGAGGGATCGTCTCCGTCATCAACGTCGCCTAAAGATAACTGGCAAACAAAACAACTACGCTTTAGCTGCTTAATGCTAAAGGCTCCTTTCTTCCATCGCCCATGTGGAGGAAAAGGGGTTCAACTTAAGTGGGCTACGCCCGATTCCGCCGTCTGAGGAAGAGGGAAGAGACGAATCAGACTAGCTGTCCGGATGCCTGCCGACAGGCTAAGGAACAGTGAAATGTTAAATATGTCGGATACGCTCGTAGATGCTTAAGTGGCGATATCTCTGGACGTGGGTTCGATTAGGAAATAGTCGCCTTGTGTGGCAACACACAAGTGAAAATCCGGCTTAATCGGTGAAACCTAAGTCGTTTCTGCGATATGGCAACACCGAGCGGTATGTGGAGCAATCCAACAGCCGTGTATCGACTCATAGGCTGCCTTCAAGGTAGTACTAGGATGCGAAATTCTGCCGTACGGCAAATCTAAATTTCGCATAACACGCCGGAGGACCTGTTTAGGTTCAAGATATAGTCAGTGCCATTGCGAAAGCATGGATCAGCACGTCCCACCGTCTCCATTATAGAAAGACGTTTCCCGTGATTTTTATAAAATTAACAATGAAATAAAAGAAATCGGCAAACATGCCGGTTTCTTTTATTTACATGCTTTGCTAAAGGAAAGGGTTTCAGTTCAAAGCTGAGGTCCTTTTTTCTTATTATTGTGCAGCTTTCAATACTTTTTGAGCGAGAAAATAGGCTGTTGTAGCAATAAGCAATGATATAAGCAATGGTATGGAAGAAGGCTCGCCGAACACTACCTCTTGACTAAGACTGCCCGTTTTGGCAGAAAAATCTGGCGTGTAAAAAGCAGTTAAAACAGTACCCGATAGTATTTGAAATACCGTATAGAGCAATAGAAAACGAATGATAAAAACAAAATATTTTTTCAAAAATGATCCCGCATTTTTTGTATTTAAGTATACCATCATTTTCTTTTTTGCCACATCCTTGTTAATTGAATTTATCAATAGAGCTCTTATTGAAAAAAAGCGCACATGCTGTGAAAAGCAAGTGCGCTTTTTGATTAAAAGACAATCGTTTTGTTTCCGTGAACAATGATGCGGTCTTCCAAATGCAATTGTACAGCGCGGGCGAGAACGTCGCGTTCAATCGTTCTTCCGACTCTTTTTAAATCTTCAACATTGTACCGATGGCTGACCTCTTTAACCCCTTGTTCAATAATTGGTCCTTCGTCCAAATCTTCCGTCACATAATGGGAAGTGGCTCCAATAATTTTGACTCCGCGTTCATATGCGCGCTCATACGGTCTTGCACCGACAAATGCAGGCAAGAACGAATGATGAATATTAATAATTCGATGCCGGTAATGCTTGATGAAATCTGGAGATAAAATTTGCATATAACGGGCGAGAACGACGAAATCAATATTATATTTCTTCAACAGTTCAAGCTGCTGCATTTCCGCTTCCGGCTTATTGTCTTTATTGACCGGTATGTAATAATACGGAATTCCAAGCGATTCAACTGGTTCACGCAAATCTGGATGGTTGCTGATTACCAAAGGTATTTCGCAAAAAAAATCGCCTGATTGATAACGCCAAAGAAGATCGAGAAGGCAATGATCTTGTTTCGATACGAAAATCGCCATTCGCTTTAATTGGTTCATATATGAAAATTGCCATTTCATTTGCAATTCTTTTCCGATCGGCTCAAAGTCTTTTTCAAGCTCGCCTTTTTTACGTTCTATATCCGGTAATTCAAATTCAACGCGCATAAAAAAAGTGCCGCCTGAAGGATCTGTTGAATATTGATCTGATTGGACGATATTGGCGCCGTGTTCATATAAAACTTTAGAAATTTTTGCAACAATTCCTGGCTGGTCGTTGCATGTAATAAGAAGACGTGCGCGATCTTTATATTGATGTAAAAAAGATTCAAGATTCGTTTGTTTCGTATGTAACATAAACCTTTCCTCCAACCCAAATGTGATCTGTACAAAGGATACTAATAGTTTGCTTTCTTGTCAATTTGAACAAGGAAAAAAATATTTATAAGTATTCAATGTAAGAAAATCTTACAACAAAAATTAAAAAATACGAAAAAAAATTGTATAATAAAGTTAATGGCTGAAAATGTTATAAATTTTAACGTAATAACGTTATTAAAGGAGGTATAACAATGTCAGAATCATATAAGGATAAAAAAGTCATTACGATCGGTATCGTTAGTGAACTAACAGGACTATCACCAAGAAAAATACGATATTATGAAGAACGAAAATTAATTTTTCCCGAAAGAACGAAACAAGGAACGAGAAAATATTCCTTTTCAGATATTGAAACATTAATGGAAATTGCAGATAAAATCGAAGACGGCGTTCAAACGTTTGAAATTAGAAAAGAAATGCTGAAAAAAGAAAGAGATAAAATGCTAGAAGATAAGAAAAAAATGATTCAAGGCCAGCTGAATGCACACTTCAAAATAAGAAAACAATAGTTCAGGGCGGTTAAAACCGCTTTTTTTTATGATTTAATAAAGTTCTTCATTTTTATAAAAAATTATCAGAGTTTTTTTGCTTTTAACAAAATATTAGAGGTATATTTAAAATAGATGATTATTTAAAAAGGAGGAAGAAGAAAATGGACTATCGTATAGAAAGAGATACGCTGGGAGAAGTAAAAGTTCCCAAAGACCGCTACTGGGGTGCACAGACGGAACGGAGCAGAAACAATTTTAAAATCGGTACTGAGACGATGCCGATTGAAGTCATTCGTGCATTTGCCATTTTAAAAAGAGGTGCAGCGATCGTTAATGAAAAATTAGGAAAGCTGCCAAAAGAGAAAAAAGATGCGATCGTTCATGTTTGTGATGAAATTATAGAAGGGAAGCTTGATGAGCATTTCCCGCTCGTAGTATGGCAAACCGGAAGCGGAACGCAGTCGAACATGAATGTCAATGAAGTGATTTCGTTTAAAGGAAATGAATACTTGAAAGAAAATGGGTTTGAATCATTAAAAATTCATCCAAATGATGATGTGAATATGGGACAAAGCTCAAACGACACATTCCCTACAGCAATGCATATTGCTGGTGTCATAGTGATAAAAAACAAGCTGTTGCCGGCAATTGATTTGTTGACAGAGACGCTTGATAAGAAATCCAAGCAGTTTGAGAATCTTGTGAAAATTGGCCGCACCCACTTGCAGGATGCAACACCGCTCACGCTTGGACAGGAAATCAGCGGATGGGTACATATGCTGAGAAAAAGCAGAAAAATGATTGTCGAAGCAATGGATAACTTGAGAGATTTGGCGATCGGCGGAACAGCAGTCGGAACAGGAATTAATACGGATCCTCAGTTTGGACAGCTTGTAGCAGATGAAATAAGCAAGCAAACGAATGAATCATTCCGTTCCTCTGAAAACAAATTCCATGCGCTAACTAGCCATGATGAAATCGTTCATGCACACGGAGCGCTAAAAGCCTTGGCAGCTGATCTTATGAAAATTGCAAATGATGTTAGATGGCTGGCAAGCGGTCCAAGATGCGGAATTGGCGAGATCACGATACCAGCAAATGAGCCCGGAAGCTCCATTATGCCGGGAAAAGTGAATCCGACGCAAAGCGAAGCATTAACGATGGTAGCAGTCCAAGTCATGGGAAATGATGCAGCGATCGGTTTTGCCGCAAGCCAAGGAAATTTTGAATTAAATGTTTTCAAACCGGTTATTATTTATAACTTTTTACAATCGATCCGGCTTTTATCGGATAGTATAATTTCCTTCAACGACCGCTGTGCTGTGGGAATTGAAGCAAACAAAGAAGTGATTGATAAATATGTACAAGACTCGCTCATGCTCGTAACTGCTTTAAATCCTCATATTGGATACGAAAATGCAGCGAAAATTGCAAAGCTTGCATATGAAAAACGATTGACTTTAAAGGAGGCAGCTGTTCAACTGAACCTTCTGTCAGCCGAAGAATTTGACCGCATTGTCCAGCCGGAGAAAATGGTGTAACAGAAAACATTGAATTTTTGCTGGGAGATGAAAATATATACCGATACTCACTACTTGATACGATCCCTCTTGTCTAGATAGAAAGAAAAAAACCTATACTGTCTATGAACTGCACCCCTTAAAGTAGATGTTGAAAAATCCCTATTTGGTCAACACTGCTTTAAGAGGTGATTTTTTATGGCAAGAAAAGGACAAAAGTTCATAAACTATTCAGTTGAGTTTAAACTCTTAGCAGTTAAAAAATATCTTCGAAGACAGTGCTTCTTTCTTCAGCGTACAGACCTACTGAGTTATATGGGGAGGAATTGTCAGATGATTTCTTTAACAGTGATTCCTTCTACAACTATTCTGTAAGCCGCTGAATAAGGGGGAATTTTTAATACTGTCTATTTGATCTTTGATCGGGATATGTTCAATTTGTGCGTCCGGTTTTCTTATTTATATTCAATGCTGCCAGGTGCAAAAACCATTATCCTCCACATAAAAATTTCATGAATCCTACACAAAATATTCACCTTTGCAATGTTGCAATATGTATGTATTAAATTTATTCTTTATTTAATAGTTCTCAATTAATTTTTATTGAAGAAAGGAGATTTATTGTGAAAAAAATCATTATATTGCTTGCCGCCGTTTTCCTTCTTGCAGCTTGCGGTCAAAATGAAACGAAACAAGAGAACAGCGGAGAAAGTACCGAAGTTCATCCGCTCGAAGTCAATTTGAAAGTGCCGGACCATGCGAATATACATGAAAAAGTTTCGTTGACTGCTGAAGTGAGCTACGGAGGAGAAGCGGTTGAAGATGCTGATGAAGTAAAATTTGAAATATGGAAAGAAGGAGAAAAAGAAGAAAGTAAAATGATAGAAGCAAAACATGAAAAAGACGGCCAATATACGATTGAACACACATTTGATGAAAATGGAGTTTTTTTTGTTCAATCACACGTTACGGCGAAAAATCAGCATAATATGCCCAAAAAACAAATTGTGATTGGTGAACTACATAAAGATGGAGCTTCAACGGGCGAAAACGAAGAAACCGCAAATCATACTCATGAACATTCTCAAGAATCTGTAGACATCCAATTGGAGCTGCCGACAAATGTAAAGGCGAATGCGGAAACATTGATTCAAACAAAAATTCAAGCAGAAAACGCTCCGTTGTTAAATGCAAACGTCCGTTATGAAATTTGGAAGGACGGTTCTGAAAAGCATGATTGGGTAGATGCTGCAGGAGACGAGAAAGGTACATATGAAGCGAAATATACATTTTCTTCCTCAGGAACTTATCAAATCCAAGTTCATGTCAACAATGATGAAGGACTACATGAGCATGTCACGAAGAAGGTAACGGTTCAAAAATAAAGATCGGAATGGATATTGTTTATGGTAGAAAAGAATTGAGAAAGAATCGCTGAAAAAGTGTATATGTATGGACAAAAATAAGAGCGGGGAAAGAAATCAATTAAGTCGTGGCGAACTAATTGAACGGCAGGAACCAGATATGTTCGAAGCACGTAACGTCGATACGTATGAATAGATTAATTAAAAACATGAAAAGCCGCCCTTCCCTTAAAAAGAGAATGTATGGCAAAAGAATTTTAAACGAAATAATTGATTGGCATTGAATACGAAAAAGAATTCCTTTTTATAAATGAATGAAGATTCGTCCAGTATAACTTGTTCGAACATAAGTTAAATAACAAATGCAAAGTAGTCTTATAAACCAAAATAAAGCGAAAATTTAGTTAAACGAAACAAAAGTGCATAAAAGCTGAACAACCTTACTCCAATGAATTTTGAAGTAAGGTTGCTTTGGCTTTATTCATATTGCTGATTTTCAAGGTAAGAAAAAATTATCTTTTCGACCATCTCAATTTTATTGAGTTAACAATTTTTCTAAGTCGTCCAGCATATGGTTTGCAGCAAGCACACCGCCGGCTGTGTTCCAAATAGCGTCGTCAACTTTGTAAGCTTTTCCGTTTTTAACAGCATTTAAGTTTTTCCAAAGTGGATCGTTTGTCCATTCTTTTTCTGCTTGCAAAGCTTCTTTGTCTCCTTGCGGTGCATAGGTGAAATAGAAGATGATGTCACCGTCCATTTCCGGAATTTGTTCTTTTCCGACTTCAACTGCCAAATCTCCTAATTTATTTGCAGATGTAAACAATTTTTCTTGCTGAGCAGGACGTTTAAATCCAATTTGATCGAAAATCACACCAGAAAATGAATCTTTCCAATATATTCTCGTTACACCAGCCATGAAACGAACAACTGAAACTTCTTGATTCACTTGATCTCCTAATTTTTGTTTTACTTCTTCTACATGATTATTAAAATCATCTAATACTTTTTGTCCTTCTTCTTCACGATTGATGGCTTTTGCATATAGCTTAAAGTTTTCCTGCCAGTCGCCTCTTAATGTTTCCGAAAAAACTGTTGGCGCTATTTGATTGAGCTTGTCGTAGATTGCTTCTTGGCGAAGCTTATTGCCTATAATCAAGTCAGGCTGAAGAGCTGCAATTTTTTCAACATTGACTTCACTTTCTGTACCAACGACTTCAACGTCTTTCATCTCATCTTTAATATGATCGTACCAAGGATCGCCAAGCCAAGATTGAACGGCTCCGACTGGTTTTAATCCCATTGCTAAAAGCGCTTCGGTTCCTTCATTCGTTAATACGACGACACGTTCAGGTTTTTTTGGAATTTCAGCTGTTCCCATTGCATGCTCAACTTTGTATGATTGACTTTCAGTTGAGCTTTCTTTCTTTTCTTTTGAAGCTTCTTTACTGTCCCCGTTGCCGCAAGCAGCAATTACTGCCAGCATGAGTATGGCAACGATGGAAAATAATAATTTTGATATTTTTTTCATTATGTAACCCCCTAAAATGTAGTTGAAAATGATTTTCAATTCCTTAATAATAGTAATCAGTGAGAAATAAAAAGTCAATAATTAATTGAAAATGATTTTCACATTCAAAATGATTTGGTACAATTGGTTCAGAAGTTCGACTTGTTAGGAGAGACGTGAAGTTGTCATTATCTAGTAATCGTAAAGCAATCTTACTTTTTCTTTCCTTTTTGCTTCTATTATTCTGCATGTGTGCAAGTATTGTATATGGATATACGGATACAAGCTGGAAGATGGCATGGGATGCTTTTTTTCATTTTAATGGTTCCAATGAACATATTATTATACAAAATGTTCGACTTCCTCGATCCGTCATAGCGAGTGTAGTCGGCGCTTGTCTTGCTTTATCCGGTGCATTGATGCAAGCTATTACGAAAAATCCTCTTGCATCGCCAAGCGTTTTTGGCATCAATGCCGGTGCAGGATTTTTTATTGTTCTAGCTTTTTCCTTATTTTCTGTAAACAGCTTACAAGCGTTTACTTGGATTGCTTTTGCAGGCGCAGCTTTTGCTGCCATGCTTGTGTACATGATCAGCTCATTGGGTAGTGATGGATTGACGCCTGTAAAGCTTACTTTGGCAGGAGCGGCCGTTGCGGCACTTTTTTCTTCCCTTACGCAAGGTTTGTTAGTTTTAAATGAAGCAGCGTTGGATCAAGTATTATTTTGGCTTGCAGGATCTGTGCAAGGCCGCAAAATGGAGGTAATGACAGCTGTTCTTCCATATATTTTGATTGGATTAGTTATTTGTACATTTATCGCCTCTAAATTAAACGTCTTAGTAATGGGAGAAGAAGTGGCGAAAAGTTTAGGACTAAAAGTAGGAACAGTGAAGTTTTTTGCAGCCTGTGCTGTCATATTTTTTGCGGGCGGTGCAGTTGCGGCGGCTGGTCCTATTGCATTCATCGGCGTAGTCGTGCCCCATATTGCAAAGTATGTGGCCGGAAATGATTACAGATGGATTTTGCCGTTCTGTGCAGTATTTGGTGGGATTTTGCTAGTTGCAGCAGATATTGGCGCCCGTTTCATTGTCATGCCTGAAGAAGTCCCTGTAGGGGTCATGACGGCGATAATTGGAACCCCATTTTTTGTTTATATTGCAAGGAAGGGGGTTCGTGCATCATGAAAAAATATGTTTCGCTTCGGATCGGAAATGTCATTTCATTTTTAATTGATAAAAAAGCCTTTTTACTTACGTTCGTTTTCTTTCTTGCGGCGTTTTTCGTAATCCTTGTCAGTGCAAGTGTAGGCGAAGTGATGATCAGCCCTGTCCAAGTTTTTCAAACAATTTTTGGAATAGGGGATGGAACGAACGAGCTTGTTATTAAACAATTTAGGCTTCCGAGAATTCTTATTTCCCTTTTGGTCGGCATGTGTTTGGCTGTTGCGGGCGGAATTTTGCAAAATTTAGTTCGGAACCCTTTAGCATCCCCTGACATTATCGGAATTACCGGTGGTGCTTCGGCAGCGGTTGTACTATTTTTAATGCTGTTTTCCGATAAGAATCATTCTTTAACTGTAAGCATTCATTGGATGCCTTTGGCAGCTTTCATAGGAGCAGCCGTTACAGGCATATGTGTTTATTTATTGTCGTGGAAAAACGGTGTGACTGCAATCAGGCTTGTGTTGGTCGGCATTGGAATCTCCTTTTTAACTAAAGCATTAACGACTTTGTTAATGATAAAAGGGCCTATTTACCAAGCATCCCAAGCAAATATTTGGATAACCGGCTCAGTTTATGCAGCAAACTGGTCTCAAGTAAAGATTTTGTTTCCAGCAACTATCATTCTTCTCTTGATAACGGTTGTTACTGTACGAACGATCAATATTCAAAGTTTTGGCGATGAGATCGCAATCGGTATGGGAAACCGGGTACAATTAACCCGCTTTTTCCTCTTATTTCTAGGAACCGCTTTGACTGCTGTTGCTGTCGCTTTTGGAGGAGGGATAGGGTTTGTAGGTCTTATTGCTCCTCACATTGCAAGAAAGCTTGTCGGTTCAAGCTTTGGTTTGATGCTGCCGATTTCAGCCTTTGTCGGGGCACTCATTGTTATGCTTTCTGATTTATTGGGAAAAACAATCTTTTTGCCGCATGAAATTCCAGCTGGTGTGTTTACTTCAGCGATCGGGGCTCCTTATTTTATTTACTTGTTAATGAAGCACAGAAATATTTAGGAGGTGATGGCATGCATAGATTGTATACTCATGAGTTAACTTTTGCTTATGGACAGAATATGATTATTGAAGATCTTAATCTTACTATTCCAACGGGAGAAATTACTGTATTAATTGGAAGCAACGGTTGCGGAAAGTCGACCTTATTAAAATCTTTGGCAAGAATTTTAAAGCCAGCAGGCGGTTCAGTACTCTTGGAAGGAAAGGACATTGCCGAGCTACCGACAAAGGAAGTGGCAAAAAAACTGGCTATACTTCCGCAAGGGCCTGAAGCCCCAGAAGGATTAACTGTTTTGCAGCTTGTTAAACAAGGACGGTATCCTTATCAAAATTGGCTGAACCAATGGTCCAAGGAAGATGAAGAATTAGTTTTTCGAGCGCTTGAAGCAACTAGAATGAGTGAATTGGCAGAACGAACAGTGGACTCTTTATCAGGAGGACAAAAACAGCGTGCATGGATCGCCATGACTTTGGCGCAAAATACAGATATTATTCTTTTCGACGAGCCAACAACTTATTTAGATATAACACATCAAATTGAAATACTCGATTTATTATTTGAATTGAATATGAAAGAGAAAAGAACGATCATCATGGTTCTTCACGATTTAAATTTAGCCTGCCGTTATGCTCATCATATCGTCGTATTAAAGGATAAAAACATTTATAAACAAGGAAAACCGGAAGATGTAATGAATGTACAACTGGTCAAAGATGTTTTTGAAATGGATTGCAAAATTATTCGCGATCCGATTTTTGGAACACCGCTATGTATTCCGTTCGGAAAAGGGAGAAATATTAATAAAGTAGGGATGCAGGCATGGGAAAGTTGACGTTCGATGAAATAAAGGTGCTGTCAAAATTTCGATATTCAGAAGCAAAACGTGCAACCGATTCATCAATTGACATGGAGGAACTGCTAAAACCGGAAAAACTGCAGCTGTTTTTAAAAAATATTCAGCCTAAATTTAATGCACCTCTTTATGTAGCCGGGTCAATGTTTATTAAAAGATATGCTTTTTTAGCCGCTTTAGCTCTTTATACCATGACAATGTTTGATAAAGCTTTAAAAGTGGATATAAAAAATCTTGTCCTGATCACTGATGACGAAGATCCGCTTTGGCTGCCGGGCTTTTATTTCAAATCGAACGAAGTCACAATCGCTCCCCAAGAAAGAAAAAAATGGCGGGATGAAATGTTAACCTTATTATTTAAAGAAAACATCACCCGTCTTTTACAGGTTGTCTCAACAGAGGCAAAAATTTCAAAATGGATTCTTTGGGAAAATGTTGCGATCTATATATTTTGGATGTATGAAACATTGCTCAATGAAAAGCAGCATGAAGATAAACATGAAAAAATAAAAGAAGATTTTATTTATTGCGTGAAGGAAGCAAAAGGTGAATTGTTTGGGGATTTTAATCGGAACCCTTTAAAAAAATTTTTTGGTCCTAAGACATATTCTGATCAATATGATGATTATATTCGAAAAAGAAAAACATGCTGCCTGTTTTATTTGACAGACGATGATGGGAAAAAATGCAGAACATGCCCGAATGTTAGTGAATGTACAATAAAAAAGTAATTGGAGAGATTAAAAATGGATAACCAGTTTCAAGCTCAGGTTGATGCGCTTGTTGAAAAGTATACCGAACTCTTGCTTGGAAAATCGTCTCCTGAATTAAAAGAAAAAGTGAAAATTTGGGTGTTGTATACGTACATGGCAAAATCGATGCCGCCGCTAGTGAAACATTGGAATGAAAAATTTCCAGAAGCAAAAGAACAAATGAAAGCTATTATTAATGAAATAAAAGAATTAAATGAACAGCATAGAAATAATAAAAAACGTTGATCTAAATTTGAAGTTGTCCTCCTTATAAGTAGCAGGAGGATTTTTTATGCGGACAGAATAGTATCATTCAAAATAACTTTAAGGTTTCATAGCATTGACGTTGGACGAAACAATGGAATGCTGATAAAGGTTAAAAATTTTTTGTGCTAAAGCAAAATGCTTCTTACTTTAAAAACAGCAGATAAATATAGGATGTTATCATATAGAACGGAATGAGCTCGCCTATTCAGTAATCGATTGGGAATAACATTTCCGTCCCGTAAAAGAAATAAAACCTTACTCCGCTTGTTTACCGGAATAAGGCTGCTTTAACTCTTTATTTGCTGTCTGTTCGATTGGGGTCAGACACTTTTAAGTTCATTTTTATTGAATGTTTTGATTGTAAGGAGATTGCTGCTGCAAATAATTAGCATATTGCTGATAGCTTTGTTGTATTTTTTGGTTGTCGCACGCCTCAAGGGAATACCATCCATTTTTAAACATGACATTAAATAACTGTCGCTGGCATTTTTGCGTTTCGTCGCAAATCATTTGAATATTTTCGTATAAAACGGTGTGGCTAAGCTCATTCAAAGCTGTGCTATAACCTTGTGTCATATATTTTTCAGTTGCAAGCAAATCATTTATAAAGTCGCGGTCGTTCATTTGCGGGCTTTTTTGAACTGTTGTTTCCGGATTGCTGATTTTCGTGTTGTTTGATTGCTGGGCTTGCATAATAAATCTCCTTTCTACTGCATTTGTGGATTGCCATTTAATTGATTTAATATCTGCTGATAGTGGCGATGATGCATTTCTCCTACCTTTTCCAACTCAGCTTTAATTTCAGGAATTTGGCATTGTGAAGCAAAAAAATGTGCTTTTTTCATCGCAATTAAATTCCATGACATCATATCTGTTAAATATAGTTGATCTTTTACAGAAATAATTTGCGGCGGTTCGTTATAAATTTGATTTTGCTGCATATTTTGCATATTGGTTGGCATTTGATTCATCATAAAAGCCCCCTTTTTCAAAAATGTACAAATTTAATATCCCACAATTTTTAAAGAGTTATGCAAAAATTTTTTAACAGGAATATTGAACAAAAATTTTAAATATTTTATACTTTAGTAAAACAGAAAAAAATGAATGAATGTTCATTCAAATGAAAGGGGATTTGAAATTGTGCGTCAAATAAAAAAAGCTGCAGTACTCGGATCAGGAGTGATGGGATCCCAAATTGCAGCACATTTAGCGAATGTCGGGATTCATGTATTACTCCTGGATATTGTACCGACAGAACTAACGGCAGAAGAAAAACAGCAAGGATTGACGCTGAAAGATCCAATCGTTCGAAACCGTTATGCTCAAAAGGCCGTGCAAAGACTGCAGAAGCAGACCCCTGCTCCATTGACTGCAAAAGAAAATATAGAGCGAATTGAGATCGGGAATTTTGATGATGACATTGAGAAAATTGCTGAAGCTGATTGGGTGATTGAAGCAGTTGTGGAAAGGCTCGATATTAAACAGAAAGTTTTTGAAAAAGTGGACAAATGGCGGCGGCCAGGCAGCATTATCAGCACAAACACGTCTGGAGTTTCCGTTCATTCGATGTCAGAAAACCGCTCAGAAGATTTCCGCAAACATTTTTTAGGCACTCACTTTTTTAACCCGCCACGCTATTTGAAGCTGCTCGAAATTATTCCAACAAAAGATACTGACGAACAAGTTGTAGCATTTATGAAGAGATTTGGTGAAGATGTTCTTGGCAAAGGGGTTGTTTGCGCAAAGGATACACCGAATTTCATTGCCAATCGCATTGGAACATATGGTTTTCTTGTAACCGTACGTGAAATGCTGAAAGGGAATTATTCTGTCGGAGAAGTTGATTCCGTGACAGGGCCTTTGATCGGCAGACCAAAAAGCGCCACATTCCACACACTTGATGTAGTCGGTTTAGACACGTTTTTTCATGTCGTAAACAACGTATATGAAAGAGTGGATGGCGAAGAAAAAGAAATTTTTCGTGTCCCGGATTTTATGAAGAAAATGCATGAAAACGGCTGGATTGGGTCAAAAGCCGGGCAAGGATTCTACAAAAAAACGGGCAAAGAAATTTTAGAATTAAATGTAAATACGATGGAATATGAAAATAGAAAAAAACTGCGTGCCGATTCTATCGAAATAGCGAGACGTGAAAAAGGCACCGGGGAGAAGTTAAAAGCAGTTGTTTATTCGAACGACCGTGCAGGCACTCTTATTTGGAAAATTCTTATTCCAACGCTTCTTTATTCCGCAGAACAGCTGGACAGCATTGCCGAAACGATCGTTGACATTGACCAAGCGATGAAGTGGGGATTTGGCTGGGAGCTTGGACCGTTTGAAATGTGGGATGCAATCGGGATAAAACGATCGGTTGAAACCATTGAACAGCAGGGCGGAACAGTGCCAGCATGGGTCAAGCAAATGCTGAAGGATGGAAATGAAACGTTTTATAAGCAAAGCGAAGGCACCACTTATTTTTATCATCGGGGCGAGTACAGACTGCTGCAAACAAATATGAAACAAATTCATGTGCAATCGTTGAAAAATGAAAAATCAATCATTAAAGAAAATAACGGGGCAAGCTTAATCGATATCGGCGATGATATCGCACTGCTCGAGTTTCATTCGAAAAACAATGCGATCGGCTATGATATTGTGCAAATGATCGATTTTGCCATCGACGAAGTTGATAAAAATTATAAAGGGCTAGTCATCGGCAATGAAGGAAAACACTTTTGTGTAGGCGCAAACCTTGCGTTTATGTTAATGGAGGCGCAGGATGAAAATTATTTTGAAATTGAGCTGATGATAAGAAAGTTCCAGCAAGCGATGATGAAAATTAAATATAGTCCGAAGCCGGTTGTAGCGGCCCCTTTTCATATGACATTGGGAGGCGGCGCGGAAGTATGTTTGCCTGCCTCAAGCATTCAAGCAGCTATGGAAACTTACATTGGCCTAGTTGAAACAGGTGTTGGACTGATCCCGGGCGGGGGAGGAAACAAAGAACTGTATATAAAAATTCTTGACCAAATCGGCAATGATATTGAAATTGATTTGCAAAAGGTCGCAAATAAAACATTTGAAACGATCGCCATGGCTAAGGTGTCCAAATCCGCACAGGAAGCGCAGCAAAACGGGTTTCTTCAACCGACAGACGCCATAACCATCAATAAAGATCACCTGCTGTATGATGCGAAGCAAAAAGCGCTGTTTTTATATGAAAGCGGATACCGTCCTCCTGTCCGCAAAAAAATTCCGGTAGTTGGCGAGACCGGATATGCCGCCATGATATTAGGGGCACAAAATCTTTATTTATCGGGATACGCTTCGGAGCACGATGTAAAGATTGCTAAAAAATTAGCCTATGTGATTGCGGGAGGCAAGCTTCCATACAGGACAAAGGTAGATGAACAATATTTGCTCGATTTGGAACGGGAAGCATTTTTAAGTTTAATAGGTGAACCGAAAACACAAGCCAGGATGCAGCACATGCTGTTAAAAGGAAAACCGCTGCGCAACTGACAGAAAGGAGTTAGAAAAATGAGGGAAGCTGTCATTGTCGCTGGTGCTAGGACACCGGTTGGAAAAGCAAAAAAAGGGGCATTAGCCAACATACGACCGGATGATTTAGGAGCATTAGTAGTAAAGGAAACATTGAAGCGGGCCGGAAGCTATGACGGACATATTGATGATGTCATTATTGGTTGTGCTATGCCTGAGGCAGAACAAGGCTTAAACATTGCAAGAAATATCGCGGCGCTGGCAGGGCTCCCCTATACAGTGCCGGGAATAACCATTAACAGGTTTTGTTCTTCAGGGCTGCAGGCTATTGCTTATGCAGCTGAACGGATCATGCTTGGGCATGCGGAAGTCATTATCGCAGGAGGAACAGAATCAATGAGTCTTGTTCCAATGACTGGAAATGTATTGCGGCCAAATGCAAAGCTTGCCGAGGAAGCGCCTGAATATTACATGAGCATGGGACATACAGCCGAGCAGGTCGCACAAAAATACAATATCAGTCGAGAGGAACAAGATGAATTTGCTGTGCGGAGCCACCAAAAAGCAGCATTAGCAATTCAAAACGAAGCATTTGCTGAAGAAATCGTTCCTGTAGAAATCACGAACCGAACAGTTGATGCTAATAACAAGCTGCAGGAGAAAAAAACAATATTTCGCAAAGATGAAGGGGTTCGACCAGAAACAACAAAAGAGGTTCTTTCATCTTTAAAACCGGTATTTGCAGTAAACGGATCTGTAACGGCGGGAAATTCTTCGCAAATGAGCGACGGAGCGGCTGCCGTTATGGTAATGGATCGAAAAAAAGCGGAAGAGCTTCAGCTAAAGCCGCTGGCCAAATTCCGTTCTTTTGCTGTAGGAGGAGTGCCGCCTGAAGTGATGGGAATAGGCCCTGTCGTTGCGGTGCCAAAAGCGCTTGAATTAGCGGGTCTTGAACTTTCCGATATTGGACTCATTGAATTAAACGAAGCATTTGCTTCACAAGCGATTCAAGTAATTAGAGAACTCAAATTAGACGAAGAGAAAGTAAACGTAAACGGAGGTGCCATAGCTCTTGGACATCCTCTTGGATGTACAGGTGCAAAATTGACATTAACTCTTATCCACGAAATGAGAAGAAGAAATGAACAATTTGGATTGGTGACGATGTGTATCGGCGGCGGAATGGGTGCAGCGGGAGTTTTCGAGCTTCTATAAAAAACCAAAAGGTTAGGTTTTCTAAACATGATGGAAAATGACATGGAGTCTTCGAACTTATTTATGAATCCAAAAGGGGGAATATTGGGTGGCAAACAAAACAGAGGCCTATATAAAGGGCGGAAGCTTCATCATGGAAGAAATTCCTTTTGATCGGATCTTCACGCCGGAAGACTGTACAGAAGAACATAAAATGATTGCGAAAACAGCTGAAGATTTTGTCCTGAACGAGGTTGTTCCTTTTATTGACCGTCTTGAAAACCATGAATTTGATATTTCGGTGAAATTGCTGAAGCAAGCTGGCGAACTTGGTCTGCTCGCAGCAGATATTCCAGAAGAATATTCCGGACTAGGTCTTGATAAAGTAAGCTCTGCTCTTATTGCAGAACAATTTTCCCGCGCAGGGGGCTTCTCAATTACATTTGGAGCCCATGTAGGCATTGGCTCGCTTCCAATTGTATTGTTTGGAAATGAAGAACAGAAGAAAAAATATTTGCCCAGCCTTGCAGTCGGTGAAAAAATCGCTGCATATGCATTAACGGAACCAGGATCAGGATCAGATGCTCTTGGTGCAAAAACTACAGCGAAGCTAAATGAGGCAGGAACACATTATATTTTAAACGGAGAAAAACAATGGATCACAAATTCAGCTTTTGCAGATGTTTTTATCGTGTATGCAAAGGTGGACGGCAAACATTTCACAGCATTTATTGTTGAAAGAGATTTTCCGGGTGTTTCAACAGGTCCTGAGGAAAAGAAAATGGGGATCAAAAGCTCTTCAACAAGGACATTGATCTTAGACAACGTTTTAGTGCCAAAAGAAAATGTTTTAGGGGAAATCGGCAAAGGGCATAAAATTGCCTTCAATATTTTAAATATCGGACGATACAAATTAGCCGTCGGGGCAATCGGAGCCTGCAAGCGCATCATCGAATTGTCGGTCAAATATGCGGTGCAAAGGAAACAATTTGGACGGCCGATAGCCCAATTTCCGTTAATCCAAGAAAAGTTGGCCAATATGGCGCTGAAGCTTTATGCAATGGAAAGCTCAGTCTATCGAACGGTTGGATTGTTTGATGACCGGATGAGTTATTTAACACCTGAAGAGCAAAAGGATGGAAATGCTGTTGCCCAATCGATTGCTGAATATGCGATCGAATGCTCATTAAACAAAGTATTCGGTTCTGAAACGCTTGATTATATAGCGGATGAAGGAGTTCAAATTCATGGCGGATACGGATACATGGCGGAATATGAAGTGGAAAGGGCCTATCGCGACTCCAGAATTAACCGCATTTTTGAAGGAACGAATGAAATCAACCGCTTGCTTGTTCCGGGAATGTTTTTGAAAAAAGCAATGAAAGGGGAGCTACCTCTTCTTCAAAAAGCACAAAGCCTTCAAAAAGAACTGTTGACATGGATGCCGGAAGAAATCGGCGATGGCGTATTGGAGCAAGAAAAATATTTGTTGAAACAAGCGAAAAGAGTGACGCTTTTGCTGGCAGGTGCTGCAGCTCAAAAATTTGGCCAATCCTTGCAGCAGGAACAAGAGATTCTTGCAAATATCGCGGATGCGGTAAATAACGTTTATGCGATGGAATCCGCTATTTTGCGCACAGAAAAGGCCATTGTGAACTCAGGAGAAGAAAAGAATAAACAGAAGCTTCTTTATACACAAGTGTTTGTGCAAGAAGCGTTTCAAGAATTAGAGGCGAATGCAAAAGAAACGATTGTTGCGATCGAGGAAGGAGACGACTTGCGGATTCTTCTCTCTGCTCTAAAAAAATTGATGCGACAAATCCCTGTAAATGTCATTAAGAAAAAACGCCAAATTGCAGCTAGAGTGATTGAAGAGGAAAAATATATAGTATAACTGCGGGACTTAGGGGTGTCTAATAAGTCGTTTTTACGGCTAATTGACGCCCCCTTTAATGTTTTAGAAACGTTGATATATTGGTGTTTATAATTTTTTGTTTTCAATGGGAATTTGACTTTCTGGACAGCTCCAAAAATTTATTGATCAAGTTATTATGTTTGTCCAAATCGGATATGATAAAATATTATTGGTGTTGTATGAAGGAGGTGAGAAGGAATGGCTTTAACAATGTACTGGTATCCGAAGTGCGGAACTTGCAGAAAAGCGAAAAAATGGCTGGAAGATCACGGAATTGATTTTCGTGAAATACATATCGTGGAAAATCCTCCTTCTAAAGAAGAGTTAAAATCCTTTTATGAAAAGAGCGGATTGGAGTTAAAAAAGTTTTTTAACACGAGCGGTCAAAAATATCGTCAATTAGGTTTAAAAGAAAAAGTAAAAACAGCAACAGATGAGGAGCTCTTTGATTTGCTCGCATCAGACGGTATGCTCATTAAGCGGCCGATTGTTACCAATGGGGAAAAGGTGACCGTTGGCTTTAAAGAAGAGGAATTTGAGAAGATTTGGGGAAATTAAATTTATAAAAGATTCTATTTAAATAGAATTCTTATATAAAAATGATAATTGGAGGGAATGACATTGAATACACCAAAAGAATTGCGTTATTCTGAAGAGCATGAATGGGTAAAGGTGGAAGGTGACAAAGTAAGAATTGGGATCACTGATTTTGCGCAGTCTGAACTCGGTGACATCGTATTTGTTGAACTTCCAGAAGTTGGAGATGAAATAGTCGCTGACGAACCTTTCGGAAGCGTTGAATCAGTGAAAACAGTTTCTGAGCTTTATGCCCCTATCAGCGGAAAAGTTGTTGAAGTGAATGAGGAATTGGATGACAATCCTGAATATGTAAATGAATCTCCTTATGAAAAGGCTTGGATGATTGTTGTTGAACCAAATGACATTCAAGATGTTGAAAAATTAATGACAGCTGAAGAATATGAAGAAATGGTAAAAGAAGACTAATATGAAACCCCCGTCTCCCTTTGAGAAGGGGGTTTCCTTTTCTTTATAAATGGAAAAGTGCGGACAATCAAAGTGTTTTGTGTGAAGGAATCAACCACTTCATTTAGAATAAGTATATATCAAAAAGCATCTATAAGCAGGTGATAACAATGGCACTGATAGAAATTGAGAAAGTTATCATTGTTGAAGGAAAGTCTGATAAGAAAAAAGTAGAGAAAATTATTAATGAACCTGCTGAGATTATTTGTACAAATGGCACGTTAAGCTTGTCCAAGCTCGATGAATTGGCGGAAAGCTTATTTTTCAAGGATGTTTATATTTTAGTCGATGCAGATGAAGCAGGAGAAAAATTGAGAAAACAAATTAAGCGGGAGCTTCCGGAAGCCAACCATTTATATATAGACAAAATGTACCGTCAAGTTGCATCCGCACCTGAACAGCATATTGCCGCCGTTTTGCTGAGAGCAAATATTGATGTACATGCAAGATATTTATCATAAATGTGGAGTGTGTTCAATGATTGAAATAACAAAAGAGCAATTAGATGCGATTAGCGATGAAGAGCAAACCATTATATTTTTATATACACCTTTTTGCGGGACGTGTAAATTAGCTAAAAGCATGCTGGAAATTGTAGAAAAAATCATTCCTTCCATAAACATATATACGAAAGATTTGAATTATATCCCTGAATTTGCTGAAAAATGGAAAATTGAAAGTGTTCCATGTTTATTGATCTTTGAGAAAGGACAAATTGCCGAAAAAATATATGCGTTTCATTCTATTGACTATTTATATCAAAAGTTAAAAAGTTTTTCTACCATATAATTATATTTCCTGAGAAATATGTCAGTTTTTTCTAGAAAGCGTCGACAACTCCCAGCAGGAAGAAGGAAAGCTAGAAAGAATGAGTAAAATAAAATATTTGCTGGGGGGTTGTCAATGTTTGATTTTTTATTAGAAAAGGCAAATGATCATCATTTTTTAAAGCCTTTATTTCCGGCACGTCCTATGTTTATTGCTTTTGAGTTTGGCCAAAGCATTTATTGTTATCAATTGGATTTGGAAGGATTAAGACGAGTTGATGGAAATATCGAATCCATTGATGTAAAAATTATAGGAAATGAAGAGCAAATGGAAGAGCTCATTACAGGCCAGCTAAAGCTCCAACAACTAATGAAATTGAAAGCAGTAAAAGTTGAGGGGAGATTTCGGGATATTTTAAGATTAGAATCTGTCTTGTCTTTATTGGCCTAACAGGTTAAAATAGAGTAAAGATATCGGAAAAGAATATATTGACACAATGTTTGTTGAATGGTACAATCTCTCCCAGTTAGTTTGTATTGTTTAAAATAATGTTTTAATAGAAAAATAGCGGGTGCACATGTACAATAAAGCTTTGTCTACAATTGCGTTGAAAAAAAGGAAGGTCAATTGAATGTAATCGTGCCTTTCTGCAGCTGTGCAGGAAGGCTTTTAGTATTAAACCGAAGCTGCTGCATGTGTGAAAGAAGGTGTAAACATGATTTCTCTCAACGGTGTTACAAAAATTTATCATACGAATCATAGCCAAGTAAAAGCTGTCGATCAAGTTGATCTTCAAATCCAGAGCGGAGAAATTTTTGGGATCATCGGATACAGCGGTGCTGGGAAGAGTACATTAATACGCTTGTTAAATGGTCTTGAAAAGCCGACAAATGGGACAGTTGAAGTGGCGGGAAAAAGAATAGACCAAATTAAAGGAAAAGAACTGAGATCCGCCAGAAAAGAGATTAGTATGATCTTTCAGCATTTTAATCTATTGTGGTCAAGAACAGTGCGGGAGAACATCGCTTTTCCATTAGAAATTGCCGGCATGAAGAAAAGCGATCGGCTCAAAAGAGTTGATGAACTTATTAAACTAGTAGGTTTAGAAGGAAAAGAAGATGCATATCCCTCGCAATTGAGTGGAGGACAAAAACAAAGAGTCGGCATTGCAAGAGCTCTTGCGAACAATCCGAAAGTTCTTTTGTGCGATGAGGCGACTTCTGCTTTAGACCCTCAAACGACTGATTCCATCCTAGATTTGCTTGTAGATATTAACAAGCGATTAGGTTTAACGATTGTTTTGATCACCCATGAAATGCATGTAATTCGAAAAATTTGTCATAGAGTGGCTGTGATGGAAAACGGGAAGATTGTTGAACATGGTGATGTGTTGACGGTTTTCCGAAATCCGAAGGCTAACATTACAAAACGATTTGTTAAACAAGTTACAGAACCTGATGAAACAATGGAAACGATTGATTACCTGCTTGAAAAGTACAAGCATGGAAAGGTTGTCAAACTTACCTTTGTAGGAGACAGAGCGGAGCAGCCTATGATTTCAAAAATCATTAAAGAGTTCGATGTAGAGGTTAATATTTTGCAAGGGAAAATTTCACAAACTCAAAGTGGATCCTACGGGACGTTAATCATCCATTTTGATGGAGATGAAACTACAGTTGAACAAGCCATTGAATTTATTCGCAATCAACAAGTGGAGCTGGAGGTGATTGCGAATGTTTGAGACATTGTTGCCAAATGTAAAATGGGACAAAGTCATTGATGCAACTTATGAAACGGTTTATATGACAGCTGTTTCTGTATTTGCTACATTTTTTCTCGGAATTATTTTAGGTCTTTTATTGTTTTTAACGTCAAAGGGGAACATGTGGGAAAATCGGTTTATCCACTCGTTTGTTGCAGCAGTTGTCAATGTATTCCGTTCAATTCCCTTCATTATTTTGATCATTTTGCTGCTTCCTTTTACAAAAGCAATCGTTGGTACCATTTTAGGGGCTAATGCTGCACTTCCTGCACTCATCATTGGTGCTGCGCCTTTTTATGGAAGGATGGTGGAAATTGCACTGAGGGAAGTTGACAAGGGGGTGATTGAAGCTGCAAAATCGATGGGAGCTACAATGAGCACAATTATTTTCAAGGTACTGCTTCCAGAATCGATGCCTGCTTTAGTTTCAGGAATAACTGTCACAGCAATTGCATTGGTAAGTTATACAGCCATGGCAGGCGCCATTGGTGCCGGTGGTCTTGGAAACCTTGCCTATTTAGAGGGATTTCAGCGTAATCATAGTGATGTAACATTTGTTGCAACTGTACTCATATTGATTATTGTATTTATCATCCAATTGATCGGCGATATGATTACAAGAGCAATTGATAAGCGTTAAACGAAGGAGGAGAATAATATGAAAAAATGGCTTTTAGCGACTGTTTTAGGTGCGACGATGATATTTGCTTCTGCTTGCGGAGGTGGTAGTAATCAGGGAGGCAGCTCCGGCGGCTCTGACAATGAGAAAAATGAAGTAATTAAAGTTGGCGCATCTCCTGTTCCACATGCAGAAATTTTAGAGGAAGCAAAACCGCTTCTTGAGAAAAAAGGATATAAATTGGAAATTGAAGAATTCACTGATTATGTATTGCCGAATAAAGCTTTAGCGGAAAAGGATATTGATGCAAACTACTTCCAGCATATCCCTTACCTTGAAGCACAGAAACAAGAACATGGATATGATTTTGTCAATGCCGGCGGAATTCATATTGAGCCAATTGGCGTATATTCAAAAAAATATAAATCTTTAGAGGAGCTTCCGGATGGAGCTACTATTATCATGAGTAACTCAGTTGCTGACCATGGACGCATGCTGTCAATGCTGGAGGAAAAAGGTTTAATTAAGCTGAAAGATGGCGTTGATAAAACGAAAGCGACAGTTGATGACATAGCAGAAAACAAAAAGAATTTGAAATTCAAAACAGACATCGAAGCGCCAATGTTGACGAAAGCTTATGAAAACAATGAAGGCGACGCTGTATTAATTAACGGGAACTTTGCTCTGGATGCAGGACTTGACCCATCAAAAGATGCCATTGCTCTTGAATCGCCAAAAGACAATCCGTATGTAAACGTCATTGCTGTCCGCAGTGAAGATAAAGACTCTGAAAAAATTAAAGCTCTTGTAGAAGTGTTACAATCAGATGAAATTAAAGAATTTATTCAAACAAATTATCAAGGCTCCGTTATTCCTGCTGAATAATCAATTGGGAAGCTGTGCATATTTACGCGCAGCTTCTTTTTTTGGACCAAGCTGAGCTGGTATTGTTTGGACAAAATTTCATTTGAGAAAAAACGTACGAACTTAGGTGAAATTTATGCCGACAAAAAAGCAAATAGAAAGTGCTGTTCATTTCAATTAAGCGCTTCAGCAGAACATAAGAAAGGGAATGGGGCATTTACTCAACATAATTTTACAATTGCTTGTTTCAAAAAGGTTGAGCTATCAATAGCATGAAAGATCAGTGTCAAATGCAAGATGAATATTGTATTTTTTCTCTCCAGCGGGAATGCAGCCGAAAGGAAATATATGAAGCAGCAGGATTTGCACCAGCTTTCGAAGAAGGACTTGTGATGAGCTTAGCGGCCGCATTTAGAACGGAATGTTTTGCATGAAAAACAAATAAAGATGTAATTTTCAGTATTTTGGAGCATTTGTAAGATTGAACCTTTAATCCTTTCTCATTGGCTTAAAATGGGTTTTAAGCTGTTTTAATCAGCGATACAGCAGGTTGCTTGCAAGCTGTAATCATTGCTAACATTAAATTGTATAAAAAATGAAAGGATTGGTTCATTATTTATTTAAACCAAGAAATGATAGACATTAAATTTACGTCTGAAATGGAAAAAGCAATGCATCAATTTCACGGAATGGGATATAACGAATATAGGAGAACACATAAGAAGCGAATGAAGGTTGAAAGAAAAAGAGAACGAAATTACCGCAGCAGCCAAATTGTAACAGCTAATCTGAAAGGGAAATTGTTTTTGTCTACGCTAAACTAAATCAGCCAGTCGGCAAAGACTGGTTTTTCTTTTTATTGAATACATACAACAAGTTTGTTTGAATGATACTAAGATGACTATATACTTTGTTCCTAAAAATTTGGTAATATGAATAATGTTGTGAGATATTAAAAGGTTGTATTCACTTTTAATTTGTTATAAAATAATAATGAGAATAAATTGAGAATGATATTAATATTTGACCTATAGATTAATGGAGGTATTGGTTATGTCAGGATCTACATTAACGATTAAAGATTTGCATGTTTCCGTAGAAGGGAAAGAAATTTTAAAAGGTGTGAACCTTGAAATAAAAGGCGGAGAAATTCATGCGATCATGGGGCCGAACGGAACAGGAAAATCAACTCTTTCCTCCGCGATCATGGGACATCCAAAATATGAAGTGACACAAGGATCCATAACTCTCGACGGACAAGATGTGCTTGAGATGGAAGTAGATGAGCGTGCGCGTGCAGGACTTTTTCTTGCCATGCAATATCCAAGTGAGATCAGCGGAGTCACAAATGCTGATTTCTTGCGTTCAGCTATCAACGCCCGCCGAGGCGAAGGCAACGAAATTTCTTTAATGAAATTTATTCGCAAAATGGATGAAAAAATGGAATTTCTTGAAATGGATCAAGGGATGGCGCAGCGATATTTAAATGAAGGATTCTCGGGCGGTGAGAAAAAGCGGAATGAAATACTTCAATTAATGATGCTTGAGCCTAAGATTGCCATCTTGGACGAAATTGATTCAGGCTTAGATATTGATGCGTTGAAAATTGTTTCCAAAGGTATCAACGAAATGCGGAGCCCTGAGTTTGGCTGCTTGATTATTACACACTATCAACGTTTGTTAAACTATATTACACCGGATTTTGTTCATGTTATGATGCAAGGAAGAATCGTGAAATCCGGCGGAGCAGAACTAGCTCAGCGTCTTGAAGCAGAAGGATATGACTGGATTAAAAAGGAATTAGGCATCGAAGACGAAACAGTAGGGCAAGAAGCGTAAGTGTTAGGAGGATCAAAATGACTGTAGAAACGAAACTACCGTTTGACCAGAAATATATAGAAAATTTCTCCAAACAGTTAGGTGAACCGGACTGGCTGAAAGATCTTCGCTTGCTTGCTCTTGCAAAAGCTGAAGAGCTTCCATTGCCAAAGCCGGATAAAACAAAAATCGACAAATGGAATTTCTCTCAGTTTTCTAAACATGTCGTTTCCAGCAGCACTCTATCTTCTCTTGATGAGCTGCCGGAAGAAGTAAAAACGCTTATTGACGCAGATGAAGAACATAAAAATCTCTATATACAACGTGACAATACGCCTGCTTTTTTGACAGTCTCTGAAGATTTGAAAGAAAAAGGAGTTATTTTTACTGACATTCACACGGCTGCGAAGGAACACGGAGACTTGCTTCAGCAATATTTTATGAAAGATGGAGTAAAAATTGATGAACATCGGCTGACAGCTTTGCACGCAGCCTATTTAAACGGCGGGGTCTTTGTGTATGTGCCGAAAAATGTAGAAGTGGAAAAGCCTCTTCAGGCGGTTTTTATACATGAAAACCCTGAAGCCAATTTGTTTAATCATGTGATCATCGTTGCGGATGATAATAGTTCTGTTACGTATGTCGAAAACTACATCTCGACCACCGAAACAGAGGGTGCTGTGTTTAATTTAATTACCGAAGTTATCGCCAATACTAATGCGAAAGTTTCTTACGGTGCGGTTGACAATCTGACTGAAAACATCACAACATATGTGAACCGCCGCGGGGTTGCTGGACGCGATGCAAAAATTCTTTGGGCATTAGGATTAATGAATGACGGCAATACGATTTCTGAAAACACAACAAATCTTGTCGGAGACGGTTCTATAGGCGATACAAAAACAGTTGTTGTTGGGAGAGGAAGCCAGATTCAAAACTTTACGACGAAGGTCGTTCACTTTGGCAAACATACCGAAGGCAACATTTTAAAACATGGTGTTATGAAAGACAGTGCGACGTCCATTTTTAACGGCATCGGCAAAATTGAGCACGGTGCATCGAAATCAAATGCTGAGCAGGAATCCCGCGTTTTAATGTTAAGTGAAAAGGCAAGAGGAGACGCAAATCCGATTTTGCTCATTGATGAAGATGATGTTGTCGCCGGCCATGCCGCATCTGTGGGACGTGTTGACCCGATTCAGCTCTACTATTTAATGAGCAGAGGAATTTCAAAATCGGAGGCTGAGCGATTAATTATTCATGGATTTTTAGATCCTGTTGTAAGACAAATGCCGATTGAAAGTGTAAAAAACCAATTGACAGAGGTTATTGAAAGGAAAGTTCGGTAATGGATATTAAAGAAATTCGCAAACAGTTCCCGATCCTTAGTCAAAAGGTCAACGGCCGCGATTTAGTTTATTTGGATAATGCTGCAACATCGCAAAAGCCAAATGTCGTCATTGATGCAATCACAAAATACTACCGCGAGTACAATTCAAATGTGCATCGCGGTGTTCATACACTTGGTACAAAAGCTACAGATGCCTATGAAGGTTCACGGGAAAGAGTTCGTCAATTTATTAACGCAAAATCCGTCCAGGAAATTATTTTTACACGGGGAACAACAACAGGACTAAATATGGTGGCACAGAGCTATGGAAGGGCCAATTTAAATGAAGGCGATGAAATTGTCATTACGTACATGGAGCATCATGCCAATTTAATTCCATGGCAGCAAGTTGCAAAAGAAACAGGAGCTACGTTAAAATATATACCACTAAAAGAAGACGGAACTATCTCGTTAAGTGATGTTCGAAATACGATTACAGCCAATACGAAAATTGTTTCGATTGCGCTCGTATCCAATGTTCTTGGCACGATCAATCCAGTAAAAGAAATAGGCGAAATTGCTCATCAAAACGGAGCTGTTCTTGTCGTAGATGCTGCTCAAGGAGCACCACATATGAAAATTGATGTTCAAGATTTAAATTGTGATTTTCTTGCTTTCTCGGGACATAAAATGTGTGCTCCGACAGGAATCGGTGTTCTATACGGAAAAAAAGAGCTGCTCGAAAATATGGAACCGGTTGAAACCGGCGGAGAGATGATTGATTTTGTCGGTTTATATGAATCTACATGGAAGGAGCTCCCATGGAAATTTGAAGCTGGTACACCAATTATTGCCGGAGCAGTTGGATTAGCCGCAGCAATTGACTTTTTGGAAGAAATTGGGCTTGAGAATATTTTCAATCATGAACATAGACTTGCACAATATGCATTGGAGCAATGCTCAAATATTGAAGGCATGACAATTTACGGACCGAAAGAACGGGCTGGGCTCGTTACCTTCAACCTCGAAGGCATTCATCCTCACGATGTGGCAACTGTTCTGGATGCGGAAGGTATTGCGATCCGAGCCGGGCACCATTGCGCCCAGCCATTGATGAAATGCTTAGAAGTATCAGCGACAGCACGGGCGAGCTTTTATCTATATAATACTGAAGAAGAAATTGATTTATTCATTCGCGCAATTCAAAAAACAAAGGAGTATTTCGGCAATGTCATTTGATAATCTTGACACATTGTATCGTCAAGTCATTATGGATCACTATAAAAATCCTAGAAATAAAGGCTCTCTTCAAGACAGCGTTACGGTTGACATGAACAATCCAACCTGCGGTGATAGAATTCATTTGACAATGAAAATTGAAGATGGAAAAGTCATCGATGCGAAGTTTGAAGGGGAAGGCTGCTCCATTTCGATGTCATCGGCATCCATGATGACCGAAGCGATCAAAGGACAAACGATTGAAAATGCTCTTAAGCTTTCTAAAATCTTCTCCGATATGATGCAAGGCAAGGAATACGATGATGATATTGATTTAGGAGATATTGAAGCATTGCAAGGCGTTTCAAAATTTCCAGCTCGAATCAAATGTGCAACGCTTGCCTGGAAAGCGATGGAAAAAGGTGTGCGATCTGAAGTCGAGTGATAAAATTAAATTAGATTGGAGTGAGAAAGTATGGCGAAAAAAATGCCTGAAATAGGCGATTATAAGTATGGTTTTGTCGATAAAGACGTTTCTATATACCGAGCAGAACGCGGATTGACAAGAGAAATTGTTGAACAAATTTCGAAAATGAAAAATGAGCCTGAGTGGATGCTGCAATTCCGCTTGAAAGCTTTAGACCATTTTTATAAAATGCCAATGCCTCAATGGGGCGGCGATTTGTCTGCTTTAGATTTCGATGAAATTACTTATTACGTAAAACCTTCTGAACACTCAGGACGTTCTTGGGATGAAGTTCCAGAAGAAATTAAACGCACTTTTGATAAGCTCGGAATTCCTGAAGCGGAACAAAAATATTTAGCAGGTGTTTCTGCCCAATACGAATCAGAAGTTGTGTATCACAATATGAAAGAAGACCTTGAAAAAATGGGCATCATTTTTAAAGATACAGACAGCGCCTTAAAAGAAAACGAGGACATCTTTAAAAAATATTGGGCGACGGTCGTTCCGCCGACTGATAACAAATTTGCCGCTTTAAACTCTGCAGTTTGGTCAGGGGGTTCATTTATTTACGTTCCGCCTGGAGTAAAAGTTGATACGCCTTTGCAAGCATATTTCCGAATTAATTCAGAAAACATGGGACAATTTGAACGTACGTTAATTATAGTTGATGAAGGTGCCCACGTTCATTATGTTGAAGGATGTACGGCGCCTGTCTACACAACTAACTCGCTGCACAGTGCTGTTGTAGAAATCATTGTGAAAAAGGGAGCCTATTGCCGCTATACAACGATTCAAAACTGGGCAAACAATGTGTATAACTTAGTAACGAAACGTGCGGTTTGTGAAGAAAATGCAACAATGGAATGGATTGACGGAAACATCGGTTCGAAATTAACTATGAAATATCCTGCAGTCGTATTGAAAGGTGAAGGTGCACGGGGCATGACATTGTCCATTGCCCTTGCCGGTAAAGGTCAACATCAAGATGCAGGAGCGAAAATGCTTCATTTAGCGCCGAATACTTCATCTACGATTGTTTCGAAATCGATCTCGAAACAAGGTGGAAAAGTAACGTACCGAGGTATTGTCCATTTTGGTCGGAAAGCAGATGGAGCACGTGCAAACATTGAATGCGACACATTAATCATGGATAACCAATCAACTTCCGACACGATTCCATATAATGAAATCCTAAACGATAATATATCTTTGGAACATGAAGCAAAAGTATCGAAAGTATCTGAAGAGCAGCTGTTTTATCTCATGAGCCGCGGCATTTCTGAAGAGGAAGCAACCGAAATGATCGTTATGGGATTCATTGAACCATTCACAAAAGAGCTGCCAATGGAATACGCCGTTGAAATGAACCGCCTCATCAAGTTTGAAATGGAAGGAAGTATTGGATAATCCTTATAATACTAAGGGGGTGTCTAATAAGTCGTTTTTACGGCTTATTGACGCCCCCATTATTTTAGAAAAGTTGATATATCGGTGTTTATAATTTTTTGTTTTCAATGGGGATTTGACTTTTCGGACAGTCCCACAATTCACCCACAAAAATTAGATATTCATGTTTGTATTATACCGTTAATACAACTCCAGTGCCTCGTCCTCAATTTTCTTGGTCACATGGAGATATGTGTCAGCGGTATTTTTATGCTTTAGTATCTTAATCTTTCGCTCCAGCTAAAGGAGAGCATCATGTAAAGAAAAAACAGGGAGTTTGCATGTTTGCACACTTCTGTGGCGGTCACAAGCAGGAAACGTCACTCACCGGACTATTTCTAATAGTTTACATTGCATAACAGCTTTTCTCCAATGCCAATAGTGGCTGTGAGAAAGAAGAATCAGAAGGCTTTAAAATTTCGCTTGCCCCTCTCCTCTAGAACACCATAAATGATGGCTTACGTTTTTCTATGAGGCTTGAACATCTTCTCATACAAAAATAAAACCGAGCCGCAAATTACTGCAAGGAGAATAAAAGATAACAAGAAAAATAATGGATTGATAAAACCAAATGCTATATTATTTGCAGTAATTTCATCTCCTAATAAAAATTCATCATATTAGGAGTATAAGATGTTGGCCAAATATAACTGTTCCTAAAATATATAATTATGGAGTACAAGAGAAACAATCACGGCTTCTTTCACGATCTTCAACACAACCACCTCAATACATGTGTATTGCGCGTCATTTTCTGAAGCCGCATCCTTTTTAATGAGATCCTTTCATAAAGAAGAAGCAAACTCATTTATACGATCAAAATATATTTAGCCCTAAGCGATAATTTACCTATTAAAATCACATGTCCATTCCCAAAACTTACTACCTTGGGCTACTATAAAGTAATCAAACCATTTTTCAAAAGTCAGGTTTAGAAACCCAAACGGATCGTCCAAACTTCCGCCGTTGTCAAGCCAATAAAGATATCCTTTTCTTTCGGGAGCTGGAGCTATAATGAGCCGGCAGCCATCGTAGCCATATCCAATAGGAAACCAATCTGAAGGATAATCAATATATTGATAATCCTCTAGTATCTCTTCGATAGATAATAATTGCAGTCCACCTCCGTTTTCAGGATCATCAAATAATGTAGCACCATTACATATTTTCAGAAAGTCTTCATAGTCACAGGAATATTAAAAGGCAGCTTCTTGATTTCTTCTTCTATTGCAGGGGGATTGAAACGAAATTGTAGTTTTCCTAAAAATCCTTCTTCATTTTGAACAACCAGCATATTCTTTTCATCTAGTCTTTTATTCAAAGCATCTAAAGTCATTTTGATTCGTACTGACATGTTGTGGCTATCACTCCTTTTATCATTCATCCAACAAGGACTAACAATCTTTCTGTGGAAATCCTTTTACAGTTGTATGAGGTTACTAAAATTGTCGAATACGGTGTATTTTATCATTTGGCCAAACTGTGCTCTTATATGTTTATTATACCATTTTCTGTAATTTTTCTATCTGAAGTAGTCCAATTGGCAGCATCAGCTTTTTCAAGTTGTAAATGATGAATCTGTGAATTTTTTCCTGATCATAGATCCTTATAACATCTTTACTTTACCTGTTTTTTCGATCAGCAACTGTACAGGATGAGATATTTGAACTTTTTTGTTGCAAAACTCTTTATTTTTATTGTTGTTATAAATACAATGTCCAAAAATACTGCCAGCCTTTTATAACAAAAAAGTGCTTAAATCGTGAATCTTTTTCGATGCTGTATTATGATGAGTATATAAAGACTACATTGATAGGAGTAAGAAATGATTTACATAGGCTTGACAGGTTGGGGAGATCATGATTCTCTCTATCCATCCGGAACATCATCGAATGATAAATTAACGATTTATGCAGGACATTTTCCTGTTGTTGAGGTCGATTCCACTTTTTATTCGATACAGCCTGAGAAAAACGTTCGAAAATGGGTGAACGAGACGCCCCAAAATTTTCAATTCATTGTAAAGGCGTATAAAGGAATGACTGGACACGAAACAGGCTTAGGATCTTTCGAAAGCCGCTCAGAAATGTTCGCTGCTTTTTATAAAATGATTCAGCCCTTTCAAGAAGCGAATAAATTGGCAATGGTTCTTTTTCAATTTCCCCCTTGGTTTCACTGCAAAAGAGAAAATGTTGATTTCTTGCGATGGTGCAAAGAGCAAATGAAGGATGCCCCTTGTGCACTAGAATTTCGCCACCGCTCCTGGTTCCTTCCTACATATTATGAAAAAACGCTTCAATTCATGGAGAAGGAAGGGTGGATTCACACCATTTGTGATGAGCCGCAGGCAGGGGAAAATTCAGTTCCGACCGTATTATATTGCACGAATAGAGAAAAGACCTTGGTAAGATTTCATGGACGAAATGTTCATGGATGGCTGAGGCCAAAAGAAGGGAATTGGCGTGAAGTACGATATTTATATAGATATAATGAACAAGAGCTTGATGAATGGAAAGGACACATAAAAATGCTGAAAAAGCAAACTAAAGATCTCTATCTCATTTTCAACAACAACTCGGGCGGAGACGCGGCGGACAATGGAAAAGAACTGATGAAAAAGTTAGGAATTACATATCATGATTTAGCGCCAAGGCAGCTTGATTTATTTGAGTGTTTTGAAAAGTATCCCACTGAAGGAGAGAGCGACTTTGATTGAGACGGTTCATATATATCATACGAATGATCTGCACAGTCATTTTGAAAATTGGCCGAAAATCGTTCATTATCTAAAAACAAAAAAACATATTCATAAAAGTAAAAACGAAACTGTTTTTTTATTCGATATCGGCGATCACGTCGATCGCTTTCACCCAATTACTGAAGCGACCGGGGGAGTCGCAAATGTTGAGCTGCTGAATCATTTAACTCCAGATGCAATAACGATTGGAAATAATGAAGGAATTACTCTTCCTTTTGAAGCATTGGATCGGCTGTATAATCATGCACAATTCCCTGTCATTGTGTCTAATTTATTTTACTTAGACGGTACTAGACCAAAATGGGCAAAGCCTTATGTGATTAAACATTTACAAAATGGAGTCCGAATCGGTATTTTAGGCGTAACGGTTTGCTTTGAGCAATTTTACCGTCAGTTAGGGTGGATGATAACAGAACCGATGGCAAATATAAAAGAAACATTGGAGGAAATCCGGGGCAAAGCAGATGTTATCATTCTTTTATCACACCTTGGAATATCCGATGATGAATGGATTGCTCAACAATTTCCTGATATCGATGTTATATTAGGAGCCCATACACATCATGTGCTTGATCGTGGAAAGCTTGTAGGCAATACGCTTTTGGCGGGAGCAGGAAAGTTTGGACAGTGGCTTGGACATATTGAACTTAAGATCGACTCTGCTCAAAAGAAGCTGGTAAATAAAAAAGCGGAGATTATTGAAACGAAAACGATTGAAAAAGAAGATGTTTTTACTATAAAGTGGCTTGATCAAAAAAAAGCTGAAAGTGCTCAAAAACTTAACGAAGCTGTTGTGGAATTAAAAGAAGAATTACGGATTGATTGGTTTTCAGATTCACCATTTGCAAAACTGTTGGCTTCCGCTTTAAAAGAATGGTGCGATGGGGAAGTTTCCATGGTGAATGCCGGAGTATTGCTTGAATCGCTTCCGAAAGGACTCGTCACAAAAGGCGATTTGCACCGGATTTGTCCTCATCCGATTAATCCTTGTAAAATCATGGTTCAAGGCGATCAATTAAAAGAAGTTATTTTACAAGCACGGACAAAAGAAATGGAGCAATTGAAGCTTAAAGGATTAGGCTTCAGAGGCAAAGTAATGGGGCGTATGGTTTTTGACGGCATTGAAACGGTCATGGAAACGTTGGAAGATGGCAAGGAACATGTGAAAAAGATCTTTGTAAATGGAAAACATCTTGATCAAAATCATGTGTATGCAGTGGCAACTATTGATATGTTTACATTAGGTCCATTATATCCGCAATTAAGCCGTGTAAAGAATAAAATATACTTCATGCCTGAATTGCTAAGAGATGTACTTGCTTGGAAATTATCGAAACAGTTCCTGCAAATCCATCAATAAATTTTTGTCAACATCACCTTTCCTTTCATAAAGTGAAGTAGGGAAGGAGGGTATTTTATGGTATCTGTATCGCCGGTTAAAATTGGTGATCATCAATTTACCGCCATTACCATTCAGCTGCCAAAAACGAATTTCATGGCTGTTACAGCCGAAAAAGGTTATATTATGTGCGGTGCGCTTGATGTAGCCTTATTGAATGAAAAATTAAAAGAGAGAAAAATTATTGCCGGCCGCGCTGTCGGAGTGAGGACAATTGAGCAGCTTCTTGAAGCCCCATTGGAATCAGTCACAACAGAAGCGGAGGCAATTGGCATTAAAGCAGGGATGACAGGCAAAGAAGCACTATTGAAAATGGTAGAAAAATAAAAAACAACCATTATCTTTTTATAAAAGAATGATTATTGCTCATCTATAGTGTACAGATGAAAGAAGTTTCCAAAACGTACCATCTATGAATTTAAATAAGATGTATTCCTTAATGGATTTTTTTTCAACAGACATGAAAAAGTATTTTCTATCATTTGATCAGCGATATAGCCGCAAGCAATTGCCATTCAGTCGAGTAAAAAACATAAAATTGATTCATAAAGAGCCCGTTCCTGAGTTGGTGCGGGCTCTTTATTTTTTTTCTTTTTGCCATTCAAGCCGTTCCCATAGTTTTAAATGCGGATAAGGGTCAAAAGACCACTCGGTTTTACCGTTGTCTTTATACATCCCGTAATGCAAGTGCGGCGGGAATTTGCCAGATGTTCCTGGAGGGCCGTAGCCGCTGCTTCCGACAGAACCGATGATTTGCCCCGGTTTTACGATTTGTCCAACGTGAATGTCTTTGGCAAAGCCGTTTAAATGTGCAAAATAATGGTACGTATTCTGAATGTCCCGAATACCGATTCTCCAGCCCCCATAGCGATTCCAGCCTTTCATTTCGACAATTCCGTAGCAAGTGGAACGAACCGGTACGCCATAATGTGCAAATATATCTGTGCCTTCATGAATTCTCCGGCCGCCCCATCCGCGCGCATCTCCCCATGTGTCACGGTAGCTGTAATCAGTTCTGACGGGAAGAGGAAAAGCATGCTCGTTTAATTGCAGATGCCCGAAATGTTTGAACAATTTCATATGACCTAAAATAATTCCGACCGTTTTATCACGGTGATAATAAGACCATAAACCAATTTTTAAATTTTCTATATCATTACCATATTTTGATAAAAAATGTGCAAAACTATATAAGACATCTTCATCATGATCCATTTGCGCTTTGCCGTCGCCGTTTCCATCCATTCCGATTCCCCCGAACAGCTGAATGCTAACCGGATTTTGGTCGTTCAAATTCGGATTGGCTGTCCCAGCCCATTTATCAGGAGGAATGTAAATGCCAATAACTCCTTTTTGTTTTGGGATATCATTTTTTATTTTTCTGACGTTTCGTTCGTATTGGTCGCACGCAGCCAATACATACCAAGGAATCTGGGTGATGGCTTCCACCTTTTTATACAGGCTCATTCGCAAATGATTTATTTGTTGTTCAGTTAATTGACTGGACGCATTGGCATGGCTGGAAAATAAAGATAAAAGTGCAGCCAATAATAACATTTTTCTGAGAACCACAATTGATAAACTCCTTTCCATCATGTCATGTCTTAGTGTAAGAAAAAAGTAAAGTTTCAATGGCTGGAAATTGAAGGAATATAAAATTCCTTTTTCTTGTCCAATATCTTTCCTTATGTTAAATTGACTATAGTGTATCATCTTTATTTTTTTAATGATTACATATTGGAGATGATGAAAAATGGCTCAAAAAGAAGAAAGTTTACGAAAACCTGAATGGCTTAAAATAAAATTAAATACAAACGAGAATTACACAGGGTTAAAAAAATTGATGCGCGAGCAAAAGCTTCATACGGTTTGTGAAGAAGCGAAATGCCCCAATATTCATGAATGCTGGGCAGTGAGAAGAACGGCAACATTTATGATTTTAGGAAGCGTTTGTACACGCGCATGCCGCTTCTGTGCAGTGAAAACAGGACTGCCAACCGAGCTTGATTGGCAAGAGCCGGAGCGTGTAGCGGATTCCGTCCGCATTATGAACTTAAAGCATGTTGTCATCACTGCAGTTGCCCGTGATGATTTGAAAGATGGCGGAGCAGCCGTTTTTGCTGAAACGGTTCGTGCTGTGCGCAAAAAAAATCCATTTACTACAATAGAAGTTCTTCCATCTGACATGGGCGGAGTGTACGAAAATTTAAAAACATTAATGGACGCTAAACCTGATATTTTAAACCATAATATTGAAACTGTTCGGCGCTTAACCCCAAGGGTTCGCGCTCGTGCAACCTATGAACGTTCTTTGGAGTTTTTGCGGAGAGCAAAAGAAATCAATCCGGATATTCCGACAAAATCAAGCATTATGATCGGGCTTGGGGAAACGAAAGAAGAAATTATCGAAGCGATGGACGACCTTCGTGCAAATCATGTTGACATCATCACAATCGGACAATATTTGCAGCCTACGAAAAAACATTTAAAAGTTCAAAAATTTTACCATCCAGATGAATTTGCAGAATTAAAAGAAATTGCTTTGTCAAAAGGATTCAGCCATTGCGAGGCAGGTCCGTTAGTCCGTTCGTCTTATCATGCTGATGAACAAGTAAATGAGGCAGCCAAACAGCGGCAGGCAAAAGCTTAAAGCCACAGAGCCGTCAAGAATTTCTTGACGGCCCGTTTTAATAAAAATAGGTAAATAACCTCTAAAAAATTCACCTATGCATCAACGTTTATTTCATTGATCTTTTATGTCGTGATCAATACTTTCGTTCATTTCTCCGAATCCTTCGCCATTTGCATTTTCACCAGCATTCAATTTTCTTCCTTGGGGAGACTTTAACATGCGCTGAATGGTCTGGTTTAAATTGCGGTTAATATTTGGAGACTCTCCATCAAGAGTGCTGTATGATTCGATTTCTTTAAACAGATTAGGATTATCGGTTACATAAATATGAAAATAACGCGGAACAATGGATGCAGCTGTCTTTTTCACTTGGTCAGCTGTTTCAAATTTGTTGTTTGAATCGGTTTTATACGCTATAAGAACTTCTTCATCTGTTACGAGCGTAGCAGCATCATGAACATTTGGAAGCTGGACGGCAAGCCTTCCGATTACGTCTGCTAATTGTTCCCGATTGATGACAGGAGTTTTTACTGTGGCTTTCTCTATTCCGGCTGTTGGACTTTTTTGATGCCGGACATATCCAAAGCTGTCTGAATCTTTATTGCTGTTATAATTATCATTTCTTTCTGCCACGTTTACCGTATTCCCGTTTTCATTATATAGACCTTTTCCTTCTTGATCATATTGGCACCCGCTGGCTGCAAGCGCAGCTATGATAAAAGGAGTAAAAAGCCTTTTTTTCATTTCAGCACCTCCTTATAATTTTAGGATTGCCGCTTTTAAAAAATTGTTGTCAGGCAATTGATGGAGGGAAATCATTTGTTTATGATAAACATATGGAAGAGGGTGAATTTGTAAATGATCACAATTTTTAATCAAACATACGAGCTTATAAAAGATTTTAAAAATGGTTTTAATGAAGAGGCTTTTAAAGCAAGGTACAGTGAAATTTTAAACAAATATGATTATATTGTCGGCGATTGGGGATATAGCCAATTGCGGCTGAGAGGATTTTTTGATGATCAAAACCAAAAAGCAACACATGATACGAAAATCAGCTCATTAGATGAATATTTGTATGAATATTGCAATTTCGGCTGTGCTTATTTTGTATTAAAGAAAATAAAAAAATAAACGCCAGATGCAAAAACATCTGGGTGTGAAAAAGTAATCAGGACGGCATACAGCCGTCCTGATTACTTTATTTCATACGGGTCTTCTTCATTTTTATCAGGTTCATCATGAGGAGGATGACTGCCCGGAAATTGTCTCGGCAAATTCTGATGCAAGGATTTGAATTCATAGTTAAAACTGCTATATGGACGCTGACCTTCTTCCCAAGGTGTGCTTTTATTCTCCACAGGTTCATCCTTTCCCCGCGGAGCTCCGTAGGCGCCTTCCGGCATATCCTCCGGGATAATATAGTTTCGCATTGTTTCCACTACTGAAAAATCAGTATATTCATTTTGTTTGTCCATTTTGTTCACCTGTCCATGATTTTACCATTATCGTTCCTCATGGAAGGTAATTTATACATTAGACGATCTCATATAAAAACTCCCGAAGCTCTTTTGCGTCTTCATCATTTAATTGATAAACATCTTCTAAATACCCCGGTTCTTTAAGATCATCTTCCCCAATGATCGCAAACCGGTTGCTTTGCAAATTTAGTACAAGATATTTTCCGTAATAGCGGTCCGATTGAATAATGGCTAAATCAAAGCGTTGATTTTCTCCCATAAAGCTAACAAATCTTGTTTTTGTCTCGACGGTTTCATCATACAAAAAAAAGCGTTCGGCCATGGTTCATTACCTCCGTTTCTTATAATTGCATTGTAGCATAAGATGATGCATTCACAACGATTTATCGCAAATTTGTGAGAAAACTTACCTCTGTTTCGATTCGCATAGCGATTTTTCTGTTGAAATAGAAGCAAAATAACACAATTTTTTTATCAGCCCGCACATCTGCTGCCATCAGCCATGATTTCTGTATCGAATGGGAAGTTAATTGGAGAAACATATCATGAATCGGCACGAAAGTCATATTCAAAATCCTCCTCTGCTTGTCATGAAAAATCGTCATCTGTAAAAGCAATTTTTTGTGCGCGTTTAGGAATTTCTTTATTAAATTGAAAAAATCTAAGCGGATCCTACCCGGCATGCAAGATGTATCAAACCGCGGAAAGCTTACGCCTGCTCAATCACGAAATCCAAATTTTAGAAACATCAGCTCTGTTTGCCAAAATCGATCCGTCTAACGAGAGGATTTTAGTGCTCTGCTTTAAAAAACTCAAAAGTGTGTAAAGTAGTAGGTAGTTCAAATGGTCGAGTATGGTAAAATAAAAAACGGATACAAAAACCTTAAGAAAGGAAAGAAATTATATGTATTTTGTGGACAGAAAAAAGATTGAAGATACTGTAAAATTTGTAGAAGATCTTGTATCCATGTTTGAAGGACATCAACAGTGGGAGTCTGATGTTGAAAAAAAAGCGTTGGAGCGGATTGCCCAATTGTTGATTGAGGCGATTTTAGATATCGGAAACGGAATTATTGACGGTTTTATTATGCGGGACCCGGGAAGCTATGAAGATATTATTGACATTTTAGAAGATGAATCTGTCGTTGACAGCAGGGATGCGGAAGGATTAAAAAAATTAATTTCCTACAGAAAAATGCTCGTTCAAGATTATTTAAACATACGGCATGAAGAACTGTATGATTCAATATCAACCCATTTACAAGTTTTGAGAAATTTTTGCCATCGTGTTCGAACCTACTTGGAAGATGAACTTGGACCAGTTACAGCTTTTAAGCCGTAATGGATTGATTGAAGGAGTGAAAAAAAATTGAAGAAATATAAAGGATATTTCATCGATTTAGACGGCACCATGTATCGGGGTACAGAAAAAATTGAAGAAGCTGAAGAATTTGTTAAAAAACTGAAGGAAAAAGGAATTTCGTACTTATTTATGACAAACAATTCTTCTAAAACCCCGAAGCAAGTAGCTGAAAAACTAATCAGTCTCGGCATTCCGGCGGAAGAGCATCAAATTTTAACTTCAAGCATTGCCACAGCCAATTTTATTTGGGAAAGAAAACAAAATGCTTCTATATATGTAATCGGTGAAGAGGGGCTGCGAAAGGCCTTGGAGGAAAAAGGTTTTCGCTTCGTCGATGAAAATCCGGATTTTGTCGTTGTGGGTATTGACCGAAACATCAATTATGAAAAGCTTGCCAAGGCCTGTTTAGCGGTTCGCGCAGGTGCAACATTTATTTCAACAAACGGGGATACTGCTCTGCCGACTGAGCGAGGACTGCTTCCAGGCAATGGCGCCATTACATCGGTCATTTCAGTATCTACAAATGTTCAGCCGATTTTTATCGGAAAACCTGAAAAAATTATTGTAGAGCAAGGGCTGAAAATGCTGAAAACGAAAAAAGAAGAAACGCTTCTTGTCGGAGATAATTACGAGACGGATATTAAGGCAGGTATCCAATCAGGGATGGACACCCTTCTTGTGCATACAGGCGTAACAACGAAAGAACACTTAAAACACAAAGAAATACAACCGACTTATACAGTGAATAACCTTTTGGAATGGCATGTGCTATGATGAAGCCTTTTTCTTTTCCAGCTGATTTCACAATAGGTGCTCCGCTGCCCCTACTGTGAATCAGTGGATCGATGGGCGAGCCGGCTTGAAGCTGCCGCTGCAATGGCTCCGACAATATCATCTAGAAAAGTATGACACTTACCTGTGCTTTTATCGTTTAAATGAGCAAGTATACCAGGCTTTTGTTTATCGATATAGCCATAGTTCGTAAACCCGATTGATCCGTAAATATTCACAATGGAAAATGCAAGAATTTCATCAATTCCATATAATCCTTCATCCGATTGGATGATCGATTGAAGAGGCTCCTGTAAATCCCCCTTTTCTGCTAGAACATCTAATTGAATTCCGGTTAAAATGGCATTTTGAACCTCTCTTTTCGAAAGAACTCTTTCCACGTTTTGCAAACAGTCTTCTTTTGTTAAGTTTGGATAATATTGCTGCTGTAAAAAATAGACGAGCTCTGCGATGTCATCCGGTGTAACTCCTCTATCTTTCAGCCATTTTCTTGCAGTTTGCTCTATTTTATCCATGTCGTTCACCCTATCTTTTACAAGTATATGAAAGTGCTGAAATCGGCTGTGACGCCGATTTCAATAAATTCTTGCTTAAATTTTCAAAAAGCATCAACATCTTTTTTATATTGTATACACAAAAGCTTTTCTACATGTTATAGTTTATGGCATTTTTTCATTATTTATATTGGGGTGTTTTTTTGAAAAATGGATTTATAGGGGGAATTAGGAATGAAAGAGCTTTTAAAAAAGCATTATGGAATAGATGTACTCGACTTTTTTTCAATTGGGCAATGGCAGGGGTTTAAAACAAAAAGAAATATCGGTTTTATTGCTGCTGTTTCACATATTGACCATAAGGAGCTTTATGAACTGTATGAAATGAGTCGTTATCTCCTTATGACTAACGAGAGAAAAGCTGCTTCGTTTTTATTAACTGTAAATGGGGATCTTACGGCAGAACATAATGGAACGCGCTACGCTGTGTTTCAAATACCTCAACAAACAAAGCGGCTTAATATAACTTCTCTCGGAAAAGAGCTGTCATTTTTTCACGAAGTTGGCAGAAGGCTGCCTTTTACTCCCGTTCATTCGAATCGAATTGGGCAATGGAGAAATTTATGGGCAAGGCGGATCGATCAAATGGAGCAATTTTGGAGTATTCAAATTGCTTCAAAGCCTCATCACGCCTTTGACAAGCTATTTATTGAATCCTTTCCATATTATTTAGGCTTAGGCGAAAATGCCATCCAATATTTAGCGGATACTGAGCTTGATGATCGACCATTGCCGGTTGATTCCGGCACCATATGTCATCAACGTTTTACGAGAGAAACATGGGAAAACGCATTTTCATTGCCTGTTGATTTCGTTTTTGATCATGGAGGAAGAGATATTGCTGAATGTTTAAGGTATGATTTTCTGACAGGAAGGCAAACAATTGATGAGCTTTTTTTGGCAGAATACGACCGAGCGTCTCCGTTATCCTCTTTTTTTTGGCGGTTAGTTTTTAGCAGGCTTTTGTTTCCTGTTCATTATTTTGAATGTGTTGAAAACTATTATCTTGCAGAGGAAGAAGAAAGGGATTCTCTGCAATTTCAAATGGAAAAAATTTTGCAAACATCTTCGCAATATGAGCAATTTTTATCTTCGTTTTCATCTATGATATATTTGAGGAAAAAGCAAATTGTATTGCCGGCTTTGACATGGTTATAAAAGGTTCATTTGCATTTTGTTGTGGTATCATAAAAAAGAAAGCAGCTAAAATCTTGCTGCTGTTTCGAACAAAGCATCGATTTTGTCATATCAATTCAAAACAATAGCCATTTATTAGAAGAAGGAGAAGATGAATCAGTGACCCAATATATTTTTGTAACAAGAAAGCTGCCAGAAAACCTATTGGATCCTCTTCGTTCCATCGGAGTTGTCGACATGTGGGAGCAGGATTCTCCATGTCCGAGGGCTGTATTATTGGAAAAGGCAAAAAAAGCTGATGCTCTGCTTACAATGCTGTCAGACCGGGTGGATGAAGAACTGCTTCAAAAAGCCAAAAAATTAAAAATCGTTGCTAATTTAGCAGTCGGGTATGACAATATCGATCTCGAAGCGTCGAAAAAGTACGGCGTGACTGTAACTAATACACCGGATGTACTAACAGAAACGACTGCCGATTTAACCTTTGCTTTGTTAATGGCAGCGGCAAGAAGATTGGTTGAAGCTGCGGAGTATGTAAAAGAAGGAAAATGGACAGGGTGGTCTCCATTTTTGTTGGCGGGAAGCGATATCCATCATAAAACGATTGGGATCGTTGGGATGGGGAAAATTGGAGAAGCTGTTGCGAGACGGGCAAAAGGATTTGATATGGAAATTTTGTATCATAATCGTTCAAAGAAACCGGAAGTGGAAAAAGAGCTTGGAGCGAAATACTGCACATTTGATGAATTGCTGGAGAAAGCCGATTTTGTCGTTAATTTAACGCCATTAACAAATGAAACGAAAAACTTGTTTGACGAGGAAGCCTTTAAAAAAATGAAAACAAGTGCAATATTTGTTAATGCTGGCAGAGGAGCATCTGTTGATGAAAACGCTTTGTATAATGCTCTAAAAACTGGTGAAATCGCTGGTTGTGGATTGGATGTGTTTAAAGAAGAACCGATTGATTCCAATCATCCGCTTTTATCATTGAAACAAGTTGTAGCACTTCCGCATATCGGCAGCGCGAGTCGGGAAACCCGCATAAAAATGATCGAACTTTGCGTCGAAAATATTCAACGTGTGTTAACGGGCGAGAAACCGAAAACAGCCGTTGTTTAAACGCCCAAAAAGCGTTTACATATGCGGATGATGAAAATTTCTCTTGTAAAATCAGTCATTGAAATTTATAATGTCTTATAAAACAGTTAATGTCTTTTTACGGCAGACAATTGTCTATTATAAATAAACATAAGGGAGATGAATTGGTTGGAATCAATCTCAGTAGGACTGCTCGGTTTAGGCACCGTTGGTAGCGGAGTAGTAAAAATCATTGAAGACCACCAGGATAAGCTCATTCATTTAATCGGCTGCCCGGTGAAAGTAAAAAAAATTCTTGTTCAAAATACAAATAAAAAAAGAGATGTTCATGTAGAACCTTCCCAATTAACGACGAATGTTCATGAGGTAATAGAAGATCCGGATATTGACGTCATTATTGAGGTCATGGGGGGAATTGAGCAGACACGGGAATATTTGCTTGAAGCATTAAATCGGAAGAAGCATGTTGTGACGGCAAATAAAGATTTGATGGCCGTGTACGGAACTGAGTTGCTCAAAAAAGCGACGGATAACGGCTGCGATCTTTTTTATGAAGCAAGTGTCGCAGGCGGCATCCCGATTCTGCGTACATTGGTAGATGGATTGGCGTCAGATCGGATTACAAAAATGATGGGGATTGTTAACGGAACGACAAACTTTATTTTAACGAAAATGTCAAAATACGGAACCCCTTATGAAGAAGTGCTGAAGGAAGCGCAAAGATTAGGATATGCAGAAGCTGATCCGACTTCTGATGTAGAAGGCTTGGATGCAGCGAGAAAGATGGCGATTTTGGCAAGACTTGGATTTTCTATGGAAGTAGATTTAGAAGATGTGGAAGTAAAAGGGATAACGGATATTACACAAGAGGATATTGATTACAGTAAACGGCTCGGCTATACGATGAAATTAATCGGCATCGCCCATCGAAGCGGCGATAAAATTGAAGTTAGTGTACAGCCTGCACTGCTGCCTGATCATCATCCGTTAGCTTCCGTTCAAGATGAATATAATGCGGTTTATGTGTACGGCGAAGCAGTAGGGGAAACAATGTTTTACGGTCCTGGCGCAGGAAGCTTGCCAACTGCAACCGCTGTTGTTTCGGATTTAGTAGGCGTATTGAAAAACATGCGTCTAGGTGTAAATGGAAGAAGCGCCGTAGCCCCGCAATATCAGAAACAATTGAAGGCACCTGAAGAAATTTTTGCTCAATACTTTTTACGAATTCACGTAGAAGATCAAGTTGGAGCTTTTTCAAAAATTACATCCCTCTTTTCAGACAGAGGTGTAAGCTTTGAGAAAATTCTCCAATTACCTCTGAAAAATAAAGATTTAGCGGAAATTGTCATCGTTACCCATAAAGCATCGAAAAAAGATTTTGAGGAAATTTTAATGGAGCTCCGAGATTTGCAAGTTGTTAAGGAAGTTAAAAGTACGTATCGAGTAGAAGGGAACGGCTTATTATGAAATGGAATGGACTAATTGCAAAATATAAAGAATTTTTGCCAGTAACGGACAAAACACCGATGCTGACATTGAACGAAGGGAATACACCTCTCATTCATTTACAAAAATTATCTGAAAAATTAGGCGTTGAGCTGTATGTGAAAACAGAAGGAGCGAATCCTACCGGTTCATTTAAAGACCGCGGTATGGTGATGGCAGTTGCAAAAGCGGTGGAAGAAGGAAGCACAACTATAATGTGTGCTTCAACTGGAAATACGTCTGCAGCTGCTTCCGCCTATGCGGCACGTGCAGGATTGCGTTCCATTGTTGTTATACCGAACGGAAAAATCGCTTTTGGAAAGCTTGCCCAAGCAGTTATGTACGGCGCAGAAATTTTTGCAATTGAAGGAAACTTCGATGATGCCTTAAAAATGGTTCGTGAAATTTGTGAAGAGCTGCCAATTACTCTTGTCAATTCTGTAAATCCTTACCGAATTGAAGGACAAAAAACAGCGGCGTTTGAAATTTGTGAACAGCTGGGAAAAGCTCCGGATTATTTGGCGATTCCGGTTGGAAATGCTGGAAACATTACAGCATATTGGAAAGGATTTAAAGAGTTTAATGAGCGGCACCAAACAGGGCTTCCAAAAATGCACGGTTTTGAAGCGGAAGGCGCCGCAGCCATTGTAAAAAATCAAGTGATTGAAAATCCGGAAACAGTGGCAACTGCCATTCGAATTGGAAACCCAGCAAGCTGGGAATTTGCTGTCAATGCTGCCAATGAATCAGGCGGAAAGATCGATATGGTAACAGATGAAGAAATTTTGGATGCTTATCAATTAATTGCAAGAACTGAAGGCGTTTTTGCTGAACCTGCTTCAAGTGCATCTATTGCAGGAGTGATGAAAGATGTAAATTCGGGGAAAATCCCGAAAGGAAGCACAGTTGTAGCAGTATTGACCGGCAACGGATTAAAAGATCCGAATACTGCGATCGATGTGTCATCAATCCAGCCGATCGTGCTGCCTAATGAAAAGAAAGCTGTGATGGACCATCTCAAGGGAGATGGGCATGTATGAAAGAAGGAGACATGTTAAAAATTCAAGTCCCCGGAAGTACAGCCAATCTTGGCCCCGGTTTTGATTCTGTAGGGCTCGCTTTAAACCGCTATTTAACACTAGCCGTTACATTTGCGGAAAATTGGACATTTAAGCCGGTAAGTGAAGAAGTAGCAAACGTACCGGAAGGGAAAGAGAATTTAATTTATAAAGTCGCTTCCAAGCTAGCAGAAAAACATGGTGTTAATCTTCCTGCATGTTATGTGGAAATTTCAAGTGATATTCCGATGACAAGAGGACTCGGAAGCAGCGCGGCCGCCATTGCAGCAGGGATTGAGCTTTGCGATCGTGTTTGTAAACTGAATTTGAGCGATGAAGAAAAAATTCATTTTGCCAGCAAGTTTGAGGGACATCCGGATAATGCCGGAGCTTCTATAGTAGGCGGTCTAGTGGTCGGCTATTTAACAGATGACCACACATATTTTGTAAAAGTGGATAATCTGGATGTGGATATTATCGCGGTTATTCCGCCATATTATTTATATACGAAGGATTCTAGAGGCGTTTTGCCGAAGACATTTAAATTTCAGCAGTCGGTGAAAGCCAGTGCGATCAGCAATGTGCTTGTTGGGAGCATCATGAATAATAATTGGGAATTGGCAGGTCAAATGATGGAAATGGACATATTCCATCAACCGTATAGGGAAAGTCTAGTTCCTGAACTGTCAGCTGTTCGAAAGATCGGAAAAGAGCACGGTGTGTACGGGACTGTATTGAGCGGTGCAGGTCCAACGATATTGTGTTTTGCTCCAAAAGGCATGAGACACTCATTGCGTCCTAAACTAAAAGAGGCTTTTCCTCATTGTGAAGTAACACAGCTAGAAATTGATTATGAAGGGACAAAGTCTTGGTTTACTCATATTGAAAGCTTGATATAAAGAAACAAACCGGCTTTTCGCCGGTTTGTTTCATTAAAATACTTGTTCTACTTCTACGATGCCTGGAACTTCTTCCAGCAGAGCCCGCTCAATACCTGCTTTCAAAGTAATGGTAGAACTTGGGCAGCTCCCGCACGCACCTAAAAGGCGCAATTTCACAATGCCCTCTTCAACATCAACTAATTCGCAGTCTCCGCCGTCACGAAGCAAAAACGGGCGCAGCTTATCTAAAACTTCTTGTACTTGTTCTTTTATTTGAACATCTGACATACTATCGACTCCTTTCTTATCCATCATTATATTCAAAATGAGCGATAAAATCTATTTGTAAGTTTCAAATTCATTGTATCACATTTTTTTTAAATCTAATATGGATAATCTAGGAGATCATCATTTTATTAAATAGGAGAGAACAAACATGAGAAAACCGGTAGAAATTTGCGTTTATGGTGCAGAAAACTTATGTCCAAGCTGTGTAAATTCGCCTTCAGCAAAAGATACATTTGAATGGCTGGAAGCAGCACTGACTAGAAAATATCCAGATCAGCCATTTGACATCACATATATTGATATATATTGTCCTCCGGAAGATGAAGAGAAAAAGAAAATAGCCGATCAAATCGTGAAGGAAGAATATTTTTATCCCCTTGTTGTCATAAATGGAGTGGTAGTAGGAGAAGGAAATCCAAAGATAAAAAGGATTTTTCAAGAGATGGAAAAACATGGTTACCAACCTGTGTAAGAAAGAGTTTACTCGTCATCCAGAACTGTGAAAGAAAAAGTGCATTGTCGATTTCTTCAAGCCAAAAGAACAGATTCGCTAAAAAAAAAAAAAAACGCTGCTTCGTTTTTTTGCATGCAAAATAATAGACAACTGTATTTCTCTTGATTTATATTTTCCAGTGAAAGAGTTCCGGAAAAAGAGAAGCCGGACGTACAAATGAACGCCCGGTTTTCTCATGCTCCACTATGATATTTATAAATCCAAAGAATTCCTGATTTTAAAAGACGTGGCACACGTCCAGTGAGTGCGCGATCTCCTACCATCCCAAAACCTGATTTTTTTCCGAGAGAACCGAGAACGCCTTTTAATTTGAACGGCGGCAGTTCCTCTGGAAGAGGTTCGTTGTTCCATTTTTTGAGCAATACTTGTACAATTTGTTCAGCCTGCGCTTCGGCAAGTTGAGCACTTGGTGCGTAAGGAAGGCTTGCACAGTCTCCAACAACATACACATGTTCATCTTGAGGAAGATGATGGTATTTTGTTAAAATAACCCGTCCTTGCCGGTCTTTTTCAACATTCAATTTCCTTACGACATAATTCGGTTGAATTCCTGCGGTCCAAACGACAACATCACAAGGAATCGGTTCATCATGGTTATAAACCATATTGGGCTCAACTTTTGTAATATTGGCGCTGTTGATTACTTCAACCCCGTGCTCTTCAAACCATGTTTGGACATATTTGCTTAATCGTTCCGGGAAGTTTGATAAGATCACTTTTCCGCGGTCAAACAGCTTGATTTTTAAATCGGATCTGCTTTCACGCAGTTCGCTTGCCAATTCAACGCCGCTCAATCCGGCTCCAACTATGCAGACTGTTGCACCTGCTCCTAAATTGTTCAGCTTTTGATACGTTTCACGTGATTGATCGATTGTTTGAATGCTGCAAGTGTATTTGTCAGCACCCGGAACATTATGATACTTGTCTTCGCATCCTAATCCGATGATAAGATCATCATACGTGATTGGAGATTGATCTTTTAAATGTACAAGCTTTTGTTCAAGGTCAATGTCCGTGACTTCACCGTAATGAACGTTCAATTTCGGGTGTTCTGGAAAGGCCACGCGCACATGCTGATCTGAAATCGTTCCCGCAGCCAGCGCATAGTATTCCGTTTTTAAACAATGATAAGGGTTTTTATCCACTAATGTTATTTCGACACCATCCGGCAAGTTATTGGGAAGCAGCTTGTGAAGAATTCTCATGCCGCCATAGCCGCCTCCGAGGAGCAGTAACTTTCTCATCGCGATTCCCCTTTTCCCTGCAAATGTTTACCCCAAAACTGTGACAATCGTAACAAATGCCACTAAAAGTATAACGAATTTATGTATAAATCACAACATACTTAAGGAAAAATAGCACAATTGTTATGGCAAAATGTTAAATGAGCCTTGAAGTTCAATGCTTTGACAATGAAGAAAAAAAGCATTATGATAGGCTACTGAGTATAGAAGGAGGACAATTCACGTGAAACCAATTATAGAGTTTTGTGTCAGCAACTTAGCAAACGGTTCACAAAAAGCATTAGAACAATTAGAAAAAGATCCTAATTTAGATATAGTTGAATACAGCTGCCTAGGGTATTGCGGCCAATGCTACGAATCGCTTTTTGCCCTTGTAAACGGAGAAGCGGTAGAAGGGGAAACGGCAGAAGAGCTAGTGAAAAATATTTATCAATTTTTAGAAGAAAATCCAATGTTTTAATAGAAAATAAAAGTGAATGATAAAATTAAAAGGGAGACAAGCTTTTGATTCTCCTTATTTTGATCCTGTCTCTAAATATTTCATTCGAGGTATGAGAGCATATTATAAAATGTAAGTATGAATCTCAATATTGTTTCTCAGTACGACGCTTGCCTTTGCGGATGAGTCTTTTTTTTACGTATGAGCAAGGTGTTTGAAGCGGCAGGCTGATGATATAAAAAATAAAAGCCCCTCTTATATTTCCCGAGGAGCTTTTATTTATATATGAAAACGGGGGATATTTTTATTGTCAACAAATTTTGAACGTTTTATACTTATAAAAACAAATTTTTTGTTGTTTTGGAGGAAAAGATGGAAACTTTTCAATTTACAAAAATGCATGGATTAGGAAACAGTTATATTTATGTAAATGGATTCGAAGAAACGCTTCCGGAGCATCTCCTGCCAGATATTGCGCGAAAAGTTGCGAACGTTCATACCGGCATCGGTTCAGATGGGCTAATATTAATTCTTCCATCTGAACGTGCGAATGTGAAAATGAGAATTTTCAACAGTGACGGTTCAGAAGGAAAAAACTGCGGAAACGGTTTGCGCTGTGTCGCAAAATATGTTTATGAGCATAACATAGTAAAAGAGAAAAAGTTTTTGATCGAAACACTTTCTGGCTTGGTTGAAGCCGAAGTCCATGAAGAAAATGGACGAGTATCATGCGTCACAATTGATATGGGTCACCCTAAGCTGTTAAAAAAGGAAATACCGATGGCCGGAAACGGAGATGAAACAGCTATTGGTGAAATCATGGAATTTAACGGCTCGAAATATGAAGTCACAGCGGTTTCGATGGGAAATCCACACATCATCTTTTTTGTGGACGATATTGAGAAAGCTCCATTAACAACATTGGGGCCGGTTGTCGAAAAAGATGCAAGATTTCCAGAAGGGGTAAATGTAGAATTTGTCGAAATCGTCAATGACCATGAGCTTCATTTTCGAGTATGGGAAAGAGGTTCAGGTGTCACACAAGCTTGCGGCACCGGAGCATGTGCGGCAGTGGTCGCATCCGTATTAAACGAGCAAACAACAAGAGGCAAAGAAACAGTTGTCCATCTTGCCGGCGGCGATTTATTTATTAAATGGACTGACGAGGGGAAAATTTTGATGAAAGGACCTGCTGAAACGGTTTGCACGGGGACCTATTATTATGAAGCCGGTTCAGAAATTTGAGAGTTTTTTTCTGAAAAGGTATACTAAAAGTGACTCAAAAATTAATGAAAAGGAGGATGGGTCATGTCTGAAATTGTTATGCTTACCGAAGCGGCAGCTTTTCAAATAAAAGATATGATGAGAGAAAATGAGGAAGAAGGCGCCTATTTGCGTATTGGTGTGAAAGGCGGCGGCTGCACTGGACTTTCATATGGCATCGGGTTTGAACAAGAAAAACAAGAAGATGATCACGAATTTGAACAATTCGGCATTCGAATTTTAGTGGATAAAGACAGCGCCCCTATATTAAAGGGAACAAAGATTGATTATAAACAATCGATGCTTGGTGGAGGATTCACAATAGACAACCCTAATGCGATTGCGTCTTGCGGCTGCGGCGCCTCCTTTAGAACTGCAACACACGCTGGAACACCGGAAGAGTGCTAAAAAAGATTCTTTCCTGAAGCCAAGCATAATGATCGCTTTATTCCTTAACTTTTTCTATACTCACAATAAAATATATCCTAATAAAGTGGAATCCCAAAAAAAGTCTGCTTTATTAGGATATTTTTATGGGAAAAACGGCTAAATGCAACTTATTAAAAGTGATAGAGAATTAAATGAGGATATTTACAGATCACAGATTTTCATCATGGAAGACTGTGCGAAAGACTATATGAATTACCGATGAAAGTTGAAAAAAGATAGGGCTGTCCGATGAGTTTCTAAAATGAAGGATTTTGGAGCTACTGTAAAGGACAAAAATAAAGGAATCAAGTTTGTAAATGTCCTTCATAGAGGCAATGAAGTCCAACAAAAGCAATTGTATGTGCTGAATGTCCGTCATAAAACTTTTGAAGACTAATTCAGAAAGAGAGCATAAGAAAAGTCCTTCATAAAACTTCTGAAGGATGTAAACAAAGGATAAATAGTCTGTCCGATTGATGCAGTCTGGTTTCTTTAGAAAAGTACTTGACAAAAAGGCTGTCTCAAAAGGTCATAAAAAATGACCTTTTACGAGACAGCCTTTATTCTTTCCAATAAAATTTACTTTTGCTTATTATTCCCGCTGTAAGGGGGCTGTTCAGAAAGGCAGATCCCCATTGAAAAACAAAAAATCATAAGTCCTGGTATTTCAACGTTTCTAAAACATTAAAGAGGGTGTCAAAAAGCCGAAAAAACGACTTATTAGACACCCACATCTTTTTTCATCAATTAAACATACTTGTGCTGTGCATTGGCTGAACTTTTGCGCTTGGGTCAATATAAGCTTTGGCATTGTTTACAGCTGTTGGACCTTCGCCAAACCCAGTCGCAATTAATTTTATTTTTCCTTCATAAGTACAAATGTCTCCGGCAGCATAAATTCCCGGAATATTTGTTTCCATTTTTGAGTTAACAACAATCGAATTTTTCTCAATTTCCAGCCCCCAGTTTTTGATAGGGCCTAAAGAGGAAACGAAGCCAAAATTGACAATTACTTCATCTACATCAATAATCTCTTTCCGATCTCCTTTTGCTTCTTCGACTACGACTTGTTCAATTCGATCCTTGCCGATAAGCTCAACAGGAACAAAAGGTGTTAATATATTTGCTTTAGAATTTTTTAATTGATTTACGCTATGCTCGTGCGCGCGAAATTTATCTCTTCGATGGACAACCGTTACTTTTTCTGCAATAGGCTCAAGCATTAACGCCCAGTCAACAGCTGAGTCGCCGCCTCCAAACAGGACGACCTTTTTGCCTGCAAAATAGTTTAAATCTTCTACAAAATAGTGCAGGTTTTTCCCTTCAAATTGCTCAGCATTTTCCAGCTGAAGTTTACGTGGTTGAAATGCGCCGTTTCCGGCAGTGATGATAATCGTTTTTGAATAATGTATTTCTGAATTTGTCGTTAACTTAAATGTCCCGTCACTTTGTTTTTCAACTTCCTGAACTTCCTGTTCAAGGCAGACGGTTGGATTGAATAAGGCAATTTGTTCTTTTAAATTATTGACTAATTCTTGAGCTCTAATTTTTGGAAACCCCGCTACATCATATATGTATTTTTCAGGATAAAGCGCTGTCAATTGCCCTCCTAATTGTGGAAGGCTTTCAATAATTTTAACGGAAGCCTGCCTCATTCCTCCGTAAAAAGCTGTGAACATCCCGACAGGTCCCCCGCCAATAATCGTTATATCGTAGACTTTGCTGTCCTCTTTCACAGACGATTCCCCCTCTTGTTAATCTTTATTAATCATATCATAAAAAAAAGATTGTAAAAATACAAAAATTCTGTCATTTAAAGATTTATAAAGTTGATCATTTAGCTTAAAAATAAACTTGAAAAGTTGGACACAAACGGATATCATGACTATAGGTAAAAAGATGTTAAATTTTATTGACAATTTTGCCCTTATAATTTTTTGTCCAAGAACGTGAATATTTTCACAAATTATGTGAAAAGTGAGTCTAGAATTGACCGCTTTAAAAATTACGGAAAAGGTTGGTGTGTCTTGTGAGAAATCCTAAAGTTGTTATTTTAGGTGCCGGTTATGGAGGATTAATGACCGTAACACGTCTACAAAAAATGGTGAGTGTGAACGAGGCTGATATTACACTTGTCAATAAGCATGATTATCATTATGAAACAACATGGCTGCATGAAGCATCTGCAGGCACCCTTCATCATGACCGATGCCGCTATCCAATTAAAGATGTAATTGATACAAACAAAGTAAACTTTGTGCAAGATTCTGTAAAATTAATTAAAACAGATGAGAAAAAAGTCATTCTTGAAAATGGCGAGCTTAACTATGATTACTTAGTAGTCGCTCTTGGGGCTCATCCGGAAACGTTTGGAATCCAAGGGTTAAAAGAATACGCTTTCACAATTTCCAACATTAATTCTGCTAGACAAATTAGAGAGCATATTGAATATCAATTTGCTACATACAATACAGAAGAAGAAAAAGATGATACACGTCTAACCATTGTAGTCGGAGGTGCAGGATTCACTGGAATTGAGTTTTTAGGCGAACTTGCCAACCGTGTTCCTGAGCTTTGCCGAGAGTATGATATTGACCCTAAAAAAGTCCGTATTATTTGTGTGGAAGCAGCACCGACAGCACTTCCAGGTTTCGATCCTGAACTTGTGGAGTACGCAGTCAATCAACTGCAGCGCAAAGGTGTTGAGTTTAGAATCGGCACAGCGATAAAAGAATGTACTGAACAAGGAATTATTGTTGGGAAAGACGATCAAACGGAAGAAATAAAAGCAGGCACTGTTATTTGGGCGGCTGGTGTGCGCGGAAACAGTGTAATTGAAGAATCTGGTTTTGAGGCAATGCGGGGCCGCGTAAAAGTAGAGAAAGACTTGCGCGCACCAGGACATGATGATGTGTTTATTATTGGAGACTGTTCATTAATTATTAATGAGGAAATCAATCGTCCATATCCGCCGACAGCGCAAATTGCAATGCAGCAGGGAGAAGTTTGCGCGAGAAATTTAGCTGCATTAATTCGCGGTAAAAAAGAACTCGAACCATTTAAGCCAGATATTAAAGGAACTGTTGCTTCTCTAGGAGAAGATGATGCAGTAGGTATTGCGTTAGGCAAAAAAATGGTCGGTACAAAAGCATCCTTCATGAAGAAAATGATTGATAACCGCGCGCTATATATGGTTGGCGGAGCAGGTCTCGTGTTGAAAAAAGGAAAATTCAAATTTTTTTAAGCTGAAGAAAAGAGCAAAGGCTTAAGGGCTTTTGCTCTTTTAAAATAATGTTTTATAAACATGAACAGCTTTTGTAATTTCTTTTAAAGCAGGAAAGTAAAATGTTTTGGAGAAGGAGCCGCTCTGTATTTATTGAATTTTCGTAGTAATAAGCTTTTAAACAAATTAAATTAAAGAGCTCGCTATGCTGATTGCGATTAGAGGGTTCGATTCAGCATAAAATCGCCATGCTGATCTGCAATTATATAGTAGCCTGATGTATTTGGTCTGTAGGACAGCTATACCCGATATTTCCTTCAAAGTTCTTCGTTTTATTCTCAAGTTCTTGTGCTTCTTTTGTTTGTTTACACCGTCTTTTTTGTGCTTGAAGGAATGAAAGTTCTCTCTTAAATGTTGAAGCCAAATCCCTCTTTATGGTACTAGCACAAAAGCATCTCACATGAGTAAAAAACAGACAAAGCACTGTACATTAGGACAATCTTTCTTAAAGGTGATTTTTGGCATTTTGAAACGTTTGGGGAAACTTCCAGTTCTTTTGTATAAATTTTGAACTGCTCAAAGGTTGGAGAGCCTACTGAGAACCTTTTTGTGTGCATGTCAAACTTGCTTTGCTGATTTATGCCGATTAAATTCAATCTTGTACTTGATATATTGGAATAAATAGGTTAATAATTAAGGTAACAATTTATCGATTTGCTGCTTTAAAGGTTTGGCACATGTAAGAAGATCTGGCAAATTAACAAAGGCTGGTCAAGTTTTATCCTTATTAAACCACATAAAAACTTTTAATAATAATACGACAGTTTTCTGAGGGTGAGGTCACGATGATGAACATACCGGTGCTGTTGATTTCCATGCTGCTGTTCTTAGTTTTATTTTTTGGAATCGGTTTTTTATTAAATATGCTTTTAAGAATGTCATGGATAATGGCGATACTTTATCCGTTAGTATGTATTTTTTTAATTGATGAAGTGAATTTTTTTGATTATTTCAAATCACCTAGCCGCTCATTTTCTCTGTTGGGGGAAAAAATCGCCTCTCTTGCCGTAGCAGACATTCTCATTTTAGGAAGCGGGATGGTAGGTGCGATCCTATCAGGGATTGTCATTCGAATGCTTCGAGCAAGAGGATATCAAATGTTTTAAGCTTTTCCGTATAATCGGAAGGCTTTTTTTATGTAAAAAAAACGCTTTTTTTTTAAAACAATGTTATTTGAGTGCCTACATTTTATTTTTAATTTATCGGAAAATTTATACATGTCGGAACGTATTGAAAAATACGCTCCTTTCAAAAGCTCCTCCAACGTATATTTTGTTTGCGATTTGGAAACAAATAGACGGTGAGAGGAGTGAAATTAGAAAAAATGAAGAGTATAAAAATGTGGACTAGAAGAATTATGATGAGTCTGTTGTTTATTGGGGCGTTTTTAACAACTTTTGAAACCATTTCAGGTGTGAAAGCAGATGAACTGACAAAATGGGTGATCAAACAATATAATCAAAGAGAAAATTCCCAACAAGCCGTTGCAAAAAATATTAATCATGCAAATCAAGGACAGACGATGGAAAAATCCATTGATTTATCAAAGTATCCAAAAAAAACAGTTGTGGCTACCGGATATACAGCCGGATATGAGTCGACAGGAAAACATCCTGGCCACCCTGAATATGGAATTACTTATTCAGGTGTTAAAGTAAAAAGGGATCATTTTTCCACTATAGCAGCAGATTTAAACGTTTTTCCGATCGGAACGATACTTTATGTACCCGGATATGGCTACGGAGTTGTTGCAGATAAAGGTGCTGCGATTAAAGGCAATCGGCTTGATTTGTATTATGAAACAGTAGAAGATGTTTACAATCAGTGGGGAAAGAAAAAAGTGGATGTTTATTTAGTTAAAAAAGGAAACGGAACGTTAACAGAAGAGGAATTAAAAAAATTAAACGAAAATAAAACGATGGAAGTTTTTAGACAACGGTAGCTTATCCCACAGGGATGGGCTTTATTTTTTGGTTTGAAAATAAAGCAAAGTTCTATTCGACCTCGTATAATAATTGAAGGAGGTGGAAAAATGTTTAAAGTACTAGACGGTTTAGAAGGGGAAAGTTTAATTGTTGGCCTTTTTAAGCAAAACGGAAATTTGTCAAAAGCTTTGCAGGAGCTGGATAAAAAATTGAACAATGAACTCACCAAGCTTATAAAATCAGGTGAAATTTCTTCTGCGAAAAACAGTGTCGCAAAACTATATACATTCGATGCTGAAAACGTAAAACGAATTTATTTTGTCGGGCTTGGGAAAGAAAAAGAATTCACGTTCCAAAAGGCAATGGAAGCTTTTGGGCATGCGTTTCAAGCTGTTCAACAAGATCAGAAAAAGATTGTAAGCGTACAGCTTTCTACCTTTATTGGAGGAGATGTGGAAGAGGTAGATGCAGCTCATGCACTAGCGGAAGCGTTTGCCCTTTCTACATACAAAATAAAAAACTATAAACAACGATCAAGCAGCAGCGAATCAAGCATTGAAGCTGTTCATGTTTTGACAGATGCAGATAAAGCGAAAATAAACGCAGCCTTAACTGCCGGTTATGTTTATGGAAGAGGAACAAATTCGGCAAGAACTCTTGTGAACATGCCTTCAAATTTATTAACTGCGACAGAACTCGCGAATTATTCCATCGAACTGGCCAAAAAATATTCTTTTGAGATCGAAATCCTTGAAAAAAAGGATATGGAGGAAATGGGCATGGGGGGGATATTGGCGGTAAATAAAGGCTCCAGTGAACCCCCTAAAATGATTGTGTTAAAATACCAAGGAAAAAAGATTTGGGACGATGCGATTGGTTTAGTCGGCAAGGGAATTACTTACGATACTGGGGGCTACTCGTTAAAACCTAGAGATGGGTTAGTAAACATGAAGACTGATATGGCAGGAGCAGCAGCCGTTTTAGGAGCGATGGAAATTATCGGTGAAATAAAACCGAAACAAAATGTTGTAGCCGTTATTCCGGCTACTGACAACATGATTGGCAGCGGAGCGATGAAACCGGATGATGTCATCGTGTCATTAAGCGGAAAAACAATTGAAATTTTAAATACAGATGCTGAAGGGCGTTTAGCTCTTGCAGATGGCATCACTTATGCAAAGCAGCATGGAGCGAAATACATTATCGATGTTGCCACTTTAACCGGTGGAGTTATTGTTGCTCTAGGAAAGCACACAACAGGTGCGATGACGAACAATGAAAAACTGTATGATCAGCTTTGGAAAGCGTCTGTTGAATGTAATGAAAGAATATGGAGATTGCCAATTTTTGAAGATGACCGCGAGCGGGTAAAAAACAGTAAAATGGCGGATTTGAATAATTCCCCTGGCCGGGAAGGACATGCGATAATGGGCGGTGCTTTTTTAGCAGAATTTGCTGAAGATACGCCGTGGGTTCATTTAGACATTGCCGGGACATCCACTACTTCTAAGAAAGGCCCTCTAGGACCTGAAGGAGCAACTGGTGTGATGACTCGAACATTGGCGGCCTTTGTGGAAAAATTCGTGCCGATTAAATCATGATGGAATCCTCCATCATTCGGTTGAACTATTGCAGATTAGGCTTTATGTCAGAAATGTTATTGCTTGTTTCAGTTTTTCAGCAGGAGCCGCAATTCAATATATATAAAGGAGAAGAGACGGAATCTATTCTCCTTATTTTGTAAAAAGATGACCGCCATTCAGTATGCTTGAAAATCGTGGATTGATTTCTTTCTGACATGTATGTTGTCGGAAGCAACACCAAATTAGGATAATGTGTCGGCACATTCTGACTTAACAAATTGCTGCACATTTATCCTGATTTGGTCTGTATTGTGCACGATTAGCCCAGTACTTAACATGTCTATAAGTGCGCATTTTTTATTGCTTTTCAAAAGAGAGCGAAGGCTTTTTTTGCATTTTTGATAATAGATTCGGCAAGAACTGTTTTCCTTCTTTTAAGGTAAGTCGAAAATATATGTGTATTATGTGGCAGAATTCATATTTGCGAACTCTTTTTCAAAAACTTTTTCTACAGGAACATAATTGTACCCAAGATCGCGGGCGACTGCCTCATACGTTATTTCTTTGTTGGCAACGTTGACACCTAATTTGATCGCTTCGTTTTTGGCGATTACTTCTACTAACCCTTTGTTGGCTATTTGCAATGCATATGGAATGGTCGAATTAGTAAGGGCGAACGTAGATGTTCTCGGAACTGCTCCCGGCATATTCGCAACTGCGTAATGAAGGACTCCGTGCTTTACATATGTCGGATTGTCATGAGTGGTGACATGATCACTCGTTTCAAAAATCCCGCCCTGGTCAATGGCAACATCAACGATGACTGATCCAGGTTTCATCGATTTTACCATTTCTTCAGTCACAAGCTTTGGCGCTTTTGCACCGGGGATTAAGACAGCACCGATGACTAGATCCGCTTCTTTTACTGCTTCGAAAATATTATAGGAGTTAGACATGAGCGTTTGAATGTCGTTGCCAAAAAGATCATCTAATTCCCGAAGACGCTTAGGACTTACGTCAAGGATCGTTACATGAGCTCCTAAACCGATAGCCATTTTTGCAGCATTTGTACCGACTACCCCGCCGCCGATGATGACGACCTTGCCGCGTTCAACGCCTGGAACACCGGATAATAGAATACCTTTTCCGCCGTACGGTTTTTGTAAAAATTGCGTTCCAACCAGTGTTGCCATACGACCGGCCACTTCGCTCATCGGTGTTAACAGGGGTAACGAATGACCGTCAGAAACTGTTTCGTAAGCGACCGCAATCACACCGGATTCCTTCAACTCTTTTGTCAGTTCAGGATTAGCTGCAAGGTGCAAGTAAGTAAACAGAATAAGACCATCACGGAAATATTTATATTCTTCTTGAAGCGGCTCCTTGACCTTCAACACCATATCTGCTTCCCAAACCTTGCTTGTATCATGAAGAATTTCGGCGCCTGCTTGAATATATTCTTCATCATGAATTCCGCTTCCAAGACCTGCACTTTCTTCTACGAGTACACGGTGACCTGCCTTGACTAATGAAACAACTCCAGCTGGTGTAATGGCTACACGATTTTCGTTATTTTTAATTTCCCGCGGTACACCAATTATCATTGCAATCCCTCCTGTATAATATAATTTCGTTTTAATATTCCATATGTACCAACAATGAGTCGGAATTTTCATGTACCTGTCCATTTTATTGTTTCTTTTCCTGCTGGCAATCATTCATTGAATTTTTTGTTTTTATATCATATGCAAATCGGTGTATGTTTGTCTGCAGCTTTCAGCGAAACCGCCAGTATATTTGCATAAATTTATAAAATCCACTTCCGTTGCGAAAATTTCGAACATATGGTATCTTATACAGAAATATTTAGGAGGGATGAGCTGTGAAAAGGGTCACTTTAATGGAAGTCTTCACTCATCCAATTACACAAAAATATTTAAAACGATCTGGCATCGCTCACGCGATTAAAACGGCTGATCACGCTTTTCGTCTTGCGATAGCATTCAATGTAAATCCCGATCTTGCGACAAAGGCGGCGCTGTTGCATGATATTGGCCATTATGAATGGTACACGGACGGTAAATGGGATTATGAAAAATATCAAAAAAATGATATTCATGCAATAAAAGGAGCGAACAGAGCGCATAAACTGCTGATAAGGCTTGGGGAAAAGCCTGAAACAGCCAAGCAAATTGCTTTAGCTATTCTCCTTCATACGGATTCGTATTTGCCTGATGGTAATTTAAAGCAAAATCCTCTTCAGCGTATAGTTCGGCTTGCTGATGAATTGGATGAAGAACCAGGCGGAATGCATCATTACCGTCAAATTGACGAAAAGCTGGCTTTAAAGAAAATTAGGACTCTAGATAAAAAAGTTGAAAAGTACTATTCTCAGTTAAAATCCATTGTATAAGCGAACAATTTAGGCGTTTGATCATACAATACTATAAACAAACAATGGAAGTGGTGGTTTCGTTTGCCTTCTTTTGTAGGTCCAATTGAGATTAATGAAGTCGACTCAGGAATCATAAAAGTGGGTGACAGCTTTTCTATTTCTCCTAAGGCGAGTTTAAAATCTGCGCTTGGTTCAGGAGCTTTAAATGTTGGAGACTATGTAAAAACATTTGACGTTCGTAGCAAAACGAATGAACATTCGAAAAGTTTCTTTGATCAACCGATAATAGGGAATAGGTAAAATATTTTGCAAAACCTGAGATTGATTTTTCTTTCAACTCAGGTATTTTTTTATATAGAGGGAAAAAAGGAGTGAAACAATGAAAGTACGAAAGGCAAATATAATACATAACGGTGAAGAGATCAGAAACGTCTATATTTATGAAAACAAAAAAGAGGAGTATATATTAGTTGCTGTACCGCAGCTTGAATGGTCCAAGATCATTAAATATGAAGAAATCAATGACAAAACAAGAGAACATTTACAAAATTCTATTGCAAAAAGATCGAATGAGAACATTGCCATTTCACTTTCTTCGAAAATTACTCAATGGATACAGGAAATGTAAATTTTCAAGAGGATTTGAGAAACATGTAACCTCTGCTGTCAGACGGAGGTTACATTAGATTGCTTTCTTTTCTCTCTACTAATTCTATGACATCATGTATGTCGACTTGTAATACGGAGCAAATTTTTGCAAGCTTATCTAGAGGAAGGCGCTTCGTTTTGTTGTGGCACATTTCCCATACAAGCGTATGGCGAATATCAGCTTGACGGGCAAGTTCTCGTTTGGTCATTCTTTTTTGTTTCAATAAATTGTCCAATTTAATATGTATAACATATTCTTTTTTTTCCACTATGTTCACCCTTATTTGTCATATCTTCTCGGGATTTAGAAAATATTCTATCAATGTTCTTTCGTTCATTCAACCCTCTTTTATCAAAATTTTCCTTCTTTTTTATATGAATTTAACAAATGGGGGAAAGAAGGAGTCCTTCTGTTATAAAAATCATGATCATGCAATCTTTATAACAAGTTTGCCATACATCGCAAAAAGACACATACAATCACATTGCGTGTTTTTCGGTATCACGCATAAAACTTCAAATTAGTTTTTCGGTGAAAAATGATCGAAAATTCTATAAAATAAATATGAAAGATCGAAAAAAGGATCTTTTCAAGGGAGTGTGATACTTTGAATCATCAAGAAATCGAAAAAATCAACAAGATCTTCTTAATGCTTGAAAGGGAGTTAGACGAAACGAAAAAGGCGCTTGATAATATCAATAAGAGCATTGACAAATACGATAAATATCAATATACGAAAATTGTATAATGAGGCGACGACCAAATTTGGTCGCCTTTTTTATGATAATATATATAATTTATAGTATAATAATTGTAAAACATCCATAGATTTCAAGCTGAATATAAATCAGATCAAAAGGAGGGGATGGCATTAAAAAGTGAGTTATTATTAAACAAAGTTCAAGTGGCAATGTTTATGAAGGATGCGGTCGAAAGGTCTGTAGACTGGCTTTATTTGCGGAATCTTTTGCATCGTTTTATCGAATCTAAACAAACATTTCCTTTTGCAGAGCTTTGTTATTTGCATGCGAACGTATTCAACAGCGAAAATGATGAAGAAGAATTGTACAAGCTTATGGCAGCTGTTGAATTGCTCGTCCTAGCTTTTGATATGTTTGATGATTTGGAGGATCTGGACAACTTTACAGAACCGTGGATGGATATTGATAGAGGGGAAGCGATTAACAGCTCATCCTTTCTTTATACGTTAAGTTTATCGCATATCCATTCGCTGTCATCACCTTATCGTTCTGAGATCCTTGGTCTGTTTCTTGAATATGCTTTGCAGGCTATGAAAGGCCAGCATATTGATTTGGCAAATGCCGTGAAGACAGAAAAAGAATGTTTGCAAATGATGAGATGGAAATCAGGTTCCCTTACAGCTCTTGCAGCTGAAGCGGGTGTCATGTTTGCATGCGGGAAAAGATACGAGGAAGTTAAGGAATACGGGCACCAAGTAGGGATTGCCGGCCAGATTGAGAATGATTATAAAGGATTGTTTACTCCGCATAAACAGGACAGGAAGTTTTTGAAGCCGTCACTGGCATTACTTTATTTGCAAAGGAAATTTAATCAAACAAGCGTGGATATTTTACAATATGTGCACAGCGGAAAAGACTTCGACGAATACTTTGGAAGCATTGTAGCTTTTAAAGAAAAGCTGTTGGAAGCGGGAGTCACCCAATATTTAAATGTGATGAAACACATCGCGCTTAAGAAGGCTGAAACTTATATAAAAAAACTTCCGCTGCCTGCTGAAAAATTGGATGAACTATTAACAAATTTAATCAAAAAATAAAAAAGGAGAGATCAATATGCAAGAAATCGTAAATTTCTTAATCGAAAACCCTGATGTTTTGGAGAAAGTCGTGAATGGACAAGCTAGTTTGATTGGAGTTAAAGATTCTGATGAACTTTTAGGCATTATTACTGGACTTACAGACGGTTTAAAATTGTTGCCGCCTGCTGGATTTTGGAAATAGTTTAAAGGGTGAAAATATTTGGTTTTTAATAAGGTAAAAATCGTTGATTATGGATATAAACTTGCAGTATTTATAAGCTCGCTGTTTTTTATTGTTTATATTTTTCAAATCAACCTCTCGTATCCTTATTTAGGAACAAACATTGAAAAAACATCAAAGGGTCAATATTATATTAGAAATATTGACCCGAAAGCTTGGGCTGATCGAGCAGGACTAAAAATTGGGGATCAAGTATTAGAATTAAATGGAGTGCCTACTGAAAAGTTTTTTAGAGAGAGCAGTTTTTTTGTTTATCAAGAAGTAAAGAATTTAACAATCAAACGGGCAGATGGCAGTATATTTAAAATAAACGTTGAGGAAACATCATTAGATTTTCAAACATTTTTCATGATGATAATACCAATTATTCTTTTTCTTCTATCTATGTATTGCAGTTTTTTTGTCTATAGATCAAGTAAAAAATTAAAAATTTTATCCCCATATTTATTGAAATTTTTTCTATTATGTGTATCTCTTGCCTATTTATTTGCGACCAGTTCTGCCCGGGGAGATATTTTTTCCCAATATATGGTTGTTTTATTTTTTACTTTGACTCCAGTTATATATCTGCATTTTTTGTATCACTATTTTTATGAACATGGACAAGAATTATTTAATAAAAAAGTAATTATTTTTGGGTATTTTCTTGTAATTGTAAATTTTTTAATTGAATACATAAATAAACAACCGATAGATTTAGATATTAATTATAATTCGAAAGTGTTGAATCTAATCACCTTTCTCTTTTTATTGTTAATATCGTTTATAGTGAAAGTAAAAGGAATGAGAAAACTTAAACTTTCCGAGATATCTTTTACGATTAGAAATTTAATTATTACAAATGTACTTGCTTTTGCACCTTTTGTCCTATTATATGTCATTCCGTATATCATTTTAAAAGATGCTTTGTTCTCACCAGTGTTCCTGTCTTCATTTATGTTGTTAATACCTTTCGCCCTTGTGTATCAGTTTCTATCATCAAAGATATATGATATTGAGTTTATTCTAGGCAGAGTCAAATATTATGCTCTCCTTTCCATTTTGCCGACTATCTTTTTAGTGGCTTTTATCATACTGCTGAAAGAACATAATCCCAAAATTTACCCTATTCAACTTTCAATTATTATATATATATTAATGATATGTGTTTTTTATTTTAAAGAAATTGTTGACTTCCGCTTCCGGTTTAAGCGGTTTTCGGAAAAATATAATTATCAGGACAGCATTTTGAAGTATACGTCAAGGATCCGGAAAGCAGGCAGTTTAAAACAGATGATGGCTGAGTTAAAATCGACCATTTTAGAGGTTTTGAAGGTCAGCCGTGCATACTGCCTTGTTGTTCATGAGAGTGGACGGATCGAAATGGTTGATGATGATGGGGATGGCGGTCTTTTAGAAATTGCCCCATACGAAAAAGATATTTTAAATGCTGTAACAGAAATAGGGAAAATTGTAGAATTTGATAAAGGGTTTGTGTTAACTGTCGGTGAAACGAATAGAAGGAAATATGTTATTATTTGCCTTTCTGTCATTAAAACGCCTAAACTGACTCGTGATGAAATTTCTTGGCTGAATTCCCTTGCTTTTTATACGAATGTAACTGTAGAAAACTTTTTGAAAATAGAAGAATTGATGGAAAGGCTTGAAAAAGCGGAAGAGGGAAACAGCAATCCTGCATGGCTCAAAAAACTGCTGTTTGCAATTGAAGAAAAGCAGCGCTCCAATTTGGCGAAAGATTTGCATGATTCTGTGCTGCAAGATTTGATTTCGTTAAAAAGGCAATGCGAATTGGTTCTGGAGGAATCTGGACAATATCCTGCTGCTACGATCGAAAAAATTCAGAGCATGAATCAAAACATTCTTGATATCATTCATATGACGAGGGAAACGTGTCAAGAGCTGCGTCCGCAAATTTTATATGACTTGGGACTCGTCAAGGCGGTATCAAAGCTAGTAGCGCAATACGAAGAACAGTGTAATTTTCAAATCCGCTTTAATACGGGGAATTTTAACAAGCAGCTTGATATAAACATGCAGCTTAATTTGTACCGGATCATTCAGGAGCTTTTATCAAATGCGCGCAAGCATTCGAACGCGAAGCAAATATTAATTATGCTCGTCAATATAAGAGAAAAAATTGTATTGCACTATGAAGATGATGGCGTAGGCATCGATGAAGAACTGTTGTATGCGAAAACAGAAAGCATGGGATTGTCCGGAATTAGAGAGAGGGTAAAAGCTTTGGATGGTGAAATGAAGATTGAGACTTCTCCGGGAAATGGATTTCGGGTCTTAATTGAAATTTAATCACATTCTTGACTTGGCTTTTGCCAAGTCATTTTACTGTAGATTTTGTCTAAAGAGGTGGAAAACATGATTCGTATTTTAGTGATTGACGATCATCCTGCTGTGAGAGAAGGGACAAAAGCGATATTGGAGACGGATTCTGAAGTTGAAGTGGATTGTCTGGAGCCTCCTTATACGGCTGAACTTATGAAGAAAATCGATTTTTTGCAATATGATGCAGTTCTTATGGATATGAATTTAGGTGACGTCAACGGGATTGAACTGGCAAAGCAAATAACATCTCAAGAACACCAATGCAAAGTCCTTCTTTATACTGGATATGATGTCAATGATTATATGGAAGAAGCGATTTCCTTAGGCATTCATGGAGTAATCAGCAAGACGGAGTCAAAAGAGAAAATATTATCTCACATTCGCCATGCGTTGCTTGGTGAGATTATTCTATCATTTGATTACGTAAAAAAATTGATTGAACGACAGACATTAAAGTCGCCATCTATGAAAGAAGCAAATGAGCCTTTAACAGATAGGGAAAAAATGATTTTAATGGAAGTCGAAAGAGGGCTAACAAATCAGGAAATAGCAGATAAGCTGCATTTAAGCAAAAGATCGATTGAATATAGTCTCACTTCCATTTTTAATAAGCTGCACGTCAGCTCTCGGACAGAAGCCGTATTAATTGCGAAGTCAGAAGGCATTCTTTAAATTAAGAAGTCCCGTCCAATTTGATTGCTATAAAAGATAAGGCTCATGAATGAACCTTATCCTTTGCTTTCTTTTTTTCTTTTAACTCATCAATTTTGCTGTTTTCCCATAGTTTCACTTTTGTATGGTAAGCTGCGCGGCTGATTAAATGTCCTGCTACAGGCGATGTTAAAAATATAAACAGGATTCCCAGCAAAACTCTTCCATTCATATGGTTTTCAAGCACCCAAAAATATAAGAACACCCCTAGTAAAATAGAGAGCACACCTAATGTCGCGCTTTTGGAAGCCGCATGGTTTCTCGTATATACATCTGGTAGCCTCAACACACCAATGGCGGAAATTAGGCTGAAAAAGGCTCCTTGGAGAATGAGATATCCGATCACAAACTTACTGATTGTTTCGATCATTTTCGATAATTTCTCCTTTCTCCAAGAATTTAGCAATCGATACCGTGCCGATAAAAGCTAAAATTCCAATTAATAAAATAATGTCCAAAAAAGCGCTTGTATCTAAAACAATCGACATGATCGCTGTGATCCCGACTAAGTTGATGCCGATCGCATCTAATGATATGGCACGGTCTGGAACGGATGGGCCTTTGATGAGCCGAATCATCAATAAGAAAGAGGAAGAAGCGATAAGAGCCAAAGAAATCCAAATAATAAATTCAAACATTAACGGCTCACCTCCTTAATAGCTTTCTCAAAACTGCTTTTTATATCTTTTCTTGCTTGTTCGACATTCGCTATATCCACAGAATGGATATAAAGCGTTTTATTATCATCGGAAATATCAATAACAAATGTTCCTGGTGTTAAAGTAATGAGATTGGATAGAATCGTAATTTCCCAATCTTTTTCCAATTCTGTTTCAAAGGCAAAAATTCCAGGCTCCATTTTCAATTTTGGCGACAAAACGATTTTTAAAACAGCAATATTTGCAAGGACAAGCTCCTTCAAAAAGATGAATATGAGCTTTATGACAGCGGCAATATTGTACAGATAAAATCGTCTTGGAAAAAAACGGCGCAGCGCGAAAAGAATGATAATACCTAAAAGATATCCGATAAAAAATGTGATGAATGAGTAGTCATCCTGCAAAAGCATCCATGTAATGGCAATCATAAAATTTAACAGTATTTGAAAGGCCATGTGATCTACTCCTTTAATACGGCTTCAATATAAAGATCTGGAGAAAGAAGAACCTGTTCCGCCTGTTTGATGTATGAAGAGATAAATTCTGTGCCAAGCCCGTAAAATAATGAGAGAGCAAGCAAGAAAGCAGCCGGAACGTAAAGACTTTTTACTTGACTGGTTTCCCGAACTTGCGGAATTTTTTCCTCTCCCCAAAAACCGTTAATAAATATTTTCATCACAGAATATAGGACTAAAAGGCTTGAAAGCAAGACTGCGAAAGCTAATACAAATTCACCTTGCTCAAATCCCCCTTGGACTATTTTCAGTTTCCCGATAAAACCGCTTAATGGTGGAATGCCGGCTAAAGCTAATGCGGCGATAAAAAACATCCACCCAAGTGTTGGGTATTTTTTTATTAGTCCACTGAATTTATCAAGGTTTGTTGTTCCAGTGATCGAAAAGACGATTCCGACCAAAAGGAACAGCAACCCTTTAATAATCATATCGTGGATCATGTAATAAACAGATCCTTCTAAACCTGATTCGGTCATTGTGGACACTCCGAATAAAATGACACCAACGCCTGTCAAAATGTTGTATATCACGATCTGTTTAATATCCGAGAAGCTAATGGCGCCAATAACGCCAAATATGATCGTAAGCACCGCTAGCCATGCGATAAACGTATGAGTAAATGCAATGTCCTGCAAAAAAATAAGCGTAAACACTCTTGTGATCGAATAGACGCCAACTTTTGTCAAAAGAGCACCAAATAGAGCCGTAACAGCTGCTGGCGGAGCCTGATAGGAGCCGGGCATCCAGAAAAAAAGCGGGAAAATGGCTCCTTTCAATCCGAATACAATTAAATACATGATGGAGATGGCCGCGATGATGCCGGATGAGCCTAATTCTGCGACTCGCAGGCTCAAGTCAGCCATGTTTAATGTACCTGTTACAGCATATAGAAATGCAACGGATATGACAAATAAAGCCGATGAAATAACATTTACTAAAATGTATTTAATAGTTTCTCTTAATTGCGGCTTTGAATTTCCGTGAACAATTAAAAAATAAGAAGACATGAGCATAACTTCATAGAACACAAACAGATTGAAAAGATCTCCTGTCAGAAAAGCACCGGACACTCCGGTCAATAAAAACATGACGCCGGAATAGTAGAAAAATTTGCTTCGATTATAATCTACTATTTTGTAGGAAAATAGCAAACAGGCAAAAACAATAATGTTTGCCGTTAAAACAAGCAGAATCGCGTACATATCGGCTACAAGAACAATCCCAAACGGCGCTTTCCAATCTCCGACTTCAAGGGAAATGATTCCGTTTGTATGAACATAGTGAACAAGGAAAACGGAAATGCCGATATTTATAACAGAAGAAACAGCGCTTAAATATTTTTGCACTTTCTCTTGTTTATTGAAAAAAATAAGCAATACTGCAGTTATCATAGGAATAATTATCGGTAAAATAATGATATTGTTATTCATTTCTGATCATTTCCCCTCAATTGATCCATATCGTCTGTTCCAAGTTCTTGATAAGATCTGTAGGCTAACACTAAAAAGAAGGCTGTTACTCCAAAGCTAATGACAATTGCAGTTAATATAAGTGCTTGCGGCAAAGGGTCTACATAAGAAGCTGCGTGTTCATCTAGCAGCGGAACAGTTCCTCTTTTCAGTCCCCCCATCGTTAAAATGAGGAGATGAGCTCCGTGACTCAAAAGACCTGTTCCAATAATGATCCGCAATAAACTTTTTGAAAGCATTAAATATGTAGCTGTCATAAACAAAATTCCTGCAACAATGGAAGTTACAATCTCCATTATTCCGTCTCTCCAATCGTTTGAATAATCGTCATTGTCACGCCAACAACAACAAAATATACACCGAGATCAAAAATGACAGCAGTCGCAAGATGCGTATCGCCTAAAACCGGTATGTGAACGTGGCCATGTGTATGAGAAAGGAATGGAACTCCGAAAAGAAAGGAGCCGATCCCCGATAAAATCGCAATCAATAATCCGAACGCCGCCACTTTAACATAATTAATGGGCAAAATCGCTTTCACGGTTTTGACATCAAAAGCGATCAATAATAAAACGATTGCTCCTGATGTGATGAGCCCGCCGATAAACCCGCCTCCAGGGGCATTATGGCCAGCGAAAAATAAATGGAACGAAAAAATGATCACGATAAAAAGCACGATTTTTGTAATTGTTTGCAAAATAAGATCATTCGTTTTTAAACCCGTTTTCTTCAACGTCTTTCCCTCCTGTGCGAAGGCGAATCATACTGTAGACAGCAAGCGCTGCGATTGCCAAAACAGTTATTTCAAACAGCGTGTCAAAGCCGCGGAAATCGACTAGTATAACGTTGACGACATTGTATCCGCCGCCCAAGCTATAGCTCGTTTCCAGAAAGTATTCCGCGATCGTTTTTCCAGTGCGTTCGCTGCTTGCGGAAATGGCCAGCAGCGTTACAATCCCCCCGACGCCTGCTGAAATTATAAAATTCACTAGGCGGAATCTTCGAGTTTTATCTTTTTTCTGCAGCTCAGGTAAGAAATAAAAAGCAAGCAAAAACAAGGCAGTTGATACCGTTTCAATAACTAGCTGCGTTAAGGCTAAATCCGGCGCTCTAAATAAAACGAAAAACAGTGCGAGTGAATACCCGACGGAGCTAAGTGCAATAATGGCTGTCAATCTGGATCTTGCCAAAACAGCTGTGATTGAACCGGCTATCATAACAATCGACAGGATCAATTCATAAATTCCGACAGGTGCAGCATCATCCGCAGCAAAAGAGATTGATTGCTTGATGATCATTGTCGCTCCAACTGCCATGATCATAAATGCAAAAATATAGACGAGATAGTCGCGAATAAATCCAGTCATATAAAAGCTTGTCAGCCGGTTGGAAGTTTTGCCTGCCGTTTTTAAAGAATGATCATATAATTGATTGAGCGTCATCCTTTTCGGCTGCAGATCGTAAACTCTTTTCCATTTTGACGCTGTCAAGTATAGGAATATTCCAAGTATCACTACGCCAACTGTCATCCAAAATTCCGCAGTAAAGCCGTGCCAATGTGAAATATGAATGTGAAAATGTTCTCCATCCTTCAACAAGCTAGGCATGACAGATTTCATTGCCGGTTCGATTAAGCTGTAAGCAAGCAAGTTTGGAAAAAATCCAAAAATAACAACAAGGGATGCCAGCACAATAGGCGGAATCAGCATTCCGATCGGCGCCTCGTGGGGCTTTTTAGGCAGATTTTCCAGCTGCAATTTTCCAGCAAATGTTTTAAAAACAAATATCATGCTGTAAATAAATGTAAAAATACTGCCGATCCATGCGAGCACTGGAAGTAAAAACCCCCATGTTTCTGTTTGAAATACATCCATGTTCAATACTCGAATCATACCGGTAAAAAACATTTCCTTGCTTAAAAATCCATTAAATGGTGGAAGACCTGCCATAGAAAACGCGCCGATTAAACCGATCGTAAAGGTAATGGGCATAAGGGACATGAGTCCGCCAAGCTTTCTAATATCTCGAGTGCCTGTCTCATGATCAACAATGCCTGCAACCATAAATAGGCTGCCTTTAAATGTCGCATGGTTAATCAAATGGAAAATCGCTGCTAAAATCGCAACTGAATAAAATTCAAAATGATCAAACAAGAGGGCGGCGGAGCCGACACCTAAAAGGGACATAATCATGCCGAGCTGGCTGACAGTTGAAAAGGCTAACATCGCTTTTAAATCTGTTTGTTTCACCGCATGGAAGGATCCCCAGAATAAGGTGAAAATTCCGAAAAGTGAAACGATCCAAAACCATTCGGCACTTCCTGCAAATACAGGTGTGAATCGAGCAACTAAATAAATGCCTGCTTTCACCATCGTTGCTGAGTGGAGATAGGCACTGACTGGCGTTGGCGCTTCCATCGCATCAGGCAGCCAAATGTAAAAAGGAAATTGGGCGGATTTTGTAAATGCTCCCAATAAGAGCAGAATAAGGGCTGGGATAAATAATCCATTGTCGGCGATACTGCTGCTTTGGGCAATTGTTTCACGAATGCTGAATGTTCCAGTCATGATGTAGAGCAATATAAATCCGCCAAGCATGGAAAGCCCGCCGAAAACAGTAATAAGCATCGATTTTAGCGCCCCGTAACGTGATCTTTCCCGATAATGCCAATAGCCAATTAATAGAAAAGAAGAAAAGCTGGTAATTTCCCAAAAAGTATATAAAACAATAGTATTATCAGTTAAGACTACTCCAAGCATTGACCCCATAAACATCAACAAATAAACGTAAAACGCATTCAGCTGTTCTTTTTCCTTCGACAAATAGTAAATCGAATAAAGAACAACGAGAGATCCGATACCGGTAATGAGCAAAGCAAACAGAAGGCTGAGTCCGTCCACATAAACAGCAAAATCAATTCCTAATGATGGAATCCATTTAACAGTTTGTACGATACCTTCTTTATACTTAACTCCCGGCAAAAATTGAAGAAAAAATATGAATAAACATATAGGAAGGGGAAGCACAAACCATCCAGTATGTATTTTCCGAAATGTCTTATATAGGAATGGTACCATGAAAGCAAATAGAAATGGAAATAATATAGCCCAATGCAGAAATGTCATGTAAACCCTCCTTATCCAATGTTTTGGACTAGCTGTATTTTATTGTTCTCAATATTTTTTGCATATATAGCATTTTAAATTTCAAGTTCATAAGACCACAAATATCGTATCAAAAAAATCATAAAATGTATATTTTTTTGTGAAATTTCCCACCTTGAAAATGAGGTGGTATGATGACAAAAAAGGTAATGACAGCCGTTTTAATTTTTATCTTATTATTCAGCATTTCATGGTATTTGCATGAACAAACGAAACAGACGTATGTACATCCATCATATGAGTGGACGCCAATCAATACTTTTTCCAAAAATATGAATGAAGAAAAATTTGCACCAAGAGAATACATTCGTGTCATCAATTACTAAGAATGAAATGCCAAAAACATTAAAGAAAATACAAGTAAAATCGAGTTTTTTAAAAGAAATTGGCGATTGTCCAGTTTCTTTCTTTACAGAAAGAAAAATTTATGAGATGAACAGGCAGTTTTAAAAATTCCTCGGATTATTGTAAAAAACGTTTTTTTATGTTTTCACTAGGAAGGATGCATTTGTTTTTTTGACCGAACCATTTATATCGGTTTTTAGCAATGATCTGATAAATAAAATCGCGAATTGGTTTCGGTATGATGATGAATCCGTAAAATATTTTCAAAAACCCGCTTAAGTGTTTGGCGATATGTAAAGCAGCAGTGGATTTTGTATAACAGCGATTCCCATCCGATAATACGAGCGAATCAAAAGATTCAGTCGAAAGGCCGAATTGCTGTAATAATTCCTTTCCCTTGCTTGATTGCAGCGGTGCGAATATAAAAATTTCATCTGGATCGTGCGAAATGATGAAATTTACGGTCGAATCGCAAAAATTGCACATGCCGTCGAAAAGAATGATTTTTTTTGGCTTCATCGATATTCACTCCTTTCTTCTATTTTATAATAAAAAATTCATAAAAAATTTTTTATTTTCCGAAATGGAAGATATTTATTCTTGTTAAATGATATAATGAAGTAACGGTGTTTTCGGAGCAGTGATTCATAAGGGGGGAGGATAACGTGGAGGCCAAGAAGCAGTTATTTATTGATTTTGAATTTACAATGGCTGAGAACAAAATGAATCCGGAAGGCTTTTTTCCGGAAATTATCGAAGCGGGTGTCGTAAAGGTAGAAAGGGGAAAAATTAAAGAGACGTTTTCCACATTTGTAAAACCTAGATTTTTTCCAAAATTAACAGAACGATGTAAGCGTTTTTTGGAAATTACCCAAGAACAAGTTGATAACGGTCTATCGTTTTCCGAATTGGTTCATCTTCTTCGCAAGCTTTCTTTTGGGGAAGAAACAATGATCGTGACATGGGGCAACATGGACATGAAAGTTCTTCGCCATAATTGCAAAGAGCATGGACTGCCATTTCCAATAGCAGGTACGGAGATCGATTTATCAATGGAATATAAAAAATTTTTTGGCGACCGCAATCAAACAGGATTGTGGAAAGCTGTGGAGGAATACGGCAAAAAAGGAATCGGCAAGCATCATCGTGCACTTGACGATGCGTTAACAACTTTTAATATTTTTAAGCTGATTGAAAAAGATAAGCAATATCTTTTGAAACCAAAGCCGCTGACAATTGGTGAACGAATAGATTTAACAAAATTATGGCAAAAGCAAGCGACATGAAAAGGCCAGCTGCAATTTGTAGTGGCCTTTTCATAATGCTTTAAAATATTCTCTCTCTAATCGATTCAAGTTTTCAAGAGAACGCAATGCCCAATCGCTTCCATCTTCCTCAAGCTCCTTCTTTAAAGCAGCGGAAGCTTCTTTCAGAGAAGTTTCGTAATCAGGAATTTCCCCGTTATAATGGTGAACCATTTTTTTTGGAATATTTGCTTGTTCATTGAAGGAAAGTGCTTTGCGTTCATGAAAGAACGGAACATCTGCTTGTTTCGGCTGGTGCAAATCCCCTTGCATCGGATGTTTTAAAACCGCTTTTACTCTTACTAAATAATGATTCTCCCGAATTTCGGTAACTTCCCCGATATATTTACCGGTTTTATAAATGCCTGTAACGATATCCCCGACTTTTATGTCCAAAGTTTTCCCCTCCAGCAATTGTAATGTTTTCACCTATTGTACACTTTTATTTTCAGAGCAGATGGCATGATAAAGCAAAATTTTGCTATAGTAAAAGATAGAATGGATTTGAAAGGTCGTGATGATCATGGAATGGCTTCTAAATTTTATTCTATATTTTCCGGAAAATAAAATTGAATATTTATATGGTTTTTTGCAAATGGTTCCGTTTATCATTTTAGCTGTAGTTGCGATCATTTTTTTTAAAAAAATATCCCGCAAGGAAGAAGAAAAAGCGAATGAGCTGCTGAAAAAGCTTTCAGAAAATGAGAAAAAAAGAAGCTGAAACCGGGAGGCGATGCCTCCCAACGAATGTTAAGAAAGAGCCGTTTTTAGTCTCTTTAATCCATCTAGGACCATCTGCCGCGGACAGCCGATATTCATCCGCACAAAACCTTCTCCAGCCTTGCCGTATTTACTGCCCAGTTCCAATGCTAATTTTCCTTTTTCAAGCAGCTGTTTTTTTAATTGTTGTTCAGTCATATTTAATGAACGGCAATCAAGCCAAATTAAATACGTAGAATCAGGATGGATTACGTTTATACTTTTTAAATGCTCCCCAATATATTGTTCGACAAGTTTTACGTTTTCTTCAAGGTAAAGGAGAAGTGAATCCAGCCATTCATGTCCGTTATTGTAGGCTGCTTCCATTGCCGTAATGCCAAAAATATTTAAAGAAAAATGCCCCTGGTTTCTTTTCACTTGTTTAAATTTACCTAATATTTTCCTATCAGGAATGATCACTGCTGAAGCTTGAAGGCCGGCAAGATTAAATGTTTTGCTTGGCGCAATAGCTGTAATGGAATTTTGAGCAAATGATTCACTGATGGAAGCAAAAGGGGTGTGCTTATTGCCGAACAGCAAAATATCTGAATGAATTTCATCTGAAAAAACAAACACGCCGTTTTCTAAGCACAATTCGCCGATTTTTGCAAGCTCCTCTTTTGTCCATACTCTTCCGCTCGGGTTTTGCGGGTTGCAAAGAATCAGCATTTTGACGGATGGATCTGCCAGCTTTTCCGCCAAATCTTCAAAATCGATAGAATAACGCCCGTCTTTTAAAACTAATTCATTCTCCACAACAATGCGTTTATTATACTTCACCATGTCAAAAAAAGGCTTGTATACCGGGGGCTGAATCACAATCCGATCCCCCTCTTCCGTTAATGCTTGGATGGCTATGCTCATTGCTTCCACTACGCCTGAACAAAAATCAAGTGAATCGGCTGAAATTTCCCATCCATGTCTTGTTTTTAGCCAATTTTGAACCGATTTTTTTGTTTTGGAGGCGACGCCAGTATAGCCGTACACACCGTGTTCGACTCGTTCTTTCAAAGCCGCTATGACCGCATCGGGAGATTTGAAATCCATATCAGCTACCCACATTGGCAAAACATCTTCATGTCCGAACAATTCTTTTGTGAAATCCCATTTGTAAGATTGTGTTCCTTTTCTTTTTATTACTTGATCAAAATCACTCATCTTCTCACCTCAATACCAATGTATATGTGCTAAAATACAATTGCAAACATTTTGTACCAATTTGGGGGAAGCGATATGGAACAAAAAGAGGCAAATTTATTTATGATTGAACTGTTAAGTGAATGGGATCCGCTCCAACTGGGCAATGATGCTTACGAAATGGAAATAATTGATTGTATTCAAGCCGTTCATACAATTGATCACCCTTTACAGTTGGCTAGGAAGATTCAGTCAATTTACGAATTCTCTTTTGAAGAGGTTATACCTTTAAAGGAATGTGAAAAAATCGCCAAAAAACTATTGGCGATTAAAAAAAATGTGTCATGCCAATTATTGTAAAAACACTTGCCTATTTAGCCGAAACAAAAATCAAAAATGTGATTACTAACATGATATGGCCGCTCTTCAGGCACTAAATGGCCTGTTTGTTTAAAAGAGACAAAACGAGAGATGGGCAAATCTTTCTGAAGCTGGTATCCGACTTCGATTGGAACGATTTTATCTTCTTCCCCCCATACTAATAAGCATGGAATTTCAATCGTTTTTAAGTCTTGTGAGGAAAGATCTCCTTCACGTTCACGAATCATTCGGGTCAATGCTCTGAAAATTTTATCGTCATAAAACGGTTCGCTATATCCGTATATCATGTCTTCGTTAATGAGCGATTGGTCGTGCACGACACTGCATAAGCTTTTCCATACGCCTTGCCTGATAAATTGTCTTTTAACGTAAAGGTAAAAATACGGGAGATATGAACAAAATATGAGAGAGGAAGGCATCTTTTGCATATAACCAGAGCTGCAAATGAGCACAATTTTTTTAAACAAATCAGGTTTTTGCTTAGCTGCATATAAAGAAATTTGTCCGCCCATGGAATGGCCGACAATTACAGCCTGTTTGATTTGCAAACGTTCTAAAAGCTCTATAACCGCTTTTGCCATGTTGTGATAGGAATAGAAAAACTTCGTTGCTTTTTCGGATTTCCCAAATGGGGGAAGATCAATGGCTATAATGGAAAAGTGCTTTTTTAATAAAGGGATTAATTTTCTGTAGCTGAAGGTGGAGGATAAAAATCCATGAATCAGCACGATCGTATCTGTTTGTTGTGGATGATGATAATATTCGTAATATATATTTGTTCCTAATATTTTCATCTTGTGATGGATTTCCTTTAGCAATGCTTATTTCTCCTTTCAGTAATTTTGTACCGTTAGTTTATCCATCAATTTAAAAAATTTTCTGGTATAGTGATGTAAAAATTCTGGAACGTGATATAATTATCTGAAGATTCCATTTTAGGGGGATTTACAAAAATGAAATTGACTGAAAAGGAAACAGAAATTTTAGAAATTTTGGAGGAAGACAGCCGATTAACACCTGAAACAATTGCGAAAATGATTGGACTTTCTGAGGAAGAGACAAAGAAATTGATTTCAGGTTTAGAAGAGAAAAAAATCATCGTGAATTATGCGACAACCATTGATTGGAAAAAGGTAGACGGACATGAAGGCGTAACAGCCATGATCGATGTAAAGGTGGCTCCAAAAAGAGGCGTAGGGTTTGATGAAATTGCCGAACGCATTTATCGATTTAACGAGGTTAAATCGGTTTATTTAATGTCAGGCGCTTATGATCTTTCTGTCGTGATTGAAGGAAAAACAATGAATGATATAGCCCGTTTTGTATCGGAGAAGCTGTCAACGCTTGAATCCGTTTTATCTACAACAACACATTTTATTTTGAAAAAATATAAACATGACGGAATCATTTTTGATCACGAAGATAAAGATAAAAGAATCGTGGTGTCACCATGAAAATGAAGACGTTAAATTCATATTTGTCAGAAACTGTCATAAATATGAAGCCATCAGGCATCCGCAAGTTTTTTGACCTGGCTGCCAATATGGAAGGCGTTATTTCACTTGGTGTAGGAGAGCCTGATTTTGTCACTCCATGGAATGTACGCGAAGCCTGCATTCTTTCCTTGGAACAAGGATTTACGTCTTATACAGCAAACGCTGGATTGTATGAGCTTCGCGAAAAAATCAGCGAGTATTTGTTCAAACGTTTTGATTTACAGTACGATCCGGCTGAAGAAATTATTGTAACAGTTGGTGCGAGTCAAGCGATCGATATAGCTTTCCGGTCTATTATTAATAGCGGGGATGAAGTATTAATAATAGAACCTTGCTTTGTTTCATATGCGCCTCTGGTCACTCTCGCGGGAGGGAAGCCTGTCAGCGTATCTACCTTTGGAGAAGAAGAATTTAAAGTCAATCCGGAAATTTTGGAAAAATATATTACAAGTAAGACAAAAGCCATTATGATTTGTACGCCAAACAACCCGACAGGAACGGTTTTATCGAAGAAAGAGCTGGAAGCAGTTGCACAAATTGCTAAGCGATATGACTTGCTGGTAGTGGCTGATGAGATTTATGCTGAGCTCTGTTATGAAGATGAATATGTAAGCATGCCGAGTATTGAAGGTATGAAGGAACGGACAATTCTTATTTCCGGCTTTTCTAAAGGCTTTGCCATGACAGGGTGGCGGCTTGGGTATATAGCTGCTGACCGAGTTTTTGCGCGTGCAATGTTGAAGGTTCATCAATATTCGATCATGTGCGCGCCGACAATGGCCCAATACGCTGCATTAGAAGCATTGGAAAATGATGAAGATGTTTTATACATGCGGAAAAGCTATCAAAGAAGAAGAAACTACATTGTTCAGTCATTAAATGAAGCCGGTTTATTTTGCCATATGCCGGGCGGTGCCTTTTATGCTTTTCCAAGCATTAAAAGCACCGGATTGTCTTCCGAGGAATTTGCGGAGAGATTGCTTTTAGAAGAAAAAGTAGCAGTAGTCCCCGGCAATGTTTTTGGCCAAAGCGGCGAAGGATATATTCGTTGTTCATACGCATCATCTATGGAGCAGCTTCAAGAAGCGATGAAAAGGATCAAACGATTTGTACAATCTTTATAATGCTTTTATTGCCTGGCCTAATATGAGGCCAGGTTTTTTTATTTATTTTTGCTCAAATGAGTACATTGTGTTATAATTGATCACCGCATATTCGTTTTAAGCAGAAATTATGAATTAGGAGTGTTTAAATGGCTAATCAATATCCTATCGGGGCTGTTTTAGTTGGTAAAGTGACAGGAATCCAGCCGTACGGTGCATTTGTAGCATTGGATGAAGAAACGCAAGGTCTAGTGCATATTTCGGAAATTGCCCACGGATATGTAAAAGATGTCCGGGATTACTTAAAGATCGGCGATGAAGTAAATGTAAAAATTCTTTCTGTTGATCATGAATCGGGAAAGATCAGCTTATCCATTAAGGCAGTGGAAGAAAAATCAAAACCAATTGCTAAACAAAAAACAGAAAACGAAGCGTCAAGAGGCTTTAACACATTGCGTGAAAAGCTGCAGGAATGGATTGAACAATCAAAACACGAAAATATTATAAAAAAATAAAGACATACGCATCATGGTCATGGCGGAATTTTACGGAAACGTTATTGTAGAACACGAATTTGCTTTTTAATACTTATTCCTGTTACAAAGACTGCTATCGAACTTTGCCCGGACATTCTTTTAAAGATTTATCGAATGTCATTTCGGTTATAGAAGTTCGAAAAGCGGCAATCCTTCAAGCTGCGCTAATGAAAAAAACCGGCAATTATGCCGGTTTATTTGAACCCTACTTTTCGGTTCTGTCGATTTTAGAAAAAAATTATAGAAGGTTTTTTTACAGAAAATTATGTCGATTTTTTAAGCTCCGAATTTTGATCTCATTGAAATGCTTGTTGTCTTTATCTTGTTTCCGTCTTAGGCTCATTACGGGCAAATTCTGCATCAGGTTTAAATAAGAGAGCAAGATTAATGAGACCGGCAATACCGACTATACCATAAATGATTCTAGATAAAGCAGCATTTTGGCCGCCAAAAATAGCTGCCACAAGATCAAATTGAAAAAATCCGATAAGACCCCAGTTCAGGGCTCCGATTATTGTAAAAAGCAGTGCAATCCGCTGTAAAGTGCTCATGTTGCTACCTCCTTTAAGTTGAATTTTTCCTTATTAACTTGTATCAAAATGAAAAATTTATACATCTGATAGCAGGAATAATGAGCCTGTTCTGTTTATTGTTTTCTTGATTTCGACAAATATTTTCGATAAAGTGGAAGACATGGCAGATAAATTTTTAGAGATGGAGGAATTGGCTTATGGCACATGTACGTTTTGATTACTCTAAAGCTTTATCTTTTTTTAGTGAGCAAGAATTTACATATTATCAAGATTTTGTAAAGGTTGCCCATCATTCCTTGCATGAAAAATCAGGTCAAGGAAGTGATTTTTTAGGCTGGATCGATTTGCCGCAAGATTATGACAAGGAGGAATTTGCACGGATTCAACAATGTGCCGAAAAAATCCGTTCGGATTCTGATGTATTGCTTGTCATCGGAATCGGAGGTTCTTATTTAGGTGCTCGAGCTGCAATTGAAATGTTGAACCATTCATTTTTTAATGCTCTTTCAAAAAGCCAAAGAAAAGCGCCGCAAATTATTTTTGTCGGAAACAATATAAGTTCTACATATATCCAAGATGTTATTGATTTTATAAAAGAAAAAGATTTTTCCATTAATGTCATTTCTAAATCTGGAACAACGACAGAACCAGCGATAGCGTTCCGAATTTTCCGTAAATTATTAGAGGATAAATATGGAAGAGAAGAAGCGAAAAAACGTATTTATGCTACGACAGATAAAGCGCGCGGAGCCCTCAAAACACTCGCAAATGAAGAAGGATATGAATCATTTATTATCCCGGATGATGTCGGCGGACGATATTCTGTTCTAACTGCTGTCGGGCTTCTTCCGATTGCGGTAAGCGGAGTGGATATTGAAGAGATTATGAAGGGCGCTCAAGATGCAAGAAGAGATTTTTCTTCTTCCGAGCTAATGGAGAATCCAGCTTACCAGTATGCCGTTGCGCGCAATATTCTTTATAATAAAGGGAAAACAATTGAAATGCTCATCAATTATGAGCCGGCTCTTCAATATTTTGCGGAATGGTGGAAGCAGCTTTTCGGGGAAAGTGAAGGAAAAGATTTGAAAGGTATTTTCCCTGCTTCAGCCAACTTTTCGACAGATCTGCATTCGTTAGGACAATATGTGCAAGAAGGGCGCCGGGACATATTTGAAACGATCTTACATGTAGAGAAGGTACGGCATGATATAACGATTGAAGAAGATGAAAGCAACCTAGACGGATTAAATTATTTAGCCGGAAAATCTGTTGATTTTGTCAATAAAAAAGCATTTGAAGGGACTCTCTTAGCTCATACTGACGGGGGCGTACCGAACCTCATTGTTTCCATTCCTGAATTAAACGCTTATACATTCGGATATCTCGTTTATTTCTTTGAAAAAGCTTGTGCAATGAGCGGTTATTTACTTGGCGTTAACCCGTTTGACCAGCCAGGCGTAGAAGCATACAAAATCAACATGTTCGCTCTTTTAGGCAAACCGGGCTTTGAAGAGAAAAAAGCTGAGCTTGAAAAACGCTTGAAATAAAAGGGAATCATGTAAAAAAGAACGGCAATTTGTTGCTGAATTTTCCTTTGCCAAGCAGACAGAATTTGATTAAGCAGCAGCTGTAGCTATTTCTAGCTACAGCTGTTTTATTTTTGTCTATCTGCTGCCCGCTTCCGACAATTGGAATGCAATGTTGCTCTTTTATTCCTTTATTTAGAAAAATAAATACACAATTTGCTCTTCATCGCAATATTTTTGACTGTCACGTTATATCCCTTCCATTAACAGAAGCCCTTTAACTTTTATCTGTCTGCTGTAAGAGCGTGGAGAATATTATTGGGAAGAGGGATCCGCATAGTTAGAGCAAAATTCGAAATAAAAAACCAATTTTTTAACTTAAAATAATGACTTTCCATCAAACGAAAAATTCGCTCGAATATTTGCCGAATGCAAAAATCGCCATTTTCCATAAAGCTTGAAGAGCATCTTTCATGACTACTTTTTCACCATTGGGTAAACATAATAAAAAATGAGCAGGAAGGTGTTTAAGTAATGATTGAAATTTCTTCATCTTTGGAAGGAAAACAATATCCTTTATACGATTTAGAACTGGAATTAAAACAGTTAGGATACACAATTGGAGGGAATTGGGATTATGATCACGGTTATTTTGATTATCTGATGGATGATGACGACGGATACCACTTTTTAAGAATACCGTTTCGTGCTGTCGACGGGCAATTGGATGCACATAATGCAACGGTAAGACTCGGCCGGCCTTTTATTTTAACCCACAAATATAAAGAGGGACTTGACGATCATGCGGCAATTGGAAACTTCCAAGCCTCCTTTAATCAGTTTTCCGAACCGGCGGAAAAAGATGCCGATGTTTTAGAGCCTTATGTTCAATTAGGAGAGACACTAATTCAAGAGCTTGAAAGAAGATTAAATTAGTTTTTTAAAGCTATTAAACAATCGTGTTGAACGACTGTAAAATTGTGGGGAGGGTTTAGAAAAATCTCTTCCCCTCTTTTGATGCCAAAAAGAATGATGCCATTGGAAAACAGGTCATTATGTAATTGCTGAAAATTTTTCCCGATGTCCTGGTCTGTTGGAGATTCAATTGTTAAGCGGGCGCCGTATGCTTTCCCGAGCTCTAATATAACATTCGAAAATCCATTCTGAAATAAGAAGCTATTTAAAAAGACTTGACCAACCACCTGGAAAGATTGAATAATCTCATCAGCTCCCGCCCGTTTGGCATTCAATGTTTGTGTTTTTGTCATCATTTCGCAAATGGTGTACACGGACGGATTTGACGCTTTTACCGTAATTAATACTAAAATCGTGAGCATGTCGGCTTCCAATTCGTTTCTATGTTGATCAGCTGTTATGAAGACAGCTTTTGCCTCTTTAATGTTTGCTTTATTTAAAATTTGATCATCGGCAGGATTTCCTTTAATAAAGTGTATGTTTTCATCAATATAAGGTGCCTCAGATAATGTTTGGTCGATAAGAACAATAGGGCAGTAAAATTTTATAATACGCAGTGTTTCAATAATCTCCTTTGTTTTTTCATTCCAGCCAATTAATAAAAAATGGTTTTTCCCTTTGAAAGGAATTTCCCCGTCAATATAGGCATTTTGCCTTTTTACAGCAGCAGCTGATAAATTCGTAAAATAGGATGTTAAAAATGCTACTCCGGTCAAAATTAGTATCATTCCGAATGTACGTCCCAAAAAAGTTTTTGGAACGAAATCGCCATAACCGGTTGTAGACATTGTTACAAGAGCCCACCATATGCCTTCAAAAGGTGTAGGAAACTCCTTCGGTTCTATGTAAGAAATCATCGTGCCAAACAAAATTAAAATCATTAACACAATAACAGACATTCGGATAAAAACCGGCCACCTTAAATATTGAATCCAAAGCTTTGATTTCATGATTTACTTCCTTTCGTTTCGGCAAGAAAAGAGAAAATTTCTGTAATAATTGTATTGATTTTTTTGGAAACGGCCTCTTTTCCGTATGCATCGACCGCGCGTTTAATCGCCTTGATGGTTTGATCTTCAAATTCTATAATGCTTACATCTTCTTCTGATTCATTGTACAGCTCGATAAATACATCTAACGCATCGTTCATGTTATCAATTGCGGTACTCAGTTGTTTTTTCTCTTCATTATTAAGTTTCATCTCAACACCCCTGTATTAGTATGTGCAAATTCTTTTTTGAAAATGAAACTTTTCGTATACAAATGCGTATGAATATGTTGGACAGCTGAATTCATAATTATGGGGTGATTTTACAGTAAAGCTGAATGAAATGGTTCATGTCATCGTAGAATAGTAAAGACATGTGTCAGTTCTTTTACATTGATACAAAATTCTGTACAAATTCCTTCAAAAATTGTTATATTATTGTTAACTATAAAAAATAGAACGGGAGGTTTTTCAAAATGCTTTTTCATCCGATGGACATTCTGGTGTTCATTGCCTTCGGAATATCTATTTGGGCGCAATTCCGTGTGAAAGGGAATTTTGCTAAGTATTCCGATGTGATCGCTTCGAGTCATTTAACAGGGGCAGAAGTTGCGCGGAGAATTTTGGATCAAAACGGACTTTATGACGTTCCAGTCGAGCCTGTTCACGGGCAGCTGACAGACCACTACGATCCAATTCATCGGGTTGTGCGGTTATCAGAGCCGGTTTATTACGGAAATTCGATTGCGGCCGTCTCCGTCGCGGCGCATGAGTGCGGACACGCAATTCAACATAAAGAACGGTATGGTGCTCTTGTGTTAAGACATAAAATGTTTCCAGTTGTCAATCTTACATCGGGAATTGCTCCGATTTTGCTTATTGCCGGGTTTTTATTACAAAGCTTAAACTTGTTAGGGCTTGGGATTATCTTTTTCTCCGCTGCAGTTGCATTTCAGTTGATCACATTGCCTGTTGAGTTTAATGCGAGCTCTAGAGCAAAAGCTATTTTAGTAAGCGACGGCTTTATCCGAAACGAAGAAGAGCACGGAGTCAATAAAGTATTAAATGCAGCGGCTTTAACGTATGTTGCGGCAGCTTTAATATCTCTATTTGAACTTCTGAAATTCGTGATGATTTTCTTCCAATCTCAAGAAGAATAAAAATTGGAAAAGGGGCTTATTCGTATAATAGGCCCCTTGTCATTTTAGAAAAAGCGCAAGGCTAAGAGGCGGTGTTTATCATGTTAAAAAAATTTATATTACAGACGAGCCGGCGTGATGAAATGATTGACATTACAATGTCAATTCAACAGTTTGTACATGAATCAGCCGTTTCAGAAGGGATAGTTGTGGTATACTGTCCGCACACGACAGCAGGCATTACGATCAATGAAAATGCTGATCCTGACGTAAAGCGGGATATGATTCGCCGTTTCGATGAGCTGTACCCATGGGAGAATCCGCTTGACCGGCATTTTGAAGGGAATACTGCTGCTCATATGAAAGCAAGTACTGTCGGAGCATCCCAGCACGTTATCATCTTGGAAGGAAATTTGCTGCTTGGGACATGGCAAGGCATTTATTTTTGCGAGTTTGACGGACCTAGAAAACGGACATATTATGCAAAAATTTTAAAAGGATAGGTTTTAGTTAAAATGTATAAAAAGTTTGCCCGATTCTAGCCGAAATTCGTTTATTTTTATTTTCACGAATATAGTTTTGATAAGTTGATAGGTACTTGTAATTCGGTCTTGTAACTTGATCTTTTAAATAAGCCGATTCAACCGCTTGTCTTTTTCGATATCGATTTAACGTTTCGATGACGCCTTTTGCATCACGAATTCCGATTCCGTGACCGTAATACAGATTATTGCCGAGATGAATCGCATTTACCCCCCGCCACTGTGGTGTTTCCGGGTTAAAATCCGGGTTGTTGAAATAAACGCAGTCTCCTGGGACAAAATCAGTCGTAACGGTCGTTCGGACTCCGAGGTCTTTGTCGTAATGCCAGTCATATAAAACAAGATCTGCAAATAAATAATTAAAAGCTTTTTCTCCTATTGAATCAAGAGCAGCTTTATAGAACACAATGACTATAGCTGTTGCACATTCAAATGCATATTTATTTCCATTTATAAAAATGTCCTCTATTCCTTTTGCCGGAGTCACATCTTTTTTTAACAAAAACGCCCCTTTACTGCTCAGCTGCCAGAAGCGATCATGACAGTATGAATTTTCAAATGTCGCAAATTGCGCTTTGCTTTTTAAAAGGTCGAGCGAAGCTTCGATCGTTTTTCTCCTGAATAAAATTTCAAACTTTAATTCATTTAAGGATTCATAGCGATAAACTTTGTGGCTGTTTGCCATCCAATCAATAATTTCCCGATCTTTTGCATCTGAAAAAAATTCTTTTAATTCATTAGCTGTAATAGGCCTATTTTGAATTGCAATCATTTATCGTTCCCCCCTCTGTAGCCATCGTATGATTTTGATAAGTAATTGGTCCATGTAAATTCTGATATATCTTTGAAAAGAGCGTTACCGCATCAACTTTTTTACAGGAGAAAAACCTCTTATGAAATTTCGTCATTTGTATAAATTTATACTTGTATTGGAAAAATCATCACGCTATAATATTGTCTGTGACAAATGAAAAACGGGGCATTAGCTCAGTTGGGAGAGCGTCGTGCTGGCAGCGCGAAGGTCAGGGGTTCGAGCCCCCTATGCTCCATTTAAAAAACCCTTGTTGACCAAGGGTTTTATTATTTCTTCATAAAAAATGAGTTTTTTGTGATAATATTCGTCTTCAATGAAAAGATGAAGGAAAAAGCTTTTCCGTAAAGATTGTATAAATCTACTGATTGAATTTATAAATATATTTTGTGATAAAAAAAGTTTGTAAAAAATGCAAATATAAATCCGAGTGGAAACGAAAAAATGACGGACCAACCGTTCACTTTTCCGTTTTCTTCGCTTATTCTTATAGCTTCTTTATATCCATATGCAAAATGGAAAATGGATAAAAAATAAGCAATAATTAAGAAAGCCAGATCCATTTTTATCCCTCCCGCTTTTGTCTCTCTAAATTTTATATATTCATGCTTGTCCATTTTTAATACAAAAAAATAAATGCTATGGCTGCATCAGCATTCTGCTTTTATTTGTACTTGGCTGCATCGCGTCTTTTTTTAAGTTGAGGAAACTATTGTTTCGATCGATAAATTGCTTCACAGTGTCATGTTTCAATCCGGTGAAATCGTGTTTATGAAAACGGTGATGCTGACAAATGCTTGACATCGATTTTCCTTTGGCTCGTTAGATAGAAATTTTAGCGGATCACAAACAGTAAGAGGTGCTTAACAATGCGTTTGTTTGTGGTAAAATATGTTCTAACAGATAATTATTTGAATGAGTATGCTTTCGTCTACTAAATCAATTTTTGTCTAACGACTATCAAAAATAAATCTTTTTTTATAAAAATTTATATTGCAATTAGTGGTTAATGGTGATAGAATATCAAATGTCGTTAAGATCAATGAGACATTAGTCATGAATAAAAAATTACTTTTTAAAAAAACTCTTGACATTTTGCTCTGAATAGTTGTATATTGAAAAAGTCGCTGTAAAAATACAGCGGAAAATGATCTTTGAAAACTGAACAAAACGAAAAGCGTGCCTGTTGATTCTGACAAGAGCATTTGGTGACAAACTTTTTTTGGAGAGTTTGATCCTGGCTCAGGACGAACGCTGGCGGCGTGCCTAATACATGCAAGTCGAGCGGACCGAAGGGAGCTTGCTCCTTTAGGTTAGCGGCGGACGGGTGAGTAACACGTGGGCAACCTGCCCTGCAGACTGGGATAACTTCGGGAAACCGGAGCTAATACCGGATAACACCGAAAACCGCATGGTTTTCGGTTGAAAGGCGGCTTTTAGCTGTCACTGCAGGATGGGCCCGCGGCGCATTAGCTAGTTGGTGAGGTAATGGCTCACCAAGGCGACGATGCGTAGCCGACCTGAGAGGGTGACCGGCCACACTGGGACTGAGACACGGCCCAGACTCCTACGGGAGGCAGCAGTAGGGAATCTTCCGCAATGGACGAAAGTCTGACGGAGCAACGCCGCGTGAGCGAAGAAGGTCTTCGGATCGTAAAGCTCTGTTGTCAGGGAAGAACAAGTACCGTTCGAACAGGGCGGTACCTTGACGGTACCTGACGAGGAAGCCACGGCTAACTACGTGCCAGCAGCCGCGGTAATACGTAGGTGGCAAGCGTTGTCCGGAATTATTGGGCGTAAAGCGCGCGCAGGCGGTTCCTTAAGTCTGATGTGAAATCTCGCGGCTCAACCGCGAGCGGCCATTGGAAACTGGGGAACTTGAGTGCAGGAGAGGGGAGCGGAATTCCACGTGTAGCGGTGAAATGCGTAGAGATGTGGAGGAACACCAGTGGCGAAGGCGGCTCTCTGGCCTGTAACTGACGCTGAGGCGCGAAAGCGTGGGGAGCGAACAGGATTAGATACCCTGGTAGTCCACGCCGTAAACGATGAGTGCTAAGTGTTAGAGGGTATCCACCCTTTAGTGCTGCAGCAAACGCATTAAGCACTCCGCCTGGGGAGTACGGCCGCAAGGCTGAAACTCAAAGGAATTGACGGGGACCCGCACAAGCGGTGGAGCATGTGGTTTAATTCGAAGCAACGCGAAGAACCTTACCAGGTCTTGACATCCCCTGACAACCCTAGAGATAGGGCGTTCCCCTTTCGGGGACAGGGTGACAGGTGGTGCATGGTTGTCGTCAGCTCGTGTCGTGAGATGTTGGGTTAAGTCCCGCAACGAGCGCAACCCTTGACCTTAGTTGCCAGCATTCAGTTGGGCACTCTAAGGTGACTGCCGGCTAAAAGTCGGAGGAAGGTGGGGATGACGTCAAATCATCATGCCCCTTATGACCTGGGCTACACACGTGCTACAATGGGTGGTACAAAGGGCAGCGAAACCGCGAGGTGGAGCGAATCCCAAAAAACCACTCTCAGTTCGGATTGCAGGCTGCAACTCGCCTGCATGAAGCCGGAATCGCTAGTAATCGCGGATCAGCATGCCGCGGTGAATACGTTCCCGGGTCTTGTACACACCGCCCGTCACACCACGAGAGTTTGTAACACCCGAAGTCGGTGGGGTAACCCTTACGGGAGCCAGCCGCCGAAGGTGGGACAAATGATTGGGGTGAAGTCGTAACAAGGTAGCCGTATCGGAAGGTGCGGCTGGATCACCTCCTTTCTAAGGATATATACATTGAAATAGGGTACGCTTTTCCGTTTTGTTTAGTTTTGAAGGATCATATCCTTCTTGATTGTTCTTTGAAAACTGGATAACGGAAAGACATTCACGAATAGATCGCTCATGTTAGGAAGAAACGGTTAAGTTAGAAAGGGCGCACGGTGGATGCCTTGGCACTAGGAGCCGATGAAGGACGGGACAAACACCGAAATGCTTCGGGGAGCTGTAAGTAAGCGTCGATCCGGAGATGTCCGAATGGGGGAACCCACTGCCCGTAATGGGGCAGTATCCATACCTGAATCCATAGGGTATGGAGGGCAACCCGGGGAACTGAAACATCTAAGTACCCGGAGGAAGAGAAAGCAACAGCGATTCCCTGAGTAGCGGCGAGCGAAACGGGAACAGCCCAAACCAAGAGGCGTGCCTCTTGGGGTTGTAGGACACTCGATTAAGGAGTGACAAAGGAACGGGGTAGACGAAGAGGTCTGGAAAGGCCCGTCAGAGAAGGTAACAACCCTGTAGTCGAAACTCCGTTCCCTCCCGAGTGGATCCTGAGTACGGCGGGACACGTGAAATCCCGTCGGAAGCAGGGAGGACCATCTCCCAAGGCTAAATACTCCCTAGTGACCGATAGTGAACCAGTACCGTGAGGGAAAGGTGAAAAGCACCCCGGGAGGGGAGTGAAAGAGAACCTGAAACCGTGTGCCTACAAGTAGTCAGAGCCCGTTAACGGGTGATGGCGTGCCTTTTGTAGAATGAACCGGCGAGTTGCGATTTCGTGCAAGGTTAAGCCGAAAGGCGGAGCCGCAGCGAAAGCGAGTCTGAAGAGGGCGAAATAGTACGAGGTCGCAGACCCGAAACCAGGTGATCTACCCATGTCCAGGGTGAAGGCAAGGTAACACTTGCTGGAGGCCCGAACCCACGCACGTTGAAAAGTGCGGGGATGAGGTGTGGGTAGGGGTGAAATGCCAATCGAACTTGGAGATAGCTGGTTCTCTCCGAAATAGCTTTAGGGCTAGCCTCAAGGGAAGAGTCTTGGAGGTAGAGCACTGATTGGACGAGGGGCCCCCATCGGGTTACCGAATTCAGTCAAACTCCGAATGCCAATGACTTATCCTTGGGAGTCAGACTGCGAGTGATAAGATCCGTGGTCAAAAGGGAAACAGCCCAGACCGCCAGCTAAGGTCCCAAAGTATACGTTAAGTGGAAAAGGATGTGGAGCTGCTTAGACAACCAGGATGTTGGCTTAGAAGCAGCCACCATTTAAAGAGTGCGTAATAGCTCACTGGTCGAGTGGCTCTGCGCCGAAAATGTACCGGGGCTAAACGTATCACCGAAGCTGCGGGTTGACACCGTTGGTGTCAGCGGTAGGAGAGCGTTCTAAGGGCATCGAAGCCGGACCGGAAGGACCGGTGGAGCGCTTAGAAGTGAGAATGCCGGTATGAGTAGCGAAAGAGGGGTGAGAATCCCCTCCGCCGAAAGCCTAAGGTTTCCTGAGGAAGGCTCGTCCGCTCAGGGTTAGTCGGGACCTAAGCCGAGGCCGAAAGGCGTAGGTGATGGACAACAGGTTGATATTCCTGTACCACCTCCTCACCGTTTGAGCAATGGGGGGACGCAGGAGGATAGGGCAAGCGCGCGGCTGGATGTGCGCGTCCAAGCAGTTAGGCTGGCAAGCAGGCAAATCCGCTTGCCGGAAGGCTGAGCTGTGATGGCGAGGGAAAGGAAGTACCGAAGTTCCCGATTCCACACTGCCAAGAAAAGCCTCTAGCGAGGTGAGAGGTGCCCGTACCGCAAACCGACACAGGTAGGCGAGGAGAGAATCCTAAGGTGAGCGAGAGAACTCTCGTTAAGGAACTCGGCAAAATGACCCCGTAACTTCGGGAGAAGGGGTGCTCATCAAGGTGATAAGCCATGATGAGCCGCAGTGAAAAGGCCCAGGCGACTGTTTAGCAAAAACACAGGTCTCTGCGAAACCGTAAGGTGAAGTATAGGGGCTGACGCCTGCCCGGTGCTGGAAGGTTAAGGGGAGCGCTTAGCGAAAAGCGAAGGTGCGAACCGAAGCCCCAGTAAACGGCGGCCGTAACTATAACGGTCCTAAGGTAGCGAAATTCCTTGTCGGGTAAGTTCCGACCCGCACGAAAGGCGTAACGATCTGGGCACTGTCTCAACGAGAGACTCGGTGAAATTATAGTACCTGTGAAGATGCAGGTTACCCGCGACAGGACGGAAAGACCCCGTGGAGCTTTACTGCAGCCTGATATTGAATGTGGGTACAGCTTGTACAGGATAGGTAGGAGCCAGAGACGCGTGAGCGCCAGCTTGCGCTGAGGCGACGGTGGGATACTACCCTGGCTGTACTGACATTCTAACCCGCGCCCCTGATCGGGGCGGGAGACAGTGTCAGGTGGGCAGTTTGACTGGGGCGGTCGCCTCCTAAAAGGTAACGGAGGCGCCCAAAGGTTCCCTCAGAATGGTTGGAAATCATTCGGAGAGTGCAAAGGCAGAAGGGAGCTTGACTGCGAGACCTACAAGTCGAGCAGGGACGAAAGTCGGGCTTAGTGATCCGGTGGTTCCGCATGGAAGGGCCATCGCTCAACGGATAAAAGCTACCCCGGGGATAACAGGCTGATCTCCCCCAAGAGTCCACATCGACGGGGAGGTTTGGCACCTCGATGTCGGCTCATCGCATCCTGGGGCTGTAGTCGGTCCCAAGGGTTGGGCTGTTCGCCCATTAAAGCGGTACGCGAGCTGGGTTCAGAACGTCGTGAGACAGTTCGGTCCCTATCCGTCGCGGGCGCAGGAAATTTGAGAGGAGCTGTCCTTAGTACGAGAGGACCGGGATGGACGCACCGCTGGTGTACCAGTTGTCCCGCCAGGGGCATCGCTGGGTAGCTATGTGCGGAAGGGATAAGCGCTGAAAGCATCTAAGCGTGAAGCCCCCCTCAAGATGAGATTTCCCATCGCTCGAAGCGAGTAAGATCCCTTGAAGATGACGAGGTAGATAGGTCCGAGGTGGAAGCGTGGTGACACGTGGAGCTGACGGATACTAATCGATCGAGGACTTAACCAAGAAAGAGCATCTATTCGTGAAGGAACCGTTATCTAGTTTTGAAAGAATTATGGACTTTTATTTACTTTGCATATGTCCTCTGGTGATTTTTGAATTGGAGGATTAGCTCAGCTGGGAGAGCACTTGCCTTACAAGCAAGGGGTCGGCGGTTCGATCCCGTCATCCTCCACCATACAGTATATCGATTCAGCTCAATTGGCAAAGCACGGTCGAGATATCGTCTTTCATGCTGCTTCATCGTACCAATTGAACTTTTCCTTGGACAAGATTTCTAAGATTGGAACGACGATCAAATGAAGCAAGACTGATTATTGATTGTTGTATTCATCATGCCGGTGTAGCTCAATTGGCAGAGCAACTGAATCGTAATCAGTAGGTTGGGGGTTCGATTCCTCTCGCCGGCATCATTAAAGGTGTTGCATATTGAGCAGGAACTTTTAGATTAGTCGTCAGAGAAACGAGCAATGCTTCGACGAACAATCAGAGAGTTGTCCCGACGCATCCAACATCCTCGAAAAGACTGGCAGAGGAAGGGACATCTGACAAATGAAAAATGGATTAGGAGAAAAAAATTTTTTATGAGCCATTAGCTCAGTCGGTAGAGCATCTGACTTTTAATCAGAGGGTCGGAGGTTCGAATCCTCCATGGCTCACCATTTTGACGCGGGTGTGGCGGAATTGGCAGACGCACTAGACTTAGGATCTAGCGCCTTACGGCGTGGGGGTTCAAGTCCCTCCACCCGCATAATACGCGGAAGTAGTTCAGTGGTAGAACACCACCTTGCCAAGGTGGGGGTCGCGGGTTCGAATCCCGTCTTCCGCTTTTCTCTGCCGGGGTGGCGGAATTGGCAGACGCACAGGACTTAAAATCCTGCGGTAGGTGACTACCGTACCGGTTCAAGTCCGGTCCTCGGCACCATATTTGCGCCCGTAGCTCAATTGGATAGAGCGTTTGACTACGGATCAAAAGGTTAGGGGTTCGACTCCTCTCGGGCGCGCCATATCGGGAAGTAGCTCAGCTTGGTAGAGCACATGGTTTGGGACCATGGGGTCGCAGGTTCGAATCCTGTCTTCCCGACCAGGGAATTTAAAGGGGCCTTAGCTCAGCTGGGAGAGCGCCTGCTTTGCACGCAGGAGGTCAGCGGTTCGATCCCGCTAGGCTCCATATTTAATTTGGCGGTGTAGCTCAGCTGGCTAGAGCGTACGGTTCATACCCGTGAGGTCGGGGGTTCGATCCCCTCCACCGCCATTTTTCGGACCTTTAGCTCAGCTGGTCAGAGCAGACGGCTCATAACCGTCCGGTCGCAGGTTCGAATCCTGCAAGGTCCACCATCTTTATTATATGGAGGAGTACCCAAGTCTGGCTGAAGGGGTCGGTCTTGAAAACCGAGAGGCGGGTCAAACCGCGCGGGGGTTCGAATCCCTCCTCCTCCGTCATTATTATCGCGGGGTGGAGCAGTCCGGTAGCTCGTCGGGCTCATAACCCGAAGGTCGCAGGTTCAAATCCTGCCCCCGCAACCAATGGTCCCGTAGTGTAGCGGTTAACATGCCTGCCTGTCACGCAGGAGATCGCGGGTTCGATTCCCGTCGGGACCGCCATTAATTATTGATTCAACAGCTGTAGGAGGAATTTTTCAAGTACAGCAGGTTGTGTCAATGAATTCTTTCTTTAATGATGGATTGTACATAATTTTTTATCGGAGTTTTACGGCTCGGTAGCTCAGTCGGTAGAGCAAAGGACTGAAAATCCTTGTGTCGGCGGTTCGATTCCGTCCCGAGCCATTGTTTTATTAATTGCGGCGACTGTGGCGAAGTGGTTAACGCACCAGATTGTGGCTCTGGCATTCGTGGGTTCGATTCCCATCAGTCGCCCCATTTGCCTATAGTAGAGATAGATAATATGGCATTGAAAATAAGTATTTATTTCTATTATCAGCTTATTATGCGGGTGTAGTTTAGTGGTAAAACCTCAGCCACGAGCAACACTTCAATGAATAATCTGCGAGTTGCCTCGACGCATTTACATCCTCGAACAATGCTGGAAGAGGAAGAGGCATGGAAAATGCGTGTTTATCATTTAAATAGAAAAATAAATATTTTCGTGCGGGTGTAGTTTAGTGGTAAAACCTCAGCCTTCCAAGCTGATGTCGTGGGTTCGATTCCCATCACCCGCTTAATATGGGCTTGTAGCTCAGCTGGTTAGAGCGCACGCCTGATAAGCGTGAGGTCGGTGGTTCAAGTCCACTCAGGCCCATTGCTATTTTTTAAGCAGCTTAGTTGGGTAATTGACATTGCTGCAATTGTCAGTCAAAAGCTGTTCTATTTGGCAAAATGCCTTAAATTTTTTTTATATTCCGCAGTAGCTCAGTGGTAGAGCATTCGGCTGTTAACCGAACGGTCGCAGGTTCGAATCCTGCCTGCGGAGTCATTTCGAAATCAAAAAAAGCGTTGCAGTTTGCAACGTTTTTTTTGTCTTCTGTAATTTTAATCATTTTTCGTATATGGTTCTTTTTCTGTTAATGGAAGATCTCCCCATAAAACTGTTAAATCCTCTTCATCAAGCATTTTTTCATATCGTTTATGTTCATGTGACGGATAGACGTTTACGTTTTTTCCCTCAATATCTGTATAAATGAAGTTTTCAATATCTTCAATATATCCAATTTCATCATCGGAATTATACATATCTCCGTACGATAACGGTGGAGTTCTTACATCTTGCGGTGTTTCTGACGTTCCGTATTCGATAACATCTTGAAAATAATCATACGGTTCAGTAACAGCGGTATTTTCATGGTCGATTTGAGAGGATCCGTGAAAAGTCGCATCAAGTATTTCTTCCTCTACAGGTCTTTCATGAGAAATCGTTTGAACTAGAGTATGTTCTTTGCATGTTTTGGCTGTCGGTATGGCTTTGAGACGGTCTTCATCAATTTTTTTTCCGCAGACGGAACAAGTACCGTAAGTACCCTCATGAATTCTTTCTAATGCTTCAACGATCTCTTCATATTCTTTTTCTAAATGTTTATTTAATGCTAAATCTTTTTCTCTTTCATACAGTTCGGTCGCATCGTCTCCGGGGTGATTGTCGTAGCTGGAAAGCTCTCCAGTTGATTCATGGTCCAGCCCTTTTTCCAATTGAAAATGATCGTTATTATCCCAACGTTTTTCAATCTCATTTTTCATGAATATTAATTGCTTTTGAAAATCCTTTAATTTTTTTTCGTCCATGTCCATATGAAAGACACCTTCTTTTTTAGAATCTAAAGCTATTTTGGACGAAAAGGAATAAATTATAACTTTAAAATCATGAAAAAAATTCACCTTTGCAGCCATAAATTTCATCATCATTTTAAAACATGTCAGGAAAGGATTGCTGCTTCCACGCCTTTTTTAACGCTATGCTTTGAAGCTGATGGCACTTGAAAGGCTACCACAACATCATTCGGCTGAGAAACAGGCTGGCTATCCGATAAAGAGGCTGTGACCTATCGAGATGTTTTTTCAGGACAAAATATTTGCTCAGCATATTGAAATTGCGAGTGGATGATACAGAACAAATTTCACAGTAAAGCTTAATAAAAAAACACGATAGTAAACATACTATCGTGTTACTGAGATATGATGGTGCTTATGAGCAAACCTGCAGCAAGCAAAAAGCCTAATAAAGTGTTTGTTTGCGATGTTGCTTTCATGGCCGGCATCATTTCAATAGGCTTTGTTTTGCCGACAAATCGCTTCACCGCCTGAATAGCTTTTGGAATGCTAAGAAAAGCAAGAATAGACCACCATGTGGAATAATCAAAAATGATCATAATAAAAATGAGACAGTAAGAAACAATAAACATAATTGCTAAAAATCGAATTGCATTCTGGCGGCCAAGCAAAATTGCTAATGTTTTTCTTCCGTTTTCCTTATCGCCGTCTAAGTCTCTTATGTTATTCGCAAGCATGATGGCGCCGATCGTGATCGCAATCGGGATCGAATGAATGAAAGCTGTTGAAGTTAGATAACCTGTCTGAATAAAAAAGGAAATAAGGATAATAACGACTCCCATAAATAAACCTGAAGCTAGCTCGCCAAACGGCGTGTAAGCGATTGGATATGGACCTCCAGTATATAAGTATCCTACTGCCATACAAATTGAACCGACTAATGCCAACCACCAGCTTGACTGGAGACAGATGTAAATTCCCAATAGGATAGAGACAACAATACATGTGATTGCTAAATTTAAAACGGTTTGGGGCTTGAAGCCATTTCGGACAATTGCTCCTCCAATTCCGACAGATTCTTCTGTATCAAGACCTCGTTTATAATCGAAATATTCATTAAATAAGTTTGTGGCTGTTTGAATTAACAACGAGGCAGTAAGCATCGTAAGAAAAAGTCCAATATGAATGGGTCCTACTTGCAGTGCCAAAAGAGTTCCGACAATCACGGGGACAAATGCTGCAGTTAATGTATGGGGTCTTAAAAGCATCCACCAAGCCCGAAACCCTCGTTCAGCTTTTATAATGGGTACATTATGTGACTCCGTTTTAGGATGCATAATATGTTCTCTCCTTTATTTCATTCTGAAAACGAAAGCTATTCCCCACAACCTAGTCTAGAAAAATGTCGAAAGAGTGTCAATTGTTTTTCATTGGAATAAATGCTCAAGCCCCATCAAAGAGCTGAGGCAGTTTGTTTGCTTGTTGTTTTGCATTGCGTCATTCTATAATATAGTTGACATAAATTTTGAACAGGTGTATCTTAATATAAGCTATTTTTCGGTTATGGAGGGATCATCTTTGGTTTCAATTCCATGTTCAGATACATTGAGGGATAAAGTTGCGAATGCTGTCAATCATGTCAAAAAATATTCCCATCCAATCATTTTAAGTTATGTATTTGAAATCAAGGAGAAAGATCCGCTCCAGATTTTCTCAAGCTTTCAATCGGCTTATGCAGGGAAAAGATTTTATTGGGCGACACCTGATCGTACATTTATCCTTTGTGGAATTGGTGTTGAGCTCGAATTGACGACAGACAAAAAATTTTCCAACCGTTTTTTTGACATTTATTCAAAGTGGAAAGATTGGAAAGAGCATATACAAATTGAAGGCGCCCATCCGATTGGAACGGGTCCGCTTCTTTTTGGGGGTTTTTCTTTTGACCCTTTAAAAAATGCGAATTCTTCAAAATGGAAACCGTTTCATGAAGCACGATTCACTTTACCTTCTTTCATGATTACAAAAATTGGCCGTCACACACTTGCTACTATAAACAGGGTAATTCAATCAACTGATGATATAAATGAAATTATAAATCATTTCAATACATATGAATACACCTTAAAGAAAAAAAATGAAGACACAAATTCTTTTTTGAATTTTACCATCAAAAAAGAAAGTTTGTTTTATAAAAAAGAGTGGATGGCAGCTGTTGAAAAAGCAACAGAACAAATAAAACAAAACCGTTTTGAGAAAGTCGTATTGGCAAGGGAAATGCTGCTGGAGTTTGAGGGATCGATTGATATACATTATGTTTTATCAATGTTAAATGAACATCAGCCTAATTGTTATTTATTTGTTGTTGAAAATGAAGGAAAAACGTTCGTTGGTGCAACTCCTGAGCGGCTTGTAAGCAAGAGAGACCAAAAGGTCCAGTCTGCATGTGTAGCAGGATCAATTAAAAGAGGAAAAACAGTGGAGGCAGACGAAGAATACGCTCAGATGCTGCTTTCAGATACAAAAAACATTCATGAACATCAAATTGTTGTCAAAGCGATCGAAAAAGTGTTCCGTGAATATTGCCAAGAAGTGCAACTACAAAACAATCCAACGATTTTAAAAACGCCGAATATTCAACATTTGTATACACCTGTTGAAGGAACCGTAAAAAAAGGTTTTACGTTGATTGATTTTGTAGAAAAATTGCATCCGACCCCTGCGCTTGGCGGCTATCCGAAAGATGCTGCTCTAGCATTTATTCGCAATGAAGAACCTTTAGAGAGAGGCTGGTATGCTGCTCCGGTTGGATGGATGGATGATCAGGACAACGGAGAATTTGTCGTTGCGATCCGTTCAGGTCTGCTGGATGAGCAAAAAGCTTATTTGTACGCAGGATGCGGGATTGTTGGAGATTCGAAGCCGGAAGAGGAATACAGGGAGACAGAAATCAAATTTGGACCTATGCAGCATGCATTAGGGGGAAAACTGAATGAAAAATAAAAATCTATCTGACTATGTCATTGCATTTGTAAATGGATTAATTACAAAAGGTATTTCTGAAGTTGTGATTAGCCCAGGTTCACGATCTACCCCGCTTGCGATCACATTTGCAGAGCATCCGAAAATACATGCTTATATTAATATTGATGAACGATCTGCAGGTTTTTTTGCTCTTGGATTGGCTAAAAAACAAAGAAAACCAATTGCTTTGCTTTGCACATCAGGAACAGCTGCAGCAAACTATTATCCAGCTATCATAGAAGCCCATTATTCACGCATCCCTCTTGTGATTTTAACGGCTGACAGACCTCATGAGCTGCGGGATATTGGAGCTCCACAAGCAATTGATCAAATTCATCTGTATTCGAACTATGTGAAATGGTTTGTTGATTGCGCTCTTCCTGAAAGCAGTCAAACGATGCTGTTATATATAAAAAATATCGCTCAACGGGCGGTCCAAACTGCAAATGAAAATCCGAAAGGACCAGTCCATATCAACTTACCTTTCCGAGAGCCGCTTTTGCCCGATCTATCGAAAATCCATCAATTGCAGAAGTCTCTTCATATTGAGCCAGTGGTGGAAACAAAAAAGCTGGTCGAACATGAGCAAATTGAACGGATTGTGGATGAAATCGATTCAAGCGAGAAAGGACTTATTGTATGCGGGGAATTACATAACAAAGAGTTTCGTGAACAAGTTTTGGCACTAGCAGAGAAATTGAAATTCCCGATATTAGCGGATCCGTTGTCCAATTTACGCTTTGGCGAACATTCTAAACATTATATTATTGATTGTTATGATTCCATTTTAAAAACGATGGAAAAGAAAGCGTATCTGAAACCTGATGTCGTCCTTCGTTTTGGTGCAATACCCGTCTCAAAACCGCTGTTTCTATTGTTAAGAGACCATCCTGAAATAAAGCAAATTGTGGTTGATGGTGATGGCGGTTATCGCGATCCTACTTTATCAGCAGAACATGTTCACAGTGATGAAGCCTATTTATGTGAAATGCTGATCAAAAAATGTAAAGATAAACAGGAAACATCCTGGTGTAAAAAATGGAAACAAGTAAACAATCTCTTTCGAGAGTATTTGTCAACGCCGGTCATTGAGGAAGATTCTTTATTTGAAGGAACGGTATATGTCGAATTGCAAAAATTGCTCCCGGATCGCTGCAATGTATTTGTAGGAAACAGCATGCCGATTCGAGATGTAGACACGTTTTTCCATAACAGTGATAAAAATATTACGGTTTATGCCAACCGGGGAGCGAATGGAATTGACGGAGTCGTTTCGACAGCCCTTGGGGTTTCTGCAGCTAGTCATGAAAAAACTATTTTAATCATAGGGGATTTATCATTTTATCATGATTTAAATGGACTCCTTGCTGCAAAACAAAATAAATTGAACTTAACTGTTTTATTAATTAATAATAACGGCGGCGGCATTTTTTCATTTTTGCCGCAGGCGGATGAAAAGACGCATTTTGAACAATTGTTTGGCACCCCGACCAATTTAGATTTTCAATATGCAGCCAGCTTATATAGTGCACATTATAAAAAAATTTCCACTTGGGAAGAATTCAGAAGCGAGTTTCAATTCTGCATGAATAGAGATGGATTAAATATTATTGAAATCCCGACCAATCGACATACACGAGTCAACGAACAGAGAAAATGGCTTCGTTCTGTTTCCTGGGAAATAGAAAGGATGTTATGATGGGAAAATTGGCCGTTCGAAATGTGAATTATTGGGCTGAAACGTTTGGAAAGGGGGAGCCACTTGTTCTCCTTCATGGTTTTACAGGAAGCGGAGAAACCTGGGGATTTTTGAAAAATAGTTTAAAAAAATACCAGCTAGTACTTATCGACATCATCGGCCATGGTCAAACAGATTCGCCTGAAAATCCTGAAAGATATCGGATGGAAGAAGCAGTTGAAGATTTAAAAGAAATATTCCTTTCATTCAATATTCGAAAAGCGCATGTGCTCGGGTATTCAATGGGCGGAAGATTGGCATTGAGCTTTGCAATGAGACAGCCGGAATTTGTGAAGACTTTAATATTGGAAAGCAGTTCTCCTGGATTAAAAACTGAAAAGGAACGAGAGACGAGAAGGCTGCAGGACGAACGACTTGCCCAAATGATTTTGGACGAAGGGGTTGCGGCATTTGTCCAACATTGGGAAAATATCCCTTTGTTTTTAACGCAAAAGTCTCTCCCGCCTGCCGTCAAGGACAAAATAAGAAAGGACCGGCTGAAAAATAATGCAATTGGATTGGCAAACAGTTTAAAAGGAATGGGAACTGGCGTTCAACCTTCATGGTGGGGAGCATTAAAAAGTTTCAACATCCCTACATTATTAATTTGCGGTGAAAGGGATCTTAAGTTTTGCAAAATTATGAAAGAAATGAACCAATTGATTCCTTGCTCTGAATTAAAGGTCGTGCCGCAAGCCGGACATGCAGTTCATGTGGAACAGTCAAAATTTTTTGGTAAAATAGTAGATGAGTTTCTCCAACATTTTTCTACATATTAAAGGAGGATAAAAATGGGATTTCCTTGGGTAAAAGAACGAGAATATGATGAAATCATTTATGAAACGTACAATGGGATAGCAAAAATTACGATGAATCGTCCTCATGTACATAATGCATTCACACCAAAAACGGTCGCGGAAATGATCGATGCTTTTTCCTATGCGCGGGACGATGATAAAATTGGTGTAATTATTTTGACAGGTGCTGGTGATAAAGCGTTTTGCTCAGGCGGAGATCAAAAAGTGCGGGGGCATGGCGGATACGTCGGGGATGATAAAATTCCTAGATTAAACGTTTTGGATTTGCAACGGCTTATTCGGGTGATTCCAAAACCGGTTATTGCAATGGTGAACGGATATGCAATTGGAGGAGGACATGTTCTGCATGTCGTGTGTGATTTAACGATCGCATCAGAGAATGCAATTTTCGGACAAACAGGCCCAAAAGTTGGAAGCTTTGATGCGGGATATGGAGTGGGACTGCTTGCCCGGCTTGTTGGTACGAAAAGAGCTCGTGAAATATGGTATTTATGCCGTCAATATAATGCGCAGGAAGCTTATGAGATGGGCTTAGTCAACAAAGTTGTCCCATTAGAGCAGCTTGAAGAGGAAACTGTCAAATGGTGTGAAGAAATTTTGGAAAAAAGTCCAACTGCTATTCGCTTCTTGAAAGCTGCATTTAATGCAGATACAGATGGTCTCGCCGGTCTCCAACAATTTGCGGGGGATGCGACATTATTGTATTATACAACAGATGAAGCGAAAGAAGGACGAGATGCATTTAAAGAGAAAAGAAAACCTGATTTCAAACAATTCCCGCGTTTCCCTTAAAAAGTACAAGCAGCTTGATGGCGATGCATCGAGCTGCTTTATTGTGCAATAATCGAGGTGTTAAGACATGAGTGCAAATCGAAATGAAACACCGAATTGGCTTAAACAGCGAGCTTTTTTGACTCCGGACCGATTGGCCATTCGTTATGAGGGGAAAAATTATTCATTTTTGGACTTGCATCAGCTTGTTGAAAAAAGAGCAAGACAGCTGCATCAAATAGATATCAAGCGTGGAGATACAGTCGGGCTTTTAATGAAAAACAGCTTAGAAATGGTCATTAATATTCATGCTTTAATGTATCTCGGTGCGGTCAATGTTCTTTTGAATACTAGACTAACAGCTGGAGAATTATTATGGCAAATAAATGATGCGAATATAAAATGCGTTATCTGTGATGATGAATTATCGGTTCATTTTCCCGGTAAAAAAGTTATGACATTATCAGAGTTGCAGCTTTGTGATGAAAAGGAAGCAGCATTAGATGACAGCTTTATTTTAGATGACGTGGCAACGATTATGTATACGTCTGGAACAACAGGAAAACCGAAAGGAGTTCAGCAAACATTTGGGAATCATTGGTGGAGTGCGATCGGTTCTGTGCTGAATCTTGGACTGAAGGACGGCGATTGCTGGCTTTTGGCAGTTCCTCTTTTTCATATAAGCGGACTGTCAATTTTGATGCGCAGCGTCATTTATGGAATCGGAATTGTTCTCCATTCTTCATTTTCAGCGAAAGAAGCAAACAGAGCGATCAAAAATGAAGGAGTTACGATTGCTTCCGTCGTTACGGCCATGCTGAATGACATGCTGCAGGAATTAGGAAGTGACACGTATCCGAAATCGTTTCGCTGCATGCTTTTAGGAGGAGGTCCTGCCCCGCGGCCGATTCTTGAACAATGCCGTGAAAAAGAAATTCCCGTTTTTCAAACATATGGGATGACGGAAACGTGTTCGCAAATTGCCACATTAGCCCCTGAATTTTGCTTTTCAAAACTCGGATCTGCGGGAAAACCGTTGTTTCCAGCTCAAATTCGGATCGTAGCAGACGGCAGGGCCTGCTCCCCTAATGAAGAAGGAGAAATTGTAGTAAAAGGACCGAATGTTACACCGGGGTATTTACATCGTCCAGACGCAACAAACGAAGCTATACGTGACGGCTGGTTTTATACTGGAGATTTAGGCTATCTGGATGAAGAAGGATTTTTATATGTATTGGACCGCCGATCCGATTTAATTGTTTCGGGAGGAGAAAACATTTATCCGGCGGAGGTTGAAGCAGTTATTTTGTCGCATCCTTCCGTAAAAGATGTAGGAGTGGTAGGAAAAGAAAATAAAAAATGGGGAAAAGTTCCCCATGCTTTTGTCGTCCGAAGCGAAGAGGTGTCTGAAGAAGAATTAAGGCAATTTTGTTTGAAAAAGCTGGCAAAATACAAAGTTCCAAAAGGATTTACATTTGTTGAATCTCTGCCACGAAATGCATCTAAAAAGCTGCTCAGGAGAAAACTAAAAGAATGGCTGTAGTTTTTGGCTATTCATGATCGACAGTTAAAATATCATATTGGCTAATATGCAATAAGTGGTGGATTTCGTTTGGCAAATGTTCGAACGAGCCGTATTCATAGCTCCACAAATTTAAAAAAGAACAAACAGAAGAATGGAACGTCTCTTCTGTTGCATTATTCACTTCATGTTTAAATTGAGCGATCATATTTTCCATATCTTTTGCTCCCCTTTAGCTTTATTTGATAATTGTAGTATTTTGCATTATTTTTCATTTATTCACTCGTTTTTTTATTTATATCTTTTTCAATTTCCGGGACAGGGTCAAATCCTCCCGGGTGAAACGGGTGGCATTTCAAGATTCGTTTTACTGTCAGAAAGCCGCCTTTGACAGCTCCGAAACGCTTCACTGCTTCAAGCCCGTATTCAGAGCATGTTGGGTAAAAGCGGCATGAAGGCGGCTTTAACGGGGAGATAAAGATTTGATAAAAACGGATAAGGGCGATCATGACAGATTTCACAGCAAGCACCTCTTTTTTCTGGAATCTTGACAACATTTTAACATAAATGTATGTTATAAAATTTTGTGTTAAAATGGAAACTAAGAAAATGTAAGGAGTGATGGGAATGCCTTCAGTGGAGAGTTTTGAACTGGATCATACAAAAGTGCAAGCACCGTATGTCAGACATTGCGGAGTACATAAAGTCGGCACGGATGGAGTAGTTAACAAATTTGATATCCGCTTCTGCCAGCCGAATAAGCAGGCAATGAAACCGGATGCTATTCACACATTGGAGCATCTTCTGGCATTTACAATTCGCAAATATGCGGAAAAATATGATCACTTTGATATCATTGATATTTCTCCAATGGGGTGTCAAACAGGCTTTTATTTAGTCGTTAGCGGGGAACCGACCGTAAAAGAAATCATTGATTTATTGGAAGAGACAATGAAAGATGCTGTAGAGCAGACAGAAGTGCCTGCCGCAAACGAACTGCAATGCGGCCAAGCGAAGCTTCATGATTTAGAAGGCGCCAAAAAGCTCATGGAATATTGGCTAAAGCATAGTAAAGAGGATTTGGAAAAAGTGTTCAGCTAACAGCTACACGCAATGATGCAACTTTTTTTATAGTTTTAAGAGTGCAAAAAAGGGGTACTGTATAACTAAAAGATTAAATAAAAAGGAGATGGGATTATGTCTAAACAAGATTTATTTCAAATCGTAAATAAACAAATTGCGGATTGGACGGTACTTTATGTAAAATTACATAACTTTCATTGGAATGTAAAAGGAGACCAATTTTTCGTTCTCCATGAAAAGTTTGAAGAGCTGTACAATGAAGCTGCTGGTTATATTGACGAATTAGCGGAAAGACTTTTAGCTTTGGGCGCTAAACCTGTTGCTACGATTAGAGAAAGCCTAGAAATCTCCTCTATTAAAGAAGCAGAAGGCGTTGAAACTGCAGAACAAATGGTGCAGGCAGTTGTTGACGACTTTTCCGCCATCATTCAAGATTTGGACAAAGGAATCAAAGTTGCTGAAGAAGTGAATGACGAAGCAACTGGTGACATGCTTCTCGATATTAAAGTGAATCTTGAAAAACATAACTGGATGTTAAAGTCATTCCTTGGAAAATAATTATATCCTTCCTCTTTTGGCTGCGTTAGGCAGCCTTTTTTTATAAATATTTTTCTTTGATAAGGCAATACTTAAAAAGAGGAGGGGGATATAAATGTCCGAAAATCCAAAAAAAACCTATTATATATCAGTAGCTAGCGGTGAGATTTCCCAAAGCAGAGAAGCATCTCCGTGGGATTTTCAAATTTCTGCCAATGATGAGGAAATTACGGAGTTACGGGAGTATTTCGATCAGATTCATTCTACCAGCTGGCAAAATTTCTTCCGGGCGCATGTTCCGTATATACAGTATCATTATGACAAGGAAAATGATGCGATTGATGCTTTAACAAAAAAAGTATATGAATTCATTTATAAGCATGGCGACGAAGAAGCTAGAAAACATATTGCTTCAATGGGTCTTATGCATAATCAAGAATAAGTTATACAATCCTCTTTTCCATATGTTATGATGAAAACAGATAAATGGGAGTAGAGGGATTGATTATGTTTTATTTTAAAGATTTTTACGGCAATGATGTATACCTGTCTTTCCGTCAACACCCTTTTTCTGTTTACCCGAAGCATGTCTGGGTCATCTGCCGATATGAAAACAAATGGCTTTTAACTTTACATGAAGACCGGGGCTACGAGTTTCCAGGAGGAAAAGTCGAGAACGGCGAAAAGCCGGTTGAAGCTGCTGTCCGGGAAGTGAGGGAAGAAACGGGAGGAATTGTCCAAGATATCGTATATATTGGGCAATATAAGGTTATAGGAAAAGAGAAAACGATTGTGAAAAATATTTATTATGCGGAAATTGAGAGGCTCGAAAAACAGAGCACGTATTTTGAAACGTTAGGTCCAGTCCTGCTTGCGGACTTGCCTGAAAAAATTGAGGACGATCATCGCTTTAGCTTTATTATGAAAGATGATGTTCTAAAACGCAGCTTGGACAAAATTTATGCCGATTACATAAAATAGCTTTTAAATTCCTGAAAGTCGGTTTAGAAATTGTTTAAGGGGGTGTCTAATAAGTCGTTTTTACGGCTTATTGACGCCCCCATTAATGTGTTAGAAACGTTGATATATCGGTGTTTATGATTTTATGTTTTCAATGGCGATTTGACTTTCTTGACAGCCTCTTATTGGCTTTTGATTAATGTTTTTTCAATTAGTTCGACAATTTTGTACATGATCGTTGCAAAGATGGCAATGATAACTAGGCTTAACAGCACAAGGGTAAAATTAAAAACTTGGAACCCGTAAATAATCATATAGCCTAATCCTTTAGCTGAAACGAGAAATTCTCCGACGATCACACCCACCCAGGATAACCCGACATTGACTTTCAAAGTAGAAATAATGGTTGGAAAAGATGACGGCAGGATCGCCTCTCTGAACACGTGCTTTTTGCCTGCCCCAAATGTTTGCAGCACTTTTATATAATTCGGATCCACTTCTTTAAAGGAAGTATAGACTACAATTGTAGTAATAATAACCGAAATGATTGTTCCCATCGCGATAATTGAGGTAAATCCGGGCCCAAGTACAACGATGAAAATCGGCCCAAGAGCTACTTTCGGCATTGCGTTTAAAACCACTAAATACGGATCTAATATTTTAGACAGCCTTGGAAACCACCATAATAGAGCAGCAAGTAATGTCCCGAATAATGTCCCAAAAATAAACCCCAAGACCGTTTCAAAAAGCGTCACGTTCAAATTGGCAAGTAATGTACCGTCCTGCAGTTTTTCAACAAATAAGTGAAAAATTTTTGTCGGCGAACTGAATATGAGCGGGTCTATCCATTTTTGGCTGGATGACACCTCCCATATGAGAAAAAAAGAAATAATAATTAAGATTTGATAAAAGGTAATCCATTTCTTTTCCTTATTCAATCTTTGCAAATATTGTTTATGGAGGAGATCAATTGTTGTTGTTTGTTTCAAGCTGATCTAACTCCTTCCAGATTAAGTCAAAAAGTGAAGTATACGTTGGATGCTGCCTTGTTTTAAACGGGGATGTATCCCGCAATTCTTTTGGGACAGTAAATATTTTGGCAATTTTGCCAGGCCTTTTGGATAGCAGGACAATCCGATCGCTCATGGCGATTGCTTCCCCAATATCATGCGTGACTAGAATGGCTGTTTTTTTAAAATCCTTTAATGTTTGAAAGACTAAGTCTTCAAGCTTTAATTTCGTTTGATAATCGAGGGCGGAAAAAGGTTCATCCAATAGCAGCATTTTCGGATCTGTAGAAAGAGTGCGGACTAAAGCGGCTCTTTGTCTCATTCCGCCTGATAATTGATTCGGATATAGCTTTTCTACATTTTCGAGACCCATTTGGTGCAGAAGCTGAAATGTCCGCTTTTTCTCATTTTCATTCAGTTTGTTCAATAATTTTAATCCAATTAAAATATTTTCCTCTATCGTTTTCCATGGAAATAAATAATCTTGTTGCAGCATATAACCGACAGACGGTGTTGCGGAAGATATTTGCTTTCCGTTCAAAATAACTTGCCCTTCTGTCGGTTTCATGATACCGGCAATGATGGAAAGCAGCGTTGTTTTGCCGCAGCCGCTAGGACCTAGAAAGGATATAAATTCCCCTTCCTCTACTTCCAAATGGATGTCCTCCAAAGCAGTCGTTGCCGATTTTTTTGTAAAATAAGTATGGCTGACATGATCGATCGTTAAAAATGACAATCTCCTCCCCCCTTGTCGATAAATTTACTCCTTTTGAAACAACATTATTTTGCCACTTCGTTTGCTATGGACGTGTTGACTAATAGTTCATAATCAATTTTCTCCGGCAGTTCTCCTGCTTCTTCCATAATTTTTTGCAAATTGTTCCATTCGTCCTCATCTAACAGCGGGGTTTTTGCATAGGATCCTTGGCTTTTATAACGGTCAATGGAAGATATTAAAATATCGATCGGCGTATCTTTAAATTGCGGCGCTATCGTTTCGGCAATTGTTTCGGCGTCATGTTCTTCCACCCATTTTTGCGCTTTGTAGAGCGCTTTTGTGAATTTTTTCACCGTTTTATCATTTTTCTTAATATAGCTTTCTTTTGCCATAAATGTTGTATAAGGAACTTTGCCCGATTCCTTTCCGAAGGATGCGATAATGTGACCTTTTCCTTCTTTTTCAAAAATACTTGCGGTTGGCTCAAACAGCTGAACATATTCGCCTGTACCGGAAGCAAAAGCATTTGCAATATTCGCAAAGTCGATGTTTTGGATAAGGTTTAAATCTTGATGCGGATCGATGTTATGCTTTTTCAGCACAAATTCCCCTACCATTTGCGGCATGCCGCCTTTACGCTGTCCTAAAAAAGTGCTTCCTTTTAAATCTTCCCATTGAAAATCATCCAACTTGGCTCTGGAGACAAGGAAAGTGCCGTCCGTTTCGGTCAGCTGGGCGAAGTTAATGACTGGGTCATTTGCTTCTTGGGCATATACGTAAATGGACGTTTCCGAACCGACAAGACCGATATCAGCGCCGTTTGATAAAATGGCGGTCATTGTTTTATCTCCGCCCCAAGTAGTTTTTAATTCTACGTCCAGTCCTTCTTCTTTGAAAAATTCTTTTTCAATGGCCACGTACAATGGTGCGTAAAAAACAGAATGAGTGACTTCCGCCAGCCGAATTTTTTCCACTCCTCCGCCGCAGGCTGAAAGAGGTATGATGAAAAGGATCACCAATACGATGGAAGCAAGCCTTTTTTTCATGTGAAATCCTCCCTAATGATGTTCATATTAAAGGAAAAATGTTTAAATATATTTATCTAGGATAAAGTATGAAAAAAAATATAATGTGTGATTGCCTACCTAAATGGAGGTTGAAAAGATGCTGAGAAACGGAGAAATAGTTGACAAACAAATTTTCCCATCTCCGAACCCTTCGATTAAGCTTTCCATCGTGACATATATTTCTGAAGGATTAAAAGTGAAAGGTCTGTTAGCAGAACCTGTTCAAGAAGGTGTTTATGATGGCTTTTTATATTTGCGCGGAGGGATTAAAAATGTTGGTATGGTCCGGGCAGGAAGAATTATACAATTTGCATCAAAAGGCTTTATCGTGATGGCTCCCTTTTATCGAGGAAATTTAGGAGGAGAAGGGAATGAAGATTTTGCGGGGAATGATCGTTTTGATGCGGTCAATGCATTCTATTTGTTGATGAAACATCCGCAAGTGAATCCGGATCGCATTCACGTTTTTGGCTTTTCAAGGGGAGGAGTCATGGCCTTGCTTACTGGGATTATATGCTCAAATGTTCGATCTGTTGTAAGCTGGGGCGGGGTGTCTGATATGTTTTTAACTTATGAGGAGAGAAAGGACTTAAGAAGGATGATGAAAAGAGTTATTGGAGGGACACCGAAGAAATATCCTGACCGCTATAAATGGCGGACACCGTTGTATTACCTTGAAAAAATGCAAGCACCCGTTTTAATCATTCATGGGGGAAAAGATGAAAACGTGTCAATTGAACATGCATATCGATTGGAAAGAAGGCTGAAAGAATTGGGAAAGCAAGTGGAAAGCTGGTATTTCCAACATTTTAGTCATCATTTTCCGCCTCGGCATAACCGGATGGTTTTAGAACGAATGATAAAATGGATGAAAAATTGACCATTATATTTTTCATATGATACATACTAAAAAATGATCGATCAAATGAAAGGGGATTGGAGAAATGGGCATGCCGCTTGAATTAAATACGATGATTATTACAAAAGGGAAGGAAAAGCGGATAGAGGAAAACGTATTTCAGCTTGTCAAAGATGGCTATCGCCTTTATCCTATGAATATTCCTTTGGAAGTTCGAAAAACGTTGATAAGCGATCCTACAGGAACAGCTGAAATTATTAAATTGGAATGGGCTGATAACAAAACCGTGCTTACTTATAATCTCACTTCATTGTACTCAACCAATTAACCGTCATCATATTTCCGTTCATTTGCTGAACGGATTGTGGAAGGAGGAATTTGCTTAATTTTTTCGAGTACGGCTTCCATTTGTCTTATCATAAAAAATCGCGTAACCCCTTTTTCATAAAAGTTCGTTGAAAAAGGGGTTTTCGTCTAAAAATCTGCGTTGCCGATTTGTTTTGCCAAACCACATAAAAATATTAAAAGGCTATCGACAAAGTGATATGCTCCCCTTAAGGTAGACAGATTAAAATATAAAAAATCTGTTTTACCTTAGGGGGAGTTTTTCTATGTATAAGCAATATACAACAGAGCTCAAACTTGAAGTTTTACTTGCATATGAAAACCGAGAATGTACTATTCAAGAGCTTTGTAAAAGGTATCAAATTACTAAATATTCTTTAAGGCAATGGATAAAGACAAACGAGGAAGAAAAAAAGAAGAAGCAGAGTTATCTCCAGAAGAGAAAATGAAACTGGAGATGAAAAAGTTAGAAAGAGAAAATGAGCGCTTACGTGCGGAGAATCTATTTTTAAAAAAGTTAGAGGAAATCGAAAGGAGGTGAAAGTAAACCAAATCCGTTTTGAAGACAAGTATATCGCAATCCGGGAACTTCATGAGAAAGAAAACTAAGCATAATCTTATATGTGAAATCGCCGGTATTTCACGAGCTGCTTACTATAAGTGGTTAAAACGTTTTCCCTCAACATGTTGCAGAAAATATATTGAATCGTGAATTTACAGCGGAAAAGCCAAGTGAAAAATGGGTAGCTGATGTCACAGAATTAAAATAGGTTCATCAAAGAGAGCCTATTTAAGTGCTATTCTTGATCTATATGATGGATCAATTGTGAGCGATGTTTTAGGACATTCCAATCATCATCATCTTGTATTCAAAACGTTGGATCAAGCCACCGTACTTTTAAAAGGAGAGCATCCACTTATTCATAGTGACCGTGGGTTCCAATATACCTCTCATGGTTTTAAACGTAGGATAGACCAAGCAGGGATGACACAAAGTATGTCAAGAGTAGGCAGATGCATTGATAATGGGCCAATGGTATCTTTTTGGGGAACGCTTTAAATGCGAGAAGTATTATTTACATAAGTATCAGACATTTAAAGAATTAGCTCTTGCGATGGATGAGTACAACCGCTTTTATCATTATGAAAGGTATCAAAAAAGATTAAGCGGCTTTAGCCCCATGGAATATAGAGCTAAAGCCGCTTAGGTATATTTTTATTATTTCTACAGTCTACTTGACAGGGGACAGTTCAAAGCTGTAGCCGAAAGTAAGTAATTTTTTTATATGATTGGACCGCCAAGTTCTTCAATTTCCTTCGGAACGTTCGAGAATTTTTTGAAGTTCTCTTTGAATGCTTTTGCTAATTCATACGCTTTTTGTTCATAAGCGTTTTTATCACTCCATGTTTTAATAGGCTGTAAAACTTCATCAGGCACTCCTGGAACATGAGCAGGAATCGCCAGCCCGAAAATAGGGTCTTTTACAGTTTCCACCTCATCGAGTTCGCCTTCCAATGCTGCCTGAACCATGGCTCTTGTATAAGCAAGTTTAATTCGTTTTCCTACTCCGTATTCTCCGCCGGTCCACCCTGTATTGACTAAAAATACTTTCACATCATGTTCTTCGATTTTTCTTCCGAGCATTTCAGAGTATCTTGTAGCTGGAAGCGGAAGAAATGGTGCGCCAAAGCATGTGGAGAACGTTGTTTTAGGGGAAGTAATACCCCTTTCCGTTCCAGCAAGCTTGCTCGTATAACCGCTTAAGAAATGATACATAGCCTGTTCTTTCGTTAATTTGCTTATTGGCGGCAGAACACCGAACGCATCAGCTGTTAAAAAAATAATTGTGTTAGGGTGACCCGCAATGCTCGGTTTAGCAATATTGTCAATCGCTTCAATTGGATAAGCCGCACGGGTGTTTTCTGTTAATAAGGAGTTGTCATAATCAGGAATTCGTGTCGATTCATCAACCACAACGTTTTCCAAAACGGAACCGAATCGAATCGCGTTATAAATTTGAGGTTCTTTTTCTTCAGACAAACCGATGCATTTTGCATAACAGCCGCCTTCAATATTAAAAATACCAGATGAAGACCAGCCGTGTTCATCATCACCAATTAATCGGCGTTTTGGATCGGCGGAAAGTGTTGTTTTGCCTGTTCCCGATAAACCGAAAAAGAGCGCGACATCGCCTTCTTGACCGACATTGGCGGAGCAGTGCATTGAAAATATATCTCTTTCTGGAAGCAGGAAGTTCATGACGGAAAAGATAGACTTTTTCATCTCGCCTGCATATTCAGTTCCGCCGATCAGGATTATTCTCTTTTCAAAAGAAATAATGATAAATGCTTCTGAGTTCGTTCCATCCACAGCTGGATCTGCTTTAAAGGAAGGAGCGGAAACAATCGTAAACGGATTTTTATGCTCCTTTAAATCGTCTTGGCTTTTCGGACGGATAAACAGTTGGCGAGCAAATAAATTTTGCCACGCCAATTCATTGACCACTTGAATTGGAAGACGATATTTTTTGTCAGCTCCGGCAAATCCGTTAAAAACATAAATTTCATCTCTATTTTTTAAATATTGTATGACTTTTAAGTACAGTTTTTCAAAAACTTCTGATGAAATTGGCTTGTTGACGGGTCCCCAATCAATTAAATGCTTGACAGAATCTTCTTCAACGATGAATTTATCTTCTGGTGACCGGCCGGTATATTTGCCTGTTGTAACCGAAACTGCACCTGTATTTGTTAAAAAACCTTCTTTCCTAGCTAAAACTTTTTCTACAAGTCGTGCGACTGGTAAATTATGATATGCATTTGGTCCGCTGATCAACGAAGCTAATTCATTTGATACATCTACAATATTCATATACATACCATCCTTTTTTTGCATATTTGAAATGGTTTTATAGAAATAGTATAACACATTCGCAAAAATAATCCATCCTATTTATCGATTTCTGAAAATAATGTTTTTACTATATATTTTGCCTTCATTTTTGGGCATCATACGAATCATGATTGATCAGCTGATACTGAAATAATGGATATCAGATGATTTGGAAAATTACAGAGAAGCTTTATTTATTGTTGACAAGTACTTTTTTGCTCCTGTATGATATACATTTGAACGGATACTCTTATCCCGAGTTGGCGGAGGGACAGGCCCTATGAAGCCCAGCAACCGGCTCGTTGAAAGAAGACAGTAGAATATGGCTTTCAAAATCCCAGTATTCTATGGACATACAACATGATGCGAAAGAATTCCATATTCATAGACGAGCAATGGTGCTAACCTGATGCAAGGTTATATCCTTGAACGATAAGAGTGAAAGGCAATGAAGTTTATAACAACCTTTCCTCTGGCAGGGAAGGTTTTTTCTATGTATAAGAGAAATCTCGTTTAGCCAAGTTTTTCTTATCGTACGAAATATTTTGATATGTTTACAATAGTGGTGAGGGAATGAGTTCCGTGTCAATGACAAGGAGTGTAGCACTCCATAAACATCATTTTAAGTTTGAGGAGGAAGCAGTAAATGACAAAAAAGCGCCGTCTGTTTACATCTGAATCCGTAACGGAAGGGCATCCGGACAAAATTTGCGACCAAATTTCAGATGCGATTTTAGATGCCATTTTAGAAAAAGATCCGAACGCACGTGTAGCTTGCGAAACATCTGTCACCACCGGACTTGTATTAGTCAGTGGAGAAATTACGACAAGCACGTATGTGGATATACCAAAAATTGTGCGAGAAACGGTCAAAGAGATCGGCTATACGAGAGCTAAATACGGTTTTGATGCTGAAACTTGTGCTGTTTTAACATCAATTGATGAGCAATCACCCGATATTGCTGCAGGGGTGGATAAAGCTTTAGAAGCGAGAGAAGGACAAATGACTGATGAAGAAATTGAAGCGATTGGCGCTGGAGATCAAGGGTTAATGTTCGGTTTTGCATGCAATGAAACGAAGGAATTAATGCCTCTCCCGATTTCCATTGCCCATAAGCTTTCACGCCGGCTTACAGAAGTTAGAAAAAGCGAAGAAATTCCTTATTTGCGTCCGGACGGAAAGACGCAAGTTACGGTAGAATATGATGAAAATGAACAGCCGGTTAGAATTGACACAATTGTCATATCGACTCAACACCATCCGGAGGCAACTTTAGAACAAATTAAGCAGGATATTAAAGAAAAAGTAATTGATCCGGTTGCTCCAAAAGAACTGATCGATGAAGAAACAAAATATTTCATCAACCCTACCGGACGTTTCGTTATTGGCGGACCACAAGGAGATGCAGGATTAACGGGACGAAAAATCATTGTCGATACTTACGGAGGCTATGCGCGCCATGGCGGAGGAGCTTTCTCAGGAAAAGATCCGACGAAGGTAGACCGATCTGCAGCTTATGCGGCTCGTTATGTAGCGAAAAATATTGTCGCAGCCGGACTTGCAGACAAATGTGAGGTTCAGCTGGCCTATGCAATTGGTGTAGCGAAACCTGTCTCTATTTCTGTTGATACGTTCGGTACTGGCAAAGTAAGTGAAGATGTTTTAGTTGAATTAATTCGCAATAACTTTGATTTGCGCCCAGCTGGCATTATAAAAATGCTTGACTTGCGCCGCCCGATTTACAAACAGACAGCTGCTTACGGTCATTTCGGACGAAACGATCTAGATTTGCCATGGGAACGCACAGATAAAGCGGAAGCTTTGCGCGAACAAGCTCATCAATATTTGTAAAATAAAAAGGTGTCCAATGCGATGCATGCATTAGACACCTTTTTGCTTTTATGGTCCGAATGCGACAAAACAGATGGTGCCTGCTGAAGCTCCTAGAACTATTCCCGCCAGCACATCTGAAGGGTAGTGTAGGCCAAGAAAAATTCTTGATAGTGCCACACTGAATGCGAGAGGAAGCAAAATCCATGTTAAGGCTGGAAAAAAGAGCAAAAATGGTGTTGCCACTGAAAATACAGCTGTCGTATGTCCAGAAGGAAATGAATGGTCAGTTAACGGATTTTCTAACACTTTTGTTTCAAATAATGTAAGATAAGGCCGTCTGCGTGGATAAATTCTTTTCACAATGAAAACCGGAATATGACTGAAAAAAAGTGCAGCTGAACTTGCCAAGGCAACAGTTTTTACAGGTTCATTAAAAAATAACATCAGCATTAAACATGTTGCAATTGAAAAAACAGCCCCTCCTAAATGAGTAATATACCGAAAATAAACATTCAGTCCTTTTCGTTCAAAATGCGAATTAATCAGTTTGAACAACTTGCACTCAAATTGGTAAAGCTGATTCAGCAGTCTGCCCATGTTAAAGTTCCTCTTTTCAAAAAGCAAAAATTCTTAAAAAAATTTTCTCTCATATTTATGTAAACTTCAACAAATCTAATAAAAATTTTACAAAATTTTAAAAATACATGAAGCTGCCCGGTAAAGAATGACATTTGAAAGAGAAAGTTTTAAAATGTTTTTATAAGCAATTTATATGTTGTTCATACGAGCAATATTTTTATAATATTGAGCTTTTTCGATATACTCGCGACGGATGCGTTCCATATCTTGAAGATCTTCTTCTGTTAATTCTCTAATCACTTTGGCGGGTCTTCCGAATGCTAAAGTTTTCTCAGGTATCTTTTTGCCTGGCGGGACAAGACTGCCTGCACCGATAAAAGCGCCTTTTCCGATTTCTGCTCCATCCAGAATAATCGAACCCATTCCAATTAGAGCTCCTTTCCGCACAATCGCACTATGGAGCAGAACTTGATGGCCGACGGTTACATCATCTTCAATAATTAACGGTTTATTTGGGCTCTGGTGCAGACAGCATTGGTCTTGAATATTGACCCGATTTCCAATAATAGTTGGGGCAACGTCACCGCGAATAACCGTCTGAAACCAAATGCTTGATTCATCTCCTATTTGAACATCGCCGGTGATTGTGACAAAATCAGCTATATAAGCCGAATCGCTAATTATAGGTTTTTTGTCTTTATATGGATAAATAACCATGGGAACCATCCTTTTCTTTTTTTCATATTATAACAAATTTTCCGTCATGTTCGGAAAGGAGTTAACTTATGTGGAAATGGGTAAGTTCTAGTCCTAAAGCTGCGATTGTCATCATTCATGGAGCTTTAGAACATCATGGACGTTACAAATGGCTGATAAAAAAGTGGCAAACAAACGGGTACCATGTTGTCATGGGGGATTTGCCAGGACAAGGAAATTCATCCTCCAGACGGGGACATGTCCAATCGTTTGATGAATATATTGATGAAGTTGACCGTTGGATCAGGGAGGCTCAATCTTTCCAATTGCCGCTTTTTTTGCTGGGGCATAGCATGGGCGGTTTAATAGCCATACGTACGCTGCAGAGAAATAAAATTCCGTTAAACGGGGTCATTTTATCTTCGCCATGTTTAGGAATTTTGCAAAAACCGAGTAAAGCGCTCGATCTTTTGGCAAAAGGATTAAATATTTTCGCGCCTAGTGTACGCTTTGATTCCGGTTTGACAGTTGAGATGGCAACGAGAAATAAGGAAATTCAAGACATAAACAGAAACGACTCCCTTTACGTAAGAAAAGTTTCTGTGCGCTGGTACAGAGAGCTTCTTCATGCCATTGAACTAGCATTTCAGCAGCTTCCGCAGTTTCCAGATGTCCCTCTTTTCGTCATGCAGGGAGGAGAAGACAAAATTGTTGATAAATCAGCAGTTCAAAAATGGTATAGTCAGTTGAATCTCACGGAAAAGAGCTATAAAGAATGGGAAGGACTATATCACGAAATTTTTAATGAACCGGAAAGAGAACTTGTTTTTCAAGATGCGTTGAGATTTACAGAAAGCCATTTAACATAAACACTGGAATTTTACAATGAAGAGGTGAGTTGATCTTTGAGTATACCTGAACACCCTATCAGCCTTATGTCAAGAGTTTATAGGGAAATTCTTCCGACCGTCCATTATTACTTAGATGGGTGGAAAAAAAAGGCTGAGGAAATACCGAATCCTGAATTGAGAAAGCAGGCGCTTGCAAGCATAAATACGAAGGCATTTCATTGCGAAGGAGGAAGCATTTTAGCGCTTTTGTCGAACTCTCATATAGAGGAATGCATAGAGTTTATCGTTGCTTATCAAACGATTAGCGATTACTTGGATAATTTATGCGACAGAAGCACTTCTTTTGATCCGGAAGATTTCCGCATGCTGCACCAATCAATGAAGGACGCACTGTCGATTCATGCAGAATTAAAAAATTACTACCAATTTCGTGAGGACCAAGATGACGGCGGATATTTAAAAGAGCTTGTCATGACATGCCAAAGAATGCTGAGCCAATTGGAGAACTATCCGGTTATAGCTGGCTATTTGATGGAGCTTTGCGAATATTATTGTGAACTGCAAGTACATAAGCATGTAATAGAAGAGGAAAGAGTGCCAAGGCTAGTACAGTGGTTCGAACAATATAAATCTTCCCTCCCGGATATGCGGTGGTATGAATTTTCTGCCTGCGCTGGATCGACATTGGGCATTTTTTGTTTAGTCGCCTATGCATTTCAGCCCAGCTTTAACGAAGCGATTGCCAAAAAAATTAAAGACGGTTACTTTCCATATGTGCAAGGGCTTCACATTTTATTGGATTACTTTATTGATCAAGAGGAGGATCAATTGGAGGGCGATTTAAATTTTTGCAGTTTTTATGAAAGCACATCAGAAATGATGGAACGATTAGCTCATTTTGTACATGAAGCGGACAAAAATTTAAAAGGTATTCCGAACGAAAATTTTCATAAATTAATTAACCGCGGATTGCTCGGCATTTATTTATCTGATGACAAAGTATTAGTACATAAAGATTTAGGAAAGCTGGCTAAAAAATTAATAAAAAAAGGAGGAACAACCTCCGTTTTCTTTTATGTGAATGCTAGGGCATATCGAACGTTCCGAAAATGGAATTTGATTAAATCTTCTTGATGGATAAAGCTAGCCGGGATATTATTCCCGGCTATTTTGCTTTTTCGATTGCTACAATAAACGGAGGGGAATTTTTTTGGTTTAAAAACCGGTATTCAAGTACATGAGCAGTATGTTGATCGATTTGTTCGGCAAATTTAAGAAGCTCATCTCTCTCACGTTTTCCTTCCGGATGGCCGTGATAAACGACCAGCACGATCATTCCACCGGGTCTTAGTATGGATAAAAGCTGCTTTACTGCTTCAATAGTTGATTCTGGTTTTGTCACAATGTTTTTTTGGCCACCGGGCAAATAACCGAGATTAAACATCGCACCGGCGATATGATTGTGATGTTTTTTCGGAATCGTATTGAAAATGTCATCATGGCTGGAATGAAACAAAGTAACACGGTCGATTAAACCGGATTCCTTCAACCGTTTTTTTGTCTCTTCAAGCGCTTGTTTTTGAATATCATATCCAAACACATGACCTTGTTCGCCAACGAGTTGTGCTAAAAAGACGGTATCATGTCCGTTCCCGACTGTTGCATCAATAACGATATCGCCGTTTTGGACAGCGGAAGCCATCAATTTTTTTGCAAATGGAAGAATGCGAATGAGGTTCATTTTGACATCACTCGATCTTTTGTATAATACTTCCCTTGGTAGCTGTTTCGTTTTTCGAGTTCGGCATCAATGGCATTCAGCACTTCCCATTTGTTAACGCTCCACATCGGCCCTATCATTAAATCGATCGGACCGTCGCCTGTAATGCGATGAACGATCATTTCAGGAGGCAGTACCTCTAGCTGATCGCAAACTAATTGTACATATTCATCAAAGGATAAAAAGCGCACCATCCCTTTTTCATATTGCTTAACCATCGGTGTACCTTTTAACAAATGGAGCAGATGAATTTTAATTCCTTGAACATCCAGCTTAGCAACTTCTTTTGCAGTTTCCATCATCATATCGTACGTTTCAAGTGGAAGACCGTTTATGATGTGTGTGCAAACTCGGATTCCGTGCTTTCTGAGCTTGTTAACTCCTTCCACATAACATTCATAATCGTGCGCACGGTTAATTAAATCAGCGGTCCGCTGGTGAACGGTTTGCAATCCTAATTCAACCCAAAGATATGTCCTCTCATTTAATTCCGCCAAATAATCAACAACATCGTCAGGCAAACAGTCAGGCCTTGTAGCAATGGACAAACCGACAACTCCTTCGAGACCTAATACCGTTTCATATTTCTCACGAAGAACTTCCACGGGTGCATGAGTGTTTGTAAATGCCTGAAAGTAAGCAATATACTTTCCGTTTTTCCATTTCTCATGCATTTTGCTTTTAATGTCGTGAAATTGCGTAACAAGATCATCAGCTCTGTTTCCGGCAAAATCGCCCGACCCTGCGGCACTGCAAAACGTACACCCGCCATGTGCTACCGTACCGTCGCGGTTTGGACAGTCAAATCCTCCGTCTAAAGCAACTTTAAACACTTTATCTCCAAATGTATTTCGTAAATGGTAATTCCATGTATGATACCGTTTGTTGTCATTCGTATACGGAAATGGATTGTGGTTCGCCAATTCCTACTCCTCCTGTTTCGATATACTATCAAGACATTTTACCATGATTGCCAAACCAATCTCAAATAAGAATTTACCAGCTTTTTTCATGATGGAGCTTGCAGAAATAGCGAAAAATACAGTTGATGAAGAAATTCTTCATCAAGGAGGGGATTTGTTTGGCTACTAGACAATCCGTGGAAGAGTGCATTCAACATTGCCAGCAAGCATTGGAATATGCAAATGAGCAATATATTGAAGGACTGAAACAGGAGCATTACAATGATGAAGAATATACAAATGCACAGCAAAAACTTCAAGATGCACTTGCAGAAGTGGAAAAACTCAGTTTAAGCGCAAATGACCAGCAGCGGGAGCAGCTTCACCGCATGCGCCTTCAACTGCAGCACCTTCAAAATGAGATGATTTTGCTCGATCATTAAAATTCCAGGGCAAAGCCTGATTGTAGGCTTGCCCTTTAATTGCAATTATGATTTTTCATTTATTCTTTAGCCGATTTGATCTTATATATAAATTTGCATAGGGAAAGAATGGTTTTTGGAATAAAAACGAAAATATAGAATAAAAATATCTTTCAACAGATTGCGCAATTACCGATATAAAAGCTCGGCTCAATGCGAATGAACGATTACATTTTAAAACAAAATCGGGATCAGTTTGTTGAACATCAGTCAAACTTCTAGAAAAAGCTGCTATACGACTATGTACATCATAATTTTTCCCTAAGATCAAGAGCCCCCGAACGAGTGAAATCATTCAGTGTTTTTTATATGCGGAATCAGAAAATGTTGATTGCATCTTTTCTGTATTATGTGTACTATATAATGTAGTACACATAATACAAAAGAGTCCTTTTTGTAAGAAAGAAGGGTATTTGATGTTTGAAATTGACCCGAGAAGTGCCACTCCGATATATGAGCAGATCATAAAAAAAATGAAAGAACTATGTATCAAAGGTGTGTTAAAGCCTGGCGATAAACTGCCCTCTGTAAGAGAGATGTCTTCCATGATTATCGCTAATCCTAACACGGTTTCAAAGGCTTATAAAGAGCTGGAAAGAGAAGGCTTGATTGAAACGCTGAGAGGACGGGGGACATTTGTATCGAAAATGGTGCAGAAAAAGCTGGATGAAGAGAAAATTGAAATAATTAAAGAGGAGCTGCGGCAAATTATGATCGACGCATTTTATGCAGGAATCAGCTTTGAACAAATATACCAATGGATGAAAGACATGAATAACGAATTTGCCAATGCTTTTCATAAATAAAGTTTAGCAAAGAAAAAGTATTTGAATCTCTGCAGCGTGAGTTTCAGCTTGTTTGGCTAAAACGGTTCAGAAAAGATAAAGGAAAAACTTTGTTCGGAGGGCATATCTTATTCTTCTCGGTGTTATTCATGCAGCTTTGGCTGTCCATTAGCTAGCTAAAAAATCCCCGGAAAAACGGCATAAATTCAATTAAACCAATGCGTATCGGTAAGATTCTTGTATGAACCATGCGAGTAAACGGGCAGAATTATTTTTTGTTGGAACCATTAAAAAATCCCAATCCATATATTTGTCATTTTAGCTATTGCAACCAACAAAAAAAACGAAAATTTCCAGTGAAATGTAAATGTAATAAAATAATAAAGGATTCTTAATTTTTTTCTCCTAAAATTATAAAAGGAAATATACATTTAAAGTGAAACTATTTTGATTTTAGTTCGTTCTAATTGTTGAGCTGCTTTAAGTTGAGGTGAATAAAATGTTAAAAGACCCAAAGATATTAATATTAACGGCAAATTATGGAAACGGTCATATCCAAGTTGCTAAAACATTGGAGCAGTCTTTGCATAAGATGGGAATCAACAACGTAAAAGTTTCTGATTTAATTAGCGAGTCTCATCCAATTATGGCGGAAATTACAAGATATTTATATTTGAAAAGTTTTTCCATCGGTAAGCAATTTTATCGGTTATTTTATTATAGTGTGGACAAAATGTCTAACAAACGCATTATGAATTTGTATTTGAAGCTTGGACACCGCAAGTTGAATCAGCTAGTAAGGGAGATAAATCCTGACATCATCATTAATACATTTCCTATTTCAGTTGTTCCTGAATATCGCACGCGGACAGGCGTGTTCATCCCGACATTTAATGTGCTGACCGATTTTTGTCTTCACCGAGTATGGGTTCATAAAAACATTGATAAATATTATGTTTCGTGCGACGATGTGAAGGAAAAACTGACAATGCTCAACATCCATCCAGCGCTTGTCAAAGTAACCGGAATTCCTATTCGGCCGCAGTTTGAAGAAAAAATGGAAACGATCGATTTATATAAAAAATACAATTTGGATCCGAACAAGAAAACTTTGTTAATTGCTACAGGCGCTCATGGAGTTTTAAAAAATGTAAAAGATTTGTGTGAATCATTTTTTACACGAGATGACATGCAAATAGTCGTTGTATGCGGAAATAACCAATCGCTGAAAGATGAGCTTGAACCGCTTCAGTATATTCACCCGGATCGAATAAAAGTTTTTGGCTATGTCGAAAGAATCGACGAGCTCTTTCGCATTTGTTCCTGCATGATAACAAAGCCTGGAGGGATTACTCTCAGCGAGGCGGCCGCATTAAAAGTTCCGCTTATTCTCTATAAACCTGTTCCGGGGCAGGAAAGGGAGAATGCCGATTTGTTTGCAGCAAAAGGGGCGGCGGTTGTCATCAATAAGCTAGAAAAAGTTCAAGAGACGGTCAATGATTTATTTAACCACCCTGAAAAAATGGAAAAAATGAAAATGAGCATTGCTGAATTATATAGACCAAACGCTGCTGACACGATCTTGCAGGACATTTTAAATGAAGCAGAAATGCTGCTTGATTCAAGCTTGAAAGGGTCTGTCAATTATTAATTATTAGACTGAAATCCAAATTTTTCGACATTGACTTGCATGAACTCATAAAATTCATTAAAATAACAATATGATAAGTGGATGAAAAAGCAAGAACGGTGAAAAGGATCAGTAGTGGATAAAGGCGTCTAGAGAGTTGACGGAAGGTGAAAGTCAATCGTTGTTTATTCACGAACTCCCCTTTGAGTTGCGGGTGTGAAATGTATTCCGGTACAGACTAATGCCCGACGTGTTTCCACGTTACGGAACAGAGTGAGTGCATTTGCGCTAATTTGGGTGGTACCGCGGGAAATTGTCTCTCGTCCCTTCGTCGTGGGGATGGGAGTTTTTTTATTATTTGACGCTTATACATATATATAGCAAAGGAGGATTTTTACATGTCTTACAACCATCGTGAGATTGAGAAAAAATGGCAAGATTATTGGCTAAAAAACAAAACATTTAAAACAGAGGATGATTCCGATAAACCGAAGTTTTATGCATTGGATATGTTTCCGTATCCTTCGGGAGCTGGTCTTCATGTAGGCCATCCTGAAGGTTATACGGCAACCGACATTTTGGCGCGAATGAAACGGATGCAAGGATACAATGTTCTCCATCCGATGGGATGGGATGCATTTGGACTTCCGGCTGAGCAATATGCTTTAGATACCGGCAACGATCCTGCGGAATTTACGAAAAAAAATATTGATAATTTTCGCAGACAAATTCAATCACTAGGATTTTCCTATGATTGGGATCGGGAAGTAAATACAACTGATCCGGAATATTACAAATGGACGCAATGGATCTTCTTAAAGCTTTATGAAAAAGGACTTGCTTACATTGATGAAGTGCCCGTCAACTGGTGCCCAGCACTCGGAACTGTTCTTGCAAATGAAGAGGTCATCGACGGAAAAAGCGAACGGGGAGGACATCCTGTTGAACGCCGTCCGATGAAACAATGGGTGTTAAAAATCACCGCATATGCTGACAGGCTGCTGGAAGATTTAGAAGAGCTTGATTGGCCGGAAAGCATAAAGGAAATGCAGCGAAATTGGATCGGCCGGTCGGAAGGTGCGGAAGTTCATTTTACAGTCGATGGAACTGATAAAACCTTTACTGTTTTTACTACTCGTCCAGATACGCTTTTCGGTGCTACGTATACAGTGCTTGCGCCTGAACATCCGCTTGTGAAAGAAATTACAACCGAGGAACAAAAAGAAGCGGTGGAAGCCTATTTAGATCAAATTAAAAGTAAAAGCGATCTCGAAAGAACGGATTTGGCGAAGGAAAAAACAGGCGTGTTTACCGGAGCCTATGCTGTAAATCCTGCCAATGGAGAAAGATTGCCGATTTGGATTGCCGATTATGTTTTAATGAGCTATGGTACAGGTGCGATCATGGCCGTGCCTGCCCACGATGAACGGGACTATGAATTTGCGAAAAAATTTGACCTGCCGATTAAAGAGGTTGTCGCTGGAGGAAACATCGAACAAGAAGCTTATACAGGAGACGGCGAGCATGTAAATTCCGACTTTTTGAACGGATTGAATAAAGAAGAAGCAATTGAAGCGATGATCAAATGGCTGGAGGAAAACAAAAAAGGACAAAGAAAAGTGACATACCGTCTCCGAGACTGGTTGTTCAGCCGTCAACGTTATTGGGGTGAACCGATTCCGATCATCCATTGGGAAGACGGCACGATCACAGCTGTTCCTGAAGAGGAGCTGCCGTTAGTGCTTCCGGAAACAGATGAAATTAGACCTTCGGGAACCGGTGAGTCACCTTTAGCGAATATTGAGGATTGGGTGAATGTCGTTGACCCGAAAACAGGCAAAAAAGGGCGGCGCGAAACAAACACAATGCCTCAATGGGCGGGAAGCTGCTGGTACTATTTGCGCTATATTGACCCGCACAATTCAGAACAATTAGCTGATCCTGAAAAATTGAAAAAATGGCTGCCTGTGGACATTTATATCGGCGGGGCTGAGCATGCTGTTTTACACTTGCTGTATGCACGTTTCTGGCATAAATTTTTATACGATATCGGAGTAGTTCCGACGAAAGAACCGTTCCAAAAATTGTTTAACCAAGGAATGATCCTCGGCGAAAACAATGAAAAGATGAGCAAATCAAAAGGAAATGTCGTCAATCCTGATGAAATCGTTGAAAGCCACGGAGCGGATACTCTCCGTTTATATGAAATGTTCATGGGTCCGCTTGATGCATCCATTGCATGGTCAACAAAAGGACTCGACGGCGCAAGAAGGTTTTTAGATCGTGTATGGCGGCTGTTTGTAATGGAAAATGGCGAGTTGAATCCGAAAATCGTCGATGAACCGTCTCAAGAGCTTGAACGCATTTATCACCAAACAGTGAAAAAGGTAACGGAGGATTATGAAAATCTGCATTTTAACACAGCTATTTCGCAACTGATGGTATTTATTAATGAAGCTTATAAAGCGACAATTCTTCCGAAAGAATATATGGAAGGCTTTGTAAAGCTTTTATCGCCGGTTGCTCCGCATATTTGCGAAGAGCTTTGGGAAAAACTCGGCCATTCTGAAACGATTGCTTATGAATCGTGGCCGGCATGGGATGAATCAAAGCTTGTCGAAGATGAAGTGGAAATTGTCATTCAAATCAACGGAAAAGTGCGGGCAAAGCTGCTTGTACCAAACGATGCTTCTAAAGAGGAAATGGAAAAAATCGCGATGGATGATGAAAAAATAAAAGAACAGCTTGAAGGCAAAACCGTTCGTAAAGTGATTGCTGTTCCTGGCAAGCTTGTCAACATCGTAGCCAATTAAGCTTGAATATCAATGAAAGGATGGCCATTCATGGTAAAAGAAATCACACCAAATGATCTCAAAACGAAGCTTGAAAACGGCGAAAAATTAGACATTATTGATGTCCGCGAGGAAGAAGAAGTAGAAGAAGGCATGATTCCACAAGCAAAACATATTCCGATGGGAGAAATCCCGGACCGCATTGAAGAATTTGATAAAGAAAAGGAATATATTTTCGTCTGCCGCTCAGGAAGAAGAAGTGAAAATGTTTGTTTATATTTACAGGATCTTGGTTTTAATGTCATCAATATGGTTGGCGGAATGCTCGAATGGACAGGGGAAACCAAACCGAAGAGCGAGATAAAAAAATAAGTGGAAAAACCGCGCTTATGTAGGCGCGGTTTTTCCTTATAAAGGAAGATTAGCGTGGCCAAAACAGTAAACCATACCGCATGTAATACCCTCAAAATCCCCATAAAAACTGCCGACATGAGCAAATCTTTTCCCTTTATTAAAAGTGTCATATTTGTACAAGCATAAAAGTATATTGGAAGCAACGAGATAAATAAAGGGAGTGTGAAGAAATTGAGCTATAAAGTCGCCATTTTTGACGAAGAGCATGAAAAAGATTTAGAAGAGGAAGTGAACGCTTTTTTAACTGCGCTTCCAAGTCAAAAATATATCGACATAAAATATCATGTAGCGGTAACATGCGATCAAAAAGGTGAACAAATTTACTGTTTTTCAGCGATGATTATTTACAAAGAATAAGAAGACTTTCACATTAATAATGAAAAGTCTATTATATTTAGTAAGAATGTAAACAGAATTAGACGTGAAGCGCAGGTTGATTGTAATTTTAGAGAATCTTCGTCAATGCATCAATGTTCGCATGCGCTCCAAGCAGTTGCTATGCCCAGTGGATCTTGAAAGCTTATAAGCACTGATCCAGATAGGAAACACTTTAAAAATTGTACCTGATGAGAGAAAGTCGAATAAAACTGAAATGGTCGCCATCGTTTTGCAGGATGGAAGACGGACTAACTCATGAAAAAGCTTTTTAAAACAAGCTTTGGACCCGCTTGAAAATCCTTGTTTATGGGGAATCTAGGTCTTTTTTTATTGGAAAAAAGATTTCAATGCCGTTCCGAAGCGACCGCACGAAAAAAAGGATGGCCAATTTTTTGAAGTTATCCTAGAACCTTTTGATTTGAAAGGAAAAAACGCTTCGCATCAACCAGAAATTGTAAGCGCTAAGACAAAAAAGGGTGATCATATGTATTACAGCGCAATATTGAATATGAAAGGAAAAAAGACAGTCGTTGTCGGCGGAGGGAAGGTAGCGGAAAGAAAAATAAAAGCTTTGCTCGATGCATGTGCTGATATAACGGTTGTCAGTCCCGATCTATCAGATCATCTTTTTCGAATGCATCAAGAAAAAAAAATATCGTGGAAACAAAAAACGTTTGAAAAAGACGATGTAAACGGTGCGTTTCTAGTCATTGCGGCAACGAATGAAAGGGAAGTTAATGAGCAGGTCTACCAGTCATGTGAAGCACATCAGCTGATCAATGTAGTGGATGCACCTGAAAAAAGCAATATCATTATGCCGGCAACATTTAAAAGGGGCGATTTAATCATCAGTGTATCAACGAGCGGGAAAGTTCCGGGGCTCGCCAGAAAATTAAAAAATAATTTGGCAGAGCAGTTTGATGAACATTTTGCTGACTATGTTGAATTTTTAAAGGAAGGTCGAAAACGTGTCTTAGAAGAAATCAACGACCCAGAGCAAAAAAGGATTGTTTTACATCAATTATTAGACAAGAGCTTTTTAGAAGCTTCAAATGAAGAACGGTATAAGCAGCTGGAAATGCTTTTGAATGCGAACAGGTCTAGCGAATAGCTAAACCGGATCGCACATGGCCGTTCAACGGGATAGCGATTTGTGCAAAAAAAGAAGCGCCCCCAAAAGTCAGCTGCCCAGTTCATAAAAAACGTTCTTTCTGCAAAATTGGGCTTGTCACCTCACATTTTACTAGATAGGACGTTTTTTTGTGTGTCTTTTAAAAAAAAGAGTAAGTTATCCTGACTTTTTAGACAGACCCATCAATTTATGCGCTTTGAATGAAAAAGGTAAGGTTTAAAAATGCAATTTGATACTATGACATCCAAAACGTTCCATTTAATACCATGACATTAAATACGGATTAATTAGGTTCTTTAGTTATAACTGTTATTGTCACTAAAACTAAGATGGAAATTATAAATAAACCAATTGTAATAAAGGTATCTTTGAATAAAAAACTAGTGAATGCAGTCCATAATAATATTCCTATTGATAGAACTAACATTGGTTTAAAATTTTTAAACTTAACTAAATAATACAAAAGGAAAAATATCGGATATGTGTATCCAAGGAAAATTATGGCATTTATTCTATCAGTCTGTATAGATAAATCAAAAGATGTGATTAACATATAAATCGGAATACTAAACACTGCTAAAAATACGGATTTGTTACAATTCATTAGAATTATCCTCATTTCATATTAAATTATACCATTATTATACTATTTTAATACAAAAAATGTTAAATATGTATTTTTTTGATATTATACTATTGTATTTAAAAATATAAGAGTAAGATGAAATGATGTCTTTAGCATTCTAATAATAATAAGCTAGTGTTTTACCCGTTAGTCAAGGGAATTTCTTCTATTCATGGTAAACATTATTTACTATATAGTGATCGAGGATTTCAATTTACTTCACATGGATTTAAAGGAAGGGTTGATCAAGCAGGGGTAACACATAATATGTCTCGTGTAGGACGATGTATAGAATAATGGTCCAATGGAATCCTTTTGGGGAACATTAAATGTGAAAAATATTATTTACATAAGTACGATACATTAGAAGAACTAAAGAATGCGGTTGATGAATACATCCAATTTTTCAATTACCATCTGTATCAAGAAAAATTAAACGGTCTCAGTCCTTTGGAATATAGAGCCAAGACCGCTTAGATCAATTTTTATTATTTCCACTGACTACTTAACAGGAGGCAGTTCAACTTATCGGTTCGCCCTTTTCCACGTAACGGCTTGCGTACAAGCCTGCCAACCGTCCGGTTACGAGCGCAGCCGTGATGTTGTAGCCGCCCGTGTAGCCGTGAATATCCAATATTTCACCGCAAAAATAAAGACCGTTCATTAGTTTAGAGGCCATCGTCTTTGGATCAATTTCCTTTATAGAAACGCCTCCGCCGGTCACAAACGCTTTTTCGATTGGAAGCGTGCCGTTTGCTTCGAAGCGGAAATCTTTCACTAAGCGAACAAATTGGCGCAGCTTATCTTTTGAAAGCTGGGAGAATGTCATCGAATGGTCGATTTCGGATTCTTCCAGCAAAAATAGTAAATATCGTTCAGGCAAGAGACCTTTTAATACATTTTTAACAGCCTTTTTCGGTTCGCCTTTCAAATTCAGCCAAATATGCTGAAAAAGATTTTCTTCATTTTCAGTAGGCAAAGCGTCAATTGACAACGTCACCGTTTTTTCTTTTTTCAATTGTTTTACAACAAATTGGCTGCATCTTAGTGCAGCAGGACCTGATAAGCCGAAATGGGTAAAAATAAAATCCATTTTGTGCGTAATAATCGGTCTGCCCTTTTGATTCAACACACTTAAAGCCGCATCTCTTAACGACAGGCCTTGCAATTGTTTTGTTCGGATAAACGGTTCATTCGAAGTAATCGGCACTTCAGTTGGAAATAATTCCGTCACAGTATGACCGGCTTTTTTGGCCCACACGTATCCGTCTCCAGTACTTCCGGTATGAGGGACAGATTTTCCTCCTACAGCTACGATAACAGCTTTGGCAGGAATAAAGGTTTTATTTTTCAACCAGATTCCTTTTACTTTGCTTTCACTGTATTCGATGTTTTCAACCGGATGATTTGTTTTAATTGTAACGTTCAGCCTTTTTAGTTCGGAAAGTAGCGCATTGACTACGTCTTGAGCTCTGTTTGATACTGGAAACATCCGGCCATGGTCTTCCTCTTTTAAACGAACTCCAAGGTTTTCGAAAAAGCGTATAATGTCTTCATTATTAAATTGCGAAAAAGCGCCATACAAAAATCGTCCGTTGCCGGGAATATTTTTGATAATTTCTTCAATTGACCGGCGATTTGTTACATTGCACCGTCCGCCACCGGAGATCGCCAGCTTTCTTCCTAATTTTTCTCCTTTATCGACTAACAGCACGTTCGCTCCGTTTTCAGCGGCGGCGATGGCGGCCATCAATCCAGATGGTCCTCCTCCAATTACTGCTACATCATAATTCATATTCTCACAACCTTTAAGAAGTTGATGTTGCTTGTCCAATTTATTCGTACTTTTAGATTGATCCTAGTTTCGTCTACATCCTAGTCTTATATCATTATAAAAAGATGAATTTTTGAATTCAATGAGTGATGACTATATCTTAGTTCCTAGTGAATGTGGTAAAATGTTATAGTTGAAAATTTTTGTTAGAAACAATGGTGAGCAAAAGATGTCGGATAAATTATTAAGAGGGACGTTTATTTTAACATTAGGTACATATATTTCAAGGATTTTAGGAATGATTTATGTCATTCCGTTTTTCGCGTTGGTTGGAGAAACGGGAAGTGCTTTGTATCAATATGGATATGTTCCGTATACGATTTTTTTAAGCGTTGCGACAATGGGATTTCCTATGGCCATTTCAAAATTTGTCGCAAAATATAATTCCATTGGTGATTACGAGACAAGCCGCAGAATGTTTCGATCTGGGATGCTGTTTATGCTTCTTGGAGGAATTTTCACTTGTTTTATTTTATTTGTGACTGCGCCTTTCTTTGCGGAACACCAGCTTGGCCAACAGGAGCTGCAAGGTGTGACAGTTGAGGATGTCACATATGTTATACGAATGGTCAGCCTTGCGCTTATAGTTGTTCCGATCATGAGTTTAATACGAGGTTTTTTTCAAGGGCATCAGTCAATGGGCCCGACGTCCGTTTCCCAAGTAATAGAACAGCTAGTGCGCATCATTTTTTTGCTTGTTTCCAGCTATATCATTTTAAAAGTATTACATGGCGATATCATTACAGCGGTGGGTTATGCGACATTTGCCGCCTTTGTTGGCGCCATCGGCGGGCTGTTCGTCCTTTTTTTGTATTGGATGAAAAGAAAAAATTCCTTATTGGCGATGCAGGAGAACAAAATTGAACCTTCCGGCATTTCTACGAAGCAAATGTTTCTCGAGGTGTTCAGGTATGCCGGTCCGTTTGTATTTGTCGGACTAGCTATTCCTTTATATCAATTTGTCGATTCTTTTACGTTTAATAAAGCTATGATTCAGGCGGGAGAAGGCGAAAGAGCGCAAGAATTATATGCCATGGTCAATTTTTTAGTGAATAAAATTGTCATGATTCCTGTTTCTTTAGCAACTGCTTTTGGCTTAACGCTCGTGCCGGCCATTACAAATGCGTTCACGAATCAAAACTTTCCGTTTGTTAGAAGACAAATTGACCAAGCGTTTCAAACATTAATGTTTCTCGTTCTCCCTGCATCCATTGGGATCATTATTCTTTCCGAACCAATCTACATGTTTTTTTATAATGACAATGAAACAGGTGCGAGCATTTTAGCTGCCTATGCACCGATCGCTTTGCTTTTTTCTTATTTCACTGTTTCAGCCGCCATTTTGCAGGGGATTAATAAACAAAAATTGGCTGTCATCAGCCTTGCATTCGGTCTTCTGCTAAAAATTTGTTTAAACAGCTGGCTTATCACGCAGTTTGGTGCATACGGTTCGATTATGGCAACTGCGATCGGGTTTCTTGGCTCGCTCATATACGGATTAATGATGATTCGCCGTCATACAGGCTACTCGTATAAAAGATTTTGGAAAAGAACAATATTTACGGGAATTTTGGTCATCTGTATGTCAATTGTCGTTGTAGCGTTTTCCTCTCTCTTCACTGTCTTTTTTGATTACCATGCAAGTAAAACAAATGCCGCCATCATGGTTGGAATTGCTGCATTATTAGGAGCAGGCTCGTATTTTTGGCTGGCTAAGCAATCAGGATTTCTAAAAGTTATTTTTGGAACTAGATTTTTAAGTAAGAGGAAGGAAAGGGGGTAGATAATATGCGTATTGATAAACTATTAGCACATGCTGGCTACGGCAGCAGGAAAGAAGTAAAAAAGCTGCTAAAGGAACGGGCCGTTCATGTTAATGGAGAAGTGGTGACGGATCCGAAAACAAATGTCGACCCGAATAAACAAGAAATCATCATTCACGGTGAACAGGTGTTGTACAAAGAACATGTTTATTTCATGATGAACAAGCCAGCTGGTTTTTTATCTGCTACAGAAGACAACGTCCAAAAGACTGTGGTCGATTTGCTTGATCCGGAAGATCTTCGCTATAATCCCTTTCCTGTCGGCAGGCTTGACAAAGATACCGAAGGGCTATTGCTGTTAACATCGGACGGACAGCTTGCCCATCAATTAACATCGCCCAAAAAAAATGTTCCTAAAAAATATTTTGCGGAAGTTATTGGTCTAGTGGCAGAGGAAGATGTCGAGCGGTTCAAAGCAGGTGTAAAACTTGATGACGGTTATGTTACAAAGCCTGCCTGGCTTGAAATTATTAAGGCAGACGACATTTCTGAAGTTTTTGTCACCATAACGGAGGGGAAATACCATCAAATTAAGCGGATGTTTTCTGCTGTCGGGAAAAAAGTGAAATATTTAAAACGAATCCAAATGGGAACGCTTGAACTAGATCAAACATTGCAAACAGGGGAATATCGAGAACTGACAAAAGAAGAATTAGAACAACTGCGATCGATTCAAGGACAGCCGGGCGATTCAGCCGATTTTCCTTTGTAGTTTGAAAAACGTTCAAATTGAACTTCCGTTTTTTAAAAAGGCGGACAAACTGGCGCCGAAAAAGGTGGAAATTGCTTGCAACAGCAGACAAAAAGGGGCTGAGACCAAAAGTTATGTAACTTTTGGATCAGCCCCATATATGTATGTGAACGAATAACCAAATTTTCTTTTTTTAGTAGCTAGGATGACATCTTGACCTTCTTGTTAGTTGTTGCCCATTTTCCTCTTGCAGGACTGTGCACTAAATCGTTATATGCTAACACGTTTAAATCCCTCTGAATCGTTCTGGGGGTAATACCAAATTCATCGACAAGCTCTTGAGTTGTTACTGTACCCCTTTCATGAATGAACATGTAGACGGATTTGATTCGGGTTAGCATACGGTTTGTTGAAGGTTTCAAAAAACCACTCCCTATCATTTAATGCATCGAAATCACAAACCTACATACTCTTCAATGTCCATGCATTAGATGTCAAACTCCTAAAGTGGTACAATTCCATTATACACAATTTACATGTAAACTTTCCAGTGTGTTCATAAAATTCACATAATATTTACAATACTTACCTCTCATAGGCCGATTTAACAGCTTGAACTGACCCCAGTCGAATAGACAAATAGTGAAGTGATGATTCCTTCAATCGGTAAAAAAGGTTCCATTGGTGATTAGAAAGCTTGATGAATGCAAAAAAAACCCACCGTTGGAGTTTTCAAAAATCTACAAATTATCTTTTTCTTAAATACCTTTGTTAAGCAATTCAGATGCAAACAATAAAACGATGCCTAAATAGATGAAAGGCAAATCCTTGCCGCTAAAATCGATAAGCAATGAAAAAACGATGTAAAATACAAGGGCAATGCCTAAAGAAATATTAAAAATTATTTCCAAGAAAATCACTCCAATGATGATACATTAGTATCTTTTTCATTTTACCACTCCCTCTTTTTTAAGAGAGACGCAAAATCTATTGAAAAGTTCCGAAAAAATAATAAATATTTCTTATGTTGTTTATTGTTTTAACTTTATCGGCATTTTTTACTTTGTCTTCCATTCGTTTTTTTACCTGTTGCCTAGTGTTAAAGGTTTTTTAAATAGTTGGCAATTTTCAAGATATTTTTGCTTTTCTAATAGAAAATGGTTCATTGCAGTCCAATAAGCTATTACTGCAAACAAAAGCATTTTCTCAACTGTTTTCGCATTCAGAACTCCTTCGAATCTTGATACATAGAAAAGCTCATTTGGTGAACGACGAAACGGTGTTACGCAAAGATTTTCGAATGTTTATACATAGAAAAACTCCCCTTAAGGCAAAACAGATTGCTCTACCTTAAGGGGTGCATATCAGCTTAGAGAGGCATCTCCAATTTCAAAAACCCGATATCCATTTTTTATTTTTAATAGATTTTCCTTTTGGGAAAGCCTCTTAATTAATGACCTCCCAGGAAAAAGAGCTGGATGAAAAATAGTACGGCGAAAATGTACAAAAATGGATGAACCTCTTTCCATTTTCCTTTCATGACTTTCATGAGAGGATAAGAGATAAATCCGAGCGCAATTCCAGTTGCAATACTTGATGTAAGCGGCATGCTTAAAATGACTAAAAAGGCCGGAAATGCTTCATCAATTTCTTTCCAATTAATTTCGGCAATTGAGCCCATCATTAAGCTTCCAACTATAATTAACGCAGGTGCTGTAATCGCTGAAATGCCGGACACAGCAGCAACGATCGGACTGAAAAATGCAGCAACACCAAACAATACGGCAACGGTTAAAGTTGTCAATCCAGTTCTACCGCCAGCAGCTACTCCTGAAGAAGACTCAATGTAAGCACTCGTCGGAGTTGTTCCGAGCATAGCGCCTGCTGTTGCTGCTATTGAGTCAGCTAGAAGGGCTTTGCGTGCGTTCGGCATTTCATCCCCTTTCATTAAACCTGCTTGTTTGGCAACGCCGATCATTGTTCCAGTTGTGTCAAAAATGGTCACTAATAAAAAGGAAAAGACGACTGCAAATAAACCATGTTGAATCACATCCCCAATTGCATCAATCGGGTTGGCGATTATAATGCCTTCCGGCAGTTTTGGAATTGAAACAATTCCTTGGTCAAACGATAATTGTCCGGTAAAAAATGCGATGATACCGGTACAAATCATTCCGATAAAAAGTGCACCATGAACATTCAAGCTCATTAAGATAAGAGTTATAGCAAGGCCGACAAGAGCGAGAACGACGGAAGGAGAATGCAGATCCCCAAGAGTCACTAAATTTTGCGGATGATCGGTGATCAGCCCGGTCAATCTTAGTCCGATAAACGCAATAAATAAACCGATGCCGGCGGTAATTCCATTTTTTAAATTGCTTGGAATGGCTTCGATTATTTGTTTACGAAACGGAGTTAGCGAAAGAATAATAAACAGGATGCCTGCAAGAAATACTGCTGAAAAGGCAATTTCATAATTAACTTTTTCCGCCCCAACAACAGTATAGGCAAAATATGCGTTCATTCCCATACCTGGAGCGATCGCTATCGGATAATTTGCCGAAAGCGCCATCCATAAAGTACCGATGATCGTGGCAACAACTGTCGCTGTAAACACTTGATCAAACGGAACGCCTGCTTCCGATAAGATAATTGGGTTGACAACAACGATATATACCATTGTTAAAAAGGTGGTTAAACCGGCAATAATTTCAGTTTTAACATTTGTTCCGTGTTCTTTTAGTTTAAACATATGATACCTCCAATTAAATACGAACATTTTATAAAAACATATATATAATATTCGTTTTTTGACTTTTTTGCAAGAAGACAACCACATTTTTTTTGCTGAAAAAAAAGAGAATCTTTATGTTACACTTAAATAATAAGAGAAAGAAAGGATCGAACGTATCATGAACTGGATGGATGAAGTGTTAAAAAGAAAAGAAGAAATTATTTTAGAAACACAAAAATTTCTACAAATCAAAAGTGTGCTCGATGAAAAAACAAAACAAATTGGAGCACCGTTTGGCAAAGGAATTAAGCAAGCGTTAGAACATCTTTTGCAAAAAGGGGAAAAAGACGGGTTTCGAGTCAAAAATTTAGACGGATATGCCGGTCATATTGAAATGGGAAAAGGAAAGGAAATCGTCGGCGTCCTCTGCCATGTTGATGTCGTGCCAGAAGGGGACGGCTGGTCATTTGATCCTTACGGCGCAACGATCCATGATGGGAAAATATATGCCCGCGGTGCGTTGGATGATAAAGGGCCGACGATGGCAGTATACTACGCCATGAAAATTGTAAAAGAATTAGGTCTTCCGTTATCTAAGCGGGTGAGAATGATCATTGGCACTGATGAAGAAAGTGACTGGCGCTGTGTCCATCATTACTTTAAGCATGAAGAAATGCCTGACATCGGATTTGCGCCAGATGCTGATTTTCCAATTATTCATGCAGAAAAAGGGATAATCGATGCAGTGTTTTCGGTGAACAGCGTGAATAAACATGCAGCAGGAAAATATGTGTTAAAAAGCTTTTCTTCCGGCAGACGGTTTAACATGGTTCCTGATTTTGCGAAAGCTGTGCTTGGAAATGTCCAAAATTTCTCAGAGGTTGAAAAAAGCTTTAAGCAATTTTTATCAGCATCACAATTAAAAGGTCGAATGTATCAAAATGAAGAAGGTGCAGTCGCCGAGCTTGAAGGGATATCCGCTCATGCGATGGAACCTGATAACGGAAAAAATGCCGGGATTTATTTGGCGAATTTTTTGTCAGCATTGCCGCTGGATGGCGAAGGAAAAGGCTTTGTTGATTGGATTAATCGTTATTTTTATCAAGATACAAGAGGGAAAAAGCTGGATATCTCAACACAAGATGAAGTAAGCGGTGAGTTAACGGTGAATGTCGGAATTATTCATTACGAAAAGGGGAAAGAGAAAACCGTTAGCATTAATATCCGCTATCCTGTAACAAAAAAAGGGAGCGAGATTAAAGAAAAACTAGAAAAAATAGCTGGTGGCCAGCTTATTCACTTTTCCGATTCAGCTCCCCATTACGTAGAACAAAATCATCCGCTTATTCAAACATTGAAAAAAGTGTATGAAGAGCAAACAGGGCAAAAAGCGGAGCTCATCTCCATCGGCGGCGGCACTTATGCCAGATCTCTCAAGGCAGGAATCGCCTTTGGTCCGTTGTTTCCGGGAAGGGAAGATATCGCTCATCAAAAAGACGAATACATTTATATCGAAGACCTGTTAAAAGCGACAGCCATCTACGCTCAAGCGATTTATGAATTAGCCAAATAAGTGTCCTTTAGTCTACTAGCTTCAGCCCAATAACAGAAACGATAATTAAGGCGATAAATGTTATTCTCCATTTGTCTTTCGGTTCATCGAATACATACATGCCGACGAGCGTGCTGCCGACAGTGCCGATACCTGTCCAGACTGCATAGGCAATGCTCATCGGAATTTCATTCATCGAAAGCGATAAAAAATATAAGCTTAAAATAAATCCGCCAATTAGCATAAAGAAGGATGAGAAGCTTGGCGACGAGTTCACTTTTGTTAATCCTGTTACGCCGATGACTTCGCAGCATCCTGCAATAATTAAAAATATCCAGCTCAAGATTTGTCACCTTCTTTTGCTTCCAATTTGCTTGTTTGATATTTCAGCCCGATGATTCCGCAAATTAGCGACAAAATAAATACCATTTTCATCGGGCTGAAATGGGCGTCGAATAAAATAACCTCACATAAAATTGTTCCTAAAGTGCCGAGTCCGACAAATATTGTATATACCGTTCCTGTCGGCAATTTTTTAGTTAAATAAAGAAGCAGCAAAAAACTTATGCAAATAGAGATCACGGTTAGCATCCATTCCAAAACATTGTCTGAGTGCTTTAAGCCGATGACCCACGCCACTTCAAAAATAGCCGAAACAACGATTAAAAACCAATTCATAAACAAATTCCCCCTTTCCATCACAATCAAAAAAGCCTGCGAGAAACCATAAGGTCATTCTCCCAGGCTTTTATCCTTCCGTGTACACAGCAATTTGTGCGTTTTCTCTCGGACCAGTCCAAGCGAACGGCACTTGCGGAACCCTAGAAAACTTTACATAATTAGATTCAATTATCTCACAGAAACAGCAAGAAGGCAATTTATAATCGGTTATTCAAATAAGAACAAATCGCTTGATAAATAGCGTTCGCCTGTATCAGCCGTCATGCACACGACAACATCATCAGGAGATAATCTTTTTGCAACTTGAATTGCGGCAAAACATGCAGCACCTGATGAAGGTCCCACTAATATAGCTTCTTCCTTGGCGAGTCTGCGGGTGATTTCGTACGCTTCATCGTCCTTCACTTTGTGTATTTCATCATAAATGTTCGTGTTTAATGTTTTAGGGATAAAGCCAGGACTTGTTCCGACAAGTTTATGCTTGCCAGGACTGCCCCCGGATAAAACAGGTGACCCAGCAGGCTCGACAACGTGAATGGTCATCTCAGGAAAATATTTTTTTAACGTTTCTCCCGTGCCGGTGATTGTTCCTCCTGTTCCAGACGTTGCAACAAAAGCGGAAAGCGGTTTTCCTATTTCTTTCATTGCTTCGACAATTTCTAAAGCTGTTGTTTTCCGGTGGGCATCTGGGTTGGCAGGGTTTTCAAACTGCATCGGTATGAAGCTGTTCGGTATTTCCTTTACCAGTTCTTGCGCCTTTTTAATCGCACCGGGCATTTTCTCGTCCCCAGGCGTTAATACAACTTCAGCTCCGTATGCTTTCAGCAAATTGATCCGTTCTTCTGTCATGGTGTCCGGCATGACAATAATTGCCCGATATCCTTTGGCGGCCGCATTCATGGCGAGCCCAATGCCAGTGTTGCCGCTTGTCGGTTCAATAATTGTAGCTCCCGGTTTTAACAAACCTTGTTTTTCAGCTTCTACGATCATATTATAAGCAGCTCTGTCCTTAACGCTGCGGGTAGGATTAAAATACTCAAGCTTTACATAAATATCTGCGCCGTTTTTCGGGCTAATTCTGTTTAATTTGACTAATGGAGTTTCTCCTATTAAATCAGCGATATTATGAACTACGCGCATTCAAAACACTTCCTTTTGATATAGTCCATCCATATCATATCATAATTTATACGGACAGAAAAACTCGGATATACAAAGAATGCGCAGTTTTTGCTACAATATGTTCGAAAGTGAGGATAGAAAAAAATGCAAAAACATTATTTTCTTGCATTGGATGTTCCGATTGAAACGGCAAAAAGTATTACAAAATGGATATCAGCGAATCAAGATCGGTGGCACTTTTCGCGTTACGTCCATCCTTTTGACTATCATGTAACATTAGTGTTTTTAGGGAATGTTGATGCAAAGAGGCTTGCTTTGCTGTCAGAAAGCTTGCTTGAGCCCTGCCGGAAAATTCCGTCTTTTTCACTTGAACTTTCAGAGGCAGGAATTTTTGGGAAACGGGAACATCCGCGAATTTTATGGGTAGGCGTGAAAGAAAACGAGTTATTATACCAGTTGCGAAATGAAGTTTATAATACGTGCAAAGCTTTCGATTTCTCTTTAGATGAACGTCCGTTTAGACCTCATATTACTGTCGCCAGAAAATGGGAAGGACAGCTTTCATTTTCCTTGGAGGAGAAAAGCGCCCCATATTTGTTAAACGAACATTTTCATGTGGGTTCTGTTACTTTATTCCAAACGAATATTGACCAAACGCCTAAATATGAAGCGATCAAACAAATTCCTCTTGGAGGATAATGAGAGGAGTAAGGGGTAAAAAAATTGAAAATATTTAATTTGATATGGCAAATAGGTTTGTTGTATGTCATTTATGTTATTGGCACGTTCCTTCAAAAATTGTTTCATTTAATGATTCCAGGAAGCATTATAGGCATGTTGATTCTTTTCGCTCTTTTGCATTACGAGCCTTTTCAAAATTTAGTGAAAGACGGGTGCTCTTTTTTAGTCAAGCATCTTGCCCTTTTATTTATTCCTGCGACAGTTGGGGTGATGGAATATTTTTCGCTGTTCCAATCAAAAGGTATCTTGACAGTATTCATTGTCATTATTAGCACGGTGCTGGTGATGTCCATTTCATCTTTCGTCAGCCAGATGACCGCTGCCAAAAAAAAAGCAGGCTGCTGGGCAGAATGGGAGTGATCAAGGCTTATGAAAATAATAGTCTCCATCTTAATGATACTTGCTACAGTGCTGATTTATTGGCTAATGGTTAAATTGTACAATAAAATCCATATTCCATTATTAGTTCCGATTGCCACTTCAACATTTGTCATCATTAGTTTATTGATTACATTTCATATTTCGTATCATACGTACATGTATGGAGGAAAATGGATTGATGAGCTTCTAGGCCCTGCCGTAGTCGCGCTGGCATTCCCGCTGTACAAGCATCGATCAACATTGAAAAAGTACGCTGTATCAATTGTTTTGAGCGTTGTCGTCGGCACGATTATCGGGCTGTGTTCAGGAATTATGATGGCTGTTTTATTCGGAATAGATAAGGAACTGATTCTTTCGCTTGCACCCAAATCGGTCACTTCGCCGGTAGCTATGGATATCACAGACATAATTGGAGGTAATCCTACCCTTGCTGCAGTTTATGTCATGATAGCAGGAATATTTGGTGCGATGTTTGGACCTTATTTATTGAAATTACTTCGCATACATCATCCAATTGCTATTGGGATCGGATATGGTACAGCTTCCCACGGAATTGGCACAGCGAGGGCAGCAGAATACGGCAGTCTGGAAGGAGCAATCGGTTCGATTTCGATGACGTTAAGCGCTATATTTGCTTCCATTATCTGCCCGTACGTTGTTCAGCTATTTTTGTAGAGATAAAGAGGAGATGACGCGATCTTGGCTCAGTTGATTAAAATGGAGGATTATATATCAAGGTATGAAATAGATCTAAATCGTTATGCCAATCAATTTATCCGCTTGAAAAAACAACAGTGGGAAGAAATTAAAAAAAGGTTTGAGAGTATCCAATTTGCTCATTCAACCTTAGATAGTGAAAAACAATTGTTTTTAGATCGGATTTTCAACTCCCAGCTTGTATGGGCAAGCTCTACCATTCGGGAAATTTCCCCGATGGATGAAGCTTTTGAAAAGGATTCGCTGCTCAAATATTTTTTGCAGCGGTTTCCTGACACTTATTTTGTCATGTATTATCCGGTTTTTCTTATTAAAAAAGCCTCTGTCCAAGGAGAAATTATCATCATTCGGCCAACAGATGTCGTATGCCTTACCGCATTAGAATATAAAGAAAACAACGTATTAATCGGTACAAAACAGAAATTTTGGCTGAAACGGGACGATCAAGGCGAGAAAAAAATATTATCTCCCATTATCGGATTGGAGCGGACAGCAAATATAGTAAAACAGATTTTATCAAATGCGGAGGTTGACTTTCCAATTCGAAAAATATTATTAAACAGAACGGGATATATACATGCTTCAGAGCTGCCGGCAGATATTGAAATAATTGATGTGAGAAGCTACGACGACTGGTTTCAAAATATGCGGCGCCAGCCTTCTCCTTTTAAAAATATGCAACTAAAAGCTGTAAAGGCTCTTTTAGCATCATGTGCAACAAATGCGGTAAAACGATTTAATGAATGAATTTTTTGAAAATGTTCGATTACATGTTGTTCTTTATGGAAGTATGAGGGTATGTTTTTACTTTTTCTTGACGAAAAAGACTGTTAGAAGATAAAATTTATTATGGATAGCTATTGGAAACATCTCATTCAATTCAATAGCTGTCTTTTTTATTGCGCAGGGTGAATCTACTAACGAAATGTGGGCTTGAAATTGAAGGTGAATTGGTTGGAAGACGTATTAGGTAGCGATTGGGAAATATCTCCGGCAGGAGGAGCGACAGGAGAAGCCTTTTATGCTGAAAAAAATGGAAAAAAACTGTTCTTAAAACGCAATTCTTCGCCGTTTTTAGCTGTTTTGTCAGCGGAAGGAATTGTTCCTAAGCTCGTTTGGACGAAAAGAATGGAAAACGGTGATGTGATTACGGCGCAGCATTGGCTAAACGGGCGCGGTTTAAAACCGAAAGATATGAAAAACGAGCACGTTGCGGAGCTCCTAAAGAAAATCCATCGGTCGTATGAACTACTTGATATGTTAAAACGTTTAGGAAAAGAGCCGCTCTCGCCTGAAACGCTGCTTGAAAATGTAAAAAAAGCAGCGAATTTGGAGCTTTTGGAGCTTCCGGTTATTCGACAAGCACTATGTTATTTGGAACAAAACGTGACAGAGGTGCAGCATAAAGAAGCTGTTGTTTGCCATTGTGATATTCATCATAACAACTGGCTTTTATCTGAGGACAACCAATTGTATTTAATCGATTGGGATGGAGCAATGATTGCCGATCCGGCGATTGATTTAGGAATGCTGTTATATACTTACATTCATGAAAGTGAATGGGATGAATGGCTGAAAAAATACGGAGCTGATTTAACGGACGATTTAAAAGTTCGCATGCATTGGTATATGTTAGCTCAAGTCATTTTGTCCATCTCTTTTTTGAGAAAGAAAAACAATGAAAAAGAAATGGCGGAGCAGCTGGAATTTTTAAATGCTTTGCTTAGGAAAGGGCATTGATATCCTCAAGCCATTGAGTCAACTGCCCTTGATGTGAGGCGATAAAATTGGTTATATCGCTGGAATTTTTCCCGTTTTGGCAATAAGTATATATTGTTTCAAGCGATTGCTTTAACTGATCATTAACTTCAGCATTGGCCATTAATGACCGAATGAGGCGCTCTAATTGCTCATATTCCGCTACTGATCCGCAGCATTCACTTTCATGTTCAGATAAAATATCTTTCAGAAGCATCAGTTGATCACGATAATTCAATTGCATTCATTCTCACCCCATTTCTTTATTGATTAGAATATACATCATTTCGATTTCTATACAATAAAGAGCCGTTCAGTATACGGCTCTTTTGACATAGTAAAAAAATAAACAGAGGTGGAATATGCGTTTAAGAAATAAGCCTTGGGCCGGAGATTTTTTAAGAAATCATCCCCAATTTGTTATACAGCAGCCTTTTGAATGGAAAGGGAAATGGAACGATTTGTTCGGGAATGAGCATCCCGTTCATATAGAAGTCGGCACCGGCAAAGGACAGTTTATTGTCGGTATGGGGAAGCAAAATCCGCATATTAATTATATCGGCATTGAGCTTCAGGAAAGCGTCCTCGTCTCGGCTTTAAAAAAATTAAAAGAAGAGGAACTTCCGAATGTAAAGCTTATGAACGTAAATGCGAGCCAGTTAGCTGAAATTTTTGCGAAAGGCGAGGTTGAGCGAATCTATTTAAATTTTTCAGATCCTTGGCCAAAAAAACGCCATGCGAAGCGGCGCTTAACACATCATTCCTTTCTTTCCATTTTTGAGAGCATTTTAGCTGATGAAGGTGAAATTCATTTTAAAACGGATAACCAAAGGCTGTTTGAATATTCGCTTGTCAGTTTTTCCGAATACGGATTTTTATTGAAATGGGTAAGTTTAGATCTTCACCAAAGTGATTTTACAGACAATGTAATGACGGAATACGAAGAGAAATTTTCCAAAAAAGGACAAAAGATTTATAGGGCGGAAGTGAAATTGCGAAAGTGAAAATTCGGTAAAGACAAACATCCCTGCACGATAGTGTGCGGGATGTTTTTTTGATAAAAAATGGAATCTTCGAGGGATGAATCTTCTGCACTCTTCAGTCTTTTGCTTAAGCAAAAACTTTAGGCGAATTGATTTGTTTCGTACACGTGAGGATTCCGTAAGCACATTTTTAAAATGTTCAGATTTATCGTTTCATTTTTATTCGTCATTCGATCTTCGAGAAAGGAGAAAGCCAGTCTTTTACGCGGCGCCTCGCCGCAAACATCGAGGCCGATCACTTTTTTTTCATTTAATATTGTCCGCAAATAAAAAAGCAATGTTGCAGCACTCATTGTACCTTGATCCCAGTTTGTCACCGCCTCCCCTTTTTTTAAAACATCTTTGTCGATGCTAATATAAACAAAATCATTTTGTATTTGTTGAATTTGTTGTAAAATAAACGGATGATTTTCAGGTGTATACGGGATGACCTTGACTTTTTCTATTTCTTGTTTTTCTGTCCATTTTGGACCGATGATAATGGCTTTTGTTAAAAAAGGATTGTCTTTTAGCGCAAAAGATAACCATGAGCCGCAAGAAATTGGCATGTTCCTCCCGATTGCAGAATCGTCTAAGTCTGTATGATGGTCAAATAGAAGAAGGGTAAACGGAAGTTTTATTTCATTCAACAGGAGATATGTAACATAGTGATAATCGCCGCTGCCGATGAACGTAATTCCTTTTTGCTTGCGGCTCAACAGCTTTCTTTTTATTACTTTTAACGATTGTCCGTCACAAAACAGCCGGGTTCCTTCTAAATCAGTGAAATCAATGCATTCGTGAGAATACGATTGTAATTTTCTTTGATAATGGTATGTTTCATCAAAATGTAAAATCGTCACACCTTTTTTAACAATCCCCATTTTTTTCACTCCCCAAAGAGACAAAGAAATTCGTTTTCTCTGTTTCTTGTTAAGAGGAAAGCTGATTTACATGTAAAATGGTTCCGCTCGATGCATCGACAATAACTTCAAACTGTTCAGTTTTCCCTTTATAAAAACGGCTGATTCCTGCCTCATACACTTTATAAGATATATCATTTTTTTCATAATCTTGCGGGATGGTGTAAATCCAGGATCCGTTGATCGGGCCTTTTTGTTTAAAAGCTTTTTTCACCGATTCAAGTGCTTTTTCCGGCGAAAGAAACGGCTTTTTATATTCGTTTTTTAATACATATCCGACGGCAATCCCTGCTGCGAAGCCGATCAGGAAATTTTTCCATTTCACAATCTTCCCTCCTTAAACAATTTACTATTAGTATAACGCAGTTTTGTTACATTTGTGGAATATACATTCATCATTCGCTAAAATAAGTTTATACATATTTTGTGTACGTGATGGTCTAAATTAAGCTAAAGAAGGGGATATAAACATGAACAACGAAACGTTGGATTTATTTAAAACATTAACAGAGCTGCCGGGTGCATCAGGCAATGAACACGCTGTTCGCTCATTTATGCGCAAAGAGCTAGAAAAATATGCAGATGAGATCGTTCAAGACAAACTCGGCAGCATTTTTGGAGTGAAAAAAGGTAGTGAGGATGGACCAACTATAATGGTTGCAGGCCATATGGACGAGGTAGGCTTTATGGTCACATCTATTACAGAAAATGGAATGATCCGCTTTCAGCCGCTGGGAGGATGGTGGAGTCAGGTTTTGCTGGCGCAGCGCGTGCAAATTATAACTGAACGCGGTCCGGTGATCGGCGTGATCGCATCCATCCCTCCGCATTTGCTCAATGAGGAAGTTCGGAAAAAGCCGATGGAGATTAAAAATATGCTGATTGATATCGGCGCTGATAATCGCTCAGATGCGGAAGCCATAGGAATCAAGCCAGGACAGCAAATTGTTCCGGTCTGCCCGTTTATGCCGATGGCTAATTCGAAAAAAATTTTGGCAAAAGCTTGGGACAACAGGTATGGATGCGGGCTGGCCATTGAGCTGTTGAAAGAAGTGAAAGATGAAACATTGCCAAACGTTTTGTATTCTGGAGCGACTGTCCAGGAAGAAGTAGGGTTAAGGGGAGCGCAAACGGCCGCCAATTTGATTAAGCCGGACATCTTTTTTGCATTGGATGCGAGTCCTGCCAACGACATGAGCGGGGACAAAAACGAATTTGGTCAGCTTGGAAAAGGAGTTCTGCTGAGAATTTATGATCGGACAATGGTCACTCATCGGGGAATGCGGGAATTTATTCTTGACACAGCTGAAACAAACAATATTCCATATCAATATTTTACATCCCAAGGCGGAACAGATGCAGGCCGAGTACATATTTCTGGCAGCGGTGTGCCTTCAGCGGTAATCGGAATATGCGCCCGATATATTCATACTCATGCTTCGATGATCCATGTCGATGATTATTTAGCAGCAAAAGAATTGCTTGTGAAGCTCATAAAAGCTTGCGATCGATCCACTGTTGAAAAGATTAAGCAAAACGTTTAACATAAAACATTCCGGAGGGAAAAAATGAATGTCGCAATCGGATCGAAAAACCTGGCGAAAATCAATGCGGTGAAGGAGACCTTTTCTCTTTTGGAAGAGAAGAACATGGAATTCATCTCAGTTGATGTTCCATCCGGGGTTTCAACACAGCCATTTTCCGATGAGGAAACATTGCAGGGGGCATTAAATCGGGCAAAAAATGTCTTTGAAAAAGTTAAACCGGATCTTTCGGTTGGTCTTGAGGGGGGGGTGGATGTTACACCTCGCGGATTGTTTTTATGCAATTGGGGTGCATTAATTGATAAAGATGGAAATGAATATATTGCTGGAGGGGCGAGAATCCCGCTCCCGAATGAATTTCTTGAGCCGTTGAAAAAAGGTTTGGAGCTTGGAGATGTAATGGATGCATATGCGAAAAAAAGAAATGTGAGACATCGAGAAGGAGCAATCGGAATCTTTACAAACGGCTTTATCGACCGTAAAGAAATGTTTGCACATATCGTGAAGCTGTTAATAGGACAATATCAATTTTCCAAAAAAAATTAACTTTGATCGGCTCAGGCATGCGAGTTAGTAGCTTTTTTTGCTGAGATTTGTTACGATGCCAATGAAAAAAGATAAAAGGAGACTTGCAGAGATGGAAAACATTCAATCTGTTGATCATTTTTGGGAGCTTACGAAAGGAAAAAATGCTTTGTTTGTATTTTCGGCTGATTGGTGTCCAGATTGCGGGTTTATTAAGCCGCATCTTCCTGAATTGGAAAAGGAGAATCCGCAGTTCGCATTTTATTATGTCGATCGGGATGAATATATCGATTTATGCGCAGAATTAAATGTTTTTGGCATCCCAAGCTTTATCGCATTTAACGAGGGAAAAGAGATCGGACGCTTCGTCAGCAAAGATCGGAAAACAAAAGAGGAAGTTCAGCAATTTTTAGATGGCTTAAATCTTTAATATAAAGAAAATAAAAAGGAGATGATCAGCCTTATGAATTCTGAACAAATGGTCGAATTGTTAAAAGAGAAGTTAAATGATTACTCATTTCACTTTTCATTTAATCGAAAAAAGGATACGTTAAGAATCGAAGATCCAGAATTGAAAAAAGGGCTGACACTCTCCTTGCCAGGTATTATTTCAAAATGGAACGAAAAAAAAGAAAAAGCGATTGATGAATTCGTTTATTACATAACCGAGTCTCTCTCAGCTATGAAAAATGAAGGTGCATTAAGCGGCAAGGAAAAACAGATTTATCCTGTCATTCGCTCAACTTCCTTTCCGGTTGAGTCGAATGGCGTTCCTCTTATTTTTGAGGATCATACTGCTGAGACCCGCATTTATTATGCCCTTGATCTCGGAAATTCGTATCGCCTAATTGATGAACAGATGATGAAGAAGGAGAATTGGACACGCCAGCAATTGAAGGAAATGGCTGCCTTTAATTTGCGTTCATTGCCGACAAAAGTAAAAGAAGATAAGGTCGCAGGCAATGTTTTTTATTTTTTTAATTCAAATGACGGCTACGATGCCAGCAGGATTTTAAATGAGTCAATTTTAAAAGAATATGAATCAAAAGTTCAAGGGGATATGACTGTCAGCGTTCCTCATCAAGACGTGCTGATCATAGGCGACATTCGAAATGAAACGGGTTATGACGTGCTGGCACAGCTGACGATGAGCTTTTTTACAAATGGGAGGGTGCCGATTACGGCTTTATCCTTTATTTATGAAAACAAAAAGCTCGAACCGATCTTTATTTTGGCAAAAAACCGCAGAAAACTGACGAAAGGAGACGATGACAAGCAATGAATGTATTTTACAATAAAGAAGGAATCGGCGATGTACTCATCATCTCTTTAAAAGATATACCGTATGAACAGAAGCGGTTTGAAAGAAAAGGAGATGTTGTAAAAATATTTGATGCTGAAACTAATGAAACAGCAGGCTTCAACATTTTTCAGGCAACTTCTTATTTTTCGCTTGACGGAAACGGCCAATTAGATGTAACGGCAGAAATGGTGGAAAAGATCAATCAAACAATTGCGCAAAACGGTTTTTCAGATAAGCTGGAGGCAGATTTATCACCGAAATTTGTCGTTGGCCATGTATTGGAAAAAGAAAAGCATCCGAACGCTGACAAATTAAGTGTATGCAAAGTCGATGTGGGGGATGAAGTGCTTCAAATTGTTTGCGGGGCACCGAATGTTGCGGCTGGACAAAAAGTTGTTGTTGCAAAGGTAGGAGCGGTTATGCCAAGCGGAATGGTGATAAAAGAAGCTGAACTAAGAGGCATTTCCTCGAGCGGCATGATCTGTTCGGCAAAAGAATTAAACCTGCCCAATGCACCAAAGGAAAAAGGGATTCTTGTATTGGAAGATAGTCGAAAGCCAGGGGAGCCGTTTTTTAAGTAAAAATGCGATAAAATTTCAAAAAGCACGCGGAAAACATTTTGTTTGCCGCGTGTTTTTTATATGATGATTTATTAATTTTTGACTCATTTTAAATCATGATTCAACCGTTCCACTGAATGAAGTGAGCGGTGATCAGGAAAATAGCAGATAATCCAAACCAAATTAAAAATAATGGTACATAAAAGCGAACCCATTTTTGCCATGAAACTCCAGCTAGTGCTAGTGCAGCCATAAAATATCCTGAAGTTGGAAATAATATGTTGCCTAGTCCGTCTCCAAATTGGTAGGCCAAAACAGCTGTTTGTCTCGTAACTCCGATTAAATCAGAAAGCGGAGCTAAAATCGGCATAGTAACTAATGCTTGTCCGCTGCCTGACGGAATTAAAAAGCTAAATAGCATTTGGACAATAAACATCCCAATGACACTAAATGTTCCTGGTATTTCGCCTACTATCGTTCCTAGTGTATGGACAATGGTGTCCATTATTTGTCCGTCTTCCATAACTACTGATACTGCTCTGGCAATACCAACAATGATTGCCCCAACTAAAACTTCACGAAAACCGTCATTAAATGCTTCGCAAATATCGTTTAATGTTAATCCAGCGATCAGACCTACAACCACACCCATTATAATGAACAGTCCAGCCATTTCTAACATAAACCAGCCTTGAGTTAAAACACCGTACACTAATAAGACAAAAAAGGATAACAATGCAAAAGAAGCAGCTTTTTGTTTTTTATTCATTTCATTCCTTTTGGACACAGATTGATTGAAGTACATATTCCTTTTAGCATGATCGTCTTTATATACTAAGCTTGCTTCAGGATTCTTTTTAACTTTTTTAGCATATTGCATAATGTAAATCATTCCTGCTAAAACAAAGACAACGAAAGCCGCTATGCGAAATTCTATACCTGAGTATATTGGAAGTCCTGCAATTTTTTGACCTAAACCAGTATTAATAGGGTTAAGAAAGCCTGTCATAAAACCAGCAGTAGTTGCAACTAAAGCAACCGCCGCCGCCACCATTGAATCAAATCCTAAAGCAATAAATAGAGGGAGAATTACAGGTATATAAACTAAACTCAGTTCTTGCGTTCCAATTAAACTGCATATAATTGCGAATACAGTCATTAAAACTGGAATTAATACAATACCATTGGAAGCAAATGTTCTTGCTAGTTTCTCTACTCCTATTTCTATAAGTCCTGTTTTCCGAATAACGGCAAATATACCGCCGATGATCAAAGTGAAAAAAACGATATCACTTGCTGCAACTAATCCTTTTGGGACTGCCATCATAAATTCAACAGGACTTACAGGTGCTGCTTCAACAAAATCAAATGAGTTTGGATCAATCGTTGTTCTTCCTTCAGGTCCTGGAATACGTTCATAAACGCCAGCAGGTACAAAATAAGTAGCGGCTGTAGCAAGAATTATTAAAACAAACAATATGACATAAATATGAGGCATTCTTAATTTCTTTTTCTCCAATTGTGGTTTTTGATTAATAAAAGCTGCATTTTTTACACCTTTTTCAGCTTCCATTTTTTATCCCTCCTCCTCTGTTTGTGACAATTCATGTTCGTTTTTATAACATAATAATTTGTGGTAGCTATTCTGTCATTGGTTATTTTCACTGAAAATGAACTATTTTTTTGTAAAATCTATTAAATTTTACAATTATTTTAATTTGAAAAGCGAAATCATGTTATAAAAAATAACATAAAATTATTTAAGTTTTCAAAAAGTGCTGATTGATATAGAGGTATGGATCGGATGTACGAGCGAAAAAGGGAAGTTAATAAAAACTTATTGAATGTGATAAGAAAACGAAAACAACGAATTTTCAAAAAAGTCTTCCAATCTGTATTAATCTGTTATATATTAAAAATGTAATTTAAAAACTGTTTTATAACAAGGTAGGTGAGGAAACGTGAAGGCTAGTGCAGCATCTAGGCTGGAAGTGAAGGGAACTCTTCTGCCTTCTTACAGGGAGATTTTAACGAACGAAGCCCTTCAGTTCGTCGAAAAGCTTGAACAAACATTTGGTTCAAGAAGAATCGAGCTGCTTGAACTGAGGAAAGAACGGGAAAGGCGAATTAATGAAGGGGAGAAGCCGTCGTTTTTAAAGGAGACGGAACATATTCGAAAAGGGGACTGGACGATACCGCCTGTTCCAAAAGATTTGCAGGATCGCAGAGTTGAAATTACTGGACCTGTCGACCGGAAAATGATTATCAATGCCTTAAATTCAGGCGCAAAAGTTTTTATGGCGGACTTTGAAGATGCCACATCACCGACTTGGGAAAATATTGTGGAAGGACAAATTCACTTAAGGGATGCGGTCAACAAAACGATTGAATATGTGAATGAAAACGGAAAGGTATATAAGCTGAATGAAGAAACGGCAACGCTGATCGTGCGGCCGAGAGGACTCCATCTAGAAGAAAAACATGTCCTATTGGACGGAAAACGGATTTCAGGCAGTCTGTTTGATTTTGGACTTTATTTCTTCCACAATGCAAAAGAACTGATCAAAAGAGGAAGCGGACCTTACTTTTATTTGCCTAAGCTGGAAAGCCACTTAGAAGCCAGATGGTGGAACGATGTTTTCTGTTTCGCGCAAGATGAATTGGGGATAAAGCGGGGGACGATTAAAGCAACCGTTCTGATTGAAACGATATTGGCCGCGTTTGAAATGGACGAAATATTATACGAGCTGAAAGAGCATTCAGCTGGATTGAATTGCGGCAGATGGGATTACATTTTTAGCTATCTGAAAAAATTCCGAAACGATCAAAACGTCATTTTACCTGATCGGGCGCAAGTAACGATGACGGTTCCGTTTATGAGGGCGTATTCTCTGCTCGCGATTAAAACGTGCCATCGCCGGAACGTTCATGCCATTGGAGGAATGGCAGCGCAAATTCCGGTTAAAGATGATCCGGTGAAAAATGAAGAGGCGTTCCAAAAAGTGCGCGCTGATAAAGAGCGGGAAGCGAAAGATGGACACGATGGCACATGGGTGGCACATCCTGCGCTTGTACCGGTTGCCAAAGAAATTTTTGACCAATATATGAAACAACCTAACCAGATTGATAAACAGCTAGATGTTGAGATTTCAGCAGAACAGCTTCTTGAAGTCCCGGAAGGAACAATTACAGAGCAAGGATTAAGAACGAACATTGATGTCGGCATTCGTTATCTTGCATCATGGCTTTCTGGAAGAGGAGCTGCTCCTATCCACAATTTGATGGAGGATGCTGCAACGGCAGAAATTTCAAGGGCACAGGTATGGCAATGGATTCGTCATCCAAAGGGGGTGTTGGAGGACGGACGGAAGGTTACAATAGAGCTTTATGAAAAAATTAAGCAGGAAGAGCTGGAAAAAATAAAACAAGAGTTTGGTGAAGAAGCCTATCAAAAAGGGCGTTTTGATGAAGCGGCAAAATTGTTTGATGAGCTTGTGAGAAATGATGAATTCGTAGATTTTCTGACGCTTCCAGGCTATGAAAGATTAAATTAAAAAATATTTCAAAAAAGGGGAGAGAAAAGATGACATTACAAGAAAAAGCGAGACAATTGCAAGAAAGCTGGGAGAAAGATGAACGCTGGAAAGGGATTACACGCCCTTATTCGGCTGAAGATGTGTTGAAGCTTAGAGGTTCCATTGAAATCGAATATACTCTTGCCAGAAGAGGAGCAGAAAAATTTTGGAATCTAATGAAAACTGAGGAATACGTAAATGCCCTCGGAGCTTTGACAGGAAATCAAGCTGTCCAACAAGTAAAAGCCGGATTAAAAGCAATTTACTTAAGCGGCTGGCAAGTGGCAGCAGATGCTAATCTTGCGGGGCAAATGTATCCGGATCAAAGCTTGTATCCTGCTAACAGTGTGCCGCATGTCGTAAAGCGGATTAATCAAGCTTTGCAGCGGGCAGATCAGATCCATCATATGGAAGGGGATCATTCAATCGATTGGTTCGTTCCAATTGTTGCGGATGCTGAAGCTGGATTTGGCGGTCAGTTGAACGTTTTTGAATTGATGAAGGCGATGATTGAAGCAGGAGCAGCTGCTGTTCACTTCGAGGATCAATTGTCTTCTGAGAAAAAATGCGGCCATTTAGGCGGAAAAGTTTTGCTCCCGACACAAACAGCTATTCGCAATTTGATTGCTGCAAGACTGGCTGCTGATGTGATGAATGTTCCGACTGTTATCATTGCTCGCACTGACGCCAATGCGGCTGATTTGATCACAAGCGACATCGATGACAGGGATAAAGAGTTTATTACTGGGGAACGGACACAGGAAGGATTTTTCCGCACTCGCGCTGGTCTTGATCAAGCAATTGCTAGAGGTTTGGCATATGCGCCATACGCAGACATGATTTGGTGTGAAACATCTGAACCTAATTTGGAAGAAGCACGGAAGTTTGCTGAGGCTATTCATAAAGAATTCCCAGGCAAGTTATTGGCATATAACTGCTCGCCTTCCTTTAACTGGAAGAAAAAGCTTGATGACGATACTATCGCACGTTTCCAAAAGGAAATTGCTTCTTATGGCTACAAGTTCCAATTCGTTACTTTAGCTGGATTCCATGCATTGAATTACAGCATGTTTGAACTTGCACGCAAGTATAAAGATCATGGAATGGCTGCCTACTCTGAACTTCAGCAAGCCGAATTTAGAAGCGAACAGTATGGTTATACAGCAACACGGCATCAGAGGGAGGTTGGAACTGGTTATTTTGATGAGGTTGCCCAAGTGATTACTGGAGGTACTTCTTCTACAACCGCTTTAAAAGGGTCTACGGAAGCTGAACAATTTACCACAACTTAATTGACTGGCCATAATCATTACCTTCACATAGATTGAGCCAATCCTCTGGGATTGGCTTTTTTTTATCATTTAACGCACCCATTTCGCATATTCTTTGGATAGCTCCATAAATTTTTCTCTATCTTTTCGGTCCAGAGCATCATTAATTTTGTCTTCCAGCATTTTTTTTCGATGATTGAACCATGCTTCGTCCAGAATCATTTGGATGTATACATCCATCATGAAGTTTTCTGGATTTTCCTTCACAGAACGGGTCTTCATCAGTTCGGAATAAGATTTCCGGTTTTCCATAACCCATCACCTCTGATGCCTTTTTTATATTATATGGATTTCAGAAGGAAAAATCAACTTATAATTTGTAATTTTTAGAAAAATTATATTAACAATAACATCTTGCCTTGATCTAATGCTTTGTATTTAAAAATTTTAAAAAAATATAGAAATTTTGGAATTTTTATGATAGATTTGAATCAGTAAAAAAGAACTATTATATAGAAAAAATTAGGAGGTAAGAATTCTAGTGAGTACGAAGCAGTTTGAGGCAGAAAAATGTATTGTAAATGGGGAAACAATGGCAATTTTGCCTTTTAGAAAAGAACATCACTTGTACGCTAAAATTTTGGAAACTAGCGGAGAGCGCATAGTACCTATTCGACCTGTTTATGTTATTGATCAAAGCTGCCGTTATTATGGTTCAAGCTTTAAAGGAAGAGTTGAAGGATCAAAAGGGCTGCTTGGCATAACAAAAAAGCTTCCGATTGTCATTGATCCTGCCAATTCCCTTTATTTTTTTCCTACTCATTCACCCGCAAGGCATCAGTGCGCCTGGTTTTCCCATTCCCACATTTCCCGCTTTATGAAAACAGATTCGAATTGTACGGAAGTCATATTCCGTAACGGTCAGAAAATAGTTGCTGACATATCTCCATCTTCTTTTTCCCATCAATTTTATAAAACGGCACATCTTCGAACGATTATCTCTTCAAGAATTGAGCAGGAGCAGCGTCGCATGAACACAATCCTTTTTCCGAAGGAGCAGCATGCATATATTTATGAACAGCTCGTTCGCGAATTCAGAAAAGAAGATGGATAAGCTTTATCTTCCGGCACGCAAGCTGTCAATTTGCGTGCTTTTTTCCGTGTTAGAAAATGGGGGAGATTTCATTTTTTCTGTTATAAGGGGACAGGCATTCAACGGGCGAAACAAATAGTCCTGTTCCCTCATCTTCTGTAGCGAACGGTTTGGCCGTTGTCTTTCTTTTAAGATAAAAAGTCTAAGAGGTTGGAATGCCAGATTTTTTTTCAGTTTTAAACAAATAATGTTCAATCAGTTCATTTACTTTATTTCGGATTCTTGGATTGAAGTAGCTGTGGTGTTCTTCGTAGCCGTTATAGTAGAAAGTGTACGTTGTGAATGCTTCATCCTGTTTGGCTTTTAAAACTTTCACCTTTTGTCTGCGCAATTCTTTGCGAACCTCTGCCAAATCTTTTTGTACAAGCTTTAACGCCTCTTCAATTAGATGCAAATAAGGATCTTTCAGCTTGAATGGACTTTTTTTTACGACATTCATGTCTTTGTTCAGCACCGTAGCAGTCATCGGTAAGTAGATCGACTGTTCAATCAAATGGCGAATGTCGGTTGGTATTTTCGACATAGGGAATACCTCGCTTCAAATGGAACATATGTTCTATTTTTATTATAAAACAGGAAAATAAATCATTTCAATTAGTTTTTTTCGGCAAAATTTTTCAACTTATGCTCAAAAGGTGTAAAATAAAAGGAGATGTTGAAGTAAGGAGTTAAGATATGGATGTCATTGCATTTTTCGATTCCATTACATTAGAAGATGTTGAACGATTCTTTAAAGAATACCGAGCGCTCGGACCTCTTCCAGGGATTCTGCTTCCGATGCTTGAGGCTTTTTTTCCGTTCTTGCCTCTTATTCTGTTTGTAATTGCGAACGCTAATTCATTTGGACTTTGGTTCGGCTTTTTGTACTCGTGGATCGGTTCATCGGCAGGCGCATTGCTCGTGTTTTTTTTAGTGCGAAAGTTTGGCCGGAAGCGTTTTTTAAATTTTTTAAGCAGACATGAAAAAGTAAGACGAATGATGAACTGGGTCGAACGGCACGGCTTTGCTCCTTTATTTTTAATGCTCTGTTTCCCTTTTACGCCTTCTGCGCTTGTAAATGTAGTAGCCGGTCTTTCCAAAATCAATGTGTGGCAGTTTGCGCTCGCTGTTTTATCAGGGAAGCTCGTGATGATTTTTATGCTTAGCTTATCAGGGTATGATTTACGGGAGCTGATTGAAGAGCCCGTCCGGTTGATCATTGTGTTTGTTGTGATGGCGCTCATGTGGTTTATCGGAAAAAGGATTGAGCAGCGTTTAAATGTTTCGTTAATTAAACGAAAAGATAAAAAGTAGGTGAAGAGCCGTGAGGAAAAAACGAGTTATTGCGGGAATCGTCACTTCAGCTCTTTTATCAACCGTTTTAATTAAAAATATTGCGTTTGCCGCGTACACTGTTGATGGCGTATCGATGCAGCCCACCTTAAAAGAAGGCCATCATTTTTATATAAATAAATTGACGAATCGGTTTAATAAAATTGAACGGTTTGACATTGTCGTGTTTCAGATGCCCGGCGAAAAGCAAGTTTTGGTTAAAAGGGTCATCGGCCTTCCAGGAGAAAAAATTGAATATCGAAACGACAAATTATATGTGAATGGGAAATATGTACCGGAACCATTTTTAAAGAAAAATAAAGAAAAAGTATATGGAAATCCAATCACAGGGAATTTTACATTAAAAGAAATAACTGGAAAAGAAGCGGTGCCGGAAAAATGTATTTTTGTCATTGGCGACAATCGGTTAAACAGCAGGGACAGCCGGCATTTTGGCTTTGTTCATGAAAAAAATGTGATCGGAGAGGTAAAACCGTAAACGATGATTCCTATTAGTTGGAAATTCGGATTGTCCGAATCAATGGATTTTCAAAACCATTTACAGTAAAATAAATGTATTCATAAACACGAAATCAGAATGGGACAAGAAAATTGTCCCATTTTCCGTTTGGATGCCTTCTGAAGGGGGGAGATTTCATGGGTATTAAGTTTTTGGTCGGTTCATCCGGCACAGGAAAAACGACGGCAATCTTAAACAAAATTAGGGAAAAATTAAAAGAAGATCCGTATAATGGAAAACCTATTTTGTTTCTTGTTCCAGATCAAATGACTTTTCAAATGGAATATGAACTGATGAAAACTCCGGAATTAGGAGGAATCATTAGAGCACAAGTATTGAGCTTCAACCGTTTGGCGTGGAGGGTGCTGCAGGAGGAAGGAGGCATCAGCCGTACCTTTATTTCCCAAACAGGCATGAACATGTTTCTTCGAAAAATCATCGAAGAAAAAAAGCACGAATTTAAAGTGTTTTCCAAAGCCAGTGAAAAAAAAGGCTTTATTGAGCATATCGAACAGATGATTACAGAAATGAAAAGATATATCATCAGTCCAGATATGCTGGATGATCAAGTAAAAAAATTAGCGGAAAGCCATGATCATAGAGAGCGGATTCTTTCCGATAAATTGAAAGATTTGGCGGGCATCTATCGTTCCGTGGAAAAATTATTTGCTGATAAATACATAGATTCAGAGGATTATTTGCAGCTTCTTTCAGAGAAGATTTATGAATCAAGCTACATGGACGGAGCGGAAATTTATATCGACGGCTTTCACAATTTTACGCCTCAAGAATTGCAAGTAATCGAATCGATGCTGAAAACAGCTTCTTCTATAACAATTGCTCTCACATTGGATAAACCGCCTGAAGAGGCCGTTGCCGACGAGCTTCATTTATTTTACATGACGGCTGAAACCTTTTCTTTGCTGAAAAAAATGGCTGAACGAAATAATATTTCCATTGATGAAGTAGCATATATGACTGACCGGAAACGTTTTATTGAAGAGCCGTCACTTGTTCATCTAGAAAAAATGTACTCTTCCCATACTCCCGAACCTTTTCACGGAGACAGCGCGATTGTATTTATGCAAGCGGTGAATAGACGCGCCGAAATTGAAGGGATTGCTAGAGAAATTATCCGCCTCGTTCGGGATGAGGGAGTGCGATTTCGGGAGATTGCACTGCTTATTAGAAACATGTCCGATTACAGAGATTTGCTGGAGCAATTGTTTCAAGATTACGAGATTCCTTTTTTTATAGATGAAAAAAGCTCAATGACATATCATCCGCTGATCGAATTTATCCGCTCGAGCTTGGAAGTCATAACCGGAAACTGGCGGTATGAAGCTGTTTTCAGAACGATTAAAACAGAATTTCTTTACCCGCTAGATGCCGATAAAGCCGAAATGAGAAAAGAAATGGATCAATTGGAAAATTATGTGCTTGCCTACGGTATTCAAGGGAAAAAATGGACGGATCAAGCCGGCTGGACGTACAGGAAGTACCATTCATTCTATGACAACGACAAAAAGACAGATGAAGAAGAGGAAATAGAAAAACGGATCAATCAATTACGGAAGCTGATTGTGGAGCCTCTGCAGGCATTGGAAAATAAGATGAAACGCGCCAAAACCGGCAGGGATATGGCCGAAGCGCTATATATGTATTTAGAACAAACAAAAGTGCCTGATAAGCTGGAGCTTCTTCGTCTAGATGCGGAAAATGGAGGGAACTTGATTGAAGCAAGGGAGCATGATCAAGTTTGGAATGCTGTGATAGAGCTATTGGATGAATTTGTAGAAATTATGGGCGATCAGGAAATTTCCATTCATTTGTTTAGGGAAATGGTCGAAACCGGAATGGAATCGATGAAATTTTCTCTCGTTCCGCCGGCCATTGACCAAGTGATTGTCGCAACACTTGACCGGTCACGTTTATATGGCATTAAGATGGCATTTATTGCAGGAGCAAATGACGGAGTGCTTCCAGCAAAACCGGTGGAAGACGGAGTTTTAACAGATGATGAAAGAGAGCTTCTATATCATAATGGAGTGAAGCTTGCGCCGACAGCTCGAAGAAAATTGCTGGATGAAAATTTTTTGATTTATTTAGCGCTCGCGTCTGCTAAGCAAAAGCTGTATTTATCGTATTCTTTGGCGGATGAAGAAGGAAAAGCGCTCATGCCGTCTATTATTGTCAAACGGTTAAAAGAAATGTTTCCAGATGCTAAGGAAATGATCTCTCTTAATGAACCGGAAAGTGAGGAGGCGGAAGAACAGCTTTCTTTTATTGTCAGTCCGAATGTTTCTTTGTCTGTTTTAACTTCAAAATTGCAAAATTGGAAAAAGCAGTATCCTCTCCATGAGCTGTGGTGGGATGTTTACAATTACTTTGTATATGATCAAGAATGGAGCAGCAAAGCGAAAAAGGCGATTGCCAGCCTGTTTTATTCAAATACAGAAAGACCTTTATCCGAAGAGGTAAGCAGAAAATTATATGGACGGAAAATACAAGGAAGCGTTTCAAGGATGGAGCGGTTTCGGGCATGTCCTTTTGCCCACTTTGCTTCTCACGGCTTAAAGTTAAAAGAACGGGAGTATTACAGATTGGAAGCGCCGGATATCGGCCAATTGTTCCATGCGGCATTAAAGCTGATGGCAGACCGGCTTCAAAGCATGAAAGTAGAATGGCGCGAATTAACAAAGGAGAATTGCGAAAGACTTGCTCATGATGCAGTCGAACAGCTGGCGCCGAAGCTGCAAAAAGAAATTTTAATGAGCACAAACCGCCACTATTATATTAAACGCAAGCTTCAAAATATTGTTGCCCGCGCATCAAAGGTTTTAAGCGAACATGCAAAAGCAAGCGGTTTTGTCCCAATTGGTTTAGAAATATCATTTGATGAAAAAAGCAAGCTCCCCCCGTTCCGATTTAAGCTTGAAAACGGATGTACGTTGGAGGTCGTCGGAAGGATAGACCGAGTGGATAAAGCGGAAAGTTCGAAAGGTCTTTTGCTTCGCATCGTCGATTTTAAATCGAGCGACAAAACATTAAATTTGGCAGAAGTGTATTACGGCATTGCGCTGCAGATGCTCACTTACTTGGATGTTGTTATTTCCAATTCTCAATCTTGGCTTGGCGTAGAAGCGACTCCAGCAGGGGTGCTGTATTTCCATATTCATGATCCGTTCATACAGTCCCCAGATTTATTAACGGATGATGAAATAGAAGAAGAAATTTTGAAGAAATTTAAAATGAAAGGCTTGCTGCTTGGAGACGAAGAAACGGTGCGGTTAATGGATCAAAAATTGGAAAGCGGCTATTCCAAAATCGTTCAAGCCGGCATAAAGAAAACCGGGGAATTTTATGCAAATTCTCAAATCGCCAGCGAGGATGAATTTCATGCATTACGCTCGTATATCCGGCGCGAATTTAAGCGGATCGGTACGGAAATAACAGACGGAAATATTTCCATTGCGCCATATAAAATGAAAGAGAAAACGCCTTGCACCTTTTGTTCCTTTAAATCGGTCTGTCAATTTGATGAATCGATTGAAACGAACCGTTTTCGCATATTGAAAAGCTTAAAAGGGGAAGAAGTGCTGCAAAAGGTAAGAGAGAAGGTGGATTCAGATGAAGAATGAGCTGAAAAAGTTAGAAAAAGGCCAATGGACCGATGAACAATGGAAAGCGATTGTTGCCGACGGACAAGATATATTAGTGGCGGCCGCTGCCGGATCAGGGAAAACGGCCGTTCTAGTTGAGCGGATTATTCGCAAGCTGACCGACAATCAGCATCCTGTAGATGTGGACCGGCTGTTAATCGTAACGTTTACAAACGCTGCGGCTGCAGAAATGCGCAGCAGAATTGGCGAAGCGCTGGCAAAGGCTTTGCGAAAACAGCCTTCTTCCCTCCATCTGCGCCGCCAATTAACCCTTTTAAACAAAGCGCAAATATCAACATTGCATTCTTTTTGCCTGCAAGTCGTTCGCAAATTTTATTACAAAATTGATATTGATCCCGGGTTTCGAATAGCGGACGAAACAGAAATGGAACTGTTAATGGAAGATTGCATGGATGAATTGTTAGAAGAAGAATACGGAATGGAGCATAATGAACTATTTTTCGAATTAGTTGACAAATATACAGGCGATCGCTCAGATGATGAAATCAAAAAAATTATTAGATCCATTTATGAATTTGCTAGATCTAATCCATTCCCGGAAAAATGGCTTGATGAAATGGTGCAAATGTATGACATAGAACAAGCTGAATCATACGAGGACTTGCCGTTTTTTCAATATTTACGGAAGGATATAGCGATACAGCTTTCCGGAATAAAGGATTTGTTAGCGAGAGCTCTCGACATTACGAAATTGCCGGGCGGCCCCTCTCCAAGGGCTGAAAATTTACTCGATGACATGAAACAGGTGGAAAACATTATAAACGCTTCATCGTGGCAGGAGCTTGCCGAGCAAATGAGAGCTTTTCAACCGACACGCGCCAAGGCATGCAGGGGAGAAGAATATCGAAAAGAGCTCATTGATGAAGTGACGGAAATGAGAAAGAAAGCGACAAAGGAAATAGAGAAATTAAAAAATGAGCTTTTCTCTAGGGATATTCAAAACCAACTGCTCGATTTGAAAAAAATGAAGCGCACAATGATTTGTTTAGCCGACTTGGTGAAAAAATTTGCTGTCCGGCTGGAAGCAATGAAAAAAGAAAAAGGAATTGTCGATTTTTCGGATCTTGAGCATTATTGTTTGCAAATATTAACAGAAAAAGATGAGAAGGGAAATGTTGTTCCGAGTGATGCTGCTTTGTTTTTCAAACGACAATTTCAAGAAGTATTAGTGGATGAATACCAAGATACCAACTTGGTGCAGGAAGCGATTTTAAAGCTGGTGTCAAAGGATCATGAAGCGGAAGGAAATTTATTTATGGTCGGCGATGTAAAACAATCCATTTATCGTTTTCGGCTGGCTGAACCGTTATTGTTTTTGGCGAAATATAAACGGTTTACCTCCAGCGGAACGAATTCCGGCTTGCGCATCGATTTAGCTAAAAATTTCCGCAGCCGAAAAGAAGTTTTGGACGCCACAAATTTTCTTTTCAAACAATTGATGGGAGAGACTGTAGGCGAAGTCGTTTATGATGAGGCAGCAGAATTGAAGCTTGGCGCACGTTATCCAGAGAACAGTAGAATGAATACAGAGCTCCTCCTAATAGACCGCCGGAAGGAGGAATTAGCAGAAAAAGAAGAAATAATGATTGAATTTGATGAAGAAGAATTGGAAACGGTGCAGCTTGAAGCCCGCCTTATGGCGAAAAAAATAAAAGAGCTTATTCAGGAAGGCTTTCCTGTTTACGACCGAAAGCTTGATCGTACGAGACCTGTCACATACAGAGATATTGTGATCCTGCTTCGTTCGATGCCTTGGGCGCCGCAAATCATGGAAGAGTTTAAGCAGCAAGGTATTCCGGTGTATGCGAATTTATCAACAGGATATTTTGAAGCAACAGAAGTGGCCATTATGCTTTCGCTTTTAAAAATTATCGACAATCCTTATCAAGATATTCCGCTCGCTTCTGTGCTGCGTTCGCCGATTGTCGGCTTAAGCGGAAATGAACTTGCCATCATCCGTCTTTATAAGAAAAACGGTCCGTATTTCGATGCACTTGAATCATTTTTGCAGCAAGAAAAAGCCCATCATAGCGAGCTTTATCAGAAAGTAAGCGAATTTGTCAGCCGGCTCAATCAATGGCGGAACTTGGCGAGAAAAAGCTCCGTTTCGAATTTAATTTGGCAATTGTACCGTGATACCCGCTTTTTTGACTTTGCAGGCGGAATGCCCGGCGGAAAGCAGCGGCAGGCCAATTTAAGGGCATTATATGACAGAGCAAGGCAATATGAGGAAACGTCCTTTCGGGGATTGTTCCGATTCCTGAGGTTTATTGAAAGAATGCAGGAACGGGGCGATGATTTAGGAGCAGCAAGAGCTTTAGGAGAACAGGAAGATGTTGTCCGAATTATGACGATTCATTCAAGCAAGGGGCTTGAATTTCCGATTGTTTTCTGTGCAGGTTTATCTAAACGATTTAATATGAAAGATTTGACCAAAAAATATTTGCTCGATAAAGAATTAGGATTTGCCTCGCTGTTTATCGATGAAAAAAAGCGGATTGTGTATCCTACTCTTCCTTATATAGCTGTAAAAAAGAAATTGAGAATGGAAATGCTTTCGGAAGAGCTTAGGGTATTGTATGTGGCTTTGACTAGAGCAAAGGAAAAGCTGTTTTTAATCGGCACAGTGAAAGACGGAGAAAAAAAGTTTAAAGAATGGGAGCAATCATTCACTCACCGCGAATGGCTGCTTCCAGATTACGATCGTTTAAAGGCAGTATGTTATTTAGATTGGATCGGTCCTGCTGTCATCCGTCATAAAGATGCGGCAATTTTACGAGAAGAAGAAAGAGAAGCAGCGGATGAAATCTTCTCTTATCCGGTGAAATTGCAAATTGATGTGATTCCTGAAGAAAAATTAAAAGAGCAAAATGAGCAGGCAGCGGTTATGATGGATGAAAAAATGGACGCTTTGAGAAATTTTGTTCCTGTTCAGTCAACAAGTAGCTTTGCCAACCAAGTGCAAAATCAGTTGTCCTGGATCTATCCTTTTTCAGATGCAGCCTCTCTCCGGTCGAAGCAATCGGTGACGGAAATCAAAAGAAGACTTCAATTTTCAGATGAATACAGCGACATTTCCATAAAGAAGAAAATACAAGGGAATTCCTCGTACAAGCGTCCGAAATTTATGCAGGCAAAATCTCTTACAGCAGCAGAAAAAGGAACGGCCATGCACACAGTGATGCAGCATTTGCCATTGGGTGAAGACTTGACGGAACAAACGATTCGACAAACCGTGCATTCTCTCGTGAAAAAAGAAATATTAACGGAGGAGCAGGTGGAAGCGGTCAATGTAGTAGGAATTGTGCAATTTTTTGAATCACCGCTGGGTAGACGCCTAAAAGGCGCAAAAAAAATTTTTCGCGAGATCCCTTTCAATTTGGCAGTTCCGGCGAACGAAATTTACGAAAAAGGAAGTTCTCTCAATACTGAAACGGTCATCGTTCAAGGTGTGATCGACTGCCTTTTTGAAGATGACGATGGGCTCGTTCTGTTAGATTACAAAACGGATGCGGTAAAGGATCGTTTTCCATCCATTGAAAAGGCAAAACAGGTGCTTGCTTCTCGATATGAAATTCAAATTGACTTGTATGCAAAGGCGGTAGAGTCAATCTTAAAAAGACGAGTCGATGATCGGTATTTATTCTTTTTTGATGCAGGGCTCATCATAAAATTATAGATTTGCAGACTATTTTAGAGGTGAGGCAATTGAGAATCTTGCATACGGCGGATTGGCATCTCGGAAAAACGCTTGAAGGTCGGAGCAGGCTAAAAGAGCAGGCACAGTTTCTTGATGAACTGTATGAAATTGTTGTAAAGGAGAAAATTGATGTCATTTTGATGGCAGGAGACGTTTTTGATACGGTGAATCCTCCGGCAGGAGCAGAAAAGCTGTTTTATGAAAGTATTTCAAGACTTTCTGAAAGAGGTAAAAGACGTGTGATCATCATTTCCGGAAATCATGACAGTCCGGAACGATTGCAAGCAGCAGCTCCGCTGGCAAAGGAGCAGGCGATCGAGCTGATCGGCTACCCGAGAGGCGATGTTTTAACGGTTGAAGTTCCGCGGACAAATGAAACAATGAAGCTGGCGGCGCTTGCTTATCCGTCGGAAGCAAGGCTGAATGAACTGCTTTCAAACGAATATGATGAACTCTTATTGAGAGAGCATTACGATGAAAAAATTCGCGGCTTGTTTGCAATGATGAGCAGAGAGTTTGAACCTCATACGGTGAATATTGCCATGAGCCATCTTTATGTAGCCGGAGGCAGCACGACAGATTCGGAGAGACCGATTGAAGTCGGCGGAGCGTATACAGTTCGAGCCACAAGCCTCCCGGAAAAAGCGCAATATGTCGCATTGGGGCATCTTCACCGGCCGCAAAATGTTAAAAAGTCCAATGTGCCGGCAAGATATTCCGGATCGCCGCTTGCCTATAGCTTTTCTGAGGCAGGTTATACGAAGTCTGTCACAGTGATCGATGCAAAACCCGGCGAGAACGCGGTTGTTTCCGAAATTTATTTGTCGAGCGGAAAACCGCTTGTGAAATGGAAAGCAACTGGCGGTCTTCTTCAAGTTCACCAGTGGCTTGAAGAAGGAAGAGACAAAAACGCATGGATTGATCTTGAAATTTTTTTGACCGACAGCCTTTCATTAGAAGAAATTCATCGGTTGAGAAAATGGCACGACGGTTTTATTCACATCCGGCCGATTTTTGAAAAAGAAGCCGAAAAGGTCCAACAAGAAAGAAGAGAAAATCTCCCGATTGATGAAATGTTTAAACGTTTTTACAAAAAACAAACTGGCGGCGCCGAGCCGGAGGCAGAGCTTATTGAACTGTTTATGACATTGCTCTCTGAAGACTTAAAAGAGGAAGGAGCACAGTCATGAAGCCGATAAAACTTTCTTTAGCTGGACTGAATAGCTATCGAAAGATGCAGACGGTCGATTTTGAAACACTATGCGACGGCGGTGTCTTCGGAATATTTGGTCCGACTGGCAGTGGAAAATCAACGATATTGGATGCCATTACGTTAGCGCTTTATGGAAAAGTAGAGCGAGCGGCCAATAATACGCAAGGGATAATGAACCATGCGGAAGATCAATTATATGTCAGTTTTACATTTGAGCTTGAAGATGGCCGATCAAAAAAAAGATACACTGTTGAACGAGCGTTTAAGCGGGTGGATAATGTCAGGATCAACACAAGGCTGTGCCGGCTTCTCGAAATAGGAGAAGAAACGGTCGTTTTGGCAGATAAAACAAATGATGTAAATGACAAGATTTACGAGCTTTTAGGGCTGACGATAGAGGATTTTACCCGCGCTGTTGTCCTTCCGCAAGGGAAGTTTGCTGAATTTCTTTCTTTAAAAGGCTCGGAAAGAAGGAAAATGTTTGAACGATTGTTCAATTTGGAACGATTCGGCGACCAATTAAATAAAAAGCTGAAAAAACGTCTTTTGGAATCAAGACAGCAATTCGCTGAATTGTCAGCGGAACAAGCAGGTCTTGGCGATGCCTCGAAAGAAGCTGTTTTAGAGGCAAAAAAAACGTTTATACGCTGTGATACAGTGCTGAAAGAACGGGAAAAGCAGCTGGATGAGGCAGCAAAGGAATTTGAGCGGATTCAGACAATCTGGAATTTGCAGACGGAAAAAACGACTTATGAGAAAAAACGACAGGAGCTTGAGCAAGAAAAGGAGCGGTTTCAAGAAATCGAAGAAAAGCTGAAAAAAGCTGAGCAAGCGGAGATGCTGAAACCATATGCGGAAGCAGTGCTCGAGCATTTAGCGGAAAAGGACCGTTTTGAAAAAGAAACAGAGCTTTGGCAGCAGGAAGAGAAAAAGCTAGCAAGCCTTTATAAAGAAAAAAAGGAAGCTTTTGAAGCGATTCGTGCCAAAAAAGCTGTTGAAGAGCCGGAGCTTTTAACAAAACGTGAACTATTGAAACAGCTTATCTCATTGGATGCAGAAATCAAAGAGGATGAAGCATCGTTTGCAAAGCTGAAAGAAGACTATGAAGCATTGAAAACGAGGCTGCATGAAAAACAGCATACAGAGAGAAAGACGAGCGAATTATTAAATAGGGCGTTAGAGAAGCAGCAGGCTTTAAAACAGCAGGCGAAAGAAGAAACAGTTTCAAGAGAATTCCGGGAAAAAATCCAAAAAGCATATCAACAGAAGCTGAAAATCATGCAGCTTATGAAAGACGAATATGAATTAAAAAGCAAAAAGCAAAAGAAAGAAGACCAGCTTAACGAATGGCGGGAAAAGGCTGACGAGTCCGCCCGCAAAAAGAGTGAATTAAACGAACGCCTGGCAGGTAATTTCAATCAATTACAAAAAGTTTATGATCGTTTATGCAGCCAAATGCGGGAGCATGAATTTTTTAAAGAAAAAGTAAAGGATGATTTACAAGCTGCAAAAAGTCAGCTTGAAGAAGAAAGAACAAATCAGGCGGCAGCTTTGATTTCCGAGCAGTTGACGGAGGGGGAGCCTTGCCCTGTCTGCGGCTCCACACATCATCCGGCCCCGAACAGACATTTTTCGATTGAACGTTTAAAAAAATTAGAAGAAACAACGCAGCAGCTAGAACGAATTTTCAAAGAATGTGATCAAACCGAACAGCTGTATTCCTCGCTGAAGCAAAAGCTGCAGGAGCTGTCTGAAGATTTACAAGCGGAACAGTCATTCCTTGCCGGAGTGAAAGAAATAGCGTCGGCTAACGAAGAGCCGATCATTACGATGGACGATAAGCCTCATGATCTTTTGGCATATGACAAATTTAAAATCGAATGGAAAGCTTTGAACCAAGATTACTTAGAAATAAAAGACGCAATAAGAAAAACAATAGCAGACATTCGTGAAGTCAACCATATTACAGCACAAATAGAACCGTTGCTGGATGCTGGGGAAAAAGACTTATCCGAAATCATGCTACAATTGCAAAATGTAATAGAGCAGCTGGAAGAAGAAAAAAGAAAGTGGGATTTAGAGTTTGCTGATCTCGATATGGATCAAATCGAGATGTATGTAAAGGAAATTAGTAAAAAAGACTCGCTCGTTGAACAGCTGCACGAACGAATTGAAAAAAGCGTCAGCTTTATTCAAGAAAAAGAACAGGAAATCGAGCGGTTAAGGGAAGAAATACTCAATCTTTCCACTCAATTAGCTGCCAAAAAAGGAGAAATGGACAGGCAGGCAGAACTGATAGCCGATAAACAGAAAAGGCTCACAGCGCAAAGAGCTGCAAAGGAAAACCTTTTAACAGAGCTTAAGAGGATCGATCTTGCCCTTGAACAGCTAAAAAGGGATGAACAAGCAGCTTATGATATTTTCCAAAAAACGGCAAATGAATATCAAAAAGCTGAAAGTCAGCTCCATACCGCCAAACAGCAATTGACAAGCTGTATAAGCAAGCTTGAAAAAGCGGAAAAAAATTGGAACGACCGAAAACAGCAGACTCCTTTTGCAAATGTGCATGAAGTGAGAAATTCCGTTTTGCAGGAAGAAGAAAAACTGGCTATGCAAACGAGTCTAGATCAATATAAAAAAGAAATGGAGCATGTAGCATCTGCAATTGAACGTCTGGAAGAAAAATTAGGCGGAACTGTTCTTAAGCAGGAAACATGGGAAGAAACGAAAAAATGCTTAGAAGAAGCTAGAAAGCAAGTAAACGAAGCAATGGAACAAAGAGGCGCGGCGGCAAAGCATTTGCAGCTGTTAAAGGAAAAACATGAACGATATGTGGAAATAGAAAAAGAGAAAGAAGAGTTGCAGCTTCTTCTTAATCGGTTAGAAAAACTTCAAGCCGTCCTGAAAGGGAATAGTTTTGTCGAATACATGGCTGAGGAACAGCTTCAACAAATAAGCTTTGATGCTTCACAGCGGCTTGGGGAATTGACAAGACAAAGATATGCGATTGAAGTCGATTCAGAAGGCGGTTTTATCATGCGTGACAATGCAAATGGCGGAGTAAAACGACCTGTTTCGACATTATCTGGCGGAGAAACATTTTTAACTTCTTTAGCCTTAGCTTTGTCGTTGTCCACCCAAATTCAGCTTCGCGGAAAATATCCGCTTCAGTTTTTTTTCCTTGATGAAGGGTTTGGAACGCTTGATGCAGAGCTTCTCGATACGGTTGTATCGGCTTTGGAAAAACTGCAATCGCAAAATTTATCCGTTGGCGTAATCAGTCACGTGCAGGAGCTAAGGGAACGATTGCCTAAGCGGCTGATCATTGAGCCAGCTGAACCTTCCGGAAATGGAACGACCGTGCGAATCGAAACGATTTAATTACATGAAGCAAGGATATTTCTGACCTAGTATGCCGTTACCAGTTAACAGCAAGTATTACATTCTCTAAAGGATCTTAACCGCTCAACATGACGGGGCTGTCTAATAAGTCGATTTTCCGGCTTATAGACGCCCCGTTAATGTTTTAGAAATGTTGATATATCAATGTTTATGATGTTTCGTTTTCAATGGATTTTGACTTTCTAAGACAGCCCCTGCTAATCTTAGCATGTTTTGATTGCTGTGCTCATCCGTACTTTTTTAACCGTTTTTCATTGTTTTGACAAGATGTATGCTGCTTCAGCATTCTCCAAATAAGCGAAAAAAGCAGGTTCGATGGTGACGCCTGCTGCATCATGCACAAATCGTTTCAGCATTTCCAAATAAGCTTAAAAACAGGAGAACGGTACCATCTGCAATTTACCCCGTTTTGAAATAGGTTGAGTAAAAGTTTTCCGTCAAAAAAAAAGACTATGAAAAGGCGAGTCTTATAAAATATAAAATTCCTCTTTTACAACGGGATGAAAATCACTTTACGAAATTAACTGTATTGTATGTTAATGTTGTGAGTGCGAATGCTTTCTAACTGTATAACAGTCCATGAAAAAACTAATGCAGGTTTTCAGCTTCTTTGAACCGATTCATAGTTTCACTCTATTTGTGCATCATGAGGACATCCATTCCTAAAAAGAGTCTTTTGATCTGAAATGCAAGACAATGCGCTTTTTTTATTGAGCAGGACAACAAATTGAATGTCCTGCTCGCAAATAGTGTTTCTGGATCATAATATAAATCCAATCGTTATTTTTCACTAAGTCTTTTTAACGAACCAGGTGGCTATGCATTTGCCGTCTGGTTTTGATCATTTACGTCCGGATCGATTCCGTTTGTTATGCTGAGACCGTTGTTATTAATATGAAAATCGCCTGTGCAGCTGCTACCAGAGCCGCTGATGGATTTTGATGCTGATTTTGGAGATAAATAAAAGGAATCTCCGAAATTCACAACTCCTCCTGAAACGGAATTAATTTTTATCGGTCCGACAATCGCTGGCATGAGGAACATCCTTTTCCTTGTTGTCTCATAAATCACATGCGTAGAGAAAATCTATTGTTCAGGGATCAATATGTTTTGTCCTGTTGAAATTACCGTTGTTTTTCGTCGCCATCAACGTTTTTAGACAATTGTCGAATATGTTTTATTCGTGCTTCCGCGCATATTTCTTCGGCTGATCCAAAGTTCACGATGCTTGAAGATGAAATGCCCAAAATTTTTACGTGATCGACATATATGTTCGGAGAATTGTTTGAATATGCGCTGGAAAATTGTTCGTCAAAGGAAGGCTGAGGAATAGATTCGCGGAAAAGCTGATAGGAGCGAAACGACCCTTCCTTTGTATTAAATTTTTCATAGTCCCGCTGAACTGCCAGAACATTCGTTTTAGGGGTAATTTTTTTCGCGTCACCGATTTGGAATACGGAACAGATGTCTACTGAGTGTATATACGCCACTCTTATGTTCGCAAATCTTTTTAACAAATACATTAGTCTAATGACAAAGGAACAAATGGACCGATGATTAATGATTCAGGTGGCGTATCAAAAATGGAAGAAAGAGAGATTTTATCCGCATCCCCTATTAAAAAAACTGATGAACTTGAAACCCCTATGATTCTCACCATGCCCACATGCAAGCCGTTATTGATGACGGTAAAATTCATGACAATTCGTCGCCTTTCTTTTTATTGGGGAAATGTTTAAAAAAATGATCGATCGATTGATCAATATCTTTTTTTACCTTTTCTTCAATCCATTGTATTTTTTCTTTTATATCTGTTTGCTCATGGAGACGGAGTCTTTGTAGATAATAAGTAATCCTTCCTTCAAGTTGTTTTCTAATGTCTTCTATGATGATAGCTTTATATGTTTCATCTAATTCATATTCATAGTTTTTAGCAAAGTCTTCAATCTTTTTCGGACATTCTTCTTGTAAATAACTATGAATGCTTTCAACGCATTGTTCGAATATTTGCTGTTTTAATTCGCGATGAACATCATCGACGTTTAGTTCTTCATTTTTTACGGAAAATTGTTCAATTGCCTCCTGATCGGCAGGATTTAAACCGATATTCAAGACTCCTTCGAGCGTTTCGATTTTCAATTGGTCAAATTTGTACTCAACTTTTTCAATATTTGTATAAGGTTTGTTTTTGATCTCTTCCATTTGTTCTTCAAGGTAAAGAAACCCTTTTTCCAGATGGTCGATTCTTTTGCTTTGGGAATGGAGATATTGTTCCAATTTTAGGATATATTGCAATAATGATTGCACAGTGTAATTCATGATGTTCTCCCCACCTTTATCAGCATTCGTTACCATATTTATATTCTTTTCCAAATGAAAGGTGAATCACTATGAAATGCTTGGTGGACGGAGAGGCACAATGACTCCGTTTCCCTGGCCGGATGGAGCGGGAGACGGTTCAGTAAATTGTCCTGTGTTGTATAAATTCGACAGCGGTTTTATGATTCCGGCGCTGCCGATTTGAAATACGGATGAATTGGCGATCGTTCCGATACGTATAAATTGTATGTGAATCGATTGTTGAATATAAAAATTCATAAAACCACCCTCTAAGCGTTTAACACTTGCGGCTGATCAACGAGATCACTGTCAAACGTATTCGTAATGCTGTTTTGATTAAATACGTAAAGACCGTCGCCTGTATTGAAGGAACCTGCCCCTGCGAATGTTTTCACTTCACTGTATGGTGAAATGTTTACGACGTCTCCGACATGAACGACACTGGCCGTCCCGACGCTATTTACCTTCATAGCACCAACAATTGCAGGCATCGTTTTCCATTCCTTTACCTTAAAAGTTATTTAGCTATTTTTAGTGTATGTTATGTCTTGAAAACTGTGATAAACGTTTAGAGTCGCATTTTTGTATCCTCAATATTTCACAAAATAACTATGCAAAATTCGTGGTGCTTTTAGCCCGTTTACATGAAAAACTCCATCAAATGATTGCACAAAAAAATTTTTTTGCCCGAATAGCATGATGACTCTTCTTGTTTTACAATGTTTTTCATTTGTCAAGGAAAAATAATGGAAAAAAGTACAAAAAAATTATTATTCTTACTTGACATATAGGATTAATACGATTAAAATGTAACTCAATATTATTTTCTTAAACTATCAAAAAGTTTTTGTCGTGAAAATCCCTACCGTTTTAGTCGAGATTAATCTAGTAAACTTTCAGGGGAAGGGGGCATTTGGTGAAGGTTTCAAGCAGAGGTGAATATGCATTACGTGCTTTGCTTGTACTTGGTCAGCAACAGGGAAAAGTCTGTCCGATCAATGAAATCGCCAAACAAACGCTAGTTACGGTCAAATACTTGGAACAAATCTTGCTCCAATTAAGAAAATTGGGGTATGTGCACAGTAAAAGGGGTATACAAGGAGGCTATATGCTCCGTTTATCGCCGACTGACATTAACATAGGGGAGGTTATCCGGCAAATTGAAGGTCCTTTATCTCCAATGGGGTGTGCCAGTACGACGGCTTATGTGCCGTGTCCATTGGAAGATAAGTGTTTATTAAAGCCGCTTTGGACGGTTGTACGTGACACAATTGCCCGCGTTCTTGAACAAACAACTTTAGATGATTTATTGAATAAAAGAATTACAACGGGAATTGGAGGGGAGAGCTTTGTTAAAAACGAAAATTGATCAGGAGTGGATTGAAAGAATTATACGTTCACTAGAAGATTTGGAATACGGATCTGTGCAAATTATTGTACATGACTCAAGAATTACACAAATCGAAAAATTGGAAAAATTCCGTTATCCTTTAGAACGAAAGGATAGCCATAACAAAGGGGCTAAGTGAACATATAAAACAATATCATAAAGAGGTCGTCGATCGGTCCACCGAAGACTCCCTATGTCTTTTCAATATTCCCGGATCGAGGAAGTTTTTTTATTTATAACACCGCCATCGAAACATAGCGGAAAGGGAGATGAATTTTATGAATATTACAAATAAACGTAAGTCAAAAGGACTATTTTTTCTATTATCTGTTATTACAAGTGTAGCTCTTGTTTTAAGTGCTTGTGGTTCAAAAAATGAAAGTGCCAGCTCCAGCTCAGAGGGAGATAAAAAGGCAGTCGAGTTATTAAACGTTTCTTATGACCCTACACGTGAGCTTTACCAAGACTTTAATAAAGCTTTCGCAAGCTATTGGAAAGAAAAAACTGGTCAAGAGGTTACGATAAAGCAATCACATGGCGGTTCTGGCAAGCAGGCGCGGTCTGTTATCGATGGTTTGGAGGCTGATGTTGTAACGTTAGCGCTGGCTTATGATATTGACGCCATTGCAGATACTGGATTGATCGAAAAAAATTGGCAACAAAGATTGGATAAAAACAGTTCTCCTTACACGTCCACTATTGTGTTTCTAGTACGCAAAGGAAATCCGAAAGGTATTAAAGATTGGGACGATCTTGTCAGATCTGATGTTTCGATTATAACCCCCAATCCAAAAACATCGGGTGGAGCACGCTGGAATTATTTAGCTGCATGGGGATACGCATTGAAAAAATATGGCGGCGATGAAGAGAAGGCAAAAGAATTTGTTGCGAAAATATATAAAAATGTTCCAGTATTAGATTCCGGGGCAAGGGGTGCTACAACAACATTTGTCGAAAGAAAAATCGGTGATGTTCTTCTTGCTTGGGAAAATGAAGCTTTTCTAGCCATCAATGAATTAGGAAAGGATCAATTTGAGATTGTTGTGCCTTCTGTAAGCATTTTAGCAGAACCTCCTGTTGCTGTTGTAGACAAGGTGGTTGATAAGAAAGGAACGCGCGAAGTAGCTGAAGAGTATTTGAAATATTTGTACACGGAAGAAGGACAGGAATTGGCAGCGAAGCATTATTATCGTCCAACATTGCCAAAAGTCGCTGAAAAATATAAAGATACATTCCCGCAATTGGAACTCTTTACAGTTGACGAACTGTTTGGGGGCTGGAGAGAGGCTCAGAAAAAACATTTTGACGACGGCGGTATTTTCGATCAAATTTATCAGCCGAAATAATGATTTGTTCCGATGAATGGAGGATTGGAAGTGGCCAAAACAAAACAACAGCACAGAAAAGGGGTTATTCCAGGTTGGGGACTCACGATGGGCTTTACGCTAACTTATCTTAGTTTAATAGTGTTGATCCCCTTGTCCGTTATCTTTTTAAAAGCCTCAACACTCAGCTGGGAGCAATTTTGGCAAATCGTCACAACTGACAGGGTGGCAGCCTCGCTTCGTTTATCTTTTGTTTCTTCATTTATTGCCGCTGCCATCAATTTAGTTTTTGGTCTTTTGCTTACTTGGGTGTTAGTGAAATATGATTTTCCAGGGAAAAGAATTATCGACGGATTAATCGATTTGCCGTTTGCTCTCCCAACTGCAGTAGCGGGAATTTCTTTAACAGCTGTTTATGCCCCGACAGGCGTTATTGGACAGTATTTGGACCGCTTCGGTATTGAGGCTGTTTATACCCCGCTCGGTGTCGTAATTGCTTTAACGTTTATCGGATTGCCGTTTGTTGTGCGGTCTATCCAGCCCATTTTGCATGATTTAGATCAGCAGTACGAAGAAGCGGCAGCTGTTTTAGGTGCAAACCGTTGGCAAACGTTTTGGAAAGTGATTTTGCCATCACTTGTTCCTGCGATGTTCACCGGGTTTTCGCTCGCATTTGCGCGGGCGTTAGGCGAATACGGATCAGTCGTTTTCATTTCCGGCAATATGCCAATGAAAACGGAGATCGCCCCTCTTTTGATCGTCACCAAATTGGAACAGTACGATTATGAGGGGGCAACAGCGATTGCCGCTATTGTATTGATTATCTCTTTTTTCCTGCTTTTTCTTATAAATTATTTGCAATGGAGAACGAGTCGAAAATATTTTATTCATTAAGTCACTAAGGAGATGTTATGCCTCAAATGGGTACTAAAACGAAGAAACAGCCTCTTGTCGGTGTTCATACAGAATCTGCGTGGATTCGTTTTATATTGACGGGAACGGCTCTATTATTTGTTGGTTTTTTTCTCATTATCCCGCTAATTACTGTTTTTACAGAAGCTTTGAAAAACGGTTTAGAAGTTTATTTTGCTTCGGTTACAGAACCGGATGCTCAATCAGCGATCCGTCTTACACTTTTGACCGCAGCAATAGTAGTGCCATTAAATTTTATTTTTGGTATTGCTGCTGCATGGTGTATCACAAAGTTTCAGTTTCCCGGGAAAACCTGGCTCATCACGCTTATTGATTTGCCGTTTTCTGTATCGCCCGTTATCGCTGGTTTAAGCTTTGTTTTATTGTTTGGTGCACAAGGTTTGTTAGCGCCGGTTTTAGATTCGCTCGGATTGAAAATAATCTTTGCTGTCCCAGGCATAATTTTGGCTACTTTATTTGTAACTTTTCCGTTTGTAGCCCGCGAGTTAATACCGGTCATGCAGGCAAAGGGGAGTGAACAGGAGGAAGCCGCTTTATCTTTAGGTGCCAGCGGATGGAAAACATTTTTATTCGTGACGCTTCCAAACGTCAAATGGGGAATTTTATACGGCGTCATCCTGTGCAATGCGAGAGCAATGGGTGAATTTGGAGCCGTTTCTGTTGTGTCAGGGCATATACGAGGAATGACAAATACGATCCCGCTCCATGTAGAAATTTTATATAATGAGTACCAATTTACTGCTGCATTCGCAGTCGCTTCCCTTTTAGCTATGTTGGCGATCGTTACATTAATTGTTAAAGGGGTGCTTGAATGGAAGGGTGTAGTTGATGGAAAAGGGTAAGGAGTGTGCATCATGGATATCAATGTGAAGCAAATTTCTAAAAATTATGGCTCATTTCAAGCATTAAAAGAAGTAAATTTAACAATACCGTCAGGGAAGATTACCGCTTTGTTAGGTCCATCCGGTTCAGGGAAAACTACGTTGCTGCGGATGATTGCCGGATTGGAAATGCCTGATAGCGGAGGCATCTATTTTGGCGACCATGATTATACGACAAAAACGGTCCGTGAAAGAAATGTCGGTTTTGTTTTTCAACATTACGCTTTATTTCATCATATGAATGTTTTTGAGAATATTGCATTCGGACTTAAAGTGCGTCCGCGAAAAGACAGACCGACCAAACAAGACGTCCAACGAAAAGTAAATGAATTGCTTCATTTAGTCCAATTAAATGGTCTTGATCGCCGTTACCCGGCTCAATTATCAGGCGGACAGAGGCAGAGAGTTGCATTAGCTAGAGCGTTAGCAGTGGAGCCGAACGTGCTTCTGCTTGATGAGCCGTTTGGAGCTCTTGATGCAAAAGTGCGTCAAGAATTGCGGAGATGGTTGCGGCAGTTGCATGAACAATTACATGTAACAACTGTTTTTGTTACGCATGACCAAGAAGAGGCCTTAGAGGTTGCTGATCAAGTGGTAATCTTAAATAATGGACAAATTGAGCAAGTCGGAACACCGGATGAAGTATATCAACATCCAAAAACGAAATTCGTGTATCAGTTTCTAGGGCGTGTTAATGTTTTTCATGCTGAAGTGAACGATGGTCGCCTACATATCGGAGAAGCATTATTTGCTGCACCTGATGAAAACATTCAAACGAAAAAAATGATCGGGTATATTCGTCCTCATGAAGTGCGAATAACTCGACATAATGATAATCAAAAATCAATTCAAGTAAAGGTTCGCCGCATCCAATCTTATGGTCCGATTGTCCGTTTGGAATTGGAAAGATTGAAAACGAATGATCTGATCGAAGTGGACTTGAGTGTTGAACAGGCGAATCAACTGAACGTGAAAAATGATGAGATTCTTTATGCTGACTTGGAAAAAATAAAGTTTTTTTCAGATTCTCCATCCGTAGAATGAATAAATAATGTCGCCAAGATCATTATCACTCGAAAAGCCTGCATTTCAAAAAGAATGTAAATAAATTTGACTAATAGTTTTTATAAGGACAAAGGGGGTAGCAAAATGAGGAGAAAAAATCAAAAATCTTTGCTTGCCTTGCTTTTAATCATGATTGTTAGTTTATTTGCTGTTATATCCGGCTGCTCAGGAGAAGAAAAGAATGTGAAAAGCGCCGGTGAATCTCAAGAAACAAAAGATAAAGAGGAAAAGGTAGTTAGAATCGGATATCAAAAATACGGGACATTAAACATCTTAAAGAAACAAGGAACGCTGGATAAAGCGTTAAAAAGTCACGGATATTCTGTCGAATGGATTCAATTTCCGGCAGGTCCGCAGCTTTTGGAAGGATTAAATGTCGGCAGCATTGATATCGGGCATACTGGCGAAGCGCCGCCGATCTTTGCACAAGCGGCAGGCACTGATTTAGTTTATATTGGTCATGAGCCAGAAAGCCCTCTTTCAGAAGCTATTCTTGTTCCAAAAGATTCACCCATCCGCACTGTTCAGGATTTAAAAGGTAAAAAGGTTGCGCTCAACAAAGGCTCAAACGTCCATTACTTGCTCGTAAAAGCTTTGGAAAAAGCGGGGCTGACCATAAATGATATTGAACCTAAATATCTCGTACCGGGAGATGCAAGAGCAGCCTTTGAACAAGGAAGTGTGGATGCATGGGTCATTTGGGATCCTTTCTTTGCTGTTGCTGAAACGGAGACAGGCGCCAGAGTTTTGGCAGACGGAAAGGATTTAGTGAAAAATAGAGAGTTTTATTTAGCGAGCAGAAAGTTTGCCGAAAATCATAAAGAGGTTATCGATCTGTTATTGGAAGAAATCAATAAAACAGATCAATGGGCTAAAAGTGCTCCAAAAGAAGTTGCAGAACTATTGTCACCTGAATTGGGAATTGATGTTGCTTCGCTTGAAAAAGCAGCTAAAAGAAGAACATATGGTGTTCAGAAAATAAGCGAACAAGTTCTAAATGATCAGCAGGTAATAGCAGATACTTTTCATCAATTAAAATTAATTCCTGAAAAAATCAATGTAAAAGAAGCAGCTTTGGAGGAAACAAACAACTAAATGAAAACAATAGCGAACCGACCAGACAACTGGAGGCTCCTACTTAGCAGAAGCATGCTAAGAAAGGGGCCTTTTTGCGCATTTAAAACCTTGAATGACAGATGAAAATCTAAAAACGAAATGGGTGGAGTGAAAAATGAACATTTTTTGGTTTATTCCAACACATGGTGATGGGCATTATTTAGGTACTACCATTGGAGGACGTACAACCGATTTGTCTTATTTCAAACAAATTGCCCAAGCAGCGGATCGCCTTGGTTACAGCGGGGTACTGATTCCAACTGGAAGATCTTGCGAAGATGCTTGGATTATTGCCTCTGCCTTAATTCCCGTTACGGAAAACTTACGGTTTCTTGTGGCAGTTCGGCCGGGGTTGATGGCTCCTTCCGCTGCTGCAAGGATGGCCTCGACATTTGACAGAATTTCAAATGGACGATTGCTAGTAAACGTTGTAACCGGTGGTGATCCGGTGGAGCTGAAGGGTGATGGAATTTTTTATTCACATGATGAAAGATATGAAGTGACTGACGAATTTTTGACAATTTGGCGAAAGCTGCTTGCAAATGAAAAAGTCGATTTCACAGGTCGTTACTTACAGGTGGAAGGAGGAGACCTTTTGTTCCCGCCAGTGCAAAAACCATATCCGCCTGTCTTTTTCGGCGGTTCATCATTGGCTGGCCAGCAAGTAGCGGCAAAGCATGCAGATGTATATTTAACATGGGGAGAGCCGCCGAAACAGGTTGCTGAAAAACTGAATCAGGTGAAAAAGCTGGCAGAGGAACAAGGAAGAACAGTGCGCTTCGGCATTCGCTTGCATATCATCGTCCGTGAAACGGATGAAGAAGCATGGCAAGCAGCCGAACGGTTAATCAAATATGTGGATGATGAAACGGTCGCTCAGGCACAAAAGGTTTTTGACCGTTTTGATTCAGTAGGGCAGCGCAGGATGTCAGATCTTGTGAAAAGAGACCGCAAGTCGCTTGAAATCAGCCCGAATTTATGGTCAGGAATCGGTCTTGTGCGCGGCGGAGCAGGTACGGCGCTAGTCGGCAGTCCGGAAACAATTGCAGAAAGGATGAAGGAATATGCTGATCTCGGCATCGAGACATTTATTTTATCCGGCTATCCTCATTTAGAGGAAGCATATAGAACAGCTGAACTGTTGTTTCCTCACTTGCCGATAAGCCATGTTCAAAGAAACAGTGAACCACAACCGTTTGGACCATTTGGAGAAATTATTGCCAACAACAGTTTACCAGCAGAAATGGAGAGAATCAGAAAATGAAAAAGTCGTTGTTTTCCGATCAAGTAAAAAAACAATTAATCCCATGGCTTTTGCCTATATTGATTTTAATCATTTGGCAATTGTTATCCTCTAAAGGGATTCTTTCAACAAAAATTCTTCCAGTGCCGTCAGACGTTGTGATGGCAGGAGTGGAGCTCATTCGTTCTGGTGAATTGTTTCAGCATTTGCTGATCAGCTTTAAACGAGCCATAATCGGTTTTTTGATTGGAGGAAGCATTGGCTTGTTTCTCGGCCTTATTAACGGGCTGTTTCCGATCGCAGATAGAATTTTCGATACAACGATTCAAATGGTGCGGAATATTCCTCACCTGGCCATGATTCCTCTTGTCATCCTTTGGTTTGGAATTGGTGAGGAAGCCAAAGTATTTTTAGTAGCAGCTGGAGTGTTGTTCCCGATTTATGTGAATACACTTCATGGCATTCGGTCAGTAGATCAAGGGTTGATTGAAATGGGACGGGTATATGGACTTCGTTCCTGGCTTCTCTTTTGGCAAGTGGTGTTGCCCGGCGCCCTCCCGTCTATTTTAGTCGGAGTTCGATATGCACTGGGGATCATGTGGCTGACGTTAATTGTTGCTGAAACAATTTCCGCAGATTCTGGTATCGGATATATGGCCATGAATGCGAGAGAATTTATGCAAACAGATGTAGTGCTGCTCAGCATTCTTCTATATGCATTATTTGGAAAAATAGCGGATTCAATGGCAAAATGGCTTGAAAGAAAATGCTTAAATTGGAATCCAAATTATCAAAACTTGTAGAGAATGGGGGGATAAATGTGGAATCTCCAACTTTTGGAACTCATCTGCAAATCAATGGTGTAGAGAAACACTTTGGGAATCAGCAAGTTCTGCGCGGAATTGATCTTGAGGTGCAGCCTGGCGAGTTTGTAGCGATCATCGGCCGAAGCGGCTGCGGAAAAAGCACGCTGCTTCGTTTAATTGCCGGATTAGATGAGCCGACAGCTGGTGAGATCAAGGCTAACAGCGAATTGATGAAGGGATTAAATCCGGAGGTTCGCATTATGTTCCAAGATGCCAGACTTTTGCCTTGGAAACGCGTAATTCAAAATGTAGCGATTGGCATGAAAAAAGAAGATTTACCTAAAGCGGAGTTAGCTCTAAAGCAGGTTGGTCTGATCGACAGGGCAAAAGAATGGCCTCACGTTTTATCAGGAGGACAAAAACAACGGGTGGCACTTGCAAGAGCATTAGCAAGCAAGCCAAGGCTGTTGTTATTGGATGAACCATTAGGTGCGTTAGATGCTTTAACACGCATTGAAATGCAGCGTTTGATCGAACGATTATGGAAGGAGCAAGGATTTACAGCTTTGCTGATTACACATGATGTGGAAGAAGCGGTAGCAATGGCAGATCGAGTGGTGTTGATAGAGGATGGAAAAATTGCGATGGATACACCGATTAAATTTCCTCGTCCTAGGCAGCGCGGTAATGCCGCATTTGCAGCCCTCGTCGAAAAGATTTTGCGCCGCGTAATGGGTGAGGAAGAAAACACACCAGCTGTCTATGCAAGGCAATCAACGTAATAAGCTTAATAATCATTAAAGGGGGATTTACTAATGAAAATTATCAGAAAAAGTATGTTTTTAAGTTTGATTTTCCTTTTAGTGCTTTGGATTTCAGGCTGCGGCAGCAAGGAGGAGGCAAATGAGACCTCCAATGCGGAAAAATCAAATGCCAAAGCGGAAGAGGAGACATTACCAGACGAACTTAGAATTGGCTATCAAAAATCATCTATTTTGCTTTTCTTAAAGGAAAAAGGCAGCTTAGAAAAAATTTTGGCTGAAAAAGGAGTTAAAGTCACATGGCATGAATTTCAATCAGGACCGCCATTATTAGAGGCGTTGAATGCAGGAAAAATTGATGTAGGATATGTAGGCGGAGCACCTGCTGTACTTGCAGGAGCCGTTTCAGATTCTGAATTAGCCTATCTTGCCTATGAACCGGAAGTATATCGGGCGATTGTTGTTCCAAAAGATTCACCTATTCAAAAGATAGAAGATTTAAAAGGGAAGAAGGTTGCTTTTGGTAAAGGATCAAGCGCACATTATTTGCTCCTTACTGCTTTAGAGAGTGTAGGGCTGACTTTGAATGATATTACTCCTGTCTATTTACAGCCTTCAGATGCTAGAGGAGCTTTTGAACGCGGCAATGTGGATGCATGGGTGATTTGGGATCCATATCTTGCGGACGCAGAAGAAAGTGGAGGTGCTAGAATCATTGCCGATGCAAAAGGTCTCCCGCGTCAATATGGATTTATTGTAGGAAGACGCGATTATTTTCAAGAAAATCGTGAACTTCGAAATTTAGTGATCAGTGAACTAGAGAAGGTTCACAAAGAGATTCAAGCAGACAAACAAGGGGCTGCCGAAAACTTTTCACAGAAAACTGGCATTTCGAAAGATGTATGGAAGCAAACTTTGGAAAGAAGAGAATATGGAGTATTTGACATCACACCTGAAGTGGTGGATGCCCAACAGAAGCTTGCAGATACTTTTTTAGAGGCAGGATTGATAAACGAGAAAATAAATGTGCAAGATGCTGTTCTTTCAGATTAACGAAGCAAGAAAGTGGTCATTTCATGCTTTATAAGTTATAATGACCCTGAAACGGAATGTTCAAAAGAAAGATCCATGCGATAACGATTGACAAGCGCAAATAGTTGTCCTTTTACAAATGGAGGTGTTTATCCCTCCATTTGTTTTTGTGGAGAACAGTTGTCCTTATCTTCACGGAAGCGGTAATGGCCGGTTTGCAAGCGGGCTGTCTGTGAACCTTGAGGCCGTTTTTCTTTTCAAAATTTTTTTCATTGAATGAGATAATCTTTTCGCTGCGGGAAAGGATGTAATGAATGGAAATTACCCGTAAAAATCCAAACTCGTTTTTAACGAAAACAAACGGCTATTTGCAAGGGTATTCGTACAGTTTAAATCCGTATGTCGGCTGTTCATACGGCTGCCATTATTGTTATGTACAAAAGCTTCCAGTCGCATTGTTTAAGAAAAAAGAGTGGGGAACATGGGTTGAAATAAAGGATGAAAAGCCAAACCAATTTTTAGGCGAATTGAAGCGGGCCAAGAAGAAAGGGAAAGTGACGATTTTCATGTCATCCTCAACAGACCCTTACCAGCCGCTGGAAGCGAAGGAATTACGAACAAGAAGGCTCCTTGAAGTGATAGCAGAAATGCCTCCGGACTTTTTATTTGTCCAGACGAGAAGCCCGCTTGTCACTAGAGATATTGATATCTTTCAAAAATTGGGGGATCGGGTGCTTGTCAGCATTACCGTTGAAACGGACAGAGATGATGTGCGCAAAATTTTTTCTCCAAAGGCGCCGCCGATTCAAGCTAGGATCAATGCGCTTAAAAAACTAAATGAAGAGAACATTCCGTCACAGGCGGCAGTTTCTCCTGTACTGCCTTTTTCTCCTAATTTTACGAATCTATTACGGAATGCGACGAAACGAGTCTGTTTAGATGATTTCTTTTTAGGAGATGGAAGCGGCGGAAGACGATCACAGGCGCTCGGTTTGTCAAAGCTTTTTTCGCAAATTGGAGAAGAAGAATGGTTTTCCCCTGAAAACATCGAATATGTGAAAGACTTATTTTTACATGTGTTTGCGAAAGATCAGCTGTTCATTTCTAGGCAAGGCTTCATTCCGCCCGATGGGAGTCATGAAGAATGATCGATTCTCATATTCATTTGGATCAATACGATCCAAAAACTATTGATGAGCAAATCAAAAAGTGGCAGGAAGCGGGCATTACTCATGTTGTGGCCGTTTCAACCGATTTAACATCCGCCTATAAAACGCTTGAATTGAAGCAGAAACATGAAGATTTTATTATAGCAGCTGCCGGCTTTCACCCTGAACAGGAGATTCTTGAAGAACGGGAGCTTGAAGAGCTTCTATCGCTGATTCGAACAGAGAGGGCGATTTCAGCTGTCGGGGAAATTGGTTTGCCGTATTATGAAAAAGAGCGATTATTTGCAAAGTATTCGGAACAAACTTATATAGATGTCTTGAAGGAATTTTTTAAAATCAGCGTTGAACATTCACTGCCAGTTGCCTTGCATGCAGTTCATGAAGATGCGGAAAAAGCTTTCCATCTTTTGCAAAAACATCAAGTGAAAAAAGCGCATTTTCATTGGCTTAAAGCGGCATCATCTGTAGTGAAGGAAATTTGTAAACAACACTATTATATTTCTGTGACTCCGGAAGTTTGCTACCGCCTGCGCGATCAGCAGCTTGCTGAACAAGTTCCGATGGATCAGCTGCTTATTGAGACGGACGGCCCTTGGCGGTATGGGGGAGCGTTTAAAAATGTTGACACAACCCCGTTATTTTTAAAGGAAATTTGCCGCAAATTGGCGAATATTAAAAAGAGGCCGCGTGAAGATATTGTGCGCACAACTGCAAATAATGCGAAAAAACTTTATCTTAATTGGGGGTAGAACATGAAGCTTGTCACTGCAAATATTCACGACAGAACGTTTATCGGACTAATTTTTAACGAAGATTCGGTTATTGATATTCAAAAAGCGGAACTGAAGCTTTATGAATCGGAAATATCGCCTGCATCGCTGCAAGCGTGCATTGAAATGGGTGAAAAATTTGTCCGCCATATTGAAGCATTACAGGAATGGGTTGCGAAGGAAAAAGAAAGGGAGACATATGTCTATCCGCTGTCAGCTGTTAAACTCCAAGCACCGATTCCACGACCGAAGAAAAACATTATGTGCGTCGGTAAAAACTACCGTGACCATGTTGCGGAAATGGGAAGCGAAAGTGATATTCCTTCCGATTTGATTCTGTTTTCCAAACCTTCAACTTCCGTTATTGCTCATGAAGGAGAAATTGATCCTCATCTTTATTTAACCGACGAACTTGATTATGAAGGGGAACTTGCAGTTGTCATTGGGAAAAAAGGAAAACAAATTCGCGAAGAAGAAGCCTATGACTACGTTTTTGGATATACGATCATCAATGATGTCACAGCAAGAGATTTGCAAGCTCGCCACAAACAATATTTTTTAGGAAAAAGCTTGGATACATCATGCCCGATGGGACCGTATATTGTACATAAATCGGCTGTTTCGAATCCACAGCATCTGTCTATCGAGACGAAAGTTAATGGCGAAATTCGGCAGCAAGCCAATACAAATCAAATGATTTTCCCGATTAAACGGATCATTTCCATCATTTCTCAAGGCATGACTCTTGAACCGGGAGATATCATTGCAACAGGTACACCTGCGGGAGTCGGAAAAGGCTTCAATCCGCCGAAATTATTAAAGCCTGGCGACACTGTCGAAATTACGGTAGAAGGAATTGGCACGTTGAGAAATAAAGTCAAGGAAATTTAATAGCGAAAGGACGGGCAAGAGTGAGCCCCTTTAATCTTTCGTTTTAGTGCGTCTTTGTCAATTTAGTGAAATCATTTTATTTATCATAGTAATTGCTATGTTTTTGGATGATCATTTGATATGATGAATGTGGACTTGCAAGTATAGATGGGGGAGGGCATTTATGACACATTTGCATATTACATCATGGGTCATTTTGCTGATTTTGTTTTTCATTGCGTTTGCCAAACCTTCAAAAGGTTTGCATATGGCTGTGCGAATCTTTTATTTAATCGTGTTGGCAACTGGACTTGAATTAATTTTCCGCTATAATGTGTTCAGCATGGCCAACTATGTAGGGGAATATGTCGCTAAAATTTTCCTTGCCATTGTTTTGATCGGGCTTATGGAAATGGTTTTGGGCAAAAAGAAGAGAAACGAATCGTCCAAAGGCATTTGGATCGGCTTTTGGATTGTGCTGATTCTCGTCATTTTGCTTGGATTTAGACTGCCTCTTACTTTTTAAAAAATATGTTGATGCAAAAATATAGGAGCGTATTTCGCAGGGGCTGTCTTAGAAAGTCAAATCGCCATTGAAAACAAAAAATCATAAACACCGATATATATCAACGTTTCTAAAACATTAATGGGGGCGTCAATAAGCCGTAAAAACGACTTATTAGACACCCCCCTATTATTTTTCTTTCTTGTCTTTGACAATAAAAACCAGCCTTAAAAAAACATCCAAATCCTATAATTATTAGAATTATATGGCCTATATGTTAAAAAATGTTTCTTATACTTTTAAACCGGGACAGGTTTACGGACTCTTTGGTAAAAACGGATCCGGTAAAACTATGCTACTTCGTACTTTAGCTGGATTAGTTATTCCTACTGAAGGTGAGGTTATAATTAATAATCAAGTATTACATAAAGATATATCCTTCCCCAAAAGCGTTGGGATCATTATAGAAAATATGGCGTTATTGCCACAGTATGATGCGTACACAAATCTTTTTATTTTATCAAAAATAAAAAAAGTTGCCACAAAACACGATATTGAAGAAGCTATAAAAAGAGTCGGACTAGATCCATTTTCTAAGCTAAAAGTAAAAAAATATTCTTTAGGAATGAAGCAAAGACTTAATATTGCACAGGCGATATTCGAAAAGCCTGATATTCTCCTTTTGGATGAACCTACCAATGCGCTTGATGATAAAGGAGTAGAATTAATCCAAGACCTGCTTTTAGAAGAAAAGAAAAGAGGAGCGATTATAATAATTGCTAGCCATCTTAAAGAGGATATTGAACCCTTATGTGATTTTAGTTTGAAGATGAATGAGGGGAACTTAGTTTATGAATAAATTTAAATTTACTATTTTCATTTTTATAGTAGTGATATGTTCGTTCATTATCGCTTATCTTTATATTACTGATTTCATAAATCGCTATAAAGAAGTAGAACCAAAGGAAATGACTTTAAAAAGCGGAGAATATATTGTAGGAGAAGATATGAATCAAGGGATTTATGATATAGAAGTAATAAATGGGAAAATTAAATTTATGCAAAAAGAATTATCCGCAAAAGATAAAATATTAGGTGTTGAGTTGACTAATGGAGAACATATTGGGGTAGAAGGAAAAGGAAAAGTGAGACTTTCTCCTGCAAACTTTGAAACAATAAAGATGAGTAAAGCAGGACAATATGAAATTCATCATTCAGGATTTTATAAAATAGGATTACAGCTACCCGAGGGAGAATATATATTAAGTTATGCCGGAAAAACAGAGAAAGAAAAACCATTTGTTCAAATCTTATCATCTAATAGGGAAGTTCTTAATACGTACGATTTCGAAGATAAGAAAAATTATAAAATCGTTCCTAAAAAAGGTGATATATTAGAAATTAATAAATGTTTATTTTTTGAATCTGATAGCATCGTAATTAATTTAAAACCATTATAAATGAAAATCTTAAATTGTAATAGAGACACACCAACTATAAACTCCTTCTACTGTATTTCGTTTGATGCTAGTCTGTTACTGGCAATGAAGCTCGTATACTATTTCTCTCAGCTTTACATGGAGCAGCGGGTAGGAAAGGCTTGTATGTCTGGAAAAACTCTGCAACTTGCCCCTTTTGCCAGAAGCATGCCCGCAGAGGCTTTATGTCAAGCGACAAGATGTGTGAAACAAATTATTAAATATCTTTGTTTGTCTTTTCATCCATTTTCAAATGCCAAAAACATCTGCACTCCCCCTATCAATTGCAAAGCTTTCATTACTCCGACTGTCTTAAAAGTACTTTTTAACTAAATCCTTTTTTCCTTGAATTGCAGTTATGAAATAGAGCTGACAAAGCTTCGTTCCCCTGTGCTTACAGTGAATTCAAACAGGTCTTTTTGTTTGTCTCCCCGATGGAAAAAATGCTGAACTGCACAAAGAGAATCCGTATTATCAAATATAAAAACAGAAGCGCCTTTCATCGGTTTGTTTCCATGGTGATACAACAATTGATTGTGGCAGTAAATGATGTCATAAACGGAAAAGGATAAAGCATTTAAATGGTGTACAAACATTATAAAGCTTTCATCATCCAATTCATTTAAAAAAGAATGAAATGCATAGGGGAATGTCTTCTTGATTCGAATTTTTCCGCCTGACCGCAAGTATTCTTCCTTATTATGTCCAATATCAACCCATCGGCCGTTTTTCAAAAGTTCAATGTGCTGATCGTTTAAATCATCAAGAGAAATTTGTTCGTCATCTTCATCATCGATCAAAATCGGTTTTGCTTGAAGCATTTCAACGGTTGCAGTCCGAAAACTCCTTTTTTGTTTATGGAGAAGGTCATTTTTTACGTCCGAAAACAATATGAACACCTCAATACTTTTTATTGATTGTTTTAGACAAAATGCTTTCTTTTTATACAAATGGGCAGGTAACATTGAACTTTTTTTGCATACAATAGCTACATCTTTCATGTTATAGATAGTGGGGTGATAAGCATATGTGTGGAATTGCTGGCTGGGTAAATTTTCAACAATCACTTTTCCAAAATACTGAAATAATGGAAGACATGATTGATACGTTAAGCAAAAGAGGGCCTGATGATACAAATATTTGGGGAAAGAAGCACGTATTGTTCGGGCATAAAAGACTTGTTGTCATTGACCCGGAATGCGGTCGACAGCCGATGACAAAACAAAAAGAAGATAATTCCTACACGATTTGTTATAACGGCGAGCTATACAATACGGAAGATATTCGCAAAGAATTATTGAAAAAAGGCTATACGTTTCGCGGCCACTCAGATACGGAAGTTCTTTTAGCTTCATACATGGAGTGGAAAGAAGAATGTGTGCACCATTTAAACGGAATTTATGCTTTTGCCGTTTGGGATTCAGCAGATGAAAAATTATTTATAGCACGCGACCGTCTTGGCGTTAAACCGCTCTTTTTTTATGAAAACAACGGTAATTTTCTGTTCGCTTCTGAAATAAAAGCCCTTTTAGCCAATCCTGAAGTCGATGCTTTGCTCGATCAGGAAGGGCTGCAAGAAATTATGGCGCTGGGGCCGTCGAGATCTCCCGGTTCAGGCGTTTTTAAAGGAATCGAAGAGCTTAGACCCGCCCATGCCCTCGTTTTTAATCGAGATGGCTTAAAAATATGGAGGTATTGGAACGTTAAAAGCCATCCGCATGAGGATTCTTTTGAAGAAACGGTCGAAAAAGTGCGTGAATTACTAATAGATGCCGTCACAAGACAGCTTGTCAGCGATGTTCCGCTATGCACGTTTTTATCGGGAGGATTGGATTCGAGCGCCATTACAGCGATTGCCGCCAGGACATTTGAAAAGGAAGGAAAGGGGCATCTTCATACTTATTCAATTGATTACGAAGGGAATTCTGAGTATTTTCAACAAAGCGAGTTTCAGCCGAATGCTGATGCCTACTGGATTCATTTAATGAAGGAATCTTTTCAAACCATTCATCACGAATGTATCATGACACAGGAAGAGCTTGTCTCATATTTGCAGGAAGCAGTTGAAGTCCGTGATCTTCCGGGGATGGCGGACGTCGATTCTTCACTTCTTTGGTTTTGCCGGCAAATTAATAAGGACTTTGTCGTGAGCTTGTCGGGAGAATGTGCGGACGAAATTTTCGGCGGATATCCGTGGTTTTATCGTCATGAGGAATTGGCAAGAGAAGGATTTCCGTGGATTCGTTCATTAGATGAGAGGATCAAGCTGCTCCGGAACGATTGGCAAAAAAAGCTGAATATAAAAGAATATGCTTTAAGGCAATATGAAAAAACGATTGAAGAAACACCTGTTTTAGATGGAGAACCTGAAACGGAAAGAAAAAGGCGGGAGCTTTTTTACTTAAATATGATATGGTTTATGACAACATTGCTTGACCGAAAGGATCGCATGAGCATGGGGGCATCGCTTGAAGTGCGCGTTCCGTTTGCAGATCACCGGCTTGTCGAATACGTCTGGAATATTCCGTGGGAATGGAAACGATATGGCGATCGGGAAAAAGGCCTATTACGGAAAAGCTTAGAAGATCTTTTGCCGAAGGAGGTTGTCTACAGGAAAAAAAGCCCGTATCCGAAAACACATCATCCGAAATATACGAAGCTTGTAAAAGAACAGCTTGAAAACGTATTGGCCATGAAAGACTCCATATTGCACGAGCTTTTCGATGGGATTGCATTAAATAAATTAGTAGAGACAGACGGTGCATCTTTTCAACGTCCATGGTACGGACAGCTGATGACGGGACCGCAGCTGTTAGCCTATCTTTGGCAAATTCACATTTGGTTTGAAAAGTACCGGATTAATATCATTTGATGAATTTAGGGAAAATGAGGCTGTCTTAGAAAGTCAAATTGCCATTGAAAACAAAAAATCATACACACCGATATATCAACGTTTTTAACACATTAATGGGGGCGTCAATAAGCCGTAAAAACGACTTATTAGACACCCCCTTGCTTTTTATAATAAAGAAGGACAAACATGTTCAGCATGTTATAATGTTTTTTATAATGAAATTCAAAAATGATCTGCAAGGGGAGCGGGAGGGGAGAGATATATAAACATTTTGTAGAAACTGAATGATTCATCGGTAGAAAAAAGATTTTTATGAAAATGATGAACGTTTTCAAAAATTTTCTAATGTCTAGGAATCAAGCAGGGAGAGAAGCTTACAATAAGATCCGAATTTGGCCTGGTACGGTTCATGTTGTAAGAGAATAGTTCAAGAAGATCATGAATGAAAAATTAACTGACCTAACTTTTTGAATACGTTGACGAACTGTTTGATCGTGGCGCAATCCAGGCAAAATGATGTAGGTAACGCAATGATTTCAAACATGTAAACTTATTTTTCAGTTAGCATGGAAGGAATAAAGGCTCTTTCAAATGAAACGGGGATAAGCCAGCGAGTGATTCGCGAGGCTTATAAAGAAAAACTCATCGGAAAAGGGGATAAATCCCATCAAACATTACATACATTCGATGAGAAGATTGACAGCAAACCAAAACAGATGCAACACCGCTTGCCGATTTTGCGGAAGAGTTGAAGCGGCGAACTTAGATGAATTGAGCGACAAGCATGGATTTTGCTGACATAAGGAGGATTTTGACGAGTGAAAAAAGGATTGATTTTCATTTTGTGTGTTTCATTGCTTTTTTGTTTTTCAGCGACTGCTAGCGCTGTAAACTTGCAGGATGAGTCAATTTATCACGTAGCAGTTGACCGCTTTTACAATGGAACGACGGCCAATGACGGCGAAAGAAAGGGCGGTCTTGAACATTTTCTTGGGGGTGACTTGCAAGGGGTGATCAAAAAGCTGGATTACATAAAAGGAATGGGCTTTACAATCGTTTCATTATCACCAATATTTCAAAATGAGGCAAACGGCTTTCATGGGAAATGGGTGAAAGACTTTAAAAAAGTGGACGAGCATTTTGGAACAATGCAGGATTTAAAACAGCTGACAAAGGAAGCACATAAACGTGATCTAAAGGTCATGATAGATTTTGTTTTCGAAACAGGACCGAACCACCCTTGGCTGTCTGATCCAGCTAAAAAAGAATGGTTTGTTGAAGGAAGTACGACATTCGATGTTTCTCGCCCCGACGTTCAAGCATTTATAATCGATGTCGCTAAATGGTGGATCAAACAAAGTGATATTGACGGGTATCGGTTGATTGACGCGAATCGAACTGAACCTCAATTTTTAAAAAAAATGGCTGAAGAAGTTAAGTCTGTCAAAAAAGATTTCGTTTTAGTGGCAGATATTGGCGGGGGTGATCCGAATACATATCAAAACAGTGGAATCGATGCCGTGATGAATACCTATTTTGCGAAAAATGCGCAAAAATCATTTTCGAATGTGGATGAACCGCTTTCAGGATTGGACGGGTTTACGCAATCCAATCTGCCTGTCGTTTCGTTTTTAGATGACGAGGATATCGTTCGTTTTACAAGAAAAGCTGTTGAGAATGAAGCGTTTCCAGTGACAAGATTAAAACTTGCCTTGACGTATTTATATACTTTACCGGCTGTTCCTTTTGTTTATTACGGGACGGAGATTGCATTGGATGGCGGAAATGGAGCAGTCAATTATCGGATGATGGATTTTCGCACGAGCACCGAAATAGTCGAGTACATAACAAATTTAGCCGACATTCGCAAAATCCTGCCTTCTCTCCGAACAGGGCAATATCATTTGTTGTATGAAAAGGACGGCATGCTCGTTTATCAATTAAAAAGCGGTGATGAAACATCCATTATTGCCATTAACAACACATCGCAAACAAAAAGCGTAACGATCGGATTTCGATATTTGCCGGATAATCACGAATTGAGAGGGTATTTAAAAGGGGGAAGCATAAAAAGTTCAAAGGACGGATACACGATCACTTTGGAACGGGAAACATCGGAGATTTTTAAACTGGACGAACAAAAAGGCGCGAGCATCCCTTTTATTTCCATTTTGGTCGGAGTCCCAGTTTTGTTTATCCTTTTCTTATATGCCGCATATAAAAAAGGGAAGGGAAAACAGCCGTCGTAAAATGCAAAATAAAAAGCTGATCCCTTAAAGGTGCAAAAAAAGGACAAACTCGTCTTGATTTGCCATTTTTAAGCTGCTTCTATGTACACATAGGCTTTAAACAGGAATTTTTCAACTGAAAGCTTCGGGGCGGAAAGTTCGCCTATCACATCTTCCTTTTCATATTGAGATGTTGGAAAAGAAGCCTAATTCTTCCTTTTTGAACGCAAAAAAGCCCCTTCCTCATATCAAGACGCTGGAAAAGGAGCGGCTCCATTTAAAGTGGGTAAAACAATATTGATCAATGGATAACAGATTAGGAAAGAGGGCTTCTTATCAATAGCTTGTGAATTTGGAACAAGCTTTTGCTCGCTTTTTCGTTGTGACGCTTGTATTTTAATTTTAAAGGATGCAATGTTTTTTCACGTTTATGTTGTAGGCTTGTGCTTTTTCTCATAAGATGGGAGTAATAGAAAAAGGGGAGGAGAAATGTATGAAGCCGCTTCGCTTACGGGGGCATCATTTATTATGTGTGCACGGATTTCGCGGAATGGGATATAGTCCATCGTTTGTAGAGAAGATGTGGGAAGTAGTTACAAAAATTCGTGATGAAGAGCAAGACTTTCCCATTCAAGTCGTCTCTGCACTTGATGATGCGTGCATGGCATGTCCGCACCATGGAGAATCGACGTGCCAAGCGGATCCGAATTCAAATGAGCATGTGATTTCCATGGATCAAAAAGTAATCCGCCATTTAGGCATTGAAGAAAATGGGATTTACTTAAAATCGGAATTATTGGGGCTCACGGCCCAAAAAGTAGTCCCTGACGACTTAGATTACTTATGTGCGAATTGCTCCTGGCTTCCGCACGGTGTATGCAAAGAAGGCATCGCCAATGTCCGTAACGGGAATATTGCGCAAAAGGAAGCTAAGTAGCTTTTTTCGGTTTTCGTCACTGCCAAATCTGTCAGTGTAGCTGATTGCGGCTTTTCAAAATTATTGGTGCATATTGGCGCAATCTTGTTGAAATTTTGTACTCTTTTTCGTCTTCGTCATCTTTTACATAATCCAAGTATTAGCGAAACCATGTTGAGATTTTGCCCCTGTTAAGCAGGAAATAGCCTCTGCGTGGAAATAGCCGAGCGACAATTCGGCTATTCTAATTTTAAACACGGAGGCTATGCTTCTTCACTATAATACTGCAAGCTTTGTAGAAAGCTGTTTCTGTTTCTTTTCTATAGGAATCATGAATGAAGATGTCATAAAGGTTTGCAACATTTGTTGTCCGATGGATCATAAGCGGTCAGCTTAAAAGAAGGGTGCTTCCATGACGATTTTTCTTTCGAGCTCGGGAACTGGATTAATAAGTTGGAGGAAAACTAGATTGTTTGAAACGCTCTGTATCGGACGACGATAAGATTTGAATTAATAAGTTGGAGGCAAACGGATTGAGCAGCACTTCACCGTTTTTATACTCTTTCACTAGGGATTCGCACTGTGATCGAAGTTGACCAACACCAGTAGGCTCCTAAATTAGAAACTGATGGAAGGTGCCATTTTTATAAAAATTTGAAAGGCTCGTCTTGTTTTAAAACAAGACGAGCCTTCTTTTCGTAAAGGTGAAAATAGATTGCAAAGACATTTTTTTAGCCTTGATGAAGAAATTTCACGCAAACCGGATCAGGCACGGAAATTTCTGATGGCAAGCGTGTCAATTTGCCGGTTTCAGGATCGCGTTCAAATAAGACGGCGTTGCTTGATTCTTGGTTTGTGGCGATCACAAATCTTTCTGTCGGATCGAGGACAAAGTCTCTTGGCCAATGGCCGCCGGTGCTTGTCCATTCAACAAATTCAAGCTTGCCCCCATCATTTTCTACCTTGAAAACAGCAATGCTGTCATGGCCGCGGTTAGCAGCATAAACGAACTTGCCGTCGGAAGAAATGTGAATGGCGCTGCCTTGGCTGTTTTCTGCGAAATCTTCCGGAATTGCTGGGATGTATTGCAGCTCTTGAAAGCTTCCTTCATCTGCATTATAAGAAAGAACGATCACTTCATTGCTTAATTCCGTCATCACGTAAGCGAATTTTCCGTTTGGATGAAAGACGATATGGCGAGGGCCGCTTCCAGGTTTAACAGAAAGGCTGCTCACCTTCTTTAAAACACCTTGATCACAAGAGTAGGTAATAATTTGGTCAATTCCTAAATCAACAGCTACAACATACTTTTCATCTGGTGTAAACCCCGAATAGTGAGCGTGCGGTTTTTCTTGCCTTTCAAGATTAGGGCCTGAACCTGTATGTTCTGCAACGCTTGCCGCTGGATTTGCGCTTTTGTCTTCATTCAGCAAGTAAGCCTCGATCGTTCCGCGATGGTAATTAGCGGTGACGACGAAATGGTTTGCTTTGTTGACGCTGACGTGGCACGGAGAAGGTCCTTCCGTCACTTGCTGGTTGATGCTTTGCAGATCGCCTGTTTGTTCGTCAATGGAAAAAACAGCAAGCCCCCCTGAATTTCCGTCTTTAACAACCGAATATAAATTTTGATTGTCTTTGGAAATCGCGACATATGTCGGATTGTCAAGCTCTGCTGCTACTTTAGCTTCACTAAGCTCTTTTTTCTCAGTGTCCAATGTAAATTTGTAAATGCCTTTGCTTTCACCTTTCGTATATGTACCGATATAACCGATGAATGGATTTGCCACGAAACATGCTCCTTTCAAATATACTTTTCTAGAATTATATCATGGAAATTCTCCTATTTTTCTATTTTAAACTGAACGAAAATTAGACAAAAATTTACAAATAATTAAAATCAACTAAATATTTCGATATTACAATAATTGAGGTTAGAAAATTTTAGGGAGGAGTTTTATTTGAGAAAAAGAAAGAGACGCTCTATGCTGGCTGGAGCTTCCGCTGTTTTGCTTGTTCTTGTTTCCGTGTTAACACCGATACATACGTATGCAACAGCAACAGTTGCAGGAGACGCCGAGCAGCAGATGGAGGAACAAACGAAATCAACGGATAAACCAAATCAAGAACAACCGCTTCATCAAAATGACAGCGAGCCAAATGTTGAAGAAAACAACTCTCAGCAAAACGAAGTTCAACAGGACAAAAGTGATGAAAGACAGCCTGATGCAGCAAATGAAGAAGTGAAAGAACCTGCAAAAGGAGGGGATCATCCATCTTCTCCGGTTAATGAAAGTGAACAAAAGCAGCAAAAACCAGAACAGCAAGATACTGATACAGTTCCCGAAACTTCAAAACAAGAACCAGAAGCAAATTCACAAACTACCCCCCAACTTGAACAGCAAGCTGTAACACTGCCACTGGAAATTGTTCATCAGCCACCGGCAGTCATTCAAAAAGGCCGGCCGCTTAAAATTGATGCGGAAGGAAAAGACCTTGCAGAGTTGACATTGTTTTATCGTACAGCTCCGGGTATGCTTGTGAAAAGCATGAAAATGGAGAAAATAAATGATACAACCTTTACGGCAACTGTACCAGAAAGCGACTTATGGTCTTATACTTTTTCTTATTGGTTTGAAGGGAAAAATGAGACAGAAACAACAAGACTTCCAATAAATTCTTCTGAAACATTTTCAGTAGCTATTCAACAAGATGCGGAACCGGATTATCAAAAAGTTCCGAAAATCTTAATCACCGAACTGGCTCCAGACACGTCAAATGTCGGAAGTGCTGACGGATATGAATTTATTGAGCTTTACAACAATACCAACAAGCCGATTGAATTGCGAAATTATGAACTTCATTATCAATATCCGGGTACAGCAAAAGCCGATCAAGTTTTTCAATTTTCGGACAATCAAGTAATAGCTCCGCAAAAAACTTTCATTCTCTGGGTGAAAAATAGTTCTAATCAATCTTTAAGATTGGAAGATTTTAATCAATTTTACGGAACGGATTTGAAAGAAAGCGAAGTCCAAGCCTTGCCATTTGAAGGAATGGCTAACAGCGGCATCCGGGCATTAGCTGTTTATTCAAAGGATGGTTCATTAGTATCTGCAGCAGCATATAATGATGGAGCTGATGATGTTGAAAGAGATAAAGGAATCATTTATCAATTTACGGAAGAGACGAAAATGAAAAAAATTGGCTTAAGTGAAAAAGCTAATCCAGGTGCATTCATCGAAGGGCAAGTGCCGAAGACACCTGTCGCCATTGAAGAGCCTGATGACAAAGAAGCTCCTGTCATTACACATCAGCCAATAGCAGAATGGGAAAGCGAGGAGCCATTAATTGTAAAAGCTACAGTCACTGATAATAAAAAAGTCCGTTATGTCACATTATTTTATAAATTGACGGAAAATGGAGCATACAAATCCCTTCAAATGACTGAAAACGGAAATCAAAATGAATATAGGGCGGCGATTCCCAGTGCGGACATGTGGGGAAGCGAACTCCTATATTACATAGAGGCATCAGATGGAACAAACACGGTCAAAACAGAGGAACACCATGTTCAACTCAAAACTCCCAATATTGATTATCAAAAAGTCCCAAAACTTCTCATTACTGAAGTAGTTCCGGACAGCGCCAACATAAATGGGTTGGACGGTTATGAATTTATTGAAATTTATAATAATACTAATCAGACTATTGATTTTAAAGACTACAAAATCCGTTATCGATATCCGCAGGAAGGTGCAGAATCCGATCTTATTTGGGGATCTCCTAATGAGGATCAATCACTGCAAATTCCTTCAGGTGGGACGCTTGTATTTTGGATCATCAATCAAGGGAATGCATCGTTGGCTGTTGAAGATTTTAATAAACATTATGGTGTTTCGTTAGAAGAGAACAAAAACATTGTGAAAATTTATAATAACGGAATGGCCAACAGTGGTGCGAGATCATTAGTAATTGCCACAAACAGCGGAAAAGAAATTTCCGTTGCTCATTATAATGATCAGGTAAATATTGATGATACTAAAGAGGACAAAGGGATTTTGTACAAATATCCTGCGGATGGAAGCAATATAATGCAAAAAATTAGTGCCGGCGTTGAAGCGGCTACACCCGGATCGGTAAAAGACGGACAAACTCCGAAAGTGAAAGTAACTGTTCCAGCCGATTCAATGGCGCCAACTATTGAAAATTTAACAAATACTGAAAAAGCTATGGAAACGGATAATATTTTCATCAAAGCGGAAGTAAAAGATAATATCGAAGTCAAAACCGTTTCTTTATACTACCGGACAAAAATACAAGAACCATTTAAAAAAGTGAATTTAGAAGAAAGCTATAATTCGAGATTATATGAATATACGATTTATTCGCCTGAATTAATTGGGAAAAATGTAGTAGAGTATTATTTTGTCGCTGGCGATGGAGTGAATATCAAGGAGTCTCCTAAGTTTACCGTTCAAATTGGAAATGCAAATAAGAAGCAGGGATTGCGGTTAAATGTAGAAAATGGACAAATTGTTTCAAAAGAAACCGTAGTGAAGGCAACAGGCGATCTTACACCTGAGAAGGTTTCCTTATATATTGATGGAGCAAAACAAACAAATACTTTCCGCACGATTGAATCAGACGTTTATTTTGCCTTTGATGTTCGTAAAACGAATCTTTATTTTCAAAACGGTGTGACGATAGGAAATGACATTTTGAGAATATTTGATGACACCATTAATCAATATACAACAATTACGGTTCCGATTTCGTCGGAAAGACTGAAAATCGGTGAAGATTTATCAATTGCGATTAGGGCAGGCACAAAGGTTAGTCCATTTGATGAAACATCTGAAGAAAATCGAGATGATTTTTATGTAAAAAATGTGCGATTAGTTTTATCTGACGGCACAGCTCTATACAGCAGCGAGTATCAAGAACCCGAACAGGAGATTTCCGTCGGCGACAGTGCCGGATTAAGCCCGGTTGTCGAATTTACGTTCAATATTCCGGATGAAAAATTTACTTCCCTCGGTTACTTATGGAACAGCGAAAATGAAGAAGATGGCGAGCATGAAGTGAAAGCAGTTGACCAAAAGGGGAATGAAGTGAAATCGACAGTTATTGTCGATAACACAATGCCAATCATTAAACCAACTATTGAGGAAGGAAAAAAATATAAAGGACCTTTTGTTATTGATGCTGAAATTCAAGATAAATGGAGTAAAATTAGATCGATCACTGCCAAATTAGATGATCAATATATCGATCTTCCATTTGCAGCTTCGTCAGCACAGCTTCAATCAGGCAAACATCAACTTGTCATTACAGCTATTGATGAGGCAGGCAATGAAGGCAAAAGCGAAGTCACTTTCTATACAGTGGACGAACATCCGCTCTTACCTGATTTTTCCGAAACAGATGAGGATGCTTTAAGTGCTAAATTGTCCGTAAGGGTGGCGGATCCGACAATGGACGATCTTGATGTATCTTTCTTTCAAGCTTTTCAGTATAAAGCATCAGATGAAGAACATGTAGATATTTTGCAAAATGCATCTGATACAGAACCGCCTGCTGGATTTCAAGTTGAAGGCGAAAAAGTTCTTTCGAAAGATGAACGCAGGAAGTTGGAAAACGCAGATGGCGAGGCGCTTGCAACAACATCAACTGAGCAGTTTCCGTATCATCGCTTCAACGTTACCGTTGATCAAAAAGTTGATGAAAATGATGAAATAGAACTTATTTGGAACGGTTCTTCATTGCCGGGACGAAAAGTGACGATGTATGCCTGGAACAATATGGAAAATAAATGGAAGGAAGTTGCTTCACAAACTGCCGGTGAAGAAAGATTTCAATTGAAAGGGAGCGTAATTGCGAAAGACTATGTGAAAAACCAAAAGGTGAGCGTGATCGTTCAAGACCAAATCGCGCAAACTATAGATTATGATTATACGTTTGTATGGATGAGCGATACGCAATATTATTCGGAAAGCTATCCACACATTTATCAAAAGCAAGTCGAATGGATTCGAGATCAAAAAGATAATCTCAATATTCAGTATGTATTTCATACAGGTGATCTAGTCGATGAAGCAGATGATCACAATCAATGGGCAGTGGCCGATCAAGCTATGAAAGTGCTAGATGATGCAGGAATCAGATATGGAGTTCTAGCCGGCAATCATGATGTTGGCCATAAAGACGGAAGCTATGACAATTATTATCAATATTTCGGCGAGAATCGGTTTGCAGGTCGTGACTATTATGGAGGTTCTTATAAAAATAACCGCGGTCATTATGATTTAATTTCGGCGAACGGTAATGATTATATTATGGTGTATATGGGCTGGGGCGTTTCGGATGAAGATTTGGACTGGGTGAATTCGGTGCTTGAAAAGTATCCCGATCGGAAAGCAATTTTAGCATTCCATGAATATTTACTAGTCAGCGGAAACCGCAGCCCGATTGGAAATCAAATTTTTGAAAAAGTTGTTAAACCAAATAAAAATGTGATGGCGGTATTATGCGGACATTATCATGACAGCGAGACATTAGTCGATGAGATTGATGATAACGGAGATGGAGCGCCTGACCGAAAAGTATATCAAATACTTGCTGATTATCAAGGCGGTCCTGAGGGCGGCCAGGGCTATATCCGTTTGCTGCATTTCAATACAGATACGAATCAAATTTATGTAAAAACATATTCGCCTTATTTAGACGACTACAACTTTTACGATCCGGAACAGTATCCAGGAAAAGATGAATTTATCATTGAAACCGATTTACAACCGCAAGAGAAAAAAGTAGCAACAGATTCTTTTGTTGTCAACGTCTATACCGACAGCTTGATCGGCAAAGTCGAAAACGTTCCGAGCGGCGAAGTGGCCTCTGTCATGTGGCATGATTTAGAGCCAAACCAAGTGTATTATTGGTACACGGAAGCGGAAGATCAATTTGGCGGTAAAACGCGCTCATCGATTTGGTCTTTCCAAACGAAAGAAGGTGAAATTGTTCCAAATCCGGCTGATCCGGGAGAAGGCGGAAATGATCCGGAAAAAGACAACAGGGATAAAGGTGGTCAAGGCGATAAAACACCTTCCGAAGGTGGCAGCAAAGACAATAAAACACCTTCCGAAAGCGGCGGCCAAGAAAAAGATCAAGATCATTCGGGTAACGAAGATCATCCTGAAAACGAAAATCATAATGGAAACAACGGTAGCGGATCAGGCGGCACAAATAATCCTTCTGGTACGGATGGAACTACGGATGGAACGAAATTTGAACAGGTGAGTGAGAATCAAGCTTCGGCATCACTTCCGGATACAGCAACGTACGTGTATCGCTGGCTGCTGATAGGCATGCTGCTGATAGCAATGGGAATGATGCTGAAGATTCGTCAGCGCAAAGCTATTTACAAATAAAATATGCAAGCCCCCAAAACACATGTGCTTTGGGGGTTTCTTGGTGCGCCCGACATGGGTGTAATCTATAGGGTGAAAGTCCCGAGCTCTGAAGGCAGAAGCAGCATTTAGCTTAACGCAAGGGGTGTCCGTGGTGACACGGATTCTGATGGAAGCGGGCGGCAAACTTTGGGTCTCTTGCCTGAATAGTCAGCCGTCCTATGATTTTTTCCATTAAAAAATGACCATTTGAAAACTTCTTCTATATCTATTATGAAAAAACAATTTCTATAAAGTTTGTAAATGATCGGAAATTAAAATTGACAAAAAGAAAAAAGTATTGGTAAAATTACCAATGAATTGGAAAATTATATATAATATTCAAAAGAATGAAAGTGAAGTTTATAGTTTACAAAGAAAATAGATTTTTCCATTATTCATCGGGATAAGCAGTGGTTTTAGCACAAGTATCTTTATACAAAATAAAAGAACTATTTTCAGTTATTGTTGATCCCTAGACAGTGCATTTACGTGAAGAAAAAAGGATAGAAAACATGATCCCGTTTTCTCTCTTTCGATCTATCATAATTGAATGTTTCCAATCAACTGCAAAGCGGGGAATATAGAATGCTGTCATTATATATTCAACACAAGAGACACGGTGATGAATTTGAGCTGAAAAATATAGAAGTGACCATCATGCCTTCTCAAATCACATTATTATTAGGTCATAATGGGGCGGGGAAAACAACCATTATTAAATCACTCTTTGGATTAATGGATTATGTCGGTACTTTATCCGTAAATAACAAAAAGATTGATTTGAATGTTTCTGAAGATGTGGATTATTTGAAGAAAAATGTTTCCTATATTTCAGATGAGATTGCTCTTTTCGATTATTTGACGCCGAAAGAATACTTCTCTTTAATCGAAAACTCATTTAAACATCAGGTAGACCATCAGTTATTAGAAAAGCTTATAAAAATTTTTGAACTTGAAAGGTATCTGCATATACCGATAAGCAATTTATCTCATGGCAATAAGAAAAAAACACAAATTGTTTCACAGCTTTTTAAAGGAAGTGAATTTGTCATCTTTGACGAGCCGACGAACGGGCTGGATCCCGATATGGTCATTATCTTGCGGAAAACTCTTCATTTTTTAAAAACAAAAGGCATCGGGATTTTATTGTCCACCCATCACCTTAGTTTTGGGGAAGAATTGTACGACAAGGTTATTTTGCTTCGAAACGGAAAAGTAAAATTAAATTGTACGCGGGATCAAGTATTTGAGCAGTTTGGCAGAATGTCTTTGGAAGAAATATATGAAGAGGCAAACAAGGATTATTACTTGAAAGCAGAGGAGATTTTAAATGCCCCCGATGTTCGAGATAATAGCGAGGATCGAGATTCCGAAACAGGTTAAAAAAGCAAAAAATATCTTTTTGAACTACCCGACTCATTTATTGGCAGTTGTTTTAGGAGCGATTCTCCTTTATGTCGTATATGCCTTAATTTTATTTCAATATTTGGATTTCATTCCATTGAATAAGACAGACGCTTTTGATTCAATTTTGGTGTTCAGCATCTTATTGGCGTGTTTCCTTATGATATTTTCCAGAGAAAAGTTAAAAAGAAAGGAGTATGCCTTTTTCTTTTTAAACACTTCTATTAATGCGGGTCAATTTGTTGCGGGAAGCTATTTTTTGTTATATGTCTTTTTTAACATCTTCATTTTTTTCGCATTTTTGCCTTTGCTCATTTCTTTTTATATAAAACATATTCAAATACATATCTTTCATATTTTTCTAGTTCTTCTTTTGTTGTTTATTATTTTTTGGTTCATCCTGTTTATTTGGATTTTATCCTCTTTGATTGTCGGAAAATGGCTGGGCAGACATAAAGATGGACTTTATTTCAAATCATTATTATTTATGTCCATCATATGGGGGCTGCATTTTGTTTCTAAACATATGGCGGAGCGTATAGGAAATTTCGGCTTTCTGTTGTGGATCGGTTGTTTGGTCGCTCTTTTAATATTATGGATAGGGATAAAAAATTTATCGGGAAGGTATTTATTTGGTTTATTTCAGCAAAGCCATACAGGTAATTATCCTAAAAAAATAAAAAGCAAGGAATTTAAGCTTAATCATTACGTTATTCATTTTGTATTGGAAGCAATCTATTATTTTCGAAATCGACTTTTTGCGGAAATGGCTCTTATGTTCTCGATTCTCTATGCTCTCACCATAGGGGTTTATATTTTCTCGGATGCAATGACCTTTGCCATTGTATATTCATTTATTATGAATTTAGGTTTAAAAGAACTTATGATTGTTTTGCCTTTATGTATTGGGATGCATTTTAGGCAATATAATCTTTCCATATTTATGATCAATGCACCGGCTTCCGTCTATTTTTTTCCGAGAATATTCATGGCAATAGCAGTAAATTTTATGATTTATTTTTTATTTGTAGTTTTAAATTGTTTTATATTAAATCAAGATTTTCTTCCGCAATTAACCGGAATTTTTTCTATTTTTTTCGTTACAATGCTCTCAACCTTTGCCGGATTTATAGCGAGAATTCATGACGGGAATAAGGCTGTAGCGTTAATTATAATCCTTGTCATTGTGGCAATCATTGATTCTTTTTTACATTATTTCATTTCGCAAAGTTATTATATTGATTTTATATATGTTGCAGGCGGGATTTTTCTATACTTGATTTCTCAAAATATTTTTTTAAGAAGGCCTGTTTTCAAATGATAAAAGTGCTATTAGCAGTCTGGCCTCCAATTTTTCATGAGACGGGATATATCGCAATGAATTATAAAGAGGGGATGAAAAATATTGGACTTCGGCAAATAATCAATTTGAAGTATTTTTATGTAATATATTTCAATTCTGAAATAAATTTGTGCATTTGCTCCAATGGCAGTGTCGATAGTGTGAATAAATATGACTGACAGCTTTTTTGTGAAGATGTTATTTTTAACATCGTTATGTAATTTGCTCTTTTTGTCCTCAAATGGCCTGATGAAAAAAATTGTAAAAGCAATAGAAGAAATGAGGAAGATGTTATGACAACTTTCTTTAGAGCGCTTATGGGCGGAATCAGTTTAGTTTTTCTGTACGCTTTAATAGTTCTAATAACTCCTTTTATTATTCGGTTATCCGGCATCACCCACATTGAATCAAGTCCGAAGATTCTGAACCTTCCCTTATATGTCATCAAAATAGAGGGAAGTAAATTTGTAGCGGAAGCGACCTGGTTAGGCTTAATTCTTTCACTTGTAGCAGGCACGGCTTTTTATTACTTGGTTCATTTCTTTACAAGAAACAGATCCCGTTAATTCATTGAAGGAGCCGCTGAAGAGAGGGGCTTGTAAAAAATTTTGCTTATTTTTCACGACATACCGTCAAGCAAAATATTGAATGCCACGAAATTTTCTTCTTTACTTTGGATTTGAAAGCGATTGATGCAGTCTGTAGAATTTTCCAGAAATTAATAATCCAGTGGAATTCATTTATCAGCATCTGACAGGAGCGAACATGTATCGATGACTTTTGTTTAGCGTATTGATCTGGCCATGTGGATATTGCTCTCAGATATGCCAAGAGCTATTTACAAATAGAAAAGCCCCAAAGTATTGGATTTTGGGGCCTTTTTGCAGATTAACCATTTACGATCGTGCCGCCGTTTACGTGGAGAATTTGCCCTGTCATATAAGTAGAATCGTCACTTGCTAAATATACATAAGCAGGCGCAACTTCCATCGGCTGTCCGGGCCGCTTCATCGCTGTGTTGGAGCCAAAAGAAGCTACTTTTGTACGATCAAAAGTAGAAGGGATGAGCGGTGTCCAAATGGGTCCTGGCGCTACACCGTTGACTCGAATGCCTTTAGGGGCCAATGATAAAGCAAGAGAACGGGTAAATGACGCAATGGCGCCTTTTGTTGCCGAATAATCAATGAGCTGTTCATTTCCATGATAGGCTGTAACAGATGTCGTATTTATGATCGTGCTGCCTGTCTTCATATGGGGAAGAACAGCCTTTGTCATGAAAAAGAACGAAAAAATATTGGTCCGAAACGTTCGTTCAAGCTGTTCTGCTGTAATAAATTCAATTCCTTGCTGCGGATGCTGCTCGGCTGCGTTGTTTACTAAAATATCCACTTTTCCAAATTGATCTTTTGCTCCCTTCACCGCTTGCTGGCAAAATGCTTCGTCGCCGAGATCGCCGGCTATTAAATGACATTTGCGCCCGAGCTGTTCAACATATCCTTTTGTTTCCTTTGCATCTTCATGCTCATTTAAGTAAATGATGGCCACATCGGCACCTTCTTTGGCAAACAGCACCGCAACCGCCCTCCCGATGCCGCTGTCGCCGCCGGTAATGACCGCTGTCTTTCCTGCAAGCTTTCCGCTGCCTTGATAAGAAGGATCATCAAAGATTGGTCTTGGATTCATAAACGATTCAATCCCCGGCTGCACATTTTGCTGTTGAGGCGGAAGTGTATTTGGCTGATTTTGCTGCTGAACCATAAAAACCTCCTCCTAAAACAAGTAAGTATACAGTTAGTATGGGAAGTTGGCGGGATAATAAACAAAAATTGATTAACGGTATATTTTAGAAAAGAATGATTTTTCAAAAAACTATTGATACTACAATCTGTTTTATGGTTATATTTAGGTGAAGTAACAGTATTTGGTTATAAAATAAAATGGAAAATATTTGATATGACATTTGGAAAAAGCGAACCGTTAATAACAGAATGGCTTTTGGGTGATGAAATGTTAATAATAAAGTGGCTTAAATGGAAATTAATGATAAGATGGAGAAATAAAATCGGAGAATATAAAACTGATTCCTGATAAATATTTAGAAGGAAAGACATTATTTTGATTGAGTATCTTAAAAGATAAACTTATTTTTTCGATGAATCTCATCATTTTAAATATTCTTTTTCAACTAATATCGCGAGATTATATCGAATAAAGATCATCGCAAATGGATTCAAAAAGGAACATTTTACCGCTTAATAAGCCCATTTGACGGGGACGGAAATGTGACGGCATGTATGGTTGTTTCAAAAGATCAAAAAGAAGAGCTTGTAGGTTACTACCAAGTGCTGGAAAAACCAAATCACGGATATTCACGCATTCTGTTAAAAGGGTTAAATGGCGATTTTTGAATATGAAATAAAAGGAGTCGAAAACACATTTTTTGGCGATGAACTGATGAACGTCGGCATTCAGCTGACGAACAATATCTTTGATGCCCGCTTCGGGGTCAATGAATCGGGCGATTTTTCTTCAAAACTCTTTAAGCTCAAAGCAAAAGAATGGTAGAAACCGGGGCGCCTGCCTCGGTTTTTTCATCAGAGCCTCAAATACTTCCCCTTACACCCAGAAGGAGTGATGGATTTTTCCCGCAGGCTGGGGCATGGATCGGGGAGGAGTCAAATTGCCCAAAGTGCACAAAATCCGGGCAATTTGCAAAATGCGAACGGTATTTACGGATTTTAGGTTGAAGTCATGAGTTTTGCTAATTGGCAGCGATTGTTGCTTCGCCTTGTGGATGATCATGTAAGTGAATGATTTTGTTGCATACTGTGTCAAAATCATTGCTATGGTCTATAATGATAAAAATGGAATTTGATGAGCCGCTTTCAATTAATTTCTTTATCTTTTCTTTACCGCTAAAATCCATATGAGAAATTGCTTCATCAAACATAATGATGTTTGCCCCTTTTAAAAGGGCTCTGGCAATAGCAATTCTTTGAATTTGGCCTCCTGATAAATTTTTTCCGTTTTCCCCAACTAATGTATTTTCTTTATCAGGCAATTTTTCTATAATATCATCTAAACCAGTCGTTCTCAGCACTTCCATATAAGTATTCGAATCAACGTTTTCTACACCATATTTAATATTGTTTTCAATTGTATCGTTAAATAAATATATTTTTTGCGATACGATGCCAATGTTTTTCCGAAGCGATTTTTTATCTATGTCATCAATCGGTATTCCATTTATAAGAACTTGTCCTTTTCCTTTTTGCACATTATATAATCCCATTAATATTCTAAGTATTGTTGTTTTGCCGGTTCCATTTTTCCCCTTTATTAAAAGCTTATCAGCAGGGGCTAGCGAAAAACTTACATTATTCAAGATATATGGCTGGTCTTCTTTATACCTAAAAGATACACCTTTAAACTCAATGCTCTTAATATCATTTATTTTGACTTTATTCTGTTCCTCGTCCTCTCCTATTTGTTCAATAAATATATGGAGCCTTTTTAAACTTACTAATGCCGGCTGGATCGTTAGAACAGTAGCCGATATATTTTGAATTGGCGAATACAGTCTGGGAAGGTAGTTCATAAATACCATATACCCGCCTATTGTCATACTATTTATTATGACATCTTTTCCACCCATAACGATTAATAAAACAGAGGACAGTGAACCAACCAAAACAATTAATTCCATACCAATTGAATAAAAGATTGATTGTTTAATATTGGCATCCACTAGATCTTTAGCTGCTGAATTGATTTTTTCTGTTTCCTTATCCTCTACCGAGAGATTTTTGACTTCTTCGATACCCTGTACTGACTGCTGTATTTTGTTGTTTAAAACGGCACTTTTTTCAGCTGTTTCAGTAGATATATGAAATATTGAAGACAAGAATTTGTTTGAAATGATGTAATATGCCGGCATTAGCAGACATAAAATTAATGTTAATTTGAAATTGATTGCTGCCAGAATAATAAGGGTAGCAAACAGTTCAAGAAAACTCAGCAAAATTTTAAATGTGTTGGCAGAAAACAATCCCCCTATATTATTTACCTCATTTAATCTTGATGTAATATATCCGCTGGGGTAAAAATTGAAAAACTCCATAGGCAGTTTCAGCAGTCTTGTTGATATATTTTGCCGAAGCTTCAACACTATATTCTGGCTTACTTTTGTAAAAACTACATTGGAAAAATAGTTGAGCATACTCTTAATTACATATATTAATGCAAGTATTGCACTGAATAAAAGAACATAGTGATAATCTTTTTTTGCTATTCCAAAATCAAAAATATTCTTAATGATTAATCCTGGAAGTACAGTGATTGCAGAAAGAACAACTAATAAAAGAAAAGCTATAGACAAGCTCTTTTTAAATTCTTTTAAATAGCTAAACAATAATTTTACGCTGTTGTTCATATATATCGCCCCGGTTTAGTTAGTAGAGGTAACCGTTGATTTTTCTATTTTATTGCAATAGACCATTCCATCAATCCTTTTGGATTTAAAATAATCTAGCGCACGGCAATCAAAGCAAAATAAATTTCTCTCACAATTTGAACAATGTTGAATTTTCGTTTTAGACATCTCCCAAAAAATTTTGTATTCTTTTCTGTGGAAAGCTTCCCAAAGTTTCTCTTTTTTTAAATCTCCCAACTCATAATCCCTTATCATCATGCAAGGATAAATTTTGCCGTCAGAGGAAATAAAGATTTGGCCGTATAAACAGTTGTTATATTTTTTTAAATAGGGAACTGAATTCAAATTGATAGGAATTTCTCTATTTTCAGGGTTCATCATTTCAGCTATTCTGCTAATAGAGTAATATTTATTTGTAGGATATATATAGATATTTTGGTAATTTCTCTTTCCAAATTTTGATTGAATCTCTTCAAAAGAAGAATCATCTAAAGAAGAGACTATTATTGAAACAGTATGAGGTATTTTGTGTGTATCAATTATTCTAAAAGTTTCCTGAATACGTTCAAAAGAGCCGTCAACTTGGGTGATTTTTTCATATTGTTTATTTTTGGAACTGAAAATTTGCAAAGCTAATGAAACATTTTGATCTTTTAAGAACAGGCCAATATCGTTATTTATTAAAGTGCCATTTGTAAAAATGGTAACGTTGATTTTGTGTTTAAAAAGATAATTTAGCAGTTCTTTTAATAAATGCCATTTTAAAAATGGTTCTCCTCCTGTTATAAAGCATTCCTGTATCCCTAGTTTTATGCTTTGATCAATTATATCCTTCCACTCATTGAAATTCATCTCTTCTTTGGCCGGCCATTTTTTACATCCGCATGATCTGTAGATTACATTTTCTTCGGTACAAAATAAACACTTTAAATTACACGTCCCGGTTAACTCAATTACCAATCGATTTAGTCTAAAAGGGATTAATTTATCGTATTTTAATGTAGCAATTCTACTTGTTTTTATTTTTTCCAAGTATACACCATCACGATAATAAGCACCTAAATCATGTTCCAATAAATAATCTATTAATTTATCAGGAATGTTTTCTTTATCCTGTTCGTTATTATTTAATGATTCTATAGCTTCGGCATCAGTTTTATTAAATTGAAATTTCTTTCCGCTTATTAAGTGATAAAGTACCGCCCCTTCATTTCCCTTCAAAAATATGACTTCCGGATGAAGTTTAAAGTTCATACGTTTCCTCTCCTTATTCTCTAATCTCTTGAAATATTCCCGGATTATTTTCTAAAATAGAGTAGTATGTAGAGAAAGAATTTATAATTCCTTCTCTAAAGTTTTTGCAAAAAGTGTCTTTTAATTGAAATCCTTGTCCGTCAGTTTCAGTTATTACATAGCAAAGGTTGCAAATATTATTTAAATTACAATTTTTGCATCCTGCTAAAGCAGAGAAAAAATTATTCATGTAATTAGCTTGCTTAGTTGGATCCAAGCCGGTTTCTATATTTCCAACAGGATAATGAGGATTAATTTTTTCGCACATATGAAAATTTCCATCACTATCTACAGCCAATTTATGGATTCCAGGCAGGCAAGTACCTCTTAACTCATTATTGCTATAAGCAGTATTCATCATAGGATCGAAGATGATGCTTTTAAGAATTGTTTTGGAAAAGTTAGTTGCTTTCTTTTCAAACTGTTTATCTTTCGCTCTTTCAATGAGTCCTTTGATAAAATCTTTTCTTCTTTCTAAATAGGATTGCTCCAACTGGACACCTTTATAGTACTCAGTATTTATATTACTTACCCTGTTTACTCGCTGAATCCGCTTATCCAGTTCAGGATGCTCCATAAAGTATTTATCTAATTTACTAAAATCTGTTAAATTATCATAAGTTATTAATATTCCATAAGGTAGTACCGGTTTATTTAGTCTCACTTTTTCCCGATATATATCATCCATTAAAGCCAGATTTTTAAAAACTCTGTCAAACGTTCCCTTTTCATTGATTGTAACCCGGTTTCTATCATGATTTTCCTTATCACCGTCTAAACTTACAGAAATAGAAAAATTTTTATCAAACATATAATTGATTTTGTCTTCAGTTAATAAATATGCATTGGTTGTTATTGAAAAGAAAATATTGTCAAATACCTTTTTGTAATTATCGTTGGTGTACTCAACAACCTGTTTTATAAGTTTCCAGTTTATTAAAGGCTCTCCCCCATAAAATCCAATGGATATACTTAAATTGGGGTTGTATTGGATACTTTTAATATTTACATTCATATAGTAATCAATAGCGGATTTTGCGGTTTGAAAATCCATACGTTTATTTGAAAAATTCTTTGAGTAAAAATAATGATCAGAGTAAATACAATATTTGCATCTGAAATTGCAAGCATCGGTAACAATTAAGCATAGATGCGATATTCCCTCTGTCAGTAATTTTTCTTTAATAAATTGTTCAGTGATTTTTGGCAATTGAAAATCTGATTGAAAGAGGTTATATTTTACAATTTTATGAAGCAATTCATTTAGATTATTTTTTTGGAAGTCTTCTTCATGAATGGTGTCACCTATCTTAATTGCCGACAAAAAGTTTTTTTCTGATTTATTTACTGGAATAACTATTCTCGTACTGTTGTCATAACAATAATTACCTTTTTCGGTATCAAATAATAATGGTTCAGTTAAAAATTTAATCATTTTCACTTCCTCCTCACTTATTTAAAAGTACCAAGAGCCACAAAAGGCGTCATGGCTCTTGGCCTATTAAGATATTAAGCTTTAAAGAAGCGTGCTTCCCCTGCTGCAAACCCTAATACGTCTGCGATCGGTGAGACTGTGTCAGCTGCACATGCAGCACCGCATGTTGCGATGCATTTCACCTGACAGAATAAGGTTGCCATTGTCATCCTCCTTTCAATTTTAACGTTAACCCTGTTGCAACCATCTTAGGGGAAGAAAGTGAAGAGGCCTCTCTACCAAAAATTATAAATGATGAACTCCATTAATTTACAGAAAAATTTTACATATTTTTGAATTTTTCCAACTATATGGGAGGCTTTTAAAAAGGTCAATCTGACAGGGCATGAAAACAAAAAAATGATGGAATGATCCGGCGGAATGAGAAAATGGGTGGGAATCGCACAGCTGTTAATGAGAAAGCCGTCGATCTTAATTTTTGATGAACCGACAGCGGGATTGGACATTGAAGAGCGGATTCGCTTCCGCAATTTGCTAAAAAACCTTGGTTTGGAGCATACCGTCATCATTTCGTCGCATATTGTCGAAGATATTGAGTTTTTATGGACAAAGATCGGTGTTTTAAAAAGCGGAACGTCCTATTCGAAGGAACGCCAGCCGAGCTGAAAGCCCATGCGGAAAGATATGTATGGGAATATCGTGTCTCGCCGAATGAATTGGATACCATCATGGCGGAAAATGAAGTGATTCAGCTTCTCGAAGAGGGAGACGGCGTGAATGTATGGGTGTTTGCGAAAAAAGAGGAAGAAGGGGCGAAACAAGTCGCACCAAGACTAATTGATCGGTATTTAGCCGTTGTTAGGGGTTGAACTAAAATGAGAGATTATTTAGAAAGCATTTATGCACCTTTGTATTTGACCGAAAGACGATGGGGCTCACTTTTTTTGTCCCTGCTGTGATGTTTAGCTTATCTCTGTTGCTTATTCTGTTTGTTCCAAGAGAGGAAGATGATATTCACAGTAATATCATTATTATTCAAGGTGTTTTTATACCGTTTACTTGCTGGTGCCTTATGTATCGGCTGAGTGAAATGTATGAAGAGGGGGCGCATGAAACGTTAGTTCCATATTACTAAAAACGGTTTGGGATGGATTTCTTCCAGTACTTGATTGTCAATATATCGGGGTTTTTCATTTATGTACCGCTTTTGTGATGAAATACGGGATGACTTCGTTATCTGGTCTTAACGTGATTCATTTTATGATTTTAGTATTATTCTATATGCTTTTTGGCACATCACTTATCGTGCTGATTAAAAACATTGAGATTTCTCTAACGATTATTATGATTTACACGGTTTTAGAAGTGCTTACGTTAGGAGAATTTATCCATGGCCGCACATCTTTCTATTCGATCCGCCTGTTTGGGATCCATTTTTATTGAAAAAATGGTTATTTTGTCGATAACCGTTATCGTGCTAATGTTTATAACAGTTGTTTTCATTCAGCGGGCGGATAGGAAACCGCAATAGGCTATTTTAATACAATTTATTCAAGCTTATGGTTAGGAAAAGCTTTGAGGCGATTTAATAAAAAATGGATAACGAAGTGCTCGTTTAGCACTTCGTTATCCATATGCATCCGAAAATAGCTTGCCCTTAACGGCGAGACGAAATATTAAAGGACATTAAAATATCGAGCTTCAGGGTGTGAGACGACGAAGGCAGAGACGGATGCTTCCGGTTCCATCATAAAGCCTTCCGTCAGCTGGATGCCGATTTTTTCAGGCTTTAACAGCTTAAACAGCTTCGCTTGATCTTCTAAGTCTGGACAAGCCGGATAGCCAAATGAATAGCGCTGACCTTGGTATTTTGCTGCAAACCGTTCCTGCATTGTGAAGTCAAGCGGATCCGGGAAGCCCCATCGGTCGCGGATCAGCTGGTGCGTCCGCTCTGCAAGACCTTCTGCCAGCTCCAGCGCCAATGCTTGAATCGCATGGCTCCGGAAAAATTCACCGCTTTCTTTAAACTGCATGGCGATGCTGCGAATGTCTTTTCCAGCAGTTACGGCAAACAGGGCGATATAATCATGCGGTGTTTCATCTGACCGTTCGCTTACATAGTCGGCAATGCATAAAAACGGCGGCTTTTCCTGCCGAGGGAATGTAAACGTCTCAATGATTTTATCTTTTGCAGCCGGATCTAAAATGTGAATGGAGTTTCCTTCGCGATAGGCCGGGAAAAATTGATAAATAGCAGATGGACGGAACCAGCCATTTTCTTTCCCTAAACGCAGCAATTCATCTATTTCATTTTTTAGTTCTACCGCTTTTTCCTGTTTTTCCAGAAGCATCTGTTTGACATTGCCTTTTAATCCGAGATGGTGTCCTAAAAGCATTTGCATGTTCACATACGGGACGACTTGGGCAATATCAATGTTTTGAATAATGTGTGGATTGCAGTCAGCTGGATGATATACGGTCGGTTTGGACACAGATGATTTTTTTTCAATGATCATAACAGGTTTGCTGCTTTTCTGTCTATTCTGTTTTTCCTCAACTGCGACCGTTCTTTTCTCAAGGAAAGCATCCGGGTTTTCTCTCAGCTTATTGGCAAGCGACAGCCCGTCCATTGCATCTTTCGCATATAACACAGGACCGTCATATTCCGGTGATATTTTTTGATCGGTAAATTTGCGTGATAATGCAGCACCGCCGACTAAAATCGGAATCGAAATGTTGGCTGTTTTTAAGTCTTGTGCTGTTAACACCATTTGCTGGGCTGATTTGACGAGCAGTCCGGAAAGACCGATAATATCAGGCTTTTCATTATTGACCGCTTCAATCAGCTGCTGCGGCGCAACTTTAATGCCTAAATCAACGACGCGGTAGCCGTTGTTGGAAAGAATAATGTCAACTAAATTTTTGCCGATGTCATGGACGTCGCCCTTGACTGTAGCTAAAATGACTTTTCCTTTGCCGCTGTCATCTTTTTTTTCCATATACGGTTCTAAAAAGGCGACAGATGCTTTCATCACTTCCGCACTTTGAAGCACTTCAGCAACAATCAGCTGATTGTCGTTAAACAGTTCGCCGACAATTTCCATTCCTTTCATTAACGGCCCGTTGATGATATCGAGAGGATCATCATATTTTTCTAGTGCCAGCTGCAAGTCTTCGATTAATCCTTGCTTTGTTCCTTCCACAACGTATTGTGCGAGCCGTTCCTCCAAGGTTAATTCCGTTTTCGGCTTTTTTTCCTCTTTCTTTTTGTCGCGGTAAAAGTTCGTAAATTGTGCGAGCGTCTGATCATTTGTTTCAAATAATAAGTTTTCTGCCAACTTCCGCTCTTCCTCAGGGATCGAAGCGTACCGTTCTAATTTTTCCGTATTGACGATCGCATAATCGAGCCCTGCCTGTGTGCAATGGTATAAAAAAACGGCGTTTAATATTTCTCTGCCGACCGGCGGAAGCCCGAAAGAAACATTGCTGATCCCGAGAATAGTTAAACAGCCGGGAAGATGTTCTTTAATTAAACGGATCCCTTCGATCGTTTCTTGGGCAGATCCGATATATTGCTCATCACCTGTGCCGACAGGGAAGACGAGCGGGTCAAAAATAATGTCGCTTGGACTTATACCGTGTTGATTGACTAAAATGTCATAAGACCGCTTGGCAATCTCCAGCTTTCGCTCCGCAGTCAGAGCCATTCCGTCTTCATCGATTGTTCCGACGACAACAGCCGCACCGAATTGTTTCACAAGCGGGAGAACTTCTTCAAACCGTTCTAAGCCGTCCTCTAAATTGATCGAGTTGATGATCGCTTTCCCTTGTGAGTATTCGAGCGCTTTTCTGATGACATTGGCGTCGGTTGAGTCAATGACAAGCGGCGCTTTTACTTTTTTTACAACCTCGCGGATGAAGTTTTCCATATCTTCAAGCTCGTTTCGGTCCGGATCTGCGAGACAGACATCGATGACGTGGGCGCCGTTTTTCACTTGAGCGCGGGCGATCTCCGCTGCTTCTTCAAATTTTCCTTCCGCAATGAGACGCTTGAATTTACGCGAACCGATGACGTTTGTGCGTTCACCGACAAACAGCGGGCGCATTGATTCATCATAGCGAAGGGGCTCGATGCCTGATACCGTATGTTGATTTTGCTTTTTGACGATTTTTCGCGGTTTTAAGCCTTCCATTGCCTCCCTTATTGCGCGAATATGTTCGGGAGTTGTTCCGCAGCAGCCGCCGACCATATTAAGCCAGCCTCTTTCTGCAAACCCTCTGATTTTTTTTGCTAAAGATTCCGGTGATTCATGGTAGCGACCTTCTTCATCAGGCAGTCCGGCATTCGGATAACAGCTGACAGCGGTATTGGCGATTTCAGACAATGTGCGGATGTGATCGGTCATGAATTCAGGACCTGTCGCACAGTTTAAGCCGACGGCAATTGGATTCATATGTTCAGCTGAAATGTAAAACGCTTCAATATCTTGACCGGCGAGAGTTGTTCCCATCGGTTCTATCGTTCCGGACAGAATGATCGGCACTTCTTTCTTGAGCTTTTGAAAAGCTCGTTGAATTCCTAAGTAACCTGCTTTCACATTGAGCATATCTTGGCTTGTCTCAAGGAGAAGTACATCAACGCCCCCCACTAACAGTCCTTCCGCTTGAACTTGATAAGCTTCTGCCAATTGTTGGAATGTGACGCCACCTGTAACGGAGAGCGTTTTAGTCGTTGGCCCCATTGATCCTGCCACAAAACGAGGCCAATCCGGTGTTGAATATTTTTCTGCAGCGCGCTTTGCAATCTCAGCTGCTTTTTTATTTATTTCAAAAGCAAGGTGCCCCAAGTTATATTCTTCGAGGACGATGCTTGTACCGCCAAACGTATTTGTTTCGATAATATCAGCGCCTGCTTCAAGGTACGCTTCATGAATACGGACAATCGTTTCAGGGGAAGTGATGTTTAAATATTCGTTGCATCCTTCATATTCTTCACCGCCAAAATCTTTCGCAGATAATTCTGCAGCTTGAATCATTGTTCCCATGGCTCCGTCTAGTATTAAAATTTTTTTCTCCAGCTGTTCCTTTATGTTATACATGGGAAATCTTCCTTTCTCGTTTTGCCTTTTCTTTTTCATGAATGTATTCCGTCAGCTCGACTGTCATCTCATAATGCAAAAACGGAGTGATTAAGTAAATGCCGTTAAACAGGTCAAATGCTGCGTCAATAAGCGATTTTGCAATGGCAAGTCCTTCTCGTTTTCCCTTTTCTTTATCATTGCCTGCTTTTTGCATCTGTTCGCGAATCGAATCAGACAATTTAATGCCTGGCACTTCGTTATGAATAAATTCAGCATTGCGGCTGCTTATTAACGGCATAATCCCGAGATATATCGGAACATTCAGATGTTTTGTTGCTTCATATACTTCTTCGATCAGCTTCTCCGAGTAGAGCGGCTGCGTAATAAAATAATCGGCTCCACAGCTGATTTTTTTCTCAAGCCTCTGAACTGCGCGATCAAGATGTCTTACGTTCGGATTGAAGGCGGCGGCTACAGTAAAGTTTGTTTTTTGACCAAGTGATTTTCCGGAGTATGACAAACCTTCATTAAATTGCTTAATTAAGCTGATTAAATCAAACGATGATAAATCATAGACAGAGGTTGCACCCGGAAAATCACCGATTTTGGACGGGTCGCCGGTGACCGCTAAAATATCGTGCAGGCCAAGCGTATGCAGCCCCATTAAATGGGATTGAATGCCGATTAAATTTCTGTCACGACATGTTAAATGAACGAGCGGGCGAAGCTGGAAACGGCTTTTCACAATATTTGCGCAAGCAACATTGCTGATTCTTGGTGTAGCAAGGGAATTATCCGCAAGCGTAATTGCATCAATCCCCGCTTTTTTCAACGCTTTTGCTCCTGTTAAAAATTTTTCCAAGCCGAGCGTTTTCGGCGGGTCCAATTCTACAATCACTGAGCGTCTGTTTTTTGCAATATCTGGGAGAGGAGTTTCTTGACTTTCTTTCATAGGTAAAACATGAATTGGAACATTTCGTTCTTTTACTTCTTTCTCTGTGACAGGAGGGAGGTTTGATACAGCTTCAGCCATTGCCCGAATATGTTTCGGCGCGGTTCCGCAGCATCCGCCGAGAAGCCGGACACCTTGTTTTCGGAATTGAAGAGCCGCTTCATAAAAATAGTGTTCATCTGATTCATAAACTAATCTTCCGTTTTCATACCTTGGCAGGCTGCCGTTTGGAAAAGCGGATAAAAAGGCATGTTCAAACAGCGGCACTTCTTCCAGAGATTGCAGCATATGATAAGGGCCTAAACGGCAATTGAGGCCGACAATATCTGCACCAAGTTCTTCAAGCATTTTCAAACCGTCTGCCAATCTTGTTCCATTTTGAAAGACGCCTTGTTCGTGCAAAGAAACATTTGTGATAATGGGCAAATCCGTTTCTTTTCTAGCTATTTGCAAAACGGTTTTCAGTTCTTCCAAGTCGTAATAGGTTTCTAAAATAATGCCATCTACGTTTTCGGATAAAAGGACATGAAGCTGCTCACGAAAATTTTCGGCAATGTCAGATAGCGTGAAGGCGCTTTTTTGAAACGAACGGATGCCGCCGATTGTTCCGATGACATACCCTTTGTTTTCCGCTTTTTGTAACGCCCTCTTTGCAAGTTCAACCCCTTTTTGGTTGATGATCTTTATATCATCTTCCAGCCCATATCTGGCAAGCTTTATGCGATTGGCGCCGTATGTATTTGTTTGAATAACAGTTGCGCCTGCGTCTAAATAGGCTGAATGAATCCGTTCTATTTCTTCCGGTTTTGAAACGTTTAGCTCATCAAAGCATCTGTCTATTCCGAATGAGTATAGTAGAGTCCCCATTGCTCCGTCGGCAATTAATATATGATTCTGTAAATCTTGTAAAAGCCCCATAAAAAGTCCTCCAATCAAATGAAATAGGCGCCTGCAAGGAGGCGAACACCTATATAAAAAAGAAAAGCCTTCTAAGAAGAAGACTTTTTCTTGAACATTTTCCCCTTCTTCTTATCTTCCGAGCGCAAATTTACGCATCGCTGGATTTAGCACCTTGGTACCCAAAGTTTTTGGGTAATCCGGTTGCTGAAGGTTCATCGGGCCAGTCCCTCCGCTTCTCTTGATAAGAACGCTTTACCGTATGAAATTTTAAAACAACGGATTAATCCTAATTTAACGAATTTTATCAAAATAATCAATATAAAATTTCAATTTTGTGAACAGGGCAAAGCTAGCGAAAATTAATAAATTGTACGTCGATCGGCAAGTCGGCGCTTTTCACAGCTGCAATCACTTTTTGCAAATCGTCCTTGCTTTTGCCGCTTACCCGGACTTGGTCGTCTTGAATTTGGCTTTTTACTTTTAGCCCGGTATTTTTGATCAGCGCATTGATCTTTTTCCCGTTTTCTTTGTCAATTCCGTTGACAAGTTTGGCTCTTTGTCTGACAGTGCCTCCTGAAGCCTTTTCGATTTTCCCGTACTGAATATTCTTGGTTGCGACACCGCGTTTAATCATTTTGCTTACTAATACATCTTTTAGTTGATTCAGCTTATATTCATCGTCAGAGATTAGCACAAGCTCATCTTTTTCTAGGGATATATCGCTTTTAGATCCTTTGAAATCATATCTGTTTACAATTTCTTTTTTCGCCATTTGAATGGAATTGTTCACTTCGGCAATATCCACTTTTGAGACGATGTCAAATGAATTCTCCTTAGCCAACTTTTTACCTCCAATAACGTTATTTACATTCATTATAGTGAATGTCGTTCAGTTGAACAACTCTTTTAGGGGTTCCTCGCAAATTAAATGAAAAAACCGTTACTTAAAGCAACGGCAAGGAAATTAATATCTGCTTAAATGCAATTAAGCTAAAGATGTCGCTTTAGAACATTTAGGGGAAAGAAAGTCTTGTAAGTTTTTTACTGCTTCGAGCGAATCTTCTCCTTCAGCGCTGATGACTACATGACCTTCTAAAAAGGCGGAAAAACCGAGCATGCTTAAAACGCTTTTCGCATTTAATTGGAGCTTTTTTGTTTGGAATAAAATGTAGCTGTTAAATTTAATCGCTTCATGGACAAGGGAAATGACATATTCCGGCTCCATCTCTTTTGTAAGATACACGGAAATTTCATGTTTCTTCATTGTGCCACCTCTTGTATACTTATTTTACAATATCTTACATTAATAAAGGATAGATTCCCACATGTTTGTCATTTCCTCTTACATATAAAAAAATGACCTCCGCTTTCGAATATGGAAACGTTCTGGATTTCTCTGTTTTTTAATGAAATGAATGGTCTAATCAAATTGAAAGTTATTGCCCCGCCCCATGTTTTATTAGACAAAAATGAAAACAAAAGCTAGAGAAAAGATGCATACTGTAAGATAAGAAAGCGTCTTTTTCTTTCAGAACGTCCGGATAGAAGAGGTGGAAGACTCGCCTTTAGAGATATTTCAAAAAAAGAAAAAGCCCGACAGGCGGGCATTATAAATGATCCGTTTTCTTTGAGTATTGCCGTTTTCCAAGCTCTCGATTTTTTTCCTTCAATAGATTTTTTTCGTGTCGTTTTGCATTGTTGTCTACAGCTTTTTTATCATTATCGCTTGTTTTGGACATTCAGGAAGCTCCTTTCAATACTGTTATATACTTATGATTTCCATGAAGCTTCTTGAATATGTTTATTTAGAAAAAATACAGCAAGGGTGCCGGGGCCAGAGTGTGCACCAATGACAGCACCGATCGTATGGATGATAATTTCTTTTGGATGAAACGTTTCTTCAATTAATTGTTTTAATTCGAGAGCTGCTTCTTCATCATCACCATGGCTGATGGCGATTGTCTGTTCACTCAATCCGTCTCCACGCTCTTCCATCAGCTCAAGAATTCTCCGGTAAAGCTTCTTTTTCCCGCGGATTTTTTCCAGCGGGATCAGCTTTCCTTCTTCGACATGCAAAAGCGGCTTGATATTAAGCAGTCCGCCAACAAACGCAGATGTTTTGCTGATTCTCCCGCCGCGAGCCAAATATTCCAGGCGATCAACTGTAAAAATGTGCTCCATATGACTGCAATACTCTTTTACTGCATTTGCCATTTGTTCTAAATCAAGTCCTTGTTTTGCTAATTGAATGGTGTAGCGGACAGCAAGTCCATACCCAAGTGAAGCACATTTCGAATCGATAATTTGCAGTTTCCAATTCGGATATTTTTCAAGCAATTGCTGCTGAACCATAACGGCAGTTTGATATGTACCGGACAATTCGGAAGAAAAGGCAATATACAGCGCCGGCTGATTGTCTTTCGCCAGCTTTTCAAATTGATTGGTGATTGTTTCCGGTGATGCTTGTGATGTTTTAGCAACGTTTCCAGCTCTCATATAGTCGTAAACTTCTTTTGGTTTGATTGTCAATTGATCCTCATAGTCCTTCTCGCCAAGGTGGACACGAAGAGGGATGAAAGAAACGCCTTGATCGTTTAAAAAAGAGACAGGCAGATCACAAGCACTATCAGCGATAATGTGAATATTCATTAATCACACCTACTTTTTTTCATTTACATATAGTCTATCTTGATCACAAATAGAAAACAATACAATTTGTGCAAACTGAAAATTTAAAAAAGAAGGACAAAAAAAGAAAAAATGGACGAAACAAGAGGAGCTCGTTTCGTCCATTTCATATTTATTCCTTGTTCAAAATGTGCCGTACAATCGGCATTCTGGATGGTGTTATGCCTGCTCGATTTTTTCTCGATGCAGATGCTGTACAAAGATTGGTCTGTTCAAATTCGATCTGTTCATTATAAAAACAGCCCTTAAAAGGATTCGAAAATGAACGGAAGGGCATTATCCTTCGAAGCTTGCTTCGTTATTGACTCTTGCTTCTGATTCGGCAAACGTCATACGGTATGGAAACTTTTCATCATGTTTTTTGACAGCACCTTTTCCTTGCTCAATGAATCGTTTCGATTTATTCCGTTTGCCCAAGTTGGAATCCCCCTTTTGATCATTGACGAAATGAGTTCGTCAATTATAGGGTATCCCTTTTTAAACATCTAAATCCTTGTCAATTGTTGTGAGGTGTAAAAAGATAATCGAACTTTTGGACTTTTGCAAAGATTAAAGGGACAGCAATTCCTTTAAAAATTTTGCAACTCCGTCTTCTTCATTTGTCAGCGTAATTTCATCAGCAATCTCTTTGAGCGGCTCAATTCCGTTTCCCATTGCAACGCCTAATCCCGCATATTCGATCATTTCCAAATCATTGTCTTCGTCTCCAAAAGCGATAATTTGCTCTCGAGGGATATTGTAAAATTCGGCGATTTTTTGCAATCCGACTGCTTTATTAATGCCTGCTCGGATAATTTCAATAACATGCCACGGGTGAGCCCAGCTTCTGTGGTCTACAACTTCCGCATGAACTTCATTTAAATAATGGCGAATCCGCTTGACATTTTCTTCGTCTGAATGGATTAACATGCTTGTGACATCGCGATTTAAAACAGCTTTTAAGTTGCCGATTTCAATTTTCGGATTTCCTATACTGAAAATATCCAACCATTGTTCATTATGGTAATGAAAATAAACATGATCAAGCACTTCTGCTAAAATGTTATGGACTTGATGCTGTTCGGCGATTTCTACAATCTCTTTTACAACAGATACATCAAGGGTTGTATGATGAAATCCCCAGGATTCATCCAGCGGATGATGGACAAAGGCTCCGTTAAAATTGACAATCGGGGTTTTTAAATTTAATTCTTCGTAATACATTTTGCTCGAGCGGAACGGCCTTCCTGTTGAAATGCATATGATATGCCCTTCTTCTTGTGCTTTTTGCAAAACATTTTTTGTAAAAGGAGAAATCGTTTTGTCATCTTTCAGCAATGTGCCGTCTAAATCCAATGCGATTAAATGTTTTTTGGCCATAATCTCTCCTCATTTTTTGTTTTTATTTAGTGTATCTTTTTTCCATCTTTTTTGTCCACATGTTAAACTAATTTTAGCAAAAAAATAATGAAAGGAGCATCCTAATTGAAGGTCATTGTTGAGCATACGATGGCGGACAATATCCCTGTACTGCATGTATGCAAAGAAGATTTTATAAAAGATGAGCTGCCGCTTGTTGTGTTTATCCATGGATTTACGAGCGCAAAAGAGCATAATTTGCACATTGCCTATCTTTTGGCGGAAAAAGGTTTACGAGTAGTATTGCCTGATGCGAAATTTCACGGAGAGAGGGATGAGAATCTTTCAGAGGCTGACTTAAATTTAAATTTTTGGAATATTGTTATCAGTTCTGTTAAAGAGCTCGAAAAAATAAAAAATTATTTTTTTGAAAAAGAATTGATTGACGGGAAAAATATAGGGGTAGCGGGAACTTCCATGGGCGGTGTTGCTACACTTGGAGCGCTCACTCAATATCCGTGGATCAAAGCTGCTGTCAGTTTAATGGGCAGCCCAAATTATCAGGAATTTTTCAAATATCTTGTGGACTCCTATCAAAAAGCAGGCTATACCTTTCCGTTGTCTGAAGAAGAAATTCAGCAGCAATTTGATGCATTATATGAGTATGATTTATCCGTACATAAAGAAGCGTTATGCAACCGCCCCCTTTTGTTTTGGCACGGGATGAAGGATCAAGTTGTACCATTCGCTCCTACTTATCAATTTTATGAAGAGATAAAGCCGTTGTATGCTGACAATCCGGAACATTTGGCATTTATTGCGGAAAAGGATGCAGGGCATAAGGTGTCTCGAAAAGGGGTGCTAGAAACGGTTGAATGGTTTGTACGGCATTTGAGGTAGAAAATTTTTAATGTGACATTAACTTCGATATAATGTAATTAACGAATATAAGAGGAGTGGATCGAAATGGATGAAGCGCTGAAGGAAAATATAATGGGTGCTCTTGAACAAGTTATTGACCCAGAACTCGGCATTGACATTGTCAATTTAGGATTAATATATGATTTGGAACTGAACGATGAAGGAGTCCTCAAAGTAACTATGACATTGACGGCAATGGGATGCCCCCTTGCTGGAACAATTGTTCAACAAGTAAAAGCTGCGCTTGACGGAATTCCAGAAATCAAAGATGTCGATGTCAACATCGTTTGGAATCCACCTTGGACGAAGGACCGCATGTCCAGATACGCAAAAATTGCCTTGGGTATTCAATAAAAACTTGTGCAGACTGGCGGAAAAGGCCAGTCTTTTTTATTATGCAAATGTTTTATCAATTTGACTGCAAGTGTCATTATGTTTTTTTTTCGTTTTTATCGCTTCTTTTGTTTATCTCATCACCATAATGGAGCTTTTATCCCGAAACATAACTTGCATTTTTTCTTCAGCATGGCATATCCGGATAATTTGCAAGGGATTCCCTGCTCTCTACTACATTAAGAATCCTTGTTTTTGAACAGAAAAATTATAAATATACAATTGATTTTATTTTTATACAGTATTATAATGGTAACTAATTTAACGGAATGAATTGAAGGTGATTGAGGTTGAATATAGGAATTATCGGGGCAACAGGATATGGCGGTGTGGAACTTTATCGAATTTTAGCCAATCATCGGTATGTCGAAAACATTCATTTATATACATCTTCAGCAGAAAAAAAGAGCTATATTGACGAATATCCGCATTTATCCCATATAAAAGAAAATGAACTAAAACCGCTAGAGCCGGATCAAATAAAAGAAGAAAATGATGTTGTTTTTCTTGCGACGCCGTCGGGGATATCGGCTTCACTGACGCCGGAATTGCTTGACGATCAATTGAAAATCATCGACTTATCAGGCGATTTAAGGTTAAAAAATAGTGATGATTATGAAAAATGGTATAAAAAAGCACCAGCGCCTGAAATGCTTTTGCAGGAAGCGGTATACGGCTTGACAGAGCTGTATCGTGAGGATATTAAGAACGCTAAAATTTTGGCGAATCCTGGATGCTATCCAACTGCAACCTTGCTTGGCCTAGCACCGCTTGTGCGGGAAAAAATCGTCAAAGAGAACTCGATCATTGTTGATGCAAAATCGGGTGTTTCAGGTGCAGGTCGAAACGCTTCGCTTGCTACAAGCTTTGTTGAAATACAAGATAATTTCAAAATTTATAAAGTACATCAGCATCAGCATATACCGGAAATTGAACAGGAGCTTCATAAGTGGGACGAGAAAGTCGGCTTCATTTCGTTCAGCACCCACTTAGTGCCGATGACAAGAGGGATTATGGCGACAATGTATATTGAATTATTAGAAGAATGGAATACTTCAAAATTAGTAGATTTATATGAATCATTTTATAAACATTCACCATTTGTGAGAGTGCGTACAAACGGAACGTTCCCAAGCACAAAGGAAGTGTACGGCTCGAATTATTGCGATATCGGTCTTGCATTTGATCAAAGAACAAGTCGGTTGACAGTCGTATCTGTCATTGACAATTTGATGAAAGGCGCTGCAGGGCAGGCAGTGCAAAATTTCAACATTATGTCAGGATTCCAAGAAAATGAAGGACTAAACTTTTTGCCAGTATATCCATAACATCAAGGAGGACTTCTAGTGACAACCAAAATAAGAAAAATAGACAACGGTTCAATTACAACACCGAAAGGCTTTTATGCAGGCGGCTATGAAGCGCACATCCGCTACACTCATAAAAAAGACATCGGCATCATTTATAGTGACGTTTCAGCAACAGCTGCAGCTGTTTACACACAAAACGTTGTGCAAGCTGCCCCAATTTTTGTGACAAAAGAGAGCATTGCAAAGGAAAACAAAATTCAAGCGGTGATTGTCAACAGCGGCAACGCCAATGCCTGTACAGGCGAAAAAGGTTTAAGCGATGCATACGCAATGCGGAAATGGACGGCTGAAAAGCTTGGAATTGCAGATCATCTTGTGGCTGTCGCTTCAACAGGAGTAATTGGCGAATATTTAAACATGGAAAAAGTCCAAGAGGGGATCAACAATATTGAATATGAACGTTCATCAGCAGGAGCCAAAAGCTTTGCCGAGGCTATTTTGACAACAGATACGTGTGAAAAGACTGCCTGCTATCAATTTGAAATCGAGGGAAAACAGGTGACCATCGGCGGAGCAGCAAAAGGATCGGGGATGATTCATCCCAACATGGCGACAATGCTCGGGTTTTTGACGACAGATGCGAATATCGATGAAAAATCGCTGCAGCAAGCTTTCCGAGAAGTTATCGATGAAACGTTTAATCAAATAACCGTTGACGGCGATACATCAACAAATGATATGGTGCTTGTTTTAGCAAACGGAAAAGCTGAACACTCAATGCTGACGGAAGAGCATCCAGATTGGCCTGTTTTTAAAGAGGCGTTGAGAAAAGTAAGCGAAGATTTAGCAAAGCAAATTGCCAGAGACGGTGAAGGTGCGACAAAATTGATTGAAGTTTCTGTTAATGGGGCTAAATCAAAGCAGGAAGCGAACATCATGGCCAAGACGATTGTCGGATCCTCCCTCGTCAAAACTGCAATATATGGAAAAGATGCGAACTGGGGAAGAATCTTGTGCGCCGCCGGCTACAGCGGAGCGGAATTCGATCCGAATCAAATGGAAGTGTATCTCGGCCATATCTTATTATTTAAAAACGGATTGCCAGTTTCATTTTCGGAACAAGAAGCGATCCAATATTTGGATCAGGAAATCGTAGAAATCAAGGTAATGTTAAATAATGGTGAAGTACAAGGAAAAGCATGGGGATGTGATTTAACATATGAGTATGTCAAAATCAATGCAAGTTACCGGACATGATAAACCGATTGTTGTCATTAAGCTTGGCGGCAGCATGCTGGAACAGCTGTCAGAAAGCTTTTTAGACAGCATAAAAGAACTGTTAACTACGAAACGGGTCATTATCGTCCACGGTGGAGGACCGGACATTAACAATATGTTGACAAAATTAAATGTAAAAAGCGAGTTTTACAACGGCATGCGTAAAACGACAAAAGAAGTGCTTGAAATTGCAGAAATGGTCCTTTCAGGAAAAATTAACAAACAGCTTACGGCTCTGTTGACACAAAAAAGTGTGAAAGCGATCGGTCTTTCAGGCACTGATGGTCAGCTAATTGTCTCGTCATTTTTAGATGAAGAAAATCTTGGCTTTGTCGGCAAAGTCGAGCAGATTAATGATGAACTATTGCGTTCGCTGCTAATTCTTGACTATGTTCCAGTCATTGCCCCGATCGGCATAACGGCGGATGGGCAAAAATTAAATATCAACGCAGATCTGGCTGCTAGTGCAATTGCTGAAAAAATAAATGCGGAACAGCTGCTGTTTGTGACGAATGTTCCGGGAATTTTACATGACGGCAAGCTTATTGAAGAAGCAACGGAAACGATGATCGAAAAACTCATTGAACAGAAGGTTATTTACGGCGGGATGATTCCGAAAGTACAGGCGGCTTTAGATGCGCTTTCTGATCAGCTTGAGCATGTGATGATTGTGAGCGGCAACGACCGTATTTTTAAGGAAGGGAAAATGATCGGGACGAAAATTACGAAAAAACGAGAGGTCGTGGTCAAATGAGTTATTTATTTCCAACCTATGCGAAGTGGGATGTGGCGATTGAAAAAGCAGAAGGAAGCTATGCATATGATGCAAACGGAAAAAAATATTTAGATTTTATTTCCGGAATTGCTGTATGCAACCTGGGTCATTGTCCGAAGCAAGTGGCGGATGCCATCACTGAACAGCTGCAAAAGGTATGGCATACTTCTAATCTTTTTCATATCCCCCTTCAAGAAGAGGTTGCCAAGCAATTGGTGGAGCATTCAAGCGGAGATGCCGTATTTTTTGCGAACAGCGGCGCCGAAGCGAATGAAGCCGCCATTAAACTGGCTAGAAAACATACCGGCAAACATAAAATCATTACATTTTACCAGTCTTTTCACGGCAGAACATTTGCGACTATGACGGCTACTGCTCAAGAAAAAGTACATAAAGGGTTCGGTCCTCTCATTCCTACGTTCGAATATCTTCCTTACAATGATGCAGCTGCGGTGAAAAACATTCATGATGAGGATATAGCTGCTTTTATGCTGGAAGTGGTTCAGGGCGAGGGAGGAGTTATTCCTGCAACGAAGGAATTTTTACAGGCGGTAGAAGAAAAGTGCAGCGAGATCGGCGCATTATTCATCGTCGATGAGGTGCAAACTGGAATCGGACGCACCGGAAAAGCATTCGGCTACCAGCATTACGGCATTTCTCCGGATATTATCACTGTCGCCAAAGGATTGGGAAGCGGATTTCCTGTCGGAGCCATGATCGGAAAACAAGAATTGATCGAAAGTTTTTCACCGGGAACACACGGTTCAACGTTCGGCGGGAATTATTTGGCTATGGCAGCTGCGAAAGCAACTTTGGAAACTGTTTTTCAGCCAAGCTTTTTGCAAAGCGTTCAGGAAAAAGGTCAGCGGCTGTTCGAAGGTCTATCAGAACACTTGAGAGATGTGCCTACTGTAAAAAAAGTGCGGGGTAAAGGATTGCTGCTTGGAATTGAGCTGGATATTGAGGTCAATAAAGTGCTTGCTTCTTTAAGAGAAGAAGGGCTTCTAGCACTTTCAGCTGGATCCAATGTGTTACGGCTTCTTCCTCCGCTCACTGTTTCGAATGAAGAAATTGATTTAGGACTGGGCATTATTGCTTCTGTTTTGAAAAAAGAAAAAATCTTCTCTTCCTAAAAGAGGAGAATTTTCTTGCAAATTGTTGTATAAATATACATCAAAGAGGTGTTCAATATGCAAGGTTATCTTGTATTAGAAGATGGAACAGTTTTTGAAGGCAAGATGGATGAAATCGTGTCTCCTGTTAAAGGGGAACTCGTTTTTTATACAGGAATGACAGGATATCAAGAGGTGTTGACAGATCCTTCCTACAAAGATCAAATCGTCGTTTTTACGTATCCGCTTATTGGCAATTACGGCATCAATGATCAAGATTTTGAAAGCAAAAAGCCGCAGGTGAAAGGGGTCATCCTTTTTCAGCTGACTGAACACTATTCCCATTATAAAGCGAACCGTTCATTAAAAGACTATTTACAAAAATGGAATATTCCTTATTTAACAAATGTTGACACGAGAGCTGTTGTCAAACAAATCCGATCAAAAGGGACATTGCATGCGGTCATTTCAAAAGACAAACAATACGACTCTCAGGATAAGCTCTCCGATTTTCCGATTCGCGATGTTTCTGCAAGCGAAATCGAAACGTTTGGCAATGGTGCGACACACATTGCGCTAATTGATTTTGGATTTAAAAAATCGATTTTGAATTCTTTGCTGAAAAGAGGCTGTAAAGTTTCAGTCGTTCCGTTTCATCAAATGGAAAAAGTGTTTGAAATCAAGCCGCATGGCATCGTGCTGTCGAACGGACCGGGCGATCCAAAGCAAATGAAAAATTATTTTTCAACATTAAACCAATTGATGAAGCAATATCCGACGCTCGGGATTTGTTTAGGGAATCAGCTGATTGCCCTGTCGTTTGGCGGGAATACAACAAAGCTCAGATTCGGGCACCGCGGAGCAAACCATCCGGTAATTGATCAAAAAACAGGAAACGTATTTATTACATCACAAAACCACAGCTATGTGGTGGATAAAAAAAGCTTGGAAAAAACACCTCTTAAATTGCGATATACAAATGTCAATGACGGCTCAGTTGAAGGGCTTGAGCATGAAAAATTGAAAGTCATGTCTGTTCAATTTCATCCGGAAGCCCATCCAGGACCGGAAGATGCTAGTTTTATTTTTGATGAATTTTTAGACACATATGTAGCAGCAGGGAGAGAAAAAGTCTATGCCTAAAGATACATCATTAAACAAAATACTAGTGATCGGTTCAGGTCCGATCATTATCGGCCAAGCGGCGGAATTTGACTATTCTGGGACGCAGGGATGCTTGGCGTTAAAAGAAGAAGGATTTGAAGTTGTACTTGTTAACAACAATCCTGCAACGATTATGACCGATACGAAAATTGCCGATGCGGTCTATTCAGAGCCGCTTACGGTGGAAAGCATTGAAAAAATAATTGCAAAAGAACGTCCAGACGGCCTTTTGGCAACATTGGGGGGCCAGACGGCTTTAAATCTAGCTGTGGAGCTTGATCAGGCAGGGATTTTGCAAAAATACGGCTTGAAACTGCTCGGAACCTCGATCGAATCGATTCAAAAAGGGGAGGACCGGGAGCTATTTCGAAAGCTGATGATTGATTTGAACGAGCCGATCCCGGAAAGCAAAATTGTGGAGGATGTTCCGTCCGCCCTTCAATTTGCTGATGAAATTGGTTTTCCGATTATCATTCGTCCGGCTTATACGCTTGGCGGCAAAGGCGGAGGCATCGCCTACAACCGAGAAGAGTTTATTTCCATTGTCACAAATGGACTTAAAATGAGCCCAATCAATCAAGTGCTTGTGGAAAGAAGCATTGCCGGATTTAAGGAAATCGAATATGAAGTGATGCGCGATGCAAAAGGTACTTGTATTACCGTCTGCAATATGGAAAACATTGATCCAGTCGGAATTCATACCGGGGATTCGATCGTTGTTGCCCCATCTCAAACATTAACAGATGAAGAATATCAAATGCTCCGGCAGGCGGCTTTGAAAATCATCGATGCATTAAAGGTGGTCGGGGGCTGCAACATTCAGTTTGCACTTGACCCTGAAAGCAAGCAATATTACGTGATTGAGGTCAACCCTAGGGTAAGTCGCTCTTCCGCACTTGCTTCGAAAGCGACCGGTTACCCAATTGCCAGAATGGCTGCAAAGCTAGCTGTTGGCTACTCATTAGCGGAGCTGAAGAACCCGTTAACGATGTCGACATATGCCAGCTTTGAACCTGCACTTGACTATGTAGTTGTCAAATTTCCGCGCTGGCCGTTTGATAAATTTACAAAAGCAGATCGGAAGCTTGGAACAAAGATGAAAGCAACCGGCGAAGTGATGGCGATCGAACGGACGATGGAAGCCGCTCTGCAAAAAGCTGCGGAATCGTTGGAATTAAATAATATCGGCATTTATTTGCCTAAGCTTGTGAAAGAAGATACGTCAGCTCTTATTAACCGCCTCCAGCATGCAGATGATGAACGCTTTTTCATCTTAATGGAGCTGTTAAGAAGAGGAGTTTCTATAGATGAGCTTCACAGCCAGACAAAAATTGACTATTATTTCTTGCATGTTTTCAACCATCTAATTGAACTTGAAGGAAAAGCGAAAAAAGAAAAGCTGTCTCCAAGCCTTTTAAAAGAACTGAAATTTTTCGGTTTTTCCGACCGTTCGATTTCATATTGGCAAAAGACAGAAGAAAAAGAAATCCGAAAGCTCCGTAAAGAGTGGGGGATTAAAGCCATATTCAAAATGGTTGATACATGTGCAGCAGAATTTGAAGCGAGAACAAATTATTTCTATTCTACGTACGTTTTCGGTGAAAACGAAGCTGTCTCCACAAGAGGAAAGAAGAAGGCGCTTGTCATTGGTTCCGGCCCGATTCGCATCGGACAGGGAGTTGAGTTTGACTACAGTGCTGTTCACTGCATTCAAACATTGCAAAAGCTTGGATATGACGCGATCATGATCAACAATAATCCTGAGACGGTCAGCACTGATTATGAAACAGCGGATCGATTATATTTTGAGCCGTTAACAGTCGAGCATATATTAAATGTTGTTGAAAATGAAAACATTGACGTAACGCTCGTCCAATTTGGCGGCCAGACGGCGATCAACTTAGCGGAGAAGCTTGAAAAAGCAGGCGTGAAGCTGCTTGGTACAACTTCTGAGCTTCTGGACATATTGGAGGATCGAGAAAGATTTTATCAGCTATTAGACGAAACGAATATCCCGCACATTCAAGGAGCAATGGCACATACAAAAGAGGAGGCGATATCGGAAGCGAAAAAGCTGCGGTATCCGATCCTGTTAAGACCTTCATATGTTATTGGCGGAAAAGGCATGGTGAAGGTAAAAAATCAAGAAGAGCTGCTTTCGTTAGTGGAGCAGACGGACGAAAATCATTTTCCTCTTCTTTTAGATGAATTCCTTTTTGGTCAGGAAGCGGAGGTTGATTTAATAGCTGACGGGAAAAATGTGTTTATTCCGGGATTTATGGAGCATATCGAGCCCGCTGGTGTTCATTCTGGCGATAGTTATGCGATTTTTCCAGCTGTGTCGTTGTCAAAAGAAATAAAAGAAAAAATGACCGACTATGCGGAAAGAATGGTTCAACATTTGCAATATAAAGGCATTATGAACATTCAATTTTTAATTGATGGTCAGGACGTTTATGTGCTGGAAGTGAATCCGCGTGCGAGCCGGACTGTGCCGATCGTCAGCAAAGTTGCCGGAGTGCCGTTAGTAGATCTTGCGACAACCATTTTAACCGGAAAAATGTTAACTGACTTACATCCTCAAATAGCAGCCCATGAATATGTGGCTATTAAATATCCGGTATTTTCAACGCACGCCCATTCAGATGTCGATATGAAACTAGGTCCGGAAATGAAATCGACGGGCGAAGGAATGTGTGTCGGCAAATCTGTTGAGGAAGCGATGCGGAAGGTATTCGATCATTTATTTCCAATTCATTCGGACGGTATTTTTGTGGATGGAGATAAGAAAGATGATGTACTCGATTATATAAAACCGGTAACGGATAATTTTGAAAGTTGGCTTGAGAAAAAAGAAGCGGTGCTTTATTATAATCCGGAAGAAAACGATCAGGCAAAGGCAAGACGACAAAAAGCGCTTGAACGAGGAATTATGGTATTGACGGAAGAAGCATCATTTCAGGCATTTTTAAGTGCACTAACAGTTAGCAAATACACGCCTATTTCTTTACATGAACTGTCAGATAAAGGAGTCGAAATGAGTTTATGAGTACACTTAAAGGTCGTAACGTTTTAAAGCTGCTTGATTTTACATCAGAAGAAATTCAATATTTGCTCGAGGAAGCATTGAAATTAAAGCAAAACCCGCTATCAAACGTCCTTCATGGGAAAACGCTGGCGATGATTTTCGAAAAATCATCCACTCGAACTCGTGTCTCCTTTGAAGTAGGAATGCTGCAATTAGGGGGACATGCGCTTGCTCTTTCTTCAAAAGAGCTTCAGCTCGGGCGCGGTGAGACAATCGCTGATACAGCGAGAGTATTGTCGCGATATGTGGATGCCATTCTTCTCCGCACAACTGACCATAATCGGGTCAAAGAGCTTGCCGAATATGCAACTGTCCCTGTCATCAATGGTTTGTGCGACTTGTACCATCCTTGCCAAGCGTTAGCTGATTTATTGACAATTTATGAGCTGAAAGGCAAATTTTCAGGCGTAAAAGTCGTTTATGTTGGCGACGGCAACAATGTCGCCCACTCCCTTATGGTTGGCTGCGCAAAAGTTGGCGCTCATTTTACGATCGCAGCCCCAGAAGGCTATGAGCCAAATGAAAGCATTTTGAAACAGGCGAAAGAAATTGCTGGCGAAACGGGCGGGAAAGTCGAATTAATTCATAATCCAGACGAAGCGGTTCAGGATGCTGATATTATTTATACGGACGTTTGGGTCAGCATGGGACAGGAAGAAGAAACAGAAGCAAGAATGAAAGCATTTAAACCGTTTCAAGTAAATCAATCCTTGCTGGCAAAAGCAAAACGAGATGCAAGCTTCCTTCACTGCCTGCCGGCTGCGCGCGGTTTGGAAGTGACAGATGAAGTGATGGACGGAAGCCAATCAGCGGTATTTTTGCAGGCCGAAAACCGCCTTCATGCGCAAAAAGCAATTTTAAAAGAAATTATGGCTTAACAAGATCTTTCGTTGATAAAGCAGGATGATCTCCTGCTTTTTTTCTTTTGAAACCGGGGCGAAAGGTTTTACTCTACTGCATGTATATCCAGACAAAAAAGAACGACAGGTGAGACGATTTTGGGAATAATTGTAAATAATGATTCTCACAGAAACAGTAAAAAGAGCTTTTGACCCAGCATTCGGTGCTTGCACGCTTAAACGATTTTTTCAAAAGGATGCCATATGCAGTGAGTTCGATTTTGGGCGTTGAGTAAAGTTTCGAAGTACATCACATAATGAAAATTATCAAAGGTGTTTCTGTCTATACATGAAAAATCTTCTGATAGCCAACAATAATGTCCAAGGAGGGATGATTCATGGGTCAAAATCGTCAATTCAGGCCTGGTCAAAAAGCACCTAACAACGGAATTTACATCGAAGTCGGCGAGACCGGATCGATGGTGGTCGATCCCAAAAAGGTTGAACTCAAAGCAGGAGATCGATTCCCCGAAACATCCAACCATAATCGGGTTTGGACCTATAAGCGCAAGCCGTAATATTTCGAACAACGCTAAGCCATTCGGAAAACGAATGGCTTTACTTGATTTATAAAGAAGTTATAATAAAATTAAAGGTCAAAAAAAGTCAAAATAGGGGCGTTTCGGTATGGATGTAAATCAATTCACGGAGAAGCTGCAAAAAGGTCTGGTAGAAGCTCAAAAAATCGCAAAAGAACATGAACATCAAGAAGTGGATGAATTTCATATTTTACTTGCTTTTCTGCGGCAGTCTGACGGGATTTTTCCAAGAATTTTAGAAAAACTTAAATGTCCTGTACAACAAATTGAGTCAGCGATCAACGTGTATTTACAAAAAAAGCCGAAAATATCTGTTCACGGAAACGGTGAGGTAAATATTTATATTTCCCGTACTCTTTCAGAAGCTTTTGCAAAAGCGGACGAAATAAGGAAAGATTTTCAAGATGATTATTTATCAGTTGAACATATTATATTGGCATTTTCCGAATCGAGCTCAAAAGAAGTGAGAGAGCTTTTTCAGCAATATCACTTAACAAAAGCTGCCATATTGAAAGTGTTAAAGGAAATAAGGGGGAATGCTCGGGTGACATCACCTAATCCAGAAAGCACTTATGAAGTATTGGAGAAATACGGCCGTGATTTAGTTAAAGAGGTGAAAGAAGGAAAAATTGACCCTGTCATTGGCCGTGATCAAGAAATTCGGCGCGTGATCCGAATTTTATCAAGAAAAACGAAAAACAACCCGGTGTTAATCGGTGAACCAGGGGTTGGAAAAACAGCGATCGTGGAAGGATTAGCCCATCGGATTGTACGAAAAGATGTACCGGAGGGATTAAAAGATAAAACAATATTTGCTTTAGATATGAGCTCGCTCATTGCGGGAGCCAAGTTTCGCGGAGAATTTGAAGAAAGATTAAAAGCCGTTTTGCAAGAAATCAAAAAGAGCGATGGACGGATTATTTTATTTATTGATGAATTGCACACAATAGTCGGGGCCGGCAAAACAGAAGGAGCGATGGATGCCGGCAACATGTTAAAGCCGATGCTTGCGAGAGGTGAGCTGCACTGCATAGGAGCAACGACACTTGATGAACATCGCAAGTATATTGAAAAAGATCCGGCGCTTGAGCGGCGTTTTCAACAGGTGCTTGTGAGCGAACCGTCTGTGGAAGACACGATTTCTATTTTACGAGGACTAAAAGAACGGTTTGAAATCCATCATGGAGTCAAAATTCATGATTCGGCGATTGTAGCTGCGAGTGAGCTCTCGCACCGCTATATTACAGAACGCTTCCTGCCTGATAAAGCGATTGATTTAATCGATGAAGCATGCGCGATGATCCGCACGGAAATAGATTCAATGCCGACAGAACTTGATGAAGTGACGAGAAGGATTATGCAGCTTGAAATTGAAGAGGCTGCATTGAAAAAAGAAACGGATGACATCAGCCGAATCAGATTGGAAGAGTTGCAAAAGGAACTTGCAAATTTAAAAGAGAAAGCAAATGAAATGAAGGCGAAATGGCAGCTTGAAGTCGAAGGTATTCAACAGCTTAGAAGCTTGAGGGAAGAGCTGGAAAAAGCACGCAGAGATTTAGCTGATGCTGAAGATGAATACGATTTAAACAAAGCGGCTGAGCTGCGCCATGGAAAAATTCCGGCGCTGGAAAAACAAATCAAACAGTTGGAAGAAGAAATGAAGCAGAAAGAGGAAAACAAGATGCTTCGCGAGGAAGTAACAGAAGAGGAAATTGCCGGTATTGTGTCAAGATGGACTGGCATTCCGGTAGCAAAGCTTGTACAAGGGGAAAGAGAAAAGCTTCTGAAGCTTGAACAAATATTAAAAGAAAGGGTCATCGGGCAAGACGATGCAGTTGAATTAGTATCGGATGCAGTTTTGCGTGCGCGGGCAGGCATAAAAGATCCGAACAGGCCGATTGGCTCCTTCCTCTTTTTAGGTCCGACAGGGGTCGGGAAAACGGAGCTGGCGAAAGCATTGGCAGAAGCGCTTTTTGACAGCGAGGACGAAATAGTCCGCATTGATATGTCGGAGTATATGGAAAAACATTCTGTCTCAAGGCTGATCGGCGCACCTCCGGGTTATGTCGGATATGAAGAAGGAGGACAGCTGACGGAAAAAGTTCGGAGACATCCGTACTCGGTTATATTACTGGACGAAATCGAAAAGGCTCACCCAGAAGTGTTTAACATATTGCTGCAAATGCTTGATGACGGCAGGGTGACCGATTCGAAAGGAAGAACAGTTGATTTTAAAAATACAGTGATCATTATGACATCCAACATCGGTTCTCAGCATTTGCTCTCCGGTTTAAATGATCAGGGGGAAATAACAGACGAAGCGAAAAAGAAAGTTCTTGATGAGCTCTCCATGCATTTCCGGCCAGAATTTTTAAACCGGATTGATGACACGATCCTGTTCAAGCCTTTAACAATGAACGAAGTAAAGGGAATAGTAGAAAAACTTTTAAAAGAGCTTCAAGCGCGCCTATCCCATAAACAACTTACACTAAAGATTACAGATGAAGCGAAGGAATTCATTGCAAAAAGAGGATTTGATCCTGTATTTGGTGCACGGCCGCTGAAACGGTTTATTCAAAAGCATGTAGAGACAAAACTTGCGAAAGCGGTTATTGCTGGAACCGTTCATGATCGTGACCAAGTTCTGTTAGGGGTAGAAAATGAAGAAATTGTTATAAAAACGGATTTGCATGCTCATGAGAAGAGCGGAGCAGCAAAATTAGAATAGCTATAAATGGATATTAAAACCCTTCTCAATCGAGGAGGGGTCTTTTTTTGTGCGGACCATGTAGACATAGGAAACTGTGTTCTGGCGGCGGGGAATCTGATTCGGAGACTAAAAACAGGGCGAGATTCCTATCAGGCTAGTTTCATGGGGAGTTTGCACAACTAAGCAAAGCCTAATTCTGCCTAAAAGACTAGAAAACTATAATTGGAAAAGTGTAGTGATTTATAAGTTTTTTCCGCCAATCTTAGTTGTGCTGACGTATACGTAACAGCTTCATGTAAATTTGCTAGGCTGAAATCTTAAATATACTGACGTATAGTTAACTGGTAAGGGTCTGTCCAAAGACAAATCTCCATTGAAAACAAAAAATCACAGGGGATGTCTTAAGCCCAAAAATGACTTACTTAGACTATCCCCTTTTTTTTGAATTTGTCTATATTATGACGTAACAAGTGAGGCTTCGCCGATAGCAGCAGGCATCTAATCGCTGATTTTCGTTATAAATAAAAAGAAATTGGCAATTCGCCAATTTCGACAAATTCTTAATGCTCTTTTGAAGGTTCAGCCGGAATTAACTCCCCAATTATAAAGAGAAGTACGGTAAAAACAACAGAGATTATAATTGCTGTTGAAAAATGGAATGCAGAGCCTGTCATGGAAGAAACAACATAGCTGGCCATGTTGACAAGCAAAAACGTCCAAAAAAATGTTGCGAAATATCTCATTATCTTCACCTCGTTTATTCCTGTCTTTACTTATATTATCATACAACATTTTTCATGAAAACGGTTGTTTCGCGATTTTTTTGCGAGCCTTTTTGACATTTCGTACATACATTATAAAAGGTCATCGATGGAAAGGTGGTGGGCAAATGGAAGGTGTTTCGGAAAGATTTTTTCAAATTGAAAACGAGTGGAATGTCATTCATCTTCCGGAAAAGCCGAACGGATTCGGCATCTTGATCATTGGCGATCGAACCCATTTTGTTGAAAATGGTTCAAGCTACTGGTTGGAGCATTACGGGCGGCGTCAGCTGATCAATACGTTAAAAAGCTGCGGATATACATTGTTTCATTCCAATCTTTACGGACGCCATTGGGGCAGCTCTCACGCCGTTTTGTTGGCAAAACAGCTTTATCATCTTGTCATGAAACAAGAAATTTTAAATAAAAAAATCCATATACTGTCTGAAGGTATAGGAGCACTCGTTGCGCTGCAGTTGATGGAAGAGATGCCAAATTCCATCCGTTCATCGGTGATGATCAATCCTTGTTTGGACATAAAAGCCCAAATAGCGGAAGAGAAAAAGAATAAATTTTTTTACAAACAAATGATAAAAGAACTATCAAAAGCTTACCAATTAGATGAAAAAGCTGTCACCCATTATCCCTTTGTCCGTATACAAGACTTTGTATCAAAAATACCTGTAGGCATCTGGCAGAAAATGAACGGGGGAAGCTATTCCTATAAAATTCATGGAAAAAAATATGAGGAATGGAGAAAGCAGCTGAAAGCTCCAATTCAATTCACATTTTATTTCCAGGAAAATATAAATCGGATCCATGATATGATAAGAAGTTTTTACAAAGAGCATGAAAGAATCTTATAGAAATGGAATTGAGGCCTGGGCGAAAATGCTCAATAAGTGAGCAGGCTGCCCCCTTTTTGTTTGAAAAGGGCATTGGACTAATCTCTTCTTTTTTCGCATACGATACAATAATAGTTTTTTCATAAAGGAGGTTTTCAAAATGTCAACTGCCTTAAAGCAGTGTAAACATATTTTAATTGTTGGGGTTCATCAATTTGAAGGCTTTCATATATGTTCAAAACTGGTAGAGGAAGGATTACTAGTCGATGGAGTGGTAATCGTTCCTAAAAATCCGTTGCAAAAAAAAATATGCGAAGAAGAAATGATGTGGCTCGGGCGGAACGCACATTTTCATTTATTGGAAGAAGACAGCTGGATAGAGGATGCTTCCAAAAAGCAATATGATTTGATTTATTATTGTCAAACAGATCATCAACCGATAGACGATGAAGCTGAAAAACACCGATTGGAAAAAACGGTCGAAATCGCATCCCTCAAGCAGACTCCGATTATTTTTATATTTTCTCTTGAAGGAGAAAATCCGCTGGAATATAGGGATGAAGAAATTGACAGCTGGATGCAGCAAATAGGACAAAAATGGACTTTCCCTTATTTATTTGTTTATCTTCCAACCGTTTTCGGACCTTGGCAGCCGCTAGGCCATTGGATTTCGAACAGTTTGTTGGAATGTACAGGCATCAGCCGTTCCAAGACGAATGCGAATGAAAAAATTGTCATTCGTGACATTCTTCATATTGATGAAATAGTTCCGGTGTTAACAGAATTTGACGAAGATTTGTTTGCGAAAAAAACAATTTACTTGATTTCCGACGACAAAGAGCGCATCAAGAAGGTGATGAGCTTTTTTGACATTTTTCATTACATTTACAAGCCTATATCGAAAAGCGAACATCATTTAGTTGTTCCAAAGACGGTCGAAAACATTGAAAAGAGTTTGCAAGAATTAAAAGATTTTTTCCTGCAAAATACACGCAGACTTTATACCTAAATATAAAATTTCTTTACTTCATTGACGGCGTATAGCAAAATAAAAGAGGAATGAAGTGAAACGTGAAAATTTTAGTACTAAATATACATCGTGTTAAAGAGGAAGCTTCCTAGAGAAACGCCTCATAAGCTATATTTCGTGACAATCAAATTGACCGTAAATTCAAAAGATCGTTTTGAACTTAGCTGAGATCGATATGTAATCATTTCGATTATTGAGAAACCTCACCATTTCAATGATGATGCAGTTCACTGGTTTAAAGGAGTTGCTTGGTATGTATAAAAAAATGTTTGTGATCATTTTTATTTTATTATTTCTCGTTGGCTGCGGACAAGCATCAGAAAAAGGAAAACTGAAAAAGGTGGGTTTGCTCGTTCCTGAAACGATTAATGATCAAGTTTGGGGGACAAAAGGGTATAAAGGGCTGTTAAAAATTCAGTCTGAGCTGAATGTAGATGTTTTTTATAAAGAAGGAATGAATTCCGAAGCGGCGGTGAGGGAGGCGGTCGAAGAATTTCACGGAAAGGGAGTTAATTTAATTATCGGGCACGGTCACGAATATGAGGGTTTTTTTAGAGATTTGCTGGATCAATATCCAGATATTCATTTCGTTTTTTTTAATGGTGATGCAAAAGGCCCGAATGCCACAAGTTTAAATTTTGAGGCGCATGCCATGGGCTTTTTCGCAGGAATGGTGGCAGCACATATGACAAAAACAAACGAAATCGGAATTATTGCCGCTTTTGAGTGGCAGCCTGAAGTGGAGGGGTTTTATCAAGGGGCGCAATTTGAAAATCCAAACGTAACCATTCACATTGAATATGTCCAAGGGTTTGATCATGTTGACTTGGCGCTTGAGAAGCTCGATAAGCTTGTCGCAGAAAATGTAGATGTTGTTTATCCGGCAGGCGACAGATACAACGTGCCAGTGATCGAAAAAGTGAAGGAAAAAGGAATATATTCAATTGGCTTTGTTTCAGATCAAAGTGATTTGGGCGAACAAATGGTTTTAACAAGCACAGTACAGCATGTGGATGAGTTGTATTTATTAGTCGCAAAAAAATTTATAAAAGGCGAACTGGAAAGCGGGAATTTATATTTTGATTTTCAAGATGGTGTGATTGATTTAGGGAAGTTCAGCCCTCTAGTAGATAAAGAATTTAAAAATAAAGTTTTAAAATATGTGGAAGAATATAAGAAAACAGGGAAATTGCCTAACGAATAATGCTATGGTGAGATAAATAAAATAAAAATTTTGGGGGATGGTTGAATTCATCCCCTTAATTTTTAAATAGTTTTTTAATTTGATTGACGAACGGCTTTATTTCTTTAATAATTGGCTTCAGCTCAGATAATTTTGTCACAATATCATCGACTTGCTCAAAAATTTTTTGATAGTCTGATTGCTCGTTTTGCTCGTTTTTTTCGGAAGTTTTTTCAGAATGAACCGGAAGCTGCCGGCCGAACATAAATTGGGTAAAAAAATCGGGTTCTGGTGCTTCTGCTTTCTCTTTTTCATCTTCCTGCCGCTCGTTTACGTTTTCATCACTCATTCCCGTTTCACCTTCCGTTCTTTTTTCCTTTTCATCCTATTTTATGAAACAAAACTGAGTAAGGAATAGACGATTAGCTCAATCTATCAGTCAAAAACAAGAAAACCTGTAGTTAACTGTTATGAAGCATATTGCTATAAGTAGAAAAATAATATAAAATTAGTACCAAGTCATAACATTTGATAATAATTTTTTGTGAAGGAGATGTTCTTGATGAGAGCTGGGATCATCGGGATAGGCCGTTATATACCGGAAAAAGTTGTGACTAACTATGATTTAGAAAAAATCATGGATACGTCTGATGAATGGATTCGAACAAGAACCGGCATTGAAGAGCGGAGAATTGCTTCAGATGATATGAAAACATCGGATTTGGGCGCAAGAGCGGCATTAGAGGCCATTGAAGATGCAAAAATTTCCCCGGAAGAAATCGATATGATTATAGTTGCGACCGCAACACCTGATCAATCCTTTCCGTCAGTTGCCTGTGTTCTGCAGGAAAGACTTGGTGCAAAACGGGCTGCTGCTTTGGACATAAGCGCCGCATGTTCAGGTTTTATTTATGCGATGGCAACGGCAGAGCAGTTTATACAAACAGGAGCTTATAAAAAAATTCTTGTCGTTGGAGCCGAAAAGCTTTCGAAAATTACGGATTGGAATGACCGTTCAACAGGTGTTTTATTTGGGGATGGTGCCGGGGCGGTTGTTTTAGGCGAGGTAAGTGATGACAGAGGGATTCTCTCATTTGAGCTAGGAGCGGACGGAAGCGGCGGCAAGCATTTATATGAAAAAGGCCATATTGTGATGAACGGGCGTGAAGTATTTAAATTTGCTGTGCGGCAGATGGGAGAATCAAGCATTAATGTACTGGAAAAAGCGGGATTAACGAAAGAAGATGTTGACTTTCTCATTCCGCATCAAGCAAATATCCGCATTATGGAAGCCGCCAGACAACGGCTTGAATTGCCGGAGGAGAAAATGTCCAAGACGATTCACAAGTACGGGAATACTTCCGCAGCATCAATACCAATTTCTTTATACGAAGAAGTAAAAGCTGGTAAAATAAAAGATGGTGATCTTATTGTGATGGTCGGCTTCGGCGGAGGTTTAACATGGGGAGCCATTGCATTAAGATGGGGACAGTAAAATCATTCAATCAAAAATAAAAATGCTTTTTTTCCGTCATACAAACCGAAAAAGGCGAGGTGTAATGATATGGAAAAACGTAGAGTAGTTGTAACAGGCATCGGTGCCGTGACACCGATTGGATTGGATGCGAAAACAAGCTGGGAAAATGCTTTGAAAGGTGTATCAGGCATTGGAGAATTGACGAGAGTCGATAAAGACATATTTCCTGTCAAAGTTTCCGCCGAAATAAACGATTTTAAACCTGAAGATTTTATGGATAGGAAAGAAGCGAGGAAAATGGACCGCTTCACACAATTTGCATTAGCCGCCTCGTTGATGGCGCTTGAAGATTCAGGTTTAAAAATAAATAATGAAAACCGTGAACGGGTAGGCGTTTGGATCGGTTCAGGCATAGGCGGAATGGAGACGTATGAACAGCAATTCGAAACTTTTCTGGAAAAAGGTCCGAGACGTGTAAGTCCTTTCTTTGTTCCGATGATGATTCCTGATATGGCAGCCGGACAGGTGTCCATAGCGATCGGCGCGAAAGGTCCAAATTCATGTACAGTCACTGCCTGTGCAACAGGATCAAATTCAATCGGCGATGCCTTCAAAGTAATTCAACGTGGCGATGCCGATGTGATGATTACGGGCGGAACAGAAGCGCCGCTGACCAAGATGGCTTTTGCAGGTTTCAGTGCAGCAAAAGCGTTGTCGACAAATCCTGATCCGAAAACTGCTAGCCGTCCTTTTGACAAAAACCGCGATGGCTTTGTCATGGGAGAAGGTGCAGGAATACTTGTTCTTGAAGAGCTGGAACATGCTTTAAAAAGAGGAGCAAACATTTATGCAGAAATCGTCGGCTATGGATCAACAGGCGATGCCTATCACATTACACAACCGGCTCCTGGCGGAGAAGGCGGAGCACGTGCAATGAAAATGGCAATTCAAGATGCAGGCTTAAAACCGGAAGATATCGATTATATTAATGCCCATGGAACAAGCACCGAATATAATGATAAATTTGAAACATCGGCGATTAAAGAAGTTTTTGGCAGCCATGCTTATCAATTAACCGTCAGCTCGACAAAATCGATGACAGGTCATCTCCTTGGAGCAGCAGGAGGAGTTGAAGCCATTTTCACCATTTTAGCAGTGAAAGAAAATATAATTCCTCCGACAATTAATTATGAAACACCTGATCCTGACTGTGACTTGGATTATGCTGTTAATCAGGCTAAACAAAAAACAGTTCGGGCGGCGCTCAGCAATTCCCTTGGTTTCGGAGGACATAACGCCACGCTCGTTTTCAAGAAATTTGAAGAAGCCTGATGTCAACATATAGGAAATTAAGGATTATATGAAACCGTTATTGCCTAAACAGGCAGTAGCGGTTTTTCTTTTTAAAAAAAATTCAAACATCTTTCTTTTCTAATGAATAGTGTAGAAAAGGAGGTGCGAAGATTTGGGAGTTATTGACACAAAAAACTGGTTGAAGGAAAGCCGGAATCCAATCGAGCTTTGTGAAAAGCTAGAGAAATATTTTCACCATTTACAAGCGGAGGAAATCCATCACTACCTGTCACAATACGGCATGCTTCGAACTGGCTATGAACATTGGCTTGTTAAGGCTGATGATTCGAATATTTGGACAAAAGCAAATAACATTTTTTTGAAGTTAAAGAAAAGATGGAACGGTCCAGATGTCCCTATTTTTATTTTTCCTGTTGAAGAGCGAAAAAGTTTTTTTGGGAGAGATTTTAAAGGTCGTTCGGGGTTGTCTTTTCAGGATAAAATGTTTTTATTTTTATCGCCGGATGTAAAAAATGATGAGCTCATTGCGCTATTGATTCACGAATATCATCATATTTGCAGGCTTAGGAAAAATCCGAAGCACGAAAAAGACTATACGCTTCTTGATGCGATTATTTTGGAAGGTTTGGCGGAGCATACGGTTTACAGAACGATAGGTGAGCAGCATGTAACAAATTGGGTGAAAAAATATTCGAAGAGACAACTATACAGCTGGTGGAAAAATTTAATTGTTCCGAATCAAGACATAAAATGGGACCATCCGTTATTCGATCAGCTTTTGTTCGGAAAAGGCTTTTATCCGACCATGCTTGGATACGCAATTGGATATGATATCGTACAAACGTTTTATAAACAAAAACCGTTTTCAACAAAAGAAAGCTTTTATTTGCCTGCCGAACAATTCGTGGAAAGCTATGAAACAAAGGAATAGGCTCCTTTGTTTCTATATTTATTAATAATTTGGACAGACTGTGAATATGAATAAAAAATAGAACGAAACTTCCAATGATGGGGGAATGGATTTGGCACGATTAAAACGACCATGGCTGTATATATCGATTCTCTTATTTTTATTGCTTCTACATGGCTGCTCAAGTCTGGATTATAATAGAAAGCCGCAACCAACGGTTAAGGAGATAAAGGAGGAAGAGCTCGATCCGCTGATTGTTCCGGAAACATTTATAATCGGTTCAACTGAATCGCCGCAGCTTTTTAATCCTTTGTATTCTCTAGATGAATCAAGCTCGCAGTTAGAAGGGATGCTTTTTGATGGACTGGTGACAGTTGATGAGCAGCTGCGGCCGAAACCGCATCTGGCTGAAAAGATTCAGCAATCAGAGAATGGACTTGAATATACGGTCACTATTCGGCGCGGGGTCAAATTTCATGACGGAAAAGAATTAACGGCGGATGATGTTGTTTTTACTTACAGCATTCCTTTAAGCCCTGATTATAATGGCGAAAGAAGTTCAGACTTTGAAATGATTGACAGCATTGAAAAGCTTGATAAGTATACAGTGAAATTCCGTTTAAGAGAAAAAGACGCCTCCTTTCTTCCAGTCACATTATCATACGGCATATTGCCGAAGCATTTGTTGAAAAATGTACAGGTTGCAAAATTAAAGGAGCATAAGTTTAATACATCACAGCCTGTGGGCACTGGGCCTTTTCGGTTCGTAAAATGGGAAAAGAATGGATTCGTAGAGCTGGCCGCAAATGAACATTATTTTTTAGGGAAGCCTCGAATCAAACAAATCAAGTATAAAATTGTTCATAACCAGGAAGCTCTTTACAAACAGCTGAAAAACGGCGAGGTTCATTACGCCCCTGAAATAGAACTATCCAACGTAAAAAAAATAAAAAGGTTAAGAGGATTGGACGTTCAATCGAACATTTCCCATTCTTATGTGTTTATCGGCTGGAATGAAAAAAACGAACTTTTTCAAGATAAAAAAGTAAGGCAAGCCTTGACGATGGCGATTAACCGCAGAGCGATCGTTCACAAGATTTTGCACAGACAAGGAAAGGAAGCACATATTCCAGAAACGCCTATTGCTTCTATTTTTACCGACGAAATTCAAACATTAAAGTATAACCGGAGAGAAGCAAAAAAGCTGCTGAAAGAAGCGGGATGGGAAGATACGGACAGGGACGGCATACTGGATCGAGAAGGAAAAGATTTCTCGTTTACGTTAAAAACGAACAAAGGAAATGTTGTTCGCGAAAAAGTTGCGTTGCTCGTGCAAAAACAATTGAAAGAGATCGGAATTGACGTGAAAACAGAGTTTTGGGAATGGGAAGATTTAATTAAGCAAATTTCACCGCCGAATTGGGATTACGATGCGTTGATTTTAGAATGGTCGTTATCTAAATTTCCGAATCATTTTGATATTTTCCATTCCAGTCAGAGAGAATATGGATTGAACTTTGTTTGGTGGGAAAACGAACAGGCCGACCTGCTGTTGTCTAAATCTAGAAAAATAATGGACGAAAGCGAACGAAAACAAATTTACAAGGAGATATTTCAAATTATCGAGGATGAACAGCCATATACAGTTTTATACTATCCGAAGGAATTTCGAGCGTTGCCTGAACGGTTAAACGGCTATATTTTTCATCCGAAAAATTATTTTTATAAAGTGCATGAATGGTCCTTTTCTGAAAGCTGACAGGCCTGAAATCCGCATTGATCAAAAGTGGAATACGTAATGATGAAAAGTTTTTTGGGCAATGAAAAATTTGGAATAAAAACCTTCTCCACTGACCATAATGATGACAAACAGTCTTGTAGTAAGGGGGCTAATTATGCTGAATTTGTACGATGTTTGGGTAAACTGGTTTGAAGGAGAAGAAAATGGTTATAATGTTTGTCATTTTCATGAATGGAGAAAGGATGATAAGGTTGAACTGTTAGACCAAGTACCGCTGATTAAAGTGAGTAAAGAACTTTATGATTATATTGAAAATGACTTAAAAGAACTGCCTGAAAAACTTTTAAAGGATGTTTACCAGAAGGCATACGCCCGGAAAAACCATGAGAGAATTCAGCTAGATTATTGCTTTGTTGTTTCGGATGGCAACGGCATTTTAGCAGTAGATACGATCGGATATACGACGCCAATTCGCAAAAGCCGGCTTATCCCAAGACAAGAGCAGCTTGTATATGACATGGTGAAGGATTTAGAGCCGGAATCATACGAGTTCTCACAAACAAATGACAAAGACAAAAAAGATTATCATCTTTTATCCCTTGCACCTGAATATATGCACGGATTAACCCGCAAAGAAAGACAGCTGAAACAGCTTTTGTTTATGGCTCTTGATCAATTGCAATCGACAAAAAATACGGCGGAAATGAAATATTGGTATACGGAATGGAATCCGTACATGTATGGTCAAATTCAATCACTCGGTTTTGAGGAAATTTGGACTATGCTTTATGAGGAAGCGATTGTCGGATGGTCTCAAAAGCATGAACAATTATGCGAACGATTAATAAAAGGGCAGCCTTTCTTTGAAAAGCTTTGGGAAATGGAGCAAGAACCGAAAGTAAATTAAGGAAGAGGGCACTATATCAGCCGCCCTCTTTTTATCGAACATATTTTTTAAGCTAGTATATTTGTTTTGTTTAATCAGCTCCATCATCAATCGTCATTCGTTCGCTAGCGCTTTTATTTTCGTTTTTTTCTTCCCAATCCCATTGCATTCTCCATTTTTTTCAACATTTTGGATGCTACTTTGTTTGCTTCCTCCCGGCCTCTGTCTAAAATGTCATCAAGTTCATCAGAATCAATGAGCTCATAATATTTTTCCTGAATCGGCTTTAAAGTGTTAATGACAACTTCTGCCAAATCCGCTTTAAATTCACCATAGCCTTTTCCTTCGTATTTTGTTTCCAGCTCGGCAATTGACACGCCAGCTAAAATTGAATAAATAGATAAAAGGTTGGAGATGCCAGGTTTGTTCTCTTTATCATAACGAACCACCCCGTCTGAATCAGTCACAGCGCTTTTAATTTTCTTTTCAATTTTTTTTGGATCATCGAGCAGGGAAATAAACGATTTTTCATTCGCATCGGATTTGCTCATTTTTTTCGTCGGATCTTGAAGCGACATAATCCGAGCACCGACTTTTGGAATGCGGACTTCTGGAATTTTAAAAATGTCTGCATATTTTTTGTTGAATCTTTCGGCTAAATCCCTTGTCAATTCCAAATGTTGTTTTTGATCCTCGCCGACTGGAACAAGGTCCGTGTTGTACAAAAGAATATCGGCGGCCATTAAAGGCGGATAAGTTAACAGTCCTGCTGAAACAGCTTCTTTCCCTTTAGATTTATCTTTAAATTGTGTCATTCTTTCAAGCTCGCCAATATAAGAAACGCATTGAAGCATCCATCCTGCCTGCGCGTGAGCGGGCACCTCCGATTGAATGAAAAGGGTGGATTTTTCCGGATCGATGCCGACTGCTAAATATAATGCAGCAAGGCTCTTAATGTTTTTTCTTAATTGAAGTCTGTCTTGCGGAACAGTTATTGCATGCTGATCGACAATGCAAAAATAGCATTTATATTCATGCTGGAGCTCTACAAATTGTCTCATTGCTCCGATATAGTTTCCGAGTGTTAACGTGCCGCTAGGCTGAATTCCTGAAAAGATCGTTTTCATGTGCAAACTCCTCCTGATTTTTATATATAAAAAAGCCCATCCGTCCGTATAGGGACGAATGGACCGCGGTGCCACCCTAATTATTTCACAAACTTTCATGTGAAATCACTTTTCGTCTTTTAACGCAAGACAAAAACGCCGCAGCTTACTGATTTCAGCTGAGAGCTCAAAAGTCCATTTCCATACCGGACAGTGTTTGTTTCCACCAGCCACAAACTCTCTGAAAACTGTTTTCGGCATGTACTTCTCTTTCTCATCGCCTATGTATTCATTTACAGATGATTATAAAAAAATTGTGTATTCTTTGCAACTTCTCAGCGTCTTTCTGAAAAAATTTCTTTTTCACGTTTGATCGAACCAAAAAAGGGGAAAAGAAGAGTAGAGAAAGAAAAGAGGTGTTAATTGAGAAAATGGCCTTGAAAATGATCATCATTCACCGGTTGTAACATTTTTGTTATAATTTGAGAAATAAAAACATATAGGCGAAGTTGCTTTTTTATAGTATAATAATCAATACAAATTACTTTTTTAAATTTATTTTAATGTGAGATTGGCATAGTTTTTATATATACACTTATATTTTTCTCGAAAAGGAGAGTGATTGGCATGGTAATATTGTATACATCTCCGAGCTGCACATCTTGTAGAAAAGCAAAATCTTGGTTGGAAAAGCATCAGATTGAATATAGAGAGCGGAACATTTTTTCCGAGCCTTTAACGATCGAAGAAATTAAAGAAATTCTTCGTATGACAGAAGACGGAACAGATGAAATTATTTCCACTCGTTCAAAGGTTTTTCAAAAATTGAAGGTTGATGTTGAATCGCTTCCTTTGCAGGAGCTGTATGATATTATCCGGAAAAACCCTGGAATTTTGCGCCGCCCGATTTTGATTGATGAAAAACGTCTTCAAGTCGGTTATAACGAGGATGAAATACGACGCTTTCTGCCAAGAAAAATTCGCACCTACCAGCTGAGAGAAGCTCAGAGAATGGCAAATTAAAAGGGAATGATGCCTTCCGTACGCAAAGCAAAATAGATTGCGGAAGGCTGTTATTTTTTTGTTATATTGTACAGAAGGGCAAAGAAAAGGATGAGACAAGCTGTGAAATAAGGGAGAGTTTGTGCAACAGCTTCAGTTTTCAACAGAGGGGTCATTTTTTCATCCGTTGCCATCATTTTACCTGCTGTATAAGCTAATATTCCTCCGCCCCCGTAAATGAGCAAAGGAAATCGGGACATGGCAGACATGATAAATCTGCTTCCCCAAATAATGATCGGAATGGATATAAGAAGACCTGTTATGACAAGAAAGATATTTCCTCCAGCTGCTCCAGCAACCGCAATGACATTGTCAAATCCCATAAAAATGTCAGCCAAAACAATCGTTTGGATGGCTTTCCACAATGAGCGGTGGCTTTTCACGGAAGTATGCTCACCTTCATTTCCTGTCAATAATAAAAAGGCAATATACATTAAAAATAATCCGCCAAAAAACTGTAAAAAAGGAATGTTCAATAAATGGACAGCCAGTAATGTCAACAAAATTCGGCTGAGTATCGCGAGCATTGTTCCAAATAAAATTCCTTTCCTCCGCTGATTTTCCGGCAAATTGCGGCATGCCAGCGCAATGACAATGGCATTATCTCCTCCTAATATGAGGTCAATGCCAATGATAAGGAATAAAGATGTGAAAAATTGTTCATCCATCAGTCAACCTCTTTTCAAATTATGGCTCGTACAATATATATGAAAAACGAAATATTTTATGCTTAATAGGTAAATAACGGTTTTTTTCAAAATCAAGGCTTTTTTTATTTCTTTATGAAGTGATTTATCATACAATAGAATTAGAATTGAACAACTTGGTGCTCGCGATGAAATTTTGAAATTTTTTAAATTAGGAAAGAAAAGTGCAACGAATTCGGGGGTTTATTGTCCCTTCCAAAAATTTAAAAAGAAGGGAAGGTTGTTCAAATGGAAATCGAACGCATTAATGAAAACACAGTAAAATTTTATATTTCATATGTTGACATAGAAGAACGAGGATTTGACAGAGAAGAAATCTGGTATAACAGAGAAAGAAGCGAAGAGCTGTTTTGGGAAATGATGGATGAAATTAATGATGAAGAAGACTTTCCGCTTGAAGGTCCGTTATGGATTCAAGTTCATGCCAATGACAAAGGGCTTGAAGTCATTGTCACAAAAGCACAGCTGTCAAAAGACGGACAAAAGCTGGAGCTTCCGGTAGTCGATGAAAAATTAAGAGAAATCCCGGTTGATGAGAATATAGAATCTTTGTTGGACAAACATTTTAATATGTCTGAACGATCTTCCTCAGATGAGAAAGATGAAACGGCGCAATTGCAATTTGTCATAAAGTTTCAGGACTTTGAAGACGTTATTTCGTTAGCATCCCATCGTTTGGACGGATTTTTGAATAGCTTATATGTATTTGAACAAAAATATTATTTATTCGTTGAATTTTCGGATAAAGACGATGAACAAATTGAAAATTTGCTCAGCATTATGCTTGAATACGGTCAGGAATCAAGGATGACAATTCACCGTCTTGAAGAATACGGAAAGCTGATTATGAAGGACAATGCCTTGGAACAAATCGAAACGCACTTTTCTTAAATTGCCGATTTCATGTTCGAAATCGGTCTTTTTTACTTAAGGAACGCTTTCATATCGCAGATCAAACAAATATGTCCAAATCGAGAGATAAGAAATATCGATTGCCTGGAGGAAGCTTATGAGAAAATTTCTGCAAGTAATCGTTTTTGCCATTGGTCTAGCTATCATCTTGTATTTAACAAAGAACATCTGGGAGGAATGGTTTTTAGGAGCCGTTTCCATTTTGTTCACGTTATCCATCATTTTTATCGGTTTTGTTATTTTCTTGGAAAACCGCCACCCAACTCAAACGCTTACTTGGCTTGTTGTTTTAGGGGGATTTCCATTAATAGGCTTCTTCTTTTATATATTTTTTGGAAGAAATGTCCGGAAGCATCGTCTATTTAAGAAAAAAGCTTTAATAGATGAGCAAGCTTATGCCAAATTTGAAACCAGCTTTCATACTTATGAAGATAAAATTAAATTCATGAGAAATCACCAGCGCCTTTTATTTAAGCTTGCCCATAAGCTTGGCCGCAGTCCGATTTCTTTTCGGACAAATACAAAGGTGCTGACGAACGGCATTGAAACATTTGACCATATTTTTCGAGAGCTTCAAAAGGCGGAAGATCATATTCATCTTGAATACTATATTGTTCGGCATGATGTAATTGGGCAAAAATTAAAAAAGCTGTTGATCGAGAAAGCGAAAAACGGTGTAGAGGTTCGATTTTTATACGATGCAGTCGGCAGCTGGAAGCTGTCCAAAAAATACAGGAAGGAGCTTCTTGATGCCGGGGTGGAAATGGTTCCATTTTTACCTGTAAAGCTTCCGTTTTTGTCTAACAATATTAACTTTCGCAATCATCGTAAAATTATTGTGATTGACGGAAAAGTCGGCTTTGTCGGAGGTTTAAATATAGGAGATGAATATTTGGGAAGAAATCCGTATTTCGGCTTTTGGCGGGATACGCATATGATGCTCGAAGGGGAAGGAGTACGGACGCTCAATCTTATTTTTTTACAGGATTGGTATTATATGACTGGGCAGAAGCTGCTTACCGATCGATATTTGCTGCCTCATTTTCAAATGGACGATAAAGAAGGAGGCGTTCAGCTAATCGCCGGCGGTCCTGATAATAAGTGGGAGGTCATTAAAAGCTTGTTCTTTTCGATGATCGTTTCCGCAAAAAATTCGATATGGATCGCCTCACCGTATTTTATTCCTGACGAGGATATAAAATCCGCTTTAAAGATTGCTGCGCTGAGCGGCATTGACGTTCGTCTCCTCGTTCCGAAAAGGCCTGACAAACGGATTGTATTTTATGCGTCGCGATCTTATTTTCCGGAGCTTTTAGAAGCCGGGGTTAAAGTGTACGAATATGAAAAAGGGTTTATGCACAGCAAAATCATTATTGTTGATGGCGAACTGGCATCGATCGGTACGGCGAATATGGATATGAGAAGTTTTCATTTGAATTTTGAAGTAAATGCTTTTTTATACCGAACGGACAGCATTGAAACGCTTGTAGAGGATTATATTCGAGACATTGAAAATTCAAGTGTCATCGACCTTGAACAATTCAAAAAACGCCCGCTATATATAAAGCTGTTTGAATCAACGTCGCGGCTTTTGTCTCCTTTATTATAAAACACCGTTTTTGATACAGCGGTGTTTTTTTTAGGATAAAGCTCTATTTGAGCGGATTTCACAACACCACGGGTGAATTGCCGGCCGTCACGATGTGAAACGAATGAAGCAACATCTAACTTCCGCCTCTTTAGCGGCAAGCATGCGTTTTTGAAAAAAGTATATTTTTCCATGAAGTGTTTCTGGCATCTTTTAAAACTTTTGAAAAACGCTGCTTTTGAAAGGATTTTTTTCCCTTTTGTCGAATGTTTTTATTTGTGAAAGGAAGTGATGATTTATATGCTTGTTGCCCTTTTGCGAAACGGCGAAAAAGTAAATGTCGCCGCCCCGTACTGGTCGACAGAAAGGCTTCTAAAACTGAAAGAAGAGCATGCCTTTTTTTGTCCGGCTTGCAAGGAGCCGGTAAAATTAAAAATAGGTAAAATCAAAATTCCTCATTTTGCCCACTTAACGGCCTCTTGTCAGGCTGATTCGGAAGCGGAAAGCACGTACCATTTGAACGGAAAAAAGCAATTGTATGTTTGGTTGAAAAGGCAGCGGTTAGCTGCGGAAGTGGAAAAATTTATACCTTCTATTGCACAACGAGCGGATCTGTTTGTATCTTTTCAGCATAAACGGTATGCGATTGAATACCAATGCTCTAATATTCCCCCTGATCAGGTGATAAAACGGACAAATGGCTACAAAAAAGAACGAATTAAACCGATTTGGATATTAGGCTGGAAACAAATGAAGCAAGTCGGCGTACATCAATATCGACTGACTCCTTTTCATTGTCAGTTTCTTCATTCCCCGCAAAACGATCATCCTTTTATCATCAATTATTGCTCAGATAAGAAAACCTTCATCTTTTTTTCCCATCTGATTCCGTTTTCTAAACAGAATATTTTTGCCGCATCTGCTATGATCTCCCCAGAGTCGTTTTTCTTTCGAGATTGTTTGCAAGGAAAGAGTCTGGCGGCAAACGGTTTATGGAAGCATTGGCTGAAGAAAATAAGTCAATATCGCTTAAAGCCGCTGTTTCAAAAGACGAACGAAGAGCGAAAGCTGCAAAAAAAGGTTTACGAAACAGTTGGCTTATCTTTATCGCAGCTGCCAGTTGAAGTTTTTATCCCTTTAAAAAGCGGTTATATGGTTGATGAGGCGGTCTATATTTGGCAATGCTCAGTTTTATTATTTATTGAAACATTGCGCGCCGATGAAGTATTTCACGCAGAAAAGCTAGTTTGGCACCTTAAGAAAATAGGGATGAAAGAAAGAAGCTGTAGTGTAAAAACGGATTTAAAAAAGCCGATTATTGAATATTTAACGACTCTTTCCCATTTAAAATTTTTGCAGCCAATCGGTCCATATTCGTTTCGAAAAACATCATCTCCTTTTCATTTGGAGTCGATGGAAAAGCGTGAACAACGTCTTGGACATTATTTGGACAAGGAAGGTATGTTTTTTTCTGCTGTAGAATAATATAAACATAGTGATTTATTGCGTTTTGAAAAAAATTTCAATATGATGGAAACAGACTGATTTTTTTAAAGGGGGAAATCGAGAATGGGCAATGAAACAGCTGTCAAAAGGCTGCCAAAACGGGAAGAAATCCCTGTTGAGTATACTTGGCGGCTAGAAGATATTTTTGCTTCTGATGATGAATGGGAAAAAGAATTTGAAGAAGTAAAGCAGCTAATTCCAAAAATCGGTGAATATAGAGGAAAATTAGGTCAATCCTCCGATCTGTTATATGAGGCGCTCTCTTATCAAGATTCCGTGATGGAGAGGCTTGGAAAGCTTTATACATATGCCCATATGCGCTACGATCAAGATACAACTAATTCTTTTTATCAAGGATTGAATGATCGGGCAGCAAATCTTTATACACAAGCTTCCAGCCTCTCATCCTATATCGTTCCGGAAATACTATCCATTGAAGAAGAAAAGCTTCAGCAATTTTTGAAAGAAAATGATCAATTGAAGCTTTATGCACATGCCTTGGACGAAATCAACCGACAAAGACCGCACGTGCTCGATGCGGAGCAAGAGGCCATTTTAGCTCAAGCTGCGGAAGCCCTGAGCACTGCCTCCAATACGTTTGGAAAATTAAATAATGCGGACTTGGAATTTCCAGCAATTAAGGATGAAAATGGAGAAGAAGTGGAAATCACTCACGGCCGTTATATCCAGTTTTTGGAGAGTGAAAATAGACGAGTCCGTCGCGATGCGTTCCAAGCATTATACGCAACATATGGAAAATTTAAAAATACGTTTGCCAGCACATTAAGCGGAGCTGTTAAGAAAAATAATTTTTATGCGAAGGTGCGGAAATATGAGAATGCCCGCCAGGCTGCACTAAGCGCCAACAACATTCCGGAGGAAGTCTACGACAATTTAGTGAAAACAATCAATGAACATTTGCCGCTGCTCCATCGTTATGTCGATTTGCGGAAAAAAGCGCTGAAGCTTGATGAACTTCATATGTATGATCTTTATACGCCGCTTGTACAAAACGTCGATATGAAAATCACGTATGAAGAAGCGAAAGACATCGTATTGAAGGGGCTTGCTCCATTAGGTGAAGAATATGTCGGCATTTTACAAGAAGGCTTTGAAAACAGATGGATTGACGTTAAGGAGAATAAAGGGAAACGAAGCGGAGCTTACTCCTCTGGCGCCTATGGAACAAATCCATATATTTTGCTGAATTGGCAAGATAATGTGAACAATTTATTCACACTTGTTCACGAGCTTGGCCATTCGGTGCACAGCTACTATACTAGAAAAACACAGCCGTATCCGTACGGAGATTATTCTATTTTTGTCGCGGAAGTGGCTTCTACATGCAATGAAAACTTGTTAAATGAATATTTGCTCAACACGATCGATGATGAAAAGAAACGTTTATACTTGCTGAATCATTTCCTTGAAGGGTTTAGAGGAACGGTATTCCGCCAAACGATGTTTGCTGAGTTTGAACATTATATCCATTTGAAGGCGCAAAACGGAGAGCCGCTCACACCGGAATTTTTGACGCAAACGTATTATGAGTTAAACAAAAAATATTTTGGTGACAACATTGTCGTCGATGAAGAAATAGGCTTAGAATGGGCAAGAATTCCGCATTTTTATTACAATTTTTACGTTTATCAATACGCAACAGGCTTTAGTGCTGCAAGCGCCTTGAGCAAGCAGATTTTATCGGAAGGAGAAACTGCCGTTGAAAGGTACATTAATTTCTTGAAAGCGGGAAGCTCTGATTATCCGATTAATGTGCTGAAAAAAGCAGGGGTCGATATGACATCAACCAAGCCGATTGAAGATGCATGCAAAGTATTTGAAGAAAAGCTGACGGAGATGGAGGAGCTGCTGTTAAAGTAAAGTGAAAGAAAACAGGAGCATCATCTGAATCCAAAAAATTAGTGGCATGAGTTCGATCTGGAACTGGACTCATGCCTTTTTTGTTTCCGTTCATATAAAAACTGCACCTCCAATTGTCAGTTGTATCTACTAATTGAGATGCAGTTCATCATCTCGTTCTCTTTTTTATCTTAAAATCCGCGGAACGTTTTTCGATGGTTAAACAGAAGAAACGATATGAAAAGAGAAATAAAAAGCAGGGGGGCAGAAACGAAAATCGGTGCGAGATTCATCAATCCTAACAGATTATAAAAAAAAGCGAAGATGACGAGCAGCAGGCTGATTATGAGCCAAAATGTTTTCACGATTTTTCCCTCCTACACATGTTCTAAAACGAGGAAAAAGATTTTGTATATTGTATGCAGCTTGCCCGTTCTTCATGTTTTGTGACAAATTTGTGAATTGTTGTTTTCCCCTCTTGCAAACTGAAAAAGGAATTTGTTATATTAAAAACGTGAAATTGATCACAAACAAACATTTACCCCTTTGTTTGACCGTGAAAAATTTCTCCCATCCCCTTTGTTGTCATAAGACAAAAAAGAAACCACAAACGTTTGTTTGTGGTTTCTTTTTTAATTGTTTAATAAAGATAAAGCGCTTACATTTTTGGTTAAAAACTCTCCCCATCAGCATAGAAGCCGATGGGGAACGTTTCGTTGAATTAAACCCCTCAATCTCACTGCCCGATATAGCGCCAAAAAGTTCCATATTTCACAGGCACCCGCTCAACTAGTTGCTTTAAAAGCAGTCTTTTCATTTCACGTTCCGTTTCTTCATCAGTCATGTTATACACAACGGAAATCTCTTTTGTTGCGACAAATTTATAATGCTTTAAAAAAATCTCTATTGGCGGCACTTGAGACGGCTTCGGTTTATCTCCGACAAGCTCGCAAAGAATATCAACATATGTTTCATAAGGATATAATCCGGTAATTTTTAATCCTTCCTTCTCTTCACGGCAATGAAAAAAGACAAGGGAAGGAATTTCATGCACGTCCATTTCTTCTGTAATTTTATAATCGCATTGAAGTGCTTTTCTTGCACTTTCGGAATATAAGTCCCTCTCAAATTCATTGACATCAAGGCCGACATTTTTAGCAATTTGTATGAGAACGTTTTGATCAGAGACATTTTGCTTTTCTAAAAAAACAACTTCCTGTAAGTGCCGCAAGAAACGGATGCCCGCTTTTCTCCCTTGAAGCTCCGCTGCTTTTAAAGCAAGGGAAGCTCTGTAGGGTGATGATATAGGGTTTTCAAGCCAAAGGTTGCCGTCACATGACATGCCGGTTCTGCTCGCTATCTTCTCCCATGATTGGGCAATTGTTTTCGGTTTCCGCCGTTTTGTTAAGTTTAAATTAGCAAGCTTTCCGCAAACAATATGGCGCAATGAGAAAAGCCTGCCGTATTCGATTTGCAGTTTTTTTATAAACGGTTCAAGCGCCCAGCATTCAGGGCATAGCGGATCAATAAACATATAAATCTCGATCGGCTTTTTTGGATGGCTGTGACAATGAGAAAAGAAGTGAGCAGCATTCACTTCGTCTTTTTTGTCAGGTTTCAACTGAATACTCCTCCTGATCTTCGTCTTTCGAATTAATCATGTGATGGGCGGTCACCACAAGCCGATCGTAGAAAAACTCTCGTATTTCCCCGTCAAGTCCGACCTCGTCCATTGCTTTTCGCATACATGAGAGCCATGCTTCTGCTCTCCTCGGCGTAATCGGAAATGGAAGATGGCGGGCTCTGAGCATAGGATGTCCGTGTTCTTTTGTGTAAAGTGGCGGACCACCTAAAAACTGCGTCATAAATTGTTTCTGCTTTCTGGCAGTTTCCGTTAAATCCTCCGGGAAAATAGGTTTTAAAAGAGGATGTTTTTTAACATTTTTGTAAAAAGCATCGATTAGAGCGTGAAGTTTCTTTTCTCCAATCGCGTCATATGGAGTTAAGGGTGGTTTTGTCATGGTGATAGCTCCTTTGGAATCATTCGTTAATAATGATGTTACATTTATTTTATCAACATAACTTATTTATCTCAAACGAATCGCTTTGAAGGAGTTGGCTGAGGCAATGCAAACAAAAGGATAAATAGCGAAAGCGGGAGCTATTTCCGCAAATATGTTGTGCTTGCTGTGAAATGAACATAGAAGGACTTGCGGCTTGAAGCGCAGCTATCGAAGATTAGCCGAAATCGATTGGATAAAATGTTTCCAACTACTTTTAATGAAAAAGAAAAAGGTGCTGTTTGTTTGCACCTTTTTACGCAAAATATTTTTGAGTAATTTTATTTACATAGTTTTGCGTTTCTTTAAATGGCGGGATGCCTCCATATTTGTCGACATTTCCCGGACCGGCGTTGTATGCAGCCAGCGCCAATTTTACATTACCGTTATATCGGTTTAAAAGCTGTTTTAAATATTTTGTGCCGCCCTCGATATTTTGCACAGGATCAAACGGATTTTTTACACCGAGCGCTTTTGCTGTAGAAGGCATGAGCTGCATATAGCCGGCAGCTCCTTTAGGACTGACGGCATTTGCCTTGAAGCTTGACTCCTGTTGAATCACAGCTCTGATTAATTTGGCATCGACACCGTATTTTTGAGCCATCTTCTGAATGATTTCATTTAGATCAGCGGAAACCTGTTTCTGTTCATTTGTTTTTTTGGCAGATTGGGAGGAAGACAGTGAAATATTCTCTTTGGCCGTTTCAGATTGTACATCTTGTTCGATGAAGGCATTTAAAACATCCTGAAAGTTCAGCGAAATTGCTGCATCTTTTGTTTGCGGCCCATCGGATTGGCCTGACAAAAGACGAAGGACTTCAAGCTCAAACAGAACATTGAAATTATAGTTTGTATTCATCACAAATTCTCCTTTGAAAATTTTGCGGAATAAAACCGCTTTATTTTATTTTCTGTTTGACGGATCGGGATGTTGTGTTTGTTTAAAATCTCCAAAAATTGCTGCTTTCCTTCCTTTTCATCCTCTGCCTCAAATTCGATTTCAAAATCCTCTCTATTTTCATATCGGCTATGATCGAGAACAATTTCACCATTTTTATATTTTTTTGTTGCCCGGCTTGTAATGAGCGAACCGAAACAAAAAAGGCTTTCGGGCTTGATTTCAAGCTGTTTGATTTTTTCGACCACTGATCCCTCCTTCGGAAAGACTGACTCATGAATGGCTGAAACTGCTTCTTGATCGGTTAAAAACTGGTGTGTTTCCAGCAATCCGACATGATAAGGCTCCTTTAATGTCAAAACATATTGATCCTTCTTTTTACGAATTCTTAAAGCGGCGCCATGATTTTTCAACGTAAAACATTTTGTGTCAAAATAATAGTTTTCCTGCTCGGCAAAATCTTTTTCGGTCAATTGAAAAAAATCAGCTAAGCGGTGGAATTCTTCTTTTGTAAGCAGGTTTTTAAATTCTATCTCAAGCTCTTGAACCATCGGGCATTCCTCTCTATGATTAATATCAAAATAAGGTAATGTAGTTATGAATATGATACAATAAAATATACATGAGATGAACTTGAAATGTTTGATTGGAAGGGTGAACAGCATGAAAAAAAGAATTAAAGTGCTGGCGGTTAGCAAAACGGAAGGCAAATTGCTGCTCGAAACGGAGCAAGTCCATGATGCAGGGAATCTCGCAGCAAAAGGACAGATGCTGGTAGATTCAGACCAATTTTCTTTTATATACATATTGGATAATGGCGAAGACTTTCTTTACATAGATTTATCATCGGATATTTGGCCTCATTTAAAAGAAGCCAAAAATGAAGAGCTTCCTGTTTATGCTAAAGTGGGAGAAAAAGAAATTTTGCTTACCCAATTTCACGAGGAGCTCGAGTTTTTGCTTGAAAATATAAAGGGAAACGCAAATTACGGCGAGGAGATGGAAAAAATGGTCGAAAGCGTGTTTTATTAGGAGGAGGGCTTTATGAACTACAAGGAATGGGAGCAATTTTTAGCGCCTTATAAGCAGGCAGTGGAAGAATTAAAGGTCAAATTAAAAGGGATTCGTTCCCAATTTGAACTAAGAGGAGAGCATTCTCCAATTGAGTTCGTGACAGGCAGGGTAAAACCTGTGCCGAGCATTTTAGATAAAGCGAAGCGAAAACAAATTCCACTTGATAAAATAGAAGAAGAAATGCAGGACATTGCCGGTCTCCGAATGATGTGCCAATTTGTCGGCGACATTCAATTGGTTGTTCAAATGCTAAGAGATCGGCATGATTTGGAAATCGTGGAGGAAAGAGACTACATAACCCGAAATAAAGAAAGCGGCTACCGCTCTTACCATGTTGTGGCCCGCTACCCAGTTCAATCGTTCGAGGGATTGAAAAAGGTTTTGGTTGAAATTCAAATTCGTACGCTTGCCATGAATTTTTGGGCGACGATTGAGCATTCTTTAAATTACAAATATAGCGGGAACATACCTGAACAGATTAAAATCCGCTTGCAGCGCGCAGCTGAAGCAGCTTACCGGCTGGACGAGGAAATGTCGCAAATACGGGGAGAAATTCAAGAAGCGCACGCGATATTTTCACGCAAAACAGAAACAACATAAAAAAGGAGAATGATTCTTAAATGAAGTTTTCGATCACATCAAAAGGTGATGAAACATCTAATGCTTTGGCGCAAAAAATCAGAACCTATTTGCTCGATTTCGAGTTTCAATATGATGAAGATCAGCCGGATATCGTGATTTCCGTCGGGGGAGACGGAACATTGCTTTATGCATTTCATCGATATAATAAACGATTGGATAAAACAGCGTTTATAGGAGTTCATACGGGGCATTTAGGATTTTATGCCGACTGGCTCCCGAATGAAATTGAAAAAATGGTGATTGCAATTGCTAAAACACCGTTTCAGATCGTTGAATATCCATTGCTTGAAGTGGTGGTCCGGCATAATGGCGGGAGTGAAGCCTCCTACCTTGCGCTAAATGAATGCACAGTGAAAAGCATTGAAGGGACTCTCGTCATGAATATAGAAATTAAAGGGCTTCTCTTTGAAACATTTCGAGGAGATGGGTTGTGTATTTCAACACCGACAGGAAGCACCGCCTACAATAAAGCGCTTGGCGGTGCTCTCATTCATCCTTCACTGCGGGCTATTCAATTAACAGAAATGGCTTCCATAAACAACAGGGTGTTCCGGACAATCGGCTCGCCGTTAATTTTGCCTGACCACCATACGTGTATGCTAAAGCCTGTCAATGATGTTGATTTTCAAATTACAATCGATCATTTAACACTTCTTCACAAAAACGTCAGGTCCATCCAATGCCGGGTCGCACAGGAAAAGGTAAGGTTTGCGAGATTTCGGCCTTTCCCATTTTGGAAGCGGGTCCGGGACTCGTTTATTGGCGACAGATAAAGGAAAGAAAAAACATGGGGACATTTCAGCTTCATTGGGACATCAAAAAAGAACATCATGGCTGGCTGCTTAGAGAATTTTTGCGGGAGCATCATATTTCTAAATCCGCTTTAACAGATATTAAATTTAACGGTGGAAAAATTGTCGTTAACGGGAACGAAAAAAATGTCCGATACGTCTTACAAGAAGGCGATCAAGTAACCGTCCATTTTCCGGAAGAAAAGAGAAGCCAGTCGCTCATTCCAGAGAACATACCATTGGACATTGTTTATGAAGACGATTATTGCCTTATTGTAAATAAACCGGCGTTTTTGTCCACCATTCCGTCTAGAGAGCATCCGTCAGGAAGTCTTGCGAACGGGCTTTTACACTATTATGATCAACAGCGGCAAAATCTTACGGTGCATATCGTCAATCGGCTTGACCGGGATACATCCGGGCTGCTTCTTGTAGCCAAACATCGCTACAGCCATTTTCTTTTTTCAAAGGAACAGCAAAAAGGAGCGGTAAAACGGACATACATCGCAATTGTCCATGGAAGGATCAGCGAAGACGAAGGCACCATCGATGCGCCAATTGCAAGAAAGAACGATAGCATCATCGAGAGAACTGTCAGGGAGGATGGAAAAAAAGCTATTACGCATTTTCGGGTCATAAGCCGCTTTTCTGACAAAACGGTTGTTGAGGTAAAGCCTGTAACTGGTAGAACTCATCAAATTCGTCTACATATGTCCTATATAGGTCATCCGCTTTTAGGAGATTCGCTTTATGGTGGACAAAAAGAAGAAATTGACCGCCATGCCCTCCACAGTCAGTCGCTGTCCTTCTATCATCCCGTTTTGCATAAAAATTTGACGTATATTTGCAAGCTTCCTCCTGATATGGAAAAAATAATAAAGCATGCGCGCCTGTAAGTGCATGCTTTTGTTATGAAAAAATGTACGACAAAATCAGATAGATTTGTTAATATAGTAAAACACAAAACTTTTCGATATTTTTCCGGAAAGGAGGAGATTTTATGCAGCCTAAAACAGATGCACCGGAATACAGACAGTTGATGATTGACAAGCTGAGAGAGAACAATGTAGAGGAATTCCGTTCGCTGTTTTTTGAGCTACATCCATATGATCAGGCAAAATTTTTTCTAAAACTTGACCAGCCGGATAGAATGCTTTTATATCAAATTCTATCTCCGGAAGAAATGGCGAATGTTTTTGAAAATATAAGGGATGATAAAAACCGCTACAAATCGCTGCTTGAGGAAATGCATCCGGCATTTGCCGCCAAAATGATGGAATACATGTACGCTGATGATGCGGCAGATGTATTAAGTGAGCTGACAAAAGAGAAAATTTCCAGCTATTTAACCATCATGGACGCTCAAACTGCCAAAAGCATAAGCGAGCTTCTTGATTATGAACAATTTACCGCAGGAAGTATTATGACAACCGAGTTCGTTGCCATTAATGCCAATTATACGGTGCAGTCAACGATGGACTTGCTGCGGAAAGAAGCTCCTGATGCGGAAACAATATATTATTTATATGTGATTGACGAAGAGAAACATCTTGTTGGTGTCCTGTCGTTAAGAGATTTAATTGTTCATGAAGACGATACTTTGATTGCTGACATTATGAAAAAGAAAGTCTACTCGGTATCTGTGGCGGATGATCAGGAAGAAGTAGCAAGAAAGATGAAGGACTACAATTTTTTGGCTCTTCCGGTTGTTGATTTTCAACATCGTCTTGTTGGAATTATAACTGTTGATGATATTATTGATGTGCTGGACGAAGAGGCTTCTGACGATTATTCGAAACTGGCCGCTGTCTCGGATGTAGATTCATATGATCCGAATGCTGTTTCTGCTGCCAAAAAAAGATTGCCATGGCTTATTATTCTCCTATTTTTAGGAATGTTCACCGCCGGCCTAATCGGCCAGTTTGAAGAAACGTTGAACAAAGTGGCAACTTTAGCGCTCTTTATACCATTAATTGCAGGGATGGCTGGAAATACAGGAACACAAGCTCTCGCTGTTGCCGTAAGAAGAATTGCAACAGGCGAAGGCACTTCCGAACGCGTGTGGAAAATTATTCTCAAAGAAGCTGGAACCGGCTTGATTACCGGAACAGTATGCGGAATTGTTGTTGCACTGACAATTTTTATTTGGAAGCAGAAATTTTTCTTAGGACTGCTAGTGGGTCTTTCCATATTGTCAACGCTGACTGTTGCGACAATTGCCGGGGCGTTTGTTCCTCTTGTCATGCACAGGCTTCGTATTGACCCGGCTGTGGCCTCCGGTCCATTTATTACAACGATTAATGATATGATCAGCATTTTGATTTATTTTGGCATGGCGACACTATTTATGAACTATTTGCTCTAACAAAATTAGCTAAAGGAGGCGTAATATGGAATCACATGCAGTAACCTCTCTTGTCATCGTGTTGGTAGGCGCTTTTTTAACCCCGATTTTGCTGCATCGGTTCAAACTGGCATTCATTCCTGTCGTCGTTGCGGAAATTATTGTCGGATTAATCATCGGGAAAACGGGATTTAATTTAGTGCAAGAAGATGTATGGCTGTCAACTCTCTCAACGCTGGGATTTATATTTCTCATGTTTTTAAGCGGGCTTGAGATTGATTTCACCATTTTCTCCAAAGAGAAGAAAAAAGAAGAAAAGCTGTCCAACGGAAAAAAAGCTCCTCATACTTTTTTGGTTGCGTCAATTGTTTTTCTTGGCATTTTCGTTGTTTCATTACTTTTATCGTATTTGTTAATGTGGATGGGATTTATCCGCAATGCCTTTTTCATGACGTTAGTGATTTCAACGATTTCTTTAGGAGTAGTAGTGCCGACGCTGAAAGACGAGCAAATTATGAAAACAACCATCGGCCAAATTATTTTGCTGGTGGCTGTCATAGCCGACCTTGTCACCATGATTTTGCTGGCGGTTTTTGTCTCCTTAAACAGCGAAGGAGAAAGCAATACGTGGCTTCTGCTTCTTTTGTTTGCAGCAGGCGTACTGCTTTACTTCATTGGCAAAAGGTTTAAAAGTCGATCCTTTATTAAATCGATGTCAAAAGGAACGGTTCAAATTGGAACAAGGGCGGTTTTTACGTTAATTCTCGCACTTGTAGGTTTATCGGAAACGCTTGGGGCAGAAAATATTTTAGGCGCCTTCCTTGCGGGAGTTTTAGTCTCGCTTTTATCGCCTAATTCAGACTTGGTGCAAAAGCTAGATTCGTTTGGCTACGGTTTTTTAATCCCGATCTTTTTTGTCATGATAGGGGTGGAATTGGATTTATGGGAATTGATCAAAGATCCGAACCTTCTTTTGTTAATTCCTTTGTTATTTCTCGCCCTCTTGATCTCAAAGTTTATTCCCGTTTTTGTGCTGAGAAAATGGTATGATACGAATACAACGATTGCGGCGGCGTTCTTGTTGACTGCTACTTTATCATTAGTTATTGCGGCAGCTGAAATTGGACAGCGAATCGAACTGATTGATAAGCAAATGGCTGACGCACTAATAGTAGTTGCCGTGTTAACAAGCATTATCACGCCGATAGGATTTAAAAAATTATTCCCTAAAAAAATGGCGGTGCAGCCTAAAAAGAAAATTGCTTTTATTGGTGCAAATCAAATGACCCTTCCAGTCACAAGAGAATTGGACAAAAATTTGTATGAAGCAACCGTATATCATACACAGCAAGACAAAATTGAAAACGGGACTGCTCAATCGGTGTTTAAAATTGAAGAATTGAAAGACTATTCGATAGAATCATTGAATGAACACCACATAATGGAAGCTGATATAGTAATAGTGGCTACTGGGGATGAAGAAAGAAATGCGGAAATTGCGACATATGCAAAAGAATGCGGCGTAGAACAGGTCATCGCCTCAATTTCTTCCCCGGAGTTGGATCAAGCATTAAAAGAAAAGGGGATCAGCGTATTTTCCGTCATGCTGTCAACAAAAACGCTGCTCAGGGCTTTGATCGAATCGCCTGGCGTTATGCGGATCTTAACAAACCAAGACAACTCTCTTTATCAAATTAATATGAATAACCGAAAATATGATGGAATGAAGCTTCGATACTTTCCGTTTACAGGAGATTGTATCTTTGTCCGGATTTTTCGAGGTGAAGATTCCATTGTGCCTCACGGCGATACCGAATTGAAAAAAGGGGACCGCTTGATTGTAACGGGTTCCCGCAAATATGTAAATGAGTTAAAAGATGAGCTGGAATTTAGCAAATAATATTTGCAAACAAAACAAATTGTGATAGCATGAAATTAGTATGAAAATTTAATAAGCATCCACTAGGGGAGCCTTTGGAAAGGCTGAGATTAAAGTGTTGACTTTAAGACCCTTTGAACCTGATCTGGATGATGCCAGCGTAGGGAAGTGGGAATTTGAAACATATGTCTGATATTCCATTACCACTTTCCAGCAAGGAAGGTGGTTTTTTATTGTTTCCAGTCTCACCCTTGGACAGCTGCTTTCCAGTTTTGAACCTTGAAAGACGAGTGTGAGCGTCTTTCTCATGAAAGGAATGTACAATGTTGGAACTTCATGCCGTAACAGACGGAACAAAACCGGTCAACGAGCTAATACGCATAATTTTGTCCATATCAGATCATGTTGATTACGTTCATATACGAGAAAAAAATAAAAGACCATGTGAGATCATTCATCTTGTAGAACAGCTTTTGGCAAACGGGATAAGGAGAGAACAGCTTGTTATCAACGATCGGCTCGATGTTGCGCTCCTAACAGGCGTTCAAAATGTTCATCTTCCGGGAACCGGCCTGCCGGTAAAAAAAGTGAAAAGCGCTTTTCCGCAAATAAAAGCCGGTGTCAGCGTCCATTCATTAGATGAAGCGGTAAAAGCAGAAAAAGACGGAGCAGACTATTGTTTTTTCGGAAACGTTTTTGAAACGAACAGTAAAAAAGGACTTCCGGCAAAGGGAACAGATTTGCTTAGGAAAATCGTTGGACACGTCAATATTCCTATTATCGCCATCGGTGGGATCACGCCTGATAATATGCAAAAGGTTTTAGAAAAAAAAGCAAGCGGTATTGCCGTTATGTCCTATATCTTTTCTTCGAAAGATCCAGAGAGCGCTGCCAAACTTTTCAGGAAAGGGGAAGCTTTTTAAAATGAACGTTTTTGATGTTGGAATCATCGGGGGAGGGGTCATCGGCCAAGGGATCGCCTATGAGCTATCAAAAGCAGGGCTGAAGACCGCCGTGTTTGAAAGCGGCGAAATCGGAGGTAAAGCGACATCCGCTGCAGCAGGAATGCTGGGTGCCCATTCTGAAAATGAAAAAAGAGACATATTTTTTGAGCTATGCTTAGAGAGCCGAAATTTATATCCGAGCCTTGCAAAAGAATTATTGGAGCAATCTGGTGTGGATATTGAGCTTGTGCAGGAAGGCATGTATCGGCTTGCATTTACTGAGGAAGAAGGCCGCTTTCTGCAATCGCTCGCAGATGAGAATGAACTAGAATGGCATTCAAGGGAAAACGTACTGGCAAATGAGCCACATGTTTCTGAAGACATTGCGGGAGCTCTTTGGCTTAAGCATGACGGCCAAGTGAAAGGTTCATCTGTTTGCCACGCATATGCGAAAGGCGCTAGAAAATATGGTGCATCTATTTTTGAACAATGTCCTGTTTTCGACGTGATTAAAGAGGGAAAAGCATACAAGCTTGTCACTTCCCAAGGAGTTTTTATATGTGGAAAAGTCGTCGTTTCAAGCGGAGTTTGGAGTGGCTTTTTCTTTGAAAAGCTGGGGCTGAGAAATCCAATGAAGCCCGTTAAAGGAGAATGCTTAGCCATAAAACCGAAAAAACTGGTGATCAACAAAACAGTGTTTTACGAGCACTGTTATATCGTACCGAAAAAAGACGGCACCGTTATTATTGGAGCAACTTCTTATGAAAACGACTGGGATACGCATCCGACAGTCAAAGGAGTATCCGAATTAATGATAAAGGTTCAGAAAATTATGCCAGAAATCGGGTCTGAACCGGTCGTTAGTGCTTGGTCGTCGCTCAGGCCGCAAACAGCTGACGGCTGGCCGTATTTTGCCGAGCACCCGGAGCATGAGGGGATCTTTTTTGCGACCGGCCATTATCGAAACGGCATTCTTCTAGCGCCGATTACAAGCTTGATCGTAAAAGACATGATTTTGAAAACGAATCAATATGAGCGTTATATTCATACCTTTTCTTTAAACAGATTGCTTTCTGATGCGAAAGGGAGGTGATGAAACGGTGAAACTTCGCATCAACGGCCAGCAGATGGAAGTGGAGAATAGTGTTCGAAGCATTGAAGATTTGCTGAACTTTTTTCAATTACAGGAAAGAATTGTTGTCGTTGAACGAAATGGTGAAATTGTTTCAAAAGAACAATACAGTATCCAGACATTAAATGATGGTGATCAAATTGAAATTGTCCATTTTGTTGGAGGGGGATGATGATTCATGTTAAAAATAGGTGATAAAACATTTCAGTCGAGATTAATGTTAGGAACTGGAAAATATCCGTCTTTTGAGATACAAAAAGAAGCGGTGGAAGCCTCAGGTGCTGAAATTTTGACATTTGCCGTCAGAAGAATGAATATTTACGAGCCTTCACAGCCAAATTTTTTGGAGATGTTGGATTTATCAAAATATACGCTTCTGCCGAACACGGCTGGGGCAAAAACTGCGGAGGAAGCAGTCAGAATCGCCAAGCTTGCGAAGGCATCAGGATTATGTGATATGATTAAGGTGGAAGTAATTGGAGATGATAAAACGCTTCTCCCTGATCCGATTGAAACATTGAAGGCATCAGAGATGTTATTGGAAGAAGGGTTTATTGTTCTTCCATACACTTCAGACGATGTTGTTCTGGCGAAGAAGCTTGAAGAATTAGGGGTTCATGCCATCATGCCGGGAGCATCTCCGATCGGATCAGGCCAAGGAATTGTCAATCCTCTCAATTTATCATTTATTATTGAGCAAGCAAATATTCCAGTCATTGTTGATGCCGGAATCGGTTCGCCGGCAGATTGCGCACTCGCCATGGAGATGGGAGCAGATGGTATCTTATTAAATACAGCTGTTTCCGGTGCAAAAGATCCTGTGAAAATGGCGAAGGCAATGAAGCTGGCGATTGAAGCAGGCAGACTTGGATATGAAGCAGGACGCATTCCGAAAAAACGGTATGCACAAGCAAGCAGTCCAACGGAAGGAATGTTAACGACATAATGGAACGATATTCTCGCCAAATCTTGTTTTCTCCTATTGGAGAAGAGGGACAAAAAAAATTGCTGAAAAGCCATGTGCTCATTGTTGGAGCTGGAGCACTCGGCTGTGCAAGCGCTGAAATGTTAGCCCGTGCTGGAATCGGTAAAATAACCATCATTGACCGTGATTATGTCGATTGGAGCAATCTCGGGCGTCAACAGCTGTATACGGAAGAGGATGCGAAACAAAAGCTGCCAAAAGCGGTTGCTGCCAAAAAACATTTGCAGGAAATCAATTCGAACATTTCGATTGAAGCGATTGTGGGCGATTTCTCAATTGATTTTATTGAACATGTAAAGGATGTCGACCTTATCATCGATGGGACTGACAATTTTGAAACGAGATTTTTCATCAATGATTTAGCGATGAAGCACGAAATACCTTGGATCTATGGGGCAGTAGTGAGAAGTTATGGAATGACCGTTTCCATCGTTCCGAAACAAACACCATGCCTCCATTGTATGCTCCAAGCGATTCCGTCTGACGGAATGACGTGCGATACAGTTGGCGTGATCAGCCCGGCGGTGCAAATCGTCGCCTCTTATCAAACAGCAGAGGCACTGAAATATTTAGTCAGCGGAGAGGTGTCCAAGCAGTTAGTTTCATTTGATGTTTGGACAAGGGAGCATTCTGCAGTGGACATGACAAAATTAAAAAAGGCCGACTGCCCATCGTGCGGACATCACCCGACATATCCATATTTGTCGGTTGAAAATGGATTAAAAACAGCGGTTTTGTGCGGAAGGAATACCGTACAAATACGTCCGCAGCAAAAACAGAAGATTTCGCTATCAGAAATTACCAATCGTTTGCGCCCGATCGTGAAAGACTTAAAAGGAAATGCTTATTTAATTTCCTTTCAGGCGGATGATTTCCGCGTTGTGCTTTTTCAAGACGGAAGAGCATTAATTCACGGTACTAAGGAAGAAGAGAAAGCAAAAGCTATTTATCAACGTTACTTCGGAGCTTAAATGGAGGTGTGTTTATGACCATTGGAAAAGCGTTGACGATTGCCGGGTCCGATTCAGGAGGAGGCGCGGGAATTCAGGCAGATTTGAAAACTTTTCAGGAGTTGGATGTATACGGAATGAGCGTGATCACGGCCGTTACGTCTCAAAACACATTAGGTGTTCATGGCGTCTACCCTGTTCCGATTGAAGGGGTGATCAGTCAGCTTGATGCAATTGCTGAAGATTTATCGCCAGATGCGGTCAAAACAGGAATGCTTTTTAATCAAGAAATCATCCAAATCGTCTCAAATAAAGTTCAAAAGCATGGATGGGAAAAAATTGTCGTTGATCCAGTAATGATTGCAAAAGGCGGACATCCATTACTTGAAGAGTCTGCCATCAACGCGCTCATTAACGACTTAATTCCGCTTTCGTTTATTGTGACGCCGAACATCCCGGAAGCGGAAGCGATCACGGGCATCGAGATAAAATCGTTTGATGATCGGAAAGAAGCTGCGAAAAAAATTTGCCAAATGGGAGCAAAGCATGTGATCATAAAGGGAGGACATCAGCCGTCGGGCAGCGAAATCATTGATTTGTTGTTTGACGGGCATGATTTTTATGAATTTAAAGGCAACTATGTAAACACAAAGCATACGCACGGAACAGGCTGCACTTTTTCTGCTGCGCTGACAGCTGAGCTCGCCAAAGGTAAAGACGTTATCGAAGCCGTAAAAACCGCAAAAGAGTTCATCCATCTTGCTGTAGAAAATGCACTAGGCATTGGAGGCGGCCACGGTCCTACCAATCATTGGGCATATAAAAGAAATTTAGCTGCTTCGAAATAACATAAGCCGGACATATATGTTCTGGCTTTTTTCTCTTTTGTCCTTTATAATTATGATCAGGTATTAATAACTTGTAATAATGTTTAGGAGGATTTTCCATGAAATTGAATTTGGAAGGCCGAAACATTGTGGTCATGGGTGTTGCAAACAAGCGAAGCATTGCTTGGGGAATTGCCCGCTCTTTGCATGAAGCAGGAGCAAGATTGATCTTTACATATGTGGGCGAAAGAATGGAGAAATCGGTTCGAGAGCTTGTAGATTCGTTAGGACGGGAAGATTATCTCGTGCTTCCTTGTGATGTAACAAAGGATGAAGAAATCGAGCAGTGTTTTGAAAAAATTAAAAGCGAGGTTGGTGTGATTCACGGTATCGCTCATTGTATCGCCTTTGCGAATAAGGAAGAGCTGAGCGGTGAATATTTGAACACAACAAGAGACGGCTTCCTGTTGGCCCACAACATCAGTTCTTATTCTTTAACGGCGGTTGCGAAAACAGCCCGTCCTTTGATGACAGAAGGTGGAAGCATTGTTACATTAACTTACTTGGGCGGTGAGCGAGTCGTTCAAAACTACAACGTAATGGGAGTTGCGAAAGCGTCATTGGATGCTAGCGTGAAATATTTGGCGAACGATCTAGGTAAAGAAAATATTCGCGTCAATGCCATTTCCGCTGGTCCGATTCGTACGCTTTCGGCAAAAGGTATCAGTGATTTTAATTCAATTCTGAAGGAAATAGAAGAACGTGCTCCGCTGCGCCGAACCACAACACAAGAAGAAGTTGGAGACACGGCGTTGTTCCTGTTCAGCGATCTTTCCCGCGGTATTACAGGGGAAACGATTCATGTTGATTCAGGTTTTCATATTTTAGGTTATTAAGCTAGCTGAAAAAGATTAATCTGTGTGCGTTACTCGCACAAGATTAATCTTTTTTTATGGTAGGATAAAATGAAATTTTGCTGTCAGCTTCAAGGTGCCACTATTTCAAGCCGTGAAGCTTGGATTTATTGTTGATGTTCTGTTACGACTTTTTGTGTCAATGTGCAGCGATTTTCAAATGCTCTTTTGTCATAAGAAAAAGTTAGATTTCCGTCATGATTTCATTCTATCGTGTCATAAAATAATGAGAGAAATCATATTTGAGGGTGGCGATCAAACTTGATTAAAAAAGAAAAATTAGAACCTTTGATGTATATTGTCCAGCCGAATATAAAAAAACCTGAAGTGACCATGCAGTCGACGTTATTAAAAAAAATTGCAAATAATTCTAAGCAAGCGGTAAAGAGTACATGGACGAAAGAAGAGATTTATAAAAGAAGAAGAGAATTGGCAAATATGACGGTTCATGAAAAGATCGATTTCTTTTCAAGTCTTCCGGAGCATGTGTATAAAAACGTATGTGAAATTAAAACAGTAGAGAAAACATACAAAGGAATTATTTTGTCAAAGGAAAACGATGTCGTTCAAATCCGTACATTTGATCAAAATGAACCTTTGAAAATAAAATCGAAAAGTATTTTAGACATAAAAGTGTTAGGGAATTAAAATGGAGAACTCGGTTATGCCGGGTTTTTTATTTGAACGATACAAGTCTTCTCACTATGTTGGGGAACGAAAGGAGTATTGATTCCGATGGAATGGCATTGGTTTTCATTTGCTCTCATTGCATTGGCAACTTTTCGATTAACGAGAATTATAGTGTTTGATAAAATTGCTTCTTTTTTGCGCGCTCCATTTATAACAATTGTGGAGGAAAAAGCGGAGACAGGAGAAACCGTTTCTTTTTTCAGACCGAAAGGAAAAGGACTTCGATTGTGGATCGGTGAGCTTTTAAGCTGCTATTGGTGCACAGGAATATGGTGTGCCGCCATTTTATTTTTTGGAAATGAATATATAAACGGCATTTTCTATCCGATTACAGTTATTTTAGCGATCTCAGGCTTGGCAGGAATTATTGAACATTTACTTGATTGATTGTCGCCATTTACAATGTCCCTCAAGCACGAATTGAATAAACTAAGGGAATGGTTTGTTAAAGACATGAAAAGCGTTCATTTCGTCAGGAACGAATATTGAACCATGAACAATTTACAGCTTAAAATGCCCCTCAGGCGGAATCGGCTCACTCTGGGAATTAGATGTAAGGAAATAAAAGGGGTTCATTTTGGTCAGAAACGACAGGACGATATAGAACCTATAAACCTTTATAGCTTAAAATGATCTTCAAGCGGAATCGCTCACTCTGGGAATTGGGTGTAAGGAAATAAAAGGGGTTCATTTTGGTCAGAAACGACAGGACGATATAGAACCTATGAACCTTTACAGCTTAAAATGCCCCTCAAGCGGAATCGGCTCACTCTCGGAATTGGGTGTTAAGAAAGGGAAAGGGGATGAAAGTTGCCGTTTTGTCAGGAACGAAAAGGAGCAATTTGACCCCATTTATGAACGCAATAAATAAACATTTACAGCCGGAAGCTTTAATAATTTCTTGCTGATTTCAAACACCACTGTGGAGCATGTCCCTTAAGTCGAAGCTTTAGCAATAGACGATTCAAAAAAACGGAAAAGTGTAAGAAAACCTGAATTTTTTACGAATTTGATCCGTTCATCTCAATTTCATTGATTTATGAGACTGACATGGCGGCTGCATTTCTTTACGAGAAGTTTCAGCGTCAAAAAGTTTTTCTGGCGGCAAAGTTCTTATTCTGACTAGCACCCTGTAATGAATTTTGCCGCCTATCGCTGAAAGGTAAGCAGCCAATTTCGAATGATTGTGTGGAAAGGACAGATTGTTAAAGTCGTGAAAAAAGAAACGGTCAAAAAATGAAAGTTCTTTTATAACCGAAAGGAATATAAAGAACTTTCATAAACTTGACCGTCTGTTAATTGATAATAATTTTGTTTTCAAACGGAATGCCTTCTTTCTTCTCCTGGCAATATACAAACCCTTCAATCACCAGCGCTTCATCGAAGACATCGAATGGGAAAGTAATGTGAAAGCCTTCAAAAGAGATTTTTTCATTTGGTTCGATCGATAATTTTTCACTAGGTTTCAGCCAGTATTCCCCTTTTTCTTGAATTTGCTTTCGCCATTCCGGGTGCAAATACTCCCATTCCAAGGAAGAATGAGTATTATAGTTGAAATCATTTTCGTTTTGATTTTTGGTTGTAATGATTTTTCCGCTGAATTGAACGTGCTGATGGGGATGAATGTGAATGCATAATACAGGATAATGCAAAGGTTGTTCTGTGATGTTTTCCATCAAGGCATTGCCAAGAATCGTTACCGGATCATCGCTTTCACGAGGAAGAACAATCGAATACGAAAATTGAGCGCGAATCGGATCGTTTATGGAGGCGTTTTTTTCATTTTGGACAGATTCATTCTCTTGTCGTTGGACATTTTTTTCGTAAAGTGATTGGAATAAAAATTGAGAGACATCTAAAAGTTCATTTCGTTCAGCAGTTAATAAATCGATCCGAAGCTGCTCTTTTTTCGATTCGGTGATCAATCGTTCTTTTTCGTTTATTTCAAACAAAAGGTCTTGAATCTTTTTGTCAGCGGCTTGCTTTTCCTTTAATAAACCAGTGACAGCTGCTTTCAGCAGTTTTAATAGGTCGTTTCGCTCCTCTTCAACAATGGAAAGCTGATTGCTGATCTTTTCAACATGTTTCTCAGCTTCTTTTAATTGGGATTGAACGGAAAGGATTTCATGTTCAAATTGTTCTTTTGCGATGCGATATTGCTCGCTGGTTCGGATGACTGCTTTGTAATATTCCGTTTTTTCCTGTTCCTGCAGCAGCTTATTTTGCATGCTTGCCAATTCATTTTTGTATTTCGAAATTTCGGATTTATAGTGGATAAGCTGCTGCTGAAGCTGTAAATAATCCTGTTTGTTCCGTTTTATTTTGTTCATTGAATCTCCTCCTCGGACAAATAAAAAAATATAAGTGGAAAACAGTTTGTTGCCATTTCCTCCAAACAGAAGAATTTTTATTTAACGATTTAACAGGAAAATAGTATAAATGATAAAACCTCAGATCATTAATAAGCGTGATGTACGGAATTTGGCTGATAAGCGTTTCAAAACAGCCCAATTTGCTATAAAAGGATGGAAACTCACAAAGCGCCGCTACCGCCAGCTTTGAAAGAGCAGTTTTACTATACATATGTATGTTTCCTTCATTTAACACTTTCCCGGAAAAATGAGAGGAAAAATAAAAAGGGGAGAGCGTCCCCTTTTGCAATTAATTTATTCCTCCAAGGCGTAATCGTCGTTTGGAAAAATTTCCGGACATTGCGGCGGAATTTGCGGGTTTGCGCATGTAAGAGATGAAGGAAGTTCCCGACGAGGTCTGCAAAATTTTCCTTCTACCTCAAGCTTCACTTGGGCTTCCATTTGCACATCTAGACAGATCGTGATAGAAATGTCTAATTGGCTGAATGATTTATTATCCCAAATCAAGTTAGCGTCAGTTTCAAAATAGGAAACGTGGCTGTTTAATGTTGTGCCGGGCGGCGCGCATAGGAAGAAAGTTTGAACCGTTGCAAATGGAATAGCATCTGACACACTAGTGACAGTACCTTGCAAATCGGAGATCGCAACGACAATATACCCTCTGATCAGAACTTTTACTTTTTGAAGGGTAATTTTTCCTCCTTTTGGTAAATGAACGACTACCGATTGACGACCTTGCGGCTGAACGATTTCTGTCACCGTTATAGAATTTGGTGAATTTGGATCAACAGGATTTCCCAAGCTGTCTGATAAGTAGCAATTGACATTTAAAAGCCCATCTTCAAACAGTGAAAACGGATCTTCCGATGTCCCTGCTATTCCATCGAAATTAAAACCGATGGATGATAATTTTCTAAAGCTTAACTGAGGAAGATCAATTTGACGGTTCACCCAGTCATAAACTTTCGGAACGCGAATACATAATCTCTCTGTATCATGTCCCAAATGGCTCATGCTGTTACCTCCTAATCATTCTGATTTCCAAAACCTTCTTAGGTGTCGGACTACTGTATATTATGAGCAAACTGGTTAAATGTGCAGTGACAGGAGCGGAAAATTTAATTTTTTAAAAAATTCTCTTTCCATTAAAAGAATGGTTTTGCCCCGTTTTAAAAATTCATTTAAAAAGCCATTTGTATCTTTTTAGTAGGCTTCTGTCAACATTTTTTATTTGAGCTCATACATTTACAGTGAGAGGTGAGATAGATGGCGCAAATCAATAAAGAATTTTTGCAACGGATGAGAGCGGAGCTTGCGTTTTATAAAGAAAAGGCAAAAGAATCGATAGAATTGGAAATATTATTGCAGGAAAAAGAGCGGGAGCTTGAAAAAGCAATCAAAGAAAACGAAAAGCTAAAAGAAACGATCGAAAAGCACCGCCAGAGCAATGATCGAAATTTAAAGTGGGAGGAACGAAAAAAGCTTTTAGAAAAAATCGAAGTGTTAAAAAGAAAATTAGCTGAAAAAAATCATCATCTGGATGAAAATGAAAAAAAGGAGGACGAACAAAAACAGGAAGATTGGTTTTTCCGAATTTTAAAGGAAACGCAAGCCATTCAAGGAACAGTTGAACCTCAGGAACGGAAGGAATATTTTGTGAAGGAAAAAAACGAACAGAACAACCAAAAGGAATTTCATTTTTGGATGATGGACGATGTGGTCAAAAACGATTAGAAAGAACACAGATCAACCTTATTCTTCATACGATGAATAAGGTTCTTATTTTGAGGGAAAGGGGAGAAACATATTGAAAGAAAACATAAAAGTTTTTTCCAGTTCATCGACGAAAGAAAATGCGATCAAAAAGAAGATGATGAAAAAGAAAATACATCCATTCGGAATAAAAATTTACAATTCAACGACTTCCGGTGGCTGCGGCTGTGGGAAAAAAGGGTTTTAAAAAGGGAAATATGAACAAGCTCGAAAAGGAATTCGTCAAATGGATCGAAGGTATGTACAAAGAACATGACAAAGTGCAGCAAAAATGTTCAAGCTGGATGATGAAAAAAGACAGGGAGCTTTTAGACCTTGAAAAAACGGCGGCAAAATTTGAAAAAGAGATCGAAAAGATTGAAAAACAAATTTGATAGGGAAATGAAAAGGGAATCAAAACAGGTTGAAACCCCACCTAAAAAATCCGCACTTGCCCATCTTATGTGTCCACTCCAAATGAGGAATTGCTTCATACAGTATAGTGATGAATAAAGGAGGAGGTGCAGAAAAATGGGCTTTGGTTGCGGATATGGTGGATACAGCTATCCTTATAGCGGCGGTTTTCATAATAACAGCTTTGTGCTAATCGTCGTTTTATTCATCTTGTTGATTATCGTTGGTTGTTCCTGTTTTAAATACTAATCTGTAAGTCTTTTACAATACTAATGGTGAGTGCTGGTCACGGATGGATGTCCGCCTTTTAGAAGGCGGACTGTACTTTTTCTTCATCACGTTTTCATTTCATTTTCATAAAATATTAAGGCCTGTTATACAGGACATTTCGACAATTTAGGAGGGGACGAATTTCAGAATGGATCATATTTTTAAAAATATTGAGAAAAAAACCGGCGTCAATATGAAAGATGTACTCGAACTGGCCAATTCTTTGCAAAATTCCAATTTTAATGATGAAGCAACTGTCAGAAAAGTGATCAAGCGGGTTGCGCAATTGGCGAATCGGCCGGTTCCAAGAGAATTAGAAAATAAAATTGTCAATGCGATTGTAAACGGAAAAGAAAATATGGATTTTAACACCATCGCCAATATGTTGGACAATAAGAAAAAATAGCGCGTCAGCGGGTGTGCTCCCGCTGATGTTTTTTTACATGATGTTTCAATTTTTAGAAAAACTGGTAAAAATGAATGACAGATCGATTTAGAAAATAATTTTTTGCAAATCAAGAAAGGAGAGAGCAACATGGGATATATTTTTTCCGTTCAGACTCCTGCCTTTTATGAATATGCCAACAGAGCTGTTCAGCCAAAGGAAGATTATGCGAAAGTCAAACAGCGAAACAATGTTATGATGAATGAAGAATATTGGCATTTCCAGCGAAAGCAAGATTTATTCGCAAATAAGCGCAAATATAGCAAAAAAAGATTTCATGAATATGTTTAGAAACAAGCTAATATTTTTGGACAAATAATCCGTTGTTTTGATCCCATTCCGCGTAAAAAACATCTTTCGCGTCTTCCACACTGTAAGCGAGAAGCTGCTGCTGAAGCCATTTTTCATCAAAACCTGCTTCTTTTAAATTTTCACTAACCACTTCTCCGTCAACAATAATCGTGTAGGGGATGGTAGCTGGCGAAGATAAAATATTTAAATCGTTTCGGGTCGGCTTATCAAATTCCGATTTTTTCAATACGCTGATCGTGCCGTCCGTTTCAAGAACTGCGTATTCCACTTCGCGGATCGAAAAAGCTCCTTTTGCTCTTAGTAAATGTTGAAGCTGGTTCATATCAAGCTTGTTTTTTTTCAGCTGATCACGAATAATTTTTCCTTTGTGGATGACCATTGACGGAGCTCCTTCCAGTATTCCGCGGGTTCTTCTCCATTTTTGTGTGATGAATTCCAATAAATAGATTAGCATTCCCCATATCACGACCGTAAATAATATTTTTTCAACGCCCATTTTTACATCAAATACAGCATTGCCAACTAGCTCACCTAAAACGAGCGCAGAGATAAAATCGAACGTCGTGATTTGCGTAATTTGTGTTTTACCTAGTATTTTTGTCAATAGAAAAAGGGCAAAGAAACCGAAGACCAGTTCAGTGGCAATTGCTACAAATTCCATTTCCATCACCTTTGCTAAGATCGGTAATGGTTAGGTTGTCCCAACTGCCGAAATTCATGTACATTCTTTTAAAAAACTATGGGAAGTCGTGCGGTGGAGAAAATGGAGAAACATTCGAATTGATCTGAATGTAATACAGGGAGATTTTTAACCTCTTTAACACGCTTTCTGACCATTCCAAATGAAAGACCGCAATCCGCGGCCTCGTTTGGTTGTCTTTATTTATGAATGTGGATGTAACGTTTTTTCCATCGTGACATGAGGAATGCCCGCATCCATAAAAATATCGGAAACGGTTTGATATCCATGCTTTTTATAAAAATTTTCTACTTGTACTTGGGCGTTCAATTTTATTTTCTTTAATCCTTTTTCGGCCGCGAGTTTTTCAAGTGTTTCCAAAATGATATTTCCCGCTCCTTTTCCGCGGTATTGTGGCAGAACACAGATCCTCTCGAGCTTTCCGATGTTGCCAATGACACGAAATCTGCCAGCTCCAACAGGCTGATGATCGTCATAAAGCACGACATGCTCGGCAAAGGCTTCATATTCGTCGGTCTCTATTTCTATCGGAACGTTCTGCTCTTCTACGAATACTTTTTTTCTTACATATAAAGCATCATTTCGTTGTTTTTCATTAATAGCTTTGACTGCCTTCATCAGTCTCGTCCTTCCCCAAGCAGGAATGTTTCATAAACAGTCCATGAGCCGTTTTCTAATTGATATAAAATGTGGAATCGGTCGATCGTTTCCACGTGTTGAATTTTTAACATTTTTAAGCGGCCGAGAACGTCAGAATGTTCATCATCCGATAAATTTTGTCCGATTGTAATGTGAGGGACGAAAGCGTACTCCGGCTCCTCTTTAAATTTTCCTTGATGGAGAAGCTCATGCAATTTTGTTAACTCTGGATTTGGTTCAACTTTTAAATAAATAACGTTATTGACAGGAGCAAATGAACTGAATTTGTAGACGGAGAGTTTAAAAGGCTTAACCTGTTTCGCAATTTTCCTAAGTTCTTTCACAGTGTCGCCAATTTCTTTTTCGTCAGCTTCAAACGGTGCCTTCAATGTTAAATGAGGAGGGACAAGCGCATAATTCGGATCGTAACGTTTCCTATATGAGTTGGCAATGTCTTGCAGCTTTTTTGAAGGAAATAACACAATTCCGTACTTCATTTTTTTTGCCTCCTTGATATTTACTCGTATTCTTTATTATAACAACTTAAAGAATCAATTTTCATGATATAGCAAACATTTTTTTTAATATGTCTTTTAGCAGCGGCTGCCAATATGTCCAGCGGTGATCGCCGTCAAATTCTTCATAAATGCATTCGAATCCTTTATGTACCATTTGTTCATGAAGTTTTTGATTGATTGTATAAAAATCTTTTATTTTCCCATCAGTCGTTTTTACAGCCGTTTCCTGTTTCCCGATTTGATGATAAATAGATAGTAAAGAGGGCTGTGAAAAAGCATCGATCGCTTCTAACACCTTTCCATCCACATATGGTGATTGCATGATCACTTTTCCAAATGTATGCGGATAATGAAGCGCTGCCATAAGCGAAACGGTTGCAGCTAGAGAATCGCCGATAAGCGCGCGGCCTCTTCCTATTGGCAAAAGCGGAAAACGTTCTTCTAAAAATGGAATTAATTCATGAGCTAAAAAACGGATATAACTGTTGAACTGGCTTCCATCGGGATGATATTTTCTTCTTCGATCTTGAATGTCTTTATAAGGAATGCCGACGACAATCAAATCTTCAATCGTTTGCTCCTCCGTTAACTCCTCAACAAAACGCGCGATCCTTCCCAGTTTAAAATAGTCTCCGCCATCTTGAGCAATGAGAAGATGATGATGAGATAATGGAGAAAAGGAAGTCGGCAAATACATGAGCAAAGAAACTTCTTCCCCCAGCTCTTCGCTAAAAAACGTTTCTTCTTTTATAGGTGCGACTTTTTGGGCCATACCAATTCCTCCAAAATTGACTAATTACCAGTTAGGCTGGACTTCTCATTATTTTATCACTCTTTTGAAAAGTCTCCAACAAATAAAAAGGTTGACAAAATAAAAAATGCTTATATAATGATAACGACTAATCCGATAAGATAGGTAAGAATGATCATATACTGGGGGAATTACTTTGTCTGTCCAAATTGCGCATATTTCAAAAACATTTCAACATCATGGCGTCTCCCAAACGGTTCTTGACCAAATTGATTTGACTGTGCAGAAAGGAGAATTTGTTTCCATTCTTGGCCCTTCCGGCTGTGGCAAGTCGACGTTATTATCGATTGTTGCCGGGTTAACAGCCCCCACATCGGGAAAAGTGCTGGTAAACGGGAAGGAAGTAAAGGGACCTGGAAGCGACCGGGGAGTAGTGTTCCAACAGGCAGCCCTTTTTCCATGGCTGACAGTTGAGGAAAATGTCATGTTTCCGCTGAAGAAAAAAATGCCGAAGGAAGAAGCGAAAAAAAAGGCGTACGAATATTTGGCCATGGTTCAATTAAGCCAATATGCCAAGCATTCTCCGCACGAGCTTTCCGGCGGCATGCAGCAGCGCGTATCGATCGCAAGAGCTTTGGCGATGGATCCTGAGGTGCTCTTAATGGATGAGCCGTTCGGAGCGTTGGATGAGCAGACGAGATCACGCCTGCACGAAGTGTTGGAAAAAATTTGGATCGATACGAAAAAAACAATTCTATTTGTTACGCACAGCATCCAAGAGTCGTTAAAATTATCGGACCGTATTATCGTCATGGGTACAAGGCCTGGGAGAATTATTGATGAAATAGAAGTGTCTTTTCCGAGACCACGTGATGAATTTAGAAAGCAGCTTGCTGAATATGAAGAGCGCATTCAAAAGCTGTTGAAGTCAGAAATTGATAAAGTAGTGAAAGAGGAAGAAAGTTATGCAGCAGGTCGTTAAACGAATCATTTTTTATGCAGCCGCACTGGGTATATGGGAAGCAATCGTCAAGCTGTTAAATATTAAGGCTGTCGTCTTTCCGGCTCCGAGCGATATTTTTCAGGCATTGTGGAACGGTTTTGCTGATCTAACTCTTGTCTATGATTTGCTGGCAAGTTTTCAGCGGCTGGCAATCGGGCTTGTGATTGCTCTTATTCTTGGAACAGTGTTAGGCGTCGTTTTTGCAAAATCGAAAGTAATTGATGATACCATTGGCTCTTTAATTTTGCCGTTGCAAAGCGTGCCGAGCATCGTTTGGCTGCCTCTAGCCATCATCTGGTTCGGTTTAAATGAAAAAGCGATCATTTTTATTGTCGTGCTCGGTGGAACGCTTGTGATGACATTGAATATGCGGACAGGGATTAAAAGCGTTCCTCCAATATATACAAATGCGGCAAGGACAATGGATTACAGCGGATTTTCTCTGTTTACACACGTGATTTTTCCAGCAGCCATCCCGCATGCAGTAACTGGTGCAAGGCTTGCTTGGGCGTTTGGGTGGAGAGGCCTGATGGGTAGCGAGCTGTTAAGCACCGGCCCGGGTTTAGGCTATACGTTAAAATTCGCATCAGATTTTGGCGATATGGCGTTAGTGATGGGCATTATATTTATCATTGCCTTAATTGGAATTTTAGTAGATTTAGTTTTTTTCAGCAGAATTGAAAAGAAAGTGATGAAAAAATGGGGATTGCTTGAACAATAAAGGAGGAAGTTGAGATTATGAAGAGAAAAGGTTTGCTGCTATCATTTATCACCTTGTTGTTAATTGGGATTTTATCTGCCTGCGGAGCCGGCGGAGGGAATGAGGCATCAGGAAAAGAGAAAAGCGGAAAAAATAAAGTAGTCATCGGCTATTTCCCAAATATTGACCATGTTCCGGCGATGATTGCGAAGGAAAAGGGCTACTATGAAGAAGCGCTAGGGGATCAGGTAGAGATTGAATATAAAACTTTTCCGGATGGCGGTGCTTTTATGACAGCGTTGAAAACCGGCGAAATTGACGCCGGGCTTGTCGGTCCAGCTCCTGTCATGAATAACTATTCTAATGGTGCAGACGTGAAAATTATTGCCGGTGCGTCATCTGGGGGTACTGTCGTCGTAGCAAGCAAAAAAAGCGGAATCGAAAGCTTAGATGATATTCATAATAAAACATTCATTACTCCTGGTGTCGGCTGCACTCACGATGTCCAATTTGAAACGTACTTGCAAGATTACGACATTGCTTCATCAAGAATCGGCGGCACATTAAAGCATACAACTGGAAACCCGGCACAATATCAAGCTTTCTTTGAATCGGGAAAAGTGGATTTAGCCGCTGTGCCTGAGCCTTGGGCTTCATTATTAATAAAAGACGGGGCGAAAGTGATTGTCGATACGAAAGATATCGCCTATGGCACAACGCTTCCGAACACTGTTTTAGTGACGAGCAACAAATTTATTAAAGAAAATAAAGATTTAGTTCAAAATATTGTCAAAGCCCACAAAAAAGCAGTCGACTTCATCAATAAAAACAAAGAGGAAGCACGCGATATTGCCATTCAATCGATTAAAGAAATAACAAATCAAGAGCTTGACCCAGAAATTATCGACAGCGCTTGGGAACGTGTCCGCTATACAACCGAAGTGGATGAAAAAGTTCTTCAAGACTTTTCTAACTCTTCTTATGACTTGAAATTTTTAAAAGAAAAACCGGATCTTAAAGGTCTTGTAGATACAAGCTTTTTGAATTAAGTAATAAACCCCCTATACAGAAGCTTTTTGATATTATGCGGCTTCTGGATAGGGGGGTTATTTTGTTGATGTAAATTCAAGATGAAGCAGTTGTTAAAACAGGGCTTATCCCAAAAGTTGTTTATGACTATGCCTGTATATTGGGATTCTGTTGTTGTGAGAGCTTTTTATTCAAATCGCTCGAATAAGCTCCCGTTTTTTCACATTGTTTGGAGCTGTCCAGAAAGTCAAAATCCATTGAAAACGAAAGATCATAAATATTGATATATCAACGTTTCTAAAACATTAAAGGGGCTGTCTAATAAGCCGGAAAATCGACTTATTAGACAGCCCCTATATGAATTTCAATTTCTCCATTTGGGCCGTATTTTTCAAAATCATATGTGTAAGCCCGCTCTAATAAACCAGTTTCTTCTTGCTTCCAAATCTTACTCCAAGTTTTAAAAATGCCTTGTTCGTCCGTTTTATCTACTTGAAAAACTTTATTTTCATGTTCCTCGGGATTTCAATTAAAAGCTTCCCCATTATTTTCTTCAATTGCAATGCTTAATAAATAATCTCCTCTGTAGTCGCTTTCATAATCATAATAAATTCCGTACACATTGTTTTGATGATGTTCCAGTTTTTAGAAAGCGTTTTCTCACATAATTTTGATTTGCCCCATCATTTGCTCGTCATGAAAATTATTGGTTCGTATGCTGTCGATCATATACAGCATCATAAACAGTCTTTCCTTTCCATAATATTGATAAAAAAGAGAAGGCGCATCAGTAAAGAATGTTCAGCATATTTTCCAACGGCACGTTTATGTTCATCTTTTTTGCTTCCCAGCTTCACCTGCAAAACAAATATCGCATCTTCGTTTTCTGTTCAGCTGCTTTATGGAGTACGGGTTCGTTTGACAGAAGTTGGAGAAAAATTTATCAAACGATTAGTTTGCCAATTCAATTGTTTCATTCACTGTTTATTAAATACTCTTAAAATTTTCCAATTCCTCTAAAGAAGATCACCTCGTTCACAATTTTTCTCCAAATACGACAGCTTCCGAATTGGATATTTATATTTTAAAATCTATTAAAATTTGGGAAGCCTCAGGGGAAAATAAAACCACTTTCATTGAAATGATGGAGGATCAAAGGTGATCCATACAAAAAAATTTCCCTTTTGGCTTTCGCAAAAAAACATTTCAAGAATCGACGGATTATTTAAAGAATGTTCTTATTTTTCTTTAGTTTTACTGAAAATAAATCAAAGTTATCGGAATTGTTGGCAGGAAACGTCTTGAATTTTTTTTAAAACTGAGGTAAAGTTATACCTATCAAAAGTTCATATCGGAATTCTTATCGAGAGAGGCGGAGGGAACTGGCCCGAAGAAGTCTCAGCAACCGGTACAAGGACGGCGGCATGATAACCTTTGTACCAAGGTGCTAAATCCAGCAAGCATTTTGCCGTAAGATATGCTTGGAAGATAAGAAGGAGCCAAACAATAAACGCCTTCTTCTTATGAAGAGGGCGTTTTATTTTTAAAGCCTCCTCTACAGGCAATGAAAGCAGCACATTTTTACTAACTAAAAAAGGAGGAAAGTCAAAGATGAATATTGAAACAGTTTTGGCCCAATTAGGAAATCGAAGTGAAGCTCTTACAGGAACAGTAAGCGCCCCCATTTATTTGTCCACAGCCTACCGGCATAAAGGAATAGGTGAATCAACAGGCTATGATTACACTCGGACAAAAAATCCAACGAGAGAGCTTGTCGAGGACGCCATAGCCAAATTGGAGGGAGCCGATCAAGGATTTGCATTTTCTTCCGGAATGGCAGCGATTCAGACGATTATGGCTTTATTTAAAAGTGGAGATGAACTGATCGTTTCAAAAGATTTATATGGCGGGACATACCGCTTGTTTGAAGAAGAGTGGCGCAAATACGGTCTTTCCTTCCACTATGACGATTTTACGTCTCGCGAATATACGGAATCATTAATAAACGAAAATACTAAAGCGATTTTTCTAGAAACGCCCACTAATCCGCTTATGCAGGAAACATCGATTTCCTCGTTGGCGGAATTGGCCCGGAAGCACAATTTGCTGCTGATCGTTGACAATACGTTCTACACACCTGTTTTGCAGCGTCCGATTGAAGAAGGAGCGCATATCGTGATTCACAGCGCAACGAAATATTTAGGCGGTCACAACGATGTCCTTGCCGGCCTGGTCTGTGCAAAAGGGAAAGAAATTTGCGAAAAATTAGCCATGCATCAAAATGCAATTGGTGCGGTATTATCTCCTTTTGATTCGTGGCTGCTGCTTAGAGGAATGAAAACTTTATCATTGAGAATGGCCAAACATCAGGAAAATGCAAGGGAGCTGGCGGCATATTTAAAAGAGCTTCCTGAAATTGATGATGTATTATATCCTGGCAGAGGCGGAATGCTTTCCTTCCGTGTGAAAAAAGAAGAATGGGTCAACCCGTTTTTGCAGAATCTGAAATTAATCTGTTTTGCGGAAAGCCTTGGAGGGGTAGAAAGCTTTATAACGTATCCAGCTACCCAAACACATGCGGACATTCCGGAAGAAATCCGAATTCAAAACGGTGTATGTAACCGGCTTCTCCGTTTTTCTGTAGGGATTGAAAGCGTGGAGGATTTGAAGGAAGATCTCAAGCAGGCATTGCAAGCAGCTGCGAAAGGGGATTTACTAAATGCATGACCAATGGAGCTTTCAAACAAAATTGATTCATAATAAACATAAGGTTGACCCGACAACTGGTGCTGTCAGCGTGGCGATTCAGCAAGCGTCAACGTTTCATCAGCAAACATTGGATGAATCTCCTGAATTTGACTACAGCCGTTCAGGAAATCCAACACGAAAAGCGTTGGAAGAGGCGATTGCCGAACTGGAAGGCGGAGTGAGAGGCTTTGCGTTTGCTTCTGGGATGGCCGCTATATCAACAGCTTTTCTTTTACTTTCTTCCGGTGATCATGTTTTGGTCACTGAAGATGTGTACGGCGGAACATACCGGATCGTTGCCGATGTTTTATCGCGCTTTGGCATTGAATATACGTTTGTCGATATGACGGACCTTGATGCCGTAAAAGCAAATATACGTCCGAACACAAAAGTGATTTACATTGAAACGCCCTCGAATCCGCTGTTAAAAGTGACGGACATTCGAGCAATTGTACAGCTTGCAAAAGAAAACGGCTGTTTAACATTTGTTGATAATACATTTATGACTCCGGCTTTGCAAAGGCCTCTCGATTTAGGGGCCGATATTGTTTTACATAGTGCAACAAAATTTTTGGCAGGTCATAGCGACTGTTTGGCAGGACTGGCAGTTGTGAAAGATGAAAAGCTTGGCGAAGAGCTTTACAAACTTCAAAATGCCTTCGGCGCTGTTCTCGGCCCGCATGATTGCTGGCTTGTATTAAGAGGGTTAAAAACACTTCATGTGCGGCTGGATCAATCCGTCAAAACAGCTTCTCAATTAGCAGAATTTTTGAAAAAGCACCCTGCCATTAAAAAAGTGTACTATCCAGGTCTTCACGATCACCCAGGGTCAGATATTCATTTGCGGCAAAGTGTCAACGGTGGAGCGGTTTTATCGTTTGAACTAGAAGATGAAAAAGCGGTCAAGATTCTTGCTGATCATGTTCAGCTGCCTGTTTTCGCAGTCAGCCTTGGTGCAGTTGAATCGATCTTGTCGTATCCAGCTAAAATGTCCCATGCCGCGATGCCGAAAGAAGAACGGATCAAAAGAGGGATAACCGATGGTCTTCTTCGATTAAGCGTAGGGCTAGAAAATTTTGAAGACTTAAAAAATGATTTGGAGTCTGGTCTTTCTACTGTTTTGGCCTATCAATAAATTTTTTCTTACCTTAATAGAAGACAGGGAGATGTCGAATACCGACAATTCCTGTCTTTTTTTTATGTTGATAATCTAGCTGACATATTATCCCACATTTTTTCATTTGTTCTTTAATATGATAGTAATGCACCCAAAGTCAAACGAATTTAAAAAGGGGGAGTATCAATGATCAAATGGCGAAGCGGACTTATATTCTTAACAGCTCTTCTTTTCATAATGATCATTTCTGCGTGTGGAAATAACAGCGAAGGAGGAAGCAGCAAAAGTGATGGCTCCAATCAAAGCGGGGAAAAGGCAGGAAGCAAGACGTTAAGCATTTTAACCGGAGGCACAGGAGGAACTTATTACCCGCTCGGCGGATCGATGGCGCAAATTATTTCGGAAGAAACGGACTTTAATGCAAATGCACAATCTTCAGGAGCATCAGCAGAAAATATGCAAGCGCTAAAAAATGGTGAAGCTGATATTGCGTTCTCGCAAACTGATATTGCTGCTTATGCATTAAACGGTGAATTGATGTTCAAAGACAATAAAGTCGACAATGTTAAAGCAATTGGGACTTTATATCCGGAGACGGTGCAAATTATTACAACAAAAGATAGCGGCATCCTTTCTGTTGAAGATTTGAAAGGCAAGTCGGTTTCCGTTGGTGCCCCTGGGTCTGGAGTGAATGCAAACGCACAGCAAATTTTAGAAATTCATGGATTAAGCTTTGATGATATTAAAGCGCAAAGCTTATCTTTTGACGAATCAACGGACGGCATTCAATCCGGAAGCATAGACGCTGCATTCATTACTGCGGGGACACCGACGGCTGCAGTTGAATCGCTCTCAGCACAAAAAGAAATTAGAGTAATTCCGATTGCGGATGACAAAATCAAACAATTGATAGAAAAATATCCTTACTATGCTGAAGATACAGTACCAAAGGGGACATATAAAATTCCTGAGGACGTAAAAACAGTCGCTGTAAAAGCGATGCTGGTCGTCCGCGGCGAATTGGATGAAGATGCCGTATACAATATTACAAAAGCGATTTTTGAAAATACAAATAAAATTACTCACGCAAAAGGCAAATTAATCAAAGCGGAGGCAGCCCTTGATGGAATAGGCAATTTGCCGCTTCATCCAGGGGCTGAAACGTATTTTTCAGAAAAAGGAATTCAGCCATAACGCATCAAAGATAGGCCGTTTTAAACGGTCTATCGATTTCATTTATGTAACTCCATTTTAGGCGGGGATTTTCATGAGAGCTAGGATGAAAGCTTTGTTCATCTGTCTTCCCCTTTTTATGACAATCAACGTTTTTTTATTTTTCCTTCCTATTGTAAATGCCATCGCTTTTTATCATGAAGATCAGAATGACTTATTAGGTTATCTGCCTGTCCGTGATGATGACTTGTTTCAAATTCAGTACACTCATTCCATCCATCTTACGGATGTGAAGGAGACATATACATTACGCAATAACAAAATCATTCAGACAGAACTTGAGTATGAAAATTTTGCTGTTGGAATGCCTTCTAATGTGGAAGGGGAGGGGAAATTTTTAGAAAAGGATGGAAAATTTTTTATAAAAAACATGGAGCGAGAATTTTCCTATATTGATTTGAGAATTGGACAAGTACAGGCCGATCACCGAATCGTTTATCAAGGTAACAGCTACAAATTGGCGGATTTTTTTGGACCCGGCTCATGGGTAAGAATAAAACCGGCAAAAATCAGTATTTGGCAGCAGGTGAAAGGAGTGAATATTCGTGAGTAAAGAGAAATTTGACGTACTGTCAGAAGAAGAGCAGCAAATGCTGCTTGAAAAATATGATCCTGAAGCAGGAACGAGGAAGCTAAAAGGCGTGTTGGGAGGCATCGCATTTGCCGGATTATTGGCATTTTCGCTGTTTCAGTTGTATACATCAATTTTCGGTGTTTTTACGGCGCAAATCCAGCGCTCTGTCCATCTCGGTTTTGCGCTTGCTTTGATTTTTCTTTTGTTTCCGGCTAATCGAAAAAAGAGGAAAGAATATAAATTTCAAGTGGCCTGGTATGATATCATCCTTGCGCTTTTAAGTATTGGCGTTGGAGCATATTGGCCGCTGTTCATTGATGACATTGTAATGCGCGTCGGAATATTGACAGAAACGGATTTTTATATCGGAATTTTAGCTATTTTACTAGTTTTAGAGGCAACAAGGAGGGCGGTTGGGCTGCCGATTACGATCATCGCGCTGCTTTTCTTGGCGTATGCCTATTTTGGTCCTAGCATGCCTAACTTTCTCCAGCATAGCGGTCTTAGTTCTGAACGAATTGTTCAAACTATGTTCTTTACAACCGAAGGGATTTTAGGAACTCCGCTAGGCGTGTCATCAACCTTTATCTTTTTGTTTCTCCTTTTCGGCTCCTTTTTAATTAGAACTGGGATTGGTCAATATTTTAATGATTTGGCCGTTGCCGTTGCAGGGCGCAGAATTGGCGGTCCTGCAAAAGTAGCTATTTTTTCCAGTGCCCTTCAAGGAACGATCAGCGGAAGCTCAGTTGCCAATGTCGTCACATCCGGCGCGTTTACCATCCCGATGATGAAAAAGCTTGGTTATAACAAAGATTTTGCAGGAGCGGTGGAGGCTTCTTCATCTACAGGCGGTCAGTTAATGCCGCCGGTTATGGGAGCAGCTGCGTTTTTAATGGTTGAATTTATCGGGAACGGCATTACGTATTGGGACATTGCCAAAGCGGCAGCTATTCCGGCTATTCTATATTTTGCAGGGATTTGGATCATGACTCATTTTGAAGCAAAGCGAATCGGTTTAAGAGGCTTGTCAAAAGAAGAAATGCCGAATCGGAAAGAAATTTTGAAAAAACTGCATTTGTTAGCCCCGATCGTTGTTATTATTATTTTGCTAATGTCAGGAGTGACCGTTACACATGCTGCCATTTATTCGATAGTCATTTCGATTGTCGCTGGATTTTTAAATCGTGAGAATCGGATGACATTTAAGGATATTGTATTAGCGCTCGTCGACGGCGCCCGTACAGCGTTAGGGGTTGCGGCAGCAACAGCCGCTGCCGGAATTATTGTCGGCGTTGTGACGAAAACCGGGCTTGGTTTGAAGCTTGCCAACGGGCTGCTTGATATCGCCGGGGGCAATCTCATTCCGACATTAATGCTGACGATGATAGCTTCGTTGATACTTGGAATGGGTTCGCCGACTACAGCGAACTATGTTATTACCTCAACGATTGCTGCACCAGCGATTATTTTGTTGGGGGTACCTGATCTGTCTGCACATTTATTTGTGTTTTACTTCGGGATTATTGCCGACATTACACCGCCAGTTGCTCTTGCAGCCTTTGCCGCAGCCGGTGTATCAGGGGGGGAACCGATCCGAACGGGAATTCACTCTTCAAAATTGGCAATCGCCGCCTTTATCATTCCGTATATTTTCGTTTTGTCTCCGCAAATGTTAATGATTGATACGACATGGCTTGGAATTTTATGGGTAGTCTTTACGGCGTTTTGCGGAATGATCGCAATTGGAGCCGGGATGATCGGATATTGGATGAGAAAAATGCATTTGATTGAACGAATTGCCGCGGTCGTGGCCGGGCTGTTGCTGATTTATCCAGAACGTTTTTCAGACATTTCAGGTCTCATCATTTTCATCGCATTATATGCGTTTCAATATATATGGAAATACAAAGCTGATCAAAAAGTGAAGGGTGAAAGCATTTAAAGAAGACAGGTTGTCATGGAAGAATCGATCCATTGATTAGAACATGATTCAGTCTTCTTACAGGCGGAATCATTGAGACGCAGAATAAACGCGGAGAGCAATTCACATTGGAACGAACAAAATCAGGATAAAATGTCGGAGAGACAGAAAGGATGTGTTGGAATCAATCCATAAATTTGCAGAAGGCCGATTTATCTTTATGCTGCAAAATTCAAAATGTTGTTTAAGAAAAACCGCTTTATGTCACGAATAGGTGGGAAATGGAGTGGCATTTCAACCTAGACGGCAAAATGAAATCCGATAGAAAACGAAAATTTAAATCTATAAAAACCAAGCATAGAGGAAAAAATGAATGATCAGCTCTATAGGCGCGATTCTAAAACGGCAAAAAATAATGAAGTGGAAGCATCATTTGACACTTCCACTTCAATCATATTTGCTTGGAATCTTAATTGAAAAAACGATTAATCTTCAAACAATTCGTCCATTAACTCTTCAATTTCTTGTCTTCGTTTGCTTGTTTCTTGTTTATCGACATAATAACGGTTATTTTTCTGAATAATTACATCTCCCGTTTCTGCATTTTTAGGTAACTGGCTTTTTAAAATTTCGATTATTTTGCCGTTTTCATCTTCGCAGACTGCGATGTCATTTTCAAATCGATCAATAATAAATTTCATAATGTCCCACCTTATCTAGGAGTGAAAGATGTTTGTGCTTTATAAGTTTTGTTTTTATAAGTGGCTGATACATCGATTTTAACAGTATAACCTTTTGCAGCACGGCCGATTTTTACCGACAATGGCTTGCCAATAGTACCGGTATAAGTGGTGTTTTTGCTTTTATATTTAAAAACAGCTTTATATTTTGTTCCGTTTGGCAGCCCTTTTACATTCAGTATTATTGTAGAGTTTTGCTTTGGAGTTTTGTTATCGACACTTGCTGTTAATTTGTAGCTAGTTGGTTTGCTTGCTGCACCGGACGATGCCGCTTTTACATTAAAGGAAAGATTGGAGCCGTTCGTTGTTGCCACAATATGGCCTTGTTTATCCGTTCTAAAAGTGTTTATTTTGTATGCTTTCAGCCGATTGATCACATCTTGAGTAGGATGGCCGTATGAGTTCTTGCCGACGGAAATGACGGCATATGTCGGTTTTACTGAGTTTAACAGCGCTGTGCTTGTAGATGTTTTGGCACCATGGTGTCCTACTTTTAGGACGTCAGCTCGCAAATTTTGTTTAGCTTTAATCATATCCGATTCTGCTTTAAGTTCCGCATCGCCAGTGAAAAGAAATGATTTTTTACCGTAAGTAAGCTTTAAAACAGCACTCCAGTTGTTTAAGTCGCTTTTTGGATATGCTTTGACAGGCCCAACGAATTTTGCGGTAACTCCTTTGATCGGCAAAGCAACATTTGCTTGAGCGGTCTTTATTTTTTTGCCTTCACGCTTAACAGCATTTAAAAAATCTTTGTAGCTTTCCGTCGTATGGCTGACTTTTGGCGCATACACCTGCTCTACTCGAAAAGCAGATAGCACAGTGTCCAGACCGCCAATATGATCTGCGTCCGGATGAGTTGCAATCATTATTTCGATATCATCCACTTTTTGCTTTTTCAAATAATTAACAACGTCATCTCCATAACTGTTATTTCCGCCATCAATGAGAATATCTTCTCCATTCGGAGCTTTTATGTAAATTGCGTCTCCTTGTCCGACATTAATAAAATGAACATACATATTTTTTGCCTGAGCGCTTGTTGTTTCGTGAAACGGCATCAGCAAAAAAGAAAATGCAAACACTATCGAAAACAATAGCTTACGTAATTTCATCAAAATCCCTCCGAGTACTGAATAGATCAAATTGATTATACAGCGTGGTAGGAAAAATTTACAAGATTTAATTTGGAAAATTTTATTTTTTTTACAGAAAATTAAATTTTCTAGTCTAATTGAACTAAAGTCTCATCCGATTTTTTCATGCCGAAAAAAGAAGCCGACCCAAAAGGCTTGGATCGGCCTAAACAGACAAAGGTCTGTACATTTTTAATTTTGTTGAAATCTGGTCATTCCAAAATTTAATTTTTCAAACGCAACTGTTGGTGAATGGAGGAATCAAAAAGTTTAAGTAAAAAAACTAGTTTGCATATTTTAAAACAAGGAGAAACGTAATTTGTTAAAAACAATTGATAAGAAGATTAAATAAAACTTTGTGTTGCTAATTATTGTTGTCGCCAATTAGCTCGCTGTACCTAACTTTATTTAGCGTAAAAACATATTGCACAGTCAAAAAAGGTGAATATAACTAAAATTATTAAAAAATACAATATGGCCGCGAGAAAATGGAAAATTTGAACGATATAAAAGGCGTAAACAAAATTTACATTTAAAAAAAATTACAAGTTAAATAGTCTGTTGAATAAACCTGATATTTTAATGTTTCGCCGTTAAAAAGTCGGCAAAAAAAGAGAAAAAGAAAACGCGATTCTTGTATTTCACAAGAACCACGTCTACTAAGGTTTTTAATGATGATTCCGACTGGGCTCGAACCAGCGACCTCCACCCTGTCAAGGTGGCGCTCTCCCTGCTGAGCTACGGAATCATATTAACAAAACAGATGAATTTCTAATGCGTTTTTTTGACAATACCTATTGTAATGTTGTTATAAAAATATGTCAAGCCTCAATATGCAAGTTTTTTTACTTGCTGTAGTTTTTAATCATTGATAAGCTCTTTCTGGTCTTAGAATCTAAATTGATAAAAGGAAGTGCTTTTAATAGAAGCACAAATGTTGAGAATTATAAATTATGCGAAACGACCAACCGAATTACCGGGCGGTTTTTGTTTCTGATTGACGACAAAGTGTAACAGTAGTTATTTTTTCGTTTTATCTAAATAATCTGTAAGGAGTCCTCTTTGTTATACAAAATGATAGGAAAGAAAAACGAAAAACAGGAGTGTCCTTTTGCCATTTATGCAATATTTTTGAAATCGTTTTAATAATTTGATAGGATAACATTTATAATATCGATCATTTTTGAAAATCCTTATAAAGGAATGTGATAAAAAATGAAAAAAGACCAAGTCTTGGATCAGAGGCATCGCCCTTTGCGCGATTTGCGTATTTCTGTAACCGACCGATGTAATTTCCGGTGCACGTATTGTATGCCGAAAGAGATATTCGGAGATGATTATCAATTCCTTCCGAAGGATCACTTGTTGACGTTTGAAGAAATTGTCGAGCTCACGAAAATTTTTGTTGAGCTTGGCGTGAAGAAAATTAAGCTGACGGGAGGCGAACCGCTTCTTCGAAAGGATGTATATAAACTAATTGCCATGCTTTCAAAAATTGAAGGAATTCATGATATTGGTTTGACAACAAACGGCGTGTATTTAAAAAAGTATGGCTCAAAATTGTATGAAGCAGGTCTTCGCCGATTGAACATCAGCCTTGATGCAATTGATGACGATACGTTTCGCCGTCTAAATGGCCGAGATGTATCAGCAAAAACGGTCTTGGCAAATATTGATTATGCTGTATCGATCGGTTTTTCGGTTAAAGTAAATATGGTTGTACAAAAAGGAGTAAATGATCACCAAATTTTGCCGATGACGGAATATTTTAAAAACAAGAGGATTCCATTAAGATTTATTGAATTTATGGATGTAGGCAATACAAACGGCTGGAATATGAAAGATGTCTTGATAAAAAAAGATATTGTAAAGATGATTAGTTCTGTTTATTCCATTGAACCAATTGATGAAAACTACTTTGGAGAGGTAGCCAAGAGATATCGTCATCAAGACACAGGTTCAGAAATCGGATTTATTACATCAGTATCAGAACCATTTTGTTCAAGCTGTACGAGGGCGCGTATTTCATCAGACGGAAAGCTGTACACTTGTTTATATGCCCACGAAGGATTTGATTTACGGGATTTCATTCGTTCAGGAAAAAGTCCAGAAGAAATCAAAATGGCTATTGAACGTGTTTGGCAAACTCGTAAAGATCAATATTCTGTTGAACGTACAGAAAACAAAGGTATGTTGAACAAAAATAAAATTGAGATGTCATATATAGGAGGATAAACAATCGGCGTTTGGTGATGAAATGCTGATTGTTTTTTATTTTTTAGAAAATTCGAAAGAGAAAAAATTAAAATTGAAATCGCAAAATTTTTAAACCATTAAAATACATTTTTATCTAATATATAGAAACAAGGAGGGGAGCAATTGGCTGATGTATTAATTGTTGATAATGATAAATCTGCTCGGAAGGATTTAAAGTCAATTATTGAAGATAGTAAATTCAGCTTTCTTTCCATTTATGAAGCAAGTACATCTCAACGAGGTATGATCCTTTTAAAGCAAAATCGACCGACTATACTCATTGTGGATATCTCCTTGCCAGATATAGACGGTATCAAATTAGGGAGATCAGCGCTGCAACTGTATCCAGATTTGCCCGTGATTGTTGTGACTCAGTTAAAAATGTTCGAGTTTGTTCAGGAAGCGATCAACTCAGGTTTTTCAGCTTATTTGTTGAAACCGCTTTCCAAAAATGAACTGCTTGATACATTTGAGCGGATTTTGCCCCAAGGATTAAATAAAGAAATTAATCAAACCATCTATGGTAAAAGTCATTTTTCCTCTGACTTAAAAAATCCGATCGAAAGTGCCATTCAGTTTATTCAAATGAATTATGGCTATGCTCTTACTCTAAAAGAAGTAGCAAATCAAGTATATTTAAGTCCATCTTATTTCAGCCGATTGTTTAAAGAAGAAGTTGGTATGACATTTGTGGAATATTTATCGTTTGTTAGAGTTCAAAAAGCTAAAACGCTGCTTAGAGTTTCGAGTCTTCCGATTGAAATTATCGCTAACAATACCGGTTTTTCAAATGCAAGCTATTTTGCAACCGCTTTTAAAAAATTGGTTGGGAAGACGCCAAGAGAGTATCGGGAGCAGTTTCATTTTAAAGAATAGGAGGTGAAGTCGTGATTACGATTAAAAAGGAATTGGAACGCTGCAAAAAGGAAGGGTTATCAGGTGTTATTGGAACCATTATTTCTACAAAAGGATCTACCTACCAAAAGACAGGGGCAAAATGCTTCGTATCAGAAGATCGAAAGCTAACAGGTCTTTTAAGCGGAGGCTGCGTCGAAGCAGATATTGTGGAACATGCTGTAAAAGTGCTCGAAACGGGAAAACCGGCAGTTCTCCACTATGATTTTTACGGAGAAGAGGATATTGTTTGGGGACTTGGTGTCGGCTGTAATGGAAAAATGAACATTTTTTTACAACCATATCTGCCAAAAAAGCAGCCTGAAAGGACAGAAGTGATTGATCAATATTTTTCACAATCCCTCCAAAAACAATTACACGCTGTCACGATCGTGAATGCGAAAGATGAAAATCTTCAAGGAAAAATATGGATCCTAGACCCTTTGCAAAGTAATGACGACTCACTTATTACCGTTTCTGAAATTGCTCATGATTATCAAGATCGGAAAAACAATTTAAAAAATGAAATGGTTTATTTAGGTGGTGAAAAAGAATTGTACGTATATTATGAATCATTAAGTCCACCACCACACTTAAAGATTTTTGGCGCAGGTCCTGATGCCATTCCGCTTGTCAAAATGGCGAAAAGCTTGAAATGGATTGTGACTGTTCTTGACCATCGTCCTACTTATTGCAATGAAAATAATTTTCCTGATGCTGATTTTATCCAAGTTTATCCTAAAGGGTCTGTTCCTGACGTTTCGTTTAATGAAAACACATATGTCATTATAATGACACACAATTTTTTGCACGATCAAGAAATATTAGAATCCATCATTCATTCAAATGCGGCTTACATTGGCCTTTTAGGTCCGAAAAAAAGAACTGCCCAATTAATTGAAAGCAGCCAAACTCTAAAGGCTCATCCTTCTATTCAGCAAATTCATAGTCCTATTGGTCTTGATATTGGAGCGAAAACACCGGAAGAAATTGCCTTTAGTATTTTGGCTGAAATTATGACGGTGTACAGAGGAGGAACAGGAAAGAAATTATCAGAGCTGGCGGCAATGGCTTATTCCTAAAAAAGATACATCAGTCATAAAGGTGAAAAAACATATTTTGTTGTGTTATCAGCTGCAGTTTTTTTAAAGTGGATGGTCAAACACAATCTATTAATACCATCTATTGGAAAGGTATTAACCAAAATACCGTGGATGTAAGTAAAAAATCTCAGTTAAGCGGTAGTGTTGCTGTCTTAACTCGGAACTGAAGTTTCTGTGAAATAAGTAAACCGATTGGTTTTTGGTGATATTGCCAATCAAGGTTGATTACGTTGCTAAAAATAAGATTAAAAAATGTATCTGACAAGACTGACACCATTGTTGCGTTATTGTGCTGTGATTCAATGCTATGAAAGAAATGGGAACCTGTTTATTGTTCAAGCAAAATATCGAATTAAAAAGGTCATCCAGTTCTTTAAAAGGATGAGACAAAGGGCAAAAATTCGTAATGATATTTGTTTTGCTGCGATCGCAATATTCTCAAGTTGTTGAGTCACCACAAAATTATGAGAGATTTCTTCGGAAGGAGGTAAGTTAAATGAGTAAAGTGATTGGGAAAAGAGTGACGCGTGTTGAAGATGCTAGATTATTGACTGGTCAGGGAAAATATATTGATGACATCGGTACCCCGCCGAATACTGGTCATGTGGCCATTTTAAGGAGCCCTTATCCGCATGCCAAAATTGTGTCTATCGATTATTCGGAAGCCTTAGAAATTCCTGGAGTAAAGGGTGTTGTAACAGGTAAGGATGTGCATCCTCTATTAAATCCTTTTAGTGTTGGCGTCAGTGCTCCAGTACACTATTATCCAATTGCTATTGATAAAGTTCGTTTTGTAGGTGAGCCAGTAGCAGTTGTCGTGGCAAAAAACCGATATATTGCGGAGGATGCGTTAGAAAAAATTAAGGTGAAATATGAAAATCTTGAACCAATTGTAGATATTGAACGTGCGCTCGAAAAAGGAGCACCTATTTTACATGAAAATGTTGGTTCAAATATCGCTAATCATCGAACTTTTCATTATGGAGATGTAGAGAAGGCTTTTGAGCAGGCCGACAAAATCATCAAGCATCGTTTTCATTTTCCGAAATATTCTGCAACACCAGTTGAAACATATGGTATTGTCGCCCAATACGATCATAGCTCTGATAGTTATACAGTTCACGCAAACTTTCATGGACCGTTTGTACTTCATTCGATTATGGCAGGTGCATTAAAAATTCCAAGCAATCGGTTGCGGATTATTATACCAAAAGATATTGGCGGCAGCTATGGAATTAAGGCAGGAATATTCCCGTATATCGTTCTTTGTTCCGTTGTAAGCCGTCTCGTAGGCTGTCCAGTGAAATGGATCGAGGACAGGCAGGAGCATTTAGCAGCTAGTTCAAGCTGTACGGATCGAGTCACATATATTGAAGCAGCAGTAAAAAATGACGGAAAAATACTCGGATTAAAAATGAAAATGATTGACAATGTTGGTGCATATATCCGGGCACCAGAGCCGGCATGTCTGTACCGGAATCATGCTAACACAACCGGTGCCTATGATATTCCCAACTTAATGATTGATGCGTATGCCGTCATGACGAATAAATTGCCAACAGGGCTTATACGCGGATATGGGGGACAAGAAACGTATTTCCCTCTTGAACGGATCATGCAAATCATTTCAGATGAATTAAAATTAGAGCCAGCTGAAGTGATCAGACGGAATTTAATTAAAAAAGAACAATTTCCATACAGAACGGCATCTGGTGGAGTGTATGACAGCGGCGACTATGAAAAAGCATTTGACCTGTTATTAAAAATCGGTAAATATGATGAATTCAGAAAAAAACAAGCTGAAGCACGCAAGAGGGGAAAGCTTCTTGGTGTTGGCCTCGCTGTTATCGTTGAACCATCCGGTTCGAATATGGGGTACATTACGATCGCCTTAACTCCAGAGGAAAGAAAAGCAGGATTGCCGAAATCTGGTTGTTCAGAAGCGGCGACGATTTCGATGGATCCTATGGGAAATGTGAATGTGCGCATTAGTACAACACCGTCCGGACAAGGGCATGAAACGGTCGCTAGCCAAATCGTATCGGAAATTCTCGGAATTCCGCATGAAAAAATTAATGTTGTAGCTGAACTTGATACAGCAACAAGTGCATGGTCCATTGCTTCTGGAAGCTATTCCAGCCGGTTTGCGTCACTCGGATCAAGTGCAGTGTACTACGCAGCACATAAGGTAAAAAATAAGCTTATCAAAATTGCTGCACATTTTTTAAAAGCTAAGGAAGAAGATTTAACAATTGAAAAAGGCAACATTGTTTCCAAAACCGATCCATCTAAATCTATTTCTATAAAAAGGGTTGTTGGATCAGCCCATTGGAATCCGCTTTCTTTACCAGAAGGGATGGAGCCTGGAATTTATGAAACAGCCTATTATACAGCCCAGGCTGAACCGCCGGATGACCAGGATTTAATTAATTCATCGGTTACGTATGGATTTGTTGCTGATTTAGTGACAGTTGAAATTGATCCAGAGACGGGTGACATTCACATTCTTGATTATTTCACGGTTCACGATGCAGGAAAACTATTAAATCCGCTTATTGTCGATGGACAAATATTGGGAGGCCTAGTCCATGGGCTTGGCGGCGCCATGTATGAAGAACTCGTCTACGATGAAAAAGGTCAGTTTTTAACTGGATCGTTTATGGATTATTTATGTCCAACAGCGCCTGAAGTACCAAATGTAACGATCAAACATATCGAGACGCCGTCACCACTTACACCATTAGGCGCTAAAGGTCTTGGAGAAGGAAATACAATGAGTGCACCTGTTGTCATTGCAAATGCAGTAAATGATGCGTTGAAGCCATATGGTGTGACGATTGATTCATTACCAGTAACACCAAATAAAGTATGGAACATTTTGAATCAGTCTAAAAAACAGGAGGTTTCATCATGAACGGAAAAGGAAGCGTAACATTAAATGCAGGAATTGAAAAAGCATGGGAAGTGCTGCTGGACCCAGAGGCATTAAAAAATTGCATTATGGGCTGTAAAAAATTAGAGCCTGTCAATGAAAACAAATATGAAGCGGAAGTATCTATTGGAATTGCTGCTGTGAAAGGAAAATATGAATCAACCATTGAAATTGCTGATGTTCAAAAACCGAACCATTATAAGCTCGTTGTAAAAGGGGAAGGCGGACCAGGAAGTGTTGAAGCAGCAGGAGTTGTTGATCTTGTTCCAATTGACGATAACAAGACGGAATTGAACTATACGTATGAAGCGGAAGTTGGCGGAAAAGTGGCAATGGTTGGGCAAAGAATGCTAAATGGTGTAGCTAAATTAATCATTCAAGACTTCTTTAAAAAGTTTAATAAAGAACTAGCGAAAAGCGAACAATCTATTTAAATAGAGAAAATACTAGTCAAGCACAAAAATCAAAGGAATTGGAAATTCCAAATCCTTTGAACTGCAAGATCATACTGTGAGTGGACGCAATGAAAAGGTCGATTGAGTCTTCTGCACCGATAAGAAAATCTGGCTGTCTTTTGAATGGAGTTTGCTACATTTAGCATCTTTAAAGCGATTTTTGCCCTTTTCCTGAAAATAACCCCTTTCATGTAAGGATCTGTGGAAAGGACTATTCGGGATGTCCCCAGTCCACTTGTTGATCAATCACGAGAACTTGCTCTAATCCATGCTGTCTGGAAGCTGTCACATTCAGCATTGGTGGCAAGAGGGAATAAGATTGCGGGTTAGAAGCTCGAACAAGAGCTGGAGAAACAGACTTTATAAGTAGTCATAGCTGATGGATTTCTCCCAATGATCCTTAATACTACTATCTAGGGGCATCACGAAAATCTACCCCTAAAATGGAACTTTTTTAGATAGTGCCAGTTAGCAACACTATCTGAAAAAGTTATCAAAGAGTCTAACTGGAAAATGCCTCTCTCTAAAGAGGATTCTAAAAATACTAAACGAGGAGGGGAGTATATGAAACCCGTAAAATTTGATTATTATTCCCCGAAAACAGTTGATGAAGCTTTAACACTTTTAGAAGAAGCAGGATTTGACGGGAAAATCATTGCCGGTGGTCAAAGTCTTGTACCAATAATGAACATGAGACTATCATCGCCAGAATGTTTAATTGACATTAATCAGCTTCATGATTTGCAATTTATTGAGTTTGATAGTGACAAAGTTAAAATTGGTGCGTTAACGAGGCAGGCGGAAGTTGAAAGATCAGATGTAGTTCAGAAGCATTTAGGGCTTCTAAGTGAAGCAGTTCCCTTTATTGGGCACGTTCAAACGAGAAATCGGGGAACATTTGGAGGAAGTCTTGTTCATGCTGACCCAACAGCTGAAATTCCTCTTTCATTGATGGCGCTCGGAGGGACCCTTCATATTGCTTCTAAAGAAGAGGTGCGAGAAGTAAACGTCGAGGATTTCTTTATTACTTATTTAACAACTGACATAATGCCAAATGAGATGCTGACGGAAATTCACATTCCCATAGAACAAGAAAGAAATGGATATTCATTTTATGAAATTTCTCGTCGTCACGGTGATTTTGCACTCGTTGCCTCTGCTTGTCAATTAACGATTGATCATTTAGATCGCATTACAAATGTAAGACTTGTATTAGGCGGTGTTGAAGCAACGCCATTGTTAATAGAAGGGGCAAACGAATGGATGAAAGGAGAGGTTTTATCTGACTCCCTTCTCCAAAAAGTCGAGGATATAGTGGATGAAATGGTAGATCCAGAGTCAGATATACACGCAACTGCTGAATATAGAAGACATCTTTCGAAAAAATTGGCAGTGCGTACGGTGAAATCAGCCTACGAACGAGCGAGGGGTGAAGCTAATGAGCGTTCATGAAATTGAAGTGACGATCAACGGGAAAAAGTATAAAGAACAAGTTGAGTCAAGATTGCTGTTAAGTGATTTTTTACGAGAAACGTGCGGTCTCACTGGCACGCATGTCGGCTGTGAACATGGTGTGTGCGGCGCTTGCACGATCCATTTAAATGGTTCAGCTGTTCGAAGCTGCCTCATATTTGCGGTTCAAGTGGATGGGCAGGAGATCACAACAGTAGAAGGTTTGGGAGAAGACGGTCAATTAACTCCATTACAAAAAAATTTCATTGAATGTCACGGCCTTCAGTGCGGGTTCTGTACACCTGGAATCTTAATGTCAGCAACTGACTATTTACAAAAAAATCCGAATCCTTCCGTTCAAGAAATAAAAGAAATGCTATCAGGACATTTATGCCGATGCACGGGTTATGTTGGAATTATAGAAGCAATTCAAAAAACAGTTGAAGAAAATAGTAATCATGCTCGGGTGGAAAGGTGATGATGATATGAACCTTTTAACTCTTTTTGAATTTGCTGTTGAGCGTCATCCAAATCGACTTGCTGTTGTAGAAGGAGACAGAAGGTATACGTACAGGCAATATCATAACGAAGTGGAAAAAGTCGCTGCTTCACTTCAAAAAATCGGCATTAAACAGCATGACCGCGTTATGATCCTTTTAAAAAATCGTCTTGAAAATACGGTGATTTATTGGGCGCTGCAAAAAATTGGAGCCATTTACACTCCAATTAATTTTCGGCTTTCGGTGAAAGAAGTTGAGTATTGTGTAAATGATGCTGAGGCTGCTGCTGTCGTATACGAGAGCGTAAGCCAAGAATCCGTGCTGAAAGCAAATCTGCACCAAAAACCGATACTTATTGGGTTCGGCGAAGTAGAAGGAGCTGATATCTACTATGATGAGCTTGTTGAAAGAAGTCCTGGCAGCTTGGAAAAGCCAACGATAGATGATAACGATATCGCTCTTATGCTTTATACGTCCGGAACAACAGGAAAACCAAAAGGAGTTCCTCGAACGCACAAAAATGAATATAGTGCAGCGCTAGCCCATATTATCCAAAACCAATATCAAGACGGGGAAAGTACATTAGGGACAATGCCGCTTTATCACACAATGGGAATGCGCTCCCTTCTATCTATTATGTTTTTAAATGGAAAATATGTTATTCTGCCTGATTTTGATGCAAAGGAAGCGTTGGAATTAATAGAACGTGAAGAAATTACATGCCTTTACTTAGTACCTACGTTATATCACGATATGTTAAATCACGCTGAATTTCATCATTTCGATTTGTCTAAGTTGAAAAAAATTGGTTATGCAGGCGCTTCTATGACAACAGCTTTAACAGAAAAATGTATTGAGATGTTAAAGCCTGAAGTGTTTGTGAACCATTTTGGCAGCACTGAAATTTACACATTTACAATAAACCATAATGTGAAGGAAAAACCAGGATGTGCCGGTAAGCCAGGATTTCATCAGAGTATCCGCATTGTTAAGGCAGATCCTGATGGCAATGCAACTCCAGAGGATGTAGTGGAAAAAGGAGAACTGGGAGAAATCATTGTCAATATTGAATCACCAGAAAGCTTTAAAGGCTACTGGAATAGACCAGATGCTACAAAAAAAGCCATTCGGGATGGATGGTATTTTACTGGAGACCTTGGCAAATTAGATGAGGATGGAGATTTATATGTCGTCGGACGTGTCGATGATATGATTATTTCCGGCGGAGAAAATATACATCCTCTTGAAGTAGAAGATGTTTTAGCCAAGCATCCGAAAGTGCATGAAGTTGCTGTAATTGGTGAAGAAGATGAGCGCTGGGGCCAAGTTGTTTCTGCCTATGTCGTACCAAAAGATCCGTCACTTACCATACAGGAACTTGACGATTATTGTAAAAATAATACAAAACTTTCAAACTTTAAACGTCCAAGAAAATATGTATTTATTCAAGAAGTACCGAAAAGCCCTGTTGGGAAAATTCTCCGTCGTAAACTCAAAACGGGAGAATTTGAACTATATATAAATGAAAGTGAAAAAATCGTTTAATTTTTTCAAAAAAGAAAGGGGAACCAAAACATGGAAGCAGTAAAACAATATGATCACATTCGAGTTGAAAAAAATCCGGAAAAAAAGACGGCAACAATTGTTTTCGACCGTCCAGAAAAAATGAATTATATTAGCATGCTAGCTCGCTCACAATTTCCAGAAATTTTTGATGAGTTAAATAAAGACGATGATGTTCGCGTCATCATTATTAAAGGTGAAGGAGATAAGGCATTTAGTGCAGGAGGGAATATCCCTGAATTTTTGGAAGTGCATCAAGAAGAATTATCACATCTTGCTGTAAACGTTGCAGCACCAGAACGTTCTCCAAAGCCTGTCATTGCTCAGCTTCAAGGCTATACGTTTGGAGTCGGTTTTGAAATTGCTATGGCATGTGATTTTCGAATTGCAGCAGACGACACATTATTAGCACTGCCTGAGATGAATCTTGGTATGATTCCGGGAAGCGGCGGAACACAAAGGGTGGCCAAAGCAGTAGGATTAACTCGCGCAAAAGACATGATTATGCGTGCAAGAAGAATTCCTGCTGAGGAAGCGTATCAATGGGGCCTTATCACAAAGGTTGTTCCAAAGGAAGAACTAGAAAGCGCTGTCGATTCACTCGTTGAAGAGCTTGTAAACTTCTCTCCGCTTGCATTAAAAGTATGTAAACAAGTGCTCAATGCAGCCGATGAAACACCGCTTAGTGCAGGAATTGAAATAGAAGGAAAATCCTATGGATTGCTTCGCACTACAGAAGATTTCAAAGAAGGAGTCGAAGCATTCGTCGAAAAAAGAAAGCCGAATTTTAAAGGCAAATAAGACGGAAACTTCGGGAAACGGCGAGCTAGCCGTTTCCTGAAGTTAAAATTTACTGAAAATTAAAAATTTTTTCAAAAGAAAGGTGGAGCAGTATGAATGGTAATATGGAGACAACCGTTCAGCAAACTTCAGCATTGGAAGCATCGACTAGTAGAAAGCAAATGATAATAGCCGTTATGGCGTCTCTGTTGGGTTGGTCGTTGGATTTGTATGATCTCTTTATTCTTCTCTATGTTGCACCTGAGTTAGGAAAGTTGTTTTTCCCGACAGATAAACCGACACTTTCGTTGGCCGCTGTGTATGCTTCTTTTGCAGTTACACTATTTTTGCGTCCTCTCGGCTCAGCGCTTTTTGGTGCCTATGCTGATCGCCATGGGAGGAAGCGAGCAATGGTTGTGGCCGTGTCTGGTGTAGGGATTTCTACCGCCCTGTTTGGAGCGTTGCCAACAGTGCTTCAAATCGGTGCCGCTGCATCAATCATCTTTATTATTCTTCGTTTAATCCAAGGTGTATTTGTCGGAGGAGTTGTTGCCTCCACCCATACAATTGGGACGGAATCCGTACCGGAGAAATGGCGCGGCTTGATGTCCGGCCTTGTCGGCGGGGGCGGTGCTGCTCTTGGTGCATTGCTGGCCTCCATTGTATATTTTGTTTTGTCAAATATTTTTTCTGGGCCGGAATTCAGCGAATGGGGCTGGCGCTTTATGTTCTTTACCGGCATATTGAGCTCTGTTCTCGGACTGTTCGTATTCAAGAAGCTTGAGGAGTCACCGTTATGGGTGCAGCATAAGAAGGAGCAAGAAACGAAACCGGAACATCAGCAGTCTCCGGTGAAAACGGTGTTCACTAAATATTTGTCAGTTTTATTAATTAATTTAATGATTGTAATCGGCGGCGGCTCAGCCTATTACCTAACTTGCGGGTATTTGCCTACCTTTTTAAAAGTAATTAATGATATCCCGCAGACCGAATCCTCAATTATTCTTATGGTCAGCAGTATTTCTGCACTGGTTGCTGCTGTTGTTCTCGGTCATTTGAGCACTATTATAGGTAGAAAGAAAACATTCATTTTACTAGGCATCGTAAATCTGTTTGCTCTTCCGTATTTGTATACAGAATTGGCACACGCTCAAAATCTGACAATGATTACGCTCTTTGCAATGGGGTTGTCGTTTTTAGGGAATGGCTCATATGCTCCCGTGCTGATCTTTTTAAATGAACGTTTTCCTACATCTATTCGTTCGACGGGTACTGGACTGTCCTGGAATATGGGATTTGCTGTAGGCGGAATGATGCCGACTTTGGTAACAGTGGTCAGCGGTCAAACGTCGAATATTCCATCGTCCTTGGGGTATTTCTTTATTGCTCTCTTCATTTTGTATCTGTTGGGCAGCTTCATCATACCAGAAACAAAAGGGAATTTTAAATAAACAGCGAATCAATCGGAAGTCAACAAAGCTTACGAAAACAGCCTTTAAAAACAACATACAGGATAGGAAAAAGATCTGTTTTGAACAAGCCTATCGTACGATTGCTTTGAGACCTCCTTCTTAAAAATGTTCAAAAAGAAGGAGGTTAATTGATTTTATCCATAAATATTTACTCTACTTTATCATATTTTTCATGTTCCGAACTTATTCATTGCAACGCGAAACATATCGATCCCATTATTTTTAAATTCAGCTTAACAGTAAAGTCCGCGTTTGATCCTAATTATTTTGTTCGAACTTTCGATAATATTTGCTTAACCCTTCTTTGGTTAAGTCTTCTGTCTTAACAAATCCTTTTGACTCATAAAAAATATCTTTTTCATGCTATTATTACTCTTTTTACCTAAAGATCGGCATTGATCATTCTTGATTATTTGCAATATTCCTCTTTTTCATCATAATACATACACTTATAATTTATTATATGCCGACAATAAGTGAAATTTCTGCCTTTATTTTCACACATAATATCCAAACATTTCACTCAAGAAAACATGATACACCCCACGGATTTGTAACAGGTTACATCAGTGTAAAATAAAAGCTATTCTCTAAAAGATTGTTGTTATCAATCATAGAGAAATATATATCATATGGTAAAATAAAGTAAAAAGGGGTAGTTTCAATGGGATTGCCAAAATGTTGTAAATGTAACTATCCATTTAGTTGGAGAAACATATTTCGTGCTTCGTTCAAATTTAGCCAAGAAATAAAGTGCCCTAAGTGTGGAACAAAAATGTATCCAACAATGAAATCAAGACAAAAAATGGGTATAGTAACTTTTGTACCATTGGTCATATCTTTTGCATTACAGGTATTTGGGCTTCCATTCAAGTTTACTATGTTGATATTTTTGTTGTTGTCTGTTTTGAGTATGATATTGCTGCCATTTTTATATTCGTTTGTCGATCATGAGGAGCCCCTTTGGTGAAAAAGGACGTATTGTTAAAGCTGATGATAAAAGGGTTTTTGCGTAATCTTGATGATAGGGAGGAGTTTTATGGAGAATATTAGTGTGTAAAGTTTTTAGCTTCTCATCTTAATTCAATAATCCCGATTTTTCATCAAAAGGACCTCAGAATCGGTACCCCCGTATCGCCTGAAAAAAATCCCCGCATATAACTATAGTGTCAATGAGAGAAGCAGTCGTTTACGATTACGAGAGAAGAATTTTTTTGTTCAAAAGAGATATATGAAAGAGGAATGAATATTTTCTAATAATATAAGGAAATTGAGGATCGAAAACAGTTCAGAAATCTATTCAATCTCTCAATTGCTCCTTCGAAATTAATGAGAAAGTAGGTTGGATCTATTTAAGCGATGCCTTTCAAAAACGAAAGAGGTTTTTCCAAAATTTCTATTTTTATTGAGGAAGACGAAAAGACATTCGGACTGTTATCGAGGGTATCGTTTGATCTCTACCGATTAGTAAGAGCAAAAAAGGGATAGAAACGCAAAGTTATGAAAAAATCTCTACTCAACATCTTCTGAACTTGCGCAAAAAGAAGTATGGTTAAAGATTACAAATAATCATTTGATCGTATTAAATGATCAATAAGCGAAACATCGTTGTTAAATTATGAAACGCAACAAAAGACAATCATTCGAAAAAACGAAAATGGAAAAATCAGTGAAAATTATTCTGAAATAATGTGATAGATTCTTAATAGATCAACAAAAAGTATCTATAACCGCTCTTGCGAATGTAGAGAGTGTCGAACTTTCTCCATTTGAGCGAAACATTGCTTAAAGTGTTTTTAAACATCATACTCCAATTACCATGTGAATACATGAAAGTTGATGCGATTGATATCGAAATGACCGCAATATGGTATAATAATATTTATATTTATAATGAAGAAAGGAGCATACCGATGGCTGAAATTACAAATGAAATGATTTTGCAAGCGATTAAAGAACTGGCTGAGCAGCTAAAAAACCATTCAGAAGAAACGAATAACCGGTTTGAACAAATTGACCAACGATTTGAACAAACCGATCAGCAGTTTGAACAAACGAAGCAGCAATTGGTCGAAATCAATGAGCGGCTCGACCAAGTTGAACAAAAGATCGAGGAGATGGACAAACAGCTCACTGATGTAGCAAACGGTCAAAAAATTCTTGTGGAAGAGTTGTTTGAAAATAAGAAAGAAATCAAGCGAGTCAAAAATATTTTAAACATATATTAACCGCACTGATCTATTAAGTGTTTTTTTTGGACAAAACCGTTAGATAAAAACAAAATGATGTCTGAAATTAGCTTTTCGCCTCCCTGTTTTCTTCAAAATAATGTCCAAACTTCTTCGCCTTTTTCTATTTAGCTTTATTCATTCCTATTATTATCCAATTAATACTATCCCCGTTTCTTACCTCTAGTCAAGTATTTTTTATTAAATAATTTGGTTAATATAGATTTTATTTTGGAAGGAAGGGGGACCCCTTCCTTCCAAAATAAATTTTCGCATGACAAATAGACCTCACGATTTCCATTTTTTTCGTCAGGTCTTTGTGATATAATCTTACTTACGATTACTGATGCATTGTTGCCTTTTCGTAATCGTATTTCAGATTATGTGTGATAAGGTGATAAGCCGATTTCAAGAACTTATTCACGCATGCTATGGACGCAACTTTATGAGGTTTCCTCTGGGGTTGCGTTTTTAATTTATCATAATAATCTACAATATGATTTTGTGTGTTTTTCCGTAGTTGGATCATGGTCTGGATCATGTAAAATAGAATCTTTCTAAGTTTGTTATTTCCTCTTTTATTAATCTTGTCTTTATAAAAGGTATTCCCAGATTGATATCTCATAATATCAATACCGACGTAAGCATTCAGTTGTTTATGGTTTTTGAATCGTCGAATATCTCCTAATTCTCCAATTAAACGAACTGCAGTCGTTTCTCCGATTCCTGGAAATGAAATTAAAATCTGATACTCTTGTTTATCTTTCGATAATTTAACCATCTTTTGGACAAGTTGATCTCTTTTCTCCTTCAAGTCTGCAATCCGTTTGGCATAATCCCGCACTTGTTCACAGCGAATATCATCTTTTGAAATTGCTGGATACGCTTCTTTTGCTGCTTCGATTAAAGCGATCCCTTTTTCTTCAGCACGTGCCAATGATAAGTTTTTTCTTGTGTTGGCTTTTAAACGATTACGAATCACTGTTTTTGAACAAACTAACACATGATCCGGATGAGGGTATAATTGAACGACATTCAAAAATAAGTAAGCGTCAAATCTTGCACACCTTCTTGATGTGCTAATTTCATGAGATAATCTCCTCAAGATGAAATTGAAGGGGGTTTTTTTATGCCTAAGAATCCTGAATTACGAAAGGTTTGGGAACAACGAATCGCTGACTATCGTAAAAGCGGTCAAACTCAAGTAAACTGGTGCAAGGAAAATCAATGGAGTATTCACCAGTTTAAATACTGGTTAAGAAAAATTGAAAATCCAATAAAAAATCAAGGAAAGTCTACAAAATGGGCATCCGTTACCCTAGAAGATCATTCACAAACAGTTGAAAATTCATTACGGATTGAAATTAGTGGGATTTCAATTGAAGTAAAACCTGGTTTCGATCCGGCCTTTCTTTCAGAAGTGGTTAGGACGTTGAAATCAACATGTTAGTTGGTACAAGAGCTGAACGAGTTTACTTGGCAAAAGGAAGTACTGATTTGAGAAAATCCATTGATGGATTAGCTGCTTTGGTGAAAGAGGGATTTGATTTAGATCCCTTTTCATCAAGCTATTTTGTGTTCTGTAATCGAAAGCGAGATAAATTAAAAATTCTTCACTGGGACTATAATGGTTTTTGGCTTTATTATCGTCGATTGGAAAAAGGAAAATTTCAATGGCCAAATGAAAATGACACTGGAACGATACAAATTAGTTATCGGCAATTACGCTGGTTATTGGATGGTCTTGCAATGGAGCAAAAGAAAGCACACCCAGAAGTAAAGGCTAGAACAGTTATATGAATTTTTTACTTTTAACAAAAACCTTGGAGGAAAATAGCTAAAACCGTCGAATTATTACTACATGATGAAAAATTTAAAGAATCCTAACCAAAACCCATTTGAATTAATTGAAAAACTTCAACAGCAAATCGTTGAATTGACGGCGAAATTACAATGGTATGAAGAACAGTATCGTCTTAGTCAAAAACGAAAATTTGGCTCTTCAAGCGAAAAAACAAATCCTAATCAATTAGAACTACCTTTATTCAATGAAGCAGAGGTAGAGTCTAATGTAAAAGCCGAAGAGCCAACTGTTGAAACAATTACATATCGTCGTAAAAAGAAACGTGGTCAACGTCAAGCTACGTTTGAAAACCTGCCTATGGAAACGATTGAATATCGTTTACCCGAAGAAGAGCAGGTCTGTTCGTGTTGCGGTGAAAAAACACACGAAATGAGCACAGAAGTACGACAAGAATTAGTGATTATTCCGGCTCAAGTCAAAGTTTTAAAACACGTTCGATATGTCTATGGATGCCGTCATTGTGAGCGTAATGAAATAGAGACACCAATCGTTACAGCACCTGCCCCAAAATCTGTGTATCCAAAAAGTTTAGCTTCACCGTCAAGCATGGCATATATTATGAATCAAAAATATGTAGAGGGGCTACCTCTATATCGCCAAGAACAACAGTTCAAACGATTAGGTGTGATCTTATCCAGGCAAACCATGGCCAATTGGATGCTTTATGGTGCCGAAAAATGGCTTGCGCCAATTTATCAACGAATGAAAGAGCATCTCCTCTCTAAAGACATTCTACATGCGGATGAAACAACTGTTCAGGTTTTACATGAACCTGGAAGGTCAAGCACATCGAAATCTTACATGTGGCTTTATCGGACTGGAAGAGAGGATCCACCACTTGTCCTTTATGACTATCAGGAAACTAGAGCAGGAGAACATGCCAAAGAATTCCTAAAAGGGTTTAAAGGATACCTGCATGTCGATGGATATGCAGGATACCATAAGGTATCCGGCGTAACATTAGTTGGATGTTGGGCTCATGCCCGCAGAAAGTTCGATGAGGCTTTAAACGTACTTCCTGAATCCAAACGTCATTCAGCAGTCACAGCTCGGGAAGGACTCAATTTCTGTAATCAGCTATTTGCCATCGAGCGTGATTTGAAAGAATGTACACCAGAAGAACGATATAAAAAACGACTTAAACACAGCCAACCATTGTTGGAGGCTTTTTCAGCATGGCTAAAAACAGAGAAAAGCAATGTTTTACCAAAGAGTCTATTAGGTCAAGCCATTACATACTGCCTCAACCAATGGGAAAAACTCGTGGCATTTTTAGAGGATGGACGTTTAGAAATCGATAATAATCGAAGTGAACGATCCATTAAACCATTTGTGATCGGAAGGAAGAACTGGATTTTTAGCAATACTCCGAAAGGAGCTAAGGCCAGCTCAATCATTTACAGTATTGTGGAGACAGCAAAAGAGAATAAATTAAATCCATTTTATTATCTTCGCTACTTATTTGAAAGGCTTCCCAATATGGATATAAGCAATATGGATGAGCTTGATCAACTACTTCCTTGGTCCAAAACAATTCCTTTGAATTGTCGGGTTTTTAATAACTTATCACAATAATAGTATTTAATCCCTATCATTAAAAGGTGGGGATTATTTTACGCTTACTTTCAAAGCTTTATGAAGATTCCTTAGCTCAGCAATGAGAGCATCACTTTGACAGGGTAGAGGCCGCTGGTTCGAGCCCAGTCGGAATAATCATTAAAAACCTTGGTATGACGCGGTTTTTGTGAAATACAAGAATCGCATTTTTCTTGTGCGTCCGGCATGGATCCATTCTATAGGGTGAGAGGCACGAACCATGAAGGCAGTTGTAGAGTTAGCTTTAAAATAGAAAAACCTTGAAAGCCTTGTAACCAATCAAGGTTATTTAACGCTTTTTAATTGCTATACTTGTTTATCCAATCTATAATGTCTTGTTCTACATGTAGATATTCATCTGGACTATCTTTTAAATCAATTCCGGAAACAATTTGTAAAAGTTCCCAAACAGTTTCATCTGATATATTTGGCTCATCCTGTATTACATATTTTGAAGCCCAATCTGCTACTTCTTCTCGTGTTAGCTTTCCTTGTAAAATCATTTTTAATTTATTAATTATTTCTTCTTTTGTTGGTTGTTTCATTTTTTCACCACTTTCCAATATAATTCCCATTGCTAGAAAAAAAACCTTGAAAGAGTTTTTACTCAATCAAGGTACTCAAGAATTTGTAGTTCTATTCTGCTTTTACAGCTTCTTTTAATTGTTCTACTACACTTTTTAGCCATTGAATTGGAGTTAGCTCAAGATCAGGAAAATATACTCCGTCTGCACAGTGTTGAATGTATTCATTCTTTTCATCATCCGAATACTCACTATTGATGAATTCTGTTAAAAATACGATAGCAGATTTAAGATATTCTTTACTTTCCTCTGTTAACAATTCTTGTAATGCCTCTTCAGGTGAATCTGCATCTTGATGAAAAGTCCCAGCCAAGAACTGAAAAACTGGATCTTCTGGATTATTTTTGACTAACAAGCATTTTTCCCTCCATTCCATTATTTGGTTGGATAACCAGTTAAAATAAAATTCCCTGCTTCATCCTTCTTTAATACTATCTTAGCATTCGACATATGTTCAACTGTCGTAGAACCTTTGTGTACCCCACGTCCAATAATTTCTGTACCCTGATAAGGCAGAACCAAAGTTGATTTGCTTTTTGGATTACTCAACCAAGCTTGAATAATTTTTTTGTTGTTTGGATCGTTTAAAACTTCGCTAGCAACTTTTTCAGCAGTAGCTCTATCTTTAAAAGTTGATGCTCCTGTTATTTTAGGATTATCTTTTAACCGCTGCAATAACTCGGCATCAGTCTTTCCAACATGTCTGGAAATCAAATGCCCACCCCTTGCCTCATGTGCTGCTAATCCTCCACCGGGGGCAAGAGGGCTAAAGTCTTTAGGATTAACATTACCTTTACCCTTAGTGCTAAGTTCAATGCCATCGTTGCCTGCTTTACCTCCGCCTACATTTATCCCATCCATCTTACTTAACCAAGCTTGAATCTTATTCTCCACCGGAACCTTAACATTCCCAGCCCCTTCTATGGCCAATCCCATTTGCCGGCTTGGCAGGAGGTGTCTTAAGTTTGTTGCGGCGTTGTCTACGAATCGGCCGACTTGCAACGCACCTTTTTTTGCACCGGTTTTTAAATGCTGCGGCATTTCTTTCGCCCATGCTTTCGCATTTCGAATGCGGACAACTATGTCTTGATCGGCACGGACAACCAGGTCGCAGGCACGTTGTGATTTCTGGTGCAAGCCAGCTTTCAAGCTTGTAAATAGCTTGGGATCCATGGCTTCTAGAAGAGGTGCGAACCGGGCGGCGCTGCTGAATTTCGAAAGCGCGTTGACGCCAGGGACGATATCCAATGGGACGAGGGCACCGCGGAATACTCTTTCGCCTGTTCCCAGTTTCCTCCCTGAAATCCAGTCTTTTCCGGAAACGGTCGAACTTAATTCCAGTGTACCATAAGCCACACCCAATGCCATCCCTGCCGGCGGACAAATGAATGAAGCGCCGACAATCACGGCAAGCGCCGTAATTTGTCCCCAGAATTCTTTATTCAACTGTCCGTCTTTGATCGATTCATACTGAAAAGCATGGGAATTCAATGTCGCCTGTATATATTCTTTTTTCGAAAAGTCCTGGCGGGGGTTCAGTTCTTTTCATGAGGCGTATTCCCGTTCCATCAGCCTGGCATAGTAGTTGCTGCCGCTGAACAAATCTTCCAGTCCGACCTCGGCTTTCGGCACTTCGATCGTCTCCTGTGAGCCATAAGTTCCTGGAACAACGATTGTTTCTTTTGCGCCGATGCGGTTTTTCGTCTTGATCTCTGATATCGATAAGTCGCGCATCGCTTCGACAAAAGCATCGATATCTTGATAAAACGGCTCATCGATGGTGCGGTCGACAATATCTCCGATGCGGCCGCTAAAGCGGTGCATGACAAGAAAATTCTCATATAAGCTTTGATATTGGCTTTTGCGATCGGTATGGGTAAAAGAGATGACACCGTCGCTGTCATATTTGGCGATGTCTGACTGGGCGTCTTCCAAAAGATCGCTGATATCTTTTAAGTTGTCGATCATGCATTTTCCCCATGCACCGGCGCCGATCAGGTTGCCGATGCCTTTCTTGGTCCTTTCCCATTCTGAAGGTATATAGTTGACATTCACTGTATCCATGTCTCCGATTGAAACGAAATGGCTTCCATCAAGTGGAAAAGCTTTTTGTTTCATTATAAGACATATAAAGGAATTTTTAGTAAATAGAAATAAAAAAAGGAGATTTTAAGAAAAAACTACCAAGAGGTTTCTAGATTATTTTCTTATTTAGGTAATAGAGACCGATTATATTGTCTTGAATAAAAAATGCCCTTTATGGAATATAGAACCAAAGCCGTATAAAGCAACTTTTATTATTTCCACTGTAAACTTGACAGGGGGAAGTTCAAAATTAGGAACTCTTTTATTAAATAAAGTACTTTTTCAGTGGTGACGATGTATACGGGCAACTTTTTTATTGACGAACTTGTATATACAGGTTAAAATAAAAGCATCTTGTATATACAAGTTTTGAAAGCGGTTAAAAGGAGAGTTCACAATGTTAAAAAAATGGTTTCGAAAAAAAGAGGAAACGCTCTTAGCCCCTTTAACCGGAAAAATAGTCGAGATCGAACAAGTTCCTGATCCAGCATTTTCCCAAAAGCTCATGGGGGATGGAGTGGCTATTGATCCTGCAGACGGAATTGTCGTTTCGCCGGTCAATGGGGAAGTTATTCAATTTTTCCATACGAAGCATGCGATTGGTATTCGTTCTGAGACGGGACTGGAGCTATTGATCCACATCGGTTTAGACACCGTTATGATGAACGGTGAAGGATTTGTTGGACATGTGAAGGTCGGTGACAAAGTCAAGGCGGGCGACAGTTTACTGACATTCGATCTTGCATTGATCAAAGAAAAAGCAGCAAGCACGATCACACCGATTGTCATCACCAATATGGATGCCGTTCAATCACTCGAAAAGAAGTCGCTCGAAAGCGTGCAGGCAGGAACGGATTCATTTATGGTTGTCGTAGCAAAATAACACTTGTTTTGTAAACGATTACGGGGGGATCATCATGAATATCAGCAAACAATCAGTTGAAAAGATTGTTGAGTCTGTTGGAGGAAAAGAGAATATTGTAGCGGCAACACATTGTGTTACCCGGTTAAGATTTGCATTAAAGGATGAGGGAAAAGTAGATAAAGAGGCTTTGGAAAGCATTGATCTCGTCAAAGGCTCCTTTTCGGCAAACGGTCAATTTCAAGTCGTGATTGGACAAGGGCTTGTCGATAAAGTGTACAACGAAATGGTGGAGTTGACGGGGATTGACCGCGCGACAAAGCAAGAGATTAAAGATGCAGCGGAAGCGAAGCTAAACCCGCTTCAGCGTGCGATTAAAACATTAGCTGATATTTTTATTCCGATTTTGCCGGCGATTGTGACAGCAGGTTTGTTGATGGGAATTAATAATATCCTGACAGGCCAAAATATTTTTTATGAAGGCAAATCATTTGTGGAAGTGCATAAAGAGTGGGCCGATCTTGCCAGCATTATTAACTTAATTGCCAATACGGCGTTCGTCTTTCTGCCAGGTTTAATCGGTTGGTCAGCGGTAACGAAATTCGGCGGCAGTCCATTGCTTGGTATTGTGCTAGGCTTAATGCTTGTTCACCCAGATTTGTTAAACGCATGGGGCTGGGGAGCAGCGAAAGAAGAAGGAAACATTCCTGTATGGAATTTGTTCGGATTGGATGTTCAAAAGGTAGGATATCAGGGTCAAGTATTGCCTGTGTTAGTGGCATCGTACGTGCTGGCGAAAACAGAGCTGTTTTGGCGTAAACGAATTCCCGATGCGTTTCAGTTGCTGTTAGTCGCTCCGCTTTCGCTGCTATTTACCGGTTTTTTAGCGTTTATTGCGATCGGACCGATTACATTTGCAATCGGCAACGGGATTACAAGTGTATTTGTTTCAGTGTTTCATAATGTTCCAGCAATTGGCGGGCTTCTATATGGAGCGATATATGCCCCTCTTGTTGTCACGGGGATGCATCATACGTTCTTGCCGGTTGATTTGCAGCTGATCACCAACACTGGCGGAACATTTTTATGGCCGATTCTCGTTCTTTCTAATATCGCTCAAGGTTCGGCGGCGTTAGCCATGATGTTTTTAGCAAAAGATGAAAAACTGAAAGGGCTGTCATTCACATCTGCCGTTTCAGCTTATTTGGGTATCACGGAACCGGCCATGTTTGGAGTGAATTTACGCTACCGTTATCCATTTATTTCTGCGATGATAGGAGCAGCAATTGGCGGAATGTTCATTACGCTCAATAAAGTGATCGCATTTTCTATTGGTGTTGGCGGTCTTCCTGGGTTTTTATCAATCGTTCAGCAAAAATGGGCGCCGTTTTTCATTGGAATGGCGATCGCGATTGTGCTGCCGTTTGCTCTAACATTTGTGTTAGGAAAAATTCGCAAAGATCATAATTAATAGAACTGTGTTCTAAATAATAAAATGAATAATCAAAGATTCATACCATTGGTGAATGACCGCCAATGGTATCGTTTTTCCCGATAGTCTCAAAATTATAAACGAGGTGATATTCATTGAAGCAGCCATGGTGGAAAAAAGCCGTTGTTTATCAAATTTATCCGAAAAGCTTTAAAGACACGACGGGAAATGGAATAGGAGATTTGCAAGGGATTATCGAGAAATTAGACTATTTAAAGACATTAGGGATTGACGTCATTTGGCTGACGCCTATTTATGCTTCGCCGCAGCGAGATAACGGCTATGATATTAGTGATTATTTTAGCATTCATCAAGATTATGGAACAATGGAGGATTTCGAGCGTTTGCTTGCTGAAGCCCATCGGCGCGGTATCAAAGTGATAATGGACATGGTCGTAAACCATACCTCGACCGATCATGAGTGGTTTCAGCAGGCGCGTTCGTCAAAAGAAAACCGCTACCGCCATTTTTATATTTGGAAGGATCCTAAACCAGACGGCAGTGCCCCAACAAACTGGAAATCCAAATTTGGCGGATCGGCTTGGGAGTATGATGAGCAAACGGGACAATATTATCTGCACTTGTTTGATGTAACTCAGGCCGACTTAAATTGGGAAAATGAAGAGCTGCGCAAAACGATTTATGAAATGATGCATTTTTGGTTTCAAAAGGGAATTGATGGCTTTCGCTTAGATGTCATTAATTTGATTTCGAAAGATCAACGTTTTCTCGATGATGACGAATCCCTGCCATTGGGTGACGGCCGCCGATTTTATACAGACGGTCCGCGCATCCATGAGTTTTTGCAGGAAATGAATAGGGAAGTATTTTCTAAATATGATATTATGACAGTCGGTGAGATGTCATCGACCACCATTGACCATTGCATTCAATATACTAATCCAGCACGGAACGAATTGAATATGACGTTTAACTTCCACCATTTAAAGGTAGACTACCCAAATGGTGAAAAATGGGTGGCAGCTCCATTCGATTTTCTGGCTCTAAAACGAATTTTATCTACTTGGCAAGTGGAGATGAATAAAGGCGGAGGCTGGAATGCGCTCTTCTGGTGCAACCATGACCAGCCGAGAATTGTGTCGCGCTATGGCAATGATGGAGCATATCATAAAGAATCGGCGAAGATGCTGGCAACAGTTATTCATATGATGCAAGGAACACCATATATTTACCAAGGTGAAGAAATTGGCATGACCAACCCGAAGTTTGAGCGAATTGAAGAATACCGAGATGTGGAAACATTAAATATGTATAAAATTTTGCTTGAGCAAGGAAAAACAGAAGCAGAGGTGCTTGAAATTTTAAAATGTAAATCGCGCGATAATTCACGGACACCTATGCAATGGGACGACAGTCCGCATGCCGGATTCACAACTGGGACTCCTTGGATTCATGTCGCGCCGAATTTTAAAGAGATTAATGTGAAAAAAGCATTAGAGGATCCAACATCGATTTTTTACCATTACAAACGTTTGATTGAATTGCGAAAGAACTATGACATTATTACAACAGGAAACTATCAGCTATTGTTAGAGGATCATCCGCAAATTTTTGCTTATGTGCGCAATGGAGATGGTGAAAAGCTTCTAGTAGTGGCTAACTTTTTTGGCGGCCAAACAAAATTTGTTTTGCCGAATGAGCTTGATATAAACGGATATACAAGCCGTATCCTGCTTTCCAACTATAATGACTCTTCTGAACATGTACAAGAAATCATGTTGCGTCCATATGAAGCGATTGTGTATCATTTAACAAAATGATACTATACAATTCGGTGATGACTATGAAGGAAAATAAATTTATGGCGATTTACAACGACCTTTTGCTTCATATTCGCAAAGGCATTTTTCAGCCGAACGAAAAGCTGCCTTCTGAAAATGAATTGTCCCAGCGGTATCAAACATCGCGTGAGACGATTCGCAAAGCGCTCAATCTTCTATCAGAGCATGGCTATATTCAAAAAATAAAAGGAAAAGGTTCGATTGTGTTAGATGTAGGAAAATATGATTTTCCTGTCTCTGGACTTGTCAGCTTTAAAGAATTGGCGCAAAAAATGAACAAGCCGGCAAGAACGATCGTACATGAACTGGAATTGATCGAGCCTGATGAATATATTAAAAGACAATTGGAAACCGAAAATAAGGAAAAAGTTTGGAAAGTGATTCGTGCTAGGGAAATAGAAGAAGAGAAAATTATTTTAGACAAGGACTTTCTTTGCCAAAAATTCGTTCCAACATTGACGCGCGGCATTTGTGAAAATTCGATTTATGAATATATCGAAAATGAATTAAAGCTTCGCATTAGCTTTGCGAAAAAAGAAATGTTTGTCGACCGAGTGACAGCTGAGGATCAAAAATATATGGATTTAAACGGCTACGAGCATGTAGTAGTGGTGAAAAATTTTGTCTACTTAGAAGATGCGAGCTTGTTTCAGTATACCGAATCGAGACATCGGCTCGATAAATTTCGGTTTGTTGATTTTGCGCGGCGTACTCATCACCCGGGGATGTCCGATAAGTCCTTAAAATGAAGCCAGTGGAGAAAAACGAGTTGTTTTTCTCCACTCAGCTTGTAGATTTTGTTGACAAGCTAACCTTGAAAGAGTGTCGAACACTCATTCAAGGTGTTTATAATTACTTATATTGCACGGCTCCTAGAAATCTAAACTGATGTTTTTCATTGATATTTCCATTATATTGAAAGTTATAAAGTAAAAGAACTGAGTTCGCTTCTTGATTTAAACAATCACCGCAAAACTCTATAAATTTTGGAATTATCTCCTCATCATAAGAAAAGCCTTCAAGTAGAACACGGCAATCATTCGATGGCTCATCATAGAATTCTACTTTTCTAAAATCTTCATTGTAGTAATCAATGTTAAAGTCTTTTTCAAATTCGGAAGGTAGTAAATCTCCATCTTCTTTAGTGAGAGCGCCACCTTGACAGGGATAGTGGTCGCTGGTTTGAGACCAGTCGGAATCATCCTCAAAAATCTTGATATGACGCGGTTCTTGCCAGAAGCTAATCGAGGTGGAGTAATCCTCTCGCTATAGTAATCGGTGGTAGCGAAGAAAAAGTTGCGAAAAAATTTTTATAAAATGGTGGAAAAACAAGGGTAAGGTTTTTGGCGAAAAAAACGGTAGTAACTGATAATTTTTCAGCGGGTTATATTTGATGAAAATTGTAAAATAGGGCATCTTTTTTATATACATTTTGTGCGTACAAGATAACTCTAAAAATTATCATATAGAACTTGAATAGATTACATGCACAAATTGTATCACTAGCAGCTCGTTCGGCACTACGTCACTAGTAGAAAATCCTCAAAAGAGAATTTATATTCCCCTTTTGAGGGTTAATTCAATGATATTTTACTTCAATCCTATTCTTACTTCACCGTCATGAAATATCTCAATAACATATCCTGAAGATGGTGAAAATATCCATGTATCAAAACTTACAGCAGTAACATCATCTATAACTTCAAATACTTTATTTAACTCAGATTGAATTATAGGTAATGTCCTTTCATCCCAAATAACATATATAACGTTGCTGTATTCATCAATGTTTTGGTTCAAAAAGGAGATGATCTCATCAACTGTATTCATTTTAGCATGATAAGTCACTTTCTCCCATTCAATACGCCCCCACTCAGTAAATGGAAAAGAATTCTCAAAATCTCTTAGTACTTGCTCTCCCTCACTATCAGATAAGACGTGTACATTCTCACCTAGTGCTTCAATACACTCATCAAATAAACTCATTCAAATTCCCCCTTATCTATTTAAATGTTTTAATAAAGATTTAAAGGTGCTTTCGTTACCCTCGAATGGAATAACGATTTTTCGAGCATTAGCCTCTTTACCATTGCGAAAATCTTCAATGTTTATATGTGTCCCCTTATTTGGGTCATAGTCTAATCTCCATCTTACTTTTCCGTCAGCAGACTGCCTACCAATTACTTTACCATATCCAGCACTTGACTTAAGAGTTCCTATATATGGCTTTGAATTTGGTCCTAAATTTCCAACTAGGTCTAGTGCTTTATTTCTAGCCTGTTCATATGTCTAGACTTTATCTAATACTTGTTCCCCTTTACCAATACCCTTAGTGCTAAGTTCAACGCCATCATTGCCTGCTTTACCTCCGCCTACATTTATCCCATTCATCTTACTTAACCAAGCTTGAATCTTGTTCTCCACCGCATGTGTATTCTCCGCCGGAACCTTAACATCCCCAACCCCTTCCATGGCGAATCCCATTTGCCGGTCAGGGATCACATTTTTCAGATTTGTTATGACATGCCTCCGATTGAAACGAAATGGCTTCCATCAAGTGGAAAAGCTTTTTGTTTCATTATAAGACAGATAAAGGATTTTTTAGTAAATAGAAATGAAAAAAGGGAATTTTAGCAAAAAACTACCAAGAGGTTTCTAGATTATTTTCTTATTTAGGTAATAGAGACTGATCATATTGTCTTAAAATAAAAATCCCCCTTAAAATTTGAAGGGGGATAAATGATTCTGTTTTGCAGGTAATCTTGACGGCAGCTTGTCGTCGATTTTTTGGTTTTATAATATGTTTGTTGGCGTATTTTTTGTTTAAGATAAAAATAAATTTTTTGCATTCTATTAGACTATGATTTATCCTACTACTACACCTTAACAGGGTGGAGGTCGCTGGTTTGAGACCAGTCGGAATCAACGAGATGAAAAGTCATAAATCCTTGAGATATAGGGCATTGACCTATTTACATGTTCAAAAGTTGAGAGTCGATCGAGTAGTGGAAACAAAAGATTGATTATTGAATCACCCGCCAAAGTGATGGAAAGGTGCGTAAAAATGTTAGGGGAAAGTAATGGAATGGCGTTTAAAAGTGATTGAATCCCTAGCTAAAGTGATGGGAAAGTGCTTAAAAGTGATTGAATCTCTAGCCAAAGTGATGGGAAAGATCCCAGAAGTGATTTAAATCCCCAACAAAAGTGGAGGAATCAATCGATCCTAGAAGTAACCTATCAAATTTGCAGCAATCGGTGAATGACCGATTGCTTTATTATTCGGAGCACAGGATTTTAAATCTCGAATGCTTATTTTGTTACCCCATGCATTAAAAATGGGTTTAATATTATAATAAATAAAAGAGAACTCATTTTTGAGGTGGACTAGGAATGAATAAAACTATTGCAGATATAGCAAAAATTTCGGGAGTTTCCAAAAGCACTGTATCTCGCTACTTAAATGGTGGATCTGTTAGTGAAGCAACAAAAAGAAAAATTGAACTTGCCATTAAAGAAACAGGATATACACCTAATCCTTTTGCACAAAGTTTAAAGGCTAAGAAAACATATTTTATTGGAACGATTGTTCCGCGATTAGATTCCTATGCAGCATCGCATACTTTAATTGGGATTGATGAACAATTAAAAGAGTTGAATTTTCAATTATTAATATCCAATACGAATCAGCAAATTGAACGTGAAATTGAAACGATTTATAGCTTGGCTAGTCAAAAAGTTGCGGGAATTATTTTACTTGCTACTCAAATTACACAAGTACATTTAGAGGCATTTGAAAAGGTGAACATCCCGATTCTTCTTGTTGGTCAAGAACATCCTGATGTACATAGTCTGATTCATAATGATTTGGAAGCAGGCTATGCAATTGGAAAATATGTATTAGAGAAAGGGCATCGAAAAATTGCTTACTTAGGTGTTACCGAAAAGGATGTGGCAGTTGGAGTAAGAAGAAAGGAAGGATTTAAAAGGGCAATAGCAGAAGCGGAAGGATGTGAGGTTCGTTATTTTGAAACAGGTTTTAATATGTTTGCTGCTCAACAAAGGGTAACAGAAATGCTAGAAGGATTTCAGCCAACTTGCATTGTGTGTGCAACGGATAATATTGCTCTTGGTGCTTTAAGGGCAGCACAATTAAAAGGATTGAGCATTCCAAAGGATGTTTCTATTACGGGTTTTGGAGGATATGATGTGACGGAAATTATTCACCCAGGGCTAACAACAGTAAAACTGTTTTTTAAAGAGGCTGGAAAGATGGCAGCGCAAAACATTGTAAAGCTTGTCAATGAGGAGTCAGTTCCAAAAAGAACATTATCAAAATATGAAATTATTGAACGAGAAAGCGTTGACAGCATCATTCCTAATGACTTATAATCAGACTGGAACCGGTTCCATTTCATAAAGTTTGGAACCGGTTCCTAAATCGTGAAAAATGGAACCGGTTCCACTAAATAAATGGGGGAGGAAGCTATGAAATACGATCAAATCGCAAAAGAAATTTTAGAAGCTCTTGGTGGAAAAGATAATATTTCTGCTGCAGCTCACTGTGCGACACGTTTACGTCTAGTTTTAAATGATGAAAGTAAAATAAATCAAGAAGCGCTTGACAAAATGGACGATGTAAAAGGAACTTTTTCAACGGGTGGACAGTTCCAAATTATTTTAGGGTCAGGTACAGTTAACAAAGTTTATCAAGAATTGACCAAATTAACTGGACTTCAAGAAATGTCTACAAAAGATGTGAAAGATGCTGGAGCGAAAAATTTAAATCCAATTCAACGTTTAGTGAAGCTACTTTCTGATATTTTCGTTCCGATTATTCCTGCCATTGTTGCTGGCGGTCTTTTAATGGGAATTAATAACGTATTAACGGCAAAGGATCTATTTATTGAAGGTAAGTCCCTCATTGATGCATATCCAGAAATAGCGGACTTAGCAGCACTTATTAATACATTTGCCAATGCGGCATTTGTCTTTTTGCCAATTTTAATTGGTTTCTCCGCTACACAGCGCTTTGGTGGTAACCCGTACTTAGGAGCTACTTTAGGTATGTTAATGGTTCACCCTGATTTATTAAATGGTTGGGGTTATGGTAGCGCCTTAGCGAACGGTGAAATTCCAGTTTGGAGTATTTTCGGATTTGAAATTGAAAAAGTCGGTTATCAAGGGACCGTATTACCTGTATTAGCATCATCCTTTATTTTAGCGAAAACAGAACAATTCTTACGCAAATATATTCCGTCTGCACTTGATAACTTATTAACGCCATTATTAACGATTTTTATTACAGGCATTTTAACGTTTACAGCAGTAGGACCGATTACTCGTTCTGCAGGTAACTTATTAACAGACGGACTTGTTTGGTTATATGATACTACGGGACTCATTGGTGGTGCGTTATTCGGTTTAGTTTATGCCCCAATCGTTATTACAGGTATGCATCATAGCTTTATTGCAGTTGAAACACAATTGTTAGCAGAATTTGCTAAAACAGGTGGTTCGTTTATTTTCCCTGTTGCGGCTATGTCAAACGTAGCTCAAGGTGCAGCAACATTAGCTGTTTTTATGATTATTAATGATAAGAAAATTAAAGGTATTGCATCCGCAGCTGGTATTTCGGCTCTTTTAGGAATTACAGAGCCTTCTATGTTTGGTGTTAACTTGAAGCTACGTTATCCATTTATTGGTGCTATTACAGGTGCAGCTGTATCAGCCGCATTTATTACGATCTTTAAAGTAAAAGCTGTTGCGCTTGGAGCAGCCGGTTTACCAGGTATTATTTCAATTCGTCCAGATTCCATAGCTCCATACGTAATTGGAATGGTTATTTCATTCATCGTTGCATTCGTAACAACCATCATTTTAGCGAAACGTGCAGCGAAAAAAGAACAAGCAGCAGAAAAAGCATCTTAATAAATTAAATATTGGGGTCTGATCCTTAAAAAGAGGTCAGGCCCTGTGTTTACATCGTGAAGGAGTTTGAGGTTTAAAGATGGAATGGACGAGAAAACAACGGTATCGCCGAATCGAAGAAGCGACAAAAGAAGAATTGAATGCATTAAAAGAAAAAGTCAACAAAAGCATTTGGCGTCAGAAATTTCATATTCAACCAGTAACGGGACTTTTAAATGATCCAAATGGTTTTTCTTATTTTAACGGAGAATATCACTTGTTTTATCAATGGTTTCCGCTAGGTCCTGTTCATGGATTAAAATATTGGTATCACACAAAATCAAAAGATCTTGTCAATTGGCAAAATGTCGGAATTGGTATTAAGCCGAACGATTATTTTGATTCTCACGGAGCTTATTCAGGTAGTGCTATTTGTCATGACGGTAAGCTCCATTTAATGTATACAGGAAATACAAGAGATGAAAATTGGGTTCGTCATCCATATCAATGCTTAGCGGTAATGAATGAAAATGGACGTATTGAAAAATTACAAGAGCCGGTTATTAAAGAAGTTCCAAAAGGTTATACCGATCATTATCGCGATCCGAAAGTTTGGAAGGAAAATGACACTTTTTATGCTGTTATCGGGGCACAGAGGGAAAACAAAACAGGTTGTATTGTTCTTTATTCATCACCTGATTTAAAAAATTGGACATTTGAAGGTGAGGTTCAAACAAACTTAAAGGAATTTGGATTTATGTGGGAATGTCCCGATTATTTTGAACTAGATGGAAAAGGTGTGCTGATCTTCTCACCACAAGGGTTAGAGCCAAAGGGAGATCAATTTCAAAATATCTATCAATCCGGTTATCTTTTAGGGAACACACTAGATTTAAAGACAAAAGTTTTTGAACACGGTGAGTTTGTTGAGTTAGACCGTGGATTTGACTTTTATGCACCACAAACGACAATTGACCATAAGGGACGTCGCCTTTTAGTCGGGTGGATGGGTCTTCCCGAAATCGAATATCCAACTGATAAGGATGGGTGGGCTCATTGTTTAACATTACCGAGAGAGTTGACCGTTCAAAATGGAAAGCTTATTCAGTGTCCTGTAAAAGAACTAGAAACATTGCGACAAGATTCGGTAAATGTGAAAGATATTCTCGATGATGAGAAAAAAATGTATGAAGGATTCAATGGGACGACGTATGAACTTATTTGTGAATTTACGAACATGGAAGCAGATGAAGTCGGGATTGAATTCCGGTCATGTAAAGATGAAAAAACGGTCATCTCCTATAACAGAAAGGAACAAAAGGTGACCTTAGACCGTACCCATTCAGGGGAGGTTCCAGCTAAAGAATATGGAACAACAAGAACGTGCAGCGTTGAAGGGGATACGTTAAAGCTTCATCTGTTTGTTGATACGTCTTCTGTCGAAATTTTTATCAATGACGGCGTTGAAGTATTTACGAGCCGAATTTTTCCAAGACCTGAAAGCACAGATATTCGCTTCTTTGCACGAAACGGAAAAGTTACATTAGACACAACGAAATATAACTTATCCACTATGAATTAAAAGGGAGGTGTAGACAATGGGGCGCTTATTTTCAATTGGTGAAGTGTTAATTGATTTTATTCCAATGCAAAAAGGCAAAGCATTAAAGGATGTTCAATCTTTTAAACGTGCACCTGGGGGAGCCCCAGCAAACGTTGCAGCAGCTGTTGCGAGATTTGGGGCAGAATCTGCAATGATCACAAAGCTTGGAATGGATGCCTTTAGTGACTTTTTAATTGAAGAGTTACAAAAAATCGGTGTGAAAACAGATAAAATAAAGCGAACAAAGGAAGCGAATACAGGATTAGCATTTGTTTCACTGCGCGATGATGGTGAACGTGATTTTTCCTTCTATCGCAATCCTTCTGCAGATCTTTTGCTTTCAGAAGATGAAATTGAAGAAAGTTGGTTTGCCAAAGGAGATATTTTACATTTTTGCTCCGTCGATCTAGTCGAAAGCCCAATGAAAAAAGCCCATGAAAAAGCAATTCGACTTGTTAAAGAAAATGGGGGAATCATTAGCTTTGATCCCAACGTTCGCCTTCCACTATGGAACAGTGCAGAGGATTGTCGACAAACGATTTTAGAATTTATTCCGAAAGCACATATCATCAAAATTTCCGATGAAGAATTAGCGTTTATCACAGGAATCACTAATGAAAAAGAGGCGATTGAAAACTTATTCACAGGTGATGTAAAAGCCGTTATTTACACAAAAGGAGCTAATGGAGCCGACCTTTACACGAAGAATGCCAAATATGAATCAACTGGTTTCAAAGTTGAGGTTCAGGATACTACAGGTGCAGGAGATGCCTTTATCGGTGGCTTTTTATATAAACTACTCGAAAAAGAAGTAAACCATGATAACTTAATAGATGTATTAAATAAGCACCATCAAGATATCCTCACCTTTGCCAATGCAAGCGGTGCGATCACAACAACAGGAAAAGGTGCCATTTCATCCTTACCGACAAAAGAAGAAATCCTTAACTTCATTTCATGTAAATAAATACATATTAAGATTAGCAGCATAGACCACGGTCAAGGTCTGTGCTGCTATTTTTTTAGTAGGAGTGGAGAAAAGGTCGTGACAGCCCCAGAACTATGAGTTCGCAATGAAAAACTGGCCTACTTCACGGATCTTATAAGAATCAGATTTAATAGTTGGATCCATGAGATCGTGGATAAGAAAAGGGAATCATTAAGGTTATATGAAGGCTTCTACAAATAATGGAGGAAGGTTTATGCAAAGTGTCATTGCCTTTGATGTTAGTATGGGAAAGAGCTATATGGTTATTTATAATTCTGCTCAGATTTGTGTTTATGAGGAGGAAATATTACATAATCGCCTACAATTACGAAATCGCATCAGCAACTTTGTAGTTGTGTAGGAAAAAAAGCAAAAATCGTGGGGGCTATTTGGCATGCGTAAATTTATTTAGTTAGGGGCTTCTAATAAGTCGATTTTCCAGCTTATAGACGCCCCTTTAATGTTGATATATCAATGCTTATGATGTTTCGTTTTCAGTGGATTTTGACTTTTTGGACAGCCCCCTAAATAAATCCACTGAAACAAATAGATTTACTAAAAACTCTTGACTAATTGTAAGTAGGGGATGTCTCAAAACATGAGACATCCCCTTGCAACGATAAAGTACCTTCATCTTAAAACTGCTTGATGCTTACCATTTCCGCAATCGAATCAAAAATAATATTAACAGCGGTCTTTAGCTCATCATCGGTCATCGCCAAAACAGGGATAAACGTGATGACAGGACCTAATGGTCGGATAATGAGCCCGCGCTTTCTAGCTTCTAAAATAATTTTATGCTCAATCTGCTCCGAGCGCTCGAATATTTCTTTTGTTTTCTTATCCTTGACGATTTCGATGCCAATCATGAGTCCTTTTTGACGAATATCACCGACGATCGGCAGTTCATAAAGCTTTTGCAATTTACCTGCCAACGCATGGGCTTTTCGTTGTACATCCGATACTAAGTTTCTCTTTTCAATCAACTCAATATTTTTTAACGCAACAGAACAAGATAATTGGTTTCCAGTATAAGTATGACCATGGAAAAATGTTTTATTTTCATGAACCTCTCCTAAAAAGGCTGAATAAATTTCCTCTGTTGTCAAAGTTGCCGCAAGCGGTAAATATCCGCCTGTTATACCTTTGGCTAAGCAAACAATATCAGGCTGGACATCTTCTTGTTCGCAGGCAAATAATGTTCCGGTTCTACCGAATCCAACAGCTACTTCATCGCAAATAAGCAAAATATTGTATTTGCGGCAAAGCTTTTCAACACCTTTTAAAAACCCTTTTGGATGCACAATGATTCCTGCCGCTCCTTGAACGAGCGGTTCGACAATCATACCCGCGATTTCTGAATGATGCTGTTCAAGCGTTTCCTCAAGCTGTTTTAAACAATAATTCACAATTTCCTCTTCATCGCCATATTCGTCCATTCTATATACATATGGGGAAGGTACTTCAATTCGTTCAAACAATAGCGGCCTAAAGATTCGATGGAATAAATCCATTCCACCAACACTTACAGCACCAATCGTATCCCCGTGATAAGCTTCTTTTAATGAGATAAATTTGTTTTTATCTTTGTAGCGGACAGGGTCAATGTTTTGCCAGTACTGATATGCCATCTTCAATGCAATTTCAACGGCAGCAGCCCCTGTATCGGAATAAAATACTTTTGATAAATTTCCTCCCCAAATTTCCACTAGTTTTTTTGCTAATAAAATGGAAGGAACATTCGCGGACCCTAAAAGCGTAGAATGAGAGATTTTTTCAATTTGTTCATGAAGCACTTCGTTTAATTCAGGGTCACTGTGTCCGTGAACATTTACCCATAAAGATGCATAACCGTCTAAATATTTTTTTCCTTCGACATCATAAAGGTAGCTTCCCTTTCCTTTTTCAATGATGAGCGGCTTTTCTTCGATATAAGACTGCATTTGGGTAAAAGGATGCCATACATATTGTTTATCAAGTTGTTCTAACTGTTCGTAGCTATACTTCAATTTCTAATCCCCCTGACAATACATTCTTAAGTTCTTGCTTGGATATCAATGTTTTGGCTAATTGAGTAAGACTGTCTTTAGACAAAGAGTCCATTGTTGGCAATTTAGCGATGATAGGAAGATTCAACATCTTATGTATAGTCCGTACATTATCAATATGAATCATATTGTATTGGTCAAAATGGTTAAATATAAGCCCGAGGATTTTAATGTCGTGCATTTCGGCATAATTTACAGTTGTGAGTGTATGGTGTATAGCCCCTAATCCAGCCAAAGACACGAGAATTGTTGGCAATTCACATTCTTGAATTAAATCTTTTGTCATATAAAATCCGTTAGAATGTTCAATGAGCGGAACCGCGAGTCCACCTGCTCCTTCTACTAGAACAACATCGTATTGATTTTTTAATTCTAAAATTTTATTTTTTATTTCATTTGGCAGAATCGTAGTATTTGTGATCTCTGAAGCTAAATGAGGGGAAACAGCAGGCTCCATATAATACATCCCCGTAGAGCCTTTTTCTTCTCCGATCACTTCTTCATACCAATATTGATCGGCAAAAGAATCGCTCTCTTCTAATACACCTGTTTGAATGGGTTTAAATATTTTTGTTTTCACTCCCATTTCTTTCAATACCAGAAATAGAATGGAAGTGACAATCGTTTTGCCAATTTCTGTTCCGGTCCCTGTGATAAAAATCGCTTTTCCCATTAAGATGCAACTCCTTGTTTATGAATCAAAAAGTTCGTCCGTGGAAGAATCTGCGCTGCGATGATGGAACATAGGATACATAAGAAAATATCTCCCGGTATAGGAATCACAAAACCAAATAATAATGTTTGAGCAATCGTTAACGACTTATCGAAAATAAATTTCATTGCTGCATATAACCAAAGACAGCCAAGAAGATACACTACAAGAAGGCAGGCGAAATTAGCGAGGAAAATAGAAAATGTTTTTACCAATTGAAATCTCTTAATCAACCAGCCATTGACGTATGCTCCTAACACAAAACCTAGTAAATAACCAAATGTAGGTTTAAAAATGTAACTTGGACCTCCTCCTTCCGCAAAAACAGGCGCACCTGCCAGTCCAATCAAAACGTAAACAAGCTGGCTTAACATTCCGAGTTTTGGGCCTAACAAACACCCAGCTAAATAAACAGATACAATTTGCAGCGTAAATGGGACATATGGAATAGGGATTTTAATAAACCCACCGATCGCCGTTAACGCCGCAAAAAGAGCAATTAACACCATCGACTTGATTTTCATGTTTTTCCTCCTAATACAATATTTGTTTTTTATTATGCAAGAAGAATGATAGAAATGTCAACCTAAAATTTTATTTGGTTAACATATTAAAAAAGAAGGAGGTTAATGAAGGGAACTTTGCCAGCTATAACAGCAATCATCGAAAGACCGATTTTGTCATTGAAGCATGAAGTTTTTTCGGTCCAGACCCGGATAATTTTGACTATTAATAGATAGATATAAGCGATTCAAAATCAATCGGGAGCTGCAGCACATTCTTTCTTACACGGCGAATTATTCCGCCCGCTGCTTCCGGATTAAAAGAGCACAAGCTTATTATGATATAAACCGAGGAGCAAAGAAAAACGGCATCACTAAAATTGGTACCCGCACTTTCGAAAAACGTTTGGGTGCCATTTTTTTTAGCGCACGAAAGATGTAGCGTTGCTGCAGGAGATTTCATTCATCTCCTTCAGTCACGTTCAAGATCTGATCGAACAAGCGGCCGATGATTTCAGTTTATAATCAAGAAAGTTTCTTGTTCGTGTTTATGAATTACTGTTTCGCAATCTTTTAAACACCATCTCTTTTGCAGTGTCCAGTTTGCAAGATGGATAGTTTTCTGGAGAATGATGAGTTCAAGTAAAAACAACAAAGTTCGTCGTTTCAGAAGGGTAAACAAATATTTATGAGCAGTCGGGAAACTCAAGGAGTAATAGTGTTTACAAAAATGTGTAGAAAAATTTGACAAAAGTTTGCTGCATTTTCTTTAATTGTAAATTGCCTTTATTAAATATAGTTTGATAAGGTCTATTTTTTTTCTCTTTGACAACTGCTAATTGGTATGTTAAAAGATAAACAGGCATATAGAAAATAAGAATCATTCTGTTTTATTAATAACAATGTTAGGAGAATGAACGATGGAAAATGCAGGGAAACAGATTGGGAAAGATGTTGCCGGTACGGCCTTATTTGGCGGGATTTTATTGCTGTTTTTATTCGGGGATCGTCTTATTGATCCGAGTTTCATTCCAAAAGAAGTTTTAAATGTAAGTACGTTGTTTTTAAGCATTATTTTAGAGGCCATTCCATTTATTTTACTTGGTGTATTTGCATCAGCGCTCATTCAAACATTTGTTTCAGAAGATACGCTCAAACGCTTCATTCCGAAGCACCCGATTCTCGCTCTCGTTCCCGCCGCAATTGTTGGCGCATTTTTACCTATTTGCGAATGTGCGATTGTTCCGGTCGTGCGAAGACTTGTTTTAAAGGGAATGCCGCTACATTTAGGCGTCGTTATCATGGTGACGGCACCTATTTTAAATCCGGTTGTGTTTGCCTCTACATATTACGCTTTTCAAACAAACATGGATGTCGTTTATGCCCGAATGGGACTAGCGTTTGTCGCATCGATCGTTATCGGTGCAATCATTTATTTCTTTTTTCGCACTAGCTTACCATTAAAAAAACAGCATCATTTGCATGAACATCATCATCATGCAAAAAATCGCTGGCTTGAAACACTTTTGCACGCCAGTGATGAGTTTTTCGATGTGGGGCGCTATTTAATTGTTGGTGCGCTTGTTGCAAGTGCTTTTCAAGCTGGTTTTGATCGAACGACGCTGCTGGAAATCGGGGGAGATCAGACTGTAGCACCTGCAGTCATGATGGGATTAGCGTACATTCTCTCATTATGTTCTGAAGCGGATGCGTTTGTCGCAGCTTCGTTCGGTTCAACGTTTACGATCGGTTCTCTTATTGCTTTCCTTGTTTACGGTCCGATGATTGACTTAAAAAATACGTTTATGCTGTTTGCCTATTTTAAACCGAAATTTGTAGCTGTATTCATTTTCGTAGTAACGGTTGTCATTTATGGCAGTATCATTCTTCTGCAATCATTAAACATTTTATAAAGGAGGGAGACGTATGCGTTCTTTTCATATGTTCATTCGAGGGATTATATTAGCAGGATATGCGCTATTGCTTTTTAAGCTTTTATTGACTTCTCAATTAGCGAATTATGTATCGCCGAAAATGCATCCATTTATATATTTTGCGCTATTTGTGCTGCTTATATTAGGAGGAATGCAAATATTGCGGAGCGGCATGAATACGTCGGAGAGTCATTGTCATTGCGATGGAGAACATCATATGCCGAAGACGCCTGCTAGTACGGTGTTTATTTATTCGCTCTTTTTGCTGCCAGTAATGATCGGATTAATGCTGTCCAATCATGTGTTGGACAGTTCTGTCGCTTCGAAACGAGGCGTCCAATTCGGTGCACAGCCATTAGCGGAGAGTTCCAATTCGCAGGTTCAAACGGAAGAGAAAGATTTAGTAGAGGAATATTTGCGTGATCCAGAAGGTTATATGAAAAAGGTAGACGAGCGAGTAAATGAGATTTTGCAAGAGGACAATTCGGCTGTGCAAAGTACAGAAAAGGAAAATGAGCAGTTGAAAAACGATTTAATCGGAACGGATAAAATTGTTGTGACAGATGAAAAATATATTTCTACCATTAATATGATTAGCGAAAATGTCGAACAATTAATTGGAAAAAAAGTCGAAATTACGGGCTTTGTTTTTCGCGAACGAGATTTTCGTTCGAATCAACTCGTTGTGGCTCGTTTTGGTGTTACATGTTGTATCGCCGATGCGAGTGTTTACGGCATGCTGGTGGAGGGAGAAAATGTTGCGAAGCTGAAGGATGACACTTGGATTAAAGTTACAGGTACCATTCATAAAACAACGTATCATCAATCAACCATTCCAGTCATTGAACAACCCGCTATAGAAATGATCGAGGTACCAGACCAACCGTACGTTTATGAAGAATACTAACTGACTAAAGGGTTCGATGTCTGGCATGTTCCGAAGTTTGTTGAAGAATGGTAGGCTAAAAGAAAAAGAGAGCCTTTTGTTCCCATGTCTCTGTCAAGTAGACAGTGAAAAAAGAGTATATTAAGTGCACATCTCCCTGTTAAGAAGACTGTGAAAAAAAGAGTGTAATACGCTGCGGTCTTTTCTCGGAATTCAACCGGGGAAAGGCCGTTAAATTTTTCTTAAAACCATTCGTGATTAACTCATCAATCGCTATATATGCTTGTCCTAATGGTTTTGAATGTAACTTCTCCGTTTTCACATCTCTACTAATCGTGCTCCTTCAGCTGTTATGAGTTCAACTTTTCATGCGCCGTTATACATTTCATCAGCACAAAATACTTCAGCAGAAGCAACAATACAAAAATTTCGCAGCTCAAATGGTCAAAAAGGGAACTAAGTTTAAGTCCAAATAAAGCATAAAGATTTACAATATTCAATTTGATGCGGAAGAGGTTTATACTTAGAAGAGAGTGGAGGAAGCAGAAAAATTTCGTGAGCCGCTATTTTTTTCTTCAAGGAGACTGCAAAAAAAGTTAAAAATAATGAGGATCACCTATCTTTTTTAAACTGCAGAAATGTTGTCAAGCTCTCATGGAAGAGGAGAAGTTTTACATAATTTGTGCTGTCGCGAGGCGAGATGAATTGGTTCCCCTTTATCATTTTTATGTTCAATTATAAAAAGTAAATCTAATTGATCTAGAGGGTGACATATGAGAAAAACGATAATACTTCCGTGGACAGAAGAGTGGGAAAAATCGTATAAGAAAGAAGCGAAAATACTTAAAGCTATTTTTAAAGATGAAATCGTTGATATATTCCATATAGGAAGCACGTCTATTCCGACAATCGGCTACGCAAAACCAATTATCGATATTTTGATTGTTGTTAAAGATATTGAAAAGGTTGATTTATACAATGGAAAAATGAAGGAATTGGGATATGAACCGAGAGGGGAAAATGGGATATCTGGTAGAAGATACTTCCCAAAAGGACAAGATAACCGAACACACCATGTACATATTTATCAAATTGGCCACGAAAATATTGAAAAACATTTGCTTTTTAAAGAATACATGATAAAAAATCCAGATGAAGCTAAAAAATATGGTGAATTAAAAATGAAATTAGCAAAACAGTTTCCAGATCATACTCATCAATATCAAAAGGGGAAAGAATCGTTTGTCAATGAGATGGTTGAAAAATCTCTCAAATGGGCATCAAAAAATAATAAATAAAGAAAAAGAAACTCGGTCAAGCAATTGTTGTCCAGGAAAAAAACAAAATATACTTATTATGAAATTATTTTGTTGGCCAAAATTTTGGAGAAGACTAAAACAAATTGGTTGCAAGCCCTTAAGCTATTTCTTTCTTGCAAGATGCCTTATTACCATTTATGTATTATATTGTATATGTTCGGAATAAATTTGATCTCGCCAACAAAAAAGTTCTTTATGAAAATCAACTCCAATTTTTATTTATAAAAAAGCATAAGGAAATAAAGAGCTCAATTTTGCTTACGCCCGCTCTTATTTCCTCGGACTATTAGACATTGGTGAAATATTTTTGACTCAAATTCTTGAAAATTAGCTGCCAGCTTGCTTATTTGATGCCTGGAATTTGTCCTTTGTAGGCTAACCCACGGAATGCAATATGCGACAGCTTAAATTTACGGAGATAACCTCTTGGCCTTCCGGTAATTTCACAACGATTTTTTAGACGGATAGGGGGGAGCTTTTGAAGAGCTTCATAGTCCCCTTTCTCCTTTAGCTCTCGTCTTAGCTCAGCATATTTAACAACGAATTCTTGTCTTTTTCTTTCTTTCGCTATTTTTGATTTTTTAGCCAATGTTCGTCCTTCCTGTCATATCATTTATTATTGAAAATTCCTCATTATTGCGTGACATCATCGTCTTGAAAAATTCGGCTTTCTGTCGCTCCTTTTTGAAATAGATATTTTCCGCTGTATGGTTTTGCTTCTTGATCAACTTTAGAAATGATAATCTGACAAATTCTTCTTCCTATCGTTAATTCAATCGGTAGGCGATTCGCGTTAAACAGTTCCAACGTGATTTGTCCTTTAAATCCCGGGTCAACCCAACCGGCATTTTGAATAAATAGCCCTAAGCGGCCGATCGAGCTTCTTCCTTCTACAAAAGCAGTAAGATTTTCCGGTAGCTCGATGGTTTCTATAGTAGTAGCAAGCAAGAAAGAGAAGGGGGGAATGACAATTTTCTCGTTTTCAGCTACTACTTCTTTATATTTCGCTTTCGCCTCTAATGATAGATGAGCATTGGCGTGCTCAGCCATCACAAGAAAATGATTTCCAAGGCGCAAATCAACTGAAGCAGGTTGAATTTGCTCTTTTGTTAAGGGATCAATGACCAATTCTTTATGTTGTATTTTCTCAAGAATAGTTTTTCCAGATAAAATCATTCCTTCTTTCCTTCCTCCAGTTACACTTTTTGTAAATTCCAAGGGAATGGATCTGGAAGAGTAGACCAGTCTTGATCAAACTCAGCGTCGGTTAGTAAACATTTATCCAATTCCTTTATAATTTCTTCAGGGCGTAAATCCATTCCAATAAATACTAATTCTGTTTGCCGATCTCCGAACTGATCATCCCACTCGTCCAGCAAATGAGGGTTTTCTTTTAAAATTTGCTGCTGCTCTTCTTTCGGCAAAGAAGCGACCCAATAAGAGATCGGTTCAATACTAACAGAAGGTCCTGCCTGAGACATCAAAAGGGCAAGGTTATTTCTAGTTGCGCACCATGCAATTCCCTTTGCCCTTACAATATTTTCGGGCATGGAGTGAAGCCAATTGTAAAAGCGCTCGGAATGGAAAGGCAAACGTCTTGAATAAACAAAGGAAGAAATTCCATATTCTTCAGTTTCCGGTGTATGCTGATCATGCCCTTGCTCTAACTCCTTGATCCATCCTGCTGAAGAGCTTGCTTCCTCAAAATTGAATAGTCCAGTGTTTAAAATCTCTCGAGGATCAATCTCACCTTTGACAGTACGAATAAGTTTCGCTTTTGGCTGCAATGTTTTTAATACCTTTTCCAGCTTTGCCAATTCTTCTTCAGACACCAAGTCACACTTATTCAAGATGAGCACATCGCAAAATTCAATTTGGTCAATAAGAAGGTCTGCGATTTCACGAGTATCGTCTTCACTTAACGCTTGCTTTCTATCTAATAGCCGATCACCTGACTGGTAATCCTTCCAGAATCGATTGGCATCTACAACCGTCACCATCGTATCCAATCGACAAAAGCGCGTCAGATCGATTCCTAGTTCTTCATCAATATATGAAAAAGTCTGAGCAACTGGGATTGGCTCACTAATTCCAGTCGATTCAATAATGATATAATCGATATTTCCTTGTTTAGCGAGCCTTTCTACTTCGATTAATAGATCTTCCCTTAATGTACAGCAAATACATCCGTTTGACATTTCGACTAGCTTCTCCTCAGTTCTTGAAAGCTCTCCGCCTTGTTTGACTAATTCAGCATCAATATTGACCTCGCTCATATCGTTCACAATAACGGCTACCTTGAGCCCTTGGCGATTTTGTAAAATATGATTCAGAATGGTAGTTTTCCCTGCTCCTAAGTAGCCGCTTAAAACGGTCACAGGTATTTTTTTATCCATTGTCATCTTCCTTTCAACAATTAAAGTTTTTCTTTGACCTCAGATTGGTTCGAGATAATTGAAAACCAATTTATATAAATCGTAATCATTACGATTTATATAATATTTAAACATATTTTTTTCGTAAATGCAAAATAAACTGTGGGAGTATTGATTTAGAATTCCGCAAGCCGAATATTAAACGATATACACAAAAGCAGAACGCATCCATAGCTGCCAAAAAGTACTTCAGAGAAAGGTCTTCTACAAAACAATCGTACAATACACATCATGAACAATTTCTGGAAGCTTGAAATCAATGTGCACAATGCTTTTATAAATGGAAAAAAGATTATCCATTCACAAATTCCGTTTTAGATGGTATAGTTTTTACTATTTTCAAGGAGTGGAAAAGAGATGAACCCTTTTATTCTAATCGTAGGAGCGGGTTCTGTCGGGATTGGAATGGGGATATTATTAAAACAATTAGGAATGAAAAATTTCGGAATTTTAGAGCGTGACCGTATTGGGTCATCGTTTATGCAATGGCCGAAGGAGATGAGATTTATTACGCCATCGTTCACAGGATAAGGATTTGGTGCATTAGATTTAAACGCTGTTTCGCTGTCTGTTTTTGATTATAAAAAATTTGTTTAATCACCCAAAAAATTGCTGGAGAAATGGTTGTTTTTTTGTTTAAGTGTATATATCAAATTGAGGATGAACCAAGTATAATTTGATTAAAATTTTCTGAATAAAAAGAAAATAAAGTATTATTACCTGATAAACATCAATGAATATTCGTGAAAAATGATAGCGTTTTCAATTATTTAATTAATCTCATGTGAGGGGGAATGAAATTGTTTAAAGCATCTAATGGTGAAGAAATTTTTATTATTGATGCACACATTGCCTTATGGGATGGAAGCAAGGAGAATCAATTGAATATCCACGGAGAACAATTTATTAGTTGTTTTTATGATTATCACAAAAATCTAAGTCCGAAAGAATATTGGTGGCCGAAAGATGAGTTTGTAAAATATTCTCCAGAAAAACTTGTGAATGACGTGTTTATGGAAGGATATGTGGATATGGCGATTTTTCAGCCAGTTTTTCTAAAAGAGTTTTATAAAAATGGCTTTGGTAATTTTGATGCAAATGAGGAGCTTTCAAAAAAGTACCCTAATCGCTTTATTTGCAATGGAACATTCGATCCCCGGCATGGCGAACGAGGCTTAGAAAAATTAGAAGAAAACAAAGAAAAATACAACTGGCAAGGGGTCAAGTTATATACAGCTGATTGGTATGGTAATTCAAAGGGCTATAAACTATCTGATGATTGGTCAAAAAGATATCTTGAAAAATGTCAAGAACTGGGGATAAGAAACATACACATTCATAAGGGACCGACGATCACTCCTTTAAATCGGGATGCATTTGACGTAGCAGATGTTGATGATGCAGCAAGCTGTTTCCCTGAACTGAACTTTATTGTCGAACATGTAGGGCTTCCAAGATTAGAAGATTTTTGCTGGATTGCTACACAAGAGAAAAATGTCTATGCAGGTTTGGCAGTTGCCATTGCTTTAATTCATGATCGACCTCGTTATTTTGCTCACATTATAAGTGAATTGTTGTATTGGCTTGATGAAGACCGAATCATTTTTGGAAGTGACTATGCTATATGGGAACCGAAATGGATCATTGAAAAGTTTCTTGAATTTGAGCTTCCAGAGGATATACAAGAAGAGACTGGAGTTACATTTGATTTGGAAGTGAAGAAAAAGATTTTAGCAGGAAATGCAGCGAGATTATATAACATTGATATCGAAAAACAAAAAGAAAAATTAAAAAATTGTCAATTATCCAAACGGATAGCGTGACGAATAGAGAATAGTTGATGAAAAGACTTAAAAGGGAGGTGAAAGCGAGGTAATGGATAAAGAAAAGCAAGTATATAGCATGCTTGAAAAAGTGTATGATCCTGAACTGGATCAGCCGTTAACAGAGTTGGGATTTATCGATCAAGTCCTAGTGAAGGATAATCATGTTAAAGTAGTCTTTCGCCTTCCAACTTATTGGTGCTCTCCTAACTTTGCCTACATCATGGCTGAAGATATAAGGAAATATGTATCTGAGATTGAATGGGTAAAAACGGTTCAAGTTCATTTACTCGATCATTGTGCATCCGATGAAATTAATCACGGAGCATCAGCAGGAAAATCGTTTCGCGAAGTCTTCCATAATGTATCTGACGGAGATCTTGAAGAATTACGCAAAACTTTTGATATAAAAGCCTACTATGCAAGGCAAGAGAAACTGATGAAATATCTACTAAAAATAGGAATGTCAAAGGAAGAAATTACGTCTTTATCTCTCCAAGAACTGAATGAACTGTCCCTGCCTGAAGAAGGGAGGCTGTTAAGAGAAAAATATTTGGAGAAGAAAAAAGTATTCCATCACTCAAGTACATTTGCCATAACAACTCCAGAAGGGAAACCATTGACTGAAGAAGAGTTTTCAGATTACTTGAAAGGCGCCAAGCTGACAAGGTTGAGCATGGAGTTTAATGCGCATTATTGCCGGGGATTGTTGGAAGCACGATATAATTTATCTGCTGCTTATGAAGGCAGTTTGGCAAAATGATTCATAATTTTTACAGCGTACAAATAATTTCATAATAAAAGGAAAGGTGATGTAAGATGAGTAAAAATGTTCTTATTATTACTGGCGATGCTGCTGAAGCATTAGAAGTGTTTTATCCTTATTATCGTTGTATTGAAGAAAATATTAATTGTACAATTGCCTCACCTGTTAAAAAGAAGCTCCAGACGGTTGTCCATGATTTCCTTCCTGAAATGGAGACTTTTACAGAAAAATGGGCATATAAAATCGAATCTCATGCATCAGTAGATGAGATTAATCCTGCCGACTATGATGGATTAATTATCCCAGGAGGGCGTGCGCCTGAATATATTCGTATGAATCCAAAGGTTCAGGAAATTACTGCTCACTTTTTAAAAGAAAATAAACCTCTTGGGGTGATCTGTCATGGACAATTAGTCTTAACAACTGTAAGAGAATATATCAAAGGAAGAGAGATGACAGCTTACACTGCTTGTAGACCAGAAGTGGAAGCAGCAGGCGCTACTTATGTGGAAAAAATGCTTCATGTGGATGGGAACATTGTATCGGGCCACGCTTGGCCGGATTTACCGGGATTCATGAGAGAATTCTTTAAATTGTTGAATGTAAGAGAAAAGTCTGCTGTTTAAAACATAAAAGGGCTGATGTATTTGAAAATGCAACCCGAATATCGGATACTTGAAAAAAGTTCGATATTCGGGATTTTTTGTTTCATCAGGAAAAATACGTTTATCATCGAATACAAGATGTAAGCGGAGGAAATCCAATGAGGATGATTTTGAGTGACGTTCAAATGAGACAGTTAGAGAAAATCATTGGAATGTCAAACATGTGTCCAGACGTTCTCACATTTAGAGCAGTTCCTAATTACTTGTCTAAAAGGAAATTGCCCATTGAAAGACACTATGGACTTAAATACTTGGCGTATGGCAGCAATCCCAAAGTTTTCCTGCCGGTCGTCTCCCCGAACAACATTTGCCGATTGTCTTTTTTCATTCACTCCCGTTTCGATCAAATTATACGGACTTAACGGTTTAAAGAATTTAATAACAGTAACGATATATAAAATATGACAATTCCTTCTGTTGTTTTAGGGTTAATTCCTGTCAGCTCTTCGATTTTATTTAAACGGTAGTGCAGTGTATTAATATGGATATTCATTTCCTCTGCCGTTCTTTTGATCGATTGATTATTGTTCATATAGTGTTGTAACGTTTCGATTAGAATTTGATCTTTTTCCATCATATGAATGGTTTGCTTCAAAAAATCCTTTTGCATCTCTGATGGGATATCTTCCAAGATGATTTCTAATATAAGATCCTCATAAAATACAATGCCTTTATTTTTTCGCGCTACCTTTAATGCTTTTTGTGCTTCTTTAAAAGATTTATTGATCATGTGTTTGCAAGCTGTTTTTCCTATGCCAATAGCTAAAGTGCTTTTGTATCTGTTTTCGAATCTTTTTTTTAAATCGTTTAACTGACTGTAAAAATAATTTTGTTTATAAGAAGCATCCATCTTTTTTAATACTAAAAAGCGCTCTTGCCCCCATCGAACAATAAAATGTTTTTCTTTCCCGAAGATAGAATAAAACAATTCTATGATTTCTTTTTGAATTCGATGAATATCGTAATTATTTAATGTGTGTATCTCCAATTCCATGAGTGTGCAAACATGAGTGTCATACACAGGAATGCCTAACATAAACCCGCGCTCTAAAAAATCTTTATCCACAGATGAAGCATTGATCCATTCATAAAGATACGATTCTATTCCTCTTATTTCCCATTCGTTTCTTTCAGTATAATATGCTTCTTGTATAATGAGCTCTGTCATTCTTCTAATTAAGTCCGCATAAGGCTCCACTTGTTTCGGTTCGCCAGTTATTCCGATCACTCCAATTACCTTCTTATGAAACATAATGGGCATATTGATTCCTGCTTTGACGCCTTTCAGCACTTGTGCTTTGATTTGATCAATGTAAAGCTTTTGTTTGGACTTAATAACAATCGTAGCTCCTTCATGAAAAGAGCCGATCCGACTCTCATCAGTGGAGGATATGATGATCCCATTAATATCAACTAATATGATATCCTCTTTGACTACGTCCTGAACCTCTGAAATAATTTTAGCAGCCAGCTTTGGGGATAATTGCAACTCGTATCACCACCCTTTTGGTTAAAAAGACAATAAAAAAGGCATTTTTGGTATGTTAATTATATCATCATACATAGATAATGTGACTCTCATTCTTTATAATAAAACGAAAAGAATAAAAGTGAGGGGTTTGAATGATTGCTCCTGATATAAAGAGGGAATTCATAAATATTGTAGGAGAAGAAAATTTTGAAGATTCGGAAGTTGAAAGGTTAGTATATTCGTATGATGCGACTCCAAATTTTCAATCGATTCCGGATGCGGTCGTTTCGCCTAGAAATACAGAGGAAGTATCTAAAATATTGCAATTATGTAATAAAAATAAAATACCGATTGTTCCGCGGGGCTCTGGTACGAACTTATGCGCCGGCACTTGTCCTGTTGAAGGAGGAATCGTTCTTCTATTTAAACATATGAACAAAATTTTAGAGATCGATGAGGAAAACTTAACCGTCACATGTCAACCGGGAGTTATCACACTTGATTTAATCCATGCGGTGGAACAAAAAGGTTTGTTTTATCCACCAGACCCAAGCTCAATGAAAATATCTACAATTGGGGGAAATATTAACGAAAATTCTGGAGGATTAAGAGGACTGAAATATGGAGTAACTCGTGATTATGTGCTAGGGCTAGAGGCGGTTCTTCCTAATGGGGAAATTGTTCGAACAGGAGGAAAGCTAGCGAAAGATGTGGCAGGGTATGATTTAACGCGCTTATTTATAGGTTCTGAAGGAACGTTAGGAGTGATTACAGAAGCGACATTAAAGCTGATCCCACTGCCTGAATCAAAAAAGACAATGCTTGCTTTATTTCAAGATTTAGAAGCTGCTGCGCGTTCCGTATCGAAAATTATTGCCAATAAAGTAATTCCGGCAACTTTAGAGTTTTTAGATCAGCCGACGCTAAAAGTAGTGGAGGACTATTCACAAATCGGACTGCCAACAGACGTGCAAGCCGTATTACTGATTGAACAAGATGGAACGCCTGAAAATGTGAGTAAAGATATGAAGGTCATGGAAGAAATATGCAGGAGTGAAAACGCCGTATCTGTACAAATTGCCCAGTCAGAAGAAGAAGCTGAAGCTTTACGAACAGCGAGACGCACCGCTTTGTCCGCATTAGCCAGACTAGCACCAACTACCATTTTAGAAGATGCGACTGTTCCAAGATCAGAAATTGCCAAAATGGTCAAAGCCATTAATGAAATAGCCGCAAAACATAACGTAAAAATATGCACGTTTGGTCATGCGGGAGACGGAAACCTTCATCCTACCTGCACGACAGATATTCGGAAGAAAGATGAGATGGAACGGGTGGAAAAAGCTTTTGCTGAAATATTTGCAAAGGCCATTGAACTGGGAGGAACAATTACTGGAGAACATGGAGTAGGAGCCATGAAAGCGCCTTATTTAGAATGGAAGCTGGGGAAATCTGGAATCGATGTGATGAAGTCGATCAAAGCTGCATTGGATCCAAACAATATTATGAATCCTGGGAAATTATTTGCAAAGGATACACGAAAACGTGTGGTGATCTCAAAATGATGACAGAATCAGAAAAGCAAAATATCCAAAGAGATTTCAAGGAACGCATGGACGAAGATGAGCTGTTAAATTGTATGAGATGCGGTTTTTGTTTGCCATCTTGCCCAACTTACATTGTGTCTGGATATAAAGAAAGCCAATCACCAAGAGGAAGAATTGCCTTAATGAAGGCAGTTTATGATGGGGTCCTTCAACCGGATGATGAATTTGAAAAGTCTTTAAACTTGTGTTTAGGATGTCGTGCGTGTGAGCCGGTTTGTCCATCAGGTGTGAATTATGGACATTTATTAGAAGAAGCAAGAGACATAATTAACCAAAATAAAAAGCATTCTTTACCTGTGCGGGCAGTTCGAAATGTGGTTTTTAAACAACTATTTCCTAAAAAAAGTAATTTAATCAACATAACTAGCTTAGTTGGATTTTATCAAAAATCTGGACTTCAAAAAGCGGCACGTAAAATAGGATTTATGAAACTGTTTCCAGATCATCTCCGGGAAATGGAAAAAATATTGCCTGATGTTCCTGAGAGAAAGACACTGAAACAGCGATCTGAATATTTCCCGCCAAAAGGAGAGAAAAAAGCAACTGTTGCTTTCTTTTCCGGATGTTTAATGGACACGTTGTTTCTCGAAACAAATCATGCAACCATTCAATTATTGCAAAAAGCCGGGTGTGAAATTGTTATTCCTAAAACACAAGCATGCTGTGGAGCTTTGCACGGTCATAGCGGAGAAAAAGAACTAGCGAAAGAATTAGCAAAACAAAATATTGAAGCGTTTGGAAAAAACGAAGTAGATTATATTATAACAAACGCAGGTGGCTGCGGCGCTTTCTTGATTGAATATGATCACTTATTAAAAGATGATCCGCAATGGTCAGAGCGCGCTGAAAAATTTGTTGCAAAAATAAAAGACATTACGTCCATTTTATATGAGCTTGATTTTCACAAACAATTTCGCCTTTCACTTCCTGAACAAGTCGTCACATATCAAGATTCCTGTCACCTGAGAAACGTCATGAAAACGTCAAAAGCTCCTAGAGAATTGCTTCGTTCAATTAAAGGAGTAACATTCACAGAAATGGAAAATGCCGATAGCTGCTGCGGCTCTGCAGGCATTTATAACATTGTCGAACCGAAAACATCCATGGAAATTTTAGATCAGAAAATGGAAAAAATGAAAAAAACCAAAGCCACTACAATAGTAACAGCTAATCCAGGATGTTTCATGCAAATGAAGCTAGGAATTGAAAGAGAAGGATTAAAGGATGTAAAAGCTGTTCATATTGTGGATCTATTGTTAGAAGCAGCGAAATAACGAACAAGCACTATATTTGATGTAATTTTGAAACTTAATGTGAATGTTTAATTGCTAAGCTGCAGTTTTTTTGTTCAGATGATTATGGGGGAGGACTTTCTCTAAGAAGCGGACTTGTTTGAAGTAGCTTCTACTCAAGTTTCTCAGACCTTCGGAAGCATCTGTGTCTGATTTTAAGTTAAATTCAACATAAAATGAAGAAAAGAAACGGAATGTACCGCGCATGCATTCCGTTATTTCAACCGCCATCAAGATAGATTTTACGGTTGGCAAAACATTTAGATTTTCCATGAAAAAACTAAACATCTCTTTTTATTCCAGACTTCATTTTCATCATTGGAGATTTTGCTTGCGGCGTTGGCAAGTTTGCTTTCGTTTGATGATCCAGTCTAACTTTAAGCAGATTCATTCCCTTTTAGAACAAGAATATTTTTTGGGCTGACCAGAAAGTCAAAATCCACTGAAAATGAAACATCATAAGCATTGATATATCAACGTTTCAAAAATATTAAAGGGGCGTCTATAAGCCGGAAAATCGACTTATTAGAAGCCCCTATGTGTAGAAGACTCCGCTCATGGAATACATTAGTTAGCATTCCGTCTCTGTGGAAAATCTCAGCCAAAAGGTGCCTTCACCCGCAAACAAGTTACGATTGCTCCGCTAAAAAATAAATTTTCTTCACTTTCTCCTTAAACTGCTCAACATGAACAAACCGCGCTTCTCGCAAAACCTCTTTTCCATCGACATATAAAATTAAAACAGGTGCGGTAAATATGGATAAGTGACCAGCTATGTTCGGAATATCATCCGCGTTGATAAAGCCCATTTGAATCTTTGGAAACTCAGCCAGCACTTTTTCCACCTTTGGCAGCAAAGCATGACAAACACTGCAATTTGTTTTGGATATATATAAAAATGCCAAATGATGACTATTAATAAATTGCTCGACATCTTCTATGGAAAATAAATCATGGTTTGTCTGCAAAATTCATTTCGTCTCCTTTCATGATCAAAAAACTTACTTCATTATACCATAGGAAGGTATAAAGAAATTGAACAGATGCTTCACACGTTGAGAAGCAGGAGATTCACTTGGAGGGGCTTTAGAAGATGTGTATTGACGGCTTCTATTCTTTAATCGTTTGAATAGAAATATTTGAAAAACTGATTATGAACAAAAACTGGAAGTGATGAATCAAATTTGAGAGTAAACGTTCGATGATTTCAAATTGTGCGGATGATATCGCTTACCTTAACAGGAAAGAAAACGGAAAAACGAATGATGTTAGAAGTCTTTCTTGTATATAACAAAGAAATTTTAACTTATTGCCCTTCGTATTGTTCTTGTTTGTTGATCTGCTGGGCAAAAATACCTTTTTCTATTTATTAGGCAGCTGGCAGCAAAATCAACGGATGCTCTTTTCTACCCCTTGTAAGTGAACACGTACATTAATTATGTTGAATTACACAAGTCATTCAGCCGCTTTGATGCGGAATCATTCAACATCGCAGACCTTTATGTAGATTTTCTTCGAGAGAAATCTTCTCCAATAAATACATTAAACCCCAGCACCTAAGTACTGGGGCAAAAAAACATGAATCCCCCGCTGACGGGGTGAAATGGCCTGCGACGCGGCAGGCAACTTATCATTAAGTTATGAGCTTTTTGCTGATATTATGCAAGGAGAGGAGCCATTTAGGCTCCTCTCCGTTGGAAAACACAAACGAATCCACGTTTTTTCACGTGTGAAATGGTCTGTGACGAGACAGACAACTTATTTTGTATTCTAAGTATAGAAAAAACCTTGGGAAATGTCAATACATGATCAATACACTGTCAATACGTTGTAAGTACGTTACAGATTAAATACCCATTTTACACGGTTCATAATCTTATTTAAATCATCCTTGTTTATATTGCCGATATGTTGCTTTAGCCTTACTTTGTTGACTGTCGTTAATTCTTCCACCTTTACGGCGGAAGTCTGCGTTAAAAACGGATAGACTTCCTTTTTGAGAAAATAATGTGTCGCAAGTTTTGGCGATACCATTGTTTTTCCTTTCCGATCTGTTATAATTTTGGTTTTTAACTTTGTAGTCAGCGGAGCTATCTTAACATTACCGGATGTACGGTTAATTCTGTTATTAGAAAGGACAAGCACCGGTCGTTCTCCGTTTTGCTCTGTGCCGATATTTTCCCCGAGTTCACAAGTGAAAATGGCCCCTTGAACGATCAGTCGTTTCATTTGCGTTTGCTCATTCTCAATCCATTCATTAGCTAATGTGATCTTATTGGGATACCATTCGTCTAGTTTAGCTTTTTTGTCAGCTTTTTTTAAACGTAATCGCTCACGTTTTACTGCATCTGATTCCATCTTCTTCTCGCTTTCCCTTTGTTTTATACCGTTACACTCATGATTGTATCACGTCATGATCTTAAAGTTTGTTAAAGCTTCAATATTTTTTCGCTATACATTCCCATCATTTTGTCGCTTGCAGGGTATGCCGAAACATCAATAGAATGATTATATAACAGTGTAATAACAGAATGTATCGGTGTTTTGACTAGTGATATAGACGAAGGACTAATATTGATTGAACCGAGAGACGTGTGTACCTAGTTAAGAATGAAGGAATCTGCTTTAAGAAAGTATGCTCTCATTCTCCAAGCAAGACGCGGGTGGGAGCGAGGCTATTTAGAAAAGACATTATATTCTCTTGAAGCGTTTTATGGAGATAAAACAGAGCAGCGATATGACGCCAGAAACAAGCGGCAGAAGCAGTAATGGCATGTGTTCGACAATCAAACGTAGCAGTTTGCGAAATGAAGACAAAACGGGAATTAGATCGTTATAACGATAATATACAAACGTTAAAAGTGATGGTGCCAAACAAAACGATCTGCTAAAGTACTCATGATGAGGTTAGATCAACAACAGAAATACATAAAGGAAAGGGATGAACTTCTTACGCGGTTTCTAAAGGAATCCATGGGGACACGCAAAATGATCACTGTGGCCAAAGAGGAAGAGCAAAAGAAGAAAAAGTGTTTTGGTCTCTTCATCTCTTTTGTGATTGTTCATTTCGCATGCATCCTCTTTTCCCTCAAGTTCAGTATTCATGCGAGAATCAAAATTGTACATTTATTAAATTAGCATTCATATGCATCTTCGCTCTGTATGAGTAAAATGTTTGTTGGAGAAAGATAAGATCCTTCCGTTAGAAGCAGGAGTTTCTCTTAAATAGTAGGGGGAAAGGCAAAATAAATGCAAAAAGGACTCTCTTCCTGTATTGTGATAAGTGCACAAACCAAACACAAGGAGAAAAGAGAGGTGAGCAAACATTAAAAGAGATCGAAATGGAATTATTTTCGATGATTCAAGAAACCTTCGGGGAACTGCTTCAACAGGTGTTGGAGTACATCGATCACGAGTGCCCTTGGTAAACAAACGTCACTATGTGCATCAGACGAAATGAGCCGGTGTAGGAAGGGCTTGAAAGGTTTATGATGGAAGAATACAGCTATGACCCGATGATGGACTGGTTTTCTGAATGGAGATAGAACCGCGTGGATCACCGCTTGCCGGGAGTATTTCGGAAAACGGCAGGAACACCGATTTACAAGCATTAAAAGTGTTGAAAGGATTTAAAAAAACAAAAGAGGCACATACAAACAGGATGAGATGGTTGGCGAACGCTTACAAAACAGATCGTAAAAACGAAATATACCCAAAAAATCAAAACAGCAAAAAAATCCCCATCAAAATCTTGTCTCAATCTCTCTGCAAATCTATTACAATAGAAATAAAAACATAATTTATAAGGTGATGCATAATGGATTCTTCATGGCTGAAGCCGATTTCTGAGGCAAAGTATTTGGCAACGGACAATGCTTATCGCTATCGGGCGATTTTACGATATTTTTATATGCAGCATGAACGAATGCGGCAATATTTGTTTCCTGAAGAAGTATTTGCATTTTTAAAAGAACATGAGGAGTTTCAGAACTATACGGAAGACGATCTCCAGCAGGATTTAGATCAGCTTGTCAAATGGAAAAACTTAATTGCTCGGCAAGAGACGGTGAATATTCGCACAATCGAAGAATTTAAAAAGAAACGGTTTCGTTATCAATGCAGTCCTTACACGGTTGAAATTGAGAGGATGATCCGCACGTTAGAGAAGCTAGGGGATTCATTCGGAGGATCTTTAGAAAAAACGCGTTTTGACCGTTTATACTCTTCACTCGTTCGAATAGAAAATATTATACAAAACGATTTTCAAGAAAAACGAGAAGAGATTAATCAAATTTGGGAAGAAACATTCGATTATTTCAAAAAAATCATTCAAAATTCTGCGGATTACATCGCTTACCTTAACAGTGAGAACACGGAAGAACGAATGATGTCGGAAGCCTTTCTTGTATATAAAGAAAAATTTACGACATATTTACGCGATTTCATCGTTGCCTTACAGAAAACATCGTTAAAAATTGAAAAGTTGTTGGAAGATATCGCAGAAGATGATGTTCACAAACTAGTCGCAATTGTTGCTGATTATCAAATGACGATTCCTCGATTAGAAGAAATGGAAGTGACGAAAGAACAACTTGAAGAAGATTTATTCGAAAAGTGGAGAGGTCTAAAAGAATGGTTTTTAGGCAGAGAAGGACGTGAAAGTGAATTGTATTTTCTTCAGCACCAAACGAATGAAGCCATTCGCCGCATGACTCGGGTCGTGCAAAGGCTGGGGGAACGTCATCACAATTTCCGCAGCCGCAAGAAAGATTTTCTCCATTTAGCAAAGTGGTTTTCCGAGCTTCCGAGTTTAGTAGATGCCCACCGACTATCCTCTGTTGTTTTCGGCTGTTTCCATACAAAGCATCTCATAACAGAGAACGATGCAACAGAAAACTTTTATCGCGATATTTGGGAAGAAGAGCCGACAGAATGGACGGTAAAGCCTCGCGTTCGCCATTACCGTGAAAAGAAAAAGCCGGAAGCGATCGAAACACATGAAAAAGAGAAACAGGAGATGAAGGAGAAATTTTTGCTGGAGAAAAAACGTGAGAAAGAAGAGTTAGAGAACCTCATTCAAGACAATAAAATCGTATTACGAGAGTTGCCGGTGATCGAACCGCACATTCGAAAAACATTGTTAAGCTGGATAGCAAAATCAATGACAAAACAAGACGGAGTCGTAAAAACGGAAAACGGGTGGAAAGTGAAAATCTTGCAAAAGGATTCTTCCTCGATTCAATTGAAAGCCTCTGACGGTACACTTACGATGCCGAATTATGAACTTTATGTCCTCGAAAAGGGAGAGATGTAACATTGGAAAAGACGGAGCAAGGGTTTGATGAAAAAGCGAAAGAAGCCATGACAGCCCTGTTTGAAAACTTCTGGATTGTCCGGGAAGAGGAACCAGAGCTTTATCAAAAGATTAGAGAACGTGAAAAAGTATTGAAACGTTACTTGCAAGAAAAGTTTGGATATCGGCTAATCATTCACCGCTATTTTGCAAAGCTCGAGAAAATCCCGGCTGAGCCAGAATCGTGGATGGGTATTCAAGATTTTCAAGATATATTAGATTATGCCCTGTTTTGCTGCTTATTAGCATATTTAGAGAGCAAAGCCGTCGATGAGAAATTTCTTCTGTCCGATTTATGTGAAGAGATTCAAGCGATGTATCCCGGGGAACTGCCAATCGATTGGACGAATTATCAACATCGGAAGTCGCTCATTCGGGTGCTGAGGACGTCGGAGCAAATTGGTATCGTAAAACGCGTCGATGGGGATCTTGAAGGGTTTGCAAATAAAGAAGACCATGAAGCACTCTATGAAGTTCCCGTTGTATCCCGCTATTTTATGAGATCATATCCGAAAGACTTGTTTCAATATGAAACGATAGAGGAGATTTTAGAAGAAGAATGGAAAGCGTCCCCGCAAGACTATCGCCGCCATCGGATATATCGGCAACTATTTTTATCGCCAGCCATTTATCGAAGACAAAAAGACGATCCTGACTTTTATTATTTAAGAAACTTTCGCCATCGCTTGCGGGAAGATATTGAAAAACATACTGATTATCACTATGAACTTTTTAAAAATGCGGCACTTTTAACTTTACCGGAACGTCAAAGCCGCTATACGCTGTTTCCAGATCAAAAAGGTACTTCGGAGATTATTCTTCATTTTTCCAAAATTATTCGCCAGCATCTTGATGTTCACATGCCTGATGAATATGGACAAATCCGCTTAACACCAAATGATTTTTTAGGTCTGTTAAAAAAATGCCGTGACGAATTTTCCGAAGGATGGAGTAAAACATACCGCGACATGACAATCTCTCAGCTTTCTGATGAAGTATTGAGTGCATTAAAGGAGTGGAAAATGGCAGAACGTGAAGCGGAGACTGGGATGATTATTCTCTACCCTCTTTTAGGTCGATTAGTCGGAACATATCCTGATGATTTTCTAATGAAAGGAACGAATGAAGATGACGAGTAAATGGGAGTTATATCGAGCGGGAGTGTTAAATTTTTGGTATTATGATGAAGAATTTTTTCATTTCGCAGACGGAAAACTTCTATTGCGTGGAAGCAACGGCTCCGGCAAATCGGTGACGATGCAAAGTTTTCTTCCGGTTCTGCTTGATGGAAAAAAGAGTCCTGACCGCCTCGATCCGTTCGGTTCCCGAGCTAGAAGAATGGAAGATTACTTGCTTGGGGAAAAAGAACTCGTCGACAGGGACGAACGAACAGGCTATTTATTTTTAGAATATAAGCGGAAAAACTCTGAACAATATATCACAACGGGTATCGGCTTACGGGCAAAACGGCAGAAAAATATGGATTTTTGGGGATTTGTCGTTTTTGACAATCGGCGCATCGGCAAAGACTTGCGTTTATATAAAGAAGAAAAGACAGACGGGAAGACGCAAAAAATTCCTTTAACGAAACGGGAGTTGATCACTGTTATTGGTGAAGGCGGTACGGTTGTTGATTCGCAACGTGAATATATGGAGTTAGTGAATAAACATATTTTTCGATTTGAGTCGCTTGATGCGTTCCACGAATTGATTGAATTACTCATTCAATTACGCAGTCCGAAGCTTTCAAAAGATTTTAAGCCAACTGTGATCTACGAAATATTAGAAAGCTCGCTGCCAGCACTTACAGATGAAGAGCTGCGACACTTGTCAGAAACGATAGAAAACATGGATCAAGCAAAACAACAATTAGAACAGCTTGAAAAAGACGAGAAGGCTCTAAAGCATCTTTGCCAGCATTATTCGACTTACAATGAGTATATGTTGGCTGAGAAAGCGAATGAATATTTAAAATCGGAAAAAAGCTTTAAAAAGTTAGCTGAAGAAAAGAAACAGTTTGTCGCACAACATCGTGAATATGAGGAAACACTTGCGACATTGAAAGAAGAGACTCAACAATTATCGATTGAACAAGAAGTGCTGCGTAAACGGGAACTTGATTTATCCAATCATGAAGTGTTTCAGGCAGAAGAAAAGCGTAATGAAACAGCGGAAAAACTGCAGAATGTAAACAAAGAGCTCAAAAAGAAAGAAAGATTTATAGATGAAAAACGAGAGCAAGAACGGAAAATTGAACAAAACTTAAACATGTATGAAGAACGTTTCGAACAGTTATTGAAAAAGCTAACAGAACAGTTAGAAATGATGCGGAACGATGCGTTAGAAAGCTCTTTTTCCGAGCATACAATCAACGAAGAAGATTTTCAGCGGAACCGAGAATATGAATTTGATTTTACCGTATGGAAGCGGGAAGCTAATGCACATTTTGATCGACTGGAGCAAATTAACGGACTTTGGAAAGAACATGATGAAATTCAATTACGTTATGAAGAAACGTATAAAGAGCTCGGCGAATTAAATAGGGAATTAGACCAACTAAAAAATGAAGAGAAAAAATGGTATGAACTGGTTGAAGACGAAAAATCCCGTTTGCAGGAAAGCGTGTTTGAATGGAGCAAAATGTATCCGGATATAAAGGTGGATGACGAAGCATTTCAAGTATTTTTACAAAGGTTGAATGAGCTTTATGAGCGCTATCATTTCGAAGAGGTGAAACAACCGTTTACGAATCAATATTATCAATCTTTAGAATCGTGGAAAGCGGAAAAAATTAAAAAACAACATGAAATGAAATTGATAGAAAATGAAATTCGTGAAACGGAAGAAAAATTACGCTATTGGAAGGAACAAAAAGATCCTGAACCAGAACGAGACATGCAAACGGTGCAAACAAGGGCGTCGCTAAAAGAAAAAGGAATACCTTTTGTTCCGTTATATGCGGCGGTGGAATTTCAGGAGCACGTTTCTGAAGAGTTGCGGGAACGGATCGAATCTACATTAAATCATGCTGGATTGCTCGACGCTTTAATTGTGGAAGCGGATTTAGATATCCAATATGATCGAGTAATCATGCCAAACCCGGCAATGATGGCACACACGCTAGAGGATTATTTAAAACCTGATGTAGAGAATGACTCAGGTGTTACTAAGGAACGAATCGAAGCGGTATTGCGCAGTATTATCGTATCGGACGAACCGCAAGAAAAGGATTATTTTGTCATAAACGAATCCGGACAATATTCACTAGGACTTTTAAAAGGACATGCCCCTGAAAGGGAAAAGGCAAAGTATATTGGAAGAGCCGCACGGAAACGGCTGCGTCTTGAGAAAATTCAGCAATTTGAGGAAGAATTACAGCTTTTAAACACTCAACTCAGAGAAAAACGAGAGCAGCTGGTAGCCATTGATGAACGAATCCGCCACATTACGGAAGGGTTTCAATTGTTTCCAACTGACCAAAATGTCAAATATGCCTATGACCAGTGGGAGCAAACGAAACTTCTGGCAGCAAGCAAAGAACAAGAAACAGTAAGGAAAAATGAAAAACTCGGACAAATCGCTCGAGAATGGCAGCAAGTGAAAAATACTTTGCGCAACAAGACAGAAGGACTGGACCTTAAGTTTTCAAAAAAAGGGTACGAAGATGCTTTGTCTTATATGAAATCATATTTAAAAGAGTTAAATGACGTACAAATTACTCATGGAAACATTGTGCACACCGATGAAATGATCAAAAATCTAAATGATCAGCTTGAAACATTACAAAACGAAATAGACGAAGCGAAAGGCGAAATCAATGTTCTTCTCGATCAACAACAGCGGGTATCACTTGAACTTGAGCATATCGAATCGATGTTAACGAAAATGGGAGCGGAACATATTCGTCAAGAGATTCAACAGATTCGAGAACGACTAACGTTTTTAAAAACGGAAATTCCTGAGAAAATTAAGAAACAAGCAGACATCGGGAATCAACTTTCAAACATGAAAAACAAATTAAGCAGTTTAGAGAGAAAACTGGAATTTGCAAAGGTTCTTGTCCAAGCATGGGAAGAGCTATTTGCCAAAGAATTGGAACGAGGGCTAGTGTTTGTTGACGAAAATGAAACAGGCTCGCTTTTGGACAAAGCAATAGACATTTCCAAGAAATATGGTTCTGTATTAAAAGAGAATACACGACTTTCTGTCACCGAACGATTAAACCGAATATTTTTCCAAGAACAACCGAATTTAATCGAATATCGTCCGGCACAGGAACCTGCCGATTGGAACAAACAAAATCCGTTCGTCGAGCTTTCATTAGATGAGGAATCGGAGCTAAAAGCGAACGATTGGAAGGAAAAAGCAGGACGTATCATCATTTTACTAGACTACAAAGGACAACGCGTTACACCATATTATGTATTAAAAGAGATTGAAAAAGATATATTGCTGCAAAAAGAATATATTAACGAACAGGACCGCGAATTGTATGAAGATATTATTTTGAAAACGATCGGGCGAATATTGCGAAGCCGCATACAGCGTGCCGAACGCTGGGTTAAAGATATGAACGCATTAATGGAAAAACGTGATACTTCTTCAGGTCTGACGTTTTCAATTCAATGGAAGCCGAAGACCGCGGAAACCGAAGAAGAAATGGACACGAAAGATTTAGTCGAATTGTTGCGAATGAATTCGCGGCTGCTAAAGGAAGAAGATTTGCAGCGGGTTACGATGCATTTCCGCTCAAAAATCAACCGAGCGAGAGAAATGCTTGAAGAACGTGGGCAGGGCAATACGCTTCACCAAGTCATTAAAGAAGTGCTCGATTACCGAAAGTGGTTCTCGTTTACGCTTTATTACCAAAAAACAAATGAACCAAAGCGGGAATTAACGAACCAAAAGTTTTATAAATTTAGCGGCGGAGAAAAGGCGATGGCGATGTATATTCCACTTTTTGCTGCGGCATATTCACGTTATCAAGAGGCTGCAGAGGATGCTCCATATATTATTTCGTTAGATGAAGCGTTTGCCGGTGTTGATGAAAATAACATTCGTGATATGTTTGCTTTAGTCGAAGAGCTTGGTTTCAATTATATCATGAACTCTCAGGCACTTTGGGGAGACTATGATACGGTACCAGCGCTTTCTATATGTGAATTAGTTCGCCCGAAAAATGCTCCGTTCGTAACGGTTATACGTTATCATTGGGACGGAAAGGTGAAACGACTTGCGACAAATCCGGACGAAGAATTTACTTTTACATCATCCATATAGGAAGGATGGTTCATGTTGGAACAAAAAGTAGCGGATGCTGTTGAGTTTTTTCGCGGTGAACCCGGCTTTCACCGCCTTTTTTTGCTGATGAAAAAGAAATATCAATCACTCGGGAGAATCGGCGGAACGGTCAAATTAGACGGTTTTTCCTTTGAAGAAAAAGAAGCGCTCGGGGCGTTTTTTGGGAAGGATTTTCATCAAGAATCTACTCCTTCGGTTTCATTAAAAATGTTTGCCGAACAATTAGAGAAAACGCGCTTTGCCGGTATACCGCTCGTTACGCTACTTGAGAATTATTTTGGTGAAGACATTACAACCAATCAAGAGAAGAGGGAAACAGATCGGAAGAAAAAAGAAGAATTTTTTCAAAACCTTATTCATCAATATCCCGAACAAGCAAGGCTTCTGTCTTTTATAGCTGAATCAGCTCCCCAAAACCGCTTTATTCATATCGCCTATTCGCAAGATCGGGAACATTTGGAGACTGTTTTAAAGAATGTGTGCACTGCGCTTCAGTATTTGCCGAAAAAAGGTGATTATGAACGTCTTTCAATTTTTTCACAAAAAGTGCTAAAAGATCCGCACGCATTTGACTTGCATACGTTTCAAGGAAAAGTATTTCTTCATGTACTTCAATTTTACTCTGATCAAGACTATGACTTATCATCAGTCGAGGAAGTCAATGAGCTCCTGCAATCATTTGGCATTTTACGGGAAGATATTTTAAACTTTGTGACATGTGCGGGAATTTTGACAGAAACGGAACAGGGAATTCATTCTGTGTTTGCTTCTGCTGTAAAAACGAATACAGTACTCAATGTGCCATTGCGGGAAATATTGAAGTTAAAACGTGCATATCCTGCTAAGGGGCAGACCGTATTTGTCGTTGAGAACTCAGGCGTATTTTCCGCTTTGTTGGATTTATTTCCTGACGCTTTCCCGCCGCTGATTTGCACAAATGGGCAATTTAAACTAGCGTCACTGATGTTAATAGACTTAATCATCCAAGAAGGTTGTCAAATATATTATTCTGGAGATTTTGATCCTGAAGGACTAAAAATGGCACAGCGATTAAAGGAGCGGAATCAGGAGCATATTCATTTATGGCATTTCCAATTAGAAGATTACTTAGCGTCATCTCCAGAAGTTTTGTTGTCGGATGACCGAGTAGCGAAACTAGAAACTGTTACGATCGAAGAATTGCAGCCGATCAAAGAGAAAATGCGGGAAATAAAAAAAGCTGGGTATCAAGAAGAAATCCTGAAGAAGCTTTATGAAGATATTTGTCGCCACATGTGGGATTAGGCTGGAAACATGATTTGCGAGTCTGTTCCCATTCGATTTGCTAACAATGCGCGAATGGGGACAGGTGCCAGCAAAAGCAAATGTACCAAAGGAAATAAAAACACTCAGTTGCCATTAAGTTGGACCGCCAAACTCTAATGGAGAAAAGATTTGAATGTACCAAAACAAGTTTAACCTAGATTTAGAAATGTTGCATCAACTTCTTCGAGGAAATTCAAAAAATTTGCGGTTAAAATAAACCAGATTTTACAAGCTCAAGCATCTGAAAGGATCGGATTTGAAATTGGCTAGTATTTTTAGACCCATTCATTTTTACACAATTATACGGACTCAACTCTATTAAATAGATGTATGACTGGAAATGATATATATTGTAAAATTTATGATAAAATAGCACTATATACATGTTCTTATGGGTGAGGTGTGTATATGTCGCAAAATTTTCGCTTTTTAGAAGAAAAATGGGAAGTTCTCGCCCGTGTTGGGGAAACAGCAGAACGAAATGTCTATCAAAATCCAAATGTGGCGATAAGTGAGCTTAGAAAATTTGCTGAAACTATAACAAAATATATTTTAGCGTTAGAAGAAATAAAGGAAGAACGCAGAACTGATCAACAGGAGCGTCTGAGAATTCTTTTTTATGAGCAAATTCTGCCGAAGGAAATATATGACTTATTTACGGTCATTCGTTTGAAAGGGAATCAAGCGGTACATAATCCGAGCTATGGTGAAGTAAATGAGGCAAAAGCTTTATTGCATATGGCGTTTCGAATTGCGGTTTGGTTTATGGAAGTGTATGGCGATTGGTCATTTCAAGCTCCAGAATATATCGAACCGACACCGCAAACATCTATATCAGAAGATGAATTGAACCATGTAGTTAAGTCATACGAAGAAAAGCTTGCTCATTTGGAAACAGAACTTGAGAAGATACGCAAAGAACAGCTATACATTAGCAATGAAGAGAAACAAAAACGACGTGAATATTCACAACGGGCAGTCGCCAACTTTGAATTGACGGAAGCAGAAACCCGCATTCTTATTGATCAGCAATTACGAGATGCTGGCTGGGAGGCTGATTCAGAAAAGCTGCGTTTCTCAAAAGGAGTTCGTCCGGAAAAAGGAAAAAACATGGCGATTGCGGAGTGGCCTTTAAAACATGGTTACGCTGATTATGCTTTATTTATTGGCCCCGAGCTAGTAGGGATCATTGAAGCGAAACGTGCTAGTAAAGATATTCCATCTGACATTGAGCAAGCAAAAGAATATGCAAAACTTATTGTTCGGCATGGTCATGAAGTGATCCATGAACCATGGGGAGATTACTATGTTCCATTTTTGTTCGCAACCAATGGCCGCCCCTTTTTAAAACAGCTAGAACAAAAGTCAGGCATTTGGTTTTTAGATGCGCGGAAATCAACGAATCACCCGCGCCCACTTCAAGGATGGTACACTCCTCAAGGACTGAAAAATCTATTAGAAAAAGATACGGAACGTTCGGAGCAATTTTTGCGTGATGAAAAATTTGATTATCTTAAATTACGAGACTATCAAGTCAAAGCTATTCAAGCGGTCGAAAAAGCATTGGAAGAGAAAAAACGCAGCATTTTAATCGCCATGGCAACCGGAACAGGGAAAACAAGAATGGCGATTGGTCTCATTTATCGATTGATCAAAGCAAAGCGTTTTAATCGTATATTATTCCTTGTCGACCGAAAAGCTCTTGGAGAACAAGCGGAAAGCGCTTTTAAAGAAAGTAAGCTGGAAAATTTCCATACGTTCACTGAAATTTATAGCTTACAATCGTTATACGATCAAAAACCAGATGATGAAACAAAAGTACATATCGCTACCGTACAAGGAATGTTAAAACGCATTTTCTACAACGAGAAAACAGAAGACATTCCATCGATTGATCAATATGATTGCATTATTGTCGATGAAGCCCATCGAGGCTATACACTAGATAAAGAGATGAATGACATAGAAATTGAAATAAGAGATCACAATGATTATGTAAGCAAATATCGAAAAGTACTTGATTACTTTGATGCCGTTCGCATCGGTTTAACAGCAACTCCTGCGCTGCATACTACAGAAATTTTTGGACCGCCGGTTTTCACTTATTCTTATCGAGAAGCAGTCGTCGATGGATATTTAGTCGACCATGAACCACCGTATCAATTTGAAACGGTATTAAAAAAGGAAGGAATCACTTGGGCCAAAGGTGAAAAGGTCGACGTATATGATACGGTTTCCGGCACAATTTCACAAGAATACCTTGAAGATGAAGTGAATATTGAGGTTGCACATTTTAATACAAAAGTTATCACAGAAAGCTTTAATCGTGTTATTATACGAGAGTTGACGAATTATATTTCTCCTGACGATGAAGGCAAAACATTGATATTTGCAGCGACAGATGATCACGCAGACTTAGTCGTACGTCTTTTAAAAGAAGAATTTGAAAAAGTATACGGTGAAGTCGAAGACAATGCGATTATGAAAATTACAGGCTCTATTAAAGATCCATCAGGTGCGATTCGACGCTTTAAAAATGAAAAATATCCAACTATTGTTGTGACGGTGGATTTGCTAACGACAGGTGTCGATGTTCCAGCAATTACAAATCTCGTCTTCTTGCGCCGCGTTCGCTCTCGGATTCTTTATGAGCAAATGCTAGGCCGAGCAACGAGAAGATGTGAAGAAATCCGAAAAGATCACTTTAATATTTTCGATGCGGTTGGAATCTATGAGACTTTAAAACCATATACAAGCATGAAGCCTGTTGTCACTCGACCAAATATTTCACTGACTCAATTAGTAGAAGAATTAGAAGGTTTAGAAAAAGAAGAACACCTTCAGCATCAACAAGAACAAATTATTGCCAAAATCCAACGAAAAAAACGCCAATGGTCAGATAAGCAGCACCAAGACTTTAAAGTATTATCTGGTGGAAAAACAGTTGATGAATTTATAGATTGGGTAAAAAACTTGAATCCTGCTGAATTAACTGGACAATTAAAAGAGTATAAATCGATGTTCCGTTATATGGATGAAAATCGCTATCGGGAAAATAAACAATATATTTCCACGCATGAAGATGAACTTATTGGAGTTAAACGCGGATATGGAAATGCGGAAAAACCGAATGATTATTTACAATCATTTGGAGAGTTTATCCGAAACAATATGAACAAAATCCCTGCGCTAATGATTGTATGTCAACGTCCAACTGAATTAACGAGAGAAGAGTTAAAAAAATTATTGCTTGAATTGGACCAGAAAGGTTTTTCCGAGAAAAAATTACAAGCAGCTTGGCGCGAGGCGAAAAATGAAGACATCGCAGCGGACATCATCGCCTTCATCCGCCAGCAAGCGTTAGGCGATCCGCTTATTAGTCATGAAGAACGAATTAAACACGCCATGAAGAAAATTTACCAAATGAAAGCATGGCCGCCTGTTCAAAAGAAATGGCTGGAACGTATTGAAAAGCAATTACTGCAAGAATCTGTTCTTCATCCGGACCCTGAAAAGGCTTTTGAATATGAACCTTTTAAGAGCCGTGGAGGCTTTAAACAATTAAATCAAATTTTCGATGGACAATTAGCACAAATTGTTCGCGAAATTAATTATAATTTGTATAACTATCACCAAAAGAAGGAGCAAGCGTAGATGAACAACAGAGAAATCGTCCAAAAACTATGGAATTTATGTAACGTTCTTCGTGATGACGGCATTACGTATCACCAATATGTGACAGAGCTAACATATTTGCTGTTCTTAAAAATGATGAAAGAAACCGGTCAAGAATATATGATTCCTGAAAAATATCGTTGGGATTCGTTAGTAGAAAAAGACGGGATCGCACTTAAAGAGCATTATCAACAGCTGTTGCTTGATTTAGGAAAAGAGGAAAATGAATTATTAAAACAAATTTATACAGATGCGACATCTAATATTAGAGAACCAAAGAACCTAGAAAAAATTATTCAATCGACCAATAACTTAGATTGGTACAATGCAAAGCAAGAAGGGTTAGGGGATTTATACGAAGGGCTGTTAGAAAAAAACGCGAGCGAAGTGAAATCGGGAGCGGGGCAATATTTTACGCCTCGCGTCCTTATTGATGTTATTGTCGAACTTGTCAATCCTCAGCCGGGCGAACGTTGCCATGACCCTGCTGCGGGAACATTCGGCTTTATGATCGCGGCAGATCGCCATGTTCGTAAACAAACCGATGATTATTTTGACTTATCTCAAGAAGAAATCGAATTTCAAAAATACAAGGCATTCTCAGGAGTAGAGCTTGTCAGAGACACGCATCGTCTAGCGGTCATGAATGCGTTGCTTCATGATATTCATGGGGAAATCTTGTTAGGCGATACCCTCTCTTCACTAGGTGAAAGTTTGAAAAATTTTGATGTGATTTTAACGAATCCGCCTTTTGGAACAAAAAAAGGAGGCGAGCGGGCAACACGAACTGACTTCACCTTTACAACATCGAACAAACAGTTGAATTTCTTGCAGCATATTTACCGCGCTCTCAAGGCAAACGGCAAAGCCCGTGCCGCGGTTGTCCTTCCAGATAACGTCTTGTTTGAAGGCGGGGTAGGAGCCGACATTCGCCGCGACTTAATGGATAAGTGTGATTTACATACAATTTTACGCTTGCCAACTGGCATTTTCTATGCCCAAGGAGTGAAAACGAACGTTTTATTCTTCAACCGCGGGACAACAGATGTCGGCAACACGAAAGAAGTATGGGTGTACGATTTACGCACGAATATGCCTTCCTTCGGCAAACGGAATCCGCTAACGAAAGAACATTTTGAAGGATTTATCAAGGCTTATACGGCAGAAGATCGCAGCCAAGTCAAAGACGAGCGCTGGAATGTGTTCACACGTGAAGAAATTGCGAAAAAAGGCGACAGCTTGGATATTGGTCTAATTGCTGATGAATCCTTGTCCGTCTACGAAAACTTGCCAGACCCAATCGAATCTGCAGAAGAAGCGGTGGAAAAATTAGAAATAGCGATTTCGTTACTAAACGAAGTCATTGCCGAGTTAAAAGCTGTCGAACAACCTAACACCTACCAAACAGATTTTAAAGAAATGCTAAAAGTCGCAGAAACATCTGAGGTGCTTGAGAAATGAGTAAAAAGAAACAAAAGTCTATCGAAGAACTACTGGAAGAAGCATTAGTTCCGGAAGAAGAACACCCTTATAAAGTGCCGGAGAATTGGGTGTGGGTTCGTTCAGGTCATGTGGCAAAATGGGGCTCGGGAGGTACGCCTTCAAGAAAGAGATTAGAATATTATGGTGGAGATATTCCTTGGATTAAAACTGGTGAATTGAATGATGGAATAGTTAACGCTTCTGAAGAGACTATTACAGAAGAGGGACTCCAAAACTCTAGTGCAAAGATATTTCCAAAAGGTTCTATAGTAATTGCAATGTATGGAGCAACAATTGGGAAGCTTGGCATACTTGGTATAGATGCAGCTACAAATCAAGCTTGTGCAGTTGGCCAACCATATGACTTTTTAAATTCAAAATATATGCTTTATTATTTTTTAGCAAGAAGAAGCGATTTAATAGTACTTGGCAAAGGTGGAGCTCAACCGAATATATCTCAAACGATAATCAAAGACTTTCCTTTCGCTTTGCCACCTTTAAACGAACAAAAACGCATTGCTGAGAAGATTGAGCGGCTTTTTGCTAAGCTTGATGAAGCAAAGCGGTTGATTGAAGAAGTAAAAGAATCTTTTGAGCTTCAATGGGCAGCGATTTTAGATAAGGCGTTTAAGGGACAATTAGGTACAAACGATCCTAACGAGAAGAGTATGCTAGAAACATCAAATGACATAAAAGAAAAAGATCTTATTCCAAAAGAAGAGCAACCTTATGAAGTACCAGAAAATTGGGTGTGGGTTCGCTCAAGTCATGTGGCAAAATGGGGCTCAGGAGGTACACCTTCCAGAAAAAAAGTAGAATACTATGGTGGAGATATTCCTTGGATTAAAACTGGTGAATTGAATGATGGAATAGTTAACACTTCTGAAGAGACTATTACAGAAGAGGGACTCCAAAACTCTAGTGCAAAGATATTTCCGAAAGGTTCTATAGTTATTGCAATGTATGGAGCAACAATTGGGAAGCTTGGCATACTTGGTATAGATGCCGCTACAAATCAAGCTTGTGCAGTTGGTCAGCCACATGACTTTTTAAATTCAAAATATATGTTTTATTATTTTTTAGCAAGAAGAAGCGATTTAATAGCACTTGGCAAAGGTGGAGCACAGCCGAATATATCACAAACAATAATTAAAGACTTTCCTTTCGCTTTGCCACCGTTAAACGAACAAAAACGCATCGCTGAGAAGGTAGACAATTTATTAAGTAAATTAGAGACTGAGAAAGACATGGTTTTAGAAGTTGAAGAAAAGTTTGATTTATTAAAGCAATCTATTCTTAACAAAGCCTTTCGCGGCGAGCTTGGTACAAACGATCCGACCGATGAACATGCGATTGAGTTGTTAAAGAAAGTGTTAAAATCTAAATAAAACATTTATGTAAGAGCTCATTCAGTGAGTGAACTTTTACCGCTTTCAATGTTGAAGCGATTAACTTCTTATGTGATTAACAAAGTAAACTGTCAACAATCAAAGATTGGAGTTTAAATAAGGTGTATTTGTGTAATGGATTTGTTTTACAATATTATCCATTATAATAACAATAGCATTTGGTTAAGGCATCTCAAAGGATAGTGAAAACTTGAGGTGCCTTTTTGTTTTACAAATTATTATCATGATGATTGAGCGGATTGTTCGGTATTAAATTTAAATTATATGAATTTAACTTAGATGTGACCATGGAATACTAATATCACGCGTGATTTTATTTACAAAAACGAAATTTCAATTAAGGGATTTAAAGAATTAATGGAACGATTTTTAGAACTAAAAGAAAATGAATGAAAAACAAAAATTTAAAGATAAAATAATAAAATTTTTAAAACAAATATCTCGAATTTATATTAAATTTAAAGAAAGCGTTTACAAAATATTTTATTAGGAGGGACTGCCGGTGTTAACAAAAGCTGCTGTTACTTATGGAAAAGGAGAGCCTTTCAAAATTGACACGATCACGATTGATGAGCCGAAAGATGGCGAAGTTTTAGTCCGTATTAAAGCTGTGGGGATTTGTCATACGGATTTAATCGTCCGCGATCAATACTATCCTGTTCCACTCCCGGCCGTATTAGGACATGAAGGGGCTGGAGTTGTTGAGAAAGTCGGAAATGGTGTAACAAGTGTCCAACCTGGTGACCATGTTGTTTTATCGTTTAGCTCATGTGGAGAATGTGCGCAATGTTTATCAGGCAATCCTTATGCTTGTCAAAAGTTTTTTGAATTAAACTTTTCAGGAAAAATGAAAGACGGAACATGCCGCTTGCATAAAGACCATCAAGATATCGCCAACTTTTTTGGACAATCCAGCTTTTCGCAATATGCGGTTGCTTCAGAAAGAAATGTTGTAAAAGTTCCCAAAGATGTACCGCTTGAAATTTTAGGACCATTAGGATGCGGTATTCAAACGGGAAGTGGAGCGGTTTTAAATAAATTGAAACCAGAAGAAGGTTCAAGCATTGTTATTTTCGGTTGTGGCTCTGTTGGTTTGAGTGCACTTATGGCTGCAAAAGTGGCGAATTGTACAACCATTATTGCGGTTGATCTTCAAGATAATCGGTTACAGTTGGCGAAAGAATTAGGTGCCACTCATACGATCAATCCTAAAAACGTTTCTAATGTGGTGGAAGAAATTAAAGCCATTACAGGTGGAGAAGGCGTTAACTATTCTGTCGAAACAACGAGCATTCCTGCTGTGCTGCGTCAAGCGGTAGATTGTTTGGCCACATTAGGAAAAGCAGCAGTCATCGGAGCTCCTCCAGTTGGAACAGAGGTAAGCTTAGATGTGAATACGATTTTATTTGAACGTTCGCTTACGGGAGTATTATTAGGTTCAGGCGTTCCGCAGCTTTTTATTCCAAAACTTATCGACCTATATAAGAAAGGGAAGTTTCCTTTTGATAAATTGATTAAATTTTATACGTTGGAAGAAATTAATCAAGCTAGTGAAGATTCTGAAAAAGGAATAACGATTAAACCGGTATTAAAAGTTTCATAATGCTGAACTTTTTTGTTTGTAATATTCGAAATATTTAAAAAGGAGGAATAGTTTATGTCTGAAGTAAAAGCAGTTGAAAAATTTTCTCTATGGAATAAAATGCCTATTGGCGGTGTGTGGAAACATGGTTCCAGCAATAGAGAATGTGTTGTGACAAATCCATATAATAACGAAGTGCTTGTCACCTTTAACTATGCAAGTAAAGGAGATATCAATGAAGCGTACGAAACTGCACAAAAAGAGCAAAAGAGCTGGGGACAAACTTCCGCATATGAACGTATTCGTGTTTTAGAAAAAGTTGCACAGCTCATCGAGGAAAAAAGAGAAGAAATTGTGGAAATTCTCGTGAAAGAATCCGGGAGTACAAAGTTAAAAGCAAATGTTGAGGTGGATTGCGCCATTGCGGATGTGAAAGAAGCAGCAAAATATCCGTTACAAATGGAAGGCTCGATTCGTGAATCTCTCATTCCAGGGAAAGAAAACCGTGTTTATCGTGACCCAATTGGAGTAGTAGGAGCGATTACACCTTGGAACTGGCCATTCTATTTAACCATTCGTGTTGTTGCACCGGCTATTGCAACAGGAAATGGTGTAGTACTAAAACCAGATTCTCAAACACCAATTTCAGGCGGACTCATTATTGCGGAAATTTTTGAAGAAGCCGGGCTTCCGCAAGGGGTGTTAAATGTAACAGTGGCTGATCTTGAAGAAATTGGTGATTATTTTGTTGAGCATCCAATTCCTGAAGTAATTTCTTTCACAGGGTCAACAAAAGCAGGACAGCATGTCGGGGCTTTAGCTGTGAAAAATCTGAAAAAACCTGCACTTGAATTAGGTGGAAATAACGCCTTCATCGTACTTGACGATGCCGATGTTGATCAAGCGGTATCTGCAGCAGCATTTGGAAAATATATGCATTCAGGTCAAATATGTATTGCGATCAATCGGATTATCATCGATCGAAAATTGTATAAACCATTTGTTGAAAAATTCAAAGAAGCCACTAAGGCCATAAAAGTTGGGGATCCGTCCGAAGATGGCACAGTTATTGGCCCTATTATTAATAAAAAACAAGTGGATCGAGCAATTCAGTTAGTAGAACAAACACTTAAAGAAGGTGCAACATTAATTCATGAAGGAAAAGTGGAAGGAAACTTAATTTATCCATATATTTTAGGGGATGTGACAAATGACATGACAGTTGCGCAAAATGAAGTGTTTGCCCCAATAGCGGTCATCATTCCTGTTGATAGTGAAGAAGAAGCTATTGAAGTGGCAAATGGAACTCCGTTTGGATTAAGTGGGGCTGTATTCTCTGGCTCATTGGAACGAGGCATTCATGTAGCAAGAAAAATTAAAACAGGTATGATTCACGTAAACGATCAATCGATCAATGTAGAACCGAATGTTCCGTTTGGCGGAGAAAAATATTCGGGTTTAGGACGTTACTGCGGCGAATGGGCTATTGATGAATTTACAACTGTTAAATGGGTTTCAGTTCAAAAACAACCTCGTCAATATCCATTTTCATAATGCTTCTTCATCATGACATATTCTAACAATTTATACCCTTTTGTATCATGTGCGAAATATTGCACATGCTGCAAAAGGGTTTTCTTTTGACAAGCTTAATTTAGGAATTATTTCATTCATGATTGCAACGCAATAAATACTTAATTTCTCGAAAAAGACATCACACCCGCCTTCAGTTACGATGATCGAGAACATCAAGTTTAATTCTGGGAAACTATTTTGTCCCATCTTCGCTTTTCCGCAGGCTTCGTAAGATCCATGAACGGCTTTTACGAGTTCGTTTCCACCTTCGATTTTCAGTCTCAGTCAGAGGTGTCTTGAGGAGGTTCCTGAATTTGTTTCAATATTAGCTAGCTTATTGCCCATCACAACTGTTCGAAAAGCTTTTCCTTTGGTTACATACTACGCAATCATTGTACTAAAATATGTCTTGTCTGTTCGTACACTTCTATAGAAAACAGATTCTTTTTTCGTTCGATAATTGAGTTCTTCCACGGACAACGCTTTGCTTTAAATATTTCCGCCCATTTTCATCAAAAAAATGGGGCTGTCCGATAAGTCCCTAAAATGAAGCAAGTGGAGAAAAACAATTCGTTTCTCTCCACTTGCTTTTATATTTTTTCGATTTTTATCTGAAAGTAGCTGGCGGATGCCGGCTACTTTCAGTATGTGTGCGCCCGGCATGGGTGTAATCTATAGGGTGAAAGTCCCGAGCTGCGAAGGCAGAAGTAGCAGTTAGCTTAACGCAAGGGTGTCTGTGGTGACGCGGAATCTGAAGGAAGCGAGCGGCAAACTTCCGGTCTGAGGAACACGAACTTCATATGAGGCTAGGTATCACTGGGTGAGTTTGCACAACAAAACAAAGCCCTTTCTGCCGAAGGTGATACAAAGTAAATGAAGCAGATGGATGGAAGGAAAGATTACACTCTTACCCGGGGAGGTCTGGCTGGCACGCCAAGTAACCTTGGTAACCTATCTAGTGATAGATAGCTGAACAGTCAGAAGTCAGCAGAAGTCATAGTACTCTTCCAAGCTCGAGATGGAAGAGGAAGGACTGAACAATTAAGGAGAACGAATCGCTAGGCGTTCATCTTCTGTGTGGAAGCAGACAATCCGATAGGACTTACTTGAAGGAGGAAGTGGTGAATCCCACGGGGGACTTCAAGAGGGTGGAGCAGAAGATGGCACAAATAGAAGAATTCGTTCACGTGGAGAGGATATCAATGTTGATGGAAATGATTTTGTCACGGGAAAATCTCCTGGCGGCACTGAAACGAGTCGAACAGAATAAAGGAGGTCACGGAGTAGATGGCATGTCCGTAAAAGACCTACGAAGACACCTCTACGAAAATTGGGACTCCATTCGACAGTCGTTGAGAGAAGGAACCTACAAGCCCTTACCCGTCCGTCGAGTCGAAATCCCGAAACCGAACGGTGGAGTAAGGCTTCTAGGGATCCCTACCGTGACGGATCGTTTCATCCAACAAGCGATTGCCCAAGTGTTGACGAAAATCTTTGATCCGACCTTCTCGAACCATAGCTATGGTTTCCGCCCAGGTAGAAGGGGACATGATGCGGTTAGGGAAGCAAAGGGTTATATCAAAGAAGGATATCGTTGGGTAGTCGATATAGACCTAGAGAAATTCTTTGACAAGGTGAATCACGACAAACTGATGGGGATCTTGGCGAAAACGATCAAAGATCGAATTCTACTGAAGGTAATCCGCCGGTATCTTCAATCAGGCGTGATGATCAATGGAGTGGTAATGGAAACGGACATGGGAACGCCTCAAGGCGGCCCGCTTAGTCCACTTTTATCAAACATCATGCTTCATGAATTGGATAAGGAGCTTGAGAAACGTGGACATAAGTTTGTTCGGTATGCGGATGACTGTAACATCTATGTGAAAACAAAGAAAGCAGGAATTCGTGTCATGAACTCCATTACGAACTTTATAGAGAAGGAGTTAAAGCTCAAGGTAAATAAAGAGAAATCGGCGGTAGACCGTCCTTGGAAACGGAAGTTTCTCGGTTTCAGCTTCACACTCAATAAGACTCCAAAGGTACGGATTGCGAACGAAAGTGTGAAACGTTTGAAGAACAAGATCCGTGAAATTACATCAAGGTCGAAACCGTATCCAATGGAGAAAAGGATTGAGAATCTGAACAAGTATTTAATGGGATGGTGCGGATATTTTGCCTTGGCAGAAACACCAAGTAAGTTCAAAGAATTTGATGAATGGATTAGACGAAGGCTTCGGATGTGTTTGTGGAAAGAATGGAAAACCCCGAAAACAAGAATTCGGAAACTCAGAGGATTAGGGGTTCCAAGCCATAAAGCATTCGAATGGGGCAATACACGCAAGAAATATTGGCGGATTGCCTGCAGTCCCATTCTACACAAAACCCTCGACAACTCCTATTGGAAGCGTCGAGGGTTAAGAAGTCTATTCGAAAGATATCAAGCACTACGTCATACTTAATTGAACCGCCGTATACCGAACGGTACGTACGGTGGTGTGAGAGGTCGGGGGTTAGTCACCCCCTCCTACTCGATTGTGGGCTAATGCCACAATCCCAAACTCAACATGTACCTTGTCGAGGCCCCGCAAAGAAAATCTGCGGAACGACCGATTGCCCTTGATGTGACCGAACACACTTTCTGCCTCGACTTTGCGTCGAGCGTAGATGGCGGCTTTCTCTTCACATTCAAGGGCTGTTTTGGCCTTTGCTTTCATTTCTTCGAAGATGGGATTCCAGTGAACTTGACGATTTCCCTTCGCTTTTGTGCATTTCGCTTTCAATGGGCAATCGGTACAATCTTCACATTCGTATATTTTGAAGCTTTGTTCATAGCCAGATGGATTCTTTTTGTTTTGGTATTTTTTAAACGTTACTCTCCTTCCATTCGGGCAAATAAAACAATCATCCTCTTCACAATAGGTCCAGTTTTTGGCATTTTTAATGTCTTTTTTGTATGTACGTGTTTGTTCTTTTACATAGCTCCCATAAGGAATTAGAAACTCAAAACGGGGCTCTTTCTCATCACCAACTGCATATACATAGTTTTCTTCACTACCATAGCCTGCATCCGCAATGACCGTTTTGGGCATCGGTAATGAACTGGAGGCTAGCTTCTCCATATGTGGGATAAAGCAACGTGTATCGGTCGGTCGTTGATGAATGGTATAAAACAAGATAAACTGATTCTCTGTCCCCATTTGCACGTTGTATCCGGGCTTGAGCTGACCGTTTTTCATATGGTCTTCTTTCATGCGCATGAAGGTTGCGTCTTTGTCTGTTTTCGAGTAGCTGTTACGGTCACCGAACATTTCCTTTTGTTCCTTGTATCTTGCCATTCGGGGCAGGAAATCTTCACGAATTTGTTTCACCGATTTCTTTAATTGACTGCGTTTTTTTCGCTTCTCTTTCCGAATGGATGTATCGGTCTCCTTTTCGATTTCTTCCGTTAGCGTTTCAACTTTTTCTTCTATTTCTTTTGCGATTTCCTCCAGGTTTTGTTCGGTGATCTCTGTATGTTGATCGCTTTCCTTTTGCCCTGTTCCGGCTTCTAATTGGGTTAATTCATGAATGTGCTTTAGTGTTTCTTGGATTTTTTCTTTTAATTTCTCTTCGAATTTCAAAGTGGATTTTTTCCACACAAAAGAATACTTATTGGCATTGGCTTCGATCTTAGTGCCATCCAAAAAGTAGTTTTCCATCGTGATGTAATGTTCTTTTATCAATTTGAGAATCATGACTTCAAAGAGCTCATCCATGAAAGCTTTCATCCGTTCCCCTCGGAACTCATTAATGGTGCGAAAATCTGGTTGTTGCATCGCTGAAAGCCACATGGCAGGAATATTTTCTTTAACGAGTTTTTCGATTCCTCGGCAGGAATAAACCTTTTGAGAATAAGCATACAGAATGATTTTCAGCATCATTTTGGGATGATAGGAACTTCTGCCGCCGCCTTTATAATGAGAAAACAATTGTTTATCTGGTATCGCCTCCACCATTTCGTCCACGACACGTGCCACGTGATGTTCGGGTATAAGAGATTCAATATCATAAATCATTTGAACTTGACGGTTGTCATATGGTTTGAAAGTAGGGGCTAAATTTCTTTTGGCAGGAGTTTTTTCTTCTTTTCCATCTAGAGGAAGTGTCATTTGTGTGTTATAATTTTCACGAGTAATCATTTGATTGCTCATAAAAAATCGTCCTTTCTGTAATGTTGTGTGGTAACTTCATTTTACTAGAAAGGACGATTTTTTTGTGCATTTTTTTTAAAAAGTGAAAAAATGAGGGGCTCCAAAAAGTCAGTTACCCTGACTTTTTGGACAGCCCCGTATTACTAAATTTTATTTAGTTCTTGAAGTAACTCTAAATATTCTTGGAATTCCGGATTGTACAAGTCTGTGTTTTCCACACCCAAAAGGATACCTGTTTCTTTTACTAAATGCCGGCATACCCCTTGTATGGTAAAGTAACTCACAGTGTTTTTGAATTTTTTCCTATAAACAATGATATTAATTCTTTTTCCTTCTTGGATATCATTCCACATTTTGATGCTTTGATGCTCACTTTCCAGATACAAATCTAAATCATCGGGCGCTTTCTGATTTTCTTGAATTTGCACTAAATGTTCTTTTTTCAGCATCAGAATAAATAGAATTTAGTATGGTTTCATCATCGATGACAAACACTTTCAAAATATTCTTTCTATTTTCAACACTCGGGTCTAGTTTTAAGAAATCTCTAAGAGGAATTTCTTTGGCTTTATAAGTGGATTGAAGAAATTCCAGAATTTCTTCTAAAGAATACTAGGTAGGCAACCCGCTGCCGATAAACTTTTTGTACAGAGTTTGATAGTCATGCTTTTTTGTCAATTTCTATCTCCCCTTAACTTGCTTTTTAAATCATCAGCCACTAGAGGTTCTACAGCATATACAGGTGAAACGGCGAAAGAGCAATAGAATTTATTCATTAAATTATAAAGGTAGAATTTTGAGTTAGTAAATGGAAAAAAGTAATTTTTTTCATTAATTTATAATATTTTGAAGTCAACTTTTTTTTGAAGCAGGGTACGATCACATATAAGTTTATCTAAAAACTTTCCGTTGTGAATTAGGTGAATATGCATGATGCAGTTTGGAAGAACACCATCTACCGGTGCTTCCGACATTTTTAAGAATTCAACAAAATGCTCGATTAATTTTTGGAAGGCTTCAGCCCAATACAGTTTATTTTCTTCATCATTGATAAAGACACTTTTGCTGAAGGTAGTTACACATAAATAAATTTGACAAATAATAATAGGATGGTATACTAAATAAAACTAAAATTATATGAATTATATGAATAGGGGAGATTAAGCATGGCAAAAAGCTGCTTTCAAGTGAATATAGGTGCATTTGATCAATTTATTAAAGATGTAAATAATGATCCTGAAAAGGGGAAAGTGACCTTCAAAACGACAACTGAATGGCAAGGAGGAGCAGTTTCTAAAACGACAGCACGAGATTTTGTACTGCATACTGATGAGCCTGCAAGCTTAGGTGGAACAGATTCAGCTGCAGATCCGGTCGAATTGTTGCTTGCTTCGATTGCTACTTGTTTTTCAATAGGTTTTGTCACCCAAGCTGCAAAAAGAGGAATTGATTTTAGTGATGTGATAATCGAAACAGAAGGTGACCTTGACTTAAGAGGGTATTTTGGTTTAGATAAATCAATAAGGCCTGGCTACACAAATATTCGTTATAAGGTAAAAGTAAAATCTGACGCATCGATCGAACAATTAGAAGAACTGCGTCAGCTAGCGCATGAACTGTCTCCAATGATTGAAACAGTTGTGGACGGTGTTGATATAACTGGTTCTGTTGAAAAAATATAAATCAAGCAATAAAATTGTTGTTTTACAGTGTTTTATGCAAAAACTTTTTTACTCGAGCCTAGTCGGAATCATTAAAAATTCCTCTCCATACGTTTTAATCAGCAGACGCGATGATATACTCTCGTTTCGTTTTTAAATCCGCCAACGTGATCAAAAGAAATAAAACAGCCTGAGTCCTTATGTAATTTTAGGTCTCAGGCTGTTAATGTCTGTCTGCGTGACAGGGCTTATTTTCGAACTAAGATAAAGCAGGTCACGAGTTTGCAGCCATTGGATGTTCTGTTTTTTCATTTTATGTCATTTGGTCAATTTTTAATTTTTCAGGGCTTGTTTTACGGTTTCCTTCAGAGGGGTCAAGGATCCGATCAGTTTTTGCAGATCATCTGATGTTTTGGACGCTTCTCCTTTGGAAATCGCGTCATAGATCGCTGCCGTAATTTCAGCAAACGGCTCAGGGACACCAGCGTTTACGAGGAAATTTTTCTCTTCTTCGAATGAGACAGGCTGATGCACGACTTTTTTGCCGGAAACCTCGGAGAGAATTTGGGCAAGTTCATCAAAGGTCCACGGTTGATTGGAAACAAGGTTATACGTTTTGTTTTCATGCCCTTCCTCTGTTAGCACCGTTGCGGCAGCCAAAGCAAGTTCATTGCGTGTTACTGAATTAACGATCCCGCTTCCCGCATTCGTAACAATTGCTCCAGATTCTATGGATGCGCGCAGCCCCTCATTTACAAAAAAGTCCGTATATAAGGCATTACGCAGGAAAGTATACGGGGTATTGGTCGTACGGATGGCATATTCCGTTGCTAAATGAACGTATGCAAGGGGAATTAATGACTCCTCAGCAAAGGCATACCCTGTGTAAGCAATATGTTTGACTCCCGCATCTCTGGCAGCTTTTACGACATTTGCATGTTGAACGATACGAAGCGTATTATCAGAATCCGGACCTGAGATAAAGAGCAGCTTGGAGACACCTGCAAAAGCCTTTTGAAGAGATTCCGGTTGATTATAGTCGCCATGGCGAACTTCCACGCCTTGATCGGCAAGAGTAGAGGCTTTTTCAACATTACGCACGATGGCAATGATTTGACTGGCGGGAACTTTTTTGAGCAAATGTTGAATCACAAGCCCACCGAGTTGACCAGTAGCACCAGTAACCGCAATTGACATAAACATTTCTCCTTTTTTTCTAAAGATTTTTTGAATAAATAACATCATCTAGGTGGCGAAGCCAAAAATAAACGAAGGCGGCCGCAATTGAAGACTGGATTGAGGAATGACTGTTTATTATGTATTTCGGCCATTCTTGCCCACCATTATAATTGCATCAGAAATGTAAATCAAATCTTATGCCTGTGCTGCTAAACAAGGTGAACGCCTCCTATCATTTTTGTCGCGCCTATCATAGATAATGCCGTGCAATCAAAATTCTTACAAGTCAACTCCTCTTTTTAGCTTTTTAATAGTTTGCCGCTGTTGTTCAACTCATGAAAAAGTTATTTTCTCTTTCCCTAAACTAGATAAACCTATGATGCTTCGCGTTTTTTATATGTTGCTATAAAGGATACAATGTAAAATAGAGTCATAAAAGGTAGAAAGGGTGTTTCTTATGGCAATGGCGTGGCACGATATATACAAAGACTTCTATACACTTTCAAAGGAAGAACAGTTGGAATTGTTTAGAGCCATTAAACGGGACTTGTTTCCAGAATCAAAAAACGACATTTCAAAAATGTTTGGAGAAGTTCGTGAAACTCGCTTTTCTAAAGGCTTAGCGTGTGTCCATTGTGGAAGTATGTCAGTGAAACGTAATGGAAAATATCGTTCTCGTCAACGCTATCTCTGTAAGGATTGCGGGAAGTCATTCAATGATATGACAGGTAGCCCATTGTCCGGAACGAGATACCCTCATAAGTGGTTGAAATACTTTGAAATGATGGTGAAAGGTTATACATTACCAAAGATAGCCGAAGAATTGGATATTCACATTTCAACTGCCTTTTATTGGCGACACAAAATTTTATATGCTATTCGTTCTCTCGGTCATCCAACATTAAAAGGAATCGTGGAAAGTGATGAAACATACTTTTTAGAAAGTGAAAAGGGAAGAAGTTCATCACTCACAGAAAGGCTCGTCAACGTGGTGGGGTAGCCAAAAAGCGTGGCATTTCCAAAGAACAAATTTGTGTAGTGGTCGCTCACGATAGAAATGGTCAAATCCTTTCCCAAATGGCAGGAAGAGGTCGTATTACGGCTATGGAAATGGACAGGGTGTTAGGAAATCATATCGACACCTCTGCTTTGCTATGCACAGATACAGCGACAAACTACAAAAAATTCGCTACGATGAAGGGCTTACAACACGAAGCCATCAATGTTCGTAAAGGTATCTATACAAAGAAAGGAATTTACCATATTCAGAACGTTAACGGGTATCATACTCGTTTGAAAAAGTGGATGAATCGATTTCAAGGTGTAGCAACCAAATACCTTGATAATTACCTTTTTTGGCATCGTTTTCTCGAATTGAATAAGAAAATGCCGTTTCAAGAGCGTGTAAAGGGAATGCTTCTTAGTTCTTGCCAACGAGTGAACTTTACAACTGTTGCATCCATAAGAGCATAAAAAAACTTGGTGTTATTAACCAAGTTTTTATCGGTACTTATAAACATAAATTTTTTCTGCAAAAAAACTGACAATTAGACCAATCATTAAAGGAATCAAAGAACTGCTTGTAATGTAGAAGCCATTTAAATTATCTATATATTTGTGATGAAACATTAACAACGGAATGGTAAATATATGCCCTACTAAATAAAGAAGCCCTGTTGTTAAAACAAGTGTCGTCAAAACAATCATAAATCTTTTCATTTTCTTACCTCCTAAATAAAATTTTAACATTAATCTACATTTTTTGTTAATAATATAAATTTTATTTTGCTTATATATGATAGAGATTGTTTATTCTCTTAAACAGTTTTATGTTACATTCACATAAGGACAGGGGATCTGGGGTAAGTTCTCAAATTGAGAAAGAAATACTCCAAAACAACGGTTTGATATTCTGAATTTTCTGTTAAAATGTAGGTGAGCAATTCATAAAATTTTTTGAAGGAGAGACTCAACATCAGATTGCCGATCCATATTGAAATCGGTGGAGGTTTTGAAACGGGGAGCTTTACTGAAAATATAGCTGAAAGTGACAAATCAATGGAAGTCTTTCAAAATCGTAAGTTATAGATCTTCTAGATAAACCTGATCCGGTTTTACGAAGTTTACAGGGGAGCCGATTGCCACTTGCCTTTTTTGTGGTGAGTTACATGTCTATTTCGATAATCCTGATTCGGTTTATTTTACGAAGTTAGTTGGAGTGAGGATTTCCATTGGTTCTCTATGTCGTATGCTATAAGTCTATTTCGATGATTCTGATTTGTTTTTACGAAGTTTGCAGGGGCAAGGATTTCTATCGGTTCTCTTTGTCATGAGTTATAAGTCTATCTCGATAATCCTGATTCTGTATATTTTGTGAAGTTTGAAGGGGCTACGATTCCTACTTGGACTCTTTGTCCCTTGAGGTTACATAAATCTTAATCCGGCGGGTCGAACCGGTGATGGCAGAAATGCAGAGCATCCGTCCGTTCATTTTGTCTGATGGAAAGAAAAAGGTTTGGTCAATTCAATAGAGTGATTATCCTCAAATAATGACGAAAAAGCTGGCTGCATCCAATACAAATGAACGGCCTCATCCAACTGCCTTTTTTGCATAGTTGCGAAGTACAACCTGTCGTGCAGTATCCATGCCGCTCAGAATGCCGTCAAAAAGATTTTGATCCTATCGTGTTTCTTTTTTCACTGAAAAGAGGGGAGGAATGAAAATGCCAGGGGCCGTTTTTCGACAGGCTGTTCAGGATGCGACGGGAATTACCTGGGAAGAATGGGTTGCCACCTTGAAACAGGCTGTGGATCCTTCTTGGTCTCACGAACATATGAAGGAGCACATATGCGAACAATTTCAGGTGTCGGATGAATAGGGGAATGGCTGACCGTCATGTATGGACAGCTGCTCGGCAGGATTCCTGTTGGTGTCACCAAAGAGGCGGGCGTTCAAATCGGCGTCCGAAAAACGATAAAGGTGGAGAAGGAAAAGGTTTGGGACTATTTGACTTCGCCGCAAGACTTGCCCTTATGGATCGGGGACGTCTCCGAGTTTCGGCTGCAAAAGGGTTACGAATTTAAATCTAAGGAAGGTATCTGCGGGAAACTTACGGTAGTTTTGCCATTTCGAAAGCTCCGCATGAAATGGAAACTTCCGTTATGGGAAAAGCCTTCCCGGCTTCAATTGTATTTGCTGCCCACGGATTCGGGCAAAACGACGATCGCCATCCATCAGGAAATGCTGGATGATGTCTATGTAAGAGAATTGATGAGACGCTTCTGGGCAGACAAGCTGGAGCAAATTAAAAATTATTTGGAGGGGCGCAATGAATAGATACAGTCATATCGATTTAAGAGTAAATTCATGGGAGAAAGTGCGCACGTTTTATGAGAATCTTCTTCCTGCATTGGGTTTTACCCGCACTTTCCATTCGGAAACATGGAAAGTGTTTGCAGCGGAGGGAGAGCTTCCGAGCGTTCCTTATTTCACTATCACGGAAGATCCCAATCATAAGCCAAACGAGAATTTGATCGGGTTTTGGGCGCATGACCGGGAGGAGGTGGACCGGATTGCAGAGCTTGTAGTTCGATATGGGGGCACCATCGACAGCGGCCCCTGGCAGTTCCCGATCAGCCCGACTTATTATGCGGTTTATTTTCAGGATCCTTGCGGAAACAAGTATGAAATGGTCCACCGATTAAATTGATTCAGCACCAGTTGTTGCCCAGCCGAAACCTTTTCTTGCTGCTAGCTTCTTTTAGCGGATATCGGTTACGGTTTCCGATTTGTGCGGGCAATTTCCCGCTTGACGGCCGGTGCCACTTTAGTACCCAGCAGTTCGATGGCACGCAACACTTTTTTGTGCGGCAGCGTGCCGACGGTCAATTGCAGAAGGAAGCGATCGTGGCCGAAAATTTCATGCTGGAACAAGATTTTTTCGATCACCTGCTCAGGGCTGCCGACAAAATTGGCGCCCCGTAAGGAAAGAGAGAACTCGAACTGCTCCCGGGTCAATGGCGGCCAACCGCGTTCCCGTCCCAGCCGATCCATCATCGTTTTAAACGCTGGAAATGCAATGTCAGCTGCTTCCTGCGACGAATCGGCGATAAAACCATGTGAATTGATACTGAGGTGTGGCGTTTCGTGCCCCGCCTTTTGCGCTGCCTCCCGGTGTAATTGAGCAAAGGGCGCGAACCGTTCGGGCAGACCACCGATGATGCCCAGTGCCATCGGAAGACCGAGCATGCCTGCACGGACGGCCGACTCCGGGGTTCCTCCAACGGCTATCCAAACCGGAAGCGGATTTTGCAGGGGCCGCGGATAGATCCCTAGATTGTCCAGCGACGGACGATGCTTTCCCGCCCATGTGACCCGTTCGGATTCTCGCAGCTTGAGCAGCAGATCAAGCTTTTCTTCAAAAAGCTCGTCATAATCTTTCAGGTCGTAGCCAAAAAGGGGAAAGGATTCGATAAACGAACCGCGGCCGACCATGATTTCAGCGCGGCCTTGAGTGAGCAGGTCCAAGGTGGCAAATTGTTGAAACACCCTCACCGGATCGTCAGAGCTTAAGACGTTTACTGCACTGGTCAACCGAATGCGTTTGGTGCGGGTCCCGGCAGCGGCAAGCACTACCGCTGGAGCCGATACGGTGTAGTCGGGACGATGATGTTCACCAATGCCGAACACATCCAGTCCGACTTGATCGGCTAGTTCAATTTCCTCCATCAAGTTTTGCAGCCGTTCCCCCGGGCTGATCAATTGACCGGTTTCCGGATCAACCGTCCGTTCTCCAAATGTGTAAATGCCGATTTCCATCCGTTGGCCCCTCCTTTGATTACTGTTCGTTCATACCGATGTTAGATTTATCTTACCCTATTTATTCGACGCCAGGCAATAAAAAGGGCTTAAGGCAGCAATCGCCTTTCCTCAAGGGTGTTTTGCTATGGATGGGAAGTTCGTTTCGGGCGATTTTATCGTAAAAAAAATTTAGCTGACAGGGAAGACGAGATGCCCCAAGATTTTTCCCTAATTCGCTTATGGAGAGGGAATGCTGGTGTGTTTGTCGTTGCCCCAACGTTTTTGATTCATTAGCGGAACGGGAAAACCGCACGGTGCTTTTCATATCCGTTGTTCGCTTCCAGACTGGGAATAACGCCTGTCTATTATCCAAAAGCATTTTTCTCCCGGAAACGGGCATTTTTGCGGAACCCCAAAATCATGACGTATCTTCATAGAGGCTTCTTTAGAATGCTGAGAGCGGAGGGATTCTTTCTTCCATCTATTTAAAATAAATCTTGACGTTTGCCGGATATCCAACATATGCCCATACCAAAGCCGTGACGAATGCATAAAAAATATTGAGATGTAAATTGTTACAACGGGAGGTATGGAAAATGTACCCGGAACGTCAATTTTTCGGAAGGAGACCCTTTTTCTTCGGAGGGCGGAACCCCTTTTTCTTCGGTGCGCCGTTTTTTGGCGGCTTGCTCGGCGGCTTTTTAGGTAGTGCACTGGTAGGACCGCGGCCATATCCGTTTTATCCGCCGTATTACGGAGGATTTTATGGCGGTTATCCGTACTATTGGTAAACGAAAATTTTTTCGACGAGCTGTCTTAAACGGTCATTTTAGAATGACTTTAAGGCGGCTTTTTTTATCCGCAGATTGCAAGATGTAATTCGGGATCAAAGGCAGATGTCGATTCATCATATAACATCGCTTTTGGTTCCATAGCAAGCTCTTGTGCAATTGCCACGCGCTGTTGTTGTCCTCCGGAAAGTTGACTTGGGTAATAGTTCATTTTTTCAGCTAAAATCAACTTTTTTAAAATAATTCTCCGCAGTTTTACGAGCGGCTTCCTAGGAATTGTTGAGGGCTTTATCTGTACCAGCCATTTCGTCACCATTGGAGCATCGAAGAGCCATTCTTATTTCTTTTCAAAGAGCAGCTACATGCTTTTCATTAAAAAAATAATGTCCAACTATTTTAACTGTTCCTGATGTAGAAAGACATCTTATTCTATTGGGATATGCCCTGTATAGATTAAAATTTATAACTGTACCAAGCAAGGTTAAGGCAAAAATTTATGTTCCATTTTTCTCTGCCATTCTTTTCTTAAACAGAGTATATTTTTCTATTTTAAGAGGTACAAAAATAATAACATGCTGATGAGTGTCAAGTCCCATAATCAGAGGTCATTCCCCGTCTGTATGTAAATCATCAATATTCTGGAAAAGCTTTCCCCGATAAGCCACAAAAATAAAGCGGACGGAAGAAAAAGAACAAGTTTTCTTCGTCCGCTTTTTGTATTGTTTTTTATTAAAAGTGGTTGGATTTGTGTCATAGCTTCTGTCATGTAGAGAATAAATTGAAAAATTCCCTGTCTTCCATAGGTCTTTTGTCTCTACCAATAAAGAAATTAAGAAACTGACTATTATACGTTGGCTTGTTACTAATCAATTGATCCTGAATTTCTTGTGATTAATAGGCTAATTGTCATACATTCAATTAAAACTTTTTGTCTATCGATTTTAAAAATAGTTCATTTTAACTATACCGTTTTCACTATAAAATTTGTTATACAATTAAGTAAGAGGTATTATTTGATAAATTCCTACAAATTCCTACAAAAATATAATTTTGTTTCGGCAAACTACTCGAAAGGGTAGGACGCAAAGCTAAAGGGGCTAAATCTATTTTGATAGACATGCCAGCCAGCTGCCCTTCCTATAAAGAATGGTTTTGATTCTTTTTAAGAAGGTTATTAGCGGATGTATTGTCTATTCAACTGCCCTCTTTAGAATTTTTAAGGGCAGTTTTTTTATTTTTACATAGGAAAGGAGGCTTGGTGATGGAGTAAAATAAAAATACATATTCATCAAAGTTCATTCTATTGGCCCGTTGCAAAAACATCTCAGTCGTTCTAAACCCTCTGTGTCAAAAGGGAGTATGAATTTCCCAGGGAATATTCCTGAAATTGATTTACTTCAACGTCTTCCCGGAATTTCTTCTACTGATCAAACAGATTAGTGGTAGTAATAGTTAAGGAAGTAGATGTAGGAAATATTTCATGCATTAAAAGAAGTAATCGACATCAACGAAGAGCAACTCCAACCCTACACCTACTATTCCCCAAAACTCACTAGTGTCGCTTAAATAAATTTTGAATTTTCAGTCTATATTTTTTTTGAGCATTTTGCACATTTTTCAACCCAAGAGCCATAAGGTTTTCTAAAGCATAAAAAAGGACTTCACCCCTTATTTGTAGAATTTTGAAGTGACCAAACCACAAAAATCCACAAGGAGGAAGTCACTTTGTATATTCTACAAGAAAGTCTATTTTCCTTTGAAGAATTGCAAATTTTAGAGTCAAAAGAGAAATTACCGATCTTTTTTAGTGCTCTAGATTTGCGTCCTTATGCTAAACAATTGAAAAGTTCTTCACCCCAAGGGGCTGAAGGACATTCCAAAGAAGGGATATTAAGGGCTCTTATCGCTGCCCCATTAGAAGGTATTGATACTTTTACTTCTCTTCACAATCGATTGAAAAATGACCTGCGTTTTCGTTACCAATGTGGTTTAGATATTAGCAGGCCTGCACCATCCATCTCTACTCTTAGCCGAGTATTTTCTTCACTAACCAAAACTGGACTCGTGAAAAGAATCTTTCAAGATCTCGTCCAGTTAGCTCAAGAGGAAGGAGTAATTGATGGAAAACATCAGGCTATCGACAGTGCCGCCATTGATGCTTACGAAAAGAAGCAGCCTAAGAAGCGAAGTGAACAAACAGGCAACGCCAATTGGGGGGCAAAGTTTGATTCCTTCGGTAATAAAATTACTTGGTTTGGCTATAAGATGCATCTTTCCGTTGACACCAAAAGTGAATTACCAATGGCGATTGAAGTAACCCCTGCTCATATCAACGATGGGGATGTCGCACCACAATTAATTGAACAAGTAAAGAGTTGTACAAACTCTAAAATTGATTTCCTGATAATGGATGGTGGGTACGACCAGCTTAAAAACTACGAATCCGCCAAGAACATTGGGGCTCAAGCTATTATTCCACTCAATTTGCGTAATGAAAAGGAGCCTCCCGAAGGAATTGCCTCCAATGGAACCCCACGCTGTTCTATGGGGTACGAAATGACTTATTGGGGAGCCAATAAGGATCAGCTCAAATTCAGATGTCCACACGCAACCGGAAAAGTGGATTGCCCATTAGGAATGGCAGCCTGTTCATCCTCCAACTATGGAATGGTAGTAAAAATTAACGTGAATAAGGATCTTCGCCGGTACTCTAATCCACACCGCGATTCCAAACGTTGGAAAGAACTTTACAATGAGCGAACCAGTGTAGAACGGTGCAATTCAAGAATGAAAAGTTATCTTACAGCGAACTCCCTGCATGTGTGGGGAATCGATAAAGTAAAAACTCATATTTACTTGAACGCCATCGTATTACTGGTTTCAGCTCTCGCAATGGCAAAAGAGAGTAAAAAGCAACAAACCGCTTAAAAAATTTTTAAAGCGAAAAATTCTGCAAGTACGCCCAAAAAAGGACAAACAGAATATTTGTAAACCAAAGATACAAAATACCCCAATTTATTTGGGTTTCTTTTAAAACTCTTTTTAATAAAAATCTAATTTTGCAAAATGCTCTTTTATGAAATTGGTAAAAAGTGAAAACACTATAATAAAGGTAGTAAACATCTATTTTTTACCTATAACCTAAGATGAATGAGACAACGACAACTCAACCTTACGGGACACTCTTCCCTTTTATTTTTCGTAACCAATTGTGTGCAGATTTCCATAAAGCTGCTTTTAAATAGCGACTTATTTGTAAATAGCTACGATGGCTATTCGTATTCAACTGTGCTAATACATTTAAGCAATACACAATCATCGCCATGTACATTTGGTTGTGTACTGCTTGTTCACTGTGTCCATAGAACTTTTTAATGTTTAAATGTTGTTTCATCCATTTGAAAAACAATTCAATTGCCCAGCGCGATTTATAGATTTCTGCTATTTCATCTGCACTTATGTCGAAACGATTTGTGAGTAAATGCAGTGTGTTTCCTTTTGTATCAACCAATTTCAGTAAACGGAACGCATTCTCAGAACGATTTTGTGTGGTGCCAATGACCACCATTTCATCAGACAAAACAGATGAATTTTCTGGCAGAGAAAAGGTCTCCAATACACGAACTACAGCGTTTTTCCGTAATCGTGAAACAAAGAAATAGCCATCATCTGTCATACGATCAAAACGTTCATAATCTAAGTAACCACGGTCAAACACGTACAGGCATTCTTTGTCATCAATAAATACCTCTAGTTGACCTCAATCGTGTTCAATGGCGTTCGTCAAAACTGCTTTGTCCGGCTATGAGTACCCTTTTCCCATGAAAACCAGGCGCAAGTGTAACTTGACACCTGACTTTGTTTTTCGAAACTCGGCCCACTTATGGTTGGTCAAATTCAGAGGTAACGTGCTCTAATCAATGATTTTGAGTGGCCTTGTCATTTTTCTTCGCGTTTGAAAATGAGTTTTCTGATGAATTCGTTCCACTAAATCGAGAAAAATCGTTTGAAAGAAAACGGTTGGAATCACATTGATTCGTCTTCCTAACTGTGAAAAGCTAATCGATTGTAATCCTGTTGCTCGCTGTAATTTTTCGGAGAAGACCGCATCGCTTAATGCACGCAAACTCTCTGTTTCATGAAGCCCTGCATATAAAAGGAGTTTCACAAAAGAAGCCATATAAAGCTTCTTGGTATAGCGAGTTAATTGATGGCTTTCCACTAATTCTGTAAATAATGAAGAATTAATCGGTGAAAACCATTGTTCATAAGATGTTTTTCGTGTAAACTTATTCATGCTATGCTCCTTTATATTGGATTTGGATAGGTTACTACCACCAAACCATTATAAAGGATTTTTTTATGGAGAAGTTTACTAACAGAATATTCTGTAATATTAATCGAATTGTATAATTTTAATGCGACGCTAGTGATGAATACTATATTGACAAAAGCAAGAAAGGTGGTGAAACGAATGAGTGTATGGTATCCAGACAAAGAAGAGAATAGACGCTCCGATTCAGAAAAACGTGCGAACGCAAAGGCAAAAGCTGATGTAGATTTTAAAAGTGACGTTGATGTGGATACGGACAACGAATTAGAGAATAATTAAAAAATATTGATCGTAACACAAATATTGCAAAAGTAAATAATAGCGGCAACTCAAAAGTGGAAATTGATATTCATGTTGATTCCGATTCAGATGCAAAAGTTCGGTCGAAAGCAGAATCTGATCAAGATCAAAACCAAGAGCAAAGAGATTAATTGAGCATAATTAAATGTGGGTGAGATGTCTTTTTTGTCCCACCTATAATATAGGGTGAGAATGTTATGGAACATTTAGATAAAGGAGAGTTCTCTTGGTTACGGAATGCTTCTACTCAAAGCCCTCAATCAAATAAATCTTCCATTGATTCGAGCGGTAATTCAGATGTAAATGTTGATGTAAATATTCAAGTTGATACGATACCCATTGCATTTGCCGTTCTTTACTATTTATTGGCTACTAAGCAATTATCGCACGAAGAGTTTGAGTTTGCTTTACGTAAATTATTGGAGACAACAAACAAGTATAAAAAGCTGAACCGTGACGGTTCTTCAAGAGTCAATTTGTTACATCCTAATGTATGGGGAAGGTAAAATAATAAAGGAGATTTTACTTTCCTTCATTTTTTTAAAGGGAAACATGACAGGTAACCTAGTTTTTTAAGTTTTATCGTTTGGGATTTATTTTAGCATTTGATCATTTCTGAAACTGTTATGATGATAGGGACGGTACGTTTTAAAAAAATGTGAAAATGCAAAAAATTGTAAGACTGTAAAGCATCTTCCTTTATTTGAATTCAGCCCGGGTTACGATCTAGTTATAAAATGGTGAGCACGTAAATGATCGAGAAGATTGGAAAAGAAAGCTGCTGTATGGATGCAGTGAAAGTTTAAAGATTTTGTAAATTAAATTTTTTTATCCCTTCAGCAAAAAGCACTGGCACGTTTTTCTTGATTAAAGCAGCATATGTAGAAAGGGTATTATTTTTTCAACCAAATTCAGAATTGATGAAGAACATAAATGCCCAAAAGTTTGCAGGAAGAGGATATCAATCGACAGTTCATATTGTGAAAATTCGAAAATTTATTTTGTTTCTTATTGCGGCCAAAGCATGGGCCGCTCTTTTGTTTTGAAAAAGAGGAAGACAGATTATGCTAAAATATTTTTAAAATACAATGAATCGACAGCAAGATTTAGAGGGGGAAAACCATGGCGGTTAAAGCAGAGATTGATTTCCAAAAAGAATTATTTGAAGCAGCTAATAAAATGCGCGGAAGCGTGGCTCCAGCTGACTATAAACATTATGTACTGCCGCTTATTTTTTTGCGCTATCTTTCGAATAAATATGAACAGAGCTGCAATGAGTTGGAGCAAATTTTTGCGGAAAATGAAGAAATGCAGCAAGGTTTCGTTTCAGATTCTCATCAATATAGAGATAAAAATGTGTTTGTCGTCCCGAAGGAAGCAAGCTGGCACTATATAATGAAAAATGCTAAACAGCCGAATATTAAAGAAATTCTCGATAATGCGATGAAGCGAATCGAGGAAGAAAACCCAGAATTGACAGGGGTGCTGCCGCAAATTTATCAAGGCTTGAACTTACCGGTAGAAAATGTTGCTGGATTAATTGAAATTTTTTCACGTGATGTGTTTAGTGGCAGCTCGGAAGACAGCATAGATATACTCGGTCGTACTTATGAGTATTTTATTAGTTCATTTGCTTCGTCAGAAGGGAACAGAGGCGGCGAGTTTTTTACCCCATCCTGTATTGTGGAATTGCTGGTGGAGATGCTTGAACCGAAAAGAGGTATCGTGTTTGATCCAGCGTGTGGAAGCGGTGGAATGTTTATTCAAAGCGGGAGGTATGCGCCGAATAAAAAGTCTCTTTTATTTTACGGACAGGAAAATGTCGTCACGACAGTACGTCTTGGAAAAATGAACGTATTGCTTCATGGCATCAATGCGGAAATACGGCTGGGAGATTCGCTGTTGAACGATCAATTTCCTGAATTAAAGGCTGATTATGTGATTGCCAACCCGCCGTTTAATCAAAAAGATTGGGGGGCGGACAGAATATCGAAAAGCGATCCGCGCTTGATCGGGCCTGTTACAAACAGCAATGCAAACTATATGTGGATGCAGCATTTCTTATACCATTTAAATGATGCAGGATCAGCAGGGTTTGTGATGGCAAATGGCGCAATGACAACTAATGTTAAGGAAGAAAAGGAAGTGCGGAAAATATTGGTGGATGAAGGGTACATCGATTGCGTTGTCCAATTGCCGGAAAAACTGTTTTTCACAACAGGCATACCGTGCTGTTTGTTCTTTTTAAGCAAAAACCGCGATGGAAAAAACGGTTACCGTGCTCGAAGAAACAAAATTTTGTTTATCGATGCCCGAAAAATGGGAAAGCCCGTCAGCCGCAAGCAAAAAGCATTGTCTAAAGAAGAAATTGATAAAATCGCATCAGTTTATCGAGCATTTAAATATGAACATGCAAAAAGCTGCGAAAATATTGAAGGTTTCTGTAAAATTGCAAAACTTGAAGAAGTACAACAAAACGACTACAAACTGACACCAAGCATGTACGTCGGAACAGAGGCAGAAGAAGAAGAAGAAGACATTCCTTTTGAGCAAAAAATAGCCGAACTAACGAAACGGTTGCTCGAACAATTTGAAGAATCGAACAAACTACAAGAAAAAATCAAACAAAACCTGGAGGAGCTGATGTATCGGAATGGGGAAAAGTCAAACTTAGTATTCAAAAGGGAAAAAAATGAATGATCTGAGAAAATGTGAAATTTTTTTATCGGTGCTTTCGAAAATTTCCTAATAAAGATTAATCGAGGAAAAAAGGTGGTATTAAGACCTTTCTGTCAGAGAAAAGTGTATTATAATCATTATAAAAGCAGAAGTTAATATGAAACTTTTTCTTCACAAAACCAAACATTTGTTCTATTATTTTATGTAGAAACGTTTAGAGGATAGATATTTGTTATTATAAAATGAATCATGATGGAGGTTTAATATGATGGAAGAAGCGTTAAAATTAATATTATCAGAGCTAAAAGAAATGAAAGAAGGACAATCCCGTTTAGCAGTCGAACAACAAGGTGTAAAGGAACAGCTGAAAGAGCTAAAAGAAGGTCAGTCTCGTTTAGCAGTTGAGCAAAAAGGTATGAAGGAGGAGCTGAAAGAGCTAAAAGAAGGTCAGTCTCGTTTAGCAGTTGAGCAAAAAGGTATGAAGGAAGAGCTGAAAGAGCTAAAGGAAGGTCAGTCTCGTTTAGCAGTTGAGCAAAAAGATATGAAGAAGGAGCTGAAAGAGCTAAAAGAAGGTCAGTCTCGTTTAGCAGTTGAGCAAAAAGATATGAAGAAGGAGCTGAAAGAGCTAAAAGAAGGTCAGTCTCGTTTAGCAGTTGAGCAAAAAGGTATGAAGGAAGAGCTGAAAGAGCTAAAGGAAGGTCAGTCTCGTTTAGCAGTTGAGCAAAAAGGTATGAAGGAGGAGCTGAAAGAACTAAAAGAAGGTCAGTCTCGTTTAGCAGTTGGGCAAAAAGATATGAAGGAAGAGCTGAAAGAACTAAGAGAAGGACAACACCGTTTGGCAGCCGAACAACAAGGTGTAAAGGAACAGCTGAAAGAGCTAAAAGAAGGACAATCCCGATTAGAAGTAAAAATGGAAAATATCGAACGAAAAATTACAGGAATCCCTAAAACTTTTGAGAATTTAGAACAATTTGTAGCACGTCAGCAGCGTGTGATTGAGGAATTGTCAGCACGTTCAGTTGAATACGGGGTAGAGATTAAAGAGATTCATCGCATTTTAAAAAATCAATAAAATAGAGTTTTTTTAGATTCAGAGTGGATTTTAATTGGAAACATGAAAAAGCGCCGAAACATTTTTCATAATGTTCCAGCGCAATCCATAGTCAGCCGAATTTGTGCTGATTATTTTTAAGGATTGTTCGTTTATCTTCCTTTGACGATGGCAATAATTCCTTCTTCATCATCCAACACAAGTTCAATCCCAGAGTACGGGTCTTCGTTTAAAAATTCATCGAGCCAAAGACGCAGAGCTTCGATGATGTTTGCGGTAATAAGTACTTGCTTTCGGTCGTTTACATACGCTTCGGCAGAAAAGCCGTAATCGTCGTCATACATCAGCTCCACTACAACTTCTTCCGGCTTTATTTGTTTTTTTCGGGAAATGTACACGCAGATGGCGTTAATAATATCTTGCTCCGGAATGATCAGCTTTTCCATGGGTTTGCAGCCTCTTTTTCTTTTTTATGTTTGATCAGGACGAAAATTTTGCGAATGATCGAGATGAGAATAACGATTGCCAGTAAATTAATGAATAAACCTAAAATTGAACCGAATATACCCATGTTTGCTAGCAGTCCGCCAAATAATAATCCGGCAAGCCCTCCTAACATAAGGCCTTTGAAAAATCCTCCTGATGAGAATGTGCCTTTGGAGGCGGCAGATTGATTTTTTGGAGTGTTTGCCTTTTTATCTTGGAAATTCGAACTGTTCGTTGTGGTATTTTTATTCAAATTGAAGCTTTTTTTCCCTGATTTGTATGACTTCGCCTCTACTATCGTTGGATGATCTTGAAAAACAACATTTCCAACAGGTGAAAAGATAAGCGCGAAAGTAAACAAAGCTGCTAATAATTTTTTCAATTTCGACTTCCCCCTATATGAAAGTATTTGTATTTTTGTGAACTCAGTTTCAATGTTATATACGATAGAAAATCAAATTAGTTTCACGATTTGATATCTTTCTATATAAACGAATGAAAATTTTTCTTTCATCTAAGCATGTTATTCACTATTACAATGCTGTAAACTAAGAATAGAAGATTTTTAAAAAATGGTGAGGCCGTTGTTTTACTTGAATATATTTTATCATGTACACTTGTTTAAAAGTATTTGCGAACTGTAAAACGTTTGGACTGCCATGTTAAAAGAGTTTCTTCAAGTTTCATCAAACGTATCTATGGACGTGTTTTTTTGGGAGGCATGAAAGGATGGTTCAGCTAAAAAAATTGGCTTTTAAGCAGAAAACAAAATTGATGTTGCTAATCGTGCTTGCTTTCATCTCTGGTGCTGCCATTATTGGACAAGCTTATTTTTTTGCGGCGATTGTCGATCGCATTTTCTTACAGAAACAGTCTTTTGCTGATGTTTTCCAGTTGCTTATAAGTTTGTTCATTGTTCTTTTGGCCAGAACTGCATCCCATTATTTCAGCGGTTTAACAGGAATTAAAATAGCGTCCAAAGTGAAAAAAGATCTTCGCCAATCTTTATTAAATAAATTTTCAAGCAACCCGCTGCAAGTATCGCTGCAAGGGAAAACAGGACAAAAAGCAAGTGTATTGCTGGATGCGGTAGATGAAATCGACAGCTACTTTAGCATTTATATTCCAAAGGCAGTTCAAACGTCGATCATACCTCTTCTCATTCTTTTCGTTGTGTTTGCTAGCCATCCATTTACTGGATTAATCATGGTGATCACAGCGCCATTTATACCGATATTCATGATCATCATTGGCTACAAAACGAAAAAGAAATCGGAGGAGCAAATGGAGAAAATGACCGCTTTATCGGGACATTTTCTTGACACTTTGCAAGGGCTGACAACCCTTAAGCTGTTCAACCGTGCGAAACAGCAGAAAGAAGTGATCAGAAAAAGCAGCCATGGCTTTCGTGATGCGACGATGGAAGTATTGAAAATTGCTTTTACCTCTTCTTTTATGCTGGAGTTCATTTCCATGCTTAGTATGGGATTGATTGCCCTTGATGTGGCGATTCGCTTAATTATTTTTCAAAACATTTCTTTTTTTACCGCGTTTTTTATGCTGATTCTAGCTCCTGAGTTTTATAATGCACTGAAAGATTTAGGAAGCGCCTTTCATGCAGGCAGGGGAAGTATGGGGGCGGCAAGAAAGATTGAAGAGGAGCTAAACGCAATCGGAAAGCCAGTAAAATGGGGGAAGGCAGTTTTGCCAAAAGGTGAAGGACCGCCGACCATTCGTATAGAAGGAGCAGGATTTCGTTACGAGGGAGATAGGTTTGCCTTAAAAAATATAAATGCTGAAATCCGCCCGTTTGAGCAAGTGGCAATTGTCGGAAAGAGCGGCGCTGGGAAATCGACTTTATTACATGTGATTGCAGGTCTTGTTCCGCTTACTGAAGGGGAAATTTATGTGAACGGAATTCGGCGGTCTGATTTGAACGAAAAGAGCTGGTTCAATGAAATCAGCTATATTTCGCAAAATCCGTATCTTTTTTCTGGAACGATTGCGGAAAATATCGCTTTGGGAGGAAAACTCGATGCAACGAAAGAGGAAATCGAACAAGCAGCCGAAAAGGCAGGAATTTTAAAGCTTGTCCAATCACTTGAAAATGGTTTTGATACACCTATTGGAGAAGGAGGAAGGGGAATTTCCGGAGGAGAAAAACAACGAATTGCACTGGCACGAGCGTTTTTGAAAAAACCATCCATTATATTGTTTGATGAGCCGACGACTGGACTGGATCTTCAAACAGAACAAATTTTGCAGGATTCCATAAAGGAATTAGCTCAATCTTCCACCGTCATTACCGTCGCTCATCGGCTTCATACCATTATAAATGCGGATAAAATTCTTTTTTTGGAAAATGGAGAACTCATCGCATCCGGAACACATAAAGAATTGCTGGAATCAGTTGAAGCGTACAGGAAAATGACAACGCTCCAACAGGGAGGCATGGCAAAATGAAAGATTTGCTTTTTATTACAAAGCTGACATTAACAGAAAAGAAAGATCTTTTTTTGTCCATTCTCTTCGGATTTATAACAGGAATCGCGACAGTGAGTTTGTTTGCTTCAAGCGGCTATTTGATTTCTAAAGCAGCTCTTGCACCGCCAATTTACACGCTGACTGTTTTCATAGCGTGTATAAAACTGTTAGGGTTTATCAGTGCAGGTAGCCGTTACGGGGAGCGTTATTTTTCTCATCGCGCCACATTCAATATATTAAGCCGGTTGCGAGTTTCTTTTTTTGAAAAGCTGGAGCCATTGGTGCCCGCGATTTTTCTTAAATATCGGAGCGGCGATCTCCTCTCCAGAATTGTCGGCGATGTGGAAACGCTGCAAAACTTCTTTTTGCGTGTTTTTTATCCGCCGATCGTATCCACTCTCATATTTTTATGGACCATTTTTTTCACTTCGTTCTTTTCCTTTTATATTGCCTTGGTGTTATGTATCGGTTTGATTTTCACCACTGTCCTAATTCCGGCTTACTTTGCTTTCAGACTAAAAAAAGTAGAGCGTCATGTTCGGCAAAGCCGCGGGAATTTATCGACAGAAGTGACGGAGTTTTTTTATGGGTTTCGAGATTTAAAAATTTATCAACAGCTTGAGCATAAACAAGAGAAGCTTATCCAACGCTCCGATGCTTATTTGAAAGAACAGGAACGTGAAGCAATCCATAACCTCTTCAGTCAATCTGTCAATACGTTTGTATCTTTAATTATCTCTTGGGTTATTCTTTTGCTTGGTGTCTATTTCGTTGCAGGCGGTCAATTAGATGGTATTTTTCTTGCCATGCTTGTAATGATTTCATTAACTGTTTTTGAACATGCGGCACCGATGGCTGCTTTTCCAAGTTATTTAGAGGACAGCCGCCAAGCTGCTGCAAGACTATCAGACGCCACGCATCAAGACCCTTCTGTAAAAACGTCTGATGAGAAAGAAATGAAGGAGCTTCCCGGTCAACAAGCTCCATCAATTGTCATGGAGAATGTCACCTTTCAATTATTTAGTGAAATTTTAAAAAATGTTTCAATTACATTTCCGGCAGGATCGAAAACAGCCATTGTCGGACCTAGTGGTTCGGGCAAATCGACCTTGCTGGCTCTGTTATTAAAAATTTATCAGAACCATCAAGGAGTGATTCGGATCAACGGCATCTCGATCGATCAATTAGATGACGATAGCCTTTGGAAAAATGCGAACGTTATTTTGCAGGACAACCACTTTTTCTACGGTACCGTTCGCGATAACCTAATGATTGCTAGAGATACAGTGCTTGACGAAGACTTGGAAGATGTGCTGAAAAAGGTGAAGCTTGACTATCTTTCTTTGGCCGATCCGTTGTTAGAAAGAGGAGGAAATTTATCGGGCGGGGAAAAGCAAAGACTGGCGATCGCCAGGGTATTGTTGAAAAAAGCTCCGCTATGGATACTTGATGAACCGACATCATTTTTGGATGCTTTAACGGAACAGTCTATTTATCATCATCTGTTTGAAGCTGCTAAAAATGATACCGTCATCCTTGTCAGTCATCGTCTGACCGGACTGGAAAACATGGATCAAATTATCGTTATGGATGAAGGAGCTATTGTAGAAGCGGGAACCTACAAAGAATTGATGAACAAAAAAGGATACTTTTATCAAATGAAGCAAATTGAACAAAGTGTCTTTACAGCAAATTAAAGAAAGCCGACATGGAGCAAACTGTCGGCTTTTTTTCGATTGATTTCTAAGCTTGCTTCAATTTTTATCCTCTTTTGGATATGAGCTCATCTTTCACTGCTGTCCAAAATGATAAAGCTGCAGCAGCGAATAGCACGAGAAAGGGGGCAAACGTAATTAAAAAAGTCTTCATCGTTCCACACTCCTTATTTTGCGTTTTGCCCTTTCACATAATCTTTATCGAACAGAAACAGTTTTATTAGTAAATAAAGGGAAGGGAGCAAAAGGGCTAATCCTAAAATAAAAACGATGATCAGGGAAATGGCCATAGCTTCGTTTGTAAAACTGTCATAAATGGACAAATATGGATAAAGCAAGTACGGATAATGGGAGATTCCATATCCAAAGAAAGCTAACAGAAATTGACCTACTAACAATCCGAATGCCAATCCATAATTTTTTCTTTTCCAAATGAGCCAGACAGTCCCGACATATAAAAGAAACGATAAAGCGAACATCCACCATAAATTAAGGATGCGTTCAAAATGCTCTTGGTTGTGATAGCTCAGTTCATAAATGATGCCGCAAGCTGTTATGATTAAAGGAAATGCCCAGAAAAGAGCATATTTTCTCATTAAATTCGTTGCGTCTGTATCACCAGTTTGATTCGCGTACCATGTAAGAAAAACAGCTGAAATATAAAGGACGGCCGTAATACTTAAAACGACGATGCTCCAAGATAATGGGCTTTTAAATAATGCTACGTAGTTTAAAACTGGATGCTCATCCACCATCGAGACAAATCCGCCTTCAGAAATGGCTAAGACGACAGATAATGATGCAGGGATCAATAATCCAGACAATCCATACATAAAGGCATACCCTTTATGTCCTTTTGATGAATACGTTTCAAATGCGTAATAAGACCCGCGAATGGCAAGCAAAATAATCGCAATGCTTCCCGGAACAAGGAGAGTTGTCCCATAATAAAATGCGGTTTTTGGGAAAAAACCGACAATCCCAACAAAGAAGAAAACGAAAAATACATTGGTTACCTCCCAAACGGGAGACAGGTAGCGTTGAATAATTTTGGACAATATATGCTGCTTGCCACTCAAAATGCTGTAAGCATTAAAGAATCCAGCGCCGTAATCAATGGATCCAACGATCACATAGCCGAACAAAAAGATCCAAAGGACGGATATCCCAATAATCTCCAAGCTCATGACTGCTCACCGCCTAATCGATTTTCAAGCTCTCTTTCCACCGGATTATTTTTAAACAACCGGCGAAGAATCACAATCGTGCCGATTCCTAAAATCAAATACAAAATGGCAAAAAGAATGAGCATAAGACCTACATGGCCGCTTGAAGTTGCTGCTTCACCCGTTGTCATAATTCCGCGAAGGATCCAAGGCTGACGGCCAAATTCAGTCAACCACCAGCCAGCCTCAATCGCGATAAAAGATAGAGGCCCTCCGAGCACAATGAGCATGCGGAACCATTTTTGGTTGATGAAAGCCCATCCGCGCTTCACTCCAATCCAATAGATAAGTGCTAATAAAATCATGAAAACGCCAATGGCTACCATAATATCAAAAAAATAATGAATATAAAGCGGAGGAGATTCAAAATTTGAAAATTGGTCTAGTCCGATAACTTCTGCATTTGGATCTCCATGCGCCAAAATACTGAGCAAATATGGGAATTTAAGTGCATATTTAATGTTTTGTTCGTCATCTAAAATACCAAACATGACTAGAGGAGCATTTCCTTCTGTTTCAAAATGCCATTCCGCTGCCGCCAATTTCTCTGGCTGGTACTCAGCTAAATATTTGCCGGAAAAATCTCCGATAACAGCTGTTGCAATGGAGAAAATCAGTCCTATTTTCATAGTTAAAAACAAGGCTTTTTTATGATAAACATGGTTGGAGCCTTTTAATAATTGGAATGCTGCAATAGATGCCAGCGTAAAGGCGGCTGTCATAAAGGCGGTTGCGACTACGTGTGCGACTTTTGTCGGCATGGCCGGGTTAAAAATCGCACCCAGCGGATTGACATTGATGAGTTCACCATTTACAATGTCAAACCCTTGCGGCGCATTCATAAAAGAGTTGACGATGGTAATAAAAAAGGCAGAAAAGGCGGCGCCAAGGGAGACAGGAATCAGAAAGAGCAGGTGCTTCCGCTGATTTTTAAATCGTTCCCAAGTGTACATATAAATTCCGAGAAAGATTGCTTCAAAGAAAAAAGCAAATACTTCCATAAAAAGTGGCAATGCGATCACATTTCCGGCAAGTTCCATAAAATTCGGCCAGAGCAATGACAGCTGGAGTCCAATCGCAGTTCCTGTTACAACGCCGACAGCTACGGTGATGACATACCCCCGCGCCCAACGTCTAGCCATTAAAAGATAATGTTCGTCATTTTTTTTGATCCCAACCCACTGGGCAATCATGATCATCAACGGAACGCCTACCCCAATGGTTGCGTAAATAGCGTGAAAAGAAAGTGTAAGGATAGTCAGCATTCGACTGCTGAATACGGGGTCTTCAAATAACAATTTTATTTCCTCCTTTTGAATGGGATAAATCTTTGAAACCGGTCATGAGTATATGATCAGGATGAACCAATACAATATGATTTCATTTTACTTTATAAAAATGTGCTTTTTGTCAATTCTCTTTGACAAATGTATATATAGAGAATGAAAAATATGTGAACATTGGCTCTTTTCGCTTAGTTTATGCCATATTATAGCATTTTAGGCAGCCTGTACCATTTGCAAAATCTGAAAAAATCAGCATTGCTCAACATATGTTTGTACAAATATTTAAAGAATATACATGATTTTCAAATCATATCGGATTATCTGCCGGGTTAAGAAAATATTGGGTTAAGTCCTGTGAAAAAAATACATGTTTTCCCTAGCTTAAAAAGCCTAAAAGCAGCCAATAAGATTCTGTTTATGTTTGGCTGCGAAATTGGCAGAACGTTTGAATCCGTAATCGAACGGATTGTTGCTGCCGCCTCTAAATGTATATTTTTTTGGCAAACAAAAATACGGCTGCAGTTCATCTTGACTATATAAAATCAAAAATGTTACATAGTCCGTTCTAAATCGCACGGTTTTTTAGCTCCAGTTCATCCAGGCTAAATAGAGTCAAAAAAATGACAGCTTCGAATTTGTGTTGTATATTCATAAGCATGCTAGTTTGTGGGCAGGAAGCATTCGTGCTATGATTTTTTGTAAACAGCTGCCAAGGAGGGATGGATCGTATGGTGAAGAAAGTAATATTGAATGGTGTAGAGATACAAGTAGAGGAGTATGAAGAGGAAGTGGTTCATCAACCAAACGGTGAGCCATTACATAAAATTCGTTTTGCTTTTAAGGTGAGAAGCGATGAATATCATGATATTACGACGCTGCTGTATCAGCAAACGTTTGATGTGTCAGTTCCTGAAAGAGACCTGAACTTTAGGGGGACGATACAAAATTATTCCACTTCTGTGACGAATTTGTACAAAAAAAATCAGGTTGGTGATTTTCGATTAGAATTAATTGAGACGATTTAACAATGATTGTTTCAATGGCGTAATCCCATGGTGTTCGAAGAAACAGAGGGAGGCACTATGTCAATTCATGTAGAGCATTTGTACAAGCAATTTCGAGTTCACGTTCGGCAAGCAGGGTGGACGGGTGCTGTACGCAGTTTGTTTAAGAGGGAAATTCGTACTGTGGAAGCGGTGCGAGACATTTCATTTACCATTCCTTCGGGAGAAATTGTCGCATTTTTAGGGCCGAACGGAGCGGGGAAAACAACGACAATTAAAATGCTGGCCGGTTTGCTTTATCCAAGCTCCGGGAGCATTCAAGTTGCCGGATATGTACCGTTTGAACAAAAAGCGGAATTTAAGAAGATCATGAGTTTAGTCATGGGACAGAAAAGCCAGCTCATATGGGATATTCCGCCGATGGAAACGTTTCTCGTCAATAAAGCGATATACGAAATAGAAGACCGTGCGTTTCGGCAAACGTTGGATGAGCTTGTCGAGCTGCTGGAGTTAGAAGAGCTCTTGACGAAACCAACGCGGAGTTTGTCTCTCGGACAGCGGATGAAATGCGAATTAGCAGCCGCGCTTTTGCATCGGCCGAAGGTTTTATTTTTGGATGAACCGACGATCGGCTTGGATGTCCATACGCAGGAAAAAGTCCGCCGCTTTATAGGACAATATAACCGCGAGCACCGAACGACAGTATTGTTGACATCGCATTACATGGGCGATGTGACAGCGCTGTGCGATCGGGTGCTCATTATTAATCATGGGAAGCTGTTGTATGATGGTGAATTGGACATGTTGACGGAAAAATTGACGCCGTATAAATTGCTAGAGGTTCAGCTTTCGTCCATTCCCGATATTTCATGGGATGCATACGGCGAATTAGTCGATGCAAAAGAGGGTAAAGTAACGCTTCGTGTGCCAAGGGAACGCATTCACGAGGTATCCTCCCGATTTTTGCAGCAGTTTGATGTTCGCGATTTAAATATAGAAGATCCGCCGATGGAAGAAGTGATAACGCTCGCGTTTCAGGAGGATGCACATGTTTCGTAAATACTCTGTTCTTCTTCGCATGAAATATGTGGAGATGTTTGCCTACCGGCTGGCGACGATCGTGTGGATGACAGGAGCCATGGTTCAGCCGCTGATCACGATGATGGTCTGGATGAATATTGATCCTGATCAGGAGAATGCGTTTATTTTTTACTTTGCGGCATTGATTTTTGTTGAACGCATGACAAGCGCTTGGGACGTTTGGGAATTGGAGCGGGAAATAAGGGAGGGAACCTTTTCTTATCAAATTGTCCGTCCGTTTCACCCGATACATTGGGCCATTGCTGAAAATATCGTGTATAAAGCGTTATTTTTAGTCATTTTAATTCCGGCATGGGGCCTATTGGCGGTCTTTATTCCGGCGCTGCGGCTGGATCAAATAAGTGCGGCGCAGTGGCTGTTATTCTTTTGTGCTCTTTTATTGGCAGCGGTCATTCGTTTTTTATTCAGCTACACATTTGGTCTGTTAGGTTTTTGGGTGACAAAAGTGACGGCTTTGTACGGCATGTTTGAAGCGGTGTCTCTCTTTTTGTCGGGCCGCATTGCCCCGATGTCGCTCCTGCCGCCGTTTTTGAAAACGATCAGCTTTTATTTGCCTTTTCGATATATGGTCGGGTTTCCAATCGAAATTTTGACCGGAAGCGTCCAAGGGATGGATATTGTGTACGGATTTGGATGGGCTGCAGTTTGGTGCATGTTTTTTATGCTTGCAGTATTGTTGCTTTGGAAGGCTGGTCTAAGGAAAAACCAAGCTGTGGGGGGATAATGTGAAAAGACATTGGCGCATTTTTTGTGAATTTTTTCGGACTTGTTTAGTAGAGGAGCTCGAATATCGCAGCGAATTTTTAGGGAATTTCCTGTCGAGTTTGTTTGGCATTGGGATGGCTATTTTGACAATTCAAGTATTTTTTTATCAAACAGATAACCTCGGCGGTTGGAAATATGCGGATGTTCTGCTGCTTCTTGGTATATTCAATACGCTGCAAGGATTGATTGATTTTGCCCTGCGGCCCAACATGTCCCGTCTGCTGCAGCATATTCGCATGGGGACGTTTGATTATGTATTGACAAAGCCGGTCGACAGCATGTTTTATGTCAGCTTTCGCCATTTAGTGTTTTGGCGCCTAATTGATGTGCTTCTTGGCATCGGCTTGATAATCTATGCGTTAATACAAAAACATTATATGCCGACAATAATGGATGCAGTGATGTTTTTCATTAGTATCGGATCTTCGCTTGTCCTGATTTACGCGCTGTGGATGATGCTGATGACCACCTCCTTTTGGGTTATTCGTATCGATGATCTATCGTTTGTTTTTAATTCATTTTTTGAAACAACACGGTTCCCAATCGGAATGTATAGAGGCTGGCTTCGCATCGTGCTCACATACATTTTGCCAGCTGCCTTTATTACAAGCACGCCGGCGTTGTCTTTGCTTGGAAAATGGAACGGGATGACAACAATCCTATCCGTTGTACTTGCCGGGCTGTTCTTATGGATATCGCGCCGGTTCTGGCGGTATGCGCTCCGATCGTACACAAGTGCAAGCAGTTAAATATTCCGTGCATTGAAAAATGGCAGCAGAGAATGTGAAAAATTTGCTAATAAATGCAAACGGTAGATGTTGGTTAAGGAATGACCGAATAGCTTATTAGATGGATAGATGAAAAAGCAGAGGGGTTACAGTTTTTCAGTTGCTTTTCCCCAGCTGTTTGGCACGATAAAAGACAATGATCAATGGATGATTTTTTCGAACAAGCAGTCTGCCAAAATCAGTCGATGTCGCTTGAAAGATATATATTTCTCCCCTCATTTTTCCCAGCCTGACCTCGCTTAGGTTTTCCAGTGAAACAGTTTCCTTGTATGGACAAATAGAAAAAAAAGAAGAAAAGGATTTTTTCTGCTTCTGTCGAATATTTTATTTTAGAGGTGTGATTAAAAAGGAAGGTTCCCATTATGGAAAAAGAAATTATTTGTAAAAGAGAAATAATCAAAATTGATCATCAAAACAAGAAAGTGGTGATAGATGAAATTGCGATAGAGTATCCGTTAACAATTTTTGTGGACAATGAGGAATTCGCCACATTAGTATGCTCGCCGTCCCATGTAGAGGAGCTTGTATTGGGCTTTTTAGCTTCAGAAGGGATAATCCGCATAAAAGCAGATGTGAAAGCGCTTCAAATTGATGAGGATAAGGGGTTTGCCTATGTTCATTTGCATCAGCCGATAGGGGATAAGAAAGAGTTTGTTTCCAAACGCTTTATCGGCTCCTGCTGCGGAAAAAGCCGACAGTTTTATTTTTATAATGATGTGAAAACAGCGAAAACGATTTTGAGCAGCATGACGATTTCTGCCGCACAATGCTTTCAGTTAATGGAAATGTTAAATGAAGCTTCATCGGCTTTTAAGCGTACTGGAGGCATTCATCATGCGGCATTATGTTCAAAAGAGGGATTGATTAAGACATTTTCTGACATTGGACGACATAATGCTTTAGATAAATTATATGGCTTCTGTCTAAACGAAAGCATTTCTTTAAATGATAAAATAATCGCTTTTAGCGGGCGGATTTCCTCAGAGGTAGTGCTGAAGGTTTCGAAAATTGGATGCGGTATACTTCTATCAAAATCGGCTCCAACAAATTTGGCACTTCAATTGGCAGAAGATTTAAACATTACGACTGTTGGGTTTATACGGGAAAATAAAATGAACATTTATACACATAGCAACAGAATAACAAAATAACAGGGGGAACGTATCGTGGGAAATGTAACGATTACGGTCAACGGGGGAGAAATAACCGCAAGGGAAAATCAATATCTTCTGCAGGCTTTGCTCGAACATGAAATGGATGTACCGCACGTTTGTTATCATGAAAGCTTGGGCGCAATTCAAACATGTGATACTTGTATGGTGGAAGTGAACGGGGAGCTTGTACGAGCCTGCAGCTACAAAGTCCAAGAAGGACTCGTTGTTGAAACAGAGACTTCTAAAGTAAAAGAATCTCAAAAATTAGCGATGGATCAAATTTTAAAAAATCATGAATTATATTGCACAGTTTGCGATAAAAACAATGGAGATTGTACAATCCATAATACGGTTAAAGCTTTAGGCATTGAACATCAAAGCATTCCGTTCCAACCAAAACCTTATGAAGTGGATTATTCAGGATCATTTTATCGATATGACCCAAATCAATGCATATTATGCGGACGCTGTGTAGAGGTGTGCCAAGATGTTCAAGTAAATGAAACATTGACGATTGATTGGAGCAGAGAGCAGCCTCGTGTGATCTGGGACAACGATGTGCCGATTGATCAGTCCAGCTGCGTAAATTGCGGCCAATGTGTAACTGTATGTCCGTGCAATGCCTTAATGGAAAAATCAATGTTAGGGGAAGCCGGCTTTTTAACAAATGTAGAACCTGGTACATTACGATCGATGATTAATTTGACGAAGGAAGTGGAAACAGGATACGGTTCGCTAATGGCCATCTCAGATACAGAAGCTGAGCTGCGCAAGGAAAGGATCAAGAAAACGAAAACAGTTTGCACATACTGCGGAGTTGGCTGTTCATTTTATATATGGACAAAAGACAGAAAAGTTTTAAAAGTTGAACCAACACCGGAATCGCCGGCAAACGGAATTTCCACTTGTGTAAAAGGAAAGTTCGGCTGGGATTATGTCAATAGTGAAGAACGGCTGACAAAACCGCTGATCCGGGAAGGCGACCATTTTAAAGAAGTTGAATGGGATGAGGCGATTCGATATGTTGCAAAACGGTTTAAAGAAATAAAAGATGCACATGGCCCTGATGCTTTAGGATTTATAGCTTCTTCCAAAGCAACGAATGAAGAATCGTATTTGCTGCAAAAATTTGCTCGTCAAGTGATAGGAACGAATAATGTTGATAATTGCTCAAGATATTGTCAATCTCCAGCAACGGTCGGACTATTTCGCACTGTCGGCTATGGCGGTGATTCAGGATCTTTTTCTGACATAGCTTCCTCTGATCTTGTCATCATTATTGGCGCCAATACAGGGGAATCGCATCCGGTTTTGGCATCAAAAATCAAACGAGCGCAAAAACTTTATGGACAAAAGCTGCTCGTGTTTGACTTAAGAAAGCATGAAATGGCGGAGCGGGCCGATATGTTTATCAGGCCAAAGCCAGGAACGGATCTTGTTTGGCTGTCAGCTGTAACGAAATACATCATTGACCAAAATTGGCATGATGAAGAGTTTATCAAAGAACGAGTGAACGGCTTTGAACAATATAAAAGTAGCTTAGAGCCGTTTACGTTAGAATATGCGGAAGAAGTGACGGGAATTTCCAAGGACACGCTGATCAAGGTTGCTGAAACGATTCATCAATCTAAAACAATGGTCATTTGCTGGGCGATGGGAGTCACTCAACAGCAGCGCGGAAGTGATACGAGTACTGCCATTTCCAATTTGTTATTAGTGACAGGCAATTACGGCAAACCGGGCACTGGAGCCTATCCGCTGCGCGGCCATAACAATGTTCAAGGGTGCAGCGACTTTGGAAGCATGCCGAACTTTTTCCCGGGATATGAAAAGGTAGCGGATGAAAAAGTCCGCAGCCGTTATGAAAAAGCTTGGGGCGTGACATTGCCTAAAAATCCGGGAAAAGACAATCATCAAATGGTTAAAGCGATTCATGAAGGCGCTCTGAAGGCATTATATGTGACTGGCGAAGATATGGGGATTGTCGATGCCAATATCAATCAAGTCGGCGCCGCTTTTGAAAAGCTGGAATTTTTCGTTGTGCAGGACTTATTTTTAACAAAAACGGCCCAATATGCAGATGTTGTGCTGCCGGCCAGCCCAAGCTTAGAAAAAGAAGGAACTTTTACCAATACAGAACGCCGGATTCAGAGATTGTATGAAGCATTGCCGCCTCTTGGAGATTCGAAGCCTGATTGGCAAATTTATTGTATGCTGGCGAAAGCACTGGGCTTCAATTGGGATTATCAGCACCCTGGAGAAATTATGGAAGAAGCGGCGTCGCTCGCACCGCTTTTTGCCGGTGTTTCCTATGACCGTTTAGAAGGATTTTCAAGCTTGCAATGGCCTGTTGAGAAAGATGGAACCGACTCGCCGCTTCTTTATGAAGATCAATTCCCGTTTGCCGATGGAAAGGCACAGCTTTATCCGCTTCAAGTCGATTATTTATATGATGTAGATGAAGAGTATGATCTTCACGTGAACAACGGGCGCTTGCTAGAACATTTCCATGAAGGGAACATGACGTATAAATCACAAGGAATCAGCCGGAAAACCCCGAACGCTTTTATAGAAATTTCGAAAGAATTGGCTGAAGAACGCCGTATTCAAGAAGGAGCCATTGTCAAGCTTATTTCCAAATACGGCTCTGTAAAAGGCCCTGTTCACATAACGGATCGCGTGCAAAAGCATGAAATCTTTATCCCATTGAATGATACGGGCGAATTGGCTATTAATCGTTTAACAGGCAATCATGCTGACCGCGATACGAACACACCGGCATATAAAGAAATTGCCGTAAAAATGGTCGTATTGAAGGAAAAAGGAGACTCCCCAATTCGTCCAAACAACCATCGAAACGGAAAAAGAAATCCGCAAATTGGGGTCAAAGTAGAGAAGAAATGGGAGCGCAGCGACTACACGTTTCCCGGAAGCAAGGTGAAAATACATGGCTAAACCAATTACAACCATCAAAAAAATCGAAGTGTCACAAGAAGAAAAAAGAAAGCAAAATTTATTAGAAATCGAGCAAGCGTTAGCAGACAATAAAGAGGCAGTTTTAGAAGGCATAGCATGTTTACGGAAGCTTCACGATGCAGGTGTTCTGGAAATCGCCAATGCCCTTTTAGCGCGGAAAGATCAAGTACTAGAAAACGTGGTTAAGGAAGTCAGCAGAAAACCGAACATTGATGTTTTAAAAAATATCGTCAATCTGTTGATGCTACTGGGAACAATCGATCTCGAAAAGCTGCAGGTAATGACGACAAGAATGAATGCTGGAATACAAGAAGCTGCGGCAAGCGTCAATAAAGAAGAAACAACTTCTTTTTTCCAATTGCTATCGGCTTTAAAAGATCCTGACATCAACCGATCGATTACTATGCTTCTTCATTTTTTAAGAGGAATGGGGAAATCTTAAAGGATTGGCAATAAAAGTGAAGCTTGAAAGTTGCGAGGGAATGCTTTTGTGCCGAAAAACATCCTGATTGGTAAAGAAATTTGCAACCATTATGTGGAAAGACAAAGCCCTTCTCATTCGAAAACGACTGTTGCCTATCGTTCGTAAAGAAAAACTCAAGAAAAGTGCAAAGCGGTCAATCATTCGGAGTTGACATAAAATTAAATATTTGTTATTAAAAAAATGATGATTAGCACTCGATTGATTAGAGTGCTAATTTTTATCTTAATTTTGCACATACGCTTTTTAGAAAGGAGAGGCGGTCATGGAAAAAAAAGAGTTTCAAGCCGAGTCGAAAAGGTTATTAGAAATGATGATCAACTCCATTTATACAAAAAAGGAAGTTTTTTTGAGGGAGTTAATTTCAAATGCAAGCGATGCGATCGATAAAATTTATTACAAAGCACTGACTGATGATTCGTTAACCTTTCAAAAGGATCAATACTACATAAAAGTTATTCCAAATAAAGAAAAGCGGACGCTCACAATCGTTGATACAGGCATAGGCATGACAAAAGAGGAATTGGAAGAAAATCTTGGTACGATTGCTAAGAGCGGGTCGCTCGCCTTTAAAAAAGAAAACGAATTAAAAGACGGCTATGACATTATTGGACAGTTCGGCGTTGGCTTTTATGCCGCCTTTATGGTAGCGGATGTTGTCACTGTCATCAGTAAAGCGCTAGGCAGCGATCAAGCATATAAATGGGAATCAAAAGGCGCTGATGGTTTTACAATCGAACCATATGAGAAGGAAGAGGTCGGAACGGAGATCATACTAAAAATCAAAGAGAATACTGAAGATGACAACTATGACGAATTTCTTGACGAATATCGGTTAAAACAAATCATTAAAAAATATTCCGACTTCATCCGCTATCCGATCAAAATGGATGTCAAAGTACAAAAACCGAAAAATGAGAACGAGAACGAATTTGAAGAGGTTGTTGAAGAACAAACAATCAACAGCATGGTTCCGATTTGGCGGAAAAATAAAAGTGAACTGACAGATGAAGATTATGAAAACTTTTATGCCGAAAAGCATTATGGCTTTGATAAACCGTTAAAACATATTCATATTAGCGTAGATGGGACGGTTCGCTATCAGGCGATTTTATATATTCCGGAAAAAACGCCATTTAATTACTATACAGCAGAATATGAAAAAGGGCTTGAACTGTATTCCAACGGCGTGTTAATTATGAACAAGTGCCCGGATTTACTGCCTGACTACTTCAGCTTCGTTAAAGGAATGGTTGATTCTGAGGACCTATCGTTAAATATTTCAAGAGAGATGCTCCAGCATGACAAGCAATTGAAAATCATTGCGAAAAACATTCAAAACAAAATTAAACGCGAACTAGAAAACCTATTAAAAAATCAAAGAGAAAAATATGAAAAGTTTTATGAAGCATTTGGCAGACAATTAAAGTATGGCGTTTACAGCGATTTCGGCGCAAATAAAGAAACATTGCAAGACTTGCTTATGTTCTACTCTTCAAAGGAGAAAAAACTTGTCACCTTACAAGAATATGTATCAAGAATGCCTGAGGAGCAAAAATATATTTATTATGCAACGGGCGATTCGTATGAACGAATTGAAAAGCTGCCGCAAACCGAGCTGGTTGCAGATAAAGGCTATGAAATTTTGTATTTGACAGAGGATATCGATGAATTTGCGATCAAAATGTTAATGACATATAAAGAGAAAGAATTTAAATCAGTCTCCAGCGGCGACTTAGGAATTAGCGAAGAAGAAAACAAAAAAGAAACTGAAAAAGAACATAAAGAGCTGTTCGAACAAATGAAAAGTATTTTGGGTGATAAAGTAAAGGATGTGCGAGCATCAAAACGGTTAAAAACACATCCTGTTTGTTTATCAACAGACGGCGAAATCACTATTGAAATGGAAAAAGTGTTAAATGCTATGCCGAACAGCCAAAACATTAAAGCGGAGAAAGTGCTTGAAATTAATACAGATCACGAAGTCTTTCAAACGCTAAAAGCAGCGTATGAAAACGATCAAGAGAAGCTGAAGCTGTTCACAAACATTTTATATAATCAGGCTTTGCTAATTGAAGGCCTGCCAGTCCAAGATCCTGTTGAGTTTACAAATGACATTTGTAAAATTATGGTTTCTTAAAAATCCAGGGCACATCTAGCGATTTGTCAAAGCTTGAACAATTTGCAGAGTTCAGCGCCACAACCGGAAAAACTTAGCTGGCTGAAAGGTGCACGATTTATAAATAAAGAAGCACAAAGAACCGATTGACTGATGTAAAAGAGCAGCAAGGCATGCAGCGGATGGATTTCGTAGATATGAAAAAGTTATCATGAAAATGGATGCTTGTTTTAGCTTTTAACGTATGGACATGCGCAAAATAATTAAGAAAGGCAAACCTGTCTTTCCGGCAGAGGCGGAAGGCAGGTTTGTTAATAGTTTGAGCTCTTTTGCAGCTAAGAGTTTTTTTCAAATTCCTTTAACTCCCACTAGGATCGTTTGAGAAGGTTCGTTATACTTGGGGGAGAGAGGAGTTTGGTTATGCTATTTTTTGTTATATTATTTTTTCTTGGACTTTTCATATTCTTTTTAATAAAAGGAAATAAAAATACAAAGGATGTAGCTGTTAAGAAAATCACAGTTCGCTGCCCCGATAGGAAAGCTTCTGCAAAGAATATAAAAATACTCCATCTATCTGATTTACACCTAGAAAACTTATCGATCAGCCCAAAGGAATTAGATGAGCTGATTTCAGCAGAATCAATTGATCTTATTGCACTGACAGGTGATTTTCTCGACCGGAAGAGAAGCATCCCAAAACTTTCCGCATACTTGGAAGTATTGAGAAAAACAAATCCAACGTACGGCACGTATGCTGTGTTCGGCAATCACGATTATGTTTTAAAGGAAGAAGACTTTGAAACTTTGAAAAAAATGCTGCAGCATTACGGGATAAAAACACTACAAAATGAGCACGTGACCATTCAGCTTGAAGAAGAATGCTTGAATATTATTGGCATTGATGATTACACGACAAACCGCAGTTATGTTCAAAAAGCTTTTCACGGAGTAGAAGAAGGAATGCGATTAGTGCTGACCCATGATCCAAGCGTTATTCTTGAAATGGAAAACATTCCGTTTGATTACTTGCTGTCCGGTCATTTCCACGGCGGACAGATCAATTTGCCAAAGCCGTACCATCTTTTTTACAAAGGCAAGCTTCCAAGAATGAACATTATTAAAGGACTTCATTACCATAACAAGCGGCCGTTTTATATTAGCGAAGGCCTAGGACAAACAGGAGTGAACATCCGAATTGGCAGCCGCCCTGAAATTACGTTTCATCAATTTTCATAGTATTTTTAACATATCTCTAAAATTGTATGTTAAGATTGTGAAGTTTTCCCTACAATGTTGAAGATGATTCAATAGCTAAAGCAGGATGAACTCCTGCTTTTTTCTTTTTGCAAAAAAGAGTTTTTTTTCTTGTATCTTTAATAAAGTCAGCTTTCCGTTTATTTGTTATTTATAAAAGGTTAATCACAGAATCTACTAAGATCCACATTTGCTAATAACTAAAGTTAAATTTACGCTTTTCCTCTAATAGAAATGCATGAATCGATGAAAAAATATAAAGCAATCACACCTTTTGCTCCCATTGTAAAAATGAATAAACAATACTTGCTGCTTTTCCATTGTTCAGCGTGTTGATCAATCGGAATTTTCAACGATCTTGAGTTCACAAAGAATTTTTTGTGAGCGCTTATTAGTTTTTTAACTTCATCCTTTCACTCGTTTCTCCGTTTTTTTGTAGATGACTTTATTTCTGAACGCCTATAAACATGGTATACTCTTCCTATAAGGAGGCGGAGAAAAGATTTTTTTTCACGATTGGGGTATTTAATGGAGAAAAAGCAAAAAACTATTTCTAATCGCAAGTGTTAGCAGGAGCCTTAAAGGGAGAAAGTAAAGATTTCAAAAATATTTGCGGCTGCAACGTTCTTATTGCCGTTTCCCTTTGAATTGGCTGGTGATTAAGTTTGTCGCCTTCTTTTTACATAGCGACGCAGTCATTGAAGCGATGACAGAAGAAGTGATTTAGAAACGGAGGTTTTTTATGCTGCCAAAAACGATCGATCAATTGGATCAAATTCGGGAAGAATGCCGTAAATTAGTGAATAGACGTTCATCTGTTTCTGCTATTGCTGCAGCTGTTCCAATTCCGGGTATTGATGTGACGGTGGATGCTGCACTTGTGAAAGATCTGCTAAATGAGATTAATCAAAAGTTTGGTTTATCAAAAGAGCAAGTTGATCAATTGGATGCGAAAACAAAAGAGCTCATTATTGTTCTGGCAACTTCATTAGGAAATGAACTCATCGGAAGAAAAATTGGCAAAAAATTGGTGCTGAGCTTGGTGAAAAAAGCAGCAACCCGGATGGCGGCAAAACAGACGAGCAAACTTATTCCTCTCATTGGAATAGGGGTTTCGGCCGGGATCAGCTTTGCGACGATGAAATATTTAGGAAATAAGCATATTGATGATTGCTACAAATTAGTTAAGCAATATATCGAACAGGAGGCGTCATCAACAATTTTGTCATAACAAGACGGTTTTGTTTTTTCTTATCTAAATTAAATGGCTGAGAGGAAGGTTCAATATTCGCTCACGTCAACTGAGTTGAAAAAAATTCAATTGATATTTCTAAATGAAAACATTTTTATTTTATCGTATGGAAGAAGCTAAATTATTTTTAGTTGATACGTTCTAGCGTATTTAGTATGGATCATGATTTACGATTTTCACTCATTGAAAAAGGCTGGCTCGGATCCATGAGCCAACCTTAAAGTTTTTATATTCCAGGCAAAATTCCTGAAAACAGGCTGAGTATATAAACCATGGTGAGGGATGTTAAGCCTGCCAAAAATCCTCCGATCGTCCATGCTTTTAAAGTTTGGACTATCGTAAGTTTTCCGAATTTGTTCACGACCCAAAAACCAGAATCGTTCGGAAGTGAAAGGCCGATTGCTCCTGAGCATATGGCTAAACCAAGCAGGATGGGTGAGACCCCAAGATCTCCCGCGGCAGGTCCTAAAATGCTGGAAGTCGTCACTAAAGCAACAGTAGCAGAACCTAACGATGCGCGCAAAATTTGTGAAAAAATAAAAGCTAATAAAAGTACCGGAATGCTCCAGCTTTGCATCGTTTCGATTAGATGGTCTCCTATCCCGCTTTCATTAATAACAGCTCCAAAAGCTCCTCCGGCACCGGTTATTAAAATAATAATACCTGCCGAATTAATGGCTTGTGAATACAGTTGCTGATAAGGTATAGAAATATATGGCTTAAGGATGATAATAGCTGCTAATACACTTATTAGTAAAGCAACATTTTTTTCGCCGATAAACCCTAAAACGGCTGAAATTGGTGTATTTGGAAATAATAATTGTGAAAGGGTATTCAATAAAATTAAAATGATTGGAAGAGCCAGCATGAATAAGGATAAACCTGTGCTGATCTCTTTTTTCGGCTTTGGATTATTTTCATCGGTTCCTGCATTTTCGTCAAAATCGCCTGAAGGATTGACTCGTTTTCCGATGAACAATCCGTATAAGTAGCCGCCAACCAGTGTTGCAGGAATCGCGCAAATGATGGCATATAAAATGAACAGCCCTAGATCAGCATTAGTATTTTCCGTTACAACGAGCGGACCTGGTGTCGGCGGCACCATGCTGTGGGAAACGATTAATCCAATTCCTAAAGCGGTTACAAAAGATACAACAGATATTCCTGTTTTTTTCGATAAACTTTTGATCAAACCGCTTAGTATGACAAATGCTGCATCAAAAAATACGGGAATTGACACAACAGTTCCAGTTAATCCTAATCCTGCAACAGATCGGCGGTTTCCGAAGCCCTTTAAAACAGCTTGTGCTATTTTTTCAATGGCACCTGATGCAGCCAAAAATTCTCCAAAAATAACGCCTAGACCGATTAAGATTCCGACGCCCATTAAAGTATTTCCGAAACCGCCTGAAACAATTCCAGCAACTTCATTCAATTTGAACCCCATTATAAGTGCGGTTATAATAGCAATGGTAATGAGTGATAAAAACGGGTCAACTTTCAGTTTTAAAATAAGGAAAAACAAGAATGCCAATGCGAATATGAATACTAAAATTAACATATTTCCAGTAAGCATTATTCTTTCACTCCTTCCAATTTTGTTACAATATCTTTCAGTGTGGAGGGAGCACCGACATTCCCTGGAAAAATAATATAAGGTAAATTAGGGAATTTGCTTTCAGTGCCAATCTGCCACACAGGTATACCAGGTGCGATTTGGCCGGCAATGTTTGCACGTTTTACTCCCAATCCTTTTGTACCGATGTCGCTTGATGTGATACCGCCTTTGGCAATAATATATTTAGGCCTTATAGCAAAATTAGAAACGATGCTGGTTACTCCATCAGATATTTTGACAGCAAGTTGTAATTCTTCTTCCGCATCCTCTCCTAATTTCAGCAGTTCTCTTCTCGTGTAGATGACGGTGGTGATACCGTTTTTTACTTTTTGTTCTGCTTCCAAGCGGACACGATCGATTTCTTTTTTGAATTTTTCTTGATTCAACACGAGATGACTATCAAGCTCAATAAAATGAAGAGTTGACAATTTTTTTAATTGGTTTAGCTGTTCAGTCGTTTTTTTTACGTGTGAACCAATTAAAATAAGGCCGCCATTGCTATGATTTTCCTCAATTAATTCTTCTTTTGTAAGTAGTGGACGGGACTTTACATTTCCAATGATTTTTGTAAAGGAGGCTGCCGTCCGAAACAAAAACTGTTTACCATTTTGAATTGCTTTGATCAGGGCAGATGCAAAAACGGAAACGTCTTCTTCTGCTATAGCGTTAACAACAACTTTGTTAAAATTTGATACGGACATTAATTGGCGGTATATTTTATCAATATTTATTGCGCGAATATCATCTAATGAAATATAGGTAACAGAATCTTTCGTATATTCACCTTTTGTTTTTTCTTCAATCCATTCGCCTAAATGGCTTGAACAATAACCAAATGTCCGGTCGTTTGCAAATTCTGTCTCCCCAACGGGAATGAGAACCCCATCTTGGTCAACATAGTGAGTGTTTTGGACTGTTAATCTGCCTCCTTCTCTAAAAAACGGTATTAAAACTTCTCCATCTATTTTTCGTCCTGCTTTTTGCTCAATTGTTTCGCGGAGTACTTTAGTTTCCAGAGGATAGTGACCTCTTAAAGTTGAATCTCCTCTGCTGATTAAAATATAGGGACGTTTGTATTTTTGAGAAATCTCTTCAATTGTAACGGCAATCTCTTGATGAACTTGCTTGGTTTTCTCCTCAGTAAACGCTCTAGAGTTTGTTAAAATAAAAAACATTTGATTGTCTTCTTGAAATCCTTGTTCGATTGCTTTATATGACCAGTCCGTGTAAACGGGAATGCTGTGAACGGTCTGTACTCCAGTAGGATCATCATCAAGCACAATAATTTTGTGATTGAATTTCGAATTATATTGAGACCACTCGTTTTGAATCATGTCGAGATCGACTGTAGGGTAGGAGGAAATCACTTCCGACGTCTTGAGCATAGCTTACACTCCCTCGTATACTAAGTTTCAGAAAGTTTTTTTATCGAATTTCCAGTCCGATACGCTCCTTGACAATCGCATATCTTGGGTGGTTGCCTTTGTGGGAGGGGCGCGCCCCTCCCACAAAGGGTTGAGCGTACCGGGGTTGGACTTTTCGCAATGTTCCTGGATAATGGTCTTAGGATCATCGGGGATACTCTTCTCATTCCTGTAGCTTTGACTACTTGTAAAGTCTGTCTCCTCGGCCCCTGTTTGGACGTCTAACCCGCAGGCTGTTCCCGTTGGTTTTCCCCATGCTGGAAGGAGCAGCTTCCAGGGCAGCCCATGGTCCAACGTGAGTTCTCATATGCGAGGGTGACTGGTCAACAGGCGCGATCCGGGGGCATCCCGAAGAGTCCTACCCCTCGATCCTACAACAATAGGAGGTGATCTCATGAAACTCTACGTCGGGATCGACGTGAGCTCACGCGACTTAGCCACCTGCATTATGGATCATGAAGGAAATACGTGCGCACGCTTCAAAGTGGATAATCATCTTCTGGGCGCCACCTTCCTTCGGGATCAAATCCTCCTGTGGGCTAACAAGCGAAAGCCAACCGAAATTCTGATCGGGATGGAAGCCACCTCGGTCTACAGTTGGCATCCAGCTATGTTTTTCCACCAGCAGGAGGCCTTGCAGGCTTGGAACGTCAAGGTGTTTACGATCAATCCAAAGCTCATTCGCAAGTTTAAAGAAGCCTATGTCGACTTGGAGAAAACGGATGACATCGATGCTTGGATCATTGCGGATCGGCTTCGCTTCGGCCGTCTGAAGATGACGGCTGTCCTCAAGGAGCAGTTTCTCGCGCTTCAGCGACTGACACGCATGCGATATCATCTCGTCCACCAGTTAACCCGTGAGAAACAGTATTTTCTCCAGCACTTGTTTTACAAATGCAGTTCCTTTACCCAAGAGGTGGACAGTTCGATCTTCGGACATGCCATTCTCGAACTGCTGCTTGAGTCGTGGAGCCTCGATGACATCTGCCAAATGGATGTCAAGCAGTTGGCCGACTTCCTGCGCCAAAAAGGGCGCAATCGCTTTGCCGATCCGGAATGCATCGCCAAGTCGATTCAAAAGGCGGCCCGTTCGTCGTATCGGTTGTCCAAGTGTGTCGAGGATTCCATCGACTTGCTGTTAGGGCTGTCGATTCAATCAATCCGCAGCCTGCAATCGCAGCTCAAAGAGCTCGATAAAGCCATTACCCGCCATCTTGAAGGCATTCCGAACACACTGCAAACCATCCCAGGCATCGGACCGGTTTATACCGCAGGCATCCTGGCCGAAATCGGGCAAATCGAGCGGTTTCACAACCAGGCCGCCTTGGCAAAATATGCCGGCTTGACATGGTCCAAGCACCAATCGGGCCGTTTTCAAGCCGAGGACACCTCCCTCATTCGTTCCGGCAATCGCTATCTCCGTTACTACCTAGTGGAGGCTGCCAACTCGGTGCAACGGCATGATGCGACGTTTCGTGCGTACTACCGGAAGAAGTATGAGGAAGTGCCCAAACACCAACATAAACGAGCCCTCGTCCTCACCGCTAGAAAACTCGTGCGTGTGATCGATGCGCTGCTACGCAACGGTCAAATCTACACGCCAAGAAAGGGGGAAGATCGATAAGAGGATCGATCTGGTATACCAATATCAACCTTTAGACCCAGTTTATTACATGTACCAATACTGGGTTTCTTCAGTATTGCCTTTTTTCGGATCATCGGACAAGGGAATTTCCAATTTCTATGATTTTTCACCTTGACATATTACCGCAGGACTTTTTCACTTCAAAATTTGCCAATTTCTCATAATATTGAATTAAACCGGCATGATCATCACCAGCTTTTCCATCTATCTTTAATGCATGAAACATTTCTAATACTTGGGAGGTTAGAGGGATGGGCGTGCCAATTGAACGTGCTGCTTCCACAACATTTGTTAAATCTTTTAAGTTAATATCGATTCTTCCGCCCGGAGTGAAATTGCGTTCTAAAATGAGCGGCACTTTTGCATCTAACACAGCGCTTCCTGCAAGCCCCCCTCGAATCGCTCGATACATTTTTTCAATATCGATTCCTGCTTTTGCAGCTAAAATTAAAGCTTCAGACATTGCTGCGATATTGACGTTGACTATGATTTGATTTGCAAGTTTAGCAGTTGTGCCAGCCCCATTTTCTCCGACTAAAGTTATGTATTGCCCCATGCATTTAAATAAATCTAAAACTTTTTTAAAAACTTCTTCTTTTCCTCCAACCATAATCGCCAAAGTGCCATCGATTGCTTTCGGTTCTCCTCCGCTCACTGGTGCATCCAACATATCAATCTCTTTTTCTTTTAAAATTTGCGCCAGTTCTTTTGAAACAACAGGAGAGATCGAGCTCATATCCACGACTATCGTACCTTTGGAAGCTCCTTCCACAATGCCGTTTTCACCTAGAATGACGCTTTTTACATGTTCAGAATTGGGCAGCATAGTAAAAATGATGTTACTTTTTTGCGCCACTTCTTTTGGAGAGGCAGATGATATTGCACCTTCCTGCACCAACTGTTGAACGGCTTCCTCGTTAAGATCATAAACAGTGACTTCATGACCTTTTTTCATAAGGTTTCTAACCATTGGTTTTCCCATGATGCCGATACCGATGAATCCAATCATTGAAGTAACCCCCCCAGTAGTAAACGTTTTCTTTTGAGTCTAATTGTACACAATTTAATTAAATTTGTATACAAAAAAATTAAAAATGAATACAAAAAACTTGTGTACTTTTAATATTGTTAATGACAATTTATACTATTCATTAGAGATTATTCAGAGGAGACGATTGCTTTGACAAAAAAGACACCGAAACATGCATACATTAAATCTTATGAATATATAAGAGATAAAATATTAAATGGGGAGTTGCCAAGAGGAACAAAGCTGACAGAAGAAAGAATTGCGGAAGAATTGGGTGTGAGCAGAACGCCTGTAAGAGAAGCGATTCGCAAGTTGGAGCAAGAAGGTCTGATATTGCAAAAAAAAGTAGTAAATCCAACGGACAGTGACTTGCGAAACATTTTTCAAGTCAGAATTTTGCTTGAAGGATATGCGGCTCGCTATTCTGCAACTTATATGAGTGAAGAAAGTTTAGAAGAATTATGGAAATGCATAGTCACAGCAAGAACCGGAACGACTGAAGAAATCATGGAAGCAAATGAAAAATTTCATAATATTATTGTTCAAACAAGCAACAACCCGTTTATGATTGATATCATTGATCGGATGCAATCCATAATCTATTTATTTAGGAAGACGGTTGTTTATTATAAAAGGCCTTTTTTGATTGATGAACATGAACAAATCTATAAAGCCATATATCATCATGATGGAGATGAGGCGGAAAGATTAATGAAAGAGCATTTGCAGAAAGATTTAGACTTTTGTTTGCATTATTTTCAGCAGTGAGGAAATATTTATTTCGAACAAAATTTAAATATACATGAAAAAATATTATCGTTGCAATGTGTTGAAAGAAGATGATATAGCCCCCATAGCTGAGGGGGCTATTGTTGAAGAGAAGATTTTCGATCGTGCTCCAAACTTTTCGGCTTTCTGGCAAAACGATGCTGTACAAAGAGGCAATATAAAACTAAACCTACCAACACATAAAGCGAAGTGTAAAAATATAAAGATGTAAATCCAGTAAAGACAACAACTGCTCCAGTTAAAAACGATCCGAGACCGATGCCGATGTCGAAGATCGATAAAAATGTGCTGAGAGAAGCCGCTCTTCTCTGTGGAGGGACAATTTGTATAGCCATTGTTTGGAAGCTTGGAAATAAGGTTCCCCATCCAAGACCGATAAATACTGCACTTAACAAATAGATGAAGGATGTATTTGCCATGCTCAATATAAATAATCCAAAGGCAAATGAAACGATGCAAGGGATAACAATGACATTTGCGCCGTATCGGTCAAACCACCGTCCGGTAAACGGCCGGGAAATGAGCAAAACGATTGCATACACGACGAAGAATAAATTCGAACCGGCGCCAAGATTCATTTTTTCCGCAAAAACGGAGACGAACGATAATACAGTCGAATAAGCAAAAGCTAAAAAGGCAGCAATCAACGCAATGCGGAATGCTGATACCTCTACAAGTTTTTCAAAGCTGAAATTCACTTTGAAAAGTTCTCTTTTATTTAGTTTTGGCTTCATTTCATGCAGGTTAACTATTCCCCCGGTCAAAAGCGCCCCAACGGAACAAATAAGGGCAATGACGAGCATGACAAAAGAACCCCAATGATCTAACGAGGTAAGCCCTAAAAATGGTCCAATCACCATGGCGACATTGGAAGATAAAATAAAATATCCCATTCCTTCTCCTTTTTTCGATTCCGGCACGATATCTGCCACAATCGCCCCTGTTGCGGTTGTCGCGATCCCGAAACCGATTCCATGAAGAAAACGAATGATCAATAATAAGACAATTGAACTGACAAATAAATAAGAAATAGAGGCGATCAGGAAAATGACCAAGGAAATAATCAACATTTTTTGTTTTCCAAGCTTCTCCATAAATTGGTCGACGAACGGGCGAGTCACGATCGCAGCAAATAAATAAACCATTGCTATTAAGCCAGCCTCAGCTTCACTGCTTTTTAAATCTTGAATGACAAAGATCGGCAAGGTGACCAGCAAATAATAATAGTTTATAAAAAGAAAAAAATTACAAATTGAAATACTAAAAAAATTTTTCGTCCATAATTTTGCTTCTTCCATATTTGTCCCTTCTTTGAAAAAAATCATTTTTTCAGACTTTTTAAACAACAAACTAATTGTACACCTTTTTTAAAAAAAATAAAAGAATCGTGCAAATGGTATGAAGAAAGCGGTGAAACGAAGGCTATCCATTGTTTTTCACCGCTTTCTATTAAAATATTTTTTATAAGTTCAAATTTTTACGTCAGGCTTCTCTATTCATATATTAATTGATTTGTTTAGTCGTTTTGTCATAGCTATAAAGGAAATCGGCCACTTCATAGTCTTGCGGAGTTCTTTGTTCAAAAATAGTGTTTCTGAGCAGTGTTGCAACAGGATCTTCAGTATGAAGAATTTCACCCCATGTCCGAGCGCTCGTTTGTACTTTTGCTGTACGCGGCAGCCGCTCTTTCTGAAAATCGGCGAATGCTTGCTCATAGCTGTCCGGATATTTTTTGAGCATATCTGCAAGATAAGAAGCATCTTCAAGCGCCTGGCAGCCTCCTTGAGCTAAATATTGCAGCATAGGATGAGCTGCATCGCCAAGCAATGTAACCTTCCCTTTTGTCCAATTGTTAATTGGCAGCCTGTCATACATCGGCCAGCGAATTTGCCGTTGTATAAATGTTAAGGCATTTTTCACATCCGGATGGCATCCTTTAAATCGTCTGTCCATTTCTTCAGGTGTGCCCCAATCATCGGAATTTGCCTTATAATTGTAAGATTTAAACACGACCACTTGATTATAAAGCTCTCCGCGTCTTACTGGATATTGTACTAAATGCAAATAAGGGCCGATCCACATGACGACATCGTCTAAGTTTGCGTTTGAAATTTCGGAAATCGGTATGGTTCCTCTGTAAGCAACATATTCAGAGCAAATGGGTTCGTCATCAACGAAATATTTTCTAAGCTTTGACCAAAGTCCGTCTGCTCCGATGACGGCATCAGCCGTGAACATTTCTCCGCTTTGGCTGTAAACAGAAACAACGTCATGTTCTTGCTTGACAGTCTCAATTGTTTGGTTGTTTTTGAAGCGGACCATACCTGTTTTCTTGCAAGCTTCAAGCAAAATTCGGTGGAGATCCGAACGGTGCAAAACGAGATACGGATGTTTGTATCGGGCTTTGAATGCTTCGCCAAGGTCCATTGCTGACAACTCATTTGCCGTATAAACATCTTTTAGCACAAGACGTTTTGGAAATACAGCAACTTTTGAAATTTCCTCCATGACTCCAAATCGTTTCAGCACAGCGGTTGCATTTGGAGCCAATTGAATGCCTGCTCCGACCTCACCAAACTGAGGAGCTCTTTCCAAAACTAATGAAGTTTTTCCGGCTTCCGCTGCCGCTAGAGCAGCCGAAAGACCGCCTATCCCCCCGCCGACAATGATTAAATCTGTTTGACTGCTTTTCATATATTGATCCCCCTTATTAGAATGAAAAATGAAATGAATCGACAATTGCTTCAAGTTCACTTTTTACAAAATTCAATTTATAAGGCTGGTGTAAACTATCTTTTACTTCTTGATAACCGTTTTGACTGCTCAAACGTTTCTTCAAGTATTGGCAAATCATTTGTTGAGAATAAAATAGCTTTCTTCTTCTGCAACGTGTTCATGCCACGACCAGTTCGGGACAACGAAAAAATCTCCTTTTTCCCAGTTAAATCGAGTGCCGTCAATGATCGTATAACGGAGCATGATAAATCGATGTGTGCATATGTCTATGGGCGTTCGAATGGAACCCTTTCGGAAGCTTTTGCATCCATGCAGCAATAGTCGGGAAAATTGTATGGCCTAAAAGCATTCCTTAGGCAATACATTTTGCTTAAATTTTTAACGGCGCCTACTCTTGACCTGTGTTACTAGAAAACGTGACTAATGAAAAATTGGAAGCGCATTCAATGTTTTGAAAAATGGTAGTGTTAGCCTTTCACTTTCGGGTCATAAAATCCACTATTAGATAACATTGTTATTTAATAATAAAAATAAATAAATATTTTAAAATTGTCAACTTTAATAAAATAAAAATTTTTCAGTTATTTTATTGTGTTTGATTTTTTCAAAGTTCCTTGTTACATTCATGTTTATAAAAGAATTTGGATATTGGGTTAAAAAATGGATTAAAAGGGGAAGAGAAATGCAGCAGCAAAAAAACGTACAAATCATTCAATCGTTGCAAACTGGCGTGCAAATTTTAGAGATTATTGCAAACAATGATCATCCGTTAAAATTTACGGAAATTCAGGAGTTGTCCGGCATTACAAAAAGCAACCTCTATAAATATTTGAACACATTGACGCAGCTTGGATTGTTGTATCGGGATAAAAGACATGGAACATATTCATTGGGAGGAAAATTTATTCAATACTGTTCGGCTGCAATTGGCAGCAAAGATGTGATCGGCAGGGTGACGCCGTACTTAAGAGATATCAGCCGCTACACAGCCCAAACATCGCTGCTTACAGTTTGGACGCATGAAGGGCCGGTTATCGCAAATATTTGGAATGCCAACTACGGTCTAAATATCGGAGCGCAAATTGGAACACGGCTGCCTTTAATGTCTGCCACAGGGAAAATTTTCGCTGTTTTCAACAAAACGCCTGAAATTGAGATTAAGGAATGGAAGTTAAAAGAGTTAAGCAAATTGACGGAAGAACAACGGAAGGAATTTGAAAAGGAGCAAGTTGAAATTGAAAAAACGTACTTTGCTTACGCAGCAGAGCCTTTAGTGGAGCACGTTTCGTCATTTAGTGTGCCGATTTTAGATTTTAATCATGATCTTGTAGCCTCCATAACATTGGTAGGCTTCACGAAGCTGATCCCGCATAAGCCGACGGATGAAGTGAGCCAATACGTCATAAAATGCGCTCGCGAATTATCTGAATCCTTTGGATTTAAAAGCGGGAAGTAGCTTTCTAGCTGGAAAGCTGCTTTTTTATTTTTAATTATTAGAAAATAATAAATATTAAAAATGGTTTGACATAGAGAGCAGATAAATTATAATATAAATGAAACGAATTCACTATTTCAATAATAAATGTTTTTTAATGTTTATTATTGAAAGCGTTTCATTTTTTGGTACCTGCAAACTTTTATTAACAAAGTTGATTTAAAAAAGGGGGATTTTTACATGAAGAAAATGAGAATTATGAGGTTGCTTGTCATGCTGTCCATTTTAGTCATCATTCTTTCAGCATGCAGCGGCAATAACGCAAACGGGGATGAGAAAAGCTCTGAAAAAGGCGGTGACGTATACACTTTTAAAGTAAGCCATGTGACACAAGAATCTCACGTCTGGCATCAAACTGCTTTGAAATTCGGGGAAGAGCTGGAAAAGCTTTCAGACGGAAGAATGAAACTGGAAATTTACCCTGCTTCTCAGCTCGGACTGGAAAAAGATATGGCACAGCAGCTTGAAACTGGCTCATTAGATTTTGGTTTTCTGACAAACGCTTATATGAGTACGCGCCAAGATTCATTAAACGCTTGGTTTATGCCATTCACGTTTAAAAATTTAGAAGAAGCGGTGAAAATGAGAGAATCGGAAGCTGCAAAGCAGATGTTGGAGGATCTGAATTCACAAGGGCTTGTCGGACTTGATTTTATTTTTGCCGGAAACCGCCACATTTTGATGAAAAACGGGCATGTCTCTTCTCCGCAAGACTTGAAAGGGAAAAAAATTCGCATTATTGGCAGCCCGGCTATTCAGGAATTTTTGGAAAAAGTCGGCGCTGGTCCAACCGCAATGCCGCTTTCTGAAGTATATACTTCTTTGCAAACTGGTGTCATCGATGGAATTGACATTGATTTAGATGCGTTAGTAACGGAAAAATATTATGAAAATGCTGAAAATTTAACGTTGACAAACCATATAACGTTCCCATCTGTTATTGTGATGAGTCAAAAAACATATGACAAGCTAACGACTGAAGATCAAGAAATTGTGAAAAAAGCATTAAAAGCAGCAGCAGATTGGGGTGTTCAAGAAGCAATTCAACGAGAGAATAAGAACTTGGAGGAATTAAAAAAGCATGGAGTTAAAGTAAAAGAACTTACCGATACCTCTGCTTTTGATTCGATCGCAAAAGAAGTGAAGGACAAATATGCTGAAAAATCACCGGTTATTAAAAAGTTCTTAGAGGAAGCGAAACAATAACGGGGGAGTTTTTATGAAGTTTATCCATAGCCTGAGTGAAATCTTACACAGTATTGAAAAAATTTTGGCGATCATTTTATGCATTTTTATGCTCATTTCATTATCTTTAGGTGTTTTCTATCGCTATTTCTTAAGCTCTCCTTTAAACTGGTCAGACGAAACCGCCATTTTTTCATTAGCATGGTTAACTTTTATTGGGGGAAGCATGAGTATTAAACGGCAGAACTCTGCTGCCGTTACTCTTTTTATGGATAAAATGAATGGAAAAACAAAAAAAGTTTTGATTGGCATCAGTTTGCTTTCCGTCCTTCTTTTCGCCTTGTATATTTTCTATTTATCTGTCATGTGGCTGTCATCATCTAATATAATGATTCAACGCTCCAATTCGATGCAATTGCCGATGATTATTCCATATTTGAGCGTACCTGTTAGTTTTTTCTTTATTAGCATTCATACGCTCGATTTGATTTTAAAAAATTTCCAAGGCAAAAAGGAGGCATTGTAATATGACTATCGCACTGTTAATCTTTATTATTCTCCTCCTTTTACAAGTACCGATTGCTTTTGTACTTGGAATCACGACGATTCTCTATATATTGTTAACTGGAAATACGGGTTTGTTATCAACAGCGCCCCAACGGTTATATTCAGGCCTTGAAAGTTACGGTCTACTTGCGATTCCGCTGTTTATGATGGCAGGGGAGTTAATGAATTCCGGCGGCATAACAAAGCGTTTAATTCGCTTTGCTACGACTCTTGTTGGGCATTTTAAAGGTGGATTGGCATATGTGAATGTCGTTTCGAATATGCTGCTTGCATCCATTATAGGGTCAGCTACAGCTCAAATTGCTATGATGAGCAAAATTATGGTGCCTTCAATGGAAAAGGAAGGATATTCAAGGGAATTTAGCGCCTCCACGACAGCAGCCGCAGGTCTTTTAGGTCCCATTATTCCGCCAAGCATGCTGTTTATTATCTATGGCGTTTCGTCAGGAGCATCGATCGGTTCAATGTTTTTGGCAGGAATTATGCCTGGAATTTTATTGGGGATTGCCTTTATATTACTAATTGCATACACAGGCTACAAGCAGAAGTGGCAGACGCATGAACGCGCTAAAATATCCGTCATGTTCCAATCTTTCTTGAATGTGATTCCTGCACTGTTAGTACCGTTTATAATTATTGTCGGTATTTTAAGCGGTGTTTTTACTCCTACGGAATCAGCAGCGTTTGCATGTGTTGTAGCGTTAGTTGTCGGTTTTTTTATTTATAAAGAACTGAAAATTAAAGATCTTCCAACTATTATGATTAATACAGCTATTTCAAGTGCTATCATTACTATGCTCATCGCAATGGCAAATTTATTTGGTTGGATGCTTTCATTTGAGAGAATTCCTCAAACAATTGCATCCTGGATGACTTCTTTAACTGAAAATCCGTTCCTGTTTCTTCTATTAGTTAATATTTTTCTATTAATTGTAGGAATGTTTATGGACGGAATCGCTGCATTGATTATACTTGTACCGATATTTACGCCAATCATTGCAAACTATGGAATTGATCCAATTCATTTCGGAGTAATTATTTGTATAAATTTAACAATTGGTCTCCTTACACCTCCAGTTGGAGCGGGGCTTTACCTTGCTTCTTCGTTGGGAAATGTCAAGCTGGAAGCCTTAACGAAAGCCATTTTGCCATTTTTGGTCGTGTCCATTATTGCATTGTTCATCATTACTTATTGGCCGCAGATGGTTCTTTGGCTTCCGAATATAATCAAATAATTGCCCATTAGCTCTAGCTTCAAAGATTTCTGGACATTTCGATAAACGTTTGATTTTGGAACAAACCCGTATTCAAGAAAGAGCGGGTTTGTTTTTGTTTGTTGGAAAGACAAAAAGCTGGAAGTATTAGAGAGTTTTTCTTTAAAGATGCATTTTCCTTTGTGCAGAAAAATAGATGCAGCGAGGAATATCGGTTTTTCTTGAAACTGCTAAACAGTTTGCACAAATTGAAGGAAAAAACCATTCCTACTATTTGTCGTGTATGAGGTTCATTCACAAGATAAAAAGCGCTTTTTACGAATCATTTAGCAAAGGGGGAGAGGAAAATCTAAATTTCGAGCCGTCTCATATTATGACAACTATCAAGCATCCATCACATTATGCAGGTCATATGCAGAAGCTGGCGTTGATGGAAAGTATCGGTCAGAGAAGAAATTTGGAAAAGATTATAATCAAAACAAATGAGGCTTGCATGAAAGTTTAATAGAACGAAACTTTCTGTAAGCCTTTTTTTAGCGTGATGACAAATATTGAGCAGATGAATTGAAATGAGGAAAGAATGCACAGGCACTGCTGAGTGAGGTATCCGCCCGGTTTTTAGAAAATAAATTCTGACTATTGACAATATTAATTTTCTTTTTTAATATCGAATTAAGTAATTAAGTTCCCTATATCAGGAACAAATAAAAAATTTTATTTTTTTAGGATTGATGGAAACGCATACATGATCATTAGTTTTGGATCAATTTTATTTTTCGGGAGGGTTTCCTATGAGCAAAAAAGAAGTCATCACGGACACAGAATTAAAAGAATATTACGATGGGATGAAAAATAGTTATTTAGGTCCGCTATGGTATGATTTAGGACACATGGTGACAAAAGAGCCTGTTCATGATGTGGAGCCATATTTATGGAAGTGGAAAACGATCCGCGATTATGTTATGAAGGCGGGAGAAATTTTAGAACCTGGAAAAGATGCTGAGCGGCGCGTTGTTTATTTGCAAAATCCTAATCTATTAAAACATGGATTAGTCGGATATGGGACACATACGTTGTATGCCGGAATCCAGCTATTGCTGCCGGGAGAATTTGCTCCTTCGCACCACCATTCTCAAGGAGCGATCCGTTTTATTATTGAAGGTTCTGGAGCTTATACAGCTGTGAATGGGGAAAAAGTGTACATGGAACGGGGAGATATGATTCTTACTCCTGCATGGACATGGCATGAACATAAACATGAAGGAACTGAACCGATGATTTGGCTGGACGGTTTGGATGTAGGACTTGTGAAAAATTTGGCTGCTTCTTTCTTCGAACCTTATGAAAATGGATTTTACCCTGAACAGCCGCTTGAAAATTATTCAACTGAAAAATTTGCAAAAGGTGCGTTCGTCCCGAAAGGCAAAAAAGAAAAGCCTGGGTATCCGTCTCCTATTATTGGCTACAAATGGGAGCGCGCAAAATATGTTTTAGAGCAAATGAGTAAATCGCCAAAGGAAAACGAAGATCCGTATGATGGCTATGCGATTGAATACATCAATCCGACAACAGGAGGATCGGCAGATGAAAGAATCGGTTCGATGATGCAAAGATTGCTGCCGAACCAGCATACGAAAGCGCATCGCCATGTGCACAGCGCCATTTACCATGTTCTTGAAGGAAAAGGATATACAGTCATTAACGGACAAAAATTTGAATGGGAAAGAGGAGACTTCTTCATTCTGCCGCCGTGGAGCTGGCATGAGCATGTCAATGAAGGATCGGAGGACGCCTATTTGTTCTCATTCAATGATAAGCCGGTTATGGACATTCTTGGATTAGAATATGAAGAGGCCCATCCGGAAGGACATCAAAAAATTGAAAAAGTATTTACTCCAGGCCCGTAAATAGATTAAAAATTGTGCAGAAGCGATTTAAGTGAGGAGTGTGCCTATGAAAATTGCCATTTTTAATGATAATCGATTAGGAATCGTAGCAGGCCAAAAAGTTTCAGATGTAACAACTACCGCTGACTGGGATCAAACAAAGCCGCATGAATCATTAGTAAGGCTGATGGAAAATTTTGATTCATTAAAAGATACACTGGAAAAGGCAGCTCAAGAAGGAAAACAGTACGATCTTGAAGAAGTAGTTTTTAGAGCGCCTGTCCCTTCACCAAGCAAAATATGGGCTGCTCCTGTTAACTATAAAAAACACCAAGAGGAGATGAACAAACAATTTAACAACGCTCCGAGAACGATTGAAGAACTTGCGCTGTTCTTAAAAGCTCCGTCATCTGTTTCAGGTCCGTCCGATCCGATTTTGCTTCCATTTAAAGACAGAAGAACAGATCATGAAGCAGAACTCGGATATGTCATCGGCAAAAAAGCGAAAAATGTTAAATATGAAGATGCAAAAGATTATATTTTCGGCTATTTCGCCTTATTGGACATTTCCATCCGGGGAAATGAAGAGAGAACATGGAGAAAATCATTTGATACATTCACACCGATCGGTCCATGGATCGTGACGGCTGATGAGATTGAAAATCCAAATGATCTTTCATTGAAGCTCTGGGTCAATGAAGAATTGCGCCAGGACGGAAGCACGAAGCATTTAATTTATGATTGCTACAAATGTTTGGAAGTCGCCTCGACTTATTCGACATTAAACCCTGGGGATATTATCGCAACCGGAACTCCTGAAGGTGTCGGACCGATCCGTGATGGAGATGTCGTCCGCATTCAAGTTGGAAGTGTGGGGGAATTTTCCGTAAACGTGAAATTTGCAGATGAGAATTAGAAGGTGGAAACATGAAAAATATTTATACGTTTAGAGTAGTGTGGGGAGATACAGACGCTGCTGGCATCGTGTTTTACCCGAATTTTTACCGGTGGATGGATCAAGCCTCGCATGAATTGTTGCGCTCCGCAGGCTTTCCTGTGGCGAAGCTGCAATCGGATGAAAAGATCATTACACCGCTTTTGGAAGCATTTTGCCAGTTTAAATCACCTCTTCTTTATGATGATGAGGTAGCTGTCCATTCTGAAGTAGTAGAAGTTAACAACAAAGTTTTCAAAATCAAGCATACGTTTAAAAAAGGGGATCAAGTTGTAGCAGAAGGCCATGAAGTGAGAGCATGGACATCTGTCGCAGAAGATCGGCCAAAAGCAGTGCCTGTTCCTGAACATGTCAAAAACATCCTTTTGTCTTAATTTTAAGCTGAAGGCAAAGGTTGTTTTTGACAAACTCAATTGGAAAACCGCCATTTATGTAAGAAGGCGGTTTTCCGTCTACTTTTGATGGGAGGGATTTGAATGGCAGCAAACCGGATGACTGAAAATGTGCTGATTCATGAATTGATTGAAGAATCGGCAAAAAAATTTAAAGACCGTGTTGCTTTTGCAGAAGGGGACAATTTCTATACTTTTGAAAATTTGAATCAATTGTCATTAAGATTGGCGAGGCATTTTATACAGCTAGGTTTGAAGAAAGGCGATGCCATCTCTGCACAGCTGCCCAATTGCTGGGAGTTTGTTGTCGTACATCTTGCTGCATCGAGAATTGGGTTAGTGTTTAATCCGCTCAGTCCAAACTACCGGAAAAAAGAGCTGCAATATATGCTTTCACATTGTGAAGCGAAAGCGTTTGTCACAATTGACAATTGGAAGGGATTCAATCATGAACAACTTGCTCATGAATTGAAGGCTCAGCTTCCTCATTTACAGCATGTTTTGGTGGCAGGGGAAAAGAAGAATGACCGCAGCATAAGTATCACAGCTTTGCTTGATTCAGAACCTGATTCCGTTTCTGATCAAGACATACATGAAAACTTACCGGCTTTTGATGATCCGTGCATCATATTATTTACATCAGGTACTGAGTCCAATCCGAAAGGAGTTCTTCATACATTCCGGACATTTGTTCCGTGCCATCTGCTAAATGGCAAGGAGTATCAAATAACGGACAATGATACCATTTTATGCTTAACTCCATTATGCCACATGTTTTCACTGCCGATGATTATCATTAGCCTTCGATATGGAGCGAAGCATTTACTTTATCGAGAATATAAATCAAATGAAATTATCGACTTATTGAAAAAAGAACAAGTATCTTTTTTTACTGCTGCACCCGCACATTTAATTGACTTATTAAGACAGTGCGAACAGCAAAATGTAAGCGGTTTAAATCCTCGGCTTATTTTAACTGGAGGAACAAAAATACCGGCGAAAATGGTTCAAGATCTTAGGGCTACATTAAACTGCGATGTAGCTGCTCAGTGGGGCATGAGCGAAATTTGTGCAGGAACCTTTACTCGTCCGGGCGATGAAGCTTCATTAACATGGGAAACAGTTGGCAGAGCGGCACCGGTCGGGGAAGTCATCATTGTAGATGAGCGGCACAAACCGCTTCCGACGGGCGAAATAGGAGAAATCGCTTTTAAAGGAGAAAGCTTATTTATTGAATATTATAAAAATCCGCAAGTAACCGCCCAGTCGTTTACGGAAGACGGCTATTTTTTAACAGGGGATCAAGGCTGGCTTGATGAAAAAGGATACCTTCATTTCGTCGGACGGACGAAAGATACGATTAACCGCGGCGGATTAAAATATCATGCTTCAGAAATTGAAGAAGCATTGCAAATGCATCCGAAAATCAAACAAGTGGCAATCGTCAGTGTTCCGGATCCTCGTCTAGGCGAACGGGGCTGCGCTTTCGTCTCTTTGCGAGAAAATGAAACGATTGATCTGGAGGAAATTAAAGAATATTTGCAGGAAAAAGGATTTGCAAAGTATAAGTTTCCAGAATATTTAGTGATTAAAGATGAACTGCCGACCACTCCGTCCGGAAAAATTTCAAAAGGGCTTGTCAGAGCAGAAGCAGCATCCTTATCTGAAAATTAAGCATGTATCAAGGCAGACAACGAACAAAGGCTGTCTGCCTGTTTTAAACGACATGGTTCGGTCAAACGTGAGCAGAACTCACAAAAGATCAATAAAAGTCAGAGAAACCTTTTTTAAAAAACTGCCCCAATGTTTGCACCAGCAGATCTTATTTTCTGAACAAAAACGCATAAGGATTACTTTTAATAGATGCTAGTTCATGTTTTGTGAGCTGTTCTCTTTTTCATTTTAAAAGTTTAAACCCCATTCTTTTTCTACCACGGATTTTATTTCGTTAATAGCATTTTGCTTTTTTTGAAGTATATGTTTATATTTTTCATCATCTGTTTGGAGATGGTCATTTACTTCAATTTGATAAGTTGCGATATTTTCATCATCTTTTACAATAAGGCCATATGATAATTCCTTACTATAAAGAGGAACCCAAACAATTAAATCCACTTTTTCTTTGCTATTACTTACTGATAAATTGGTATATGTCTGGAAAAGGGGAGCTTCATATACTGTAAGAACCATATCTGATTCGTTTTTCGCATAATCACCTAATGGGTTTTGTTCGAATCCTTTCGCATATGTTTTCACCAATTGGCCATTGGCATAAGTGTGGATGCCAAAATATAAAGCAAATATGCCAACAATTCCAATCATTATTTTAAAAATAACTTTTTTATAATTCAATGATAACATCTCCCATCTTTTTTAATTCCTCATCATGTGTAACCAATATAATGGTCTTTCCTAATCTATTAAGTTCTTTTACATGTTCCATCACTAGATTGGCGTTATATTTATCCAAGCTTCCTGTCGGTTCATCTGCCAATATAATACTGCATTTTTTCATAAACAGACGCGCAATGGCTACTTTTTGCTGTTCTCCACCGGACAAAGTATATATTTTTCTTTTTTCGTAACCATTCAATCCAACTTTTTCTAATACTGCTGAGACAGTGGTATTGTTTCTATATTTCTTGTCGATCATCAGAATGTTTTCTTCAACAGTCTTATTTTCTACTAATGCAAAGTTTTGAAAAAGAAATCCGAGCTTCTCTCTATATGCCTTAAGAATATCATCGTTTTTCGAAAGATCTAAGCCGTCGATAAATACTTTCCCTGCATCTACCTTTTCAATCCCTCCTATTATATTTAAAAGCGTCGTTTTTCCGCTGCCGCTCTTTCCGCTGAATACGACAAATTCACCTTGCTTGATAGAACAAGAGATAGTATAGAAAGGAGACTTCATATGATTCGAAACGATATTTACACACATTATAAAGGAAACGATTATCAGTTCAAATGCATTGCTTTACCTTTAAACGAAGTTGAAGACCAGAGTTGTTTAGTACCTAAAGGAACAGCTCGTTATTATGAAAACGATAGGGACATACCGCTATATTTTCATAATGGTGTTTGGCTTATCGACTCTGATTTACCGCATGTCATTTACCAATCCGAAGCTAATTATGGAACAGATAAAGTTTGGGCGAGGGAAGTGGATGACTTCTTTGGTTACAAAGAAAAAGACGGGCGGTATATTAAACGGTTTGCATTGAAACATTTTTCGGTAGAAGGAGAGGAAAACATATGACAGAAGATAATAAAGAATGATGTAAAGCTTGTGATGGAACAGGAATATTAGGATTTCAATTAGAAACTTGCTGGTTCTGTTGCGGGACAGGATTAATTAGCAAAAGAAATGAAGTTAAAAAACCAAACCGAAAAATTCATTAATTATTAATATTAATATTTTCTTGAAAAGAGCAAGAGAGACTTGTTTAATTCAAGTCTCTCTTTTATTTGCTAATAATCATCCGAATAAGGACCTTTCATCAAAGGGATATGTTTTATGAATTTTTTCAATTCGATTCCAAAGTAATTTTCTATATCTCGTTTTAGATTTTGCTCTAATTGAATAAATTCCCTTACGATATAGTCTAAATCAAAAACATTGTACAAATCTTGCTCTGCCCAAATAGATTTCACTCTTGCTTTATTTGAAAATGGAATTAAAGACAGAATAGCACCATCTTCATAATCGTCATATTCAATCGTATAATAATGGAATTCTGGAATATGTTCATCTGTGACTCTGTTTTTCCATTCGTATAATGCTTTATAGAATTCTAAAATAGCAAGTTCTGTTTCAAAGTATAACTCATTATTGATTTTTATTGTAAGTGTAGCTTCTACCGCTAATATGGTAGGAACATCACGTTTATCTTTATTTGAAATAATTCCATTATCAACTACAAAATTGTATTCAAAAGTTATTTTACTGGAAATGCTGTCCATATCTTACCATCATATCCTATCACTATTCTTATTTTTGTTTCACCTTTAGTTCCAATCTTTTTCCCTAAGTTGACTTCGAATCTAAATGATAACTTTTCACTATCATTTATTTTAAAATCAGAAACTTTGGCTTTTTGTAATGCTTCTTTAATCCATCCTCTAGCGGTGGATTGGCTATCTGTGTTAAATTTTTGATAACCTCTTTTATCACTCTTTAAGTGTTTACTCTTCACTGTTAATTTAGCAACATTTTTAATTGCGTTACTCAATGCGTATTTTCCGAAAGCACTAATTAATGCTTTCTTTCCATATTTCTTAATACTGTTGAAACATCTGTAACGCAATTTCCTTATTCGGTGCGCGATAAATCAGTTTGAGATCCTCTGCCACTTCAAATTGATCTTTTTCCGAACACGATTTAAGGTATTACGGACTTTGTGAACGACACAGCACTGTACATCGGCTTTCGGATAAACAGCTTTAAAGGCCTCCTCCAGGCCCGGAAGGCCATCGAATACGCCCAGAAGCACTTCTTGTACCCCTCTTTTGTAGAGCTGTTGAAGAATCTCTTGCCATCCGTAGGCACTTTCTTGTCCACCTACGAAGAAATCGAGAATTTCACGATACCCTTCTTCGTTTACACCTAACACCACATAAATAACCTCTTTCTCCACGGTATCGCGACGAAGTTTCACGTACAAGCCATCCAAATATAAGACCGAATATCGCTTGGGTAGGGGACGTGTATGCCATTTTACAATGTCTTCCTTTACCACATCCGTGAATGACTAATCGTTGTTGGGGAGTAGGCATTTCCTAGAATTCGTTCAATAAACTTGCTAATTTCACGCGTACTCATGCCACTTTGATACATGTTAATGATCGCTTCCTCGAGCCAGCACTGATAAATTGGTATATGTCTGGAAAAGGGGAGCTTCATATACTGTAAGAACCATATCTGATTCGTTTTTCGCATAATCACCTAATGGGTTTTGTTCGAATCCTTTCGCATATGTTTTCACCAATTGGCCATTGGCATAAGTGTGAATGCCGAAATATAAAGCAAATATGCCAACAATTCCAATCATTATTTTTAAAAAAACTTTTTTATAATTCAATGATAACATCTCCCATCTTTTTTAATTCCTCATCGTGTGTAACCAATATAATGGTCTTTCCTAATCTATTAAGTTCTTTTACATGTTCCATCACTAGATTGGCGTTATATTTATCCAAGCTTCCTGTCGGTTCATCTGCCAATATAATACTGCATTTTTTCATAAACAGACGCGCAATGGCTACTCTTTGCTGTTCTCCACCGGACAAAGTATATATTTTTCTTTTTTCGTAACCATTCAATCCAACTTTTTCTAATACTGCTGAGACAGTGGCATTGTTTCTATATTTCTTGTCGATCATCAGAATGTTTTCTTCAACAGTCTTATTTTCTACTAATGCAAAGTTTTGAAAAAGAAATCCGAGCTTCTCTCTATATGCCTTAAGAATATCATCGTTTTTCGAAAGATCTAAGCCGTCGATAAATACTTTCCCTGCATCTACCTTTTCAATTCCTCCTATTATATTTAAAAGCGTCGTTTTTCCGCTGCCGCTCTTTCCGCTGAATACGACAAATTCACCTTGCTTGATAGAACAAGAGAAATCCTCGAATAGAACACGATCCCCGAATTTTTTCGTTATATTTTTAATTTCCAGCATTTTATATACCACCTTTTAATACGCGGGATATGCTTATCTGTTCAAATTTATTTATAAACAGTGAAAGAATGACAATAGTATTTATCAGCACAATTGTACTTGCGAAAAAAATATAAAGGAAAGAGAAATGATAGAACATAATTTTTCCCGCTAAGGCAATTCCCACACCTAAAATGAAGGCACCAATTAACAATCTGAATACACCTTTATACCTTTGAAAAAAAGTTTTTCCGAATACTTTATGAAGTGCTATTTCAATGGCTCTAGAATTAAAATCCATTTTTAAAATGGTAGATAAAGAAATATTAAATAAGATTAACAACATAATGCTTAAAATGATATTGATTAATAAAACTAATATTTTTTCAGCACGTTTTTCTAAATATAAATCTTTTATGTTATTTTTATAGAAAATTTCATCTTCATAGCCAATTTTTTTAATAAAAGCTTCAAAATCATTGTCATTGTTAGATTTAACTAATGAATTAAAGACATAGAAACCCATTTCATTACTAGGTAATTTACTATGGGTATCAAAAATAATGATAGGATTTTTCTTATAATTATCAGCTAAATTTGCCATATTAATATCATGTATTAATAATGTGTAAGGATTTTTAATAGTTATTGTTTCAAAAATCCCGTCATCATTTTGTAACAAGTTGGTAATTTCATTAGGTGTTGATGGATCAAATATACCTTTTTCTTTTAATTCCGCATCTGTATATCTAGAAATGAGATAATATCTGTCCTCTTTCAGTTTATTTAAATCAATTCCTAAATCGTTAATTTCCTTTTTCGCATATTTATTCAAATACACTATAGACTCATTTACATTCACCATACTTGACGAAATACCGCCATTGTTTGAAAAATCAAATGATAAATGAATTCGGTATTTATCGAGATAATTATTATAAAATTTAACCGCATATTCTCTTTCTGTTTCAAAGTTCGTAGTTTCGGTATAGTTTTTTAATAAAAAGAGGACATTATCGTAATCATAATATTCTTCCCAATGATCCCTCTGGTTAATCGTTAATATAGCATCGTAAATCGTCTTCAGATTGAAGGTTAAAGTTAAGATTAAGGTTACAGTTATGATAAACAATATAAAAAAGGCTAATATTTTATATCCTAATGTGTAATAACTTCTTACAAATGTTTTCTTAATATCCAAATTGCGAAGCATAAGATAGAGAATATTTGTAGAAAGTACGATAACAAACAACATGAGAACTGATATTAATAGAAACTTAGATGATTCAGTTATAAAAATCGCTAGTAACATACCAATAAAAGCACTGCTAATAATAGTTACTGAATTTGTAATCATCAAGGGAACAATTATACTTTTCTTATCAGACCCATTAAAATATTTAATTAAAACTTCCTTTTTTAGGCTATTAACCTCAAACATGGTATATAAGAATATAATGAAAAACACAAAGGTCCAAGCCGAAATAATCATAAATATTGCATCATTTTGATAGCGGTTTTCTTCGGGTTTGCTCATTCCGTATTTATCAATTGTTTCAGAACGCAATTTTTCCACGCTTTTTTTAGTGCCAAAAACATAAAAGTATTCTTCTTTTTTTATCTCAGTAATATCGCTAAAGGGTTTAAATATAATTTCTCTCTTGCCGCTAATTAACGATTTAAATATAGAATGATCATTCTTTACTAATATTCTTTTTTTAAAATAATTTTTATGTTCCTCTGTAGAATAGATCGTATAGGTAGCAGAATTACTAGAATTAACGGTTGATGATACGACATATATTTTTAAATTTAGTTCTTTGCTCAGTCGGTCTAAATCTTGTATGTACTCTCGATTTAACTTCTCACTTTTCACATCTGTTGTATACTTAAAATCACTTTCAAATACTTTTCCATCTAAATAATAAATATATGCGTCCCCTATAATTGTGAAGGCTATAAAAAATAACAGGGAGAAAAACGCAAGCTTCTTTTTATTGACCATACATCATAAATCCTCCATTAAATAAAATGGTATATTTGTCAGCTTGTTCTAATTGGAGCTGCTCTAATATTCTTTCATATTGCTTAGTAGCTGCTATCATTTTGATTATAAGGGAATTAGTGTAAAAAATTCCATATTTAAACGTTGATTTTTATATATTTTTATGGAAATATTGAAAAAAATCTTAAAACCTTTTTATCAAGAGTTTGAGAGTTTTTAAACTGTGTTTTTCGCAACAGATCTACAAAAATTCGCACATCAACTATTAAATCCAACGTTGGCGAACGAAGCGCACCTTCATAACGTATTGGTGATTCGATATGGATTGATCCGCACGCTTTAAAGTACTTCATCTGTTAAAATGTGTGAATGACCGCATCCGAATAGTTGAATGCTTCCGACCTTTTAAATCGCTTCATTAACTGCATAAGCAGACTTATTTTGCAAATAAAAAAGAACCGAGACACGTACCAACAGAACATCTCCCGGTTCTTGTATAGTATGCATGTTTTTTCCCAGCTTCTCATGCTTCGATGCAACAGGTGAGAACTCTTTTACAAAGGGGGAGACACAGTATAATTACAGCATCTCTTAAGTAGTCGATTGGGCAATTTTCCAACTCTCTCTTCGAAATATTAGTTCATTTCTTTTGTAATCATCGTTAATTGATCTGCAGAGAGGGACACTTCTTCAAACGCTTTTCCTAATTCATTTACCACATTTACAAACGATATCAATTCCGTCTCGATTTTATTGTTTTGATCCATTGTTTTAGCCATTGTGTCCAAAATTTGCTCAAAGTGTTTCTCTGTTTCTTGCATGTTTTGATGGCCGTTATTCACTTCTGTTTTTATTTTTTCAAGCGACTTTGTAAGATCCTCTACTTGTTTTTGGGTATTTTGAATGAGAGAAGATACTTTTGAAACTGAATTCTTAGTTTGTTCGGCCAATTTACGGACTTCTTCAGCTACAACAGCAAAACCGCGGCCAGATTCACCTGCTCTTGCAGCTTCTATGGCAGCATTAAGCGATAATAAGTTGGTTTTGTCAGCAATTCCAGTAACAATGCCGACGATTTCTTGCATTTTATTTGATATTTCCAATAATAAATGGACATCATTTGATATATTATCAACGGCACTATAAATGTTCGACATGTTTAATGTCTGTTGATGCATATGTTCTTTTCCTTTTTCGGCACGTTCTTGTGCGGATAGAGATAGACTAGTTCCGTTTTTTGCAAGGGAAACGATTTCGTTTGATTGCGCGATTAATTGCTGGAAAGAAGCATTTGTCTGCTCCGAGATTGCAGCCAGATTTTGAGATGCTTTTGCAACATTTTTACGAACTGACCTTTTTTGTTCCTCTATTGCAATTGCTTCCTTTAATCTTATTGATTCAGTATCATACGCCTCTAATACCAATTGTTGTTCTAAGTTTATAATTTTAGAGACCGCTCTTATGGCAAGAAAGCAATCTTCCTTATTCATCATATTTTGTTGGATAATATCCATAAGTGCTAAAAATAGATCCTGAAATGCACACATATACCATTTCGTTTGAAGACCTATCCTTACATGCATATGTGCAATTTTAATTCTTTTGTCGGTGAAAGCTGCATCTATTCTTCCGTTAAACATTTCAACAATATGTTGTCTAAGCGTCTTTTTTAATTTTTCTATCGAACTGTTATCATTAATAATTTTTAAAAGCGATGGTTCTTTTTCCAAGTTCTTATAAAATCTATCAGCAATTAAATCAATTTTTTCTATTACGAATGGCTGTATAGCATTAATAATCTGTAAATCTTTTTCTGTTAGGTCGATCATTAAGATTTGCCTTTCAATTTCACTGCCTTTCGTGATACTTATATTGCCTTTCCCGTGATCAAAATTAAAATACGAATTTTCTTGCTTTGTTCTTTTGAAAATCACCTATATTTCACCCCGTTACAACATGTAAGCATGTGCCAATACGAAAAAATCCCGAAAATACAACAATACATAACATTTTTGAAAATATTTTACATCATCCGTTCCAAAAATGTTGGGATGATTTTGGATAACCAACCCTATTATCTAACTAGCTGTATAAGGCAATTAAATATCATTTAGCTTCTTTATGCACCTGTTCACGCTGTGAGTACGGATGGCAGTGAAACGATATTGAGCGGCTAGAGCAGAAATAACAGTTTCCACGATTTTAACCATCGTGCCAAATGAATTTTTTTTCTGCTTAATTTGTTATATATTGTTCAGTTTCAACCGACATGCTGCACTTGTTCGGCATGGGGTTGACCCTCCTCTTCGATTTCCAACTCTCTTAAAATTTTGTCGCGATATTTTCGGTTTTGACGTGTTCCTGAAATAATTTCAGAAAGGCGGCTTAACGGGATTTTATGCTGCTCGCAAAACTCCTTATGGGTCATTTCCAGTTCTGCCAAGCGCCGCTTGATTTTCCACCCTAACGGAGTGATGCGTTGTTTGCGAACCGCCATTTAAATCACTCCTCGTATACTAAGTTTCAGAAAGTTTTTTTATCGAATTTCCAGTCCGATACGCTCCTTGACAATCGCATATCTTGGGTGGTTGCCTTTGTGGGAGGGGCGCGCCCCTCCCACAAAGGGTTGAGCGTACCGGGGTTGGACTTTTCGCAATGTTCCTGGATAATGGTCTTAGGATCATCGGGGATACTCTTCTCACTCCTGTAGCTTTGACTACTTGTAAAGTCTGTCTCCTCGGCCCCTGTTTGGACGTCTAACCCGCAGGCTGTTCCCGTTGGTTTTCCCCATGCTGGAAGGAGCAGCTTCCAGGGCAGCCCATGGTCCAACGTGAGTTCTCATATGCGAGGGTGACTGGTCAACAGGCGCGATCCGGGGGCATCCCGAAGAGTCCTACCCCTCGATCCTACAACAATAGGAGGTGATCTCATGAAACTCTACGTCGGGATCGACGTGAGCTCACGCGACTTAGCCACCTGCATTATGGATCATGAAGGAAATACGTGCGCACGCTTCAAAGTGGATAATCATCTTCTGGGCGCCACCTTCCTTCGGGATCAAATCCTCCTGTGGGCTAACAAGCGAAAGCCAACCGAAATTCTGATCGGGATGGAAGCCACCTCGGTCTACAGTTGGCATCCAGCTATGTTTTTCCACCAGCAGGAGGCCTTGCAGGCTTGGAACGTCAAGGTGTTTACGATCAATCCAAAGCTCATTCGCAAGTTTAAAGAAGCCTATGTCGACTTGGAGAAAACGGATGACATCGATGCTTGGATCATTGCGGATCGGCTTCGCTTCGGCCGTCTGAAGATGACGGCTGTCCTCAAGGAGCAGTTTCTCGCGCTTCAGCGACTGACACGCATGCGATATCATCTCGTCCACCAGTTAACCCGTGAGAAACAGTATTTTCTCCAGCACTTGTTTTACAAATGCAGTTCCTTTACCCAAGAGGTGGACAGTTCGATCTTCGGACATGCCATTCTCGAACTGCTGCTTGAGTCGTGGAGCCTCGATGACATCTGCCAAATGGATGTCAAGCAGTTGGCCGACTTCCTGCGCCAAAAAGGGCGCAATCGCTTTGCCGATCCGGAATGCATCGCCAAGTCGATTCAAAAGGCGGCCCGTTCGTCGTATCGGTTGTCCAAGTGTGTCGAGGATTCCATCGACTTGCTGTTAGGGCTGTCGATTCAATCAATCCGCAGCCTGCAATCGCAGCTCAAAGAGCTCGATAAAGCCATTACCCGCCATCTTGAAGGCATTCCGAACACACTGCAAACCATCCCAGGCATCGGACCGGTTTATACCGCAGGCATCCTGGCCGAAATCGGGCAAATCGAGCGGTTTCACAACCAGGCCGCCTTGGCAAAATATGCCGGCTTGACATGGTCCAAGCACCAATCGGGCCGTTTTCAAGCCGAGGACACCTCCCTCATTCGTTCCGGCAATCGCTATCTCCGTTACTACCTAGTGGAGGCTGCCAACTCGGTGCAACGGCATGATGCGACGTTTCGTGCGTACTACCGGAAGAAGTATGAGGAAGTGCCCAAACACCAACATAAACGAGCCCTCGTCCTCACCGCTAGAAAACTCGTGCGTGTGATCGATGCGCTGCTACGCAACGGTCAAATCTACACGCCAAGAAAGGGGGAAGATCGATAAGAGGATCGATCTGGTATACCAATATCAACCTTTAGACCCAGTTTATTACATGTGCCAATACTGGGTTTCTTCAGTATTGCCTTTTTTCGGATCATCGGACAAGGGAATTTCCAATTTCTATGATTTTTCACCTTGACATATTACCGCAGGACTTTCTATGATCATTCTGTTTCCCTATGCCGAATTTTGGTAGAATGAAAGGGAGTCATAACTATATTTGAGGACCAGAATTCGTTATGAGATGTTGATTCAAAAATCTATTGCTGATTAACTATGTCCTGGTGCTATCTCCGAAAGATTTTCATGTATAACGAGGACGGAGAAACGCAGCAGGAGCTTTTATCATCCTTAAAGCTTCATATCGACCAGATTGTTCAGGAGATTAAGCCTGCTCATCATGTTGTAAAACCAAACTGTGGACAAATAAAAGAACCAAGTTCCTCAATTCATGCCAGTACTAGCTCTATTTAGAGACTATCTATATTTCGGAGAATTTAATGCAGATGGTATTAAAAAACAGTGAAGCATTTCCATTTGTATATCTTCAACTGATTGATGTAGTTGGGAACAAGTTGTTTTCTCGATACCTCAAATTGGCAATTTTTAAAGGACATATGATTCAACAGTTTATGTATGAATTTGAATGTATTTATACAACAACTCAAAGAATTATTTTAGATAGCAAAACTCTGCTTGATGACTTCGAATGGGTATAGCAGCCTTTGATTGAGCTCGTCTATTTCTTTCATTGTTAAGATCAATAATCAGAAGGCTTTCCGGGCATAAAGAACATTTGATATGCTGCATTTTTCAGTCAGCACGCTGTACCTGTTTCATCCAAAGCATCTGCACCGGAACAACAGCTTGCTCATTCCAATCATTGGATTGCATGATATTGTTGCTGCAATGATTCAACTGCTAGTTCAGTTTCAAGGCTGCAAAAGCGGTTGTGATGATTAATATAGAGCGCGCTGATTATTCAAACGGATATATAGTCCATCGGTAACCTTCATGAAATGACCTATGACGGTTCTTTTGGACCAATGGACTAGGAAACTTACGCAGATTGTCGAACTTTTACATCTATTTACACTTTATTTTTGTTTGACAAGGTAATCGGTTACCACTTTTGATTACATTATATATTCCTATAAGACGAAAATCAACAAAATTTTCCTTTAGGACTAAAAATGTTTCTTTTAGGAAGATTATAGAGAGGTTGACAGAAAATGAGCGATTTCAAAAAGGAATTGGGCAGTCGGGTAAGACGAATTCGTAAAGAAAAAGGTTTGACACTTGAGGAAATGGCAAAAGCTACTGGTATTACGAATAGCGCACTAAGCAAAATTGAAAGAGGAGCAGTTTCAGTTTCTGCTGAGAATCTATCATTAATAAGCAGAGTTTTAGGAGTGAGTAATGATTACTTGCTATACGGCGAGGCTTATTTGACTAGTGTTCCGATTTCTGAAACTAATGATAAATTTACGTCAGATTCTTGTTTACAAGAAATGACTGACCGTGCTTCAGTTGAAGACGATAAAATTAAAAAATCTCCATTGTTTAAAAGATTTCAGGATTTGACCATAAAATGTTTGATAGGCGAAAACAGTTCGGTCAGCTTAGATCCTGAAGCACTAATGAATCTATTTAAAGCTTCAGCTGCTCTTTTTGCCGATCCATCTATAAAAGTTAGTGAAAACGAAATGATCGATCAACAAAATGACAAAAACGAACTTTCACCAGAAGAGCAGGAACTAATCGAAATCCTCCGTCAATTGGATGACGGCGACAAATTTGAAATTATGACTATTGCCAGAATGAAAAGAGACATCACTAAAAGGTATGGCAAACGAAAAAAGGGGATGTCATCTACATCGATTTCCGAAGGGGCTGCCGCATCTGAAAAACGTTATGATAAGTTTGCTTAATTTTATATTCCAAAATGGTAAGTATGTTACCATTTTTAAAAATTGAGCAGGTCTCGTATTTTCCCCTAACAGGTAGACAGTTAAATGTAATGATTTTATGCTCCTAACCGTCTACATGGGAGGGGATTTTTTTAAAGCAAAGAAAGGATAAACGTTTCAATTTTTATCAAAGCATTTATTTTATAATGAAGGTTTGGATTTATTTAGGCATTTTGTAACTGAAAGACAATATTATACAAAACCGACAATTTAAATATGTAAGTGAATTTCGAAACGGATTGACCTTATCCTAAGCGGAATTTGTTGTCAATACGAACTTTTCACGAAAGTGTAATCGAGTACACTAAAACCATTCAACTAAAGAAGAACTATTAAGGGCATCCTGGCTGGTGTACTATTCGTTTTGGCTGGTATTTTCATTACGACACGAGAGAGACATGGGGCTGTCCAGAAAATCAAATCCCATTAAAAACAAAAATCATAAACATCGATATATCAACGTTTCTAAAACATTAAAGGGGGCGTCAATAAGCCGTAAAAACGACTTATTAGACACCCCCATTTTATGAGACCTTCAGGATACAAGGTCAACCAGCTGCAATTTGCGCTTTTTCAACAAGTGCATCCAAATGACGGATTATTTTGTCGTATATTGCTTGGATAATAAATTCGCAAATTGTTACATGATCCGATATACATCCCCAGTTCGCCTCTAGAGAACCACAGAAAATGGAGAAGAGAAAAATTAACTCAACTTGCTCGTTTATTAAATTCCTCCCTCAACCTCTTCCGGTAAAAAATCTCATTATATGGGAAAAAATATAAAAAGTATGTTGGCCGATCTGACAAAACAACGTTGTATCATTTTTTATTTCGTTAATATAAAAGCAAACATTCCATTCTCATTATGTAAATTTTTTTACATAGGAGGGGTTTAGATGTCAGAGGTGATTCGGAAAACGATTTTATTATTGCAAACTATTCAGCCGAACGAAAATAAAGAAGAGTGGAGTACTACGGAAATCAGTAAAAAGCTCGGTATTCCCGTTCAAACGGTGCACCGATTGCTGACTTGTTTAGAAGAGTATGGATTTGTGTATAAAAACAAACAAACGAGAAAATTCCGTCTAGGCCTTACATTGCTTCAATTAGGTCTTTCCATACGAGACAATCTATCGGTTCGTAATGCTGCAGTACCAATTATGGAAAAGCTGGCCCAAAAAACAAAGGAAAGTGTGTACTTGACCGTACCGGAAGGATGTGAAGGCGTGTTTATTGATTGTGTTGATTCGCCGCATTGGCTTAGAATTGTCGAACCGATTGGAATGCGTCTTCCTTTATGCGTAGGTGCTTCGAAAAAAGTGATTTTAGCATACTTGGAAGAGAAAACAAGAAGCCAAGTGATTAAAGATCTTGTAAAAAATGGAAGGATAAAAGACGTGGATCATCTTCACCGACATTTAATGTTAATTCGAAAGCATGGATATTGTATTTCTTTCGGGGAAACAACAGAAGGAACCGCCAGTGTGGCAGCTCCTATTTTCTCTTGGGAAAATAAAGTGATCGCCTCTTTAAGTGTTGCCGGGCCGGAAACGCGTTTTACGAAAGATGAGTTAGCCGGTTTAATATCTACCACAATCAGAGCCGCAAATGAAATTTCCGAAGAACTAGGCTGGGTACCAAACAGATGACCAAAGGATGAAAAAGTCCATCCTATGGAAGAAAAGGTAACATGGTTTTTGTAATTTTCCCAATATTCGATAAAATGAGCTTTTTTTTGGGAAAAAATTATGGAATATTGTATATAACCACAACCTCTCACAAAAAGTTCCAAAAATTTTTCAACGACTGGAGGGAAAAAAGATGTGCGGGATCAGTGGTGTCATCTTTAAAAATCCAAATCACAAAAGGAAAACAGGCGAAGTCATATTGGCAATGCTGGACAGTTTGTTTCGAAGAGGTCCTGATTCAACAGGAGTTGCCATTCTCCATCCAAAGGAAGAGAACGTCTTATATGTTGATGTGAATTATGAAACAAGGGGCAACGGGGAGAAAATCATTTCCTTCTTAAAAGATAAAGCAGATGTGCTGTATTCATCTGATCATGGCAATTACGTCAGAACAAAAATTTTCCATTCAGGAGATATCCAACATATTGTTCAAGGAATCAGTCAGCTGGACGAAGACATTTCAGTCGCAAACATCGGAGAATCGATTGAAGTGTTGAAATCTTTAGGGGGAGCTCATCTTTTAGATGCGCAATTTAAGCTTTCCGTATATGACGGGCAAGTTGCTGTAGGCCATACAAGAATGGCGACAGAAAGCAAAGTCGATATTTCCCATTCGCAGCCGCTCTGTTGCAATTCTTTCAAAGATTTAACGATTATTCACAATGGCCATGTGACAAACTACATTAAATTGAGAGCATACTACGAAAAGAAAGGCTATCAATTTATAACCGGAAACGATTCGGAAGTGATTGCCGTTTATTTAGTAGATGAAATGAAGAAAGGAGCCAGCTTAAAAGAAGCAATGACAGCATCTGTTCATGATTTAGACGGCTCTTTTAGCTATATTGCTGTTACGCCGACAGCAGTCGGTTTAGCAAAAGAACCTTTTAGTATGAAGCCGATTGTGCTTGCGGAAACTGATGATTTCATCGCTTTTGCTTCTGAAAGCTTAGCAATTACAAATGGCTTTGGGGAAAGCTTGCCAGTAAGAGAACCAGGGGCAGAGGAGGTATTGGTATGGAATCTGTGAAAGAAAGTATAGTAATTGATTGCAAGAGTGAAACGGTGACTTCAATCAACCAAATGATTCGGGATTTTGCGAAAAATAATATAAAGGAGGTCATCATCGAAAACCCTCTCGCACGCCATAACCTTGGAGTATGCATAACAGATCCGATTCATCTCATTTATAACGGAGATGTCGGCTACTATGCAGTGAGTTTATGTGATAAGGTGACAGCGACCATAAACGGGAATTGCGGCTGGGCAGTTGGTGAAAATTTAATGAGCGGAGAAATTGTCGTAAATGGAAATGCAGCGTCTTCCTGTGCAGCTTCGCTGAGAGGCGGTATCGTAGTTGTCAAAGGAGAGGCAGGCGCCAGGGCGGGAATCAGCATGAAGGGAGGGACTTTAATTATTGGCGGTAATACCGGATATATGACCGGTTTTATGATGCAAAAAGGAAAAATGATTATTTGTGGAGATGCTGGGAAAGCGCTGGGAGATTCCATGTATGATGGAGTGATCTATGTTGGCGGGAAAATTGCGGAGCTGGGGAATGGAACAAAGGTAGAGGAAGTGTCGGAAGAGGAAAAAGATGAGATAAAGAGTTTGCTTGATTTCTATCAAATAGAACCGCCGCCCTCTTTTCAAAAAATTGTTCCTAACGGCTTGCTTCATCATTTTAATAAAAAGGAGTTTCGCGTATGGAAAGAAATCTTATAAGAAAAAGCAAGGTGTGGAGTCCGGAAAAAATTGAAGAAATTCAAGAAAAAGCTCAGATTGGACGATATCGCATCCGCGGCCAAGCTACAAAAAGAATGGACTTACCTTCCTTTGACGATCTCGTCTTTACTCCGGCAGGACTGTCAAGGGTACCGCTGGAAGGGTATCGGGAGCGATGCGATACAAAAGTTGTTATAGGAGAAGGAAAGGTGAAACGTCCCCTCGTACTCGAAACACCGATCATGATTGCAGGGATGAGTTTTGGGGCGATTAATGCTCATTCTAAAAAAGCGCTTGGCATTGCAGCGACTAGATGCGGCATCAGTACATGTACGGGCGATGGGGGCATGCATCCGATAGAACGTGAATATTCGGAGAAATTGGTCTACCAATTGCTTCCGAGCCGCTACGGTTTAAATCCTTATGATTTGAAAAAAGCCGATGCGGTAGAAATTGTCGTGAGCCAAGGTGCCAAACCAGGTACGGGCGGAACGCTTCTTGGACATAAAGTTTCTGAAGAAGTGGCAAAAATGCGGGATCTTCCTGCAGGAGTCGATCAACGAAGCCCGTGCCGGCACCCCGATTGGATGGGGCCAGATGATTTAGGGGTAAAAGTAGAGCAAATTCGGGAAGCGACTGATTATGAAGTGCCGATCTTTATTAAAATTGGGGCCGGACACGTTTATGATGATGTAAAGCTGGCGGCAAAGGTTGGGGTGGAAGCAGTCGTCATTGATGGAATGGAAGGAGGAACCGCTGCCTCACCGGAAATCCAATTGGATCATACAGGGATTCCGACCATTTCCGCTGTAGTTGAAGCAGCTCAAGCACTTTACGATATCGGTATGAAGCACGAAGTAAAGCTAATTATCGGCGGCGGAATCAGTAATGGCGCTGATGCAGCGAAAGCCATCGCACTAGGTGCGGATGTCGTTTATATGGGTTCAGCAATGTTAATTGCCCTTAATTGCCAGCGGCCAATTTATATAGAAGACTACCATGCCTTAGGGACAGAACCTGGTGCATGCCATCATTGCCATACGGGTAAATGCCCGGTCGGTATTGCGACACAAGATCCTGAGTTAATGGCGAGATTAGATCCTACAGCTGCCGCTGAAAGAGTGGAGAATTATATCAATTCGATCACGATGGAAATGCAAATTTTTGCAAGATCGTGCGGAAAAAGCAGAGTCAGTGATTTAGATCCTACCGATTTGCGCTCGTTAACATTAGTCACCTCCTATATTACAGGAGTTCCTCTAGTAGGATTAGGGGGCAAAAAACCGTATTTTGCAAGCCTTGACCATGGGAGTTCATTTAAAGATCTTTTAAAAGTGTAAAAAATAAGGGATGGTGATGATCATTGATCGGTATAGTGGAAAGCAATAACAAGGTGTTGGAGGAGACGTTAAAATATATCGAAGGTAAAAAGATCAAATTGGCGTTAGCCTCCTTTTCGGATTTGAACGGTTCTTTACGTGCGAAATTAATTCCTTCCTCCCGTTTACAGTCAGTCTGCCAATCAGGGGCTGGATTCGCCGGTTTTGCTGTAGGCGATCTCGGCCACGGACCGCATGATCCCGATATATTGTGCATCCCTGATTTGCGTTCTATGACTATATTACCGTGGAATAAAGAGATTGCTTGGTTTGCCGGAACTTTAACGGAAGATGGAACTCCTTGGCCGTTTTGTACGAGAACGATTTTGTTAAATGTGCTGACGCAAGCAAAAAGCATGGGATATACGATGAAAACGGGAGTGGAACCGGAATTTTTCCTTGTGAAACAGGGAGAAGACGGGAAAATTGCCCCGTTTGATGAACAGGATAAAGAATTGAAACCATGTTACCAACAGCAGGCGCTTATGAGAAATATCGAATTTTTAGGCACTTTGATTGAGTATATGAATGAATTGAAATGGAATGTCACACAAGCAGATCATGAAGATGCCAATGGACAATTTGAAATCAATTTTGATTTTTCAGATGCGGTGACGTCTGCTGATCGGCATACATTTTTTAAATATATGATTAGAACCATGGCAGAGGAACGAGGACTAATCGCCACGTTTATGCCGAAGCCATTTTCCAATCTGACCGGGAATGGCTGCCATATGCACTTAAGCTTATGGGATGAGCGGGAAGAACGAAATGTATTTGAAGATGCTCATGATCCAAAAGGCTTTGGATTGTCTGCAGTCGCGTATCATTTTATTGCAGGTATTCTCAATCATGCAAAAGCCTTGGCTGCTATTGTCTGTCCAACTGTCAACTCTTACAAGCGGCTAGGAGCGTTAAATTCCTCATCTGGATCTACATGGGCTCCTAATTTTATTTCTTATGGAGGGAATAACCGCACACAGCTTATTCGCATTCCTGATGCTGGAAGGATTGAGTTTCGGGCCATGGACGGTTCCTGTAATCCGTACCTGGCGACTGCTGCGATTTTAGCAGCGGGATTGGACGGCATCGAAAAGCGGATGGATCCAGGAGATCCATTTAACGGAAATTTATACATGTTCCATTCGATAGAAAATGAATTTGACAAATTGCCTTCTACATTGAATGAAGCGATTGAAGCATTAGAAAGCGATGAAGTGTTAGTCAAGGCACTAGGGGAAACATTTATGGAGACCTTTATTAAACGAAAAAAGGCTGAATGGAAAGAATATCATGACTATGTCAGCGAATGGGAAGTTGAAAAATATTTAAAAGGCTACTAAAAACAAATCGTATTGATTTATATGGAGGAATTCGTATGAATTATGACGGGATGTACGATGTGATTGTTATTGGAGCAGGTTCTGCAGGAAGTGCTGCAGCCTATTATTTAGCCCAAAATGGTCAAAGCGTGTTGATGATTGATCAATTTTCTGTTCCAAATTCCTTTGCAAGCCACGCCGGGGAAACAAGAATGCTGCGATTTGGTTATGGCCAAGGGGAAAAATATGTTGATTTAGTTAAAGAAGCATACCGGTTATGGATGGAACTGCAAGAGCAAACAGGAAAAACGTTATTTTATCAAACAGGCACTTTAGTTGTCGGCGAACGCGATTCATCTTTTGTCAATGAAACGATTCAAAGCTCTATTCATCACAACCTCCCAATTGAAATGTTCACAGCAAGCATGGTGATGAACAAATGGCAAGGCATTCAAATTCCCGAAGATTTTACTGCCTGTTTTGATCCCCAAGCAGGATTTTTGTTATGTGAAGTATGTATTCAAACTTATAAAGAAGAAGCTTTAAAACTGGGAGCCAAACTGTTGGAAAACAATCCTGTCTTAAAGCTGTCCATTCAATCGGATATGTCGGAGGTCATTACGGAGAAGGGACGTTTTCAAGCAGCCAATTTAGTGATCACAGCTGGTGCATGGATTCCGAAATTATTGCCGGAACTCGATTTTCCGATCCAAGTGATCCGAAAACCTGTTGCATGGTTTGCACCGTTGGAGGATGGACTATATGATTTTGGTCAATTTCCTGCTTTTGTCTTTGACACAAAAGAAGGTCATTATTATGGTTTTCCGAATTTTCGGAAAACAGGTGTAAAAATAGGACGTCATGACATGGGGATTGAAAGTGATCCAGATTCCGTGAACAGACTATTTGGTTCTTACTGTGAAGATGAACGTGATGTACGAAGCTTTCTTGAAAAATATATGCCGCAGGCTGCCGGCGAGCTGACCGATGGTAAAATTTGTTTATATTCACTTACTCCTGATAGCGACTTTATTATCGATTTTCATCCAAACTTCAGCAATGTGTTGTTAGCCGGTGGATTTTCCGGACATGGGTTTAAGTTTGCCAGCATCGTTGGGAGCATTTTAGCAGATTTAGTCACGCTTGGGAAAACAAAACATGATATTTCCTTTTTTCGATTAAATCGTTTTGAACAAATCGCTACCGAAAGCTAGAGTAATGAAAAAAGTAAGGAGGAGGATTCCTATGGATGGTTTCGTAAAGAAAAGAGCTTCAATATTTTTCGTTTTTCTTCTTTATCTTTTATTCCTTTTTCCGATTTCAGCCTTTGCGCAAGAGAACGAGCCGGTGGTTGATACGGGGGATACAACTTGGTTGCTCGTAGCAGCGGCTATCGTTATTTTTATGCATGTACCTGGTTTGGCTCTCTTTTATGGAGGGCTTGTAAGTGAACGGAATGTTGTATCAACGATGATGCACAGCTTTGTCAGTCTTTTAACTGTGACCATTGTTTGGGTGCTATGGGGATACAGCCTCAGCTTTGGACAGGATGTAGGGGGAATCATTGGAAAACTGGACTACCTGGCATTTAACGGAGTAGGAGGAGAGGCTGCTTTTGGTTCATTAACCATCCCTCATTATATATTTGCCATTTTTCAAGGTGCATTTGCTGCTATAACGGTTGCGATTATTTCCGGAGGAATTGCAGGGCGTATTTCTTTTCCTGCATGGGTAATGTTTTCGGTTTTATGGATCACCTTTGTTTATGCACCAATGGCTCATTGGGTATGGGGAGGCGGATGGCTTTTTGCCATGGGCGAACTTGATTTTGCTGGAGGTACGGTTGTTCATATACTTTCCGGTGTTAGCGCATTAACAGCTGCACTCGTAATTGGGCCGAGATATGAACATATGAAGAAAAATGATGCTCCTCATAATATTGTTTTATTTCTTATTGGAGCGGCCACTCTTTGGTTTGGCTGGTTCGGTTTTAACGCAGGAAGTGCACTTAGTGCAAATGGTATTACCGCTCTTGCCTTTGCCAATACACAAGTTGCCGCAGCAGCCGGGGGCTTGGGATGGCTGATCATAGAATGGATGGTTCGCAAGCGCCCGACGCTAGTAGGAACTGCCACTGGGGCAATAGGCGGTCTTGTTGGCATAACTCCAGCAGCAGGATTTGTCACAATCCCTTCAGCTTTGATTATTGGACTTGCATCCGCCCCTATCTGCTATTTTGCTATCCATTTTGTGAAAGCACGTCTAAAATATGATGATACGTTAGATGCTTTTGGAGTACATGGCATCTGCGGAATATGGGGATCCATTGCAACAGGACTTTTTGCTACTAAGTCAGTGAATCCGGCAGGGAATAACGGTTTGTTTTATGGAAATCCTGAACAGCTGTTCCATCAGGTTATAGGAGTGATTGTGGCTGTTTTGCTTGCGGCAGTAGGAACATATATTGTTTTGAAAATTGTTTCGCTGTTTACACCGTTGCGTGTGAAAAAAGAAGACGAGCTGCTTGGCCTTGATTTAAGCTTTCATCAAGAACCGGCTTATTCAGATGTTGATCAGTCGATAGAAGAGAAGGGTAAATCAAACGATATTGCTTCTCAAATGTCCTAGCATGGCAATGTATTTTTCATTGGTTGTCAAAACGGCAAAGCTATGACCAATTCAATTGTATACGCATAAAAGAAGGGGCTGTCCGATAAGTCCCTAAAATGAAGCAAGTGGAGAAAAACAATTCGTTTCTCTCCACTTGCTTTTATATTTTTTCGATTTTTATCTGAAAGTAGCTGGCGGATGCCGGCTACTTTCAGGAAGTTGTGGGCTAATGCCACAATCCCAAACTCGACATGTACCTTGTCGAGGCCCCGCAAAGAAAATCTGCGGAACGACCGATTGCCCTTGATGTGACCGAACACACTTTCTGCCTCGACTTTGCGTCGAGCGTAGATAGCGGCTTTCTCTTCACATTCAAGGGCTGTTTTGGCCTTTGCTTTCATTTCTTCGAAGATGGGATTCCAGTGAACTTGTCGGTTGCCTTTCGCTTTTGTGCATTTCGCTTTCAATGGGCAATCGGTACAATCTTCACATTCGTATATTTTGAAGCTTTGTTCATAGCCAGATGGATTCTTTTTGTTTTGGTATTTTTTAAACGTTACTCTCCTTCCATTCGGGCAAATAAAACAATCATCCTCTTCACAATAGGTCCAGTTTTTGGCATTTTTAATGTCTTTTTTGTATGTACGTGTTTGTTCTTTTACATAGCTCCCATAAGGAATTAGAAACTCAAACCGGGGCTCTTTCTCATCACCAACTGCATATACATAGTTTTCTTCACTACCATAGCCTGCATCCGCAATAACTGTTTGGGGCATCGGTAATGAAGTGGAGGCTAGCTTCTCCATATGTGGGATAAAGCAACGTGTATCGGTCGGTCGTTGATGAATAGTATAAAACAAGATAAACTGATTCTCTGTCCCCATTTGCACGTTGTATCCGGGCTTGAGCTGACCGTTTTTCATATGGTCTTCTTTCATGCGCATGAAGGTTGCGTCTTTGTCTGTTTTCGAGTAGCTGTTACGGTCACCGAACATTTCCTTTTGTTCCTTGTATCTTGCCATTCGGGGCAGGAAATCTTCCCGAATTTGTTTCACCGATTTCTTTAATTGACTGCGTTTTTTTCGCTTCTCTTTCCGAATGGATGTATCGGTCTCCTTTTCGATTTCTTCCGTTAGCGTTTCAACTTTTTCTTCTATTTCTTTTGCGATTTCCTCCAGGTTTTGTTCGGTGATCTCTGTATGTTGATCGCTTTCCTTTTGCCCTGTTCCGGCTTCTAATTGGGTTAATTCATGAATGTGCTTTAGTGTTTCTTGGATTTTTTCTTTTAATTTCTCTTCGAATTTCAAAGTGGATTTTTTCCACACAAAAGAATACTTATTGGCATTGGCTTCGATCTTAGTGCCATCCAAAAAGTAGTTTTCCATCGTGATGTAATGTTCTTTTATCAATTTGAGAATCATGACTTCAAAGAGCTCATCCATGAAAGCTTTCATCCGTTCCCCTCGGAACTCATTAATGGTGCGAAAATCTGGTTGTTGCATCGCTGAAAGCCACATGGCAGGAATATTTTCTTTAACGAGTTTTTCGATTCCTCGGCAGGAATAAACCTTTTGAGAATAAGCATACAGAATGATTTTCAGCATCATTTTGGGATGATAGGAACTTCTGCCGCCGCCTTTATAATGAGAAAACAATTGTTTATCTGGTATCGCCTCCACCATTTCGTCCACGACACGTGCCACGTGATGTTCGGGTATGAGAGATTCAATATCATAAATCATTTGAACTTGACGGTTGTTATATGGTTTGAAAGTAGGGGCTAAATTTCTTTTGGCAGGAGTTTTTTCTTCTTTTCCATCTAGAGGAAGTGTCATTTGTGTGTTATAATTTTCACGAGTAATCATATGATTGCTCATAAAAAATCGTCCTTTCTGTAATGTTGTGTGGTAACTTCATTTTACTAGAAAGGACGATTTTTTTGTGCATTTTTTTTAAAAAGTGAAAAATGAGGGGCTCCAAAAAGTCAGTTACCCTGACTTTTTGGACAGCCCCTTCATGTTTGTTTTGATGAATTTGTAAAAACACAACAAGTAGATTTCGACAAAGAAAAACAGCCGATTATTGTTAATTTTTTATACTGTAAAGAAAAAGATTAAAAATCTGTCGTCATGTGATCGTTTTGTTCTCTTATTTCTTTAAAACTATTTTAAGCAAAAAATATACAAAAGGGTGTGGAGCTTGTTTCTGAAATATCTTTCGACTAATCGGAAGGCAGGGCTCCCTCCTCTCGTAAGGCGATTTATTCGGCTAACGATTCTCTTTTTTTGCATTTCAGAAACAAGTTATTGGCACAAACAGTTATATTTCAGATCAAGTGATACAAATTATTCAAACCAAGGAACACCAATTAACGTGCGGCCAATCCATTCGCGCAATATTTCGTTTGTGGGTCCCATGACTGCACCTGCTCGACCGTCACGTAAAAATTTTTCCACTTGCCCGGTTAGATATCCTCTTCCTCCAGAAACTTGTAATGCTTGATTTGTAACTTGTATGACTATATCTGCTGCATGAGTTTTGAGTTCCCAAAGCGGGTATAAGCATTCTGACAATTCTTTTCCACTATTTAAACATTGATCCATCCCTTCAGCTGTACGATAAAGCATGCTTCTTGCACTATCGATTAAAATTTGCGCTTTTGCCAATTCGTGGCGAATGACTTGGTAGCCGGCAACTGATTTTCCTGTATCTTTATGGACTTTTTTCTTTGCCTGGTCAATTGCTGCATTCAAGGCTCCTTGAGCAATACCAACCCAGCAAGCACTTGTGCCTAATAAAAAGAGCGGATCAATGACGTTTTCATTATAAACATTCATTCCGCCTTCAGTCCCAAGACGATTTTCAATAGGGACAAAGACATCTTTAAACTTCATCGGTCCGCTTGAATTTCCGCGAAGCCCCATAGCTGAAAAAGGAAAATATTCGATTCCCTTCTGATTATGATCTACAATTAAAAACATTAATGGATCGTCTTCTATGCTATTTGGATAATTGGTGCAAACAATATACCAATCCGCCTCGCCCGCACTGGTGACAAATGATTTTTCCGCATTTAACAAATATCCGTTTCCTTTGCGGGGAGCCGAACTAACAACATTCCAGAAGTGGCTTCCAGTCGCTGGTTCACTAAAGGCTAATGCGCCAATCTTTCCCTTTAGCACCCCAGGAATATAACGCTGCCGCTGCTCTCTAGTTCCAGCTGTATAAAGCGTTTGGACGGCAGCAGTGTGCATAACCCAACACATAGTAGTGGAAGCGCAATATTGAGAAAAACTTTCGGCTAACAAAGCAAATCCAGTTAGTCCAGCGCCAAGGCCTCCGTCGTCAACAGGGATTGTAACTGCTCCAAATCCAGCATCCGCAATTGCTTGTAAGCTTTCCCGAGGATAACGGCACTCCTTGTCTGAAATAGAAGCACGGGGCAGCAGCTCCTTTTTGCCTAATTCATGTGCTTTTTCAATTAGTTTTTCGAATCCTTCTGGGTAAGACCACCATTTTGGAATTTGCATAATTTCTTCCTGCAGTTCTGTCTGATTGACTACCATTGACATCACTCCTTTTTAAAGGTTACTGTTAAGAATGTTAACAAAAATTACAATATTATGAATATTGTGCTTTTATTTTTACATAGACGATTCTTTCAAAGAAACAGAGATTTCCTAAATAGTGGGAATAAATCAAAAACCTTGTCATTACATTTTACAATGATTCGGTACTCTCCCTGTCTCCTTTCCGTGTAAAACATCGTTGCTGATCTCATTATTGGCGCTAATAATGTTAAGTTCTCAAAGAAATAAAATTTCATTGCCTGCTCATGTTGAATGATCCGAAAGGAAAAGCTCTAATTGTCAGAACATTTTACAGATTTTTGTGAATATTCCCGCCATTTGAGAAAAAACGGTTGTGAGAACGTTACGGTTGTTATTATGATAGGATCATCAGAGTTATAAAATAATACATTTTTTGTTACAAAACATAACATAACTCTGATTATAAAAATTGAAAAAGGAGAGTGGAAAGAATGAGTGAATCAGCGGTAACAGCTATGGATCATCAATTTTTAAGTCAAAAGCCAGGAATTCAGCTAATAAAAGCTGGAACGTATGAAAAAATTGAGTTGAACAATGTTTTGAGTATACCGGCTTTGAAAAGTCAAATTATTGACGTTCCGATTAGCCCATTAGAGAAGCCTTTAACAATTGGATATTTCTCTATGCAAAAGTCGGAAGAGTTTGAATTTTTGTATACTTACTTAGAAGTAAAGGTAATTATAAAGGGGCAGATCATCGTCAGAGATGAACAAGGAAACAAATATGTAGGGGAAGCGGGAGATGTTTTTATCTTTACCCCTGAAACGAAAGTGATCTTTGATGCTGAAAGCGATGGAGATGCGATTTATACGGCACATCGATTGCCGGAGCCAACATTTTTAAATTAAACAAATGAAAGAATTTCCCCTTGTCGTAACGCGGCTTCATGGGGAGGTTCTTTCATCCAGTTTTGATCGTGAGGAGGAGAGAGGGCAGTGAGTGTAAAAACGACTAACCAACATATGATCAAAGAAATTCCGCTTATTAAAAGGTTCCCATTTCCATTTCAAAAGGACTCTTACAGGTATTCTAATAATGCGAGGCCTCTAGAATCCGGGAAACTTGCAGATATTACTCCCGAATATTTTGAAGAAATAGATAAAAAGCGTCAAATACTATTAAACCACCATGAACGTGCTTTTCAATCTTTAGAACATTCAATCGATGGACAGTGGGAAGTGCTGGAATTTTTAATAGATGAACTTGCCATTATTTACCCTGAGTATTTCTCGGTTATAAAAAATGGTCATGAATGGACGTTTGAAAATAAGCTTTTGGATGAGAAACATACATTTACTTTTGGCGATCTATCGACATTGCCCTACGAGCCTTTAGATTTTATCGGCAGACACGTTCAAGAGGATCTCATTTTTATGGGGCAAAGAGACGGTGATTTATATATGGATGCAGGACAATTGTGTTTTCCTGCCAATTGGTCGATTGCCTTTGATATTGGCATGACTTACACCGAGTTCCATTCTCCTGTACCGGTTTTTTTCGACAGCGGTTTAGCGAAAAAAGTCCTCAATTTTCTTTTGAGAATCGAGGCAGGGAAACCGTGGACACGGTTAAACTGGACTTTAACAGTGGAGCCAATCCTTGACACGTTCCCTGAGAATTTTGATGAATGGGGTCCAAAAAAGGAAAAGGTAACTTCAGAAAATGCCGGTCAGCTTGTCCACTTAAGAGTGGAGGATCAAAGGCTATTTCGTATGCCGCGAAGCAATGGGATTTTATTTAGTATTCATACTCATTTAATATCACTTGATGAGCTGAAAAAAAATGAAGATTGGTTGAAACGTTTTTTTCGAGTTTTAAAGGATTTACCTGACTATATGGCTGAATATAAAGGATTTAGTTTATACAAAGGAGAAATCATTCGCTATTTAGAAAAAAGCTTGACAGATTGAAATTGGGAAAATTGGAAGAAAATAGCGTGTGAAGAAGCTGTTTTTAAAAAACATGAAAGGAGGAGGATTACATGATGGCGCGAACACTTGAAGTGATTGTAGAACAAATTACGCATGAAACAGCTGCGATTAAAAGTTTTAAGCTAGTGTCAGCAGACCGTTCGCCATTGCCTCGTTTTAGTGGGGGTTCTCATATTACGACTTATTTGCAAACTGAAACAGGCTTAATCGAACGCCACTATTCTCTTACAAGTGATCCGGACAATACAGGCTACTATCGAATCGCCGTTCGCCGCAATGAGGATTCAAATGGAGGATCAATTTATTGGCACGATCATGTGAAAGAAGGGGATAAGATCTCCATTAGTTATCCGAAAAATTATTTTCCGCTAAGCTTTCAAGCAAAACGCCATTTATTTTTTGCAGCTGGGATTGGCATTACACCTTTTCTTTCGATGGCGAAGGAATTAAAAAAGAAGAAGGCTCCATTTGAAATACATTATGCCGCTCCTTCAAAGGAATTATGTGCCTTTTATCGCCATCTCTCCACTTTTTTTTCAGAGGAAACTCATTTTTATTTTTCAAAGGAAAACAAGAAAATGTCAACAAAGTTAATGGAAAATCAACCGATAGGAACCCATGTTTATTTCTGCGGTCCAGAGGCCATGATCAAAGGATTTGCCGATGCTGCCAAAGTCATTGGTTATTCTGAAAAAAGCATCCACTTTGAACTCTTTACACCGCCAAAATCAGGACCGATGCAGCCATTCCGGGTAAAACTCAATAAAAGCAACAAAGTGATTGAGGTGCCTGAAGGGAAAAGCTTGCTGGACACTTTATTACAGCTTCATATTGATGTGCCATATTCATGTAAAATCGGGGGATGCGGCAGCTGTCAGCTGCATGTTTTAAAAGGAGAAATTGACCATCGAGACTTTTTTCTTACCGAAATGGAGAAAAAAGAAAGCAATGTCATTTTAACATGTGTTTCAAGGGCAAAATCCGGCAGTCTTGTTTTAGATCTTTAAGAGCATACAAGAAAGGAGCAAATGGAATTGTGCACACAACAAAGGTTATCGGAATCGATGATTTTGAATTCAAGATAAACGACGTGAAATGTTCTTTTGAGGAGTTGCTGCCGGGATTTCATCAATATGATCGACTAGGAATAGTCGTACGGGAACCGGCAGGAAGTGCTGGTGCTAGCGCCTTGCTTATGGCAGCTGTCACCAGATTTTATGATTTTTATCGTCAGGATTTAACAGATGAGGAGGGCGGACTTCGAATTTATCCTGATTATTTCATTTTCCATGTCGGAAAACAGCACTTAGATCATTATTGGATGGATATATGGCCGCCCCATAAAGAGGTTATCGTGGAGGATGACCCTGAACAAATTTTAGAAGCGATTAACGATCGGGGCATCACCCGGCTGATTGTGGAAGATATCAAACCCGTTCATGCGACTTTTTTACAAGAAACCATCAGCAGTGCGCAGCAACGAATCGTCAGTGCGATAGCATATTCACCGTCAGGACGGGTTCATTTCGGCGATGTGAGTATTGCAAGCTGTCCAGCAGCAGAACGCTTCGTTTTTGACTCGTTTAATAGATCTAAGAAACTTTTTCAACAAACGGCTGCCCAATTAAAACAAAAACGGGAGAATCTATTTGTCAATGGGCGTGTTATTGAAACTTATCGCCGGATTCCTTTAACAGATGCTCTTTATATGCTTACACGCTCGAACGGTCCGGGCTTCACAACTAGCCGTTATCTTTCTATGTTGTAATTTGATAGAAATCAAGTTACGGCAATGCTTTGTTTGCTTTATATTGATTCGAACTAGCTGCAGCTTATCGTTGGAGAATATCCTGATATTCGAAAAATTCGAATTGAGAAAATTACAAATTGCTTATTCGATTCGACCATGTTGAAAAACAAACAAGGAGGTTGAAAAATGACTAAAAAAGCAGATGGGAAAACAAGCGCTTCTGAAGCAGATGAATTTTTTGCGCAAAATCAGCAAGCTGGCAATCTATTTCAATTCATCACTGGGAAACAATTTTTGTTTATCATTGATGAACCGATGATTTTGCCAACGTTGATGTTTATTAAAAAAATTCCAGAACAGACGAAGAAACAAATCTATATATTGAAGAAAAATGATAGCAGCCTTCATTCGTATAAGGGGACAGAATTTTTTCCGAATGAAGCGACTGTCCTTTCATCAACATCCAGTGAGGAAATTTACAAAATATTTGAAAGTCAATTTATCGGTACAAAGCTATTTCTTTCAGCTCAATGGTCAATGTTAAAAGAGCTGAAAAAACTGGCATTGCGGGCTGGTTTTAATGAAGATGAGATCCAGGCACAAGGATGGGGGGAGAAAGAGGAAAGGGTATTTTGTGTAAAGTGTTATCATCTGAACAAGCTGACAGCACAAAAACAAGTAACGTGTGAAAAGTGTCATGCATCGTTAGAGGTTTCAAGACACTATTCTAGGCTCCATGATGCATATTTAGGTTATTTAAAAATAATTTCATGAAACAGAAGAAGGAGGGCCTGAAAAATGGTAGGTTAAAGGCTTTGAAATCTTTAGAATAAGGGGATGATCATGTGGAGGGATTTGAACAGTTTGCCGCAATCCAAATAGAAGTATTCTATTGGTGGTGCATTGCAATCATGCTGCAGATCCATGCGGGGTTTTTGACTCTTGAAGTCGGCATCTCCCGTGTAAAAAACGTATTGGCGACGGCTTTGAAAAATATTATGACGTTAGCAGTCGTGTTACCTGCTTTCTATTTTGTTGGCTGGTGGATATACAATGCGTTTCCAGACGGTTTGATTCCGAGAATGAGTGAAGCGGCATTAGCTGCATTGCCTTGGAGTGAAAATATGGGTCCGAATATAACGGATCATGCGAGTGGAGTTTTCTGGGGTGCTTTTGCGCTGTTTGCTGCTACGACAGCTTCCATCTTATCCGGCGTGCTGATCGAACGGGTTCGATTAAGTGGATTTCTTATTCTTGCCGATATTCTTGGATCAGTTATTTGGAATTTAGCTGCTTCTTGGGGCTGGCACGGAGAAGGATGGTTTTTAACGCAATTTGGTTATCATGATGTTGCCGCTGCAGGCGTTATTCATGCAATAGCTGGGTTTTTTGCATTAGGAGTCGTGATCAATTTAGGACCTAGAATCGGCAAATATACAGGGGATGGGAAAATTGTTAATATTCTGCCGCATAATCTTCCGTCCACTTTATTAGGGCTGATGCTCATTTATGTTGGTTTTTTCGGCTTCCTCGGAGGCTGTATAATCGCTGTTACAAATGGGGAATGGATGACGATTTACGGTAATCCTACCAATTTATCGGCTTTTGTATTCAATGCTTTAATGGGATTAGCGGGAGGTTTAATAGGGGCATATTTAGGTTCAAAAGGGGAACCGTTTTGGGTCGCTTCAGGCGGGCTGGCCGGGGTTATTTCAGTAGGTTCGGGTTTAGATTTATATCATCCAGCGCTTGCATTTGTTATAGCTGTCATTGGAGGATTGATGTGTCCATTCATTGGAAATTTTCTCGAAAGGAAAGGGATTGATGATCCTGTAGGTGCTATTACCGTCCACGGATTTATCGGGATCTGGTCAGTCCTTGCAGTCGGGATATTTGCCTCCGGCTATCCCAATATAAACGGCCCGGAAATCTCTTTTATTGGACAACTCGTATGTGCAGCGGTTGTGATCCTTCTAGGATTTCTCCCAGGCTACTGGACATCACTGCTTTTGAAAAAGCTTAATATGTTGAGAATACCAAAGCAAGCAGAGATGCTTGGTATTGATTTAACTGAAATACCTGCAACAGCTTTTCCGGAAGGAATTCCATCTACTCAAGAAAATGGAAGATTAAAAATGATCATGTCAAAGAGCAAAACTAGTTAATAAAAGGATAAAAATGTAAAGGAGGAATAGTAAATGAATACAAGTCCAATAACAAATTGGGAGCATGTTGGTGCTTATTTTACCTTTGGCCCGCATTCTATAGGGGTTGTGTTATCGATTATAGCTGCGATCGGCATCTGTGTTGCGTTGATTTACGCAATGTTTCAACATGAGAATCAAGCTTTTTCGGAAGTAAATCTATTAGCTTCGAAAGCAGTTGATGAAAAATTGGATTTTCCGAAAGAGGGTACGTACGCAGATCCATTAATGGAAAATGTAAACTAGCATAAGAGCAGGTTGCTGTCCTGATTTATTAAAATAGGAGTTTTCATACTCAAACTCTTTTTTATTTTAAATTTAACAATAAGAGAGTATTAAGTTTTGTGTCAGCCACAGCCTTGAAAGCTGTGGGATTCTGAAATGAGGAGATTAATCAATTATTATTGGAAGAATAGTACCGACAAGATGATAGCAGAATTTTCTGTTATCAATAAAAGAGGGTTTCGTATGTACACAAAAGAACCGGGCGTTGATATTTTAACGCTCGGTTTTTCATATAAGGATAAAAATAACATCTGACCTTATAAATGACAAGAAGGCGAACACCGTCTTTTTTACTGAAACATATGAAATAACCCGTGGTGCTAGATAAAATCAGACAAGCATAAAAATAGCCCTTGCATGAGGATCTCCTTAAAATGAAAGTGCGACCAAACATTTAAAAGGAGAATTCACATGCAAGAGCACTTTCATTTTACAACAGATCGAGCCAAACTTCAAAAACAATATGTATCGATTTTGTGTTTTGTATCAGCTCAACTATCGAGTATCCAGATTCATCTTCAACGTCGAAATCTTCATTTGTTGAAACAGAAGGACGAGGTCATCATCGCCGTCCATGTCCTTGGAAAGTTGTTAGGCTTCACTTCCGAACGGGCTTGGCACCGGTTTGTGATCGGGAATTTGTTTTCCAAGGACTTGTTCCCTGAACGTTCTCGATACAACCGTCGCTGCCGAGCGCTTGGCTTTGCGATCAAGTGGATGCGGCACCAGCTGGCCAAGCGTGGACAACACCATGCGTATGCGGTCGTGGACAGTTTGCCGATCGAGCTGTGTCATTCATCCCGAATGTATCGCGCCAAACGGTTTCGTGGAATTGCGGATATTGGCTATTGTGCTTCGAAAAAGATCGCTTTCTATGGGTTGAAACTTCATCTGCAGGTCACCGACCAAGGGCTTCCGATGGGATATGTCGTCACTGAAGCGTCTTGTCACGATCGGGTGGCCGCTGAAACCGTCATGACGCAAATTCCACATCCATATAACCTAGGTGACAAAGGGTACATCAGCCAAAAACTGCAAAAGAAGCTGTACGAAGAGCATCGAGTCGCTTTTTGGACGCCCGTTCGAAAAAATCAGCGAATTCTCCAATCCGACGCATGGAAACAGTGGATGAAACGAAAACGCAAAGTGATTGAAACCGTGTTTTCGATTTTAGTCGATTCGTATCGGATCACCGAGATTCGAGCGAACTCGGTTTCTGGATTTGAAACGGCACTGGATGGTATTTTACTGGCTTACTCCCTTGTTGTTCTTGGGCTAGTTGAGCGTTAAGACTCAACTAGCACCACGGGTATGAAATAGTAAAAATCAATTCCTATTTTTTAAATTCCATCTCACTTCTACTTTAAAAGGGTGCAGAAAGCCTCTTTTTTATTCTTCTTTCCATCCGAAAACGGCGGAAATTTCTTTTCCTTTTATAAGCAAATATTCGCTTAGCTCATGTTCGATAGTGTCTGGAATCGATTTTTCAAAGCCGACAACAATAATAGACCCTAAAATTTCCCGCTCAAAATTAAAAATCGGAATGGCGGCAGAAGCGATGCTTGGCGCTAAAGCTTCCTGCGCAAACGATATTTTTTGATCGGCAATAAGCTGAAACTCTGTCATTAGCTCGTCTTTCGCCTGTTTGCTTAGCTTTGACAACTCCGATTCCTTCCAAACGTTTACACTTGGATCGTTTTTAAATGCCGCAAAAAGTTTTCCGGCTGCCGAGGAGATCGGAAGGATTGTTCCGACCTGTCCGCCTAAGTTCAGCCCTAAATGACTATGGATCATTTTGACGATCATTGGGCCGTTTGTTGTCCATACGGCAAGGAGAGTCGTTTCTTTCGATTTGGCATTAATTTCATGCAAAAATGGCGTGATTTTGCCAATGAGGTCCTCTTGATTGACAGCTGCCATTCCATATTGAATGAGTGTGCTCCCTAAAGAGTATAAGCCGCTTCCTTTATCCCGATGAAGGACACCGAGATTCGTAAGGGTATTTAAATATTTATATAAATTGCTTTTTGCTATATTAGTATAATGATGAATGTCGTTAAATTTCATCGGACTGCCGTTTTTGGCAATCAGGTCAATAATTGAGAATCCTACAAGCAAAGACTGAATTTGTGCATGTTTTTTATTTTCTGTCATTGCTAAAACCATCCTTCAACTGATAGGCATACTTCATCTTATTTTACCACTTCAACAAAATTTTTTCTATATTTTCAAAAAACTACTAAGACTTTGTCAATGAAAATATAAACTAGCAATAGATGAAGTGTGAAAGGATAAAAAATTTGTCCGGGATGCGAGAAAAATCCTCTCAAAAAGTCTGAAGAGAAAAATGAAGTTCCTCGCCATTTGCTTAATGATGGCAAACTGTTTTTTTATTGCATCAATTTAAGAAATTTCATTTTCGGACTGCTCTCAGTATATTCTTTATTCCTTTTACTCATCCTGCATTCCCTTTAAAAAAGAATAAGTAGATTGGAAAATTATTATCAAATGAAAATACGAGGAAAGGTTACTTATAAAGCATTCCATTACATGAAATGATATCCAAAAAGTTTATCTTCCAATTGAGATTTTATGCTATACTGAAGAAGTCTAAAAAATTTTTGAAAGTTTTGATAAGTAATTGACATCCGGCTGAACAAGCAGTACATTTTATTTATATATAATTAAACCTATTATTTTAGTAGGTTTAATTTTGCGAATATATAAGTTTAGAATTGAAGGGAGAAATAAACTATGTCAAACGAAAGAAAACTTCAGCCCGAAACGCTAGCTGTACATGCAGGACAGGTGCCTGATCCGACGACTTTGTCGAGAGCTGTTCCGATCTACCAAACGACTTCGTATGTATTTGAAGACAGTCAGCATGGGGCAGATTTATTCAGTTTAAAGAAAGAAGGAAATATTTACACAAGGATCATGAATCCAACGACTGATGTATTTGAAAAGCGTGTAGCTGCGCTTGAAGGCGGAATTGGGGCGCTGGCGCTTTCATCTGGACAAGCTGCTGTTTTTTATTCGATTTTGAATATTGCTGGAAGCGGCGATGAAATTGTTTCTTCATTTAGCTTATATGGCGGAACCTATAATTTGTTCACACATACTTTGCCGAAGTTTGGCATCACGGTAAAATTTGCCGATACGACGGATCCGCAAAATCTTGAAGCAGCGATTACTGAAAAGACAAAAGCAATATTTGCCGAGACGATCGGAAACCCAAGAGGGGATGTGCTTGATATTGAAGCGGTGGCAGCAATCGCTCATAAACATTCAATTCCGCTTATCGTTGACAATACAATTCCAAGCCCTTACTTGCTCCGTCCGATTGAATTCGGCGCAGATATAGTTGTTCATTCGGCTACGAAATTTATTGGAGGACACGGAAATTCAATCGGAGGCGTCATTGTCGACAGCGGCAAGTTTGATTGGAAAGGAAGCGGCAAATTCCCTGAGTTCACCGAGCCGGACCCAAGCTACCATGGTCTCGTTTATGCTGATGACATTGGTGAAGCTGCATATATTACGAAAGCGCGCATTCAGCTGTTGAGAGACCTTGGAGCTTCACTTTCTCCATTCAATTCATTTTTATTCTTGCAAGGGCTTGAAACGCTTCATTTGCGAATGCAGCGCCATAGTGAAAATGCGCTTGCAGTTGCGAATTATTTACTTGAGCATGAAGCGGTCGAATCTGTCAGCTATCCAGGTTTGAAAAATCACCCTTCATTCGAACTTGCACAAAAATATTTGCCGAAAGGTCAGGGAGCCATTCTGACATTCGAAATCAAAGGCGGCGTTGATGCAGGAAGAAAACTGATCGATTCGGTTCAATTATTTTCAAACCTTGCCAACATCGGCGATTCGAAATCGTTGATTATTCATCCTGCCAGCACGACTCATCAGCAATTAACGAGCGAAGAGCAGCTGGCAACCGGGGTTACACCTGGTCTTGTCCGGCTATCAGTCGGTACGGAATCGGTTGATGACATTATTTACGATCTGGAACAAGCGATTCGAGCAAGCCAAGCTTAAGATCGTATCGCCAGTTAAAAATTTTGCAGGGATTGCGGCATAAGCCCACTTCACACTGAAAAGCAGCAGGCAACCTTCAGCTGCTTTCATATCGAAAGAAGTAGAGGAAAACGACTGTTTTTCTCTACTTTTATTTTATGGACTTATGGACATACTCTGCATATTACCGTTTCCCGAAACCAGCGCTCATAGCAGTATGAAACTATTCTCGAAACCAGCGCTCATAGCAGTATGAAACTAGAAAGAAAACTGCCGCGGTTTAGCTGTCGTCAAAACCACCCTCGCTGTAAAATTCTCTCGTTTCATTTATAGGTAAAAATGATACATATGTTGATTTTAGGGGGCTGTCTAATAAGTCGATTTTCCGGCCTTATAGACGCCCCCTTTAATGTTTTAGAAACGTTGATATATCGATGTTTATGATTTTTTGTTTTTAATGGGGATTTGATTTTCTGGACACCACCGTTTTAATTTTAATTTCCAGAAAATAAATAACATTTTAATTTTTTCGTTGACAGAACCTGTTGTTTTTATTAATATTTTGTTAAATAAACGATAGTAAAAAAAACGTAATATAACAGAGAGGTGACACCGGTGTCCGACAAATATGTGGTGCACTGTTCCTTTTGCGATTCTACAAATGTTAAGAAAATAGCTGTTTTCGGCACTGCTCAGCTCGTTTCTCAATATTACTGCAACCAATGTAAAAGCGTTTTTGAATTTATAAGATGGCAAAATGATTTGAACAAGGGGGTGTAGTCTGTTTGACGATCCAAACGGTTGGAGTTGTAGGAAGCGGAACGATGGGCTCTGGCATTGCCCAAACGTGTGTGCAGCATGGATTTCGTGTATTTCTTTATGATTTAAATGATGCGATCGTTCAGAAAGCATTTACTCAAATTAAAAAACGCCTTAACAGATTAGTAGAAAAGGGAAAAATGGAGGAACAAACGTTTCAAGATTCAATATCACGAATTGAGACTTGCACCGATTTATCGCTGATGAAAGCGTGTGATCTTGTGATTGAAGCAGTTCCGGAAAAAATCAATATTAAAAAAGAAATTTTCCAAGCGCTGGATGAACATTGTCCAGAACAAACCATTTTAACCACCAACACATCATCGTTTTCTGTCACTGAAATTGCAAGCGTTACCAAAACAGGGGAAAGAGTGGCAGGTCTTCATTTTTTTAATCCGGTTCCGCTAATGCCTTTAGTAGAAATCGTAAGAGGGGTGAAAACGTCTGAGGACACGTTGAAAAAGCTTGCACAATTTGTCTCTTCTCTTCATAAAGATCCGGTTGTTTGCGAAGATACACCGGGATTTATTGTAAACAGAATTGCCCGTCCTTTTTACAATGAAGCATTGAAAATTGCAGGTGAACGTTTGGCGAAGCCCGAACAGATTGACAGGATCATGAAAAAGGCTGGACGTTTTAAGATGGGTCCTTTTGAACTGCAAGATTTAATTGGTATTGATGTGAATTTTTCCACAACGGAAACCGTCTACAATAGTTTTTTCGGAGAGGAAAGATTTCGTCCTCATTATTTGCAGCAGCGCATGGTTCAGTCAGGTAAGCTTGGCAGAAAGGCCGGTGAAGGATATTATCCCTATGAAAACTAAATCATTCACTGTAAAAGTAGCTGGAGAAGGCTCTTTAGCCGATTCGATCATAGCGCAATTGCGCGAAACAGGCCATCAGCTCGAAGATCAATCGGCTGTACATTCAAATTTTGATATTGTGATCGAAACGACAAATCTCGACATCGACCAAAAGAAAAAACTATTGGTCGAAATCGAAAAAACATTGCCAAAGGAAACGGTCATTTTGTCTACATGTCTTGGTGTAACAGCAACAGAAACCGCTTCTTGGCTCCAACATCCTGAACGATTAGTCGGATTTGCCGCATTTTTCCCTTGGGAAGATTGTGAACTTGTCGAACTTGCACCGGCTTTGCAAACCGAAAAAGAAAATGTTGAGAAAGCTAAGCAGTTTTTTGAAGAAGTTGGAAAAGAGGTCGAAGTAGTGGAAGACGGTGTAGGATTAGTATTTCCTAGAATTTTATCATTAATTATTAATGAAGCTGCTTTTGCTTTAACAGAAGGTGTTGCAAGTGCAGAGGACATAGACAAAGCAATGATGAAAGGAACGAATTACCCGATGGGCCCCCTTCGCTGGGCGGATCATATCGGTATTGATGATGTTTATGCTGTTTTAGCCGGAATGTTTAAAGAAACAGGGGAGGACCGCTACCGGCCTGCTCCATTTATCAAAAAGATGGTGTATGCCAAATGGTTCGGAAAGAAAACGGGAAGAGGCTTTTATCAATATGATTAAAAATTCCAGTTGATGATGGTAACTTCGGGAAAAGTTCAAAATGAATCAAAATGCCTGAAAAAACGGTCAAAATGGGGGTAAGAAAATGAAAGAAGCTGTGATTGTTGATGCTGTCCGAACCCCGATCGGCAGGTTCAACGGGGCATTAAGAGAGGTCCGCCCGGACGATTTGGCAGCTCACGTCGTAAGAGAGCTGCTCAAGCGAAATCCGATTGATCCTTCCGATGTGGAGGATGTAATTTTTGGCTGCGCTAATCAAGCCGGAGAAGATAATCGCAATGTGGCAAGAATGGCCGTGCTTCTTGCGGGTTTGCCTGAAACAGTTCCAGGCGTGACCGTCAACCGTTTATGCGGATCGGGTCTGGAAGCAATTAATCAAGCAGCGCTGGCGATTCAAGGCGGATTGGGAGACGTCTATATTGCAGGCGGAACCGAAAGCATGACAAGAGCTCCATATGTCATGATGAAGCCGCAGCTTTCTGGAATGAGGGACACGCCAACTTTTTATGATACAACTCTCGGCTGGCGGCTTGTCAATGATAAATTAGCGGAAATGTATCCGCCGATCAGTCTTGGCGAGACGGCTGAAAATGTAGCTGCGCGCTATCAAATTTCGAGGCAGGAGCAAGATGAATTTGCGTTGGAAAGCCATAAAAAAGCCGGAAAAGCTATACAAGAAGGGCGTTTTCAAGATGAAATTGTTCCGGTGACAATAACAGGGAAAAAAGGGGAAGAAACGATAGTAGATGCAGATGAGCATCCGAGGCCTGATACGACTTTGGAAAAGCTGAATAAATTAAAGCCTGCTTTTGTTCAAGACGGAACAGTGACCGCTGGAAATTCCTCTGGAATCAATGACGGCGCTTCCGCACTTTTAATCATGGAGAGATCGATAGCAGAAAGACTTGGCTTTAAGCCGCTGGCACGGATTGTCGGCTCCGCTGTCGCTGGGGTGAATCCATCTTATATGGGGATTGGCCCGATTCCAGCAACGAAAAAAGTGCTGCAAAGAACTGGTTTATCTATCAGCCAACTGGATTTAATCGAGATTAATGAAGCATTCGCATCCCAATCCATTGCCTGCATTAAGGAGCTGGGATTTGATATGGAAAAGGTGAATGTCAACGGTGGAGCAATTGCTTTAGGTCATCCTCTCGGCTGCAGCGGGGCGAGAATTGTTACCACTCTCGTTCATGAAATGAAAAGAAGAGACGTTAGATATGGACTCGCGACGATGTGCATAGGCGTCGGGCAAGGAATCGCCACGATTGTCGAAAAAATATAGAAAGGAATGAAAAATATGAAAAAACACTATCAGCTTTTTATTAATGGACAATATGTAGACAGCTCAAACGGAGAAGTATTCGAAACGCATAATCCTGCAACCGGCGAAGTCATAGCAACGGTAGCCAAAGCAACAAAGAAGGACGTTGACAAAGCGGTGGAGGCAGCCCGTGCTGCATTTGAGTCGGGCAAATGGCCGAGAATGACGGCAGCGAAAAGAGCTCGCCTGTTAAACCGTATAGCGGAAATGATGAGAGAGCGATTTGAAGAATTGGTTCGCGTTGAAGTATTAAACAGCGGAAAGACCGTTGCTGCTGCCAAGGGGCAAATTATGCAGGCGATTGAAGATTTTGAATTTTATGCCGCTGCATGCTTAACTCTCCAAGGTGATGTCAATCAAGTTCCAAACGGCTTTTTTAACTATACTCTTAAAGAGCCAGTCGGGGTATGCGGTCAAATTATTCCTTGGAATTATCCGCTCATGATGGCCGCTTGGAAAGTGGCGCCTGCATTGGCTGCCGGCTGCACTGTTGTCTTGAAGCCTGCTAGCTACACTCCAATTACAGCCTATATGCTTGCGGAAATATGCCATGAAGCAGGTGTTCCGGCAGGAGTCCTGAACGTCATTACAGGCAGCGGGTCTGAAATCGGACCATATATGACGGAGCATCCTGGAATCGACAAAGTTGCGTTTACAGGCGAAACGGAAACCGGAAAGGACATTATGAAGCGCGCTTCTGAAACGTTAAAACGGGTAACTTTGGAATTAGGAGGAAAATCGCCGAACATCGTCTTTGACGATTGTGATCTGGAAGGAGCCGTAAACGGTTCGCTTTATGGAATTTTTTACAACACAGGACAATCTTGTGAAGCAAGATCTCGCTTGTTTGTTCATGAAAACATTTATGATGAATTTATGGAAAAATTTCTCGAAAAAGCTTCCCGTATACGAGTAGGAAATCCGTTTGATGAAGGCGTGCATATGGGGGCCGTCATTTCCAAAAGTCATCAGCAAACAATTGATCATTACGTGAAATTAGCGGTGGAAGAGGGCGGAAAAATTTTATACGGCGGCAAAATACCGGAAGGCGGAGAGTATGAAAAAGGGTATTGGTATTTGCCGACGGTTATCGGGGATGTCACAAATGATATGAGAGTTGCACAAGAGGAAATTTTTGGGCCTGTCGTAGTTGTTATGAAATTCAGCGACGAGCAAGATGTGATCCGACAAGCAAATGATTCCATTTTTGGATTAGGTTCGGCTATATGGACGAACGATCATGGAAAGGCACACCGTGTTGCGGCACAAATAAAGGCAGGAATTGTTATGGTGAATTCGCCAATTTCTGCATTTCCTGGAACACCTTTTGGAGGCTATAAGCAATCGGGATTTGGCCGGGAGCTGGCATTGGAAACATTGAATTTGTACACGGAAACGAAAAGCGTTGTTTCTTATATCGGCAGCAAACCATTAAATCTCTTTGGACTCTAATTATATGTATAAAAAAAGATCGTTTAAAAAAAATATAATTTCTATTGAATTATTAGAATATTTAGTATATTATGTTTATGAAACGATAAAATATTAAACGTATAAATAAAGGAGGAATTGCAATGTCAGATACAGTAGCAATAGAAAAGAAAAATTTAACGGTGATCAAAAACAGCGGAGTGGCGGAAATCCATCTTCACATCAATAAAACGAATGCCTATGGACTGGAGTTTTACCAAGAATTCAACGCAGCGATCGATGAGCTTCGCTTCGATCCAAACATAAAAGTGGTCGTGCTGATGAGCGATGTGCCGAAATTTTTCTCGGCAGGAGCGGATATCAATTTCTTAAAAGCAGCGGATCCGCGCTATAAAACACAGTTTTGCCTGTTCTGTAATGAAACGCTGGATAAAATCGCCCGTTCGCCGCAAGTATATATCGCCTGTTTGGAAGGGCATACAGTCGGCGGAGGATTGGAAATGGCGCTAGGCTGCGATCTGCGCTTTATGGGAGATGAAGCAGGAAAAATCGGCTTGCCGGAAGTATCGCTTGGGGTGCTGGCTGGAACGGGAGGAACGCAGCGGCTCGCGCGGTTGATCGGGTATTCGAGAGCGCTGGATATGAACATAACTGGGGAAACGCTGACACCGCAGGAAGCGCTGGACATTGGTCTCGTCAACAAAGTGTTCCCGCAGGCGGAAACGAGAGAGCGGACGCTCGAGTATGCGAGAAGGATAGCTGAAAGCGCAAGCTATGCGGTTTCCAACATCAAGCTGTCGATCATGAACGGAAAGGAAATGCCATTGAACGTAGCCATCCGCTACGAAGGAGAGCTGCAAAACTTGTTGTTCCGCTCCGAGGATGCAAAAGAAGGATTAAGCGCATTTTTAGAAAAGAGAAAACCAAATTGGAAAGGGATATAAAAAAGAAGGACGCAGCATATCGGCCATAAACGGCCGGTATTTTTTCATCCAGAAAATAATGCGGAAATTTAAAGACAAGTCATATGCCTTCCTCAAGGAGGAGGCGTTTTTTTTCTGATTGGCAGAGTCGATTTAAACAGCTTCAGACTTATAAAAAAATAGATTAAAAGGCTCCCTATCTTGAAGAAAAAACTTGTAAAAATGGAATTCCATCCAGCATAATAAAAATAAAAGCAAAATTCAGGAAAAAGACGGGTGTAAGAAAATGAAGCCAAGATCATTAATGTTTACACTATTCGGTGAGTACATTCAGCATTACAGCACAGAAGTTTGGATTGGCAGCTTAATTCAAATGATGTCCCATTTCGGCATTTCTGAATCTTCGATACGGGGAGCCACGTTAAGAATGGTTCAGCAAGGCTTTTTTAAAGTTCGCAAAATTGGCAATAAAAGCTATTATTCTCTTACAAATAAAGGGAAGAGAACGATGATGGACGGGTTTGCCCGCGTTTATTCAATGAGAAATTACAAATGGGATGGGAATTGGAGAATTTTGACCTATTCGGTCCCGGAAGAAAAAAGGGAGCTTCGCAATCAAATTCGAAAAGAGCTGAGCCTCATGGGATTCGGCTTGATTTCGCACGGTACGTGGGCAAGTCCAAACCCTATTGAAGATCGGGTGATGGAGTTTATAAAAGATTACCATCTCGAGCCGTATGTGATTTTATTTACTTCCAGTTCAGTAGTATCCCATGATAATCATGAGTTGATTCATAGAGGATGGAATTTTGACGAAATTGCCAAAGAGTATGAATCATTCATTGATCAATATCGGCAAAAGTATGATGATTTTAAGGAACGCATTTGGAATAATGAATTATCAGATCAAGAATGTTTTATTGAGAGAACGAAGCTTGTTCATGAATATCGCAGCTTTTTCTTTATCGACCCGGGGTTTCCGAACGACCTGCTGCCTGCTGACTGGAGCGGCTTAAAAGCTAGAGAGCTATTTTTCAATGTACATCAGCTTTTGTCTGTACCTGCTATTCGATATTTTGAAACTTTATTTGAAAAAGCTCCCGATTGTGAATTGGAAGCGAATCGGGACAGAGCGATCAACCCTTTTATGGACATTGTTTAAAATAAAAGCAAGTAGGTGCATAATGGTGGTCAATATTGAACAAATCGGGAAAAATATATATCGCATTCCGGTTCCAATCCCTTTTCCGATGAAATACATCTATTGTTATATGGTGCGCGATGCAGACGGATGGAGCCTTGTTGATGCAGGATTTCATAATACCGAAGCGATTGAAGCTTGGAAGCAAGTATTGAAACAAATGAATGTTCGTTATGAACAGATTCATTCGATTTATTTCACTCATTTTCATCCTGATCACTTCGGGTTGGCAGGGTGGATGCAGGAAAGAACAGGGGCAAAAGCTTATATAAGCAAAGAAGATTTTGCCATGGCGCAGCGTGTTTGGGGAAAAAACAGCAGCCAGGCGGAGCAAATTGGTGAAATGTGCAGAAAAAACGGTACACCGGAAGATCTTGCGGATGAAATTGAAGAAAGTATGAGAAGTTTGGCAAAGCATGTAACGTTTCCGGAATTGACGATTCTAGAGGATGACGAGGTCATTCTAGGCGAAAGAAAATGGGAAGTTATACCGACACCTGGTCACAGTGATGGACACATTTGCTTTTATCAAAGAGAAGAAAGACTGCTGCTTGCAGCCGATCATATTTTGGATAAAATTACTCCGAACATTAGCATATGGCCCGGTTCAAGCAAAAATCCGCTTGGAAACTACATATCTTCGCTTGAAAAAATACAGCAATTGAAGGTAGACCTGGCGCTTCCTGCCCATGGGGCATTGATCGAACGAGTTGACGACAGAATATCAGAAATCATCCAGCATCATCAAAAGCGCTTGGATCAAATATTTCGACTTGCGAAGGATGGCCGTACCGCCTATGACATTGCCCAAGATTTATTCCAGCACAAAAGCTTGAATTCGCATCAATGGCGGTTTGCGATCGCAGAAACTTTGTCGCACTTGGAGTATTTAGTTTTCACAGGGCAAATTAAAAAAGAGAATCGTAACGATATTGCCTTTTATAAACAAAATAAATAATGGATAAGTGCATAGCAAAAAGCTATGCGCTTTTTTTTGCGGTCGTAAAAACGACAAGAACGAAAGAAAGGAGAAAAACCTTTTATTTTTTAAATTAACAAAAAAATTTGATTTTTCTATTTTTTCTTGACAAAAGAGGCGTTTGTAAAATAATATTATGTTAAACAGACGAAATAAATAAAAACGTAATATAAAAGAGGTGAAAAAATGGATCAGGCAGCCCTTTTAAAAGAAAAAATTCAAAACGGTTTTATTGTTGAAGGCGTCGGTGACATGAATGAGGAATATTTAAAGGCATTAAAACAGACGTTGATTATTGTCGGAGATACAGAATTGTTAAGTGTGCCGCCGCTCCTTACTGTTTATGATCAAGCGCCCACTTTAAATAACAAAATTACAGCACTCGCCATTATGCAGGATGAAATCGGTCATGCACATATTGCTTTCAGGCTACTGAAAGATTTGGGCGAAGATACAGACGAATTATTGTACAATCGAGCCCCAAATAAATGGAAAAACCCTTATGCCTTTGACTTTGAACTGTCAAATTGGATTGAGCTTGGAGTGTTTAATGCGTTCTTTGACCGCGCCGGCTACACACTGCTTGGGGATGCGTTTGAGCATACATCTTACGGGCCATGGAAACGCGCATTAGTGAAAGTTGATAAAGAAGAATTGTTCCATCTTAGAAATGGTGAAATCATTATGAGAACAGCCATGAATGATCCGAAATTGCAAGAGGAAGTTCAAAAAGCGGTTGATTGGATGTTTTTAATGGCGCTTGAATTTTTTGGTGTAGAAGACCGTTTAAAATCCAGATCCGCACAGCTTGAATACCGCTTAAAAGGAAGAACAAACGATGAGCTCCGTCAAAAATGGCTGTCGACAGCAGTTCCATTCTGTGAATCAATTGGAGTAAAAGTTCCAGCTCATTATGATGAAGAACAAGGAAAATATGTGCTCGATGTCCCATTCCCTTGTAAATTTGATCCAGTCAATAAAAAATGGCTGTTCGACCAGCCGGACACATGGGAAAACGTCATTAAACGATTTAAACAAAGAGGGCCGCAAAATGAAAGGTTTGTAGGAAGAATTCAAAAAGGGGCAAAAGAATTAGAACAGCTGAGAAAAGAGGTGGTATGATGCAAAAACAAGCTGTGGATACGAAAAAATATTGGGAGGCGCTGAAAGAGGTGATGGATCCTGAATTCCCAATAAGCGTTGTCGATATGGGGCTCATTTACGACATTCAAATGAATGACGGGGAAGTGCATGTGACGATGACATACACAGCCGTTTCCTGCGCCTGCATGGATTGGATTGAAAGCGATATAAAAAATCGGCTTCTTGCAGAAGAAGAAGTAAAGGAAGTACACATAAATGTCGTATGGGATCCTCCATGGACGGTCGACCGTCTTAGCCCAGAGGGAAGGGAAAAATTAAAGTATTGGGGTGTAAGTGCAAAATGATCGCAGAAAAAATAACCTATGATATTTTTGCCCGCATTAATCGGGGAGACAACTTAATGCATATCGGCACGGTAGAAGCAGAAAACAGCGAGCTGGCAAAAGTGTATGCAACGTTTACGTACGACGAAGAGGATTGGACCGAAATGGTTGTCGTGGAACGAAACAAGCTGAATTGGGTGAAAAAACCTGATTGGCTATTTTCAGAGAAAGGAGCTGAAGCATTGTGAGCGTAATGGAACAAGGAACGCATTCTTTGATTGAATTGCTGGAGACAATAGCGGATAACAAATATGTGCTTGGCGACCGTTTAGTGGAAGTTGGTGTAAGCGGTCCGAATTTGGAAGCGACCTTGTCTGCTATAGCTATGGCTCAAGGAGAACTGGGGCATGCAAGACTTTTGTACAATTGGTGTTTTGATTTAAAAGGGGTAAAAGGCAAGAAGCCTGACATTCAAGCACAAACAGGAAAAGCTTTTCAAACAGCTGTAAACGTTCAAAACTGGATTTCTCTCATTGCTTCGCTATATGCAATCAATGCCGCAATCGATATCGTCTTTCAAACGGTGTTAAAAACAAGTCATTCCAAGGTTGCTTCACGGATTCAAAAGCTTGTCCGCGAACAACACGATCATATCATCTATGCAGAAAATTGGGCAAAACAACTTCTTCTTGATCAAGGAGCTGTCCCCTACAGATTTCAAGAAGCATTAAGGGAGGCTGCAGAGGAAGCAAAGGCTTGGCTTGCAAAAGTTGAAAAAAGTGAAGAATTGAAAAAGGAAGGTTATTTCCCGGAAACTCCTTCGTTCCCGGAAAAATTTGAAAAACGGCTGCAGCAATTAAATGCGGAACAGCTTGTTCAAGCAAAGTGAGTGATGCTCATGTCAGAATCAGGCGTTCTTTTAGAAATTCAAAACAAAGTGGCTATCATTCAATTAAATAACGCAAAACGTGCCAACGCATTAAGCAAATTTTTAGTAAAAGATCTTTCTTATGCGATAAACACGATAAAAGATCATTCGAATGTAAGCGCAGTTATTTTTACGGGAGGTGAAAGCAAAGCGTTTTGTGCAGGGGCGGATTTAAAAGAAAGGCAGTCCATGAGCGAACGAGAAGTGGAAGAATATGTCGCATTGCTCAGGAAAACATTTACAAATATCTCATCTTTGCCAATGCCGACGATTGCGGCTGTAAAAGGATTGGCTCTTGGAGGGGGATGTGAACTTGCTCTTGCCTGTGACATTCGTGTCATGGAAAAAGGGGCGCTCATCGGGTTGACGGAAGTTTCTTGGGGAATAATCCCGGGAGCCGGCGGCACTCAACGACTGGCGCAATTAGTAGGAATCGGCAGGGCCAAGCAGCTTATTTTTACAGCTGAAAAAATAAATGGCGAAAAAGCGTATGAAATAGGACTTGTCGAATATATTTGTGAAGCTGGCGAGGCAGAATTGAAAGCGCTTAACATAGCGGAAAAAATCTCGGAAAATTCAATTCATTCTGTCCGTTTAGCGAAGCAGGCTGTCGACAGTTTTGCTCGAGAACTAATGGAAAAAGGTCTGATAGCGGAATGGGATTGTTATCAAAAAACGATTTATCATCCGGATCGTTTAGAAGGATTGGCGGCTTTTCAAGAAAAACGCAAACCTGATTTTTCAAATGATAAATGAACAATGGAAGGAGAATAATGATGACAGTTGAAACAACTGCTAACAAAAATTTAACGGTGGTCAAAAACAGCGGAGTGGCGGAAATCCATCTTCACATCAATAAAACGAATGCCTATGGGCTGGAGTTTTATCAAGAATTCAACGCAGCGATCGATGAGCTTCGCTTCGATCCAAACATAAAAGTGGTCGTGCTGATGAGCGATGTGCCGAAATTTTTCTCGGCAGGAGCGGATATCAATTTCTTAAAAGCAGCGGATCCGCGCTATAAAACACAGTTTTGCCTGTTCTGTAATGAAACGCTGGATAAAATCGCCCGTTCGCCGCAAGTATATATCGCCTGTTTGGAAGGGCATACAGTCGGCGGAGGATTGGAAATGGCGCTAGGCTGCGATCTGCGTTTTATGGGAGATGAAGCAGGAAAAATCGGCTTGCCGGAAGTATCGCTTGGGGTGCTGGCTGGAACGGGAGGAACGCAGCGGCTCGCGCGGTTGATCGGGTATTCGAGAGCGCTGGATATGAATATTACAGGGGAAACGCTGACACCGCAGGAAGCGCTGGACATTGGTCTCGTCAACAAAGTGTTCCCGCAGGCGGAAACGAGAGAGCGGACGCTCGAGTATGCGAGAAAGATAGCTGAAAGCGCAAGCTATGCGGTTTCCAACATCAAGCTGTCGATCATGAACGGAAAGGAAATGCCATTGAACGTAGCCATCCGCTACGAAGGAGAGCTGCAAAACTTGTTGTTCCGCTCCGAGGATGCAAAAGAAGGATTAAGTGCATTTTTAGAAAAGAGAAAACCAAATTGGAAAGGGATATAAACGTTAGCTTTTCATATATATTGTGAAGCCTCCTGAATATATATCTTCTTCAGGCGGCTTCAATGCCGCTTCATCTATTCAAAAAATTGATATATAGGATGGTGAAAAAATGGATCTCCGCGGATTAGGTTTGCTTTACAATGCGGCAGTGCGGTTCATTGATGAAAGTGTAGAGAAAGGTTTGGGCGATAAAATAGCCATTTGTTATCGCGATGAGCGCATACACTATAATGAATTGCAGGAGAAAGTCAATCAGACAGGCAACATGCTCCGTGAGCTCGGTTATAAATTGGAAGACCGCCTTTTAATGGTTTGCCACGATACACCCGAATTTATTTATTCATTTTTTGGCGCCATAAAAATTGGTGCTGTCCCCATTCCGGTCAACACCATGATGAAGCCATCCGATTATGAATATTTTTTAAACAACAGCCGGGCAAAGGGCTTAATCATCCATGAAGATATTTGGGAAAAGATTGAAGTTTACAAAGAACGGTTTTGCTTTTTGAAGGATATCATTATCATTCCGGACAGTGAAAGCGAACAATCAGGCACACATTTAAATTTCCTCCAACTGATGAATAGGGCAAGCAAAAAGCTTGATGCAGCCATGACGAACAAGGACGATCAGGCCTTTTGGCTGTTCAGCTCCGGAAGCACCGGTAATCCAAAGGGCGTCATCCATTTGCAGCATGATATGGAATATGCTTTCAGCACATATGCGAAAAAAATATTGCATATAAGTGAAGAAGACCGATGCTTGTCCGCATCTAAACTGTTTTTCGCCTATGGCCTTGGCGGAGGAATGTACTTTCCTTTAGGAGCAGGAGCTTCAACTGTATTAGTGAAAGAACGCGCAACTCCGGAAGCAATGTTTCAGGCGATTGAAACGTACAAACCGACCATTTTCTTTGGGGTTCCGACTTTATATGGAGCGATGATTGATTATGTGTCGCGAACGGGAAAACAATTCGATTTGAGCTCGCTCAGAGTTTGTGTATCAGCTGGAGAAGCGCTTCCGAAAGCATTTTACCGCAAATGGAAAGAAATGTACAATGTCGATATTTTAGACGGAATTGGTTCAACAGAGGCTCTCCACATATTTTTATCCAATCGGATTGGAGATGTAAAGGCAGGAAGCTCTGGAAAAGTCGTTCCTGGTTATGAAGCAAAAATTGTCGACGAAATGGGCAGGGAATTGCCTCCAAATGAAATGGGAGATTTGTTGATTCGCGGAGACAGCATCGCACATGGATATTGGAACCTTCATGAGCAAAACAAGAAAAAATTTGTCGGAGAATGGCTTCATACAGGTGACAAATATTATAAAGACGAAGAAGGATATTTTTGGTATTGCGGGCGCTCCGACGATATGCTGAAGGTTGGCGGGATTTGGGTATCGCCTGTAGAAGTCGAAAATTGCCTTCTTCAACATGAAAATGTACTGGAAGCTGCAGTTGTCAGCGTGCAAAATGAAAATAATCTTGTCATTCCAAAAGCATATGTTGTTTTAAAAGATAGAACGCCCTCCAAAGAAATGGAAGATGAATTAAAAAACTTCGTGAAGCAGCAGCTGGCCCACTACAAATACCCACGAATTATAGAATTTATTGACGAACTTCCGAAAACAGCAACAGGAAAAATTCAGCGTTTTAAACTTCGGGAATTATTAAAATCGAATTCAGCTCAATAGTTTAAGACATAGCATTGAAAGGAGTACGTACATTTGAAAAGAAACGAATTTCAGCTCAGGGTGAACTTTGGAGATACGGATGCAGCCGGCATTGTATACTATCCGAATTATTTTAAATGGTTTGATATTGCAGGGCATCAATTTTTTAGAAGTATCGGCCTTGCTCCGGCTAAACTCATCAAAGAATACAGCATCATTCTTCCGCTGCTTGATGTCCGCTGTACGTTTGAGCAGCCGTTATATTATGACGACATTATCACTATTAAAACAGAAGTAATGGAAGTGAACCGGAAAACAATAAAACTGAAGCATGAAGTATATCGTGAAGATACAAGAACCGGGCACGGATATGAGCTCAGGGGGTGGGTGAAAGAAGAAAACGGAAAAAAATTTGCAGTGCCCATACCTGAAGAGGTGAAAAAATTGCTTCAAGAAGACGGGTTTGGTGAACAGGCTCAGATCAATCCATGGCTCAGCGCATAAATGAACATTGAAAAAATGTAATGGAGGAGAGTAGCGTGGATCTTAACGTATCCATTCATGATGTGTTTGAAAAAGCATATAAGCGCTATCCTGATAAAGAATTCATTTACGATGGCTATAAACGTTTAACTTACAAAGATATCAAACAAATGTCCGATTCCATCGCCTCCGCTTTCCACCAGCTCGGTATAGGGAAAGGAGACCGCATCATTGCATGCCTGCCGAACTGGCATGAGTTTCTTGCCATATATTTTGCAATTGCAAAAATAGGCGCCATATTAGTTCCATGCAATACGCGATATCGTGTTGAAGAATTGTCTTATATAGTGGCCAATTCTGGTGCAAAAGCAATTTTTGTGGTAGAAGAGCATGGCCATTTCCATACGGTAAAATCTTTAATGGAAAGTAATGAAAGCGCTTTAGAAATGGTGTTTACGGTGCGGTTTCAAGAAGATGGTCACCATTCCTTTGAAGATTTGCTGAAAATAGGACAGTCGAAGCTGCCGCCGGAAGTGTCCATCGATCCGAAAGAAGATGTGTTTTCCATTTTATATACTTCAGGAACAACAGGACTTCCCAAAGGTGCCATGCTCACGCATTTAAATTTTGTCCATAATGCCGCATGTACAGTGGAGGCGCTTCAATGCGACGAAAATGACGTATTTTTAGTGGTCGTTCCTGTCTTTCACGTGTTTGGCATGGTTCCAAGCATACTGGCAGCTGTGACTGCCTGTGCCAAAATGGTGTTTATGGAGCAATTTAAAGCGGAAGCTGTATTAAAAATGATTGAACAAGAAAAGATTACGATACACCATGGAGTTCCGACAATGTTTATATTGGAATTAAATCACCCTCAATTCAAATCCTATGACTTATCTTCGTTAAGAACAGGTATTATTGCGGCAGCACCATGCCCTGTCGAAGTCGTGAAAAAAATTAGAAATGAGATGGGATGCAATATAACTATTTCCTATGGTCAAACGGAAACATCTCCAGTTGTGACAATTACAAGCTTTACAGACAGTGACATCATTCGTTCAGAAACGGTTGGCAGAACGATTCCAGGAGTTGAAATTAAAGTTGTTGATGTGAATCGCCAAACTGTACCGACTGGAGAAATTGGCGAACTTGCTGTGCGCGGGTTAAATGTCATGAAAGGCTACTTTAACATGCCTGAAAAAACGAAAGAAGCCATTGATCAAGATGGCTGGCTTTATACAGGTGACTTAGTGACGCTTGATGAACAAGGTTATGTCCGCATCGTTGGACGGAAGAAGGAAATGATCATCCGCGGCGGCTACAACATTTATCCTCGAGAAGTTGAAGAAATTCTTTATAAACATCCGAATGTAGTAGAAGTAGCCATTATCGGGCTGCCTGACACTGTTTTAGGAGAGATTTCATGTGCGGCGGTAAAATTAAAAGACGGAGCTTTGGAAACGGAAGAATCGATGAAAAATTATTTAAAAGGAAAAATTGCTGACTACAAAATACCGGATAAAGTTGTTTTTGTCGATGAGCTGCCAATGACGCCGAGCGGAAAAATTAAAAAAGTAGAACTTCAGCAAAAATTAAAAGAAGATTTGCAAACAGAATTGCGATAATTTCATGCAAGGAAGATCAAACGGTAGACATATGTTTGATCTTCCTTCATCATAAAGTTAATCAACCTTCTGAAAAATTTGACATCCGATTGATGACCTACGGCTTCTTCATAACATTTTTTAAAAGAGTAGGAGTGAAACTGTTGAGACAAAAAGCGTCAAGATCGGAATTAATTGAAGTGGCTCAAGGACGGAGGCCCGCAGATTTAATTATCAAAAATGGTACGGTGATCAACGTCTATTCAGGAGAATTGTTGAAGCAAAATGTCGCTGTTTATCAAGACTCCATTGCATATGTCGGCGAACGGGATGTCCTTTCCGATGAACATACAAAAATTATTGATGCAGAAGGGATGTATGTTTCACCAGGTTTTATTGAACCGCATGCACATCCGTGGGTCATCTACAATCCTGTTAGTATGACTAGGAAAGTTCTTCCCCTTGGAACAACGACAACGGTAAATGACAATTTGTTTTTTTATTTGCATATGGGAGCTGCTGGATTTAAAAAAATGGTCAAAGACTTGAAAGACCTTCCGGGCAATTTTCTTTGGCTTGTCCGGCTTGTCTCGCAAGCGAATTTCAAAGGAGAAAGGGAATGGTTTAATCAAAAGGATGTCCAAGAGCTTTTAGAATTAGAAGAAGTTGTCGGAACAGCGGAGGTCACAAGATGGCCGCTTTTGTATCAGGCTGATTCCTTTTTGCTTGATACAATTGAAGTGGCAAAACAGAAAGGGAAAGTCGTGGACGGTCATACAGCGGGCTGTTCATATGAAAAATTGATTTCCATTGCTGCGAGCGGAGTCAGCGCTTGTCATGAAGCAATAACGGCAAAAGAGGCGCTGGACAGGCTGCGGTTGGGAATGTGGACGACTTTACGCAACAGCTCGCTTCGCCCTGATTTCCCTGAAGTTATAAAAATGATTACAGAAGGGAAAGTCAGTACACATCGAATTACGATGACAACCGACGGTCCACACCCTGGGTTTATCGAAAAAGAAGGCTTTGTCGATGGATTGATCAGAAGAGCTGTAGAATTAGGAGTGCCGGTCATAAACGCGTTGCAAATGGCTACGATCAATGCAGCCGTTTATTTGCGATTAGATGATTATATCGGCGGGATTGCTCCAGGAAAATTGGCAGACATTTTACTTCTTCCAGATTTGAAATATTTTCGGCCGGATATCGTCATTTCAAGAGGTGAAGTCGTAGCCGAGCAAGGAAATTTGCTTGTGTCGACACCAAAACTAAATTGGAATCAATATGTTGTCCGGGAGCCATTTGCGTTTTCGAAGCAACTTTTGGACGATTTAAACTTGTACCGTTACCCATATTCAAGTACTGAACAAACTGTTCCGGTCGCTTATTTTAAAAGCAATGTCATTACGCAGCGAAAAGATGTTAAGCTTCCAGAAGCAGAGGGATTCGCAGATATTTCCGGTGAAGAAGGCTTATTGTATGCATCGTTAATTGACCGGAACGGAAAGTGGGTGTCGAAAGCGATATTAGAACGATTTGCCGTTCATCTAGATGGGATGGCGTCAACTTACAATACTACAACAGAATTGCTTGTGATCGGAAGAAATCCAAAAGCGATGGCCCAGGCGGCTAAAAGAGTGCATGAACTAGGAGGAGGAATCGTCATTGTTGATGGCGAGGACATTGTGGTTGAAATACCTCTTCCATTTACCGGCATGATGACGGACGATTCATCATTTGATCAAGCTGTTCGATATCATGATGAGCTGTTAGCAGCCGTGCAGCAAAGAGGATTCCCATTCCATGACATTTTATATACGCTATTGTTTTTAACTTGTGATTTCTTGCCCGGTCTTCGTCTTATTCCATTTGGTTTGTATGATGTTAAGAAAAATGAAATGCTGCTTAAAGCGGAACCAATAAAAGATCAAATCGCGAAGTAAAACTAGAAAAAGAGAGCTGAGCCGTTTCCTCCAGGGGGGCAGCCCAAAAAGTCAGAGTTAACTGACTTTTTGAAGCCCCTTCATTTTAGGAACTTATCGGACAGGCCATTTTTCCAATCTTGTTTATATCCTTCAGAAGTCTTATGAAGGACTTTTCTTATGCTCTCTTTCTGAATTCGGTTCTTCAAAAGTTTTTCAGCATATACAATTGCTTCTTGTTGGACCTCATTGCCTCTATGAAGGCCATTTACAAATTTTATTCGATTATTTTTGTCCTTCACAGCAGTATTTCTCCAAAATCCTTCATTTTAGGAACTCAACGGAGAGCCCCTTCTTACAATTAGTCAAGAGTTTTTCGTAACTATTTGTTTCAGTGGATTTATTTAGGAGGCAGTGGTACCCCTTCCTCCTAAATAAATTTACGCATGCCTAATAGATCTAACGATTTTTGTTTTTTTCACTAGATCAAATATGTTATATTTTTCCTGAACAATTGCGAAGTTGCTGATGCGATTTCGTAATTGTACGTTAAAATGTGTGTATTAAGATGGAAGAGACACTTCAATAACTTATTCACACAAGCGATGGACGCAACTTTATGACATTTGTTATAAGGTTGCGTTTTTAATTTGTCGTAATATTCTACAAAATGATTGTTTCCAATGCGTCGTTGGCGTTAACGATTCCTTTTTCTTATCCACGATCTCATGGATTCAACATATTAAACCTGATCTTATAAGGTCCGTGAAGTAGGCCAGTTATTTCAATGCGAACCTATCGTTCTTTAGGCTGTCACGACCTTTTCTCCACTTCTACTAAAAAAATAGCAGCACAGACATTGGTCGTGGTCTGTGCTACTAATCTTAATATGTTTTTTTCGGGTTTCACATTGTTGAAGCCTCATTTGAGAGCAACAAGGATAAATACATGCTGAATCTCCTACTATTTGTTTTTTTATATAGTAAACTCCTTTTCTGGTGCACTTTAATCAATCGGGAAGCAGGCTGGATGGACGAAAATGGACAAGAAACATTCTGGGAATGTCGGTACAGTTTGGAAAAGATGTACTTATCGTTTGTTCCAACATTTGAAAATCGGCAGGAAGAATCGTTTAAAAAATAGCAGATGCGGAAAACTCAGTTCATCATTATCTTACGGTTCGTTTCAAAAGAAAAAATTTCCTGGGAAAAGCTTGAAAACTATAATCCAATTTTTCGGTTGAAGGCGGTGCTTCTCATCGTCTGTCCATTGGTTGGCGAACAAATAAAAGTTTTGAACATCTGCCAGTTACAAACAGACAGAAAATAGTTTAGAAGAGATGTACTCACTGTTTTAAATAGCACAATCATATAAATCAAACTTTGAAAAAGGACAACAGTCTTTCACAGCGTAAAAAGCTGTGCTTTTTTGACGCAAAAAAATTTTTCCAGAAAGTATTGTCATTTTTTTCATAATAAAGTATGATTTATCTGTATTAAGAATTATAATACAGTTAATACAGATGTGGGGGCTGCGGGAAAATGCTTGATATAGATTTTCGAAGCCGAAAACCGATCTATGAACAGCTTGTCGATCAAATAAAAGAGATGATTGTAAGCGGAGTGCTGAAAGGGGGAGAACAACTTCCCTCCGTCAGAGTGCTTGCGCAGCAATTGACGGTGAATCCAAATACAATTCAAAAAGCTTACCGTGAGCTGGAGAGGATCGGATATATTTACTCGATTCAGGGAAAAGGAAATTTTGTTTCGGAGAAGATTGAGGCATCTAATCAGGAAGAGCTGAAAATGGTTAAAGAAAATTTGCAAAAATTAGCACAACAAGCATTATTTTTAGGGATGCAATCTGATGAGCTCCTGCAGATCATGGAGGAAATTATCAAAGATCATCAAGGGGGAAAAAGAGATGATTGAAGTCAAAAAGGTATATAAAACATTTCAAAATGCGACTGTGTTATCTAACATCGATTTACAAATTGAAAAAGGATCCATCTTCGGGCTTCTAGGTTCAAACGGCGCTGGAAAAACGACGCTGTTGAAGCTGATCGCAGGTTTGTATAAACAAGATAGGGGAGACATTTTAATTGATAAAAAACCTGTATTTGAAAATGAAGACATTAAGCAAAGATTCATATTCCTTACAGATATTCCTTATTTTTTCCCTCATTATACGATCAAACAGATGGCGAATTTTTATGAAAACATATATCCATCCTTCAGCAGAGAACGATTTCAAACATTGCAGGATGTATTTGATCTAGATCTTAAGCAAAAAATTTATCGCCTGTCAAAAGGAGTTCAGCGTCAAGTGGCATTTTGGCTCGCTTTTTCCGCAATGCCTGAACTGCTCATTTTAGACGAGCCGTTTGACGGTTTAGATCCGGTCATGAGGAAAAAAATGAAAAATATAATCATCCAAGATGTGGCAGCGAGAGAAATGACTGTGATCGTCTCTTCCCACAACTTGCAGGAAGTAGAGGATATAAGCGACCATATCGGCATTTTGCATAAAGGTGAACTGCTAATAAAACGGAATTTGGATGACCTAAAGTCGAATATACACAAAGTGCAAATTGCCTTTCAAGGAAGCGTTCCTTCGGAAATGCTGCAGCAGCTTCAAATTGTCTATCAGGAACAAAGAGGCAGCGTGCATTTATTCATTGTAAAAGGAAATGCTGATGAATTTTCCAGCTATATAAAAAGCTTTAAGCCTCTTTTATTCGATTTGCTCCCGCTTACATTGGAGGAAATTTTTATTTATGAAATGGGGGAAAAAGGATATGCAATCGAAAACATCCTTATTTAAAAAAGAGCTGTTAATTCAAAATTTCCGTTCTGTCGGGTGGGTAGGACTAGCGTTTTTGATCGGTCTAATTCTATCAGTACCGATGGAAATTGCGGTGTTGTTTTCCGGGAGAGAGAATTATAATGAAGAGAACATATATGAAAGTTTGTTTTCCATTGCACAAGAACTTCAATTATTCATGTTAATCGTGATACCTGTGCTTATGTCCATTTTTTTGTTTCGGTTCCTGCATGTAAAGCAATCCAGCGATTTTCTTCATAGTCTTCCGATTAATCGGAAAATGCTTTTTTGGCATCATTGGCTGACGGGTGTTGTGTTTTTAATCGTACCTGTCATGATTACTTCTCTAATATTGGCCGTTTTTATACAGGTGTTTGATTTGTCGAGCTATTTTCGTGATTTGAACCTTGTTAGATGGTTTTGTACTTATTTAGCATATACGCTATTATTGTTTTCTATCGGCACCTTCTCTGCCATGCTGACAGGAATTAGCACGATTCAAGCCATATTGACATTGATTATTTTATTGTTTCCTTTCGGGGTTTATCAACTTATAGTGTACAATTTGCAATACATTTTGTTTGGATTTCCGAGCGGCTATTATTTGAATAATAATCTTTGGATCGAATTTTTTTCACCGCTTACGAGGCTGATTTCCCTCGAATTCCAGCCTTTCTCTTGGTGGGAAATCGCCGTTTATTTATTGCTAGCAGCCTTGTTTTGCTGTATTTCCTTGCTTCTGTATACACGGCGGCCAGTCGAATATGTGTCACAAGCTGTTATTTACTGGAAGCTTAAACCGGTTTTTAAATATGGCGCCACTTTTTGTACGATGCTTCTCGGCGGAATGTATTTTGGCATTATTGACTATAGAGGAAGCTTATTATGGATTTGTACTGGATATGTAGTAGGTGCACTTATCGGTTACTTTATAGCTGAAATGATCTTGCAGCAGACGTGGCGAATCAAGCCTAAATTAAAAGGATTGTTTATTTATTTTATTGCAGTGATACTCGTATTCATTTTGACCGGTTCTGGTGCGGGAGGATATGAGAAAAAGGTTCCGAGAGTTGCAGAAATACAGTCGGTATTTTTCAGCAACTTTTGGTACTTCGATGACAAGATGACTAATAGATTCATTTACAAGGAACCAAAAATAATCGAAGCAATTCAAAAGCTGCATACAGAAATCGTTGCCGAAAATAGATCCAAAGATGTTTCCGAACCTGAACCGTTGTTTATCGTCTATTATTTAAAAAATGGAAGCAAATCGATCCGCCAATATGAAGTTGATCGGAAATCGTTCGAACGATATTTGAAGGAGATTTATGAATCGAAGGAATATAAAAAAGCAACCTATGAAGTTCTAGACGTAAACGATCAAGATGTTGAACAAATAGTATTTCATTCTAACTATCCAAACTACTATGTTGAAAAAGTGGATATTGCCAATAATTCTGATCAACTAGCAAAAGCATTAAAAGCATTAAAAAATGACATCGCGAATCTTACATATGAAGATATGACCGATGAAAGAAAAGACTGGGGAGAAATTGAAATCATTCTAAAAAATAATAAGCAATTATTCATTCCATGGAAAAAAAGCTTTAAAGAGTTCGATGAGTGGATGAAGAATAACGGAACGGTTAAAAACGCAAGAGTGACAGCTGATGATGTCCAATATATACTCATAACGGAGAATAACATCAATCACGATTTGGATTATAAAAATATGCTGAAAGAAATTGAACAAGATCCGCAAACGGTCAAAATTGTAGATAAACAGTTGATTGAGCAATGCTTGCAAGATGAAACAGAATCGACTTCAGGAAAAAATATTATGTTCATTGTTTATAAAAATGGAAATTATGAGGTTGGCAGCTTTGCTCATCCAGAAATAGCTGAATCGATCAAGAAACAGGCAAAAAAATAAAAAAGGATTGAAGAATTATGGATGATATAATATCCGCTCAAGAGAGCTTTCAAGACATCTATTGTATGTTTTATAAAAAAGTGTACCGGATTGCTTTTTCCATAACGAAAGATGTACATTTGGCAGAAGATGTATTGCAGGAAACATTTTTGAAATTTTATCAAAAGGCTGAACAAATTGAGGATATGGAAAAAATCTCTGGTTGGCTCGGTACAGTAGCAGCGAGAACTGCAATAGATTTTCTTCGGAAGGAACAGAAAACGCCGTGCCCCCTTGATGAATTATCTATCAGTCAAGGGGGCAATGTGGAACAAACAGCAGAATATGAATGGCTGAAAGAGACCATTTCTCAAGAAATTCGGAAACTAAAACCGAAATACCGCGAAATTTTAGAATTGAAATTGTATTATGATTTAAAAGAACAGGAATTAGCTCAACAGCTAAAGCTTTCGAAAGGAACAGTTAAAACTAGGCTTCACAGGGCAAGACGCACGCTGAAAGTGTCGTTGAAAGATGCGATGTAAAGTTCGGGTGCTCTTGCCCCTTTTTTACGTCTTTTCCCAGATTTTTAAAATCAGGGGAGAAGCTTATGAATTTTTCGCTTTTCGATATTGATACTGCTTCCATTGGAACCGGATAAAGCAGCCGATGCAAAATCCTAAAATCGCAATGAAAGCCGCTGAAAAAACTAAAATCGAAAAAATATATCCTAAAACATCAATATGAAAAGAAAATCCGATAAAAGCTAGCAGCAAGCATGTGCAGGCAATGATTTGATTGAATTGCTGATCAGATCTGTCTTCTAAATGATAGGACGAATGTGGTTTTCGTAAAAACGTTTTAGCGGCCGCCATAATCGGATTGACACCAAAAATGAGTCCAATCAAGCCAGCAATAAGCGGAATAAGAAGAAAAAGCGGCTCGTTTGTGATCCAAGTGATCAAAACAGACAAAACAATTGTCCATTGATTCGTTCTAACTAGAGGACGAGGGATGCCGTCCATGGAAATCCCACCTTTCCATATATGTTTTATGATATTTATATCATAAATGTGCAGGCATTGCATCTTTTTTGATTTTGATCAAGCCTCCATTCATATAATTATGTTACAATGGTTGGTAGATATTATGGAAATTAGGGGGATATGAAAATGTCAATCGGTTATGTAAATGGTCGCTTTGTTGACCTCAATGAACCGGTGATCCCGATTGATGAAAGAGGACACCAGTTTGGCGACGGAGTGTATGAGGTGATCCGCGTTTATAACAAAAAGCCGTTTATGCTGCGCGAGCATTTAGAGCGGTTACAGACAAGTGCTGAAGCGATTAAATTAAAACTCGATCAAACATTGGAGCAATATGAACAGCTGATAAAAGAAGCAATTGAAAAATCAGCATTAACAGATTGCGACGTCTATTTGCAAATTACGCGCGGAGTGGCCGTTCGAAATCATTTGTTTCCAGATGTTTCTGTTTCAACAACGATGACCGTAAGACCTGCAAAGCAATTGCCCCATCATTTGCGGGAGAACGGCGTTTCTGCTATATTCCATGACGATGAGCGGTGGGCCAATTGCTATATTAAATCCCTTAACTTATTGCCGAATATTTTAGCTAAACAAACCGCCCATGAAAAAGGAAGCTATGAAGCGATTTTAGTCCGTGATGAATATGTGACGGAAGGGTCGAGCTCCAACGTATTCATCGTCAAAAACGGAACAATTTATACGACGCCGCTATCAAAGCATATATTGTCAGGAATTACAAGAATGGCGGTAAAATCGATCATTGAAACAGAAGGTTTAACATTAGTAGAAGAAAAGTTTACGAAAGAGGATGTACTTGAAAGCGATGAAGTCTTCATTACGAGCACAACTTCTGAAATTTTACCAATCGTGACCGTAGACGGGCAAAAAATTGGCACGGGAAAACCGGGTGAGATCGCGACAACACTTTATCAAAAATTCCAAGAAAAAATCGCAAACGAATAACGAGCCTATTGATTGTAAAAGCCTGCAAGAAATCTTTCCTGCCAGGCTTTTTTTTATCATAAAAAACAGGGGGAAAACATGAATATTATTGATCTTCATTGTGATGCGCTGATGAAGCTGGCGAATGCTAAAGGAAAGCTGAAGTTTGCTAACGCCTCGTATTTGGATACGAATAAACAAAGATTGATCAAAGGTAAAATTAAGGTTCAATGCTTTGCCGTTTTTATCGATCAAAAAATAAAAACTGAATACAAATTCCAAGCGGCGCTTGAACAAATCGATCTGTTTTTTACAGAAGTGCTTGGAAACAATCCGGAAATGAAGCAAATAAAGGATTGGTCTGATTTTTATAAGCTTGAGGAACATGAAATTGGGGCGATGCTGACTCTCGAAGGTGTGGATGCGATTGGCGGAGATCTCTACAAACTTCGACTTCTTTATCAGCTGGGAGTTCGATCGGTTGGATTGACATGGAATTATGCCAATCTGGCAGCTGATGGAGCACTTGAAGAACGAGGCGCTGGTGTAACAGCATTTGGCAAGGAAATCATAAAAGCAAACAATGAGCATCGCGTTTTCACTGATGTCTCCCATTTATGCGAGCGTGCGTTTTGGGATGTAATCGAGCTTGCGGATTATCCGATTGCGACCCATTCAAACGCCCGCGCCTTATGTGATCATCAGCGCAATTTAACCGATGAACAGGCAAGGGCAATGTTTCAAAAAGGCGGTACCATTCACATCGTGTACGCCCCCCAATTTTTAACAACTAATGATCAGGCAGCAATCAAAGATGTAATCAAACATATCGACCATTTTTGCATGCTAGGCGGAGTGAAACAAATCGGACTTGGCTCTGATTTTGACGGAATTGAGCAAAAAGTAATAGGATTGGAAAATGCGGCAAAAACACAAAACTTGATCAATGAACTGCTGAAATATTATAATGAGGACGAAGTGAAAGGATTTGCGTATCAAAATTTTCTCAATCATTTACCGAAATAGGTGCAAAAGCAAACTGTTAAGATTGCTTTTTTTTGGGTTTAAATCCCCAAAAACATACTTGACTTATCGGAATTATAAACATTATAATAAAAAAAACGAACGATTAAAGGTGGTTAATTTTATGGAAAAAATGTACTATATTCCGAGCCAACAGGCATCGTTAGCTGCCACATTGCATATACCGAACGCTCCAGCTAAAAACGAAAAATTTCCGGTTGTTGTTATTTGTCACGGTTTTATAGGAAGCCGAATAGGTGTCAACCGATTGTTCGTCAAAGCAGCCAACCATTTTGCTTCGCTCGGATTTGCCGTTTTGCGGTTTGATTACGAAGGCTGCGGCGAAAGCAGCGGTATTTACGGAACTTATGGCCTCGACCGCTTTATTGAACAAACGATTCATGTCATCGATTTTGTTGAAAAGCTTCCTTTCATCGACAAACATGAATTATATTTGCTTGGCCATAGTTTAGGAGGAGCAGTGGCGACACTCACAGCTGTACGGGATGACCGCGTGAAGAATTTGGCGATTTGGGGAGCGGTCGGTCGGCCATTTGAAGATATAGCGGCCATAGTTGGAAAGGAAGGCTTAGAAGAAGCAGAATCAAGCCAATATGTTGATTATGAAGGCTATTCCTTAACGAAAACATTTTTCCGCTCGCTTGAACAGTACACTCCTTTACAAGAGGCAAAATCGTTTACAGGTGACGTATTCGTTGCCCACGGAACAGAAGATGAAGTCATTTCTCCTTCTTATGCTTGCCTGTATGAAAAAAGCTTCAAAAAAAGGGCTAACAGCGTTGAAAAATCACTCATTATCGGCGGAAACCATACATTTTCGTCTATTTGTCATTCAACCGAATTGTTTCAACAAACAGGAGAATGGCTTGAACGGCAAAGAAAGTTAAACGATGATCGAAAAAAAAAGATTATTTAATGAAAGAGTTTCTAAACGAAAAAGAAGGTTGACCGGACAGCTCGGTCAACCTTCTTTTTTTAATAATAAGGAGAAATCAAGATGTATACAAGAACACCAGTAAATGAGACGTATAGCCAAATCGGCATCGCCCAGCGAACAATTTTCCGGTGTTTTTCTACCTGTCTTGACATTCCCCAGAAAAAGGCAAACAATGCAAGCGGAACAATGACGGCTGCTAATATACTATGGGAAGTAAGAATAAATAAATAAAATGTTTTCATAAATCCTTCACCGCCATAACGGGTCGGTTCAGATTGCAAAAAATGATAGGTTAAATAAGAAATACAAAATAAGGTGGTCGTTGTAAACGCTGCGATGATAAAGTTCCGGTGTACTTTGATATTTTTCTTTTTAATTGCATAAAGAGCAGCGAGCAGAAAGACGAACGTAAAGCTGTTAAAAATCGCATTAAGTCTTGGGAAAATCGTCAAATCAAAATGGACTTCGCCTCGATATCCGAGTGGAGAGAAAAATAACAGTAAAATAACGGCATTTATAATAACTGAGAGTGTCACAACAATGCCGGTGTAATTTTTTTTGTTGTGAGGCTGTTCATAGTTTTGAATGGAGTCCATTTTTTTCCTCCTAACATAAATTTTCTCATTGTATATTTTATCATTTTAAAATGGATTTAAAAGTGACAAAGTGGTGAAAATCGAAATTTTGACAAATCTCTACTTAAATTCTAGAAAAATTTTGATAAAATGGAAATAAAGAAAAAATAGTTCTTTTGGAGGGGATGAGGATGTACAAAAAAATATTAGTTCCTATGGATGGATCTGCCCATTCTACACGCGCGCTTGAGCATGCTGTAAAACTTGCCAAAACAGTTGGGTCTGAAAAAATTACGATTTTGCATGTCAATAATTTAAGATTTACAGAGCAGTATTATTTTGTTGATATTTCCAAATTAATTGATGAAGAGAACGAAGCGATTTTAAAACCAGCGATTGAATTCCTTACTGAAAGCAACGTCCCGCATGAAACACATATTTTCCAAGGAGAGCCAGCAACAATTATTACGGATTATGCAAAAGAACATGACTATTCCATCATTGTAATGGGGAGTGCAGGAAAAGGCGCGCTTAAAGCAACGTTGTTGGGAAGCGTCAGCCGAAAAGTAGCTCAAGAGGCTCACTGTCCAGTCTTAATCATTAAATAAAAATAAGAAATTTGTCCATTTTAGTTTACATACGAGCTAAAATGGGCTTTTTTTGTTTGCTATAAAGTGAAAGGGAGAAATTGTTCAAAGCTTTTGATCATTACTGGATAGGATGAAATGAAGAGGGGATGGGCACTGCAGGGAATAACAATATGCCTTAAATTACAGCAGAAGCTGTTTTGGGGATACTTTACAATTGCTGTGGCAAGAAAGGCGGTTTTGCGGCATGCACTGCCCATGAATAACAGCAATATAAACGTATTTGTGCATTAAATGAAAAACGTAGAGCAACGACGTCTGGTTTATAAGCAATCAACTTTCTGCAAGGAAAAGCAAATCAATTGCTCTATTGTGTACATCAATCGGCACCAGCTGTTACGACTTGACAAAAGAAAGGGACCCAAAATGCTGACCTTTTTGGATCCCTGCTTTTATGGCCAAAAATGAGTGCAAACGTTAAAATACTGGAACATCTTTTTATGGGAATCGCTTTAAAATCCCTTTTCCTTTTCACACATTTCCACTGCAAAGCTTCTTTAGCAGGACAGATCATTTTTTTCATTAAAATAGGCATCAAACGTTTCAGCTTTCAAAATTTCTGTTGAACGTTTCCATAGATTTGGGAAGCGGATCGCATTCAACACTATAAGAATAGGCATTGTATGCATTTAATATTTCGGTCGCCAACTGCATGTGACGAGGATTTCATTTTTTTGATATCTCTGATACAGTTACAAACTCATAACCTTGTTGTTTTAAATATGGCAAGATTAGCTTCAATGCCTCTACTGTGGATGAATGAATATCGTGCATTAAAATGATGGAACCGTTTTTTGTCTTGGTTTGAACGATTTTAAGTACTTTTTTTGGGTCATCCGTTTTCCAATCTAATGTATCTACAGTCCATAGAATGATAGGCTTTTCAATAGCTGATCTGACCTTTTGATTAACAGCCCCATATGGAGGGCGGACGCAATTCGCTTTTAAGCCCGATGCCTTGAAAATTTCTTGATCGGTCATATTTATTTCTTCAAGTATTTTCTCTTTTTTTAAAGTTGTAAAATCTTTATGGCTAAAGCTGTGGTTGCAAATTTCATGTCCTTCCGAACCTATTCTTTTTACAATATTAGGATAAAAATTAACTCTTTGACCAATCACAAAAAAAGTGGCTTTTGCATGATACGATTTTAATAAATCCAAAATTTCTGTTGTATATTTTGGGTGAGGTCCGTCATCAAATGTTAGAGCAACTATTTTTTTGCTTTTGATCGGCTCGTCTTTTTGGATGGGAGGTTTTTTCGGCAATGGTTCTGCTTTTTTTGGTTTGTTTTCTTCCATCCATAATCGCTTCCGCCACTCCTCTGTCAATAACTCTTTTCCTTTCGTTAAAGGAATGGAAATTTCAGGACTTTCAGCACCTTCTGTTACTTCATTGCTATGAAACTTGAAAACAATGAATTTGTTTGTCAAATAAATATTGGAAAAATCGTTATATGGGTGATTGAGCCACTTGTTAAGCTTCTTTTTGCTAAAGCTTTTTTTATATTTTTTTGATTGAAGAAACTGGTCCGTCAATTGAACATGCAGCTTTTCTTTTGTTTTTTCATCGATTTCAAGAATGTCTTGGCTGTTTATAAAACGTTCTGCTGCCAAATCGACTATGAAGATTTTAAAGTCTTTACTTTCTTTTTCCCCATCTGAATGGCTTTCCGAAGTAAAAACAAAAGAATAGACGCTGTCTGTGACCGGATAGAGGCGAAAAGTCAGAGAAAAATTCGACGAATCTTTAAACAAGCGCCATTTTTGGGATTGAATTTGTTCGTGAAACAGTCTTTTCTCTTCTTTGACGTAAGACTGGATGGATGCATTCAGTTTGCTGCTTTGAAATCTCGGATAGTGTATGGCGGAATGGAATTCTTTTTTATCCTCAATATCTGAAATTAAGTCAACTCCATCATATTGCGATTTTTCTATTTGTTTGCTTCCATTTGCTGGGACAGACTGTACCCTTAATGTTTTGTAATAAAAAGACATTAAAAAAATGAAAATGATCGAAATGAAAACGATGCCGCTTATTTTCCATACAAACGATTTCACTAATGTTCACTGCCTTCTTTAAATAAATGCCGTATGTAAAATGTCAACGAATATAGAGTACTATCAGGATGAAAAGATGTCAAAGCCGTTTTCCATTTTTAATAAATTTTTTTAAAATTGGCTTTTATATCCATACATTTCTGCGATCCTTATGAAATTCGAAATATCATCATAAATATATTGTTTCAGTCCGTTTTCTTGAGCTTGATTCATATACTTGATGATTCTTTATCTTCTTGTCATTTCATTCATTGCTTCGGTTTGGATATGCGCTTCACCAATCTTTTTTGAAAGCTTCGTAAATCGATGTCGGATCCATTGAAACGTTTGTTGTCGTTTGAAACTTTCGAATTCAAACAATTTGTTGCTTTTCTATTTTTCGAGACGATCTAGCGGTTTAGCAATGTCATAGAGGATATCCAGTATTTTCAATTTCACTGCGTAATGTATGTATCAAATATTGATAATCCTGGTTCAAGATGTTGAATGGTTCACTTGCTGTTTGTAGAGCCGTTATAATGTTCATCTAACTAATCTTTTGTTGCCAAACGAAAGCTTCCCAATTTTTTGATATTGTAATGCGATGTACAGGAAGTTGCCAACCTAATATATACAGACGTTCTCTCTTTAATATATGGTTCAGCCTGCTGAAAAAATTCTCCTGAATTTGTATAATATGGGTTTCGATTAAGTTTCGTTTGTAATGTCAATTGCCAGAGGAGTGACATATACTAACTTTAACGTTTTTGTTACTGCGGTGAACTAATGAGGCGTTTTTTTAGAAACATTGCACACTAGGTTGTCGGAAGCCGTAAGCGAATTTCAACAGTGTTTTTTGCTGTGTGCTCAAAATAGATCAGCAGGGGAATAAGCTGTTTTACTTCGGGACCTCCAGCCTACAAAGGTTTTATATTCAGCTGGAGAAGGGAGATCATATATGGATTTTTTAATTTTCAGAATTGATAAGCAAGTTTCTTTACATTTGTTTTCGATTGCGTTTACAATGAAATTATAAACATTTTTGGCAAAGGAGGAATTTTAGATGTATGATGTGATCATTGTGGGTGCCGGTCCTGCAGGGGCAAGTGCTGCGCTGTTTACAGCGAAGGCTGGAAAGAAAACATTAGTTTTAGATCACGATAAGTCAATGACGAAAAGGGCATGGATCGAAAACCACTATGGTGTTTTGGAAATTACAGGTCCTGATTTAATTGATATTGGGAAAAAGCAAGCGGAAAAGTTTGGGGCAGAAATAAAAAACGAGCAAGTGGAAACAGTTGAAACAAAACAGGATGGACTTATCGTCAAAACCGATGGCGGTTCGTATGAAGCGAAGCATGTTATTTTGGCGACAGGAGTATTGACGGATTTAGCCGAGAAAATCGGATTAAAAACAAAAGACGGAACAGAGCCGCGCATCAAAAAAATATTCGATGTGGATCCAAATGGAAAAACAAATATTGACGGAATTTGGGCAGCAGGTACAGCTGCTGGCGTAAGCGTACATACAATTATTACCGCCGGTGACGGTGCAAAAGTGGCAATCAATGTCATCAGCGAGCTGAATGGCGAACGGTACGTCGATCATGATTTATTGAAAAATTAACTTATTTATTGAAAAATTAACTTCAAAAAAGACAGGACATTCATTTGTCTTGTCTTTTTTTATGCTTTAAAACTCGAAATTGGGTGCAAGTCGAAAATCTGTTTTACATTCGTTAATTGATAAACAACGAAAACATTCCCTTACATGGATTGTATTAGGAAGTAAAAAATTCTAAAAGAGCAAAGTGCTGTGTATTCAGCAAAAGGCTTCCGAAAAACATTTAGATCCCGACTTTTGCTGGAATATTTATGAATAATATGAAAAGATTTTTTAATGAATTCTAGATTAGAAGATGGTAGGGTAATTAAGAGCGAAAAAAAGGAGGTAAGGATTTATGAAGAAAATAAAAAAATTCATCTTCTCCTCATTTATTGCTCTTGCTGCCATTGTTTTCACTGGACAAGGAAGTGAGGCAAGCGCTGCCTATTCGGTGAAAAAAGGAGATACACTCTGGAAAATTGGTGTAAAATACGGGGTTTCAGTTCAAAAACTAAAATCCGTTAACAATAAAACAACTGATGAACTGTATGTTGGAGAAGAGTTGACGATCCCGCCAACGATCTCAGCAAGTGAAAAAGATTTATTGGCTAGATTAGTAGAAGCAGAAGCAAAAGGAGAACCATATCAAGGAAAAGTTGCGGTTGCCACTGTTGTACTAAATCGCGTAGACAGCCCTTTATATCCTGATACAATTACAGAGGTTATTTATCAAGATCGCCAATTTACTCCTGTAGCAAATGGAGAGATTAACAAGCCTGCAAGTGAGGAATCCAAAAGAGCAGTAAATGAAGCTTTGGCATTCCACGGCTTAGGTCAGGGCTCCCTGTATTTTTATAATCCGAAAAAGACAGACGACCAATGGGTTCGAGCTAAAAACACAACGATTGTTATAGGCGATCACGTTTTTGCGAAATAAGGAAGCTGCCGCAGATAGGCAGCTTTCTTTTTTGGTGCGCCCGGCATATGTGTAATCTAGGGTGAAAGTCCCGAGCTGCGAAGGCAGAAGTAGCAGTTAGCTTAACGCAAGGGTGTCCGTGGTGACGCGGAATCTGAAGGAAGCGAGCGGCAAACTTTGGGTCTCTCGGAACACGAACTTCATATGAGGCTAGGTATCACTGGGTGAGTTTGCACAACAAAACGAAGTGCTTTCTGCCGAAGGTGATACAGAGTACATGAAGCAGATAGATGGAAGGAAAGATTACACTCTTACCCGGGGAGGTCTGGCTGGCACGCCAAGTAACCTTGGTAACCTATCGAGTAATCGATAGCTGAACAGTCAGAAGTCAGCAGAGGTCATAGTACTCTTTCGAACTCGAGACGAAAGAGGAAGGACTGAACAATTAGGGAGAACGAAACACTAGGCGTTCATCTTGTGTGTGGAAGCAGACAATCCGACAGGACTTACTTGAAGGAGGAAGTGGTGAGTCCCACGGGGGACTTCAAGAGGGGGGAGCAGAAAATGGCACAAATAGAAGAATTCGTTCACGTGGAGAGGATATCTATGTTGATGGACATGATTTTGTCACGGGAGAATCTCCTGGCGTTTTATTTTATATGAAGAAAAGTTCGGAAAAAGTGACAATGTTTTGACGAATCTAAAACTGAAATATTTTGCTGCTTTATAATCACTATTGCCATTCGCTGAAGCAAGAGCAATTAATAAAAAAGCCCTTGAATTTTCCATTGGAGCCCTTAAAAATAGGGAATCGGCTATACATAGAATTTATGTATTTGTCTATAGCTTCCGCCGCATTTTTACATACGATGAAATAGATCGTATGAAGGGAGGGGTTTGATTGGCTCTGCAATTAATGAAATTGGTTGTCACTGCGTCCACAACAACGAATGTCGTTCCTCAAGATCAAAGATTTTTCTACGTCACGACTGCAGAGACTGCTCCGGGAAGTACGCTCACCATTGATGCAGCCAGCTTTTTTCAAGATGATGGTTCAGCTGTTACAGAATTGCCTGCACTGGCAGCTAACAACAGTTATTATAATGTTTATGTCAACGGAGTGCTTCAAATGGGCGGACTAAGTACGTATACGCCGGGAGCAACGACGGTCGGTTCGCTTGCGATCAATGTGCCTGCAGGTGGAGATCCAATTTTAGCTGACACGCCAATTGTACTGGAAGTGGTCAATTATTCACCTCAATCGACAACTGTTGTGTCAGCTTAACAAAATCAGGATCCGAAAGTCCTTCTTTTGGATCCTGATTTTTTTATCCCGTGCAGGCATCACCTATTTCCTCAATTATAAATATATGGAAATAAATTCCAAAATAATAGGAACACCTTTTTGCGGGACATCGCTTGATTTTAATCTTAACATTCCTTTTTTCACTTCATAAATGTTCGGCGGTTGTAAAACACCGTTAATGAAAAGCCGGATATAGGATACATCTTTTGGATCCAAGATCCCTTTATTCGTAAATTCTTTGATTTGATCGGCGTCCGTATAGATCGTCTTTTTTCCATCAGCTAAAGCATAATAGTAAAATGTTTCAGCTTTTAAAGGTTTCCGTTTCGTATGAAGCCGAACATTCATATGGAGGCGGGAGGCGGAACGGACCCAATCATATAAAAAGGGAACATCGATTGTGTGATTTTCCTTCATTTTTGTATCACCTTTACCGTAAACTGTTTGTTTTATCATATGTTGGTTCAAGAAAAGGTGAGCTAGCAAAAGAAAATGTTTTTGTTGAATTAACCATTTCTGACCGTCGATTTTGAAAAGGTTTGTATTCCTTACAGTTTTACGTAAAGTATTCGATGATGGCGTTAGGAAAATAATAGTGAATATATTGTTCCATCGTCTCTTTCAGCTCCCTTTCCTCTTCTGTTTGATAAACATATTTGCCAATTCCATACCGCCCCCACTTGTATTTTCTTTTTTTCTCATCCATTTCCAGTTTCGTTTTTGGATACCTTGCTTCGATAACTTTTTTGGCAGGTTTCGTGAATCTGTGTTGAATCAATTCAAATGTTAAGTTATCGTCTTCGATTACGTCACCCAGTTTTTTGAATAATTTTCTATATCCTTCTTTCCATCCATCATGCCGATATAGCGGAGCAACAACAAAACCGATAGGATATCCTGCTTTTGCGACTTTCAAAGCGGCGCTGATTCTTTCATCCAATCTTGATGTTCCCGGCTCCAGATGACGAATGACCCAATCGCTGTTGATGCTGAATCGGAAGCGGGTGTTGCCGTTATGTTTGGCATCCAATAAATGGTCTACGTAATGATATTTCGTTGTAAACCGCAATCTCCCCAGCTTTGTTTCTCCAATAAATTCGATCGCTTTTTTGAGTGAATGTGTTAAATGATCTATCCCGACGATATCAGACGTACACGAAGCTTCAAATCTGGTTATTTCTGGAACTCTCTCTTCTATATACTGTTTAGCTTGCTGAAAAATTTCCTCTAAATTTACATAAACGCGAATGTAGGGTTTGCTTCCTAACGTTGTTTGCAAATAGCAGTAATGGCAATGCCCCATGCAACCGGTTGCCAGTGGAATGGCGTATTCGGCAGAAGGCTTGCTCGTATCAAATTTCAATGTTTTTCGAACCCCGATGACTAAAGTCGACTTCGCATTGCGGTATTTCTGGAGAGGTGTTTCTCCGGGGATATTACGCACTTGATTGTGGGAAGTTGTATAGCGAATGTCGATTCCCATTTTTTCGAATTTTTCTTTCCATTCCACTCCAAGCGGGTATTCAAGGGCTCTTGGTTCAATGTATACGAGTTGTGGAATAAACGGCTTCATGATCAATCACCTCTATGTTATTATGCCGATATTCCTTCCGTTTTATTGATTTTCATGAGATTTTATCCCGTCCTCTTTTCAAACTGCTTGCGGAAATAATAAAATGTTGAGAGGACGATTCCTACAAAAGCGGTTCCCCTTGCAAGGAAAAGGCAGATGAAGATCTTTACAATTCGTTTTAATTGCGCTTACGATGGAAGTACAATTGTTTTCCTAAAAGGGGGAATTGCAACATGTATGATGTAGTCATTGTCGGGGCTGGTCCGGCGGGTGCAAGCGCCGCTTTGTTCACGGCAAAAGCCGGTAAAAAAACGCTTGTGTTGGACAACGATAAATCCGTGACGAAACGAGCTTGGATTGAAAACCATATGGGTTATGGAAATTTCTGGGTCTGATTTAATTGAAACAGGGAAAAACAAGCGGAAAAATTCGGCGCGGAGATTGTGGCAGAAAATGTGGAGACAATTGAAAAACAAGCGGAAGAGCTTGTATTCAAGACGGATAAAGGATCCTATGAAACAAAACACGTCATATTAGCTACAGGAGTTCTGACAGATTTGGCCGACAAAGTCGGATTAAAGACAAAAGACGGGACTGAACCCCGCATTAAAACAATATTTGATGTCGATGCACTAGGAAAGACAAACGTTGACGGAAATTTGGGCTGCGGGTACAGCTGCAGGTGTCAGCGTACATACGATCATCACTGCCGGCGACGGCGCCAAAGTTGCGATCAATGTTATTAGTGAGCTGAACGGCGAGCGTTACGTCGACCATGATGTTTTGAAAAAATGAATAAAAAGGAATGAGGACAAGGCATCAAGCGACTATGTCCTTTTTTATTTCATTGCAAAAGCGAACTTACCTACCAAAGCGATTCTTCTTTCTCAACAAAAGAACAAACAAATGGATACAACAGCCAACCAGCGAAGAAAGCAGCAAAAATAAGGAAATTGTGTACTGAAAAGGGAGCCCGAATGCTTGCAGCAAAAGCGGAGGCGGCACAATTGCCAAATTGATGAAACCTGTTTTTTGCCTCGATTTTCTTGAAAAATAGAGCTTTCTGCTGCATGATGGACAGAAGACGGATTGTCGAAAAGATAATAAAGCTTTATGGATCTTGCCAAATGGAATCGTTTTCCGGCAAAAACAACATGTAGTGATCGGTAATCACATTTTTGCCAAATAAAAGAAAGCCGCCGCAAATGGCGGCTTTTGTCATTCCAAATCACTAAATGAAAGTTACGGATGAGTGAAATTGCATAGCAATTGGAGGACTTGAGGCGTTTACAAATGTTTGCATTTTCTTTTTCTGAGGCACCTTTTGGTATGGAGCAGATCACCTTGCTTGTCCATCGACAAAATAAATCGAATTTTGGCTTACAATGACATGATAATCATGAATTCATTAAACAGCCAACAAAACATGCAAAAACGATTGCCTTTACGATTCGAAATATTGCCATGGACATTTCACAACCAAAACAAGTATCAAATCACTTTCCAAAGGAAAATATATAACTGGGAGGTGACAAACATGGCGCAGGACGTTTTGTGTGAGGTAAATAACTGCAAATATTGGGCGGAAGGGAATAAATGTGCAGCTGATGCCATTTATGTCGTAAGTCATTCAGGAAAAACGGCAAAAAATCAAAAGGAAACTGATTGCAAGACGTTTGAACCAGAAGCATTTTAATAAAATAGAGAGCCGGAAGTTGGCTCTCTTTGTATTTTTGATAATCTTTTCATTTTTATACAACATCTTTTTGGAATTCAGATTATATTTGTTTGCTTATGGCTGATTGAGCAGCGTTCAATTGTTGAATTGCAAACTGCAAAATGGATAGGTAAATGGATAAAATCATTTCTCCGTAACGGCTGCCGGGAACGGCCCACTTCCCATTTAAATCTTTCCAGGTCGGGGCAGAACCTCGTTCCACATAAATAAATCTGGGATCGACGAGGGGGAACCCGGCTGGAAGAGGCTTCGTTGTGGCGTATGCATATAAATGTTGAAGATGGGCAAGAACGCCTTCTCTCGGAGTGGAAAAGCTTGCTCCTGTAACATTTGGACCGGTAGCTCCGATTCCGGCAAAATTGTTTTGATTGCGATTGACTACTCCCGTAAAACGGAAATAGTTCGTTTCATGAATTGCTTGTGCAAATGCGATGTCGCCGCGAATTCCGTAGGATTTGCTTAATTGTTCATACAAATCGCCCAGCTGAGGTGCGCTAGGATTTGTTTTTTCTACATATAAATCCAAGATTGTTCCCGATACGAGCGTTTCCCCTAAAATAGGGATATCCCTTGAATCGGGAGAAGGGGTTTTCGGTTGAGGTGTTGATGAACGGGATGAATCTGTCTTTTGGCCTGATTGTGCCGTTCCTTGTTCTGCAGGGGTTAATATAAATGCATCCTTGTATCCTAATTGAACAAGCCTTGCCAACTGGTCTTTTGCATTTTGCAAATTTTTAAATGCTCCTGTTTGAACGCGGAAATAACTTGCTCCGTCCACCATCGCAGCGGAAAGGAAACTATCAACATTTTTTCCTTTCAGTTCATTTATCAGCTTTTCTGCATTTTCTCGGTTTTTAAAGGAACCGGCAATGACTTTGTACATCCTGCTGCCTGCAGCGGGCGATGGCTGCGGAGTTGGGGTGGTGCGTGTCGACTTTCTGGGCAAATTAAGCGCTTTTCCGATTCCATCGGCTAAGCTTGCTGCATAGTCGCTCATAAAGTCAGACGATGTTAAAAGTTTGATGTCATTCGAATGGTCAATAAACAATGTTTCCAAAAGAACCGCAGGCATTTTTGTTTCTCTTAATACGTGAAAATTGGCGCTTTTTTTGCCCCGATCCTTTACGCTATATTTCGGACCGATGACGCTCATAATTTGATCATGGATGACGGACCGGTATTGGATCGTTCTTGGAGAGGCCCCTCCGTTATAAACATAGCTTTCAAAACCTGTTCCTCCGCCGGCATTAATATGAATGGAACAGAAAAAATCAACATTCTCTCGATTAGCCATGGATGATCTTTCTGACAAACCGACTGTTCGATCGTCTGTGCGCGTCATGAGCACGTTGACTTGGTAATGTTCAAGTAAATGTTGTCTTGCCAAGAGGGCAATAGTCAACGTAAAATCTTCTTCCTCATAATTTCTATAGGTTGCGCCGGGATCGCTTCCTCCGTGGCCAGGGTCTAAAAGAACGGTTGTCACTGCAATATCCTCCTTCGTTTTCAAACATCCAATTCGCTTGTCTGCAAATATTTTACTGTAGTTGAGCAATTTTCATTACAATAATTACCATGTAAAAAGAGACAAACGGAGTACCCCTTATGCCACATGAAGCTGTTTTTTAACGACATCAATGGGAATATCTTGTTTCGCTGCATCGTAAATAAACTCCACGAGGCTATGTCCTTTCTTCTTTCGAAGGAAGTCAAGCCCGGTAGAGAAATCGCTGTTGGATTCGACCATACTGTACACATAAGCGAGTTGCACCAAGATCCAATACCGTTTCACCGCCCGACGTTGACGAACGCGGTACCCATCGAGCTTCAGCTGGTCTTTCGCTTGTCGAAAAAAGCATTCGATCGACCAACGCTGGGCATAGTAGCGCAAGATCTCTTCATCGCTTAGCTCCCGGTCGGTGCTCAAGACGCAGTGAAGATGTTCAGGTGTCATCGGCTGATCGGCTTTCCAAGCCAACAACACAACGGCATCATCGAGACCTTTCAGCGCTCCCTCGTAGCGATACACGCGATAACGCTCTTCTCCCACCGTGACGAGATGGGTGTCGTTCGGTTCGATATAGCGGGCAAACTGTTTGGCTTGGATGGCGATGCCTTTTGGATAAAGAACCCGATTCGTCTTGAGCATCGCAATGACGTGGAATCCTTTTTTCAGGCAGGCTTCCACGAGTGTTTTCGATGGGTACCAAGAATCCATCAGCACATAAACAGAACCGTGCACATCCAAAGAAGAAAGCATCTCGATGGCCCATTGACCCTTGCTTTTCCCATCCGCCTTGTCGTAGAGGCGAAACGCAAAGGGAAAGGCTTGCGTCATCGTATGAACCATGAGCCAGACGAGAGAGTGTCCCCAAATCGACTTTTTGTCCGCGTGAGAATAATGCCAATTACACCCTTCAATAGCGTGTTTCGCCTGTGACGAAGGCTTCGTTTTTCGGCAGATCGTATCATCGATCGAAACAAAAATGGGGTGATTCTTTCGCTTGGCCGTTCGTTCCACATGACGAAGCATCCACTGCTGGAGTTTGCGAAGCAAGATTTCTTCATCCCAAGGGCTTTTCGTGAAAAAATGGCTCAGTGTCGTTCGATGGTTGGGATGAAAGCTCTCATGATGCAGATCGGTCAAGGTTCCCACAAATCCTTTCGTTGTCAGCGCATCGATAATATGAACGAGATGCTTCATGACCGGCTTAGAGAAATAAAGGGCCAGCCCCAACATTGCGAAAAACTTGTCGATTCCTTGGTGATGTGGTAGTCTATTCATGAGACATGAACCTCCTTGAGAATGGTTTGGTGACACATCTATTCTAATCAAGGAATCGGGTTCATGTCTCCTTTTTTGTTCGGATGTAAATTTATGTTAGTGAATTTGCTCATCTACAGTATTTTATTCAAGTAATGGAAAGGAAGTTCAAAAAAATTTTATTTTTAGCGAAAACTGTATCGAAATCCAAAACATTTAGGTCAATTTGTCGATTTTTTGCATTTTCTTCCTACCAGAATTCAATCAAATCATGTATAATACATTTCGTCATAACATTATACCAAAAAGCAAACAGGTGCCGGCACATAGCTGCCAGCTTAAAAGGGAAGTTTGGTGAAAATCCAACGCGGTCCCGCCACTGTGAATGGGAGCAACCTGGGAAAACCACTGTTTCAACGGGAAGGTCCAGGAAGCGATGACCATGAGCCAGGAGACCTGCCTGTTTGAGCACACCTAAAACCCTACGCGGATAGGGAGGTGTTTGAAAACAATACATATGTACGTTTTCAGACATCTTCTTATCGAATTCAAGAAGATGTTTTTTATTGGAGGAGGAAAATGATGAAAAAACTATCTGCACTATTTTTAGCCTTATTACTTCTATTTGGAATTGCGGCTGGATGCGGCCAACAAAATACATCAGAGCCGTCTGAAAACAAAAGCAATCAAAAGACGGAAGAGACGGCTTCACAATTTCCGGTGAAGGTCAAGGACGGTTTAGGAAATGAGGTGACGGTAAACGAAAAACCGGAGCGGATTGTTTCGCTAATTCCAAGCAATACTGAAATTGCCTATGCTTTAGGGTTGGGTGAACAAATTGTCGGTGTAAGTGATAATGACAACTATCCGGAAGATGTTCAAAACAAAGAAAAGGTTGGCGGGATGGAATTTAATGTTGAAAAAATTATTTCTTTAAAACCGGATCTTGTTTTAGCGCATGCTTCCAGCGCCCATAACTCGCAGGAAGGGCTGAAGCAGCTGAAAGATGCGGGAATAAATGTTTTTGTAGTCGAAGATGCCCAATCATTTGATAAAGTGTATGACTCCATCCAGACAATCGGCAAAATTACAGGGACAAGTGACAAAGCCGAAGATATTGTGGCTGAGATGAAAACGAAACTGGCGGATATTCAAGAAAAAGGAAAAACGATTCCGGATGATCAAAAAGTGTCTGTTTTTGTCGAAGTGAATCCCGCACCACAAATCTATACGACTGGAAAAGGAACGTTTATGGATGAAATGCTAACGATCATTGGAGCAAAAAATGCAGCGGGCGATCAAGAAGGCTGGCCGCAAATGACGGAAGAAGCCGTTGTAAAACTGAACCCAGACGTCATTGTGACGACATACGGCTATTACGTCGATAAAGCTGTTGACCAGGTGTTGGCACGCAAAGGATGGGAAAATGTATCAGCGGTGAAAAATAAACGGGTTTACGATGTGCATTCCGACTTGGTGAGCCGCCCAGGCCCAAGATTGGTTGAAGGAGTAGAAGAACTTGCGAAAGCAATTTATCCGGATGTCTACAAAAAATAAACATGTGGTCGCCTATACGGCGACCGCTTGTTTTCTTATTTTTTCCGTCTTTTTAGGAATTTCTATCGGAACGTTTCACATCACGTTTAAGGATATTTTCCAAATAATTTTCAATCAACTGTTTCATACTGGTTTGGCGCCGGACATTGATGAAAGCATGAAAAGCATTGTGCTTGATATTCGACTTCCTCGTGTCGTTTTAGCCGGACTTGTCGGAGCCTCGCTTGCAATGGCGGGGGCTTGTTATCAAGGGCTTTTGCAAAACCCTTTGGCAGATCCTTATACGCTCGGTGTTTCATCAGGTTCTTCTTTAGGTGCTGTACTTGTTCTTTTTTTCGGCATTCAAATTCCTTTTTTCGGCTCATTCACTTTGCCGGTTGTCAGCATTTTTACGGGTTTTTTAACGATTTTGGCTGTGATTTTGTTCGCCAATTTCATTGAAAAAACGATGAGGATTGAAACCATTGTGCTGACCGGAATTATTTTAAGTTCCTTTTTAAGTGCTTTCATTTCGTTGATGATTGCCCTGACAGGAGAAGAATTGCGACAAATTGTCAACTGGCTGTTAGGAAGCGTTGCGATGCGCGGCTGGGGATACGTTTTGATGCTTTTGCCGTTTTTTTTAATCGGGTCCATTTTGATTTTTGTAAACGGAACAGAATTAAACGCTCTGTCCTTTGGCGAAGAAAAGGCGAAGCAGCTTGGGGTCCATGTAAAAAGGAGAAAGCTGTTTATTTTAGCATCATCCTCTTGTTTAGCCGGTGCGGCCGTTGCCATCAGCGGAACGATTGGGTTTGTCGGTCTTGTCATCCCGCATGTAAACAGGCTGCTTTGGGGAAGTGATTATCGCCATCTTCTCCCTCTGTCCGCCATTTTTGGCGCCGCTTTTTTAATTTTGGCGGATCTCGTTTCAAGAACGATCGTGTCGCCGACAGAACTTCCGATCGGTGTGATCACGGCTTTAATCGGCGCTCCCAGCTTTGCCTTTATTTTAATGAAACAAAGAATGGAAAGAAGAGGGTAACATGCTGCAAGTCAAGAACATTTCGGGAGGCTATCAAGAGCGAAAGATTATCGAAAACCTTTCCTTCTCAGTAAAAAAAGGGGAAATATTTGGCATTTTGGGGCCAAACGGGAGTGGAAAGACGACACTATTAAAAATGATCAGCGGGATTCTTCCGGTTAAAAGCGGCACGATCGAGCTTGCCGGCAAACCTCTTTCTGCTTATTCTCCGAAAAAATTGGCGCAAAACATCGCTTCATTGCCGCAAATCCCAACGCAAATGTTTGATTATACCGTTTGGGAGACAGTGGCGCTCGGCCGTTATCCTTTTCAAACGGGTTTCTTCAAGCGGTTGACGGGAGAAGATGAACAAATCATCCAAAAGACCATGGAGCAGACGAATATTTCCCACTTAAAAAATAAAGCGATCAATGAATTAAGCGGCGGGGAAAAACAGAGGGTTTTTTTAGCGCAGGCTCTTGCACAAAACCCCGTTTTGCTTTTATTAGATGAACCCACGAACCATCTTGATATTTCCCATCAAAAAATCATGCTTGATCAGTTGAAAAATTGGACACAATCAAATGGATTAACGGTTGTCTCAATTTTTCATGATTTGAATTTAGCAAGCCTTTATTGTGACAAACTGCTGTTATTAAAAGATGGAAAAGCGGTTGCCGTTGATAATCCATCTGTCGTGATGAACGAAAAAACGATTGAACAGGTGTATGGTGTTTCGATTGTCAAACAATCACATCCGGAGCTTGCCCGCCCGCAAATGCTGCTTATACCCGAACAGAAACAGGAAGAAACATATAAAGTGACAAAAAGGGACATTGTTCAGACGAAGGAACTCATCTATTTAAAAGCGGCATCGCCGCTCAAAACCCTTTCATCTGCCATTATTGGCGGAGGATTTGGCTGGCACAGCACTTTTGTCAACCGTCATGTCGATAAAAGCTACAATTGTCAAGACAGCCGTTCGGAAATGGCCGATTTTCTGCAGAAAAACGGGTTTGATCAACATGCAACAGTCGCCATGATGACCGCGGCTTGTTTGGAAGATGGGGTAGTCAGCGAGCTTGAAGCAGAAGGAGTCTCCGTTGTCATTGTTGTGACAGCAGGACTTTCCAATGCAGTGGATGCAGCAAATAGTATAAAACGGAATGGCATAGCTTCAGGGACGATCAATACATGGATTTTGATAAACGGACGGTTATCTGATCAAGCATTTATTGAAAGTGTGATGACGGCAACAGAAGCCAAAACGAAGGCGCTGGCTGATGAAAAAGTGTTGGATCCTGTCTCCAATACGATTGCAACAGGCACTTCAACGGATAGCATATTAGTGGCTGCCACGCAAAAGGGCATTTTTCATCAGCACGCTGGCACGATCACAACACTTGGAAGATTGGTCGGCAGGGGGGTATATGAGAGTACAATTCAAGCGATTCAGCTAAATAAAAAAAGAAGGGGAAGGACATGACAGAACATGTAATTGCGATTATGCTGGCGTTTGTAATCGATCAAGTCATCGGGGATCCGAAAAATGCCCCCCATCCCGTCCGCTTGTTTGGCTGGTCTATTGCGTTTTGCGAACGGCGCCTCAACAAAGGGCGCTTTAAGAAAGAAAAAGGTATGGCGATGATCATGCTGGTCGGTTTATTTTTTATGCTGGCCGCTTTTTCAATTGTGTCATTTTTCTCTAGGCTTCACCCAGCAGCGGGCATTTTTGCGGAAGCGGTGATCATTTCTTTTATGATAGCGGAAAAAAGTTTGCGGGAAGCAGCTTTGGCAGTTTATGAACCGCTTTGCCAAAAAAATCTCGTTTCGGCAAGAGAAAAGCTGTCATGGATTGTCGGCCGCGATACGGCAGATTTGCCAGAATCGGAAATCGTTCGGGGAACGGTGGAAACGGTAGCGGAAAATACGAGCGATGGCATTACCGCACCGCTTTTTTGGGCGCTGTTCGGCGGAGCTCCTTTTGCGGTTTTGTACAGGGTCGTCAATACTGCGGATTCGATGGTAGGCTATCAAAACGAGAAGTTCGCTGAATTCGGGTTTGCTTCCGCCAAGCTGGACGATTTGTTGAATTACCTTCCGAGCCGTCTGACAGCTTTCATCATGGTACTTGTCAATCATCCGGCAAAAGGGATTCAAAAGCGGGAATGCTTTTCCATTCTGAAAAGGGATGCGCGCAAACACCCCAGCCCCAACAGCGGATTTCTTGAAAGCGCCATGGCTGCTTTGCTGGGTGTATCATTAGGGGGAATCAACCGTTATCAAGGGAAAATTTCTAATCGCCCTAAATTGGGAGACGGGGTTTATTCGCTAGAAGCAAAACATATTCACGATGCTATTGATATTATGAAGAAAACAGACAGGTTTTTCTTGCTATTTTTCATGATCGGAGGTGTATGCTTCGATGCTGCCATCACATGGAGCCAATCCATCTTATCTTTATAAATCATTGAACATCCGGATGCCGGAAAACATCATCGATTTCAGCGTCAACATCAATCCTTTCGGTCCGCCTGAATGCATCCGCAAAAACTGGGATCGCTTTTTTCCGTTTGTTGCCGATTATCCAGATCCTGATATGGCGGAATTGCGAGCGGTAATTGCCGGAAAGGAAAATGTTTCGCCTGAAAATATATTAATTGGAAACGGTGCCGCAGAACTTATTTTTATCATTGCAGCCGCCTTGCTGCAAAATGAAGACGTATTGATCGTGGAACCGGCATTTTCAGAATACCGAAAAGCATGCGAACCGTTCTCAAAGAGGATTTCATCCTATGTTTTAAAAGAGGAAGACAATTGGGAGTTGAACGTTGAGGAGCTAAAAACGGCTCTTTCCGGGAAAAAAGCGGTTTTCCTCTGCCACCCCAACAATCCGACAGGCAAAGTATTTAACCGGGAAACATTATTGGAAATCATTCGTGATGCCAAAAAGAAGCATGCGTTTGTCGTTCTGGACGAAGCATTCTATGATTTCGCCTTGGAAAACGTATCAATTCTGAATTGTTTATCATCTTTTTCCAATGTGATCATTTTGCGTTCTTTGACCAAAATGTATGCCATTGCAGGTTTAAGACTTGGCTTTTTGTTTGCCGATGAGACGGTCATCCAGAGACTAAAAAAATTTCAGGTGCATTGGAGCGTCAACGCCATTGGACAGAGGGCGGGAATAGAAGCATTAAAGGACGAAGACTATGTTAAAAAAACAAAAAGAATGATCTCTCAAGAACGGAAGCGAATGTTTGAACATCTCCATGAACTTGGTTTTGTGGTGGCGGACAGCTCTGTCAATTTTTATTTGTTAAGAGAGCAGCCAAAAAAAGATATGCTGCCTTTGATCCGCTTTTTATTGGAAAGAGGTATAGTGCCTAGACATACATACAATTTCAACGGGCTTTCCGGCAAATACATTCGTTTGGCGGTTAAGAGAAAAGAAGAAAACGACCGGCTTCTTTCAGCGCTTAAGGAGTGGAAGGACAAGTGTTGATCTTTGTGACCGGCGGGGTGAGAAGCGGGAAAAGTTCGTGGGCAGAACATTATTTGACGGTTAAAAAGAATCAGGCCAACCGCCTTGTTTATATTGCAACCTCTTTTCCATCAGACGAAGAAATGACAAAACGAATATTGCAACACCAGCTAAAAAGAGCCCAAGGCAAAGAAAAATGGCTGGCAATTGAACAGACGAATGATGTCGGCAAGTTGTCGAAAAAACTGCAAAAAAATGATTTTGTGCTGCTGGACTGTTTAACAACGTTGTTGACGAACGAACTTTTTTTTCATGAACAACATGGTGAACGATGGCAGGCCGCTTCTTTTCGCCAATATGTGTTGGAAAAAATCATCCGTGATCTATCTGAGCTGCAAAAAAGCTGCGAGCTATTTTGCATCGTCTCCAATGAGGTCAACTGGGAATTTCCAGCGCGGTCAAATGCAGTGTTCCAATATGTTCGCCTTCTCGGCCATCTCCATCAACAAATCGTTGAACGTGCGGATTTGGCGGTCAGAATGGAATTCGGCATTCCAGTTGCTATGAAGGGAGAACTACAATGAAAGGGATCATGATTCAGGGAACGGCTTCTGATGTTGGCAAAAGTTTCATTGCCACGGCATTTTGTGCTATTTTTCACAAACTTGGCTACAAGGTTGCTCCGTTTAAATCACAAAATATGTCAAACAACTCATATGTCACATTGGATGGAAGGGAGATCGGCAGGGCTCAAGGAATTCAGGCAGAAGCCGCCGGCACGGCGGCCTCCGTCTATATGAACCCGATTTTATTGAAACCGAAAAGCGATTGCACTTCGGAAATCGTCTTGCTTGGCAAAAGCTATGAAACATTAGGCGGTCAAGCTTACCGCGAAAAATTTTATCTAAAAGGGCTGGAAGCGATTCAGCTTTCACTGGAAAAGCTGTCGGAACAATATGATTTTCTCGTGATGGAAGGGGCAGGAAGTCCTGTTGAAATCAACTTGAAAGACAGGGAACTTGTCAACATGAAAGTGGCCGAACTGGCCGACGTTCCGGTGATACTGGTGGCAGATATCGATCGGGGCGGCGTGTTTGCCAGCATTATCGGGACGCTTGAACTTTTTTCCGAAGAAGAACGTAGCCGGGTAAAGGGGATTATCATCAACAAATTCCGAGGAGATCTCAGCTTGTTTCAACCCGGTGTGCAATGGCTGGAGGAACGGACGGGCATCAAAGTATTAGGGGTGGTCCCTTATGTTTCCGGACATATGATCGAAGGCGAAGATTCTTTGTCGCTCACCAAACGATTTGCCAACCAAAACAGGAGAGAAATTGACATTGCGGTGGTAAAGCTCCCCTATATATCCAATTACACGGACGTTGAGCTGTTTTTATTTGAAGAAGATGTTTCCATCCGACTTGTGTCCGGCCCAGATGAATTCGGCGAACCGGATGCCCTCGTGATTCCGGGAACAAGAAGCACGATTCACGATCTGCAACAATTGAAAAATAGCGGCTTGGCTCAAAAGATTAAACCATACAACGAAACGGGCGGAACGATCATCGGCATTTGTGGCGGTTATCAAATGCTTTCAAGATACTTGTATGATAAAGCCGGATCGGATACAGGGGTGAAAGGACGTTATGCAGAAGGATTCAGCATCCTCCCAGTGGGCACAACCTTTTATCATGAGAAAAAAACGGTGCGGAACAAAGGGGTTATTCATCCGCAATCAGGTTTTCCCCAGTTTTTCGTGGAAGGGTATGAAATTCATTTAGGCGTAACCGAACCGATTGTTTCGCAAGCAGTGCGGCCTTTTATCAAGCTTTCGGACGGGACGGATGGCGCGGTGATCGACTCTGGAAGGGTGATTGGCACATATTTCCACCATATTTTTTTCAATGACGAATTCCGCACGGAATGGCTCAACAGGATTCGAGAACGGAAAGGACTTGAAAAAAAGCAAGTAAAATGGTTGAAAAAGGAAAAAACAAAAAAGTATGAACAGATTGCCCGACATGTCCAAAACCATATTCATATGGATGATTTGCTCAACATCATTCAATCGTGGGGGAAATGAAATGAGAACGGCCAGACAAATAATGGAGGGTTTTTTTCTTGCGCTCCAGTTTTTCACAATCATTCCGGTTCAAAAGGAGTTTGCAATAGATGAGAAACGGCTCAAATTTGCGGTGTTAAGTATGCCGATGATCGGGGCTTTCATCGGTTTGACAGGCAGTTTGATCATGTATATGGCAAAATTTTGGACACCATTGTCCAATTGGGCTTGCGCTCTTTTTCTTTTATTCTATTTTGTGGCGATAACGGGCGGCATTCATCTTGACGGTTTTACAGATACAGCGGATGCCTATTTTTCTTATCGCGACAAGGAAAAAAGGCTGAAGATTATGGAAGATCCCAGAGTGGGAACGTTTGGGGTGTTGGCGCTGCTGTTTTTGTCAGCTTTTCGCTTTTTGTTTATGGCGGAAATCATCGGCGCAATCGACAATTTTTGGTTTGCTGTGTTCATTCCGTTTTTTTCCCGTCTCATCGTTTGCGCCCTAATGATTGATGGTCCGGGAATGGCGAAACGGGAAGGGCTTGGGTACTTGTTTGCTAAAACGCTTGCCAAAAAAGATTTCGCCGTTCTGATCGGTTATTTGTTATGTTTTTTCATCGCCGTCCCCATGATCCCGGGTTTACCAGCCGTTTATCTTTTGATGGCCTTATCGTCTATTTTCCTTTATTTGTACGCCCGCCGGTTTTTCCTTCAATCGTTCGGCGGCTTAACAGGAGATTCCTTTGGAGCAGTGATTGAAGGGAGTGAGACAGTTTTATGGATGGTAACGTGGTTGTTACTCTTATACGTCATGGGTTGACAGAAGCAAATAGACAAAAACGCTATATCGGCTGGACGGATGAAGCACTGTGTGAAGAAGGAAAAAAAGCTTTGGAAAAAAGCCATTATCCAAAAGCTCCTGATCTGGTAATAGCAAGCGATTTGCAACGCGCCGCAGAAACGGCCGGCATCATTTACCCAAAACAAAAATTCGTTGCCTTAAAAGAACTCAGGGAAATGAATTTCGGCGATTGGGAACAGAAAACCTATTCCGAACTGAAAGGAGATGCCCGCTATCAAAGCTGGCTTCGCGATATGCTGCATCTTGAAGTGCCAAACGGAGAATCGTATCCAACCTTTTCAGAAAGGGTCAAAAGAGGCTGGGAAAAGACGGTCACCTATTTTTTTGATGAAACCATTTCCCACATTGCAATGATCACTCATGGCGGCGTCATTCGCGAGATCCTTTATCGGTATGGACCCGAAGGATCATCATATTGGCAATGGCGCTTGGATCATGGAGCGTATTGTTCATTGACAGGAAAGCGAACAGATGTAAGGAGGTGAAAGCGGTGCATGTTGTTGTCGGCGGAGCGTTCAACGGAAAAAGAAAATGGGTGAAAGAGCATTACCGGCTGCAATCCGGCGCTTGCAAATGGTTTTGCGGCTACGTAAAGAAAACCAAAGTGTCTGAAATTTATGAGACGGAGCATTTTCAAAAAATAACGGTCATTGAAGGAATTGAACAATATATTTTTCATCTGATCGATCAATCGTCGGACTGGCAAAAAAAGTGGGAAAAGATGATTTTCAACTGGCATGAGTGGGAAGTAAAAAAGAGAGGAACAGTCATTATTATTGCCAATGATATTACAAAAGGCGTTGTTCCAATTGACCCATTGGAACGCAAGTGGCGGGATGCATGCGGGAGCTGCCTCCAACAATTGATTGCGAAAGCAGGACGCGTTGATATCATTTGGTATGGAATCAGTGAAAGATTAAAATAAAAGTACGGTTAAACTTCTTTCATTCGTTATATTAATGGGAAGATTGCGCAATTAAAAAGAAAGAGGGAACAGAATGAAACAATATGCGTATTTGATAATGTTTATTGCACTTTCCGTTGTCGGAGCATTTATTAAAATCCCCGCGTATATTTCGAGTGTTGCCCTTGATTCATTTCCAGCCCTTGTGGCCGCTGTCGTATTAGGGCCGGTTGCGGGAGCAGTTGCGGCTTTCTTTGGTCATATCATGTCAAGCTATCTCGCTGGTTCTCCGTTAGGAGCGTTTCATGCAATGATTGCAGTCGAAATGTTTTTGCTCGTTTGGGCATTTGGGGTGATTTACAGAAAAAACAAATACGCAGCAGCCGTTTTCTTTTTTATCGCCAATGGTTTTTTAGCTGCCGTTCCTTTTTCCTTTCTGATCGGGAAAGGCTTTTATTTCGGGTTGCTGCCGGGATTGGTCATCGGTACAGCCATCAATTTAATGATTGGTCATATCGTAACCATAAAACTTGTTCCTATTTTAGAAAAACAAAAAGGGGTTCACCGCCATGAGAGACGTTATCATGATTCCGATATCAAATGATGAAGATCTTGTGATTACCGCTGACAATTCCGGCGGTGTGGGACAAAAATTGTTCGATTACGTCAAAGTTGATTATGAAACGGTCGCTTATTATGGTTTAAGAGTAGCTTTATCCGAATGTTTAACAGTGGGGGCAAAGCCGCTTGCTATCGTCATGCAAAACCTCATCGGTGAAGAAGAATGGTCTCATTTGCAAAAAGGCTGTCAAACCCTTTTCTCGGAACTTAAGTGCGAACCGATTCCCATAACCGGAAGCACAGAAAGCAATTTCAAGATGGTTCAGTCCGCTTTTGCGATCATGGTCATCGGGAAGGTGAGAAGAGCAGACATCAAGGTTCGGAAAACGCCAAGCCATGCGAAATTTGCCTGCATCGGAAAACCGCTGTGCGGAGGCGAAGTAATCGAAAAAAAACATGAAATCGGGCCTCTGCCAATCATAAAAAAACTATTGGAATTGCCGTATGTATTTGAAATCGTTCCGATCGGCTCAAAAGGAGTTCAATATGAATGGAAAAAGCTTTGTGAAGAAAACAAGTTAGATTATTGCCAAATCACTTCAACAGAAATTGATATAACAAAATCGGCCGGACCTGCCACATGTTTTTTAATCTCGTTTCATCCAGACCGAACCGAAGACATTGCCAAAGCGGCAGGCGGGCATTTTTTCCAACTTAATACAAAATGAGGGTTCGAAAATCATGAGCCCAAACTATTAACTTGTTTCCTGTATTTTGCCAAAAGGAGAAAGTGACTTTCATTTTGCTAACCAATTTTTTTACAAAATGAAATTTATTTTTGAAACAGTTCCTAAATAGGCCTTGAACTAAAAATCAAACTGTGAAAGTAAGTTAGACATAAATGAAAAGTTTTTTGCTTGTTTTCCAAAACTAAAACGTTGACTGTACGGTTAATTTTTTGTAAATTAAAAATAATTCTATAAGCAGGGGTGAATGTATTGGGAAGTATTATAGAATTGGAGAGTTAGCCGAGAGAACGAACGTTTCAAAACGAACGATCGATTATTATACGAAGATCGGCTTATTGCACCCAAGGCGCTCTGATTCCAATTATCGCCTGTATGATGAAGAAGCGGTTGAAGCGATTGAATTGGTGAAGCGGTATAAAAAAATGAACTGTCCGCTTTATGAAATTAAAGATATCATTGATATGTTGCAATCAAAAACACTATCAAATCAAAGCTTGGAAATGCATGTCGACCATATTGCCCAACTTATGCAAAATCTTGAAAAAGAAATAAAAGACATGCAGCAATTGATGGATCATATGAACAGGGAACAGCGCACCATCATAATGGAAAAATTGTCTAAGCAAAGTGCCAATTTGGTGAAGGCGTTGCTGGCAACTTATTATTAATCATATTCCCTTTTAAGAAAATACTAAATAAAAGTAAGATTACAGGAGGTGTATTCCTTACTGTTTAGAAGCGGTAAGGGAGATATTTGGAAATTTTCAATTTGCTTATAGTGGCTTTTTTAATCGCCCTCTCAGGTTTTTTTGTGGCATCGGAATTCGCTATTGTCAAAGTCCGAACTTCAAGAATCGATCAGCTTATTTCGGAAGGAAATAAACAAGCGATTGCAGCCAAGAAGGTTATATCCAATTTAGATGAATATTTGTCAGCTTGTCAGCTTGGAATTACCATCACCTCTTTAGGATTGGGCTGGATTGGTGAATCTACGATTGAGCATTTATTGCACCCTGTGTTTGTTTATTTTCAGCTTCCAGCCTCGGTTACAACCATTTTATCTTTTGTAATCGCCTTTTCCGTTGTGACGTTTTTGCATGTTGTTGTCGGCGAATTGGCGCCGAAAACATTCGCCATACAAAAAGCGGAACATATCACGCTACTTTTTGCCCGTCCGCTCATTTTGTTCGACAAAGTCATGAAACCGTTTATTAAGATTTTAAACGGCGCTGCGAGGCTTTTGACGGGTTTGTTTGGCCTCAAGCCGGCACAAGAGCATGAAATTGCCCATTCGGAAGAAGAATTGCGCATTATTTTGTCTGAAAGCTATAAAAGCGGGGAAATCAACCAGTCGGAATATAAATATGTCAACAACATTTTTGAGTTTGACAACCGTATTGCAAAAGAAATCATGGTTCCAAGAACAGAAATTGTTGCTTTTGATAAAGACATGAAATTAAAAGACTGCATTGAGATTGTCATGGAGGAGCATTATACGCGCTATCCCGTATTTAACGGCGATAAAGATAATATGATCGGAATCGTAAACATGAAGGAGGTGCTCACCGACTATGTCAAAGGAATCCAAGGAGAAAAAACGGTGGGCGAATATGTGCGGCCAGTCATTCATGTCATTGAAACGATTCCGATCCATGACCTGTTGGTTAAGATGCAAATGGAACGCATTCATATGGCCATTTTAATTGACGAATACGGCGGGACGGCAGGTCTAGTGACAGTCGAAGATATTTTGGAAGAAATTGTCGGGGAAATTCGCGATGAATTCGATGCGGATGAAACTCCGCAAATTAAGAAAATTACTGATTCGAAAACGGTTGTCGATGGAAAAGTTTTGATAGAAGAAGTCAATGATATTTTTGGCCTCCAGATTAAAGAGTCCGATGTTGATACTATCGGCGGATGGATTTTAACCCAAAAGATGGATGCGAAAGTCGGAGATGAAATTGATTTTGACCAATATTCGTTTAAAATTTTAGACATGGACGGGTTTCATGTCAAAACGGTTGAAATTGCTGAAAGAGAATCATGAAATTAACGAAGATGTTACTAAAGATTTTCTTTTTTGAAGGACAATAAAAAAACAATAAGATCAATTTAAGATCCACCGCTATCATTGCGGCAGAGATTCTTTACTTTTCTTTTATATATAAAAGAAAATCTTGTTTTTGCAGAAGAGATTTTCAGAAACAAGCTCTTCCATACAAGCCATTTGTTCTTTATTCGTCATTAACATGGTTATCAACTTCAACTTAAGCGGCGAATGAATAAAGATTCCAAACAACAGTAAGGGGCTGTCCGATAAGTCCCTAAAATGAAGCAAGTGGAGAAAAACAATTCGTTTCTCTCCACTTGCTTTTATATTTTTTCGATTTTTATCTGAAAGTAGCTGGCGGATGCCGGCTACTTTCAGTATGTGTGCGCCCGGCATGGGTGTAATCTATAGGGTGAAAGTCCCGAGCTGCGAAGGCAGAAGTAGCAGTTAGCTTAACGCAAGGGTGTCCGTGGCGACGCGGAATCTGAAGGAAGCGAGCGGCAAACTTTAAGGTCTCTCGGAACACGAACTTCATATGAGGCTAGGTATCACTGGGTGAGTTTGCACAACAAAACAAAGCCCTTTCTGCCGAAGGTGATACAAAGTAAATGAAGCAGATGGATGGAAGGAAAGATTACACTCTTACCCGGGGAGGTCTGGCTGGCACGCCAAGTAACCTTGGTAACCTATCTAGTGATAGATAGCTGAACAGTCAGAAGTCAGCAGAAGTCATAGTACTCTTTCAAGCTCGAGATGGAAGAGGAAGGACTGAACAATTAAGGAGAACGAATCGCTAGGCGTTCATCTTCTGTGTGGAAGCAGACAATCCGATAGGACTTACTTGAAGGAGGAAGTGGTGAATCCCACGGGGGACTTCAAGAGGGTGGAGCAGAAGATGGCACAAATAGAAGAATTCGTTCACGTGGAGAGGATATCAATGTTGATGGAAATGATTTTGTCACGGGAAAATCTCCTGGCGGCACTGAAACGAGTCGAACAGAATAAAGGAGGTCACGGAGTAGATGGCATGTCCGTAAAAGACCTACGAAGACACCTCTACGAAAATTGGGACTCCATTCGACAGTCGTTGAGAGAAGGAACCTACAAGCCCTTACCCGTCCGTCGAGTCGAAATCCCGAAACCGAACGGTGGAGTAAGGCTTCTAGGGATCCCTACCGTGACGGATCGTTTCATCCAACAAGCGATTGCCCAAGTGTTGACGAAAATCTTTGATCCGACCTTCTCGAACCATAGCTATGGTTTCCGCCCAGGTAGAAGGGGACATGATGCGGTTAGGGAAGCAAAGGGTTATATCAAAGAAGGATATCGTTGGGTAGTCGATATAGACCTAGAGAAATTCTTTGACAAGGTGAATCACGACAAACTGATGGGGATCTTGGCGAAAACGATCAAAGATCGAATTCTACTGAAGGTAATCCGCCGGTATCTTCAATCAGGCGTGATGATCAATGGAGTGGTAATGGAAACGGACATGGGAACGCCTCAAGGCGGCCCGCTTAGTCCACTTTTATCAAACATCATGCTTCATGAATTGGATAAGGAGCTTGAGAAACGTGGACATAAGTTTGTTCGGTATGCGGATGACTGTAACATCTATGTGAAAACAAAGAAAGCAGGAATTCGTGTCATGAACTCCATTACGAACTTTATAGAGAAGGAGTTAAAGCTCAAGGTAAATAAAGAGAAATCGGCGGTAGACCGTCCTTGGAAACGGAAGTTTCTCGGTTTCAGCTTCACACTCAATAAGACTCCAAAGGTACGGATTGCGAACGAAAGTGTGAAACGTTTGAAGAACAAGATCCGTGAAATTACATCAAGGTCGAAACCGTATCCAATGGAGAAAAGGATTGAGAAACTGAACAAGTATTTAATGGGATGGTGCGGATATTTTGCCTTGGCAGAAACACCAAGTAAGTTCAAAGAATTTGATGAATGGATTAGACGAAGGCTTCGGATGTGTTTGTGGAAAGAATGGAAAACCCCGAAAACAAGAATTCGGAAACTCAGAGGATTAGGGGTTCCAAGCCATAAAGCATTCGAATGGGGCAATACACGCAAGAAATATTGGCGGATTGCCTGCAGTCCCATTCTACACAAAACCCTCGACAACTCCTATTGGAAGCGTCGAGGGTTAAGAAGTCTATTCGAAAGATATCAAGCACTACGTCATACTTAATTGAACCGCCGTATACCGAACGGTACGTACGGTGGTGTGAGAGGTCGGGGGTTAGTCACCCCCTCCTACTCGATTGAGAAAACGAACCACTCATTATTGTTTGATTTCTATATCTTCTTTATCGTATCCCAAAATGGTTTTCATGAAGTCTTTTAATTTATGGGAAACTCGATTTAAATTTTCTAAATCTGCCATTAGTTCCGTGATTAGTTGTGCTTCTTCTTGTGAAGATTGGGATATTTCGTTAAAATCATTTTCCATTCGCTTCATGTATTCTTGAATGCTGTCTAATGTTTGTTCAATATTTACTGTTTCTTCCTTCGTATTTGTAGACAATTTGCGTATTTCATTTGCCACTACGCCAAATCCAGCACCGGCAGCGCCAACGCGAGCAGCTTCTATCGCTGCGTTTAAGCCTAAAAGATTTGTTTGATCACTAATCTCTTTTATGATTTTCGTTATGTTGCCGACTTTGTCGGAATGTTCAGTTGCTTTTTTCACAATTTGCGTTATTTCATCAGCAGTTGCTGACAGTTCTTCAGAATGAGCCACAATTTGCTGTATTTTATCTAATAATGAGTGGGAAAAGCTTTCTATTTCATCAATAATGGTTTTTAAATAATGCTGCTTTTTAGTGCTGATGGCCGCATTTATTGCAGCAATAACATTGCCGTTTTCATCTTTTATAGGCACGGATATGCTATCAAACGGTATGCCAAATTCTTCTTCGGGGACTTTGACGACAACCGGCTTTTCCCTGTCAACCATCTGAAAGTTCAAATACTTCGGCGGCAATGGATCACCGGGTTGATGACCAAAGTCTAAATCTTTGCTGGGAGAATAAAATAAATATTTTTCATGATCAAAGACTGTGATCATAATATCCTCTCGCAAAACTTGTTTAAAAATTGGAATGGATTGAATAATTGCTTGGACGATATCCAAATCGTGTACCTCCTTGTATGCTTGAACATGGTCTTTTTTATTCACATTTTTATTATCGGCTGATATATTTTTATTTTAATTTTTAAATAAGTAACTCAACTTTCGCACACAGAAATATTTAAGCATTGCTTGATATAATTAGGTATAGTGGCCAACCATTTATTCATTTGATTTTTAAAGATGTCCATGTTCAAAGAAACCTCGGCTTCCGCCAAAGTTTGGAAAAGGTCAATAAGTGATTGAAGGGCAGTAATAAAATCTATGTCTTTTACATCTTCGCAAAGGATGTAAAAAAGGTTGCCAATCGTCTTAGGATCCTCCTCTTTTCGCATTTGCCAAGCAATGAGAATATATCGTGTAAAAACAATGGTTGTATGGCTAATTAACATGTCGTAGGAACGTCCCTGGAATTCTTTCTCTAAATTTAAAAGGGATTTATTGCATTTGAAGAAGACTTCAATGTCCCAACGCATGCCGTAAATACGAATGATCTCTTCATTTTCTAATGTTGTATCTGTGCTGAGAATGGCAAGCCATTCGCTCCGTTTATTACGGTTTCGTACAAATAGAATTTTTACTGGAATTCCATTGTCTAAAGTAGCATAAACGGATCCGCGAATGTCTTTTTTACCCATGTGAGGTTTTGCCAATTTGTAAAGTTGATTCAGTGTGAAACGTTCACCATTGTAAACGTATCGCTGCTTTAATTGCTTCACCATGCCAATGACAAATAACCCTTTGTTCGTAATCTTCTCAATTAAAGGCGCTTGTGTAAACCAGGAATCCATGAGAACATAGTCAGCTATAATCCCTTTTTCAAGCGCATGATCAAGTAAAGCTGAAGCCACGTCCGGTTTTGATTTCAGAGCTTCCTGGCGACGCTTATAGCCAGATGTTCGTTTATCAATATTGGTATTGATTTCTTGCAGGCGATTTTCCTTTTTCGGTGAACTTAGAAGAGCAAAATCAACGGGAATAAAAGTAAAACTATCGGTCCAGCCAAGGGTAAGCATTTGAAACCCTTTCAAGTACTGATGGGTAGAGTGATCAAAACCCTTAGCCAACAGTTCAACCGACTTACTACGGTTTCTTGAAAAGACAGAATCATCAATCACAAAAGCTGTGACACGATCTTTTGAAGTTAATGGTTGAAGCAGACGGATCATTTCACTGCTTAATGAAAGTAGAAACTTTCTCCAATGATAGGTTGGTGTATTTAAAAAGCGATAGACTGTATCCTTTCCGGGCAGATCCTGAGATCGTTTACTCATAAAAGCACGAAACCAGTTCTTATATTGGAAGACTAAAAGAAAAATCAGTTTGAAAACAGTAAGACAAGAATACCCGGAAAGTTTCGTAATATTCGCTCTTCTTAAATGATATCCAATATTTAATTCGGAAAATCCTTGTTTAATTTCTTTTGGTAATTGCGCAAAGTAGTCTTTATTCGTTATCATAGTGGTGACACCTTTCTTTTGGATTTGGTTTCGTCACCAATATTTTACCAAAAGAATAGGTGTCTTTCTTTATGTTTTAAAAAATGTCACATGATAATTTTGTACTTCCCAAAACCATTTACATCAAGCATTTAAACAAGATTTTGGACTGCGAAAGCTGAGTAAGTAATCTTTTGATGACGTCAAATATGGTGTATACTTTATGCATGTAAACAATTTTTTGAAATTTGATAAAGGAGGTATATAAAAATGGCAAAATTTGAAGGCAAATCTGCGATTGTCACTGGCGGCGGCAGCGGAATTGGGCGTGAAGTTTGTTTATTGTTGGCCAGCAAGGGGGCTTTTGTATCTGTAGTCGATTTGTCAGAAGAAGGGGGCATGGAAACGGTTCGCCAGATTGAAGAAAAAGGTGGAAAAGCTATCTTTGTTCAAGCGGATGTCAGCAAAGTTGAGGATGTGAAACGATACATAGAGGAAACAAAAAAAGCATTCGGAAAAATCGATATGTTCTTTAACAACGCCGGCGTTGAGGGAGCAGTTGCGCCTATAGCTGAGTATCCGGATGATGCTTTTGAGAAAGTAATCAATATCAATTTAAAAGGAGCTTTTTATGGCTTGAAATATGTTATTCAAGCTATGCTTGAAAATGGTGGAGGTTCCATCGTTAATACAGCGTCCAACGCAGGACTTGTAGGAAGTCCAGGGGTCGGCCCTTATGCTGCTACAAAACACGGAGTGATTGGGCTGACAAAAACGGCGACCGGCGAATATGCGGATAAAAATATTCGGATTAATGCTATTGCGCCTGGACCGACCGCTACGAATATGATGGAACGGTTTACAAAAGGATCAAAAGAAGCAGAAGCTGCCATTAAAGAGGGGATTCCTGCCAAGCGCTACGGCACACCAAAAGAAGTCGCAAATCTTGTCGTTTTCCTGCTTGGAGATGATGCGGAGATTATTAATGGAGCTGTGTATCCGATTGACGGCGGCTTGACAGCATTATAATTTAAAACTGAAATTTTATTTTATAATTGTGTGCAAAGGGGGGCTGTCCAAAAAGTCAGGGTAACTGACTTTTTGGAGCCCCTCATTTTTCACTTTTTAAAAAAAATGCACAAAAAAATCGTCCTTTCTAGTAAAATGAAGTTACCACACAACATTACAGAAAGGACGATTTTTTATGAGCAGTCATATGATTACTCGTGAAAATTATAACACACAAATGACACTTCCTCTAGATGGAAAAGAAAAAAAAACTCCTGCCAAAAGAAATTTAGCCCCTACTTTCAAACCATATAACAACCGTCAAGTTCAAATGATTTATGATATTGAATCTCTCATACCCGAACATCACGTGGCACGTGTCGTGGACGAAATGGTGGAGGCGATACCAGATAAACAATTGTTTTCTCATTATAAAGGCGGCGGCAGAAGTTCCTATCATCCCAAAATGATGCTGAAAATCATTCTGTATGCTTATTCTCAAAAGGTTTATTCCTGCCGAGGAATCGAAAAACTCGTTAAAGAAAATATTCCTGCCATGTGGCTTTCAGCGATGCAACAACCAGATTTTCGCACCATTAATGAGTTCCGAGGGGAACGGATGAAAGCTTTCATGGATGAGCTCTTTGAAGTCATGATTCTCAAATTGATAAAAGAACATTACATCACGATGGAAAACTACTTTTTGGATGGCACTAAGATCGAAGCCAATGCCAATAAGTATTCTTTTGTGTGGAAAAAATCCACTTTGAAATTCGAAGAGAAATTAAAAGAAAAAATCCAAGAAACACTAAAGCACATTCATGAATTAACCCAATTAGAAGCCGGAACAGGGCAAAAGGAAAGCGATCAACATACAGAGATCACCGAACAAAACCTGGAGGAAATCGCAAAAGAAATAGAAGAAAAAGTTGAAACGCTAACGGAAGAAATCGAAAAGGAGACCGATACATCCATTCGGAAAGAGAAGCGAAAAAAACGCAGTCAATTAAAGAAATCGGTGAAACAAATTCGGGAAGATTTCCTGCCCCGAATGGCAAGATACAAGGAACAAAAGGAAATGTTCGGTGACCGTAACAGCTACTCGAAAACAGACAAAGACGCAACCTTCATGCGCATGAAAGAAGACCATATGAAAAACGGTCAGCTCAAGCCCGGATACAACGTGCAAATGGGGACAGAGAATCAGTTTATCTTGTTTTATACCATTCATCAACGACCGACCGATACACGTTGCTTTATCCCACATATGGAGAAGCTAGCCTCCACTTCATTACCGATGCCCCAAACAGTTATTGCGGATGCAGGCTATGGTAGTGAAGAAAACTATGTATATGCAGTTGGTGATGAGAAAGAGCCCCGGTTTGAGTTTCTAATTCCTTATGGGAGCTATGTAAAAGAACAAACACGTACATACAAAAAAGACATTAAAAATGCCAAAAACTGGACCTATTGTGAAGAGGATGATTGTTTTATTTGCCCGAATGGAAGGAGAGTAACGTTTAAAAAATACCAAAACAAAAAGAATCCATCTGGCTATGAACAAAGCTTCAAAATATACGAATGTGAAGATTGTACCGATTGCCCATTGAAAGCGAAATGCACAAAAGCGAAGGGAAATCGTCAAGTTCACTGGAATCCCATCTTCGAAGAAATGAAAGCAAAGGCCAAAACAGCCCTTGAATGTGAAGAGAAAGCCGCCATCTACGCTCGACGCAAAGTCGAGGCAGAAAGTGTGTTCGGTCACATCAAGGGCAATCGGTCGTTCCGCAGATTTTCTTTGCGGGGCCTCGACAAGGTACATGTTGAGTTTGGGATTGTGGCATTAGCCCACAACATACTGAAAGTAGCCGGCATCCGCCAGCTACTTTCAGATAAAAATCGAAAAAATATAAAAGCAAGTGGAGAGAAACGAATTGTTTTTCTCCACTTGCTTCATTTTAGGGACTTATCGGACAGCCCCCTGATTTTCACTTCACAACTTTTTGAAAACGTCATGTTTTGCATTGACATTTACAAAAAAGAATGGAGAAGTAGACGGCTTCCTCTTACATAGTGATCACGGGTTCATCAAGTCAATATAACTGCAAAATGAACCTAAAATTTATTTAGAAAAATATGGAAAACTTCTCCGGAGAATTTAAGGAAGAGTGTTCCAATCTGTACTTTTTTCGATCAGGGTTCCTGTACGACAAATATGTCCACTTGATAACCATCTACGGTTTAAAACTGCTTCAGTAGCTTTTAATTCTTGCTACTCCACAAGGGTCACTTTTTAAATTGGCTCGGTATAAAACTCGCCATGAATCCTATCAAACTTCCATTTTAACCAAGCCCCTGTTTCAGGTTCAATGGAAGAAAGACGGAGCCATCCGTTTTTCACTTTTTGACGGAAAAGGGGATTGTCCCGGAGCAGCCGCTCGATATAAAAACGCGGTGCTTCAATGATCATGAGCAAACGAAGGGGGGAATGAAACAGCTCCCTGTCGGAAGAAGCGACCGACTGCCACGGAAGACCGGAAAGCAAGTCGCTCCCATTCCCTTGCATCACCCCGAATCCACCTGTAACCGTCTGCGTCGTTTTGCTGCCGCTTCCGTAATAATGCGGTGCAACGGTTGATGCGTAATATTGCAAATTGATCCATTGCCCGACCGTAGCAGGACCGGAGATGATATTTTCAAGTGCTTCGCCGGATTGGTCTTTTCGCCAGTCATAGCTGTGTAAAAACACTTTCCCGTCTAAATGGCAATGTTTTGTAAGCGTCCTGCGGCCGATAATAAAGGCTGCGTTTCCAGCCAATCCCCATTCAGGACGGATTTCGCTCCAATCGACGGAACGGCGGCTCGCCTCAGTCACCGGATTTTTCGACTTGCCGGTGCAAGGGAGATTCGCCAGCCGTTCGGCGTTTGCTTTCCGTTTCACTTCTTCTAGCTTTCCTTTTAGTAAACGGAGTGACTGCTCTGCCTTTTTCGATAAGGTTGGCAAATCGAGTAAGTAGAGTTCGTCGACCGTTGTGATATGTTCCGCTGCCACAAATACGGTTTCATCTGGAATGAAGATCCCTTCCTTCACCAGTCCTTCTCTTACTTCCTGCAAGTTACATAGGCTTGCAAACACGCGGGCATTAAAAGCTCCGGCTGTTCCGCCGCACGCCCCGCAATCAAGGGAGGAGGCATACGGGTTATTCGTTGTCATACTTTCGTGACCGCAGACAACGACAAGGGGGGCAAAAGACGATGTTAACCCGATATTTGTTAACAATTGTTTTACGTACTGAACTTGTTCTTCTGTTGTAAACCCGATGGGCAAACCGGATGATGAACAAGACACTTCATGATGCAATGACAAGTTTGTCGGCGGCTTCCGTTCAGCTGTTTTTTCAGCTTGCTGGAGAAAATGGCCCGCCCATCTAGGGGCAATGCTTCTGGCGATTGTATGCAAACCAAGCCATGGGCCGCTCATTTCTGGAAGCAATAAACTCGCTAATGCATCTTTTTTCATTTTTTTAAAGGTGCCCCCGATGAACTGAAATACATTGAGCCGGCGACGGTATTTTGCAGCATCATCTTGTGCAGATTCGTAAATTTCATGCTTCGGCTCAATGATCGCAGGACAAGAAGGATGGGTATGGTCGCTGTCAAGTTCACGCGTTCGGATCGGCAAACCGAAAAATCCTGCGCAACCGTACGTTTCAAATGGACCGGATTCCTCTAAATGACGGCGAAAAGGCTCGGAACGGACATCAATGCAGAAAAGAAACTGGACGGCGGCCTGCTCTTTTTGTCCAATGTATGGACGGGATGCAATTTTTTCTTGCAGCCGGGATTCGTACGTCTCTTCCCACGCCTCGAGCCAAAGGTGATAACGATTGATCCGCCAAAACCGGTCGGCAAACAATAAACAGGATGTCATTTCATCCTTCGACAATTGCCTCCACTCATCCACAGATATTCCTCCCCAATGGATCCATGCGGCCAAAAGGGGAAGTAAACTTGAAACGTCAGCCTTTTTCTCCTGTTCCAGCGGCAAGTAAGGGGAGACAAATGCCCATTCTAACGAAAGACGAATGGCCAAATAATCAACTAACAGTTGGAGGCCTTCTCCACTTTGCTGAGAACGCCACTTTAACATGCCGGCCCATCCCGGCAATGCAAGAAGATGCGATTCTAAATAGTCTTTCGCCTTTTCATCGTCTATATCAAGCAGCGACAGCGAAAACAACAGTGCTGTTTCCGCATCTTCCGGCCAGTCAGCTAGGCGTTTTCTCTCATTTTTTGAAAGAGCCGGATCGTTTTGGATAAGTTTTTGCCAAGCAGGATAAAATCCCTGTTCCCGGAAGGGCATTGCCCATGCAGCTTGATTATCATCCAAATATAGTTTGCACCATTTGATCATTTGTTGATCAAGCCGTTCGTCTAGCTTGTAAATGCGGGTACAAATCGGCTTCACCACCGCTGCGTTTGTGGAACCGATCCACTCGGCTATTTCCTCCGCCAGCTCGTTCAGTTCTGATGAATCTAACCATTCATGTGGTACGGTTTCGTTCCACAAAAGTGCATGGCACAACTGTTCCGCTTTGTGGCGATGAACGGGTAGAGACTGCTCGGAAAGCCAGTTCTCCAGCTGTTTTTCAACGAAGGAGGGATTGATCTCGCCTCTAGCGAGAGCTTTGCGTACAACCGCCATTGTCGGATACAGGTGAACATGCTGGGTTTGTTGCAAATGCTCAGCTACTTCGGTAAACGGCATATGTTCAAGTTCCATCCACGGATGCCGTGCAATGAACGTTGAAATCGGCCAAAGGGGAGCAATTGCATCGCATGCCTGTTCCACGAGCTGAAGAATAGAGCGGGACACATCTTTCTTATTTCGTTTACTTTGCTCTTCAGGACGTTCAAGTGAAATCACTGTTTTACTCATGGGTCATCTCCTCCTTCATATATGCATGCAAATAAAGGGGATGCCGTTCAACCGCAGACAGACTGGGCTCGCCAAAATGAACAAGCCGCATATAAAATCGGGCAGCAATACCGGAAGAACGTTGTTTAAAGAGCTGTGCCAACGCCAATGCGGAAACAATAAACAAAATGAAAGTAAGCCATTCAAGGACAAGCGGAGGTGCAAAGTGAGAAGCCTCTGCTTTATGCAGCATGGCCATTAGTCCGCTGCGCACTTCTTCTGAAATAAATGCCAGTATCGCTGCTAGTGCCAACCCAAGCCATCGACCTTCTCGGAAAAGCGCAAATCTGCTCCATGCAATCGTCATGGACGAACCAAGGAGCAAAGCGCTCAATAGGCGCGCCGGCTCTTCCGGCGAAACGGCCCAGAAGCCGAATCCAAGTGCCAAGCCAAGCATCGTGCCGACAAACCTATGTCCTTTTTTGTGCACCAATGTTCGTGCCGAATGTCCCGGACGGGGAACAGCCGATCCGGACTGTAAAAATAAAGTCGCTTTAAATAAGCCGTGCAAAATAAGATGAATGACTGCCGCCTCGTAAGCGCCTAATGCACATTGAATAAGCATCATACCCATTTGTGCCATCGTTGAGGCGACTAGTTGCCGTTTATAATCTACTTGAACGAAACTGACGCCGGTACCGATCATGACGGAAATAAACGCGATTAGAAGAAGGAGAGCGTGTGTGACTGCATCCGTAAACAACGGTGAGAAATGCCAAAGCAAAAGTCCTCCGGCATTGACAAGACCGGCGTGCATCACAGCCGAAACCGGCGTCGGCGTTACCGCAGATTCAAGCAGCCAACGGTGGAAAGGCCATTGCCCGGCAGGAATGATGGCCGCCAAAATAAGCAGCAAGCTTATTCCGGCTGTCTCCCACCATTTAAGATGAGACAACTTATCCGTTGATAAAGCGCCCGATAACTTCCACTCCCCAGTCGCATGAAACAGCCAGACAGACACTGCACATACCGCAAGGGAAGAAACAAAAAACATTGTTCCCATTTGCACCGCTTCAGCTTTTGCCGGCCGCCATTCTTTTTTTAAAGCCGTCAAAAAGACAAGACCGAAAAGAGGCATCGCCCAGCAAATGCTAAACAGGCGTAGATCATCAGTCATCCAAGTGCTGGCGGAAGAGCCGGTTGTCCATGTCAAGAATAGAAAATATAGCCGGTAGACTCGATCCCCATGCAAATATCGAATGGAAAACCGCTGGATGATAAAGCCGAGTGTTGAAATATAGACCGCCATCATCCAGCTAATCGTGTCGAGCCGCCATGGTCCGGCTTTTATTTCCGCGCCAGAATAAATCCACCCGAAGAATGCCGAAGCAATCGGCAAAAGAAGCAGGCCGACGTGAACATGTACATACCAGTCGGGCACACGAGGATGCAGATAAATCAATGCGCTTATGAGCACGATCATCAATGCTGCCAGCCATCCGAAAACCAACATTTCTTGCAAATTTCGTTCCTCCTCTGGTGTGACCTTTTTGAAAGAAAAAAACCGGCTATGTCATTCTAAGCAAAACAGCCTTTTTTAAGAAAATGACTGTCTTTTGCCTAAAAATGACGATAGCCGGTTTACCTTAAACCAATTTCGATTGGCTTAGATCTCCCGTTTCAGTTTTCCCATTGTCGGTTTACCTTCAACGAACCTACTAATAGATTCCGTAGGTTTTTTGAAGGTCTGCCGACTTTGGCAATTCTCTCGTATTTTTTCAAAAAAAGTTGTTTTCATTATACATCATCGTTTTCAAGATTGCACGTATTTTTTTAGAGATTTATAGAAAAAGCGTTTACGTTTATTTAAGGAGTTTCTTTTCCAAATTTTGAAACAATTTAAACACCATAATTCGCTCCCCGGTTTGAGTACTAAGGTCCGTATGGAAACTTTTTACTTGCTCTTCTGTAATTTGAAAAATCATCTCTTTCAGCTCATCAACCCCGGATTCGACTAAACTGGAGCGGATTTGTTTCACAGACAACATCCCTTCTTTAGACTCACAGAGGGCATATTCAGCAGGGGTTAGAATACCTTGCAGCGATACAATAATCATATCCCGCAAAATATCCGTTTTGACGGACACAGATCCGCGTCCAAGAAAATCTTTTTCCCATTTTGTTAATGCTTTGCTGATTTCAGCCTCGATACTGCCTTTCGATTGATTCATGATGTTTCACCTCTCTAACAGGTACATGACAAGGAATTAAAGTTCGAAAATGATAAAACGACTGATACATTCGTATTCCCTTTTTTGATCAATAATCATTATTATAATCATTATCGGCTTTGGCTGCTAGAAAAAAATCATTCTTTGTTTGAATCAATCATTTTGAAATGGCAATTCCATCATCAATTTAGGAATCCAAAAGAGATTGTAAAGCATGGATAAGAACACCGTTTACCCGAGGCCCAGTCGTCACTCATCTTTTAAGGTTTCTAGAGCGTAAAAGGGAGCACGTCCCCAGTTGTCGAAAAAAGCAGTAGCCATTAACCATCGAACGATAACAATTTTCAACATCCGAGATGTAACCTGTTCAGCGTTTTATCATTGACAAAGATTCAGGTTTTCGCTGCTAAAAAATATCGGAAAATGTTCCAACCAAACAAAGCTGTACGGCGAGATGTATTCTTTGAGCGCTAAAACAGCGTATTTCAACCATAAAGGATCTGGTGAAACGATTGAAACATGATCTAATTTTTCTTCTTGGGTGATATACTAGAAGATATGAAAGACTTGATTCTTCTTCAAGTCATAGAAGAAGGTTGTTGATGAGGAAAACGCACCGTGAACGCAACTAATTAAAAACCGAGAGTTTAGCTGTAATGATCATTTAGGCACTGAAAAAACTATTGCAACAATCAGCATGAAAAGAGATAATAAGATTTATATGGAATTTTATAAAATATTGCTAAAATTATTGGTAGGGGATGTAGTAAATATGAAAGTTGTAAAGTTTGGTGGAACGTCCGTTGCATCTGGGCAACAAATTCAAAAAGTGTTCGATATCGTCACATCTGATCCAAAAAGAAAAATTGTCGTTGTTTCGGCTCCTGGCAAAAGATTTAAAGAAGATGTGAAAGTGACCGACTTATTAATAAAGTGCGGGGAAGAATATTTGAACAATGGCAGCGCAAAGGAAACATATGAAGCTGTTGTGAACAGATATGCTGAAATTGCTAAAGAATTAGGATTATCTAATGATATTATTGATCGAATTTCAGCTGATTTGCAAGAAATTTTACATGGGGACAAATCAAATCCTGCCCGTTTTATGGATGCGGTGAAGGCCAGCGGTGAAGATAATAATGCAAAACTGATCACTGCGTATTTTCAATCGCGCGGTGTTGAAGCCCATTATGTGAATCCTAAAGAAGCAGGGCTTATTGTGAGCGATGAACCCGGCAATGCACAAGTACTGCCGGAAGCCTATGAAAATTTAAAAAAGCTGCGTGATCGCTCAGGAATTCTAATTTTCCCTGGATTTTTCGGTTATTCAAAAGACGGTAAGCTCGTTACCTTTTCTCGTGGCGGTTCTGATATAACAGGTTCGATTTTGGCAAACGGAGTCGGAGCGGAAATATATGAAAACTTTACGGATGTAGATGCGGTCTATTCCGTAAATCCTAATTTTGTTGAAAATCCGAAAGAAATTCGGGAGCTTACATATAAAGAAATGCGTGAGTTATCTTACGCAGGCTTTGCAGTATTCCATGACGAAGCACTTATTCCGGCATTCCGTGCAGGAATCCCGGTAAATATTAAAAACACCAATAATCCATCTGCACTTGGTACAAAAATTGTGCATGAACGAACGAATTCTAACGGTCCTGTCGTAGGTATCGCTAGTGATACCGGTTTTTGCAGCATTTATGTCAATAAATATTTAATGAACAGAGAAATCGGTTTTGGCCGAAGATTGTTGCAAATTTTAGAAGATTTTGGGCTGTCATATGAACATACACCTTCTGGAATTGATGACATTTCTGTCATTTTGCGCCAGGATCAGTTTGATTCGGAAACAGAACGGAAAGTTGTAGAGCGGATCAAAAAGGAACTGGAAGTCGATAATATAGAAGTTGCTTATGATTTAGCGGTAATCATGATTGTTGGCGAAGGAATGCGGAAAAATGTCGGGACGATGGCCCGAGCTGCAACAGCACTTGCTAAAAGCGGAGTGAACCTCGAAATGATTAATCAAGGTTCATCAGAAGTGAGCATGATGTTTGGCGTAAAAGGAACGGATGAAAAGAAAGCCGTACAAGCGTTATATGAGGAGTTTTTTGGGACAACATAACTTAATCAAAATTGTCCACTCGCCTGCAGACAAATTGGATTTTTTGTCTGCAGGCTGTTTTTATGTTGGAAAAGATGCGAAATGCTCAATATTTAAGGTGATCTGGGACTGTTTTCCTAATGAAGGAGCGTTTTTTCTTTGATAATAGCAAGTTCATGCCTCCGTTCCAATTGCATAAATCATGACCTTAAAATGGGCGGTTCATTTTTTGAAAACATATGGCGATTTTATGTCTGCGATTTCACACTGATTAAAAAAGGGATTGTGTGAACGGTGAGTGAGGCGGTCAAGCAACACTGCTGTCATCCTCTCGTCCCCAATAATGCTTGCAAAATTCAAAATTAGTCGTAAGATAATACTGGTTTGTTGTAAAAAGGGAAATAGAAAAGAGCCGCGTTGTTTCTTCTTTGGTAGGATAAACAATAGACAAACAAATTTTGGCAGAAAAAGTTATTGATGTCACCTTAAACGGATCCTATACCTCCTAAAAGCTAGTTGTTAGAAGCATTGTATATGAAACTGGGTCTATTTTACTATTCTATAAAAATGATGAATTTTGCACCGATATAAATAAAAAAGGGGTTTGGGAAGGGGATCGTAGATCATATGAAAAAGAATAAAACAGTGACAAGGATCACTACTTCCAAAAAGCAAGGCGGATTGAGAAGAAGGCTGCTCAGAAGCTTTGGAATATTAATGCTGCTAACATGTTTAATGGCCGTTATTAATTTTGGGGTAATAAAAAATTTAACAAATCATACGGAAAGCATCATGAAGGAAGATGTAGAAGGACTGATCCAAAACGAGAAAATGCGATACAATATTGCAGAACGCATTTCATTGATAAACCAGTTTCTTCTATATGGGGACCGAGACATTCGTCAAAAATACGAAGAATTGGCAAAACAGAGCAGCGAGATTCAAAAGCAGTTATTGAAATTGAATTCTTCACAGCAAATGAAGGATTTAGTTGCGAAATGCCACCAATGGGAATTGCTTGTCCGACACGAGGTTTTATTCGACTATGATATGGGGAAAAAGAATGATGCTTTAAAGCAAATGAAAGAAAGTGTACAACCGCTTGGGGAAACGATTATTCAAGAATTTGAAAAAGTGACGTCAGATCGACAAAACGATGTAATCAAAAGCGGAAATAATATGATTCAACTTAGCAATCTATCTATCATCATCATATTAGCTGTTTTGGCCTCCATACTTTTAATCGGTTTCATCATGTCCTTTAAAATGGCTCGTTCCATTACAAATCCTTTGATCAAAATCGCCGGCCAAATGGAGCAAATATCTAAGGGAAATCTAATATTGGAACCGTTATCAATAAAGTCGAAGGATGAAATCGGCGAATTGATGGAAGCTGTCAACGAAATGGGGAATCAGCTTCGAAAGATCGTGCAAGACATTCATCATGCTTCAGATACTATGTCAAAACAAAGCAGCGATTTGCTTTCTTCCTCTAAAGAGCTAAAAGAAGGAAGCAACCAAATCGCTGCGACGATGCAAGAGCTGTCGGCTGGAGCAGAATCGCAAGCTAATTCTGCCTCAGAGCTTTCTGAAGCAATGGGTATGTACATGGATAAGATTTATCAAATACATAGGAATGGAAAAGAAATGTTTGATAAATCGAGAGAAGTGCTGGAGTTGACGGACAATGGCAGCAAGCTGATGAATCAATCGAAAAAACTTTTTGATTATATGTTTACAGGCATGCAAAGCAATATGAAAAAAATTAAAAAACTTGATGAACGCTCAAAACAAATTTCCAAACTCGTTGAAGTTATTCAATCTATAGCTGATCAAACAAATTTGCTCGCGCTAAATGCAGCGATTGAAGCGGCTCGAGCGGGGGAACATGGAAAAGGATTTGCAGTAGTTGCAGACGAGGTCAGAAAATTGGCTGAACAAGTTTCCAGTTCCGTTGTGGATATTCAAAAAATCGTGGAAGAAGTCCATAGCGAGACGAATAAAGTGACGAAAAGCTTTGAATTAGGATTTCAACAAGTAGAATCGGGAATGGATTCAATGAACGAAACGAGTGCCGCATTTCAACAAATTAAAGAAACGATTAAAGAAATTTCCGAAAGAATCAACAATGCTCAAAATGATTTAACTGACATGTTATCAACGAGCGAATCGATTAATGATTCGATTTCCAACATCGCATCGATTTCGGAAGAGGCGGCTGCAGGTATTGAACAAACATCAGCTTCAGCAGCAACGGCAAATGGATCAGCGGCAACCATTGCTTCACATGCCGAATCCATGTCAAATCTGGCTGGAGATTTGCAATCTTTAGTGAAAAGGTTTCAAGTTCAATAATCAATTTTTACGAACCGTATGACAAAATAAAAGGATGAATGGACTGTAAAGCGTGCAAGCATCTTGCTGCACGCTTTTATTTTTTTCGATAAGAAAAGATTTTGACTGACTGTTTGGTAGAGCACACTTTTAAAATGACAGCGTTTACATAAACTGTTTTTTCCATTAAAATGAGCATTATAAAATAAAAAAAGGAAAAGGGGATTGGAAATGTTTTTTTCCTATACTCAAGAAGAAATGGAGAGGGCTTTAAACTTGTTTCATACGCTTGCAAAAGCGTATAAAAACGTTTCGGATCACGCCAATCGAGACAGCAAGGAGCATGGTTTGAATCCAACCGAATATGCTGTATTGGAGCTTCTGTACATAAAGGGTCCGCAAAAACTTCAGCAAATCGGGTCAAAACTATTGCTTGTCAGCGGTAATGTAACTTATGTTATTGACAAGCTTGAAAAAAACGGATGGATTTATCGGGAAAAAAATCCGAAAGATAAACGGTCAGTTTATGCAAATTTATCGGAGAAGGGGCGCCAATATTTTGATGAAATATATCCGATCCGCGCCTTAAGGATGGCGAGAGTTTTTTCCGGCCTATCCGAAGAAGAACAAGTGCAATTGATCGAACTGTTAAAAAAAGCTGCAGACTCCAGCAATAGTGTGCTGTTTCGATAATTTTTATGAATGAAATTCTATGTAATTATTGAATAAAGCTATGTTTATACCGATATAAAAAATGAGAACCCATAGTTGAGGAAGTGTTAAAATAATGGATCGCCTTTTTCAACAATTTTATGACCTCATTTTTCAATTTCACCCTGATATGATCGTTTTTTGTGATCCAAGCGGATTGGTCAAGGAAGGCAACCGAATGGCTGCGCATTTTTTGCAAAAGAAAGGTTCGATTTATCATTTTTTTCATACTTCATCCAGAAAAGAGATTCAGCATCTTTTTGAACAGGTGAGGATAACCGGCGAACCTGCAACTTTTGAGGCAGTTGTTGAGGAAACGCCTTCGTCCATCTTATGCCTTCCTTTATATAGCAATAATTTTTTTTATGGTTATGCGCTGATTATAAGAGATATTTCAAAAGTAAAGGAAGCGGATGAGAAGATTCAATATTTAACGCAATTTGACGATTTGACAAAGCTGCCAAATGAACAAGCTACTTTCAACCGTTTAGAGTATTTATGCCAAACAGAAAAAAATCCTGCTGCAGTTGTGAAGTTTCAAATTAATCGCTATAAATACATAAACGAAATTTTTGGGAAAGATATTAGTAATGAAGTGATTAAGTCATTTGCAAGGCAGTTAAGAAATATTTTTCCCGATACATACTTTATAGGTCGTCTGTCAAATGACGAGTTTTTAGTTATTGTTTACAATGTTGTAAATAAAGATGAGATGATTCGTGATATTGTGCATCGTATCAATAAGCTGGAAGATATACTTGTCATCAACGATTTGGAAATTTATTACGATTATAGCATTGGCATCGTGTTTTACCCGGTTCATGGAAGAACGCCGAAAACTTTAATTAAAAATAGTGAAATTGCTATCAAAATGGGGAAAGAAAAAAACGAGCGCATTGCCCAATTTAATAATCATAACAGCAAATCGATCGAACGAAGAATTTTTATAGAAAATGAGCTTTACAAAGCTGTGAAAAAAAGAGATTTATGTTTATATTATCAACCGATCGTCGATACAAAAGAAAAAAAAATTACCGGCTTTGAAGTGCTGCTCAGATGGAAACATAAAGAGCTTGGGATGATTCCCCCTTCAGAATTTATACCGATTGCGGAAGATACAGGGCTTATCGTAGAAATCGGCAAATGGAGCATGGAAAAAGCTTGCCAGCAATTAAAGGAATGGAGAGATAAGGGCTTCCGTGACTTGAAAATCAGTGTCAATTTATCTATTAAACAATTTTACCAGCATGATGTTGTGAAAATGATTACGGATTACTTGACGATGTATGAAATTCCGCCTGAATGCTTTGAGCTTGAATTTACCGAAACCGTCCCAATGTACAATTTTGAATGGTTTTTGGAAATCATCCGCAAGTTAAAGAAACTAAATATAGGTTTGAGCATCGATGATTTCGGAACAGGCTATAGTTCGCTCAGCTATTTAACGAAGCTGAAGCTGGATAAAATTAAAATTGACCGTTCTTTTATTCAAAACATTTATTTAGAGCACGACCACAATGTCGTTGTAAAAACGATCATTGCTCTAGCGCAAAATTTGAAGCTTTCCATCGTAGCGGAAGGCGTCGAAAAAAAAGAACAAGTATTTTTTCTGAATCGCCACCATTGTTTTCAAATGCAAGGTTTTTATTTCAGCAAGCCTGTTTCATCTGATGAAGCATTCCAACTTTTGCAAAATTGGCCTGAAAAGAAAAAGCAATTGTTCATTTGAAAATCTTGATCGTCGGATTTCGATTGATTGCTCTTAAAAAAACATTCTGCTTTTAACAGGTGAAACCGGCAATTTTGCCGGTTTCAACGAACGAATTAGCTCTGGCTTTTTTGAAAAAGCCGAAATGTAATATTTACCATCCCCACCAAGATGCTCCGACAATAATGAGAAGAATGAACAGAACGACGATTAACGCAAAGCCTCCGCCGTATCCTCCAGATACTCCAGACATATGAAAACCTCCTTGTGAAATGTTTTATTTCAGTTATAAACTATGCTGAAGAAGCTCAAGTTGTATAGGCGGTTTTCATAATAAATGCTCGACGATGGCTTTAATTTTTTCATGCTGATCGATGGAAAAATAATGTTTCATTGGACAAATACCTGATTTTACCCTGTTGATGCAGTAGTCCATTGTAAAAGATTCGGCATCAAGCTGTTCATTGACTTCATTCCAATGAAGCGGAGCGGCAACCGTTCCATTTTCGACTCCTCTGACGGAATAAGGTGAAATGATCGTTTTTCCCTCTGCATGCTGTAAAAAGTCAATATAAAGGCGGCTGCCCCGTTTTTTCTTCAAGCGTTCAATCGTAAATTCGTTCGGATGCTGTTCGGCTAAATAATTAGCGAAAAAAGACGTAAACCGCCTCGTTTCCTCATATGAGAAAATATTGGTGCCGATCGGAATATGAACTTGAATTCCTTTGTTTCCGGAAAGCTTTGGAAAGGAGGCAATCTCAAACCGATCTAAACATTCCTTCAGCTTGTTTGCAGCATAGATAGCCAAATGAAATTCGTTTTTTGACGGCGGATCTAAATCAAATACAATTTCCGCCGGCTGTTTTTCCTTCCACGTATTAAAGGGGATATGAAATTCAATTGCGAGCTGGTTGCCAAGCCACATAAGCGTTTTTTTATCATTGCAAATGATATAATGAATCCCGTCGATTGTTTTTGTCTGAATAAATTCCGGGGCATAATCAGGACAATTTTTTTGAAAAAATGCTTCTCCCAACAAACCGTGCGGATAGCGGATCACCGTTAAGGGGCGGTCTTTTAAAAATGGAAGCATATAATCGGATATTTCCAATAAATAAAGCAAAAAATCTTGTTTTTGTATATCATATTTCGGCCAAAGAGGTTTTTCAATATGTGTGACAGCCACATCTTTGACATTGGCTTCAGCCATTTTCAGCTGCAAAAAAGTGCAGTCTGTCCAATCATGTTCCAATGCAAAGGAATGGAAAGAAGGTTCTCTTAAACTGCCGCTGTCAATGGAAAGAAACCGTACTTTCATGCAAATGGCCGGCTCTATAGTATATAGGTGGTTTTCCTTTTTTCCTTTCTTTTTTATAATCTCCAACAACGCTTGTTTTTGGTTGTCAGGCATACCGTGAGAAAAAACGCCGGCTTGCACAATTGCTCCTTTATGATGAACAGAAATATGTATGTAGCCGTTGTTTGAATCAAATCCAGTGACAAAAAAGAGCGCTTCTTTAAAGTTTTTGATTTTCAGCCATTGTGATGTTCTTTTCTTGTTCTCATATGTGCTTAACATATGTTTGCAAACAACGCCTTCTCCTTCATGCTGGACAATTTTTTCCCATAATTGGGAAAACTGATGATATGCTTGAATCATTTGGATCGGGATCGGATTCTCTGGACTAACATGCAGCGGTAAACCGAGTTGTTGAAATACGGAGGATAGTAGTTCTTTTCGGTTGGAAAGGGGTTTTTTTGTTATAACCTCTCCTTGCAGCAAAAGTATATCGAAAACGAGAAGCTGATATGTTTCGGTCGTTTCATCGCTTTTTCTTTTCCATTTTCTTTTTAAAGAGGCAACATCAGCGGAAAAAGCTGTTTTGAGCATAACAAGCTCTCCGTCCAAAACAAGCGGAAAAAAAGGACGCCATTTTTCTATTTGTTTTTCGATAAAATGTTTAATTTCCGGGAACGATGGGGATAAATCGTTTCCATTTCGGCTCATGAGAGAAATACGGTCTTCGTCAGCTTGCAATATCGCGCGAAAACCATCATATTTTGGCTCATATAGCCATTGCTCCCCTTCCGGAATATGGAAAGATAATGTCGGCATCATCGGTTGCATAGTGTTCACCCTTAAAGATTGGAGGATAGATTTGTGAAAAATGCAGTTTTTTTAGACAGAGACGGCGTTGTAAATGAAGTGATGACCAATCGTGTCCGTTTCGTAAATAAGCCTGAAGATTTTTATTTGTTAAAAGGAGCAGCTGAAGCTGTTGCGCTTTTGAACAGATCCAATTTTGACGTTTTCGTTGTCACAAATCAGGGCGGAATCGGATTAGGATACATGTCAGAAAAAATGCTCCACAAAATCCATGAAAAAATGGTTCGTGAAATTGAAAAAAAAGGCGGAACGATTAAAGAGGTTGCCTATTGTCCCCACGCACCTAAAGAAGGCTGCGCCTGCCGTAAGCCGGAGCCAAAGATGATTGTTGATTTGGCAAAGAAATATAACATCAATATAGAGAACAGTTATATGATTGGCGATCGTGAAGTAGATATCGCTGCCGGAAAGGCTGCAGGAGCTAAAACGATATTAGTAGGCAGCCGCCATCAAGAAAAAATAGCTGATTTTCATTTTCCGGATTTGCTGTCGGCCGCCCGCTTTATTGTCCGGCAAAGCTAAGCTTTTTTGCGGGTCGTTTTCGTTTTTTTGCCTGCTGCTCCGCTTTTTTCTTCTCCCTTTTTATTTAATGATTTTGAGCGTTCGATGCTTGCCTCAAGCGCACTCATTAAATCGACTACGTTCTTTTTTGGAGACGGTTCAGCCGTTTTTGTTTCGTTTTGCTGTACTTTTTCTTCAATTTTTTCTTGAATCCGCAAACGGTATTCATCTTGATATTTCTCCGGTTGGAACGTTGTTGTCAGCTGATCGATAAGCAGCATGGCAGCGTCCAGCTCTTTTTTTTCAATATTGGTATTTTGAGGAACCCCGGGAACGTCACGGGCGTTTCGCACTTCATCTGGATAATGAATCGTTTCCATTAAAATGACGTCCTCATATGTCCGGATGACAGCCAATTGTTGTTTAGAGCGCATTGAAATCTTTCCAATTCCAATCTTCCCTGATTGTTTCAATGCTTCACGAAGCAATGCATACACTTTTTGTCCGTTTTCGCCTGGACCGATATAATATGACCGGTTAAAATAAATCGGATCAATTTCCGGCAAATTCACGAAATCGACGATTTCAACCGTTTTGTCTTCATTTTCTTCCTTCAGAGCTGCTAATTCCTCATCTGTTAAAATAATGAATTTGCCTTGTACATATTCGAACCCTTTCACAATGTCATCGTTGCCAACTTCTTCGTCGCAGTTTGGACAACGTTTTGCGTATTGAATTGGGGTATGGCATTTTTTGTGAAGCTGACGAAATTTCATATCCTTGTCTTCTGTAGCAGAAAACAGTTTGACCGGGATGTTGACGAGCCCGAAGGATATGGAACCTTTCCACATTGTATGCATATTCATTCCGCCTTTCCGTAAGTTACCTTTTCTTTCTCTTTATTTTTTGCGAAAGGATCAGAATGATTTGTGTTAAAAAATGTAAGTTAAATACTCGAAAAACGGTTCATACAAATTCCGAAAAAAGAAAAAATCGGCAATTTGCCGATTTTACGGTTGAACCAATTATTTTTTTTCATTTTTTTCTTCTTCGTCAAGAATTCCTTTTGTAGCCAGCTTGAATTCCCGCAGCGTTTTTCCTGCTGCTTTTCCAAGCTCCGGAAGCTTGCTCGGTCCAAAAAGCAAAAGTGCAACGAAAATGATTAAAATAAATTCTGTCCAACCAATTCCCATGTTCTATCCCTCCTAAAAAATGTTCCATTTCATGCCGTTATGCAATCGGAACATGAACAAATAAAACTTATGAAACATCATCCAACATCATTTTACCCTAAACAATATGAAAAATGAAGCATTTGGACGAACATGGGAAAGGATAAAATGTTTGTATTATTTACAAAAGTCTATTTTAAGGCTGTTTTCCGCTAAAATCAGCCTGAGCTTGTGCAATTAAACGCTTTGTCATTTCTCCTCCAACAGATCCGTTTGCGCGTGAGGTAGTATTTGAACCAAGGTGGACACCAAACTCTTGCGCGATTTCCATTTTAAATTGTTCAAGAGCTTGTTCAACTCCTGGAACAATTAATTGATTTCGCCTTGCCATTCGAATTCAACTCCTTTTTGCCTGTTTACGCATAGTTTGCAAAAAAGAAGTGATCTGATGTGTGGAACTTGTTGGTTAAAAATAAACAATGTAGTTGACCGTAAAATGTTGATATTGGTATGAATTTACCAGCATATAAAAGGAAATGTAAGAAAACTATATAAAAAAACTATTCAGTACAAACTGATAATTAAATATAAGAGATATCCGCTATATACCGCGTTTGTGTCCATCAAGAAAAATTAGTTATACTTATAAAGCAACGAATCGTTCGGGTTTACATATTTTTATTATGAGCTATTAAAGCTTAGTATGACAATTTTATCGGCGTATTATTTTGAAAGTATTGAATTTTAGAAAAAGGGGTGGAAAAATGCCGATCATTGAGGTGAAAAATTTAACAAAAATTTTTGGTAAAAACCCCGCTCAAGCATTGAAGCTATTAGATGAAGGATTTTCAAAGCATGAAATTTTACAAAAAACCGGACATACAGTGGGAGTGAATCGCGCTTCCTTTTCCGTTGAGGCTGGAGAAATTTTCGTCATTATGGGGTTGTCTGGAAGCGGCAAATCAACATTGATAAGATTGCTCAACCGGTTGATTGAACCGACTAAAGGAAGCATTTTTATCGATGGGGACAATTTATCAAAAATGGATAAAAAATCATTGCGAGAGGTGCGGAGAAAAAAAATCAGCATGGTTTTTCAACGATTTGCCCTATTTCCGCACCGAACGGTTTTAGAAAATGCAGAATTCGGACTTGAAATTCAAAAGGTCCCAAAAGAAGAACGAAGGGAGAAGGCAATCAAAGCGCTTGAAATGGTCGGATTAGGACAATATTTGGAGCAAAAGCCTAATCAGCTGTCAGGCGGAATGCAGCAGCGCGTAGGACTTGCGAGAGCATTGGCAAATGATCCTGAAGTGCTGTTGATGGATGAGGCCTTTTCAGCCTTGGATCCGCTTATCCGAAAAGAAATGCAGGATGAATTGCTCGATCTTCAAGGGACGATGAAGAAAACCATTATATTTATTACACATGATTTAGATGAAGCTTTGCGGCTTGGAGACCGGATTGCCTTAATGAAAGACGGATCGATTGTGCAAATCGGTACGCCCGAAGAGATTTTAATGAATCCGGCAAACGACTATGTCGAAAAATTCGTTGAAGATGTAGACAGATCGAAAATATTGACGGCGCAGCATATTATGAAACGGCCCGAAACGATCAATATTGAAAAGCATGGACCGCGTGTTGCATTGGAAAGAATGAGAGAAGAAGGGATATCCACCATTTTCGTTGTTGACAGCAAACGGAATCTAAAAGGTTATGTAACAGCTGATGATGCATCAGAAGCAAGAAAAAAAGATGTTCGTGATATTGAAGAAATATTGCGGACAAATGTTCCGAAGGTTGAAAAGGACACTCCAATGTATGATATTTTTACGGTCATCCACGACTCGCCGATACCAGTAGCAGTAGTCGAAAAGGAAAAATTAATAGGGATCATCGTTCGCGGGTCAGTCATCGCGGCTCTTGCAGGTGAAAGCGAGGTGAGCACAAACAGTGCTGAATAATGTGTTGGATTTTGTTCCGAAAATTCCAGTTGCGGAAAAGATCAAACAATTTACGGACTGGGTGACAAATTCTTTTTCGTTTTTGTTTGATCCGTTAAAAAAATATTTTGAGGATTTAATGGAATATGTGGCGGATTTGTTGGGGGCTGTGCCGCCTGTTCTAGTCATATTGATCGTTGCCGTTATTGCCTTTTTTATAAGCGGAAAAAAGTTTGGCCTGCCGGCATTTTCCATCGTCGGCCTTTGGTTTATTTACAACCAAGAGCTTTGGGATCATTTAATAAGTACATTTACTTTAGTTTTGATCGCAAGTTTATTATCCGTCATCATCGGTATTCCAATAGGTATTTTAATGTCTAAAAGCAGAACAGCGGAAGCAATGATTACTCCTATCTTGGATTTTATGCAAACGATGCCTGCATTTGTCTACTTAATACCTGCCGTTGCTTTTTTTGGTATCGGCATGGTGCCGGGAGTGTTTGCATCATTAATTTTCGCGACACCTCCTACCGTTCGTTTTACGAATTTAGGAATTCGCCAGGTGCCGAAAGAATTGATTGAAGCTTCTGATGCATTCGGTAGCACAGCAGTTCAAAAACTATTTAAAGTAGAACTGCCGATGGCGAGAGCCACAATTATGGCCGGAATCAATCAAACCGTCATGCTGGCATTATCAATGGTTGTCATTGCCTCGATGATTGGAGCGCCGGGACTTGGAAGAAACGTGTTATCCGCTTTGCAGCGCGCTCAAATTGGTCCCGGATTTGTTGCAGGTATCGGTATTGTCATATTAGCCATCATTATCGACCGCTTCACTCAAAGCATGAACAAGAAGCATGATCATGTATAGCAAGTTGGTCTCTTTTCGAATTGAAAAATTAAAAAGGAGTTTTGATATTTATGTTTAAACGAATTTGGAAACGCCTAGGACTTGTTGCCGGAATTTCCTTGTCGCTTTTAGTGGCTGGCTGCGGATCAAACGGGGGATCTGAAGGCGGGGCGGCAGATGAAGGAAAAATAAAATTGGTTTACGTGGAATGGGATACGGAAGTCGCCTCCGCCCATGTCATCAAAAAAGTTTTAGAAGATCAAGGATTCGATGTGGACATTACACCTGTTGATAATGCTGTTATGTGGGAATCTGTTGCAAAAGGTGAGGCAGACGGCATGGTTGCCGCCTGGCTGCCGGCTACTCACGGAGATTTATATGAAGAATATAAAGATCAGCTGGAGGATTTAGGTCCAAACTTGGAGGGTGCGAAAATCGGGCTCGTCGTTCCGAAATATATGGACATTCAATCAATTGAAGAGCTCGATCAATATGCTGGCAAATTAAACAAAACGATTACAGGCATTGAACCTGGAGCGGGCGTTGTAAAATCAGCGGAAAACGCTGTTAAAACATATGAAAGCCTAAAAGGCTGGCAAGTCCAAACATCTTCAAGCGGAGCTATGGCAACGGCTTTAGGGGAAGCTTATAAAAATAAAGAACCAATTGTCGTTACAGGCTGGTCCCCGCATTGGAAATTTGCTGCATATGACTTAAAATTTTTGGAAGATCCGAAAGGCTCCTTTGGGAAAGAAGAACATATATCCACAATCGTTCGAAAGGGATTAAAAGAAGATATGCCGAAAGCATATAAAATTTTGGATCAATTCTCATGGACTGCTGAAGATATTGAACAAGTCATGTTGGAAATTTCAGAAGGCAGTGATCCTGCTAAAGCAGCAGAAGATTGGGTCGAAGCAAATCAAGGTAAAGTGGCAGAATGGACAAAAGGTGTGGAATGATCTATTTTAAGAGGGGCTGTACAGAAAGTCAAATCGCCATTGAAAACAAAAAATCATAAACACCGATATATCTAACACATTAATGGGGGCGTCAATAAGCCGTAAAAACGACTTATTAGACACCCCCTTTTATCATTTTTACATGGTCCGGAGCGCCTTTAGTTTTGATCATTTCAATTGTTTATTTTTAGTAATGGCTGTTCTCTAAAAGATTTTTTTATATGAAAATTTGTTAAATTACCATAATGTGTTAAAATCATCTTATAAACCTTAAGGTAAGATTTATGTAAAGAGTATGAAGAACATATGTTAGCATTACAAAAATGGGGGTGTGATAATGAGCGAAGACAAAGAAACACCTGGAAGAAGACGAGAAAAACAAAGACGAGAAGAATTAATACGAAACCCAACTGGAAATATAAACGATGCGTTTAATAGGGCTGAAACTGGAAACCTTGCTGATTTAGTAGCTAGTTTAGGTTGGAAGGGTACTGGAATACTTATCCTTGCGATCATAATAGGGTTTATAGCCGCATCAATATTCTTAAAGTAAGGAGAGTGCTTTGAGGTCTTTTATTAGTACTTCTTAATAATTCCACAGTTGTATAATTTGATTTTTGACAAGCTGAAATAAGCATTTGCTCTAACACGTTTATCAAATGTTAAATCCTTTCTTTATTAATCAACGGAACTAATAAAGGCAGTGATCCAAATAACGAGTTCCAACCCTTTAGAACCTTTCCACCCAACTTTTCAAGCGATTGTGGAAATTGTTAACGTGTTGAATATGATAAATTCCTTCCTTAACACGTTGCATTTGGCGTTCATTGACCAACACCCCCTTCAATTTGGCAAGCTTCTTATAATTCGTTGCTGTATCAGTGCATAGCAAAGCGGAAGGTGAATAAACTCACCTATCACAGTTCAATTTCTTCGGCTTTAACACGCCCTGTTCCTGTTTTTCGAGCAATCATATTGCCATTTCTATCTTGTGCTGCGACAACTGCAATTGTAAAATTAGAAATCCCTCTTTTCTTATCTTTCTTGCCACATTTCTTAACTTTTCTATGTGATTTCACGCTCCCTTAAAAATGTTGCCCTTTGCCGTTTCTTTGTTATTATATAGGTATTGGCTGCTATAAGGAGGGGACTTATTTGAATCATCAAAAAAATGATGTTTATCTTAACATGATGGAAAATAGCTTACAAAGAATTTCAAACCATTTTCATGAAATGGTCAAGATGATGGAAGAAAAAATGGATTTTACATACGAACGTTATACAGCTTTTGAACGAATGAAAAAGGAATTGCTTGAAGACATGAGGGCTCTCGAATTTTACATAAAAGGTTCGGCTAAAAGTAGTCAAGCCCGAAAATAACGTTCGGGAATTGCACAACCGCAATTCCCGATCTAAAAGTTAGTTATTATCTATTTTTTTCGATTCGCTTTCTTTATCAATGAACGCTTTTGCCCTTGTTTGAAAATGATACGTTAAAACAGCCAATACCGCAGCAACCGTCACATGGCAAATGCTGTCGATTTGAGCTTCCGATAAAGAAGTTTGCTTTTGAAGAAGCCTTTTTGTTTGTACGAAAAGTTTTTTTTCAAACTGCCGGTTGTTGTCGATCTCGACATTTTTTACTTGTTCCAACACATCTGTATATAATTTATAAAACATTAACGGACTGATTAAATCATCATTCCGGTCGGAAATCGTATTAAAAACTTTCATCAATAAGGAACGGACAGTTTCAAAGTCGAATATGGTTTTTAAATCTTTTACAATTAACAATAAAGCAGCTTGTTCGACCGAATATTTTTTTCCAAGTTCAGGAGGACCGATGATTTCTTTTATATCACGCTTGACCCAATTTTGAACGGAAGTTGATTTCAAGGAAGTTAGTTCGCAAAAATTTCCTAAGATGACGATTTCATTCGTTGACAGTCCAAGCTCTCCTTTGTCTCTTTGTTTGCTCAATTTTTTGATGAAGCCAGGTATTTGGTTTGTTTGATCAGAGGGCAATTGTTGTTTCATCACTTCTTCAGGGGATAATTCGTGTATTCCTTTTAAAGATAGTAATAATTGAACCATAACGGAACGACGCAATTGAATTTTTCCCATAACATCCCCCTTTATTAAACAGCCTACCCTTATTTTTAATAAAAAGATATAAAAAAACAAGCATTTTATATGGAATTAATAAGTTCAGATAAATTTTTCTTGAGTATGAATTTGTAGAAATTGGCACAATAACAAATTTTTCAGTTTCGATGATCAAAATTGGAAAAACCTCTTTAAAAAAACTTGTACTTTCTTTATGATAGTATGAGCAGTAAAAAAAAGGATTGAACAAGGATGCTAGTAAATATTCGTAATCGATTAGTTTCACTATCACCAGCTCAGATGCTTGCTATTTTTTATTTTTTAGCTATCACTGTTGCGGTCATTTTGCTCAGTTTGCCGTTTGTTCACAAACCGGATGCCGAATGGACGTTTTTGGATGCATTGTTTACTGCTGTTAGTGCAGTAAGTGTAACAGGGCTGACAACTGTTTCAATCATTGATACGTTTACCGTTCCGGGGATTTTTATTTTAATGATTGTTCTCCAAATTGGCGGCATCGGCATCATGACGTTGGGCACATTGTTTTGGTTCGTTTTAGGCAAAAAAATAGGCTTAAGGGAACGTCAGTTGATCATGGTTGATCAAAATCAATTGAATTTGTCCGGCATTGTAAATTTAATGAGGCAAATTATGTTGATGATTTTGATTATTGAACTGATCGGCACCATCATATTAGGCACATATTATTTAAAATATTTTCCGGAATGGAAGGAAGCTTATTTGCATGGCATGTTTTCTGCCATCAGCGCCACAACGAATGCCGGCTTTGATATAAGCGGTTCGTCGCTTGTACCTTTTGCACATGATTATTTTGTCCAAATGGTTCATATTATTTTAATGACGCTGGGAGCTATCGGATTTCCAGTTTTGATTGAGACAAAAAACTTTATTTTGACAATTGGAACAAAAAGGACATACCGGTTTTCTTTGTACACAAAATTGACAACTGTGACTTTTTTCGCATTGGTCGTTATTGGAACAATCCTGATCTATCTAATAGAATCAAGCAATTATTTATCTGATAAAAGTTTTCTCGAATCTTTCTTCTATGCTCTGTTTCAATCAGCTACCACAAGGAGCACAGGGCTTTATACAATGGATGTCAGCATGTTCAGCGAGACGACTTTGCTGATTATGTCCATATTTATGTTTATAGGTGCTTCGCCAAGCTCTGTGGGTGGCGGTGTCAGAACGACTACCGTTGCAGTCATTTTGCTAGTTGCCTTTCATTTTGCGAAAGGCTCCAGCACGGTGAAAGTATTTAAACGGGAAATACACCCAGATGATATAAAAAAATCAATTGCCGTTATGACAGTTTCTGTTATTTTGTGCTTAACTTCGATTGTCATATTATCTGCAACAGAACGGTTTACGTTAATGGAAATTATCTTTGAAGTTTGTTCAGCCTTTGGAACAACAGGGCTTTCGCTTGGCATTACATCTGAACTTAGTCCGATCGGAAAAATCATAATCATGATCATGATGTTTATTGGTCGGATCGGCATTTTATCGTTTATTTTTTTAATTGGAAAACAGAGGAAGGAAGCCAATTATCATTATCCAAAAGAGCGGGTAATTATTGGATAAAAAAGAATTGTCATAAAATCATAGGGGAGAGGGGGAATTTTTGTGCGGATTCGAAAGCTTTTTTTTAGTGTTTTTGTCGTGCTGGTGCTTTTTTCGGGATGTTCTAAAGATCCAGAGCCGGAGGATCGTTTTGCAGACTTTGTTGCCAATTGGAGAGACCAAAATTTTTCGGAAATGTATGACCAATTGACTGCCAATGTGAAAAAAAATATCAAAAAAGACGAATTTGTTTCCCGCTATGAAAAAATTTATCAAGATTCAGGTGTGAAACAGCTGAAAATCGACTTTAAGAAACCGAAAGAAGAAATAAAGCCTGATAAAAACGGAAATATTACATTCCCATTTGCTGTTTCAATGGAAACATTAGCGGGGAAAATAAGCTTTGAAAACAAAGCCGTTTTAAAAAAAGAAGAAACAGATAATGGAAACGATTGGCGAATTGAATGGAATCCTTCCTTTATTTTTCCTCAGCTTGATGAGGGAGAAGAAATTTCCATCCAGCCTATCGAGCCGGAAAGAGGGGAGATTTTTGACCGAAATGGAAAAGGACTTGCCATCAATGGCCTGTTGTTTGAAATCGGTGTAGTACCGGGAGAAATGAAGGAGCAAAAAGAAACCATTTTGGAACAAACAGCGAAGCTTCTTGAAGTTTCCAAGGAGGAAATTGAGAGAAAATTATCCCAAGGCTGGGTGAAGGAGGACTCATTCGTCCCGCTGAAAATCGTAAATCCGGCTGATACAGAGCTTGTCAACAAACTTTTAGCCATTCCTTCCGTTAAGAAAAAAAATGTAACGGGAAGAATGTATCCTTTTGGCGAGAGCGCTGCCCACTTGACTGGCTATTTGCGGTCAATGTATAAAGAAGAGCTTGAGAAATATGAGGAAAAAGGGTACAGCTCTTCTGAGCAAATTGGCGCAGCTGGATTGGAGCAAGTTTTTGAAGATGAGCTGCACGGAACGACAGGCTGGATCATCAAAGTAAAAGGAACAGATGAAGTGATCGCCAAAAAAGAAGCTGAGAACGGAAACGATATTTACCTTACAATTGATGCTGATCTTCAGCAAAATATTTACAAAGAATTATCAACTGATTCAGGTGCAAGTGTCGCAATCAATCCAAAAACCGGAGAAACTCTGGCTATGGTCAGTGCGCCGTCCTATGATCCGAACGATTTTCTGACGGAATACAAGAAGAAAAAAGATGATCCGAATAAACCGTTTATGGCTAAGTTCAAAAATTTGTATACACCTGGTTCTGTTTTAAAGCCGCTCACAGCAGCGATTGGGCTCAATACCGGAACGATTGATCCGAATAAAAAGATTTCCATTCCAAAAGATACTTGGCAAAAAGACGGGAGCTGGGGCAATTATTATATTAAGCGGGTTCCATCCCCTGCAACACAAGTTGATTTGCGCGCTGCTCTTGCCTATTCAGATAATATTTACTTCGCCCAGGCTGCTTTAAATATTGGAGCCGAAAAATTTATAAAAGGACTAGAGTCCTTTGCATTTCATGAAAAAATTGATTTTCCGTTTCCTGTTGAAACATCGAAAATTGCAAATAACGGTATGGATAATGAAGTACTTTTAGCCGATTCTGGATATGGACAGGGACAAATTCAAATCACTCCTCTGCATTTAGCATACACCTTTACAGTATTTATTAATGGCGGAAACATGATTAAGCCCGTATTAATAAAAGAAGAAGAGAAGACACCATCCAATTGGAAAAGCCATGTTGTTTCAAAGGAACATGCGAATTTGATTTTTCAAGATTTGATTCAAGTGGTGGAGGATCCGAACGGAACGGCATATAAACCTCGAACTCCAGGATTGAAGCTGGCTGGAAAAACAGGAACGGCAGAGCTGAAAGCGGCAAAAGGAGAAAAAGGTCAGGAAAACGGTTGGTTTGTTGCTGTTGATGCGGATAAAAAAGATCTTTTAATAACGATGATGATTGAACGTGTTGAAGATCGCGGAGGAAGCCATTACGTGGTTTCAAAAGTAAAAAATATTTTCAAAGCTAGAAAGTAAAAAAGGTCAACCATCCATTGCGAAGATGAATAGAATAAACGAATTTCAGTGTTGTCATGAATCGCTTCTTTCATTGTTTGGCAGTTTTACGAAATTACGCCAAATAAGAGCGGTTCTTTTTTTATGCAAACAAAGTGCTAAATCATCACTTTTTTTAGCTGCAAAACAGAAAACGGTTCAAAATTGCCGAATAGCTTGAAGTATAAGCATCAAAATTGCCGCATAACCCGTTATAAAAGAAGCACAAAATACCCTTGCGAGCAAGAAAAAACTTAAGCATTGACGATCGGGCATCCATATGGAAGCATCCCTTTTTCCATCCTTTTATAGAAACAGCTGAATAAATGGTTTGTTTCTGAAAAAGATAAAAAAGAAAGGAGGATGCAGATTGAAGAGGAAACAAGCATATAATCAGGCAGAAAAAACGAGCAAAACACCGACAGAAAGCCTTCCTGAAAAAGAATTTTCAGCATCCTATACAGATGAAGACCCGATGAAAGGGGCTAACCGAAATTCAAAAAAGGGGAAAGCACATGGATCATAATAAAAACGTAAAGAACAAAAAAGATGTGAAACAAGATTTGGAATTTGGCAATGAACTGGGAGATTTTAATGCTGCGAAAATTTACGATATTTTAGAAGAAAACAAAAGAAAAACAAAAACAAAAGGTGAGGGATGTTAAGCTTCCCTCACCTTTTTCAGCGCAGTATACGGAAAAGAAAACATATGCGGCTGGTGATCGCTATAGTTGTAATAAACTAACAAAATTGCCGGCTCTTTTACTAATATCTTTTTTTGCAAATACAGCTCAGGATTAAATGGAAGAATTTCTAAAACCGTATGCTTATATAAATCTTTTTCCGAAAGAGACAGATTTAAAAAGGTTTTTCCAAGCATTTCAGGGTTGGACAGGATAAATTGATAGATTGCTGATTGCTCCTGTTTTTTAAGCTTTTCATCCCACCATGGCTTTCGCGGCTTTTGCTTCTGATTGCGCAAATAATCGTATTTCAGAAACCCTTCAACAATTGGCAAATGTTCTCGTTTGCGTTCTTGAATAAACGAAAACAATCTTCGAAACAAATCTTCGAGCTGATGACCAATTCTTGCCCATCCGCGTTCATCCCAGTAGGCGCCAAATTCTTGAAAGAAATCAAAAGGCGTCTCAAACACTTCTTCTACTAAATATTCTACTGTCGCGTCCATTCGATGGTCGTTCCAAAATTTCTCAAGAACATCTTCCACCTGTTTAATTTTGAGAATATCTTCAAAAGAGAGAACGTTGTTGCTTAAAATTTCGTATGGCGGTTCATCCATATACACGTAGCCAAAATGTTTAGCTCCAATTCGAAGACCAGTCCCTCTGAGCATTTTTAAAAAACCAAGCTGCAGTTCTTCAGGTCTTAATGCAAACACATCGTTAAAAGTTTTTCGAAAAGAGTTGTAGTCTTCTTCAGGAAGTCCGGCAATTAAATCAAGGTGCTGATCTATTTTTCCGCCTTGTTTGATCATCGTCACCGTTCTGGACAGTTTTGCGAAGTTTTGCTTCCGTTTCACTAATTCGTTTGTGAAATCGTTTGTTGATTGAACGCCGATCTCGAATCGGAAAAGTCCTTTCGGTGCGTTGTCATTTAAAAACTGAATCACTTCCGGGCGCATAATGTCGCCAGTTATTTCGAACTGGAACACGACGCCCGGAACATGTTCATCAATTAAAAATTGAAACATGTCCATCGCATATTTCCGGCTGATGTTAAACGTTCGGTCGACAAATTTAATTGTTTTCGCACCGTTTTTCATTAAATAGCGAATATCTTCCTTGATTTTCTCCCGATCAAAATAACGAACCCCAACCTCAATGGAAGATAAGCAAAATTGGCAGTTGAAGGGACAGCCGCGGCTCGTTTCAATATAAACAATCCGTTTGCTAAGATGTGGCACATCTTCTTCAAATCGAAAAGGCGACGGCATCATTCGCAGATCAATTTTGTTTCTCTGCGGATTTACAATGACTGCTCCGTCTTTTCGAAAAGCTAAACCGCTCACGTTTTCCCATTCTTGGTTTCCATGTGCTTCCCGCAAAAACTGCTTAAACGTTTCTTCCCCTTCTCCTACGATAATAAAATCAATCTCTGGGATTTTTTCAAGCCATTCTTTCGTATCATAGGATACTTCAGGCCCACCAAAGACAATGATGGTTTCCGGCTTTATTTTTTTCAGTATTTTCGCCACTTTGATTGTTTCTGCAATGTTCCATATGTAACAGCTAAAACCGATTATGTCCGGTTTTTTTCGAAACAAATCTGTTACAATGTTCATCGCGGGATCTTTTATCGTATATTCTGCCATTTGAACTTGAAATTCTGGCTCGGCATATGCTTTTAAATAACGTATAGCCAAGTTCATATGAATGTATTTGGCATTTAATGAACTGACAATGATGTTCATATTTCCACACCTTTTTCATAATGGATATTGAGAAGTAGCGATTTTCTACATTATTGTAACATATTCTTTTCAAATAAGAAGAAGCAGGGATTCACCCATTTGATAAGTTTTTCGTTCGCGTTCTTTTCCGTTTCTATCAATCACCTTAACAAGTCTACGGCTATAAAGCATATTCGTCGATTGTTTTGTCATTTTAACTGGTACAGTAAAAGTGAGTTACGTATTAGACGTTCGTAACGATGAAGCATTGTTTAAGAGTTTAGACAAATTTCTCTTTTTTTATGATGAAGTTTCATTCAGTCATTTGCGCGATTTCGTAGACACAGGTCTATGATTCCTTCCAAAAAAGTTGTCAAAAAAGAAAAAGTTTATGGTGAGACGCTGTTATTTTTTCGCCAACACTTTGATTTTTATAAGTCTTTTCCAGTAAAATAAATGTACCGATATTTTGGACTTCATTTTGTTTAGTTGAACTTTGGGGTGAAGCAAATGGAATATAAACAAATCAAACCGAGAAAGCTTTATGAAGAAGTGGCGGAAGCCCTTTTAGATATGATTAAAAAAGGAGAAATAAAACCTGGAGAAAAATTGGAATCCGTTCATCAGCTTGCTGAAAATTTTCAAGTCGGCCGTGCAGCGATTCGTGAAGCATTAAGCGCATTACGAGCAATGGGGATTGTTGAAATGAAACAAGGGGAAGGAACGTTTGTAAAAGAGTTTGATCCCATGTCATTCACGTTTTCTCTTTCGACAGCGGCGTTAATGAATATGAAAGATATTGAACATTTATTAGAGGTTAGAAAAATATTAGAAGTCGGTGCTGCATTTACTGCTGCAGCAAAGCGGACGGAGCAAAATCTTCATGATATGAAAGCTGCGCTTGACGAAATGCTTATCCATATAAACGATGAAGAATTAGGAGAAAAAGCGGATTGGAAGTTTCATAAAGCGATCGCAGCCGCTACGCAAAACCCCATTTTATTAAGCTTAATGAACAATGTAGCCGACATGATTGTTGAAACGATGCGGGAAACACGAAAAATTTGGCTTTATTCAGAACAAGTAACCGCAGAACGAATTTTTCAAGAGCATAAAGCCATCTTTACAGCAATTGAACAACAAAACGCGGAAGAAGCACAGCATTTAATGCTCGCACACCTGACAAATGTTGAAAAAGTTTTGAAAAAACATCATAAAGCCCATATAAAAACAGGGGCTAAAACAGAGTCTTTTTAACTAGGAATTGACATATGATGCAAGCGTTTTTACACATGCCGTCTCTGACTTGAACTGACAAAAGAACTGTTGTTTTTTGCGGCAATAAAAAATTTTTCGGGAGAAACCCGTTTGGGCAGCACTGAAAACCAACCGCATCCTGTATCCACAAGGAATTCGTCAATCCGCCAAAGAATTTGCCCGTTACATCGATGTTTCCGATACCCACCTCGTGACCGTGGGAGGGGAAACGTATCGAGTGTATCGCTACGAAGGGGCATTGAACGACATTCCAAATGCGGTGGTATTGTTTTGTTGGAAAACCGATCAACCGATGACGAGCGAGCATTTGCGTTGTTTTTTAAGTACAGACACAAAAACTGAGTGATCAGGCTATTCTTGAATACTATGCGAAACGCTGGTCGATCGAAAGCTACTTTCGGCAAACGAAAGAAACATTAGGGGCTGTCCAGAAAGTCAAAATCCATTGAAAACGGAACATCATAAGCATTGATATATCAACATTTCTAAAACATTAAAGGGCGTCTATAAGCCGGAAAATCGATTATTAGACAGCCCCGACATGAGCGAGCCATTAAACGATATTGGACCATCGTACAATTTACGTATATCTATTGCATGACAGAACATTCAAGTGATTTTTCAACCGGTCTTGCGAGTGTAAGATCGAGAAAAATTCACAATCTCACTGAGTTTATTTATTACGAAGCCCAACGAGGAGTGCCACTAGATTCCATTAAAAACCAGTTACGAGTGGCATTAGGGTATTTTTGTTTTCTTTTTAAAGATGGTAACTCAACTTTCGCAGAGTAATATCTTATTGCAACTCTTGATATGACTGTTTTATATCGTCTTTCATTATTTCTCTTGTTTTTTATTGATTTTATTTTTTTAAAAGAAAAAGACACCTATCTTTTGGTAAAATTATGGTGATCAAACCAAATACCAAAGAAGGTGTCACCATTATGATAACGAAAAAAGATACTTTTGCACAACTACCAAAAGAACTTGAACGAAGATTTTCTGAATTATATATAGGCAAACATTTGAGAAAAGCGAGAATTACTAAGGGATTTGGTTATTCATGCTTATCTATTTTCCGTCTTATTTTTTTGCTTGTTTTCCAATATAAAAATTGGTTTCAAGCACTTCAAAGCAAGAAAGCCGTGGACTTACCTAAAAAAGATACGATCTACCGTTTTCTAAATTCATCTACTTATGCTTGGCGAACTTTTTTACTTTCCTTATGTCAAGATCTTACTGGACGTATAAAAAAGCTTACATCAAACAACAGAGTGAAGGTGTTTATTGTTGATGATTCACTCTTTTCACGCAACCGAAGCAAGTCTGTTGAACTTCTTTCACGAGTATTTGATCATACAGAGAAACGATTCTATAAGGGGTTTCAGTTGCTTACTCTTGGTTGGTCTGATGGATATTCTTTTCTACCTGTAGACTTTGCTTTATTGAGTTCAGCGAAAAAGGAAAATCAACTTAACGGGGTCGATGAATCCATTGATAAACGCACTTCCGGCTACAAGCGTCGTCTTGAAGCACAACAAGATAAGCCAAGCGTTGTCTCTGCTTTATTGGATCATGCCTTAAATGCAGGAATTACAGCTGATTATGTGTTAATGGATACTTGGTTTACGCATGAGCCTTTGATTGAAAAAATCACGGATAAAGGTTTATTTGTCATTGGTATGGTCAAGCAGCTAAAACAACGTTATTTCATAGATGGTGAAGCCCATACTCTGGATGAACTCTTTAAAAAAGCAAAGCGTACCATGGAAAAGAAAGACCTACTCGGTTCGATCCATGTTCATCTTGCAAAAGGACGACAAGTCAAGATTGTATTCGTGCGTAACCGCAATAAAAAGAGTGAATGGTTAGCCATTTTGAGTACAGATACCACACTTTCAGATGAAGAAATTGTGCGTATTTACGGGATGCGCTGGGACATCGAAACATTTTTCAAGTGTACCAAATCATTGCTTAACCTAGCAAAAGAATTTCAAGGTCGTTCGTATGATCTGTTGATTAGTCATACAACGATTGTGTTTACTCGCTTTATACTCTTAGAGTGGGAGCGTAGACAAAACAACGATCCTAAAACGATTGGAAATCTCTTTTTTCTATTATGTGAAGATGTAAAAGATATGAATCTAGAGAGTGCATTGAATCAATTATTAGCGATCTTCCAAACATTAGCAGAAGCTAATGTTTGTTTGAACATGGAATTATTTAAAAGTAAAGTACAAGAATGGATTGCCTCTTTACCCAATTACATCAAGGGATGTCTGACAATATCTGTGTGCGAAAGTTGAGATGGTAATAAATGTAATGGAATTTACTCATCTACAGTTTAAGTTTAAAAGAAAAAATCTACATAAAGATTATGTAGATTTATTTTTTTGTTCTTCTCTTATTTGCAAAAGTTTAGGTATTTTCTCACTAAAAATTGTTTCAATGTCATTGATTATATTTTCTTTTGTAATGTCTTCTGTAGAATATTTAAAATTTCCAAGCTTCCCATAAATTATTTTTAGAAATGATTTTGCATCTTCTTCAGAAAGTTTTTCAATTATAGCTAAAATATCATCTAAATCCAATCTTTCATTAGGGTTCTCCATAACATTACCTCCTTTAATCATTACACTTATATTCTATCGAAAATAACACAATATATAATATGGGAAAATGGTATAATTTGTTATATAAAAATAGAGACTAGGAAATTTAATTACTAATTTCGGGTCTTTTGGGGGGTGAAAGCGGAATTTGAGAGGATACTTTGGAGTTTTCAATGCCATTTTCAAAAAAATACATGCCAAATAAACCCACATATGTATATTCGAATTAATAAGCAAAAAATAAAAATGGTTCTGTTCGTCAATATCTGCAAATATGTCGTACATTTCGTGTAGACAATAAAGTTCGGTAACAAACGCTTATAATCTAGGGGGGTTAGAGCATTTATTAGAGAATGGCTCTGTCGATAAATAAATCGAGGGATTAATCAAATTTTCAGAGCGTTACTTTGACCGAATTCACGGGCAAGGCTCTTCCTCTTCTGTCTCCGTGCTTTGGACAAAAGAGTTTGGGCCGGTTTATCTGTTCCGAAAGGTATGGGAAAAGTTAGGGCTTGGTCGGCTATTATGTAAAATCATGGATGATTCCGAGGCTGCTTCTCAGTATGACGAAGCCGTTTTTGCCATGGTGTTAAACCGTCTCATGGATCCCAATAGTAAGTATGATATCTTCAAACAATGGATCGACACGGCGGCTTTTTTTATGAATAAAGCAAGCATATTCCTTTCTAGTCATCAGATGACCTGTTGACTAAAGATAAAAAAAGCGATAAAGTGAAAAGAAAAGGGTTACATCTTAGTTGAAACTGTTTCACAAGGCGGGGGGAGCAAATTGAAAGTTTCATTATTTGTCACATGTTTAGTGGATGTATTTAACGGTTCAGTAGGCAAAGCAACAGTTGAGCTTTTAGAAAGACTTGGATGCGAAGTAGAATTTCCGGAAAGCCAAATTTGCTGCGGACAGCCTGCCTATAACAGCGGATATGTTCAAGCGGCAAAAGAAGCGATGAAAAATATGATTCTCACCTTTGAACATGCCGATTATGTTGTCACACCTTCCGGATCATGTGCCACGATGTTTAAGGAATATCCGCACATTTTTGATGAAGATCCGGTTTGGAAAGAAAAGGCGCAAAAGCTTGCAAATAAGACGTATGAATTAACACAGTTTATTGTAGATGTTTTAAATTTGGAAGATGTGGGCGCAACATTAAAAGGAAAAGCAACCTATCATACATCATGTCATATGACCCGTCTTCTTGGAGTTCAGGAGGCACCATTTAAATTGCTGGCAAATGTGAAGGGGCTTGAATTGGTTCCGCTTCCAAATGCATATGATTGCTGCGGCTTTGGCGGAACGTTTTCCGTCAAAATGGAACAAATATCTGAACAAATGGTTGATGAAAAAGTTCGGCATATTGAGGAAACCGATGCCGACTATTTAATCGGGGCAGACTGCGGCTGCTTAATGAATATCGGGGGGAGAATAAGCCGGAAAAATAAACAAGTGAAGGTCATGCACATTGCTGAGGTGTTAAACAGTATCGAATAATGGAGGGGGGAAAGCAGGATGGCAATGAAAATTTCGGATCAGCCGTTTGATCAAAGGGTGCAAAAAAATATTGAAAACGATTTTATGAGAAATGCAGTCCAAGATGCTCAAGAAAGGCTGAGAAAAAGACGTCTGGAAGCTGCTGAAGAGCTTGGCAATTGGGAAGAATGGAGATCGCTCGGTGAACAAATCAGAAAGCATACATTGGAAAATTTGGACTATTATTTACACCAGTTAAGCGAAAATGTTGCAAAAAGGGGCGGACATGTTTTTTTTGCTCAAACAGCGGAGGAAGCGAACGATTACATCCAAAGTGTTATCAAGAAAAAAAAGGCTCGCAAAATTGTCAAATCGAAATCGATGGTGACGGAAGAAATTCATATGAATCAATGTTTGGAGGAAGCGGGCTGTGAAGTTATTGAAACGGATCTAGGCGAATATATATTGCAGATTGATGATCATGATCCGCCTTCGCACATTGTAGCCCCAGCCCTGCATAAAAATAAGGAACAAATTCGAGATGTGTTTCAGCGAAAACTTGGGTATGAGAAAACAGAAAAGCCTGAGGAGCTTGCACTCCATGCGAGAAAAATGCTTAGGGAGGAATTTTTAACAGCGGATGTCGGCATCACAGGATGCAATTTTGCCATTGCCGAGTCTGGATCGTTTTGTTTAGTGACAAATGAGGGAAATGCCCGCATGGTGACGACCATTCCGAAAACACAAATAACTGTCATGGGGATGGAAAGAATAGTTCCAACATTCGAAGAACTTGATGTGCTTGTCAGTCTTTTGACAAGGAGTGCAGTCGGTCAAAAATTAACGAGCTATATAACGGTTTTAACTGGTCCGAAACAAAAAGAGGATGTTGACGGACCGGAAGAATTCCATTTGGTGATTGTTGATAACGGACGAAGCAAAATTTTAGGAACTGAATTCCAGCCTGTTCTTCAATGCATTCGTTGTGCAGCGTGCATTAACGTCTGTCCTGTATATCGGCATATAGGCGGCCACTCGTACGGATCGATTTACCCAGGTCCGATTGGCGCTGTATTGACGCCGCTTTTTGGCGGTTATGATGATTTTAAGGAATTGCCTTATGCTTCCACACTATGTGCCGCTTGTACGGAAGCATGCCCCGTAAAAATTCCGCTTCATGAACTTCTCCATAAGCATCGGCAAGTAATTGTCGAGCGGGAAGGGCGAGCGCCAATAAGCGAGAAGCTGGCGATGAAGGCATTTGGAATAGGAGCATCGAATCAAAAACTGTATCAGTGGGGAACAAAACTGGCGCCAGCAGCCCTCAAACCGTTTTCGAAAGACGGGAAAATTTCCAATGGACCAGGTCCTTTGAAAAATTGGACGTCCATACGTGATTTCCCGGCACCGGAAAAAAACAGCTTTCGCGAATGGTTTCACAATCGTAAAAAAGAAAGTGGTGATCGTTCATGAACGGAACGATTCAAAATCGAGATTCGTTTTTGCAGACGATAGCTCAAAGGTTAGGACGAAATCCCCGGAAGGAAGGGGTGGAACGGCCCAGCTGGTCATTTCACCCTCAAGAAAAAACACTTGCTGGTTATTCTTCCGACGAACTGGTTGATGCATTTATAAAACAATGTAAAAATGTTCATGTCGATGTATACAGAACGACTTCCAAATCATTGAAAAATACGCTGAAAGAGGCGATTGCTTTTTATGGAGGCGGTCCGATTGTGACGTGGGACGATCATCGGTTTGAAGCATTCGGGCTGATGCCTTTTTTATTGGAGGAATTGCCAAACGAAGGAACAGACGTGCATATATGGGATCCTGAGCTTGGAAAAGAAAATATTCAAATTGCGGAAAGAGCAAATATCGGAATTACGTTCAGCGATTATACACTGGCTGAATCCGGAACGGTTGTCTTGTTGAATGGGGGAGGGAAAGGAAGGGCGGTCAGCCTTTTGCCGACAACGTATATTTCCATTATTCCGAAAAGCACGATCCTCCCTAGAATGACACAGGCCGCCAGAAAATTTCATCAAATGGTGGAAAAAGGCGAAACGATTTCTTCCTGCATTAATTTTATTACAGGACCGAGCAATTCAGCGGATATTGAAATGAACTTAGTGGTTGGCGTACATGGGCCAATTAAAACAGCCTATCTCATTATTGAAGATTGCTGAATGGATTGACTAACAAATTGAACATCTGGCGAAGTCGATCGAGGGGCCTCGCCAGATTTTTTTGGCAAATGTTCGAATTTTCCATACCCCGCTAGGACCTCTGACTTATGACTTGTTTTTAAAGTTAGAAAGTTTAGGAACTGCGACGCCTTTGAAGTTATTTCTCTAACTACTCTAGATTGTTGTTTCAGCATCTCGGACTGTAGAAAAGACCTATTTCTGAAAAGCTATTAGAAGCCGTTCTATTTATGTGATGTGACTGTCTGTGTGCGTCAGCCCCGGTCTTATAAGCCTTTTACTATTTTTTTTAGCATTGTCGCTCGAAGTTCAATGATTGGCTGTGCGATCGTTTTGACAAAGCGGCTCGACAGCAAGAATGTAACGACAATTGAAACAATGGCGAATACCGTGATGCTTTCTATTTCTGTAAGCCAGCTTTCAAGTTCGCTGTCTCTGAACGATTGAATGATAAATCCGTGCAATAAATAAACGTAAAAAGTTCTTGTGCCCCATTCAGTGAAAAATTGACGCTTTTTCGGTATTAACGAGAAAAATCCGAACGTCGTAATCAAAGTAAGAAAATAAAATCCGAGCCGCACCAGCCCTGAAAAGATATCCGTTTCGCCAAAAGCTGAATAAGGCATGGAACCGAACAGCCACTCATACTCAAAAGGCAAATAGAAATACGTCACAAATGTAAGCAACAGAGCACTTGCCCCTAAAGATCTTGCAGGCAGCTTCGTCATCATGGCAAAATGTTCTTTCTTTAAATAAAAACCTATTAAAAAAATAGGAAAAAAGACTAGTGTACGTGACAAGCTCAAATAGTTGCTGATGAAATCAAAATATCCAGCTGCAATACCGATAAAGAACGAAAGTCCTAAAGCGACCAATTTATTCAATTTAGAAAACGGGATCAGCATGACGTTCCAGAAAAACAAACTTATTAAAAACCAGAGGGACCAGTGCGGATTCAAAGGATCAATTGAATGGAGCAGATTGTCGCCTTTAATCAAAACATAATAAACTGTATAGATGCCATGAAAAATGAAATATGGCAAAATGAGTTTTTTTGCTATTTTTTTAACGTATCCCTGTTTGTTAAACCCTTTGGCAAAAAAGCCGGAAATTAAAATGAACGCAGGCATATGAAACGTGTAAATAAATTTGTATATGTTCATCATAATGTAATTGTCTTCAATCATCGATCGAATAAAATGGCCGAACACGACAAGAAGAATTAATATAAACTTGGCGTTATCAAAGTAGCTGTTCCTCTCATTCATGTTATCACCTTCAAAAAAAGTTTCGATTTAAAATATAAGACAAATTCAACATTTTGTAAACAGTCGTACTGAAAGGTACATCGAATTGACTAAATTGACAGTGCATGAAGGATTCTAACGTAATTTGTAGAAAATGTAAATATATTGAGAGTGTTAAAATGAGAGGTGGGAAGTTTGAAGCAAAACATTGCAGCCATTGAAGAAGATTTGTTGGCAAAGCGTTTAAAAAAAGCGCAACAAGAAAATGAAAAATTAAAAAAATATTACGAAATTTTCGATCGATCAATAGATGCTATGGTGCTTTTAGATCATCACGGCAAGTTTTTTCAAGTAAATCAGTCAGCATGCCGCCTTTTTGAAATGGAAAAAGAAGTCATACTAGAGAAGTCGATAGATGATTTTGTAGCAGCCCTGCCAGGAAACGAATTTATAAAAAATTTTTCTGATCATGAAAAACAGCAATATGCGGAACTCATGTTAAAACTGGAAAACGGCCGAATCAAATATGTTGAATACAGCATCATTGAGAACATTTACGGCACATACAATCTTGCTATTTTTCGGGATGTTTCTTCGAAAAAAATTCTTGAACAGGAACGATCGATCAATGAACAGCTGTTTCCGGATTTATTTGACCGTGCTGTTGACGGCATTGTCATTTTTGATTACGAAGGATTTATTATAGATGCCAATCAATCATTTTGTACAAGCTTTTGCATTCCGAGTGATGAACTCAAAAACTATAAATTTTCAGATTTTATCGAAGATGAGAAAATGAAAAAATATTTTTATGAAGTATTGTTTGAAAAAGGAAAAATGAAAGGAGAAATGCCTGTCCGATTAAAAGACGGAACGCGAAAAATTTTTGAATTTACGACCACGTCAAACATTTTACACGGATTTTACATGTCGATATTGCGCGATATTACAGAGAAGAGGCTTATGGAACAGCAAATTTTGAAGAGTGAAGAAAGGTTTAGAGAAATTTTTGAAAATGCTCTTGATGCCATCCTTATTTGGGATCATTTTGGAAATATTATACGCGCGAATCAATGGGCTTGCCGCATATTTGAACTCCCCTTTGATGAACTGTTGAAAAGCAATTTAATGCGATTTATCAATGCAAATGATCCAAAGTTTTTGCAGGTGAAAGATGAATATTTAAAATCCGGTGCCATCCGGGAAGAATTAATGTTTTACATGCCGAACGGACAAAAGAAGCAGCTCGAATTCACATCAAAATACAACCCGAAGGAAAAAACCCATATGACCATATTGCGAAATATCAGCGACCGGAAACGAATGGAAAAAGAATTGCGTGAAAGTGAACAAAAATTTCGGAATGTGTTTAACGGAGCGATGGACGGCATCCTTCTGTTTAATGATGATTGGGTGATTGTTGATGCCAATCCTGCTGCAATGCAAATTTTAGGATTAACACAAGACCAAATTGGACGTGATTGCATATTCCGATTTTTTCCCATTCATTTTAAAAGTGATTGGAAAATGGATGGGTTGACGAAAGAATTTGCGATTACGGTGAAAAATAAGCAGGAAAGAATTCTCGAATGTTCATTTAAACGCCACATTATTGAAAATATGAATTTAGTTATATTTCGCGATATCACTGAAAGAAAAGAAATCGAAGAGCGGCTGAGAAAATCGGACACTCTCAATATTGTTGGGGAATTGGCAGCCGGAATAGCCCATGAAATCCGCAATCCAATGACAGCGTTAAAAGGATTTATCCAGCTGCTGCAAGGAAGCATAAAAGAAGATTATTCCATGTATTTCAATGTCATTACTTCTGAGCTGAAGCGAATTGAATCAATCATTGATGAATTTCTTATTTTGGCGAAGCCTCAAGCTGTTCGATTTGAACAAAAAAATATTGTGAAAATCATGAAAGATACGATAGAATTATTAAATGCACAGGCTATTCTAGTAAATGTGCAAATTCATTTAGACTACGGGGAAGTGCCGGATATATTTTGCGAACCCAATCAATTAAAACAAGTTTTTATTAACATATTAAAAAATGCAATCGAAGTGATGCCAAATGGAGGCAATATTTATGTTTCGATCACAAAAGAAGATGATCACCGGGTTCAAATTTCCATTCAAGATGAAGGGCCAGGCATTCCAAAAAATAAACTGAAGCGGCTTGGGGAGCCGTTTTATACAACGAAAGAGCGGGGAACAGGTCTAGGTCTTATGGTAAGCTACAAAATTATTAAAGAGCACAATGGGAAAATTGATGTCAAAAGCAAAGTAGGGTATGGAACGACATTTTATATTTCGCTCCCTATCAATGGTCAAGAAGGTGTGTAGGATGTACTTTTTGCATACAATGAACAGCCCTATTGGAACGATCGGGATTATAGAGGAAAAGAATCGAATTGTCTCTTTGTTGATGGACGAGCAGGAGCTTACAGATTTTCTGGCATCTTCAAAAGTTGTGGAACATAAAACGGATCTATTGGAAGAGGCAGCGAAACAGCTTAAGGAATATTTTCAAAGGAAACGAAAAATATTTTCCCTTCCCATTTTTCCAAAAGGCACTTCATTTCAGCAAAAAGTATGGAAAGAGTTGATGAACATTCCATACGGTGAAGCTAGAAGCTATCAATATGTTGCAGATGGGATCGGAAATCCGAAAGCTGTTCGGGCAGTTGGCCAAGCCAATAAAGCGAATCCTATCCCGATCATAATTCCTTGCCATCGGGTGATTGGCAAAAACGGAGCGCTTGTAGGCTATGCAGGCAATCAAACGGATAAAAAAGCTTTTTTGCTGCAATTAGAGCAATGCAAAAATTGGGCATCATAGAACCTTTCAAAATGAAAAACTCTGCGATGCCTGCGCAGAGTTTTTAAAAAATTTGCTGTTTATATGATGTAAATGCCGTGCCGGTTCTGCATGAGCATTTAAAAAAGCTTGGACGAAATCACTCAACAGCTGTATATGTGTAAAATCTTTCCTCTATAAAAATCATCCCGGTTTGTCTTTTTTATTCTTGTTTAAATTGCAATAGTCTCGTTTTTAAGTCTTTCTCGAGCTGCATTAGTTCTTGCTCAGCCTGCTGCCTTTTTAGACGTCCTTCCTGTTGGATCCTGAGCGTTTCTTCGATTGTTGAAATTAGGTCGTCCTGTGTTTTTTTCAACGTTTCAATATCGACGATGCCTCGTTCATTTTCCCTGGCTGTTTCAATTGTGTTTGCTTTCAGCATTTCTGCATTTTTCAAAAGCAGCTCGTTCGTCGTTTTCGTCACTTGCTTTTGGGCCTCCAGTGCTCCTTTTTGCCGATATAAGGTGAGAGCGATCGCAATTTGGTTTTTCCATAAAGGAATAGACGTCAAAATGGAGGATTGGATTTTTTCCGCTAATGTTTGATTCATATTTTGAATCATCCGGATTTGCGGAGCCGTTTGGATTGTAATTTGCCTAGATAGCTTTAAATCATGGATCCGTTTTTCCAACCGATCAGCAAATTGAAGCATGTCGTTTACTTCTTGAACCGCCATTTGATCTCCAGTTGTTTCCGCTTTTTTTTGCAATTCCGGTATTACTTTTGTATGGAGCTCCTCCAATTTTAATTCACCAGCAGCGATGTAAATGTTTAGCGCGTGAAAGTATTCCTTATTATGCTCATATAAACGATCGAGCAATTGAATATCGGACATCAGCGCTTTTTTTGAATTTTCCAGCCGGACTGTAATGCGTTCGATTTGTGCCCCGATTTTTTGGTATTTGGATAAAATTTCATTGATCGAACTAGATATTTTCTTGAAAAGACGAGAGAAGAAGTTTCGTTTTTCCGGTTTTAATTCTTCCGGGTTTACTTGTTCGAGTTTGCTCATCAGCTCTTTTAAAATATCGCCTATAGGCCCGATATCCTTTTTTTGAACATAGTCCAGCATTTCGTGGGAAAAACTGGAGAGCTTTTGCTGAGCGGAAGCCCCAAATTGGACGATCGAATGCCGGTTTTTGTAATCAATTTGAGCTGCCAGCTGTGCAGCCTTTGCTTTATGCTCCTGTGAGAGCATGTCGATAAATTTTTTCGGCTGTTCTTCTTCGCTGACTGCTAAAGGTGATGCGGGCTTATCTTCTTTTTCTCCAAATGGGTCCTTTAATAGATCATCTAATAGATCCAACTCTTTCTTTTCTTCCAACGTAATCACCTATCTTTCCATTTCGTTGTTTGTTTTTTCGCAACATTTAATTCAAATTGAAGATGTTCGATATCATTCGATAAAACGGTGATTAAATCTTTCTCCAATGATTCGCAAATTTGATTCAACATCTGTTTCGTTTCTTCCAATGATGATTTAACGTTCTGATCGCGGATCGGCTGGGCGGAAAGAAACGTATACTTTTCTGCAAGCTCCACGCAAGAATCTAAATGATAGAAAAAGAATGATTCGCCTTGATAGAAGCGTTTCGGCTCCTTTTCAACGACATGATATATACGTTTGGAAAGCCTGATTGCTTCGACAAGCTGCTGAATCGTTCCGAGCGATCGGGCTCTAAATAAGGTGCGCTGCAGTCGGGCAATTTTTTGTCTTGCTTCTTTTAAATTTTCCTGTACATATTTGTATTCACTGGCTGTCAATCCGTTTTGCTTCAGCCAATTTCTTTTTTGCAGCCATTTGGTGATATAATAGACGATAATACCGCCTGCAACAGCATACAAAGACGATTGAATGAAAGCTTGGTCAAATCCTAAAAACAAGGCAAACCAAAGAACAGACATCGAACAAACAGCAATAAAACTTCTTATGAAAAACAAGAATATCGATTTCATGATCCTACCCCTGTCAGCATTGTTTAATAAATTTACGAACAAACGGAAAGCAAGGTTTCGCTTTTTACTACAATTTTACTACAATTTAGAGAAAAAGTAGAATGATTTGTGAATCGGAATGGAACGAAACGTTTTTTCAAACGTAATAAAGTAAAAAAATAAATAATGGAGGGAAATCCATGATTATTACAACAACCAATTCTTTGCAAGGAAAGGAAATTGAAGAATACTTGGGGATTGTCAGCGGTACAACCATTCTTGGGGCAAACATTGTCCGCGATTTTTTGGCAGGCATTACGGATATTGTCGGCGGCAGGAGCGGCGCATATGAAAGCAAGCTTTCAGAAGGAAGGGAAGTAGCTATTGAAGAAATGACAGCGAAAGCTAAAAATCTGGGAGCCAATGCTGTGATTGGAGTGGATCTTGACTTTGAAACATTACGAGATGGGATGATGATGGTTGTAGCAACTGGAACAGCTGTAAAAATCCGATAAAATTGCGCTGTTTTTTAGGCTTGTCATTGTGATGATAGAAATAAGCGCAGCTTTTCTTAATGAAAGGAAAGAAATTTCCGACAATATTTTAAATAGAAAACAAGCATCTTATCATTGCTCAAATATTGTCCTTCGACCTATAAAACGGCAGCGGTTATTGAGGCAATAAGCTTTGGTCTGTTGTCAGCGAGTAAAAAAGAAGTCGAATTTTTTCTTTTAAAAAGGCTTTTGGATAAGCTTTTTATGACTGTATGAATGTTTTGACAATCCTCCTTACGTAAATATTAAAGAGGATTGTCAAATACTTGTGTAAAAATATTGTCTAAATTTGCGAATCTATTTACAAAAATAGTAGAATCTGTAATAATAACCGAGTGCGTGTCTTTAGACCGCGAGATTTGGAAGGAGGATATGAAGAAATGGCAACGGAAGAAGAGCTGCGCAAAGAAAAGCTGTTCATAGAAATCATAATAAAAAGGCAAAAAATGATTGAGATGGCTCAAGTAAACGGTATGAACAGCAAAGAGACGATTGAGCTGAGCCAAGAACTGGACAAGCTTTTAAACAAATACCAGCAAATGGTAAGCAGCGATGAGAAAAATCAATCGATTTTCCACCCTATGAAATGGACATTAACAAATCCTTTTGTTGCAACGGTTGAAAAATAAAGAAAACACATATTTGACAAGCTTAAAAAAGTTCAGTCAGCACAATCATAAATAAAATTCCGAAAATAAAAGAATATGTCGAAGTCAATTCATGACCATCGCCGTGGCTTTCCGGAATCAATTCTTTATAAATGATAAAAAGCATTGCTCCTGCAGCAAAAGCAAGACCGTAAGAAACTAAAGATTCAACAAATGTTGTTAAATAAAACCCTATTAGAGATGTGACAATCTCGATCGCTCCTGTCAACGTTGCAATGAAAAAGGCTTTGATGCGGGAAATGTTCTGATTGATTAAAAAAAGCGCAACTAATAAGCCTTCTGGTGCATTTTGCAGCCCGATTGCAAGAGCAATTAGATGACCTAAATCTTGTTTCTCTGAGGCATAACTTACTCCGACAGATAGACCCTCCGGGAGATTATGTAAGGTGATCGCCGAGATAATGAGCAATGCTTTTTCGTCAAATTGTATTCCTTCTTTCGTATGCTCCAGTTCAATGTGAGGAATATTTTTCTCTAAAATTGTTAATATAAGCACTCCAAGTATTAATCCGATGCACATTTTCATTATATTTCCGTTTGCTAATGCTTCAGGTATCAACCCCCTCATGGAAGCAGCCATCATAATTCCAGCGCTGAATGCTAATAATAAATCTCTTCCTCTATGTTTAATCGTTTTTTGCAAAAAAAGAATCGGGACAGCCCCTAAACCTGTAGACATTGCTGATAAAAAACTCCCAATATATACGTCGTACATAAAATCGTACCCCTTTTCAGAAAAAATAAATTTTGATAATAATGTTTTATAATAGATTTGTTATTTTATCAATAGAAGGAGATTTTATATGAAAGAAACGCTCTTGTTCATTGTAGAACTGATTAATGATTTTCATGACAATATTATCCATTTGGTAGAAATGGCTGGTTTTCAATTAACAGATAAACAGCTGCATTTTTGGATCATCGGCATTTTCGGCATGGTTATCTTTTTCATTACACATGTGGTATTTAAATATATAGCAAAATTCGGCATTTTATGTATATCGTTTATTTATACAATGACCGTACTAGTTGTCATAGTGTTTGCCATTGAGATTCAACAAAAAATAACGAATAGAGGAAATATGGAATTTGAAGATATTGTGCAAGGTCTATGGGGATTTCTCGCTCTGTTCTTCGCTTTTTTGAGCATTTATATCGTTTATAAAGGTGCAGTAAAAATAATGGAAAAAACACGTTCTCAAAAAGGAAGAAAAGGAAAAAGCGGAAGCCGCATGTCAAGATATCATTCATCATAAGAAAATGATTGGGTACGACTCAGCATTTTTTAGCCCCGATCCTCTAATCGGTTTTTGATTCAAAAATAGATAAAAGAAGGTAGAAACCGTCGCTTTCATCGGTTTCTACCAATCCTGCATCAAATGCATCATCAAGCATTTTTAGATGTGGCTTACATTAGAACAAGAAGGCTGTTTTTCGTCTAGTTCAGAATCACATCGAGCTTCAGCTTTTATTTGATAGCGGCAGCTTTATCGTCACGGTTGTGCCGACATTCAATTTGCTTTCAATCTCAATGGTGCCGCCATACATATCGACAATGCGTTTGCATATTGCCAGTCCAAGTCCGGTGCCGCTGTCTTTCATCGTAAAAAATGGGTCAAAAATTTTTTCCATCATTTTTTCAGGAATCCCTTTCCCTGTATCGATCACTTTGATAACTGCAAGATTTGCTTCTTTTTTGACAATCAATTCTAATGATCCGTTCATGTCCATTGCTTCTAAAGCATTTTTCGTTAAATTTAACAAAACTTGTTTAATATGATTTTTTGTACAATAAATCCGAATAGGATTATGCCGATCCATATGAACTTGAAAATTTGTTCGATGGAGATTGATTTCCGATTTAATGATCGGCATGACTTCGTCGATAATCTGATTTAAGTCGTACAGTTTGTGTTTATGAGCGGTTGGTTTGCCGAGAACGAGAAATTCGCTCACAATTTCATTGATTCGGTCGATCTCTTTTTCTATGACGGAAAAATAATGCTGATCTTCTTCTGACTGATATTTTTTCTTTAACAGCTGAATAAAACCGCTAATTCCAGTTAAAGGATTTCGGATTTCATGCGCTGTGCTGGCAGCGAGAGTACCGACCAGTTCAAGCTTTTGCGCTTTAATTTTTTCTTCTTCCAATCTTGCTTTACGTTTCAGCAAATAATATTGGATCAACAAAAAAATAATATTAAAAAAAATGTATACAATGGCGGCATAAGTTAAAACAACTTGAGAGATTTCCAACGGCTTGACCGGAGCGACCGACGCTTTCAGCACCCATGGAAGCTGGGTAATATCAGTTTGAACAGATTTTTCGGAAGCGTCCTTTTCTTTTTCGCCTGCACTGAAAAGAAAGTTGTTCTTCGTGTCGCTCACCACGATATATAAATCTGGGCTCAGTACATTCATAATATTTTGTATATAGTTTATGCTTAATGTGGCGTATAAAACGCCATTTACATCTTTTTGCTGATTTACAATCGGGGTGCAGATCGTGATAAGCTTTTTATCGTGAACTTCTGAAATAGCAGTCTTTTTTGTTGCGAGCGCAGATTGAAAACATTTTTCCGAAGAGATGTCATGATGTAATGAAACGGGTTGAGTGCCGATTTTTATTGTTCCGTCTGCATTTGCGATATACAGGCCGGTAAAGCGGGGTTCTTGTTGTAGGGTTTCTTTTAGAGCTCTTTGAATTTGGTTTGGATTATTTTCTTGATCTATGAATAACGCCATTGTTTCCATTCTCGTTTTTGTTTCCGAGATTAAGCGGTCAATTTGACTTTGATGAATGTCTAGCATATATACGGCTTCTTTTTCATGTTTCGAAAAGAGAATATTTTTTTGTTTTTCCCATATGATAAACGAAATCAGAAAAGTGGGCAGGATTACGATCAAAATGTAAAGCAAAACCTTATGGCGATGTGTTAAGTCCAGCATTTCTTTAAACTCCTTCTTTTTCATCAACCTTTTTATTATAGCATGATCTTTTGAAAGAAGATCGGGTTAAAAAAAGTTTTTTTATTCTGAAATTTTCTGTGCAGTGATTGACAATAATGAGAAGTTTCACTATTATAATTCAAGACATTGAAATACTAAAGGAATGATGAAAGTTGGCTAAGGATAACAGCAGTATTGAAAAATCTCTAAAATTTTTTATCGTTCTTTCACGTGCTTATCGCGCAATGAATGATCAAGTTAGCAAGCACATTCAATCATATGGATTAAACTTAACGGAATTTGCCGTTTTAGAGCTTTTGTATCATAAAGGAGATCAGCCACTTCAACAAATCGGCGGAAAAATTCTTTTAGCTAGCGGCAGCATTACGTATGTTATTGATAAATTAGAGCAAAAAGGGCTGTTAGTTCGAAAAGCATGCCCAAAAGACCGCCGTGTCACATATGCGGCAATAACGGAAAAGGGGAAAAAATGGATTGAAGAAATCTTTCCTTCTCATCAAGAGATGATTGATTCGATCGTGAATATTTTGACAGAAGATGAGAAGGAAACAGCGATTAATCTATTAAAAAAAGTAGGGTACCATGCGAAAGAAAAATGAAAGCGGAACCGGCTTAATTCGGCTCCGCTTTTTTATTGTTTGGAAGAATTAGAATTTCCACCCGTCTGTTTTTTTGTCTTCCTTCTGCTGTATCATTGGAAGCAACGGGTTTGTATTCGCCGTATCCTTTCGCACTGAACTTGCTTGGGTCGAGATTTTTGTTTTCTAAAATAATTTTCATCACATTTACGGCTCTCATAACACTTAAATGCCAGTTTGAATCAAAGTTTGAATTATGAATCGGTACATTGTCTGTATGTCCGCTGATAACCACGTTGCGGGCACTGCCCATGGCGAGCATTTTGGCAATGTCAGTAGCCAAAATTTCATCTTTTTTTCTCACTTTGGCGCTGCCCGAATCAAACAATATATCGTCCCGAATCGTGATTAACAAACCCTCTTCGTTTAGTGATGTTTTAATATTGTTTTTCAAGTTGTTTTCTTCAATGTATTGATTAAACCGATTTTGAACTTCCGCTAATTCCTCTTGATCGCTGTTTCCCGATTCATCATTGTCATGAGGCTCATTTTGCACTTTTCCATTTTGTTTGTTTTCTTCGATGTTTTCCATTTCTTGTTGTGGTAGAGGGCTCGGATATTCTAAAACGCTTATGCCTCCGTCAAAATTGGAATTGAAAGCTCTCGCCAAACGTTCAAATTTTTGGGCATCTATCGAACTGAGAGCAAATAGGACGATAAAGAGCGCAAGCAAAAGGGTTAAAATATCGGCATAGGGAATAAGCCAGCTTTCATCTGTATGATGGTCATTGCGGTTTTTTTTTCTACTACGCATCGGACGTAACACTTCCTTCATCAGAAATCTTTGCCCGCTCTTTTTCAGGAAGATAAAATGCCAATTTTTGCTGAATCGTCCGCGGTGCCTGTCCTTCTAAAATGGAAAGAATGCCTTCGATCATCACCTGGCGGACGAGCACCTCCTGCTGAGATTTCCTTTTCAGCTTGTTCGCAAACGGGTGCCATAAAACATATCCTGTAAAAATTCCGAGCAAAGTAGCAACGAACGCGGCGCTGATCGAATGTCCGAGCTCCTCAATATTTTCCAAATTGGCTAGTGCGGCAATCAAACCTAATACAGCTCCTAATACGCCAAGAGTCGGAGCATACGTGCCGGCCTGAGAAAAAATGGCGGCGCCTGCTTCATGCCGCTCTTCCATTGCATTGATTTCTTCTGTCATAACATCTCGGATGAACTCGGCAGACTGACCGTCCACAGCCATGCTTAAACCGGTCTTTAAAAATGGGTCATCTATTTCCTGAAGCTTAGCTTCCAGCGCCAACAATCCTTCTTTCCTTGCGATTTGCGCCCATTCAGAGAAAAGGACAATCAACTCTTGAATCGTATAAGTTTGTGTGTCTTTAAATAAGACGCGGAATAATTTCGGTACTCTTTTAATTTCATTTGTCGGAAAGGCAATAACGACCGCAGCAATCGTTCCGATGATAATAATGACGATAGCTGCCGGATTGATTAAGACGGAAAGACTGACACCTTTTAAAACCATGCCGACAATAATTGCCATAATTCCTAAAAAAATGCCGATAATTGATGTTTTGTCCATGTTCATCAAATCCTTCTTCTTTCTATATTCAATTATTATATCGACAAAGAAAGACGAAAATTTTATATTTGATAAAAAAAATAAACGACACATTCATCGGAATCGATTTTTGCGATGCTGCTCCCAAATAAAAAGGGGCTGTCCGATAAGTCCCTAAAATGAAGCAAGTGGAGAAAAACAATTCGTTTCTCTCCACTTGCTTTTATATTTTTTCGATTTTTATCTGAAAGTAGCTGGCGGATGCCGGCTACTTTCAGGAAGTTGTGGGCTAATGCCACAATCCCAAACTCAACATGTACCTTGTCGAGGCCCCGCAAAGAAAATCTGCGGAATGACCGATTGCCCTTGATGTGACCGAACACACTTTCTGCCTCGACTTTGCGTCGAGCGTAGATGGCGGCTTTCTCTTCACATTCAAGGGCTGTTTTGGCCTTTGCTTTCATTTCTTCGAAGATGGGATTCCAGTGAACTTGACGATTTCCCTTCGCTTTTGTGCATTTCGCTTTCAATGGGCAATCGGTACAATCTTCACATTCGTATATTTTGAAGCTTTGTTCATAGCCAGATGGATTCTTTTTGTTTTGGTATTTTTTAAACGTTACTCTCCTTTCATTCGGGCAAATAAAACAATCATCCTCTTCACAATAGGTCCAGTTTTTGGCATTTTTAATGTCTTTTTTGTATGTACGTGTTTGTTCTTTTACATAGCTCCCATAAGGAATTAGAAACTCAAACCGGGGCTCTTTCTCATCACCAACTGCATATACATAGTTTTCTTCACTACCATAGCCTGCATCCGCAATAACTGTTTGGGGCATCGGTAATGAAGTGGAGGCTAGCTTCTCCATATGTGGGATAAAGCAACGTGTATCGGTCGGTCGTTGATGAATGGTATAAAACAAGATAAACTGATTCTCTGTCCCCATTTGCACGTTGTATCCGGGCTTGAGCTGACCGTTTTTCATATGGTCTTCTTTCATGCGCATGAAGGTTGCGTCTTTGTCTGTTTTCGAGTAGCTGTTACGGTCACCGAACATTTCCTTTTGTTCCTTGTATCTTGCCATTCGGGGCAGGAAATCTTCCCGAATTTGTTTCACCGATTTCTTTAATTGACTGCGTTTTTTTCGCTTCTCTTTCCGAATGGATGTATCGGTCTCCTTTTCGATTTCTTCCGTTAGCGTTTCAACTTTTTCTTCTATTTCTTTTGCGATTTCCTCCAGGTTTTGTTCGGTGATCTCTGTATGTTGATCGCTTTCCTTTTGCCCTGTTCCGGCTTCTAATTGGGTTAATTCATGAATGTGCTTTAGTGTTTCTTGGATTTTTTCTTTTAATTTCTCTTCGAATTTCAAAGTGGATTTTTTCCACACAAAAGAATACTTATTGGCATTGGCTTCGATCTTAGTGCCATCCAAAAAGTAGTTTTCCATCGTGATGTAATGTTCTTTTATCAATTTGAGAATCATGACTTCAAAGAGCTCATCCATGAAAGCTTTCATCCGTTCCCCTCGGAACTCATTAATGGTGCGAAAATCTGGTTGTTGCATCGCTGAAAGCCACATGGCAGGAATATTTTCTTTAACGAGTTTTTCGATTCCTCGGCAGGAATAAACCTTTTGAGAATAAGCATACAGAATGATTTTCAGCATCATTTTGGGATGATAGGAACTTCTGCCGCCGCCTTTATAATGAGAAAACAATTGTTTATCTGGTATCGCCTCCACCATTTCGTCCACGACACGTGCCACGTGATGTTCGGGTATGAGAGATTCAATATCATAAATCATTTGAACTTGACGGTTGTTATATGGTTTGAAAGTAGGGGCTAAATTTCTTTTGGCAGGAGTTTTTTCTTCTTTTCCATCTAGAGGAAGTGTCATTTGTGTGTTATAATTTTCAGGAGTAATCATATGATTGCTCATAAAAAATCGTCCTTTCTGTAATGTTGTGTGGTAACTTCATTTTACTAGAAAGGACGATTTTTTTGTGCATTTTTTTTAAAAAGTGAAAAATGAGGGGCTCCAAAAAGTCAGTTACCCTGACTTTTTGGACAGCCCCCTGTTATGAACGAATAACGATTTCTTCATTTTCCACGTCGGCGATTAAATGATTGTGCACTTCACCGTCTAACAGGATGTCTGCAATTTTGTCTTCAATATGTTCTTGAATGACGCGGCGAAGCGGACGAGCGCCGAACGATGGATGATAGCCGATTTCTACCAATTTTTCTTTTGCTTTTTCTGTTACGTCCAATGAAATGTTTTGTTCTTTCAACGTGTTCCGAACTTCTTCAAGCATCAAATCAACTATTTTCAAATAATCTTCTTTATCAAGCGGTTTAAATTCGATAATGGCATCGAAACGGTTTAAAAATTCAGGCTTAAAGAATGAACCGAGAGATTCAAGGATGCTTGATTCTTTTTCCACCGTGCTGTTAAAACCGACGTGAACTTGTTTTGCACCTGCTCCAGCGTTAGAGGTCATAATAATGACCGTATCTTTGAAGCTGACGGTGCGGCCTTGGCTGTCTGTCAAGCGTCCGTCTTCTAATATTTGCAAGAAAATGTGCTGTACATCTGGATGAGCTTTTTCAATTTCATCCAGCAGGATAATGCAGTAAGGGTTGCGACGAACCTTTTCCGTTAATTGTCCTGCTTCTTCATGTCCGACATAGCCTGGAGGCGAGCCGATTAATTTTGAAACGGAATGTTTTTCCATATATTCACTCATATCCAAGCGAATCATGGCATCTTTTGAACCGAACAGCTCCAAAGCTAATGTTTTCGACAATTCCGTTTTTCCAACGCCAGTCGGGCCGACGAACAGGAAGGATCCGATCGGTCGGTTTTTTGCTTTCAATCCAGCGCGGCTGCGGCGAATGGCTTTTGCCACTTTCCGGACAGCATCCTCTTGGCCGATAATTTTTTTCGCCAAGTTTTCTTCTAAATGTTTCATTTTTGCTTGCTCATCCTCTTGCAGCTTGCCGACTGGTATGCCGGTTTTTTCTTCGATGATTTTTTGAATGTCTTCTACTTGAACGATTGCTTGCTGTTTGTCCTTTCCTTGTTCAAGCTGCTTTTCAAGGGCTGCTTCTTCGTCGCGAAGCTTAGCTGCAAGTTCGTATCGTTCTTCCTTTAGCGCTTTTTCTTTTTCATGGGCAATTTGTTTAAGCCGGTCGTGGATGTCTGCTTCATTAGCCGGCTCGGCTTTTAAGTTTAATCTTGAACCAGCTTCATCCATTAAATCGATGGCTTTGTCAGGCAAAAAGCGGTCTTGAATATATCGATGAGATAGTGTGACGCAAGCTTTAATCGCATCTTCTGAATATTTGACTTGATGGTATTGTTCATATTTTTCTTGAATTCCTTTTAAAATGCTGATCGCTTCTTCAATGGAAGGTTCTTTCACAATAACCGGCTGGAAGCGTCGTTCAAGGGCTGCATCTTTTTCGATTTGCCGGTATTCTTTTAGAGTTGTTGCTCCGACAACTTGAAGCTCACCGCGGGCGAGAGCTGGCTTTAATATGTTGCCGGCATCCATAGAACCTTCCGCAGAACCGGCGCCGACTAAAAGATGAATTTCATCGATAAACAGGATAATGTTTTTCCGGGCTTGCAATTCTTGAATTAGCTGCTTCATCCGCTGTTCAAATTGTCCGCGAATTCCCGTGTTGGCGACAAGTGATGAAACATCCAGCAAATAAACTTCTTTATTTTTTAATTTTTGCGGAACGTCTCCTTGAGAAATTTTTAAGGCTAGTCCTTCCACAATAGCTGTTTTCCCTACGCCTGGTTCTCCGATTAAAACCGGGTTATTTTTGTTGCGTCGATTTAAAATTTCAATCACTCGTCTTACCTCATCATCGCGGCCGATGACAGGATCAATCAACCCAGCTTTTGCAGCATCCGTTAAATTTCGGCCGAATTGATCGAGGAAGCCGTTCTGTTTTCCGCCCCCTGATTTCGGTTGTGCTTGAACAGCTTGGTCAAAGCTCTCAAAAGAGTTTGGCATAAATGATTGAAATAATTCATCGAAACCGCTAAATCCGTAAAAACCACTTGGGATTTTTTGTTTATATTGTTGATAGCATTCTTGACAGAGACGCATTTCTTGTTTGTTGTGATTGATTTGTACATTTAATAAAACATTGGCTTTTCTTGTTTGGCAATTTTCACACAACATATAACATTCCTCCTTTTTGACTTTGATTAACTTTGACTAAAAGAAGAAACTTCTTTGACTTTCTTTGACCTTTTGGAATCAAAGAGACAATCTCAATCATTCAATAGTTAGATTCACTGTTTGACCTTTTCTGATTTTATTATACTTTGACCTTTTTTGACTTTCAAGTCTTTTTTATAAATTTTTTTCGTCTTTTTTTCCCTTCTTGTCCATATATTGTTGATAAAGTAAGGTGGGTGAAACATGAGCAATAAATGGGTATTGGCACTTCAAATAGCTTCTGTCTATATCGGCACTGTCATCGGTGCAGGGTTTGCAACGGGAAAAGAGATCGTTGAGTTTTTTTCAAAATACGGCGCCGGAGGAATTGTTGGAATTATTTGTTCTGCCGTTTTATTTGTTTGGCTGGGAACGAAAATGATGTTGATCGGAAGACGAATTAATGCATCTTCGTATTTGCAGTTGAACCAATTTTTGTTTGGGACGTTGTCAGCTTATGTAGTCAACGGCTTGATGTTTATGATGCTGATTGGCATCACATCGGTCATGCTGTCGGGGGCGGGGGCGATTTTTGAAGAGCAACTGTCGCTTTCAAAGCAATTTGGAATTTTTTTAACGATTGTGCTTTCTATTGCTGTGATTTCGTTTGGAGTCAAAGGGCTGTCTTCCGTCAATCTATTGGTTGTTCCGCTTTTTATTTTGTTTAGCCTGATCATCTCCATTGAAGCCATCATAAGGGGTGATTTTATCGATTTGTCGTTGGATGGAGTGTTTCAACCAGTCAAATCAAGCTTTTTATATGTTTCTTTTAATCTCTCTCTTGCTCAGGCTGTACTTGTTCCGCTCGCAAACGCAATAAAGGATGAAAGCGCCATTAAATTGGGCGGAGTTGTAGGCGGTCTCGGATTAAGCTTCATTTTATTTTCCAGCTATTTCTCCCTTCTGCATTTGCCGGACGCCGGGCTTTTTGAAATCCCAATGGCTGAAATTGTCAAGCAGCTGTTTTCAGGCTTTTATTACATATACATCCTTGTTATTTTTGGAGAAATATTTTCATCGTTGATCGGCAATCTGTATGGTTTGGAACGGCAATTATCATCGGAAAAGCCTTTGGCAAAAATCGCTGGTGTCATTTTCATCCTATTATTATGTTATTTAGTCAGCCTGATAGGATACGGAAAGCTCATTTCCACGCTTTATCCGCTGTTCGGGTATATGAGCATTGCCTTTTTCATATTATTAATGTTCAAAAAAATTCCAGACGATAACAAATCATGATAAAATAGTAGGGAAATGAAGGAGGAGTTTATTTGGATAAAATCGCGGTCATTTCTGATATACATGGGAATATTCCAGCGTTGTCGTCTGTATTGAAAGATATAAGCTTGCGAAATGTAGATCGAATTTTTTGTTTAGGGGATCTTGTCGGAAAAGGACCTGAATCAAAAGAAGCGATCGATATCGTCCGCAGCTCCTGCGATTTTGTTTTAAAAGGAAACTGGGACGAGCTGATTACAAGGGAAGATGTAAACGATGTCGTTCGCTGGCATCAAAATCAGTTGTCGCAAGAAGACATAGAATATTTGCGTAGCCTCCCGTTTTCCATTGATTTTTATATGAGCGGCCGCCGGCTGCGGCTTTTTCATGCATCCCCTTTCAGCGTCTGGATAAGGGTACAGCCTTGGGATTCGATTGAAAAAAGATTGTCCATGTTTGAAAACAGCGTTGAAACCGGTTTGGGAACGAAGGAGCCGGATGTTGTCGGATACGGTGATGTTCATAATGCCTTTATACAGCATTTATCCGGCAAAACGCTTTTTAATGCAGGCAGTGTCGGTAATCCGCTGGACCTGCCCGAAGCATCCTACTGCATTTTGGAAGGCATGTTCAACTCGGAGAAAAGGGCTCCTTTTTCGATTCAGCACATACGTGTTCCATATGATATTGACCTTGCCATTCAATTAGCTAGAAAAAAAGAAATGCCGGAACTAAAAGAGTATATTCAGGAATTAACGACCTCGCGCTATAGAGGCTTGGAAAAGGCATGATGCGGAGGTATAAGTAAAATTATTGTAGGCAAAAATTAGCGCCTTCATTTAATGAGAACTCTGATTGCTCATTAAATGAAAGGGAAAGTGTGGCAGTAATATGAGAAAGTGCGGCTGCTCCTGGTAGAATGATCATGGACTACATTTAGAGGATAAAAAATTGCCCACAAACGCTCGGCTCAATCTTGTTTTTTGAAAAAGAAGATTTTTTTTACCAAGAGAGTACCCTGAAAAAAGTGATTTCGCTATCAAAAAATAGCGATTAAAAAAGTTGCCCACAAAGTCTTGAGTGACTCCAGTCGGAGCATGCCGTTTGCATAAACAATTCTGTATGATATAATAAGATACAACTTGAATAAAAATCCGTTTCGAAAAAACGGGAGAGGTTCTAGCACACCCTCTATAAAAAACTAAGGAAAACTATATCCTTGGGATATAGTTTTTTCAATGTTTGCGAAAGGTTTAGAAGTTGAATAGATTTATGATGATTTCGAAAGGCTTCTGAACAGCTTGCTTCCGCCACTGTAGCAGAAAAAGAAGCATCAGTTTCTGTTTAAGCTAGGCAGTGTGAATGGCTTTCTTTTTTCAGAAAGGAGCGTTTTCAAATGGATAATAAGAAAGCGGTCGTTGTGTTTAGCGGAGGACAAGACAGTACAACTTGTTTGTTTTGGGCGAAGAAACAATTTGATGAGGTGACCGCTGTCACGTTTCATTATAATCAGCGGCATGCACAGGAAATTGAAGCAGCGAAAAACATTGCGAACGAAGCCGGCATACCTCATTATGTGCTGGACATGTCCTTATTAAATCAAATGGCGCCGAATGCATTAACGCGTTCAAATATGGAAATTGAACAAAAGGAAGGAGAGCTTCCCAACACTTTTGTTCCGGGGAGGAATTTAGTTTTTTTGACATTTGCCGCCATTTTGGCGAAACAACTGGGAGCGAAACATATTGTGACAGGTGTATGTGAAACGGATTTCAGCGGCTATCCTGACTGCCGGGACGTGTTCGTAAAATCCTGCAATGTAACGATTAATTTAGCGATGGAAGAGGATTTTGTGATTCACACGCCGCTTATGTGGATCAATAAAGCGGAAACGTGGAAGTTTGCCGATGAGTTAGGGGTGTTCGATATCATTCGCGAAAAAACGTTGACGTGCTATAACGGCATTATTGGCGACGGATGCGGCGAATGTCCTGCTTGCTTATTGAGAAAAAGGGGATTGGAACAATATTTGGCTGAAAAAGGAGCTAATACGTGATGCTTCATCAATTTTATCCGCAAGTTTTTCATAGTTATAGTTATGAGCTGAATAAAGATATGCAAATATCTGCTGCACACTACATCCCGCATGAAAAAGCGGGGAAATGCGCCCGTGTACATGGCCACACGTATTTCGTCAATCTCACTATTTGCGGTGATCAGCTTGATGATTCAGGATTCCTTGTGAATTTTCAGCATTTAAAAAAATGGGTTCATGATCGATTTGACCATACGCTGCTCAATGACCATACGGATGTATTCAATGGTCAAAACAGCGAAGACTTTCCAACGACAGAAGTGGTTGCACGGAAAATTTGGGAAATTGTCCAGGATCATTTAAATGTACTCCCGAATAAACCGAAATGCTTGCAGGTGTTTGTCAGAGAAACGCCGACAAGCTATGTTGTGTACCGCCCGAAAAGGGAGATGAAATAATGAAAAAAATACCGGTCATCGAGATTTTTGGACCGACCATTCAAGGGGAAGGAATGGTGATCGGACAAAAAACAATGTTTGTCCGAACGGCCGGTTGCGACTATTCATGCAGCTGGTGTGATTCAGCTTTTACGTGGAACGGTTCAGCAAAAGATGAAATTAAACAAATGACAGCAGCGGAAATTTTGGACGATCTTATTGAGCTTGGCGGCGATCGCTTCAATCACGTCACCATTTCGGGCGGAAATCCGGCATTGATTAGAGGATTGGATGAATTGATTATCCTTTTAAGGGAGCAAGGATTTCGCACTGCACTGGAGACACAGGGAAGCCGTTATCAAGATTGGTTTTTACTAATCGATGATTTAACTCTATCTCCCAAGCCTCCTAGTTCAGGGATGAAAACGAACTTTACTGTGCTTGATGACATTATGAAGCGGCTGATCGATGGCGGACGGAAAGACAATGTTAGTCTAAAAGTTGTTGTTTTTAATGAGGAAGATTTTGATTACGCGAAAAACGTCCACCTTCGCTATCCAAATATTTCATTTTATTTGCAGCCTGGAAATGATCAAGTAAACGAACAAAATGATCACCTCCTGAGAAATCAGCTTTTAGAAAAATTAGAATGGCTGATCGAATTGACTGTTCAATCAAAAGAAATGAACGATGCTCGAGTTTTGCCGCAGCTTCATGCACTTGTTTGGGGAAACAAGCGCGGAGTGTAAATGAATAGGAAAGGATGAAAAAAGATGGCTGGAAGAAAAGATGATGAATTGAAAGATCTGACGCTGTTAGGCAACAAAAATACAAAATATTTATTTGAATACAGCCCAGAAGTGTTGGAAGTATTCGATAATAAACATCCAGACCGCGATTATTTCGTGAAGTTCAATTGTCCGGAGTTTACCAGCTTGTGTCAATAAGGGCACACTTCAGTGGCGACACTGTCGGATAAACCTTGTGAATTCAGGGGAAGAGGATAATGGAGTAAAAAGCGAAAATGGCAATTGTAATCGAATAAAAGAAAAACATGTTCTTGTCTCTTATTCCCATTATCTTTCCAACCCTGAGCCAAGCCTCAAATTTAAGGGAATCTTCTTCTTAAATTTGAGGAAGGTGCAGAGACTATCGAAATCACTCCAGCATGAAGCGAGTAAGAGTAGTGTTGGAGGAAGAGAGTAGAGTACACCAAGATGACAGCATATATTATCTTGGTGGAAGCGCAAGGGTTCTTATTCAATATCGCAGTTGAATAAGAATATGATATAGTCCACCTGTTTGTGAAAAACAGAGGCCAATCACCGGACAACCGGACTTCGCGACCATTTATATCAGCTATATTCCAGACAAAAAATGTGTGGAAAGCAAGTCGCTGAAGCTTTATTTGTTCAGCTTCCGCAACCACGGCGATTTCCATGAGGACTGTGTTAATATTATCATGAATGATTTAATCAAGATCATGGAGCCCCGCTACATCGAAGTATGGGGAAAATTTACGCCGCGCGGCGGTATTTCTATTGATCCTTATGTCAATTGGGGACGTCCTGGAACAAAATACGAGAAAATGGCGGAGTATCGTATGATGAACCATGATTTGTACCCGGAAAAAGTGGACAACCGATAAAGCAAGTCGCTTGAGGCGTTTTTTTGATAAAAGAACCTGCCGAAACTTGCGTTAATTGTAAAAAATTCTTGAAATGGCACTAAACTCTTTGATATAAGAAAAAGTAAAACGGAGCATTCAATTCTCCGTTTTACTTTCCGACAATTTTATAGTTTTTATGATTAACTACTGTTTTTTGTTCCAGATCCATTTCCCGAAAGTTTTCCATGTACGTAAGATCGACGATGACGGAATTTTCATTTACTTTTTCGACAATTCCTTTGAGACCGTCTTTAAATTCAATAACATCTCCAACTTCAGCAATTTTCATTTGTTCTCTCCTTTTTTATGGATTTTCAAATATTTTGCATGATTTCTTTAGAATTGTAAAGTTTTTTTGGACAATCGCAAAAAAATAGGTAAAAAGTTTCCATTGCTCGGTAGACTGTTTTTCATAGAAAAGGAGATGGTCGAGTTGACAAATCAAGAGATACAAGACATTTTAAACAAGCTTCGTGATGGAGAACTGGAAGAATATTGTGTATCAAAGGAAGATTTTATGGCGTTTCGCAAAGTGCTGATCGAAAGGGAAGATTTTAAACATTTTCATGGAACAGCAAAACGCGGTGGCAGCATTGTTTACCGATATACAAAAGATCCAAGAAGCTGACCGATGTCAGCTTCTTAATTTTTGGCACATCTACTGCTATTAAAGACTGTTCACTGTTCTTCCCGTGCCTTTACGGCATATTTCTTCAATTTTTTTAATGCTCCTTTTCTCCAATTTTTTACTTTATTGACTGTGACATTTAGCTCCTCTGCAATTTCCTTCTGAGTTTTTCCTTCAAAAAAATACATGGTAAACCAAATTCGTTGAGCATCTGATAAAGCGGGGGCAATCCGTTCATATAAATCTCTTGCTTCAATGTCTGTATATGGAAAAAATTCCAATTTAGCAGCTATTATGTCATTCGCATGAAGAACATGCCTTTCTTTATATGTTTGTTTTTTCCTTAATTCTGTCATGAGCGAGCCTTTTATCGTTGCATAAGCATAAGTGGCAAACCGTCCTTTCTGTTCGTCATAATTGATGCTTGCTTTCCAGAGGGCGATCGCTGCTATTTGAAAAAACTCGTCTTGGTCTGTATAAATATTTAAAGTTTTCATAATGTGAAAAATTAAAGGGCGAAAAGCAGTTAGCATCTCCTCAAATGATTGATTCTTTTCCACGTGTGCGCATCCTTTCAAAGAGCGCGCTCTTTTTTTTCCGCGGTAATACAATCGTAAACGGTGTAAATCATTTGAGCGAATCATCATGATTAAGATGATTCGCGTCCAATTGTCTGGGAAATTCAATTTTCTATATAGGAAAATGCAATTATTTCGTTTCAGCCTCCTCCGTTTTCACCATTTTCCTCCTTATTTCTATAGAAGAAATTTAATTGAATAAATAAAAAGATGGCTTGAAAAAATAATGGAAAGAGGTGGGATGAATGAGCCGAATGTATAAGCAAAATTGGAAAAGAAAAGATTCAATTGAAAAATTGTTTGCTGTCTTCCGCAGTTCTACTGATTTTATTCAATATGACGTCAATACAAGCCATATCAAATATTGGATTTCATATTTTGAAACGTTAGTGGATGTAAATATATTAAATGAAAACATTTTAAAGCCGATTCACTCAAAATATTGGCAGTCATTAGAAGAACTAAAAAACATTTTACCGGTCAAAGATATTTTTTTAACCATTGATACGGATTTAATGAAGGAAAAGCTGTTGGAAGGCTTTGTTATGATTTCGCTAAGCGAATATGGATCTCCGTGCTTGCTCGTTAATGCAAAATTAAACAAAGCTAGAGAAGTTACACTCCCGGAAGTGGAATTTACGGTCATCGGTCCGAAAGAGGCGTTTGTTGAGTCCATTGAATCCAATATTAATTTAATTCGAAAACGATTGCCGATTGAAGAGCTGCGCATACGGACTTTAAAAATTGGCAGGCTGACGCAAACGAGATTAGCGATCATCTATATAGAAGGCATAGCGGATGAGGAAAATGTATTTACGGTTTGGCAAAGAATTTCTAATATCCAAATTGATCAAGTGAATGATAGTTCGTACATTACGGAAATGATCTCTGACAATCATAATTCTCCCTTTCCTCAGCTGTTGGATACGGAAAGACCGGACCGTGTAGTTTCCATTTTGGCGGAAGGGAAAATAGCGGTCATTGTGGACGGCTCTCCCCATGTATTAATCGGTCCGACAACTCTTGTCGAATTTTTCGCATCGTTTGAAGATTATTTTTTAAATTGGATTTTGTCTTCCTTTTTCCGTATTATCCGCCTGTTTGCTGTCTCCTTTTCCATATTGGCAACACCGATTTATGTAGCTGTTTTAAATTATCATTATGAATTAATTCCAACTGATTTACTAAACAATTTTGTCACATCCAGAAGGGAGGTCCCAGTTCCGCCTTTTTTAGAGGCGCTGTTTTTGGAAGGAACGATCGAATTGCTGCGTGAGGCGGGCGCCCGGCTGCCGACAAAGGTTGGACAAACGATCGGCATCGTCGGGGGGATTGTAATCGGAACAGCTAGTGTGGAAGCAGGTTTAACAAGCAATATTTTGCTCATCATTGTAGCGCTTGCTGCATTAGCATCATTTACAACACCTGTCTATAAAATGGGCAATACGATCAGGCTTTTGCGTTTTCCTTTTCTCATGTTTGCCGAAATGTACGGTCTTTTAGGAATCGTTTTATGCTTTTGTTTTTTAGCGACCCATCTTTTACGATTAACTTCTCTCGGACGTCCTTTTTTGGAGCCAATCTATCCTCCGAGAATTACCGATTTAAAGGATGCATTCCTGCGTATGCCGTTTTCAATGATGAATGAACGTCCGAAACAGCTGCGGACGGAGCAGCCGAAGCGAATGGATGAAGAGAAATCGAGGGAAAATAAAGATATTGATGAATAACAGCGGAAGAGGAGGAATCCAACTTGGCGCAAATAGCAGAACGTCATAAAGTTTCCGCACCGCTCGTTTTTTATTTAGTGCACAGCACTCAATTCGGCATCGGTGTATTAGGTTTTCAAAAAAATGTCGTCAAGTATGCGGGACATGATTCATGGATTTCAGTTATTTTGATCGGTCTTATTGTTCATCTGTACATTTGGATGATCTATCAAATTTTGAAACGTTCAAGCGGAAGCTTAATGACACTGCAGCACGATTTGTTTGGAAAATGGGTCGGCAATGGATTGAACATTGTTTGGATCATCTATTTTTTTCTTGGAAGCTGCGCCATATTAATAGGATATATTGAAATTTTGAAGGTGTGGATGTTTGAAGATTTAAATATTTGGATTTATACTGCGATTTTTATGGGATTGCTTTATTACATTTTTAACGGTGGATTTCGGGTAGTAACCGGATTTGCTTTTTTTGGAGTGGTTCTGCCGCTTTGGATTTTTCTTACATTTTTAATTTTCCCGACTCGTTTTGCAGATCTTCAGCACCTCTTGCCAATTATGGATCATTCACCTCAGGAAATTTTCATGGGAACGATGCAGATGGTCATAACTGTTATTGGGTTTGAAACTCTTTTTTTGTATTACCCCTTTGTCAAAAATATTGACAAATCCCAAAAATGGGCTCATATTGGAAATTTATTTACAACCTGTTCATATATCATCATCATGATTGTTTCGATCGTTTATTATTCTGCGGAAGAAGAAATATTGCGCAATAAATGGGCGACGCTAGCGATGTGGAAAATTGTTGAACTTCCTTTTGTTGAAAGATTCGAATATATCGGCATTGCTTCTTGGTCTCTCGTCATCTTGCCGAATATTTGCGTCATGTTGTGGAGCGCCAAAAGAGGTATAACAGAAATTTTTGGAATAACAGAAAAGAAGGCAATCATTTCTGTTCTGGTCGTCATGTTTTTTATAGTCAATGTCATTGTTGATAAAGAAGATATTCAATTATTAACTGTAGATGAGCAAATTCACTAACATAAATTTACATCCGAACAAAAAAGGAGACATGAACCCGATTCCTTGATTAGAATAGATGTGTCACCAAACCATTCTCAAGGAGGTTCATGTCTCATGAATAGACTACCACATCACCAAGGAATCGACAAGTTTTTCGCAATGTTGGGGCTGGCCCTTTATTTCTCTAAGCCGGTCATGAAGCATCTCGTTCATATTATCGATGCGCTGACAACGAAAGGATTTGTGGGAACCTTGACCGATCTGCATCATGAGAGCTTTCATCCCAACCATCGAACGACACTGAGCCATTTTTTCACGAAAAGCCCTTGGGATGAAGAAATCTTGCTTCGCAAACTCCAGCAGTGGATGCTTCGTCATGTGGAACGAACGGCCAAGCGAAAGAATCACCCCATTTTTGTTTCGATCGATGATACGATCTGCCGAAAAACGAAGCCTTCGTCACAGGCGAAACACGCTATTGAAGGGTGTAATTGGCATTATTCTCACGCGGACAAAAAGTCGATTTGGGGACACTCTCTCGTCTGGCTCATGGTTCATACGATGACGCAAGCCTTTCCCTTTGCGTTTCGCCTCTACGACAAGGCGGATGGGAAAAGCAAGGGTCAATGGGCCATCGAGATGCTTTCTTCTTTGGATGTGCACGGTTCTGTTTATGTGCTGATGGATTCTTGGTACCCATCGAAAACACTCGTGGAAGCCTGCCTGAAAAAAGGATTCCACGTCATTGCGATGCTCAAGACGAATCGGGTTCTTTATCCAAAAGGCATCGCCATCCAAGCCAAACAGTTTGCCCGCTATATCGAACCGAACGACACCCATCTCGTCACGGTGGGAGAAGAGCGTTATCGCGTGTATCGCTACGAGGGAGCGCTGAAAGGTCTCGATGATGCCGTTGTGTTGTTGGCTTGGAAAGCCGATCAGCCGATGACACCTGAACATCTTCACTGCGTCTTGAGCACCGACCGGGAGCTAAGCGATGAAGAGATCTTGCGCTACTATGCCCAGCGTTGGTCGATCGAATGCTTTTTTCGACAAGCGAAAGACCAGCTGAAGCTCGATGGGTACCGCGTTCGTCAACGTCGGGCGGTGAAACGGTATTGGATCTTGGTGCAACTCGCTTATGTGTACAGTATGGTCGAATCCAACAGCGATTTCTCTACCGGGCTTGACTTCCTTCGAAAGAAGAAAGGACATAGCCTCGTGGAGTTTATTTACGATGCAGCGAAACAAGATATTCCCATTGATGTCGTTAAAAAACAGCTTCATGTGGCATAAGGGGTACTCCGTTTGTCTCTTTTTACATGGTAATTATTGTAATGAAAATTGCTCAACTACAGTTATTAAATAAGATCATCAATACGTATGCTCTTGGTATTGTATTTTGCTATATTCCGGTTTTATACCTCATTACGTTTGTACGGGATTTATGGAAAAGGAGAACATAAACATGTGGAAAATTCTCTCCTTCATTATGTTGTTCATGCTGATGCTTTATGGATGTCTGGATAAAGAAATTATTGATGATGTCAATTTAGTGATGGTTATTGGATACGATGTCGGCGAAGGCAATAAAATTAAAGGAACGATTGTTGCTCCTGAATATAAAAAGGAGCAGCCGGTCGACAGCAAGGTGATGACGGTCGAATCAGATTTAAGCAGGGATCTGATTTCCGATTTGCAAAAGGAGTCGCCAGCCCCTCTAGTTTATGGAAAATTGCAATTTGCTCTTTACAGTGAAGACGTAGCAAAACAGGGAATTGAAAAATATGTCGACTCGCTTGAACGAGATGCAAGCGTCGGTTCAAAGGTTATTTTAGCGGTCTGCAAAGGTGAAGCGAAAAATTTGCTGGAAGGAAAATATGGACAACAGGGGACTGCCACGTACTTTCGTAATTTAGTGGAGCATAATATGCACCGGGAAAATTTGCCGATTATCAATTTACACACATATTTGCGCAACTTTCGCATGAAAGGAAAAGACCCTTCTTTACCTTTATTAGAAAAGAAAAACGACCATGTCAAAATAACTGGACTTGCCTTGTTTCAAAAGGACAAAATGGTTGGCGAAATAGAAAATGATCAGCTTTTTTATTTTAAGCTTCTTTCCGATCGATATGTTAAAGGAATTCATACGATCACAATGGATGATGGAAATAAAGCATCTATAGAAAGCATCCGTTCGAAAAGAAGAGCGAACATCGATGAAAAAAATCCGTTCCATTTAACGATAGAGCTGGAAATTGAAGGGTATCTACGCGAATATTCGGAAGGGACTGTTCGTGCGGAAATCTTAAAAAAAGCTGAAAAAGCGTTTGAAAAGGAAATTGTGAAGAACAGTATGGAGATGATCGATATGTTTAAAGAGAAAAACATTGATCCGGTTGGATTAGGGGAAGAAATTTTAAGCCATTCGAGAGGTTTAAGAAAATTGAAAAATTGGAGGGATATTTATTCAAAGATGGAAGTCGATGTGCATGCGGATGTAAAAATTACTGAAACTGGTGTGGTGCAATAATTCTAAATATTTGATTGCTTCGTTTGGCCAATGAAACGAGAAACAGAAATAAAAAAGGCTGACTAAAAATTTTCCTCCCTCTTCCGATCCTCTGTCATGTTTTTGAACTTGTCTCATATGCATGAAATAAGAAAAGAGGGAGGAAAAATGAAAACTTTTTTTAAGGGAGCTCTGCTTTTAATCGTTGCTTCGTTTCTAGGGGAATGCTTTGATTTTATGATTAACATGGTATTGACGCGGGAACTTGGTGAAGAAGGCATCGGCCACTATATGTCGATCATGCCTATTATGTTTTTCATTATCGTGTTAGCAAGCTTTGAATTGCCGATATCTATTTCAAAATATGTGGCGGAAACTGAAAAGCCGTACCATTGGCCAATGTTGAAATATGCTTTTCGCCTAACTTTGTGGATCAGCATTTGCTTCAGCTTAATTGTTTTTTTGCTGTTTCCTGCTCTTCCGCCGCTAAAAAGCTATCATCCTTCCGTTACGGTTTTATTTGTACTGCTTGTTCCGATGATTTCTTTTTCCTCTATTGCTAGAGGCTATTTAATGGGCACGCAGCAAATGGGGAAAATTGCATTTGCAAATGGATTTCGCAAGCTTGTTCAGCTTATTCTGCTCATTTTGCTGTTCAACCTGTTTGAATTTTCTCCTGAAATGTCTGTCATTGCAGGGTTAAGCTCATTTATTGCAAGCGAAGCCGTTATTGTTCTTTATTTGCTTACCGTTTATGTCTATCAGGCGCAAGAACTAAAAAAAAGCACGCTCGCTTCATCCAAAACAGCTTTGATCCGGCGGAGTTTATTTCGTGTCTCTGTTCCGACGACAATTTTGCGCATTTTTCATTCTATGACACATGCGATTCAGCCGTTTTTAATCAAATATGCATTAATGGCAGCAGGTGTTTCGGAGGTTGGAGCGACAGAACAGTTCGGTCTGCTTTCCGGAGTTGCGATGACGATCGGCTTTTTTCCCGCGTTTATCGCTCATGCACTGTTAACGATTTTGATCCCAACTGTATCAGAAGCGTTTGCTAAAGGAAACCAGGAACTTTTAAAGAAGCTTTTGCAGCAATCGCTCGGAATGACAATGCTTTACGGAATACCTGCGATTGTGATTATGTTTGCTTTTGCTGAGCCGCTTACAAGTTTGTTTGTCAACGGAACTACTGCAACACTTTTTTTAAAGCTTTTATGGCCGTACTTTTTTACCCACTTTTTGATCATTCCGCTGCAAGCGTATTTGATCGGTCTGAATTTAATAAAGGATGCTTTGTTTCATACGGTTTGGGCGCATTTTATCTCGTTTGTCGTCATCTTTTTGCTTGGATCGCAGCCAGAATGGCAAATGTCAGGAGTTATTATCGGGCTCAATGCAGGAGGATTGCTGCAATTGTTAATGCATTATATGACAATATGCCAAAAAATCGGCATTGGCTATTGGTCGCTGAAGGAAAAACGTGTTCATTAAGATTTTCCAGGTTGTCTCTACTGTGATCTATCGCAGCAATAAAGTATGAAATAGCGAAAGTCATCATTTTTCCATCATTGAATGGAAAAAAATAGTGCTCTCATGAAGGGGGAAGCGTTTTGAAAAAAACAGCTGCCTTGCTTTTTCATTTTCTGCTTATATCATGTGTGTTTTTAGGATGTCAAGAGAGCGATTTGAAACAAGAAAATGCACCGAGCAAAACAACCATGAAAGAAATAATAACGAAAGAAAATTCGAAAGTGCCCGCTAACAATTTTGTTTTGCCAACAACTGACGGCAAGATGGTAAAACTTTCGGATTTTAAAGGGAAAAAGGTCGTGATCAATTTTTGGACGACGTGGTGCCCTCCATGTAAGGAAGAATTGCCTGAGCTTCAACGTTTTTATGAACAAGCGGATTCTGAGCACGTCGCATTTTTAGGAATTAACATTACTTCAGAAGAAGGGGGAAAAGAAGAAGTAAAGTCTTTTTTATCAAAGAGCGGATTTGATTTTCCTGTGCTTTTTGATGAAAAAGGCGAAGTCATGAAATTATACAAGGTTATGGTCATTCCCACTACTTTTATAATCGATGAACAAGGACAGGTGTTTAAAAAAATCATTGGTCCCGTAACAACCGAACAATTAAAACGTTTAACCGATTTGTAAAGCACAGCGAAGCTTCTGTGCTTTTCCTTTTTTAAAAAATAGAATTTTAATGCTTAACATATGAATCGACCGATTTTCCAACCTGCGTTTTTGATCTGTAAAAAACCGTGATTGAGAATGATAATAATTATTAATATTAATTATTAATTTAAAATTAATATAATTATTACTTGAAAAAAATAATTGTTGATATATAATATACATATAGATGTTGATATTTTAATAGTTTTTTACTAGTCGCCAAGAATAGCATATGGAATTCAATAGAAGTGAAGCTGAATTTTATTCTCAGTTAGGAGGTTGTAAGTGAGAATGGAAGCAAAGATGTTTCATAATACGGAATTATTTCAAGGGTTGAAACAGCATGTTGAAATGATTGCGGCCATTGTGTCAGGTGTTCTCATTTTTTTCGCTTGGCTGCTTAGCATAGATGATTTCAACATCATATCAACGATTTTATTTATTTTCGCATTCGTTATAGGGGGATTTGCCAAAGCTAAAGAGGGAATTGAAGAAACGATCCGCGAAGGCAAGTTGAATGTAGAGCTGCTGATGGTTTTTGCTGCTATCGGTTCGGCAATCATCGGCCATTGGCTTGAAGGAGCGATTTTAATTTTTATTTTTGCCCTAAGCGGCGCATTAGAAACGTATACAATGAACAAAACAAACAAGGAGATCTCTTCATTGATGGAATTGCAGCCTGAAGAAGCGCTGCTTTTAGTAGATGGACGGGAAGAAAAAGTGCATGTTTCCACTTTATCGATTGGAGATTTGATCATTGTGAAGCCCGGGGACCGCATTCCGGTGGATGGCCAGCTCATAAATGGTCATACGACAGTGGATGAATCAGCTATAACGGGCGAATCCATCCCGGTTGAGAAAGAGCCTGGAAGTGAAGTGTATGCAGGGACTGTAAACGTAAATGGATCGATCACCGTTCGCGTAACGAAAAAAGCATCGGAAACGCTTTTTCAAAAAATTATTGAACTGGTGCAAAACGCCCAATCTGAAAAATCTCCGTCCCAGCAATTTATTGAAAAATTTGAAGGAACGTATGTAAAAGGTGTGCTTATTGCAGTGGCTGTTTTGATGTTTGCTCCTCCATTTTTATTAGGCTGGAGCTTTCAGGAAGCTTTTTACAGATCGATGGTGTTTATGGTAGTGGCTTCCCCGTGCGCGCTCGTCGCCTCGATCATGCCGGCGACGTTATCCGCTATTTCTAACGGGGCAAGAAACGGCATTTTGTTTAAAGGGGGCGTACATTTAGAGCGTCTTAATAAAATTCGGGCGGTCGCGTTTGATAAAACGGGAACTTTGACAAAAGGCGAGCCGATCGTCACGGACGTAATCGTACGCCCAGACATCGAAAAAACAGAGCTGCTACAAGCAGTTTATAATATTGAGCGGCAATCCTCCCATCCTCTTGCCAAAGCTATTACAGCTTATATTCAGGAAAATGTAAAAGGACTGAAAGATGAATGGGTATCAGTGGATGAACATTCAGGGTTTGGAGTTTCTGCTTCTTGGAACGGGCAGAAAATATTCGTTGGGAAAGCTGCGTTTGTCGGAAAAGAAGAGGCTGAACAATTTCAAAACTCTGTTTCCAAGAAATTATACAAACAAGGAAAAACGGTTGTTTATGTTAAAGACGAAAAAGGAATTGCCGCAAGCATCGCTTTAAAAGATGTACTTAGACCTGATATGAAAAATTTGATGGATGAATTGAAAAGCAAAGGCATCTATACGGTGATGCTGACGGGCGATACGAAAGCGTCAGCTGAAGCCATTGCTAAAGAGGCATCCGTTGATGAATTTCACGGTGAATGTCTGCCTGAAAGCAAAGTTGACCGAATAAAGCAGTTGAATAAACAATTCGGCGTAACGGCGATGATCGGCGACGGTATCAATGACGCACCAGCTTTAAAAACAGCATCTGTCGGTATAGCAATGGGGGAGGGAACGGATGTTGCTTTGGAAACAGCAGATGTTGTATTAATGAAAAACGATTTAACGAAATTGATCAAAGCGATCGAATTGTCGCAAAAAATGAACAAAATTGTGAAACAAAATATTGCCTTTTCTCTATCGGTCATCGCCCTTCTCATATGTGCTAATTTCCTTCAAGTCATTGACTTGCCGTTCGGAGTCATTGGCCACGAAGGAAGCACCATACTTGTCATTTTAAATGGATTGCGGCTATTAAGATCATAAATAAGAAGAATAACAAGGCGGATTAAGCTATATGATCCGCCTTTTATTTTCTTTTAAAAAGTCATTTGGTTCAGAGTCATCGGGTCGTTTCGTTACAATTATGTATGCAGCTACAATAAAAATGAATCCAACCACCCACCCGATTACCGAACTGTAATAATACACATCAATTAACATCATGCCGATTATGGGTGACGAAAATGCCGCCAAGCAGAGGATCGGGACGATATTTCTTTTGATAAATGTCACAAAAAATACACTCCTTAACTCCCCCGATTGCTTTACCATTATTATTATACTAGAATGGTTTTATTTATAAAATATTCCGAGAAAAATGTAAACAACATTTAAAATAACTTTGAAGGTGAAAAATCCTCCACATTTCTTATTGATATGAATGTTCTTTTCGCTTAAAATGATATTTCATTGAATGGACACAATAGAGAGGAAGAACATCATGTGGAGAAAATGGATTGTTTTATTTTTTGGTTTGCTTGCATTATTTTTCGGATGGGAGCTTTGGCAAAAAGATGATTCAGCCGTAAACAATCGGTTGGAAGCCAAAGTAATTGATGTCGTCGATGGTGATACGATGAAAGTCATCGTCAACAATAAAAAAGAAACAATCCGACTTCTTCTTGTCGATACTCCTGAATCTGTACACCCAACGAAGCCTGTGCAGCCATTTGCAATCGAAGCAAGCAATTTTGCAAAAGAAATGCTGTCAGACAAAAAAGTTGAATTAGAGCTTGGCGTTAGAGAACGTGACAAGTATGGAAGATTGCTTGTTTATTTATATATAAACGGACAAATGTTTAATGAAATGCTGCTTGAAAACGGGCTAGCCCGCGTCGCATACGTTCATCAGCCAAATACAAAATATGTAGACCGTTTTTTGGATGTTCAAAAAAAAGCCCAGCAAAAAGAAATCGGAATCTGGAGTATAGAAAACTATGTTACAAACGATGGATTTAATGATAAGATTGGACAAGACGACAAAAAAGAGGGCTGCGACATAAAAGGAAACATTAATTCAAAAGGTGAAAAAATATACCATATGCCTGGCAGCAGGCACTATTATATAACAAAACCAGAAATGATGTTTTGTACAGAGGAGGAAGCAAAAGAAGCCGGATTTCGAAAAGCTGAATAACGAGAAAATCATTTAAGCGGGAAAATTTTTTGATATAATACATTTTATTAAAACATGAGATGGCAGCAATTATTGAACTGCATAATGAGGTGATGGAATGAAACGAATAGCTGTATTAACGTCTGGCGGAGATTCTCCGGGGATGAATGCTGCAATACGTGCAGTTGTAAGAAAAGGGATATTTCATGGGTTGGAAGTTTATGGAGTATACCATGGATATCAAGGATTAATTAACGGTGACATAAAAAAATTAGAGCTTGGCTCTGTAGGGGACATTATTCACCGCGGCGGCACGATTCTCCAATCGTCGCGCTCTGAACAATTTAAAACAGAAGAAGGACAGCTTCTTGCGATTCAACAATTAAAATCATTTGAAATTGAAGGTCTTGTTGTAATTGGCGGAGACGGATCATACCGAGGGGCTTTGAAGCTGACGGAAAAAGGCTTCCCTTGCATTGGATTGCCTGGAACGATCGATAACGATATTCCAGGAACAGATTTCACGATCGGATTTGATACAGCTCTAAATACGGTTGTAAGGGCAATGGACCAAATTAGGGACACAGCGCAATCCCATGAGCGGATTTTTATAATCGAAGTGATGGGGCGGCATGCTGGTGATATAGCGCTTTGGGCAGGAGTAGCTGGAGGCGCTGAAACGATCTTAATCCCTGAAAGATCGTTTGACTTAGATGATATTGTCAAGCGGTTGGAGCATGGTGTTGAACGCGGGAAAAAACATTCCATTATTGCGTTAGCTGAAGGAGTTATGAGCGCATCAAAACTTGCCGATATTTTAAAGGAAAAACACGGCATTGAGACGCGAGTATCGGTATTAGGACATATTCAGCGCGGCGGCTCTCCAACTGGATTTGATAGAGTTCTTGCTTCCAGAATGGGAGCGAGAGCAGTTGAGCTTCTGTTAGAAGGAAAAGGCGGAAGAGCAGTCGGAATACAGAAAAACCAAATCGTTGATCATGATATTGAAGAGATATTGAAAGAAAAGAGCGAACCAATCGGAGAATTATATACGTTGTCAAAACAGCTTTCTATTTAAAAAGAGCGGACACCGCTCTTTTATTTTTTCATCCGTTCCGTTTTGTGATACACAATAGTTTTGCATTTACGAAGTCTCCTTTTTTAATGGGGTTTGACCACTTTCATAATAAAAGAGAGCACTTCGTAAATGCTTTTTTAATTTTGATGAAATTCATTACTCTAACATTTAGTTTTATCCAAATAAAATATTGACGAAACCAAAGAGATTCCGTTTATTGGAAATGGTCAAAACGGCATCAACAGCCGTTGTCTGCAGCGACAGGGCTCCGTTTTCATTTCTTTTTTCACCTTTTTACATATTTGCTGCCCCTTTTTTTTCATTTCTTTATATAAAGAAGGTGAAAGGAGGTGCGAGCAAATGGCTGAGGTTCAACCGGTCAAATCACAATTGCGTCTTGTTTTTGAAGAAGGTTTTGATCATTCCGGCAAGCCGCTGTATCGCTATAAAAATTACAGCAATATTAAAACGTCAGCTAGTGCAGATGATTTGCTTAGAGCAGCCCAAGCAATTGCCAGTCTTCAAAAAATGCCGCTTGCCAAAGTGGAACGAAACGATACGCATCAAATTAATGCATAAGTAATCTGGGGGTGAAAAAATGTCTAAATCGCTCGATCTTCTTTTTGCCAATATGGAAGGAAAGACAGTCAGAATTAATGTTGATGAACCTAAGGATTCATTAACAGCAGAGCAAATTGGTCAAGCTATGGAAACAATCATTCAATCAAATGTTTTTACTTCTTCTGGGGGTTCGCTCGTTTCAAAAAAAGGAGCCAGAATTATTGAGCAAACGGTGACAGAATATACGATGAGCTGACGGAAGCGGCCTGTTTCCGGTTCGGGAACAGGCCGGATTTCAGATGCCATAAAGGGAGGGATTGGTTTGCACGATTGGCTGTCGTTTATCAGCGATGTCGGTTTTCCTATTGTTGTGACACTCTATTTGCTTCACCGGATTGAAGGCAAGCTTGATGACCTAAACCATTCGATTCAAATGATCCCGGTTTATTTGACACAAAAAGAAAATTAATCTCTCTCGATTGATAGCAATCAAACTGTAAAAAGTTTGGTTGCTATATTTTTTTAATGTAATGTAAAAAAAATGAAATAATTTATATTTTTCCTTGTTTTACTAATCTCCATATTGGAATGATCGCTTTGATTTCAGAAAAACCTTTTGATATTAAACCTTTTGTAACAAGGAAATAATCTGTATGTATAGACCTTTACATGTTTTTTTGATAGTATAAATGGCAGACTAAACGAATGGAGTTAGTGGAAGGTGGAAGTTTATCAAAATTTAAAAAAGGGTGAACGGGGAGCATGGATTAGCATTGCAGCCTATATTTTGTTGACCGTTGTAAAGATAGCGGTCGGATATTTTTTTCATTCGGAAGCTTTAATGGCTGACGGACTGAACAACGGGACTGATGTAATTGCTTCGATCGCGGTTTTAGTCGGATTAAAAATATCGCAGCGTCCTCCTGACCAAGATCATCACTATGGACATTTTCGGGCAGAAACCATTGCGTCTTTAATTGCATCATTGATTATGGTCATGGTTGGTTTTGAAGTTCTTACTGAAGGAGCAAAATCAATCATAAACCCGAAAACAGAATCACCTGATTTGATCGCGGCATGGACGGCTATTGGCTCAGCAATCGTCATGTTTTCCGTTTATTTATTTAATGTAAGACTTGCGAAAAAAATAAAAAGTCAAGCGCTCACGGCAGCAGCTATGGACAATCGATCCGATGCATATGTCAGTGTCGGAACATTCCTAGGGATTTTGGCGGCGCAATTTCATATCGCATGGATGGACACAGTTGTTGCGATGATCATCGGAGTGCTTATTTGCAAAACTGCTTGGGATATCTTCAAAGAAGCGGTTCATTCCTTAACGGACGGATTTTCCGAGAAGGAGTTAGACAAATATAAAGAAACGATTAACAATATACCCGGAGTTCAATCGCTTGAAGATATTAAAGCCAGATATGTCGGAAGCACCGTATATGTTGATGTTGTCATTAAAGTTCATTCTAATTTAAATGTCGTTGAAAGCCATGCGATTTGTGATGAAGTGGAAAGAAGGCTGACGGAAGAATTTAATATTACGAACGTACATGTGCATATAGAACCTTTAAAAGGCGACAGTTGAAAAAACGGACTCTTCATTTTTGGAAAGGAAAGTATGAACTGCCGAGAAAGATGAAAAAACTAAATTTTCTATTTCCATTTTAGATGCCTCACCCCCAGTCTTAGGTGTTCGATTGTAAATTTTTTCTTGCTTTTGCTGAGTGCAAAATGCATTGACCTCCCCGTTCTTTTTTTGTACGATTATATAGATTTCTGGTAAAGGAGCGTCTTTTTAAACATGGGGTCCTTTAAAGTAAAAAAGGTGTTGAATAATAATGTATTAATAGCTGGCCACGACACCTTTCAGGAAGTCGTCTTGATTGGAAAAGGAATCGGTTTCGGAAAAAAAAGGGGGGAGCTGATTTCCAACGAAACAGTTGAAAAGATATTTGTGCTGAAAAACGAACAAGAACAGGAACAATATAAAAAACTTCTTCCTTATACAAACGAGAAGATGATAGAAGTTGTTTCAGACTGTATTGCCCACATTTCAAAGAAAGTCGGACTTCCTCTGAATGAACATATTCATATAGCTTTAACAGACCATATTACGTTCGCAATTAAGAGGATCGAGCAGGGGATGGACATCAAAAACCCTTTTTTATCAGAGACTGAAGTGCTTTATCCGAAAGAATATAATATTGCTAGTGAAGTGGTGTCCATTATTGAAGATAAGCTGAAAATCAAGCTGCCCAAAGGTGAGATCGGTTTCATCGCTCTCCACATTCACAGCGCCATAACGCATAAATCAATTTCTGAAGTGAACCGCCATTCTCAGCTTATTGCTCAGTTAATCGAAGTTGCAGAAGATTCCTTAAACATCCAGCTTGATAAAGAAAGCTTTAATTATTTGCGGCTTGTAAGGCATCTTCAGGCAACAATTGAAAGGGTTCTCAAAGAGGAAAAAACGGAAGAACCAGAAGAATTAGCTTTATTGTTGAAAAAAAAATATCCTCTATGCTATAATGTTGCATGGAAAATGATTAAAATGATGCAGCAAGTATTGAAAAAACAAATTGATGAAGCAGAAGCTGTTTATTTAACGATGCATTTATATCGAATAGCAAAAAAAGAATAAATTTTGCGCACGTGTTACTGATTCGATCAGGCATGAGTGAGCAAGGTGTACTGTATAGGGATTTGTTTTCGTACAGTTGACGCCTTGTTTCACCATGCCTTTTTTGTTTTTTCTAATACATCGATTATTCTTGCTGCATTTGTCAAATGATAATTATAAGGAGGTCATGTTATGTTTAAATCAATTTTCGGTGTTTTACAAAAAATAGGACGCGCGCTTATGCTGCCGGTAGCGCTTCTTCCTGCAGCAGGTATTTTGCTTGCATTTGGTAATGCTATGCAAAATCCGGATTTAACAGATAGAATTCCTGCTTTAACGAACGACTGGATCGTGCTTATCGCAAGCGTCATGGAGCAAGCTGGGCAAATTGTATTCTCCAACCTGCCGTTGTTATTTGCAGTCGGCGTTGCGATCGGTCTTGCAAACGGCGATGGAGTTGCAGGGATTGCAGCAGTCATCGGCTACTTAATTATGAATGTTACAATGAACGGTATTTTAACAGGTTTGGGTCAAATGCCTAAAGATATTAGTTCTGATCCAGCATTTGCAAACGTTCTCGGAATTGAGACTTTGCAAACAGGTGTGTTTGGCGGGATCATAGTAGGTATCATAGCTGCTTATATGTACAACAAATATTATAAAATTGAGCTTCCGCAATATTTAGGATTTTTTGCCGGAAAGCGGTTTGTTCCAATTGTGACAGCTGCGTCCGCTGTTCTATTAGGGATTGCGATGTACTTTATTTGGCCGCCGATCCAAGGGGCATTAAACCAGTTTTCTCAAGGAATACTTGAGACGAACAAAACGCTCGCCGCTTTTATTTTCGGTGTGATTGAACGTTCATTGATTCCGTTTGGATTACATCATATTTTCTATGCTCCTTTTTGGTATGAATTTGGTTCTTATGTAAACGAAGCAGGGCACGTTGTTCGCGGCGATCAGGCCATTTTCTTTGCCCAAATCAAGGACGGTGTGGAATTGACAGCTGGAACGTTTATGACAGGTAAATTTCCGTTTATGATGTTCGGTCTCCCGGCCGCAGCACTCGCTATTTATCACGAAGCAAAACCCGAGAATAAAAAAGTGGTCGCAGGGATTATGGGTTCTGCCGCGTTGACATCGTTTTTAACAGGAATTACAGAACCGATTGAATTCAGCTTTTTGTTTGTAGCACCGCTTTTATTTGCGATTCATGCGATATTTGCAGGACTATCCTTCATGGTCATGCATATTTTACATGTTAAAATTGGAATGACTTTTTCAGGCGGAGTGATCGACTTTATATTATTTGGCGTCCTTCCGAATCGAACAGCTTGGTGGCTCGTTATCCCAGTTGGGCTTGTATTTGCGGTCATTTACTATTTCGGTTTCCGATTTGCCATCCGAAAATTCAACCTGAAAACTCCTGGACGGGAAGATGCAAGTGTTGAAACGTCTGATGATGAGCAGGAGAGCGAAAAAGCCGGAGATCTTCCATATAACATTTTAGAGGCGCTTGGCGGAAATGAAAATATTCAGCATCTTGATGCATGTATCACAAGGCTGCGCGTATCTGTTCATGATCAAAAGAAAGTTGATAAAGAACGCTTGAAAAAGCTCGGCGCTTCAGGTGTTTTAGAAGTGGGCAACAACATCCAGGCAATTTTTGGCCCTAAATCGGACAATTTAAAAACTCAAATACAAGACATCATGAATGGAAGAACTCCAAGAGCAGAAAAAGTTCATTCTCCAGAGCAGGAAGTTAAAGAACAAGTGGAAAATGTTATGCCGGAAGAATTACAAAGCGAAAGCTTAACATTTTCATCGCCTATGACAGGTACTCTTCATCCGATTACAGAAGTACCGGATCAAGTATTCTCTGGAAAAATGATGGGAGATGGGATTGCTATTGTACCTGAAGAAGGTGTCGTCGTCTCTCCTGTTAACGGTAAAGTGTTAAATGTATTTCCTACGAAACATGCTATTAGCTTGCAGTCTGATTCTGGCCATGAAATATTGATCCATTTTGGTATTGATACAGTGAAATTGAAAGGAAAAGGATTTGACATTTTCGTTTCAGAAGGCGATACTGTAAAATTGGGTGACAAACTTCTTGAAGTGGATCTTGAATATGTTAAAAATCATTCTCCTTCTATTATGACGCCGATTGTCTTCACTAATTTAAAAGAAGGTGAAGCAATTGAATTGAAAAAAGTAGGCAAAGTAAACAAGGGCGAAGAAAACATTATTGCCATTCGGTAGCAGTTAGTAAACCGGCCTTGTTTAAATCGGACAAGGCTGGTTTCACAAATAATTGATTATCAGCTTGCACAACTCGACATGCACTGATAAAATTTTTAAAGAAAATAGCAGAAAGGATTTGATGCAAATGGCTGAAAAAACATTCAACATTACCGCTGACACAGGAATTCACGCAAGACCTGCGACTATATTAGTGCAAACGGCAAGCAAATTTGAAGCCGACATTAATTTGGAATACAATGGAAAAACAGTAAACTTAAAATCTATTATGGGAGTTATGTCATTAGGTATTCCAAAAGGAGCAACCATTAAAGTTACAGCATCAGGTGCTGATGAAAATGATGCACTTCAAGCGATTGAAGAGACAATCAAAAAAGAAGGGTTAGGCGAATAATGATACAGCTATCTGGGATTGCAGCATCAAACGGTATCGCTATTGCGAAGGCATACCGTCTAGAAGAGCCGGATTTAACCGTATCAAAAAAAGAAATACAAAATATTCGAGCAGAAATTGAGCGTTTTGAACAATCTGTCGAAAGCGCCAAAGCAGAGCTCGAGGTAATTAAAAACAGCACAGAAGAAAGGCTTGGTGCGGATAAAGCAGCGATTTTTGAAGCGCATTTGCTCGTTTTGAACGATCCTGAGCTGTTAAATCCAGTCAAAGAGAAAATCGAAAACGAAGCTGTAAACGCTGAATTTGCGATGAGGGAAACAGCTGATCAATTTATTGCGATGTTCGAAGCGATGGAAAATGAGTATATGCGCGAGCGAGCAGCGGATATTCGGGATGTCACGAAAAGGGTTATAGCCCATTTATTAGGCGTTCAAATCCCAAATCCAAGTTTAATTAATGAAGAAGTCATTATTGTTGCAGAAGATTTAACACCCTCTGATACTGCGCAATTAAACAAAAATTTTGTTAAAGCATTTACAACTGATATTGGAGGAAGAACATCCCATTCTGCGATCATGGCTCGTTCTATGGAAATCCCTGCTGTTGTCGGAACAAAGGAAGCTACCGCCAAAATTGAAAGCGGTGCTTTAGTCATTGTTGATGGGATTGAAGGACAAGTAATCATAAATCCAAGTGAAGATTGTATTGCCGAATATGAAAAGAAAAGAGAAAAATATGAAGAGCAAAAAGCGGAATGGGCTAAATTAAAAGACGAGCCGACGTTGTCGAAGGATGGACATCGTGTCGAGCTTGCCGCTAATATTGGCACGCCTAATGACATACAAGGTGTTCTTGACAACGGCGGTGAAGGAATAGGTCTCTACCGTACGGAATTTTTATACATGGGACGAGACCAAATGCCTACAGAAGAAGAACAATTTGAAGCATATAAAACAGTTCTTGAGAGAATGGAAGGAAAACCTGTTGTTGTCCGTACATTGGATATCGGCGGGGACAAAGAGCTTCCTTACTTGAATCTTCCAAAGGAGCTGAATCCTTTTCTTGGATTCCGCGCCATCCGCCTTTGTTTAGAAAAGCAAGATATTTTTCGGACACAGCTTAAAGCGCTGCTTCGCGCAAGCAAATATGGAAACTTAAAAATCATGTTTCCAATGATTGCGACAATCGATGAATTCCATCAAGCGAAAGCTATTCTGCTCGAAGAAAAAGAAAAACTTGTTCAAGCAGGTATTGAAGTAGCTGATGATATCGAAGTTGGAATAATGGTTGAAATTCCATCAACTGCTGTTATGGCGGATCAATTTGCCAAAGTGGTTGATTTCTTCAGCATTGGAACAAATGATTTAATTCAATATACAATGGCAGCAGACCGGATGAATGAACGGGTTTCATATTTGTATCAACCGTATAATCCGGCCATCCTCCGATTAATTTCCATTGTGATCGATGCAGCTCATAAAGAAGGAAAATGGGTTGGAATGTGCGGAGAAATGGCAGGAGACCCGATTGCTATACCGCTTCTGCTTGGACTTGGATTAGATGAATTTTCCATGAGCGCAACATCTATTTTGCCTGCGCGTTCACAAATTAAAAAGCTTTCAAAACAGGAAGCAGAAAGCTTTAAAGAAAAAGTTCTTTCTATGCAAACAACGGAAGAAGTCGTTTCTTTTGTTAAAAAAACGTTCCAAATATAAAAGATAAGGAGCCGATCAGTTTAATCTGAATCGGCTTCTTTTTTTGATGCAAGAGCCGATTTATTTACGGAAGGTGAATATAAAAGAATTTCGGCTCTAAGTAAAATGGAATATGAAAAACGCTGAGATCAGCATTTTTTGATTTTTACATCCGCTTTATTATCCCGATAAAGTCCATCAAAATATAAAAATGATTTGCAGCGAGCGTATAGCTAATTTGATGCAAACGATAGAAAGCAAAACACAGCAGCTGCAGTTCATAAAAAGCTTTTTGTAGTTTGAGCAACTAAAACGACGGGGTATCACGATATAAATTAGGATAAGTTTGCAAATGCAAAAATTTGAAGCCCTCGATATCCGAATCTCTTCTTGTTACTTTCCTCCAATTTGCTAAAACTTTTTTTCTTTTTCACAGCCGGCACCGCTACGGCGGTATCTTTTTTTAAGAAGAAACACATGCAGCCTATGCTTTTTTTATGCAAGATCGCTCCCAAAAACAAAGCCAATTGGAAATATGAAAAAGATAATTAGTTTCATTTTGTAAAAAGATAAATCAGATTGCCGATATATACATTAGAAAACGTATAAGTTTTCTTAATTATTTTTATTAAATAAAGATTTATGTAGGAGATGGAACAAATGTTTAAAAAGCTTCAGTGGAAATTGACAGCGCTCATCACCATATTGTTAATTTTTTCACTTTTGGTTGTTTTTTTCACGTCTGATTATTTTGTTCAAAAGAACATTAAATCAGATGCGTTTCATACGGGGCAATCGATTGTTAAGCAAGCGAAAAAGAACCTGCTTTTACAGATGCAGGAATATGAAAGAATTTTGCTGCTTTTCAGCAATGAACCGGAAATCGCACAGCTGCTTGAAAAAAATGACGATCAATCTTTACAGTCCGTAAAGGAAACGTTTCAATCGTTTTTAAGCGCTAATCAATTGGTCCGGTCTGTCTATGTAGCCAACACTAAGACTCTTGTTGCTGCAGAACCTGAGTTAAACTTAAAGGAAGATTTGATAATCAATTCACGACCTTGGTATAAAAGCGCTGTAACAAGTCCAAACTTTGTTTCGTGGTCAGAGCCTTATCGTGATGGGGAAAAAGGAGAATATGTTGTTACCGCCTCAAAGGCCATTACAAAGGATGGGGTGTTGCTTGGCGTTATTGGAATTGATATTAATTTAACAACGTTTAATGAATTTGTTAAGCAAGTGGAAGCTGGCTTTGGAGGGTATACATTCCTGCTTGATAGAAATGGAGTTGCCATCGCTCATCCGAAAATGACCGGAAAAAATTTATATAAAAACAACGGTCTTATGGCAGCGATTAAAAACCAAAAACGTGGTATAGCTTCTATAAAAGAAAATGGAAAAGATTCAACCATTATTTTTGAAACGATCACGGAACTAAATTGGAAAATCGGTGTAGTCTATTCGGATGCAAATCTGGAGCAAACAGCCCGCACAATCCGGAGCATTAACGTTTCCATTATTATTGCTGCATTGATTGTGGCATTTTTCATCACTAGTTTTGTTTCGAGAAGCATTTCAAAGCCGATTTTGCTTTTGGCTAAAAACGCCGACAAAATGGCTGAAGGGGATTTATCCGGAACATTAACAGTGAAAAATAAAGATGAAATCGGGAAATTGGCTAATAGCTTTACGAAGATGACCGATAACATCCGACAAATTCTCCTCGATCTGGACGGATCCGTGAAGGAGCTGCAGCAATCTGCTCAAACATTAAACGTGGTTTCGGAAGAAGCTACTGCGTCAAGTGAGGAAATTTCCGTTGCAATTGAGGAAATTGCAAAAGGCTCAGGTGAGCAGGCAAACAGTACGGAAATTATAAACGGACAAATCAAACAATTAGAAGATTGTATTCAACAAGTAAACAATGATGTAAAAAATGTCGAAAATTTATCTTACGAATCACAAAATGCCAGCTACAATGGTTTAGAAAAGCTAAATGAGCTTCAAATAAAATCAAATGAGGCTGACAAAGAATCTGAGATGGTCCAATCCGTACTACAAAATCTTGTAGATCGAGTTGAAAAAATTTCTGATATCGTGTCGACCATTTCCAAAATTTCAGATCAGACGAACTTGCTCGCTTTAAATGCAAGTATTGAAGCAGCAAGAGCAGGTGAATCAGGTAAAGGATTTGCAGTTGTCGCTGAGGAAGTAAGAAACCTTGCTGAACAATCGGCAAAAGCGACAGAAAACATTAAAAATATGATTGAAGGAATCCAAATTGAAACGAAAAATGCCTACGATGCAATGAGTCGTTCGAAGAAAATTCATGAAGAACAAAACAAAGCTGTTCAAGTGACAGGCAATGCGTTTCATGAAATTGCAATTAAAATGGAAGATTTGCTTAATGCCATTAAATCAACATTAAATGCGATCGATCGGATGAATGAGCAAAAAGAAACAGTCGTCGAATCGATTGAAAATATTTCTGCAGTAACCCAGCAGCTAGCTGCCTCTGCGGAAGAAGTCAGTGCAACAACGAACGAGCAAGTCAAAGCATTCTCAATGGTTGCGGAAAAAGCGGAATCGTTAAGCGAAGAAAGCAACCGCTTAAAAGGCTTAGTAGAACGCTTTAAGTTATAAAAAATATGCAGGGGGTGTCTAATAAGTCGTTTTTACGGCTTATTGACGCCCCCATTAATGTTTTAGAAACGTTGATATATCGGTGTTTATGATTTTTTGTTTTCAATAGGGATTTGACTTTCTGGACAGCTCCTTCTTCATTTTTGATTTGAATGCAATTCACCTAGATGAGCAGGCAGATAAGAAAATCATAACAGTTGATGTCAAGAAAAAGCATGGGTTTAAAGCTCCCTTTGAAATTTGAATTTTGGACATACTACTGCGTGAAAGAAGACAAGCTTAAACGCACCTTCGCAAGCCGCCTTTGACAGTGTTGAGCAAACAAAAGAAGCTCTATGCCGTTTAAAAATTCAGAATGGGAGTAAAACGAAAGTTCCCACATTTTGATAAGATCATGATAAGATGAAAGAAAAGGTGAAAGGATGGAATGTCAATGGATTTCGGTTTCAAAGGTAAAACAGCACTTGTTTTGGCATCAAGTCAAGGATTAGGTAAAGCGATTGCAACAAGGCTTGTGGAAGAAGGAGCCGACGTGATGATCACAAGCCGAAATGAAGAAAAGCTAATAGACGTGGCAAATCAATTAAATGCGCTTGGAAAAGGAAAAGCAGCCTTTATTAAAACAGACATTACTTCAAAAGAGGAAATTAGCAGGCTAATTAATCAGACAATAAAAGAGTTTGGCAAAATTGATTTACTCGTTAACAACGCTGGCGGTCCCCCTGCAGGAGGATTTGAGCAAATGACTGATGAAGATTGGCAAAATGCTTTTGAATTAAACTTGCTCAGCTATATCCGTACCATTCGCGAGGTTCTTCCGCATATGAAACAAAGAGGAGGGAAAATCGTAAATATTGCTTCTTCTTCCGTGAAGGAGCCGATCCCGGGTTTAATTTTATCCAACACGTTTCGCTTAGGAATTGTGGGGCTGACGAAAACGTTAGCAACAGAATTTGCAAAGTACAATATTTTAATTAACACGGCATCACCCGGCAGAATTGCAACAGAACGGATTGATCAATTGGAAGAATGGAATGCAGCGAAACTCGGTATTCCGAAAGAAGAGATCAAGAACAAATATTTGGAAGCGATTCCCCTCAATCGCTACGGAGAACCGAATGAATTTGCGAACTATGTGCTGTTTCTTCTGTCTGACTTGAATACATATATGACTGGACAAACCTTTTTGATTGACGGCGGTTTAGTAAAGTCCATTTAATCGGGTGTGCACTGAAAGCTGAAATGCAAGCGTTTCATAGCAGAACAGTTTCATTACTAAGCCGTATACACTGAAATGGGGAAAGGGTGAACAATATGTCAAAAAAAACAATCGGTTTTATTGGGCTTGGAGTAATGGGAAAAAGCATGGCACGTCATTTGCTTGAAGCGGGTTATCCGCTTACGGTTTATACCCGGACGAAAGAAAAGGCCGAAGATTTGATCAAACAAGGTGCTGTTTGGAAAGAATCGATCAAAGATCTCGCAAAAGATGCGAATGTTATTATCACAATGGTTGGTTTCCCGAAAGATGTTGAAGAAGTTTATTTTAGTGAAAATGGAATTTTAGCCAATGCCTATCCAGGAGCTATATGTATTGACATGACAACGACAAAACCATCGCTTGCCGAAAAAATATACGAAAAATCAAAGGAAAAAGGCATTTCCTTTTTAGATGCGCCTGTTTCAGGAGGAGATGTCGGAGCAAAAAATGGAACGCTATCGATTATGGTCGGAGGAGATCAAGAGACGTTCGATGAATGTTTTGAAATTTTTGAGAAAATGGGAAAAAATATTGTTTATCAAGGAAAAGCCGGTGCGGGGCAGCATACAAAAATGTGCAACCAAATTGCGATTGCTGCCGGCATCATTAGTGTTTGTGAATCGCTTGCCTACGCTGTTCGGGCGGGGCTGGATCCAGATAAGGTGTTGAAAAGCATTTCCTCCGGGGCTGCTGGAAGCTGGTCTTTGTCGAACTATGCACCGAGAATGCTTTCGAATCAATTTGAGCCTGGATTTTATGTCAAGCACTTTATAAAAGATATGGACATTGCTTTAGAGGAAGCAAGAAGAATGGAATTAGACGTACCAGGGCTTGAGCTTGCGAGAAGCTTGTATGAAAAACTGGCTGAAATGGGAGAAGAAAATAGCGGAATACATGCATTATATAAGCTGTGGAAAAAATAAAAACGCACATCATTCTTTTAAGTCACACAATTTTAGTCAGCTTCTTCTTTTTCTCAGCTTCTCAGCCAATTTATTTTCAAAAAAAATGTGGGGGCATGTCCCCCACACCTTTTGAACAGTTGAAATGAGTGAACTGTCCGATCTATTATTTTCCAATAAACATTTGTGTCCAGTAATTTCCATTTTCTACGTAACCAACGCCGATATGAGTAAAGTTAGGATTTAAAATGTTTTGTCTGTGGCCAGAGCTGTTCATCCAAGCATTAACAACTTCTTCAGGAGTACGCTGCCCCATTGCAATATTTTCCCCTGCTGTTCTGAAGGAAATGCCGAACTTTTTCATCATGTCAAACGGAGATCCGTAAGTCGGGCTTGTGTGGGAAAAATATTTGTTTCTTTGCATATCTAAAGATTTTTCACGAGCTACCTTGCTTAAAGCTTCATCTAAAACAAGAGGCTTTAAACCTTGTTTTTGCCGCTCAGCATTTGTTAGTTCAACTACTTTTTTCTCAAATGCATTTACGGATGAAGCGGTTTGTGATTGTTTTGGTGTTTGGTTGTTGGTTGCTTTGTCATTGGCAGATGGTGCTGGCTGAGTTGTTTTTTGAGTAGTTTGGGCTGGTTTTTTCACAGCTTGCTTGTTCGCAGGCTGGTTTGTGTTTCTTTTAATTGCTTCTTTTATAGCATTATTTGCTTCTATGCTTGGATTTTGTAAACAGTTGTTTAATAGATTTTGCAATTCTTTTGAATCAGCTGATTGAATGAGCTGTTTCAATTGATCTTCGTTTATATGATAAGGTCCGAAAGTTTGTACGTAGCTTTTGATTTGAACTGGTTGGTTTTGAATTTCAGCTGCATTGGCATTTGTGCCAGCGCCTGCAGTGAAAATGGCGGCAGCTGCTGCAATAGAAGCAATAATAGATTTCTTCATGCGTTTTCTACCTCCTTGAAATTTGTTCATGTAATTTACGAAACTATCATAACATGCGTTTTTTGTCATATTTTTGTCTATTCCTTCCATTGACAAATAATAGATTTTAAGTTTATAAACATTATCATGTAATTGTTGAAATTATAGGGTTCCAACCAAGGGAATATATGATATACTTCCTTCAAGAAGTGACAAAATTAAGCAAAATGTCTATAAATTGATAAGAATTAGGGGTTGACAATCTGTATAGAAAACAAAACTTTGTAATGTATGTTACAATATATTTACAAGTTCATGAGTCGACTGAAACATGATTTATATTAGAAAAGAAAGGAAGATTCCTTCGTGAAAAAAGAAGCGGAAACAACTCCTTCTGAGACAAAACGGCAAAGGAAAGCGAGAATTTTTCGTATCAATTTTTTCTTTTTTATCGTTTTTCTTTTATTTGCCGCACTTGTCGTCCGCCTTGGCATCGTTCAAATTGTTCAGGGTGAAGAATATGCGAAAGAAGTCAGCCGGACAGAAGTGAATGTTGCGCAATATCCTGCACCAAGAGGAAAAATGTTTGACCGAAACGGGAGAATCGTTGTAGACAACAAAAATGTTCCTGCTGTGACCTATACGGTGGAGAAGACGACCAAAACGAAAGACAAGCTGGAAACAGCAAAAAAATTAGCACAGCTGATTGATCTCGACACATCTTTTCTAAGAGAAAGAGATTTGCGGGATTATTGGATAGCCAAAAATCCAAAAAAGGCAGAAAACTTATTGACGGAAAAAGAGAAAAAATTAGAACCTAAGGAAACATATCCACTTCAGGTTGAACGGGTTCCGGAAGAAGAAATTAAAAAAATCGAGAAGGATCCAAAAGAATTGGAGCTTGCCGCTCTATATACGAAATTTTCATCCGGATATGCGTATGAGCCGCAGATTGTCGCAACGAACTTAAGCCAAGAAGAAGTTTCAAGGGTTGCGGAACAGCTGGAAAATCTTCCGGGTGTCGATGTCATCACAGATTGGGAAAGGGTGTACCCTTATGATGACGTATTTAAAACGATTTTAGGGAAAATCTCATCTCCAAAAGAAGGGATACCAGAAGACAATAAATCATTTTTTGTAGCTCGAGGCTATGCCCGAAATGAACGAGTTGGAAAAAGCTATTTGGAGCAGCAATATGAGGATTATCTAAACCCAAGAAAAGCAAAAGTTCAATATATATCTGATAAAGATGGAAATACGATTTCACAAAAGGAAATTGATGACGGCAGAAGAGGATTCGATTTAAAACTTTCCATCGATATCGAACTGCAAAAAAGAATTGAAAAAATTGTTGATCAGCAGATCAAAGCAGCAAGAGGACGTGGAAATTATTTAGTTGACCGCGCTTTCGTTGTCATGATGGATCCGTATAAAGGAGACGTTTTGGCGATGGTCGGACGAATGTACGATTCAGGAGAGATGTTGAACTTTGATTACGGTGCATTTGGGACGCAATATGAAATGGGTTCTACCGTTAAAGGTGCGACAGTTTTAGCAGGATATCAATTTGGTCTTAGACACGGAACCGTCTTTTATGACGCACCAATTCGTTTAAAAGGGACTCCGGAAAAATCTTCTTATCAAAATATGGGGGCTGTATCTGACCTAACAGCGTTGCAAAGAAGTTCAAACGTTTATATGTTCCATATCGCTATGAAAATTGCTGGTATACAATATTATCCGGGAAGAAGTTTTCCAGCTAAAGACGAAGATTTTCAAAAGATGCGGAATTACTATGCCCAATTTGGTTTAGGGGTTCCGACAGGGATTGATCTCCCGCAGGAGTCCGCAGGGCAGCAATCTGATCCTGGAACTGACAGAGGGAAATTGCTTGACCTTGCCATTGGTCAGTTTGATACGTACACACCGCTGCAAATGGCCCAATATGTTTCAACGATTGCAAATGGCGGATACCGTGTTAAGCCGCGGCTTGTAACAGAAATTCTTGAACCGACTGACGATGGGCTCGGACCGATTGCTCAAGAAATGCCGGTAAAAGTGTTAAACCGAATAAACAATACGGAAGAGGATATTCAACGCGTCCAACAAGGCTTTTATCTAGTGACGAATACTCGACGCGGAACAGCTTACGCTCAGTTACATGGATTAAATGTTGCGGGCAAAACCGGAACAGCGGAAACGACTTATTATGGTACGAAGCGCCAATACTGGGGGACAGACGTTTATAATTTAACATTTATCGGCTATTATCCTGCCAAAGATCCGCAGGTTGCTTTCAGTGTTGTCGTCCCTTGGACAAAAAGAACCGGAAGCGAAGATGTGAATAAACGTATAGCGAGAGATATTGTAAAAGCATACATCGATTTACAGAAAGAATACGCCGGAAATTCCAATGCAAAATCAAATGATGACGAGCAATAAAAAATAAATTATATTGAAGGGCCGTCGCTTTTTAACGAGCGATGGCTTTTCTATTAGTTATCGAAAACCATTCATATAAATTGAACGATGCCGCATTCGCATAAAGATTTTTCGATAAACGGTTCGAAATTCGCACATGCCGCAAAAACCGCAAACTTTTGTCCTATCTGCATATCTCCGAATGGTGTGAAACCCGAAGAAAGCGCAAAAACCGCACATGGCCGCAAAATCGGTAAAGCTCATACCACCTCTTGCATACCTCCGGTGCGTTGTTAAATCCAAAGAAAGCGCAAAGTCCGCAAAATAACCGAAAAATCCGCATAAGACAAAAAAAACTAGCCCTTTTTTGGCCAGTATTTTTTAAAATGTTGATACATACATATTTTTTATAGGGAAGGAAATGCAGTGGAAAAAGTCGAAAAAACATTTTAAATAGTAAGATTGACACATTTTTAGATGTTTATTTTGTAAAACTATATTAAAATTTTAGGTGGACAAAAAGTAGCAGGTCAATGAGCAAGATAGACTTTTTCTTTCTGGAAAGGGTAGTAATAGGGGGGCCAGGGATGAGTCAACAAATACAAAAGGGTGTGCACAATCAAACAGAAATCATTTATTCGATTATTTCTAATGAAGGCTATTTTGAATACATCTCCTCAAATTGTTTGAAAGTGCTCGGATATAAACAAAAAGAACTAATCGGTTCCAATCTTTCAGAATACTTGCATGTAGAAGATATAAATATATTTGAAAGCTTTTTATATCATGGAGATGATATCTTTCCTTGTTCCTTCCGTTTTTTGCAGAAAAATGGATCCTATATTTGGATGAAAACGTCAGTTGATGTTATATACAATCATTTGAACAAGGATCAAAGAGAATTTGTCTTAAAGTTTGCTGTCACTTCGGCGGATGACAAGATAGATGAAGTTCCCAAAGAAGTAAATCCGATACGTGCTGACGGTGCTCTTGATTTTGTGCACGAGCTTCCGTGCCCGCTCATAATTTCAAAAAAAGGGAAAGTTCAATATGCTAATACGGCTGCTGTTAAGCTGCTTGTGGCGACTAGCAGTGAAGATATTGTTGGAAAAATGGTTTTCCAATTTATTGACAAAATGTTTCACGAATCTGTCCATGAAACGATTGAAAATCTTCACAAAGGAATTGATAGCGGAATTTTAGAACAAATTTGGACATCTTTGGACGGGAACAAGATCTATGTTGAGTTGAAGAGCGTGCTTATATCATATAAAGGCGAACAAGCAGAACTGCTTGTCATTACCGATATTTCATCCAAAAAAATATACCAAAGCATTTTGCAGCAAAGCAGGGAAAAGTATCAAAGGCTGATTCAAAATTCCATCGATACAATTGCAGTGATTCATAATGATAAATGGGTTTTTATGAATGAGTCGGGGATCAAGCTTTTCGGTGCGCAAGATTATCCGGACGTATTGGGCAAAAGCATCTATCATTTTTTACACCCGGAATATCATCAGCATGTCAAAGATCAATTAGATGACATAACGAACGGAAGAACGGAAACAATCGTGACCAAGCAAAGCTGGTATACATATTCGAAAAAAATTGTCCATACCGAAATGGTTTGCATTCCGACAACATATTTTGGCGAACCGGCGGTTCAAATAATTTTACGAGATTTGTCTGAACATAAACATGCGGAAGAATTGATGATTCGCTCTGAAAAGCTTTCTGTTGCAGGGCAGCTGGCAGCAGGTATCGCCCACGAAATACGCAATCCGTTAACAGCAATAAAAGGTTTTTTACAGCTGATGCATGGTGAAATCGAAAAAGATAATCAATATTTTGAAATCATTTTTTCAGAGCTGAATCGAATTGAAATGATTTTGAGTGAATTGCTGATGCTTGCGAAACCGCAAGAAACGGTTTTTGAAAAAGCAAATGTCAAAACGATTTTACGCGAAGTTGTTACACTGCTGGAAACGGAAGCAATATTAAGAAATATTGTGATTGAGAAAAAATTTTCTGATGAGATTCAAGAAGTTGTTTGCGATAAAAACCAATTGAAGCAAGTTTTTATCAATCTCATTAAGAATGCAATTGAAGCAATGCCAAATGGAGGAACAGTTACAATTTCTACTAAATCTGAAAATTTTTCCATTGTAATTGAAATAAAAGATGAAGGAGAGGGGATACCGAAAGAGCTGCTAGAAAGATTAGGGGAGCCTTTTTTAACGACAAAAGAAAAAGGAACAGGTCTAGGATTAATGATCACATATAAAATTGTTGAAAATCATAAAGGCACGATCGATGTGTCGAGCAGCGAAAAAGGCACCGTTTTCACAATTAAGTTGCCAAAACAAAAAACAGTGCTTTAAAAGCGCACTGTTTTTCTATTTTCTTTTCAGTTGCACAAAATGCTCAAGCCTGTCCAAAGCTTTTTCCAGCTCTTTTGTCGAGTAAGCGTAAGAGATGCGGATAAACCCTTCTCCAAATTTGGAAAAAGCGCTCCCCGGGACGACCGCAACACCAGCCTTCTCAACCAGCTCCAAAGCAAAATCAAAAGAGCTTTGTCCAAATGATTGAATCGAAGGAAACAAATAAAAGGCTCCGCTTGGTTTAACAACCTCAAATCCCATTTCAACGAGACGACCGTATACGTACTCCAATCGTTTTTCATATTCTTTTTTCATTATTTGACCATCATGAAACCCTTCCGTTAAAGCGTTGTAAGCAGCTTTTTGAGAGATCGACGAAGCGCATGAAACATTATATTGATGCACTTTTAACATATGTTTTGTGATATCTTTCGGCGCAAAAAGAAATCCGATCCGCCATCCAGTCATGCTATGCGATTTGGACAGTCCATTGACGACGATCGTCTGCTCCCGCAAAAAAGAAGCGATCGAGGTATGAGGTGCATCATACGTTAATTCACTGTAAATTTCATCCGCTAAAATAAAAATATCCTTCCCGCGAACGGCATCGGCAATCTCTATCAGCTCCTCTGCAGTGAATGTAACGCCTGTCGGATTGGACGGGTAAGGCAAAATTATGCATCGGGTTTTTTCTGTTATATTTTGTTTAATCAAATCCCCAGTTAATTTAAATTTGTTTTTTGTCGTATCAACATAAACGGGTATTGCTCCGCACAATTGAATAATTGGCTCATACCCCGGATAAACAGGACCTGGCAGCATTACCTCCGTCCCGGGCTCCAAAATCGTTCGAAGCGCTATATCAATCGCCTGGCTGGCCCCGATTGTAACAATCACTTCCGAACCAGGATCATAGGAGAGATGATATTTTTTATGTACAAATTGGCATGCTGCTTCTCTTACATCGATCAATCCAGCATTATGCGTATACGTTGTATAGTTGTCATCAATTGCCTGTTTTGCCGCTTCTTTTATATGTGAAGGCGTTGGGAAGTCAGGCTGGCCAATCGTTAGCGAAACGACATCGTCATAGTTGGAAACGATGTTAAAAAAAGCTCGAATGCCGGAAATCGCAATGTTTTTTACATTTTGGTTAATCAAATGTTCCATACAAATCACCTGCTTTAATAAGTGTCGTCTTATATTTTATCATGTTTGTCCCAAGCTTTTATTGGTAAACTAAATTTATGTCCAAAAAAATTTAGAAAGTGTGATGTCTATGATACGAACATTAGTCATTACAACTGATTTGGAAGCTAAATATGATGTGGCATTAAAAGAGATTCGAAAAAAGGAAGTTCTTTGGTACTGGGTCGATTTTTACAAGGCGACGGAAAATGAAATTAGATTGCTAGGGAAATTTTTTCATTTTCATCCTTTGTCCATTGAGGATTGTGTCGAAAATGTTGAACGGCCGAAAATAGATTTTTATGACTCTTATATGTTTGTTGTGTTGCACGGAATTCATCAACAGACGCTGGAACCGGAAGAGCTTGACTTATTTGTAAACGAAAAAGGAATCGTCACATTTCACAAAAATGCCATTCGAGATCTAAACAACATTTGGCTGAGAATCAAAAAAGACGATTCTTTAAAAAAAGGGCCTATGAAAATCATGCATCAATTGACTGATAAGCTCGTTGATGATTTTTTTCCGCCCGTGTACCATTTGGAAGATTTATTAAATCAAATTGAGGAAAACAATAAAAACAAATCGATCAATGAGTTAATGAAAGAGCTTTTTTCCATCAGGTCTCAATTATCAAAAATAAGAAGAACAATCATTCCGATGCGGGATTTGATGTACCGGATCATCTCGTCCAACAGGCTGAACGAAATGAAGGAGGAAGATTTGTATTTTTATGATGTTTATGACCATTTACTCAAGCTTGTCGAGATGACGGAGGCAAATCGGGAGCTTGCGGCTGATATAAGGGACAGCTATTTATCTTACAACTCAAACCGGATGAATACGATTATGATGACATTGACGGTTATTTCGTCTATTTTTATGCCTCTTACGTTTATCGCAGGAATTTATGGAATGAATTTTGAATATATGCCCGAGCTGAAAATGAAGTATGGCTATTATATTGTATTAGGAGTCATGGCTCTCATCGGAACAGGAATGCTTTATATTTTTTATAAAATGGGTTGGTTCCGGTTTCATAAAGGTCCAAAATTGTAGCGGGCAAAAAATGCGGCCTGCTTCGTAAAAAATAGGATGGGTAAGTTTTTGCACATTATAAAAAAGAAACTTGAAGAGTGCAAAATTTAACAATGAAAGGCGGAAAATTGCTCTTTCAATTTATCGATACAGCGGTTTTGAAAGACTTGACAAGCATACATAGAAGATAAAAAGGAAAACAAAGGCGAGAGTAAGAAAAAATTCAGTATGCGCCCCCTCAAATTCTTTTGTAAGGTAAACAATCAAAAGGAACTCTTTTTATAAAAGGCTAAACAGTGACAGCAATACAAGCTGTTCACAAGCTTCGTTCTATAATATAAAACAGCAAAAAATTTGAAATGGAGGCTTATGATGGAGAGAATTGCAGTAATTGGTCAATCCGGCTTGATTCCGGAACATGTCCGCCTCCTGGCTGAAGAAATCGGTTCAGAAATTGCTAAAAGAGGAGCTGTTCTTTTGACAGGCGGCGGAAGCGGAGTGATGGAGGCAGTTTCACGAGGGGCCAAACAAGCAAACGGCCTTGTCGTAGGTATTTTGGCTGGAGACGACAAACTGGCAGCAAACGAATTTATTGATATTCCGATTAATACTGGATTAGGTTTTGATTACAGAAGCGTTTTGCTTGTTCATTCCGCAGATGCCATCATTATGATTGGAGGAGGAAATGGAACGCTTGGAGAATTGTCTGCCGCATATATGAACAAAAAACGTGTCATCATCGTTGAAAATTCAGGAGGATGGTCGAACACCGTGAAGCAAATCGCCTTTGAAGGCTGTTATTTAGATGAGCGGAGAACAGTCGAAATTCAGTTCGCTAAAACGGCTAAATCAGCTGTAGATCTTGCTTTTCAATCCATTTACAACCCTGTTGATCCCGATAAAAATACCGGTTTAATAGGTGACTAGCATGCGGATGTTTAAAAAGTCCAATCGGTTGAAAACAATATATCAACGTTTCTAAAATAGTAAAGGGGCGTCCATAAGCCAAAAACGACTTATTAGACTGCCCCGAGTGTCATCTTAAAAACATGAGAAGGAAGAGATTCTGTTTAAATCAATGCCGAAATATTCCCATCGATTTTGGCGAGGTCTCCAGCGCCACCCGGCAATGGACCTTTGTCCTACAAACACAGGGAAATACCAGAAGCTTCTGCCGTTTGTTAATCGGATAAATGTAAAACGATGTAAACATCTTCTAATGCCTCCGGGATCAACTGCAAATGTTCCGACTCCGGGTGATTCTTGAGGAATAAAACTTGGAGGCGGTCCTGAAGGCGGTCCTTGCTGCTGTCCAAAACCGTCACTCGGACTTCCGCCGATTCCAGGAGGGCCGAATGGAGGGAAACCGGGACCAGTCCCCGTAGGAGGAAACGAAGGAAATCCTCCACCCATCCCTGGAAATCCCGGAAAAAATTCTGGCTGTTGAACTCCCGGGAGGATTTGTCGATAGAATGGATACACGTTCATGCTCCTTTCACTTTTCAGTTGTTCACCATAACATATGCAACTTCACTTTTAAGGTGTTTGACCTACATAAAAGTTTTTTATAAAAAAAGGAAATCAAGTCGTCTTTGTCGAAATAAAATGTATCATTTACGTTTTGTGAGTAACGCTGTTCAGACTTATTTCCCATCGATTTGTAGCGAAAGAAGTATTAAATGAACAAAGAATAAAACCGATATAAAAAAGTGAAGAAGAAACGTTCGCAAATATTAGACGGAAGGAAGAAAGATATGAACGAAAAGGGAATTTTGCTTGAAAGCGGTACGAACGAGTTGGAATTTGTAGAGTTTCTCGTCGGCTCGAATAAATTCGGTATAAATGTGATGAAAGTAAAAGAAATCATTCAGCCTCTTCCTGTAACGAGCGTGCCTCACGTCCATCCATACGTTGAAGGAATTATTGAATTAAGAGGAGAAGTGCTCCCGGTAGTTAACGTACCGAAGGCGATCGGCGATCCGAATTGCGAGCCCAGCGAAAAAGATAAGCTGATAGTAACGGAATTTAACCAACAAAAAGTTGTGTTTCGCGTCCATCAAGTAACCCAAATTCACCGTGTGTCTTGGTCGCAAATTGAAAAGCCTTCTGAAATGTATCAAGGATTGGAAACTCAAATTACCGGCGTTGTCAAAATGGGAGACGAAATGATTTTAATGCTTGATTTTGAAAAAATCGTTGTTGAAATTAATCCTGAGTCCGGAATCCAGCAGGAAAAAGCGAAAAAACTGGAAAAGAGGGACAGATCTGATAAAAAAATTGTCGTTGCCGAGGATTCCCCGCTGTTGCGCAGATTGTTGAACGACACATTGACGGAGGCGGGATTTCAACAGATTGAGTTTTTTGAAAACGGCAAGGATGCACTGGACTATTTAGAGAATATTGTAAATGAAGGCGAACCGGTTAAGGAGCGTGTTGATTTAGTCATTACGGACATCGAAATGCCGCAGCTTGACGGATTGCATTTGACGAAGCGAATTAAGGAAAATCCAGAGCTGGATCATATTCCGGTTGTGATTTTTTCCTCATTGATTACGAATGATTTAAAACATAAAGGACAACAGGTAGGTGCAAATGCCCAAATTAGCAAACCTGAGGTCCATCACTTAATTGAGCAAATCGATGAATTGTTATTTAAAAATGAAGAAGATGATGAATTAAAAGACGAGGCTGAATAAGCCTCTCTTTTTACTCAATCATACCGTTCGCCTAATCGTTTAAACACCGGTTTTTGATATGTATGACGATGGAACCGTTTGGGAGAAGAAAGCGGTCGATTCGCTTTATCCATACCGATATAATACTCCAATAAATTTTTTGCCTTTGACAATGATAGATTTGTTTTCGGGTTTCGGTATGAATTATTTAAGGAACCTAAGTGAGGAAGGTTTTGGAAGTCTTCTTTTGTAGGAGGCATATGAAAATAATAATTTCCTGCCGACACCAGAACATCTGACTGCTGTTTGCTTAATTTTGGATTTTTTGAATAATGCAGTCCTTTCTTTGTTGCTTTTCCTTCAGCGATCAGTTTTTGCAGCGCCTTCTTTTTTAAATAATATAAATATTTAGGATTTGGCGCTGTTTTTGCATGCCGATTGACAACATAGATGGCTCGTGCTATATTTTCCGGCGTCTCATCCCGTAGCTTATAATGACTGATATCGTCCATGATGTCTCTCCTTTTTCATTATTTTCCGTAATCTTTATTTACATTATACTTTCATGAATAGAAAATGCAACCAGTTTTTACAGTCTATTAATTATGCCTATAATAGTTATTATGAAATATTTTAGAAAGCAGGGTGGGTCATGAGCGGAAAAGAGGAATTTCTAGATATAGACGAAGAAACGCTTTTTATCGTGTCGCAAACGTTTAAAGCGTTATCGGATCCGACTAGAATTCGGATTTTACATTTACTAGCGGAAAAACAAGAATGTTCTGTGAATGAAATAGCTGCCGAGCTTGAGCTTTTGCAATCAACCGTGTCCCATCAATTGAGGTTTCTAAAAAATTTGCGTTTAGTCAAATTTAGAAGGGAAGGAACGACCGTTTACTATTCACATGATGATGAGCATGTAAAAAAAATACTAGAGCAAACCATTGACCATGCTCGGCATAATTAAAATGGGCGTCGAGTGGGCAGTTTGATCAGGGGACTAAACGGTTAAGAGATGATCTCGGTATGGAGCCGGGGTCATCTTTTATAATTTATTGGCAGCGGGGCTGATTTCATTCATTTATTTATTTATTTCACATTCTGTAAAAGATTCGAATTTCTTTCGGAGCATGATAGGGAGGGGGTGTCCAGAAAGTCAAATCGCCATTGAAAACAAAAAATCATAAACACCGATATATCAACGTTTCTAAAACATTAATGGGGGTGTCAATAAGCCGTAAAAACGACTTATTAGAACCCCCTTTTTTGCTTGTTATACGTTTAGTAGAAGTTTTCTTGAGGGTAGAAGCAAAACTAATGATGAATTTTTTCGGTAAAGTTTATTATTATCACTTTCCTTCAAACGAATATCACAAAAAAACTCCCAATCAATGCGGTTGTAGGGTGAATTCTCATCCACTATGATCCACATGATTGGGAGTATAAGTCTGACTGTCAAACACATTTTTGTTATAAAACCGATTTGATTGTGTTTTTACCTAGCCGATGCCGTTTTTCGTTTAAATATTTCGGCATCAAGATCATATAAAAGAAAAAGACGAAAAGAATGATAAGAGCCATACCGTAATAAAGTAAATCGATGTTTCGAATGATGTTTGGAAACAATAGTGCAATACATAAAAGCGTAGCAGACTGCGCAAACATCATTAACGGGTCGATCCATCCGCTGACACGTCCCATTAGCTTTGGATGAACGATATTCGGAATCCAACCGCCAATTGCTACGTTCACAGGACCGATGCACATGCCGATCAAAAAAATAATCGACAAGTAAAATTCTACTTCATCCACAAAACCAAGGAGAAAAACAAAAATGCTTGTCAAAAATATCGGTGTAACAAACATTGGAAACGGTTTTATTTTTTTAGCAAAAAATGTTGAAACTGTACTGCCGACTAAAAGACCCGCACCGAGAAAAATGGCAAATAAAGATGAATACATTTCATAAGAATTCGGTGCCAGCTCATATTTCATTGTAAATAACGGAAGAACGGCAAAACTTCCTTGAACAAAGCCGAAAATGAAAAAACCAAAAATAATGAGCGATAAAAGCCGATTATGTAAAATGTACCGAATACCTTCCAAAAAGTCGGAAACAGCGGATGATATATGTAAACCTTTCCATGACACTCGACCGTTTGGTAGCCTTGCTGATTTAGGGATTTTACACGAGCGAATGAGCAAGGCGGAAAGAACGAAGCTTATTAAATCAACCAATACGGCCCCATGAATTCCAACTGTTCGATAAGCCAATGCCCCTAATCCGACACCAAACACTAAAAAAATGCTGAAAAGTACTTGATTCAAACCTGAAGCTTGCGCATATTGATCTTTTCGCAAAATAGCTTGTACTAAACTGGATTCGGCTGGATAAAAAAATTTCGTGACAGCACTCCGCAAAAACAAGATGAAAAAAATGAGCGGAATCGAATTTGTAAATAAGGCGAAAAACAAACATGCAGTCATAATTGCACGAATCCAGTCGCAGTTCTCTGCCACCTTTTTTCGATCGAAGCGGTCTGCTACTACACCGACAATGACAAAAACAAATACAGTCGGCAAAGAATACATCAGCTCAGCAATAGTTGCGTAATAAGGTTTGCTGCTAAAATGCTCCAACAAATAAAAAGCAAACGCCATATTGCCAACTGTTGAACCCATTTGTGAAGCAAGCGCTGCAAAAAACAATTTGACAAAATTGCGGTTTTTAAAAATATCCATTGCGACTCCCCTTAACTGACACTTACAGTAGCTATTATAATTTACCTAATTCAATATGAACATCTTTTTTTCATATTTTGGTTAGAGAAATGAAAGCCAAGTACTTTTAAGCCGGTTAAAAGAGAGGATTATTTGGAATATAATGTAAACAAGGTGATTTCTGGAACTGCCAAAAAACGAAAGGGCAGTCTAGTTGTGCCCAACCCGCGATTGACATAAAGCTTCGTATGATCAACAGTATAAAAGCCCTCCGAAAAGGATTTTGCATAAGGAGGCGTGTAAAGCGGACCTATAAAAGGGATTTTTACTTGTCCTCCATGGCTGTGTCCAGATAATTGGAGATCAACATTGTAATTTTTAGCCTGAAGCACTGTATCAGGTTCATGGACTAAAAGAATAGTAAAATAGTTTTTGTCAATATTGCCCATTGTTTGATGAAAATCAGGTCTTCCAAGCATGACATCATCAAGGCCGGCGACAATCAATTTGCTTCCGTCAATCAGCTGTATCTCTTTTTTTTCATTTTGCAGTAAATGAAACTCTGCATTTTGTAATATATTGCGATAAACATCAGTGCCGTATCCGCCGTGATCGTGATTTCCATAAATTGCAAATTTTCCGAAGTCGGCACGGAGGCGTTTTAAAATCGGGGCAATCTGATGCACAGCGGGATAACTGTTCGGCTCATCGATTAAATCACCAGTAAAAACAATTATATCCGGGTTTAGACGATTGATTTGATTGACGATCCGTTCCAGATTTGCAATTGTAAAGTCGTTATTTAGATGTGTGTCGCTGAATTGAACAATTTTCAAACCATCAAAACCTTTTGGTATTTTTGGATGAGAAACATTTATTTTTTTTATTTCTAGTCTTCTCGGTTCAATATATCTTGAGTAGATGTATAAACCGCTGCTCGCGAATAAACTGCACGCAGCCGTCCAGAAAAAATGCTTTAAAAATTGTCTTCTTGTCAACTTATTCATTCTTACCAACCATTTCAGTTTTTATAGCAATCGAAAAAATTATAACATAAAACTTTCAACATCTTGTTTAATGTTTTTTGACAAATCTTCACATGCACGTTTTTTCTGATTAACTATTTTGTTATCATCTATGGACAACATTAAAACAATCATTTGGAAAATATGATGAAAAAGGTTTAACTCTTCTGCTGGAGCGAGAAAGTCTTTAGGAATTGAGAAATGAATGGTGTAATTTTCATAAAACATAAAGGGCAGCTATGTAATGATTTAAATTTCTAGTAAAATTGCTATTAAGGAAGGAGGATTAAAATGGTGTCACTTTAAGGGAAAAACCTATTGTAAGAGGAAATGATGCAAGAAGATTTATTAATAACTGTAGATGAGCAATTTTCATAACAATAATTACCATACCAAAAGAGACAAACAGGGTACCCCTTATGCCACATGGAGCTGTTTTTTGACAACATCAATGGGAATATCTTGCTTCGCTGCATGGTAAATGAACTCGACGAGACTATGCCCTTTCTTCGTTCGGAGAAGATCAAGCCCAGTAGAGAAATCCCGGTTGGACTCGACCATACTGTACACATAAGCGAGTTGCACCAAGATCCAATACCGTTTCACCGCACGACGTTGACGAACGCGGTACCCATCGAGCTTCAGCTGGTCTTTCGCTTGTCGAAAAAAGCATTCGATCGACCAACGCTGGGCATAGTAGCGCAAGATCTCTTCATCGCTTAGCTCCCGGTCGGTGCTCAAGACGCAGTGAAGATGTTCGGGTGTCATCGGCTGATCGGCTTTCCAAGCCAACAACACAACGGCATCATCGAGACCTTTCAGCGATCCCTCGTAGCGATACACGCGATAACGCTCTTCTCCCACCGTGACGAGATGGGTGTCGTTCGGTTCGATATAGCGGGCAAACTGTTTGGCTTGGATGGCGATGCCTTTCGGATAGAGAATCCGGTTCGTTTTGAGCATCGCGATGACGTGAAATCCTTTTTTCAGACAGGCTTCCACGAGCGCTTGCGATGGATACCACGAATCCATCAGCACATAAACGGGACGGCGTACATCCAAAGAAGAAAGCATCTCGATCGCGAGTTCCCCCTTGCTTTTCCCAGCCGCCTTGTCGTAGAGGCGGAACGCAAAGGGAAAAGCTTGGGTCATCGTATGAACCATGAGCCAAACAAGAGAATGTCCCCAGATCGACTTTTTCTCTGTGTGAGAATAGTGCCAATCACACCCTTGAATGGCGTGCGTTGCCCGTGACGAAGGCTTGATTTTTTGGCAAATCGTATCATCGATCGAAACAAAAAGGGGTTGATTTTTCTGTTTGGCGATCCGTTCGACACGATGAAGCATCCATTGCTGGAGTTTGCGAAGCAGCGTCTCTTCATCCCAAGGGCTTTTCGTGAAAAAATGGCTGAGTGTCGTTCGATGATTGGGGTGAAAGCTCCAATGATGAAGATCGGTCAACGTTCCAGAAAAGCCTTTCGTGATCATCGCATCCACGATATGAACGAGATGCTTCATGACAGGTTTTGAAAAATAAAGTGCCAACCCCAACATCGTGAAAAACTTGTGGATTCCTTGATGATGTGCTAATCTATTCATGAGACATGAACCTCCTTGTGTGAATGGTTTGTTGGCACATCTATTCTAACCAAGGAATCGGGTTCATGTCTCCTTTTTTGTTTCGATGTAAATTTATGTTAGTGATTTTGCTCATCTACAGTTAATAACAGAAATTTGAAAGATAAGCAAAAAATAAAATAAAAAATTTGCAAAGAGAAGGTATTAGTAATGACAAATATCTTCATAAAACCTATTGAATGAAAAGATATGGAAAAAAATAATAATTAGTCAATGATTATTAATGAAATGATGATACTGATTCATTTAAAACCAATAAAAATCAACAGTCTAGTTTTGAAATTGATAAAAAGAAAAAGTAAATTCGTTTATGTTGAATAACTAATTCAAATAATTTTAGAGGACACCTCAAAATCCCCTATTCGAATCAGCAAGAGAAAAACTCCATCCTTTTGAATATATTTTCTGCTTAGACGATTTTCTCCGTGTAGAAAAAAGTCATTTTGATGAATATTTTTATCTGGACCCGTCATACTTATGGAAGCAATCACTTCATTTGCAAAGTCGTAGATCGGAGCAGCAGTGCTGAAGCCTTGATGAAACTCGTTCAAACAGATTGTAAATTGTTGAGATTAATGCCGTTAATTGTTTTTCGTTCATTCCTGTATATCTCTATCGGTATTTTAGCCAGAACACTCAAATTACTTTGTTTTCCTTCGGTCCGATGATTTTCGGCTATTTTTCATTTGCAAACGGAATGTTTCTGCTCTCTGTTCTTTTATTGCTCGGTTTTCTGCTTGTATGGTCATTGAAAAAACAAACTACTTTGTTGATTGTGGAAGCGGGCGCAAAACATAAAATCAATTGAGAGGCCAACCGTTGCATCCAGGATGGGCCTCATTCCAATTATGTAAAAATGGGAATGTAGCAAATGCGCAAAAACGGTTCTTCAACATTTTCTAATGTTCCAAATAATGCTATAATCATGTATCATATGAGAGTACAAGAAGCGGGGAGATGCCCATGGACCCACTAGATGTCATAACCAATACCGAAAAAATTGTGCCTTATTATCAGGCGATTTTTAGCGCAGATGAACAAAAGGTGATTGGCTACGAAATTTTAGGCAGAATTCATATGGAAGGGGAATACAAAAGCTTAGGCTTTTTTTTCCATGATGATTCGATCCCTGAAGAATACCGAATGGAAGTAGATGATACAGTCGTCAAAAAAGCATTGGAGGAAATGAAAGAACTGGATGATGATCTTCTCATTTTTATAAACAGGGATCCAAATCTGCTTATGATCGATCACGGCGAAAGCTTTTTAAATTTGCTGCTGGAAGAAAAAGAGAAAGGACTTGATTTAAACCGGATTGTTCTGGAAATTACGGAACACAATTATTTAGGAGATATCGAACAGCTCCATCATTTGCTCACTTATTACCGGACTTACGGAATCAAAATTGCGATTGACAATATTGGGAAAGAATCGAGCAATTTGGACCGCATTGGGTTATTATCTCCTGATATTTTGAAAATCGATTTGCAGCCATTAAAATTAGCTTCACCCAGCCAATCGTATTTCGATGTTTTATTTTCGATTTCACTACTTGCGCGCAAAATCGGTGCGACGCTTTTATATGAAGACATCGAGGCAAACTTTCAATTGCAATATGCGTGGAAAAATGGCGGAAGATATTATCAAGGATATTATCTTCATTATCCGGAAAGAGAATTTATTGATCGATGTGTTCTAAAAGAAAGACTGCAGCAGGAATTCAACCATTTCATTCAATTTGAAAAGAAAAAGCTTGAAACACTTTATTCATATTCCGACCAGTTTCATCAGCGGGTGTCACAACTAGTGAACAAATATAAAAAAGCTATCAGCCAATTTGACGAATTAATTACCCATTTAGCAGAAGAGCTTGGCGACATGAGCTTTCGTATTTATATTTGTGATGAAAACGGGTTTCAAAAGTCAGGAAATATTTTCCGAAAAGAAGACCGATGGATTTTTCAAAAAGAATATTATATGAAAAATTGGAGCTGGCGCCCGTACTTTTTAGAAAATATTATTCGCATGCGCGTCAACAAAAAAGGGTTTTTAAGTGATTTGTATAGTGATATCGAAACAGGGGAGACGATCCGCACGTTTTCCTATCCGCTTGATGACGATCATTATTTGTTTATCGATATTCCATATTCTTATTTATATGAACAAGACGGTCTCCTTTGAATAAACCCCCCTTTTTTCTCAAATAATAGAGAAAAAGGGGGGTTTTTATGCAATTTACTAATTTGATCATCGGCGGTGTTTTTTTGTTAGTTTTGCTTGTCGGCCTGTTTTATACGTTACAAGTGGGCAGCCAGATGGAAAAAAGGCAAAGCGAGTATGATACAGAAGTAAGCGAAAAAGTTGAAAAGCGCCCGTATATTCGAAATCCGATTTTTATTGCTTATATCGTGCTGATTGCATTCGCGCTTTTTTATATTTTTTATATTAGCTTTTCAACTACTTGGTAGGGGGCAGTCCGATAAGTCCCTAAAATGAAGCAAGTGGAGAAAAACAATGCGTTTCTCTCCACTTGCTTTTATATTTTTTCGATTTTATCTGAAAGTAGCTGGCGGATGCCGTCTACTTTTAGTATGTTGTGGGCTAAAGCGCAATCCCAAACTCGACATGTACTTTGTCGAGCCCCCAAAAAATATCTGTGGAAAGATCAATTGCCCTTGATGTGACCGAACGCACTTTCTGCTTCGACTTTGCTCCGAGCGTAGATCGCTTTCTCTTCACATTCAAGGACTGCTTTGGCCTTTGCTTTCATTTCTTCGAAAATCGTATTCCATTGAGCTTGTCGGTTGCCTTTTACTTTTGTGCACTTTGCTTTTAATGGGCAATCGGTGCAATCTTCACATTCGTATATTTTGAAGCTTTGTTCATAACCAGACTGATTCTTTTGTTTTGATATTTTTTAAATGTCACTTTTCTTCCATTTGGGCAGATAAAACAATCATCCTCTTCACAATAGGCCTCGTTTTTGGCATTTTTAATGTCTTTTTTGTATGTACGTGTTTGTTCTTTCATAAGGAATCAGAAATTCAAACCGGGGCTCTTTCTCATCACCAACTGCATATACATAGTTTTCTTCACTACCATATCCTGCATCCGCAATAACTGTTTGGGGCATCGGTAATGAAGTGGACGCTAGCTTCTCCAAATGTGAGATAAAGCAACGCGTATCGGTTGGTAGTTGATGATGAATGGGATAAAACAAGATAAACTGATTCTCTGTCCTGATTTGCACATTACTGCATGTATTTTGAATTCTTTATCAAAACGTCTAGCCATTATAGACACTCCCTATGATTGATAGATTTACTGTACATTTCTCTATTCGTTGTGTCTATAATCTGGACTAACATCACTTGGAATACTGGACGGGTAGAAATTTTATCACCACTACCAATTTCCATTTTTGGATCGTAAGGGACTCCATACTCGGAAAGTACACGATCCATAAGAACCTTTTGCTCATGAAGGGGGTTCTCTCCTGTTTCGTTCTCTTTCTTTGATATGTTTAAATTGACATTTTTTTATACTCGTTATTAAAATAGAATTGGAAAATATGTAAATTTAAACATAATATATAAATAAATGACAATATTGTAATTTAATATAAATATCTTTATTTGTGAATGATCAATCTCAAAAATAAAATAAATCACTAGCGTTGCATAAATTTAATTCGAAAATTCCGAATTGAAAAAAATCATAAAAAATCCTTTATAATGGATGGTACAGGTGGCCCCTGTCCAAATCCAATATAAAGGATGAATCCTATGGACATGGATACAATATTTTCTTCATTTGGTAAATGGGTCACTCCTCTCAATTCTGTCAAATTTACACAAATAATTGAAGAGACGAAAAAAATAACCATAAAATCGCATTTACTTTTGTTTTTACATGCTCAACTTTAACAACGAGAAGGACTGTGCGCCATCACCGATGATGCGTTACTGGATGATTTTCAGCGAGAATTAGGATTGACTTCTATTAATGTTTCACAACTTTCCCGAAAACATCGCCAAATAAAACCCGAATGACTGGAGAAATCTTTCTGGATTTAGTGAATCAAATCCGTCAGATGTTCACGAACTCCTCCAGTCAGGTGAATGGATTGAAAATTGTGGATTCCACGACCATTTCACTGAATCTGAAAGAATATCAGATGTTAGGAAAATTTAGAGAAAACGTGAGAATTTAAAGAAAATTAAAATTTAAAATGGAAGGTTTGATTGTTATGGAAAAATTTTCTTTATGGTGGAAAAATTACCATGGATATATGATCGTCCCTTTTTTTGGAATGGGATTAATAGTTTTATTTAGACATGAAGAATTACCAAGTTTTATTAATATATCTTTCATATTATTCACTGGTTATATTATTTTTTATATCGTCAGCTTTATAAAGAATGAATTGTTGAAAGATAAGTAGAATACTAAACAACTTGAAAGGAGGGTATATATGGCTAAAAAAAAATGTTTTTTAATTTTTTTATTAGCCTTTCTCTTGACCGGTTGTGTTTTAAATTCAAATAGCTCCAAAGAAGAAGTACATAATAATTCCACTGAAGTTTTGAGTTTACCCAATTCTACTGGTAATCCCTCTCAACATAATGAAAAAAGTTGTAATTGGGGATATGAATTAATCATGAATGGCCATTCTCCAGCAGAAAAGGATCAAAAAAAAGTATCAATAGCTATCCTCGATAGCGGCATTAATCAAACTCACATAGAATTACAAGGAAAAATTATAGATTCTTTCAACACGGTTGAAAGTGAAAATCATGAAGATTTTTTGAATCACGGAACAGCAGTAGCAGCCATTATTGCAGGTGAAAATAAAGAGAAAGGTATTTGTGGCATTTTTCCTACAGCTTTAATATATGATGTGAGAATTCTGGATAAAAACGGAAATGGGAATGTTGATAATCTTGTTGAAGGATTGGAATGGGCTATAGAACAAGATGTTGATATTATTAACATTAGTGTGGGAACGTCTGAGTCTAATCCGAAATTAGAAAAGGCTGTAAATGAAGCAAATAAAAAGGGAATTATTATTATTGCATCTAGCGGAAATAAATACGGTCTGAGTGCTGACTACCCTGCAAAATATGATTCCGTCATTTCTGTTGGTTCCATTGGTGAGGACTTAAAAAAATCTGTATTTGGGGCTTCTGGAAAAGTTGACTTTGTTGCACCTGGTGAGGATATTAAATCAATAGATAATAATGGAGAATACGTGTTATATAGCGGAACTTCATTTTCAACAGCATTTGTTACAGGGGTTGTAGCTAATCTACTTTCCCAAAATTCTTATCCTGATAATAAAACAAAGTTCACTCAAGTATATTCAGATTTGAAATCTATGTCTGTATTGCCTTCGCAAACTGAAAACGTTAGTAAATTTTATGGAAATGGAATTGTGAAATTTAAAAAATAAGTAAAGGGGTTAGGATTAATGATAAAGACTAGATATTTCTCCAAACTTTTAATATTATTTATGATATTAAACTTGGTATTATCTTTTGCTATATCACCTGTGTCTGCAGAAGAGCCTAGACAAGTTACTGATAATTTAGAAAATATTGTGAAAAATATACCTGAAGACATTGAAGTTAACGGAGAATTATTTGAGAACGCAAAGATAAAAGTTATTCATGAAGAAGATACAACTACCTTTGAAACAATCGTTGAAGTGACGGAAGAAGTATCAACAGAGGTTAAATTGGAAGTTCAACAAGGTACTGATAACATTTTACTTCACGAAAAAACCGTTGAGGGAAATACAATCATTGAAGATACTACATACTCCGCAGAAATTTTAGTCGAAGATAATAATCTGCTGAAAGTTGAATTTACAGATTTAACAACAGGAGAGACTTATACCCTTGATAATTTTGGAGAAGTCAGTGCTTCATTTGCACCGGCCATTCCAATAGGTATCGGTATTGGCAGTTGGCTATTATCCCACTTGATTTCTATTGGTGCTGCTATAACAATATTAGGGACAACATTTATTTTATTTACTAAGGCAAAGAAGTCTAGAAAATTCGAGCACTTTAAAGCCACTATCTATAACGGTAAGTTATATATAGGTAATGGGGTAGGATATGCTTCTGCCGTTAATTGGTCTAAAAAAGGCAAAGGTCATGATACTTGGTCTACATCTAAATCGGCTGCTAAAAAAGTTGCCAGAGGTGTGAGAAATGGTTTAAAACCTGTGGGGCCTGAAATAGATAGTAACCGAAAAGGAAAGTTTTATCATTATCACCCTTATGGTAGATCTCCAAGTGTGCATGCATTCTATGGGAATCCTCAATAAGTTAATCAAGGAGGGATTAATATTTGACTCAGAATAGCCAATACCAGACTTTGTACAGAGTGGGTTACCAACAAAGTATTCTTTAGAAGAAATAAAAGAAACTTTTCTATCTGCTTATAAAGAAAAGGAAATTCCACTTCCTGAGTTCTTCAAACTAGACCCGAATATCTAAGATAGGAAGAAGATTTAGAAGGTATTTGTAATTGAAGATGAGAAAATACTAAACTCTATCTACACTAGTGCGGAAAAAAATGAACATCTAGCTTAAATTAAATACAATAAAGAAAAGTCAGATGATCATATAGAATTATATCCGGAAAGTGACCATCAAATCATTAAGATGTGGAATGATATTGAAGAAGGAGAAAGAATCAACATCATAATTTACAAGAAAAAATTTTAAAAAGTCCATGAGTGGATGTACGCTTCAAAGAGAATGTCAGCGTTTGATTTTTGATTAAGGAACTTGTTATCCTTTTAGGTGTAGAAAGTTCAGCCCCAAACAGTCCAGAATTTCAAAAGTATTTAGAATTACTTCAAGAACTGAATAAAATTTAGATTGTACTGCTCCTAAGCTTGGTAACGGCCAAAGCTCAGGAGCAGTTTTTATAATAAGAACATTTCTCTTTCAAATTTGTATCCCAACTAGACACATATTAGGTCCCCTCTCAGGGTTTTGATTATACAAAGAATACTTGGGAGATCGATCCCTTGTCGTTAGCAACGGATAAGACATCCAAGTTTTTTGATGGAAGATCTACACACTAGGAATAAGTAAACTAAAATTCATTTTACCCATAATAACAAAATGCAACTGTTCGTAAATTCATCGGTCTAATCAACTTAGAACTCCGGAATCTTCTTGATCGTCAGCAATTCACCATGATGTAGAGCGAGTTGTTTAGGATTCGATAATTGATTCAATAAGAGTTTTCTCCGTTCTACAATTTTTAAAGGGTGTCGGTGTGTATTTAAAATGTGAGCAATTTGAATGGTACATGTCTTATAGTAACTGCATACGTCGATAATATATTTATGAAGCAGTGGCAATCCAAAATCATCATATGCTTCTAAAGTTTCAGGATCACACAAACCATAAACAATTTCAATTTGCACGGGATAATCGAATCCATCTACTTTTTCATCACTTTCTGTTAAGTCAAGAGTTTGATCAAGAGCTATTTTACTCTCATTTAAATTAATAAAACCACTTTTAGAGTATATACCTGATGGTAGTTTAATATCTGAGGCAAGGTAATAATAATATGTCATAGAAAACCCCTCTCATTTAATGACTTCATCTGTATTTGCGCTAGATAAATTAATTCGGGTCGCAAAACGTCCACAACCTTAAACAGTAGAAGGTATTTTAGGAGCTGGCAAGCCTTTTTTATGCCATTAAGCTCTGCACTTTTCGTTGCAGAACTCTGTATTTTTATTTTGCACTAAACAACATAAGGTGCTTCTGGTAAAGAAAGTTGGTCAATGTACTGAAATAAAGCCTGTAAAAGAGGATCGATTTCTCTAGACAGTGCATGTTTGATGACAATATTGGAAATCATGATAGTGTCCACCCCTTGGAAATGTGTTTTCTAGTCACTGTATATGATTTCCAAGATGGTGGATTTTTTGCGTCATTTATGCATGGATTATGCGTTTTGCAACACCTTCAATAATTGAGTCCCTCTTGCTTTCCTTTTAATTTCTTGAGATATTCATTAAATTCTTACGAGATATTCTAGTTACCAGAAGTAAAATTACACATAAGAATAAACTAGTAAAAGTAACGACATTGTTTATAATTTCATTGTCTCCAAACGTATTGAAAATACCACTAATTGCTATTAATAAAATAGGGCAACAATAATTGAATATTTAGTCATAATAACCCTCTCATTATCTATTATAACACAAAATATAAATATTTACAAATTAGGTTAATTATGTTATTTTGATTAGATAAAAAAGGGGGGTTATTCAAATGAAGTTTTATACCAAGTTAGTAGTTTCACTTCTATGTTTAACATTATTTACATCTATGAGCCGATCAAGCTTTGCAGAAGCCAAAGCTAATGACACGAAGAGTGAATTGGGATTAACTTCTGAATTAGATCAAGAGTTTATTAACGATTCAGATGTTGAGGAAGGTCTTGAAGACGCTTTAAAAGTTCTTTCTGCTATTGAAAGTCTGCCTTATAATGTTATATCAGAAGGACCAGAGGCCATTGTTGAATGGCTAAACAATTTGGCGAATCGCACTTTCGAGTTGATTGAGCCAGTCTACATTCGGTATACTTTTAGACATAGGTAGGGTTCTCCTTTCTCTGGAATGTGTTGTTGGTCAAATCAGAGAATACCCTACCTTTTTTCTTTAGGTCTAGCAAAATCTTTTACACAAACTTTTATACATCATCTTGTGCAAACAGCATATTACTACGATTTATGCAATTTCCCAAAAAATTAAGGATAAGTATAAAAAATATTCAAAGTACACTAAAAATGAAATAATGCAAAGGAGAACAAAAGTTTCCATTCTATCACGTTTTAAACATCTGACATCCTTTGACCACGGAAAGATCGCTGCGCTGCGTGCAGAGGGAAAGTCCATGCAAGCCATTGCTGATGCAGTAGGCTGCCATAAAAGCACGATCTCCCGGGAATTGAAGCGAGGCACGGTTGCCCAAATGAAAACAGATGGTAAAAAGTTTGAAGCTTATTTTCCAGATACAGGCCAGTAATCTACGAGAAAAATAGGAAATCCTTTGGTGCCAAGTATAAATTAGATAACGCTATGGAATTCATCCAGTTTGTCGAGGCAAAGATCCTTCAAGAAGGATGGTCACCCGATGGCGTCTCTGGTTATGCTAAACGCCATGGACTATTTGAAGGAAACAGCGTTTGCACCAAAACCCTTGACAACTATATTGATATGAACCTTCTGGGCGTTAAAAATATTGACTTGCCCATGAAAGTCCGGCTAAACACCAAGAAGCAGCGTTCCCGTCAAAACCAAAAGGTTCTAGGCAAGAGTATTGAAGAACGTCCCCGGCTGAAGTGGCTGATCGCCAGGAATTCGGTCACTGGGAGATCGATACAGTCATTGGCCAAAATTCAAATGATCAAGCCCTATTGACTCTTACGGAGCGCAAAACACGCCATGAGATCATCATAAGAGTCAATGCCAAAGACGCTCCATCCATCCGTGGGGCCGTTTACGATTTGAAGAAGAAGTATGGTGAGCAGTTCACAAAGATATTCAAAACCATTACGGATGACAATGGCTCTGAATTCGCCGACCTTAGTAAAATCGTTGAAAAAGATGAGACTAAAAATCTATTTCACCCACCCCATACCTCCTGTGAAAGGGGTGCGAATGAGCGCCACAATGGACTAATACGCCGTTTCATTCCAAAAGGGAAAGCCATTTCCGCTGTCTCCGATCAAACCATTTCCTATGCAGAAACATGGTGTAATCAACTTCCACGGTGGATTCTAGGATATAAAACACCTCAAGAATGCTTGGAGGAGGAGTTGGCTCTGTTGGCCTCTTGATATTTAAACAGGGGGATCCGATAGGAAAGTGGTTAGCAACTTGACATGGAGCCTCTGCGGGCATGATTCCTTAGCCGAGAAGCCAGATGTCACAACATCGGCATCGCCTAACAAGGCTATCATGCCCGCCACTCCAAGTGATGTTGCCCGAAGTTCCCCATTTTATTTAATCATAGGTTTTCTGGCTTTTTATTAAGTGTTGCATTTAATATTGCAATTTACGGAAATTTTGTTTTGAAAAATTTTTTTATAAAAAGTGTTGACATCGATATTGATAATCATTATCATTATAAATGTAAGACGAAGTAGTTCACAGACGTCTTGAAGTGAAACATCGCGGCTAAACCCCCGCTCCCCCTTTGTTACACATTCGGACGAGAAACCCGGCTTTGGAGGCCGGGTTTCTTCTTTCTCTTAAAAAAATGATAATTGACAAGGAGAAAGGGTGGTATTATATTATATTTGTATAAGAAAATGATAATCATTATCAATTTGGAATAAATTGGAGGTTTTCCATGATCCGCCTATACACAGATCGTTTACAAATTTCCTATGGCAATCGACTGATTGTGAAAGATATGAAAATTGAAATTCCAGATAAAAAAATTACAACGATAATCGGTTCCAACGGCTGTGGAAAATCCACTTTGTTGAAAGCGATAACTCGGATTATTCCGCACCAATCCGGTCGAATTATTCTTGATGGCGAGAGTATTTTAAAGCAGGATACGAAAGAACTGGCGAAAAAAATGGCCATACTTCCTCAATCACCAGAAAGTCCAGCCGGCCTTACCGTTGGAGAGCTTGTATCTTACGGCCGCTACCCATATCAAAAAGGCTTCGGCAGATTAACAAAAAAAGATCTTGAGGTCATAAACTGGGCTTTAGAAGTTACGAAAACGGCCGATTTTAAACACCAGCCAGTCAATGCGCTGTCAGGCGGTCAAAGACAGCGTGTCTGGATAGCGATGGCGCTCGCTCAAGAAACGGACATCATCTTTTTGGATGAACCGACCACTTATTTAGATATGGCGCATCAGCTTGAAGTACTAGAGCTTCTACAGCAGTTAAACAAAGAGCAGGGGCGGACAATCGTCATGGTGCTTCATGATATCAATCAAGCAGCTCGTTTTGCCGATTATATTATAGCGTTGAAAGACGGACAAATTATCAAAGCCGGGACGAGTGACGAAGTAATCGACTGCAACGTGCTGAAAGAAGTATTTCAAATTGATGCTGTAATAGGACGGGATCCCCGAACAGATAAACCAATATGCATCACGTACAATCTAATAAAAGGAGAAGAAAAACATGAAAAAACGTCTTATTCCAATTCTGTTCTTGTTGGTTCTCATAGTTAGCGCTTGTGGTAATAAAAAGGAAGACAGCGCTGAAAAGAAAGAAGAAAAACCTGAAACGATTACATATCAATCGGAAAACGGTCCTGTTGAAGTCCCGGCTAATCCTAAAAGAGTCGTTGTTCTCTCGTCATTTGCCGGAGATGTGATGTCTTTAGGAGTAAATCTCGTTGGTGTTGATTCATGGTCAAAAATGAATCCGCGCTGGAAAGACAAATTGAAAGATGTTGCAGAAGTATCTGATGAAGATTTAGAAAAAATCATTGAACTAAATCCGGATTTAATCATCGGATTATCGACGATTAAAAATGTAGATAAACTGAAAAAGATAGCGCCTACTGTTACGTTTACTTATGGAAAAGTCGATTATTTAACACAGCATATAGAAATCGGCAAGCTTTTAAATAAGGAAAAAGAAGCAAGAGAATGGGTCGAGGATTTCAAAAAAAGAGCTGAAGAAACAGGAGAAGAAATTCGCGCGAAAATTGGGGAAGATGCAACTGTTTCAGTCATTGAAAGTTTTGATAAGCAATTATATGTGTTTGGGAACAACTGGGGAAGAGGAACAGAAATTTTATACCAAGCCATGAAGCTAAAAATGCCTAAAAAAGTGGAAGAGAAAGCTTTAAAACAAGGTTATTATGCTTTATCGACTGAAGTGCTTCCGGATTTTGCAGGGGATTATTTGATCGTCAGTAAGTATTCGGATGCTGATAACTCTTTCCAAGAAACAGATACTTATAAAAACATACCGGCTGTCAAAAACAATCGCGTGTTTGAAGTAAATGCTAATGAATTTTATTTCAATGATCGACTGACATTGGAATATCAGCTTGAATTCTTTCGAGAAAAATTTCTTGGAAAAAAATAAATAATTAGAAGAAGAGAAATTCAGCAGGCATGAATTTCTCTTCTTTCCATCTATAAAATAGAAAAATAGAAGAGATGAGATGTATGCTAAAAAACGATTCCGCTTCATTTTTCTTTAAATTCATATTCGCAGTCATTTTGCTGATTGGTTCGTTTTTTTTAGCGATGGTGTTTGGAGCGGCAGACACTAGTGTAAAAGATGTTTGGCTGGCGCTAACGACAGATGCGGCTGGTAAGACGATTGATATGATTCGGGAAATTCGTCTTCCGCGCGAAGTCGGCGCTATTTTTGTCGGCGCTTCTTTATCAGTAGCCGGAGCAATCATGCAAGGATTGACTCGCAATCCATTAGCAGATCCAGGATTATTAGGGCTGACAGCCGGAGCAAATGCTGCACTCGCTTTGACAATTGCCCTTTTTCCAAACGCAAATTACTTTAGTATGACCATTGCGTGCTTTATTGGAGCAGCAGCTGGCGCCTTTTTAGTTTTTGGAATCGGTGCGGTAAAAAAAGGAAGGATTTCTCCTTTTCAAATCGTTTTAGCGGGGGCTGCTGTGTCTGCTTTTCTTTTTGCCGTCGCGGAAGGAATCAGCTTATATTTTAATATTTACAAAAATGTTTCGATGTGGACAGCTGGAGGACTTGTCGGTGCAACATGGAAACAGCTCAAGATCCTCATACCGATTGCTCTCGTTGGGATCACCATTTCTCTTTTTTTCTCAAGGCAGCTGACCATTGTAAGTTTAAATGAAGAAGTGGCAGTCGGGTTAGGACAAAAAACGGCACAAATAAAAATGGTGCTGTTTATCATCATTATATTGCTTACTGGTGCATCTGTAGCCCTTGTTGGGAATATGGCATTTATCGGTTTAATGGTTCCGCATATCGTCCGTTCGGTCGTAGGGGCCGATTATCGTTATATTCTCCCAATGTCTGCGATATTCGGCGCCTGCTTTTTATTAATCGCTGATACGCTTGCCAGAACGATTAATGCTCCTTACGAAACACCGGTGGCGGCCATTGTTTCCTTTTTAGGTTTGCCTTTCTTCCTGTTCATTGTGCAAAAAAGGGGGAAAGCTATCACATGATCATACATCCGGCAATTGTAAAAAAGCAGCGGCTGATCATACTTGTTCTGATTCTTTTAATTGCTGCAACGGCCATCATCGGAATGGGATTAGGCACCTCCTCCGTCTCGATGAATCGCTTGCTTCCAACTATTCTCGGCCACGGGACGTTTAAAGAGGAGTTCGTTTTATTTTCCGTCCGCTTGCCGCGGATCATTGTGACCTTATTGGCAGGAATGGCTTTGGCGGTTTCCGGGGCGATCTTTCAAGATATTACAAGAAACGATTTGGCTGAGCCGGGGATCATTGGGATTAATGCCGGAGCAGGAGTAGCTATTGCAGTGTTCTTTTTATTTTTTCCAATTGATGTCGGCTCATTTGTGTATTTACTGCCAGTCGCAGCTTTTATCGGCGCTCTTTTAACGGCAGGGGCTATTTACGTTTTTTCTTATGATCGAAATGCCGGTTTAAACCCCGTTCGATTAGTCCTTATCGGTGTCGGCTTCGCCATGGCTTTATCAGGAACCATGATCGTCATTATTTCTTCTGCAGAACGGCAAAAAGTTGATTTTATCGCCAAATGGCTGGCAGGGAACGTTTGGGGGGCAGATTGGCCGTTTATTTTGGCAATTTTACCTTGGATTGTCATTTTAATTTCGTTTATTGCTTTCAGAGCTCAACAATTAAATTTATTAAGTTTAAACGATCCTACTGCTGTCGGGGTTGGCTTGAAGATTGAGAGGGAGCGAATTACGCTTCTATTGGCTGCTGTCGGGCTTGCCGCAGCTGCGGTTTCTGTAACGGGAGGTGTAGCGTTTATCGGTCTTTTGGCACCCCATTTAGCACGGTCACTGATTGGTCCCCGCAATCAACTTTATCTTCCGATTGCGATTTTGTTGGGAGGGTGGCTTCTACTACTAGCCGATACAATCGGGCGAAACATCGCACTTCCCGACGGCATCCCAGCGGGCATTATGACAGCTTTAATCGGGGCGCCCTACTTTATCTATATTTTATTGAAAAAATCATCATGATCGAGGCACATTTCGTTTAGAAAAGAATGAGGAAAGGAATAAAATAGCTGATAGTAATTTAGAAATCTTCCATTACTCCTATGTGTCGGCTGGCTGTTCATCCTTTTTTAGCTAGACGGCATCTATTTGCTTACATGATACTCGTAATACATCTGGCTGGAAGTAAGACAAATTGATGCCTTATTTAATAAAAATTGGGCGGCAGGAGGGCTGAGATCTCCCTCCGCCGTTCCTGCCTTTGTCAGTGTGAAAAAGTTTGCCTCATAGACTCTCTTTAAATGCTCATTTTTTAGCAGAATTCAAGAAGTTTGGCAGTTGATCGAACATTTTACTGAAGGTAATGACAGCTTCTTTTTCTTCTTCGTTTTATGTGCAGCCTTTCATAAAGAGTATTTTTGTCTCCAAGAGCTTCAACCGTGATGATTTAAAATTGAACATTTTTCCCACCTAATGACGCATTGATTAGCATCTTTCAACTCTTTGTCCTAATTCGAGCTGTCTGACGTACAAAATGACCGGAAATACAGCTCTACATGATCTTTTGCTCTAGTTCAACTATTTTTGAGAAAGTTTGGCTGGCTTCATTGTTCGCTTCCGCCTCAAAGATTATTGAGCAATGGGTCCATGTTTCCCATTTCATTTCAATCAAATCTTTTCATATAACAGAGAGAGCATACGGTTTCAAAGGGGAGAAGCCCTCGCATCAGTTCCAACACTTTATTGGCGAAGAAACGTATCTATCATTTAGAATCAGTGTAAATAAACACAATTGCCGGAGCCAGAGGAACTGAATGCAGCGGTTCGAACGGTGATGTCATTTAATCGACTTGGTTAATTAAACAAAAAACAATCTGCACATGCTCCAGCTTCGGGCTTCTGATTCGATTTCCAGCTTCTTGTAATTGAAAGCTGCGAAAAAAGGAATATTATTTTTCATGATGTAAGCAAATTTCGACATAATTTTAAAGCTGCTCATTATATGTTATGGTTAGGATGTTTTTTAAAATGAAGGCACTGGAGTATGAATAACGATGCGAGCTGTTCAACCGGTATTGTCTCTAGAAGAAAAGCAATTGCTTGTCGCAATTTTGTTTCGCAACCATTTTGCGATTGAATTGGTTGTGAGCGAAATCAATGATATTGAATGCGGAAAAAAAGAGTTTGATTTATGTACATACAAAAAATTAGTGGAGCTTTATGACAAAATCCGTTCGCATACGTAACCTGTATCCTTGTGAGGACCAGTTTTTGAGTATGAGAGGCATCTCAACGATGCTCTTTGCAAGAGCATCGCTTTTCGCAGAAATGTAAGTTTATCACGTGATAAAACGCTTACATAATGATATCATAAAATAGGAAGTTTCTTTTTGGTAAATGGAACACATTTTCCAGATCATATGTTATGATTAAAATGAAATGTCAAAGTGAGAGGAAGAAACGAATGACAAAAGTTTTTTCTGAAGAATTTACAAATATTTCGATTAAAGATTTGATGATACCTGCAGATAAAGTGGCTCATGTCCAAATGGGAAATAACTTAGAGCATGCATTATTAGTGTTGACGAAAACAGGCTATACAGCTGTTCCGGTTTTGGATGCTCAATATCGCTTGCACGGGCTGATTACGACGAATTTGATCATGGATTCAATTTTAGGATTGGAACGAATCGAATTTGAGCGTTTGCAAAATATGAAAGTAGAAGAAGTAATGAACAAAGATGTTTCCAGATTGAATGTATCGGATGATTGGATGAAGGCGCTGAAGCTCGTTATTAATCATACGTTTGTATGTATAACGAATGAGGACGGTGTTTTAGAGGGGATTTTTACAAGAAGGGTCATCTTAAAAAAGCTCCATAAACAACTAATGATATTAAATTCCAGGTTTCCCAAATAAAAACGCCCTTGCCGGCGTTTTTATTTCATATTGGCTCAATAGTTTCGAATCCATCCAACCTTCAAATAATGAAAATATAGATATTGTTTTTTTGGGAAAGCAATTGAACGAATGCGAATGCTATGGCAAAATGAATTCATGCTTACAAACGATTGAAAGTGATTTTCAAATGAGGTGATCGTGATGAAAGAGGCGCTTATTGAAAAAGATAGGGGAAAACTAGACCATAAAGAAACAAAGCGTCCGTTCGTTTTAGCTGCCGTCATGCTGGCGATGTTTATGGCTGCAGTTGAGGCAACGATCGTTTCCACAGCAATGCCTGCCATTGTCGCAGAAATTGGCGGTTTTTCAAAATATAGCTGGATTTTTTCTTCCTATTTATTAATGAATTCCGTAACGATTTTAATATATGGTAAATTGGCGGATTTGTTTGGAAGAAAACCGATTTTTGCTTTTGGCATCATTATTTTTTTAATTGGCTCTGTGCTTTGCGGTCTCGCCGATTCGATGGAAACTTTAATTATATACCGATTTATACAAGGGATTGGAGCCGGAGCTGTGATGCCAGTCGCCACAACAATTGTCGGCGATATTTATACAGTAGAAGAAAGAGCCAAAATACAAGGATATTTGTCCAGTGTATGGGGAATTTCTGCAATAATCGGTCCCGTTTTAGGTGGCTTGTTCGTTGAGTACATAAGCTGGAAGTTTGTATTTTGGGTGAATGTTCCTTTAGGCATTTTATCAATGGCAGGAATCGGTCTGTTTTTGAATGAACGCATTGATAAGAAAAAGTCGAGCATTGATTATGCAGGCGCCATGTTCATGCTTATTGCGATCAGCTTGTTGATGATCGTCCTTGTCGAAGGAGGAGTCCGCTGGTCTTGGACTTCCTGGGAGGTTGCGGCGTTATTAGCTGTTGCATGCTGCTTCTTTATATTGTTTATTTTTCAGGAAAATCGGGCCGATGATCCGATGATGCCGCTTTCGCTTTGGAAAAATCGCTCCATTTTGCTTGCGAATGTAACGTCCTTGACGACCGGGATGATGCTTATGGGCATTTCCACCTTTTTGCCGACATTTGTGCAAGGTGTTATGGGAAAATCGGCAATGGTGGCTGGATTCACGCTGACAACGATGTCAATCGGATGGCCGATTGCCTCAACAGTAGCGGGGAGGATTTATTTAAAAGCCGGCTTTCGTGCCACATCAATTTTAGGAGGCATTTTTTTATTGGCCGGCAGTCTTGTCTTTGTTATGCTTTCAGCAGATGACGGACCTGTTCACGCTATGATCGGCTCTTTTTTACTCGGCGTCGGAATGGGGCTGACATCGACCTCGTTCATCGTATCCATTCAATCGGCAGTTGATTGGAAAGAACGCGGAATTGCCACCGCCACCAATATGTTTATGCGAAATCTCGGCAACACCGTCGGCGCCGCTTTGCTCGGCGGGATTTTAAACAGCAAGCTGCAAACATATTTGGAGGAGCATAGTGCTGGAAAAAACTTAAACATTGATTCGGCCAACAACCTTTTGAATCCAGAATCAGATCTTTCCGGTCCTATAAAAGAGGTTCTTGAGTCTGGTTTGAGCATTGCTCTTCACCATGTTTATTTCGTCGTCTTTTTATTAGCAATTTTGAGCGTTCTTTTTATTTTCTTTCTTCCTAAGAGAGAATTAAAATGAATGTTTTTTGCTAAACTTGTTATGACGGAGAAGCAAAAATATTTTATAATGTTTTTGAACTATTGAATCCACTAAGGAAAGGGTTTAGCGATGCAAATTTCGGAATTGCAAATCCTTGTGACTTTGTCTGAAGAAAAAAATATGAGAAAAGCGGCTGACCGACTTTTTGTTTCCCAGCCTGCTTTGTCGCAGCGTCTTCAGTCGATCGAAAAAGCATGGGGATTTAAAATTTTTTTGCGCTCACAAAAGGGATTGACTCTTACACCGGCAGGAGAAAAAGTTGTCCAGTTTGCAAAAGAAATGATTGAAAAGGAAGAGAAGGTAAGAGAGGAAATCTCTGTTTTGGAAGGAGAAGTGTACGGGACGTTAAAGCTTGCAGTGGCATCTATAATCGGCCAGCACTGGCTTCCAAAAGTTTTGAAAAAATATGTACAAAAATACCCTCAGGCGGAAATTTCACTTATAACCGGGTGGTCAAGCGAAATATTAAAATGTTTATATGAAGATGATATTCATATCGGAATCATACGCGGAAACCCTGATTGGAAAGGTTTTAAACAGCATTTGCTGGAAGATACTTTGTATTTAGTTGACACAGAAATTCAAAGCATCGATGATTTAGTACACACAGAGCGGCCTTTTATACAATTTAAAAGTGATTCTACATACTATCAAGAAATACAAGAATGGTGGCACAGGCAATTTAAAAACCCGCCAAAAAGGACAATTGTCGTTGATCAGATCGAGACGTGCAAGCAAATGGCGTATCATGGTATCGGCTTTGCGATTTTGCCTTCTGTCAGCATTGATGAAAAGGATGGTTCGATCTTTCGACTGCCGCTCATTGATCATGAAGGAAAGCCGATTAAAAGGGATACTTGGTTGATCGGGCATGAATCATCGTTAAAGCTTAAACAAGTGCAGGCGTTTATGGAAATCGTCCATCAATTTATTAATGAATGATAAATTTGCTTGTCAATTGATTCTTTTCTTTGATACAGTAATGGGGGTACAGAAAAACAGAGAGGAGTATTGCGATGAAAATGATGGATGCAAACGAAATTATTTCATTTATACAAAACAGTAAAAAAACGACTCCTGTAAAAGTTTATGTAAAAGGTCAATTAGAAGGAATCAACTTTGGAGAACAGTCCAAAACATTTATTACTGGAAACACAGGCATCATCTTTGGAGAATGGTCTGAAATTGAACAAGCACTAGCAGAAAACAAAGATAAAATTGAAGACTATGTTGTTGAAAATGACCGCCGGAACTCAGCGATCCCGCTTCTTGATTTAAAAGGCGTAAAAGCGAGAATTGAACCAGGTGCAATCATCCGTGATCAAGTGGAAATCGGCGATAATGCGGTCATCATGATGGGGGCAGTGATCAATATCGGCGCCGTCATTGGTGAAGGAACGATGATTGACATGAATGCAACATTGGGCGGCCGTGCAACGGTTGGTAAAAACTGCCATATTGGTGCCGGAGCGGTTTTAGCTGGTGTAATTGAGCCGCCTTCTGCAAAACCTGTCGTAATCGAAGATGATGTTTTGATCGGAGCAAACGCCGTCATTTTAGAAGGTGTAAGAGTAGGAAAAGGCGCGGTTGTTGCAGCTGGTGCTGTTGTAGTGGAAGATGTTGAACCGTACACAGTTGTTGCAGGTGTTCCTGCGAAAAAAATTAAAGATATTGACGAAAAAACGAAAGCGAAAATTGAAATTAAGCAAGAATTGCGGCAGCTCTAAATTCGAAGCGTGGACAGCGTCCACGCTTATCCTTTAGGAGGGGACTCATATGAATAAGGATGCGCTTATTGCCATTCGCCGTGATTTGCATAAAATACCTGAACTCGGATTTCAAGAACATAAAACACAAAAATATTTATTAGATTATATTCATTCGCTGCCGAACGAAAGGCTTGAAGTGAAAACATGGAGAACAGGTATTTTCGTGAAGGTCCATGGAACAAATCCTCGAAAAATGATAGCCTACCGGACAGATATTGACGGATTGCCGATTGAAGAAAAAACGGGGCTTTCATTTCAATCAGAACATCCAGGCTTGATGCATGCTTGCGGTCACGACTTTCATATGACGATCGCTTTGGGGGTTTTAACTCATTTCGCCTATCATCCGATTCAAGATGATCTGCTATTCATCTTTCAGCCGGCAGAAGAAGGGCCTGGCGGTGCAGAGCCGATGCTAAACAGCGAGATTATGCAACAATGGATGCCGGATATGATCACTGCGCTTCATATTGCTCCGGAGCTTCCGGTTGGAACTATCGGAATGAAGCCTGGACTACTTTTTGCCAATACGTCCGAGTTGTTTATCGATTTAACCGGGAAGGGAGGCCATGCCGCTTTTCCGCACACGACACATGATATGGTCGTCGCTGCTTGCGCCCTTGTCACCCAACTGCAATCCATCGTTAGCCGCAATATAGATCCTTTGGAAAGTGCTGTAATTACCATTGGAAAAATTGCAAGCGGCACGATACAAAATATAATTGCCGATCATGCCAGATTGGAAGGAACGATTCGCACATTTTCTGTCGAATCGATGGAAAAAGTGAAAAAGCGGATTGAAGACATGGTCAAAGGTATAGAAATCGGCTACCAATGCAAAGCAGAAATTGACTGGGGTTCGATGTATTATCAAGTGTGGAATGATGAAGCGTTATCAAAAGAATTTATGGAGTTTGTCCAGAATGAAACAGAAGTTCAACTCCACGTATGCAAAGAAGCGATGACTGGGGAAGATTTCGGCTATATGCTGGCGAAAATTCCGGGATTTATGTTTTGGCTTGGAGTTGATTCTCCTTACGGCCTTCATCATGCGAAGCTTTCACCAAATGAACAAGCAATCTTTAAAGCGGTCGATCTTATTTGTCAATATTTTGAATGGAAAGGCAATAAATAGAAGATTCATAGCCTCCTGCATAAAGCAAGAGAAAAAAATTAGAAATACGTTCTATACAAACACGAAGTCATAATTAAAAAGGAAAGGGGATGAGATATCATCCTCTTTCCTTTTGCTGCTCGTTCTTATGAATCATCACTTGATGAGGGAACGGAATTTCGATGCCGTTTTCATCAAGCACTTCTTTTAGCCGTTTCCGGAGCTTTCTTTCAACAGCCCACTGCTCCATGTTTTTCGTTTTGGCAATGATGCGGATGATCACATCAGACGAGCCGAAATTTTGCACTCCTAAAACGTCCGGACCTTCCACAACCTCTTCAGTTTCTTTTGCAAATTGGTCGCAAGCTTCTTGAAGAATGGACATGACCCTATTTAAGTCTTCATTATACGATATGCTGATATCAACAAGGGCTTGCATATTTCCTCTAGAATGATTGGAAAGGCCGACAATCTGCCTGTTTGGAACATAATGCAATGTGCCGTCAAAGCCTCGGATTTGCGTCGTTCGTAAACCGACAGCTTCCACAATGCCTGAATAATTGCCTGTAGTGACATAATCTCCAACATCAAGTTGTTTTTCTAGGAGAAGGAAAAATCCTGTCACAACATCGCTGACGAGCCCTTGAGCTCCAAAGCCGATCGCAAGACCAACAACCCCAGCCCCGGCTAAAAGCGCTGTGACATTGTAGCCAAACACTTGAAAAACGGTAACAATAAAAATGAAAAACAGGGCATAATGAAAGAAATTCAATACTAATGTTTGCAGCGTTTTAGCCCGCGTGATGGAAATTTCCTTCCGATTCTCAAGCCCCTCAAACATTTTGTGAATAATTTTATTGCCGATTGATTTGACGATAATATATGCAATGTAAATTCCAATAAGCTTGGCCAAAACTTCTCCTGTTTTTAAAGCCAGATCAGCCCAATCAATAGATTCAAAAAAGTTCAAAACCATTTCCCCTTTCTTTTCAAGCCAATCATTTGGTTATTTTACGGGATCATGTTAAACTGAATGTACAGTTGAAAGTTTAACATAGAAAAAGGAATTTTCAATGATTGTTACATTTTTTTAATGATAGCGGCGAAAATTGGAAATAGTATTATTGTTCTCTTCACCGCAATGAAAATGTAAAACAGATTATTTAAATTAATTATTACTTAAAATTGACTAAAATTTTGTTGTTATATATAATAGTAATCGGAGGAAGGATATTGAGAAAATACTCAATTCATTCTCATTTGTTTTTGAAGGAAACAATCAAAAAGTTTCCTTTAAAATAAAATTTTAAAATGGAGGGTTACATAATGGCAGAGCGTTTGGTTGGTAAACAAGCTCCACGTTTTGAAATGGATGCCGTTTTGCCAAACAAAGAGTTTGGTAAAGTAAGCTTGGAAGAAATCATGAAACAAGGAAAATGGACAGTTCTTTTCTTTTATCCAATGGACTTCACTTTCGTTTGTCCAACTGAAATCACAGCTATTTCTGACCGTTATGAAGAATTTGAAGATCTTGATGCAGAAGTGATTGGTGTATCAACTGACACAATTCACACACACTTAGCTTGGATTAAAACTCCTCGCGAAGAGAACGGTTTAGGCGATATTAAATATCCGCTTGCAGCAGATACAAATCATCAAGTATCAAGAGACTACGGCGTTTTAATCGAAGAAGAAGGAGTTGCTCTTCGCGGATTGTTCATCATCAATCCAGAAGGCGAACTTCAATATCAAACAGTATTCCATAACAACATTGGCCGCGATGTTGATGAAACATTGCGTGTACTTCAAGCGCTTCAAACTGGCGGACTTTGCCCAGCAAACTGGAAGCCTGGTCAAGAAACGCTTAAAGTATAATGAAGCTTTTCATTCAAAGGGCCTAGCGGTACGTTAGGCCTTTTTTCAAACGATTATTTTTTTGATATTCATTCTTCAAGGAGGAAACGGAAATGAAATTACGTGAGCCAATGCCTGAATTAGTCGGAGCAACAACTTGGCTGAATGGCGAAGTAACGAAAGAGCAATTAATCGGTGAAAAACCAACATTAATCCATTTTTGGTCAATCAGCTGCCATTTGTGTAAAGAAGCAATGCCGAAAGTAAATGAGTTCCGCGATCAATATAAAGATAAACTGAACGTAGTAGCTGTTCATATGCCTCGCTCCGAAAAGGATTTAGATATTGATGATATTAAAAAAGTAGCGGAAGAACACGGGATTACGCAACCGATCTTTGTTGACAACGAACATAAATTAACCGATGCTTTTGAAAATCAATATGTACCTGCATATTATGTTTTTGATAAAAACGGCATTCTTCGCCACTTCCAAGCAGGAGGAAGCGGAATGAAAATGCTGGAAAAACGTGTTAATCGTGTGTTAGCGGAAACAGAAAACGCTGAATGATTTAACCATCTGCAAAACATTGCAGGTGGTTTTTCATTTAGAAACGGCTTTTCGCCTTTGAAAGGACTTGTTTTTATTGCTTCGAAGCTTTCAAAAGATAAGCATTTCCCATTTACCATTCATCCGGCATCCTTTTTCCAGCTCTTCAATCCTAAAGAAATGATTCACATTCCAAATCACAACATGCTATAATAAATGATGCTAGTTTGAACAAAAAGGAGCATAGGTGGATGGCAAAACAATCACAAACTTTTTCCATTATGAATCTATTAAAGGTGCTTTTGGCTGTCATCGTTATCCTTTTCCTATTTTATTTGCTTGCGTTTAACGACGTCGTCGTGCGTTTTATATCTCTGCTATTAAATGGATGTTTAGTTGTTCTCGCCTTCCTTGTCTATCGGAAAATAGACTATATGATAAAGATGAAAGAAGAACGAAAAGAGCCTATTCAAACCGAAAAGCTGCCTGATGAAACAGAAATGGCGCGAAAAGAACAGCAATTAAATAAACTGGAGCTTGATAAAACGCAATTGTTGGAGGAGCTATTAACAAAAGCCGGTATCGAAGAGGAAGAAAAACAAAAGTACCGAGCCAAAATTAGAGAAAAAGAGGATGAAGCTTCAAAGCTTCAACAAGAGCTGGCATTCATGAAAGGCCGGATTGCCAACTTGATTTTAAAAAGAGATCCTGAGATCGAGCGGATTGTCCTGCTGCTTGATGCGGATTTTATATTAAATCATTCGTTAGTGGAAATTAATCAAAGGTTTCAGGAAATTAGCGGCAGTTTTTCTGAACAATCCATCGAGCATTTGAAAAAGGCTAATTATATTGATCAACATTTGCAATTTACTCGAATTGGTTATCGTGAATTATTAAAGACGGCAAAAAGGATCAATTAACCGTTAGCTTGTATTTTTCTATATTTTATGATTTAATGAAATTAAATGAAAATTTCATAATATTAACATACCACTAGGGGAGCCGAAAGGCTGAGAAAGGCGTGTGCCTTGACCCTTTGAACCTGATCTAGATCATACTAGCGTAGGGAAGTGGTGCAGTAATATCGAAACCTGTCTATAGGTTTTGTATATACTTGCCCGTTCCCTTATATTGGGAACGGGCTTTTTGCATTACAAGGCTGGTTGGCAAACCATTTTTCAAAACAAAATGTTAAGAAAGGGGAGACAACGTGTTACAAACGCTATTTCAGCAAATTGATGAAAGGGAAGAAGAACTTCTGAATCTTCTAAAAACACTCGTATCGTTTGAAACGCCGAGCCCTCCGGCAAGAAATGCAAAAGAGGCTCAAAAGTATGTCGCCTCATATTTGGAAGACATCGGCTTTTCCATTGATCAATGGGATTTATATGAACAAGATCCAGTCGTAGTAGGAACGAAAAAAGGAAAAGATCCAGAAAATTACCACAGTTTAATTATTAACGGGCATATTGATGTCGCTTCAATCGAAGAGGGAGAAGAATGGCTAACGCCTCCTTTTGAGGCAACGGTTAAAGGGGATTACATATATGGACGCGGTGTAGCGGATATGAAAGGGGGAATGGCTGCCAGTCTGTTTGCATTAAAGCTGCTGCAAGAAAACGGCATTGAGCCGGGAGGGGATATCATTTTTCAGTCCGTCGTCGGTGAAGAAGTAGGCGAAGCAGGAACAAAATCGTGCTGCGACCGGGGATATCGAGCTGATTTTGCCATCGTTGTCGATTCAAGCAACTGTGAAATACAAGGGCAGGGCGGGGTGATCACGGGCTGGATTACGATTGAAAGCCCCGAGACATTTCACGATGGCACGAGAAGACAAATGATTCATGCCGGCGGGAAGCTTTTTGGGGCAAGCGCGATTGAAAAAATGATGAAAATTATTGAAGGACTGCGAGAGCTTGAACAGCATTGGGCAGTGATGAAAACGAGCAAAGGCTTTCCGCCTGGTTCTGCCACAATTAATCCAGCAGTGATTGAAGGTGGAAGGCACGCCGCTTTTGTGGCCGATAAATGTTCCCTTTGGATTACCGTTCACTATTACCCGGAAGAGCATTATGTAGAGGTGATCCGGGAAATTGAAGAACATATCCATCATGTTGCAATGGCTGATCCATGGCTTCGGAAATATCCTCCGAAATTTAAATGGGGCGGCACATCGATGATTGAAGATCGAGGAGAAATTTTCCCAGCTTTTTCATATGACGAACATTCACTCGGAGTGAAAACATTACAAAAAGCACATAAACTGGCATTTAATGAGGAAGCAAAGCTGACGATGTCCCCTACTGTGACAGACGGCGGCTGGCTGAGTGAAGCGGGAATTCCCGTCGTTTTATATGGACCGGGCACGCTTGAAGATGCACATTCGGTGAATGAAAAGCTGTCCATCCCCCAATTAAAAACATTTACAAAATCGCTGATCGCGTTTTTATTTGATTGGTATCAGAAAAAACGATGACAATTACAAAAGCTGCGAAAGGGGTAATTCAAATGTTTACAGACCGATTGTATAAAACTGCAAAACCGATTTGGGAAGCGAGTTACCATCATCCGTTTGTTCAAGGAATCGGCAATGGGACGCTGGATATCGACAAATTTCGCTTTTTTATGGAGCAGGATTATCTTTATTTAATCGAATACTGCCGCCTGTTTGCCCTTGGAAGCTTAAAGGCTCACAATCTTCAAACAATGACAGTTTTTGCTGATCTTCTACATTCGACGTTAAAAGTGGAAATGGATTTGCATCGTCAATACGCTGAAAGAATAGGAATAGAGAAGGAAAAATTAGAACAAGTTCAGCCTGCTGCTACAACCGTTGCATATACGAGCTATATGTTAAATGTGTCGCAGCGAGGATCATTGGCAGAACTGGTTGCCGCAGTCCTTCCATGTACATGGAGCTATTATGAAATCGGCACACGCTTACATGAGATTCCTGGTGCCAGTGAACATGAGTTTTACGGCGAGTGGGTAAAAATGTACGCATCAACAGAATTCGGTGAATTGGCAAAATGGCTGAAAGATTTAATGAATGAGCTTGCAGAAGGAAAACGGGAAGAAGAATTGAAATGGCTGGAAGATATTTTTGTCACAACGAGCAAATACGAATATATGTTTTGGGAAATGTCTGAACGAAAAGAAATGTGGCCAATCGAAATCAATTCTTAATATAGGAGAGAATGAACATGAAATTTTCTGAAAAAATTCGAACAAAAGCAGATCCGATATGGCAGGCCAGCTTCGATCATCCATTTGTAAAAGGTATTGCCGATGGGAGTTTGCCGCTTGAATGTTTTCGTTATTACGTTTTGCAAGATTCGTATTATTTAAGCCATTTTGCAAAAGTGCAATCGTATGGAGCGGCAAAAGCAAACGATTTATATACGACATCGCGAATGGCTCAGCATGCACAAGGAACATTTGAAGCGGAATTATCTCTTCATGAAACATTTGCCAAACAGCTGGGAATCACAGAGGAGGAGAAGGCGAATTTTAAGCCGGCCCCAACGGCGTACGCCTATACTTCCCATTTATATCGAGCGGCGATCAACGGTCACTTAGGCGATATTATTGCTGCAATACTTCCGTGCTATTGGCTATATTACGAAATTGGCGAAAAATTAAAAGATGCGAAGCCAAAAGAACCGATTTATCAACAATGGATTGCGGCTTATGGGGGCGATTGGTTTAAGCAGCTTGTCGAAGAACAAATTGACAGGCTGGATGAAATCGCACAACAAACGATAGAAGCCGATCTAAAAAGAATGGAAGAGCATTTTATCATCAGCAGTCAATATGAATTAGCGTTTTGGGAAATGGCTTACCGTTTAGAAAAATGGGAAGTGGAACCAAAAATCAGTCAATAAAGGAGTTTGATCATAATGAAAGGATTAAAACTGACAGACATTCTAGTAACAATTGTTATTTCGATCGTTTTTGGAATTGTTTATAAACTATGGGGACCGCTTTACTATGCGGTCAAGCCGATCGGGCTGCATGTCGACCAGCTCATATACGGTATGTGGTTTATTGCTGCGACGGTCGCCTTTCTTATTATTCGCAAGCCTGGAGTAGCGCTGATAGCGGAAACAGCAGCGGCATCTGCAGAATTTATAACCGGCTCTGAATTCGGCATAGAGGTTCTTCTTTACGGAATCGTCCAAGGACTATTTGCAGAGATCATTTTTGCGATTTTTCGATATAAAAAGTTTAATATCGGTGTTGTCATGCTGGCTGCAGCCGCTTCAGCAGCTGGTTCGCTAATTATGGATCTTTATAAAGGCTATATAGATGACTTAGTATTTTGGAACTTGCTATTATTCATTGGAGCTCGATTGATTGGCTCAATCATTATTGCCGGCGCGTTTGCCTATTATCTAGTGAAATCTTTGGAAGCAACAGGAGTGACTAATTTAGTAAGACCTGCGTCGCATGAAGATTATGACGCACTGAACTAGAGGTGGCAAACATGGATCTAGTATGCGAAGTGAAAAATTTACGATTAAAATATCCTGGAGAGGAATCCTTGCTTTTTAAGGATGTATCCTCTTCTTTCTATAAGGGAGAAAAAGTCTTGCTTCTTGGTCCTTCCGGCTGTGGGAAATCGACGTTTTTGCAGGTGCTAAGCGGTTTAATTCCAAAATCTATTGAAGTGCCGATGAAAGCAGAAAAAATCTTGACTCCGTCATCTTGGGGATATGTGTTTCAAGATCCTGACACGCAATTTTGCATGCCGTATGTAGATGAAGAAATGGCTTTTGTTTTGGAAAATTTGCAAGTGCAAAGAGAACAAATGCATGAAAAAATGCGAGTTTACCTGGAAATGGTCGGCCTTCATTTTGATGATCTTCATATCAGCATTCAATCATTATCAGGCGGCATGAAGCAACGGCTGGCGATCGCCACTGTTTTAGCATTGCATCCAGACGTGTTATTTTTGGACGAGCCGACTGCAATGCTGGATCCGGAAGGGACAAAAGCGGTATGGGACACGATGAAACAAGCAGCTCAAGATAAAACAGTTATCATCGTTGAACATAAAATTGATCATGTTCTTGACTTTGTCGACCGCATACTTTTATTTAATCAAAAAGGACAAATCGTCGCAGACGGTCCGAAAGAACAAATTTTTTCTCGGTATCGGAAAGAAATTCGCGAAGACGGCATTTGGTATCCCGGTGTATGGGAGGATTATCTTCGTGATAAGCAGGGGTATTACAAAAAGACCCCTTTAAAAGAACAGGTCGTGATTGAGCTTGAGCAATTTAAAGGATATCGAAAGAAGGAAGTCAAAATCGATGTACCATATGGAAAGGTTCATGCAGGTGAATGGATTGCGATAGTGGGGAAAAACGGCGCCGGAAAGAGCACTTTGTTACATTCATTGATGCAGTTTATACAAACGACCGGCACTTATTTGCTGTTAGAAAAAGAAGCAAAGAAAATAAAAAAGCTTTCCAACATGCTGTCGTTCGTTTTTCAAAATCCGGAATTTCAATTTGTCACCAATTCAGTTTACGATGAAATTGCTTATTCGTTGAGGATTGAACGGATGAAAGAAGAAGAAATTCGAACAAAAGTAGAAGAAATGCTCGAATTATTTCATTTACAGAAGCACCGCCATCAACACCCTTATCAGCTTTCAATGGGACAAAAAAGAAGATTGAGTGTTGCCGCTTCAATCATTAAAAAACAGCCGATCATGCTTTTAGATGAACCGACTTTTGGGCAAGACTCATCCAATACATTTCAGCTCTTGGAGCTTTTAGAACATTATCGCAAACAAGGGTCTACCATTTTGATGGTGACACATGATGAACAAATAGCAAAGCATATGGCGACAAGAGTTTGGCGGATCGAAGGCGGGAAGCTCGTAGAGGATGAAATTCATTCTTGTGAGGATGAGCAGATGTATGTTCAGATATAGGGGGATCTACAATGGATTTTGACATAAAAGAAACATGGCTGCATAAAATCAACCCGAGCTTAAAGCTATTGTTTCTGATCGTTTTATTTATTAGTGTTCTGTTTATTCACAACATTAATTTTTTAATCAACTACACAGTTTCCGCCTTTCTTTTATTTGCTTTTTTTACCGGTCATCCGATGAAGCGCATACTTTTATTGCTGATTCCATTCGTGCTTATTTTTGTGTCGACTGCTACCTCCATGATTTTTTTTGGAAAAGGTGAGACAACATGGTGGGAATGGGGGCTGATCCATATTACAGAAGAAAGCTTTTATCGCGGTCTTCATTTAGGATTTCGTGCCCTTATCTTCGCTCTGCTTGGGTTAATGTTTTCGTTAACGACAAGACCGGTTTTTTTATTTTATTCGTTAATGCAGCAATTAAAGTTGAAGCCTAAATATGCTTACAGCTTTATGGCAGGCATTCGTTTAATCCCTATTATGATCGAAGAGTTTCAAACAATACGGCAAGCGATGATTGTAAGAGGTGTCGAGCAAAGAAAAGGCTTAGCGAATTTTTTTCATAAATTGAAAGCATACTCGATTCCGCTGCTATCGCAAAGCATTCGCAGAGCGCACAGAATTGCTGTAGCGATGGAGGCGAAAAGATTTTCGAATGACACAAAAAGAACGTTTTACTACGAAATCGGGTTTTCCAAATACGATCTTTGCTTTGTCCTTTATTTTATAATCGCTATTTTGTTAAGCTACTATGCAGCTAAGATGCTTCCGTTTTTCCCGGTTACAGATGTAAGGTATATTGAATAAATGGCAGTCGGCTGCAAAATGCTTTTTCATAATCGCTGCATGGTAGATTTAAATGATTGAATAGTCCCGAAAGCATCCAAGTAAAGTGATTGTCCCAACTTACGAAACGATGGACAGTGTCAAACAATTTTTTCTGAAAAGGAACAAGAAGTAAACCATTTTGAAGCAAAAAGTGAATGAGTTTGTTTGATGAAAAAGAGCCTCTAGGGGAAACACCTAGAGGTATTTTTTTGAAAAATCATGTTAACATTTTTTCCGTATTTGTTGTATGAAGGAAAGGGAATCGGTATTTTTGTTATATAAAATTACATAAAGTGTTAAAAAGGGGGACAATAATGAAAAAAATTTTTTTATTTCTAACGATTTTCTCTGTAATTTTCGCAAGTGGATGTGCCATGTCTTCTGCTTTAGAGGAAAAGGAATCAAGCGATGGACAGAATAGCGAACAAAATGAAACGGATGTTGTGAAAGTCGGTATTCTCCATTCATTAAGCGGCACGATGGCGATCAGTGAAGTTTCTTTAAAGGACGCAGAATTAATGGCGATTGAAGAAATTAACAACTCAGGCGGGCTTTTAGGAAAGAAAATTGAACCGGTTATTGAAGACGGCGCATCTGACTGGCCGACTTTTGCTGAGAAAGCAAAGAAATTACTGCAACAGGATAAGGTAGCGACGATTTTTGGCGGCTGGACTTCCGCAAGCAGAAAGGCCATGCTGCCGGTAGTCGAACAAAATAAAGGCTTGCTTTGGTACCCCGTTCAATATGAAGGAATGGAATCTTCTCCGAACATTTTTTATACGGGGGCGACCACCAATCAACAAATTGTGCCTGCTGTCAGCTGGCTGTTAAACAATAAAGGGAAGAAGTTTTTTTTAATTGGCTCGGATTATGTGTTTCCGCGCACGGCAAACAGTATTATTAAAGCACAATTAAAAGCTGAAGGCGGAGAGGTAGTTGTCGAAGAATATACACCTTTAGGACATACTGATTACAGCACGGTCATCAATAAAATGAAAAAAGTGAAACCTGACGTAGTCTTTAATACATTAAATGGAGACAGCAATGTCGCCTTTTTCAAACAATTGAAGGATGCCGGAATCACATCGAAGGATGTTACTGTGATGTCGGTCAGCATTGCTGAAGAAGAAATTCGAGGAATCGGCGGTGAAGTATTAGCCGGCCACTTAGCGGTATGGAATTATTTCCAGACAACGGATATACCAGAAAACAAAGCGTTTGTTGAAAAATATAAAGAAGCTTATGGTGAAGAGCGTGTAACGGATGATCCGATTGAGGCGGCTTACATAGCTGTTCATTTATGGGCAGAAGCAGTAAAAAAAGCGGGATCTTTTGAGGTTGAAAAGGTCAAGGAAGCTGCGAAGGGAATCGAGTACAAAGCTCCGGGCGGCACGGTAAAAATAGAAGGGGAGAATCAGCATCTGTGGAAAACAGTAAGAATCGGCGAAATTCAACCGGACGGCCAATTTAAAGAAATTTGGAATTCTGGTGAGCCGGTGAAGCCGGATCCGTATTTAAAAAGCTATTCTTGGGCGGAAAAATTATCTAAAAATAATGAATAATCTAAATTGATAGGAGTGAACAGCTTGTCAATTTTCATCAGTCAACTGTTTAACGGGCTGAGCCTTGGATCGATCATGTTATTGATCGCCCTTGGCTTAGCTATAACGTTTGGCTTAATGAATGTCATCAACATGGCCCACGGTGAATTAATTATGGTCGGTGCGTATGCAACCTATGTAATGCAGCTCATTTTTTCTAAATATTTGCCGGAAAACTTGTTTAATTATTACTACTTTATTGCTATACCGATTTCATTTCTCGTTGCTTCGTTTATCGGTTATCTGCTTGAAAAAGGAATCATTCGTTTTCTATATAATCGACCAACAGACAGTCTTTTGGCCACTTGGGGAATTAGTTTGATTTTGCAGCAGATTGCCAGATCCATATTTGGCGCTCCGAATGTTGCGGTTGTTGCACCTGCTTGGATGGATGGAGGCTGGCAAATATTTGGCATTACATTGCCTTATAAAAGGTTGTTGATTTTATCTCTGTCAATCGTTTGTATCGCTTTGCTTTATTATTATTTAAACAAAACGTCTACCGGTTTGAGAATAAGAGCGGTCACGATGAATAGAAATATGGCCTCTTGTTTAGGAATTTTTACAAGAAAAATAGATTCTCTAGGCTTTGCTCTCGGAGCTGGATTAGCCGGAATCGCTGGCTGTAGCTTAACTTTATTAGGACCGATCGGCCCTACAATTGGAACGTACTATATTGTCGATGCGTTTATGGTTGTCATTTTAGGAGGAATTGGCGGATTGAAAGGGACGATTATCGGCGCATTTGGCATTGGAATGCTTAGCACTGTTGTTGAATATTCCTTCGGCGCCACGATGGCAAAAGTCATTGTATTTGCAGTGATCATTTTATTTTTGCAGTGGAAACCGTTAGGTATTTTCTCTTATCGCACAAGGGCATTGGATTAGGAGGACGGATTATGCGCAGAAAACAAATGATTTATCTGTTATTTTTCCTGATTTTACTTCTGGCCCCGTTTTATTTAACCGAATTCCGCTTAGCGTTGCTCGGAAAATTTCTTTGCTATGCGATCATTGCAGTAGGAATCTGTCTTATTTGGGGGTACACCGGGATATTAAGCTTAGGTCACGGCGTGTATTTTGGGATTGGAGCTTATTGCATGGCGATGTATTTAAAATTGGAGGCTTCAAAAGGAGCGTTGCCGGATTTTATGGAATGGAACGGAGTGCAGGAGCTTCCGTGGTTTTGGAAGCCCTTCTTTAATCCTTTCTTTTCCATAATGGCAGCAATTTTCATACCAGCTATGCTGGCAGCGGTTTTGGGCATGCTTACGTTTAAAAACCGGATCAAAGGCGTCTATTTTTCTCTTTTGTCACAGGCAGTCGTTGTTGTCGTCGTCACACTTTTAATTGCCAAACAGGATTTGACAGGCGGTACAAACGGATTAACCAATTTTAGCACCGTTTTTGGGTTTTCTTTATCCTCACCAATAGTACAAATTGTTTTATATGCTATTACCGTTTTCGCTTTGTTTGCCATTTTTATGTTATCTGTTTGGATTACCAAAAGCAGACTTGGCCATGTATTAATTGCCATTCGGGACGGCGAAAACCGCCTTCGGTTTTTAGGATTTGATCCGGCTGTTTTTAAAGTGTTTATTTACAGTTTATCGGCTTCGTTTGCCGGAATAGCTGGCGCGTTGTTTGTTTTGCAGGTCGGTCTCATTTCTCCTTCGATGATGGATATTATCCCTTCAATTGAAATGGTTTTATGGGTAGCCATCGGCGGCCGTCATTCGTTATTCGGCGCCATAATCGGAGCGATTTTAACAAACGGAGCCAAAAGCTTTTTCAGTGAAACATATCCGGATGTTTGGCTTTTCTGCTTAGGCATTCTATTCATTTTGATCGTTGTTTTTTTCCCGAAAGGAATTGCCGGGTTGTTCGAAGCTTTTCCAAAGCGTATTGCGAAATTTTTTGAAAAAGGTGTGAAAAAAGGTGAATCCGATTCTGTCGTGTCATGATATTATTGTTGATTTTGACGGCTTTAAAGCGCTTCAAGGTGTCAATTTAGATGTTCATCACGGAGAAATTCGTTTTTTAATTGGTCCGAATGGTGCGGGCAAAACGACTCTTCTTGATGTCATCTGCGGCAAAACAAAAGCAGCAGATGGAAAAGTGATGTTTCAAGGAGTAGATTTGACAAAGCGGAGAGAGCACGAAATCGTTCGGCATGGAATCGCTAGAAAATTTCAAAATCCGTCCGTTTTTACTGAATTAACCGTATTTGAAAACATGGAGTTATCGATCAAACAAAATAGAAATCTTTTTTCCGTTATGAAGGCGAAATTAACCGCGGATGAAAAAGACGAAATTACGGCAATGCTTGAGAGAACCGATCTTTTAGATCGAGCTTATGACCCAGCAGGCTTGCTGTCCCACGGCCAGAAACAATGGCTTGAAATCGGCATGCAGCTGCTGCAAAAACCGGAAGTTTTACTTCTTGATGAACCGATTGCCGGCATGACTGGGGCGGAAAGGGAAAAAACCGGCTTGTTTATTCAAGAAATAGCTGAGAAATGCGCAGTGCTGATTGTTGAACATGATATGGATTTTGTTCGGAATTTTGCTGAACAGGTAACAGTTATGCATGAAGGGAAAATTTTGTGTGAAGGTTCCATGGAGGAAGTGCAGCAAAATGAGCTTGTTGCAGAGGTTTATTTAGGAAGGGAGGCAAAGGTGTGCTAAAAATATCTAGTTTGAAAGCAGGATATGATGAAACGATGGTGTTGAATAATGTTCATCTTGAAGTTGAAAAAGGAAAGGTCGTTTCCATTCTGGGAAGAAACGGGGCGGGAAAAACAACATTGATCAAAACGATTGTTGGATTGTTAAAGCCGATGGACGGGACTATTTATTGGAATGATCAGGAAATTACACATGAGCTTCCGGAAAGGAGGGCAAAAAAAGGAATCGGATATGTTCCCCAAGGCAGGGAGATTTTCTCTTCGCTGACTGTGGAAGAAAATCTCATTTTAGGCTTTGAAGCTGTTTCGAAAAAGATAGAAAAAACGCTTGTTTTAGAGGAAATTTTCGAGCTTTTTCCTGTTTTAAAGGAAATGTTGAAGAGAAAAGGAGGAGATTTAAGCGGCGGGCAGCAGCAGCAATTGGCCATTGCGAGGGCTCTTGCCGGGCAGCCCGAGCTATTATTGCTGGACGAACCGATGGAAGGGATTCAACCATCTATAGTAGAGCAAATACAGGAGGTCATTGTAAAAATTGCGTCCAAAAAAGGAATTGGCGTCGTTTTAGTTGAGCACAGCATAGATTCAGCATTTGCCTGTTCTGATGAATACTATATTTTGGACAAAAGAACTGTTGTATCAAAGGGTGTAGTAAAAAACACAAATATTGAAGACATTCAACAATATTTAGTAGTTTAATTTAAAACTTCCTCCTCCCCCTAGAAAAATTTTTTTAAATTTTCCATGTTAAAAAATATAACATAACACTTGGTGTTTCACATAGTGTGAATTATATTTGTAATAAAAAATAACATAAAAACACCTTTTATCTTCAACCCATTGAGGGAAATGGAATGTAAGAAAATCGTGTTATTTTTGATTGTCTGTTAGAAAGGAAGGGTGTTATGAAGCTGACAGCCCGAGAGCAGGAAAAATTGATGGTCGTTGTTGCTGCAGATTTAGCGCGCAGAAGGCAGAGAAAAGGCTTGAAGCTGAACTATGCGGAAGCAGTGGCCATCATCACATATGAGATTATGGAGGGCGCAAGGGAAGGACGGACGGTTTCGGAGTTGATGCAATATGGCACAAAAATTTTAACTAGAGATGATGTGATGGAAGGCGTTCCGGAAATGATCGAAAATATCCAGGTGGAGGCAACATTTCCAGACGGAACGAAGCTTGTAACCGTCCATGATCCGATCCGGTAAAAGAGGTGAAAAAATGATTCCAGGGGAATATCGATTAAAATCAGCTCCGATTGTTTGCAATAAAGGGAAAGAGGCGATCAGGCTCAATGTTGTCAATAGAGGGGACCGTCCAGTACAAGTCGGTTCGCATTTTCATTTTTTTGAAGTAAACAGGGCGCTCGAATTTGACCGGCAGCTGGCGTTCGGCAGGCATTTAAACATTCCGTCCGGAACGGCGGTAAGGTTTGAGCCGGGCGATGCGAAAATCGTAGAGCTCGTTGAATTTTCGGGAAAAAAAGAAGTGTACGGTTTAAATAATTTGACGAACGGACCGTTGACAAAGGAGGCGGACAAATGAGTTTTCAAATGCCGCGCAAACAATATGCCGATATGTTCGGCCCGACAACTGGAGACAGCATTAGATTGGCTGATACGGAACTCTTCATTCAAATCGAAAAAGATTTTACCGTATACGGAGATGAAGTAAAATTCGGCGGTGGGAAAGTGATTCGCGACGGAATGGGACAGCATCCATTTGCCGAAAGGAAAGACGTGATGGATCTTGTTCTCACAAACGCCATTATTATTGATTATACAGGTATTTATAAAGCGGATATCGGCATAAAGGATGGGAAAATTGCCGCGATCGGAAAGGCGGGAAATCCATTATTAATGGATGGCGTCACAATGGTAATCGGAGCTTCAACCGAAATCGTTGCGGCAGAAGGAATGATTGTTACGGCAGGCGGAATCGATACCCATATTCATTTTATATGCCCTCAGCAAATTGAAACAGCTTTGACATCTGGAATTACAACAATGATAGGAGGAGGAACGGGGCCTGCAACAGGGACAAATGCAACGACTTGTACACCGGGTGAATGGAATATTTATAGAATGCTGGAGTCAGTTGAACATTTTCCTATGAATTTCGGCTTTTTAGGGAAAGGAAATTCATCCGGAAAAAAAGCGTTAGAGGAGCAAATCAAAGCAGGTGCAGTTGGTTTAAAACTGCATGAGGACTGGGGTTCAACACCGGCGGCGATCGATCAGTGTTTATCCGTAGCTGACGAGTATGATGTGCAAGTTGCCATCCATACAGATACGTTAAATGAAGCCGGTTTTGTAGAAGACACCATTGCAGCGATTAAAGACCGGGTCATTCATACATACCATACGGAAGGCGCAGGCGGGGGACACGCTCCGGATATTATGAAAATGGCCAGCCTGCCAAACGTTTTGCCTTCTTCGACAAATCCGACAAGACCGTTTACAGTCAACACGCTCGAGGAACATTTAGATATGCTGATGGTTTGCCATCATTTGGATCCGGCTATTCCTGAAGATATCGCCTTCGCAGATTCCCGCATTCGCAAAGAAACGATTGCGGCGGAAGATATTCTTCATGACCTTGGCGTATTCAGCATGATCAGTTCCGACTCGCAAGCGATGGGAAGGGTCGGCGAAGTGATTACGCGGACATGGCAAACCGCAGATAAAATGAAAAAGCAGCGGGGCTCCTTAAAGGGAGACGGCCAAGATCATGACAATTTCAGAGTGAAAAGATATGTGGCAAAATATACGATCAATCCTGCGATTGCCCACGGAATATCTGAATATGTCGGCTCTGTAGAAGTCGGCAAATTGGCGGATTTAGTTGTTTGGAATCCGGCCTTTTTTGGGGTGAAGCCGGAAATGATCATCAAGGGCGGAATGATTGCCTATAGTTTGATGGGAGACCCAAATGCATCCATTCCAACTCCGCAGCCTGTTTATTACCGTCCGATGTTCGGATCATTTGGCAAAGCTGTCTCACAAACATCGATCACATTTTTGTCAAAAGCAGCAATAAAAGCCGGCATTCCCGAAAAGTTAAAGTTGCAAAAAATCGTGAAACCCGTCAAAGGAGTTCGTACATTGACGAAAAAGGACATGGTTTTTAATGGTGAAACTCCTTCTATCGAAGTCGATCCACAAACGTATGAGGTAAAGGTAGACGGTGAATTGATCAATTGTGAGCCGGTTGAAGTTGTTCCGATGGCGCAAAGATATTTTCTGTTTTGAGGTGAAGACGGATGATTATTAAAGAAACACTTGGAAATATTTATGCAAAAGCAGTAAAGGAAAAACATGTGGAGCGCGTCTATTTAAGAAGCGATGATCTGCTCAAAAGAATTCAACGAGTGAAAACAGACCACGGGAACGAAATAGGGATTCGTTTAAAGGAGGAAAAGAAGCTGGCAGATGGTGACATTTTATATGAAGATGAAAACAATATGATCATTATTTCTGTCCTGCCTGAAGATGTCCTTGTCATTTGTCCGGCTACGCTGAAAGAGATGGGAGAAATTGCACATCAAATCGGCAACAGACATTTGCCGGCTCAGTTTGAAGGAAATGAAATGATCGTGCAATACGATCATCTTGTAGAACAACTTGCAAACGAGCTGAACATTCCATGTAAACGGGAGAAACGAAAAATAAAACAACCTTTTCGATATGTCGGACATCATCACCATGATTGATTGGCTGCCTTTATTGCAGATATGCGATTCAAACTTTCCTTCCGGAGCCTTCTCCCACTCGTTCGGATTCGAAACATATATTGTTGAGCAGAAAATAAAAGATGCAAGTACATTTAAAAGTTTTTTAAAAACGTACATTGACAAGCAGCTCGTCTATACGGACGGACTGGCTTGCCGGCTTGCATATCAATTTGAAAAAGAAGGGAAACAAGAGGAGCTTTGGAAGCTGGATGAGATTCTTTACGCCAGCTTAATGGCTAAAGAAACGAAAGAAGGGAACCGAAGAATTGGCGAGCAAATGCTGAAGCTTTGTTTAAATATTTACCCTCATCCAACACTGCAACAATATGCTCAAAAAATAAAAGCGAAGGAGCTTTACGGACATGCGGCTCTCGTTTTTGCCATTGTCGGGATAAAAATAGGAGCGGATGAAAAAACAACGCTTGTAACGTATTTGTATTCCACTATTCAAACGCTTGTACAAAACGGAGTCCGCGGCATTCCGATCGGTCAAAAAGAAGGGCAGCTGCTATTAAAAGATTTGCAGGAGGATGTGAGGAGAGCTGTTTTAAAAATTGGCAAACTATCGATCGACGATTTAGGTGCGCAATCACCTGGCCTTGAAATTGCACAAATGAGGCATGAGCAATTGCATGTAAGACTTTTTATGTCTTAACAGACTGTTTTCAGAGTTTCATTATTTTTACAAACTCTCTGCATGCTTGGCTGAAGCGAAAAGGCTGGAAAGCGTAAGAAGCGATCTGCTTCTTTTCAAAAAAAACTGCAAAGCTTGATCAAAAGATAAGGGGGGGAAGATTTGGGGCTAATCCCGAATCAGTCAAAATGGAACCTATACGAATCGGAATTGGAGGGCCAGTAGGAGCCGGCAAAACGCTGCTAGTGGAAAAATTGACTCGCTATTTGTCAAAGGAATTCAGTGTTGCTGTTGTCACTAATGATATTTATACAAAAGAGGATGCCTTATTTTTAATAAAAAACAGCGTTCTTCCGGAGGATCGGATTATCGGCGTCGAAACAGGCGGCTGTCCCCATACGGCCATTCGTGAGGATGCATCGATGAATTTTGCGGCAATTGATGAGTTAAAAGAAAGACACGAGGATTTAGATATGATTTTTGTTGAAAGCGGTGGAGATAACTTAGCGGCAACCTTCAGCCCGGAATTAGTCGATTTCTCCATTTATATCATTGATGTTGCCCAAGGGGAAAAAATCCCAAGAAAAGGGGGACAAGGGATGATTAAGTCTGATTTGTTTATCATCAATAAAATCGACCTCGCTCCTTATGTCGGTGCAAGTCTTGAAATCATGGAACAAGATACGAAAATGATGCGGGGGGAGCGACCGTTCTTTTTTACTAATTTAAAGGAAGAAATTGGTTTAGATAATGTGATCAATTGGATTAAACGAAATGCGCTGCTGGCAGGGTTGTAGAAATGGAAGGAATTTTGCAGATTCGCGCGGAGCAAAAAGGGGAGCGGACCGTAATTACGGATCACTTTTTTCAAGGAGCTTTGAAAATGACAAAGCCGGTCTATACGGAATCGTCGATACCGATCGTTTATGTGATTCATGTCGGCGGCGGATGTGTAGACGGGGATGAATACGCACAAGAAATTTCCTTAGGTGAAAAGGCAAGGCTTGCGGTGACGTCACAATCTTCAACGAAAATTTATAAAACACCGAAAAAACCTGTCAAGCAGAAATTCTTGTTTACATTGCAAAAAGACAGCGTGCTGGAATGTTTGTCAGATCCGTTGATCGTTTATGAACAGGCTCGCTTTGAGCAGGAAACCATCGTCCATATGGAAAAGGGTGCAGCCTTTTTGTACAAAGAAATTATTACGCCGGGCTGGTCTGAAACCGGGCAGCCGTTCTGTTTCGATGCAATTCGGCTAAAATTAAAAGTTTATAAGGAAAATCGATTGATTTTGTTCGATCATTTTTATCAACAAGGGGATCGGGGAATTGATCAATTATTGAATATGGAAGGCTATACACATTACGGTTCGTTCCTCGTTATTTCTGACGAAGTGGATGATAAATTAATGGAAAAGATTTCATGCCAGTTGCAGGGAGGACCGTTTGATGGACGGATCGGCATTTCAAGATTTTTGCCATCTGCCTTTATGATTAGAATTTTAGGAAACCATACCGATCACATTGAGGGGCTGTTTTTGGAAGTTCACCGATTGGCGAGAGCTTATCTATTAAAAGAACCTCCAATCCTATTACGAAAATATTAAAGAGATAAATAGAAGAGGTGAAAAATGTGTCAGTCAATTTTTTATCCGTGCTTTTTTTCGGATTGATTCTCGGGATGAAACATGCAACTGAACCGGATCATGTGATTGCTGTGTCCACAATTGCCAGCAGGACAAAAACTTTAAAGAAATCCAGTTTAACAGGAGTATATTGGGGAATTGGACACACCGCTACCCTTTTGTTGATCGGGATGATCGTGATCGGATTAAAAACAGCTATTCCGGAGAAGGTTTCATTGACATTGGAATTATTCGTCGGGATTATGTTAGTGATTTTAGGAATTTTAAGTCTTCGCGATGGCAGGCACAAACTGGCGCGAAACGATGAAACGGAATATACAAATATTAAATCATTGATCATCGGTTTTATTCACGGTTTGGCAGGAAGCGCGACAATGGTGCTGTTAACGATGACAACTGTTGAAAGCTATTTTCAAGCGTTTTTATACATCTGCATTTTCGGAGTCGGGACGATCGTCGGCATGTTTTGTTTTACAACCATTCTCGGTCTGCCGTTTATTCTCGGAAGCAAAGTGAAAAAATATGTTCCGTTCATTTGCTCGCTTGCCGGAGCAATTAGTATATTATACGGCACCTTTTATATTTATGAAATCGGCTTTAAAGACGGATTGTTTATATAAATCGATTAATTGCTTAAAACCTCGTTTGGATCACTCCATCCAAATGGGGTTTTTTCATGTGTATTGGGATTATTTACTAAATCATTAAAGTATTGTATTCTTTTAATAATCATCCACATTTTTTGTAGAAACTGGTTCGTAAATCAAATATATGTAAAGAGGCGAAAAATCGCCAACCTAAAAAATCCGCAAAACTGTGAGATAGAGGTGGTTAGATGAGCTCAGCCGTTCAATTTCAAATCCCCTTTCCCTATTTTGTCATGTCCCCCAACGAAGAAATCCTCTTTGGCAACGAAGTATTCAATGAATACGTCCGTACTTCTACTAAACATAAAAAAATACACGACATATTTCATATATGGGAAGAATTCAAACATGGAAAAGTTGTGCGAACGGAGGTGGAAGGGAAAAGCTGCATGTTTCTGAAAACGAAAATAGAAGAATCTCAACATTTCTTTTATATAGGGACTTTTTCCTTAGATTTAATTTCATTGCTTGATGAGTTAAAAGAGACCCATCGCCTTAACCGTGAATTAGACGCCATTATCGAAAACTCTTACGACGGCATTTATATTACGGATAAAGAAGGTGTTACGATTAAAACGAATTCGGCAATCGAACGAATTACTGGAATTCCAAAAGAATACTATATTGGGAAAAAGGTAGATTATCTCCAAAAGAGAGGGATTTTAAAAGACTCTGTAACTCATAAAGTTTTGAAAACAAAAAGAACGGTGTCAGTTGTCCAACTAAACTATTCAGGAAGAGAAACATTGTTAACAGGCAATCCGATTTTTAACGAAAACGGCGAAATTGAGGGAGTTGTCACAAATATTCGCGACTTGTCCGAATTAAATGAGCTCCAGAAAGCCTTAAAAAAAGCAAATGAATTAAATGAGACATATAAAAAAGAGATTGACCGATTAAAAAGAAACAAGGAAGATGAGCATGATGTCGTTGTCAATAGCCAGCAGATGAAATTCATTTACGACACTGCCAATCGAATTATCAATGTAGATGCAACCGTATTGATTTTAGGCGAAACGGGCGTTGGGAAGGATGTGTTGGCTCGGCATATTTATGACAATAGCGAAAGAAGGTTTAAAGGGGAATTTGTTAAGGTCAATTGCGGAGCCATTCCCCCTGAATTATTGGAATCTGAGCTTTTTGGATATGAAGGCGGCGCTTTTACCGGAGCGAATGCAAAGGGAAAACAAGGTTTGTTTGAGGCGGCTGACAAGGGCGTGCTGTTTTTAGACGAAGTGGGAGAATTGCCATTAAACTTGCAAGTCAAATTATTGCGCGTGATTCAAGAAAGAGAAGTACAAAGGTTGGGTGGTACGAAAACAAAAAAGGTAGACGTGAGAATTATTGCAGCAACAAATCGTGATTTGAAAGAAATGGTCAAAAAAGGGGAGTTTCGAGAAGATTTATTTTATCGTTTAAATGTCGTCCCGATTCACATCCCTCCTCTAAGAGAAAGAAAAGAGGACATTTTGCCATTAGTAGAAGTGTTTTTGCGAAATGTAAACAAAAAATATCGGAAGCAAAAGAAAATAGACCCTGAATTAAAAGACTTTTTTTACCATTACCATTGGCCGGGAAACATTCGCGAGCTGTCCAATTTGATTGAAAGAATTGTGCTCGTAAATCGGGATCAATTGTTAAAGGTTCATCATTTGCCGCCGGAATATCAAAATGAAAATACGTTCCATTCGAATATTCCATCTTTAAAGGAAGCGATGGAGCAAGCTGAAAAGAATATTTTAAGAATGGCTTGTAAAAAATATAAAACGACGTATGAAATAGCGGAAGCACTGCAAACGAGTCAGCCAACAGTGGTTCGAAAGCTGAGAAAATACAACTTAAATATAAATGGTCATGAAAACTAGCATGCAAAGATCATTTATACTCCTCTTAAACAATGCTGATAAAAATAAATTTACTCCAATCTTTTTCAAGAAAGGATTGGAGTTTTTTTGTGAATCAAAACTGATTTGATCGATTCATATTTGAATCAAATATTTTTCCGAGAAATAAAGACTTTTCTACAAAGTGATTTATTTATGAATTATTTTCCCCCGCTGCATTTCGGAAAAAAGCAATAAAACGATCATGTGTCATTGGCACGCTTATTGCTTATAAAAAAATGAAAACTTGTTGAGGAGGAAGCTGCATGCTTGAAACAACGATACAGGAAATCGACCAGATGAAGCAAATGGTGAAGCAGTTTGTGGACAATGAAGTGGAACCATATGCTCAACAAATAGAAGAAGAGGATCAAATTCCCCAACATATCATCGATCAAGCGAAAGAACTGGGCCTGTTCGGAATCAGTATTCCTGAGGAGTACGGCGGGATCGGTTTAAATACGCTTGGTAAAGCGATCGTTCTTGAGCAGCTTGGTCGTACGCATAACGGCTTTGTCAGCATGATAAGTGCACATACAGGAATCGGTAGCACAGGATTAGTGAAGCTCGGTTCTGATGAATTAAAAAGAAAATATTTACCAGCAATGGCGGCCGGAGAAAAAATAGCCTGTTTTGCCTTGTCCGAGCCTGGGGCTGGTTCGGATGCTACAAATATTTCAACAAGGGCGGAAAAGAAGGGAGATTACTGGGTTTTAAACGGAATCAAACATTTTATAACAAATGCCCCGATAGCTGATATTTTTACCATTTTTGCGGTAACGGATAAGGAGAAAGGAGCGAAAGGAGGGATTACAGCCTTTGTCGTTGAAAGGGATTTTCCTGGATTAATCATAGGGAAAAAAGATAAAAAAATGGGATTAAGAGGATCTCATACAGCACAAGTCATTTTGGAAAATTGCATAGTTCCAGAAGAAAACGTTATTGGCGAGGTTGGCAAAGGATATATATCAGCCTTAAAAATTTTGGCAGAAGGACGGATTGGGCTGGCGGCCAGGTCGGTCGGCTCGTGTGATAAGCTTATTGAGATGTCAGCTGCCTATGCAAAAGAAAGAATCCAGTTTGGGAAGCCGATTGCTCATTTTCAAGCGGTTCAATGGATGCTTGCGGATATGGCGACAGAAACAGAAGCGGCTCGAACGTTAACGTTAAAGGCCGCACAGATGGTGGACGAAGGGAAAAACGTGATGAAAGAAGCAGCAATGGCCAAACTATTTGCTTCTGAAGTCTTTAACCGTGTTGCAGATCGCGCTGTCCAAATTCATGGCGGGATGGGGTATGTATCGGAATATCCAGTTGAACGGTACTATCGGGATGCCAGAATTACAAAAATATATGAAGGAACCAATGAGATTCAAAGAATCATTATCGCAAGAAAAATTCTCGAAGAAGTTTAAGGAAAGGCAGTGAATGGCTTGTGCTAAATAAACTTTTTCATATTCGCGATCAAGTGGCCGTCGTTACCGGCGGCGGGACCGGGCTGGGAAAACATATGGCAGAGGCTTTAGCAGCATCAGGCTGTCATGTGGCGATTTGTTCCCGAAAGGTTGAAAATTGCAGGCAAACAGCTGAAAACATTCAAAAACAATACAATATTCACGCGAAAGGGTATCAATGCTTCGTTCAAAATGAAGAAAGCGTCCGGCAATTTATAACCGAGGTGATCAATGATTTTGGCAAAATCGATATTTTAATCAACAATAGCGGCACAACTTGGGGAGCCGATGTTGAAGACATGCCGCTTGAGGCTTGGCAAAAAGTGATCGATGTGAATATAACAGGTACTTTCCTCATGTCGAAAGAAGCAGGCAAGCATATGATTAAACAACAATATGGAAAAATTATCAATATTGGTTCTGTTGCCGGATTAAAAGCTGAATCTCCTGAAATTTTAAATGCGACCGGTTACAGCGTAAGCAAAGCAGCCATTCATCATTTTACAAAAGAGCTAGCCCGTAAGTGGGCAAAGCACAACATTCATGTTAATGCGATTGCTCCGGGATTTTTCCATACAAAAATGACAGATTATACCCTTCGCCAAAAAGGAGACGAAATAAAAAAACGTAACCCGTTAGGAAAAATCGGTGATACGGATTCATTAAAGGCTTTGGTGCTCTTTTTTGCAAGCCCTGCCAGCAATTATGTGACAGGCCAAATTGTCGCAATTGATGGAGGCAGTTCTCTGTAAGAACGGGGAACTGTTAGATGCTTTGGTTGAATCGGATTCAGGTGGGAAGCTTTTGGCAATTTTGTTTCGAGATAAGAGGAAAAGAAGTGCCTTCTAACGAATTAATTTTATGAAAATTCAGAAAAAATAACGGCATAGATGTGAACAGTTTTGAACGTTAAGGGTCATAAACTGAAAAGAAGCTATTTGTCTTCAATAAAAAGCGCAGGAGGTTGCAATTTTGGAATTGCTAGAAGGACGCCCGTGGAGCAAATGGTATAAAGATCAACCGTCAACATTCAATTTTCCAGAAGTATCTTTATACAATTTTTTGGAGCAAACTTCAAAGCGATTTGGCAAAAACATTGCCGTCATTTTTGAAAATGAAGAAATCACTTATAACGAGTTAAAATGCCGAGTCGATCAACTAGCTGCAGCATGGAACGAAATGGGGCTTCAAAAAGGGGAAAGAATCGGGTTAATGCTTGCCAACCATCCTCATTATATTATCTCATATTACGCAGCACTTGCATTAGGTTTAACCGTTGTGCAAATTAACCCTTTTTACACGGTTAGGGAGCTTTTGCAAATTATCGTTGATTCACAAATCTCATATATAGTGGTTGATGAAAACGCTTTAATAAAAATAAAAGAAGCAAAACACATATATCCTTTTAAAAAGATCTTCGTTTCTCAAAAAAACACGGAAGAAAAAGATCGGCAATTTATCGATTTGAAAGCCTTAATAGATTATTCTAAACAGCTTGAAAAATGTACGGATGTCCAAGCAAAAGAGGATGTGGCAGTGATTCAGTATACTGGTGGGACTACAGGGAAAATGAAAGGTGCGATGCTGACACATTATAATTTAACCTCCAATGTCATTCAAAGTTATTTGATGTATGGCGATAAAATGATTTTCGGAGAAGAAATCATTTTGACGGCAATCCCTTTGTATCATGTTTATGCGATGACATGTGCGATGAATTTAGGGATTTACATTGGTGCCAAAATACTGTTGTTCCAAAAGTTTGACGTTCAAGATATTCTTGAAAAAATACAGAAATATCGGCCAAGTCAATTTCCAGGCGTTCCGAAGATGTATAACGCATTTGTCAATCACCCTGACATCGATCAATATGATTTAAAAAAACTAAAAGTTTGCACTTCAGGTTCAGCACCTTTGCCGGTGGAGGTGTTAAGACGTTTTGAAAAGCTGACAGGAGCGGCAATTGGTGAAGGGTACGGCTTGTCCGAAGCTTCGCCGACCACCCACCGCAATCCGCCATTTGGAAAACGGGTAGTTGGAAGCATCGGCATTCCGTTGCCGGCTACAGATTGCAAAATTGTCGATGAAAATGATCATGAGCTAGGTCCGAAAATGATCGGGGAGCTCTTAATTAAAGGGCCGCAAGTGATGAAAGGGTACTGGAACAATGAGGCGGAAACCAAACAGGCTATTCAAAACGGATGGCTTTATACAGGGGATTTGGCCATGATGGATGATGAAGGATATTTCTATATTGTCGGCAGAAAGAAAGAAATGATCATCGTTGGCGGATTTAATGTATATCCGCAAGAAGTTGAAAGCGTTTTATATGAGCATCCAAATGTAAAAGAAGCAGCAGTTGTCGGGATTCCTCATCAAAACGAAGGGGAAATCGTGAAGGCGTATATTGTTCCGAAACATAATAGCGAAATGGACATTGAAGAATTAAAAGGATTTTGTTATGCCAAATTAGCAAGATATAAAGTGCCAAAAGAATTCGAGATTCGTGACAGCCTTCCGAGAAATTCGGTTGGAAAACTATTAAAAAGAATATTAGTAGAAGAGGAAAAATCACAGAAAAGAAATGTTTGAAGCTTTTTAAAAAACGATCAGCTGAAAAATTGGCAGCGGTCAGCACACTAAGTTCTAAAAAAAGACTGGAGTGATAAATATGAACATATGCGTTTTGATCAAACGAACGTTTGATACGGAAGAGAAAATTATATTGACTGATGGAATCATTCAGGAGGAAGGAGCAGAATTTATCATCAATCCATATGACGAGTACGCCATTGAAGAAGCCATTCAAATTCGCGATGAACAAGGCGGAGAAGTAACAGCTGTTATGGCTGGAAATGAAGACGGTGAAAAGGAATTGCGTACAGCTCTTGCAATGGGGGCAGATAAAGCAGTTCTCATTAAACTTGAGGAGGATGTTGAGGATGGAGACCAATGGACGACAGCAAAAGTTCTTTCAACCTATTTAGAAGGAAAGAACTATGACCTTATTTTAGCCGGTAATGTAGCGATTGACGGCGGAAGCGGCCAAGTAGGACCTCGCGTTGCCGAACTGCTTGGAATACCTTATGTAACAGCGATCACAAAGCTAGAAATTGACGGAAGAAAAGTAAAAATTGAGCGTGATGTCGAAGGGGATGTAGAAGTGATTGAAGCGTCGCTTCCTTTGCTGGTCACCGCTCAACAAGGATTGAATGAGCCCCGTTATCCATCTTTGCCAGGCATTATGAAAGCAAAGAGAAAGCCGCTGGAGCAATTAGAATTAGATGACTTGGATTTGGAAGAAGATGATGTCGAGCCAAAAACGAAAGTATTAGAAATCTTCTTACCTCCGAAAAAAGAGGCGGGCAAGATATTAAAAGGTGAATTAGAAGATCAGGCAAAAGAACTTGTTTCATTATTAAGAAGCGAAGCAAATATCATTTAATCACGACAAAGGGGAGATGAGGATGGCAAGAAAAGTAATCGTTTTAGGAGAGATCCGCGATAAAGCGCTGCGCAATGTTTCGTTTGAAGCAATTGCAGCTGCAAAAGTGTTAGCAAACGGAGGAGAGGTTGTTGGAATTTTAATAGGTGAAAAAGCAGCAAATCTTGCTTCAGACATGATAGCCTATGGAGCGGATCGGGTGGTAGTGGCGGAAAATGAAAAATTTAAGCATTATACTCCTGATGGGTATGCTCAAGCGCTTATGGCAGTGATTGAGGAGGAAAAACCAGAAGGAATTGTCTTCGGTCATACGTCACTAGGAAAAGATCTTTCACCGAAAATTGCCGCAAAATTAAACGCAGGGCTCGTCTCTGATGTAACAGCTATTGAGGCAGACGGTGACAATATCACCTTTATACGACCCATCTATTCGGGAAAAGCATTCGAAAAGAGAGTGGTAACAGAGGGGATTATGTTGGTTACTGTTCGACCAAACAATATAGCGCCATTGGAGAAAAATGAGGAAAGAACAGGTAAAGTTGCTTCCATATCGGTTGAAATAAAAGACTTGCGCACGATCGTAAAGGACGTCGTTCGAAAAGCTTCTGAAGGTGTTGATCTTTCAGAAGCAAAAGTAATTATCGCCGGAGGTCGTGGAGTGAAAAGTGCAGAAGGCTTTAAACCGCTCCAAGAGCTTGCGGAAGTATTGGGAGGAGCTGTCGGGGCATCCCGCGGAGCTTGTGACGCTGGATATTGCGATTATTCGATGCAGATCGGCCAAACTGGCAAAGTAGTTACACCTGATTTATATATTGCCTGCGGAATATCTGGAGCGATTCAACATTTAGCCGGCATGTCCAATTCAAAAGTGATTGTCGCCATTAATAAAGATCCGGAAGCAAACATATTTAAAGTGGCGGATTACGGAATTGTCGGTGACTTGTTTGACGTGGTCCCAATGTTGACAGAGGAATTTAAAAAGTTAAAGGTCCTTAGTTTCTAAACCGCATTAAAAATTTGGTTTTCCTGAAGATCGGAATTTCCATTCAAAAGTCTTGTGCTGTTTTTAGCAAAGCTGCCATGAAGAGAGAGAGGATTAGGGAAAATCTCTATATGCTAGATAGTTATTCGGAAAACGGGTGCGATTCGCAGCATGAAAGGAAAGCGTTTTTAAAACGTTGAAAGTTTTCCCTCAGGGAATGAATTTGTCTTGTCGGCACTTTTGATCAAACGGCTAACTTGTTTGCATGTATTGCAAGCATCTTGGGTGAACCGTTTCTATGACAGAGTGAAGCGGACAGAGATGGACGATTCGGCTTCATCCAACCGGTTTGCTCGAATAAACCATCAGTGAAGCAAGCTATAAATTGGGGACAAAAGAGGTGAAAAAATGGATTTTCAGCTGGATGAAGAAATCGAATTGTTAAAAAGAAATGTGCGAGATTTTGTTCAAGCAGAAGTCGAAGCAGTTGCGAAACAAATTGAAGAAGAAGATAAAATCCCCGAACATATTGTGGAAATGTCCAAGGAACTGGGCTTGTTTGGATTAAGCATCCCCGAAGAATACGGCGGGCTTGGAATCGGGATGGTGGGGAAATGTGCTTTATATGAAGAAATTGGCGCCACCCATAACGGTTTTACAACATTAATCGGAGCACACACTGGCATCGGCACAGTCGGAATTGTCGAAATGGGCAATGAAGAGCAAAAGAAAAAATACTTGCCAGCCATGGCGCGGGGGGAGAAAATAGGAGCATTTGCTTTGACGGAGCCAAGCGCTGGTTCCAATGCAACCAACTTAAAAACGACCGCGATCAAAAAAGGAGATAAATATATTTTGAATGGCACAAAGCATTATATAACAAACGCTACGGTAGCGGATGTTTTCACCGTCATGGCCGTAACAGACGCATCTAAAGGATCAAAGGGAATCACTTCCTTTATCGTAGAAAAGGACTTCCCCGGCTTTCGTGTTGGAGCAGTTGAAAAGAAAATGGGGTTGAAAGGCTCTCATTCTGCTGAAATTATTTTAGAAGATTGCGAGGTTCCAGCTGAAAATATTTTAGGGGAGGAAGGCCAAGGATATGTGAATGCATTAAAAATTTTAGCGAATGGCCGAGCCGGATTAGCAGCCAGAAATTTAGGATCTTGTCAAAAGCTTTTAGACTTATCCGTTCAATATGCAAAAGAACGCATTCAATTTGATGTTCCGATTATTGAACACCAGGCTGTTGCTCACATGCTTGCAGAAATGGCAATGGAAATTGAAGCATTGCGTTCATTTACCTACCGTGTTGCGTGGATGGTAGATCAAGGAATGAAAGTGATAAAAGAGGCAGCAATGTTAAAGCTATACGGGTCGGAAGTGTATAACCGTGTCGCAGATAAAGCTGTTCAAATTCATGGCGGTATCGGCTATATTTCAGATTATCCAATTGAAAGATTTTATCGAGATGCCCGGATTACGAGAATTTATGAAGGAACATCGGAAATTCAAAAAAACATCATTGCCCGCCAATTACAAAAGGAATACGGCCAATAACCATTATGGTCATGCTGTAAATGCAAGTGTTTCGAAACGGATAACAAAAGATTGCTGGAAAAATAATATAAAAAAATTTTAAAGCTGCTCTCCGGGGGAGGAACGTACATGGAGAACATAGTCATTGCCAGCGCTGTTCGAACAGCGATCGGCCGGTATGGCGGAGCATTAAAGGATATCAATTCCGGATTTTTGGCTAGTCATGTTATCAAAGAGGCAATAAAAAGAGCAAAAATCGGGCCAACCCAAGTAGATGAAGTGATTTTAGGCGAGGTAAGGCAAACGACGGAATCTTCAAATGTTGCCAGAGTCGCTGCATTGCGGGCAGGAATCCCTGAAACGGCAACCGCCTTTACTGTGAATCGTTTATGCGCCTCAGGAATGCAGGCAATCGCTTCAGCTGTACAGCAAATTTTAACAGGCCATGCGGAAATTGTCGTTGCCGGCGGCACGGAAAATATGTCAAGGGCGCCTTTCTATTTAAGAGGTGTTCGCTTTGGCGCGGGACAGCCGTATTTGGTAGATTCCAATACTGAGGCAGGTCAGCAGCCGAATGAAATCTATGGAGATCAGCTGGGAATGGGCATAACCGCAGAAAATGTTGCGGAAAAATATAATATTTCACGGAAAGAACAAGATTTATTTGCATTAGAAAGCCAAAAGCGCGCAGAGAGAGCCATCCAAGAAGGGAATTTTCAAGCTGAAATTGTTCCGATTGAAATCAACAGCAAGAAAAATTCGTTCATTTTTCATACAGATGAACATCCGCGCCCGAATACAACCTTGGAAAAATTGCAGCAATTAAAACCGGCCTTTCGGCATAACGGAACGGTGACAGCAGGTAATGCGTGCGGCAGAAATGACGGCGCGAGCGCATTGGTCATCATGAGCGAAGAAAAGGCAAAAAGGTTGAACATTCAGCCATTAGCCCGGATTGTAAATTGGGCGCAATCAGGCGTATCCCCGGAAATTATGGGGATCGGACCCGTTCCAGCGGTGCAAAAATTGCTGGAGCGAACAGGAAAAAAGATGGAAGATATCGATTTAATCGAACTGAATGAAGCGTTTGCTTCTCAGGCGCTTGCAGTCATTCGCGAACTAAACCTTGACTATGAAAAAGTAAATGTGAATGGTGGGGCGATCGCTCTCGGCCACCCTTTAGGTGCGACCGGAGCACGGATTGTCACGACATTGCTTTATGAAATGATGCGAAGAAATAACCGATATGGTATAGCAACTCTTTGTGTAGGCGGTGGACAGGGAATGGCCATGCTGATTGAAAATTTGATCGTTTAAAAATCAACCGCTTCAAAGCCCCTGATCAAAATCCGCTGCAAAGGGATATGCATTCTGGCCGGTAGTATAGGAGAATCAATAGTTCATCTTAATTGGAAAAGGATGGAGAGATTAACATGAACTTACGTCTATCTGAAGAACAAAAAATGGTTCAAAAAACGATAAAAAAATTTGTTGAAAAAGAGTTAATGCCTTTGGAAAATGAAGTGCTCAGAAATGAAAGGGAAGGAAAGCCCAGCCTTCCGCCTGGCAAGCTTGAAGAGCTTCAGCTGAAAGCGAAAGAAGCTGGTTTTTGGGGAATTAACACACCAGCCGAATACGGAGGAGCAGATTTAGGAAATGTTATGCTGGCGATCGTCTATATGGAGGTTGCGAAAACGTTTGTACCATTTAAATTTGGCGGTTCAGCAGATAATATTCTTTACTATGCAAATGAAGAGCAAAAGAAAAAATATTTAATACCGACGATCAATGGGGAGAAGAAGTCATGCTTTGCCATGACTGAGCCAAGTGCAGGGTCAGATACACGAAACATAAAGATGACTGCCGTAAAAGACGGCGATGAGTGGGTGCTGAACGGTGAAAAAACGTTCATCACTGGCGGAAACGAAGCAGACTTTGTCATGGTCATTGCCATTACAGATAAAGAAAAGCATAAAGAATCCAATGGCCGTGAAGGGGTTACATGCTTCATTGTTGATCGAGAAATGGGGTGGAGATCAGAGTATATTCATACGATGGGAGAATGGGGACCGGCCGGGCTGGTGTTTGAAAATGTTCGCGTCCCGGAAGAAAATATTTTAGGTGGATTGCATAAAGGCTATAGCCTTGGACTGGAATGGATCGGCTTTGCTAGATGGGTTGTCGGAGCAAGAGCAGTCGGCGCAGCTGAGCGTCTTTTGCAAATGGCGATCGACTACGCAAAAGAGCGCATTACTTTTGGAAAACCGATTGCCGAAAGACAGGCCATTCAATGGCAAATTGCTGATTCAGCTGTTGAAATCGAAGCGGCAAAATGGCTGGTATTAAATGCTGCCTATACTCTTGATCAAGGAGAGGATAATCGGCATTTAGCTTCGATGGCGAAGCTGTTTGGCGCAAATATGGGGAATCGAGTAGTGGATCGAGTTTTACAAATTCACGGCGGAATGGGATATACAAGAGAATTGCCAATTGAAAGATGGTACCGGGAAGCAAGGCTTTGGAGAATTTATGACGGTACAGATGAAATTCAACGTATGATCATTGCAAGAAACCTTTTAAAAGGACATGTAAAAATCGGTCAATTTATTTAACCATTCATGAAACGTCACTTTAATACAAATTTAACCGGAAATGACGAAATTTTTCGAAAATATGGTTAGGAGGAGCAGAAATGGCTGGTCGATTTGATGGGAGAGTTGCTTTTATAACAGGAGGAAGCCGTGGGATCGGCAAAAGTATTGTCGAGCTTTTCGCTGAGGAAGGAGCAAAAGTGGCATTTATTGATCTAAATGAGGAAGCGTTAAAGGCCACAGCAAATGAACTGAAAGAAAAGGGATTTGAGGTTTTTGCAAAAGCGGCGGATGTGACTGATCGAGAACAAGTGGAAGGTACGATGGAAGAGGTCGTGAATACATTCGGTTCGATAGATATTCTTGTCAACAATGCCGGTGTCATTCGAGATAATTTATTGTTCAAGATGACAGATTCTGATTGGGACACCGTGATGAATGTTCATTTAAAAGGTTCTTTTTACTGCGCACGGGCTGCTCAAAAATATATGGTTGAAAAAAAATACGGACGGATTGTTAATATTTCATCGACTTCCGCTCTCGGCAACCGCGGCCAAGCAAATTATGCAACAGCAAAAGCAGGGATCCAAGGATTTACCAAAACGCTTGCCATTGAGCTTGGCAAGTTTGGGATTACGGTAAATGCGGTTGCGCCTGGATTTATTGAAACTGATATGACGAAGGAAACAGCTAGAAGAATCGGCGTGCCGTTTGAGCAGTTTGTAAGCGCTAGAGCTGCCAATATACCTGTAGGCAGAAGCGGAAAGCCGTTTGATATTGCAAACGCGGTAGCATTTTTTGCAGATGAAAGATCGTCTTTTGTGAACGGGCAAGTGTTATATGTAACCGGGGGCCCGAAAAACTAGAAATCGACGGGGGTGGTTCCAAATGTTTGAACAGCATATCGGAAAGTGTTCTAACAAGGTAAAAAATATCGTTGAAAGTGGTGCTGTAAAGAAATTTGCCGAAGCTATCGGAGATCCTCACCCGATTTTCATCGATGAAGAAACAGGAAAAAAATCACGCTATCAACGCAATATTGCACCGCCGACATTTCCGAGAGTATTTGATTTTGGGGTAATTGCCGGATTGAATCTGCCGAAAAAAGGGCTAATTCATGGTGAGCAGGTGTTTCATTATGTACGGCCGTTAATAGTAGGAGAAGAAATTTTTTGTTGGTTAAAAGTGGAGGATTATGTAGAGAAAACGGGAAAGAGCGGTAAAATGGGATTTTTAGTCCTCAAAGGCTTTGGAGAAGATCCAACCGGTGAAATAATTTTTACTTCTAAACAAACGATTATTATTACGGAAGCGGTTCGAAAGGAGATGATCGTTTGAACAGCCTGTCTGATTTACAAGAGGGGAAGTCATTACAAGTCATTCAGCTCAAACCTGTTTCAAGATTAGATTTAATTAAATACGCTGGAGCTTCAGGCGATTATAACCCGATTCATACAATAGATGAAGAAGCAAGAAAAGCTGGTTTGCCGGGCATTATAGCACATGGCATGTGGACAATGGGGAATCTGGCAAAACTTTTTACCCCTTATTATCATGAAGGGTTTGTGAAGGATTATTCTGTAAGATTTATAGGGAAAGTGTTTCTAAATGATGTGATCACGTTGAAAGCGACATTAAAAGAAAAATTCGACCAACAATACCGTTTTGATGTGGCGGCCGTAAATCAACATGACAGCGAAGTCGTAAAAGGAGAGGTCATCTTTTCGAAATATTAAGGAGAAAGTTTGAGGGGGCCCTACATTACTGTCAAAAAGTTCACTATTGTTGGGTCAGCAGACCAAAACGCATTAATGTAAGTTTTCGCTTGTTCTAAAGTGCAGTACGTAAACTTCTAATGTATGAGGAAAAAGCTGCCGTAATACGTTTTTACAATCTAAGCTGGCCGACATAGATTCAAGTTTTTTCAAAAGCTTTAAACTGCAAGGTGAAAGAAAGCATATAAAGGAGGCGCGAGATTAGTGAAGAGAGATGCCGTGATTGTTTCGGCGGTACGTACAGCAATAGGAAAACAAGGCAGTGCACTAGCTTCTGTTCCGGCACACGTGCTTGGAGCTGAAGTGATAAAAGAAGCGGTAAGACGGGCTAATATTCGACCAGATATGATTGATGATGTGATTTTTGGAAATGTATTAAGCGGCGGCGGGAATATTGCCAGGCTGACTGCACTGCAAACAGGTTTATCGATTAAAATTCCCGGCGTAACCGTTGATCGGCAATGCGGTTCTGGCATTAATGCGGTAAACCTTGCCTCGCAGGCAATCCGGGCTGGAGACGGGGATGTGTATATTGCCGGCGGAACCGAAAGCATGAGTCGAGCGCCATATTTAATGGACCGGCCGGAAAAACCATATAGTCCGAAGCCTCCAAGCTTTCGGAAGTCCCAATTGTCACCAAAGGAAATTGGTGATCCGCCAATGGGAATTACTGCAGAAAATCTTGCGAAAAAGTATGGGATCAGTCGTGAAGAACAGGATGCATTCGCTTTTAAGAGCCAGCAAAAAATGGCCGCCGCCATGAAGGAGGGGCGGTTTGACGAGCAAATTGTTCCGATAGCCATCCCTGTCAAAAAAGGAGAGCCGATCGTTTTTCAAACGGATGAGCATCCCCGTCCTCAAACGACGATGGAGGCTTTGTCAAAGCTGCCGCCGGCTTTTTTAGAAGGCGGAACAGTTACGGCTGGAAACAGCTCTGGTTTAAATGATGCCGCTTCAGCATTAGTTGTTATGTCAAGGGAAAAGGCAGAGGAATTAAGTTTAACCCCGTTGGCAGCCATTCGCGAGTATGCTGTAGCTGGAGTAGATCCAAATATTATGGGGATTGGACCCGTTCCAGCAACAAAAAAGGTGCTGAAAAAAGCAGGACTGACTTTGGACGATATCGATCTCATTGAAATAAATGAGGCGTTTGCCGCTCAAGTCATCGCATGCGACAGGGAGTTAAATATAAACCCTGAAAAATTAAATGTAAACGGCGGAGCGATTGCTCACGGCCATCCGCTTGGTGCAACGGGCGCGATCTTAATCACAAAAGCTGTCTATGAACTGCAGCGAACAGGAGGAAGGTATGCTTTAATAACAGCTTGCATCGGCGGGGGACAGGGAATTGCAACGATTATCGAACGGGAATAACAAAAGTAAAAACTGCCTCTCTTCGCCTCTTAATAGAAAAATGAAAAAATTTTCAAGGCAATAATCAAAACAAGTATTAAAGAAACGGTTCATTTGATAGGTGTGGCAATGAGATTATTTTGTTAACAAAGAAGAATTGTTAAAAATATTTGCATCAGTTCCATTGAAAATCTATTGAAACTAAAGAAGAAATTGAGGTGCACCGTAAATTTGCCTGAAATCGCCTATAGGCATATTACAACAATTTCCTAAAAAACATGCGTCGTTTAGCTTCCACAGCATTGAAAGAAAGGGGAAACGAGGTCAAACATTGATTGAAATCGGAATGCAAAGAGGATTAAAAAGCATTTTCCGCAGTGGGAATTTGCAATTTCATGGGTGACAATTGATTTTATTCTGAAGGGGAAAGCTTCGGAGGAAAACTTGCAAAATTTTATTTTAAAAGTGTTAAATGGGCAGATGTTAGATATTTAAAAAGATTTCCCCTTTCTTTTTGCCAATAATCAATAGAGTTTTTTTTAGATAAAATATTAATCATTGTTTTTTAAATTCTTATGCTTTCTTGAATATATTTCATGAAGGAGTGGTCCGTTTGCTGACACTTCATCACAAATTTTGGCCTAAACTTCCGAAATCGTTAACGGTTCCGGAAACTTCTATTTACGAAAATGTAGAAATAACAGCAAGACGCTATCCTGATCATGAAGCTATCTATTATTACGGCCGTTCGATCACGTATCGCCAACTGGATGAAGAAGTAAATCGAATAGCTGGTTTTTTACAGCAAAAATTCAATGTATTAAAAGGAGAACGAGTTTTATTGTTTATGCAAAACTCCCCGCAATTTATCATTGCCTACTATGCAATCATAAGAGCAAATGCAGTTGTAGTTCCCATTAACCCTATGCTGACAACAAAGGAGCTGGAGTTTTATATTCGAGATGCTGAAATAAAAACTGCCATTATCGGTCAGGAATTAAATGAAAAGGTTGAACCGCTGCTCCACAACACATCTCTTACGAAGCTTCTCATCGCAGCATACTCGGATTATGTTGGAGTTGGGTTTGATGGCAAGCTGCCAAAAGAAGTGAAAATGCCTCCAATTCGTTTTAACAGTTATAACCAGTTTCTATGGATGGATGCCATTCAGGCGAATGATATTCCAGGCGAACATTTTGCCTTGCCTGAAGATTTAGCAGTTATTCCATATACATCCGGTACTACTGGTGTGCCAAAAGGTTGTATGCATACGAACAAGACCGTCCAAGCCAACATTGTTGGAGGATATTATTGGGCTCGGGCAACAGCAAATACGGTTCATCTTGCAACTTTGCCAATGTTTCATGTAACAGGCATGATCATGGGCATGCATTTACCAATTTTTGCAGGAAGCCGGATCGTGATCATGACGAGATGGGATCGAGAAGCAGCAGTTGAGCTGATCAAAAGCCAAAAATGCACTCATTGGGTTACGATCAGCACGATGCTTGTTGATTTCCTTTCCAATCCTAGCCTAAAAGCGGAAGATTTGATTTCCTTAACTTCTATTTCAGGAGGAGGAGCGGCTTTTCCTGAAGCGCTGGGAGAGAAGCTGTATAAAATGACCGGACTATATTTTATCGAAGGATACGGTCTTTCTGAAACCATTGCGCAAACTCACTTGAATCCTTCTGACAGACCAAAATGGCAATGTCTCGGCATCCCGACTTTTGATGTGGATGCTCGCATTATTGATCCGGAAACACTGCAAGAACTAGGAGTTGGCGAAGTAGGAGAAATTATCGTTCATGGTCCGCAAGTGATGGTCGGCTATTATAACAGAGAAGAAGAAAATCGCAAAGCCTTTATCGAATTGGATGGAAAAACATTTTTTCGAACAGGGGATTTAGGACGTTATGATGATGATGGATATTTCTTCATCGTCGATCGAGTCAAACGAATGATTAATATATCTGGATTTAAAGTATGGCCGTCTGAAATAGAGTCGTACCTTTATAAACATCCAGCTGTTAAGCAAGCATGTGTAATCGGAATTCCCGATCCGAAAAGAGGAGAAACTGTTAAAGCCTTTATCGTTTTAGAGGAAGGTTATGAAGGAAAAATAAGTGTCGACGATATGATTGAATGGTCAAAAAAGCATATGGCTGCTTACAAGTATCCTCGCTATGTTGAATTTAGAAAAGAGTTGCCTGTCACAGGCAGCGGCAAAATTTTATGGCGCCAGCTTCAAGAGGAAGAAAAGAAAAAAACGGCGGGTAACTAATTTGTCGCAATTTGTTGTAAGCAATGTTTTCATTCTGCGAAAGGGGGAGAATGATGGAGATTTTTGCGCAGCAGATCTTTAATGGACTAACAGTTGGAAGCGTTTACAGTTTGGTTGCTTTAGGATTAACGCTTGTATACGGCATTTTGCATATCCCTAACTTTGCCCACGGAGCCCTTTATATGATGGGGGGATATATAACATTAACCATGATGACGAAATTTGGGCTGTATTATTGGATTGCCATCATGATTTCCATGGTAATAGTCGGGCTGATGGGAGTGCTGATGGAGCGGTTTATTTTTTATCCGTTAAGAGATGCTCCGCCGATACAGGATAAAATAGCCGCAATCGGAATTCTCCTGTTTCTTGAGGCGTTTGCCCAATTTGTTTGGGGGGCTGACTATCAAACAATGCCGACCCCATATGGTCAGGTGGTCTCCGTAATGGGGTTAACGTTCACCATGCAAAGGCTTCTTATTATTATCTCTACCGTTGTCGTGATGATATTACTGTTTTTATTCCTGAAAAAAACGTTCATTGGATCTGCTATTATTGCGATGTCCCAAAACCGAGAGGGTGCTCATTTAGTCGGCATCAATACAAACAAAATGGCAATGCTTACTTTTATGATTTCCGGAGCGCTTGCTGCGATTGCAGCTTCTTTGTCATCCCCTATCAATCTTGTCTTTCCGGGGATGGGTCATCTTGTGATCTTAAAAGCGTTCGTCATTATTATTATTGGAGGGATGGGGAGCATCCCGGGAGCGATTATTGGCGGATACATTTTAGGGTTTGCTGAAAGCTTAGGGGCAACATATATATCGAACGATTATAAAGATATTTTTGCTTTTATTCTCCTCGTTCTCATCTTAACATTTAAGCCGACCGGATTATTCGCAAAGGGGGGACATTCATGACAGCTCGTTTCAAACAAAAAGCTGTTGTATTGAGCATTGTCCTCCTTGCCCTTTTGCTTCCGTTCATCATTCAAAATGATTATTTTTTCCATATCATGACGCTGTCATTTATTTGGATGATCGGAGTGTACGGCTTAAATTTAATAGCTGGCTATACGGGATATTTGTCTTTGGCGCACGCAGGCTTTTTTGCTATCGGAGCTTACTCGCTGGGGATATTAACGGTAAAATTCGAGATTCATTATTGGCTGGCCTTTTTTCTTGCATGTGCGATCACATGCATCATTGGGTTGGTCATCGGCCTCGTTGCCTTACAAACAAAAGAACACTTTTTTGCCATTTATACGCTATGTGTTGGCTATATAATTTATCTCGTGATTGATAAATGGGAAAGTTTAACAGGCGGAGTGAGAGGTCTGATTGGGATTCCTGTTCCGCCTGATCTTGGCCCTATCTCGTTCCGTTCACCCGTCAGTCAATATTATTTTAACTTATTTTTCCTGCTTGCTGCTATTTTCATGATGTACCGGATTGTTCATTCGCTGACAGGAAGAACGTTGATCGCCATTCGAAACAGTGAAGAGCTGGCCCAGACGATCGGAATATCCACAATGAAAAATAAATTGGTTTCCTTTGTCCTTTCAACTTTTTTTGCTGCATTGTCGGGAATTTTGTATGCATCCTTTATTCGTTTTATCGGTCCAGATATAAGTTATATAACGATGACATTTGATTTTTTAATCTTTCTTCTTGTCGGAGGAATTGGAACTCTTTCCGGTCCGATTGTTGGAACGCTGTTAATTGTTTGGATTTCTCAGCAGCTCCAATTTCTTCAAGATTATAGAATGCTTATTTTTGGCCCTTTATTAACCTTGTTAATTATTTTCTATCCGAAAGGCATTGTCGGTGGAATTTTCAGTTGGAAAATGAAAATGCAAGAAAAAAAGAAGCGTCTTTCAATGTCTGCTAAGTCAGCCACACAAAGAGCGGAGGAGGGATAACATTGTTTTTGGAAACCCGCCAGCTAACGAAACAATTTGGTGGTCTTGTAGCTGTAGATCATGTGAATTTTTCGGTTGAAAAAGGAAAAATCAATGCAATCATTGGTCCTAACGGCGCAGGCAAATCGACTTTCTTCAACTTGATCAGCGGTTTTTATCCGCCGAGCTCAGGACAAGTGATGTTTAAAGGGCAGGACATTACTCGTCTTCCTCCCAACAAAATTGCCAAGCTTGGAATTGCCCGTACGTTTCAAACAACCCATCTTTTTGAACAGGCAAATGTATTGGATAACGTTTTGATCGGGTTTCGTTTGCGAACAAAATCCAATCTGATTGATGCGTTATTTCTTACAAAGCGGTTAAAGAGGGAGGAGGAACAATCGAAGGAAAAAGCGTTCGAAGTTTTAAAGTTTGTCGGATTAACCAATATGGAAAATAAGATCGTCGCCAACATTTCGCAGGAAGAGAAAAAAAGAGTGGCGATCGCACTTGCACTTGCAACAGAGCCGGAAATCATTTTTCTAGATGAGCCTGCTGCCGGCATCAATCCGGAAGAAACGGAGGGGCTGGCAAACTTAATCGAAAAAATCGTTCAACATAACATTACCGTTTGTTTAATCGAACACAAAATGAAAATGGTGATGAATTTGGCTCATAAAATAATGGTTCTGAATCATGGGAAAAAAATTGCAGAAGGAACACCTGAAGAAATACAAAATAATGAAACAGTCATTAAGGCTTATCTTGGAGGGAGTGCCATTGCTTAAACTAAAGGGTGTTTCCGTTCAGTACGGAGCATATAAGGCTGTTAGAAATGTCGACATCGAAGTGGGCAAAGGTGAGATTGTAGTTTTATTGGGTTCTAATGGTGCCGGCAAAAGCACAGTTTTCAAAACGATCGGGGGCTTACACAAGTGTACAGAAGGAGAAATTATGTTTGAAGGAAAGAGAATTGATCAAAGCTCCCCGGCTCAGATTGTCAAAACAGGCATTGTTCAATGTGCGGAAGGCCGCAAATTATTTCCAAGAATGACCGTATACGAAAATCTTATGATGGGCGCGTTTATTCACCGCAAACAAAAAAAAGAGATTGAAAACACATTACACGAAGTTTATGAGTTGTTTCCGATTTTAAAAGAAAAACGAAACGATTTGGCAGGTTCTTTAAGCGGCGGACAGCAGCAAATGTTAGCGATTGGAAGAGCGTTAATGTCAAAACCGAAGCTTTTGCTCCTTGATGAACCGTCAATCGGGCTCGCACCGATCATCGTTGCCCAAATGTTTGAAGTGATCAAACAGATTAATAAGACCGAAACGACGATTTTACTTGCTGAGCAAAATGCTAATGCAGCGCTTCATATTGCGCATAAAGGCTATGTACTTGAAAATGGCTCCATTGTCGTCGAAGGTTCATCAGAGGAATTGTTTGCTGATGACAACGTAAGGAAGGCATATCTCGGTGCATAAATCATTTTTAATTTTATTGAAAATTAAGAAAATAAAACCGGAGGGAAAAATATGAAAAAACTGAAACGTCTTTTTGCTGCGGGGCTTCTGCTCTTAATGATGGTTGGTTTAGCAGCTTGTGCAGGCTCTCAAATTAGCCAATCTACTGGCGGCCAGAAGGAATCATCAAGCAAAAGCGGAGAAGGAACGGTAAATATCGGCTTTAGCGGTCCTTTAAGCGGACCGGCTGCTTTATATGGAGAACGGACACTGAACGGCATAAAAATGGCCGCAGAAGAAATTAATAACAACGGAGGCTTTGAAATAAATGGAAAAACCTATAAATTAAACATCGTCCCTCTTGATGACAAATATTTGCCGAATGAAACAGCCTCTAATGCCAAACGGCTTCTTCAAGAATATAAAACACCTATTATTTTTACGCCGCACAGCGGTGGAGTGATGGCGCTTCAAGTATTTAATGAGACTGAAAAGTTTTTGATTGGTGCCTATACGAGTGAACCGGATGTAACTGATGCCGGGAACTCCCTTACGATCGGCATACCGCCGCGTTATGACGGCTACGTGGAACCTTTTACAGATTATGCCATGAAACGGTTTGGCAAAAAATTAGCCGCTCTTCCGCCGTCTACCCAATATGGGAAAGACTGGACAAAAACTTTGCTTCCACAATGGGAAAAGAAGGGCGGAAAGGTTGTATATCATTCATCCATTGATTTTTCAAAGGAAACCGACTTTTTCACCATTGTCACCAATGCTCTTAAAGAGAAACCGGATGTTCTATTTATAGGCGGAGCTTCAGAACCTACTGCAAAAGTGGCAAAGCAAGCTAGAGAGCTAGGATTTAAAGGCGGATTCATTATCATGGATCAGGCAAAACTGGATTTTATGGAAAAAATAACAGGTTCCTATGACGTATTAGAAGGTTCTGTTGGAGTGCTGCCGCTCGTAAAATCTAATGATCCGGGAGCGCCGGCATTTGTCGAAAACTATCGAGCAAAATTTAAAGATGAACCTAGCTCTGAATCAGGGCTCAACTATATCGCTACGTATATTTTCGTTGAAGCGATGAAAGCAGCAAAAACTGTTGACGATGCGGAAGCTATTCGCAAACATATGCAAGATGGACTGGATAATCTGCCAAAAGACAAACGTGTATACGAGATTCCATCAATCGGTGATGACGGAAGATTGGAAGTGAAAAGAAAAGTCGCGGTAGTAGAAGATGGTCAAATTGTTTTGAAAGTAGTAGATTAATAGGTTTTCCGATCGGATTGAGCAATGATTGAAAATTTAAGAGGCTGCCTGAATGGGGAGCCTCTAAATACATTTTCCAATGCAATGTTAATGAATATTCGGATATCGGGCATGAAAAAGAGAATTGCTGTAAAGTTTCCGTTATATATTTGTAGATCAGGGTTCCATGTGCACAATTATCATTCGCTTATCTTTTCCAGTAATTTGTCATACAGCTTTTGCGTTTCGCTCCCGTCTTTTTGATTCAAAATGATATAATCATCATCTTTTTCGATATATACATACGGTGCACGCCCTTTGTAAACAAACAATTTTCCTCCTCCACCGTACGGCTCTTTTAGCCGAAAAGATCCTTTCAAACGATTAAAAGCCGCAAAGCCATTACTTTTGGCAACGACATCGGGAAGTTCATCCAACAGCTTCACACGGTCAATCTCATCAATCGGCCATTCCACCCCATATAAACCCGTTACCTTTAACTGACGGTCATTTATGATCACATCATGCTCCTCAAGTCCCAAATAGCCTAAAACGATAACGAATATGATCACAATAGCCGCAATAATTCCGGTAATCCAATAATATTTTTTCCGTTTATGCTTTAGTTCATATTTTTGTACATAGATCGAACCGCCGAGCAGTACGATGAGAAACAGCAGCATGCCTATTTCAAATCCATATGGGATTTGAAAAAGTGCTAAAATGACCGAAATGAACAAAATGATGAACGTATAAAGCAGCAATCTACCAATTGCCTGCGGATAACCGTTTTCAATTAATCGCTGCTGTTCTTCTTCCGGTCTGTTGTAGAAGCCCGATATTAAGCTGTAATCCTGCTTCTTTACGACTAAATACGTCAGGCCCCCGTGTATAATAAGTGTGAACCCCATAGTGATTAAAAAAACGATCGTATCTGTTGACACAATGCTTCCCCCTTACGCTTTACAAAACATTTTGATTATTTCTACGGTTTTATCTTACAAATGTTTCACTCGCATAAATACCTAATGGAACTAAACCAATCTGAAGAAAGAAGGAAACACTTTTGATGGAAAAATCAGATTTTTCAATGATCCTCTCTTTCCTTCAACAGAAATTTTTGGAATAATAATTATAATGTAACGTATGGAGAGGAGCAAGCGTATGGTGATTGCACTTGAAAATGTTTCGCTCATTCGCAACAAAAAATATATTTTGGAGAATATAAATTGGAATGTTGATGAAGGCGAGCATTGGTGTATTTTAGGAAGAAATGGAGCGGGGAAAACAGCATTGCTCAATTTGTTAAACGGCTATTTGTTTCCTTCAAAAGGAACGGTTTCCGTCATTGGATTTACTTTTGGCAAGGCAGATTTTCGCGAGGTTCGGAAAAAAATCGGTCTTGTCAGCTCATCGCTCCAAGAAAAAATTTACGGACATGATCTTGTTGAAGAAGTTATTTTGAGCGGAAAATTCGCGTCAATCGGCTTATATGAAACACCGGATGAACACGATTTAGAAGAGATGCGGTCTTTGATGACGCTATTCGGGGTGGAAAAACTAAGCGGGCGTACATATGACAGCCTTTCCCAAGGGGAAAAGCAAAAAGTGCTGATTTTGCGTGCGCTTATGCCTCAGCCGAAGCTCCTTATTTTAGATGAGCCGTGTAATGGTCTTGATCTATTGGCGAGAGAAGAGCTTTTAGGGCTGATTGAAACAATTGCCAAAAGGCCCAATGCGCCAACGATCCTGTACGTGACGCATCATGTTGAAGAAATTTTGCCTTGCTTCACCAATTCCCTGTTATTAAAGGAAGGAAAGGTTTTTGCTGAGGGAAGAACAGAAGAGCTGCTTTCAAGTGAACGATTGTCAGACTTTTTTGAAGCAGGCATCGAGGTGGAAAATTTTCATGGCCGATATTATGCGAAGCTTTTGCAAAACAATCATAATAGATTGTCATAGGGAGAGTGGGGCTGTCCAGAAAGTCAAATCCCCATTGAAAACAAAAAATCATAAACACCGATATATCAACGTTTCTAAAACATTAATGGGGGCGTCAATAATCCGTAAAAACGACTTATTAGACACCCCCTTTTTCGGATTTCAGTGGAAAACTGCTTTTTCTTTTTTGAGCATTCTTTTGATCGAGCGGTCTGCTTCTCTTAAAACAATTTCTTTGTCGAGTGTTTTTATTTTTTTGTTTTCCATTATAATCTCCCCATTTATAATGGTTGTTTCTACATTATCCCTTGAAGCAGAATAAACGATCCGCGAAATCGGATCAGCCTCAAAGGAAGGGAAAGTATGAAAATGATGTAAATTTAGAATCACTAAATCTGCCTTTTTGCCGATTTCAATACTGCCAATCTCTTTTTCCAATCCGACCGCTTTTGCCCCGCCGATGGTCGCCATTTTAAATACCTCTTTTGCTTTCATTGCGGAAGGGCCGTGTTTCGGCTTTTGGATGAGGGCAGCAAGCTTCATTTCCTGAAACATATTTAAATTATTGTTGCAAGGCGCTCCGTCTGCGCCTAAGCTTAACGAAACTCCCATTTCCATCAGCCCGGGAATATCCGCAATTCCTGAAGCTAATTTTAAATTAGACCCGGGGCAATGGCTAACATTTACTCCTCTGTCTTTAATGATTTTCTTTTCTTTTTCATCCAGCCAGATGCAGTGCGCCAAAATCAATCGTTTATTGGCAAGTCCAAGATAGTCAAGATATTCGATATTTCGCATCCCTGTCTGCTGTTCAACCAGCATGATTTCTTCCTGATTTTCCGCTGCATGAGTATGAACTTTTACTTGATATATTTCAGAAAGCCGTTGAACTTCTTTTAACAGTTCTTCTGTACATGAAAGGACAAATCGGGGAGAAAAGGCATATTGAATTCTTCCGTTTGCAAACATATGCCATTTTTCAAGCAAATCAACGCTTTCTTGGAGAGAATCAGCTGTTTTTTCGCGAAGCTCCATTGGCACATCGTCGCCACGATCCATCATCACCTTGCCTGATAAAGCTCTGATTCCGCTTCCTGCAATCGCTTGAAACGCTGCTTCTGTATGGTGAACGGTTTCCATATCGACAATCGTTGTGGTCCCGCTTTCAATCAATTCTCCAATGCCGAGCAATGCAGAATAATAGATCGATTCCTCATCATGTGCTGCTTCCAATGGCCAAATTCGTTTTTTCAGCCAATCTAACAATTCTAAGTCATCCGCCCGTGAGCGGAAAAGTGTCTGACATAGGTGAACATGGGTTTGAATGAAGCCCGGAATGACGGTCCGATTTTCTGCATTGATGATTTGATCGGCGTCACATGCAAGATTTTTCCCTATGTTGCTTATGATGCCATTTTCGATGAAAATATCTCCCGTGAAAATTTCATCCGCATGATTCATCGTAATAATTTGTGCGTTTTTGATCAACAGGCTCTTCATATTCCTTTCTCCTTGCTATAAGTATTGAAATTCATTCTAAGAATGTATGCAGGTAAATTCAATAAAAGTGTAAGAATTTATGACAAAAATAAAAAAATGTGGAAAAAAACTTAACAAAGAAATAATCAAACATTTTGAAAAATTGTAAAATCATTTTTAAGAAAAGAGGTGGTTTTTTGAAAGACAAAAGCCTTTTGACAGAACAGAGGCAATCATTAAAAAAAGATATTGCGAGAATTTACAACGAAGTAAATAAAGAAATTTTTCAAACAGGTGTGATTCAACTGCGAGTTGAAGTAACGGATGAAAAAATTTTAATTTTCGGGTTGCATAAACGGGATCCTGCTTTGCAAATTCTTGAAAAAGTAGATGGAGCTTTGACAATGTGGGCAGATTCGTTATTAATTGATGAATTTAAAAAGCGATTTAAATATAAAATGGAAACAATTGTCGGACTAAACGTTTTTTCGGTTTTAAAAGATTATGATCCTTCCACTGGCTCAGCATGCATGACAATTATTCTTAAAAAAAATGAGTTAGCTTGAAGGACGTTTTCCGTCCTTTAGGCTATCCATAGATCATTCGGTATTGTTTTGATCCTGTTTACGGGATGGAAACAAGCCGTAGGAAAGAAAAAACTTATTGTTTTTCTTTTCCTGCGGCTTTTCTTTTTTCACAAAAGTAATCATTTGTTCGGAGGGGAAACGGCATGGAATTTCGCTACCAGGGAGAAGCATTTGAACAGAAATTTTTTGCAAGACTAACGAGTAAGGAAATTGCTGAATTGCCAAAGCAAAATGCTTTAATCATTTTGCCGGTTGGTGCAGTTGAACAACATGGGCCTCATTTACCGGTATTTACTGATTCTTTAATAGCGGAGGGGATTTTGCATTCAGCTTGCAAACATTTAAAAGAAGAAGATAATATTTGGATTTTGCCTCCAATTGCGTACAGCAAAAGCATCGAACATCTCGGATATGCAGGAACCATCTCATTATCTGGGAGCACTTTAGAGGCAATGATCAAGGATATTGCCGCAAGTCTGAAAAAAAGCGGATTTAGAAAATTTGTCTTATTTAATTCACATGGAGGAAACCATGATTTACTCAATTCCGTTGCCCGCGATATCCGCATTGAAACAGGTTTGATGACTTTCCGGTTGAACAGCTATGACTTCAATGTCTCAGAGGATCTCATTGAGGAAAAAGAGGCTGCATACGGAATCCACGGGGGAGAAATCGAAACATCCTTCATTCTTTCCTTCAAAACCGATTGGGTGAAAAAAGAGCTTTGTCCCGATGAGTTCATCCAGTTTCCGGAAAGCGCAAAGCATCTTCAATTAAAAGGCAGCCATTATGTTGCTTGGAGGATGGAAGATATTTCGAAATCCGGGGTTTTAGGAAATGCAAAAAAAGCTTCAAAAGAAACGGGAGAAATCATCGCCAACCGTTTGGGTGAAAAGCTGGCGGTTGTTTTGCGGGAAATGGCGGAATTCGAAATGGATGATCTCATCAACATTTCTACCGAAAAGCAGTACAGTCCTTTGACATAGAAAGGATGATCAATTGTTTCAAACATAAAGAAAACTTTGGAGGTGTGGAAGTATGGCTTGGAAAAAAGAAATACAGCAGCTTTTAGGGAAGGAAAAAGTTCTGTTCGATGCAGCTTCAAGAGGAAAATTTTCTAAAGATTATTATTGGTATTCACCCATTCTCACACAAAAGCTAAAGGATAAACTGGCCGATTGCATCGCCTTTCCGGAGTCAGAAGAGGAATTAGTTTCGTTAATATCATTCGCCGTAAAAAGAAAAATTCCGATTACGGTCAGAGGTGCTGGAACAGGAAATTATGGTCAGGCCGTACCTCTTCAAGGCGGTATTGTGATCAACATGACGAGGTTTCATCAAGTACTTGAAATCGGCGAAAACGCTGTAACGGTACAAGCGGGAATAAGAATCGGCAAGCTTGAACGGATATTAGAGCGAAACGGAAAAGAGCTGCGAATTATGCCGAGCACATATATTCAAGCAACGATTGGCGGTTTTGTGGCGGGAGGATCGGGAGGAATCGGCTCCATTACATGGGGCAATTTGTGGGATGGCAATGTGCACAGCGCTTTGGTTTACACAATTGAGGAAAAGCCGAGAAAAATTGTTGTTTCAGGCGATAAACTCGAGCAATATATTCACAATTACGGAACTTTAGGTGTCATGACAGAGCTGCAATTGCCGATCGAGGAGAAAACAGATTGGATGCAAGCAATGGTTTTTCATGACCATTTAGATGAAGCGATAAATTTCGCCCATCAATTTTCGGGCATAGAAACTATGAAAAAAAGGCTCTTATCAGTATGTGAAGGAGCTTTGACAAAGCATTTCGCTCCTTTAAAACAATATATTTTGCCTGAAAAAACGTTAACGATGATTGAGGTCGATGAAAAAGCAAAAAGTGAATTTGTCGAACTCGTTGCCGAACATAAAGGAATATTGGCACATACCATTCCTGCCAAGCAGTATCGAAAAGGGGTCCGCCTTTCGGATTTTACTTGGAACCACTCCACGCTGTGGGCCTGCAAAAATGAAGACAATATTACTTACTTGCAAGTTGAGTTTGATATTCAACACCTTTATCATCAAGTCCATTTGTTAAAAAAGGAATTTGGTGAAGAAGTCCTTCTTCATTTTGAATTTATAAAAAGAAACGGAGCAATTATTCCAACGGCCTTGCCGGTCGTTCGCTTTACAAGCGAGAAACGGCTGTATGAAATCATACAATTTTTCCTGAATATAGGAGCTAAAGTGCATGATCCGCATACTTATTTGTTGGGATTCGGCGGTTGGAGTTTACGAATGGATGAAATCATAAAAACCAAGCAAAAAAATGATCCGTTTCATTTGCTGAATCCAGGAAAAATAGCGGACGTCACCTCTTATGCACAAGTGTAACGATGGGAAAATGAATTGAAACGGCTGAAATATACCGAAAAAAGTTCTTATTATCGGCACTAGGTTCTTGGCATGAAGCAGAAATGTAACTAGAAAAATATCAAAAATAGCAGGAGGATTCGTATGCAGGCAAAAGGGAAGGGATATACAAAAATCTTCATTTTATTTCTACTCGTTCTTTTAGCTGGATGCGGCAGCCAATCAGCTTCAACTAATAACGAAGAAGTCAAAGAGGACTCAGAAAAATTGGAAAAAGTGAAGCAAGTCACGAACTGGTTTGCCGAACCGGAACATGGAGGCAACTATGCAGCTTTGATGAAAGGCTTTTATAAAGAAGCAGGCATTGATATGACAATAGAGCCAGGCGGGCCGCAAGTTTCCCCCATTCAAATAGTGGCATCTGGGGAAGCCGATTTTGGAATCACTCAAGCTGACGATATTTTATTAGCTCGCGATAAAGGAATACCCATTGTGGCGATCGGAGCCATTTTTCAAGTGAATCCGCAGGCGTTGTTGTACCATGCTGATCAAAATATTAAAGATTTTTCCGATTTGAATGGGCGAACGGTGTACACGGCACCTGGAACAGGGTACTGGGCATATATAAAAAAGGCTTATCAGCTCGACAATGCGAAAGAAATGGCATATAGCGGACAGCTGACTCCATTTATAGAGAATAAAGAGTCAGTTACCCAATGCTACATTACGGCGGAGCCTTTCGCTTTAAAGCAGCAAGGAATCGAAACGAAATATTTACTGATTCACGATTCCGGCTACCAGCCTTATGGCAATGTAATATTTACAACCGAAAAAATGGTCAAAGAAAAACCTGAACTCGTCAAACGGTTTATGGAAGCGACAACGAAAGGGTGGGAGTATTATAAAGATCATTCGGATGAAGTAAATCCATTTATACATGAATATAATCCTGATTTATCAATGGAGGCGCTCAAATATGGGGCTGAACAGCAGCTGAACTTAATTTTCGGGCACGATGCGAAAGACCACGGCTTCGGCTATATGTCTCAAGAACGGTGGAACACCTTGCAAAATCAACTCTATGAACTAGGTTTAATTAAAAAGAAAGAAGATATCGCCAATGCCTACACAAACGAGTTTTTGGCGAAAAATTAAAAATGCGCCTCGGAGCAAGTTGGACAAAAAGGGGAGAAAGCTATGAGTCAACTGCATTTGCTGAATGTTTGTCTGCCGCTTGAAGATCCTGGTTCTCTCTTTGAAATCATCATTAACGATGATCGATATGAAAAAATCACAAAGCAGCCTTCTTATCTTCAGCGCGAAGACTTTAAAACTTTAGAGGCCCTTAACTCATCTTCCGATTCATTCATTGATTGTCAAGGATATGTGTTGCTGCCCGGCTTTGTTGATGCTCATATGCATTTAGATAAAGCCTATTCTCTCAGTAAAGTTCCGAACGCAAGCGGGACGCTTCAAGAAGCAGTAATAAATTACCGGAAGCAATCTCCCCATTTCACGGTGGAAGAAATTGAGTATCGGGCGATGAAAACTGCACTGAATGCACTAAGCCATGGTACAACAGCCATTCGCACACATGTCAATTTTGAATTGCCTTTAGGGGAAGACGTTGTGTTCCGGGCGTTGACAGCTGTTTTAAACGTAAAAGAAAAATTAAAACAATACATTACGATTCAAGTCATTCCAATGTTTTTACTGCCTGACGACGATTCGAAAAGAGAGCTGGAATGGATTGAACAAGCGATCAAAATGGGGGCTGATGGAATTGGCGGAGCTCCTCATTTAGCTGAAAACCCTGAGAAGCAAATTGACGGTTTGTTTTCGTTGGCAGAAAAGTACGACAAACCGATTGATTTGCATGTAGATGAAAGTGATGATCCGAACGTATGCACACTGGATTATATTATCCAAAAAACAATGGAGCGGCAATTTCACAATCGAGTTGTAGCCGGCCACCTTTGCTCTTTGGCGCCAATGGAACAAGAAAAAGCTCTTTCTTTAATTGAACGGATGGCGGCGGCACAAATTGGAGCGATGACGCTGCCGGGTGCCAATATGTACTTGCAAGGTCGATTTGATCAAGGGATTGTCCGCCGTGGCGTCACAAGAATTCATGAAATTTTGCAAAGCGGGGCGACGCTTGCGGCTGCTTCCGATAATGTTCATGATCCATTTCATCCATTCGGGAAGGCGGATTTGCTGCAAATCGGTTTGCTAACTGCATATGTTGCCCATTTAGGAAGCGGTGAAGGCCTAAAACAAATTATTCGGATGATTACCGAATATCCGGCAAAATTATTAAATTTAAAAAATTACGGTGTAAGATGCGGAACGAAGGCAAGCTTCGTTCTATTAAAAGCTAGATCAGTAGAAGACATCTTTACGAATCTGCCTGTTGAAAGATATGTGTTTCGAAACGGAAAACTGCTCTATCAATCTAAAAAAGCTGAACATTGGAACGATCGCCAGTTGTTGATGTATCAGCACGAGACGGAAAGCCAATATGCAAAATTTGAAAGGAATTTACAATATGTATGACCTTGTATTAGAAAATATCAGACTACCCAATCAAGAAAGGCATCATTTTATCGGGATTCAAAACGGGATCATTGCTGAAATTTCCCCTTATCCCCTGCAAGGAAAAGCAGTGATAGACGGCTGTGGAGATTTAGCCATGCCGCCATTTGTCGAACCACATATTCATCTTGATACGGCATTTACTGCCGGAGAGCCGAGCTGGAATCAAAGCGGCTCGATATTAGAAGGAATTTTATTATGGAACGAACGGAAGCAAACTTTGACGATGGAAGATGTCTACGAGCGAGCCAGGAAGGCGCTGAATCAGTTAATGAAATTCGGTGTTTTATATGTAAGAGCGATCGCAGATATTTCCGATGAACGTCTCGTTGCTTTCAAAACATTGCTGAAGCTGAAATCAGACTTGCAGGATATCATCCATTTGCAAATCATTGCTTTTCCTCAAAATGGTTTATTCTCATGTCCGGAAAATCAGGAACGGATGCTTGAAGCAATCAAGCTGGGCGCTGACGGGGTCAGTGCTGTTCCTCACTTGGAGCGAACGAGGGAGGAAGGGATCGAATCCATTCGATTCTGCTTTTCTTTGGCTGAAAAATACGGCCTATTTCTTCATTTCTTTTGTGACGAAATCGATGATCCGCAATCGAGGTTTATTGAAACAGTTGCATCATTGGCGATTTCATCAGGACTGGAGGACAAAGTGACTGCAAGTCATGCGTGTGCAATGGCCTATTATCCGGATAATTATGCTGCCAAATTATTAGATTTGATTGCGAGTTCCAAAATTCATATTGTAGCTTGTCCTCTGATCAACACGGCAATGCAAGGAAGATATGATTCCTATCCTAAAGGGCGAGGGATTACGAGAATAAAAGAGATGCTGCAAAAAAATATCAATGTTTGCATCGCCCATGACGATATCATGACCCCGTTTTATCCGTTAGGTAACGGGAATATATTGCAGGCTGCACATATGGCTGCTCATGCAGGTCATTTAACGGGAATGAAGGAATTGGAGGAATTGATTAGCATGATATCGATAAACGGAGCTAAAGCTCTGCAAATCAACGATTACGGAATAAAGGTAGGAAATGAAGCAAATATCATTACGTTCCCGGTTGATCATGCTATAGATTTGATTCGCCTTCAGCCCCATTGCCGCTATGTGATAAAGAAGGGCAGAGTTTTGCTTCACACCAATCCGATGGAAACCGTTTTTTATATGTAATTTAAAAGGCTTTGATTCTGTCCCAATACTGATATAGAAATATTCAAATCGGTTTTTATTTGTAATTTTAAAAGGTTAGGAGCAGAAAGCTTTATGGCAAATATTTTAGTTGTTTTTTATAGTGCTTTCGGACATATAAGACAAATGGCGCAATCTGTTTGCGAAGGAGCAAAGGCGATTGAGAAAACAGATGTACGATGTGTAAAAATTCCCGAATTTACTGATCGTTTAATTCCGGCTATTAGAGAAAATCCGTTGATGATTGATAAAAAAGGAATTTCCGCAACATTTCAAATTGGAAAAAGAAAAGAAAATTATGAGCGTGAAAGCGAAAAGCAGAAAATATTTAAAACAGCGGAAATAGAAGATTTCCACTGGGCAGATGGAGTGATATGGGGATTTCCGACGTATTTTGGATCGATGCCGTCCCAAGTTAAATATTTTTTAGAAACTATCGGCGACCTTTGTGTGGAAGGCGTACTGGAGGGAAAGCCCGCGGGCATCTTTACAAGCGCTGGTTCCATTCATTCCGGGCATGAAGCGGCCATCTTAACATCCATCGTACCGCTTCTCCATTTCGGAATGATCATTATCGGATTACCTTATACTCAAAATCCGGAATATTTAACAGACGCCCCCATTGGCGGAACTCCGTATGGACCAACAGTTTTAGCCGGCCCTGATGGTTCGCGAAAGCCGTCTGATGAAGAATTAAAAATGGCTGGTCGCCTGGGGAGAAACGTGGCGTATATTGCCAACGCATTGTGTATGCAAAGAGAAAGAAACAGTTGATGATTGCGTTTGAACAAAACAATCATTCTCATTACTTTTCTTTCAGTAAGAGGGGAATTGTTATGGACTATATCCATGAAATTTTAAAGATTGCAACAACTGAGCCAAAAAAGGCTGTGCTTGCCACTATTATTGATGTGGAAGGCTCCGCTTACCGAAAAGAAGGAGCAGCAATGCTGATTCAGGAGGATGGGGAAACAATCGGCGTAATAAGCGGCGGTTGCCTTGAAAATGACCTGCAAGAAAGGGCGAAGCTTTTGCTTGAGGGCGAGTCGCAATGTATCGTATATGACTTGAAAAGCGAAGATGACTTGTCGTGGGGAAAAGGCGCCGGCTGCAACGGCGTCATACGCATCCTGTTGGAGTGCATCGATGACCGTTTGCGAAAGCATTTATCCCGGCTGCATGATTTGCTTCAAAACGGCAAGGACGTTTTCATCCTAAAACAACTCGGCAAAAATTTTTCCGTAAGCAATTATTTATTTTTTACAGAAGACACGGAAACGTTCGGGGAATGGGCTGGTGCGGTGCCGAAACAAATCGATGCCATAGCTGCGCAAGAGAAAAGCGGATTAGTTTGGGGCAATGAACTGTCCTCATATGTATATGTTCAGCGATTTGAGCCTAAACCGAGATTGATTATTTTCGGTGCCGGTTCGGATGCTGTACCACTGTCGCATTTCGCTTCGCGGACCGGTTTTTCGGTTATCGTTAGTGATTGGAGAGAAGCGTTGTGCAATAGATGGCGTTTTCCTGATGCCGATCAGCTTATCATCGCTTTCCCGCGGGAAGCGGCAACGAAAATATCTTTTTCCCCCCGCGATTTTGTTGTGCTGCTGACACACCAATTTCAACAGGATCAAGAGCTTTTAAAGCTGTTGTTGCAGCAAAACCTGCGATATATCGGGGTCATCGGTTCAAAAGAACGGACAAAACGCTTGCTGGGAGATCAGGAAATTCCCCGAAACGTTCATTCACCTGTCGGCTTGTCTATTGGGGCAGAAGGCCCTGAAGAAATTGCGATCAGCATTTTAGCAGAATTAATTCAATTGAAAAAGCTTCGATCTCCTCAGAAGGTGCGTGCATAATGAAGCCGCAATCACATTTCACAAAAAGCCAGGCACTAATCGGAATGCCAAAGCTCACTTGACCAATAGACGAACCGATGGTTATGTACCGACGCGGTATCTAAACTTGTCAAGCCCCTTTTTAGAGTTCTTTTACAGTCGGCTTGGAAAAGTCGATAGCAGAGCAAGCGGTGCAATTGCACAAAACAGCCGTTTATTCAACTGGAAATCATCAACGATCTCATTTTTCAATACGAAACTTGATACGCAGCAATAAGTTGTTTGATGAGGATGCTGCCAAGCTGGATCGCTTGCCGAGTCCGCCGATTTTGTTATCCCCATTTAAGGAAGCGGACAGGCGATAATGGTGCACAATCGGTCAAATGCGGACGTCCACAAGGCATTTCCGTTTCTTATCGCAATATGGTTGCAAAAGCACGTTATTTTACTATCAAAGGAAGGGGGATGAAGTTGAAAACATTGTCCTCAAAAATATGGATGCCAACAGATTTAAGAGAAGCATGGCGATTGCGGCAGCTATTGCAATTAGAATCACACTTTATAGCCGGCGGAACATTATGGCAAACAAAATGGGAAAAAGGAGCACCGCAGCCATCTCATTTAATCAGCCTTGAGAACATAAAAATTTTAGAAGCGATATATGAAAAAGAAGATGGCGGCCAAAACTTTCTTCACTTGGGGGCGCTTATCCGATTGGCTGACTGCCTCCGCTATCCCATTATAAAAGCGAAATGGCCTTTATTGACCAAAGCTGTCAAGACCATTGCTGCACCAGCCGTGCGCAATGTTGGAACGATCGGCGGAAACGTCGCCTCAACAATTGGTGATGCCATCCCCGCCCTGTTAGTGATGGAAGCGAAAATCGGTTGTTTTGATGGGGACGACATAAAAAAAATCGATTTAGATCATTGGTTGAATGAAGAATTCAAGGATGATCTTATAACGGAAATAGTGGTGCCGGAAATTTCAGCTCCGCCATCATATGTCCATTTTTATCAAAAAATTGGGAGGAGAGAGGCGTTTTCAGGTTCTGTCGTCACCATTGCAGGGATAATCGGCCAAAATGACAACGGAACAATTGACTTTGCGCGGTTGGCAGCAGGCGGAGGCGAGAATCGTCCAAGGCGGTTAAGAATAACGGAGCAATTGCTGGCCGGACGCAAGGTTGAGTCCGCTATGCTAAAAAAGGTGCATGAGGCGGTCTTTTCTGAATTTCAACCTGTCGGCGATGCTTTTTTTTCAGCGGATTACCGCAGGCGGGTCGCCGCCAACATAGTCATAGCAGAGCTAAAAAAATTAGAGGAGAAAGATTAATATATTCAGATACGAGCTTTTTCAATTTGGATTATGAAGAAGGGAAGGGATTGAGATTGAAACAAGTGTGCATCAGACCGGACGGAGTAGAAAAAGTAACTGGACATTTAAAGTTTTTAACAGATCTTTCGTTTCCGAATATGCTGTTTGCAAAAATTTTGCGAAGCGAATATCCGCATGCCAATATCGTTTCGATCTCAACGGAAAAAGCGGAGGAATTGCCGGGAGTTCGGGCTGTCATTACTAGCAAGGATGTTCCAGGTTTAAACGGGTTTGGCTTAATCTTTCCTGATCAGCCTGTTTTATGCAAAGATAAAGTTCGTTTTGTCGGCGATGCTGTCGCGGCTGTTGCTGCGGAAACAGAGGAAATCGCTGAAGCGGCGCTTCAGCTGATCGAAGTGGAATATGAGCCGCTGCCGGTTGTTGATGATCCGGAACAGGCTATGCTCCCTTCTTCTCCGCAGCTCCATCCGAACGGGAATATCCTACACCAAGCATCTTATCAAAGCGGCAATGTGGAAGAAGCATTTCAATCATGCGACTGTATTGTAGAGGAAACGTATCAACTTCCAAGGCAAATGCATGCGTACATGGAAACAGAGGGCGGGGTGTTTGTTCCGGAAAAAGACGGCACTTTGACGGTGTATGCCGGCACTCAGCATGGATATAAAGACCGATATCAATTAGCCCGCATTTTAAATATGCCGGAAGAAGACATCCGCGTCGTCTCAAGCCCGCTTGGCGGCTCTTTTGGCGGAAAAGACGAATTAAACATCCAGCCGTACGGAGCCTTATTGGCGCTGAAAACGGGATTTCCTGTAAAAATTCATCAAACGAGAAGGGAATCGGTGCGGTCAGGTATCAAAAGGCATCCGATGAAAATTAAAATGAAAACAGGTGCGAAAAAAAACGGCAAAATCATCGCCCATCAAGTGCGAATTATAGCGGATACCGGCGCATATGCAACGTTAGGCCCCGCAGTATTGGATTTTGCGGTTGAACATGCGATAGGCCCATACATGATCCCGAATATTCAAGTTGAAGGCTATTCGGTTTTTACGAATAACGGCGTTGCCGGTGAATTTAGAGGCTTTGGTGGAAACCAAGTAACCTTCGCATTGGAAGGGCAAATCGATCGCTTGGCGGTCACGCTTGGAATGAGTCCGCTTGAACTCAGACAAAAAAATCTGCGCCAGGCACATGATCCCGGGCCTGTCGGGCAAAAAATCGCCCCAACTGACGGCGCTCAACAAGTTTTAAAACAGATCAGCCAATCGAAACTATTAAACAGCTGCCGAAAACAAGATCATAACGGCTTGATTAAGACAGGCGTCGGGGTGGCAATCACCATGCACGGCGGAGGGCTGGGCTATGGACGTTTAGATCCGGCTGGCGGGAGAATTTCATTGAACGAGGAAGGAAAAATCGAAATTGCTTTTGGGTTTGAAGAATTTGGCCAAGGCTTGCTCGCAGTGATTGAACAAATTGCCATTCAAGCAATAGGCTGCTCCCGAGAGGATTTACACATTGTCATCGGCGATACGGACAAAGTCCCGCGTTCAGGATCATCAACTGCTTCAAGGGGTACGAGCATGGTTTGGCAAGCCATTCAACGGATGAAAGCTCCGTTTCAAAACAGCCTGTTGGAAAGAGCCTCGCAATGTACGGATGTGCCCGTCAGCCAATTAAAAATAGGCGAAAAAGGTGTTTGGCACCAAGATGAGCTGCTGATTTCATACAAAGAACTGGCAAAACAAACGATAGACAAGCCGCTGATCATTGAAACTCGATTTGACTTTCCGGCAACCCCTTGCTCCATACCAGGCGGACATTTTTTATATTCGTTTGCAGCTTGTGCCGTTAAGGTGGAAGTGGATCTGGCAACTGGATTTGTTCGTGTAAAACAATTAGAGCAAGCCATTGCCGCTGGTCCAGTTATTTTTCCGCAAGGATATTTGGGACAAATTGAAGGCGGATCCGTGATGGCGTTAGGCTATACATTAACGGAAGAAGTGCTGATGGAAAACGGAACATATGTAACGGAAAACTTTGATACGTATTTAATTCCGACGATAAAGGATGTCCCCCTTTCGATTGACATCACCGCAATCGAGGAGCTGTGCGAAGAGGATGATTATGGGCCAAGAGGCGTCGGGGAAATTGGCACGGTTGCTGTTGCCCCTGCCATCGCAATGGCCATTTATGATGCGACTGGCATCTGGGTGAATAAGCTGCCGGTATCAAGGGAAGAAATCGTCAATAAGATGATGGAAACGGAGATGAGCAAATGGCTGACAAGCAAATGAGCGCAAGCATAAAATTACCGTCTGAAGAACGAATGCGCATGTCGATTTTTGTGAATGGTAAAAAGAAAGAGCTTGAGATTCATCCGGCCGCTCGGCTAGTTGACATTTTAAGAGAGCAGCTGCATCTGACTGGCACAAAGATTTCCTGCGGAATTGGCCGCTGCGGCGCCTGCTCTGTCATCATGAACGGCAGGCTAGTGAATGCCTGTTTAGTTAGAGCTTATCAAGCAAATGAAAAAGAAATTGTTACAATTGAAGGACTTGCGGAAAAAGGGCTTCATCCGATTCAGCAGGCGTTTTTGGAAGAGGGAGGTTTCCAATGCGGATATTGCACCCCAGGAATGATTATGGCTGTCAAAGCGATTTTGGATCAATATCCGAATCCAACTAGTCAGCAAATAGTTGACGGTTTATCAGGAAATCTTTGCCGATGCACAGGCTACTCCGGTATTATTAGAGCAGTTCAAAAGCTTGCTGAAAAAGAAACATCTCGCTTAGACAGCAAATGTTAAGAAGGCGGAGCAGTTCGGCGATTTTTTTTAACATGATCAGTTGAAAGAAATTATAGATTTTAGCGTTTTCGGCTTGTTTCCTTGTCTGCAGCGTTAAAAATTTATGGCTATCGCCGAATGAAATTCGTCATACATCGAAAATAAGTGGCCCATAAACGAATATATGCCTGATGAAAACAGCCGGTATTCAATCTGTGATTCGTTGTAAAAAGAACCGTTACGTTTCATCATCAGCGGTGCATGTGGCTGAGAATGTATTAAATCGCAAATTTACAGCAAGTAAGCCAAATGAAAAATGGCTGGCGGATGTCACGGAATTCAAGATAGGAAACGGTAAAAAAGCGTATTTGAGTGCAATTCTAGATCTGTATAGTTATGTATTAGGGCATTCGAACAATCATCAACTTGTGTTTCAAACAGTTGATCACGCAATCGCAAGGGTCAAGTCCAACCCTGCCCTAGATTCCTGGCAAATCAAACCGCTGCTTTTTTTACACAACATTCAGGACTTAATCTATCACAAGTTTAAAAGAACATAAACAACTTTTGATTTATAGTACATCTCATGGGCTTGAGAAGCGAATAATCGAAGTAAAGCGAACACATAGTATGTCAAGAGTGGGACGCTGCATGGAAAACGCCCCAATGGAATCTTTTTGGGCAACCTGAACGTGTGAAAGGTATGATCTGAAGCGATATGAAACGTTTAAAGCGTTACAACAAGCGATTAAGAGTTTTATAATAACAAACGCGATCAAGAAAAATTAAACGGCTTAAGCCCATTAGAATTTAGAGCTCAAGCCGTTTAAAGCAATTTATGATTTCCACTGTCTGCTTGACAGGGGACAGTTCAACTTTTGGACAATCCCTTTAAGAAAGTTATTTTCTTTTTAATAAAATAGCTAATATCAATGATGTTTGTAGAGAAATGATAATTAAAAGAGATAGTATTAATTCACTATCTAAAGAAGTATCATAATTAAGTATATAAAATAAAATGACCGATACAACTAGAATAAGAATAAAGTTGGCAATCGTTTGTATCATAGACTTACCACTCCAACTAGATTAATAAGATAAAGTTAATGCGTATGATTTTGTATCTGTTTTTGGAGTTGACGTGATTGATAAACCTGCTGGATAAACTGATATACTAGGTGTTCCAGCAATTCTTTGATGACCATATTCCATTTTTAGCATTTTTTGATTTAGGAACATATACATATTGACCAATGTACCCTTTGTGTTTTGTATGACTAGTAGAAGGTTTTAAATCATATGAGCCAGCCACACCAGCACTTGGCTCCCAATTACTCGGAGAATACTTAATTGAATAATCAATCGAACGTCCATTTCCTTGAGGATCTTGAGAATATCTATGTTGGTGCTGTTTTACTGTTCCTCCGCTAGTTGGTAGATATAATCCTGAATTTGAAGGGAAACCAATAGTCATTTTATCAACTAAATGAAAAGAAGGTGTTTTTAACCATTGAAAGTTACCATATATATAAAATTTATCTTCTTTTGAACGATCACTAGTTACTTTATATACTGTTCCACCTAATTTTAAAGTTGAAGAAGCAATAGTTCCCATAGTACTAATTTGTCCTGGTTTAACATCTTTTGGTTCATATATAGTAATAATTTCTGGTCCAGAATCTATAACTTTAGCTTCCTCTTCAATTAATTGTCTAGCAACTTCAATGGGCAGAGCATCAGCTTCTTCTTGAGTGTTGCCAACTTCATTTACAGATAGTTTAATTCTTCTTGTGTAAGACTGTCTTCATTAACATTTGCATCGTTTTCTGCAGCAAATTCTACTAAATTTAGGGAAAATAAAAATGCAATTACATAAACCTATTTTCTTAAGCATTTTAAAATCCTACTTATTTCTGATTTTTTAAAATATTAACACATTTACTAGTCTTTTTACAATATTAAAAAATTTATCCTCATATCCAAAGTGTTTGTTGAATGTAAAATAAAAGTAGCGAATCGCATTATTATGGGCGTAAGCCTGTTTGCTGATAGCCTGATGTATTTGATAGAGGAGATGAACGTAAATAGTAAATTTGAATATATATTGATGAGTTCCGTTTTCATACGGTTTTCTTTCATGCGCATGAAGGTTGCGTCTTTATCCGTTTTAGAATAGCTGTTACGGTTGCCAAAGATTTCTTTTTGTTCCTTGTATTTAACCTGCCGTAGGATAAAATCTTCTCGAATTTGCTTCACAAATTTCTTTCATTGACTGCGCTGTTGTTGCTTGTCCTTATGTATGTTTGTATCTGTTTCCTTTTCGATTTCTTCTGATAACTTTTCCACTTTTTCTTCTAATTTCATAGCGGCTTCCTCTAGGTTTGGTTCTCATCTTTATCTGTATTGATTGTTTTTCTTTTGTTTCGCTCCAGCTTCCAATTGTTGCTCATAAAATCGTCCTTTCTGAAATGTTGTGAGGCAACTTTCTTTTACTAGAAGGGACGATTTTTTTGCTTTTTTAAATAAAGGGGGTCTCCCAAAAGTCAGTAACGCTGACTTTTGGAAGGCCCCGTTTTTTCATGACGTTGTTGAAGAAAGTATTTGTATCCGATTAACTTCCCCGATACACTTGATACCCCCACGGTGAAATAAGCAATGGAACATGATAATGGGTATTTGCATCAGAAATGCCGAAGCGGACGACGACGTGATTAAGAAACAGCGGTTCCTTCAAGGATAAACCTTTGTTTTTAAAATAATCTCCAATGTAAAACAAAAGTTCATAAGTTCCCGGTGTTAATTGCTGCTCAGTGATGAGCGGTTCGTCAACCCGACCGTTTTCGTTTGTGAATGCGGTTTTGAGCAGCTGTTTTTCCGTTTCGTTTTGATTTGTAACAGAAAACAGCTCGATTTTGACGTTTTGTGCAGGCGTACCGTGAGTTAAATCTAAAATATGTGTTGTTAATCCTTTCATATTCCATCTCCTTATTGACCTTTTTATTTGCCTCGTTTTTCATTTTGGAAGCCCGTTTTGTTACTTTGGAAGCGCTTGTCTGACGGGGCATGGCATTTGAATCACGGCTTTCTTTCACTATTTAACAAGCGTGTAATTTCTTTGGTTATTATTTCTCAGCAGATTCAGTTGTACCGCCATTTATGGCGCTTAAAAAGAATATGGCTTCGTACTGTGCAAAAGATCAAAAATAACGAAAGTCAATTTGTTCTATCAAAATGGAATGTACGTGTCAGCATAGGTTTCTCTCTTCTTTCACTATATCCTTCAGTCGAAAATAGGCAATTTTTTTAATTTCTGCTATTGCTTGCTCTATCTCTGCTTCCGCATTGTTTTTGATTCGCTGTTCAATCGATGCAAATATTTCCTGCTTTGTTTTGCCGCGCACAGCCAAAATAAACGGGAATTGAAATTTTTCCATATACGTTTCGTTTAATTTTAACAATCGATCGAATTCTTCATCTGTCAGTTTTTGCAGCCCCGCTTTTTGTTGTTCTGTTTGCGAAAATCGGGTCATTTTTGTTCTTGCGCCTAAAGCAGGGTGATTGCGAATAAGCGCCAATTTTTCGTGTTCGTCAGCTTGATCCACGATCTCAGCCATTTTGGAAAAAAGCGATTGCACGGAAGAAAACGGGCGGAATTTTTCTGCTTTTTCTGACACCCATGTTGAATCTTCAAATATCCCGCCTAGCTTCTCAATAAATTCAGCCGCACTGAGTTGGTTAACTTGTTCTATGTCCATTCGGCTTTCTCCTTTCGTTTTTAAAATTTGATCGTTGTCGGTTTTAACTGTTCGGCAGCAGAAGATTTTTTCAGTGAGAAATAGTGAAAAAATAAGTTTAAAAAGATGGCTGTAAGACTGCCTGTTATAATCCCATCACTAAAAAGAATTCGCAGCATAGGCGGCAGCTGTGCAAACAAATCAGGAACAACTGTGGAACCCAATCCGAGGGAAATGGAGCAGGCAATTACTAACAAATTGCTTTGCTGTTGAAAATCAACAGTGCTTAACATTTTAATGCCTGAAGCAACGACCATGCCAAACATGATCACCATTGCTCCCCCTAATACAGATGTTGGGATCATCGTGGCAAAAGCAGCAATTTTCGGAATAAATCCAAGGGTGACAAGTATAAAGCCGGCAACGATCGCAACGCTTCTTGTTTTTATATTTGTCAGCTGCACAAGTCCGACGTTTTGAGCAAACGTGTTGTACGGGAAAGCGTTCAAACAACCGCCGATGATGAAAGCCAATCCTTCGGCACGATATCCGCGCGCAAGATCTTGGTCGCTAAGATCTTTTCCGCAAATTTTGCTTAGGGCTAAAAAGGCGCCAGTCGATTCAATCATGATGACAATGCCCACTAATGTCATTGTTAAGATCGGCACAAGCTCAAAAGTAGGTGGACCGAAATACAAAAATTTCGGAGAATGAATCCATGAAGCTTGCATTACTTCTTTCACATCAACCTCTCCCATAAAAGCCGCGGCGACCGTACCCGCGATAATCCCGATAAGCACAGAGATTGCCCGAAAAAAGCCTGTGAAAAATCGATTCATAAACAAAATCAAAAGAAAAACCCCAAATGAAAGGAGCAAATTTTCCGGATCACCAAATTTCGGACTTCCTGCACCGCCCGCCATGTTTTTAATCCCGACCGGTATTAAGGACAGTCCTATAAGGGTGACAACTGTACCTCTCACGACCGGCGGGAACAATAATCTTGTTATTTTGCCAAAGAGCGGAGCAAAAAGAATAATGAATATTCCTGCGGCAATGATCGATCCATAGATTGCATTGATGCCGTACTCTTTTCCTATCCCGATCATCGGTGTAACAGCAACAAATGAAGCACCTAATATGACAGGTAAACCAATGCCGAAATATTTTGTTTTGAACGCCTGCAGCAGGGTGGCGATTCCGCATGTCAATAAATCAATCGCAACTAGATATGACAGCTCCTGCGTCGAAAGGTTTAACGCTCCTCCGACAACAAGAGGAACAACAATGGCGCCTGAATACATCGCCAGTACATGCTGCAAACCAAGTGAAAAAAGATGAGTTCCTCCATTTTGATTTGTCAAGTGACCTCTCCTCCTCTTATGTAAAAAAATCTAACACTAGATGTTATTTGTTTTTCATAATAAAAGAACGATGTAGTGAAGTCATTGGTTGAATTACATAATCGTTTTTGCAAAATTTAGTTAATGTATCTAAAGCTTTATAGACAAATTACATTTTCATTTACTAAAGCTCTTGCCTCAATTTTTTTATAATTGAAGCAAATTTTTTATGCGGAATGCCAAGCGGAGGCTAATAGTGGCTTCTGGATCCTTTAAGCTTTTTCCGATGAGCTCCTCGCATTTTTCTAATCGATAGATCACCGTATTGCGATGAACGAAAAGCTTTTTGGCTGTTTCAGAAATTTGACAATGATTTTCCAAAAATAAAAACAGCGTTTGCAGCAGAGCCTGTTTTTCACTGTCTGCCGGGTCTGAAAGGTTTGTCAAAATCTGTTCGTAAAAATCAATCAGCTCTTCTTTTGGAATCATTTTCAATAGCGTATAAATATCTTTTTTCTTATGAATTTGAATGAATTCTTGATTTCCGGAATACTGTTCTTCTTCCAGCACTTCCAACGCTTCTTTATAGCCTTTTTTTACATCTAAAAATTGTTGGCAAAGACTGCCGATGCCGAATGAGACAGTCCGTTGGAACCTGCTTCTAATTTTCGCTTGCAATTCCTTTAAAAACGGCATGATGGAAGAATGAAGCTCCAGCCATGATTTTTGAATCGGGAAGAGCAAAATGCCTACGTTCCCCTTCACAAAAAAATGAACAGGATTTGGGAACGCATCAGCTTCTTTTTCCATAAATTCAAAAATCCGTTCATTTTCTTTATGGAATTGTGTAAACGTTAAAGATTTTTTTCTTTCATCCAATTTTCCTGCTGCACAAAAATACGATTGATCATTGCGAATTTTAAATTCTTTTGCTTTAATGACGATCTCTTCTTTTGATTGAAAGGCGCCATCTGTAAAATTGATAAAAAATTCATTTTGAACTTTTCGTTTATGTTGTTTAAGAGCATTTTTTTTCATCAATTCAAATGAAATGACATTTGTCGCTTGTTCAATCGTCAACACAAGCGAAGGACTGTGAAAAGGAATGGCATCAAAAACAATTAAACATCCGCTGTTGCTTTCATGAGTGTAAATGGGAAAAACGGAAACAGTTCGTTTACTAGAAATAATGGAAAAACAAGTGTAAGAGCTTGGCTGTAAGAAAAAGCGAAATCCGTCTGTGTACATTTCCTCGATTTCCGGCAGACTCGATGTAACGGAAGATGAAGAAGCAATCATTTGAAAGTGCTGATCCAACAGTAAAATTGGACAGCCGATCAAGTTTGCCAAATTTTCCAGTAATGAGACGAGCCCTTTTCCTCTTAAAATATGGTTTGTAAATTGCTGATGGATTTCAATCGCATTGAGCAATTCGTTTGTCCGTTTGTCCAATATATAGCTTAATGTCTGGTTCACAACCTCTCCTAACGTAACCTCAATCGGCAATTCAATAATTGGGAAATTTTTTTCATTTGCATACTTCAGGCAAGCCTCCGGAATTTCTTCCAAAAATCGCTTCATTTTAATTGCCAACCCTGCACATTGCTGATCCGCCATATTTTTGATGAGTGCGAGCAGATCATTCGGATTGTCTTTTAAATGAAAGGCAGTTGTTACAAGCAGTTCATTCGGTTTCAGGAAATCGATGATATCCGGTGCATCCATCATATTGACGCTGAAAACTTCTCGATCTTTTCCGTTATGGCCGGCGATGAGCTTGGCATTTTTCATAACGGGAATTTTTAATATTTCGGAAATTTTCATTTTTTCAGCCCCTTTGTCTTCAAATTTTAGTGAACATGCACAAAAGATGGTGAAATTTATATCAAAATTGCCAATGTATATGAAAAAGAATAACGATAAAATAAAGTAAATTCACATTTTATGGAACAAAATGTAACAAGGATATTTGCTTATTTTGAATAGAAAAGAGGGAAGAGACATGACAGTTCATTTACTTGGGCCCATTCAGCTTGAAGAGGAAGTTGAAAGGCTGATCGAATGGCTTGCAACATTCGGTAAAACGGAAAAAGGCGGAGTTACCCGGCTGTTATATAGCGAACAATGGCTGTCAGCGCAGGAAGCGTTGAAGGAGAAAATGGAGGAATGCGGATTAGCTCCATATTTTGATGACGTCGGCAACTTGTTCGGCCGAGCAGAAGGATCATCTCCATCCTCCAAAACAATCTTAACTGGTTCGCATATCGATACGGTTATTGAAGGAGGAAAATATGACGGCGCATACGGCATTATTGCCGGCTTGTTGGCGACTCATTATTTATTAAAGCGTTTTGGAACACCAAAAAAAACGATTGAGGTCGTATCCTTATGTGAAGAGGAAGGCAGCCGGTTTCCGCTTACATTTTGGGGGTCAGGCTCTGTAACGGGGAGGCGCTCTTTTAAACATATACAAAAAATTGTTGATTCTAAAGGGATTTTGTTTGTGCAAGCAATGAATGAATGCGGTTTTGGACAGGAAAGATTTCGCCAGCCATTTCGAAACGATATTCAATGCTTTATTGAGCTGCACATCGAACAGGGCTCTGTGTTAGAAAAAAAGAAAAAATCGTTGGGCATTGTCAGCGACATTGTTGGACAGCGCCGCTATCAAGTAAAGGTTGTCGGTGAAAGCAACCATGCAGGAACAACCCCGATGTCCTGCCGGAAAGATGCGGTGGCCATTGCCTCTGAACTGATTACCTATTTAATGAAACAAGCCAAACAGGTGTGCGACCAACTAAGAGTGACCGTCGGCAAAATAAAGGTTGAACCTAACGTTCCGAATGTGATTGCAGGTGAAGTCGTTTTTACGATCGATATCCGTCATCACGAGGAAGAACTATTGGAGCAATTTTGTTCAACATTTTCACGTCATTTTAAAAATGTGAGCGCACAATACAATGTCGATATTTTGTTAAATGAATGGCTGAACGTCAAGCCGGTCAAAATGGATCAACAATTGCTGAGACTGTCAAAAGAAATTGCAGAAGAGCAAAATCTGTCTCATGAAATCTTGGTTAGCGGAGCGGGACATGATTCGCAAATGTTCGGAACCTATTGTCCGACTGCGCTTTTTTTTGTCCCGAGTCATAACGGAATCAGCCACTCGCCGAAGGAATATACCGCAGCGGCTTATTTAGAAAGCGGCGTTAAGTTTTTAATCCATTATTTATATAGATTGGCATATTAAAAGAAAGGATTGTGGACGAAATGAAATTTCTGCCTCTACAGACACCTAATAGAACGATCATGACACCGGGGCCTGTTGAAGTCGATCCGAGAGTTTTGCAGGCGATGAGTACGCCGATTTTAGGCCAATTTGATCCTGCATTTACTTCGATCATGAATGAAGTAATGGAAATGCTTCTTTATTTATTTCGTACGGACAACAAATGGGCGTTCCCTATCGATGGAACCTCCAGATCGGGCATTGAAGCGATGCTGGCGAGCATTATCGAACAGGGCGACAAAGTGCTGATCCCGATATACGGCCGGTTCGGCTATTTATTAACCGAAATATGCGAACGCTACGGGGCTGATGTCACTACAATTGAGCGTGAATGGGGAACGGTGTTTGACCCGGAGGATGTAATTAGAGAAATAAAGAAGGTTCAGCCGAAAATAGTCGCGATCGTCCATGGGGAAACCTCAACGGGGTGCATGCAGCCGCTTGAGGAGATCGGGAAAGCTTGCCGGGAGATGGATGTAATTCTTGTAGTCGATGCGGTTGCGACAATTGGAGGAACGGACGTGAATGTCGACGAATGGCAGCTTGACGGCGTGATCGGCGGGACGCAAAAATGCTTATCGGTTCCATCAGGGATGGCTCCCATCACATATAATGACAGAATTGAAAAAATCGTTTTGTCGCGTAAAAAGGTAGAAAGAGGAATTCGGACGGAATTGGATCAGCAAATGGCCACAGGTCAAACAATTATTAGCAACTATTTTGATTTAAGCCAGCTTCAAGATTATTGGAGCCCGCGGCGATTAAATCATCATACGGAAGCTACATCAATGCTTTACGCATTGCGTGAAGGCTTGAGGCTTATTATGGAGGAAGGATTGGATAATCGATTTGCACGCCACCGCCTCCATGAACGGGCATTAATGGCCGGGCTGGAAGCAATGGGACTCACATTGTTCGGCGATAAACGCTTTAAACTGCCGACCGTCACATGCGTCAACATACCGCAGGGCGTCGATGGAGAATCCGTGCGCCGCATGCTGCTGGATGAATTCGGGATTGAAATTGCCAGCTCGTTTGGCCCGCTCCACGGAAAAATCTGGAGGATCGGTACAATGGGCTACAGCTGCCGCAAAGAAAATATTCTCAAGCTGCTGACAGCATTGGAGGCAGTTCTCATCTATCACGGTGTTCGCATAAACAGAGGTGAAGGAGCACAAGCAGCGCTGAGTATGTATGGAAAACAAAAAAGTAAAGTATCATCTTAGATATTTATGAAACTTTTTAACATGTTGATCGAACAATTGTTACCAAAAACAGTTGTTCGATTTTTTTAATTTTTGATATTTTACACAAAATCTTTTTTAATTTTTATTTATTTTGACAGTGGATAAATCAAAAAATTACGTATAATATACCAATATAGTTTCGTTATGTGTTAATAAAAGTTACATAAAGGGGTGAGAAATATGGCATTGATAGTTGAAAATGTAAAAAAGTTTTATAATGATCATCTTGTTTTAAAAGGGATAAACCTTACTGTTCAACCGCATGAATTTATTTGTGTATTGGGAAGCAGTGGCGGCGGAAAATCAACTCTATTAAATTTGATTGCGGGATTTATTAAACCAGATGAAGGAGTGATTAAGGTAAACGGATCTTTTGTATCAAAACCTTCCAAGGAAAGAGGAGTCGTTTTTCAAGATCATGCACTATACCCTTGGTTCACTGTTTTAGAAAATATCGCTTTTGGACCAATCGTGCAAGGGATGCCAAAAAAGAAAGCATTGGAAAAAGCATTACATTATATAGAATTAATTGGTTTATCAGACTATGCAAACCATTATCCTGAACAACTTTCAGGAGGTATGAAACAACGCGTCGGCATTGCAAGAGCTTTAGCCGGAGAACCTGAAATTTTGTTAATGGACGAGCCTTTTGGAGCGTTAGATATGTTTACCCGTGAAAATATGAGAACTGAACTAATTCGTATATGGAAAGAAGTAAAGCCTACTATTATATTTATTACCCATGATTTAGCTGAAGCTGTCTATCTTGCAGATAGAGTAATTGTCATGAAAAATGGAATGATTGCTACAGAATTAGAGATTCATTTACCCCGTCCTCGAAATTATCGTGATCCTGAATTTAGTATTTTGATGGAGAATTTAGAAGAGCATTTTGTCAGCTAGTTAGGAGGAAGCTTATGAAAAATATGGCGGCCAGACAAGAAGCGGTTTCTGTCTATACGAAAAAAGTGGACAAGGTTAGAAATAAAAAATATTTACATGCTATTCCAATAATTTCTTTTTTTGTTTTATGGGAAGTCATTACAAGATTAAATATAAATTTTTCCATAGTAAATCCCGTTTTTTTTCCACCGCCTTCACTAATATTTCTAAATGGTGTAGAACTATTTCATTCAGGATTAATTACAGACAGTATTGTATCGAGTACGATCCGAATAGTAATTGGCTTTGCAATCGGAGTATTTCTCGGGGTGATTGCCGCATTATTGATAGGAAGGGTAGAGAAAATTGAATTTTGGTTTATGCCTGTCTTTAACATGATCGGCCCTATTCCAGCTTTAGCGTTGCTGCCTTTATTTATTATTTGGTTCGGAATTGGCGAAATTCCAAAAATTATATTAATTGCTTGGACAACATTTTTTCCAGTTATGACGAATACATTTGATGGAATTAAAAGTGTTCATTCTTCTTATATTCGTTCTGCATTAAGCTTAGGCGCAAATGATAGACAAATATTTAAGAAAATTATTATTCCGTCAACATTACCAAATATTTTTACTGGATGTCAAATAAGTTTAGGATTGGCTTTTTCAGCATTAGTGGTTTCAGAAATGATGGGTGCAAAAAGTGGTTTAGGGTATATTATTGTGGACGCTCGAAACTATATGAAAATTTTAAATATGTATGTAGCTATTATTTTAATAGGTATTGAATATAGTCTTTTTTCCTTGTTATTAAAAGTGATTGAGAAAAAACTATTGAAATGGAGAACAGGCGGATTTGAAAATGCTGTAGAAAAATAATAAGGGAGGAATTATAAATGAGAAAAATTTTTCTTTTTTGCCTAGTTTTTTTGACAATGTTTGCAATCGTTGCGTGCGGTTCAAACAGTTCGACAACAACTAGTGAAAATAGTAATAAAGCGAGTGATGAACTAGAAGTGAAGGATATAACATTAGTAGGGGTAAGAGATGCGCAAATTTCTTCACAACAAATCATTGCAGATAAGTTAGGATTTTTTAAGGAAGAAGGGCTAAACGTAACAAACCAATTAATTGAAAGCGGACCAGATATTGGACCTATGATTGCTGGTGGAAGTGCTCCGGTTAGTTTACAAACAAATTTTATGGATATTATTTTAGCTTCCTCAGGCGTTAAGGTGAAAATCGTAGCTCCGCTTGCACAAATTGCAGGGACACAAGCGGTTGTAGCGGGCAAGCATGCTGAAATTAATTCTCCAAAAGATTTGGAAGGAAAATCAATAGGTATTCCTAGTGGTGCTGATGTAATGATTGCAATTCAAAATATGGCCAACGATTATAATGTTGACATAAAAAAGATAAATTTTGTGAACCTAGCTCCTAGCGATGCTTTAACTGCTCTTGAAAAAGGTGATATTGATGCAATGGCTGCTTGGGAACCGTTTATAACGAAGGCTATCAACAGCGGAGGAAAACTACTATTTAGCGGTACGGTTGACAATTTTGATGAAAAAGAAAAATCTGTTGATTGGATGAGTGTTCATACAACACTGCAAGTAACGGATGATTTCCTAAAAGAAAATCCGAATACGGTAAAAGCAATTATTAGGGCTTTAATAAAAGCTACAGATTACATTAATAAGAATAGAGAAGAAGCAATTAAAATTTTAGCGCCTGAACTTCATTTAGAAGAAAGCGAGTTAAAGGAAATTATGAATAGAAATGTTTATACAATGCAAGTCGACGATTCCTTTATGAACAAAAGCAATGGTTCTGAAGTAGGAGAATATTTATTGAGTGTAGGAAATATCAAAAATATCCCAAATAAGAAAGATTATATTGATTTTTCATTATTAGAAGAAGTTGAACCGGAACTTATGAATAACAAATAACATGAAAAAAGCATGATGGAAAAATTTTTATTTTAAATGGAGTTTGATAAAAATGATCTACGATCTTATAGTCAAAAACGGCAGCGTTGTGTTTCATGACGAAGTGAAAAAAACAAATTTAGCTGTTAAAGACGGCATTGTTGTTGAATTTGGCGATGACATTGACGGGGAAGCCGATGTCGTTTGGGATGCGGAAGGCCAATACGTTTTTCCCGGATTGATTGATGTCCATGTTCATTTCAATGAACCGGGCAGAGAGGATTGGGAAGGCTTTTCAACAGGTTCATCTATGCTTGCAGCGGGCGGCTGTACAACGTTTTTTGATATGCCGCTGAACGGTGTCCCTTCTACAACTGATCTTGAAGCTCTTCAACAAAAAGGAAAAATAGGCGAGGAAAAGTCATTCGTTGACTTTGGATTGTGGGGCGGGCTTGTTCCGGGCAATGAAAATGATTTAGCGCCTCTTGCGGAAAAAGGAGTTGTCGGATTTAAAGCTTTCATGTCTCCGAGCGGCAATAAAGAGTTCGCAGCGGTTGATGATAATACGCTCTTGAATGGAATGAAAACGATCGCCGGCTTGCGTAAAATTTTGGCTCTTCATGCAGAAGACGGCGCAATGGTGCAATTTTTGCAGAGAGAAAAAGAGCGGCAAGAAAAATTCGGTCCGGACGATTATTTGCAATCAAGACCGATTGCGGCGGAATGGCTAGCTGTCAGAAAAGCCATTACATTTGCGGAACAGACCGGCTGTTCTTTGCATTTCGTTCATATCAGCAGTGCAGAAGCCGTTGAAGAAATCCAGCAAGCGAAGAAAAGAGGACTTGATGTCACATTGGAAACGTGCCCGCATTATCTTTTGTTTGACCATGAACATACGAAAAAGCTTGGAGCGGTTGCAAAATGCGCTCCCCCATTGCGCGAATTAAGCGACCAAAAAAAATTGGTTGATTTGTTTTTAAAAGATCAGATTGACTTTGTCGCATCCGACCATTCCCCGTCGCCATGGAGCTTGAAAGAAGATGAAACGAATTTTTTCAATGTTTGGGGAGGAATCAGCGGGGGGCAATTTACATTGATGGCGATGATCGAACTAGCGGTTCGCTATCGCATTCCTTTTCCGAAGCTGATTCATTGGACATCTGCTAGACCCGCCAAACGATTTGGATTGGACGGGAAAAAAGGGGAAATTGCAAAAGGAAAAGACGCAGATTTTGTGATTATAAGTTTAAAAGATTCCTTCACAGTCGAGAAAAACAGTTTGCTTCAAAAACACAAGCATAGTTTATATGTCAATCATACATTTCCTTGCAAAATCCTTGCGACATTTCAACGGGGGAAATTGGTATTTGACAACGGGCGCATACGGGCTTCCAAGCCTCTTGGCCAATGGCTGAATTATGATGGAAAGGGTAAGGGGGCTGTCTAATAAGTCGATTTTCCGGCTTATAAACGCCCCTTTAATGTTTTAGAAACGTTGATATATCAATGTTTATAATGTTTCGCTTTCAATGGATTTTGACTTTCTGGACAGCTTTTTTTTGAACGTTTTCCGTATCCTCCATTTTGCAATCATGTTCCGTGAAAAGTTTTCAAAAAATTTTTTAGCACGTTATCTGCAGCCTTAAAGGACTTGTCGGAAAACCGAAACAGGAAGTTTGGTTAGGCAAATAAAAATGTGAACAGGGGATCTGCGAATATTGAGGTTGGCCCAATAAATAAATGAATAGGTCAGTCTTACGAATTTGTTCAGCTTTTTTGCCGAGTGACAACAGGTTCGAGGTCTCCAAAAAATCGCATAGGTGCCTTCTCCTAAATCGTTACCTTTTCTTTAGAAAATTCAGGAAGAAAGAAGGTGAGGATTGCTGAAATGACTAATATGATTATTGAAAAATAAAAAGCAACATTATAATTCCCGTGGTAACTGTATAGTAAACCCGGCACATAGGCTCCTAGTGCTGATCCAATTTGGTGGCTGAAAGATAGCCAACCAATGATAAAACCAACAGAGTGTTGTTTAAAGTATTGCGTTACCAACAATTGCGTAGGAGCAACAGTGGAAAAATCAACCAATCCAAAAACGATAGCGAAAATAATTAAAAGCAGAGGGTTATAGCTATAGAATAGAATAAACAACGACAATGCCCGTATAACATATAGACAGATGAGCATTTTTCGACTGCTCCAGCGATCTGCTAACACACCAGAAAATAGTATTCCTACAATATTAAAAGCAGCCAATATAGTTACTGCTGCACTAGTCGCACTTGTTGGAACTCCACACAACTGGGCATAAGGGATAAGATGTGTATCCATTAAACCTGTAGTGGTAAAACCGCAAACGCTAAATGGTAAAATCAAGAACCAAAATTGTTTTTTACGAAAAGCATCCCAAATTGAAAAATCATTGAATTTACTTGGCTGTTCAGTTGTGCTTTCTTCTTGATCCATTCCGCCAATTGGCAACATACCTTTTTCATTAGGATGGTTTCGTAAAATTAACAGGACAATTGGAAACACAACAATCATTAAAAAACATCCCAAGATGATGACCGTTGCTTTCCAATTCAACCATTGAATTAATAATAGAGATCCTGGTACCAACAGCATTTGTCCGGCTCCAAACCCTGCTTCGACAATCCCTAAAGCAAATCCTCGTCTTTCATTAAACCAGTTTGTAACGACTACTGTTGCAGCCACGTTTGACGCTCCGCCAACCCCAAGTGATACAAATATGGCATATAGAATAAACAATTGCCATGGATGATGGACAAAAGCTGTTAATAGAATACTAACTGCCACCAAAAAAGTACTGACAGAAAGGATTATACGAGGCCCAAATTTATCAACTAACCTTCCTATAAATGGTTGGGAAAGTCCATAAACGATAAAGCTTAATGTCGAAATTAGGGATACCGTCCCTCTGTCCATTGAAAATTCCCTTTCCCAAGGTTCAACAAAAGCCCCGAAAGAAAGACGAACACCTTGAACGGCTAAAAGAGATAAAAACGTGACAAATAAAATAACCCAAGCATAGTGAAATCGTAACATCATTTTAGTTTAGTCTCCTAACTTCAAAATTTTAAAGATTCAATATTTTTTCTATTCTACCGAATTGGATGTTTAAGTCAAGCCATTTTTTCCAATATTTTTCTCCGTCAATCGCGACAAAAATCAGTTCATATTCCGAGATGGTGGTTATTTTACAGAAGACGGTCTCAATGATTTGAATATGCCAACTGTCGTCTCACCCAATCGTGCAAAAATCTCTGTTGAACCGATGCAAATCAAAGGATTGGCAAAGTTTCCCTGGAAATAATCAATCAAGCATTAAAAATGAAATGCGTATATAACACTTTTTTGGGGTTTTTATCTTCACTATGAGGAATTGCAAGTCTCCATGACCAATAATGACGTGATGCCCGTATCCGTTTTTATCTTCACTATGAGGAATTGCAAGCAATACGAAAGAGAGAAGTTTGTTTGACGTCTGGAGGCCATTATTTATCATACAGCCAAATTGCCAATTATTTATGTTTCAAAAGAGCCGTGCCAACAATGATTGAACGTGCGGAAAAAGAAAATAGCGGAAAGAAAAACAGAAAGCCTCTTCTGCCTTTAAATGGGTAAAAGAGGCTTTGTCTTTGTTTGTGCATTTACAATTGCTTCACGGTTTTTTTCGCTAATCATATGATCATTTGTTAAAAGTGTGCCGTCTGAGTCGATTGCGATTCATTTCATTAGCATTTTTCCACTGGCGTTAGGAATTTCACTACATCGTCAACAGCTTCACAACTTGTTTTGTCCGTTCATGACTATTTATATCGGATTCAATTTTGCCGTTTTTCACGCAGTTTATAAATTCTTCTACTTCATAATACATCGTTTCAAATTTATGTTCCACGGTCAAATCTTTTATTTCACCGTTTCGATATTTGATGACAACTTTCTTCGGATCACTGATTTTGTCAATTTCAATAACACCTTTTTCTCCTTGGATCTCACTAGGGAAAAAGGAGTCTGTTATTTTGGAATACATTACGACTGCTTCAAAATTATCATAATTTAAAATCATACTTCCTTGACCGTCTGCACCGGTGGATAAGTAATAGTGATTTTTTACTATGGATTTTGGTTCGCCGACTAGATGAACAATCGGTGCTAAGCAGTATACACCCAAATCCATTTTCGAACCGTTTCCTAATTCCGGTTTAAAGGCGTTTTCAATAATTCCTTCTTTATATTTATCATATCGTGAAGAATATTGATTGTAATGGAAAACAAATCGTCTGATCGGAGCGATTTCGTCAAGATGTTTTTTTAAATTTAAAAAGGTCGGCGTAACGGTTGATTTCATCGCTTCCATAAACATGGCATTGTAAGTTTTGGCTGTTTGAATGACCTCATCCATTTCTTGCACGGACGTTACTGCCGGCTTTTCGCAAAGAACGTGAATTCTATTTTTCATGGCCAAAATACTTTGTTCGGCATGGAATTTGTTGGGGGATGCAATATAAACGGCGTCAATATTGCCGCTTTGAAACATTTCTTCAAGGTTGGTGTACACGTGTTTTATTTGATATTTTTCGGCAAACATTTTTGCTTTTTCCATTGTTCTCGAATAAACAGCGCCGAGGGAAAATTCCGGGTGTGCGCTTGCAGCTTTTATAAAATGGTCGGTAATCCAGTTTGTTCCTATAATACCAAATCTCATAACGAATCCCACCTTTATTGTTCATATTTGTACATGAATATCATATTATAACATGTTCTGCAGCAGCTTTTTATTCGATTATCTTTTTTTTTGAACTAACTTAAAACTCCATGTCAATAAAAACCAAAACATATTAACATGGTAAGAGCTGTCTGAAAAGTCCCGAAAAAAAGAGTAAACGACAGTTTCTTTTTCATCTGCTTTTCTGTTTTGATCGAATTTCTGAAAAGGATAAACAGGCATTCAGAGTGGGAGCAACCGAACTCGCTTGGTCAATCGGACCGACCATTACATTTATACTGGCCGTATTATTGGTGCCCTTAGGATTGTTCGGTTCGGGATTGCCTTGGCACCGAACACGCAAGCGGGAAATTGAAAAAGAACGGTATGGAATTTTGGAAACGGAAGAAAAAGTTACGAATATTTAGAGAAGTTGCTTCACGACTTGCTCCAGCAGCTTGGTAATCCTTTGTCTCGCATCAATAACCCGTGCAAAAGTTCATTATTTGCGGTAATATGATATTGAGTCATGTTTGCATATCTCTTAGTTGGTGTTTTTATCTGTCAAAGGGGAAGCAGCATGACTCTTTTTCTTTTTTTACACAATGATATGGACTTTACTCTTCAGCTACACATGTGTTTTTATTTTTAGTCACGATATTTTGATTATCCTCTATGACTATACTTCTGATTTTGTCTCTTCACCATTTTCTGTGATTGACACACAATCCCAGTAATGAACCTGTAGAATGTCAACTTGATTTTTTGACCGAAAATGAATTTTCACATTCGTTTGAACTTAATCATATATTGAAATTATATATACTAGATATATATTATTTTAGCCTTTAAAATAACTTTCAATAATGATTTTACCAATAAATTCGCTTGTTTATAATATATACTTAGTATATAATGAGTGTATAAAAGCAGATGAAATAATTGAGGTAGTGTCAAAAGTCCTTGAGAACTCAGTAGATGTTCATAGTTATTTCCATTAATTAGATGGAAATGCCATGCAATTACTATTGGCAAAAGCGCCAATAGTTTTGACATTGACGTCAAGGGCAAAGGGAACAAAAAAGCATGCCAAAAAAGTTTTAAAACCATTGTCGAATTCGGAGTTCACTTCTTCTGTGGAGGGTTTTAAGGGCTAACCTAAACCAAAAGGTAGGTCATTTGTTCTATCAGCAATTGAGACGATTACACTATTTTCGGTGCTGGTGGCATACAGAAAATCGGAGGGAGCGTCGCACTGTGGACAATTGATAGAGCGAGGCACTGACGATAATGAAATATAGTGATTTTATATGAAAATTTTTACAATACGAATAATAGAGGAGCGAACGCTATGATTAAAGTTAGCAATCTCACTAAAGAATTTTTGCAGGGGCAAGAGAGAACACGGGTGTTGAAAGGCGTCGATTTGAATATTAAAAAAGGCGAATTCGTAGCGATAATGGGACCCAGTGGCTCCGGAAAAAGCACTTTGCTGCAGCTGATGGGAGGCCTTGACGTACCGACCGCTGGAGATATACAAATTGACGGGAAATATTTAAATAAGATGAGCGAAAAAGAAAGAACGATATTCAGAAGACAAAAACTGGGGTTCGTTTTTCAAAATTATCAACTGCTTCCGACTTTAACTGTAGAAGAAAATATTGCGTTTCCACTTCATGCCGACGGCAAACTGACAAAGGAGAAGAATCGGGTGATCCAAGAATTGATTCAGGCGGTAGGATTGGAAGGACTTCATCGCAAACGCGCCAACTTGCTCAGTGGCGGTCAACAACAGCGTGTTGCTATCGCCAGGGCACTCGTAAATAGCCCGACTGTTTTATTAGCGGATGAACCGACAGGGAATTTGGACAGAGCGAATGCAGAAGAAATTCTCCGGCTATTGACAGTCTTCCATCGTGAAAACAGACAAACGATCGTGATGGTTACTCATGATATTTTTGCAGCCGGATTTGCGGACCGGATTATTCTTTTCAGGGACGGAGGCATCGATCAGGTGGTATCGAGGGAGGAGGGCGACTATGCTAAATATTTGGCGAATTTCATGGCGTAATATCACTCATAACAAAAAGCGTTTTTTCTTTACCTTGTTTGCAATTATACTGGGAACATCTTTTATCACCGCTATGCTGGTAGCCGATAGAACAACTAGAGACGTTTTTAATTACTACACAGATATGTATGTAGCCAATGCAGATTATTGGGTTTTAAGCGATAAGCATACTTATCCGGAAAAAATGATTGAGCCTGTTCAAGATGATCCCGATGTTACGAATATGCTGCTTGTTCTCCAAAAGCAAGCGTTCTTTGAACTTGAAGACGATCACTCTTTAAGTCAAAGATCTGTACGAATTATCGGAGTCAGTGACCAAAACAGCCCGTTACTGGTGCTTCCTGTGATTGAAGGCAGTTTGGATAATAAAGGGGTCATATTGCCGAAAACTGTTGCAACCCTTTTAGGAAAAAAGGTTGGGGATACGGTTCGGTTTGAAGGTTTGGGAGAGGCAAAAGTTTCTGCTATTGTTGAGTATACGCAGCTGCTTGCAAGTCCTAGTGATTGGGACAGTGCTGAATCAACTAGTTTTCGGGTTTTAGTTCCACTCGATATGTTAAGAGAATGGACAGGCAAACATGATGAGATTTCTTATATGCGGTTTCAGGTCAACGGCGATGGCAAGGACCTCTTTCATTCCTTACAGCAGCAGTTCCGTGGGTCAGGTGTGTTCATACAGCCTGTTGTAGCAGATGACCTTCAGAACAACGATATTAGCGGCCTCTATACCTTCTTTTATATTGTTGCCGGTTTATCGATGTTAGTCAGCGGTTTTATTGTCTTTAACACAATTTATACAAGCGTGATCGAAAGAAAAAAAGAATTTGCTATAATGAAAAGCTTCGGCTACACACAACGTTCTGTGTCTAAGCTTGTGCTCATTGAAATCGTACTTTTGTCATTGATCGGTACAGCCATCGGTGTTCCTCTTGGTATATGGCTCGGTGATCTGTTTATGCAGGAACTGCTCAGCATGCTCCAATTTGATATAGTTTATACTTTAAATTGGAGATTGCCGGCGATTATGGCGGTGACTGTTGGAGTGCTGTTCCCTGTTCTGTTTTCGCTTTTCCCTATTTATCATGCAGGCAGAACATCGATTTTATTGACGTTAAAAATGACCAGCCAATCGAAGGGATCATCAAGACCTCTGCTGATTAGAGCTGTAGTTGGCTTGGTGCTTCTATGCTTTGTGTTTATCGACCACTCTGTAACTTATGCAGCCGTTTTGGCAGGTGTCATTCTTTTGTTTCCTTTGTTGTTGGCCGGTTTAAGCAGAATCATAAAACCTGTTTTAAATTTTCTTTTTCATTATGCGGGGAGTTTGGCTGCCAAAAGCCTCTTTCAACAAATCAATCGAAATGCAAATACGGCAGCGATACTCGGCATCGGAATTTCGGTTATTTTATTGCTTGGTGCGGTGGTGGAATCAGCTCCGGAAGGATATGAACAAGAAATCAGGAATACGTACGGGGGAGATATGAGACTTACGTCTGAAGCGCCTTGGTCTGCAGAAGATATAACGAAACTGCGTTCTTATGATGGAGTTCTAGGCGTTGAGCCATTAATGGAAGCGACCCCGATTACGTGGGAAACGGTTGACGGAGTAAGTAGACAATTTTCTGTTTTTGCCGTAAGTGAAGATGGTCCGTCGTTATTTGCCGATCAACATGAGGAAAAACTGTATAACCGGTTAAAACAGCAAAATGCTGTGCTTCTTGGTGAACGCGCATTTGATGAATGGGGCGGGGAGATCGGGCAGAGCATTCGGATGAATACGCCAAATGGTGAACAATCTTATGTGGTGGTTGGAGTTGTCAAAACATCGCATTATTCCGGTTATGTCGCGTTTATGGATGAGGAACGTCTCAAGGAGGAATTTGGATGGACAAAAAGCTTTGATTTGCTGCTTACTGTTGACAACGAAGCGGCCAGTTCCATCCGAGATCGGGTATGGTCTGATTTCCGCGATCATCTGTCAAAGGTTCAGACGGTTGAAGATGAAATTGAGTCCACTACTTCAACAATTTCCGGTATGAATGAACTGATCTTGATGTTGCTGTTTATGATCATCGGGTTAGCCAGTATCGGCACAGCCAACACCCTTTTGATGAACACGCTGGAACGCGTTTTCGAGATCGGAACGATGCGTGCTCTTGGGTTTACTAAACAACAGGTTAGAAATATGATTATCGCCGAAGGCTTGCTCGTTGGGTTATCCGGAGTTATCGGAGGAATAGCAGCTGGGTTGATCTTAATCTATGTAACAAGTCAGTCTGAACTCATGGACGGATTTATGTCTTTCAAGCTGCCATACAGTAATATGATAATGGCAGTGATATCCGGTGTTGCGTTGAGTCTATGCGCCGCTTGGATGGCAAGCCAAAGTGCCAGCAAAATAGATATCCAATCATCACTGAAAGAAGGTTGACAACTTGTCAGTTAAATATGGAATTTTGACATTGTTATACCAAAAAAAACATCATGGATACGAATTGAAATTAGAATTGGATTCCCTTTTTGGCATTAAAGGCAAAATTAATCCCGGTCAGATCTATACTACGCTTGATCGCCTGATTCGTGATCAACTTGTCTCGTCCGCAGGAATGGACGATCAGGAAAGAAAATTATACGAGTTAACACCAAAAGGTAAAGATGAGTTGGAAAAATGGTTGCTGGAACCGGTGCCATACACCACGACAAAAGAAGATTTTTTCTTTAAATGGAGCTGTGCCCGCAAAATTAATTTTGCTCAGGAAAAGAAAATGCTTGAACAGCAAAAAGCGGTGGTGATTAAAGAAGTGATGGAATTGACCAAATTAAAAACAGAGCTGCTCCTTCAGGGTGACGAAAGCAAATATTTATTGATCACCGGTATTTTATTGCATTTAGAGGCGGATTTAAACTGGATAAATCAAGTTGAAAATCGAATCCATTAAAAGCTGCCAAGTTCAAAGAAAAGTGCGGGCCAGCATAAATAGAATGAAAGGAGAATGGGCTTAGGATTGCGATCTGGCATATCATTGGGAACTGTTTATCGTAGCGGAAGTGTTGTCAGTCATCTTTCGATATTTTTTAGAAAACCAAAACTCAGTATTTTGCTGAAAGCTGAAGCTCGACTCGGGTTGTATGTATGTCAGCAAACAGGTGAGATTTCAACGTTTCTCATTGTTATTACTATATTTGTCATTTATGCTTGTACTTTTGGAATATCCGATTTTATCAGGTCTAGATCAATAAAAATCGGTCAGCTGCGCGGTGTTGAGCTGTTAACAGATGAAGAAATATGAAAAGATAAGACAAAACCGTGATGCGAAATATATCGAAAAAAATCGTATATCCTCGCTCATTCACCTGGTGTTATTCGTTGTGGTTCCAGCAATATTTTGGTCTATGGGGACGGACGAAACACTTAATAATGAAAATATGAAAGAAGAAAGTAAAAAGACCCCGGCTGTGGCTGCTCCTGTCAAAGAAGATTTCTAGGAGTATATGGATGAAGCAGTACAAATTCATTACTTAAATTTGGCGAAAAATCCTGGTGCTTACAAAAATAAAAAGGTTGTATTCACAGGAAAAGTTATTCAAATTATTGAACATGGGAACAACATTACTTTTAAAGTGAACGTCGATAAAAGTATAGACGGCGTTTGGAAAAATGCGATAGTCGTGAATTACCGAAATGCAAACAAAAAAAGCCATCTGCTTGAAAATGAAATGATTACTTTTTGGGGAACCGTCAAGGGATTAAAAACTTATCAGTCTTCGGGAAAACAAGTAACAATCCCTGAAGTGTACGCAAAGTATATAACGATAATGTGGAATGAAAAATAAGTAACTGAAGCGAACTCGCTATCGGACGGTTTCATGTACGAGGATGTGGAATTAAAAGAACCTTACCGGAGCTATCTAAGCAGGTGATAGGTAATAAAAGCCAAGTGTTATGTTCATCAATTTTAAATTCATCGTTACGCTTTCTATTAATTCTAAGTCACTTATGATCGTGTACAATTTTAAAACGTTGACTCGGAACAGTATATCCGTCCCGAGTTTTTTTCTTTATATTCTAAAAAACTTAAACTCTGTTTTTTGTACTGTGAAAGCTAATTCTTTAAATTCAAATCGCTCTTCTTCACACTGCCATATGGATGGTGATCTTGACGTATAGTGGAAATTTCATTGAACATGGCACGATTGATGTCAGAAGTTAACAAGCCAGACCTTGATTGCTTTTCAGAAGCATTTTCCGCACTCCTTTTTAGAAAAGCTCTCCACTTGATCATTTTCCATCGCTTTCGGCGGAAAAGTGTGTTCAGAAGAATCCCTTGCCAATCATAAGATATAAGATCAAAACAGGAAGAAGTGTTGCAATAGTTCCGAATATCATCCAGAGCCATGACACTCGACGGTACGCTTCCGTGTTGAACTCATTTTCCTCAGTTTGAGCGCTGAGCCGTATCATCTTTCGCTGTAAGGGGAGAAGCACCCCTGCCCAAAGTACTCCTGTCAATACAAACAATATTAATGACAAGGTCAGCCAATTAAATCCCGAAATAAGATACCCCGTTCGAACGGCCATCCAAACTCCGGATGTGATGATGAGCAGCAGTCCCGGAATTGTGAAAACAAAATCGGCAAGCATGACGTTTTTGGCGGCACTATGAATTAATTCACGATTTCCTGTTTGATCTGCCCGCATTTTCCAAAAAGCCGTAATGATAATATTGCCTAAAAAAAGGACAACTCCGACAATATGCATAAATAACAGAAATTCCATATGCCTCCTCCTACCTTTCTTCCTTTGGCTGAAGCATGCCAGACATCAGCTCAGCAAAATCTTTATGATGAAAGAAATGTTTCTTTGAATCAATGGCGCCGCGCATTCGCAGACCAAATGAAATGAGCATAAACAACTCTGCTGTTTTATCGGCATCAACGGACTGAGGGATTACCCCTGCCTCTTGCCCAGCAGCTATCCATAATTTGGACATATGAATGGCTTGTTCATAATACTGTTGGAGTATTTTCTTGACATCAAGCTGATCGCTTTTTCCGAGAAGATACATTAGTACTTGATTGCCGGGATCTTGCGGATTTTCCAGATCCGACAATCGGGCGGTAATTTCATGCATCGGTTCTTCAAATGATTTCTTTTGCGAAGCCTTATTAAAAAAGCGCTCGTTAATTTCGTCCAGCCTATCTTCCAACACCCAGCTGAAAAGCTCGTCTTTGCTTTTTACATAATGGAAAATGGCTCCTTTAGACAAACCGGAACGCTCCATAATGTCATTGAGCGTTGTATTGGTGCACCCTTTTTCACAAATTAATTCTTTCACAGCGTCCAGCAGCAATCGTTTCGTTTGTTCTCGTTTCTGTTCCCGCTTCAATCAAGTTTCCTCCCGATGTTATGTAACTATTTATAATCAATTATAAAAACCGACCGTCGGTTTGTAAATAAATTGTTTTATTTGGTCAAATGCCTGTGCTTTAACAATTAAATCATGGACTTATCATTATACTTTGCGCTAACATGTATGTCGCTTGTTTTCTATTCTCTAATCTTTGCTTTGATGGGGAGGATAACATGATAGTGTTGGCGTTCACAAACAGTTTATTGAACAAAAATAGGATTTTTTCCTTGAGTGCAGAATATGGGGATTATAACAGAAAAATAGGGGAATTTGTTTTGGAAGGAAACTTGAACAGATCAGGCATTGCAACTCAAAATGTTGGGTTCTTTTCGGGAGATTTATGAAATTGCGATGGAAGACGGTTTCATTGATTAGAATATTTCAACTGTCGTTGACCCCCAATCATGCAAAAATCCCCGGGGATCGACGACTCTTTCAAATCTTTATTGAGCCCAAGCAAATCAAAGGTTTGATAAAACTTCCCCTTTTCGTTAAAATAAAAATAACCAGTCAAGCATTAAAAATGAAATGCTTATTTAACAACGTTTTTTGGGGTTTTTATCTTAACTATAAGGAATTGAAACACATATGATGCGTACCATCTTGTTGATGGTACATAGTTTTTATCTTAACTATAAGGAATTGAAACGCTAATCATTCAAATACTAGTATTATGTTATTTCATGCTGGTTTTTATCTTAACTACTGTAGTTGAGCAATTTTCATTACAATAATTACCATGTAAAAAGAGACAAACGGAGTACCCCTTATGCCACATGAAGCTGTTTTTTAACGACATCAATGGGAATATCTTGTTTCGCTGCATCGTAAATAAACTCCACGAGGCTATGTCCTTTCTTCTTTCGAAGGAAGTCAAGCCCGGTAGAGAAATCGCTGTTGGATTCGACCATACTGTACACATAAGCGAGTTGCACCAAGATCCAATACCGTTTCACCGCCCGACGTTGACGAACGCGGTACCCATCGAGCTTCAGCTGGTCTTTCGCTTGTCGAAAAAAGCATTCGATCGACCAACGCTGGGCATAGTAGCGCAAGATCTCTTCATCGCTTAGCTCCCGGTCGGTGCTCAAGACGCAGTGAAGATGTTCGGGTGTCATCGGCTGATCGGCTTTCCAAGCCAACAACACAACGGCATCATCGAGACCTTTCAGCGCTCCCTCGTAGCGATACACGCGATAACGCTCTTCTCCCACCGTGACGAGATGGGTGTCGTTCGGTTCGATATAGCGGGCAAACTGTTTGGCTTGGATGGCGATGCCTTTTGGATAAAGAACCCGATTCGTCTTGAGCATCGCAATGACGTGGAATCCTTTTTTCAGGCAGGCTTCCACGAGTGTTTTCGATGGGTACCAAGAATCCATCAGCACATAAACAGAACCGTGCACATCCAAAGAAGAAAGCATCTCGATGGCCCATTGACCCTTGCTTTTCCCATCCGCCTTGTCGTAGAGGCGAAACGCAAAGGGAAAGGCTTGCGTCATCGTATGAACCATGAGCCAGACGAGAGAGTGTCCCCAAATCGACTTTTTGTCCGCGTGAGAATAATGCCAATTACACCCTTCAATAGCGTGTTTCGCCTGTGACGAAGGCTTCGTTTTTCGGCAGATCGTATCATCGATCGAAACAAAAATGGGGTGATTCTTTCGCTTGGCCGTTCGTTCCACATGACGAAGCATCCACTGCTGGAGTTTGCGAAGCAAGATTTCTTCATCCCAAGGGCTTTTCGTGAAAAAATGGCTCAGTGTCGTTCGATGGTTGGGATGAAAGCTCTCATGATGCAGATCGGTCAAGGTTCCCACAAATCCTTTCGTTGTCAGCGCATCGATAATATGAACGAGATGCTTCATGACCGGCTTAGAGAAATAAAGGGCCAGCCCCAACATTGCGAAAAACTTGTCGATTCCTTGGTGATGTGGTAGTCTATTCATGAGACATGAACCTCCTTGAGAATGGTTTGGTGACACATCTATTCTAATCAAGGAATCGGGTTCATGTCTCCTTTTTTGTTCGGATGTAAATTTATGTTAGTGAATTTGCTCATCTACAGTTAACTATAAGGAATTGAAACTGAAAAAATGTGGAAAGAATTGATCGAGGAATTACAAAAGCTTTTATCTTAACTATAAGGAATTGAAACTAAGTTGGTTTTGACACAAGATGATATTTTGCAGTTTGTTTTTATCTTAACTATAAGGAATTGAAACATCCTGATCAACCGAATAAAGTTCCATATATAGCAGAGTTTTTATCTTAACTATAAGGAATTGAAACTTGCAGTAGCATTACGACGCTAATATTTTGAAGAAATAGTCGTGTACGAAACACCCCATTTTTAACTAAGCTGCCTTGTATGCGAATGCTCTGCAGTCGCAGGGATAATCATAGCTCATCAACAACATCACTATTACTTGACTGTTATAAGTACAGCTCTTTTTGGAACTTCAATTACACCTTTATAGTTTTTTGTATTTTCCACTCTGGAAGTAAAGCTAAGTCAATTTTAGTCTGTATCCCATTGACTGTCTGAGGGGTTATAGCAAATGTTCCACCTGGATCTGCATGGCCACCAAAAAACTATTTTAAGAAAAAGATAGACTAAGAGTAACTATATCCAAAACTCGGGGGGTAATCCGATCTTTTTAAAATATTATAAAAAAGATGCCGAACATAGTTTTGTCGGAAGCGGAAACCTTAAACCAGAAGATCAAGAAAAGCGCGAACTTCAAAAGCGCATTCGGGATCTGGAGGAGGAAAACACCATCTTAAAAAGGTCATGAGCATCTTCGCCAAAAACCAGAAGTAATTTATAAATTCCTTCATACGCATAGAAAGGAGTTTCGTGTGGCGAAGATGTGCAAAGTCCTAGGTATTTCAAGAAAATGGATATTATGCATGGGTCAAACGCCCAGAAAGTCAACACAAACAGAGACGAGAAGCGTTGAAAAAACAAATCAAAAAGATTCACATCGAGTCAAGAGAACGTATGGCAGCCCAAAAATCACAAAAAATCCTTCAGAAGCAAGGGGTTGAGGACGGTCGCCAGAATCATGAAAGATGGTGATATTCGTTCAAAAACAAAGAAAAAATATAAGGCAACCACGAACTCGAAGCATCATTGGTCGGTGTATCCGAACTTATTGAATCAGCAGTTTGAAGCAGATGAGCCGAATCAAGTATGGGTGGCGGATATTACGTATATTTGGACGAAAGAAGGCTGGTTGTATTTAGCCTCCATCATGGATTTGTTTTCTCGTAAAATCGTAGGCTGGTATCTTTCCGAGCGTATGACAAAGGAGTTATCGGTCCATCCATCAGCGAAGTCCTCAACCTGGTCTGATTCACCATTCGAACCAAGGGAGCCACCATGCATCGAATGAATCCCAAGCCATGTTGAGGCAATACGGCATACAGACGAGCATGAGTCGAAAGGGAAACTGATATGACAACGCATGTGCCGAATCGTTTCACAGCATCATGAAAAAAGAACTCATTTTCCACGAAACCTTTACGACAAGGGAAGAAGCGAGACAACGGATTTTTGAATACATTGAGTGTTTTTATAATGCCGAGCGAATTCATTCCGCTAATGAGTACATGTCCCCAATGGAGTATGAGAAGATGCATCGGCAAGGCAAAAAGCAGCAACGTTTCTCACCATAAGTTACGATATAAGGGACATCTTTCCTCTTGAGAAGAGGAATGGTTTACCAAACCGTTCTCCTTCTCAAGAGGCCACCAAACGAAGTGCGGTAGTAGGATTTTAAATTTTTCTCGATTTTACGTGTCTATTTTCTTGACATAATACCATTAGACCCTTATGAGTCAGAGCCTTATTCCCGTATAAAATACCTATATTTAGATTACTTTAACTTCTAAAAAGTCACATCCTGTTATATTATTTTTCTCTATTAGTTCTCTAAGTTCTTCTGATATGAATATTGGAATTTCATCACCCTTGAGTTTAATAATATGCTTTGATTGTATCGCCTCCTTACATAAAGCATATTTTTTTATACTATATATACTTTCACCATCAAGTTCAAACACACTATAATCTGAATTTTCTAAGTTTAATGCATCGACAACATTCAAAATGTTAGCTACCGAAAAACCTTTTAAAATTTTGTTTTCACCTTTAATCACTACATTTATAGGCAGATATTGTATACCATCATCTACTTTCTCTAAAATCGCTTTAAATCTTTCAGAAACTATAAACCACCCTAAATTGTTTGCTAAATAATCTGTTAATCTTTCTCCTTCTTTAGGGTCAAAGTAAAAGGTGATTTCGCTATTCCAATTATGAATATACTTACCTTCCGATAATTCATATTGTTCAAATCCCTTTGTATCTATACAGTATGCTACTACATCTCTATCATCACTATCATCCATTAGCAACTTATAAAATCTCATTATTTCTTCCTCCAATAATCTTTATAAAGCATCTCCGGGTTCTTTCTAATTTCCTGTTTTACTTGTTCGAATAATCTTAAAAATTTCCTTTTATCCCCCTTAGCTATTTTATCAAAAGTTCTAATATTGCTTAACACATACTCGTGATAAGCATTTGGATGTCTTCCCTGATGAGGTAGTAATTCTATATTCCAAACGTCATCCAAATCTAGTCCATATTTTTTCGTTATAGCCTCTATTTGTGGAGTATATTTTTTACTTATTATTAGTAGCATAATGATGTTTTTGTAAAGGTTTACCTGCACCCTTAGTGCTAAGTTCAACGCCATCGTTGCCTGCTTTACCTTCGCCTAGATTTAACCCCGTCTTCTCACTCAGATAAGCTCGAACTTTATTCTCCAATCCATTGGTGTTTTTGGGCGGAACTTTAACGTTCCCAACCCCTTCCATGGCCAATCCCATTTGCCGGTCAGGGATTGTATTTTTCAAATTGGTCAGGGCGTTGTCTACGAACTGGCCGGCTTTCAGTGCATTATTTGCGCTTTTGTTTTTCAAATGGTGCGGGATTTCTTTTGCCAAGCTTTTAGCATTTCTAATGCGGGGGAATATGCCTTTTTCCGCACGAAATGTTCTTATTTTAGATCGTAGGAACCGATCGAATAGACCTAAACCAATTTTTCCAGAATGAAACGTTAAATATGGTCTCACTCTTGCTTCAAATGAATGAGAAGGATAAACCTAGAATATAAAATGAGCCGGATGTTTACTTTATTAAAACAGATGGGTGAGGTAAAATAGTTGATAAAACATGGATTTCATTGTCGGCAGGCAAACTTTGAAATCTGTTTTAAACGGAAATAAAAAAGAGTCGTCGACCCCCAATCGTGCAAAAATCCCCGGGGATCGACGACTCTTTCAAATCTTCATTGAGCCCAAGCAAATCAAAGATTTGATAAAAATTCCACTTTTCGCTAAAATAAAAATAACCAGTCAAGCATTAAAAATGAAATGCTTATTTAACAACATTTTTTGGGGTTTTTATCTTAACTATGAGGAATTGAAACCGAAATCAACAATTGCGTATATCCCTGCCACAGGGAGTTTTTATCTTAACTATGAGGAATTGAAACAACAAATAGAACAAAACAATTAAAGCTACCTCAACCGGTTTTTATCTTAACTATGAGGAATTGAAACGCATTTCTTCTAAAATCGTTTCGAACGTCCGATCCTCGTTTTTATCTTAACTATGAGGAATTGAAACATTTGTGGATCATCATAACTCCACTCTGCATAATGAGTTTTTATCTTAACTATGAGGAATTGAAACAATCCTCGCCATATGAATAATACAAATGCCGGTCAAGTTTTTATCTTAACTATGAGGAATTGAAGCAATAACTTTCGCAGGAATCGGCAGAACTCCATAAACATAGTTTTTATCTTAACTATAAGAACTTAAATCTCATTCATTCGGACTGGTTCATAACACGTAGGGCAACGTTTTTCATAATTTATTTACTACCCTTTCTCCTTGACAGATGTCTGTAGGAGAAAGGGTTATTTTATTGGCGAACATGATGTAGAAGATTCCTTTTTTTTCTCGTTTTGGATTAAATGGACTTGTCATATGATCGTTTGTGACTGATTTTTGTCATAAAACGATCATTTTTGAATGTTTTTGATAAAAAATGATAGATTTTCGAAAGTGCTTACACTATAATGAAATTAGAGAAAGAGAAAACATCCAGATGGGAGTTGATAAGGCTGCTAACACCAGAGAGACACCGGATCATTTTAGAGCTGTTGGAACAAAAGGGAGTCGTCAAAATTCAAGAATTGGTGGAGGCAACCTCTTCGTCAGAATCTACGATTCGAAGAGATTTAAGCCAATTAGAAAAAGAAAAAAAGTTAAAGAGAGTTCATGGCGGAGCTTCCTTATTTCAACAAAGAAGTGAAGAGCTGAGCATCTCCGAAAAATCGACAAAGAATTTAGAAGAAAAGCGGATGATCGCTCAATATGCAGCGAGTCTCATTCAAGATGGTGATTGTATATATTTGGATGCGGGTACAACCACCTTTCAAATGATCCCGTACATTTCTGCTCAAAAAATAAAAGTAGTAACAAATGGATTAACCCATTTGGAAGCACTGCTTGGACAAAATATCGAAACCTATTTAACGGGTGGTTATGTGAAAAAGACCACAAGAGCTCTCATCGGTAAGGGGGCTCAAGAGGGGCTGCAATCGTATCGTTTTGATAAGGCCTTTATGGGTGTTAACGGAATTCACCTTGAGTTTGGTTATACAACTCCTGATCCAGAAGAAGCGGCTGTGAAAAGCCTCGCAATGAATCTCTCACAAAAGTCATTTGTTCTGGCTGATCATACAAAATTTAATGAATTTACCTTTTCAAAAATTACAGATTTAAATGATGCCGTCATTATTACAGATGAAATTGATCAAGAAATCTTAGAAGAATTTTCAGCCAAAACCGCAGTAAAGGTTGTGAAATAATCATGATTTATACGGTTACCTTAAATCCATCGATTGATTATCACGTCCGTATTAATCACTTAAAAATAGGAGAATTGAACCGAGCGGAAGAAACACTTTACTTCCCGGGAGGAAAAGGGATCAATGTGTCCCGCGTATTGAAACGCCTTGGTATCGATAGTGTTGTATTAGGGTATGCAGGCGGTTTTACAGGAGACTTTCTTAAGAATGCATTAATTAGTGAAAATATTGCCATCGATTTCACTGAGGTGGAAGAGCCTACCCGGATCAATATAAAGCTGAAAGGAGATCAAGAAACGGAAATTAACGGGAATGGACCTGCCATCTCAAAAGAAAAGCAGGAAAAGCTATTATCAAAAATTTCTTCTTTAAATAAAGATGATGTTTTAGTGCTTGCTGGCAGTTTGCCTCCAACAGTTCCTGAAAATTTTTACGAGACGATAGCATCGATTTGTCAGGAAAGGGAAATACCGTTTGTCGTTGATACATCAGGACCGAGTCTAAAACGGTTGATACCTATGGGACCTTTTTTAATAAAACCGAACCATCACGAATTAGGAGAGTTGTTTCATGTAAACATTGAGACGGTAGAAGATGCAATAAAGTACGGAAAGAAGCTGCAAAATGAAGGAGCAAGGAATGTAATCGTTACCATGGGAGGAAACGGAGCAGTATTGATTAATGCTGATCATACCGTATTGGCCAAAGTCCCAAAAGGTAACGTGAAAAATACAGTAGGAGCTGGGGATTCAACTGTTGCCGGTTTCTTAGCCTCCTATATTCAAAACCATGACGCGATCAAAGCATTCCAACACGGCGTCAGTGCCGGAAGTGCAACAGCATTTTCAGAAGATTTATGTACAAAGGAAAGCGTGGAACAGCTTCTTCCAAATATTCGCTTGGAAATTTATCGGTAAGGAGGATTGTATAATGAAAATCACGGATTTATTAACGAAAGAGACGATTATATTAGATTTACAGTCTGCTACCAAAATGGAAGTACTTAATGAATTAATAGAAACGCTTGCGAGGGCAGGGAAGCTTCACGATAAAGAAGCGTTTAAGGAGGCCATCCTTGCTCGTGAATCTCAAAGTACGACTGGAATTGGCGAAGGGATAGCGATTCCGCATGCTAAAACGAATGCAGTTAAACAGTCTGCGATCGCATTCGGTCGTTCAAAAGCAGGCATTGACTTTGAGTCTTTAGATGGTAAGCCCAGCCATTTATTTTTCATGATTGCAGCTAGTGAAGGCGTCCACAATGCTCATCTAGAAACACTTTCCCGTTTATCGACATTGTTAATGGATCAAGAGTTTCGTAAAAAAATTGAATCAGCCAATTCTGCTGAGGAAATCATTGAAATTATCAATGAAAAAGAAAAGGAAAATGAAGAAGAGAGCGAGCAGATCGATTCTAAAAAAGGAAAAATTTTAGCCGTTACCGCTTGTCCGACTGGTATTGCTCATACGTATATGGCAGCGGATGCTTTGAAGACAAAAGCGAAAGAGTTAGGCGTTGACATTAAGGTTGAAACGAATGGTTCAAGCGGTGTCAAAAATAAGCTGACGCCAGAAGAGATCGAAGAGGCAGACGCAATCATTGTGGCTGCAGATAAGCAAGTGGAAATGGACCGTTTCGATGGCAAACATGTCATTGAAGTCCCTGTTGCACAAGCCATTCGCCAACCAAAAGAGTTGATTGAACGAGCATTAAAGAAAGACGCACCTATTTACAAAGCTTCGGGAAAAGAAACAAATTCAGCGTTTCAACGGGGAGAACGAAAAGGATTTTATAAGCACCTCATGAATGGGGTTTCAAACATGCTGCCATTTGTCGTTGGCGGCGGTATCTTGATTGCCATTTCATTTATTTTTGGGATTAAAGCGTTCGATCCGAACGATCCATCTTACCATCCGATTGCTGAAGCATTGATGACTATTGGCAAGGAAAATGCCTTTAAATTAATGATTCCTGTTTTAGCCGGATTTATTGCCATGAGTATTGCGGATCGTCCGGGATTTGCTCCGGGAATGGTCGGAGGATTTTTGGCAGCAAATGGGGAGGCCGGTTTTCTTGGCGGATTAATTGCCGGTTTCTTAGCCGGATATTTAGTCGTTCTTTTAAAACGAATCTTTCAGGTGCTGCCGCAATCATTAGAAGGGATTAAACCAGTTTTACTATATCCTTTATTCGGTATTTTAATTACAGGTTTTATTATGATGTATGTGGTGAATGATCCTGTTAAAGCGATTAACGATGGATTGAAAGCTTGGCTGGAAGGCTTAGGAACTGGGAACTTAGTTCTTTTAGGTTTGATTTTAGGGGGAATGATGGCTGTAGATATGGGAGGTCCGATCAACAAAGCAGCCTTTACATTCGGTTTAGCGATGATTGATGCAGGAAACTACGCCCCGCATGCTGCGATTATGGCTGGCGGTATGGTTCCTCCATTAGGACTAGCCATTGCAACAACTTTGTTTAAAAAGAAGTTTACAAAAGCAGAACGAGAAGCAGGAAAAACGTGCTATATTATGGGGGCAACCTTTATAACAGAAGGAGCCATTCCTTTTGCCTCAGCTGATCCAGGACGTGTAATTCCATCGATTATCGTAGGTTCCGCAATTGCCGGTGCGTTAACGATGGTATTTGGAATTGGTTTGTCAGCACCGCATGGAGGCATATTTGTCATCCCGTTTATAAGCGGCAGTCCATGGTTATATGTACTTGCTATTTTAATTGGTTCATTTGTAACAGCTCTTATGGTCGGTTTCTTAAAGAAAGAAGTAAAAGAATAAAAGACTAATACGAGCAGCAAATTTCTTTTAAGGGTTCGGATCTAGGGTCTGAACCCTTTTATGTTTGCGGTATGAACTGAAAAGGTGTGACGATATTTTTAGAAAAATGCTTGTTGGCAAGGGAGATATTGTTTACGACTTACCCTCGGAATAGACTTTTTGTAAACTAGAAATAGTGGACGAAACTTGTAAAAGCTTTAGATGCCCCATGTCATTTACTTACTGAGTAATAGAACTGTTGTCGTCGACCCCCAATCGTGCAAAAATCCCAGGGGATCGACGACTCTTTCAAATCTTCATTGAGCCCAAGCAAATCAAAGATTTGATAAAAATTCCATTTTTCGCTAAAATAAAAATAACCAGTCAAGCATTAAAAATGAAATGCTTATTTAACAACGTTTTTTTGGGGTTTTTATCTTAACTATGAGGAATTGAAACATAAAATTTTGGATCTAGTGTTTCTCCTGAATGGGTTTTTATCTTAACTATGAGGAATTGAAACCTAGTTCTTTTTCTTTCACTGCTGATTTTGACATTTGTTTTTATCTTAACTATGAGGAATTGAAACTAGATTCAATAGTCTCTTTTTGCTGATCCTGCTTGTTTTTATCTTAACTATGAGGAATTGAAACTCTTTCTGGACAGGTATTTTGTCTTCATACCCTTGAGTTTTTATCTTAACTATGAGGAATTAAGCCCCTGTATCTAAGAAAATATGCTAGTCTACTGATAGGTGAAGCTATGAAAGAGCGCTAGACGAATACCAAAGGAGCGCATGAAATGACGTGTAAAGAACCTAAATTTACAAAAAGTCCTTTCTTCGTTGATGAACCGGGTAACTGGCACCTAAAGCCTGGAGCGCCGGAAGACATAGTAAAAGAGTTTAATGAATATATGGAAGCCCAAAAAATGTGTGTAGAAGCTCCGAAGTTAGACGAAGCAGAGTTAGAAAAAATCCTTTCAGAGCTAAAAAAACTTTGAACGACTCTTTTTTCTACTGGCTGCTTCCCGTACAAGTATCAATAGGGTCTTGGGGCAGTTGTGATGGAAAACGCGCAGAATTTCACATTCAGCGCTGTAAAGCAGCTGGTTTAATCTTAACGAAGCTTTGGCATGTCAGGGAAACACATCATTTAAATCGGTGTGTATTCTTTCATAATACATTAACAAATCCTTCGGGTAAGAAATGTTAAAGTGGAGCGAATGATTGCGAAAATATGAGTGATGAAAACCGTAATGATTGCAAGGACCAATCAGTAACAAATTGGCAAAAGAACCTAATCTGTGAATCAACGCCACAACGCGTTGATTCTTTTTTTCGCGCTTTTCGATATGAAACAAATTTGTATTTAGCGTTTTCTAAATCGAATTCTTGAGTCCAAAGTGATAAACATTAAGACTAAAGAACTGTCTCGTCATTTAACTTTTAAAAAAGAGAAGAATTTGGTATGATTATAAACAATAATGATAATCATTATCATTTATAATCTTTGTGTTAAAATATTTTCCTTGCTGTTCCTTCAATATTTGAAAAGAAATGAACATGCTAGTTGACATAAAGATACAACTAATTAGGAAGGTGGAAGCTGATGAGTGGACATAGTTTTGTTGTGAAAGAGGCTTCGAATAATTTATCTTTAGATGACTTGTCTTTTAGACTTCGACATATTGAGTTATTAAAACGGAATGGAAATTTGCAAATTGAGCAACAGCTAACCTTCTCACATGTTCTTATCATTGTGGTGAACGGACATGGACAATTAACGCTGGGCACAACCGAGTATCGGATTCAACAAAATCATGTGTATGCGTGTATACCTGGAGAGACTTATGGAGGTGAAATACAGGCTCTCGATGAAACAGAAATCTACCTGTTGAAGTTTGAGGTGTTCCGATCAACCGATCAAAGGTATGAATGCATGGTAAATGAGAAAGATGGACGTTTATTTTCTCTGCAAGGTGAAATTCAAGTGTTCCCTTTTGATCAACTCACCTCATTGTGCAAATCGATCTTTCAATATTGGGATAGTGATGACGAGCTGGAACGCTTCCGCAGTCAGTTTACTTTCCAAAAATTGCTCTATATTATTTTGAAAAGCCGATCTTTTTTACATAACGGATCGTGTGCAGCGCTTGAACTGGCAAAGGACTATATGGACCATTATTATTATGAAAATTTGTCCATCGAGCAATTGGCAGCAATCGCAAAAATCAGTCCGAAATATTTTGTCGATTTATTTAAAAAAACGTACGGAATTAGTGCTATCGACTATTTGACAGAGCTGCGGATCAATAAAGCAAAACAGCTTATGGCACAGTCTCATGCCAAGCTAAAAGATATTGCCCATCAAATCGGCTACAACGATGAATTCTATTTTAGCCGCAAATTCAAGAAGCAGGTTGGAGTTACACCAACACATTATATGAAAAGACGACGCCGTAAAATAGCTGCTTATCGCTCTCCCATTACCGGTCAATTGCTGGCTCTTAAAATCATCCCGTATGCTGCGCCGCTTCATCCGAAATGGACCGCTTATTATTATAAGGAGTATCGTACAGATATTTCTGTCCATCTCAATGCTTATCGGAATGGGCAAAAATGGGAGTCCAACATCGAAAAGCTGCTTCAAGCAAAACCTGAAGTAGTCATAAGTACGGATGATCTAGATGAAATGGAGAAAGAAAAATTATCTCGGGTTGCTCCAATTTATTATATTCCGTGGCAGGAGAAAAATTGGCGGGAACAGCTGCTGCTGACAGCTGAATTTTTAGGTGAAACGCAAGAAGCTGAGGACTGGCTTAAAAACTATGACAGAAAAGTAAAGCATGCACGAGAATGGGTGAAAAATAAAGTGAAGGACGATACTTTCCTCATTTTACGAATTTCCAAACAGAATTTGTATGTTCATTGCAATCGGAGTATTACTGATATTTTATTTCACGATTTGCAGCTGGCATCTGCGTATGATTGCAATCAATTAGCCCGCGATGAACGAATGACAATAGATCAGTTAATTGAATTAGATCCTGATCGGCTTCTCTTGCTAATTCGCCAAGAAGAAGAAACGTTAGCTTATTGGAAAACTTTGCAATATTCGTTGCCATGGCAAGAATTGAGCGCAGTTCGAAATAATCAAGTTTATTTCATTTCCTCAGATCCATGGCTGGAGTATTCTGCCAGCGCGCACGAACGAATAATTGACGAAATGGTAAGTCTTTTTTCTGGAAATCGTCCAAAAAGAATTCTGGATACTGTCCATGGTCATATATAAGAAAGACTTTTTATAATTAAAAATGATAATTATTATCAATTGGATGATAGGAGGACATTCTATATTATGAAAAGAAAACTGCTTTACTATGGACTTATCACGCTAATTATTCTTTTATTGGCGGCTTGCGGCGGTAATAAGGAACAAACCAGCAGCACAGGGGGAGATTCAAGCAGTAAAACGGAGCAGAAGAAGGAAGCTGAGTCAAGTGAAACGAGAACGATCAATTACCTCGGCAAAGAATATACAGTTCCTAAAAACGTAGAAAAAATTGTAATCACCGGCAGTATGGAAACGATGGAGGATGCGCTCGTATTGGGCGTTGAGCCTGCTGGAGGCATCACGGTTGGGGGAAAGTTCCCGGAAATGTTCAAGGATATTACAGCTTCAACCGTTTCGATTGGAGAGAAGGCACAGCCAAACATAGAATCGATCCTGAAGCTGAAACCGGATGTCATTTTCGCAACGACAAAGTTTAAACCAGATGTTATTGAAAAATTAGAGAAAATTGCTGTCACGATCCCGGTTTCCCATATATCAACAAATTGGGAAGATAACCTGCGATTATTGGCTGAACTTACGGGAAAACAGGATCTAGCAGAAAAAGTTTTAAAGGAATATCAAGATGACCTCGAAAAGGCGAAAGCACAAATAGGCGAGAAGTTCAAAGATAAAAAAGTAGCTATCGTTCGTATTAGAAGCGGTAATATTATGATCTATTCGAAAGATATATTTTTCAACCCTTCGTTATACGAAGATTTAGGATTTACCGTACCGGAAGAAATCCAAAATGCCAAAGCGCAGGAAGTGATTTCGTTAGAAAAATTTAGCGAAATGAATCCAGATTATCTCTTTGTCCAATTTTCAGAGGATGAGAACCAAGAGAATCCAAAAGCACTAGAGGAATTGCAAAAGAATCCGATCTGGAAAAGCATTAATGCAGTTAAAAACGACAAAGTATTCGTAAACGTTGTGGATCCGTTGGCACAAGGCGGTACAGCATGGAGTAAAATTCAATTCTTAAAAGCAGCGACTGAAAAATTGGCAAATGAATGATGCAGGGCGGGAATCATAATATGCGCTTAAAGATTCCTATATCCATTCTCATTTTATGTTCTTCACCTATTGCGTTTGTGCTCATAGTTCTATTATCTATACTTTATGGAGCGAAAGATATAAATTTCGAAACGGTTTGGGAGGCGTTCTTTCATTTTGATCCGGAAAATGTAAATCACCAAATTGTAATACATTCCCGTTTGCCAAGAGCGATTGGAGCACTTTTAATCGGAATTTTCTTGGCCATATCTGGATCGATCATGCAGGGAATGACGAGGAACTATCTTGCCTCCCCTTCGATTTTGGGAGTTTCTGACGGATCGGTTTTCGCTATTACACTTTGCATGATTTTGATGCCGGATGCATCATCTTTGAGCATGATAATATTTTCACTACTCGGTTCAGCCATTGCTGTTGGCTTCGTCTTCGGCGTGGCGTCGCTTATGCCAAACGGAATGTCACCCGTTCGAATGGCGATCATCGGAACTATTATTGGAACGTTTCTCAGCAGTATTTCCGCTGCCTTGTCAACGTATTTTCAAGTATCGCAAAACATCAGTTTTTGGTATAATGCCCGGCTGCATCAGATGGATCCCTTTCTAATAAAACTTGCGATTCCTTTTGCAATTGTCGGGATCATAATGGCTCTTTATATTTCCAAATCGCTCACAATTCTTTCTTTAGGTGAAGAAGTTTCTGTAAGTTTAGGACAGAAAACGGTGTTGGTCAAAGCGTTAGCAATGACCAGCACCGTCATTTTGACTGGTATTTCTGTTGCCTTGGCAGGAAATATTGGATTTGTTGGTTTAATCATTCCGCACATAACCCGATTTTTAATTGGAATCGATTATAGGTGGGTTATTCCTTGCGCCGGAGTACTTGGAGGTATTTTTTTAGCACTGTCCGATATTTTAAGCAGATTTTTGAATTACCCGTTTGAGACTCCTATTGGAGTTGTCACTTCCCTAATCGGAGTTCCTTTCTTCCTCTATTTAATTTACAAGAGAGGAGGAGGAACATATGCATAAACAAATGGCGAGACGATTTTGGACAGTGATGCTGATCAGTATAGTCTTTATTTTTGCTGCAATATATGTCAGCTTAACAAACGGTGAATTTGATATTCAAGTTATCGATATAGTAAAGACTTTGCTGCGGGTTGATCCTAATTCTGAGCATGATTTGGTCATATTTGAATTTCGCTTGCCCCGTATTTTAATAGCTTCATTGATTGGATTTGGTTTCGCAGTGGCGGGTGCAACCTTACAGGGGATCAGCAGAAATGGACTTGCAGACCCTGGCGTTTTAGGAATCAATTCAGGGGCAGGAGCCGCTATCGTTATTTTTATGCTCTTTTTTGAAGGGCAAATAACGGGAAGCGGATGGCTGTCAACTTTGGCAATGCCGCTGTTTGGTTGGATAGGCGGACTGGCTTCAGCACTATTGATTTATTTATTCTCATGGCGAAATGGAAAACTAGATTCCGAACGTGCGATTTTGGTTGGAATTGCAATAGGATTTGGGTTTGGGGCCTTGTCTATGTTTTTATCCTTGAAAATGAACCCTCAGGATTTTGAAATGGCGACAGTTTGGTTGAATGGAAGTATATGGAATGCTAATTGGAAATACATTGTCTCTATTTTGCCTTGGCTCGTCATATTAGTTCCTATTATTATAAAAAAATCGTATATACTCGACTTGCTTCAATTAGGAGAAGATAGAGCAATAGGACTGGGAATTCGTACGGAAAAAGAAAAAAATGTGTTCCTTTTATGCAGTATCGGAATTGTGAGCGCTTGTGTCTCTGTGGCAGGAAACATTGTATTTGTCGGTTTGATAGCACCGCACATCGCCAAGCGTTTGGTCGGAATCCATCATTTTTGGCTAATTCCCGTCAGCGGAACGGTCGGCATGCTTATGGTCATTGTCTCCGATTATATTGCCAGAACTGTTTTTTCTCCAGCTGAATTGCCAGTCGGGATTGTCATTTCCATCATCGGTGTTCCTTATTTCATTTATTTATTATTTAAAGATAGTAAAAAATGAAACGTGGAATTGTGTAAATGATTCATAAGTTCAAAGGTCATCCCGCATCATCTGACCTAATTATTTTCATATAGATGAGAATCATCGTTCGGCACCATTTTGGCATTACTAAGCAATGTCTTAAATACTAGGTAAAGTCTTATGAACCATAGAAGGTGATCCATTCAAAAAATCGGCTACCCATCAGGTTGTTTTAATGAAGGAAGAGCCCGTTTTGCCCGTCAGAGAATAGAGTACCAGTTGCGAATACATATGTTTGTCGGCTTTGGAAAGGAGATTGAAATGTTCATTTGGAGGGTTGTAATTTTTGCCCCGATGATATCAATCAATGATATGGAGGCGTTTAACCATGCATAGGAAAAAAGATAAACAAGCTGATGTGATGGACAAAGATACTGCTGGCCGAGAAGTTAGCATTCCGAGTACTGAACAATTTTTAATACGTTCAAAAGAAAATCGGCAATACAAAATTTTGCTTGGTATACCTGATGTGCCTCCTCCTCCTTCAGGCTTTCCAGTTATTTATTTCTTGGATGCTAATGCTATATTCGGAACAATGTTTGAGGCAGTCCGTATCCAATCAAGGCGGCCCGAAAGGACAGGAATCGTTCCAGCACTAGTAGTCGGCATCGGTTACCATATCGAAAAACCGTTTTCTCCTGAACGCTATTATGATTTTACACTGACTCCGCCAGCTTCGGAATTGTATTCGAGACGAGAGGGGACAGACAGACCAGAATATGGCGGAGCGGAACAGTTTTTGCAATTTATTGATGGGGAGCTTAAACCGCTGATCGAAAGCAGGTTCAAAATTGATAAAGACAGACAAGCGATTTTTGGTCATTCACTCGGCGGCCTCTTCGTATTACAAACATTGTTTACAAAGCCGTACGCCTTCAATACGTATATCGCAGGCAGCCCGTCCATTCATTGGAATAAATCGCTTCTACTTGATGCAGAGCAAAAATTTATCTCTAGTCTAGAAAATGATAAGCATCATATACGATTATTAATCACTGTAGGAGAATTGGAAAAATTCCATAAAAGCGGCATGAATGCGAACGCTAAAGAGCTTGCAGAACGACTATTACGACTTGATCAAAACAATTTTCACGTGGAATTTAAAGAATTTGAGGATGAAGGCCATGTGTCCGTGCTGCCGGCGTTGATTAACCGTGCTGTGAGGTTTGCACTAAGCGAAAAGCAGGGCACATAATCTGTCAAGGTTCTTATCATGCTTAATAAAGAGAGCGAACTTTTTTCAAAAATTTGAACTGAACCCAAAAAGTTAGACACGGAAATTTAGGCAACTGTTTGGGCATGAATTCGGTATTACACCGGACTCATGCCTTTTAATTTTGCCTTATATGTGATTCAGGATGGAATTTTTGGAAGAAACTCATCAATTTTTTGAAGTGGGAATGTCGAGAAATAAATGGACATTTCAAAAATATGTGATTTTGAATTATTTTTGTTCGAAATAATATTTACAAAAATAGCGAATATATGTATGATAGGAAAATAAAAATAGTAATCATTACGATTTGGGAAGGTGAGAAAATGTTTCGATATTTTAAAAGCATATTAATACTTTTAACAACAATTTTTTTGCTTGTCGGATGCTCACAGTCTTCCTCTAAAGAAAAGGGAAAGAGCAGCAAAGAATTAACATTGCTTTTTAACTTTCCAACCAACACACTCGATCCGCATTTAGACACGAACTATACGATAGTTCGTGCGGGAGTAGGAGAGACGCTTGTCAAAATTAGTGAACAGCAAAAAATTGAACCTTGGCTTGCAGAAGAATGGAAAAGTAAAGATGGGAAAAACTGGACGTTTAAAATTAGAGAAGGTGTTACATTCCATAATGGGAAAAAAGTTGATGCTCAAGCGGTGAAGGCCTCGTTAGAAAGAGCAATCAACGATAGTCCATCTGTTCAAGCGGCATTAAAAATCAGCAAAATGAAAGCCGATGGTCAATTGTTAACGATTCAAACGGAAGAAGTATTCCCGCAATTTCCTTCAGAACTCGTACATCCAAATACAGCGATTGTCGATGTTGATGAAAAAGATATTGATAAAAGGCCAATCGGTACGGGGCCATTTAAAATTTCTTCTTTTGAGCCTGGGGTAGAGCTGAAGGTCGAACGATTTGAAAAGTATTGGGATGGCAAAGCAAAGCTTGAAAAAGCAACATTTGCTTTCAACGAGGATGCCAATGCACGGAAAATGGCGCTTCAATCAGGAGATGCGGACATTATTTTTAGACCGCCGGTAGAAAATCTTGAAAAATTAAAAGAAGAAAATGTAAAAATAGAATCAGTTCCAAGTTTGCGTACACATCAGCTGTTTTATAATATGAAGAGCTCCTATATGAAAGATGAAAATGTGCGCAAGGCGATGGATGCTTTAATAGATCGGAAGGAAATTGTTGAACATATTTTAAATGGACATGCCGTTGAAGCGAAAGGTCCTTTTTTGGCTGGTTCTCCGTTTGCGCCATCCTATGAAGAAAAGGAAAGCGGAATAGAGGCGGCGAAACAGTATTTTAGTAACGCAGGCTTTCAAGTAGAAGACGGAAAAGTTACGAAAGACGGAAAGGCCGTTCGGCTTAAAGTGCTAACATACGCATCGCGTCCTGAACTTCCTTTAATTGTACAAATTCTCCAATCAAAGGCGAAGGAACTTGGCATAGAGATGTCGATTCAGCAAGTGGAAAATATTGATGAGTATTTAGCGGCCAATGATGATTGGGATTTTGCTACATACAGCAGTGTGACGGCTCCGCGCGGAGATGCGGCATACTTTTTGAATGCGACATACATGCCGAACGGAGCGCTGAACTACGCGAGTATTAACCATCCAGAATTAACAGCTAGCATTCAACAATTGAACCAAACGGTAGACGTGAACGAACGGAACAATTTGGCGAAGAAAGCATTAAAAATCATTGATCAGAAGACTCTCCATTCCTTTATCGTACATCCAAATATTATTGTTGCCTATCGTGACGGAGTAAAAAATTGGGTAACTAGTAAAAGCGAGTATTATATGTTAACAAAAGATTTGGATGTGGAAGGGTAAATGATTCAAGTAGCGAAACGATTCATAGAGTTCATCATATTTTTACTTCTGCTGTCTTTCATTAGTTTTATATTTATAAAACTAGCACCTGGCGATCCTGTCAAACAGATGCTTCAAGTAGATGAAGTGTCCGTTACGAAAGAACAAATTGAAGCGCTAAGAGAAGAACTGAAGTTACATGAACCTATATACGTTCAATATTGGTATTGGTTGAAACGATTTTTCGAGTTTGATTTAGGCCATTCCTATATAACAAAGCAGCCGGTAGTTTCTGAGTTGTTATCAAGGTTTCCTGCGACCATTACGCTCACATGCACTTCTTTAATCGTAATGATTCTGATTTCTATTCCTTTAGGCACTCTATCTGCACTCTATAAAAATAAATGGGTGGACCATATATGCCGTTTGTTTGCACTAGTCGGTTCATCCATCCCCAGCTTTTGGCTGGGGCTCCTTTTCATTGAATTATTTGCCGTTCAATTAGGGATATTGCCAAGCATGGGAAAGGGAACGATTCAACACGTCATCCTGCCATCCCTTACGTTAGGAATCGCGATGTCAGCTGTTTATGTCAGATTGCTGCGTTCCAGTTTACTAGAAAGCTTGAATGAGGACTATGTGAAAGCGGCAAGGGCAAGAGGGATTAGTGAAAAACGGATATTTTTATTCCACGTTTTCCGCCGTTCTTTAATTCCTGTCATAACGATTTTTGGTATGAGTCTTGGGAGTTTAATAAGCGGCACAGTTGTCATTGAAGTACTGTTTGCATACCCGGGAATTGGAAAAATGGTGGTAGATGCGATTATTCGCCGGGATTACCCGGTCATTCAAGGGTATGTATTGTTTATTACGATTTTGATTGTCTTGATTAATATCTTCGTTGATATTTGCTGCCGTTATTTAAACCCTGAGATACGTTTAAAAGGAGTAGAGAGACGTTGAAAATGTTTAGACAAATGTATTGGACGCACTCACGAACGCTTCTTTTTATACTATTTGCCTTTTTTCTTGTCATCTTGACAGCTCCGCTGCTTGCTCCATATGATCCGTTGCAAATCAATATGAATGAACGTCTGCTGAAACCAAGTGCGGAGCATTTTTTCGGAACGGATTATTTGGGGCGAGACTTATTTTCTCGCATACTAGCGGGAGGGCAAGTAACGGTCGGAACGAGTATTCTCGTATTGGGCATTGTTTTGTTGATCGGCGTTCCGTTAGGCATGTTTTCAGGATTTGTCGGAGGCCGTTTCGATCGTTATTTGATGAGAATCATAGACGCTTTTCTAGCTTTCCCTGATTTTATTGTCGCAATTGTACTGAGCGGTATTTTAGGCCCCGGTATGTTAAATTTAATTTTTGCAATCGTTGTAGCGAAATGGGGAAGCTATGTGCGGCTTGTCCGCAGCACGGTGTTATCTGAGAAAGAAAAAGATTACATTTTAATGGCGGTTGTCAATGGTTTAAGCACATTTCAAATTATTCGTAAGCATTTGCTGCCCCATGTCGTGGGAAATGTGTTCGTTTTAGCGACGTTGGATCTTGGAAAAATTATTTTGTTGATCGCTTCCTTATCTTACATCGGCTTAGGAGCGCAGCCGCCAACTCCTGAATGGGGGGCGATGTTGAACGAAAGTACACCATATTTTCACACCTCGCCATATTTAATGTTTATTCCTGGAATTGCCATTATGTTTACTGTTCTAGTTTCTAATTTAGCTGGTGATGTATTGCGAGACCGTTTTGATGTAAAAGGATAAAGGGGAGATGGTATGTCATTATTAACTATTGATCAAATGCAAATTAATTTTCGAAATAAGCCGATTGTTGAAAATGTGAATATAACTGCCAGAAAAGGAGAATGGTTTACATTAATTGGCGAAAGCGGCAGCGGCAAAAGCATCACAGCTTCTGCGATTGGAGGGCTTCTGCCGAAAGAAATGTGGATAGCCGCCGGGCATATTCAGTTTGACAACAAGGATATGACTCATTTATCGAAAAAAGAATTTCAGAATTTACGGGGAAAAGAAATATCTTATGTTTTCCAAGACTATCAAAGCTCGTTTACTCCTTTTATAAAAATCGGTAAGCAAATGGATGAAATGATCCAAGCTCATTGTTCTTTAACTAAAAACGAAAGAAAAGAAATCGCTTTTCAAGCATTGGAAGACGTACAACTCCCTGCAAAACGCGTCTACAATAGTTACCCTTTTCAATTAAGTGGTGGACAGCTGCAGCGTGCATCCATTGCTATGGCCATTATGCTGAATCCGAAATTGCTTATTGCTGATGAGCCTACCACTGCGCTTGACAGTATGACAGCAGCACATGTGTTAGAGGTCATCGCGAATATCAAAGAGAAAATCAATTGTGCAATATTATTTATTACACATGATTTGAGGCTTGCTAGGAAATATTCCGATACTGTTGCAGTAATGAAGAAAGGGGAGATTGTCGAAACAGGGACGAAAACAAATGTTATTCACCATCCTCGTCATCCTTATACCAAGCAATTATTGAGTGCCGCTCCAACCTTGCCGAATAAAATGCATGAAGTGATCACGTGAAGGCCGAGCGGTCATTCAGCGTTGTACCAGCGATTAGGCGTATTGCCTCGCCTGTTAAACTGGATTTTGCAATGGAAAGGAATATGTCATAATGGCAGATCTATTATTGGCCAAAAATATCAAAAAAATTTATGCTTCAGGTCATCAAGCAGTCAACGGGGTGTCGATATCGATACAAAAAGGCGAATGCGTCGGGCTTGTCGGTGAAAGCGGCAGCGGGAAAAGTACATTGGCGCGCTGCTTGCTTATGTTAGAAAAAATAAGCGAAGGCGAAATTTTTTTACATGACCAACCATTGCATAAAATGACTAAAAGAGAAATTCGAAAAATTCGCCATTGTATGCAAGCGGTGTTTCAAAATCCGGCAGCGGCTTTAAATCCAAAGCGAAAGATCATCGATTCTGTCATGGAGGCATTAGATACACATCGTAATATCTGCCCCATTTATTTGCAAGATGTAAGAGAGCACCGTGAATTATGCGCAAAGCGGCTGCTAGAGATGGTTGGGATGGCGGACCGCTATCTTTATCGCTATCCCCACGAGTTAAGCGGAGGGCAAAAACAACGTGTTGCCATTGCTCGTGCGATTAGCATCCAGCCGTCTTTGATCATTTTAGATGAACCGACAGCAAGCTTAGATGTCTATACACAAGGGCAAATATTAACTCTTTTAAAGGAGCTGCAAAAACAATTGGAATTATCCTATCTATTTATTTCCCATGATCTCCCGTCGGTTCATTTTTTAAGCGAGCGCATTTTGGTAATGAAAGATGGGGCTTTTATTGACTGCTTTCAAAAGAATGATATATTCTCTCAAGCCCGCCACCCATATACAAAAATGCTCATTCACTTGTTTGAAGGTTAAGGGGGATAATAATGACTCACCGAACTTATCTATCTTTGGCGATTCCGCTTATCATTTCAACGATCACCACCCCGTTATTAGGAGCTGTCGATACGGCAGTAGTGGGACAGCTTCCTGATCCAGCGTATATTGGCGGCGTAGCTGTAGGGACGATGATTTTTAATACGATGTATTGGTTGTTTGGCTTTTTGCGGGTCAGTACGTCTGGCTTTGCCGCACAAGCTTATGGTGCGCAAGATGCCAAGCAATGTTTTTTATCTTTCGTAAGACCGTTCCTCATTGCGTTAGCCGTCGGCATTCTATTTATCCTCGTTCAATGGCCGATGAAGCATATCGCATTAACGCTTATTCATCCGGATGAGAAAGTCATGACTTTCACGGACGAATATTTTTCGATCCGCATTTGGGGAGCCCCGTTTACGCTGGCGAATTACGTCATTCTAGGATGGCTCATGGGAATGTCTCGTGTTAAAATTTCGCTATTTTTACAAGTATTTATGAATCTATTAAATGTTGTACTTGATTTGTTGTTTGTGAACGTTTTTCATCAAGATGTGAATGGTGTAGCCGCCGCTACATTGATTTCAGAAGTGGCTGCATTTCTCATTGGAATGTATATCGTGTTAAAGTCTTCCGATCTTCGCCTTTTCTCCATTCCTAGCAGCGAGCTGTGGAATGCAGGAGAATTTAAGAAGATGATGGCGGTCAATCGGGATTTGCTTATTCGCACGATTTGTTTGTTAACCGTGTTTAATCTTTTTACAGCGAGAGGTGCCTCTTTTGGTACCGAAATACTGGCAGCTAATGCCGTTCTCATTCAAATTCATTATATCATGGCGTACTTTTTAGACGGATTTGCCAATGCCAGCAGTATTCTCGTCGGAAAAGCTGTTGGTGCAAAGGATGAAGCTTTGTATAAACGCACTTTATCGTTGACAGGGCAATGGGCGATAATTTCCCCCTTGTTTATGATGCTTATTTATATACTGTTTAAAGATTCGATCATTCCTGTTTTTACGAAAAATCAGAACGTGATCGAACTGGCCAGCTCCTACAGTATTTGGGTCACGATATTTCCACTTGCGGCAAGCTTCGGTTTAATTCTCTACGGTGTTTTTACAGGAGCGACCATGACCAATCCGATTCGCAATTCCATGCTGATTTCTCTTGCAGTATATATTGTTTGTCTTTTCATTTTGATTCCGATGTATTATAACCACGGTTTGTGGCTTGCTTTTATTGTTTTCAGCCTCGGTCGGTCCGTGTTTTTAGCTATGTATGTTCCAGCTTTAAACAAAACTTTATTCAAAAAATGAGGTGCCGGTGATGCTAAGTGCTGAGTCTATCAAACGATTGGACACATAAAGATATGCCTTAATTTACAGATCACGATCACTGTATATGCGGAATTTTTCATTTAGCAAAGAAACATAGCAATTATTTTTGATCATCTCGTGCATCATGATACTAGCGGAAAATAAAGGATGTTATAATACTTCAGTCATCATCAATTTTTGAAAAGGGAGCATGAATGAGTTGGAAATAAATCATCGTGTTGAAACAGTAGAATCCAACCAAAAAGTTACCGTGTAAAAATGTTGGAAAAGAATCATCATTGTTGGAACGGCAAGCAATGTCGGGAAATTGGCATCATGTGGGCGAGTTAAAAATGTGCGACAAAAAAGCAAGCAAGAGACCGACTTTCCCGTGGAATGTACGTGATGATTCGTCAAAGATCTGCTGCCAAAAATTTGCCTGAATTGATCGGCGTGATCAATGAAAAAAATAGCCACTGTGTTTTTATTTTTTGAGGATAAAGGATTTACATGCAGTCCTGATTTATTGGCCCGCCTTTTCATACGCGGTGCTTCATACTCGGAATTTGCGAAACATTTGTGAATGATTGTGAGAGGAGAAAAACAGATGAATAAAGCATTGCCCATCATGATTCAAGGTACGCATTCCGATGCGGGAAAAAGCGTGATTGCGACAGGTTTTTGCCGAATTTTTGCGCAGGACGGGTATCGGACGGCACCGTTTAAATCACAAAATATGTCACTCAATTCGTATATTACCGTTGACGGCAAGGAAATCGGCCGCGCCCAAGGAGTGCAGGCGGAGGCGGCAAGAACGGTCGCAACGGCGGATATGAACCCGATTTTGATCAAGCCTGTGAGCGATCACACTTCACAAATTGTTGTGAACGGTAAGCCGTATCAAAATTATAAGGCAGCAGCGTATCGGCAGGAATTTTTTGAACTTGGTTTGCAGGTGATTAAAGAAGCGTATCATCATTTGGCAAGTGCATATGAGCGAATCGTTATAGAAGGAGCGGGGAGCCCTGCGGAAATTAACTTAAATGATCGCGAGCTTGTCAATATGCGCATTGCCCGGTTAACAAACGCTCCTGTCATTCTTGTCGGCGACATTGACAGAGGCGGTGTATTTGCGAGTTTAGTAGGAACATTGCAGCTGCTTGAGCCTGAAGATCGCGATCGCGTAATTGGGGTAGTGATTAACAAGTTTCGCGGGGATATTTCCTTGCTGGAGCCGGGACTTCGCTGGTTTGAAGAGTATACAGGAAAACCGATTTTAGGGGTCATACCATATATTTCTAATTTAAACATTGAGGCGGAAGACGCCGTCATATTAGATACGTTTCCACGTACAAATGAGAAAACTAGCGAGATTGATATTGCTGTTATTCATGTTCCTCACATTTCGAACTTTACCGATGTTGACCCGTTTCTATATGAAAAGGATTGTCATGTTCGCTATGTAAAGGAGGCAAATGAACTCAGAGAACCGGATGTTGTCATTTTGCCGGGAACGAAAAATACAATTGAGGACTTATTGCTTTTGCGAAAATCCGGCTTTGCGGATGCGATAGAAAAGCTTTATCGTGCGAAAAAATCAGTCATTGTCGGCATATGCGGCGGTTATCAAATGCTCGGAAGGGAGATTTCAGACCCGCATCACGTAGAAACAACGATAGGGAGCGCAAACGGATTCGGATTTTTCCCGATTCGCACCGCTATGATGAAAGAGAAAAGGACGACTCTTACAACAGGGATGGCCCACTTGGCTGATTGTAATGTGCCGGTGGAAGGCTATGAAATTCATATGGGAACAACTTCTTATGAAGGGGACGTATCGCCATTTATTACGACCGAAGAAGGAGTTGACGGCTGCATAAGCCAAGACAGCCTCCTAATTGGAACGTATTTTCATGGCATATTTCATAACGATGAGTTTCGAACGGCATTTTTGAATTTGATAAGGAAAAGAAAAGGTCTTCCGGCGATTTATGAGCGGCCATCAATGAAAAACATTCGTGAAGAAGCCTTTGACCGGCTTGCCGATTGTCTCCGGAAGCATGTAGACATCGAGTTTATTTATCGGGAAATGGAACGGTTTCAAAGCAAATCTTTTTTCTAAGAAATAAACGGAAATCTGATATGTTTGTTCGCCTCTTTACATTTATATGGAAATCTTTTTTGCACTGTGATTTTAGCTGTCTGTTTTTTTATAAAAATCCGGGAGGAAACGGTCATGCGGTTAACAGATGAAGAAGTGCAATCTCTTTTACAAGAGATGGAAGATTGGAAGCTTCTTGAAGAGCGATGGATTGCAAGAAAGTACCTCTTTCAAGATGATTTGCAAGAAATCGAATTCGTGCGGAAAATTTCGGACATTTCTGAAGAAGTAAACCATCATCCCTTCATTTCTATTGACTATAAGTTCATCACGGTAAAAATTTCGTCTCAGAGAGCGAAAGGACTCACAAAGCTTGATTTCGAACTGGCGAAAAAATATGATGAAGCTTATGAAAAAATAAAAGCAGGGTAAGAACGAAAAAAGTGGATTATATGTGAAGCAGATGACGTGAAGAAAGCCGCATTTTCCGCCGCACCATAAGTTATGATATAAGGGACTTCTTTCCTCTTGAGAAGGAGAGCGGTTTTCAAAAAAATGATGCGATTTAAAAGGCATCCTGTTTTTCTCGAATAGATGGGCAGCTGAAATGATGCGGAGCTGCAAGAAGCGTGTATATGGTCTTTTTGGGGAAAATCTGCATTTATGGATAAAAAAACATGACGAAATTTTGCACACACAAAGCAGGCAACAAGGATGCTAGTTGATGTTGGTGAAGGAAAACTTTTAAGTGATCGGATCATGTCATAGCACCATTCAAAATATCAATTGACTATGTTGAAGGAAAACAACCTGCCGAATTTAATCGTATGAGCATGACCGAAGCGCTGCAAAAATCCTTTTGATTTACCGCGAAGCTTCGAAAGAATTATTTATACACCGCAGCACACTTGAATATCGCATTGAACGTGTTGAAGAAATACTCAATGTTGATTTAAATCATGCAGATATGCGCTTTGAGCTCATGATGGCATACAAGCTGTATAATTTGTTTGATTTTGACCGAAGCGAGCTGGCAAAAAGGTGAATTCTATTGATCGAGCAAAGGATTTTGGAACGGGATAAAGTCCGGCGGAAAAAACGGTTAAGCTATCGGGCAAGCGTGTAAAAAACATCTCCTGCGAATTTATGAATGAATCATTTCTGACACGTATTGGAAAGCTTTAGCAGGCTTAAAGAATTTAAACTCTAAGCGAAAAAAGGCAAATGAAACTCCGGCAGATGAGCCAATCTCCCTTGCCGGAGTTTTCTTTTTTTATGTGTTTTGCAGCCCATACAATCATTTTTTACACGATATTTAAACGCCGTGCTCGGCTGCAACTTCTATGTGCTGAAACGTTGTGACGTCAAATAATCCTAAATCTGTAATTTTGAGCTCTGGAATGACAGGCAAACTTAAAAAAGAGAGCGTGAGGAAGAGATTGAAATGCCGATGTTTGCTCACTTTGTGCAAGCTGCTGTTCAATTCATCGAGTTGATGGGCGACGATTGGATATGCTTGATCTGACATCAATCCGCCGATCACAAGCGGCAAAGAGGCGAGCGTTTTTCCATCATTCACAACTACTAGCCCACCGCCGATTCTCTTTATCTCTTGAATGGAGCAGATCATATCCTCATCGTTTGTGCCGGCAACGATCACATTATGGGAATCGTGGGCGACGGTTGTGGCGACTGCACCGCCGATTAAGCCTAATCCTTTTACAATGGCAAGGCCAATGTTTCCAGTATTTTTATGGCGTTCGAGTACAGCCAGTTTTGCCAAATCTTTTTCAATGGAAGGGATGAAGCAAACACCGTCGCTCGGTACTTCCATCATTCTTTTAACCGTTTCAATTTGATTCGGAATAATTTCTATTACATGCGCTTTTTGGTTATTTTTCACGTGTATGGCCAACCGTTCTTTTGTAACCTCGTTTATGTTTAGATTGACAGAATTTCTTGATAAAACGGAAGGTTTTGGTTGGTCTATAGATCCGATATATTGACCGTTTTCAGCAATCACTTTTCCGGCTTTCAAAACTTTTTCAATCGTAAAAGCTTTGAAATTATCTACTATGACTAGATCTGCTCTATATCCAGGTGCGATCGCTCCTTTTTGCGTTAGTCCGAAACATTGGGCGGCATTAATCGTCGCCATTTGAATCGCTATGAGAGGATCAAGTCCATGCTCGATGGCAAGACGAATATTGTAGTCAATGCTTCCCTCGGCAATTAAGTCGTCTAAATGCTTGTCATCCGTACAAAATAGACAGCGGTGGCTATTTTTTTCATTGACCACGCCGATTAGTTCTGGCAAATTTTTTGCAGCAGATCCTTGACGGATCATGACGTACATTCCGCGAGCAAGGCGGTCTTTTGCTTGCTCTTTTGTCACACATTCATGATCTGTTTGAATGCCGGCCGCTCTGTAAACATTGACTCCTTCAATGCCAAGACCTGCGCCGTGTCCGTCGATCTTATATGCTGATGCCGTTAAAAGCTTGTCAATGATGCGGTCATCTAAATTTTGAACACCTGGGAAATCCATCACTTCCGCAAGCCCGAGCACCCGAGGATGCTTGTAAAAAGGTGCAAGTTCATCATCATTTAACACAGCGCCGGCATTTTCAAACGAAGTCGCCGGAACGCAGGAAGGCAGCATGCAATACACATCTAAATCTAAGCCTTCTGAATCCTCCAGCATAAAAGATATACCTTTCGTCCCGGCGACATTCGCAATTTCATGCGGATCTATAATAACGGTTGTCACACCGTGGGGCAGAACTGCTTTGGAGAACTCCTTCGGTGTCACCATCGAAGATTCAATATGGACATGAGAGTCGATGAAACCTGGAACGATGAATTTATTCTCGGCATCAATGATGTTTACCCCATCATATTCTCCGATTCCAGCAATCACTCCGTCCGCAATGGCGATGTCTCCATGCAAAATTTCTAAATTGAAAACATCGGCAATTTTTCCGTTTTTAATCACAATGTCTGCCGGAATTTGTTTGCTAGCCACTTGGATTCTTTTCTTTAAAATGTTTTTGTCCATTCTCACTTTTCCCTTCTGTAGTAAACTCGCGCGTTGAGTTTGACAGGGAGAGTTGTGTATCGTCTCTCGTAGTCAAACTATTTACGGTAGTTTGGTAGAAACGTTTGGACCGTATTTCCAAACTTATACGAGAAAATCATTCGTATTTTTAAAAAGAGATTATACGACTCTAATTGAAACAAAGCAAGATAGTTGGCGCATTTCTTGACAGAAAAATTTTCTCAGGTATTGCGAAAAGCTGAGAATCACAGTTTCTCTGGTGCTCCAAACAGACCGGTTTTAAAAATTGGGCAGAACAACTCCTCCATAAACAAAGGAAATCATAATGAGAATGGCAGGGTGAACCTTCCATTTTTCTAAGGCAAAGTACGATACAGCAGCAATGATGAGCGATTGGATAATTCCGAGCGAATGGACAGAGTCTTCTATCATTTCCCAAGTTAAAAGCAGCATCATGACAGCAATAACAGGCTGTACAAGCAAGGTCATTCCTTTCACAACTAAAGATTCCCGGTGGCGTTGAATCAGTTTTAACAACAGAATCAAAGCGAAAGCTGACGGAAATACAGTCGCAAACAAGGCGATGAAAGCCCCCCACCATCCGTACACATCATAACCGACATAGGCGGCGATCTTTGTCGCAATAGGGCCCGGCAAAGAATTTCCCAGTGCGAGCATATTGGAAAATTCTGCATTTGTCAGCCATTTGTAATGATTGACAATCTCCTCATACATAAGCGGAATGGAAGCGGGTCCTCCTCCATAACCGAGTATGTTGGCCAAAAAGAAACCGATGAATAAGCTGATCCAGATTTTCATGCAGACATCTCCTTACTTCTGCTCTTCCGTTTTAAATGGAAAGCTCCATATGTTAAAAACATTAGAATTACAATAGCTGGATGAATCGAAATCACTTGCAGCAGGCAAAACGAAACAATCATCAGCAGGACGCCAAGCCATTTTCCCAATCCTTTCACGGCCTTTGCGGAAAATTCGTAAGCCAACTGCCCAAGCATGGCGGCGATCACCGGCATAACAGCAGAAATCATACCGTGGATAACAGGTGAATCGCTTAAAGCTGTGACCATTTTGAATAATAGAATCATGGCCAAACATGTAGGCAAAATATGAGCTGCTACGCAAATAAAAGCGCCTAATGCCCCTTTTTGTTTATATCCTAAGTAAGCGGCCATTTTTGTCGCGATCGGACCGGGCAGGGTATTGGCAATCGCCAATATTTCTGCAAATTCTTCATCTTTTACCCAACGGTATCTGGAAACTGCTTCATAACGGAACAGCGGTATGACGGAAGGACCGCCTCCGAATCCAAAAATTCCGGTTCTCAGCATAGCCATGATAAGACTTTTATAAGAAGTTTGCATATTTCTCCCCCTCATCCTTTATAATTTCATTCCCATGCGGCTCTTGTATCGTTTAATGAGAATTTGACAGTCAACGCTGACGACACCGCGCATCGGATACAATTTTTTTGTTAAAAAATTTTCCATTTCTTGATTATTTTTGAAGATTCCATGCATATGGAGCTTGCTTGGTCCAGTCATATGGTACAAGCTTGTAACGGCATGCTCCTCCGCCAATTGTTCTGCCACTTCCTCTAAATATTGCGGTTCCACTTCAACGTTGAAAAAGGCGGAAACATGAATGCCGATTTTCGTCGGATTGATAACCGTCGTAAATTTCTCGATAATTCCTTTTTCAATTAAGTTGTTTATTCTCGCCTGAACGGCAACTCGAGACAAACCGATTTCTTTTCCGAGATCGGTATACGATATCCGGCTGTTTTCATGCAGCTTCTCTAAAATTTGTTTATCAATATGGTCGATGTCTAAATTCGGAATGTTGTATTCGAATGTCATTCATACCACCCTTTATTTCGTTATGTAGTTAATGTTCTAATTATAATTTCCTTTAGTATACAAAATATGTTTTATGATTTCTATAAAAAAATGAAAATATTTATTTGTTTACGGAACGAAAAAACTTTGTTAAAAAAATTTACAAATTCAAGGAACTTTCCTCAGCAGCTTTCTATAATGAAATCAAATTTTTAAAAAAAGTTGAGAGGGGTGAAGAAAATGAAACGCACATATCCAGCCATCGTTATTTTCTTGTTTTTTCTAGGATGGGTATTTATGTATGCGGATCGAAATATTTTGTCGCCAGTGATGGGAGAAATAGGAGAGCAGTGGAATTTAAACAATAGTCAATTAGGTTTGATGTCCACTGTATTTTTTATTGCCTATTCGATCATGCAAATTCCAACAGGATTTTTGGCTGATCGGTTTGGAAGAGTGAAAGTTTTAGTAATTGGTTATATATTATTTGGCATTACCACTTTTTTGAGCGGATTGGTATTTCATTTGCATTGTTTTTGCTGATGCGCGCTTTAACAGGTATTGGAGAAGGCACTTATTACGGTTCGCAATACGGAATTTCTTCCAACATTACCCCTAAAAAATACAGAGGGATCGTTTCTGCAGTGATCAATAGCGGAATGGCTTTCGGCATTTCTCTTGGTTTTATTGCTGCTAGCTATTTCACATATACCTTAAACAAAGGATGGCAATTTTCATTTTATCTATTTGCCATTCCAACTATTATTGTTGCCATTTTGATAGGAATATGTGTACGAGATCAATCCAGCCATGAAAAAAAACAAGAAGTTCCTCATATGAAAAATAGCCAAAACTTAAAACGGTTGTTTACAAAAAATCATCTTTTCGTTTACATTCTCATCTTCTGCTCTTTATATGGATTCTTCGGAATGCTTACTTGGTTGCCTTATTATTTGCAGACGGTAAAAGGGGTAGAAGGCTCGCAAACAGGGATCATATCTTCTTTAGTGCCTTGGGCTTCGATTCCGGGGGCTATTTTCTTTGGATATGTTTCAGATAAAGTAAAAAATAAAAAGCCGCTGATCATCTTTTTAGCTTTTGCTGGAGCTGTTTGCCAATTTGTCATCCCTTATGCGGAAAATTATTCTTTGCTGCTAGCAGGATTAGTTTTTTACGGACTGCTAGGAAAATTGGCGCTCGATCCCGTATTAATATCTTATATGGCTGAAATTACGCCGTCATCCATGTACTCCAAAGTGTATGGTTTTTTCAATTTCAGCGGAATGCTTTCTTCAATTTTTGCACCTTATATTACGGGCTATTTTGCCGATATCACCGGCAAGCTTGAAATCGGCTTTTATTTGTCAGGTGTTTTGCTAATCATCGGTGCTGTTTTATTTCTATTTACGGAAGGTTCAAATCGCATGACCCATTTCGTTCAATACTACAAACCGGGGGAGGAACAAGTAAAATGAGCCAATCAATGATCGGAACGAAAAGTATGGTTGTCAGTCCGCATTATTTAGCATCGGCAGCCGGTTGCCGCATACTGCAAAAAGGGGGCAACGCCTTCGATGCAGCGGTAGCGGTCAGCGCCTGCTTAGCGGTTGTTTATCCGCACATGACAGGGATCGGAGGAGACTCTTTTTGGCTGTTTTACAGCAGAAAGGATCAAGCAGTTCGTGCGTATAACGGCAGCGGCCGGTCAGGCTATAACGCCACGCCTGAAAAATACGAAGGTTTACCCGCCATTCCGTATCGAGGCATTCAAAGTGTTATCACCGTGCCGGGAATGGTTGACAGTTGGGATGCCATCATAAAAGAATACGGAAGACTTTCATTGGCGGAGGTTTTAGAGCCTGCTATCGAATATGCGGAAAATGGATTCCCTTTTTCAAAGGATCAATATGTCAACACGCAAAAAAATGTTCAAATTCTGCGAGAATTTCCGGAAACATCATCGATTTTCCTGCCTCATCATCGAATTCCGAGCATAAATGAAAAATTTATTCAGAAGCAATTGGCGGATACATTGAAAGAGTTAGCGAACAAAGGAAGAGATCATTTTTACAAAGGCAGTTTAACAAAACGCATTGTATCAAGCCTTCGAGAAAAAGGCGGGATTTTAATAGAGGATGATTTTGCGGATCATCACGGAGATTGGGTCGAACCGCTGAGCGGAACTTACCGCGGTTATACCATGTATCAGGTTCCGCCCAATTCACAAGGCTTTGCCGGGCTAATGGCGCTAAATATTTTAGAAAACTTTGATTTTAAAACGATTCCGCACGGTTCTTTTCAGTATTATCACCTTTTGACAGAATCATTGAAAAAAAGCTTTCAAGACCGAAACAAAGTATTGACAGATCCCGAATTCTACCAGATTCCGCTTGATAAATTGTTAAGCAAAACATATGCGAAAAAGCTGGCCGAATCGATCAGTCTGACAAATGCAAGCGAAGTGAAGACTCAACCTGTCGGAAACGACACTGCCCATGCGGCTGTCGTGGATGAAGAGGGGAATGCGGTTTCCTTTATACAAAGTCTTTATTTTGAATTCGGTTCATGTGTTGTTGCTGGTGACACAGGGATTTTAATGCAAAACAGAGGATCGTTCTTTTCTCTTGATCGGTCGCATGTCAATTGCTTGGCGCCGAGAAAAAGAACGTTCCACACGCTGATGCCTGCAATGGCTTTTAAAGATGGAAAGCCGCATATTTTATACGGAACACAAGGAGGAGAAGGGCAGCCGCAAACACAAACAGCTATCATTACAAGAATGATTGATTATCGAATGAGCCCTGCAGAAGCAATATATGAGCCAAGGTTTGTGTGGGGAAGAACGTGGGGAGAAGAGACGGAAGAATTGAAGATGGAAGGCCGCATCTCAAAAGAAGTGATCGAATCGATGATCAAAGCTGGCCATCTTGTGAAAGTTGTTGAACCTATTGATAAAATAATGGGGCATGCCAACGCCATATTAATTGATGAACAAAGCTTTTTACATGGCGGGGTTGATCCAAGAGGAGACGGTGCGGCAATCGGTTGGTAACGGCGAATTCATAAAAAGCGGGGATTATGCTATCCGTTGTTTCATATATTGGAGAAGGGTTTACGGAAAGTATCCAGCTAGGGCAAAGCCTGCAGAATTCATTATTGGAATTCTACAGGCTTTTATCATTTGAAGAGGTTCTCACATCGGTTTATCCAACCCTGGAAATAAATTAGGAGAAGTTACAGCCAAAAGAAAGGTTTTAGTAGAAATATATAGGGAAGCTAAAACACCAACGATTGCAACAAGCTGTTTCGTGGACTAAATCTTTCATCAAACCTCCTTAACAAAACTTACGTTGATTTCCAGCTGCTTTTCGTCAAAAACAAACAGCAAAATGAAATTTTATATTCCGCAATACTGGTCCATATAATTGCTACCAAATAGCCAAAAATGCCATGATGACCATTTTAATCTCCTTCACCATCTACACAGGCAATCATATTAGAACATTTTTTATGTATTTTTACTTATCAAATTTGTATTTGATTATTTACAAGTAATAATAAGGGGTATAACTAATATATAAAAAGAAAATTTTTAACAGCGCTCATTACGTTTGTTATTTCTACTTTTATCATAGCGATTTTATTTCGCCAGTAGCATGTCTTTCTGACCAACAAACAGGATCTTCTTTTCACGATCTTCTCATGATATCTTTATACGTAAGCGTTGGGCTGTTCTTTTATGGATACCCATATCGATAGCAATTGATTTCATTACCAAAAGGTTTTTCGCATTTGCTTTACATATAATCTTCGGAATATTGCCTGCTATCATATTATGGATTTTTGCAGTTTTTTCTTTAGCTATTTCCGTTATTTTTTTCTTCGTTGACGAAGTCATTAAATATGGAATAAATAGGGGCTTAATGGTTGAATCCTCATGAAACAGAATGAAACACCGGGAAAGTTATTCTTCAGTTTAGGACTGTAGCCAATTGAGCAACATACATCTGAAAGTGAGTGCTGAAAATGTTTCAAAATAACAAAAAAACCGGAGAGCTTTGGAGTGCATGATAAATACCTTGGCTGTAGTATGGAAAACTTTGATTGGACGAGCAAACTGGACAGAGATCAAGAAGGAAATAACGTCCCCAGAGGATTATGCGGAGAAGGTCATAAGCATAATCAGATAATCTGCACGCGATAACGCCCAAATACGAAAATTAAAATAAATAGGCAAGACAACAATCCACTGAAAGTCGCTGCGCCAAATGCTAGATACGAGCTAAATCGGTTGAGAATGTACGTTCTTCTATAGTATGATAAAATAGTTATCTCGTTTATTTTTAAAAGGGTGTTTGGATATGGACACAGAAACTGCATCTGTGAGAACGTTTAAATATGGAAACAATCTCGAAGTAAAAATTGAACTAAATGATTGCATATCCTTTTTAAATTCTTTAAAAGATGAAAGCATCGACTTGATTGTAACAGACCCTGCTTATTCTGGAATGAATAACAAGCTGAAGCTCGGGAAGGGCAGAATCGTCGGTGAATATAAGCAAAAGGGAACGGAAAATGGGAAATGGTTTGCGGAATTTGAAGACAGTGAAGAAAACTATCATCTCTTTTTACAAGAGTGCAAGAGGGTGCTGAAAAAAGATACAGGGCACATTTACATCATGTTTGATTCTTTTTCTTTATTAAGCTTAGGGCATTTAATGAGAGAGTACTTTGACGTAAAAAACATCATCACTTGGGATAAAATCAATATGGGAATGGGGCATTATTTTAGAAGAAGGCACGAATATATTATTTTTGCTACGAACGGAAACAACCGCAAAATTAGAAACCGGTCTTTTCCGGATGTATGGCGGTTTAAACGAATTCACCATTCGAAATATCCGACGCAAAAACCGGTTGAGCTGTTCCAAGCGATGATTTATGCAAGTGCCGAAGAGGGATTTACGGTTTGCGACCCGTTTTTAGGGAGCGGATCGTCAGCTATTGCAGCCATAAAAAACAAATGCCGCTTTTTAGGATGCGATATCGCAAGCAATGCTTTTACAGCCAATGAAGAAAGAATTCATCACTATCTTAAAACAAAAGAAGACATCTATCAGCCCAAGCCTTGCCATATCGAAGGCGAACCGGTATTTTGGGAATAAAGACCGATCATAACTACGCAGCTTGCAAATGTTATTCATCTTCACCAAACCATAAAAAAATCGGCGTTTAGCCGATTTTTTTATTTTGATCATTGTCTGATCCAAGACCATATTTCTTTTGGCGTGGCATTTTTTCCGTACATTAAGATGCCGACTTTGAATATTTTTCCAGCTAGTTTCATAAAGATCCAAACACTTATTATTAAGATTGCAAGTGATATGACAATTTCCGCCCATGGCCATTCCTCTAATATCGACAAACGAAGAATCAAAACAGCGGGTGATGTGAATGGAAGATAGGTGCCGATTTGCGCCCATAGCCCGCTTGGATCTGTCAGCACAGGTCCGACAAAAACAAATGACAAAAATGGCAGCAGGATAACCAATCCTTGAAAGTTGCCGGCGGTATATATATCTGCCATTGTGGCGCCGATGCCGACAAAAATTGACGAAAACAGCAAGTAGCCTAAAAGGGCAATCCCGATGAAAAGAAAAAGATGAGGAACGAACAAATAGTGAAATATCGGAACATCAATTTTCCATAAAACGATTGGAATGATAAAAATGAAAAATACAACAACTTGTAACATTCCTAATAGGAAATAACCAATAATTTTACCTTGCATGAGGTCTTTTGGTGTGACCGATGAAAGAATGATTTCCGCAATTTTATCTTTCTTTTCCTGCGAGGCGCTTTGAAAAATCATCATGCCGCTAAAAACAATGGATAGTAAAATGATGCTGGCAAAGGCCCCTGGTACAATGCGTTCTAAAATTTTTTCCGTTTCTCCTCCTCCGCCTTCAGTTTTTGAGATTTCACTAACGGTCGATTGTTCAAAGACGATTCCTTTCGAAATGGCTGCTAATTGATTTTTCGATAAACCAAGCTGCTCCAGCTGCAAAGCTTTTAACGGCTCTGCCAGCAGCTGAATTTGATTGGCAAACATCGGGCTAATCACATCGCTTGTGTAAACAGGGACAACGCCATCCGTTAATGACTGTTCACCGATAAACAAATAGGCTGTATTCTCTCTATTTTTTAGCAAATCTTCTATCTTATCTTCCGCGATGCCAGTTTTCTGAAGCTTGAATGGAAGGGTGTGAAGCTGTACTGCTTCCTGCAAGGCTGGCAAAATATTCAGCTTATCATTGACATAAACAGTTGTTACACTTTGATCCTCATCTGAATTGGCAAGATTTCCGAGCAGGAAAAAAGCTAAAAAGAGAATAGGCGTTATAAACAAGCTGATGATAAATGATTTGTTTTTTAAATTCCGCTTTATTTCCCATTTTGCTATTTTTATAGTATTACTCATAATTTTCACCAGCTTCCTGTAATAAATTTTGATCTGTGGCAACATCAATAAAGATTTCATGCAGGGAAATGCGGTCAAGCGATAATTCTTGAATTATCATATATTCCGGAAGGTTTTTTAACCATTTGGCAGGTTGAATGTCTTTTGTTAAATAAAGAGTTGATACATCTTCATTTTGTTCTATTCGTTGAACACCAGAAATTTGTTCTAGTACGGCGCGGTCATTTTTTCCGCGGATGACACATTTGAAATTCGCATATGTTTTCTTTACTTCCTCTATCGATCCATAAACCACCTTGCGGCCGCGATGGATCATAAATAATCTGTCACACATCTCTTCTACTATATTCATTTGATGGGAAGATAGAAGAATCGCTGTGCCGTTATTAGCTAAGCTTCTTATTTCTTTTTTAAATAACTCCTGGCTCACAGGGTCTATTCCGGAAAACGGTTCGTCTAAGATGAGCAGTTCAGGCTCATGCAGGATCGAAGCGATAAACTGTACTTTTTGTCCCATCCCTTTTGATAGTTCATCAATTGATGACTGTTCTTTTCCTTCTAAGCCAAATTTTTTTAAATAGACTTTAGCCCGCTCTTTTGCTTTTTTTAATGGGTAGCTTTTTAAATCTGCTAAATAAAGGAGAATATCCATTACTTTGACATTTTTATATAAACCGCGTTCTTCCGGCAAATAGCCAATTTTATGGCGCGGGATCATATTTTTTTGGCTATTGTGGAATGTAATGCTTCCTTCATCTGGATACATAATCCCCATAATGTTGCGAATGATCGTTGATTTTCCAGCCCCGTTCGGTCCTAATACCGCCATAATTTCCCCTTTTTTCACTTCAAACGATATATTTTGGATAATCGGCTGATGTTTGAATGATTTTCCTAATTTTTCAACTGTTAAAACCGTTTCGTTCATATTTATGTTCCTTTCTGTTAAATTGGTTGATTGAGCATAATCGTGATAATTTCTTCCAACTCTAACGATTCTGCTTTGATCCAATCGTATTGATGCTCTATTAAATACTGTTCTGTATTTTCTTGTTGTTGAGTGATGACAATTTGCTTTCCTTTTCTTCCAACTTCACCCGGTATCGGTTTATTTGGCAGAGGCTGCTGCAAAAAGTAACGTTTATATCTGCTGGCTAATTCTTCTTTTTCAAATTTTCCAAGCAATTGTCCGTTTTTCAGTACAATTAGATAATCAGCAAGCTTTCGAATATCATCTGTTTGATGGCTGGCAATGATCATCAGCTTTTCGCTTCTTTCCATCCATTCTACGAGAATATCCATCAGCATTTGTTTTGAAGGGATATCCATATGAGCGGTTGGTTCATCAAGAATCAAAATGTCGGTATCGCAGGCTAAAGTTAAGGCGATGCTTAATTTCTTTTGAACACCTTGTGATAAATTTCGATATAGCTTTCTTAAAGGGATATCGAACATTTGTACAAGCTGGTCGAAATATTTCTGATCCCATGTTGAATACCAATGGGAAGTGAGCTTCATCAATTCCAATCCGTTAAAGGAATTGCATCCAATCAATGTCTGCGGCAGGTACGAGATGTGCTGCTTCCAGCTTTCATCACGATTTTGTATTGATTGACCAAATAAGCGGATCTGCCCCTCATCTTTTTTCGCAAGATTCATCAGCATTTTCATTAATGTACTTTTACCAGCTCCGTTTTTCCCAATGAGTGCATGAATCGTTCCAGGCTCAAACGAAAGATCAATTGGCCCTAATTGAAAATCATCGATCGTTTTTCTTAACTGCATGATTTCTAACCAAGGCTGCATTAAGAACCCTCCTTTTCCCGCAATTCAACCATTACTTGTTGAAAGATTTGCTCAATCTCTGCAAACGTATAGTCATGGCGGAGCGCCGTTTGTACAGCGGTTTGAATAGCTTTGTACACCGTTTCTGCCTTTACTTTTTCTTTCTTAGCATCGTCTATGTCAGCTACAAACGTTCCTTTTCCTTGTGTTGTCTGGATAAACCCTTCATATTCAAGATTTTGGTAGGCGCGTCTAGTCGTAATCACACTAATTTCAAGGTCTTTTGAAAGGGTGCGGATCGAAGGCAGCGGTGAACCAGCAGGAAGCTGACCGCTTGCAATCAGCGCTTTAATTTGTTCTTCCAATTGATAATAAATAGGCTCCGGAGAATCTTTTGCAATCTGAATAGGAAGCTCCATTCAACTTCCTCCTTCTTAAAATAAATAATCCATTTTTTCAATTTTTTTGGACATATATTTTTGCGAGTAGAGCACGCCTATAGCAGCGAAAAGAACTGACGCAATAATACTTACTAGAGGCCATTTTTCCGCCATGAGCATCGTCAAAGGCACAAAGCCGTTTCCATATAAAACGTTAAATATCGTAAAGATAAACATGAATCCAAAAAATAAAGCGAATATATAAAGGGCAAACCTCACCGTTGAAAGCCGGTAGCCGACATCACTAGCTGGAAACGAAGCTCCTAAATGAATGCCAATACCAATCCAAATCATGATAAATGCGAAATATTCCTTTAAGTCCAACGCTGCTCTAAGATCAGGGGAAAACACATAAGTAAGAATCGATACCCCTAAATAGTAAGGAACGGCAAAGGCGAAAAAAATGATAAATCTGCTTTTAATGAGCACATCCTTTTGGATCGGCAGCTGGCTAAGTGTAATAAAAAAAGGGAGGGCCCAAAAGTCGCCGCCTATTTTTTGATGATTAAATTCTTTCGGTTTGATCCATGCAGTTCCAAAACCAAATACAATAAAGAACAAAAAATCTAGCATAACGGTGCTTCTTTCCGTATTTTTCGGAATGACAGTGGCGAAAAACATCGAAAACGTGATGGCCATCAAGGCAAGCAATACAAATCCCAATTTCAATTTTTTTAATTCAAACTTTGCTAGCCAAAACGCTTCCTTCCAATCGTTCATATTGATCTCCTCCAAGTGAACTGTTTTACTGTGTATATCTATATACACACTATATAACGTTTTGTTAAATTTGACCAGTCTTTTTTGAAAAAATGTATGGATAGGCATCAACAACATTCGTTCTAAAAATTTTTAAGTAACTCCAAACGGTATGTAGAAGGACTGCAAAAAAATTTCAACTTCTGGAGCACAGGATGTAAATAAAAAAATTCGAAGCAACTGATGAAAAAAATGTACGGAGAAACACGCAGCAAAATGGAACTGTAAAAAGGTCAACAGCAGATGAAAAATTTCTATGTAATTTTGCGACAGTCTTTTTTTAAATACTTTTTCCAGCGCATATTTGCTGAATCTATGGACAGAAGTGAAAAACTCGGGAATATTCATCCTCTTGTTTAGGAAGTATAAGAAAAAACAAGAGGAGATGTTGTGATGAGAAAATTTGTCATTTTGCTCTGCCTTTCGCTCGCTCTTTCTGGATGCGGAGATGGAAATGATAAAAAGCAGGGCGCTTCTTATGATCAACAGCAAGGAACGACAACTCAGAATGAAGGAGATAGCTCGCTCATTAGGATACAGCATAGCCAATCTCCAGCAAAACGAATCCAAAAGGTAAACCCTGATCAGACGGCCCGCGACAAAAGACCTATTAACTCAATTGGATTTCTTGAGCCGATCACTCCGCAGCAATCCGTTTCTGACTTAAAAGGTGTCAGCCAGCATTTATCATATGTAGCTTTTTTCAGCTACCGAGTGAACGCCGATGGAAGTCTTGTTCCAATTGAAGACAGTGAAGCACTCGCAGCTGCTAAAAAATCCGGTGCGATTCCGATGATGGTCATCACCAATTTTACAGAAGGAAATTTTTCACCGGATATTGCTCATCGGATCTTTACAGATAAAACAGCCTCTAAAAGTTTGATCAATGGCGTTATTCAGACGATGAAAGCAAAAGGATATAAAGCTTTAAATATCGACTTTGAACATATTCGGGAAAAGGATCGTGAGCTGTATAACGGCTTTCTCGAAACGATTTTGCCACAGGTTCGCAAAGCCGGCTTTACGGTTTCAACTGCATTGGCCCCAAAAACGAGCGATGAACAAAGAGGACCATGGCACGGAGCCCATGATTATAAGAGACATGGAGAGTTAGCAGATTTTGTTATTTTGATGACGTATGAATGGGGATGGTCCGGCGGTCCGCCAATGGCGGTGTCACCGATTCCGCAAGTTCGCAAAGTACTGGATTATGCCGTTTCCGTCATTCCGCGAAACAAAATTGTGATGGGCGCCCCTTTGTATGGGTACGATTGGACTTTACCATACAAAAAAGGCGGTAAATTTGCCAAACGAATCGCTCCGGCGGAAGCAGCAGACCTAGCGGCGAAAGAAGGAGTTGAAATTCAGTATGACAACGAGGCGCAGGCACCTTGGTTTCGCTACACCGATGATCAAAACAAAACACATGAGGTCTGGTTTGAAAATGAACAAAGCATGCAGGCAAAGTTTAATCTCGTAAAAGAATACGGACTGAATGGAGTGGCATATTGGGTGCTTGGCGAGCCTTTCCCTCAAAATTGGACTTTGCTTGAAGAGGAGTTTATTATTCAAAGACACTAAGCGGAGAAAAATGGCATTAGCCCGCAACATTCTGAAAGAAGAAGGCGTCAACTGCTTGCATATCAAAATCGAAGGTATACAAAATCAGTAGAGAAAAACAGCTCGTTTTTCTCTACTTGATTTATTTTAGGGACTTGTTCGAAAACCGTTTATGAAAATTGAGCCGTTTCTTTGCTTATTTATGATAATGATCATTTCACCAAATACTAAACAAACATATTGCTTTCATTATTTACCTGATCTATTTCACTTGTTCCATCATAAAACCGTTTTTATTCATAAACTGAGCAGGTTGCGCAAAAATGCACATGATCATATCACCACCCTGCATAATTGTGCACAAAATATCGTGTAGATCCATTCAGCTCCTGCTATTCTTGTAATCAAGGGAGGTCATATAATGGATTTGCTTAAGAACATGAACAGAGCCATACAGTATATTGAAGAAAACCTTACACATGATATTGACTTTAAAGAGGTGGCAAAAATCGCTTGCTGTTCCGAATATCATTTTAAAAGGATGTTTTCTTTTCTTGCAGGTATTACACTATCAGAATACATCCGCCGCAGACGCCTGACTCTTGCAGCATTTGAACTTAAAGATAGCAGCGTAAAGGTCATCGACATTGCGATAAAATATGGGTACAACTCACCAGATTCTTTTGCAAGAGCTTTTCAAAACTTGCATGGTATAACACCGTCAGAAGCCAGAAATCGTGGTCATTTATTGAAAGCTTATCCACGAATGACCTTCCAGTTAACAATAAGGGAGGAAATGAAATGAACTATCGAATTGTAGAAAAAGAGGCATTTCGTATTGTTGGTATTAAAAAAAGAGTTCCGATCATTTTCAAAGGAATTAATCCGGAAATTGCCTCGATGTGGAAAAGCTTAGATGATGAAAAGATCAATAAACTTAAAAAACTTTCGAATGTCGAGCCTTTAGGCCTGATTCAAGCATCCACGAACTTTTCTGAAGGCAGAATGGAGGAAAAAGGGGAGCTTGATCACTATATTGGCGTAGCAACAACTAAGGAATGTCCAGCTGAATTTACACAACTTGTAGTTCCTGCCTCAACATGGGCAGTATTCGAAGCAATCGGACCATTTCCTGATACACTGCAGGATGTATGGGGACGCATTTATTCTGAATGGTTTCCAACCTCAAACTATGAACAAATAGAAGGTCCAGAAATCTTATCAATCGGAAGCAAAGATTTAACTTCCCCGACTGTAAAATGTGAAATTTGGATTCCGGTACTGAAAAAGTAAAAAAAGCATTAGATATCTCTTTTTGTAATTAATTCCTAATAATGGTATATTAATTTTCAAGTGTTTATAGTTTAAAAAATATGAAATATCAATGGAGTGGCAATGGAAACGGACATGGGAACGCCTCAAGGCGGCCCGCTTAGTCTACGTGTCCAGTTAAGTGTAGCCGATTCAGTAATTAGATTAGTGAAAGAGAAGTTTAAACGTGAAAATGGTGGACGCCTATTCTGTGAAATATGTGGTTTTGACTTTTATGAAGTGTATGGCGAAATAGGAGAAGACTTTATAGAAGTGTTTTTTGCAAAATAAAAGTGCAGAGAATTGCAAAATCCTTATGCAGTGATATGCAATGGGGCTTTACATGGAGGAGGAGCCATGATAACCTTTTTTGGTTTTGCCAAAACTGTTGAAGCTGGCGCTTGACTAAAGAATCATGGCTACAGAGGATCGACGTCAAGCCCTTGATGGATAGATCACATATATGTATATTTATTCAAAATTTTGATAAAGATATACTGCAACCCTCTGTATTTTTTTCTTGCAGAAAACACTTTATAGAAGGTCACCACACTATACCTGTATCAGAATTAGAAGAAGGACAATTAACAAGGATAGAAGATATAGTCTTAGTATGTTCAAACTGTCACCGCATGTTACATAGAAGAAGACCGTGGTTAACTAAGGAACAGTTAAAAGATTTAATAAAGAAGGAATAGCTAATATGGATCGAGAAACAACAAAAGATATTATTTCCACAAAAAAGGAGATAATACCTTTTTATATTACTATAAATGTACCTTATTTTTGTTAATTATTTTTTTTAATTCTTCAATGGTATAGGCTTGTTTTTGTCTATGTAATATTGCATGACAATTGGGACAAACAGGGCGTAAGTCTTTTAAAGGATCAATCTCATACTCTTCGCCAATTTGGCTAATTTCTTTGAGATGATGAACGTGAATAAAGTTTTTATCGATATCACCGCATGTTTCACTAAAAATTAAAATCACAAACTGAACAGTTATAACCGTAATAATCTAAACACTTTTGTCTTGCAATGGGATTACGTTCATAAGCGTTAACAGAAATTTGCTTTTTGGCACCTTCAACAAGTGTTTCTACTTCCAATATTTTTTCTACTAGTCTTATTTGTACATCTTCAAGCACGTTAGGTAATTCCATATTGAAATATTTCAACTTCACAACTTGGCGTGGGAAAGATACGTTCAATTGAACTGTGGTGATAAAATTTTCTTCGCTAAATAATATAACATCAGTTAAAATTATGACAATATCTCACGATTTTCGTCATTATCAGAAAAAGCGGTTGTAAAACGTCTTCCTAGAGTATGTATTGAAACGATTTTTTAATTCTGATAAACTTTCAACACCGTTGCCTGTTCCGAACCTCTCCCACGCTTTTTTATTTGAGAGATTCTCGTAATATTTAAAACTACCAAACCTACATATTTTTCGATAGGGGCTTTTAACAAAAACAAAAATTTGTTACCTTTGGAAAGTCTTCTGACGTTACACGGTGTCGGTGTCCAAAAATTTACTTCTTCGGGAATTGGGGTGTTTCTAAGATATCTATACCAACCAATATCAGTAGGTGCTATCGCAAACATACTATTCACTTCTTTTTTATTTTCTCAACTAATTGTTCAGCCGTATAAACTTTATCGTACTTTTCCTTGATGATTTCTTTACTATTCATATCATTTTTTATCCGAACAATAAATTTTCTAAAATCAGGATTTTCCTTTGAAAGTTTGTTTACAGTTTCCCAATCAATTTCTGTTTTGTGTTTGGCAGGGAATAATATTTCAGAAGCATCTGGGTCTTCAATATCTAGTTTTATAATTCCAATCCCAAAAGCAGAGGTAAGACGTTTCAACTCAGTCATAAATTCTTCATCGTGTAATATGTTTGCAGTTACTAAATAGCCTTCGTTAGCTCATGAAGAATTTGAAACCGCTTGGAAATAAGCCTCACGAATATTAGCAAATGTTAATTCTTTCTTCACTTCAAAGGAATAAAGCTTCACTAGTTGACTTCCGAGAGTTAATCCAAAATCTAAAACTTCCGATTCCCATTCACCAATAGGGAAGTTAATTCCGACTAAATCTGGATGTAACCATTGTGAATATGTTCGTTTAGAAGATTTTTCATGATAAATGGTTTTGGTATATACATTTAAGTATGTATTAACATAGTACGTTAAAAAAGGGTGTAAATCTCTTTCACTATATGAAGTTTCTTTTGGTTGTATAATTTCTTTTTCTTCTTTTATTGTATCTACATTTTGAAGTTCCTTAAGAAAGAATTTCTTTGGTTTAGAATCAATTTTAACAAAAGGCGAATTTGGATTATCCCGCATATCAACGTATATTCTTGCACTCATAGTTTGCCATGGTGTCTTACCTTTTGAACCTACCAACACATCGTATTCTCTTTCTTGGGCATAACGCCATATTTCTTCAATTGTCATTGGTTTATTAGCTTCTTTCAATACCTTAATTGCTAGTTCAAAAAATGTTAACTTTTCCAAATTGAACACCCCAAGTTAATAATTACCTTTAACAAAATAATATAACAAATGCATAATTTATCAAATTTGAGAATATTTTTTGTTGTATCTTCACGGGAAATATTTGGTAAAATAAAGTTGAACGTATCTTCCAAGCAAATACTTTTATACGGTCATATGGACAACCGTTTAAGCGAATTTGGAAGGATTGTTCTAAATTCTATTAAGAGGAGGAAGTGTTGAAGATGAAGGAATACTTAAAACAAGATCGTTTTTCAAAAGAATATAATTGGCTAATAAAATCAAAATCACCGTATTTGCTACAACATGCAACGAACCCTGTAAACTGGTTGGAATGGTCACCTGAAGCTTTCCAAAAAGCAAAAAGAGAAGGAAAGCCTGTACTTGTGTCTATCGGCTATTCCTAGCCCTGTAATGGGGCTAATATATTAATTAAAAGGTGGATATAAAGTTTACATGTCACTGGTGTCATGTCATGGCTCATGAAAGCTTTGAAGATGAAGAAGTTGCAAAGATATTAAATGAACGGTTTGTCGCTATAAAAGTAGATCGTGAGGAGCGACCAGATATTGATTCCATATATATGAGGGTATGCCAGATTCTCACGGGGCAAGGCGGATGGCCGCTCAATGTATTTATCACACCGGATCAAAAACCTTTTTATGCAGGCACTTATTTTCCTAAGCAAAGCCGTTTTGGACGTCCGGGATTTATCGATGTGTTGCAGCAGCTTTCGGAAATTTATCAAAAAGAGCATGAAAAAATTGAAAAGACAGCAGCACGCATAACGGAAGTTTTAAATAAAAATGCCAGTCAAAATAAGAAAGGTGAGCTGAAGCAAAGCGTTCTTCATGAAACGTTTCATCAGCTTTCAAGCAATTTTGACACAATTTATGGAGGGTTTGGTCAGGCACCGAAGTTCCCCATTCCTCACATGCTCATGTTTTTAATGAAATATTACGAATGGACTAAACATGAAAATGCTCTTTATTTTGTGAATAAAACGCTTGTGCAAATGGCAAAGGGAGGGATTTGGGATCATATTGGCTTCGGATTTGCCAGATATTCGACAGATGCCATGTGGCTCGTTCCGCATTTTGAAAAAATGCTGTACGATAATGCCCTTTTGCTTTATACATTCTCCGAGACCTATCAAGTGACCCAAAACCCTCAATTTAAAACAATTGCAGAACAAATTATTGAATTTGTCCGGCGGGATATGCGGAATGAATCAGGGTCTTTTTATTCTGCCATTGATGCAGATTCTGAGGGGGAGGAAGGGAAATTTTACGTATGGACAAAACAGGAAGTGGTAGAGATTCTCGGGCAGGAACTAGGCGAACAGTTTTGTCATATTTACGATATAACTGAAGAAGGGAACTTTGAAGGAAAAAATATCCCGAATCTCATTCATACGAATGAAGAAAAATCGGCAATTACCTATCAAATGGGGCTGGAAGAGCTAAAAGAGCAATTGGAGCAGGCGAGACAAAAGCTTTTTGAAAAACGAATTGAAAGACCGTTTCCACATGTTGATGATAAAGTGCTGACCGCGTGGAATGCTCTCATGATTGCTGCACTAGCAAAAGCAGGAGCTGTTTTTGATCAGGAAGCATATATCGAAATGGCAAAAAAGGCGCTGGATTTTATTGAAAATCATTTAATTGTAGACGGAAGGGTTATGGTGCGCTATCGCGATGGCGAAGTAAAACAACAGGCGTTCATTGATGATTATGCATACCTTCTTTGGGCCTATATCGAAATGTATGAAGCGACATTTAATTTAACTTATTTGCATAAAGGTAAACAACTTGCTGATAAAATGATTGATCTTTTTTGGGATCAAGAAAATGGCGGATTTTTCTTCACAGGTCATGACAGTGAAGCAATGCTTGTCAAGGAGAAGGAAATTTATGATGGTGCGCTCCCTTCAGGAAACAGCGTTGCGGCCTTCGCGCTTTTGAAATTGAGCAGGCTGACCGGCAATTTGGATTTACACGAAAGCGTTCAGCAAATGTATTCTATTTTTAAAGAAGAAGTGGAGCAATACCCAAGCGGTCATACGTTTTTCTTGCAAAGCCTTTTGATGGAACAGCTGCCGCAAAAAGAGGTTGTCATTATTGGTCCGAAAGATTGCAGCAAAAGGAAAAGATTATTGAATCGTATTCAACAGGCGTATACAATGGAACTTTCAGTGTTAGTTGCTGAAGATCCAAATCAATTTGCACAAATTGCGGAATTTGCGAAAAATTATCGCATGATCAATAATGAAACAACTATTTATATATGTGAAAACTTTGCCTGCCAACAGCCGACAACAGATGTAGAGGAAGTTATAAATACATTGAACTTATAATGAAAATGTACGATACTATTATCCCCAACAGGCAGGCAGTAAAAAACGATGCATTTAATACGATGTTCTGAAAGTCTGCCTCGGACTGGGGTTTTTATGTGAAAGGACAATCCTGAAAACGGGGAGTCGTTCGTTTGCAGTTTAAAGAGCACTTTCTGATCGGTGACTTGATCCGATTGCTGACGATTCGGCTCCTGGCAGCGTAGAAGAAACGCTGATCTTATCGGCGGTGCCGCAAACATGTTGGAATAAAGAGCAATGCCCAGATAGCACAAGGGATTAAGAAAGTTCACATTGCTAGGTAATTGAAAGATCAGCGGGAAATGTGATTACAACATTTCAGTACATTAGACAGGGATATGTATGAGCATTATATGATAAAAAACGCCTGGAGACTATTCACCGGAAGCGATCGAAGCCAAGATATGTATGAATATTATTTGAGAAGACTGTCTCACGCTCAAATCGCCAGCTTGTTGCCATTTTGACGCAATGCTGGTGTTTGGCAATGAGGCAGTCTTTTTTGTGTATTTTCAACAACAATTGTTTAGTTTTCAATGATTTTTAAACAAACGCTGTCATTGTCTGAAAATTCAAATCAATTATATGATAGAACCGTAGAGGAAATACCAGTTCATTATATTTTCATTTAGGAAGGTGATAAAAGATGATGAATGGTAAGGAATATTTAGAAAGTTTAAGAGATAACAGGGTTGTTTATTTAAATGGAGAAAAGATTGATGATGTTACAACACATTCTGCCTACGAAAACTCTGCTCGCTCCATAGCAAGAATGTATGATGCTCTTCATGATGAACAGATGGGAAAAATTTTAACGACGACTACTGAAGAAGGCTATCAAACTCACAAATTTTTTAAAGAACCAAAAAATGCTCAAGATCTTTTAGAAGCAAGAGATGCGATTGCACAATGGGCCAAGCTGAGCTATGGCTTTATGGGGCGCACCCCTGATTATAAAGCTTCTTTCACAGCACATTTGAAAGCGTTTGCGGATTATTACGAAGGTTTTGAGGACAATGCGCGAAATTGGTACAAAAAAACAACAAAAGAAGTTCCGTTTATTAACCATACGATTATTAATCCGCAGGTCGACCGTTCAAAACCTCTTCATGAAAATAAAGATGTTTATGTTCGCGCTGTAAAAGAGCGGGATGACGGTATTATTGTAAACGGTGCCAAAATGGTGGGAACGGCAGCTGCACTAACTCATTATAACTTCGTCTCTAACTATGGAGCTCAAGATTTAGGAGATGGTGATCAAAGCCATGCACTCGTCTTCTTTGTACAGATGAATGCGCCTGGCGTAAAAATGATCAGCCGTCAATCGTATGAACAAATCGCAAAAACATTAGGTTCTCCGTTTGATTATCCGCTTTCCAGCCGTTTTGATGAAAACGATGCAGTCATTGTATTAGATAATGTATTTATTCCTTGGGAGAACGTACTTGCCTACAAAAATGTAAACGTAGTAAACGGGTTTTTTGTTGAAACGGGATTTGTAAACCGCTTTACATTCCAAGGTTGTACGCGTTTTGCCGTCAAGCTTGACTTTATGGTCGGCTTATTAATGAAAGCGACAGAGGCGGCAGGTACGAAGCAGTTTCGTGGGGTTCAGGCAAATATCGGTGAGGTTATTGCCCTTCGCAATATGTTTTGGGCTCTTTCTACCGCAATGGCAGCCAATTGTGAAACGAAAAATGGCGTTGCACTTCCGAACCTTCAGTACGGCGCTGCTTACCGTGTGCTCGCTCCAATGGTATGGCCGCGCGTCAAACAAATTTTTGAACAAATCGTTGCGGGGGGCCTCATTCAATTGCCTTCCAGTGCCAGCGACTTTTTAAATCCGGAGCTGCGACCGTATCTCGATCGTTATTATCGCGGTTCAGGCATTGATGCAAAAGAGCGGGTGAAATTGATGAAAATGATTTGGGATGCGATCGGAACGGAATTTGGCGGACGTCATGAGCTTTATGAAATCAACTATGCGGGCAACCATGAGAACATTCGTCTAGAGACGTTAAAAATTGCTGATGCAACTGGAGATTCCGACCGATTTAAAGAGTTTGTCGATTCCGCTTTGGATGATTACGATCTAAACGGTTGGCTCAATGATACTTGGGTATCTCCACAAAAAGAACTTGTGCAGAAATAAAAAGAAAGGAGTTGGTGGATATGGACGATCGCTTGTTTCGCAATGCGATGGGGAAATTTGCTACAGGGGTGACGGTCATTTCAACGGAGCATAACGGAGATATTCATGGAATGACAGCAAATGCCTTTATGTCCATTTCCTTAAATCCGAAGCTTGTATTAATTTCCATTGGAGAAAAAGCGAAAATGCTGGAAAAAATTCAACAATCAAAAAAATATGCTGTTAACATCTTGTCGCACGATCAACAAGTGCTTTCGATGAATTTTGCCGGGCAGCTGGAAAAACCAGTCGATGTACAATTTGAACAGCTAGGGGGGCTGCCGGTCATTAAAGATGCTCTTGCGCAAATTTCCTGCCAAGTTGTTAATGAGGTTCAAGCAGGTGATCATGTCCTTTTCATCGGGGAAGTGACGGATATAAACATGACAGAGCAAGATCCGCTTCTGTTTTTCAGCGGAAAATACCATCAGCTTGCTCAAAGCGAACAAGCGACGGCGTCGAGCTAAAAAAAGGGGGCATTTCATTGAAAACAATCATCATTGATCATCAAAATGATCTAGATCTTATTGCCTCTTGCCCTGTCGTTGCTGCACTAGGGTTTTTTGACGGCGTTCATCTCGGACATCAAAAAGTCATTCAGACCGCTAAAAACTTGGCGGAAAAAATGGGGGTAAAAACAGCGGTTATCAGCTTTTTTCCGCACCCTAAAGAAATAATCGGCAAAACGGGAAAACGTGTCCAATATTTGCTCCCGCCTGCCGAAAAAGCAAAAAAGTTTTCCCATTTAGACATTGATTACTTTTATTTAATACGATTTACATCGGAATTTGCAAGACTTGAGCCGAAGGAATTTGTCCAGAAATATTTAGTTCCGCTGCAAATCAAGCATGTAGCAGCTGGATATGACTTCACGTACGGCCGAAAAGGAAAAGGAAGTTTAGATACGATGGAGGAAGACAGCGGATACTCAATCACTGTCACGAAAGTAGAAAATGTCAAACGAAACGATGAAAAAATTAGTTCTACGTTGATTCGAAATAAGATTCAATCAGGATTGATGGAAGAACTTCCTGATTACTTGGGAGAATTTTACGAAACAAAAGGAAAAATGATCCATACTGATGCAAAAGATGAATTGATTTTGGATCGGTACTATATGCTTCCTCCAAAAGGATGCTACGACGTGGCAATTGATATAGGAAAAGGGTGGTTTGAGGGACGCGTGCTTGTTACTAAGCAGAAAAAAATCTATTGGCTTGGTCCATCCATATCTTCTGTGTGGAGTATTTCTCGAGTCAAAGTAAAATGGATTGCCAGAAGTTTCGATTTAACATTAGAGATCGAAGAAAAGGAAGAGAAAAATCTAGTATTTACAAAAGGATAGCGGTGTTGACTTTAGGAAAGGGGGAAGAAATGTTGGCGTTTTTACAGCAAAAAAGCATCAGCAGTGACTTGGCGAAACAAATGATTGACAAAGCGGTACAAAAGGCTGAAGAACTTGGAGTGAAAGTGAACATTGCTATTGTGGATCAAGGCGGAAATTTGAAATCGTTTTTCCGGATGGACGAGGCGCCTCTTTTAAGCATACAAATTGCTCAAAATAAAGCCTATACGGCAGCGGCTTTCGGGATTCCGACCCATCAATGGTATGACATGATCAAAGATGAGCCGAGCTTGCGCCTTGGGATTGTCCATACAGAAAAGCTTGTCGTTTTTGGAGGAGGGTACCCGATTTATGACGGAAACGATTTAGCTGGAGGAATCGGGGTCAGCGGCGGCTCAGAAGAAGAAGACAGATTGTGCTGCGAGGCTGCGTTATCTTTATTGGAAACGGTTTAATGGAAAGAGCTGATGATCAAATTCATTAAAATAAGATTTTTCAATGAAAGGGAGGATTCAAATGAGCGAAATTTTAAGATTAGGGCGATTGGAGCTTCGGGTGTTGGATTTAGAAGAATCTGTAAAATATTACACAAATGTCATTGGGCTTGAAGTGACAGGACGCGAGGAAAATCGAGTATATTTAAAAGCTTGGGACGAATATGACCATCACAGCATCATTTTGCAAAAATCCGATACAGCTGGAATGGATCATATGGCATTTAAGGTAAAAGATATTTACGAGCTGGAAAAATTAGAATATAAAATTGAGCAATTTGGCTGCAAACTTTCCCGAATTTCCAAAGGTGCTAGATTAGCAGAAGGAGAAGCGGTTCGTTTTCAGCTTCCAACAGGCCATCATATGGAGCTGTATACGGAAATAGAACAAGTAGGGACAAAAACTGGGAATCTAAACCCAGATCCATGGCCGGATGGACTAAAAGGAATTGCTCCGCATCGATTGGATCACGCTCTTTTAACAGGCGATGATTTAAAAACAGCAACCCGCTTCTTTACGGAAGTGCTCGGTTTTAGACAAACCGAGAAAATCGTTACGGTAGATGGAGAAGATTTAGTCGGAAGCTTTATGTCAGTGACGAACAAAGGTCACGATCTTGCATTCGTGAAAGGACCGGATGCGAAATTTCATCATGCAGGATTTTATGTCGATAACTGGTATGAAGTATTAAAGGCAGCAGATATTTTAACCAAAAATAATGTTCAAGCAGAAGTGACGCCAACAAGACACGGCATTACACGAGGCCTTACCGTTTACTTTTTTGATCCATCCGGCAATAGAAATGAAGCATACACAAGCGGTTATATGAGCTATGCAGACTTTCCGACCATTACTTGGACGGAAGATAAAATTGGAACAGGTATTTTCTATCATCGAAGAGAACTCATTGAATCATTCTCTAAAGCACTAACATAAAAATACAAAGATCAAGAATATTCTTGTTAAAGGGGTTCGATCATCTCTTCTGATTCGGGAAACACGTAAGGAGATGTTTGCAGCCCCTTCGCTATTTATTTTGCATTCTTAAAAAAGAAATACTTCAGATGGCTGACCTAAAATCACTTGAAGTCGATGTTTGGGGTCAGCTTCTTTTTATACGGACATGCGAATCCATAATTTATGGATTGTTCTTTTGATGAGGTTTCCATGCCCAATTTTAATTTCTTTAACAGTACGTTTCGCTTTGTTGCGATTTCATGCCCTTTTTTTCTAGAAATTTCTTTAACGGCACGTTCCACTTTGTAGGGTCTATCCAAGAAACTGTTTTAATGTATGAAAAAATTTGTTATTTTTTCCTTTTGTTTCTTATTATGAAACAATGGAGTTGTATAAACAATAAATACCGTTTACGATTGGGATAATTAGTATTTTCTAAAAATTGTGTCAATTAATTTTATGTCAGGAGTACGTGTTGGAAAATGATTCGATAATAGAGTCGAGAGGGGAGGAATTGGTTTGCAAGAAGCGACAAGTGCCCGTGTCAAAACCGGAGACTATGAAACTTATTTTTACCGCACCGGCATCGGAAATAATGAAGCGATTCTTTTTATCCATGGGTCCGGTCCTGGAGCAACTGCTTGGTCTAATTGGCAATATGCGCTCCCTTTTTTCAAGGAAAAGGGATTTGATTGTATCGCGCCAGACTTAATCGGTTTTGGAATGTCGGAACATCCGTCTTCACCTCCGAAAGGCATCCGGTCATGGATGAGGTTATGGGTGGATCAGCTTAAAGACCTTTTGGATGAATTGGAAGTGAAAAACGTTCATTTAGTGGGAAATTCTTTAGGCGGGGCTGTTGCTCTTCATTTATTGGCCGAGGCGCCTGATCGAATTGATCGCGTTGTGTTGATGGGCTCGGCGGGTGCTCCGTTTCGATTGACTCCAGAACTTGACCGTGTTTGGGGGTTTTATGAGGATCCATCCGCAGAGGCAATGGCGCAGATCATTCGCTGGTTTGCATATGATGAAAGCTTTATTAAAGACAATCTTAACAGTATTAGTAAAATGCGCTTTGAGGCCGCAATGAATTCTGCCGTGCGCCGTTCCTATGAAGCAATGTTTCCTCCGCTTCGCCAGCGGATAGTAGATGATCTTGTTTTGCCAAGCGCCACTTTGCGCCGCATACAACAACAAGTTTTACTCGTTCACGGGCTGAATGATCCGATCGTTCCTGTTGAGACAAGTTATTATTTTGCCAAACATCTTCCGCGGGTAAAAATGATGATTTACGGACAATGCAGCCATTGGACGCAAGTGGAATATCGAGACAGCTTTCATTCTTTGCTTTTGCATTTTTTTCACAATGAAATATAAGAATATTTTTATGTTTTTATCAAAAACAAGGTTATGATTCGCTTTTTTGAAAGCCAGACAGCATTGCGAATATGTCTAGTACAACACAACAGTTACGGTTGTTGTACATTTCAATCATTGACGCTTTACCTAGAAAGACAGCCTGCACTAAAAGAGATTTGAAATTTTTTGCAGCCGGCATCGCATTTTCTCACTTTAGCGGCTGTCTTCCCGCATCATGTTAAAAGAACGATTTACGAAAAATGTTGGGTCAGATGTATGCTTCATCTCTTTATAGTTTTTTAAAGGAATGGTGCCATTATTTCGCCGGTTGCGGTGATAGTGTGTCAGGGGCCATTATTTGAACGATAACAAACTTTCTCGTGACCAAGAATCAGTGCAATGGTAGAAATCGTTCTAAGCGGGAGTTAACCGATGCAATAGCAAAACGTTTTCTCCATAAGCCTGAACTTCTTTCGTTCGGTTGAAGCCTTTTTATCTTTGGAAAGGAGAGTCAAAACGTATGCCTTTCATTCAAGTTCACTTGTTAGAAGGTCGTTCTCCGGAAAAAAAGGAGACACTTATCTATGAATTAACGGAGACGGTGTGCAAAGTATTGGATGCGCCGAAAGAAAATGTCCGCATCATGATTCAAGAAATGCCTCTAGAACATTGGGGAATTGCTGGAGAATCTGTGAAAAAACGAAGAGAGCATGAAAAAGAGGGGTGAAATCGGTAGATACAAAAGTAGAAAGTTAATTGTTTATGAATGGGGAACATGTTGCGTGATTAAGAACTCCGTTCGACGCTTTCAAGAACTGCGGCATTGGTCGTGAAGAAGAAAACATAACTTAAGCAAAAATATTTAATATGCTTATAGGTGTCGGATAGCCATGATGTTATGTTCATCAACGATGCGATCAATGCTATGGCATTTTTGTTTCTTTTCGCCAGCGCTAGTAAAAGCAGGTGCAAAATGGCGCATAACGTTATGCTGTAGAGCATGCTTGAATAATAGAAAAAATTATCATGTTGGGAGGGAGATAATAATGGTATATCAAATTCATATAGGCGGAGAAATTTTTTCTTGCGGAGAGAGCGTTGATTTATTAAAAGCTGCGAGATCTCATCAAGTAAAAATTCCTTATGGATGTGCAAATGGAGGTTGCGGAATGTGCAAAGTCAAAATCCAAAAGGGAGAATACAAAATTGGATTGTGTTCGAAAGGAGCTCTTTCGGATGAGGAGCGGCAACAAGGTTATGTATTGGCTTGCAAAACGTATCCGCTCAGCCACTTGATTGGTGATCTTGTTGAATAAAGCTAAGGTGGTAACATATGAACAAAAAAAGATCGGCATTAGATCAGCTGGAATTAAATTTTGATAACGGTTACATTTATATGGGGAAGTCCCGCTCGATGATTGTGGCGACAAATGCGCTCGGATTATTGCGCAGAGATTTAATTCGCGACATGGGATTTGAACGGATGAAAGGTTTTTTGTTTCGGTATGGATGGAATCTAGGTAGACAAGACGCGAAAGAATTGATGAATCATGCAAACTGTACAGTAGAGGAGTACATTCAAGATGGTCCAAAGCTGCATACGATGAAAGGTCATGTGAAAGCGAGATGTACTTTTTTAGAAGTCAGAAGGGAAAATGGAAAATATCAAGTCAGAATGGAAGGATATTGGTGTCATTCCTATGAAGCAGAAGAACATGTGCGCCATTTTGAGACATCATCCATCCCAGTTTGCTTTACCCTTTCTGGTTATGCCAGCGGCTTCGTTTCAGAAATTGTCGGAGAAAAGACGATTTTCAAAGAAATTGCTTGTCAAGGTATGGGAAAAGAAGAATGCCATTGGATCGGCCAAACGGTGGATCGATGGGGAGAAGAAGCGGAACAAGAGCTGTGCTATCTTGAAGAGTCCCCAATCGTAGAAGAGTTGGCGGCAACATACGAAAAACTTTTAGAAGAACGGAATAATTTAAAATTTGTGACGGATGTTCATAAGAAGCTCACTGAGGAAATCATTAAAGGAAACAATTTAGACTCCGTAGTTCGTCAAGTGTTTCAATCGACGAATATCCCAGTTTTAATTGAGAACCTGCACCTTCATCCGATGGCCTATGCTGGGATTACTTCCAATGAATTAGAACAATATAAAAACGAACTTATTGACTATGTAGGAAAAAATCCTTTTTGCCAGCCTCAAGCCATCGTCACATCAACACAACTTCTTCATTTGCGCCATCATGATCGCCTGATGACACCAATATTTTTGCAAAACAAAATTGTAGGATATTGTTCGTTTGTTTATCGCGATTTGCATCAATATAACGCCTCAATTTCTCCTATGATTTTAGAGCGGCTGGCCTCTGTCAGCTCGGTATGCTTGCTCAATGAAAAAGCGAAGCTAGAATCGTATGAACGGATTAAAGGATTTTTTTTAGAGGAAATGATTAATGCGGGACAACAAAGCAATGATCACGACTTAATCATGAAAGCTAGTTTAATAGGAGTGGATTTATCCAAGCCTTTTTATATCTGTGTGCTGGATTGCCGGTTTCAAGAAGATGATTTATCGAAGGAGCTGGAAATGCAAAAAGAAGTTTTAAGTTTTCTTTCCGCTTACGGCAAAGATCAAAAACAAAACATGTTGATTGGCCAGCGTGCTAAACATCTTATTTTGCTGGTAACAGCAGATCAAGTTGCTAAAACAGGTATACAAACATGGCTGTCAAAAATCGTTGATTTACTATCTTCACAATTCTCTACTATTAAATTTTACGGGGGAATCAGCTCCAAAGCAAACAATGTGTCAAATGCCGGGGAAGCATATAAAGAAGCACTTACAGCAGTCAGGGTGTCATCGAAACACCAACAAATCATTTCATTTGAATCGTTAGGAGTTGTTGGTGTGCTGATTAATGAAAAGAATGAACAAGAGGTAAAAAAAATGGCTAAAGCTTGCCTTGGAAACTTAAAACTGGATGATTCAAAAAATATCGAGTTCCTGCGAACATTGTACATCTTTCTAGTCAATGGAGGCAATTTGGAACAGACAGCGGCAGATTTGGCGTTATCCATCAGCGGATTGCGTTACAGGGTGAGCAAAATCGAAAGCATTATTCAGAAGGAACTGCGAAATCCTATGATTCATCATCAACTTCTTTTATCGATCCAGTCATTAATGATGATTGGAGAGATCGATATCGGCATTAAATAATGAAGGCACTAAAGGTACGGACATTTTCCTGCATGGGAATGGCACCGGTTGTGATTTGTATTCATAATAAAAGTTTCATATGGAAATTCTAAAATTTGCAGGAATCAAGTGCAAATTTTGAGTTAAATTCCATTTGGTATCCCCTACTCAGGTAGACAAAAAAAACAGATGCATTTCATATGATGTGTAAAGAGTCTGCCTGGGATGGGGGTTTTTAATGGCAAAGAAAAAACAAAACCTCAAATCAGGAACCTTTCATTTGAAGGAAAAGATTAAAGACACTTATATGAAGCACACCCCGAAACGATCGAACAGGTTCTCATTTTTTTAGCCTTAGCCGCTTTAAAAAAATGCCTGTCCTGCGATCGAATCATTGTCCCGGCATAGTATTCCCTATTTTCATTGTTTTACTTGACAGAATATATGCACGACAAGATCTTTGTTAAATGAAAACTAAACAAAGAAACTGGCGATTTGCCAGTTTAAAGTTCCGCCTCCATCTCTGAAAGACAAGGAGCATATAAGATGGTTTTCCAATTTAATCAATTCGGCAGTAGGAAACGGGGCAATTTTCACAATTGATTTCATCTTTTAAAAATTGAAGATCGTGAATGGTGATTTTTTTGTTTTGAAAAGAAATCACGCCTTTTTTCCTCAACTTGCTCAACATTCTATTGATACTTTCTCTAGTCGCTCCGCAAAAATTCGCAAGCTCCTGATTGGTCATGTCTATATTAATGAGAATTCCGTTATCAGTATTTACTCCATAGCTGTTCGCCATTCGGATGAGTGTGGAGTATAAGGCACCTTTCTTCCCGTTTAAAATCAAATCACGGAATTTTGTTTGAGTAATTTGATATTGTTCGCTCATCCATTTTAGGAACGAAAGGCTAAGATTCGGATTTTCAAACAGTTTGCATTCTAATCGTTCTTTTTTTATGAAATAAATGGAACTGTTTTCTAAAACTTTTGCGTTAAATATGTGCTTTGGTTCATTTGAAAAAATAGAAGATTCACCAATAAGGTCGCCTTTTTTGCAGATCCTAAGCGCTAATTCTCTTCCATCTAAAGTTGATTTGCTTATTTGCACCAAACCGGATTGAATGCAATATAATTCATGAACCTCCATGCCTTCTTGAAAAAGATACGTCCCTTCCCTTACGTTTATGATTCCGTCGAAATATTCATGCAAAGCACTCAATGGATCGGTTAAGAATGGATCCGCCACTTGTTTGACCATTAAAAAACCTCCTTTCAAGAAGGAAACCATCTATATACCAATATTTTACCAGAAACTAGGAATCTTGACTGTGAAAAAATGGTGAATTGTAATGTAAAGCACATTTTTTTATGAATAAAAATTAGGCGATTACAAAAAAATAAAATGAATTTAAATGAATAAGGAGGGAAAAAGAGTGCCACAACGCATTCAATCGTATGTAAATCAAGCGCAGCAGGCATTGCAGCAGATTCAACAAATTGCCAAAATGCTGAAACAGCAAGAACAGCAAAACGCTAATCAAGCATTTAGCTCAAATCAATTTACAGCACAACAGACACAAGCATTTGGACAAAAGGAACAAAATGCGGTGCAAAATTTGCAGCAAATTGAAAATTTGGCTCAGTCGCTTCATAGTCAAGCACAGCAGCTGCAAAATTATCAACCGAAAAACCAGTATCAAGCAGTATACCAAGCTCAACAACCGCAAAATCAATATCAAAGTCAGCAATCATCAGGCTTCAGCTTCAATCCGTTAAGCGGACAAGCGAGCCAAACAAACGTCAATGAAGTGCGCCAGCAAAACCAGCAATCAGCGCAGCAAATACCGAACCAGTATCAAGCGCAGCAATCATCAGGCTTCAGCTTTAATCCGTTAAGCGGACAAGCGAGCCAAACGAACGTCAATGAAGTGCGCCAGCAAAATCAGCAATCAGCGCAGCAAATACCGAACCAATATCAAGGTCAGCAATCATCAGGCTTCAGCTTCAATCCGTTAAGCGGACAAGCGAGCCAAACGAACGTAAACGAAGTGCGCCAGCAAAATCAGCAATCAGCGCAGCAAATACCGAACCAATATCAAGGTCAGCAATCATCAGGCTTCAGCTTCAATCCGTTAAGCGGACAAGCGAGCCAAACAAACGTCAATGAAGTGCGCCAACAAAACCAGCAATCAGCACAGCAAATACCGAACCAATATCAAACGCAGCAAGCATCCGGCTTCAGCTTCAATCCGTTAAGCGGACAAGCGAGCCAAACGAACGTCAATGAAGTGCGCCAACAAAATCAGCAATCAGCGCAGCAGTCACAAATACCGTTTTAAAGCCAAGCGCGGCAAACAGGCGCAAATTAGAGCTAAACAACATGCGGACAAAATGATAACCAAAGAGTTAATAACCTGTAAAAGACCGTAGAATGTATTTCTGCGGTCTTTTCATCATGTTAAGGGAAGTTTTTCAAAATATTTGTAAGAAATTCAAAAAATGTGAAACTTCATTCTTATCAATCTCGTAAAATAAATTGAAAATAATCATTATAATGGAGGAGATGACTTTAATGAGTGAGCAACTGAACATTCAGCATTCAAATGAAAAAGTGGATAAACCGTCGTTGTTTGGGATTGTGACAAGTCCGATTGAGACGCTTGAGCGGATCAAACAACAGCCAAAAGTATTGCTTCCATTAATTGTTGTCATTATTATTTCATCTTTGGCAGCTTACCTTTCGATGTTGTCAGTCGACTATAGCATCGTGGAAGAGGAATTAGGTGTAGAAGGAGCAGCTTACGTCGGCGCATTTACAAAAGTCAGTGCACTTGTGTTTGGTATCATTGGCGGACTTATTGCACTATTGATTTCGGCACTTATTCTTTTTGCCATCGTTAAAATTGCCGGAAAACAAATTCGTTTTAAACAAATGTTTTCAATGACCGTTTTTATTTCTCTCATTACAACAATAGGAACACTGTTAAATGCGATTATTTTATATTTTGTCGGCGGAGGAGATACCCCTGATCAAGAATTTACAAGTTTAAACAGTATTGTAGGAGCTGAAGGGGCGCTTGGATCATTTTTGTCATCTATCGAAATTTTTGGAATTTGGGGAACGGTATTAACCGCTTTTGGGCTTCATCATGTAGGCCAACTATCCAAAGGTGCATCTTGGACCATTTCAATCGTTTTATTCATTCTTGGCAGTCTGATAATGACATTATCAGGAGCAACTCAATCATTGGTGGGGGCGTAGCAATAGTATGAGAAAGAAAGTTTTGATCGGTATAGGAGTTGCAGTTATCATCGCTTTATTTGTCGGGATCAGTATTTTTCGTGCTGCATCGAAGGGAAATCCGACTGTAGAAACAGTCAAGATGAAAGAAAAAGAAATTACCGGGAATGTAATGATTCCCGGTACTCTACAGTTAATGAATGAACAAAAAATTTATTATGATGCTGAAAGAGGAAAAGTCAAAAAAATCCTTGTCAATGAAGGGGACAAAATTAAAAAAGGAACACCCCTCGTCATTTATGAAAACGAACAATTAGAACTTGAAAAGGAACAGGCCAAGCTTTCGATTGAACAAAGCTACATCAAGCTCGATCAAATCAATGAGCAGTTGGAAGATCTTAAGAAAAAAGAAGAAGAATTGAAGAAACAAGTCGGTAAAGAAGAAGCAGAAAAGCAAATAGAAAATGAAAAAAATCAGCTGCAAATGGATAAAAAGATGACAAATCTTGAGCTTAAACAACAGAAGATTCAAAAGGAAACAGTAGAAAAGAAAATTTCAGAACTTGAAGTAAAAAGCGAAGTTGATGGAATTGTGATTACCGTAGATGAAGATGCATCAGTAGCAATGGGCGAAAATGTGAAACCGCTCATACATATTGGCAGTTTAAACAAAATGAAAGTGGAAGGGGTCATTTCTGAATACGATTCTTTAAAAATTAAAGAAGGTCAGCCTGTAGTTTTAAAATCTGATGTGGTGCCTGATGCAAAATGGAAAGGAAAAGTATTGAAAATTGGCATTTTGCCTCAACAAGGCAGTGAGATGGCGGCGGAAACAGGAAACGAGGCTGTCCAGTATCCAGTGGAAGTTCTTGTCCAAGATCAGAACATCCCGGTGAAGCCTGGCTTTAAATTGATTATGGAAATTGAAACGGAAAGAAAAAAAGCGAATGTTATTCCTCTTACCGCTGTTCAACAAGATGATAATCAACAATATGTTTATGTAGTGAAAAACGGAAAAATAACAAGAAAAGAAATTAAAACCGGTACTTCAACCGATGAATATATTGAGGTGACGAGCGGTTTAACAAAAGATGATGAAATTGTTCGTGAACCATCTGATGAAATCAAAGCAGGCGTGGAAGTGACAATCAAATGATCAAGCTGGAAGATGTGACGAAATCTTATAGAAACGGTAAAGAAACAATGGATGTGCTCAAAAAAATCAATTTAGAAATCCGGCAGGGGGATTTTGTGGCCATTATGGGGCCGTCCGGTTCCGGCAAATCAACTCTCATGAATATTATTGGCTGTTTGGACCGCCCGACATCAGGTGCTTACTATTTTGAAGGGAAGGATATATCGTCCCTTGATGATCAAGAATTGGCCAAAATACGCAACAAGAAAATCGGTTTTGTTTTTCAGCAGTTTCATCTTCTGCCGCGGTTGAGCGCCTTAAAAAATGTAGAGCTGCCAATGATTTACGCCGGCATTGGAAAAAAACAGCGGGATGAACTCGCTAAGCAGGCTTTAATAAAGGTTGGTCTCGGCGATAGAATTCAGCATATGCCAAACGAATTATCGGGAGGCCAAAAACAACGGGTGGCAATAGCTCGAGCCATTGTGAATAATCCAAAGCTCATTTTGGCAGATGAACCGACTGGTGCATTGGATACGAAAACAAGCGAAGCAATTATGGAACAATTTACAATGCTAAATAAAGAAGGGACAACCATCATTGTCGTAACGCATGAACATGAAGTGGCTCAATTTGCTAAGCGTACGATTGTAGTAAGAGATGGAGAAATTTTACAAGAAGATTTGGGACGGGGGAGGACATTATGAATTTGATGGAAAATTTTCGGATGGCGTTTTCCTCCATTCTTGCCCATAAGCTCCGTTCAATTCTGACAATGCTAGGAATAATTATCGGTGTCGGATCTGTTATTTTAGTTGTAGCAATCGGCCAAGGGGGCGAACAAGCCTTAAAAGCCCAAATTGCAGGCAGCAGCAATACGATAGAAGTGTATTATCAACCAAGTGAAGAAGAGTTGAAAGCAAATCCGAACGCAATGCTAGTGGATCCGTTTACACAAGAAGATGTTGAAGCGCTGAAGGGGATTCCTGAAGTCAAACAGGTTGTTGCTTCCACGACAAGTTCTTATCAAACAAGGTATAGAGAAGAAACAATCGATGCAACGGTTTATGGGATCAATGCGGCATATATGGATGTAAATCAATTAAACATTGATAAAGGCCGCCTGTTTACGGAAGCGGATTTTTTAGGCGGCAGGCGTGTTGCGATTATTAGCGACCAACTAGCAAAAGATTTATTTAAAAGTCAAAATCCGATTGGCGAGGTCGTTTGGGTATCGAATCAGCCGTTCGAAATTATCGGCATACTTGAAAAACCGACAGGAATTTTTGCCTTTGGCATGTCGGAAATTTACACTCCATGGACGGCCTATCGAAATGCTTTCGGCCAAACGAATTATACACAAGTAACGCTTGAAGCAGTTAGCGCTGACGAAATCAAAGCTGCAGGGGAAAAAGCGGAGCAATTGCTAAACAGAATGCACAAGACGGAAGATTCGTATCAAGTGGTGAATTTTGAAGAAATTGCGGAATCCATTGGCCAAATTACCCGTATTATGACCATGATTATCGGAAGTATTGCGGGAATATCTCTCGTAGTTGGCGGTATCGGCGTTATGAACATCATGCTTGTCTCCGTTACCGAGAGAACGAGGGAAATCGGGATCCGTAAAGCGCTAGGGGCAACAAGAAGCCAAATCTTGCTGCAGTTTTTGATAGAATCGATGACATTAACACTAATTGGGGGAACCTTAGGGATTTTATTAGGTGCAGGAATTGCTTCCATCGTGTCCATTTTTGCCGGTTGGCCTTCATTAGTATCGTGGCAGGTTGTCGTCGGTGGACTGTTGTTCTCCATGTTTATTGGAATTCTCTTTGGACTATTGCCGGCAAACAAGGCTGCAAGACTGGATCCAATCGAATCGTTAAGATATGAGTGACACAGAAAGCTGCTACCTCTGCCTTCCATAGGCGAGAAAAAATCAAAAATGAATGCTAATACAATCTGTTTCTTTAAACAAAATCGAGTAGGAGGGGGTGACTAACCCCCGACCTCTCACACCACCGTACGTACCGTTCGGTATACGGCGGTTCAATTAAGTATGACGTAGTGCTTGATATCTTTCGAATAGACTTCTTAACCCTCGACGCTTCCAATAGGAGTTGTCGAGGGTTTTGTGTAGAATGGGACTGCAGGCAATCCGCCAATATTTCTTGCGTGTATTGCCCCATTCGAATGCTTTATGGCTTGGAACCCCTAATCCTCTGAGTTTCCGAATTCTTGTTTTCGGGGTTTTCCATTCTTTCCACAAACACATCCGAAGCCTTCGTCTAATCCATTCATCAAATTCTTTGAACTTACTTGGTGTTTCTGCCAAGGCAAAATATCCGCACCATCCCATTAAATACTTGTTCAGATTCTCAATCCTTTTCTCCATTGGATACGGTTTCGACCTTGATGTAATTTCACGGATCTTGTTCTTCAAACGTTTCACACTTTCGTTCGCAATCCGTACCTTTGGAGTCTTATTGAGTGTGAAGCTGAAACCGAGAAACTTCCGTTTCCAAGGACGGTCTACCGCCGATTTCTCTTTATTTACCTTGAGCTTTAACTCCTTCTCTATAAAGTTCGTAATGGAGTTCATGACACGAATTCCTGCTTTCTTTGTTTTCACATAGATGTTACAGTCATCCGCATACCGAACAAACTTATGTCCACGTTTCTCAAGCTCCTTATCCAATTCATGAAGCATGATGTTTGATAAAAGTGGACTAAGCGGGCCGCCTTGAGGCGTTCCCATGTCCGTTTCCATTACCACTCCATTGATCATCACGCCTGATTGAAGATACCGGCGGATTACCTTCAGTAGAATTCGATCTTTGATCGTTTTCGCCAAGATCCCCATCAGTTTGTCGTGATTCACCTTGTCAAAGAATTTCTCTAGGTCTATATCGACTACCCAACGATATCCTTCTTTGATATAACCCTTTGCTTCCCTAACCGCATCATGTCCCCTTCTACCTGGGCGGAAACCATAGCTATGGTTCGAGAAGGTCGGATCAAAGATTTTCGTCAACACTTGGGCAATCGCTTGTTGGATGAAACGATCCGTCACGGTAGGGATCCCTAGAAGCCTTACTCCACCGTTCGGTTTCGGGATTTCGACTCGACGGACGGGTAAGGGCTTGTAGGTTCCTTCTCTCAACGACTGTCGAATGGAGTCCCAATTTTCGTAGAGGTGTCTTCGTAGGTCTTTTACGGACATGCCATCTACTCCGTGACCTCCTTTATTCTGTTCGACTCGTTTCAGTGCCGCCAGGAGATTTTCCCGTGACAAAATCATTTCCATCAACATTGATATCCTCTCCACGTGAACGAATTCTTCTATTTGTGCCATCTTCTGCTCCACCCTCTTGAAGTCCCCCGTGGGATTCACCACTTCCTCCTTCAAGTAAGTCCTATCGGATTGTCTGCTTCCACACAGAAGATGAACGCCTAGCGATTCGTTCTCCTTAATTGTTCAGTCCTTCCTCTTCCATCTCGAGCTTGGAAGAGTACTATGACTTCTGCTGACTTCTGACTGTTCAGCTATCTATCACTAGATAGGTTACCAAGGTTACTTGGCGTGCCAGCCAGACCTCCCCGGGTAAGAGTGTAATCTTTCCTTCCATCCATCTGCTTCATTTACTTTGTATCACCTTCGGCAGAAAGGGCTTTGTTTTGTTGTGCAAACTCACCCAGTGATACCTAGCCTCATATGAAGTTCGTGTTCCTCAGACCGGAAGTTTGCCGCTCGCTTCCTTCAGATTCCGCGTCACCACAGACACCCTTGCGTTAAGCTAACTGCTACTTCTGCCTTCGCAGCTCGGGACTTTCACCCTATAGATTACACCCATGCCGGGCGCACACAAAAAAGGTGTCCAACTTTATTGGACACCTATTCTTTTGAAAACATAGATACACGATGGTGCCATCGGATACTGAAAATCAATCCGATCGCCATCATGCTGCCAATAAGGGAGCTTCCTCCATAGCTGATAAAAGGAAGCGGTATACCTGTGATCGGCAGAAGGCCAATCGTCATGCCGACATTTTGAAATACATGGAAGACAAACAAGCTGATGACGCCAGTACAAAGATAGCTGTTAAACGGTTCAGTTGTTTCAATTGACACTTTAATGATGTGATAGATTAATAAGAAAAATAAACTAATGACAATACTAGTGCCGATAAATCCAAATTGCTCCCCAATCACACTGAATATAAAGTCGGTGTGGTTTTCAGGGATATATACTTGTCCATGCCCAACCCCTTTTCCGAAAATTTGGCCAGATCCGATAGCTTTTAGAGAATTGAGCAAATGATAGCCTTCAGCGCTTTTATATCCTTCGGGATTTAACCATGCATAAATCCGGCCGAACTGATATTGCTTGACACCTAAATATTTGGCAAGAAATTCAGGCATTCGCAATACAAGATAAAAAATTGTTGCAGCAAAGAGGGTTACGATGAGAAACCCTAATGTAAGAATCCGCCAAGATATGCCTGAAACAAGAATAAGGCCGGCTAAAATGGCAAACATGACAAGCGCAGTCCCAAAGTCAGGCTGCAGTATAACGAACAATACCGGTACTGCTGTCGTCACACCCATTTTACATAACAAAATGAGATCGGTTTGAATGGTTCGATGCAAATACTTTTGATGATGCTTGCAAATAATATGGCTCAAAGCAATGATTAAGAAAACTTTCATGATTTCTGAAGGCTGAAACGAAAAACCGGGAAGAGTAAACCATGCTTTAGCGCCATTTATTTCTTTGGCAATTTTTTCTGGTGAAATCATTAACAAAAATAGAAGAAATATCCCAAAACCGTATAAATACCATGTCATTTTTTGAATTTGTTCTGAATCGAACAGCATGACAACTCCGGCAATAAGACAGCTGGCTGCATAGAAGGCAATTTGCTTAAAAATAAAGTTTACCGCATATTGCCCTGAAGTCATTTGCGCTCCGTAAATGGCCACGCAGCTCGCGCAAAATAGTAGAAATATAATAAATGCTAATTGATAATCAAACCGCGATTGCGCCTTTTTGTTAGAATCCATGAAGCCCACCAACTTTATGAAAATGATTTTTTTAGAAGAGTAGAATTTCCTTATGTTAGACGAATGGTAAAAGCGAAAGGTTTCAAGCGCAAGTACGTTTATTATAGTAGCACACTTTCATTTGTTTGCACACATTTTATTCATCTATTTAAGATACCTTTGCTTCATTATTTCGTCTAATCCATAAACTGTAATTAACTGGAGATGATGAAAATGAAGAAAGTCTTGATTGGTTTGTTGCTGCTCTTCTTGGTCGCCTGCAGCAATTCAGAACAAAAATCATCCGTAGAAAGTGCTAAAATGGATCAGACCATGATAGAGAAAAAAATTGAAAAAAAAGGAGAAATGGAAACAGTTGAAGCGAAATCAGCTGCCAGCACATACTCAAACGAACGAAAAGTTATGTACACTGCGAATATAACGGCAGAAGTGGTAAGCTATGATGAAACGATTGCAAACTTAACAAAGAAGGCCGAAAGCAGAGGGGGCTATATCATTCAATCAAATGCAGTGGAACAGGATGGAAAGATCGAGGCATATGTAACGTTCCGCATTCCTCAAAATGAACTTCAACGATTTATAGAGGAAGTGAAAAAGGCAAGCATATCAGTCAAATCGGAGCAAATGACTGGTGAAGATCAAACAGAAGAATATGTCGATTTAAACTCTCGATTGAAATCGAAGCAAGCGGTTGAAGCTCGGCTCCTTAAATTTATGGAATCGGCTGAGAAAACAGAAGACTTGTTGAAAATTTCGGAAGATTTGGCAGCTGTCCAAGAAGAAATCGAACAATTAAAGGGCAGAATAAAATATATTGAAAATAGAACAGACTATGCAACAGTTGAACTGCAATTAACAGAAATAAAATCTCATGAAAATTTTTCAAAGGATTTTAATACGTGGGAAAAAACGAAAGAACAATTTTTGACAAGCATTCATTGGATTGTTCAGGCGGCATCTTGGATTGTTGTGATCGTTGTAGGGAATTTACCAATTGTTTTATTGGCGCTTATTATATTTTTCTTCGTCTATCGAACATTTAAAAAGAAACAGGAGAAAACTGAGTAATCTTTTTTACTTGTGGATCGGCTGTTAAAATGATAAAGACCGCACAATTTATTAATGAAATTGTGCGGTCTTTTTCAATTTGAATTTTTTAACTCTGACTTCAAAGAAGCTTGCGAGCCAAGGCATGTTTTTTTAGGGGATATCTATAACTCGTTTTTTCGCATAATAGAAGCCCTCATTATTGTTTTAGAAACGTTGATATATTGAGGATTTGGCTTTCCGGAAAGCCCTGGAAATACCGATTGCAGCGCTTTTGCTTTCATCATCGTTAGTTTATTATGGGCAGTTTCGGACTTCACGTACTAAAAATGTGAAGTCTCTTTGTTATGAATTCGCTGTGTTTATTCTGCATTTAATTAACTAAGTAGTATAAAATATATCCGCAAATTATCGATAAAAAAAGATGCTGAAGAAACCGCTGCAAACGATGTTCAAAAAATGTTTTTATTTGTAGAGCCGGCTTAGTTTTTTCTGCGTTCACCATGTTCACCTCTCATTTGTACAAATATATGCGAATTAGAAGGTTAAAATGAATAAACACCTTCAAATGATTGGAATGATGATTATTCAGCTTGACGATTTTGTTTTTGGGAGAAGGATGATAGGAAGAATTCAGTTATGTAGGAGGACAAATAGATTAATAAACGTAGAATTATAGCAGACAAAAGAAGCTGTAAAAAGAATGAGTTTGGACGGCTTTAAAACATGTTGAAAAAATCGATCTTACTGCCTTAAGAAAAAATAGTGCGGGAAAGTAATGATGTTGATTCGGACATTCATCTTCTAAACAAATGAAGTAGGGGGCAGAGTAAAAAAACTGGAGCGAAAAAAATTTCGCTCCTGACGTTCCCCCTCATTGTATCTACTAAATTTTTGTAAAAAGCAGCTTTCCGCCAAGAACTGCAAATAAAATAGATTTGCCGTAATGAATAGCAGAAACTGTTTTTTTAGATTGAAACAGAATTTTTATTTTGCCAGCTAATGCTGAAAATAAGGAAAACAATACCAATGCCTGTACAATGAAAATAAGACCTAGCACAAACATGTCGAGCTGAACATGGACGCTGTTTGTTGATACAAACTGCGGCAAGAAAGCTAAAAAGAACAATGACACCTTCGGATTTAACAGGTTCATCAAGATGCCTCTTTTATATAAAGAAAAGAGTGAAAGACTTTTTACATTTGCTATTTTACCGGAAACTGCTGATTTCCCTTCCTTATAAGATTCCCATGCTAAATATAACAGATAGATCGCACCGACAGATTTAATAGCTGTAAAAATAACAGTAGATTGATAGAGTATGGCTGACAGTCCGAGTGATGCGATTAAAGTATGTCCGATAAGTCCGGTACAAAGTCCGAGAGTAGTGATGAACCCCGCTCGAAAGCCGTAAGACATGCTTTGTGCAATGACAAATAAATTATCGGGTCCTGGTGCAACGGTTAATAAAATAGAAGCTGCAAGAAAACTTAAAATGATGGACAATTCCATTTTTTACGTTCTCCTTTTCGCATAGTGGATCATTATAAAGTTTGGCTGTTTTTTTCTTTGAATAAGAATGAAAAGGGCAAAGTCAAATGACCGCCCATTAGCATGATAAAGTACGATTCGATTCAAAGAAGACAAATACTATGATGATGTTGATGCAGCAAATAAGCAAAACGAGAAATATAGAGCTTTTACTGACTTGCCTGAAACAAACGTTAAGGATGTACGATACAGTTTCAGCTAAGTGTTGTGCAATATTTAAGCAAGGCTTTCATGAGAAACGATCAGCCGGCCCTTTTTTAAAACGCCCAATTTCCTTTTCGGAAGATTGGTTCACGTGTGCCGTCCGGAAGAATGCCGTCGATGTCCATTTCTGCACTTCCGATCATAAAATCAACATGTGTAATGCTCGTGTTGAGACCATGCTGTTTCAATTCATCCTCTGTCATCGTTTTTCCGCCTTCTAAGCAAAATGCATAGGCGCTGCCGATCGCTAAATGGTTTGAAGCATTTTCGTCAAACAACGTGTTATAAAATAAAAGATTTGACTTTGAGATCGGTGAGTTATGAGGTACTAAAGCAATTTCACCTAAATAATGAGAGCCTTCATCTGTTTCGACTAATTGCTTCAAAATTTCTTCGCCTTTTTCGGCTGTTACATTTGTAATGCGTCCTCGTTCAAATGTGATTACAAAATTTTCGATTAAATTTCCGCCGTAGCTTAACGGTTTTGTGCTAGTCACATAACCATTTACCCCATCTTTTTTCGGAGCTGTGAACACTTCTTCTGTAGGCATGTTTGCCATGAAAGAAACGCCTTTTTCATTAACGCTTCCTGCACCCACCCATAGGTGCTTTTCAGGCAGTTCAATAGTTAAATCCGTTCCAGGAGCTTGATAATGGAGTTTTCTATATTTTTTCGCATTTAAATAATCGACTTTTTGATGAAGGTTTTCATTATGTTTTTTCCATGCAGAAACCGGATCTTCCTCATTAATACGTGTTGCTTGAAAAATAGCATTCCATAATTTTTCAACTCGAAGCGATTTTTCTTCATTTGGAAAAACTTTCTCCGCCCATTCTTCGCTTGCGGCAGCGATAACCGTCCAGCTGACTTTATCCGATTGTATGTATCTGCGAAACGTATTTAAAGCTGTTCCAGACGCTTTCTGGAAATTAGCGATTCTCTCAGGCTGAATGCCTTTTAATAAATCAGGGCTTTGGGACACAATAGAAATAAAAGCTGCATTTCTTTCTGCTAGGGCAGTTCTTTCGAGAGACTTCCATTCAGGATATTCTAAAAACACGTCATCAGGAGCCTTTTCATATTTTAATCTTGTTAAAACATCATCTTGCCAGTCGATATGAATATTCCTTGCACCAACCTCATAAGCTTTTTCCGCAATAAATCGGACGAGTTCTTTTGCATCTATGCTTGCAGAAATGAACAATTCTTGTCCTTTTTGAACATTGACTCCGACCTTGACGGCAAGTTCTGCATATTTTTCAAGCTGCTGTTTGAAAGTTGTCATCATCATTCTCCTTTATTTCCTACATATTTTTTTCTGTATTTTACCAAAAAAATTAAAATAAAACCAATTGGATTGCTTAACGAAAATGAATAATAGAGCTACAATAGAGATAGAAAAGAAAGAAAAAGAAACAGGTGTGTGAAGAATATGAATTTTTTAGATGAAATGGTTATTGTCAACAAATCGCATCGAGAATTAAGAGAAAAAGCCGAAAAACTTGCGGAGAAGTTCGCGGAGCGAGCCGCGAAAAATGATCAGGAATCTTCGTTTCCATTTGAAAACTTTTCAGATTTAAAAACGGAAGGATTTCTGAAATTAACTGTGCCAAAAAAATATGGAGGAAATGAAATTTCTTTATATGAATTTCTGCTTGTTCAAGAAAAAATTGCAGAAGGAGATGGAGCGACAGGTTTATCGTTAGGGTGGCATAATGGAATCGTAATGGATTTATCCGAATCAAAAAAATGGGATGAACGCACGTTTGAGCGCATTTGCGAAGAAATTGTCGCTGAAGGAAAATTAATCAATAGCTGTGCATCAGAACCGGCTGCCGGAAGTCCTGCAAGAGGCGGAAAACCAAAAACAACGGCAAGAAAAGAAGGAAGCAGCTGGATTATTAATGGCCATAAATCGTTCACATCACTGGCCCCGATTCTAGATTATTTTATTGTAACCGCAACAATTGAAGAAACAGGTGAGGTTGGCGAATATTTAGTCCCAAAAGGAGCAGAGGGGCTTTCCATAAAAGAAACATGGGATACAATCGGTATGCGCGCGACAAGAAGCGACGATTTATTACTGCACAACGTAAAGGTCGAAAAAGACGCTCTCGTTTCGATCAGACAAGCTACATTCAGTCCTTCCACTCCGAAAGGATGGCTTTTACATATTCCTGCCTGCTACCTCGGGATCGCTATCGCCGCAAGAAACTTTGCTGTCAAATATGCAAAAGAGTATCAACCTGCCAGTCTTTCTCATCCAATTTCAGAACTTTCGGAAGTGCGGCGAAAAACAGCTGAAATGGATCTGGAGCTTACAAGCGCACGGCATTTTATGTACAGTGTGGCGAAAAAATGGGATGAACAGCCGCATTTACACGAACAAATGGGGCATGAGCTGGCTGCCGTAAAATATGTTGCCACAAACAGTGCGATCAAAGTCGTTGACCTAGCCATGCGAATTGCAGGCGGACAAAGCTTAAGAAAAGAATACCCATTGGAGCGCTACTATCGGGATGTCAGATGCGGTCTTCATAATCCTCCAGCAGATGATATAACGTTAAAAATTTTCGGTGACCGTGCTTTTCAAGAATAAAAGAACACAAAAGGCGTTTTCTCAGGCTGAAAAGTTGATGGACAGCCGAAAAACGCCTTTTATTATTTCTGCGTTCATTCGTTCCTTAGTACAAATAAAAGCTTTCATTTATTACATTTGAACAAAAAATTGTTCATTGGTTTTAACTTCATTCAATCTTTTTTTATTGTCAAAACAACTTTGTCTTTTGTTTCACATCAATTGAAAAGTAGCTGCTGTCTTGTAAAAATGTTAAGATGTCCATTCTTTCAGCTTTTGATCGGAAGGTAAAAGCATGGAGAGCATGCCGATAAATGGAAGAAAGCCGCACGCGATCATAACTGGCTTTAAGCCGAATAAGTCCGCGAGAGCACCGAGCACGACTGATCCTAAAGCGCCTAAACCGAAGGCAAGACCGACCATTAAGCCTGATGCAGTTCCGATTTTTCCAGGCATTAGCTCTTGTGCGTATACGACAACTACAGAAAAGCTTGACAAAATAATAAAACCGTTAATGAGCATTATTGGAATTGCCCAAAATTCATTCACATAAGGCAAAATGACCGCCAGCGGAGCTGATCCGAGCATTGAGAAAGCAATGATATTCCGTCTTCCGAAACGATCTGAAAGCGGCCCTCCTAAAAATGTTCCGATTGCACCTGCTGCTAAAAATATAAAAATATATAGCTGTGTTTTGCTGATGGAAAGTCCATGTTCATGAATTAAATAAAAAGGGTAAAAATTAGTGATTGCTGCATGATACCATGAACGAGCAAAAACTAAGAAGATAAGCAGCATAAGTCCAATTTTCACTTGCTTTTTTCGAGCGGCAGGAACTTGCACAACGGCTTTTTTTGCGCTTGTTTTTTTTCGGCTGTCGAGCTTTTCCTTATACCAATTTGCAATGTATAGAAGGACGATGACGGCCATGCCGGCAATTAAAGTAAACCAAATCGCGCCAAATTGTCCCATAGGGACGAAAATAAGAGCTGTCATAATGGGAGCAAGAGATTGTCCGGCATTACCTCCAACTTGAAAAATGGATTGGGCGAGCCCTTTTCGTTCTCCCGCTGCTAAATGTACCACTCTTGAACCTTCCGGATGGAAAACGGCTGAACCGATTCCGACGAAAAATACCGAAACTAAAACAATCCAATAATTAGGTGCAAAAGCAAGTCCCAACATGCCGAAAAACGTACACGTAAGCCCGATGGGCAGCAAATAAGGCATCGGCTTTTTATCTGTATAAAACCCGACAGCAGGCTGAAGCAAAGATGCCGTTAGCTGAAGGCTGAATGTAATGAATCCAAGCTGCATATATGTAAGATTCATTGATTTTTCCAATATAGGGAAAACTGCTGGAATAACAGCTTGAATCGAATCGTTTAGAAGATGAACAAATCCGATAATAAATAATATTCTGTATAATGTAATTTGACCCATATTCTGTTTTTGAACAGCTGCTTCCATTTTGGTTTCTCCTCTCATATTTATTCGTATGTCTAAATATTTTACTTGATTTTACAAAAATATGAAATAAAAAAGTTTAACGATTTACAGTAGTTTTATTATGTCAACTTAGTATATATAAAGGTCTGTCTAGAAAGTCAAATTTCCATTTGAAAACAAAAAACTCATAAACATCGATATAGCAACGTTTTCTAAAGCATGAAAGGGGGCATCAATAAGCCAAAAAAGACTCATTGGACAGCCCCCTAAAAGCGTGCAAATAGTATTTAATTTAAAGCTTCAGATAACGTTTCAAGATTGCGTTTCATAATGCTGAAGTAGTCTTCGTTATTTTTTAAATCTGTTTCCGAAACACTTTCTAAATTATGTAGCGTTAATGATTTGGCACCAATTTCTTGTTGGATGATTTTTGCTACCTTTTCAGATACATTTTGTTCAAAGATCACATGTTTTAAATGATGTTTTTTCGATAGTTCAATGATTTTGACAAGCTGCTTTTGACTAGGCTCATCTGTTGGAGATAATCCCGATATTGGAATTTGTTCAATATCGTAGCGGTCTTCCCAATAACCATAAGCAGCATGAGCCACAAGAATATATTTTGTTTTCGATTTTTTAATTGTTTCTTGAAATGATTGATCCAGTTCTTCAAGATCTTGTTTAAGTTGAGCGAAATTTTGTTCAAAATATTCTTTTTGATCAGGAGCCGCTTCCGTTAAAGCGTTCTTGATGTTTTCCGCAAGAGTAATGGCCCTATTTGGATCAAGCCATACATGAGGGTCAACATCTCCATGTGCATGATCGTGTTCCTCTTCGTTTTGGTTCCCATGTTCTTCTTCATGATCTGAATCTTCTTCATGATGTGAATGCTCTTCTTCTCCACTTTCATGGTCATGTTCATCTTCGGACGCACTTAATAATGGGATTCCTTCAGCTGCTTTTACAATTTTGACATTGCCGTCTTTCAGCGTTTTTTCTGCCTTATCGGCAAATCCTTCTATACCAGCTCCAGTATAGATAAATAAATCCGCTTTCGCGATTGCTTCCAAAGTTTTTAATGTAGGTTCATACGTATGGGCTTCTACATTCGGCGGGTAAACACTTTCGACGTGAACGTATTTACCGCCGATTTTTTTAGTGAAATCTGTCAGTGGATAGATTGTTGTATAAATTTCAATTTCTTTTTGATTGTTTTTGTCCTCATTATGATTGTTCGTTTCGGAAGCATTGTTGTTATTTTGGTCGCAGCCGATAGGAAAGATTGCAAGCATTGCCATTAAAAATGCAAAAAAGACTTTTTTCATCGATTTGAACTCCTTTCAAAATATATGTATACCCCGCTGTATTAAATCGTAATGATTTCGATTTAATTATATATAACATTTTCTAAATGGGCAAGGCTAGAAGCACTAAAAACAAAAATATCACAAACTATAACATTTTGTTATACCCCATGTTGAATAAGCATTTCACACCAATCCTTCTCACTGGTACCCTTTAATTAGGATATTAACAGAGGTGAACTTGAATGGTGGAAATGGTTTTGCTGCTCGCTCTTGGACTTTTGTCAGGCGCTTATGGGGTAATGGTGGGAGCAGGGGGAGGATTTGTGTTTGTTCCTGCTCTCTTATTGCTGTTGAAATTGCCTCCTGAAATTGCAGCTGGTACGGGTCTTGTTGTGGTTTTTCTCAATTCCATATCAGGGTCGATGAATTATATACGGCAAAAGCGTGTTCATTTTTCTATCAGTTGGCCGATCATCTTCGGCTCCATCCCGGGAACGTTTATCGGCACTTGGCTGTTGGGAATTATTTCACCCGACTTTTTTTATTGGATATTTGCCGCTGCTTTATTCATGCTCGGGATGTTTTTGCTTTTAAAAAAAGCTCCGGAAGAGCCGGAACATAGTATGAAAGCAGGTTTTTTCAATGAGGGCAGAAACCGTTTAAAAGCTGTTTTTTTATTCATCATCGGACTTTTGTTGGGAACTTTATCGAATTTTTTTGGAATTGGCGGCGGATGGTTGCTCGTCCCCATTTTAATTTATTTATTGAAGATTCGTCCTCACGACGCAACTGCGATTTCTCTTTTTGCATTATCGATCTATTCACTTGTTGGTGCGCTGAATCAAATTGCATTAGGGAATGTTAATTGGACGGCCTGCTTGTGGGGCGGTATAGGAGTGATGATCGGCTCTCAACTGGGAGCTATCTTATCAACAAAAGTGCCTGGAAAATGGATTTTGCAAATGTTGTCTTTTTTGCTGATAGGTGTTAGCATGAAGTTGTTTTTAAGTGTTTAAATTGTAAGGAAGTGATTCCGAATTGGATTTGGAAAGTTTAAAAATGTTTTGTCTTGTTGTTGAGGAAGGGAGCATCAGCCGTGCTGCAAAGCTTGTCTATGTGTCCCAGCCGGCTGTTACGAGAAAAATCCATCAACTAGAGGATTATTATGGAACCCCATTGTTTGACCGTTCGAACGGAAAAATGACTTTGACAAAAGCCGGCAAAATGTTATATCCGATTGCCAAAAATATTGTGGAAGAAATTCAACAATCAAAAGAAGCAGTAAAGGAAATAACCGGACACAAAGATTTTACACTAAGTGTCGGAGCGACGTTGACAATTGGGGAATATCTTTTGCCTAGTCTGCTCGGAAAATTTAAAAAAGAAGTGCCAGATGTAAAGCTTTCATTAGCGATTTCTAATACTCCGGGCATTATTGATCGGCTTGTTGACCGCAAAATTGATATCGGATTTGTAGAAGGAGTTGTAGAAAACAGCATTTTTCATGTAAAAAAGCTTGTCGATGACGAGCTTATTTTAGTATGCGGAAGAGAGCATCCTTTGAAGGAGAAAAAACAAATTGACATTGAAGAGCTGGCAAAAGAAAAAATGATCTGGAGAGAAAAAAATTCAGGAACCCGTCTCATTATCGAAAATACTTTAAAAAAATATGGGGTGTTAGATAAAATAAATTATTATATGGAGCTAGGAAGCACGCAGGCTGTAAAAGCTGCTATAGAATCCGGACTGGGAATCGGCTTTTTGCCGAGGATTACGGTGTCAAGAGAACTGAAATACGGCTACTTACATGAATTGAAAATAAAAGATGTGGAAATTAAACGGCATTTATCGATATTGTCTCGGACTGAACGGTTCCGCAAAGAAATTGTTGACGAATTTATTGATTTCATTTATAAAAAAATGGTAAGTTCAGGTTAAAATAATTGTTTTCACAATTAATAAAAAAGGATGAAAAAAGATGGCTTTGATATCCGAAATCGCTGATCTTTTGCAACAATCTGAACATGCTGTTGTATTTACTGGCGCAGGGATGTCCACTGCCAGCGGAATTCCGGATTATCGTTCAAAAACTGGTTTGTGGCGCAAAAAGGATCCGAGTAAATTGGCAAGCATTGAAGCGATGGAGACAAACCGTGATGAATTTATTCAATTTTATAAAGAACGCCTTCAATTATATAAAAGCAAATCTCCGAATGAAGGACACTACTTGCTGGCAAAATGGGAAAAGGAAGGGAAGATTCAATCGATTATTACTCAAAACATTGATGGGTTCCATCTCTTAGCAGGAAGCAAAAACGTAATTGAACTTCATGGAACACTTCAAACGTTTCACTGCCACAATTGCGGCCAACGCTTTTTAAATGATGTATACTTGAAAAATCAATATTATTGCGGCTGCGGGGGCTTTATTCGTCCTTCCATTACACTGTTCGGAGAGCTGCTTTCGGAAGATGCTTTTAGAGATGCGGAGCTTGAATGTGAAAAAGCAGACGTTATGATCGTGCTTGGTTCATCTTTAACAGTTCGGCCAGCGAACGAAATACCGTTCTTGGCAAAAAGGATGGGAGCGGTATTAGTGATTGTCAACCAAGAACAAACAGACTTCGATGAATGGGCTGATTTTGTTTTTCATAACGATATTATACAATTTTTGAATGAATTGAATAATCGATTGAACAGGTGAAATGTTAAATGAGAAGGATTTGTGTCATACCTTGCGGAACAAAAAAAGTATGGGATAAAGAGCCCAGTGCAGGTGCTGTTTCCGCAGAAAAAGCGTATATAGGAGTTTTTCACCGCCTTTGCCAGGCGTATGCTAAAAAATTTTTCGATGAATGGGTGATTTTGTCTGCCAAGCATGGCTTTTTGCGGCCAAATGATTTTGTGCCTGGTCCTTACAATGTTTCCTTTAGCATGAAAAAGCATCCTGAATTAATTACAATCAACCAATTGAAGGAACAAGCGGTTGAAAAAAATTTGTTAGATGTAGATGATATTGTTCTTTTGGGAGGAAAGAAATTCCGTCCATATATAGAACAAGTGTTTACAAATAAGACAGCTTTTCATTATCCTCTTTCCGATTGCAAAGGAATAGGGTTTATGCAGCAAAAGTTGAAACAAGCGATTGATTTTGGCCAAGAAATACAAGAATAATGTCATTCAAGTTGTAATGGGGGAGTATTGATGAAAAAGGAGTTTGCCGTAATCGGGTTGGGGCGGTTCGGCGGAAGCATTTGCCGAACGTTATCGGAAGAAGGAGCAGAGGTGCTTGCCATTGATGTGGATGAGGATCGAGTAAACGAATTTGCCAATATTGTTTCACATGCTGTTGTAGCGGATACAACGGATGAAGCCGTATTAAAAAGCTTGGGAATCAGAAATTTTGATCATGTGATCGTAGCCATCGGCGACAATATTCAAGCGAGCATTTTGACAACCATTATGTTGAAAGAACTAGGAGTTAAGCATATAACGGTGAAGGCTCAAAACGACTATCATGAAAAGGTTTTGTCAAAAATAGGAGCAGATACAGTTGTTCACCCTGAACGGGATATGGGGCGGCGGCTTGCCCATAATCTTCTTTCGAACAATGTGTTGGACTATCTTGAGCTGTCGGAAGAGCACAGCATTGTTGAAATTGCTGCTAACCGCAACATTGCCGGTCATTCTCTCATCGAGCTCGATATTCGTGCGAAATACGGAATCAATATTGTTGCGATTAAACGAAATAACGAAATTATCGTATCGCCGCAAGCTACAGAAGTAATCAAGGCAGGAGATATTTTAATTGTCATCGGAGCTGATGTCGATATTGATCGGTTTGAAAAGAAAGTGCTAGGAGAATAATGAAAACTTATATACATTCTTTCGGAGCTTTAAATGTTTCATCCGCATGGGCAAAATCAAAATCTACTGAAGAATGAACTGAACTTATCCAGTCAAGTAAAAACAATCATTTGAAGCTTACATGGTAATTGAATGAGAAGCAGCTGTCTAGAATGCCCAAAGACAGTTCTTCTCATTCTTTTTTTGTTTGCCGGCTCAAAATCCTTGCTTATTGCAAGAATGTCGTTGTTTTTTCTGGCAATCGAATACATGTCTTCTTTAACTACAAATTGATTTCTTTATTATCTCCCTTTACTGCTGCCACTTGCAGCACCTGCTCCTGAAAAATTCTGATTATGACATTAACCAAGTCGAATTTTTTCATGAAATGTTTTTCAAATGATTGCGTATAAATTTATATGATGGCACAAACGTACATAAAATGTCTTTCTGCTCTTCTATTAAACACTTGTATATCGAAAAAATTAACCATAAAACTTTTCGGTATTTTTCATTTACATGTTTTGATCTCCGTCTTTCTTCTCTTCAAGCACTCACTTTTTCGTTTTTTTATAAGAACTTTTAGCTGACGGCTGCCCGCTTTAAAACCATCTACCTAAAAAAGCAAGAGCGGCCGGATGCTTCGTGTTATGAGCCGACAAAATAACAACTGGACATTTTTGCAAAATAAATCCCTCTTATGTTAAACAGTACGTTCCACTGTCAACACAAGAGGGATCGATCACAAGTTATTACTTAAATTTCCATTATAATTGGCAAGATCATCGGTCGGCGTTTCGTTTTTTCATATAAAAACGGAGCGAGTGTATCGGCGATTTCATTTTTGATTTCCGACCACTGCGTAGTTCTTCTTTCCAATACTTTATTTAAGTGCTTAGTAATCAGTTCTTGGGCATCTTTAATTAAATCTCCGGATTCTCTCATATAAACGAAGCCGCGCGATATAATGTCAGGTCCTGCAGCAATTTTGAACTCTTTCATATTGATGCTGACGACAACGATTACGAGTCCTTCTTCAGATAAAATTTTTCGGTCTCTTAACACAATGTTTCCAATGTCGCCAATTCCGCTTCCGTCAATATAAACGGATCCGGATGGAATTTTACCGGCAATGGATGCTTCGCGGTCGTTCATCGCCAGCACATCTCCGTTATCCATAATAAAACAGTTTTCCTTTGGAACTCCGCAATCGACAGCTAGTTTCATATGCATGATCTGCATTCTATATTCTCCATGAATCGGCATAAAATATTTTGGCTTCATTAGCCGCAGCATTAATTTTTGCTCTTCCTGTCCGCCGTGGCCAGACGTGTGGATGTCATTTAACGACCCGTGAATTACTTCCGCACCGGCGCGGAAAAGCAGATTGATCGTTCTTGAAACCGATAAAGTGTTCCCTGGGATGGGCGATGATGAGAAAACGACCGTATCGCCGGGAATAATTTGGATTTGCCGATGAGTTCCATTTGCAATTCGGGACAGAGCGGCCATTGGTTCGCCTTGGCTTCCTGTACATAAAATCACGACCCGATGAGCGGGCAGACGGTTTATTTCATTTGCATCAACAAACGTATCTTTCGGGCAGCGAATATACCCGAGTTCTTGACCAATTTGGATAGCTGCTTCCATACTTCTTCCAAAAACAGCTATTTTTCGATTGTTTTTAACAGCTGCTTCAGTTACTTGCTGAAGTCGATGAATATTGGATGCAAATGTTGCAAAAATGATGCGGCCGCTTACTTTTCGGAAAATGTCGTGAATGCTTTCGCCGACCCTTCTTTCAGACATTGTAAATTCAGGAATTTCACTGTTTGTGCTGTCCGATAAAAGACAGAGCACACCTTCTTTGCCGATTTCCGCCATTTTAGTTAAATTTGCAGGTTCCCCGACTGGAGTAAAATCAAACTTAAAATCTCCTGTATGAACGATATTTCCTGCGGGAGTTTTGACAACAATTCCATATGAATCTGGAATGCTGTGAGTTGTACGGAAAAAAGTTACGGCAGTTTTTCTGAACCGAATCACATCATCCTCCTGGATGATGTTTAGTTTAGCTTGTCTTAAAAGTCCATGCTCTTCAAGCTTATTGCGAATCAGTCCGATCGCCAGTTTACCGCCGTAGATTGGTACATTAATTTCCCGCAGCAAATAAGGTATACCGCCTATATGATCTTCATGGCCATGTGTGATGAACAAGCCTTTAATTTTTTCTTGGTTTTTTACTAAGTACGTATAGTCCGGAATCACATAGTCAATCCCTAGAAGTTCGTCTTCTGGAAACTTAATTCCAGCATCAATTAAAATGATTTCATCTTGAAATTGCACACCGTACGTATTTTTTCCGATTTCGCCCAATCCGCCGAGGGCGAATGCTGCTACTTGGTCTCTTTTTACAAATTTCATATACTATCATTTCTCCAATACAGAAAAATTTTCGCTTTGTTTTTCAAATTCATAAAACGGACCGCTAATCGGTTGAATATATTCTATGTTTATGGAGCGGCCTTTTAATTTTTCACGAACTTCTCTTTCTGATTCCGCTTCAACGAAAAATGTTTTCGTTCTTTCCCGAACAGGCGGTTCATTCGGGTTTTCCTGATAAAAAACTTTAAACATCATTTGCGTAATCTCTCCTTACTTTCCATGTTAAACTAGCTTTTATTATTATAGTCGATTCTGATGGCAAATCCAACCTTCATTGAAAATAACGAAAACCGGGCTAAAGCCGCCCGGTTTCTTTAAGCAATCGATTTTCTGCGAAGCAATTGCTTCCACTGTTTTTTAATTTTTTTCTTTAAACGTTTTAACATATCAACTCCTCCTTCAATAAGATGTCAAAGTCGAGTCCGATTGTATTTACTTATATTATATGCTATTTTTTTATTTTTTTTATGGCTAAACGTGGAAAAGCTCTATTGACATAAAGCGTTTGCATACTATACCGTTTTGTTTAGTGTAGATAAGGTTTTCACGAAAGAGAAAAGGAGATTGAACATGGGGAAAAAATTTATTTTTTTTGATATAGACGGTACTTTATTGGATCATGATAAACGTTTGCCGGAATCTACTCTTGACGTGGTCTCCCGTTTGAAAAAAGCCGGACATCACGTCGCCATCTCAACCGGCCGCGGCCCTTTTATGTTTAAAAAGCTAAGAGAAGAGCTCGGAATCCATTCTTATGTCAGCTATAACGGACAGTATGTTGTGCATGAAGGAGAAGTCATTTATGAAAATCCTTTGAAGGTCGATGCGTTGGAGCAATTAATCGAAGCGACTGAAAATACTGATTACCCGCTTGTATTTTTGAGTGAAGAAGATATGAAAGCAAATGTGGAAGATCATCCGTTTATTCATGAAAGTTTGAAATCTTTGCACCTCTCGCATCCTGAGTGCAGACCTGATTATTTTCAAGAAAAACATATTTACCAAGCGCTTTTGTTTTGCAAAGAAGGAGAAGAAGAACAGTTCAATATTTCTGAAGAGATAAAATTTGTCCGCTGGCACCAGCTTTCAACTGATGTTGTTCCAAAAAAAGGATCGAAAGCAGAAGGGATCAAAAAGATAATGGATATGCTTGGCGTTAGCCGTCAAGATGTGGTTGCTTTTGGAGACGGTTTGAATGATATAGAAATGATCTCGTTTGCTGGAACAGGCGTTGCTATGGGTAATGCTGTTTCGCATGTGAAAAAAGTAGCTGATTTTGTTACAAAGCCTGTTGATGAAGATGGAATATTTTATGCTGCAAAGCAATTGCAGTTGATATAAATCCGAAGCTAAACTCAAAAAAATGCCTTGCAAAGGCGATTTCAAATGGTAGTGTGCACAAAAAATTTCTCTTTATGAACAAAAAATCCCGAAAGAACTATTCGGGATTTTTTGCATGGATTTTCGTTTTGCTTCAAAATATTCCGCGGCTTGGATGCCGGGCGCTAACTTCTGGCTTCATCTGTCAATTGGAGTTGCATTTTCCGGTTCTTTAAAAGGATTCTCTTTATTGATCCGATCATAAAACATAATGCCGTTTAAATGATCTATTTCATGCTGAAACACAATAGCGACAAGACCTTTTAAACGAAGGTCGACTTCATTGCCTTCAAGGTCAACCCCTTTGACGCGGATGCGTGCATAACGCGGAACATATCCTGGAACCTCTCTGTCAACGGAAAGGCATCCTTCACCGCTTGTTAAATAACTTTGTTCCACCGAATGGCTTACAATTTTTGGATTGAACAGACCGTACGAATATAATTTTCCTTTTTCATCCGTCACATGAACGGCAATCATTCGTTTTGATACATTAATTTGCGGGGCGGCAAGACCGATCCCAGGCCGCAATCCATATTTTTCTGCAATCTCTGGATCTTGACTGTTTTTTAAGTATTGAAGCATCTCCGCTAAAATTTTTTTCTCCTCTTCAGAAGCGGGCAATTCCACTTCCTTGGCAACTTGACGAAGAGTTGGATGTCCTTCCTTAATAATATCTTCCATTGTAATCATTGCTAATCACTCCTGAACCTATATCAACAAATTTCATTATACATAAATCTTTTAAAAGAAACAAAAAAGAATTGCCCGAAAATCGGACAATCATCAATTAATAGTTTAAGCAGGCAGCGCCAACAATAATGAGCAAAATAAAAAGCACAGCGATCAATACAAATGTCCAGTTTGAAACTGGAAAATATCCGTATGATGGGTAATGATAAGACGGATTGTAATAATAATGCATCTCTTTCACCTCCACATAAGGACTCCATATCGCCTTATTTAGGGCAAATGTCTATATCATCGTATGATGAAGCAAAATAAAGGTATAGACGTTTGCCTAGAAGACTTCCTTATTTATATAAATTCTTCTGTAATTTATATAGAGAAGCAACACGCTCTCCAGATAAATGATTCGCTTCCGTCTGTATCTGTAATAGTGATACAGAATTATCTGTTGTATTAGTACAGATTTAAAAGTAAAAATATTTCCAATTATCTTGAAAGCGTTTTATATATTGTTTTAAAAATAAACAAATTAATTGACGCATGTGAAAAAAGGGTGTACACTATGAAGTGAAATCGATGTGTATTACTATTTTAAATAAAAAAATTAATACAGTTTGTAAAGCGATCTTGCAATGTACTTGACGATTTTGGCAATTAAAGATCCGCAATGTGTGTCTCTATGAACAATTTGGGGTAATCTAGTTTTATGGATGAATTTAAAGGCTGAGAAAATGAAACGAAGAGGTGTGTTGAATGGCAAAAAAGGCGAAAAATGTTGTCGTTGACAGCGAAAAGCAATTTGATGCGATTCGCAAGGAATTCCAAACGTTCCAAATTTTAAACGAAAAAGGCGAAGTCGTGAATGAAGATGCGATGCCTTCCCTTTCTGATGAAGAATTAAAGGAATTAATGAGACGAATGGTATTTACCAGAGTGTTGGATCAGCGTTCAATTTCTTTAAATCGTCAAGGTCGTTTAGGTTTTTACGCACCGACTGCCGGACAAGAAGCATCACAAATTGCTTCTCATTTTGCCTTGGAAAAAGAGGACTTCATTCTCCCGGGCTATCGTGATATACCGCAGTTAGTTTGGCATGGATTGCCTTTGTATCAAGCATTTTTATATTCCCGCGGGCATTTTCATGGAAACCAAATGCCTGAAGACGTAAACGCTTTTTCACCGCAAATTATTATCGGCGCCCAATATGTGCAAGCTGCAGGGGTAGCATTAGGCTTGAAAAAACGCGGCAAAAAAGCAGTTGCTGTTACGTATACAGGTGATGGAGGAACGTCTCAAGGCGACTTTTACGAAGGAATAAACTTTGCTGGGGCATTTAAAGCACCTGCTATTTTCATCGTTCAAAACAACCGGTTTGCAATTTCAACACCTGTAGAAGTGCAAACTTCAGCTGAAACACTTGCACAAAAAGCTGTTGCAGCTGGAATCCCTGGCATACAAGTAGATGGAATGGATCCGCTTGCTGTTTATGCAGCTGTGAAGGAAGCGCGTGAACGGGCAATAAACGGTGAAGGTCCGACATTAATTGAAACATTATGCTACCGCTACGGTCCGCATACAATGGCAGGAGACGATCCAACGAGATATCGGGCAAAAGAGCTTGATGACGAGTGGGAGGCAAAAGATCCGCTTGTTCGTTTCAGAAACTTCCTTCAAGCAAAAGGATTGTGGAGCGAGGAAGAAGAAAACGAAGTTATCGAAAAGGCGAAAGAAGATATAAAAGAAGCAATCAAAAAAGCGGATGAAACTCCAAAACAAAAAGTGACAGACTTAATCAACATTATGTTTGAAGAAGGAAGCTGGCCTTATAACCTAAAAGAACAATATGAAATTTATAAAGAGAAGGAGTCGAAGTGAGCATGGCGCAAATGACAATGATTCAAGCAATCACTGATGCGTTGCGTACGGAACTGAAAAACGACGAAAATGTGTTAGTATTTGGGGAAGATGTTGGTGTAAACGGCGGTGTGTTCCGTGCAACAGAAGGACTTCAAAAAGAATTCGGCCCAGACCGAGTTTTTGATACACCTCTGGCAGAATCAGGAATTGGCGGCTTGGCAATCGGTTTAAGCACACAAGGCTTTCGTCCGGTAGCTGAAATTCAATTCTTCGGTTTTGTTTATGAGGTTATGGATTCCATTTCTGGACAAATGGCGCGTTTGCGTTATCGCTCCGGGGGCCGCTGGCATGCTCCGATCACCATTCGTTCTCCTTTCGGCGGCGGCGTTCATACCCCTGAGCTTCACGGGGACAGCTTGGAAGGCTTGATGGCGCAGCAGCCTGGTTTAAAAGTCGTTATTCCTTCCACCCCTTATGATGCAAAAGGGTTGCTTATTTCAGCAATTCGGGATAATGATCCGGTCATTTTCTTGGAGCATATGAAGCTTTATCGTTCCTTCCGTGATGAAGTTCCGGAAGAAGAATATACAATTCCGATCGGCAAAGCGGATATAAAACGTGAAGGGAAAGATATTTCGATCATCACTTACGGGGCAATGGTGCATGAATCTTTAAAAGCTGCTGACGAACTTGAAAAAGAGGGCTTTTCAGCAGAAGTGATCGATTTACGAACAGTAAGTCCGCTGGATATAGAAACGATTATTGCTTCAGTAGAGAAAACAAACCGCGCGATTGTCGTGCAGGAAGCCCAAAAACAAGCAGGAATTGCTGCTAATGTTGTTGCAGAAATTAATGAAAGAGCGATTCTTAGCTTGGAAGCTCCAGTTTTCCGCGTGGCAGCTCCGGACACTGTCTATCCATTCTCACAAGCGGAAGATGTATGGCTTCCAAACTACAAAGATATCGTTGAAACGGCTAAAAAAGCATTGAATTTCTAATTGGCTAAAAAGAGGAGCATCATCTTTTCTTCTTTTCGGCCATCAACTGAAAATTATTTAGGAGGTTGAAATCTGTGGCTTTTGAATTTATAATGCCGGATATCGGTGAAGGCATTCATGAAGGTGAAATAGTAAAATGGTTTATCAAACCTGGTGATGAAATCAATGAAGATGATGTTCTTTGTGAAGTGCAAAATGACAAAGCAGTAGTTGAAATCCCTTCCCCTGTAAAAGGAAAAGTATTAGAATTAAAAGTGAATGAAGGGGAAGTTGCAACTGTCGGTCAAGTATTAGTCACAATTGATGCTCCAGGTTATGAAAATCAATCAAAAGGCGATGAAAGCGGTGAAGCAGCAAAAGAAGAAAAGCCTTCCACAGAAGAGCAAAAAGTGGAAAGCAACGCTTCACAGTCTGCTTCAGAAGACGTAGATGTTAACCGACGCGTTATTGCAATGCCATCCGTCCGAAAATATGCGCGTGAAAAAGGCGTTGATATTCGATTGGTACAAGGCTCAGGAAACGGCGGGCGCATATTGAAGGAAGATATTGATGCTTATCTGAAAGGTGGACAAGAAGAAGCAAAACCTGTTGAAAACGTGGAAAAAGAAGCTGCAACAGGCGTATCGGCAGGAGAAAAAGCAGCGCCGGCTCCGGTTGTCCTTGAAGGAGAATTCCCAGAAACCCGCGAGAAAATCAGCGGTATTCGAAAAGCAATTGCAAAAGCGATGGTTAAATCGAAGCAAACTGCGCCACATGTAACATTAATGGATGAAGTCGATGTAACAGAGCTTGTTGCACATCGGAAGAAATTTAAAGCTATTGCGGCAGAACAAGGCATTAAGCTTACATATTTGCCTTATGTTGTCAAAGCTTTAACATCGGCACTGAAAAAATATCCAGTATTAAACACGTCGTTTGATGATGAAACAGAAGAAGTTATTCATAAGCACTATTACAATATCGGAATTGCAGCTGATACGGAAAAAGGACTTTTAGTTCCTGTTGTCAAACATGCAGATCGAAAATCGATTTTTGAAATCTCTGCAGAAATTAATGAATTGGCAACAAAAGCGCGTGAGGGCAAACTTACTCCAAATGAAATGAAAGGCGCATCATGCACGATAACCAATATCGGTTCCGCTGGCGGCCAATGGTTTACTCCTGTCATTAATCATCCAGAAGTAGCCATTCTAGGTCTCGGACGCATTTCTGAAAAACCGGTTGTGAAAAACGGAGAAATCGTTGCAGCCCCTGTTTTAGCGCTGTCTTTAAGCTTTGACCATCGAATGATCGACGGTGCAACTGCACAAAATGCGCTTAACCATATTAAGCGTTTATTGCATGATCCCCAATTATTACTAATGGAGGCGTAATAAATGGTAGTAGGAGATTTCCCGATTGAAACTGACACTCTCGTCATAGGAGCTGGTCCCGGCGGCTATGTGGCTGCAATAAGAGCTGCGCAATTAGGGCAAAAAGTTACGATCGTTGAAAAAGGATCTCTTGGCGGCGTCTGCCTCAATGTTGGATGTATTCCTTCTAAAGCATTAATTAGTGCAGGACACCGTTATGTAGAGGCTAAAGAATCAGAAGATATAGGAATAAAAGCTGAAAATGTAACACTAGACTTTTCTAAAGTGCAAGCTTGGAAAGAAAGTGTCGTCAAAAAACTTACAGGCGGTGTTGAAGGCCTTTTAAAAGGGAATAAAGTTGAAATTGTAAAAGGCGAAGCATATTTTGTTGATCGCAACACCGTCAGAATCATAAACGAGAATTCAGCTCAAACGTATAAATTTAAAAATGCAATCATTGCAACTGGCTCCCGTCCAATTGAAATTCCAAGCATTAAATTTTCTGAGCGAGTCATTGACTCAACAGGAGCGTTGTCCCTGCAAGAAGTTCCGAAAAAAATGGTTATCATTGGCGGGGGAGTCATTGGCATAGAGCTTGGAACTGCTTATGCGAATTTCGGCACTGAAATTGTGATTATTGAAGGAGACAAAGAAATTCTTCCAGGATTTGAAAAACAAATGACAGCTCTTGTAAAAAGAGCGTTGAAGAAAAAAGGAAATGTCGAAATTCATACTAGCGCACTTGCAAAAGGTGTTGAAGAAACAAAAGACGGAGTAAAAGTGACATTTGAAGCGAAAGGAAAAGAGCAAGTAGTGGAAGCGGACTATTGTTTAGTTACAGTAGGACGCAAACCAAACACTGATGAACTTGGTCTCGAACAAGTCGGAGTAGAAATCGATGAAAAAGGCTACATTAAAATTGACAAACAGTGCCGGACAAATATTTCAAATATTTATGCTATCGGCGACATCGTTCCAGGACCTTCACTTGCTCATAAAGCTTCATATGAAGGGAAAATTGCTGCAGAAGCGATTTCTGGAAAACCTTCTGAAATCGATTATAACGGAATTCCTGTCATTGTCTTCTCAGAACCTGAGTTGGCTTCTGTCGGATATACGGAACAACAGGCTAAAGACGAAGGAATTGACATTGTGGCAGCTAAGTTTCCATTTGCAGCAAACGGCCGCGCATTGTCATTAAATGCAACCGATGGATTTGTAAAATTGATTACACGAAAAGAAGACGGCCTTGTTATTGGGGCTCAAATCGCAGGTGTCAGCGCATCAGATATGATTGCTGAACTTGGACTTGCGATCGAAGCAGGCATGACGGCAGAAGATATTGCCTTGACAATTCATGGCCACCCGACATTAGGAGAAATTGCAATGGAAGCTGCCGAACTTGCACTTGGAACACCGATTCATATTATAAATAAGTAATGCAGCCCAAAGGGGGCAGTCTAATAAGTCGTTTTTTCGGCTTATTGACTGCCCCTTTTAATGTTATAGAAACGTTGATATATCGGTGTTTATGATTATTTGTTTTCAATGGGGATTTGACTTTTTGGACAACCCCTTTCTTACCTCTAGTCAAGTATTTTTTATTAAATAATTTGGTTAATATAGATTTTATTTTGGAAGGAAGGGGGACCCCTTCCTTCCAAAATAAATTTTCGCATGACAAATAGACCTCACGATTTCCATTTTTTTCGTCAGGTCTTTGTGATATAATCTTACTTACGATTACTGATGCATTGTTGCCTTTTCGTAATCGTATTTCAGATTATGTGTGATAAGGTGATAAGCCGATTTCAAGAACTTATTCACGCATGCTATGGACGCAACTTTATGAGGTTTCCTCTGGGGTTGCGTTTTTAATTTATCATAATAATCTACAATATGATTTTGTGTGTTTTTCCGTAGTTGGATCATGGTCTGGATCATGTAAAATAGAATCTTTCTAAGTTTGTTATTTCCTCTTTTATTAATCTTGTCTTTATAAAAGGTATTCCCAGATTGATATCTCATAATATCAATACCGACGTAAGCATTCAGTTGTTTATGGTTTTTGAATCGTCGAATATCTCCTAATTCTCCAATTAAACGAACTGCAGTCGTTTCTCCGATTCCTGGAAATGAAATTAAAATCTGATACTCTTGTTTATCTTTCGATAATTTAACCATCTTTTGGACAAGTTGATCTCTTTTCTCCTTCAAGTCTGCAATCCGTTTGGCATAATCCCGCACTTGTTCACAGCGAATATCATCTTTTGAAATTGCTGGATACGCTTCTTTTGCTGCTTCGATTAAAGCGATCCCTTTTTCTTCAGCACGTGCCAATGATAAGTTTTTTCTTGTGTTGGCTTTTAAACGATTACGAATCACTGTTTTTGAACAAACTAACACATGATCCGGATGAGGGTATAATTGAACGACATTCAAAAATAAAGCAGAACGTTTACTGAATAGCTTTTCTAACTCGGGAAAACTCAATTGTAGAATCGCATGTAAACGACTATATAAATGCGTCATTTCACTACTTAATTCATCATAATATCTCGTCATTGCACGCATTTGTTTATAATATTCCCCTTCTTGATAAGTTTGTTCACGTTCAACTCTAAAGTGAGTTTTCGCAAGTTCATGAGCGTCGCTTTTATCTGTTTTTTGTCTCCTCATTGAAGCCATTTGAATATTCGCTTCGAGTGGGTTAACTCGATAATACATATAACCTTGATCACCTAAGAATCGTTCTAGTGGTTTTGAATATACGCCTGTTGCTTCAAAGACAATATCAGGTGCCTGTGCATCTTTTTGTGTTAAAGATATAAGGGTTTCGTTTAATTTCTCGAAAGAGTAGCGGTTATGGGTTATTTCACCCTCATATTCGCATTGACGATAACGGTCATAAATGACCATTGTACTTTTCCCCATACTGACATCAAATGCCACTACGTGTTTCATATTTTCTGCCTCTCCTTTTTAGCCAAACATAGAAGTTCTTCACATTGCCTTATTGATTCCATTTTCTTATACACGGTCTCTTCGGACCCAACATACTAAACTGATTCAAATAAGGATGTGAAGTTGGTCTGTTTTTAATACGGACTCTATTTGGTCCCAGGGGATGTTCGACCTTCCTTCACTTCTACTATAAAAAAATAGTAGCACAAACCTTGGCCTAGGTCTGTACTACTAATGTTAGTATGTTTTTATGATGAAAAATAAATGATGGAACAATTCTCTCACTGTTGTGAAAGTTTTTTCACAAAAATATGTTGTGCAGAGATTTTGAGCACAAATCCTATTTAACTAAAGAATCTTCTCAGCGCTTAATTACCTCAAACCGACATTCTCATTATTCGGAAAGCACTTCTGAGACCGGCTCTACAATTTCATCTTTTGTTGAAACTGATCCTTTAATATGCAAAATGATGCCGTCATGATCCATCACGATAATGGAAGGATATGTTTTAATATTAAACCGCTTAGATTCAGGATTATCAGCTTGGTAGATCATCATATTGTCCATTTCCTCTGGAAATTGTTTTTTTAAATCTAATAAAGCATCGTAGTAAATTGATTCTTTTTCCATCATTTTTTGGTCGGTAAAAAAAAGAATTTGTTTTTTGTCGGAGCTTGAAATCGAGTGATTGTCTTTCGGATCAGCAATACAAGATGACAATAGAAGCAGTACGGCAACGGTATAGGTATATGCAATAAATTTCACCATTGTCCTACCTCTTTCGTTTAAAGAAAACTGGTAAAATGTGTTCATTTTTTCTTAACGCCATTTTAACATATTTAATTCCGTCACTTTTGAATGTTATGCAAATGTTACAAAAATAAAATATTATTTAAACAAATTAAAAAATTTCAAATCGTGTACGAGAAGTATGATATCTAGAGCGAATGTTTGAGTTGTTGGGTTGTAGACTTTAGATGCACGTAATGGATCATACTCAGCAATCATGTAATGCTAATGATCATAAAGATAAAGGTCATTTGAAAGCTACTTTGAACCAAAAAAATGTCCCCATCCCCATATAAAATGTACAAAACTTTAATTGTAGCGGATAAAATCAATTTACATATTTTTTAATGCATAAAAAAATAAATGTGTTATACAATTTTCTGCTTGACGAATATAATGTGACATATTAATATATAACTATCAGGTCATTTTGTCTCCACTTTATTCTTTATGACGCTATATGGAAAAGGGGAATACAGGATGGGAACAATTGTCTGTCAAGACTGCAATTCAACAATTCATTTCTTTGATGATGAAAAAGTTACGGTATTGTATGGTAAATGCAACAATTGCTGTACAGAAAAGAATCGTAAAAAAAGCAATCATCAATAACATATTGAATAACACGTGTAACAAAGGGGTTTAAGATAAATGGGCTGTCTTTAAGGCAGCTTTTTTTTATGTAAAGCAAATGCTGGTGATCTTAATGGAATGGATGCTTGCAGGATTGTGATTGAGAGCTAAGACAGAAAAACATCGTTTGAATTCATTTTTTATCAATTCACCTTTGTCTTTTTCAGTAAGACGGTCATTGCGGTTTTTAAGTGTTAAAACGACAGCGATGCGGTTTGTAAAGATTGATGAAACATATACCAAATGTCACTTGTGCATAAAAGGTTGGATGAAAAATTTATTGGAGTTACGACAAATTTCGCAGCCAATATTGGAACTGGCAGCAATTCGATATAGCGAAGTTTGTTATCGATGTCTTTTCAATAAAAGTATAAAAAGTGGTGTCTATTCCATTCATTAGGCGGTAAAATGTAGCTAAAGGACTTTTGTGAAAGGAGCTTTACAATGGAGGTAATGGCAGCAAGCGTCTTTTCGGCAATTATTATATTTATTACTGTCTTTTCTATGATAAGGGTATTCATCATCGCTTTTAAGAGGAAAGAAATATCGCTTCGGAAGTTCATCATCTTCACCATATCTTCAATTGTTACAGGTTTAATTATTGCTTCCGTTTTACCGTTTGTTTATCAAAAAATATTTCATTACTTCTATTAACTGTTTTTTTAATGAAAGACCTTCCCCACGAAGCAGGAAGGCCGTCGTCCATATTTTAGTTATGTATTAGCACTTTTTACAGAAGCATTCGTAGTCAATTCCTTATTTGAAAGTCCTTTATTTTTCAAAAACATACTGACTCCAATTAAAGATAGCGCTCCGCCAATCATTTGGGAAATAGATGTAGCTTCTCCTAAAAATAAGTATGCTAATATAATTGCCCCTATTGGTTCACCTAAAATACTCATTGAAATCGTCGTAGCATCCAAATATTTTAAAAGCCAATTAAATAATACGTGACCAAAAATATTGGGGACTAGTGCTAGAAGTACAAATATGCCCCAATCATGAACTGAATAATGAATCAGCGGGACCTCGTAACTAAGATTGTAAATCAATAATACAAATCCACCTATAAAGAACACACAAAAACTATATATTGATGTTGGAATTTTTTTGCATAATTCTTGTCCAAAAAGCATATGAATGGCTACTGCTAACGTTCCTGCTAATGAAAGGAAATCTCCATATAATGCTTTTGTAGAAAGATTAATATCTCCCCATGCAATAATGATTGAACCGCTAACAGCTATAAAAATACTCACAATCCCAATAAGGTTTGTTCTCTCTTTAAAAATAAAATAAGCTCCGATCATAACAAATACAGGCTCTAATGTAGTTATAATCATTGAACTTGCTACTGTTGTATATCTAAGGGAATCCATCCAAAATAAGAAATGAAAACCTAGGAAGATTCCAGATAAAAGTAGTTGAATCCAATCCTTCCATTGAATGTTAATAGCTCCTGTTTTGATTTTCTTCCAAGGGAGAAACGGCAGCATAACGATCACCGTAAAAAGCAGTCTATACATTCCTAATATAGATGCAGGCGCATCAGACCATTTAACAAAAATAGAAGAAAATGAAATAGAAATAACACCAATTAGTAAAATAAAAATAGGCGGAACGGGAAATTGATATTCTTTCATTGTTGTCGCTCCTTTTAAAAGAATTGAATATTATTATAAATTAAATACGGTAATGGTTTTAGCCATTACCGCAGCAAAATTATTTTATGATCGATCTTCAGCAAAATTTGGTTTCATCCGTTTTTCGACTTGTCCTCGAATGTATGGATTTATAAAGCTTCTTCAGCGATTTCTCATTTAATCGGTTTATGCTCTTTAATAACGCGAATGTAGGAAAGAGTTGGATCTTCTGTACCTTGAACAGGCAGGCCGGCATCTAAATTTTTTCGGATGTAATGTAAATTTTCTTTAGTGATGATTTCTCCTGGTATGAAAATCGGTATGCCCGGTGGGTACACCATGACAAATTCTGCAATAATGCGTCCGACAGATTGTTCAAAAGGTACCATTTCCGTCTCTGCATAAAAAGCATCTCTAGGTGTCAGCGCCAAAACAGGAATATCGGGCAGAAGGACAGAGACTTCCGCTTGCTTGTTTGCCTGATGGGAAAATTCTTTTGACAAAGCACGAAGCGCTTTTATTAAAAGTGATGTTTCATATTCTGTATCACCGGGCGTGATCAGACAGAGCAGATTGTACAGATCGGAAAGCTCCACTTCAATGTTGTAATGTTCTCTTAACCACAGCTCTGCATCATATCCCGTTATGCCTAGTTCCTTCACAGAAATAATTAATTTTGTCGGATCATAATCATACGTTGCATTCGTTCCCAAAATTTCTTCTCCTACACAATATAGATGATCAATTTTGTTAATTTCGTATCTTGTCTGATTCGCCAATTGAATCGTTTGCTCTAATAATTCATAGCCCTTCGTTGCCAGCTGCTTTCGAGCTGCATCCAGTGATGCAAGAAGCAAATAGGATGTCGATGTCGTAGTCAGCATGCTTAAAATCGATTGAACACGGTCAGGAGACACAAGACCTTCCCGAACATTTAAAATAGAGCTTTGCGTCATCGATCCTCCCAGCTTATGAACGCTAGTTGCCGCCATATCTGCCCCTGCCTGCATGGCGGATAATGGCAGCTTGTCATGAAAATGAATGTGGACGCCGTGCGCTTCATCTACAAGAACAGGGACATTATATGAATGAGCAATATTTACGATTTGTTTTAAATCAGCTGAGATTCCGAAATACGTTGGATTAATGACTAAAAGCCCTTTTGCATCAGGATATTGCTGAAGAGCTTTTTCAACTGATTCTGTCGTTATTCCGTGAGAAATGCCGAGGTTTTTATCCACTTCAGGATGTATAAAAACGGGGGAAGCCCCTGAAAAAATGATTGCTGACATGACCGATTTATGAACATTTCTTGGAACAATAATTTTATCTCCAGGTCCGCAAACCGACAGGACCATTGTCATAATGGCTCCGCTCGTACCTTGTACCGAGAAAAAGGTGTGATCGGCACCGAAAGCTTCAGCAGCCAATTTTTGTGCTTCTTTAATAATTCCTTTTGGCGAATGAAGATCATCCAAAGGACCGATATTAATTAAGTCCATCGCCAGAGCATTATGTCCGATAAATTCTCGGAATTTTGGCTCCATTCCGGCTCCTTTTTTATGGCCGGGAATGTGAAATTGAATTGGATTTTTTTGAATATGTTCTAAAAGACCTGTAAACAATGGTGTATCATGCTGTGACAATTTTCCTTTTCACCTACTTTTTAAAGGTTCCCCAAAATTAAAAACAAATGAAATTATAGCACTTTCCTTTAAAACCTGCAAAAGGCATTAAATAGGGTTTTTAATATCTTTGTGCTTCTCTTTGTTTTGAGCTACGTTTTTATAAAGAAGGAATTTAATGCGTGGAAAAAGAATAATACGAAATGGGGAGGGGGAAACATGGTATTTTCAACAAAAATTACCGAATTGCTAGGGATTAAATATCCGATCATTCAAGGGGGACTTGCTTATTTAGCGTATTCAGAATTAGCAAGTGCAGTAAGCAATGCAGGAGGGCTCGGTCAGATCACGGCTATGTCTCTTCCGAATCCAGCTGCGCTTCGAGAGGAAATACGGAAGGTGAAACAAAAAACGGATAAGCCGTTTGGAGTGAACTTCGCCATCGGTCAGCATGGCCGTCCATTTTCCGATATGCTTGATGTGGCGATTGAAGAAAAAGTGCCGGTCATTTCCATCACTGGCGGGAACCCGGCTCCGCTTTTTGACCAATTAAAAGGTGTCGATGTAAAAAAACTAGTTCTCGTTGCGGCAAGAAGACAAGCGGAGAAAGCGGAAGAGCTTGGAGCAGATGCAGTGATGGTCGTCGGACAAGAAGGCGGCGGTCATTTAGGAAAAGACGATATCGGCAATTTCGTATTAATTCCACAAGTAGTGGAAGCTGTCTCCATTCCGGTGATTGCTTCTGGAGGCATTGCGGACGGGAGGGGACTAATGGCAGCATTGGCTCTTGGAGCTGAAGGGATTGAAATGGGAACTCGTTTTATTGCAACGAAGGAATGCGTACATGCACACCCGTTATATAAAGAAGCAATTGTCAACGGTACTGAACTTGATACCGTCATTATTAAAAGGTCGTTAGGGGCACCAGGTCGGGCGCTTCGAAATAATTGGACCGAAAAAATTTTGGAAATTGAAAGAGAAAGAGGAGATTATGAGTCGCTAAAAGATTTCATTAGTGGAGAAGCGAACAAAAAATATATTTATGAAGGCAAAATCGAGGAAGGATACGCATGGGCCGGTCAATCTATAGGGCTGGTAAAAAATATTCCGTCTGTTGCGGAACTGTTTGACGAAATCATTGAACAGGCGAAAGAGATAAGGCGGAAATGGTCCAGCATTGCTTAATTGTTTTCAAAAGAAATAATGGTCAGCGATGCAGCGCATCCTGACCATTTTTAAACAGTGCTTTTTTGTGTGATTTGATAAAGCGGCATTAACGTTTTAAACGTCTCGTCAACCTTTTCCAAAAATTGCTCCCTGCTCATGGAGAGAACTTCATTTTTTGGAAGGTTGATGCCGCATAACATTTCTGCTTTTTTCACCGATTGCAGACGTTGAAAAATTCGTTGAAAATCTTCGTCAGATAAATTTTTTTGTTTTTCCGCATCTGGTTTTGTATGATCGGCTGACCAGAAATAATCTTCAGGAATTTGCTTTCGAATTTGCTGCCAATTCTGTAAAAATTGTTTTCCGATTTCTTCTTTCACAGGGGATTCATAAATAATGGCAAACCAAACAAAGACGTGTGTGCTCCATAATCCGATTTGAAAATGAGGGAGCTTCTTATAACCCCGTTTACTGTTTGCAAATGCAACCCATGTGTCATTGGGAGGATGAACGGTACGGCGGGCATGTTTTGCTACATGATAAAATATTTCATCTCCCGTCAAAGCAGACAAAGTAGGTGCAAAATGCTGTCCCAGCGCTTCAAGTTTTGGGCGCACCCGTTTTTTTAGCTCATCCATTCTCGCTTCTAAACCGTCTATTTGAAAAACTTCAAAATCTTCCTTCACAAATGGCACAAAATCCATAAAAATCCTCCTTGTGTTGTTTGTCCACATTGTAGCACAAACCGACAGAGAAAGAAAAATAATGTGGGTGAAATATTGCAATGATAAAGGTGAAAAACTTGATTTTCTCCATTTCTTTACAGTATGCTAAAAAAGGTGATTGAATAGAAAGTGGGTAAGATAGATGAACTGGCATGAAATAGATCAAAAAGCAAAGCAATGGATTTATGAGGCTGGTGAAAGAATTCGCCAATCATTTCAACAAAAGCTGGTCGTTGAAGCGAAATCAGGTCCAAACGATTTAGTGACGAATATTGACCGGGAAGTAGAGCATTTCTTTTGGGAAAATATTCGCAAAACGTTTCCGGAACACAGCATTTTAGGAGAAGAAGGTTCCGGTCATGAATTGAAATCATTGGACGGTATCGTTTGGATAATTGATCCGATTGACGGCACAATGAATTTTGTACATCAAAAGCGGAATTTCTGCATTTCGGTTGCTGTTTTTGCGGATGGTGTCGGTCAAATAGGACTGATTTATGATGTCGTCAGAGATGAAATGTACCATGCGATAAGGGGGAATGGCGCCTATTTAAACAAAACGGAGCTTCCGCCGTTACAAAAGAAAACAATAGAAGAATCCATCATCGGCTTGAATGCATCATGGCTGGTGGAAAACAGACGAATTGATCCAGCAATATTAAGTCCGCTTGTCAAACGTTTAAGAGGAACGAGATCATTTGGTTCAGCCGCTCTTGAATTTGCCTATGTAGCTGCAGGCAAGCTGGACGGCTATATTACAATGAGACTTGCTCCTTGGGATTTTGCGGCAGGTTTAATCCTTGTCGACGAAGTAGGCGGGGTTACGACAACGCTTGACGGAAAACCAGTCGATTTGCTTAAAAAGCAAAGCATTTTCACCGCTAACCAAACCATTCATCAACAAATTATCGAGGAGTATATTAAAGGGAAAATATAAAGCTGCAAATGCTGTTGACAGCTTATAGATCATCATAGCTTGCTAAAAAACAAGCATGAAGAAAGCAGTATAAAAAGTCTCTTATAAAAATATGAAAGAATTGGTATCGTTCGGCAAACTTCACATCGTGATGGCAGGCGAGAAAAATGGAACAAGTGTGGAGCAATGAAATGTTGTAGCAATCAACGTTTTGTAAATAGGGCTAAAAATCGGGTTGTTTAAAAATTTACATAAAATGGAACTTCTTTGTATCCATTCCATTTCTGGCTGGTCTTTTGAAAAAGGCTATTGTAAATGAGTTTTAGCTAAAACCGAACATATTGTGAAACAAAAGATGGGTCTTTGTAGGTTTGAAAGAAACTAATGCCATGTAATAAATCCCCTCTATCAGTAGAGGGGACGATCTATGTATCATAAACCGTTTGAAAGTATAAAATGGTCGATGCCAAGATGTAAATTCTTTATAATAATCCTCTCTCTCGCATTTTCTTTTTTTGGGTAAAGCCGAGTCCAAATACAATAATAATTCCAATGATGCTAACAACTACTCCCAACAGGCTGCCAGCCCCTATTGCAAAGCCGACCGACACAATAAGCAGCGCCGCAATGGTGGCGAGAACCCAAAATATCCATTTTCCGTTGCCCATTCCCATCCTCCTTTCATCAATCCAAGACGAAAACCATTAATAGCCTTTAAGCCTCTTTCCATCTTTAGTTTATCGAAAAACGTTCAACGTTTCCACAGTATTTATGGTATAATAGCCTAGGTTCAGTTTAGCAAATAGGAGATGACAGTGTGAAAGTTAGAAACGACTTACGCAATATTGCTATTATCGCGCACGTAGACCATGGGAAAACAACATTGGTTGACCAATTGCTTCGCCAATCAGGAACGTTCAGGGAAAATGAACAAGTGGCGGAGCGTGCTTTAGATTCCAATGACTTGGAGCGCGAGCGCGGAATCACCATCTTAGCCAAAAATACGGCGATTGAATATAAAGGAACGACCATTAATATTTTAGATACGCCTGGTCATGCCGACTTTGGCGGAGAAGTAGAACGAATTATGAAAATGGTCGATGGCGTGCTGCTAGTTGTCGACGCCTATGAAGGCTGCATGCCGCAGACAAGATTTGTTTTGAAAAAAGCGTTGGAACAAAACTTAACACCTATTGTCGTCGTGAACAAAATTGACAGAGAGTTTGCCCGGCCTGAAGAAGTTGTCGATGAAGTGCTTGAGCTGTTTATTGAGCTTGATGCAAACGATGATCAATTAGAATTTCCGGTTATTTATGCTTCGGCCATCAACGGAACGGCAAGCACTGATCCAACTAAACAGGATGAAAATATGGAAGCTCTATTTGATGCGATTATCGAACATATTCCTGCACCTGTTGATAACAGCTCAGAACCCCTTCAATTCCAGGTGGCGCTGCTGGATTACAATGACTATGTTGGGCGGATCGGCATCGGCCGCATTTTTCGCGGAGAGATGAAAGTCGGACAACAAGTCGCATTAATGAAGCTTGACGGAAGTGTGAAGCATTTCCGTGTTACGAAAATGTTTGGATTTAAAGGATTAAAACGATTGGAAATTGAACAGGAAAAAGCTGGTGATCTTGTCGCTGTTTCTGGAATGGAAGACATTAATGTCGGGGAAACGGTTTGTCCGGTTGATCATCAAGAGGCGCTACCTGTTCTTCGGATTGATGAACCGACGCTGCAAATGACGTTTTTAGTTAACAACAGCCCTTTCGCAGGCAGAGAAGGAAAATATGTGACGGCGAGAAAAATCGAAGAAAGGCTGCATGAACAACTGCAAACAGATGTTTCGCTAAGAGTGGAGCCGACGGATTCCCCGGATAAATGGATAGTATCAGGGCGAGGCGAGCTTCATTTATCCATTTTAATTGAAAACATGCGCAGGGAAGGGTATGAGCTGCAAGTTTCGAAGCCTGAAGTAATTGTAAAAGAAATCGATGGAGTACTTTGCGAACCGGTTGAACGGGTGCAGGTGGACGTTCCAGAGGAATACACAGGTCCTGTCATGGAATCATTGGGCGCGCGCAAAGGGGAAATGGTCGACATGATCAATAACGGAAATGGACAAGTCCGCTTGATTTTTATGGTGCCATCGCGCGGATTAATCGGCTACACGACCGAATTTATGTCTTTAACAAGAGGATACGGCATCATAAACCATTCGTTTGACTCGTATCAGCCTATGCAAAAAGGACAAGTTGGCGGAAGGCGTCAAGGGGTTCTTGTTTCAATGGAAACAGGAAAAGCTACCTCTTATGGCATTCAACAGGTCGAAGATCGCGGAACGATTTTCGTTGAACCCGGAACAGACGTGTACGCTGGGATGATTGTCGGTGAACATAATCGTGAAAATGACCTTGTTGTGAATATATGTAAAGTAAAACAACAAACAAATATCCGTTCTTCGACGAAAGAACAAACGGTCGGAATGAAAAAAGCTCGGATCATGTCGTTGGAAGAAGCACTTGAATATTTAAATGATGATGAATATTGTGAAGTCACGCCTCAATCGATTCGTTTAAGAAAGAAAATCTTGGATAAAAACGAGAGGGAAAAAGCAGCGAAAAAGAAAAAACTGTCAAGTCAAAGCTAATGAGTGAAAGGGGGAGGGACGTAGTGACAGAAGAACAAGTAATTGAAAGGCTGTCTTTTTTTGCGCGTCTTTTCCGTGTTCATGAGCAGCATGATGTCGGAATGTGGTATTTGTATATTACCATTCTGATTTTATCAATTATTGTATATAAACTAGGATTTGCTAAGAAGCTCCCGATTTTAAAGTCTGCTATAATCTATTTATTTCTCGCTTTCGGCTGTACGGTGCTGACGTTTTTGGCAATTTTTCTGCCGATTGCAGAAGGATTGGTAGTCGCTGTTCTTATTTTAAGCATATATAAAATTCGGCTTTACTATTCGAAAAAAAATGAAAACAACACATAGCTTTAAAGAAAATCAAAACAGATGTCGGTATGTGCCAGCGCGCACCACCTTCATCTGTTTAACTTTTTTCTGAGTATTTTTCTGTTCTCAAAAAAGCTCATTCCTTTTTCTTTCGCGGTACAAACGGAACTTTCCGGTTGATAGTCTTTTGTTTGTTTTTTCCGTAATTCGATTATAGCAAGTATTGCACATATATGTATGAATCGGTCTATTCCTCAGCTGTTTTGCCTTCAATGATTCGTCATCAATTGTTTCGATTTTATCGCATAAAACACATTTGACTTTCATCTTGCTTCTCACACTTTCTAATCAAATTTTTAAGCTTTGTACAACGTTGTTCGTCTCAGCATCAAAAGGCTTCGATGATAGTTTGGATTGCTTCCAGACAACACGCCTCTATACTCACTCGCCTCTCGCATAGTATATCACGTTTTGCTTCCGCTCACACAATTTCTTTTGCAACTTTGCAAAAGAATCAAGCCAGCAGCGGCTTTATACGACTTACACACAATACAATTTCTATAAGAAAAGACAGAAAAATAAGCTATTGAGCCACTTTCGAGCATTGCAAAAAACATTGTGAGACAGGTCAATACTCTTTATCCAAACCAGAGCCATTTGCATTTCCGTTCCGACTTGGGATCGTGAATCATCCGGCGATAGTCAAGCTATTAAAATGAATAGACATACTGATCTTCAGCCGCGCAGGTCGATAGTGAAACAATGTTTTATGAGTTGTTATTTTATTAAATATGATAAAACATCATCGGATTTTGACTAAAAGGTGTTGAAAGCAATGAAAAACGCTTAAGCTTCGGACTTAAGCGTTTTAATGTCTTTATTGTTGTTTTTGGTTTGATTGATCACGCTGTTCTTTATTCAGCTCTTGATTTTTTGACTTCGGAAGCTGATCTTTTTCATTCATCGGCTGCTTTTGTTGATTGTCTGTCGCGTCACCAGGAAGATCCGGCATCAATCTTCCGACAATTTGAGCGAGCTCATCTAGAATGCCGCCAATGGGCCGGCCGTTTTGAATTTCCTCTCCAATTTGGCGGATTCGTTCATTTGTGTCTGGATCGGCAATAACTACAGCATAAGCCCCGTAAGGATCGTTTTTTAATGATTCTGCAACGGAATACTTAATCGATTCAACTTTTGAACGATCCAGCTTTTTGTCGACATCAATTCCGACGACTGCATAATTTCCAAGAACAACTGCAGTTGCATCATTTACATCTGGAACATTTTCGGCTATTTTTGCCAAGCGGCGGGCGATTTCCTGGCCGGATTTGCGATCAACATTTTCCCGCACGGAATCTTTGACAGTAATTGTTCTTGAATAGTTTTCACCACGATTTTCCTCTCGTGCATTTTCGTTTGTGGAACAACCGTTTAAAATAAAGCCGACAAGCAAAATAAACATCAAAAAGCTGCGCATGCTATCACTCCTTTTCTTACAAGTAAGGTGTAAAGTAATCCATTACTTATTTCGTGCTTCCGTCTTTGACGAATAACATTGGTTCTAGTTACAAAACTTATAAAGAAGCCTGAATCTTTCGGAGTTAACTCCCGACTGGATTGTAGAAGACATCGGCTTAGGCAGCATCTTTCTTTATTTATTGTTTAATAAACCTTCTATCTTTATTCATAAAGACATATATTTTAGCTAAGGAAGCCTCCAATAATTTCGGATGAGGGAGGAAGAAAGATTGGGTAAGATATATGTGCTGGATACGAATGTTTTGTTGCAGGATCCGAATTCCATTTTTTCCTTTGATGAGCACGAAGTTGTAATACCTGCCGTTGTTCTTGAAGAGGTGGATTCCAAAAAAAGATATATGGATGAAGTTGGACGAAATGCGCGCCAAGTTTCAAAAATCATTGATCAGTTGAGGGAACAAGGGAAATTGCACGAAAAAATTCCTCTGCCAAACGGCGGATCTTTAAGAATTGAATTAAATCATCGTTCGTTTCATGATCTGCAGGAGATTTTCGTGGAAAAAACAAATGATAACCGAATTTTGGCAGTAGCCAAAAATTTATCATTGGAAGAGCAATCAAAGAAAGATGGAAAATCGGTAATTTTAGTCAGCAAAGATGCTTTAGTGAGAGTGAAGGCAGATGCGATTGGACTTCATACTGAAGATTTTCTGAGCGATCGTGTAGTAGAAATTGACCATATCTATACAGGGTTTCTTGACCTTTACATAAGTATGGAAAACTTAAACCGATTTTATGAGAAAAATGAGCTGCTGCTGTCGGAAATAACCAATCATCCTTTTTATCCGAATCAATTTATTTTGCTGAAGGATGCTTTAGGAGGCAAATCATCTGCCATTGGGATTGTCGATAAAACAGGGAAAAGATTGAAAAAGCTTGTTTTTCAGCATGACCATGTTTGGGGAATTCAGCCGAGAAATGTTCAACAAACGATGGCATTCGAACTATTAATGAGACACGATATTCAGCTCGTGACTTTGATCGGCAAAGCAGGTACAGGAAAAACGCTTTTGGCTTTAGCGGCCGGGCTGATGCAAACAGAAGACATGGAATCATATAAAAAGCTTCTTGTCGCCAGACCAATTGTTCCAATGGGAAAAGATATCGGTTTTTTGCCGGGAGAAAAAGAAGAAAAACTGAGGCCTTGGATGCAGCCGATATGGGATAATTTAGAATATTTATTTAATACGAAAAAAGCTGGCGAGCTTGATGCGATTTTAGCAGGTATGAATTCGATCGAGGTGGAGGCGCTGACTTATATTCGCGGCAGGAGCATCCCGGAACAATTTATCATCATCGATGAAGCGCAAAATTTGACGAAACATGAAGTGAAGACGATTTTAACAAGAGTTGGCGAAAAAAGCAAAATTGTGTTGATGGGGGATCCAGGACAAATTGATCATCCTTATTTAGATGAATATAACAATGGGTTGACCTATGTAGTGGAAAAATTTAAAGATCAAGCAATTGCGGGACATGTAAAATTACTGAAAGGCGAACGATCCCAATTGGCGCAAATAGCAGCAGATTTGTTATGAAAAAGTGAGACGTTGTAGTTTCAAAAGCCTCAGGGGTCAGAGATAAAAGTGTGAGCTTTGCAGCAGCTGATTTATCTTAAGCTCTTTGCAGCATCCAAAAAAATTTTTTGCGCTAACATTTGCGATTCTACTCAAATTGTGAGAGATGAAAAAAAAAGGTACTTTCCAGAAAGTCAAATCGCCATTGAAAACAAAAAATTATAAACACCGATATATCAATGTTTCTAAAATATTAATGGGGGCGTCAATAAGCCGTAAAAACGACTTATTAGACACCCCAAAAAATTATTTTACGATTATTGCTCTCACCTTTTTAATTGGATCATTGCGGTTCGAGCCATCTCCGTAAATGATGTGGACAGGGCCGTCTTCTTTTAGCGGTTTTCCTTCCTTGCTAAATGCCAAAATGCATTCTTCTGCTTTTTCAATCGGCATTTCGACTTCGCCGTTTTCGGTTTCAAAAACGACCGTTTTGGCGTTCGTTAACGGTTCAGCATTTGATAAAAACGGTTTAAGCGGCATGCCGAAAGTCCCGGTAAGCACCTTTTCTTTTTCAAATTTTTGTTCCGTTTTTAAAGTAGGCGGAAATACAGCTCCCTCCTGAATCTCCCGTTGCCATTGATTTGCTGTTTTTTTCACATAGTCCTCTTCTATGTTTTCCTCTTTGCGGCCTTGATCAAAATATGTATTTAAATCAATGCGGCGGTCATCAAAGATCCAAACACCTGGGTCCAAAGTAATTGGAAATTTTACATTCCCTTTTATTTGAATAGTATCGCTCATGAGCATCCCTCCACGTTAAAGTATAAGCGCTTTTATGGATTTTGTCACATTCCGTTGTCCATTTCAGTTCAAAAAGGCGACAGTCAGGCGGCTGAGTCCAGAGCGGCAAATCAATCAGACAAATTCTTCTAGCATTTTTTTGGAAGGTTCATACATATATATGAACAACTTTAAAATTATTAGGGAAGGAGGGTGCGTGTTTCCTTGCAATTTTCCTTTATAACATTTAATATTAATAGATAGAATAGGGATTCCTTAATGGGGAACGGAGGGATTCAGATGGCATCATTTGAAATGGTTCTTAGTCACCGGGAAAAGGCTCTTTCGCTTTTAAAGGCGGATGCAGATAAAATCATGAAATTGATTAAAGTACAAATGGACAATTTGACAATGCCTCAATGTCCTCTTTATGAAGAGGTTTTAGATACGCAAATGTTCGGATTATCTCGGGAAATTGACTTTGCTGTCAGACTAGGCCTGATTGAAGAACGCGAGGGAAAAGCTCTGCTTGATGAGCTTGAGCGTGAGCTGTCAGCTCTGCACGAGGCATTTGTACGAAAATAAAAAGCTTGCTCAAACCGGTAAAAAAAAGGTTTGGGCTTTTATTTTATCTTTTCCATTTCTCATATCGACCTTCCACTAGGTGTTCCTTCGTAATTTTTATTTTGCCATTGAGAAAATGAATTGTTCAAAGTATAATAGAAAATAAATTTTCTTTACACTTATGAAAACAATGACTGTGTATTTATTTTGCAACAAGAAGAGCAGCAAGTCGTAAGGAAGATGAACATGTTGAAACGAATTTTAAAATCATATGATTATTCGCTTATTTTAGCAGTTTTCTTATTATGCGGTTTCGGCTTGGTCATGGTGTACAGTTCAAGTATGATCATGGCAGTCACGAGGTATTATACGGAAAGCGATTATTTTTTTCGCAAGCAATTGTCCTCGCTCCTGCTTGCAACGATAGCTTTTCTAGTTATGATGTTTTTTCCGTACCGCGCTCTGCTGAACGGAAAATTTATAAGAATTTTGTTTTTTGGATCGATTGCTATTCTCGGGCTGTTATTTATTTTTGGACATGTTGCCGGCGGTGCGCAAAGCTGGTTTAAAGTTGCCGGAAGAGCCATTCAGCCGGGAGAATTTGTCAAGCTTTCCGCCATTATTTATTTATCAGCTGTATACGAAAAAAAGCAATCGTACATATGGCACTTCGGAAAGGGAGCATTGCCTCCGGTAATCTTTACCGTATTGATTTGCGTTTTTGTTATGCTTCAGCCTGACATTGGGACATCATTCATTATTGGAATGATTGCCTTGTCTATTATTTTATGTTCAGGTATGGGCATCAAAAACATGTTAAAGTTAGTATTGCTTGCTTTATTTTTCTTATTGCTGCTAAGTCCGCTCATTTTATTTAAGGCCGATGATATTTTTAGTAAAGAACGTCTTTCCCGCTTTACAGGGTATACGGATCCATTTGAACATGAAGACGGAGCAGGTTATCAGCTCGTCAATTCATATATTGCGATCGGATCCGGAGGTCTTACTGGACTGGGGCTGGGGGAAAGCGTGCAAAAATACGGATATTTGCCGGAAGCGCACACTGATTTTATTATGGCCGTTGTAGCGGAAGAGCTAGGTATTTTCGGTGTATTATTTGTTCTTACGCTTTTGGCGTTTATCGTTTTAAAAGGCCTCTATATTGCAAGAAAATGCACCGACCCGTTTGGTACATTGATTGCTGTAGGAGTTTCAAGCATGATCGCTATTCAAACGGCCGTCAACTTGGGAGGAGTGACAGGACTGATCCCGATCACTGGTGTTACATTGCCGTTTGTCAGCTATGGAGGCTCATCGTTATTAGTACTTTTAATATCGATGGGATTGTTAGTGAATGTTTCAATGTTTGTCAATTACCGGGAGCAATATAAAAAAGAAAAAGAAATTGCAAGCATGTAATCGTTCCGCCATATGCTGCTCTAGTTTTATTTTCTTGAAAATCTAATATACACTGCAAGGGGGATTTATATGACGAACAGAAAAATTGAAAAAATCTTAGTAGCAAACCGTGGAGAAATCGCGATTCGGGTATTTCGAGCTTGCAATGAATTGAATATCCGAACCGTTGCAATTTATTCCAGGGAAGATTCAGGTTCTTATCATCGATATAAAGCAGATGAAGCTTATTTAGTTGGCGAAGGAAAAAAACCGATCGAAGCATATCTAGATATTGACGGTATCATTGAAATTGCAAAAGCTCATGACGTGGATGCTATTCATCCCGGATACGGTTTTTTATCTGAAAATATCGAATTTGCTAGAAAATGCGAAGAAGCCGGAATCATTTTTATCGGCCCTAGAACAGAGCACTTAGATATGTTTGGCGATAAAGTGAAAGCTAGACATCAGGCGGAAAAGGCCGGAATTCCAGTCATTCCAGGCAGCAACGGTCCAGTCAAAAGCTTGGATGAAGTGATTCAGTTTGGTGAAGAATACGGGTATCCGTTTATCATTAAAGCTGCTCTTGGCGGCGGAGGCCGGGGAATGCGCATAGTCCGTTCAAAGGCTGGAGTAAAGGATTCTTATGAACGAGCTAAATCGGAAGCAAAAGCAGCATTCGGCAGCGACGAAGTGTATGTAGAAAAGCTGATCGAAAATCCGAAGCATATTGAAGTGCAAATCATTGGTGACCACGATGGAAACATTGTTCATCTTTATGAGAGGGACTGTTCTGTTCAACGTCGTCATCAAAAAGTCGTGGAAGTTGCTCCAAGCGTTTCTTTAAAGCAGGAATTAAGGGATAAAATTTGCGAAGCGGCTGTACGGTTAATGAAAAATGTCAACTATGTCAATGCAGGTACGGTGGAATTTTTAGTTTCCGGCGATGACTTTTATTTCATCGAAGTAAATCCGCGCGTTCAAGTAGAACATACGATAACTGAAATGATTACGGGGATAGATATCGTTCAAACACAAATTCTTGTGGCAGAAGGCCACTCAATTCACAGCCCGGAAGTTGGAATTCCAAGACAGGAAGACATTAAAACATGGGGATATGCTATTCAAGCAAGGGTGACGACGGAAGATCCGCTGAACAATTTCATGCCGGACACTGGAAAAATTATGGCGTATCGTTCCGGAGGCGGCTTTGGCGTTCGATTGGATACCGGAAACAGCTTCCAAGGAGCTGTTATTACACCTTATTATGATTCATTGCTTGTAAAAGTATCGACATGGGCGCTATCGTTTGAGCAAGCTGCCAGAAAAATGATTCGAAATTTAAGAGAATTTCGAGTTCGCGGAATAAAAACAAATATTCCTTTTTTGGAAAATGTCATTAAACATGAGAAATTTTTATCTGGAGAATATGATACGTCCTTTATTGATTCGTCGCCTGAGCTGTTCGTTTTCCCGAAACAACGAGATCGGGGAACAAAAATGCTCACATATATCGGGAATGTGACGGTGAACGGTTTTCCAGGCATCGGGAAAAAGAAAAAACCGGTATTTGATGAGCCACCGATTCCGCACGTAAAATTATCGGAGCCTATTCCAGAAGGAACGAAACAAATTTTAGAGAAAGAAGGAGTCGACGGTCTTGTTAAATGGGTAAAAGAACAAAAACAAGTGCTGTTGACGGATACGACTTTCCGAGATGCTCATCAATCATTGCTGGCAACTCGCGTGCGCACAAATGACATTAAAAAGATTGCTGAACCTACTGCGAGATTGCTTCCAAACCTGTTTTCGCTTGAGATGTGGGGAGGAGCAACGTTTGATGTTGCCTATCGCTTTTTAAAAGAAGATCCGTGGGAAAGACTTCAAATTGTCAGAAAGCATGTGCCAAACTTGCTTCTGCAAATGCTTTTGCGCGCATCGAATGCTGTCGGATATAAAAACTATCCAGATAATGTAATTAAAGAATTTGTCGAAAGATCAGCGGAAGCAGGCATTGATGTGTTCAGAATCTTTGACAGCTTAAACTGGGTAAAAGGGATGACCCTTGCCATCGATGCCGTCCGTAAAACCGGAAAAATTGCCGAAGCAGCCATCTGTTATACAGGGGATATTCTCGATCCAACAAGAAGAAAATATGATTTGAATTATTACAAACAGATGGCAAAAGAATTGGAAGCATCAGGCGCACAAATTTTAGGCATTAAAGATATGGCAGGACTGTTGAAGCCACAGGCGGCATATGAGCTTATTTCAGTGTTAAAAGAAACGGTCGATCTGCCAATTCATTTGCATACACATGATACGAGCGGAAACGGCATTTACACATATGCCAAAGCGATCGAAGCAGGGGTCGATATTATAGATACGGCGTTGAGCTCAATGGCCGGTTTAACTTCTCAGCCAAGTGCCAATTCTTTATATTATGCGCTTGAAGGTTCGGAAAGAAGACCGAATGTTAACATTCAATCATTGGAAAAGCTGTCTCAATATTGGGAAGAAGTGCGCAAATATTATCAAGACTTTGAGAGCGGCATGAAAGCTCCTCATTCAGAAGTTTATGTACATGAAATGCCTGGCGGACAATACAGCAATTTGCAGCAGCAGGCGAAGGCTGTAGGTTTGGGTGACCGCTGGGAGGAAGTGAAAGAAATGTACAGCCGCGTCAACCAAATGTTTGGCGATATTGTTAAAGTAACTCCGTCATCAAAAGTTGTTGGTGACATGGCGCTCTTTATGGTTCAGAACAATTTAACGGAAGAAGACGTATATGAGCGTGGAGAATCGCTTGACTTCCCAGATTCAGTCATTGAATTTTTTGCCGGATATCTCGGCCAGCCGTACGGAGGCTTTCCGAAAGAGCTCCAGCGCGTGATTTTAAAAGGCCGTGAGCCGATTACAGTTAGACCTGGGGAGCTATTGGAGCCGGTTAATTTCCAAGCATTAAAAGAAGAGCTGGAGCAGCTGCTCCATCGTGAGCCGACGCCTTACGAGACGATCGCTTATGCACTGTATCCAAAAGTGTTCACGGAATATTTGAAAACATATGAACAATATGGAAACATTTCTGTTTTAGATACACCGACATTCTTCTACGGAATGCGTTTAGGCGAAGAAATTGAAGTGGAAATTGAAAAAGGAAAAACGCTGATTGTGAAGCTAGTTTCCATTGGCCAACCGCAGCCTGATGGAACGCGGATCGTGTACTTTGAATTAAACGGCCAGCCGCGTGAGGTTGTTATTAAAGACGAGAGCATCAAATCAACTGTTCAGCAAAGAGTCAAAGCAGATCCGCAAAACCCTGAACATATTGGAGCGTCTATGCCTGGAACAGTAATTAAAGTCTTGGTAGAAAAAGGCGAAAAAGTAAATAAAGGCGATCATTTAATGATCACTGAATCAATGAAAATGGAAACGACTGTTCAAGCTCCATTTGCAGGTGTTATTAAAGATATTTATGTGAAGAGCGGAGAAGCTATTCAAACAGGTGATTTGTTAATCGAAATCACTAAATAATAAATTTTGTGCCAGCCATTTTTGGCTGGTTTTTTATGTAAAATTTTAAAATTTAAAACTTCGTTTCGAAAAAACTATTGAAAATGATTTTCACTCATGTTATTCTTTAATTAATGATGAAAATCATTCTCAAGAAAGGCTGTGACGACATGACCATGCTTTTTGTCGGGAGTACGGTTTTGATTTATAGCATTTTAATCGGATATGTTTTGAAGCGAGTCGATTCAAATTCATAAATAAATTTTTCATATATTACATAGCGGAGATTGGCAAAAAACAGTCAATCTCTTTTTTATGGGAAAACTGAGCTTTTTAACAGTCGCTTGGGAGGAAGCGAAGCGGGTTTTTTCTTGTCCAGGCTCCTGAAAATAATTTTTTTGCCTTCATTTACGGGCAATATGGTAAAATCAACATGAGGAATTGACGAAAAGGAGCCTGAGGTATGGGAAATGTAGTTGAGCAAGAACGAATCAGCAGCTTGATTCAAATATTTGAAAAGCTTCCTAAAGAAGTCAAAGCTTCCTATAAACAAAAATGGAAAGAATTAATTGAAAAAGAAATGCAGGATCAAATCCAAATTGCATTTATGGGCCATTTTTCGGCAGGAAAATCATCGCTGTTAAACAAGCTTGCAAACGGAACCATTTTGCCTTCGAGTCCGCTTCCGACCAGCTCCAATATCGTCATGCTGGCGAAAGGCGAACGTTTGACCCGTGTGCATCTGTTTAATGGCAAAATGTATGAATCGAAAGACGATTTGGATAATGAGCTGATCAGCAAGCTGTGCAAACAAGAAAATGAAATTGAAAAAGTATTTATTCAACGGCCTTATTTTACGATTCGTGAACATCTGATTTTAACAGATTCGCCGGGAATTGATTCGACGGATGACGATCATCGCAAAAGAACAGAATCGGCGCTCCATTTAGCGGATTACATCGTATATGTGACGGATTATCATCACGTTCAGTCGGAGCTGAATTTTTCTTTCTTGTCAAAGCTGAGGGGGATGAATAAACCGATCATCGTCATCATCAACCAAATTGATAAGCATCAAGAAGATGAAATACCTTTTTCAACGTTTAAAACAAACATTGAAGCCTCGCTGACAGCTATCGGAATTGAAAAGGAAAATATTTATTATACGACAACGAAATCGCCTGAGCATCCTTTAAACGAATTTAAGCAGTTAGAGGAGCGGTTAAATGGGCTAGTCGATAATAAAAAGCATTTAGTGCGAAAAAATGTATTGGAGCAGGCAAAAATTTTGCTTCAACAAATGAAGGAGGATTTGTCTAAAGAGAAAGCGGAGAGCCTTCATCTCTCATTGGATGAATGGAATCAGCTTGATCAGCTGCTTCAAAACAGCCAGCAAAAATTGTCGGAAATAGAACAGAAGCTCAAACTGATAGATGAAGACATTAAACAGTTTGAAGCAGCATTTGATCAAGAACTTGATGGTTTGTTGAGAAACGCCAATCTTATGCCTTATGATACAAGGGAAAAAGCGGCAAAATTAATTGAAACCCAGAAAAAAGATTTTAAAGTTGGTTTGTTTTTCTCAAAAAAGAAAACAGAAGAGGCAAAACGAAATGCACTTATTCAATTTTATGAAGAGCTGGCCAAAAATGTGGAATCGCAAATTGTATGGCACATCATCAATATGGCGAAAAAATATTACGAAAAGCATCATATCGACCAACCTTCTCTTTTACAGCAAATACTAAGCTTTTCGATCGAATTTGATGAAAATATGCTGCTTGACGTGATCAAACCAGGGGCTGAATTAAACGGTCAATATGTGCTCCAGTATGGGAAAGATGTTTCAAATGCTGTACAGCAATTGTGCAAACGAGAAGCTCAAAGCTTGCGCGATCACATGATCAAAGCGTTACACAAGATGAATCAAACAGAAAGAGAACGGATGAAGCAGGAGCGGGAACAGCTTACAGTCAAACTGATGCAAATGTCTAAAGCGATTGATGAGAAAGAACAATTTATGAATGAGTTTAAACAGCTTTCCGACATATTAAATGGTCAAGGAACTGTTGACAATATCGATATCGAGCGATGGAAAGCCGAACATCTGCAAAAACAAATCATGGAATGGAATTCTCTTCAATTCCTTATTTCGAATGAAAAGCAAAGAAAAGATAAAAAAATAGAGAAAAAAGAAACCGAACGAAAACATGAAGCGGCGAAGAAAGATCAAATGATAAATAAGCTGCAAAAAGGGATTGAAATTTTAAATGAGACTGGGCTGGAGCATTCAGCCAACCGCTTAAAAGAAAAACTTTCTCAAATTGAGAACCGCTCCTTTCAAATTGCAATTTTTGGCGCGTTTAGTGCAGGAAAATCGAGCTTTTTAAATGCCTTGATTGGTGAAAAAATTTTCCCTTCCTCGCCAACTCCAACAACCGCTGTTATCAATAAATTAACCGGTGTTAAAGATGGCAAAAAACACGGGGATGTGGAAGTAGTCTTTAAAAATGAGCAGCAAATTTTAGAAGAAATTAATGAATTGCTAGCACCGCTTTCTCTTAAGGCGGAGCGATTTTCCGGTTTGCGCGAAGTGATGCTTCAAGCAATGAAACGAACGGAAGATGAAATGGTTCAACGAAGGCTGAACACCTTTTTAGAAGGAATCTCATTTTATGAAAAAGAAGATCAAAAAGTGAAATGGATCAAGGCAGATGAGCTTGAGTCATTTGTTGCAAAAGAAGAACGGTCATGTATGATTCAGGATGTAACGATTTATTATGATTGTGATCTGACTAGAAAAGGGATTACTCTTGTTGATACTCCAGGTGCGAGTTCATTTCACGGCCGGCATACAGAACTTGCTTTCCAATATATAAAACATGCGGATGCCATTATCTTTTTAACTTACTACAACCATCCATTTTCAAAAGGAGATCAGCAGTTTTTGGATCAGCTTGGTCTTGTAAAGGACGCCTTTACGTTAGATAAAATGTTTTTTATCATCAATGCAATTGATTTGGCGGAACATGATCAAGATGCAGAAGATGTTCGAAATTATGTCGAGCAAATGTTATTGTCCCATTCAATCCGAGAGCCGAAGCTTTTTCAAGTTTCAAGCTTACAGGCATTGGAAAAGAAAAAGATTTCAAAGGTTCGAGACGAGTTTCCGCATTTTCTCAAGTCGTTTGAACATTTTATCCATCATGAATTGATGACCGTTTTAATTCAAGCGGCTGAACATGAATTTCAACAGGCGGTCTCAGAACTTTCAGATATGATCAAGCTTTTGGAGCTTGATGAAAGCGAACGCGATCAGAAAATTCGCGAATTGAAGGATCAGCTCAATCGCATGCAGGAATTAATTCGTACGCAATCAGTTGATGAATACGTTATAACATTCCAACAGGAAACGGAAGAATTGAACTATTACGTAAAACAGCGGCTTCTTCATAAACTTCCAGAGCTGTTTAAAGAGGCGTATCATCCTGGCAAATTTACAAACAACACAAAGGGAGAAGCAGCCATTTTAATGGATTGTTTTAACGAAATGATAGAAGGACTGAATATTCAGCTCCAGCAGGAAATGAACGCTACAACACTTCGTATTGAAAATTATTTAAACGGAATATTGCAAAAAATCAATCAGAACCTTTCCGACATGGTTGCTAAACAATGTGAAGCAGTTCCGTTTTCAAATATAGAAGAGGTTCAATGGGAAGAAATCCGGATCCAAGTTTCCGTTTTCCCTTACATTCAATTTGATGTTTCAAAAGCACATAAAGTGTTCCGAAATACGAAATCATTTTTCGAGCAGAACGAAAAGCAAAAGCTGTTTGATATTCTAGAACAGAATTTGAAAGATACGATTGACATGTCGGTGAGAGCTTTTGAAGAGCATCTGGCTCGCCATTACGAAGCATTATTGAAAAAGGAAATCGAACAGCTGAAGGAAAAAATGATTCATGAAGGGGAACAATTTATTCAAGCTAGATTAAAAACGTTGACAGCACCAAATGATGTACAATGGATGAAAGAAAAATTCAATGAATTAACATCGCTTTCATAAAGAGGGGCAGAAGCTCCTCTCTTCCTTTGAAAGTGCTCGAACTTAAAAATTAGGGGGAAAAAAGATGGCAGAAGTACATAAAGAGATAACAAAGCATTCAAACCGCCAGCACGAGATCGTGAAAAGGTTTTTGCATCTAGAAGAAAAACGGGAGCAGGCAATCGATGAAGCTGTAATGCTTTGCGAAAAGGGGCTTCATTTTTCCGTGCAAACGATTAACGAAATTACAAAAGAAATGAATGAGCTGGCCAGAACCACCGGAATCGTTCCGCAGCGAAAATACGTAACGGAAGAAATGGTAAAAGAATATGTAAGTCGGAAGCAAAGCTGAAAGGAACTGGATGACCCAGTTCCTCATAAAATTTATGGAAGAGTCTTTATTTTCTGGATGCTAACAGAACGTGCAAAATGGTTTGTGGAAATGTTTTTTGCCGGGAGAAGCCGCAAAAACAAAGCTCATCCCTCTGATCAAAAAGCGGATGATCTCATGGGGCCCCGCTCTTGATGGAACGCTCATAAACGTTGTTAGTTTATTGTGTTCTAATACATTAAAGGTCACGGTGAATGTTCACAAACGTTGTTAGTTTATCGCGCTAATACATTAAGGTCCCGCTGAACGCTCCGAACGTTGTTAGTTTATTGCGTGCTAATACAATAAAGGGTTCCAATGAAAGACCAGAACGTTGTTAGTTCTTCTTCAATAATATGAGTTAACACATAAAGCCCTCCGAACGATAAAAAATGCTGTTTCCAAATATAAGCAACGCGAAAAAACTTAAAATCAGCCGCTTGTTGTTCCTTCATGATCAATCCCTTTTTGAAGCTGCAATGCTTTTTTGGCTAATTCATCAGCCGTTTTGTTTTGCTTTTCGGGAATCCATTTAATAAAAAACAAATCCAATTGATCGATGAGCTTTAATGCTTCTTGAAGATGGCTGTTATAGCGTTGATTTTTTGCATAACGTTTAAGCACTGCTTGCTCCACTGCCTGTGAATCGGTTCTGAAAGAGACGATCTTATATCCTTTTTCAAGGCAGATCATAAGTCCTTTGACTAATGCAGCAAATTCAGCTTCATGATTATCCATGACGCCAAGGGGGAAAAAATATTTTTCTTGAATGTTCGTTCCTTTTATATAAATACCGGCGCCGGAAAGTCCGGGATTTCCTTTTGCCGCACCATCTATGTAGACTTCTACCAATCAATTTCACTCCCTTAGAGGAATTTTTTTAAAAATGAAGAATATAACATGTCATCAAGATCATGATAAGGATGAAAAAAGCTTAAAATAGATGTGAGGAGCTTTTGATCTTATTAAGTAAAACATCTATTTGACTGCCTTTTTCTTTTCAAAAAAATCGATGTGATTATACCATACAATTCGATCAATGTCTGTAAAAACCCTTTTGAGTGAATCGGTTGCAAGGTTGAACAGAATATGGTATAAAAAATTAGTCTCTTCAATTGAGAATGCGAAAGATACATTTTCGAGAAAGTACAATCTCTTTTTGTGAAACAGCATAATGATAAATAAAAAACAGTGGAGATGGAATGATGAAAGATCGTGCGGCTATATTTGAAAAAGTGACTGAATTAATGGATGAATATTGCGTAAATTGTTTTTTAAAAGCTCATTTTCGAAAAGAATACGGAAAAACATATGCCCATTCATTTTGTATTAATAAATGTACGGTGGGACAGCAAATTAAAGAGCTGGGGAAAAATTTGAGGGGGACACGCAAGCGCGGCGATCGAAAATTCAGTAATAAATAAAAATTCCGAAAATAAAAAATAAAAAGAGGCAAAAGCCTCTTTTTATATTTGAAGATCAAATGATCATCGATTATAATTTTACAACGTTCGCTGCTTGTGGTCCACGATTTCCTTGGACAATTTCAAAAGATACCGCTTGACCTTCTTCTAAGGTTTTGAAACCTTCGCCTTGAATTGCAGTGAAGTGGACAAAAACATCGTCTCCGCCTTCAACTTCAATAAAACCATAACCTTTTTCATTGTTAAACCATTTTACTTTACCATTTTGTTGCATATTTCGATTTCCTCCTAATACTTTCCGCACAAAGCCGTGCTTAAAAAATTTTTTATCATTTAACAGGAATATAATGCAACAAGCAAGGTCTCAAAACCTTAGGCTGCCTATATTCAGCTAAATGATATATCTACTATACACTAACCAATTATTGAAAGTCAAGTTTATTCCAATGATTCGAATTTTTGTCAAAACGCTAAGATGGAAATTGATTGGGAATAAATCAGCTTAATTGCCGGCTACATGACAAGGATGCTTTCACCGTGAAAATCGGTGCTGTTTTCTCGCAAAAAAAAGCATTTTCCAGGTAATACGAGGAAGTTAATACGATAAAGCGACATCATTTTATAAAAAAACGAATGTCTTATTGACACTCGTTTATGAAATATGTTCATGAATATATTTAGACATTCGTTCACTTTCTAACTTTATGTCGTCTAAAATGGTGTCCACAGCGTTTGGATGGTACAGTTGAAAAATATTTTTACGCATCCGTTTTAATTTATCAGGTGAATGCAATAATTTGTTCACCTCATCAATCATATCAGATACATTGTTGACGATGACCGCAGCACCGTGTTTTGCAAAGAATTCCGCGTTTTCTTTTTCCTGCCCAGGAACCGGGTTGTATAAAACGAGAGGAACCGAAAGGGAAGAAGCTTCTGTTAACGTAATTCCTCCGGGTTTTGTAATTAACAAGGAAGCAATTCGAAACAGCTCGTCCACTCTTTCGACGTAACCCAAAACTTTCAATTGATCTCTGCTTGCTTTAGCAAGAGGGGCTAAGCGGTCTTTGAGCGCATGATTGTTTCCGCATACAACAACGGTTTGGACGTTTTCTGAATAGCGCATCGCTTCGCAAATTTCTTTCACATTTTTTAAGACGCCGTGAGCACCTGCCATAATAAGCAAAATATGTTTGTTCTCACTTAATCCATATTTGCGGTACAACGGTTCTATCTCAATATTTTCTTCAAATCGGCTGCGTATAGGAATTCCGGTAACTTTTACGTCTTTTTCGTCGATCCCTAAGCTGAGAAGTTTTTCTTTTACATCTTCACATGCAACATAATATTTATCTATGTTTTGATGCACCCAAATTTTATGTAAACAAAAATCTGTCATGACATTAAAGGTCGGAATCACGTGACCGGTGCGTCTCCGGTATTCGGGTACGACGATCATTGGAAACGTATTGATGATGATATCGGGTTTTTCAGCAGCAATCACTTGTTCGAGTTTTTTTCTGCCCATTGTGTAATAAACATTCATGACTCGTTTATTGTACATTTTATCTACACCATAATAAAACAAACGGTAAAACTGTTTTCCAAACGAAAAGCTCTTTAAATACAGGTATTTTGTGAATTCAGTAATGAGTGGATGAGACTCTTGATATAGATCGCAAACGATGACGTCCATACCCCGTTCCATACATCGCTTTTCCAGCGTCTTTGCCACTTGAATATGCCCGTTTCCGTACTTTGCTGTCAAGATCAAAATTTTCTGCTTATTCATAAACGATTTCATCACCTCAATTTCAGAACGTCGTATTTTAATCCGACCAGGTTGCTATTATTATTCCCAAATATAAGGAGTTTCTTGATATACATAATAGTTAAGCCAGTTGACAAACAGCAAATTCGCATGTGACCGCCAGCGATTGTAAGGCGATTTCGTCGGGTCGTCATTAGGGAAATAATTTTTTGGGATTTCGATGTCAAGTCCTCTCGCCAAATCTCGTTCATATTCATCTCTTAATGTTGTTGCATCATATTCAGGATGTCCGGTTAAAAAAATAAATCTCCCGTCTTTCGAAGAAATAAGACATACACCCGCTTCATCCGAATAAGACAAAATCTCTAAATCTTTTTGTTTTTTCACTTCTTCCACATCGATGTCCGTATGGCGAGAATGGGGAACGTAATAGATTTCATCGAAACCTCTTAACAGCTTGACGGAAGGATCTGATATTTTATGTTCAAAAACGCCGAAGCATTTTTTCGGCAGCATATATTTATCGATGCCGTAATGATAGAATAGGCCTGCTTGAGCACCCCAACAAATATGCAAAGTAGATGTCACATTTTCTTTTGTCCATTCAAAAATGTTCGTCAACTCTTCCCAATAATTAACAGCATTAAAAGGCATTTTTTCAACAGGAGCCCCTGTTACAATCAACCCGTCGAATTTTCGATGCTTGACTTGATCAAACGTTGTATAAAATTGTTCTAAATGCTGCTTTGCCGTTGTTTTTGGCGTATGGGTTTTCGGACGCAAAAACGTGATATTAACTTGAAGTGGAGAATTTCCTAAAAGTCTGAGAAGCTGGGTCTCCGTTTTTTCTTTTTCTGGCATTAAATTTAAAATGGCAATATTTAATGGGCGGATATCCTGAGTGTAAGCCCTTTTTTCATCCATCACGAAAATGTTTTCCTTCTCCAATATTTCTTTTGCCGGCAAATTTGCTGGTATATTAATTGGCATGTATGTGCACCTCCGGAATGTAATCGAAAAACAAAAAAATGAATCATGTGCAGAGCGAAACAGAACATGATCAGACTAAGTTTTGCTAATATTATAGATAGTTTAAAATGATATTTCAATTTTAGATTTGTTATTATTATGACTGTAATGTAAAATCAACGTAAATGGAGGGGGAGGCGTGATGACTGTTTATGACTTTGATGTAAAAACCGCAGATGGGCAAACAATATCACTATTACAGTATAAAGGAAATGTCATGCTCATTGTCAATACTGCAAGTTATTGCGGCTTTACGGAGCAATACAAAGATTTGCAAAATTTATATGAAACATACAAAGAAAAAGGATTTGTCGTACTGGCGTTTCCGTGTAATCAGTTTGGCAATCAGGAGCCGGGAACGGACGAAGAAATCCAAACATTTTGTGAAAATTATGGTGTGACATTTCCCGTCTTTTCAAAAATTGATGTGAGAGGCCCGAATGCCCATCCTTTATTTGTGTATTTGACCGAACAAATTCCAGGCGTGTTTGGAACAAAGATGATTAAATGGAATTTTACAAAATTTTTGATCGACCGCGACGGCAATCCGGTAGAGCGATTTGTTCCGCAAACAAATCCGAAAGACATCGCTCCTTATATCGAAAAGCTTTTGTAAATTCTCCATTATTTCACTGCAAGTGCTTTTGGAAAGAATTTTGCAGACTGGCATGTTAAAATGGAACTAGCTAAGAGGAAGTAGGGAGTGACATCTTGTGAACATTAAGTCGATTGAACCTACCCCAAGCCCTAATACGATGAAAGTAATTCTCGACCAAGAGCTTCCGGCAGGTAAAAGGAACAATTATAAAAAAGAAAATGCTCATGAAGCACCAAAGGAAATCCAATCCATTTTAGCAATTGAAGGGGTGAAAGGGGTTTATCATGTTGCAGATTTTATGGCCATTGAACGAAACAGCAAATATCATTGGCAGGATATTTTATCAGAAGTAAGAAGCATTTTCGGCGAGCAGGTTGAAGATAACAGCCAGGACGCCTATTCTCCTGAAGAAGGATATGGCGAAGTAAAAGTGTTTATTCAAATGTTTCACGGCCTGCCGATGCAAGTAAAGCTGACAGACGGACATGAGGAGCGCCGCTACGGGCTGCCTGAACGCTTCCGAAACATGATCATGGAAGTTCAAAAGCATGCGAACAACGTTGTTTTAGAAAGGGAATGGAAGGAGCATGGCGTCCGCTACGGAGATTTGGATGCAATCGGCCAGGAGGTTGTCGATGAAATATCAGCAGCCTATCCGAATGACAGGCTGGAACGCATAAAAAATAGAATCATTCATCAAAAGGATGAAAAGGAAACGTTTAAGCGATTCAGCTACAAAGTAACGGTTGACATGCTTGATGATCCTGATTGGCAAAAGCGGTTTGCCCATTTGGAGCAAATGGATCCAACGCTTGAAGATTTAGATGTGCTGGAAAAAGCGTTGAATGATGAGAAAGCATCGATACGAAGACTTGCAACGGTCTATTTAGGAATGCTCGAAGATCCGGCTGTCCTTCCTTTGCTCTATAAAGCGTTAAAAGATAAAAGCGTTACTGTTAGAAGAACAGCAGGTGATGCGCTATCCGACATCGGGGACAAAGCGGCTATTCCTGAAATGGCGAAAGCATTGAAGGACAAAAGTAAACTTGTTCGTTGGCGAGCAGCCATGTTTTTGTACGAAGTAGGAGATGAATCTGTTTTAAAGGAACTGAAGGAAGCGGAAGACGATCCAGAATTTGAAGTGAAAATGCAAATAAAAATGGCAATAGAAAGGATCGAAAAAGGAGAAGAAGCAAAAGGATCCGTTTGGAAGCAAATGACCGAAAGCCGGCAAAAGTAGCATATTTCTGTTTCATAAACGAATAATGTTAAATATAGTAAAAATTGGGGGGATTGAAAATGTCAATGGCTTATGAAGAGTATATGCGTCAGCTCGTTCAACCGATGAGAGATGAGTTGACAAATGCCGGATTCCGCGAATTAGTTACACCTGAAGAGGTGGATCAATTTATGGAATCAGCGGAAGGGACAACGCTCGTCTTTGTGAATTCCGTTTGCGGCTGCGCAGCGGGACTTGCAAGACCAGCGGCAACACAAGCTTTAGTAAGAAGCGAAAAAACTCCTGACCATCTCGTAACAGTTTTTGCGGGTCAAGATCGGGAAGCGACGGCAAAAATGAGGGAGTATTTTATCGGTTATGAACCGTCGTCGCCGTCAATGGCTCTTTTAAAAGGAAAAGAAGTTGTCCATTTTATCCCAAGACATGACATTGAAGGCAATACGCTGGAAGGAGTTATGGAAAATCTTCTTCAAGCATTTGAAAAGCATTGCTAATGATATTCAGCTTCTTAAAAGTAAAAGAGCTCATGGTCTTCCATGAGCTTTTAGTCTGTAAGTTCCATTACAATTAAATATGCAAGTGTAATAAAGCTACCTATTATAAACATTGCATCATACATATGTACTTTCCTCCAATCAACTAGAAAAAATTTTGCAGGATGAGTTGAACGGTCATTTTCTGCCGGTTTCCCAAATTGTCGGCTTCCGATCTGCTGCCTCCAACTTCTGATTTTTATTTTACCCTTTTTTCTCGTTTTTTTGAACCCATTTCTTTTCAGTCAAAAAACTCTATCAAATATCTATTTTGATTAAAATATGATAGAATGATAGTATCGTTTGTTCATTTGGCGGAAAGGATGTTGGGAACTTGAAAAATTGGATTCGAAAATCGCTTGTCGTTTTATTTACACTCGCAACATTCGGGCTTGTAGCGCCTCCGTCCGCCTTAACCGTCAATAAACAGGCTCCTGACGCAAACTATGCACCGGAGGCCGAAGAGAAAAAACTATTACTGCATCGTGATTCACAAGATCAGTCAGCAATAGAACAGCCAAACATTGTCGATCAATTTTTGTTTGAAGCGGAAAAACAATCATTTGAAAAATTCGGCAAAAAAATCAGCGGTGTGATAGAAGATGAGTTTCGCAACTTAGTTTTGCCGCAAATGGAAGAAGTGATCAAAACCTTCTTGGCAACGGAGAAGGAAAAATTTGCAGATTTGGCTATATCCCAAAAACCTGCGAATGGAAAAGGAGAAAAAATTTTTCACATTTATGATCGTACGAGCGGAAAAGACTTGATACGATTTCATGTTCGCGTCGATCATCCGCCAAAACAAGGCTATTGGTTTGATTTTCATTACCATACATACCATGACCACTTTCAAACCCATTATGCATTGGGGAAAATTTATTGGGACACAAACACACCTCCAAATTGGATGCAGTAAAGGAAGTGATTGAATATGGCGTATTCACTTGAAAAGCTCCAAAAAAAAGCGATTGAATTGTTGGAAGATCGGGGAGTAACATTAAAAGACATTGGACAAATCGTGTTGGAGCTGCAAAAAAAATACATTCCCGATCTGTCTCTTGAAGAATGCACATACCATGTTGAAAAGATTTTAAGAAAACGAGAAATCATTCATGCTGTCTTGACAGGAATTGCTTTAGACAAGCTTGCGGAACAAAAATTGCTTCCTGAACCGCTTCAGCAAATTATCGAATCAGATGAACCGCTATATGGAATTGATGAAATTTTATCGTTATCGATTGTAAATGTTTATGGGTCAATTGGATTTACGAATTATGGCTATTTAGACAAAGAAAAATTTGGAATCATCAAAGAGCTGAACAATAGCCATGGCGGGAAAGTCAATACATTTTTAGACGATATCGTGGCAGCCATTGCTGCAAGTGCAGCTAGCCGCATTGCTCATAATAACGAAGATGTAAATGATAAGCTGGAAGAGATAAAATAATTTCAGAAAGTGTGCAGCGGGAAATAATTGGCGATTCGCCAATTTTTCCATTTTTAAAGATGGAGATTGCAAAAATAAGCTGCATGAGACGGCTTTTTCGATCCGGATTTTGAAAAAAATTTTTCGTTTGACAAACGGTTTAATAGCAATGAGAGAACGAGCCGATTGTAAACTAAAGTAACATTTCAACTAAAGGATGTGTCATCAATGGAACAATACTTAAATTTATGCAGACATGTGCTTGAGCACGGGGTTAAAAAACAGGATCGGACGGGGACAGGAACCATCAGCACATTTGGATATCAAATGCGTTTTGATTTGGCTAAAGGGTTTCCTCTTGTTACGACGAAAAAAATTCATCTAAAATCGGTCATTTATGAGCTGTTATGGTTTTTAAAAGGTGATACAAACGTAAAATATTTACAAGAACACGGCGTCCGAATTTGGAACGAATGGGCAGATGAGAACGGCGACTTGGGCCCCATTTACGGCTACCAATGGCGTTCGTGGACAGGTGCAGACGGAAATACCATCGACCAAATCTCAAATGTCATTGAACAAATTAAAACGAATCCACATTCACGGCGATTGATTGTAAGTGCTTGGAACGTCGCTGATTTAGATAAAATGGCTCTACCGCCGTGCCATGCGTTTTTCCAATTTTATGTTGCGGAAGGAAAGCTTTCGTGTCAGCTTTATCAACGATCCGCAGACCTTTTTTTAGGTGTGCCGTTCAATATTGCTTCCTATGCGCTTTTAACGATGATGATTGCTCAAGTTTGCGACTTGGAGCCCGGGGAGTTTATCCATACATTCGGCGATGTTCATATTTATAACAACCATATTGAGCAAGTAAAATTGCAGCTGACGAGGGAGCCGCGGCCTCTTCCGACAATGAAATTGAATAAAGAGGTAAAATCCATTTTTGATTTTACTTATGAAGATTTCACGCTGGAAGGGTATGATCCTCATCCTCACATTAAAGGTGAGGTGAGTGTATGATTTCCTTTTTGTTTGCGATGGATGAAAACCGGCTGATCGGAAAGGACAATAAGCTTCCTTGGCATCTTCCGAATGATTTAAAATATTTTAAAGAAACAACGATGAACAAAAAGATCGTCATGGGCCGTAAAACCTTTGAATCGATTGGACGGCCCCTTCCCGGAAGAGAAACGATTGTGTTAACAAAGAATGAAAAGTTTTCTTGCGAAGGCTGTCTCGTTTTTCATTCGATAAATGAATTTTTGCAATTTGCCCAAAACAACAATAAGGAAGAAGAAATGTTTGTAATTGGCGGAGCGAAGATTTTTGAAGCGCTGCTTCCGTTTGCCGATCGGCTCTATGTAACAGAAATTGAGGGGGAGTTTGAAGGCGACACATATTTTCCAAAAATTGATTTTTCTGAATGGAAGCTTATTTCCCAAAAAGATGGAGTAGTTGATGAAAAAAATGTTTATCCGCACCGCTTCCTTGTGTATGAGCGAAATAAATAAGAACGGTCTGAGTCAATTTGAAGTCAAGGAAGCATTGCTTCTTTCGCAGGCTTCTATAGGACATTAAAAAAGGCGCTGCAGCGTCTTTTTTAGTTGTGCCATATCTTGCAAGTAATACATATAAGAATCATATAATTTCACATGTAAAATTGGATTCAATCGGTCAAAAAAGCCGATTTCTAAATAAAAACAATAGATGTAATTTTATTTTTATTTGAATCGTGTTATAATTTAAAAATTAAGAAATTGTTTAAGGGCAGGGATGTACGATGACGAATTTGACAAAAGTTGAAGCATTCGTCCAAGTAGAAGATATATTAAAAGCGCATCAATCATTAAAGGATGTTGTGACACATACTCCATTGGAATTTAACCAAAGATTATCTGAAAAATATGGTTGCCGGGTATACTTGAAAAGGGAAGATTTGCAAGTTGTACGCTCTTTTAAAATAAGAGGAGCTTACAACAAAATGAAACATTTGACTCCTGAGGAAACGAAAAATGGAGTTGTCTGTGCAAGTGCTGGAAATCATGCGCAAGGAGTCGCATTTTCGTGCAGAGCGTTAAAAGTGCATGGAAAAATTTTTATGCCTTCCACAACTCCTAAACAAAAAATATCTCAGGTGGAATTGCACGGAAGAGAGTACATTGAAATTGTGTTGACAGGCGATACATTTGATGATGCGTATAAAAAAGCGCTTGAATGCGCCGAAAAAGAAAACCGTACGTTCATCCATCCGTTTGACGATAAAGATGTCATTGCGGGCCAAGGCACCATTGCTGTTGAAATTTTAAATGACAGCGATGAGCCAATTGATTTTTTGTTTGCTGCTATCGGCGGCGGAGGGTTAATGTCTGGCATCGGCACATACTTTCAAAGCGTATCGCCGGAAACAAAATTAATCGGCACGGAACCTTCCGGAGCACCAGCTATGGCGAAATCACTCGAAAAAGGCGAAGTAGTCGAACTGGATGAGATTGAAAAATTTGTGGATGGAGCGGCGGTCCAGCGGGTAGGAAATCAGACATTTTCCATTTGCCGGACAATTTTGGACGATCTTTTACTTGTGCCGGAAGGAAAAATTTGTACAACTATCTTGAACTTATATAATGAAAATGCAATTGTAGCAGAACCAGCAGGTGCGCTTCCAATCGCAGCGCTTGATTTTTACAAAGATCAAATAAAAGGAAAAAATGTCGTTTGCATTCTTAGCGGAGGCAATAACGATATTGAGCGCATGCAGGAAATTAAGGAGAGATCCTTAATTTATGAAGGCTTGCAGCATTATTTTATCGTTAATTTTCCGCAGCGTGCGGGTGCTTTACGTGAATTTTTAGATGAGGTATTAGGTCCGACGGATGATATCACTCGCTTTGAATACACGAAGAAAAATAATAAAGACAGCGGTCCTGCGCTTGTCGGCATCGAAGTCAAGCATCGGGAAGATTACCGCGGATTAGTCGAAAGAATGAAAAAGAAAGGTTTTCCTTTTACAGAGGTTAACAAGGACAGCAACTTATTCAATTTGTTAATTTAAAATATTTTTGTATATGACAAATTTTTGCAAAATTCGCTCCTATTTTGTTGTATAATAGAAGAAACGGGTAAAAAGAGGATTGATACTTTGCTATTTAAAAGCCTAGAGTTCAAACTTGAAAATGGACAGAAGGTGAAGATTGTTGAAATCCCAGTATTGGAGGAGGATAACTCTTACCGTTTCATGTTAAATATTCATATGCAGCTTTTTATAGCGAACATTTGCAAAGAATCAAAGCCAAAAAGCCTTTATAATTTTCGAAGCTATTTGAAGCATGCTTTAAAGTGGAAAGATTATGAATCAATTTTTCAAGACAACCGATTAAAACATAACGCTTAAAGAAATATCCCTTGCAGATATTTGATTATCGGCAAGGGCTTTTTATTTTTTTAAGCGTTTTGGAGAAGAAGGAGAGATCTGCGAAATTGACCGTTTTTGAATTTTTAAGTTTCAAAATATGTTAGGACGGGTAAAGATTAGAGACTGTTTCTTTTCTTTTGATCAGAAACGTGATAAGGTTGAAATATTATTGTTTGATAGGAAGTGAATGTATTGACACAAAAGGTAAGGATCGTTACCGATTCAACAGCAGATTTAGATAAAAATATTTTGGAGGAATACAATATTGAAGTTGTTCCGTTAACCTATACATTGAATGGTGTATCTTATACGGACGGCATTGATTTTGAACCAGCGGAATTTATTGAAAAAATGATGGAATCAGCAGAAATACCGAAAAGTTCTCAGCCTTCTCCGATCCATTTTAAGGAAGTGTATGATCGCCTTCATGCAGAAGGTTTTCAAGTGCTATCCATTCATATGTCCGGTAAACTGAGCGGAACAGTGCACGCCGCACAGCAGGGGGCAAGCCTGACCGAGGGAGAAGTTACGGTCATAGATTCCAACTATATATCTAGCGCTTTAGGTTTTCAAGTGATTGAAGCGGCAAAAATGGCAAAAAAGGGAGCAATGTTAGACAAAATAATCTCTCATATAGAACAAGTACGAAAAAACACTTTTCTTTATGTATCAGTAGACACTCTCGAGCATTTGGAAAAAGGGGGACGGATTGGAAAGGGAAAGGCTCTATTAGGCTCGTTATTGAATATTAAACCGATTGCTTCTTTACAAGACGGGATCTTTACGCCAATCACAAAAGTTAGAAGCCATTCGCAAGTTGTTAAATTTTTTATGAAGCAATTGATTCAAGATATAAAAGATCGCGATTTGCTGAGGATTGGGGTGGCGCATGCCAATGCATTAGATTTGGCGCTGCGCTTAAAAGAGGAATTGTTGAAGATCACAACCGCCGATAAAATTGATATTTGCACAACGACACCCATCATTTCCATTCATACCGGCAAAGGAGCTTTAGGAGTTTCTTACTATGTGAAGCCATAAGTAAAAGCTAGTTTTTTGAATCTTTTATGAATCATTTTGGAATTTGTTTTCACTTGAATGAAAATTTGATACACTTTCGATGAGAATAGGTGAAAGGTGAATGATCGATGAAGAAGAAAATGTTCATTTCCTGTTTTCTGTTATTGATCTTTTTAACGGCTTGCAGCGGAAATAAAATAAAAGATCCGTTGAATTATAAAGTGGAAAATTTTGAATTTACGGATCAAAACGGACAGCCCTTTGCTTTAGCAGATTTAAAAGGGAAGGTTTGGGTAGCTGATTTTGTTTTTACAAGCTGTGAAACCGTTTGTCCGCCGATGACAGCCCATATGGCTCAATTGCAGGAAAAAGCGGAAAAAGAAGGTGTTGAAGTCGAGTTTGTATCATTCAGCGTTGATCCGGAAGTAGATACACCAGAGAAACTGAAACAATTTGCAAATCAATTTTCCGATTCTCTTGACAACTGGCATTTTTTAACCGGATACAGCCAAGAGACAATTGAAAACTTTGCAAAAAACAGTTTTAAAACGATCGTTCAAAAACCGGAAAGCGATGATCAGGTCATTCATGGAACGAGCTTTTATTTAGTGGATCAAAACGGAGTTGTTTTAAAAAGCTACAACGGTGTTGAAAATACGCCGTATGACGAAATCATCAACGATATAAAAGCTGTTCAATAAAGTTTAAAGTTGGCCTAAAGCGTCTGACAGCAGGGGGAAAGGACCCTCTGTACATGATGCCTTTGGGTCAATTTTAAACTTTTTTTCGTATGATATAATAAAAAGAAAGAGATCGTCACAAGGTGATAGGAATGCTGTCGAAAAAATTTTCTCTTCTTATTATGGCTTTTTTCTTATTAACCGGATGTGTCCAAAAATCCACTGCCTCTCCTTCAAATCAAGCGAAGGCGGAAGAGGAAGAGAGCAAACCGATTGAAACTGAAATCGCTGTCGCGGGGAATGAAAGTAGGTCCAGCTCTTTTCAATTGCAAGGAGATATCAAAATTGTTGCACTTGGCGACTCCCTGACAAAAGGAGTGGGCGACCGAACAAAAGAAGGCTATGTTGGTCTCGTTTCAGATGAATTAGAAAAAAAGGAAGACATTTCATCTGTTTCAACAGTCAATTTTGCAGCGATGGGGCATTCAACGGAAAATTTGTTAAAAAAGCTTGATGAAGATCAAGTAAAAAAGGAATTGGAAGATGCCGATCTCATTTTCATGACGATTGGTGCAAATGATTTAATGAAAGTCGTGCGGGAAAATATTTTTGAATTAACAGTTGAACTTTTTCAAGAAGAACGCCTTCTTTATGAACAACGTTTAAGAGACATTATGAACAAGATCCGGTTGACAAATGAACAGGCAGTGATTGCGTTTATTGGGCTTTATAATCCGTTTGCGTGGAAATTGGCAGAATTTCCGGAAATTGATATGATTATTTCGGAATGGAACGAGCGGACGAAACAAATTTTGCTCGGAGATGGACGTGCGGTATTCGTTTCAATTCAGGATATTTTTCAAGAAGGAGAGGACAAAAACCTCTTATATACAGATGAATTCCATCCGAACGAGAACGGATATGTATTGATTGCGGCAAGGGTTATGGAAACATTGGAAAATGGAACAAAAAAGGATTGAAGTAAATGAATAAATGGAAGCTTGCATTTTTTATCTTGTTGTTTTCCAATTTTTTGATTATTCTCATCTCCTCTGGTCTTCTGCTTATGCCTGGGGAAAAACCACCTCTGAAAAAGGAAGCGGAAGGTAGTAAAAATTTTGCTGTCTTTAAAGTGGAAACAGATAAACAGACAGTAACTAAGGTCATCAATGATTATTTAAAAAAGGAAGCCGTTCATCAGCCTCTCACATACTGGGTTGAAATTACGGATGATATTAAACTGTACGGCAGCCTTCTCGCTTTCGGCCGGGATTTGGACATGGTCATGTCTTTTGAACCGAGTGTACAGCAGGGAAACGTCATTTTAAAGGTGAAAAGCTTATCGGTTGGGAGACTTTCCGTTCCGGTTTCTTATGTGTTGAAATATATTGATTCCCAATACCACTTTCCAAAAGAAGTGCAGATTGATGCAAAAAATCGCCAGATTGTAGTCTTTCTTGATCAGCTTGCATTGGAAAACGGGTCTAAAATTCAAGCTGAAAAAATTGATTTGGAGGAAGGGGTAATTTCAGCAAATTTGTATGTTCCGCTCCCTCTCAAATAAGTAAGCGGGTATCAAAACCCGCTTTTGTTTTGTCAAAATTGAACACGAAGACCTTTTGGATAAAAGTTTTTAATGGTTCCTTTCGTTTCTTTTCCCCAACCGATCGATTCGCCGTCTATTGTCATTAATATCCATCCCCTGTCTACACCCAATGGAGATGAAATCGTTTCTCCCGTTAAATAAGCTTGCCAATCTTTTTCGTTCGTTGAGAAGGAATAACTGTATTTCACATCATTTGGTGTGAGTGACAGGGCAAGATGATGATTCGGTTCAAATCGTTTCTTTTTGATTTCTCCAAGATGGAGACCCGCCCGCAAAACGTTCAACGAAGTAATATCTGGGCATTTTTCAGGTAATACATACAGCTGTTGTTTTTTCAAGAAAAATGCCCCGGTTATTCTTTTCTTTAAAAAAGAATGTTCGAATTGCTGAAACTCAGCTAATTGCTGTTTTTTGACATTTGATTTTAAATATGAAACGCTGCTTCTCGTATTGTTTTCGCCATTTTTGATTAATTTCGCAACGAAATGCCCTTCACCTTTGATTTTATGCGGCCAAAGGCGGATGCATTTTGAAATTTCTTCAAAATTCGTTTTTGTCCATTCCACTCTTCCTCGATCAAAACCTTCACGTTTAGGAATTTCAACAAGAGACATTTCTGGATGCATGCTTACAAATGCCTCAATAACCTGTTCATTTTCTTCAGGAGAAAACGTGCAGGTGGAATAGACGAGAGTTCCGCCGGGTTTTAACATTTGAAACGCTAAAGATAACAGCTTTTTTTGCGTGTACGAGCATTTTTCAACAAGATCCTCGCTCCAAAATTCGATGGCGTTATCATCTTTTCGAAACATTCCCTCTCCAGAGCACGGGGCATCAACTAAAATTTTGTCGAAATAATTCGGAAAGTGTTGAACCAGTTTTTCGGGCCGTTCATTTATCACAATAGCGTTTTGAATTCCGAAACGTTCAATATTTTCCGATAGTGCTTTCGCTCGTTTGAAATGAATTTCATTTGAGATAAGAATTCCTTCATTTTCCATCGCCGCGGCAATTTGCGTCGATTTTCCTCCTGGCGCAGCGCACAAATCTAATATTTTTTCTCCGGGTTTTGCCTGAAGCACTTCAGCAGGAACCATAGCACTCGGTTCTTGTATATAATAGAGCCCAGCTGCATGAAAAGGGTGTTTTCCGGGCTCGTCTTGTTTTTCATCGTAATAAAATCCGTCTTCACAAAAGGGAACTGAAGAAAGAGAAAAAGGTATTTTCCGAATGAACGTTTCTTTTTCTATTTTTAGACGATTGAAGCGCAGTCCCTTGATCGGTTCATCTCGCAAAGCAGAAAAAAAATCATCTGCTTCATTTTTTAACAATTGTTTCATTTTCCGGCAAAAATCATCAGGTAATGCCATATTTCAGATCTCCTTTCCTAAAATATTATAGCGGAATATGAAACATAATGGCGAAAATTCTTTCTGGCGAATTCTTGACGGAGAAGTGAAGATAAGAGAAAATAAATTGTTAGAGATGAAACATTTTTATAGAAAAAGAAAAGCAAGGGAATTTGGTGTAGGGGTGATGTATTTGAAAAAAATATATTTAATTGCTAGCATCGTCATGTTCCTCCTTGCTGTTTATTTTGGCGGTATGGCATATAAACAATACCTTGCTGGAAACTTAGATTACAATTTAGACAAAGTTTACATAAATGTCGGTTACTGCGCCTTGTTTTTAAGCATTGCTGTATATGTACTTCATTTGCGCGAGCATAAAAGTTAAAGAAAAGCGAGATAGAAAGGGGATCCAGAAGGATGAAAAACGTCCTTTGATGGATCGCCTTCTTTCTTTCCTGTAAAAGTAAAAATTTTACATCGTAGTTGATTCTTGATACATAAAAATTTAAAGTCAAAGATATGCAGGTGAAGTTATCATGTTACGTTCAAATAAACAAAATATCTCCCTTATATTACTGCTTTGCAATGTTTTTATCGCTTTTTTAGGAATCGGACTCGTTGTTCCGGTTTTGCCTGCTTATATGAATGAACTAAATTTATCGGGCGTTTATATGGGATATCTCATAGCAGCATTTTCAACTGCCCAGTTGTTTTCCTCGCCGGTCACGGGGATTTTTACTGACCGTTTTGGCAGAAAGATTATGATTGTCATCGGTTTAGTTTTGTTTGCTGTATCCGAATTTTTATTTGCAATAGGTTCTGCGTTCTTCTTGCTTTTGATTTCAAGAATAATTGGCGGAATCAGCGCGGCATGTATTATGCCCGCTGTTACTGCGTTTATTACAGATATCACCATTTTAGAGGACAGGCCGAAAGCGCTTGGATATTTGTCTGCCAGCATTAACGCAGGTTTTATTATCGGGCCCGGCATCGGAGGATTTGCAGCAGAATTCGGCATTCGGGTGCCGTTTTTTCTTGCGGCATTTATTGCGCTTGTCGCAGCCGTTTTTTCCATTCTCCTTTTAAAAGAACCGCTTCCAAATGATAACATTCAACAATTAGATGAAAAACAAACTCGTCTTCAATTTTTCAGCGAATTAAGCAAATCGATCAAACCTCCGTATGTTGTACCGCTATTGATCGTGTTTGTTTTAGCATTTGGTCTTTCCGCATATGAAACGATGTTCGGTTTGTTTGTCGATAAAAAATTCGGTTTTTCGCCGAAAGATATTTCCATCGTCATAACAACAGGAACGATTTTTGGACTCATCGCCCAAATCGTTTTCTTTGACAAGCTAGTGAAGTATCTTGGCGAGAAAAGGTTGATTGAAATTTGTTTATTAGGCGCTTCCGTCTTTATTTTTCTGTCAACCTTAGTTGACGGCTACTTTTTCATTATGGCTGTAACGTTTGCTGTATTTTTAGCATGCGATCTTCTTCGACCAGCTGTCACCACTCTATTATCCAATATGGCAGGAGATGAACAAGGGTTTATTGCCGGCATGAACTCTACTTATACAAGTTTAGGAAACATTGTCGGTCCTGCGATTGCAGGAATTTTGTTTGATATCGACGTCGATTTTCCATACGTTTTAGCTTCCATCGTTTTGCTTTTAGCCTTCATGATGGCAGCGTTATGGCCATTTCGTGATAACATGGAGCAAAAAAGGAAAAATTCTTAATGGAACGAATATACTAGTTTTTGCACTTCGCTATGCTTGAGTTGCAAATCAATTGTTTTGTTCTTTTTAATCGTTTTATAATGTATTGTAGGAAGAACAAGTTGATCTTTACTTTTGCGATGAGAATGAGCAGGCAGGAAAATTAGCTAAAGGGAGGGAAAAATGATGAGCAATGAAAAATATGAATTGGCTACTTTTGCGGGTGGCTGCTTCTGGTGCATGGTCCAGCCTTTTGATGAGCTTCCGGGAATTATTAAGGTTGTTTCCGGATATACGGGAGGACATAAGGAAAATCCGACATATGAAGAAGTGTGCTCGCACACGACGGGTCATGTGGAAGCCGTGCAAATTACCTTTGATCCGAACGTGTTTCCATATAAAAAGCTTCTGGATATATTTTGGCAGCAAATTGATCCGACTGATCCGGGCGGACAATTTTATGACAGGGGAGAATCTTACAAAACGGCTATTTTTTATCATTCGGAGGAACAGCGCGAGCTCGCGGAACAATCGAAAGAGCTTTTAGAAAAAAGCGGACGTTTTGAAAAACCGATTGCGACCGAAATATTGCCGGCAAAACCTTTTTACCCAGCCGAAGACTATCATCAAGATTACTACAAAAAAAATCCTTTTCACTACAAACGGTATCGTCAAGCGTCTGGACGGGATGAATTTATACGCAAGCATTGGAGCGACTGGGATAAAGAAGAGCTGAAGAAACGATTGACTCCGATGCAATATGAGGTGACGCAAAACAACGGGACGGAGCCTCCATTTCAAAATGAATATTGGGATCATAAAGAAGAAGGGATTTATGTCGACATCGTCTCGGGAAAACCGCTTTTCAGCTCGCTCGATAAATTTGATTCAGGCTGCGGATGGCCAAGTTTTACAAAACCGCTTCATCAGCATGAGATCGTCGAAAAATTAGATACATCTTACGGCATGATCCGTACAGAGGTTAGAAGCAAAACGGCGGATTCGCACCTTGGACATGTTTTCCCTGACGGTCCAGAACCGACAGGCCTTCGCTACTGCATTAACTCGGCTGCGCTTCGCTTTATCCCGAAAGATCAGCTCGAACAAGAAGGCTATGGTGAATATAAAAAACTGTTTGAAGACGATCAAACAGAGTAAAGATTATATGTAAACGAATGGGCACAAAAACATGTGCCCTTTTTTTATTAAATGTTCAAATTTATGTAAAATTCCGTTAAAACCTATATACATCGTAAAACAAAATTAGTATCATATATTAGGTTGAATTTTTATGGATGAAGGAGGGTGAAAATCGTTTATGAATAGCGGTTCTTTTTTAGATCCGGACGGACCCGAGATAGGTAAGGCAGTATGTATGCGGAAAGAGGCGCTGTTCGTAAGCGATGACACTCTTGCGCGTGCAGACTGCCTCTAGCAAAGGAGGTTAAAGCATGCTGAACATTTATATGTCAAGCGCGAACGGCCAATTGAAGGAAATTGAAGATATTCAAAACGGTTGTTGGATCAACATGGTGGCACCGACTGAGGAAGAAGTTCATTTCGTGTCAGAACGGCTGCAAATTCCAATAGACTTTTTTAAAGATGCACTGGATGATGAGGAAAGATCCCGGATTGAAAAAGAGGACCACAATGTGTTGATTATTGTTGACATTCCGGTTATCACGGTAGATGACATCGGGCAAACGTTTTATGAAACGATCCCGATCGGAATGATCATTACTGACAGTTGTTTTATTACAGTATGTTTGCAAGGAAACCCAATCTTTGAACAGTTTGCCAGAAACAAAGTTAAAGGTTTTTATACGTTTATGAAAACGCGTTTTGCTTTTCAAATTTTATATTTAACTTCAACTTATTATTTGCGATATCTGAAACAAATTAATCGCAAAACGAGCGAAGTAGAAAAAGAGCTTCATCAATCGATGAAAAATAAAGAATTTTTTTCATTGCTCAGTCTGGAAAAAAGCTTAGTTTATTTTACGACATCGCTGAAATCCAATAATATTGTCATGGAAAGGCTGCTGCGATTAAATTACTTGAAAATGTATGAGGAAGATCAAGATCTTTTGCAAGATGTCATTATCGAAAACAAACAAGCAATTGAAATGACAGAGGTATATTTAAGTATTTTAAGCGGAATGATGGACGCATTTGCATCAGTCATTTCCAACAATGTCAATATTGTCATGAAATTTTTGACGGCAATTACGATCGTCATCTCTATTCCGACATTAGTAGCGAGCTTGTATGGGATGAATGTGCCGATACCGTTTCAAAATCATCATTTTGCGTTTTTTATTCCCATTTCCATTTCATTGCTCATGTCAAGCTTAACAGCTTATATTTTTTGGAAAAAAAGATATTTTTAAACTTGTACAACCATAACTGGTCAGATGACTCTGAACTAATACTAGCAGCTTATGTCGGAAAAAGACGAATTTGCCCACTCCTTTTCTTTCGTTGACCGCTGCCATGTCTATAGTAATCTCAAATAATCTAAAATTTGTAAAATTGATTTTTTAAGACAATCAAAATGCGGTCGCAGATGAAGTTCCTCCTCATGTTTCTTACTAGGACGATATCATCTGCCTGCTTGCACAACTGGTGTTTCCAATTTCCAACTGCAGGGCGTTTGTTCCAAAGAATTTGGAAAAATAGGCATGTGCACATACCTGAAAGTCCAAAAAAACATAATGTAAACTGAAACCTAGATTAAAAAATGAGGAGTGGGGCAAATGCATTTTCACCATCACGATTTTCACCATTGTGGACATGGATACGGTTATCCGGTACATGGTGCCGGATATGGCTGCGGATCTTCATTCGTTTTGATCGTAGTATTATTTATACTTTTGATCATTGTCGGCTGCGCTTATGTAAAATAAAAAAATCCTGCCTGTTCGGGCAGGATTTTTATCTGCATTTTATGTAAACTTAATTCAAAAAATAGTTGACATATATCCTTTCTTTTTTTACCATTTAAGTATTACAGAAAAGGGGGATTACGAAATGAGAATCGATTGGGTTGAATTAGCCGAAAACGTACTATTTGGACATAAAATAACTTATGAGGAAGCTGCTGCAATTTTGGACTGTCCTGATGAAGAATTGCTGCTTCTTCTGCATGGTGCTTACAAGATTCGAAAAGCATTTTACGGGAATAAAGTGAAGTTAAATATGATCATGAATGTAAAATCAGGATATTGTCCTGAAAACTGTTCCTACTGTTCCCAATCTTCCGTATCAACGGCTCCGATCAACAAATACCCGCTGCTTTCAAAAGAAGCCATTTTAGAGGGGGCCAAACGGGCACAAGAGTTGAAAGCTGGAACTTTCTGCATCGTTGCAAGCGGAAGAGGGCCTACAAACCATGAGTTAGAAAAAATATGCGAATCTGTACGCGAAATAAAAGATACATACAACTTGACGGTTTGCGCATGTTTAGGAATTTTAAAAGACGAACAGGCGGAACGATTGAAGGAAGCTGGTGTCAATCGATACAATCATAACTTGAACACATCAGAAAGATATCATGAACATATAGTCACTAGTCATACATATGAAGATCGCGTAAACACAGTTGACAAAGTCAAACGTGCAGGGATTTCTCCTTGCTCCGGTGTGATTATCGGGATGGGTGAATCGAAACAAGATGTTATTGAAATGGCTGCTGCTTTAAAGAAGATCGACGCAGATTCTATTCCGGTTAATTTTCTTCATCCTATTGAAGGAACTCCGTTGCAAGGAGAAAATAATCTTAATCCTCGATATTGTTTAAAGGTGCTTGCCTTATTCCGCTACATGCTGCCGACAAAAGAAATACGCATTTCCGGAGGAAGGGAAGTAAACTTGCGCTCGCTACAGCCTTTTGGGTTATATGCGGCTAATTCTATTTTTATCGGAGACTATTTAACAACTGAAGGACAGGAAATGTCAAAAGATCACGAAATGTTAAAAGATTTAGGCTTTGAGATTGACTTAAATCCGCTTCCAGAAACCGTTCAATAAGGAAACGGTGTCTTGGCATAATGGATCGTTGTTTTGTATTCAGTGGAGAATAAATATGGTCCATTCTATAAAACAATAAAAAATCTTTTTCCAGCTGCAGCTGAAGAAAGAGCATTTTTTCTCTTTAAAACCGCTCCATAAAAAGGCGGTTTTTTTATTTTCGAAAATTTATCAAAACGTTATAATGAAACAAGCAAATTTTTTAGGAAGGTGGAAATATGACTTCTTTTTATCATTATTTGATGACGTTCAGACATCCTAAACCGAAGGACAAAATCAGCAAGTTTGCAAACGATGCTTATCTTGACCACAGCTTTCCGAAAAATTCAACTGATTATGATGAACTCAGCAATTACTTGGAATTAAATGGATCATATTTGGAAAACATGTCTGTTTTTGATGAAGCTTGGGAAAAATATGTTCAATTGATTGAACAAAAACATTGACTGAGCCTTCAAAATAGTCCGCCCAACTCAAACAAGTTGATGATGCATATAATGTGATAATCGAAAGAGTGATGGCATTAAAGGGGGTGCCTTCATACTGAAAAGAAAAAAACCGAAGTTCAATATTGGCGATCAAGTCGTTATTACTTTGTACGGTACTTTGGGGACGATTACAAACATCCATACGATGGACGAAGAGTTTTTATATGAAATCAATTACAATGAAATTTTATATTTTGAACATTCATTACAGTTTTTATCAGAATATGATGGGACTGTGTTTGAGTCAGAAACGGTTGAAGTGGAACTGATGTTTGGAATTGGCGATCTTGTTTATGTGAAAGGCTATGGTGATGAAATTTTCAAAATTGTCGGGTACCGGACGGAATTGTGGAGGTATAAAGACGATGCGTGGGAGGAAGTGATTTATGAATTAGTGCGGGTGCGCGACGGGGAATGGATGGAATCATCTGCGGATGAATTAAAGCTGGCCGTTTCGAAAAAAGAAGCAGATCAACATTTGCAAAATATTCATATTATCCAACATATTGCTGGGATGGGCGCACAGAAAAATGCTTCTGCTCCGATGAACAGCCAAAAAAACGAAAAGAAAACAAAGCCTATGCAGCAGGAAATCATTGATTCCCTCCTTGATCTGTATAATGATTACAAAGGTCTTTACGATTTATTTGGGGATAAAAAATATAAGGAAATGATGGACGTTGTCATTCAATATTTGAAAAAAATGAGCCGCTTACCATGATCTTTTTTTGAAAAATTTTCTAATGAAAAAACTGCAATGGATGACAAGTAATAGAAATAGAGGAATGGAAGATTACCAGGTCTTCCAATCTTTTTATTCAAAAAATTTTTTAAACTGAAACCAATACAGATTTTTTTCGTAAAAACAAGTAATACAAGAAGGAGGGAAAAGGTGTATGTTGAGAAAATTCATCAAATCGTTTTTAGGCCATCGCCCTTACCATTATTCCAGCAGCAGCCACTACCACAAAAAGCATTATCCTAAGTCAAAATACAAACATGATCCAACTTCTTACGGCCATCATTATTATAAAAGAAAACATCGCTCTGGGTTTGGATTCTTTTCCGGTTCGTATAGCAGCTGATGATGGAAGTATGGAAAAAGTTTTGGAAGCCGTTTCCGCTTTGGGGTGAGCGGCTGCATAAACCAGGATCTGTTATCGAACGATACGTAGTCCAAAAATTTTTAGGAGTAGGGAGCTACGGAATCACGTATCTTGCAGAAGATTTGTCCACACATCAAAAAGTCGTTTTGAAGCAGCTCCGAAAGCGAAGAAAAACAATGGGTGAACGGCCTTTTCAAAAAGAAAGGGAAATATTGCAAAAATTAAGTCATCCTGCCGTTCCAGCTTTATACGCTGAAATCAATGATGGTAGCCATCAATATCTTGTCATGGAATACAAAGAAGGGCTAACATTTGAGCAATTAATCTTTCAATTTGGAAAAAAATATTCCGAAAAAGATGCTTTTCATTATTTAACAAAAATTCTCGAAGTTGTCCAGTATATACATGATCAAAACGTTGTCCACCGTGATTTAAGAATACCGAACATTCTTCTTTACAACGACAGTATTTCCATCATTGATTTTGGCTTGTCCCGTTTGATTACAGATGAAGAAGAGGAGAGTTTTCATAAATGGGAGCCGGAAAAGCAAAGGATGCGTAAAATTAGCTTTCAGACGGATTTTTATGCGCTGGGGCATTTCGTATTGTTTTTGCTTTATTCATCATTTGATCAAAAGGGAAAAAAAGAAAAAAGTTGGGAAGAGGAGCTAGATATTTCCGTAGAATCAAAGAATATTATAAAAAAGCTGTTTGGAATGGATGGTTCATACAGATCAGCAGAGGAGATTCTAGAGGATATTCAGAAAAATTCCGAAATAGGGGGAGAATAAATGTCTCTATTTAATAAAATTTTCGCGGGCATTGGGATTGGAGCGGCAAAAGTAGATACGAAGCTTACCTCCTCAACGTTCTATCCCGGTGAAGAGGTGAAAGGAATTGTTGTCATTAATGGAGGAAACGTTGAACAAAAAATTGACGAAATTTACTTGTCCGTTCTTACGCATTATATAAAAGAAGTAGATGATCGTAGAGAGAAGAGGCAAGCAGAAATCGCTAAAATACAAATCAATAAACCTTTCGTCATACTGCCGAATGAAACGAAAGAAATTCCGTTTTCATTTCAGCTTCCGCTTGATACTCCAATTACTATCGGAGCATCCAAAGTATGGATTCATACCGGATTGGATATTAAAGGAGCGATCGATCCGAAAGATACGGACTATATCGACGTTGTTCCCGGCGGCTTAATGAAGGAAGTATTAAACAGTATAAACCGAATCGGATTTAAGCTCCTTCAAGTTGAAAATGAAGCAGCGCCATATCGTTTAAGAAAAAGGCTACCGTTCATTCAAGAGTTTGAATTTTATCCGACTTCCGGTCCATTTAGAGGCCGTTTAAAGGAGCTTGAAATTGTTTTCTATTCGATAGGCGAACACGATATTGAAATGATTATGGAAATTGACCGAAGAGCAAGAGGACTTTCCGGGTTTCTCGCCGAAGCGCTAGATTTGGATGAAAGCTACGTTCGAGTTCGTGTAAGCAAGCAGGACGTGCCGAATCTTGATAGCAAGCTTATCAATATCATTCGCCAATATAGCTGATAAACAAGGAGAGCCTAGTTTTTTTGTATGAAAATTTTTCAATCATGTCCAATTTAAAAGGCTGTTGTCATAAAATCCGACGGGGAATAGAATCAGTCGGTTATGGCGTAAGTAGGTGTATAACAAAGCTCTCATATTAGCGACAACGGAGAAGACTATTCCGTTTAGAAAAGCTGTCAAAGTAGCTGTGCAGTCAAATTACGCGGCATTTTTAACTAGCTAAATTTATTGTGGCCGCGATAAAATCGGACCAACCCAAAATGGGAGGAAGAGGGCGCATTAAGGCTGCGAAAATGGAAGGGGTGTTGGGCAGCACATATCGTCACCCCTCTGCTTTTGCTGCTCAGAAATAGAAGCCAGCTATCAAAAATTTATGGCGATGAAGAACTTAAAAATCAAAGCTCTCTATGTATATAAAGACGGAAGGAAATGTATCCAGTTCACACACTCTCTTGAAAAGATGAATGAACGGATTTATCAATGCGCGGCAACAGTAAACTTCTTAACTTGAATAAGAAAATACCAGCAGCACGCAAAGGAAATTCTCCTCCACCTTATTAAAAGGCGGCCATCACTACTATTTAACATCAAAAAGAAGCATCATTCTTTTATTGCTTTGCTCGGTTAATTTTACTATTGTTCATGAACCCATAAATAGTTAAGAAAACAAAAAATATACATAAGACTGTAAAAGTGATGCTATAACCTATATTATGTTCGCTGTATTTGTCATAAGCAAACATCCCCAACACGATCGAATTGATCAACAAATTTTAATAGTATGAATGGATGTATTTTTTTATCCACTGTTTTCCACCACCTCCCCAACTATCATTCTATCATAGGTTTCAGCAAAAATTGTTTCGAATATCAGCGATAAAAAGAATAAGACGTTTTAAACGATTTGCGTTTTTCCTATTTTTTACTATACTAAGAAATACAACGAAACGAAGGGAGGAAAAAGCGATTACCTTTCCCACTTTCGCTAAAAAGTGGCATATCTTCGCTGCCTTAGATGAATAAAACATATATATTTTTCATCCTGCTTTTTTATTTGATAACGAGTTCCTTTGCGATTAAAAATGAGACAGTTCGCCATGTTGACGATACAATTGTTCAATCAATCGAAGGGGTTCGAAATGATCCATTTACTTCCATTATGTTCTTTTTCACAGAAATTGGTTCATATCATATTCTTCTCCCTGTCACTATTTTCATAAGTATTTATTATATATTTCGAAAAAAATGGATCACGTTCATTATTCTTTACATAAATTTATACGGAGTTCGTTGGATGAATGAAATGATAAAAGAAATGGTGAAAAGAGAGCGCCCTGATTTTGATCGACTGACCGATATTTCCGGCTACAGTTTTCCAAGCGGTCATACGATGAATTCAACAGCTGTCTACGGTTTGATCGCTTATTTAATCAGCACCCGCATAAAAAAAGGAAAGCGGGTCGTTTTTGCCGTTTCCAGTATTTTATGTCTGTTGATTGGATTAAGCAGAATTTATTTGGGAGTTCACTATTTAACAGATGTTTTGGCGGGATTTGCGGTTGGATTGTGCTGGCTTATGTTTATCTTGACAATATCAGAAAAGGTTCGACAAAAGTAGTTGACATTCGCAGCAGGAATTCCCTCCATTGACAGCAAATAAGTTTGGAAAATTGTATTTGGAGGGGACAAGGTTGGCACTGAATCTTCTTAAATTGTCTAATCCATCGACCGATTATGATGTGACGATCTTTCAAACACCAAACATCGGGGAGAAAAAAGGGTATCGACCCGTATACCGCTTAACTGTCCGTGCAAAAAATCATCAGGAAGTGCTCAAAAAAATTTTTCGGAAATTTAATATTTCGGAAGCGATCCCTCCGGATTATAACGGACGTTATATTTGGACAGGAGACATTGTTTTTATTGATGAAGGAAAAAATGGAACAAAGTATTATAAATTAGTGACCGGTGGGTGGGAAAAAATTCACCGCATTCACGTCCGGTGATTGGAGGATGCAAAATATGCTGCACGGATTCTCATGAAAAATCTGCTATGTTATGATAATATTACTTCAATTATTTTTAAATGAAGGGGCTTGATAACATGAGCATTCATATTGGTGCGAAAAAAGACGAGATTGCTGACAAAATATTGCTTCCCGGTGATCCCCTTCGGGCCAAATATATTGCGGAAACTTTTTTAGAAAATGCTGTATGCTACAACAAAGTTCGAGGAATGTACGGTTTTACCGGAACTTACAAAGGAAAGCGCATCTCTGTCCAAGGAACAGGAATGGGGGTTCCATCGATTTCGATTTACATTCATGAACTCATGCAAGAGTACGATGTGCAAACGCTTATTCGCGTTGGCTCCTGCGGTTCCATTCAAAAAGACGTCCACATCAGAGACTGCATTTTAGCTATGAGCGCATCAACGAATTCCCAAATGAACCGCATAACGTTTGGCTCTGTTGATTATGCGCCTACCGCTAATTTTGATTTGTTGAAAAAAGCTTATGATGCTGCAGTATCAAAAGGAATCGACGTCAAAGTCGGAAGCGTGTTCACGACGGATTTATTCTATAATGATCAAGCGGAGCACGAAAAATGGGCTGAATACGGAATTTTGGCACTTGAAATGGAAACGGCTGCTCTTTATACACTTGCTGCGAAATTCGGCAGAAGAGCATTATCTGTTTTAACGGTCAGCGACCATGTCCTGACTGGGGAAGAAACATCTGCTGCCGAAAGGGAATCGACCTTTAACGAAATGGTTGAAATCGCTCTTGAAGCTGCTATACAGGAATAAAACGGCATGTGCGGCGTCATGCCGCTTTTTATTTTTTAAAACATGTTCACAAAAATTGAAGGAAACGGCTTAGCTCCATTTATTACATTCACTCTCTTGTTTTAGTTTTTGAAAGATCGTCATCTGCTCCTTTCTTTTATTGAACGTTATGATAAGTTATAATGTAAGAACCGTTTTTCTTCTGTTTGGACAAGTGTTAAAATAGGAGTGAGAGATTATACAAGGTGGGAATTTTTATGCATAAAATCATCGCAGTCACGATTCTTGCAGCTTTGATGCTTGCCGGATGCTCAATGCCATTTGATAAGCTTCCCTTTTTTCATGGAAGCGACTATGTTGAAGAGAATGAACCGCAAGCAAAAACAGTAGAAAACAAAGAACTCGTCCAAACAACGGAAAAAACCGTCCAAACAGAACAAATTGATCCGGAATTTTTGCTTGAGGAGCAATATTTTAATGTCGTACAAACGGTTAACGGTCAACCCGTTATTCAAAATCCTGACAATATTTTAGTTCTTGTCAATAAAGATTTTTTCCTTCCTGTCGACTATAAACCAAATGATTTGACAGTGCCAAACATACAGTTTTCATTCGGGGACGCGGATGTTCCGAAGCGTTATTTGCGCAAGGAAGCAGCTGCGGCACTTGAACAGCTTTTTGCAGCTGCGAAAAAAGACGGCGTGATTCTTTTCGGAGCCTCAGGCTTTCGTTCGTACGATCGGCAGGTTGAGCTGTTTGAAGCAGAAAAAAAACAAAAAGGGGAGCAAAAAGCAGTTCAAGCAGTAGCAAAACCTGGTCAAAGTGAGCATCAGACAGGGTTATCTATTGATGTGACGAGTGAAAGTGTAGATTTTCAAATTACTGAAAAATTTGGGGAAACGAAGGAAGGAAAATGGCTTCAACAAAACGCCCATAAATTTGGCTATATTATCCGCTATCCGAAAGGGAAAGAAGCGATCACAAAATATAAGTATGAGCCTTGGCATATTCGCTACGTTGGAAAGAAAGCTGCAAAAGTCATATATGAAAATAATTTAACACTTGAAGAATATTTCCAAAAAGTAAAGAAAATTTAACCGAAGCTCTCCCGCTGAAGCGGGATTGATTTTTTCATAAACAAGAGATGAAGGATGAAAGAGCGTTGATTTAACGTTTTGACTTGCCATTTCTTTGCCGACAGAAACACATAGATCGTTTGACGATATTGTAATTGTCGGACATAATGAAATGGATGGATTAAAGGGGGAGTTGTGTTGTATATTAAAAAACGAAATTTTTTCATCGCAATTGTACTGACGGTCATAATAACTTGCGGTTTTACGCTCACATTACTCAACTTTACGTCAGCATCTGAAAAAGAAAATGATAGTTTTGAGAAGCTTTATTCAGCATATGATACGTTAAAGCAAGAATATTATAAAAAAATAGATGATGAAAAATTGGTAGAAGGTGCTGTCAAAGGGATGGTAGAATCTCTCGACGACCCGTATACGTCATATATGGATTTGAAAGAATCAGAAGGATTTGAAGAAAATATATCTTCAAGCTTTGAAGGAATCGGTGCAGAAGTAACAGAGACGAACGGCTATATCATGATCGTCTCACCGATAAAAGGCTCGCCTGCCGAGAAAGCAGGGTTGAAGCCGAGAGATAAAATTTTAAAAGTTGACAATAAAAGTGTTGAAGGAATGTCTGTGAATGAAGCGGTATCTCTTATTCGTGGCGAAAAAGGAACGAAAGTAAGCCTTGAAATTGAACGGGATGGCGTCGGCACGCTGACCTTTACGATTACAAGAGATACGATTCCGATTGAAACAGTTTATAGTGAAGTAGTAGAAAATAAAATTGGAAAAATACAAATCACAAAATTTTCCGAGAACACTGGAAAAGAATTGGCAGATGCATTGACAGAGCTGAAGGAGAAAAAAGTAAAAGGAATTGTCCTCGATTTAAGACAAAATCCTGGGGGATTGATGGACCAAGCCATAACGATGTCAAATATGTTTGTTGATAAAGGCAAAAAGATTTTGCAAGTTGAAGCAAAAGACGGATCAAAGGATATTTATAAAGCGGAAAATCAACCAATCGTTGATGTTCCGGTCGTAGTCATCACAGATAATGGAACAGCCAGCGCAGCCGAAATTATGGCCGCGGCTTTGAACGAATCGGAGGGAATTCCGATTGTAGGAGAAAAAACGTTCGGAAAAGGAACCGTTCAAAGCGCTAAAACGTTTGAAGACGGTTCGTCGATGAAATATACGATTGCCAAATGGCTGACACCTTCAGGCAAATGGATTCACGAAAAAGGAATAGAACCTCAATATAAAGTGACTTTGCCTGAATATGCTCATTTACCATATTTAAATCCGGAAAAAACGTTGCAGGAAGGCGACGTTTCAACAGAAGTGAAAACAGCTGAGAAAATGCTTCAAGCTTTAGGCTATAAAACAGATGTGGACGGATATTTTGATAAAGCATTAAAAAATACTGTTGTTGCTTTCCAAAGAGACCATCAATTAAAACAAACGGGGAAAATCTCACAAGATACGACAATCAAACTGATGGATTTAGTAAGAGAAAAAATTGAAAAAAATGATACCCAAATGAAAAAAGCAATTGAAGTATTGAAATCGAAGATGGAATAAAATTGACAGCAGCGGCTTGGTCTTCCGGCCGCCTTCTTTATTTTCAGATTTGTTCAAGCATATTGTTGACATTGAAAGGACTTTATTTAAGGAAAGTCCTGTTGCAAAAGCTTTACTTAACTGATTTTTTCTATACGATAAAGCAAGAGGGAATGATTGCTAATACAACTAAGGCATCCAAATATATGTAAAGTGATCGCAAATAAAAAAGGGCAAGTGACAAATATTTTGCTTTTAAATTCTTGCCTACCTTCTCCACTTTTCATTTCATTTTAAAAAATTTAATAATCATAGACCTCCCTATCGTTCTGCCATTTTCATTTCATTTTTGTTGAGCTTTCATATAATGCGGCGAACGTTCGCTTCGATATTTTTGAATTGGTGTTAAGAAAAGGGATTAAAGTAAAATGCGGAATCGGATTTGTCTGCATTTCATCTTCAGTTTCAAGAATATGTTGAAGATCCCTTTTGGCAGTGCGGAGTTTATCCATACGAAAATTGGATGAGTGGAGGCTGGTTAACAAAACCGGCCTCATTTTACTCAGATGGGAAAAGATCAATTTCCGTATAATGATGATCTTTTAATTTCACGAATTTAATTTCAAGAATTCCGTCAGAAAAAACGGCTTTTGTCCCTTTTCTTTTCACAGGTGCAGGAAATACAAATTTTTTTTGTTGATTTTTTTCCGGATAATTCATAAGATGCAAATGGTGTTGGTTATGTTGGATTTTTATCATTTTTTTTAAATCATCATTCATCGGAAGTTTAATATAGATAAATTCATCTGTCTCATAAAATTCAGGTGAAGGAGGAGCTTCTTTATGATTCATAATAGGAAAAGGACTGGTGAATGGGAATTGCTCTGTATAGTGTGAACCAAACGCTTGCTTCATTACTTCCTGAATATATTGTTCAACATGTCCGGCATTCATGTTTTTCCAAAGATTCATTGCTCACACATCCCTCTTCGACCCTAATTGTTACATTGTAATATATGACTGCTGCGGAAAGATCGTTCAAAACAATTTCTTGGAAAAAGCGATCGAAACAGAATATAATGTGTGATATGGGAAGGAAGATGATCTAGCATGAGATCAGGAATCATGTATATTAGTCTATCTTATATTTTATGGGGGATATTCCCTATTTATTGGAAAGTATTAGACCATGTGTCATCTGAGGAAATTTTGGCTCATCGAATCATATGGTCTTTTGTTTTTGTGTTGCTGTTGCTTTTGTTCCAAAAACGATTTGCTGATTTTTTATATGAGTGCACAAAAATCGTTAAATCACCCAAGATTTTGTTAACGTTGGCTCTTTCATCCTTCTTAATCAGCGCCAATTGGTTTGTTTATATTTGGGCGGTGAATCATGACCGTGTACTTGAGACAAGTCTTGGTTATTACATAAATCCATTGGTGAGCGTACTATTAGGAATGATCTTTTTGCATGAAAAATTAAACAAAGGGCAGCAGACCGCGTTTTTGTTTGCGGCTTTCGGAGTGCTCATATCAACTGTCCATTATGGCCATGTCCCGTGGACATCGCTTATTCTTGCGAGTACATTCGGGTTTTATGGACTGGCTAAAAAAGTGATAAAATTAGATTCTGCTTTTGGTCTGGCGCTTGAAACGTTTGTTGTGTTTCCAATTGGAATCATTTATGTGCTATACTTAGAATCGTTAGGAAGCAGTGTTTTTTTTGAATGGGATGCATCGACCAACTTTCTTCTAATGGGAACAGGCGTCATTACGGCGATCCCTTTATTGCTGTTTGCGAAAGGTACGCCTAAAATTCCGATGTATTTTCTCGGAGTCTTGCAATATATTGCGCCAACGATCACTTTTTTTCTCGGCGTTTTTCTTTACCACGAGCCGTTTACTGTTGTAGAATTGATCACCTTTGTTTGCATTTGGACAGGCATCATCATTTTTACAATGAGTGAACCTTCTTTCAAAACGATATGGAAGACTAGACTCTCAAAGTAACCTCATGCAAGCAGGTTCCTCGAGGTGAATAAATGTGAATGATAACGAACTTCTTCATGCATACAGAAAACTTTGGTCAAACCGAACTCTTTCAGTAGGGTCAGATGAGAAAAAAACGTTGGAAGAGGCGATTAAAAAAGAACTCCTCGATGAAATGACTCACCCTAGAGTAAGAAAAAGTCCAGATAAAAAATTACTAGATGCGCTGAAACGCATTATAGCAGCCGACATTTCACCGGAAGAGAAGCTTGAATTAATCAGCAAGCATATGGAGATGTATGAGAAAATCTTAACAAAATAAAGAAGGTGGAAGCTTTGAAACCGATTGATCCGATAAGGGTTCAAAAAATCATTGATTCTTTTTTACATAAAGAGGTGTATATTCATCTTGAAACGACAACCGGTGCTTATACTTCACACCACAATCAAAACAGCATGACTATTGTCGCGTTTGTCCGAAATGCAAAAATTACATTTTCACAAGGTAAAATAAAAGGAACAGGACCATACCGTGTCGGATTAAAAACAGAGGAAGGCTGGGTGTATGCTGAAGGTCTTACCGATTATACCGTTGATGAACAAAATCGCCTTCTCATGGCCGGCCACGATCGAGATGGAAAGCTTGCCATTGCATTACAAATTAGTGAAACTCCATTTACTTAAAAAGGAGAGAGGAATAAATGGAAGAGAGGTTATTAGTGATCCTGCCTCATCCCGACGATGAATCGTTCGGAGCAGCAGGACTGATCGCTTTAAAACGGAAAGCAAACGTACCTGTCACGTATGCTTGCTGCACTTTAGGCGAAATGGGCCGCAGCATGGGAAAGCCTTTAATCGCCAATAGGGAGACATTAAAAGATATTCGAAAAAAAGAATTGGAGCAGGTCGCAAAAATTTTAAATATAAACGATTTACGAATGCTCGGCTATCGGGATAAAACATTGGAATTTGAAGATGAAGAAAAATTGGCAGACCACTTTGAACAGATCATCCGGGAAGTCAAACCGACCCTTCTTGTCACGTTTTATCCTGGTTATGCTGTTCATCCAGATCACAACGCTTGTGGCGAGGCGGTTATTCGTGCGGTGAAACGCTTGAAAAGGGAGGAGCGTCCAACCGTTTATTGCATAGCTTTTTCAAACGATCGATTTGAACATATAGGCGAGCCGGATGTAGAAATCGATATATCTGAAGTTGCAGATATAAAAATACAGGCATTGAAGGCTCATCGATCGCAAACTTATTCCATCGTAGAAAAAATAGAAGAAGGAGGAAAAGACCTCCCTCAATTTCAACAATTTTTTCATAAAGAAACGTTCTGGATTTACCCATTTGATGATGAAAAATAAACGATCGAATAGGCTGCTTTGAAAATATTTACAATACAGGTCTATCATCCTCTTTTTTGAAAAAATGATGAATTTTATCTTATAATATAGTAAAATATGAAGAAAGTTGTCGATATAATAAGTAAGAAATTTTATTGTACGATAAACGAACATAGGATGTCTCATATGAGGAGGAAAGGCTGTATGAAGAAAAAAGTGTTGGGATTAACGACATCCGCGGTTCTTGGATCTTCGGTTTTCGCAGGAGTCGCTTCCGCTGAAACGATTCGAGTAGAAGCCGGGGATACTCTTTGGGGAATCTCGCAAAGATATAATACTACTGTTGTAAAGTTAAAAGAAGCAAATAGACTTACAAGCGATACAATATACATAGGTCAGGTTTTAAATATTCCTTCAGAAGCATCGTCTTCTCCGAAAGCGAAAGTAACTACTAATAATCAAACAGAGGCGGCTCCTAAACAAACTGGTTCGACATACACAGTGAAAAAAGGTGATACGTTATGGGGCATTGCCAAAAACAACGGAACGTCTGTCAGCGAATTAAAAAGGCTGAACGGATTAACCAGCGATTTAATTTATCCTGGCCAAGTGTTAAAACTATCTGGATCCAGCCAAGCTGTATCTAGCGAAAAGGTTAGCGCCAAAGAACAGGTGCAGGCGCCCAAACAAACCTCACAAACTTCAAATAAAGCAAGTTCACAAAATACATATACCGTCCAAAAAGGCGACTCTCTATGGAAAATTGCTGTAAAATTTAAATTAACCGTCAATCAATTAAAAGCTGCGAATAACCTTTCATCTGACGTTATTTACCCCGGCCAAGTATTGAAGCTGTCAGGCTCTTCAGCCGATAGTGCACGTCAAGTGAATTCCGGTACAAAAACGAATTCTGATTCATCTACTCAAAACGGCAAAGTTTTAGTAATGATTCGAGAAGCCAAAAAATTAGTTGGAGTTCCGTACAGATGGGGCGGAAATACGCCATCTGGTTTTGACTGCAGCGGATTTGTTTACTATGTATTAAACAAAGTGACATCCGTTTCTCGGTTAAGTACAGCCGGTTATTGGAACATGATGAAACCAGTAAGTTCACCAGATGTCGGAGACTTTGTATATTTTTCAACATATAAAGAAGGTCCTTCCCACATGGGAATCTATCTTGGAAATGGGGATTTCATTCATGCCGGATCAAGTGGCGTGCAAATATCGAATTTAAACCAAAAATATTGGAACGATCGATATTTAGGAGCCAGATCTTACTTTTAAAATTATATTTTGCGAGAATGAGAAACATGAAGCAATCAGCCGTTTGTTGGCTAATTGCTTTTTTAATCGGAAGAATGATAGAATCGTCTAATTTGCCGATACATCCATCTTACTGGAGATTTTGTATATGTATGAAATTTAGGGTTGTTAAAAATGTTTCGACATTATTGACAAGAAATACAATTGTATATAAAAATTTATATTTTGCAACGAATTCAGCAAATGATATGGAATAATTTTTAGAAAATAAGTCATACTCTGTTGATCTGAAGGAGGTGCTATAGGTATTGATTAGGAGCACGGTCATACAGGATATTACAGATATTGTAAATCTGTTAGGTGGGACGGACCCTACCATGTAAATATATTCAATTAATATCTACTAACATGAGGTGAAGAAGCTATTGGAAGTTAGTGAAATTTAAAGAAAACGTGAGAATTTTGAAGAAAATTAAAGTTTATAGAGGGAGGGTGAAATGATCCCAACACCATTTTATTATTATGCTTTTAGGCTGAGAAGTGATATCCAAGCTGTAAGGAATGCTTTACTTCCCCCTAAAACATCGGTCTGCTTGAGGGTCAAATCAATCGCTTACAAATAATAAAACGAGTGACTTGCGGACGAACTGGATTATTTTTGTTAGAGAAACAGGTACTTTATCGATTGTGATAACTATTGCGAAATAACAAATATAAACTTGTTTTCAACCCTTACTCGTTTTCATAAAAAATTTCGTAAGAACCATATTTAAAATCATTTCTAAACAAAAGATCGAAGTCATCACGAGAAACCATGTCTTCTATCTACAACAATCATCTGGTAGACCGATTGATCATCCCTTGAAAGCAATGGTTGGATTTTAAAAAATTCTATACGAAAAAATCTTGTCTCAATCGAGGTGCAAATAGATATTGTTTTTGCACAAAAATTGTTTTATAATCATTATGGAATTAAATAAATAGCATCCTCATTCACCCGATGAGGTAGAGGTTGCGGCTTTTATGAGTACTGCGAACGAGATGCAGAGAACATTGAAGACTTCGCTGGAAAGGGAAAGCCGCCGAAGTTCGCACATTTCTCTGGATGTGCGGACTGGGGTTGCCACCGAACAGGGGCAGCACTGTCACGGTTTGCCTGAAGAAAAGCAGCCGTGGAGCGCTATCTTCACGGAAGGGTTGATACGGGTAATGTTTGTATTGCCGCCGAATCACCTTCGGCGGCTTTTTTGGTGCGCCCAGCATGGGTGTAATCTCTAGGGTGAAAGTCCCGAGCTGCAAAGGCAGAAGAGCAGTTAGCTTAACGCAAGGGGATGGTGCGGCTATTTTGCCTTGGCAGATACGCCAAGTAAGTTCAAAGAATTTGGCGAATGGATCAGACGAAGACTTCGAATGTGTTTATGGAAAGAGTGGAAAACGCCGAAAACAAAAATTCGGAAACTCAGAGGATTAAGTGTTCCAACGCATAAGCCATTCGAGTGGGGTAATACGCAAGAAATACTGTCGGATTGCCTGCAGTCCCATTCTACACAAAACCCTCGACAACTCCTACTGGAGTCGACAAAGGTTAAGAAGTCTATTCGAAAGATATCAATTTCTGCGTCATCTTAATTGAACCGCCGTATACTGAATGGTACGTACGGTGGTGTGAGAGGTCGGGGGTTAGTCACCCACTCCTACTCGATTATCACCCGGCTCCTTTCCATGACAAAGAAAAAAGGAGCGATGAAAACAATGGAAAGCGTTATTAAAAAGAAGGAAACAGCTACGACCGCCCATTCTTCGCCTAACCAGCTTCGACGCAAGCTAAAAACAAGGCATTTAACGATGATTTCTCTTGGTGGGACGATTGGCACTGGATTGTTTTTAGCCAGCGGTGGAGCAATTCATACTGCTGGGCCGGGCGGAGCGCTGGTAGCGTATATTGCAATTGGTATAATGGTGTATTTTTTGATGACCAGTCTTGCAGAAATGGCAGCTTATATGCCAGTTACTGGAACGTTTAGTACGTATGCAACTAAGTTTGTCGATCCTGCGCTCGGATTTGCTCTAGGATGGAATTACTGGTACAACTGGGCCATTACGATTGCCGCAGAGCTCTCTGCTGTGACTATAATTATGAAATTTTGGTTTCCTGATAGTCCTTCACTTTTATGGAGCGCTTTATGCTTAGTAATTATGTTTCTGCTTAATTATTTATCCGTAAAAGGATTTGGCGAAGCAGAATATTGGTTTTCGCTCATTAAAGTAATAACAGTCATTATTTTTCTTATTGTCAGCTTTTTAATAATTGTAGGTATTATGGGTGGTGAAGCGGTTGGATTTAAAAACTTCACCATCGGCGACGCTCCATTCCATGGTGGTTTCATGGCGACTCTCGGCATTTTTATGGCGGCGGGTTTTTCTTTCCAAGGAACAGAGCTGCTTGGAGTTGCAGCAGGTGAAAGCGAGGATCCGAAGCGTAACATTCCTCGCGCCATTCGGCAAGTATTTTGGCGCATTTTGCTATTTTATATATTGGCTATTTTAGCAATCGGACTTCTTATTCCATATACGAATGAAAATCTAGCGAATAGCGATGTTACGGTCAGCCCGTTTACTCTCGTTTTTGACAAAGCTGGCATTGCGTTCGCTGCATCCGTTATGAATGCTGTCATTTTAACAGCGGTTTTATCAGCTGGAAACTCTGGTATGTATGCGTCTACTCGGATGCTTTGGGGGCTAGCAAAAGAGGGGAAAGCGCCAAAATTTTTGGCTAAGTTGAATCGCCGGGGAGTCCCTGTTAATGCATTACTGGTTACTGCTTCATTAGGAACGCTTGCTTTCTTGGCTTCGTTTTTTGGGGATGGGATCGTCTATGTATGGTTATTAAATGCTTCTGGTATGTCGGGGTTCATTGCATGGCTTGGCATTGCAATCAGTCACTATCGTTTCCGCAAAGCGTATGTTGCGCAAGGGAGAGATCTCCGTGATCTTCCTTACAAAGCAAAATGGTTTCCATTCGGACCGCTGTTTGCTCTGGTACTTTGCGCGGTCGTCATTTTGGGACAGAACTACAGGGCCTTCATGGGAGAATCAATCGACTGGTACGGTATTCTCGTTTCTTACATTGGATTGCCATTGTTTTTAGCAGTTTGGTTTGGCTATAAAATCGTGAAAAAGACAAAGGTCGTTCCTCTCGATGAATGTGAATTAGACTAAAAAGCCGCTTGAAAAGACGCATTAGTATCCAAAATCTGCACGTTCGGTGTTCAACGGATTTTGTATGCCATCACAACGACGAAAACGCTCGTATGGTGCAGGACAAGTGTAAACGAATGATGGTCCAATCAGAAAAGCCGCTCTTTCTTGATACGGAGCGGCGTTCATCAGTTAAAGGGAAAGCTTCATCTTTTCCATCAAATGATTTGTTCTTTTTATTCCGATAATTAAGATTGTCTGTTCAGAGCTCCCAACATCCAGAGATGGGGGAATGGCGGAAAGGCGTCCATCATCTTCCTTTCATTTGGTAAGATAGAAAACGATTGGATTGAATCCATTCCTCCCTATATAGATGTAACTTGACATGTTAACATCTGCATGGATATGTAGCTTGGACCGTTTTTCGACGGTCTGAAAATAGGTGTCTTTCTTAATGTTGCCAAAATGTTAAATGATACATTTGAATTACAAGATCTATATATATAAAATTTTAACTAAGCTACTAGTATGCGAAAGTTGAGTTCAATATAAATAAATTTCTATATAATTTATTGATTTATAGGGGCTGTCTAATAAGTCGATTTTTGGGCTTATAGACGCCCCTTTAACTTTTTTTAAAACGTTGATATATTCATGCTTATGATTTGATGGATTTTGACTTTCTGGACAATCCCAGTAGTACAAACCACGTCTATGGTTTGTGCTGTCTGTAAAAATTACAATATTTTAAATTCAAAAGAATCTTAAAAATTAATGTGTTAAAAAAGGATATGATATAGTTATGTAGTGAAACAATATAAAAAAGAACGTGATGATTAGAAAGGAAATTTTTATGATGTCTTTAGAGCTTCATTTGCCAAAAGAAATAATAAATGTAATTGAATCTCGCAAAAAGCGGGTGCATTCTGATCAAGATCAAAGATTAATTGGACAAGGCGGTTTTTTGTCTGACGATCCAGTCATTTTGTATGATGCGCTGGTGGCATTGGCCCTTGGAAAAAATGTTTTGTTAAAAGGACCGACCGGTGCTGGGAAAACGAAACTTGCTGAAACGCTGTCATCATTTTTTTCTCAGCCGATGCACAGCATTAACTGTTCAGTTGATCTTGATGCCGAAGCATTGCTTGGATATAAAACGATTGTCAATTCCAGCAATCAAACAGCCATTGAGTTTGTCGAAGGACCTGTTATTCAGGCGATGAAAAAAGGGCATTTTTTATATATAGATGAAATCAATATGGCGAAACCTGAGACATTGCCAATTTTAAATGGGGTGCTAGATTACCGGAGGCGGATCACGAATCCATTTACACAAGAGGTTGTGGCGGCGAAAGAGGGATTTGGTGTCATCGCAGCTATTAACGAAGGGTATGTAGGGACGGTTCCGTTAAACGAAGCGTTGAAAAACCGATTCGTCGTGATTGATGTTCCATATGTACAAAATGAAAAGTTAAAACAAGTGCTCACTGAGCAGTCTTCTTTAAAAGATGAAAAGCTGATAGAAAAGTTTCTCACATTATCCAGCGACATTATTACACAAGTAAAAATCGGGAAGGTTTCGGAAGAAGCAGCTTCCATCCGGGCTTTGATCGATGCCTGCGATTTGTCGGTTTATTTGCCCCCTTTAAGAGCGATTGAACGGGCCATTGCAGCAAAATTGGATGATGAGCTGGAAAAAAGAGCGATCATGAACATTGCAGAAACCGTTTTTGAGTGAGGGAAATCCGATGCATTATATAAAATTTAATGATGAAATCATAGATTCAATGTTAATGATGGAGCTGTCCGATTTAGCGCAAACATTGACAAAACGAAGAGATATCGATATCGCTTTTGCCGTTCAGTCTTACTTTCATCCAGCAGAACAAAAAATTTATATCAGCCATTTTTGGAACGATCGTGCGGAAGAAGACAAGCTTGCAGGATTTAAATCAGACATTTATTTGCGCGCAATTGGCAGCTATTATTATACGGATTTTCATCAAATTGCTGCATTTCATGATCTCGTTCGGACATTACATCATCAAAAATTTGCAAAACAGCTGTTGATGCTGCTTGAAGATGTCCGGATTGAAGAACTGGTTAAACGCGATCGTCCCGGGACAAAGCGCTATTTCCGCAAGCGACTGAATATTTATAAAAAATATTACCATGATCAGCTGAAAGCAAGTCTTGATCGGGGATTTGCAACCGATGCGCTCTTTGCGGCCCTGTATGAAATGGCTACGGCCACATCACCTGTTTTGAATGTACCAGAAATAAGCGTCCAAATAGATGAACTGCTGCCTTTCGTGAAGGAACAAGTGATGAACGTATACGATGCAAATAGCACGAAAGAAGTTTCCGATATTGTCCTGAAGACGATGAGGCTGTTGGATGAAGTGTTGAAAAAAGATTTGATCCATACTTATTTCATTTTGCCTGATTTATCGGAAAAAGATCTCCATACCTTGACTTTTGACGACATGAAACGAAAAGACCGGCTTCAAAATCATGATGCACTGGATAATGTAAAAAAGGGCGATGAAGATCTTCATGATGAAAAAATGGCCATATGGCATCGTGAAACATCCACACCGACGAAAAGCTTTTTGCAATTTGATTTAGAACAAGGAACGCAAACGAATTTAATAGATGAACATGCAAGGCAAACTGAGACGGGAGATCAGGCGCTTGTGATTGTGGAAGGTTCAGCTAGACAGACTCAAAACAATTATTATGACGAAGTAAATGCTGATGAAAAGCTGCAAAAAGAAGCAGAGCAAGAAATACAACAACAACTCGGGAAGGAAAACAAGCATGCAAAAGCATATTTCCTGACGGCAAACATGCCAAAGGAAGCAGAAAAATCTGCGTATGAAAAGGAATTGCAGCAATTGATCGTGTACAAAAAACGTTTGCAGCGAATCATTCAAAAAACGCTTGAACATAAAAAGACATATCCAAAACAAGATGAACATTTTGGCAGATTGAATAAAAAGCTGTTGCGTCTATGGACGGATGAAAACCCGAAGCTTTTTTTCAAAAAAAGGAATCCTGCGAATGATCTTGACGGGGTGTTTACACTGCTCGTCGACTGCTCTGCATCCATGCACGACAAAATGGAAGAAACGAAACGAGGCATCATTTTGTTTCATGAAACGTTAAAGTCTGTTCGGGTTCCACATCAAATTGTCGGTTTTTGGGAAGACTCGGCAAACAGTACAGAAAACAACCAGCCGAACTATTTCAAAAAAGTAATCAACTTCGAAACTTCACTTAGCTCCAGCTCAGGACCAGAAATCATGCAGCTTTTGCCTGAAGAAGATAACCGCGACGGTTTTGCGATCCGGCATATGACAAACGAACTGCTTGCAAGAAAAGAGAAGCAAAAATTTCTTCTTGTTTTTTCAGACGGTGAGCCTGCTGCCTACGGATATGATCAAAACGGAATTGTCGATACACATGAAGCCGTAATGAATGCACGAAAGCACGGTATAGAGGTGCTGAACATATTTTTATCCGCCGGAGCAGTTGAAGAAAGCAAAAGAAAGGTAATGAAAACGATTTATGGAAAACACAGCATCATGGTGCAAAATATCACAGAACTCCCGGACGTCTTGTTCCCGCTTTTGAAAAAATTGCTGCAAAAAACAATCGAATAAACCGCCAAAACATGGCAGAATACAACATGTATTCAAAAAATCAAGAAAATTATTATATAAAGATGCTAATTTTTAAGTAAATACTATTGGTCAATCTGATGAATAGTGTTAAAATAGCGGTGGAAGCGGTTATTTAAAAAAATATAGCTTGCTTCTTGTGGGATGGTGATGAGAATTTAAAAAAATTTTTTGTGGGGAAACAAAGCAGAAGAATTCTAATGATTAGTGATCATTGGGGGTTTTTAAGAAAATGGAAGAAACTTCGTCAAATTTAAAAATCGCATGGCGTGATTTTCACGGACCTAATTTAGGGTATGTCATGGACTTATATGAACAATATTTAGAAGATCCGAATTCTGTTGATGAAGAATTAAGAAACATGTTTGATGCTTGGGGGGCTCCTGAGGCTCTAACTGAACAATCTTATGTAAACTCCTCATCCACTGTAAGCAGAAATTTGTCTTATACGTTTGAAAAGCTGCAAAAAGTAGCAGCTGCTGTAAGGTTTGCAGAGGATATTCGGACATTTGGACATTTGGATGCTTCTATTTATCCTATGGGGATAAAACATAACGAAGAAGATGTTTTGAATGAATCAAGATACGGTCTGACGAAAGAGGACTTAATTGAAATACCGGCCAAATTGTTGAGTCCGTATACTCCTGATCATGTACACAACGGGTACGAAGCGATCCAATATTTAAAAGATGTTTATTCAAAATCGATTGCATTTGAATTTCAGCATGTCCACAATTTTGAAGAGCATGAATGGCTCAACGAAATGGTGGAATCTGGGAAAATTTTCAAAACACTTTCAAAAGAGAAACGCATTTCTCTTTTGAAGCGATTAACAGAAGTTGAAGGATTTGAATCTTTTCTCCATAAAACATTTGTCGGCCAAAAGAGATTCTCCATTGAAGGTGTTGATATGCTCGTTCCGATGCTTGATGAGCTGATTTCTGAAGCTGTGAAAAGCGGAACGACAAATATAAACATCGGAATGGCGCATCGGGGCCGACTAAGCGTGTTGGCTCATGTGTTAGGAAAGCCATTTGAGCTTATTTTCTCTGAGTTCCAGCATGCACCGAACAAAGAATTGGTTCCGTCTGAAGGTTCAATCGGAATCAACTACGGCTGGACCGGAGATGTGAAATATCATTTAGGTGCGGACAGAAAAATTAAAGATCATAATGTTGTTCGTGCACGGCTCACGCTAGCGAACAACCCTAGCCATCTAGAGTTTGTGGATCCGATTGTGGAAGGGTATACACGTGCAGCCCAAGATAATCGTAATGTGCGCGGATATCCTGAACAAGATATTCACAAATCCATGGCTGTGCTGATTCACGGCGATGCAGCATTCCCTGGCGAGGGAGTCGTGGCAGAGACTCTTAACCTTAGTCAGTTAAACGGTTACAAAACCGGAGGAACAATCCACATTATCGCCAATAATATGATTGGATTTACGACGGAAAGCCATGATTCTCGATCAACAAAATATGCCAGCGACCTAGCCAAGGGCTTCGAAATTCCGATCGTTCATGTGAATGCGGATGATCCAGAAGCATGTTTGGCAGCTGTTTATATTGCCATTTTGTATCGCAATAAATTCCATAAAGATTTCTTAATTGATTTAATCGGATACCGCCGTTACGGGCATAACGAAATGGATGAGCCGATGGCGACAAATCCGTTGCTTTATGAAAAAATTAAGAAACATGAAACAATTTGCAAATTATATGCTAAACAGCTTGAAAGCGATGGAATTATTTCTTTAGAAGACGCAAGAAAGTTTGAACAAGAAGTGCAGGATCGGCTGAAAAAAGCATACGATAAAGTTCCAAAAAACGAACACCAAGAAGAGGAAATTCATATTCCAGAAACGGTCAGCCATGGTCTGCCCAAAATCGACACGACTGTGCCGGTGGATGTCCTTGACAAAATTAACAAGGAATTAATTACTTTCCCAGAAGGATTCACCGTTTTTAATAAATTGCAAAAAATTCTAGAACGCAGGGCAAAAGTATATGAAGAAGAAAGAAAAGTAGATTGGTCGCTTGCAGAAGCGTTCGCTTTTGCGACAATCTTGAGAGATGGAACTCCGCTTAGAATTACTGGACAAGATTCGGAACGCGGGACTTTTGCTCATAGACATTTAGTCTTGCACGATGTGAAAACAGGCAAAACCTTCTCGCCGCTGCATCGTTTGTCGGATGTTCAAGCATCGTTTGCGATTCATAACAGCCCGTTGTCTGAAGTTTCTGTATTGGGATTTGAATACGGATATAACGTATTTTCTCCGGAAACGCTTGTCATTTGGGAAGCACAATTCGGTGATTTTGCAAACGTTGCACAAGTCATATTCGATCAATTTATTTCAGCCGGCAGGGCAAAATGGGGACAAAAATCTGGACTCGTCATGTTGCTGCCACATGGATATGAAGGCCAGGGACCGGAACATTCCAGCGGGCGTTTGGAACGGTACTTGACCCTTGCTGCAGAAAACAATTGGACGGTGGCAAATGTAACGACTGCTGCTCAATATTTTCATTTGCTAAGAAGACAAGCAGCGATTTTAACAAAAGAAGAAGTGCGTCCGCTCATCATTATGACGCCAAAAAGCTTGCTGCGTAATCCAAATACGGTTTCCGACGTTACAGAGCTGACTGAAGGTCAATTTCAACCGGTTATTGAGCAGCCTGGTTTAGGTCAAAATAAAGAAAAAGTAAAACGTTTAATTTTGTGCACTGGCAAAATATCGATAGAATTGGCGAATGGTCTACAAAAATTAGATCAAAAAGATTTTCTTCATATTGTACGGGTGGAGGAAATTTATCCGTTCCCTGAAGAAGAAATTAAAGAGATTATAGAAAGATACCCTAACTTGCAGGAAATCGTCTGGGTGCAAGAAGAGCCGAAGAATATGGGATCGTGGATTTTCACATATCCGCAATTAAAATCTATTGTGGGTGATAAGCTCGCTGTTAAATATATTGGACGTCCAAGACGGTCAAGCCCTGCAGAAGGAGACCCGACAATTCACAAAAAAGAGCAGAGCCGAATCATAACAGAAGCGCTTACATGGAATGAATGAGGAGGAAATTTAAAAAATGGCTGAAATTAAAGTTCCAGAACTAGCAGAATCCATTTTAGAAGGTACAATTTCTCAATGGTTGAAAAAACCTGGCGATAAAATTGAAAAAGGCGAATACATTCTTGAGCTGGAAACCGATAAGGTCAATGTTGAAATTACTGCTGAACATGCTGGTGTTTTAAAAGAAGTATTTAAAAATGAGGGCGATGTTGTCGAAGTTGGCGAAGTCATCGGAATCATCGATGAAGGCGCAAGTGAAGCTCCACAGGCAAGCAGCCCTCAGCCAGAACAAAAAGTAGAAGCCGCTCCAGAGCAAAATCGAGAGGAGCAAACAGTTCAAGTGGAATCGGAAGAACAGTCTGCAGGCAAACCGCGCCCAATCGCAACGCCTGCAGCAAGAAAGCTTGCACGTGAAAAAGGAATCGACTTATCGGCCGTGCCGACGGCTGATCCGCTCGGTCGTGTTCGCAAACAAGATATTGCATATTATGAAGCGCCAAAAGCGGAAGAAAAAGCCCCTAATAAACCAAAACCAGAACCGCAAGAAACACAAAAGGCAACGGTTGCAGATCAGAAGCCTGTGGAACGGATCAGAATGTCCCGCAGAAGACAAACCATTGCCAAACGTCTAAAAGAAGTTCAAAATACAGCAGCTATGCTGACAACCTTTAATGAAGTGGATATGACAGCAGTTATGAACATCCGCAAACGGAGAAAAGATCAATTTTTTGAGGAGCATGATGTTCGTTTAGGCTTTATGTCCTTCTTTACAAAAGCAGTAGTCGCAGCCTTGAAAAAATTCCCTCTACTGAATGCGGAAATTCAAGGCGATGAAATTGTGTTGAAAAAATATTATGATATTGGAGTAGCTGTTTCTACAGATGAAGGTTTGGTTGTTCCTGTTGTAAGAGATGCAGATCGCTTAACATTTGCTCAAATCGAGCAAGAAATTGCCGATCTTGCAGCAAAAGCGAGAGCAAATAAACTTGCGCTTTCGGATCTGCAAGGAGGAACATTTACGATAACTAACGGCGGTATTTTCGGATCTTTATTGTCAACACCGATCTTAAATGGACCTCAAGTCGGTATTTTAGGGATGCATAAAATCCAGCTTCGCCCAGTTGCGATTGACGAAGAGCGCATTGAAAACCGTCCGATGATGTATATTGCTTTATCATATGACCACCGTATTATTGACGGAAAAGAAGCTGTCAGCTTCTTGGCAACTGTCAAAAAGCTGTTGGAGGATCCAGAGCAGCTCTTGCTGGAAGGGTAAATCACTAATGAAGGAAGAACGCATTCCGCGTTCTTCTTTTCATATGAAAACGAGCGATTGAAGGAGTGGCAAACATGAATCATCTATCATGGAAAAACAAAAAAGCGAATAAAAAAGTTGTATGTTTACATACAAATGCAAAAAAGTATATGGTAAATAATGTATTGACACCTGGACAAACTTATGATGTCTTGAACGAAACGGAAGAGTATTATTTTATTATCGACAATTCCGGAAAAGTAGGCGGGTTTTACAAAGAATATTTTGAAGAAGCAAAATAGCTAATCATCCCTTTATTTTTTCTTTCCTTTTTGAGAGGAGGTGTTGTTCGTGTTCGTTTATACTGAAGAGGATATTCGCAACATTGACAATCTGGCAGAAAAAAATGGCCTTTCTTCTATTGTGTTGATGGAAAACGCCGGGCGCTCTTTATTTCAAAAGCTTGTTTCGTACGTAAAAAAAGATGATCGCATTTTAATATTGTCCGGTAAAGGCAACAACGGCGGAGATGGAATTGTTTTGGCCAGATATTTAAAACAAAACGGCTACCATGCCGATCTTTCTTTTCCGCTTGGGGCACCGAAAAGTGAAGCAGCGAAGCATCATTTCGCTTTTTATAAAAACAGCGGTTTTCTCGAAACAGCCGAATATGAACAAAATCATTACCAAGTCATCGTTGACGCTTTGCTGGGGGTCGGTGCAAGGCATCCGCTAAGAGATGATGTGAAAAACATCATTGAATGGATTAATGGACAAAACGCTTTTGTCGTTTCCGTTGATGTTCCTTCAGGAGTTTTATCCGACTCCGGAGAAGCGCCAATAGCGGTTAAAGCAAACGTCACCATCAGCATCCACGGATATAAGCGATCAGCCTTTTTGCTGCCTTCTTCATCTTTTTACGGAAAAAAGGAAGTTGTGTCCATCGGCCTGAAGGAAGAAGGGAAATGGAAGGTCTGGACAGAAAAAGATGTGAAGCAAACATGGCCGAACCATCCGTCTTTTTCCCATAAAGGCACTTTTGGAACAGGCTATTTAATTGCTGGCTCCGACGAAATGCCGGGAAGTGTGCTTCTTGCTGCGAAGGGAGCTATGAGGGCAGGAATTGGCAAGCTTGTGATCGGCACAACACCATTTGTAGCCGGTGCCATCGCCGGGCAAATTCCTGAAGCAACTTATTTTTTTGAAGGTCTTATAAAAGCAGGAGATGGTGAATTCCCGGAAAAGCTGTCAGTATGTGCAATTGGACCAGGTATCGTTCCTGGAGAAGAGACCGAAAAAGCCATTCAATCCATCTTACAAAACGATTGGCCTGTTGTGCTGGATGCCGGTGCGTTACATAAACGCACATATCCGAAAAATAGACAACATCCTATTGTGTTAACACCGCATCCGGGTGAATTTAGCCGTTTAATCGATCAGCCGATCAGCTATATACAAAAGAACAGAATCGAAGCTGCTTCTAAATTTGCCGTTGAAGAAAATGTCATTGTTGTTTTAAAAGGCCAATATACAGTGATTGCATTTCCGGATGGAACAGGAATGATCAATCCAACTGGAAACATTGCTTTGGGCAAAGGCGGGAGCGGAGATGCATTAACGGGAATCATCGCTGCTTTTTTGTCCTATTATGAGAACAAAAAAGCAGCTGTGGCAAATGCAGTCTATTTACACGGTTTATGTGCAGATCTGTTTGTAAAAACGAAAGGTGTAAGATCAATGCTTGCGGGCGATATTCCAGACATTTTGCCGGAAGTGATGAAACGATTCGAATAGCCTTATCAATATGGCTTCCAAATGACTTTTTTTGCAGTTTGAAATCTTTGTTCCACTTCTGGCCAGTTGACGATTTTCCAAAAATTATCGATATATTTTTGCCGATCGTTTTTATATTGCAAGTAGTATGCATGCTCCCAAACATCTAATACAAGAAGAGGAATGACATCCCATTGGCTTAAGTTTTGATGCTTTTCCGCCTGCAATATTTCCAATCTTCTTGAACGGGGGGACCATACTAATATCGCCCAGCCTCCGCCTTCGACTGCTTTTGCAGCTTCGCTGAAATGCTTTTTAAATGCTTGAAAGCTTCCAAATGAATTTTTGATCGCTTCCTTTAATTCACCTTTTGGCTCGCCCCCGCCTTTTGGGTTCATGACATTCCAAAAAATTGTATGCAAATAGTGGCCTGCCCCATTGAAAGCTGCTTCCCGTTCCCAATGTTTAATCAATGAAAAATCTCCTGTTCTCCGTGCTTTTTCCATTTCGATTTCCGCCTTGTTTAAACCGTCTACATAGCTTTGATGGTGTTTCAAATGGTGAAGCCTCATGATTTCTTCTGAAATATACGGCTCAAGCGCATTGTATCGATAGGGAAGAGGAGGGAGCTTATGTTGTCCTATCGGCACAGCCAAAGACCGGTCATCTTCACCTTCAATAAATAATCTGAATTCATCATACAATTGATTCGCCTGTTCATAAAGTTCGCTTTCTGAAACGGACTCGGCTTTGTCCAGCTCTGTTTTGAAACGGATTATTTTTTCCTCGAATTCGCTTGCAAAAGGGTGTTCTGAAATGATGTTTCCATAAAGATCATCACACCATTTTTTTAATTCATTAATATACGATTCACTCAAGACAACAAAATCCTCCTTTTCATTCAATCGTCCAGAATACTATATGAAGCAATTTGAAAAAGGGTGAACTAAAAGAAGCGCGTCTTTTTTTAGATGGAAGAGGGAAGCTCCTTAAAGCGGTTTTTCACCAATTAAAAACGGATGATTTTTTGAAGACGTGCATTTTTTATATGAGAGGAGAGGCTGGATGGGAAGAAATTTGTTTGTCAATACTCGGTCTTGTTATGAAAAAAGAGCAGCTGCCTGAATTATGTATGAAAAATGCCAGCGTATCAATGCAAAATAAGATCAGGGGATTGTCCCAAAAGGATACATCCATTGGAATTCAATAATCAAGAAATGCTGATATATCAGCATTACTGAACATGAAAAGGGGGATCCAATACCGTGAAATCAACTAATTGTACGGCCCCTTAAGTTCAATCTGCCCAAACATCGTTCATTGAACAGTATACTTTTCATCTTTTCAAATAAGCACGTCAGCTTCTTTAGCTTTTTTGGAAACTAATAGACAAACTCTACTTTAATGGCAGAAGTAAGTACATTCAAATTTCATTTTAACAACAAAATACTACTTCTTGATTAGATCTGCCATCATAACAAAAATTTTATCATCATACGCATTTTCATCCTGCTTTAAAATGTCGTCTATATATTTTTGGTATTCCTTTACAAAAGGCTATAACAAAGTCCGTGAAATGACAATCCAGTACTTTTTGTTTGCTTGAATCATAATACAACAATCAATAAACAGACGATTTTGGGATTTTTTTAATGTGATATTTTAAAGCATTCTCAAAGCTTCTACGGTCCCTTGAACTATTTTTCATTACTGAATTTGATCAAGTAATCTCCGATATCTAATAAAAGACCATCACGGAATGTTGTTTTTGTCCCTTTTCAACAATATACATATATAATCTTTTGTAGAAATAAAAGGATAGCTCAAAAGGAGCATCTTTTGTATCCTCATATTCTTCAATCTCAAATAATAGCTTCATCTGTCTATACACCCTTTAAATTCATTTTGTTTACTATTTTTACAGATTTCATATATTAAATTACTTGATTTATCCCGTTACTTGGTTTTCCTTTAAAGATTTCATAATCCTCTTCATTTCTGTTTTTGAAAGATTTTTAGAAACAATGTTCATTTTATATCGCGATTTTCCCTGTAATTCCTTTTTGATGCTGTGCGTCCTTTCATTTATGTAAAAAGCAGAGAAGACAACGCTTTTTTCAATTTAAAGCCGAACAGGGAAGGGGTGTTCTGCTGTATTATGGACAATTACTGTTTCTGTTGTTTTTCACAGAGGAAATGCCCGAGCTTTTCTCAATGCAGAAAGTACTAAAGCAGGCGGAACTCAACCTTTTAGGAGAAGTTCTCGACAACTGGAAAGCCCCACAGAAATCATTTTCTGTGGGGCATAGATATTGTTTTTTAGACAGGCGCTATTCTGAATTATATATTTTAATTTAAGCTAATCCACACGCTTTTTACTTCTGTATAGTTGTTCAAAGCATATGAACCCATTTCGCGACCGATACCTGATTGTTTGTATCCGCCAAACGGAGAAGCTGCATCAAATACATTATAACAGTTGACCCAAACAGTTCCTGCTCTCAAGCGATTGGCGACATAGTGAGCGTTGGCCACATCTCTCGTCCATAAACCGGCAGCTAAGCCGTATTCGCTGTTGTTTGCCCGATCAATAACTTCATCTAAATCTTCAAAAGGCAATGCAGCAATGACCGGACCGAATATTTCCTCTTTGGCAATTGTCATTTTATCTTCAACATCAGCAAAAATTGTAGGAGTGACAAAATAGCCTTTTTCAGATGGCGTAGATCCGCCGGTCACAACTTCTGCGCCTTCTTCAATTCCTTTTTCAATATAATTCAACACTCTTGACTGCTGCTCTTCAGATACGAGCGGCCCCATTTCCGTTTCCGGATTCAGGCCAAAGCCTTGTCGGATATTTTTGGCATGGGAGGCCATATCTGCTAATACATTATCGTAATGTTTTTTCTGAATAAACACACGAGAACCTGCACAGCATACTTGACCTTGATTAAACATTACACCGTTTAATGCACCTGGAATCGCTTTTGACAGATCAGCATCCGGCAAAATAATATTCGGCGATTTGCCTCCTAATTCCAGCGTAACTCGCTTCAGTGAACGTGCGGCATTTTTCATTATCAGCTTGCCGACTTCCGTCGATCCGGTAAAAGCAATTTTATCTACCAGAGGATGATCAACAATCGCTTGCCCAGCTGTTTCCCCAAAGCCCGGTACTATGTTGATAACCCCAGGTGGGAAACCTGCTTCTTCAATAAGCTCTGCTAAATAAAGGGCTGAAAGTGGAGTTTGTTCTGCAGGCTTCAAAACGACTGTACAACCAGTTGCAAGAGCGGCACCAAGTTTCCACATTGCCATTAGAAGCGGGAAGTTCCATGGAATAATCTGGCCGACAACACCAACAGGTTCATGTCTTGTATAATTGAAAAATGGGCCGTTGACAGGAATGGTCTGCCCGACTATTTTTGTAGACCATCCGGCATAGTAACGCAAGTGTTCAATGGCTAATGGAATATCTGCATTTCTAGTTTCCCGGATCGGTTTTCCGTTATCCAGCGTTTCCAGCTGAGCTAGTTCTTCTTTGTTTTCTTCCAGTAAATCCGCCAGTTTGTACAATAATCGGCTTCGTTCAGCAGCTGATATTTTGGACCATGGCCCGCTGTCAAAAGCAGCTCTTGCCGCACGGACAGCACGGTCAATATCTTCTTTGTCCGCTTCATAAACCGTTGCAAGAGTTTCTCCAGTTGCTGGATTAGGAGTGTCGAACGTTTTGCCGGAAACGCTTTCGACAAATTCACCATTAATGTACAACTTTTTTTTCCCTTTTAGAAACTCCGCTACTTTCCCTTCAACATTAGCGATTAATTGACTCATCGATCATCCTCCTAATTTTTTTTTTCGTTGTGTAAACTCTGGATGAACGAAATACAGTTTTATAATAAAGGAAAATTCAGAATATTTCAACCTATTTTTTAAAAATTACCAAAAATCTCCTGACCAACAACTGCTGGATGGCCGCAGAAAACTTAAGAAAACAACTTTATTTCAGTCATCAAGACAAACTATTTAAGAATAATCGTATAAAGAGAAATGAACTTCAAAGAGGTGATGACTATGAATGAGAAGCATCAAAAATCTTTTACGACCGTAAAATCATATCGTCCTTTTCATAGCAGATATGATCCATGTAAACCAATCGGTGTCAAATACTATTCCACACCGCCAAACCTTTTCCTCGGTTTTCAGCCGCCGAACTTGCAGCAATTTTCCGCAAAAGAAGCATTAAAAAAAGGGACTCTTTGGCGATTTTTTTATGACTATTACGAAAATCCGTATGAGAAAAAAGGGAGGTAGCCAAAATGAAGGAGCTTCCTCAAGAGTACTATCAGCTCCTTGAAGAAATTCAAGCGGCTGATTTCGTGCTTGTTGAATTATCGCTTTATCTAGACACTCATCCAAATGATATAGAAGCAATCCAGCAATTTAACCAATATGCCCAATACTCAAAACAATTGAAGCAAATGTTTGAATCAAAATTCGGTGCGCTGCAGCAATTTGGAAACAGCTTTTCAGACGCGAACTGGAGCTGGGGAACGATGCCGTGGCCATGGCAAGTATAGCTTTAATCTGTTTAACTATACTCATACGATGAAAGGAGAAAGAACATGTGGTTTTATGAAAAAAAACTACAATATCCTGTCAGGGTGAGTACGTGCAACCCAAAACTTGCAAAATATTTAATTGAACAATACGGCGGAGCAGATGGAGAACTTGCTGCCGCCCTTCGCTATTTGAATCAAAGATACACGATCCCCGACAAAGTAGTAGGACTTTTAACGGATATTGGAACAGAAGAATTTGCTCATTTGGAGATGATCGCAACAATGGTGTATAAATTGACGAAAGATGCGACACCGGAACAATTAAAGGAAGCAGGACTAGGCGAGCATTATGTCAATCATGACAGCGCCTTGTTTTATAACAACGCTGCTGGAACTCCGTGGACTGCGACTTATATTCAAGCAAAAGGGGATCCGATAGCTGATTTGTATGAGGATATAGCTGCCGAGGAAAAAGCAAGAGCTACTTATCAATGGATTATCGATATGTCAGATGATCCAGACTTAAATGACGGATTAAGATTTTTGCGCCAAAGAGAAATTGTTCATTCGCAACGTTTTCGGGAGGCGGTGGAAATTTTAAAAGAAGAACGTGATCGTAAAAAGTTTTTTTAAGAAGTTCAAGGAGCATCCAATCAGACGTACTTTCATCTATTGGATGCTCCTTTTATGTTTCAGGCAGAACATTGTTGGTAATATCCAAGATTGACAGCATTGATCGAATTTTTTTACTCTCTTTCTTTTAAAATAATACAAACAGCTGTACAATCGATCAATTGAAGCTGTTCACGTACAAAAATAGTGTATTTTGCATTACTTAATCCATTTTCTTTAGCCCATGAATAAAATTCAAAATCATATCCTCCTTCTTAATATTTATGAAGACATAGTATTTTCTACTTCTACTATGTCTATCCCAATTTTATCCTTGATATATCATCTAGGTTAGAAAAGAATGGCACACCCTAAAAATAAAAATGCAACAAAAAAGGATAAAAGTAACTCTCCTCCTTGAAAAATGGACACATTACTTAAATGGTTATTTATAACATACTGTATGGAAAATACACAGCTATCTATGCAAAAGAAAACTCAAAAATGTAAGTGATCCAGTTAGGTATTATGAGCGATGCTGCGAGTCCTTTAATAATTACCATAAATCTGAGCATATAAACGAGTGCTACTGCACTTACCAATAAAGAAATATGTATAAGTCTGACCGAGAGCAATAATTTACATAGTCTCCTAAGAAATGATTAACTCCTAAAGAAACAAAGTAAATGATTAGGCTAGGAACAGCCATAGCAAAGAATAAACAAAAGCCTATAAGGAACATTCCTGTTAGACTCAAGTTTGACAGAGTACACTAAAGAAAAGCCCGAAAATACTGGTGTTTTGGACTTTACCCACAACACGTACCACTACACTTGTTAGTGGCACGTGTTTTTTTCTAATACTCTAGGAGGCGCTTGTGTGACAAGTGCTTCAAATGCTAGATTTGCTTGACCTTGTAATTCTGTACGAACGATTTGCTCTTCACCATTCACGCGTATTTTCGAGGCCTTCATCTGGCTTACATCATGCAAAATATCCTTTACACTTGTTTGGCATCCTATTTCTTTTAGCTTATAGGCCAAAAAGGATTCCATGACAAGCGCAAGGAAACAAACCATGATATGGCCTCGAATACGAGATTCCACTCGATGGTACATCGGGCGAAGTTCTAGATTCGACTTCAGGTTACGAAAGGCTTGTTCCACTCTCCACAACTCTTTATAGGCAAGTGCTGCCTCTTCATCCGTTAATGACGAGTTGGTACGAATGGCGTACTTTCCGTCAAACTTTTCGTCATTGGATACCTTCTCTTCATCAATTTTGGCCGATGCTTTTTCTATCGTTAAAAACTTGGAATACGCACGGTTTTTGACGAGTCCAGATGGACCGAGTTCATCAAGCTTCGATTGAAGGTTTTCTAACACGACTTGACGACTCGCTCGATCACGTTCTTCAGCGTCCGGATTGTAACAGAGTACATACGTTTCGCCATCGATTTTCTTTGACTTCACTTTTAGATTCGGGAGAACCTTCTTATATGGCCCACGGATGGATAATAGCTCTTGGGCTTTCTTCGACTTTCGTAATTTGACACCCACAATATATTCCATGCCCAGTTCACGAATTTGATCTAAGTTGGCTTCACTAACCATTCCGCGGTCTCCCACTAGAATGACTTTCTGAATAGGATAGCGCTTCTTCAGGTCTTCAACCACCATGCCAAACGTCTTCGTATCATGCATGTTTCCAGGGAAGACTTGATGTCCAATCGGAATCCCTGTTTTGGTCATTAATAAGCCAATCACGACTTGTTTTCGATCTCCACGATGATCTTTGGAGTAACCATAGTGAGCCAGCAGTTCGTCTGCTTCCTCTCCTTCGAAATAGGTGCTTGTCGTGTCGTAAAACACGATATCTACTTCTAATGAGGTTAAATCGGTTAAATGTCCATAAAGTTGTTCCTCAATTTTTTCTTTTTGTTCACTTAAGAAGTCTAATGCACGATAGTAGTGATGGAGTTGAATGTCTGAAAGACCTTCTGCATAAATCGTGTCGATCCATTGTTTGAAGATATAATGCTTACTATTGGGATCCATGAGACGGTTTAACACCATGGCAAAAATGGCTTCGTCATACTGAGAAGCAGTCTCGGAATCATCCATGATTTTACGTAATAGCCGACCAAGCCCTAACTTTTCCCATACCTTTCGGAACAGATAAACCGGCCCAAACTCTTTTGTCCAAAGCACGGAGACAGAAGAGGAAGAGCCTTGCCCGTGAATTCGGTCAAAGTAACGCTCTGAAAATTTGGCTAATCCCTCGATTATGTTATCGACAGAGCCATTCTCTAATAAATGTTCTAACCTCCCTAGATTACAAAGCGTTTGTTGCCGAACTTTATTGTCTACACGAAATGTACGACATATTTGTAGATATTGACGAACTGAACCATTTTTATTTTTTTGCTTATTAATTCGAATATACATAGCACTAATAGTATAACATATATTACATATTATTGGATATACAAAAGTTATCCACATAACACTACATAATGATTATATTTTCGATAAAAAAGTGGATAACTATTGGTATAATCACCTTTAGTTATCCACATGTAGTGAAATGGTGTCAAACTTGAGTTAGAAGTTTTTTCGGGGACTTGAATAAAAAAGCCCTCTTGGTATGATTCGGGGGTGTCAATCGGATTAATTGCCCCCTAATTTGGATACCAAGGAGGACTATACATGAGTTCTATCTCAAACAAGAAGATTAATCAAGTCACCGATCAAACGCTCATCGTTGGCATGGATATCGCGAAAAAGAAGCATTATGCCTGCTTTGTGGATGAGCGAGGGAGGGTGTTAAAAAAGCCGTTTCCCGTTCTGCAATCGAAAGAAGGATTGGAATGGTTGTACCAGTGCATCGTGAAAGCGATGGAGGAAGTTGAAAAAACGGAAGTGATCGTTGGCATCGAGCCAACGGGACATTATTGGCTCAATCTCGCTTACTTTCTTGACGAGAAGAGCATTCCTCTCGTGATGACAAACCCGATGCACGTGAAGCGCTCCAAAGAGCTAGACAACAATCTTCCAACCAAGGCTTTATAAGTCCAAGACACTGCCCCTTGAGTTTGAAAATCTCCATTAACATTAGCGACTGTTCTAGCAGGGTCAATTTTTATAGAGATTGATTGGTTTTGAATGGCTTTTGGACTCCTTTATAAACTGTTTCATCAGGCTTTGACTACTATTTACTCGAGCTATCCTCGTAAATGCTGTTTTTTAGGAATTTTTTTGTTTTTCATTCTGCTATATGAAAGAATGATTCAAACAGTATTTGTATGTTAGTAAAATCGCGGAAAAAGAAGGCTGGAAATCAAGGTGAAACTGTTCCTTAGAAAGCCCAAAAAGAAAAATGAACTTCCTATAACCGAGCATACAAAATTTATGCTTCACGGCTGCCGCACTCTAAAACTACTGTATTCAGTTGTTCATTTCTTTTTAAAATGATCTTTTGATTTGAAAAATCAGTTAAATCAGCATCCGTTGAATGAGTGGCATAAATTAAAATTGCCTTGTTTTGCATGACGTAATTTTTCAAATAATCGAGAATAACTTTTCTTGACCTAATATCGAAATTGACAAAAGGTTCATCAAGGAGAATCAAATTAGGCGAAGATAGAAGTGCTAAAATTAAAGATAGTTTTTGTTTCGTTCCTAAAGACAGTTCGCGTGTAAGGGTATTTTTATATTTGTAGAGTCCAATTTTTTCTATAAGACCTTCTAGAGACGAATCTAATCTTTCCCCATTCAGGAAGGATAAGATCATATCAATTGTTTCAGCCGGTGTTAAATAATCGTATAAAAATGGTGTATTGCCAATTAAGGAGACTCCTTTTATATACTTTTGAAAATCGTCCTTTAATGAAATATTGTTTAACTTGATGTCCCCATCGAATGTTGTCATTCCACCGATGATATTCAACAACGTTGATTTGCCAATTCCATTTTCACCAAGTAATTCAACAATGCTCATGTTATCTATTTTTAAGTTAATACCGTCAAAAATGTAGGCTGATTCACCATATCTTTTTTTTATATTGATCAATTCAAGCATGTTTTACCTCTCTTTTGTCAGAAAATTATATAATAATAAAAAATGTGAATAAACAATAAAGAAAAAGAGTATAGGATATATACTGCCGAATTTCATTGAATAAAAAGCTACAGCGCTGCATGCAATAGAAGGCAATCCTAAAACGAATAAATCTTCTAAAGGATTAAAAAAATATACAAAAAAATTGTTTTTAATATCTTCTATTGATAATTTTTGAAAGCGATAGACTCTTTTTGAAATGATTTTTATTGTGTAGAAGTAAATGATTGTTGAACATAAAACAGTGACAGCTGAAAATAATGAAAATCCATAAAGGAGGAATACACCAGCATAATAACTGATTAGGATTACGATGAGCCTTCTTGACAGAAATTTAGAAAGCGAATTCTCATAATAAGTTTTTTGATCAAACTTCTTTATATAATAAAAATCGCTTAAATTACAGTCGTTTAACAGTTTTGAGCTATTTATGATTCCTTGAGATATCAAACTAATCATTGCGCTTTCAATTCCTAAATAAACCGAAATGATAATCAATTTATGAATATTAAAATAAAAATGAATCATACATATCAGAACTAAAGAAGCAACTGCAAACAAATAAGTATACAATATATATAAGTAGTAAGTTCTATTTTGACAAGATCGGGATAAAGCCGCTTGATACTGATCTAAATGCAGGTCATTTTTATACCGGATGAAATGTTCTTTCTTTTTCGTAGCGTTCGGCCCGTGAATAAATAAAAAGACAATCTGAGGATTGCTCCATAAAAATTTTACAATAATAGTAAAAAAAACAGCTATTAAGACGAAAATCTCGTATAAAAGGATGGTTATGTAACTAAAATGAAATTCTCTCATAAAAATCAACATAAAAAAACAATAAGAAAGAATGTTTGTTCCAAATGTTAACAGCAATTTTTTAATAATCAGTAATTGAAATTTATTTTTGTGAGCTTTATACATCCATTGAGAAATATTCTCCAGCTCCACATGATCGTAATCATCATTATTAATATCAGTGAACAAAAGCGTTATAAAAAAATAGATAGTGGCGATATAAAAAGGATTTATATTTATTATAAAGGAATGAAAAAAATAAATGAGCAAATAGACAAAAATCGGTGCTAACATCGAAGCGAAAGTAATGACTGCATTTACGTTATAAAGAAAGACCAGCAGCAATTTTTTATCGCCGCCAGCAAACTTATTTAGAAAATTCCCAAATAAAATCTCGAAATTTGCTAATGCTTTTCTTTTTTTCATTAACCGCTTGTATTTAAAGTATTTCATCTTCTTCAATTCCCCAACATTTTCGCAACAATTTTTACCAGATTAAAAATTCCTACTAAAAAAACGATTATCGAGATTACGAACAATATTCTCATTTTAGCCTTAAATTTTTTTTCCATATTATGCACCTTCCTAAGATCATTGAAATTGCACAACAGTCATGAACGTTTGAATGATAAGCGTCAAACCATAAGTGGTCGAAAATATTATTGTACACAGTTTTATTTTTAGGCTGATGGAAGTGGAACTGTCTAAATATGATAAATATAAGTAGAAAAAAACAACCAATAGGATTTGCGAACCTGGAAACCAGCCCAGCCATTGAATATCTTGCAATTGATCAAAGCCAGCCAGTGAAATGATCGTCATATTTAATAAAATGGAAACAAGATTCGCAAAAATGATGGCTGATAAAAAGTTACTAAATGTAAACTTTTTATTCGTCATGACATTTGTAATATAAGTAATAAATATTGTTTCGATTATGATCACGGTAATTCCCGCAATCAATTGTATTAAAATTAACAAAGCAGTAACAAACGAATGTGCAAACAATGGAAAGCTCGCTTGCAGTTTATCAAATTGCTCAATCACTTGAAACTGTTTAATGGAAAAAAATGAATTCGCCACAACTGCTAGCACTAACAGGCAAAAAGAAAGTAAATTTATTATTCTTTCATTTTTTAATTTGAGCATTTTTATCCCCTTTATAAGAAAAGGTGTCCCGCCTTATTACAAAAATTAAAACATTAGGAGGCTAAAGGCTATTACAGTTAGAGTCAATCACCATGAAATATAAGAAATTTCATTGAGACCATCAAGAATAATTCCGGCAGCAGTCAGATTAAATTCATAACTTATCCTCTCAAAATTGCTTTAATTTCACACAAATAATATTCTTTCCTCGTTTAAAATTGCAACTGAATGGGGCTGTACTTAGCTGGTCAGAAATTTTTAGTTCTAGTAGACTATAAACAACAAATCATGCAATTGTACTAAAGCGGGAAGCCAAATTGTAATCACGAACTTGCATAGATAAGCAGCCCGTGAATTCTTATGTGATGAAACCCGAAAACAAAGTCATGTAATTTCTTTTAAACTAGTATTTCCGAATGAGGTTTTTGGCAATTTATAGAAATATTATAATGAAGGTTGGATCCCTTGGTCAAGCTGCTCCTAAATTTTTCTGATGGTTTTCAAAAGGTGGCATGTTAGGAATGATGATTTTAAGTAATCCATCTCATTAATCTACGTTTTTTTAGACAGAATCATCTTGTTTGTAACACTCATTATTGCGTGAATAAGAAATGTTCATGCCCGATGCTTCCGAGAAGCAATCGAAATTTTAAAAAGGTCAAGATTCGGTGGTAGAGGAAAAGATTTTCGGATTGACAAACAGCCGAATGCCATTCCACTTTATGCTAAAACAAATATTTTAACAAATAGCATGGAGGTCTTGTCATATTATGTGACAATTCATTTTGCAAACAATGTTCTAAATGAAAAAAAGATATATTTTTATTTGAACTTATATTATGATTAAAATAAAAGGATCGGAAAACTATAAGTTTACATAATTATATTATTGTAAAAAGGAGATGGATGGAGAGATGACGGAAAAAAGAAAACCTAGCGGCTTTTTATTGAAGCAGCGAGCTTTTTTAAAATTATATTTAATCACGATGACGGAAAAGAAGCGGCTGTACGGTTTTAAAATATTGGATGAACTGCGGGAAGAGTTTCGCCCGTATGGCTACCGTCCGAATCATTCTGAGCTGTACAAAGCGCTTCATGATTTAATAAAAGACGGCATTTTAAAACAAATTAAACGAAAAAAGGAAGGAGCCGAGTTTCAAGAGGTTGTCTATTATCAGTTTGTCGATTATGAAAAAGCAAAACAATATAAAAGACAACTAAAAGCAGAGCTGGACCGCTCAAAAGCAATTATTGAAAAAGCTATACGAGACAATTTTGCATAAATATGGAGGAGTATTATGATCAATCTTGCAAAAAAGCTGGAACAAATCGATGGCAAAGGATATAAAGCGTACAAACAGATTCAAGGCTCGTACAAGTTTCCTGATTTTGAATTGTTGATCGATTATGTACAGGGCGATCCGTTTGCAAGTCCTTCGAAAATCAGAATATTGATCGCTAGAAGCAAAACGGCTTTTTTACAAAAATGGACAAACAGCCGGCAAAGAAAGATAAGATGTGAAGATATGATTGTCCGCGAAGTATTTCAAGCAATTTCTAATTTGAAAAATAACGTACGCGGCTCTGGAAAAAGCGGGCTGATCATGATTGACAAACCGGGGCAGAAGGTGTTAGAACGGACAGCTGTTCAGATAGGAGAAAACGATATTACAGTTTGTCTTTCAATCGGTCTTCCGGCTCAAGGGAGAACAATATTAGGCAAGGAAGCCAAAAAAATATTTTTTCAACTACTTCCCGAAATTTTGCGGCATTCTGTCTTTTCTGTGAAGGGGAAAGATATTGAGTGCGCGATTCAGCTTTGCGACCAGCAAATGGCGATCCGCTCCTATATGAAAGAGAGAGGAATAATAGCGTTTATTGCAAATAATTCAATTTTGCCGCGTGCAAGCGGCGTAAGTGATCAGCCGTTGAAAGGCGCTGTTCCTTTTCAAAGTCCAAAGGAAATGGAAGTCTCAATTCCTGTTCCGCATCGGCAAGAACCGTTGAAGGGCATGGCTATATTCAAAGGCATCACCTTGATCGTTGGAGGAGGTTATCATGGAAAAAGCACTTTATTAAAGGCGCTCGAGCATGGTGTTTATGACCATATTGAAGGGGACGGCCGTGAATTTGTTTTGACGGATCGTTCAGCATGCAAAATACGTGCCGAAGATGGCCGCAGTATAAAGAAGGTGGATATTTCCGCTTTTATTAACAATCTGCCGTTTCAAAAAAGCACAAAATCCTTCTCTACGGAAAATGCAAGCGGCAGTACATCGCAGGCAGCCAATATAATGGAAATGCTAGAAGCAGGAGCAAAAACATTATTGATCGACGAGGATACAAGTGCAACAAACTTTATGATTCGGGACGCCAGAATGCAAGCATTAATTCATAAAGAGCATGAACCCATTACTCCATTTATCGATAAAGTTTTACAATTGAAGCAGGATTTTGATGTCTCAACAATTTTAGTTATGGGCGGATCGGGAGATTACTTTTCCGTTGCGGATCGCGTAATAAAAATGGATCATTATAAGCCTTATGACGTCACACATGAAGCAAAACAGATTGCCTGTCAAATTAAAACCGGAAGAAAGCATGAAGGAGGGGAGAAATTTGGAGAATGGAAGCTTCGTATTCCGGAATCAGGCAGCTTGAACAGCAGAAAAGGGAAAAAATCTAAAATTGCTTGCCGGCTTTCTGAAATTCAATATGGACTAGAAAAAATTGATTTATCTTATGTAGAACAGCTGGTCGACGAAAGCCAGACAAGAATGATTGGAGAAATATTATCGTATATCGAACGGACAAACCTTTTTGACAGACGCTTAACAGTATCACAATTGCTTGATTTCGTAGAAAATAAGATCAATCAGGACGGTCTCCAAAGTTTTTCGGCCCATCATGGTCATCAAGGTGAATTGGCGTATGTAAGAAGATTTGAATTAGCGGCAGCCTTGAACCGGATTAGGGCGTTAAAAATTCGGGAATGAAGAAAAGACTTTCTTCCATAAAAAATTTTTCTATCATCATCAACGAACTGACGGGTGCCCCAATTTTGACAGCGCAAAGAAAGCGAGAGACTCCGAGCATTTCTTTTGCTTAGACGGCCTCGACCGCAAGCTTGCCGGCGCGAAACGGGCGCGGGAGTCGCAAGCTTTGAATCTGTCAATGCTCGTTACGAAAACGATTTGGCATGAACTTGCTGGTTTTCCCGCTTGTCCGTTTTCTTTTTCTCTTTTAAATAATCAATTAAAACTAGCAGAATAACAATGAAAAAACAAATGCTTGATAATTGAAAAATCGTTCCTAAATCAACATAGGATGATAAGAAGCCTAGAAAAACCGCACTTATTCCTATTCCTCCATCCAATGCTGAATAATACATTCCGTTTGCGACTCCTCTCCGATCGGCAGGTGTTTTAGAAAGCACCCATGATTGCAAAACAGGAAGCAGTGACCCAAAACCGGCGCCAAATAAAATACCAGCTAAAACAAGCATTCCGACTGAGTATGTGAAAGATAAAACCCAAAAGGCGATAAATGTTAAGAATGAGCAAACAATGGCAAGAAGCCAAGGACCGCTTCGATCAAACCACCTTCCTGAAATTGGTCGTACAGCAGTTGCCGCCAACGCATTACATAAGTAGTATAAGAAGATTTGATCGATCCCTCTTTCTTGGCCGAATATGACGATAAACGTGACAATTCCCCCATAACCGAAAGCTGATAATAATGTAATCAGTGCAGGAAACGCCCCATGTTTATCAATGAGTGAGCGAAAAAAAGAAAAATCCTTTACATGCATTGATTTTTCTAAAACAGACTTTGGCGTTTTGTATTGAACTAATGAAAGGGCTATAATCGATATGACACCGAAAATGGCGGAACCGATGATGAGCGGCTGGAATCCTAAATGTTGAAAAAGCAAAATGCCAAAACTAGGAGCGATGATCATCCCAATGGTGATAGATAAACCATAATAGCCCATTCCTTCTCCGAGGCGTTTCGTTGGAACCAATTCAACAGCTGCCGTTCCATTTGCTGTTGTTGACCATCCCCAGGCAAAACCGTGAAGGAGGCGGACAATTAAAAATAAAAAAACAATCGATGTAAGCGAGTATGAAAGGGTTAAAAAGAGTAAGCCTACAGCTCCAGTTATAACGAGCCATTTTCGTTTCGCTGATTCAAGAAGAAAACCAATGAGCGGTCGAATGACAACAGCAGCGATGGAAAAAAGGGTTGTAACAAGCCCGATTTCAATGTCCGATGCTCCAATTGCTTTCGCTTGCGGCGGCAAAGTAGGCAAAAGCATTTGAAAGCTCATAAAAACAAATAAATTTCCGATAATTAACAAAATGAATGATTTTGTCCAAAGCGGCGGCTTGGCGGTATGAACGGCAGAATCCTTCATGGATTTGATGGCACCTCCTGCATCGTAAAAACAAAAATATTTAGATACTCGAACAATTACCAACTACTCTATTATACAAATTTTTCAAAGGAACTCAATGGATTGGTTGCCTTTTCTTTTTAATAGAAGCTGGAGAAGAAAATTCACAAATCGATGGAAAATCTAGAACAGTGATGGGTTGAAAAATTGCAACTGACACATATTACAAAAAAAGCCGATTTTCTTTCAAACAAGAGAAAGAAAATCGGCCGTTTTCTTTTATCGGTTTGGCATGATTTGTTGAATTTGACTGTTTGCAAATTTTTGTTGCAGCGGTTTGATGATGTTAGCGAATAAGTTTTGTCGTCTGCCAAATCCGTATAATGCTGCAGCCCCCAAACCGACTAAAGAAATCCACATCATGCTGTTTCTTTGCCGGTTCTTAGGAAACATGGAGCGTTTTTTTCCCATTTTGAAGAGGGACCCCATTTTTCTCATTATAAAAGCACCTCTTCCTAAGTTGTGTTTGGAAGAACATCTTCCAACAGTTATAGTATTGTTTTTTCACGATTCTTTATTAGTTACAGTTGATTCCAATTTTATTTTAGCTTCTAATCAGCTTTCTTTTCTACATATATTGGTACAAAGGGAGGGAAATTCTTTTGTACCGAAAATTCAGAAGACGACGAAGACGCGGCCCTCTGCCGGCTAAATATGTTTTTTTAATTACATTTGTCATTTTCAATGTTTTGACAGCATACAGCTTATGGCTGATCAATGCCATTATTGAACCGACATTGGTCAGAATAGCGGAAACAAAGACGAGGCAAATTGCCGAACATGCAATTCATGATGCTGTTTCGAAAAAAATAGCAGAAAAACTTGATATGAAGGAATTGATCATTATTCATGAAAAGAAATCAGACGAAACGGCGACTTACAGCTTTAATTCCCAAATTTATAACCGTCTTATTTCAGATGCGACCGTTTATATTCAGCAATATTTAGATGGGAATGTGGAGGTTGAATCGGAAGACGGCATCCCCGTCAATCAAAACCCAGATGGAAAAGGCCTGGTTTATCATATTCCACTCGGATTAATAACGAACAATGCGCTCATCTCCCATTTAGGTCCTGAAGTTCCCGTACGCTTTGAACTTATTGGTTCAGTTAATTCAGAAATTAGCACAAAATATAAGGAAATTGGCATTAATAACGCTTATTTAGAAATATATATGGACATTTTAGTTAAAATTAACGTCATTATTCCTTCGATTTCAAAAGATATGGAAATAGAAAATTCAGTGAAAATTGGTGATTTATTTATTGAAGGAAAAGTTCCGCAGTTTTACAACAGCGGCGGGACTGGTTCGGCACCTGCTGTCATTATGCCTGAAAAATCAAAATAATAATACGGAATAAAATGGATATAAGGGAAGAACATCCCTTTTTTACTTTTGGGCATTTAGGAAATATTAAACTTGTAACAACAAAAAGGAGGAATTGACATTGACAGTTTCAACTCAAGTTCAACAAACATTAGCAGGATTAAAAAGTGCTCAAGCAAGCTTTGAAACGTTTGCACTGCAAACGGAAAACAAGCAAGCAAAACAGATTTATCAACAGGCTGCGCAGCAAACACAGTCAATTGTTGATTTGATTAATACTCGCTTGCAGCAAATCCAGAATGAAGAGCCTCAATATAAACAACAGTAAAGGTTGGTATTTACCAACCTTTTCAACACATCACAAATAAGAGTGAGCTGGTCAGGATGAAACATTTTATATTCTTTTTCACTTTCCTTTTTGTTTTCTCAGCATGCCAACAGAACGATATGGTCGATCCGACTTTAGAACAACCGACAAAAATCAATTATTCGACGAAGAACGCTCCTTTTAATCAAAAGGTCGCGAAAAAGGCGGAGGAAATAGCGGAAAGCTATGATGGAGTTCCCAAAGCCATAAGCGTCAATACAGACCGCAAGCTATTGCTTGCTTTTCAATTAGATCATATGAAACGGTTTCAATTAAAACAAAAGGAAAAAACAATTGAAAAAAAATTAAAAAAATCTTTCCGAGATTATGATGTCACCGTTTCAAGCGACATGAAAATTTATTGGGAAACAGAAAAATTAATTAACAAACTGGAAAATCTGGACAAGCGTGAAATGAACAAGAAAGTGGAAAACATTATTCAATTGAGCAGAGAAGAAACATAAGAAGGTGTTTTCAATGGCGAATGAGCAAAGAAAACTTCAAACGAAAATCATGCAGGAATACTATCAATTGGAGAAAAAAAATGAAACGAAAAGACCTGTTGTCCAAAACTGTTTACGAGCCTTTTTAGTCGGTGGAATTATTTGCTCCATCGGACAAGCGATACAGTTTTTTTACATGTACTTTTTTCATTTTACTCAACAAACCGCTGGAAATCCGACTGTTGCCACGATGATTTTTTTATCTATGCTTTTGACCGGATTTGGTGTTTACGACCGGATTGCTCAATTTGGCGGTGCCGGAAGCGCTGTACCAGTCACAGGGTTCGGAAATGCTGTTATTTCTGCAGCGATTGAGCACCGAACAGAAGGATTTGTCCTCGGTGTAGGCGGGAACATGTTTAAATTGGCCGGATCTGTTATTTTATTTGGAACGTTTTCTGCATTTGTAGTTGCTTTAATCAAAACGATTTTAATTAAATGGGGTGGTTTTTGAAATGCTGAAAGGACATCGCACTTGGGTATTTCATAATCAACCCGTGATCATTTCAACCGCTACCGTTGGCGGGCCGTTTGAAGCAAATGGCAGACTAGCCGACGATTTTGATCTTCTTCACGAAGATTTGTGGTTGGGTGAGGACTCTTATGAAAAAGCTCATAAAGTGCTTTTTGAAGAAGCGTTTTACAAAGCAATAGAAAAAGGAAACATTCAAAAAGAACAGGTGGAATTTATTATTTCCGGAGATTTAGTGAATCAAATCACCCCGTCCAGCTTTGCAGCAAGAACGTTCGGCGTTCCTTATCTCGGCATTTTCGGCGCTTGTTCTACGTCGATGGAAGGGCTGGCATTAAGCGCATTTATCGTCAATTACGGCGGAGCAAAATATTTACTGACTGGTGCGGCCAGCCATAATACGGCAATCGAAAAACAATTTCGCTATCCGACCGAGTACGGTGGGCAAAAGCCACCGACTGCACAGTGGACAGTCACGGGTGCAGGAGCTGCTTTGTTAAGCAATGAAGGGAAAGGACCTGCCGTGACCTCGGCAACGATTGGCAGAGTGGTCGATTTAGGCATGTCTGATCCGTTTAATATGGGCGGTGCGATGGCGCCGGCAGCAGTTGACACGATAGAAGCGCATTTCCGCGATTTAAATATTGATGCGGACTACTATGATTTAATTGTAACAGGCGACTTAGGAAAAATCGGACGCAACGTCGCTCTTGAATTATTTGAAAAAAATGGAGTTCAAATGGATGAGGAAAAATTTCAGGATTGCGGTTTAATGATTTATCGGGAAGGACAACCAGTTTTATCCGGTGCAAGCGGGGCGGGCTGCTCGGCAATTGTCGTATACGGCCATTTATTAAATCGGATGAAAAAAGGCGAGCTGAAGCGAATTCTCGCTGTCGCAACTGGGGCGCTGCTTTCTCCGCTAACGTTCCAGCAAAATGAAACCATTCCGTGCATTGCACACGCTGTGTCCATTGAATTCAGGGGGTGAAACATTTGGTTGCGTCATTTTTTTGGGCGTTTGTCATAGGCGGATTAATTTGTGTAATTGGACAGATCATGTTTGATGTGTTTCATTTAACACCTGCTCATACATTAAGTACGTTTGTCGTGATTGGAGCCATCTTGGACGGTTTCGGGCTTTATGAACCATTTATCGATTTTGCGGGTGCAGGTGCAACCATTCCGATTACAAGCTTCGGAAATTCTCTCGTTCATGGAGCGTTGCAAGAAGCAGAAAAACATGGATTGATCGGAGTTTTAACAGGTATGTTTGAAGTGACTAGCTCCGGTATTTCAGCAGCTATTATTTTTGGTTTTATCGGAGCGCTTTTATTTAAACCAAAGGGGTGATTGGATTGACAGTAGCATCACAGGTCAAGCAAACGCTGGCCAGTTTAAAAAGCATTCATGCGGGATTACAAAACTTGGCCATTACGTCAACTGATGAAGAAACGAAACGAGTTTTTCACGAAAACATGTTAATATCTGAAGAAATTATCAATGATGTAAAGTCTCGAATTGGAGAGCTGGAGTTTGAGGAACCTGAGTATAAAGGCTTTTGAAAAGAGGGATGAACATGCCAGAGTGGGTTGAAGTCATTATTCGTTCACTTGCCATAATAGCTGGATTATTTTTCATTTCCAAACTATTGGGAAAAAAACAGCTTTCCAAGCTTTCCTTTTTTGAATACGTCGTCGGCATTACCATTGGTGACATTGCCGGGACACTGTCAATGGATACGAATTTAAATTTAACAAACGGTATTATCAGCATTGCCATATGGGTGATGATTCCGGTTATTATTTCATTCATTTCCATGAAAAGTCCGTCGTTTCAGCAATTTATTGAAGGAAAACCGACCGTTTTTATTAAAAACGGAAAAATCATGGAGGAAAATTTAAAGAAAGAAAAATATCCTTTGGCCGCTTTGTTGGAACAATTGAGGAAAAATAATGTCCATCATGCCAGTGATGTGGAATTTGCTATTTTGGAAACTACTGGTGAACTGAGTATTTTGCTAAAAAAAGAAAAACAGCCTATAACGGTAGGAGATATCAAAACGAACGTTGCCCCTGTTAAAGAACCGCAAACCGTCATAATGGACGGAAAAATTATGGACGAAGCTCTTTCAACGACCGGTTTGAATCGAAGATGGCTGAAAGAAAAACTCGATCAATTAGGAGTCGCCGTCGAGAATGTTTTTTTAGCCCAAGTCGATTCATATGGACAACTCACTGTTGATTTATATGATGATAAAGTAAAAGTGCCTGAACCTGTTGAAAAACAGCTTCTACTTTCATCCCTTAAAAAAGTGGAGGCAGATTTTGAATTATACGCTCTGCAAACTGAAAATACGGAAGCGAAAAACATGTATATAAAAAATAGAAAAAAAATAGCTGAAATGATCAAAACATTAACGCCTTTTTTGCAAGGTTGACTGAAAGGGTGGAAAAGTGAAAACATACGATTGCATCATTGTTGGCGGCGGGATCGCCGGTTTATCTGCGGCCATTATGCTTGGAAGGTATAAACATAATGTTTTAGTCATCGACAAGATGAACGGAAGATCGACGCTATGCAGAAGCTATCATAATTTGTTAGGGTGGCCTGACGGGGTAAGCGGACAGACACTGCGTACTCTTGGAAGAGAACATGCAGAAAAATACGGAGTAAAATTTTTGAAAAAGCTGGCAGCAAAAGTCGAAAAGCAAGGAAAAGATTTCCTTATCGAAACGGACGATCGCAGCATATACAAAACAAAAAAATTGCTGATTGCAACAGGGGTTACCGACCGCATACCAGAAGTGCTGTCAGAAATAAAGCATTGTTTAGGCATTTCGGTATATGTTTGCCCTGATTGCGATGGATATGAAGTAGATGGGAAATCGGTCATTGTAATGGGGGCAGGAAAAGCAGGAGCGAAGCTGGCTCTCTCACTAACGTACTGGACGAAAGACATTCAGTACGTGAATCATGATGGAGAAGAAATTAATGCTGCATTAAAAAATGAACTTTCTAATAAAAATATCGAATACATAAAAGAACGGTTAACGAAAGTGATGAGAGACGGTGAATGGTTTAAGGGAGTTGAATTGGAAAGCGGAAGACGCCTTTTCGCGGATAGAGGCTTCCTCGGATTTGGCGGCAATCGCGTTCATTCAGATCTTGCCGCTCAGCTCGGCGCCGAGCGATTAGAAAATAAGCATCTAGTCATCCATGCACGGACGAAAGAAACGAGCGTCCAAAATGTTTGGGCAGCCGGAGACGTTGCGGCTCACTCGGAACAAGCTGCAATCGCAATGGGGGATGGAATCCAAGCAGCGATTTGGATTCATAAACGGCTTTTAGAGGAACAACGGACTTGATGTTGATTGATAGATCTGAAAATTCCGAGCTGTTCAGGGCTCCATTATTTTGCCGATTTTACGACCGTAAAAGTTATCGACAAAGAATGACGAGCAATTTAGGAGCGAATGCTCGGATTTGTCTTGAATTAGTATTGGAAAAAGTTGACTGAACATAAAGCTAGGAGGGGGAGGACATCAATTGTTTTGAGCGCTGGAAGTTTCGATGCCCTCCTTTGTGTTGACATGAAGATATTTATGATTACAGCCTTTCACGGCTGCAGAGAAAGTAAATGTGATCAAATAAGTGAGAATCCGAAAATGGAAGTTCTGCACATGATAGGGATTGAGCATTTGTTTTTGGCGAAAAAGCTCTCTTCAATCTTTAATTTTTTTACGATGAAGGCTCAGATGTTTTCAACTAAAGCCCCGAATTGTTGAAGTGTATGTTTCACATACTATTCTCCAGCTTTACATAGGAATTTTTATCAAAGACAAGAAATCATTCTATATTATTTGCACGATAAGATTCATTTGCAGCTGCTTTCCTTTGTTGAAGTAAAAATAAAAATACACCTAATAAAAGGTATTATCTATAATTTCTCAAATTGCTTCTGCGAAATTATTTCAGCAGCGATCCAGAACGAATATTCCATATCCAGTGATGTTAGTTTATTCGAAAATCGAAAATCTATTACTCAGATAATTTCATCAATTAACTTTTTATATTATCTTTATAAACTGGTCAGCCCTGTATTAACTGTTCGAGCTGTACCAATACCTCATTAGTTTTTTCGGATTTAGAGGCTGATTTTCTCGCTCCTAAATCGATTAAATTCGATCAAATTCTGTTTTGCTTTTTTAAAGGATAAATTCTAAATAAACAGGATTTTTGATCAAACTTTCAATTTTATATAAGACGATTATTTATCAAACTTTATTTTACATCTGCATTTTGCAAATGAAGTAGATATATCGTTTAACTGAGCAGCCGTTAATCCTTTGGCTTTTTTGCTGCAAGCAATTCTTTTTCCTTGCCTAGGACAAAACATTCATATTGCACCGAAGCCCGATTGAAAAAAGAAATCGAACGGATTGCTCAAAGTGGTATTATGCACTGGTTCTATGGTCATAGAGATTCTTAAAAAAATTATGGCAATATGGATGAAAAAGAGCTATGATGAGTATATTACATATTCAAAAAATTACAATTATTGGGGTGAAACTATGGTCGCTCATGAAATTGAATACAAACTTCATGGAGACGATATGCAATTTGTCGAAATTGAACTTGATCCTGGCGAAAGCGCCATAGCAGAAGCCGGCGCCATGATGATGATGGACGATGGTATTGAAATGGAAACAGTTTTTGGTGACGGAAGTAATCAATCAAAAGGTTTATTAGGTAAACTTGTTGGCGCAGGGAAGCGTTTGATTACTGGAGAAAGCTTATTTATGACAGTGTTTACAAATCATCAGATGGAAAAAAAACATGTTTCCTTTGCCGCTCCGTATCCCGGAAAAATTATTCCGCTTGATTTAAAGGAATTCGGCGGGAAGGTCATTTGTCAAAAGGATTCATTTCTTTGCGCTGCAAAAGGGGTTTCCGTCGGAGTTGAATTTCAACGGAAATTAGGGACAGGATTTTTCGGCGGTGAAGGGTTTATTATGCAGAAGCTTGAGGGAGATGGATTAGCTTTTCTTCATGCAGGCGGAACGATTATCCAGAAGGATTTGCTCCCAGGAGAAAAACTTAAAATTGATACAGGCTGTTTAGTAGCAATGACAAAAGATGTTGATTACAATATCGAATTTGTCGGCAAAGTGAAAACGGCATTCTTTGGCGGCGAAGGTCTGTTTTTCGCAACCGTACGTGGACCGGGTTCTGTTTGGGTACAATCATTGCCCTTCAGCCGTTTAGCTGACAGAGTTTTGGCCGCGCAAAGTGGAGGCAAAGATGAAGGCAGCATTTTAGGCGGAATTGGGGATTTATTTGATGGAGATTGATTATTTGCAATGACAAGAGGAAGCGGCTCATACGATTCCTCTTTTTTTAATGAAAAAGGCCATAATAAAAACCTTTGTGAAAAAAATAAAATAGTAGTATAATATTTAAATATTAAAATTAATTGAAAATTAAAAAAGGAATTAAAAGCGGGGGGATTTATTTTGGCGCAATTACGCAGCAACATGATCAAGAAAGGGTTTGACCGTGCACCGCATCGAAGCTTGTTGCGCGCAGCTGGTGTAAAAGAAGAAGATTTTGATAAACCGTTTATTGCGGTTGTTAATTCATATGTGGACATTATTCCAGGCCATGTTCACTTACAAGAATTTGGAAAGCTTGTAAAAGAAGCGATTCGCGAAGCTGGCGGCGTGCCATTTGAATTTAATACGATCGGTGTCGATGACGGAATTGCAATGGGGCATATCGGCATGCGCTATTCACTGCCAAGCCGAGAAATTATTGCTGATTCTGTTGAAACAGTCGTCAATGCACACTGGTTTGACGGCATGGTCTGCATTCCGAACTGCGACAAAATTACGCCTGGTATGTTGATGGCAGCTATGAGGATTAACATTCCGACGATTTTTGTCAGCGGAGGACCGATGGCTGCCGGAAGAACAAGCGACGGCCGGAAAATTTCCCTATCTTCAGTTTTTGAAGGAGTAGGAGCTTATCAATCAGGAAAAATAGATGAAAACGGATTAAAAGAACTTGAAATGTACGGCTGTCCGACTTGCGGATCTTGTTCAGGCATGTTTACAGCAAACTCAATGAACTGTTTGTCTGAAGCATTAGGTTTGGCCCTGCCAGGGAACGGAACGATTTTAGCTGTTTCGCCTGAACGGAAAGAACTTGTCAAACAAACGGCAAAACAATTAATGAAATTGATCGAAATGGATTTAAAACCTCGTGATATTGTGACGGAAAAAGCAATTGATAACGCATTTGCTTTAGATATGGCGTTAGGTGGTTCGACCAACACGGTCTTGCATACTTTAGCCCTTGCCAATGAAGCAGGCGTTGATTATCCGCTTGAACGGATCAATGAAGTGGCGGAAAGAGTGCCTCATTTAGCAAAGCTTGCGCCGGCATCTGATGTTCATATTGAAGATTTACATGCAGCTGGGGGAGTTTCCGCCGTATTAAATGAGTTGACGAAAAAAGAAGGAACTCTTCATTTAGACTGCATGACGGTAACAGGAAAAACGCTCGGTGAAAATATTGCCGGATGCGAAGTAAAAGATTACAACGTTATTCGCCCAATTGATAATCCGTTTTCTGAAAAAGGCGGACTTGCCGTATTATTTGGAAGCCTAGCTCCAGATGGCGCTATCATTAAAACAGGCGGCGTTCAAGGAGGAATCACTCATTTTGACGGCCCTGCCGTAATTTTTGATTCTCAAGAGGAAGCGCTTGAAGGAATTGCGAAAGGAAAAGTAAAAGAAGGGGATGTTGTCATCATTCGTTACGAAGGTCCTAAAGGAGGCCCGGGAATGCCTGAAATGCTTGCGCCGACATCACAAATTGTTGGGATGGGTCTTGGACCGAAAGTTGCTCTCATCACGGATGGACGTTTCTCCGGTGCATCCCGCGGTTTATCGATTGGCCACGTATCACCTGAAGCTGCGGAAGGCGGACCGATTGCCTTTGTAAAAGAAGGAGACCGTATTGTGATCGATATTGAAAAACGGACGATTGATGTGCATGTTAAAGAAGAGGAATGGAACAAACGAAAAGCGGAATGGAAAGGCTTTGAGCCAAAAGTGAAAACCGGTTACTTAGCTCGCTATTCCAAACTGGTTACATCTGCTAGCACAGGCGGCATTATGAAAATTTGACGTCACTAACCGCCCCCTTTTTCAAAAAATTAAAAATTGGACAGATTTTCCTCATAGCTGCACATATTTCTAGAAAGACGCGACTGCCGCGTCTTTCAAGCATTTTTCAGATGATCTCACTTGATTTGGCGAATTTTTCTGATCCAATACTGCTGGAAAGATGAGGGGAAGCAACATACAGAAAGTGTGAAACAAAGATCTGCTCATCTCGTTTTGACGCATATAAAACAGAGAAAGGATTCAGAAGAAGCACGAGAACGGATTGTTTTTTTCATTATGAAATTATGAAAGCCCATTTTTTAATGATTTCAAATGGGCTTTTTCATGTTTTAAAGTTGAAGGGGGCTGTCCAGAAAGTCAAATCGCCATTGAAAACAACACCGATATATCAACGTTTCTAAAACATTAATGGGGGCGTCAATAAGCCGTAAAAACGACTTATCAGACACCCCCTTCATCTATTTTTCAAGCGCTTACATTTCGGCTTCTTTATATCCAGTATTGGCTTTAAACGTCACTTCAGCATATTTTTTCTCATCCCGCTTGGCGGAAACAAGCGTACCAATCAAACCACCGATAAAACCTGCTGGTACTGATATGAGCGCTGGGTTTGTCAGCGGGAAAATAGGATCGCCGACAAAAAAGGCTTTTCCAGCTTCAGGATGAATGACATTTGGGCTGATTGACACTAATACAATCGCTGTAATTAAACCAGCCAGCATGGCAGTGACCGCTCCGGCAGTGTTAAATTTTTTCCAATAAATCGTATAAACAATGACGGGCAAATTAGCGCTTGCCGCTACACAAAACGCAAGAGACACAAGAAATGCAACATTTAATGATTGAGCGCCAAGGGCTAGCAGGATTGAAAATGCGGCAACGCCTACAGAAGCCCATCTTGCAGCTAACACTTGCTGTCTTTCCGTAGCTTTTCCTTTTTTAATGATCTGTCCATAAATGTCGTGCGCGAATGCGGACGCACCAGACAAAACTAAACCTGCAACAACAGCTAATATTGTTGCAAAAGCTACTGCAGAAACAAAGGACATTAAGAAATCTCCTCCAAGTGCTTTCGCAAGCAGCGGCGCCGCCATATTTCCAGCAGGATTTTCGGCTATAATCGTTTCTGAACCGACAAATTTGGCTGCACCGAATCCTAAGAAGATTGTCATGACATAAAAGATTCCGACAACCCAAGTTGCATTAACTACTGACGCACGTGCAGTTTGTGCATCTTTAACGGTAAAAAAGCGCATTAATATGTGAGGAAGCCCTGCCGTTCCCAACACTAAGGCCAGCATCATGGAAAGTAAATCGAGCGGATTTTTAAATACAATTCCTGAATGTAAATAGTTTTCGCCGTGTGGAGTCGCTTGTGACATCTCGTTAAACATGCCAACGATATTAAAGTTAAATTTCAATAAAACAAGGAATGAAATAATGACCGTTCCTGCCATAAGCAATACAGCCTTTATGATTTGCACCCAGCTAGTTGCTGTCATTCCACCAAATAATACGTAAATGGTCATCATGACTCCAACGATCAATACGGCGATCCAATACTCAATCCCCAATAACAATTTAATGAGTGCACCTGCACCAACAAGCTGTGCGATCATATAAAATATAACAATTGTGATGGAACTAAGAGCAGCTGTTGCACGGACTTTTCTTTCACTGAATCTTGAGTTGATCATATCTGCGAGTGTATATTTTCCTAAATTTCTGAGAGGCTCTGCAACGATGAATAGAACGAAGAGATATGCGGTTAAATAGCCGATGCTGTAGTAGAAACCATCAAATCCATTCAATGCGATGGCGCCTGCGATACCAAGAAATGATGCGGCTGATAAATAGTCTCCAGCTATCGCAAGTCCATTTTGCCACCCAGTCAAGCCTCCGCCGGCTGTGTAAAATTCGTTTGCGGTTTTTGTTCTTTTTGCAGCCCAATACGTGATATATAACGTGACTAAAAGGATGATTAAAAACAGAATGAATGCTGGTACACTCATGAAAGTGCAGCCCCCTTATTTTATATTTTCTTCAATAATTTCTTCCGCCAATTGGTCAAATGTTTCCGCTTTTTTTACATACATCGTAGCGAATACCCAAACCATGACAAAAAGACCAAGCGAATAGAGCCATGTCCATGTAATCCATCCGATTGCTTTATGCTCCAAGATGGATGTATAACCCGTGAGAATCGGCAATAAAAAGTAAGTGATGAGAAAAACGATTATAATGGGTACAATAAAATTCCGCTTTTTTTTAATCAACTGTTGAAATTTGCTCGTTGCAACAATTTTCTCATAATCGAGAATGCGCTCCCCCTGTTCTTTTTCCTTTCCGAATGTTTCCATTGTACCATCCCCTTTCTTTGGTAATATTCGTAATTTTTTGTCAATTACAATAATAAGTTATGCTAAAAAAATAGTCAATCATTTTTGTAAAACGTTTTCAAAATTTCGTTTGTAACATTTTGGAAGTGAGAGGCTGCATTGACACACAAAATGGAATCGTTTACACAAATGCGTTTGGATGTCCGGAAATCAGGAAGCTGAATGAATGCATGATCAGTGATGGCCATTCAAAAAAACAGTAAAATCTATTGTAAGATTTTACTGTTTCGATCATTTTTATTTCCAATGCTTTCGCAAAAATTCATCCCGTCCGGAAATTTCCCGATCTTTTTTGTATGCTTCTGGATTTTTTTGATAAAAATTTTGATGATATTCTTCTGCTGGGTAAAATGGCGCAGCCGGTAAAATTTTGGTTACGATCGGTTTATTGAATTTTCCGCTTTTGGCTAAGGCGAGTTTAGATTGTTCTGCCAGCGTTTTTTGCTCATTTGAATGATAGAAAATGGCCGTCCTGTACTGACTGCCTCTGTCGTGGAATTGTCCGCCGTCATCGGTCGGATCGATTTGCTGCCAATAAATTTCAAGGAGCTTCTCATATGGGAACACCGATGGGTCAAATTCGATTTGTACCGCTTCATAATGCCCAGTTGTCCCTGTTTTGACCTGTTCATAAGTAGGATTTTCAACATGCCCGCCCGTATAACCAGAAATGACTTTCTCAATGCCGTCCCACTGGTCAAAAGGTTTTACCATGCACCAAAAACAGCCTCCGGCGAATGTTGCTTTCTCTAGCTTCTTCTCCAATTTCTTCACTCCTGGTCCAGTTAGAATGAGTTAAAGTTTAATAATATCATAAAGTTAATGGCAAATCCCGAGATTAAACTGTAAAATTTTAAATTGCCCAGCGATAATAGCTATCCATAAAATGGAGGCTATAGAATAGATCGCGGTTCGTTTTCTAAAATTTTTATATTTCAAGATAAAAAATGCTGCTACTGATACGATGGAAAAGAAAACAGTTAAACCTAACATTCCGACAAATGGAGTAGACCAATAATAATTGTTAAAAATCGGGATGATGATTGTTGGTGTGTAAAACTTTGACAGCGAATAGATGCCAAACAGCCATGAGATAATCATGAAAACAAAGATGGAAACAGTTGTCAATTTAATTGCCAAAGGTATCTCCTTTCTGACTTTTATTCCGATCTGTTTAATTGTATTTTATGTATGCTGCACGTTGTTGTCAATTGATTAAGTTTATAAATGATATAATAAATGAGTGAGCTATCTAAAAGCGACTAAATAGAAGAAATGTAAAAATCTGCAGCCGAAAAAAGGCAATACAAAAAAATTAATTCGCTTCCGTTTAGGCGAGTAGAGTTGATCTTTTTATATCAGGCTGCGTGTCTTCTGAGCTAACAGTCAATCTGTTTCAAGGGGGACTCTTTTTTCGATTTAGAGGAGGGGAAGGTTGCAAGCTTCCAGCTTTGCAGCCAGATTGAACTAGTAGCTCGAACACAAGATGGTGAAACCAACCTTTTAAGCAGCCGAAGCTAAAAGGAGGGAAAAAGCTTGCATAAAAGATCTTTAGACGGTTTCTGCGTTCAACGAAAAAAGTCCATCTTTAAATGAAAATTTTCAATATTGTGGGGCTGCCCCTGTTATTTCCAACGGAAGTAATCGAAAACAAGAGCAGGATTTTAAAAAACGATAAGAGGAGGAATCGACATGGTCTTTGCAGGAAAAACAGTCATTATAACCGGCGGTGCACAAGGGATCGGGAAAGCGATCGTTTCCGCCTATGCAAAAGAAGGAGCAACAGTTGTGATAGCGGATGTGAATGAACAAAAAGGAAAGGAAACAGCTGAGGAATATGGAGCGACGTTTATCAAAACGGATGTCAAAAATCATAAGGACGTCATCCAATTAATAGAAACGGTCAAACATACAACGGGAAGAATCGATATTGTGATTAACAATGCAGGTGTTTCAAGATTTAAATCTCTTTATGAGCTAACGGTTGAGGAATGGGATGACATATTACAAACAAATCTTCGCAGCGTATTTTTATTTGCAAAGGAATCGGCAAAATATATGCGAGAAAATGAAAGGGGAGGTTCGATCATTAATATTGCTTCAACAAGAGCGTTCATGTCTGAAAAAGATTCGGAAGCGTACGCTGCGTCTAAAGGCGGCATCGTTGCTTTAACACACGCTTTAGCTATTTCATTGGGGGAAGACAAAATCAGAGTCAATTGTATAAGCCCCGGCTGGATTGAAACGAACAACTATGAACTGCTTACTGAGCGCGATCATCTACAGCATCCTGCAAAGCGAGTCGGAAAACCGGATGATATTGCCAGAGCGTGTTTGTTTTTAACTCATCCCGACAACGATTTTATTACGGGAGAAAATATTATTATTGACGGCGGTATGACGAAAAAAATGATATATGAAGAATAAATCTTGATAAAAGGTAAGGAAGCAAGAGAGCCCCATTCGTTCAAAAAAAGCTCTCAGCAGGACGTGGTCGTAAATCCTTCACCGAGCGGCACTTTGCTTATTCGAAGGCTGCGTCAATGTAAGATGAAAGAAAAAGGTGATTCTTGGATGAAACAGACGGATTACTCAGAAGGAAATATTTTAAAGCAGCTCATCACTTTTTCCTCGCCTATTTTATTAACGAACTTGCTTCAAGTTTCGTATCAAATAATTGACAGTTTATGGGTTGGAAACTTGCTGGGGGCTCGTGCATTAGGGGTGGTGTCTCTCTCAGGAACTGTCATTTTCACAATTCTTTCTTTCATTATCGGGATCAACCAAGCAACATTAACGATTTTGTCCCAATTAAAAGGAAAACGCGATGAACAAGGGTTGAAACGGTATGTGAATGCCTTTGTTGTCACGCTGTTTATATTATCGATTTTGCTTGGAGTTTTTGGATTTATTTTTGCCGAACGGATTTTATTTTTGCTTGGAACACCTGACAGTTTAATTGCAGATGCATCCTTATACTTGCGAATTAATTTTCTTGGAATTATTTTCTTATTCGGCTACAATTTTGTGGCGACATTGATGCGTGCGCTTGGAGAAAGCAAAGCCCCGGTTTATTTTGTTGTTTTGGCTGTTCTTTTAAATGCCGCTTTAGATCCATTATTTATTTCTGGATTTCAATTCGGCATAGCCGGAGCGGCTTATGCAACAGTGATTTCCCAAGGGATCGCCTTTTTATTCGGAATATATTTGGCGATTCATTACAAATTAGTTCCTTTTACATGGCCGCGTATGCCGAAAAAAGAAGAAGTTTCTCTTATTTTAAAAATCGGGGTTCCGTCCGGCATGCAAATGATGGTCATTTCCGCTGGAGTGACGGCGATCATGAGCGTTGTAGCTAGTTTTGGCGAAGACGCGCTGGCCGGATTCGGCGCTGCTCAGAGGCTCGATAATATTATCTTGCTTCCCGCAATGGCCCTCGGAACTGCTGTCAACAGCTTGGCAGGCATAAACATTGGTGCAAATCGATGGGATCGAGTTTATAAAATTGCTCAATATGGATTGATGTATAATTTAGCTATTATGGTTTTGATATCATTGCTAATTCTCTTTTTCGCCCGTTTTGGTGTGGAATTATTTATCCAGGAGGAAGAAGCGGTGCAATTTGGTGTGAATTATTTAAAAATCGTCGCTTTCTTCTATCCGTTTCTTGGCATCAATTTTGTGTTAAACGGTGTTGTTCGTGGATCTGGTGCGATGATGCAAGTCTTAATTTTAAACATCATCTCGTTTTGGGTGCTGCGTTACCCGCTCACATACCTTTTTTCCAATTGGATCGGCGAAGACGGCATCGGTGTCGGAATGGGCGTCAGCTTTGTTATTTCCAGCTTATTCGCCTTTTTATATTTTAGGCTCGGCGGGTGGAGGAAAAAAGAATTGTTTCACGGTACAGCTTAAATAAACAGCCATCCCATAAAACTATTTTAGGGATGGCTCGCTCTTTAGCATATCGATAAAATAGTAGATCATCCGGGCTGTCAGCCCCCAAATCACTTTATCTTTATAATAATAAAAATGTTCTTCTATTTTCGGTGAATTCCATTTATATTTTTTTCCCCCGATGATGCTTTCATAAGGAAAATTTTCTTCAGGTTCTGCCCGAAAATGAACTTCATAAATTTCTGGCTTCGTTTCTAAAAAGAATTGAAAAGGAACTGTAAATACTTCGCCGACTTCGTCTTTGTTTGGCTCTAACGAAGCGTCAGGGTCGATCATGCCGACAAAAGGATAAACAACCGTTCCGTAGGCAGTCATCACATAATCAAGCGGATATACATGCTGAATCATATCGGCTGAAATACCTAGCTCTTCTGATGTTTCGCGAATAGCTGTATGTTTTGCATCGTGATCGGTCGGCTCAACTTTCCCACCTGGAAAACAAATCTCGCCGGGCTGCCTTTTTAATTTTTTGGCGCGTACTTCAAACAACAAATGAACTTCATCATTTATTCGCATAAACGGAAGCAATACCGCAAATTTTACTAAACGATCCATCCCAATTATCGTCGGAGTATGATTTTTAACCTTCTTTATAATATCTTCGATCTCCATACTGTCACCTTCAATCTAACATAATCGATTAATTTCATTATAAATGAAAAAAAGAACTGGTTGGCGAATGGCATGCATATTTTCGAATAAACGTAAAAAATTTCGCAACAATAAATAAGAAGATGATGATATATATGAGAGGTGAGCAAGAATGAAGTGGTTTAAAAACAAAAAACGTACACATGAACAAACGGAACTCGAAAGAAGAACGGATGTACATGACTTATATGAACCGTCCCGTGAAGCATATGGTCAAGCCTATAACGTAGAAGATGGGACAAAAAACAAAAAATAAAAATTTTATAGACAAAATGCTGTCTCCTATTCCTTTTTAAATGGCGAAGATCTACAGAATATATAAATGATTTCTGTGGATCTTTTTTAGTTGTTAAGGATTTTTCTGAAAGTAGAAATTTCAAGGAATTGTACCTTTTGCAATAAATGAAACGCTGCAAAGATGGTCTGAAATTGCGATTATAGGATTCATATGCCGGTGGCACAATATTATGTTTCGTTTATAAAACAAAAAACATGACAATTATGTAAAATATGATATAGTTTACATATAACAAAACATATGTAAAGACATCAGAAAGAGGTGAAGTTGACAAGATGAAAGAGATGTCAACAAAAAAGCTATTAGGCATTGCGGGACTCGCATGGCTTTTTGATGCAATGGATGTCGGCATTTTATCTTTTATCATTGCCGCGTTAAAAGAAGATTGGAATTTGACGGCAGAACAAATGAGCTGGATCGGGAGCATCAACTCGATCGGCATGGCTGTAGGGGCATTTTTCTTCGGTCTCTTGTCAGACAAAATTGGCAGAAAAACTGTCTTTATTATCACATTATTGTTATTTTCGATCGGCAGCGGCCTGTCGGCTTTTACAACCACATTAGCAGTATTTTTGCTGTTAAGATTTTTTATCGGCATGGGGCTGGGGGGTGAATTGCCAGTAGCATCAACGCTAGTATCAGAAAGCTCGCCGACAAAGGATCGGGGAAGAATGGTCGTGCTGCTTGAAAGTTTTTGGGCTGCAGGATGGTTGATCGCGGCAATTATATCTTATTTTGTTATCCCTCAATTTGGCTGGCGTCTCGCCCTTATTTTAACAGCTCTTCCGGCTTTTTATGCGATTTATTTGCGCATGAAGCTTCCGGATTCAAAAAAATTCAAATCGATACAAACAAAATCAAATGTATGGAAAAATATCGCAGCTGTCTGGTCAAAAAAATATGTGAAACAAACAGCTGTACTTTGGGTGTTGTGGTTTTCTGTTGTTTTTTCTTATTACGGGATGTTTTTATGGCTTCCAAGCGTTGTGATGATGAAAGGCTACAGTTTAGTGCAAAGCTTTGAGTATGTTCTTATTATGACGATTGCACAGCTTCCGGGATACTTTAGTGCGGCGTGGCTCATTGAACGAATCGGTAGAAAATTTGTTCTTTCTCTTTATTTATTTGGCACTGCACTGAGCGCATTCTTTTTCGGATTTTCCGATACAACGGCAGAGCTTTTAATATCTGGAATCTTTTTATCATTTTTTAACTTAGGGGCTTGGGGAGCGCTTTATGCTTATACACCTGAGCTTTATCCAACAGAAATTCGCGGGACAGGTGCGGGAATGGCCGCATCGTTTGGAAGAATTGGTGGCATTTTCGGGCCTTTATTAGTTGGTTATTTAGCCGCTCTCAAAGTTTCCATGGTAGCCATTTTTTCAATTTTTTGCGCTGCCATTATTATTGGAGCATTAGCTGTTCTATTGTTTGGACAAGAAACAAAAGCGTTGGAGCTGGAGTAAAAATACAGCCTCTAAAGGAATTAACCCTTTAGAGGCTCATTTAATTTGAAAATAATCAGCTAGTTGATTGGCCAAGTAGCGTAGTTCAGGATATTCATGGAGATTTGACAACATTCCTTTAATGACCGGAGTTCTTGGCTTTTCAGCCGTTATTTCAGCTTCTAACACTTCAATCGTAATGTTTAACTGTCCATCATCGATTATAGAACGGCTCATTTCTTTTATCTCATTTAAAATGTTCAACGGATGGCTGGGGGATTGAGGATGATTGAACATTTTGGTCATGATCTCAGCTGGAATGATGGGGTCATTTTGTTTTGCCAGCATTCCTTTGACTAAATCATCTGCTGTTTGCAAAATGTATTTTGCCAATTTTTCCTCATCTACTCTCACCCTATTTTCAAATATGAGGAACTGAATGAATGAAAAAAAGATTCCTTGAACGATAATGTTTACATCTGCTATATACTTATCAATTGACTTGCCGTAAATGTTTTTCAGATTGTTTGTTAAAAAATGAAAAAAATCGTTTCTTAGGTTTTGTAACAACGAATCAATTTTTTCATTATTTTCTTTTAAATTTTCATGCATCTGCGTAATAAATATTTCTTTATGCGCCAAAAATTCTTTTAATTGAACAGACAATTGTTTAATAAACCGCTCTTTTGGATCTTCGTAATTTGCCCCGATTTGCTCCGTTTTTTTCTTTAACTGACTAAAAAACTGCTCCAATAATTTAATTAACAGCTCGTCTTTTGATTTGAAATAAAAATAAAACGAACCTTTCGGAATGCCACATGCATTGGTAATTTCTTGGATGGAGGTGGAAGAAACGCCTTTTCGAGCAAACAGCTTCATCGCAGCTTCAATGATTAAACGTTCTTTTTCTTTCACATGAACATCCCCTTATTGTCGGAAAAAAATTTATTAGTTTAGTTGACTACTAGTTAACCGGTCAATTATAATGACTATATAGTCAACTTACTATAAGTATGTATAAAAAAAGGAGAATTGTCAAATCTTCATGAAAGGAATGGGACTTGGTGGAGAACATTATTAAATTTTCGCTCCGTAATAAACTGGCTATTTGGATTTTAACTATCATTGCAATTTTTGCGGGACTATTTTCTGGATTTAATATGAAGCTGGAGACGATCCCGGACATAAACACTCCCATCATAAGTGTTACGACTACATATCCAGGTGCAACCCCTGAAGAAGTACAAGAGAAAGTGACGGTTCCTATTGAAGAAGCTGTTCGCAATTTGAACGGGGTGGAAATCGTCAGCTCTAATTCGTTTGAAAATGCATCTTCTATTCAAATCGAATACAAATTTGAAAAAGATATGGAACGAGCAGAAGAGGAAGCTGAAAAGGCAATCGAACAAGTCGAACTTCCGGATGGAGCAGGAGAGCCTAAAATTGCAAGATTTAGCATGAACGCTTTCCCTGTTTATACAGTGAGCTTTTTTGATGAAGGAAAAACACTTCCTGAATTAACTGAACTGGTTGAAGACATCATTGTTCCTGAATTGAAAGGAATCGATGGAGTAGAAAGCATTGTAACTTCTGGACAGCAGGTAGAAGAGGGGCGGCTTGTTTTTCATCAAGACAAATTAAAAGAGCTCGGGCTAAATGAGGAAACAATAAAAGATTATATTCAAGGTGCGGATCTCCGTGCGCCATTAGGTCTTTATACATTTAAAGACACGGAAAAGTCTGTTGTTGTTGACGGAAATATTACGACAATTGACGATTTGAAAAAGCTTAAAATTCCAGTCACTGGATCAGCACAAGGGCAGCAAGCTGGAGAGGCGCAAATGAGCCAAGTGCCAAACGGTTTGTCTGGAGCAAATGGTGCAGCGCCAAATCAGGCGATCCAGCAGCAAAGCATTGAATTGCCAACAGTCGAATTAGGAGAAATTGCCGATATCGAAATCGTCGGAAAAGCTGAATCCGTATCAAGAACGAACGGAAAAGAAGCAATCGGACTGCAAATTGTAAAAGCTACTGATGCGAATACAGTTGAAGTTGTGAATGAAGTAAAAGAAAAATTGGATGAATTAAAAGACGAATATAAAGGCCTCGGAGTCGTTTCAACGCTGGACCAAGCGGAACCGATTGAAAAATCTGTTGAAACAATGCTGAATAAAGCGCTGTTCGGTTCGATTTTTGCAGTTATTGTCATTTTGCTGTTTTTGCGCAACATTCGTTCAACGTTGATTTCCGTGGTGTCAATTCCGCTTTCCATATTAATTGCATTAATCATTTTGCGTGAAATGGACATCACGTTGAACATGATGACGCTTGGAGCTATCACAATGGCGATCGGCCGCGTCATTGACGATTCGATTGTCGTCATTGAAAATATTTACAGACGGATGACATTAAAAGGGGAGCCGTTAAAAGGGAAAGAGCTGATTATTGCAGCGACAAAAGAAATGTTTATTCCTATTATGTCCTCAACCATTGTGACGATTGCGGTTTTCTTGCCGCTCGCATTTGTCGAAGGGATGGTCGGACAGCTATTTATGCCGTTTGCCCTTACGATTGTATTCTCGCTTTTAGCGTCCCTTTTAGTGGCGATTACTATTGTGCCGGCACTTGCTCACGTTTTATTTAAAAAAGGAGTAAAACGGAAAGGCGAAAAAGAAAAGGAAGCTGGCTTTTTGGTTACTAACTATAAAAAAATATTAAATTGGTCTTTGAACCATAAATGGATAACATCATTGATTGCGATCCTGCTTCTTGTCTCCAGTCTGTTTTTAATTCCTGTCATCGGTGTAAGCTTTTTGCCGAATGAACAAGAAAAGCAAGTTATCGTAACGTATGATCCGGATCCAGGGCAAACGCTGGAAGAAGTAGAAGATATCGCATTGAAGGCAGAAGATTTCCTTGTCGACCGTGATCATGTAAAAACGATTCAATTGTCTGTCGGAAGCGAAAATCCGATGAATCCTGGAAATCGAAATCAGGCCATTTTCTTTATTATGTATGAAGATGACACACCGAATTTTGAAAAAGAAAAGGAGAAAATTGTTAAAGACTTAAATGAATTAACGAACGAAAAAGGCGATTGGGGCACCATTGACATGATGATGGCAAGCAATGAGTACACATTGCATGTGTTTGGCGATTCGATGGAAGATATTGAGCCTGTCGCCCAAAAAGTGCAAAAAATCTTGGAAGATGAAAAAAACTTGAAAAATGTCGAATCAGGTTTATCGAAAACTTATGATGAGTTCACGTTTGTTGTTGATCAAGAAAAGATGAGCAAGCTAGGATTGACCGCTGGGCAAATTGCGATGGCATTAAGCCAACAGCATGAACGGCCGGTTTTAACAACAATCCAAAAAGAAGGTCAAGACATTGAAGTTTATATTGAAGGGGAAGAGCAAACATTTGATTCGATTGATGAGATGAAAAAGAAAACCATTCAGTCCCCTCTTGGCATGAATGTGAAAATTGGAGATGTAGCGAAAGTAAAAGAAGGCGAAACATCCAATACGATTACTAGACGCGACGGAAAATTTGCAGTTTCGGTCAGCGGAGAGATTACTACTAATGACGTTAGCCAAGTAAATGCAAACATTCAAAAGAAAATAGATGGTTTAGAATTGCCGCCTGGTGTGAACATTGAAACAGGTGGAGTGTCCGAACAGATCAATGAGTCGTTTTCACAATTAGGATTGGCTATGCTCGCTGCCATCGCTGTTGTCTACTTTGTGCTGGTGGTTACGTTTAGTCAAGGACTTGCGCCTTTTGCCATTCTATTTTCACTTCCATTTACCGTCATCGGCGGATTTGTAGCGCTATGGCTTGGGGGAGAAACATTGAGCGTTTCAGCTTTGATCGGCGCGCTCATGTTAATCGGTATTGTTGTGACGAATGCGATTGTGTTAATTGACCGTGTCATTCATAAAGAGCGTGAAGGACTTTCTACAAGAGATGCGCTCATTGAAGCAGGCGCAACTCGTCTAAGACCGATTTTAATGACTGCGCTGGCAACAGTTGGAGCATTGCTTCCTCTCGCATTAGGTTATGAAGGAGATGGAGGCATGATCTCGAGAGGACTTGGTTTAACCGTCATCGGCGGATTGACCAGCTCGACTTTGCTGACTCTCATCATTGTTCCGATCGTCTATGAAGTATTAAGCAAATTTAGAAGAAAAGCTCCAATCGAGGAATGATAAGAAAAAACCTGAAAAGCACTGAATAGGCTTTTCAGGTTTTTTGCATAACTTGCTGAAACAGTTTTTATGAAAATAAGAATATCAATTGTTTTGAAAAATTTTTAAAAGGGTCAATTATTCAAATTCCGGCAATAAAAAAACGCGCTAAAAAGCGCGTTTTTTAAACGGAGAAGGTGAGATTCGAACTCACGCGGCGGTTGCCCGCCCTAACGCATTTCGAGTGCGTCCCCTTCAACCACTTGGGTACTTCTCCATGGTCGGGAAGACAGGATTTGAACCTGCGACCCCCACGTCCCGAACGTGGTGCTCTGCCAAGCTGAGCTACTTCCCGAAAAACGTCAGCATTGATATTATATATTAAAATAAAAAATTTGTCATCAAAAAATTTTAACCAATCAACAAAAAGTTTGGAAAAGGAAATTAATCTTTTTTTGTTGAATTATGTAGTAGGCAAATAAAAGAAAGGAGTCACATAACATTGAAGGTACAAAACATTGGCGATGACATCACATTAATTGATCTTTTTGACTTAGGATTAGAAAACAGAACAGGGGCTTACGTTCTTCACGAAAAAGAGCTGACCATCATCGAAACAAGCGCGAGCCCGTCTGTCCCATATTTATTAAAAGGTCTTGAAAGTTTAGGAATTGATCCGAAGGATGTTAAAAACATCATTGTTACGCACATTCATTTAGATCATTCGGGAGGTGTCGGGCTTTTTCTTGAACATTGCCCAAAAGCAAAAGTGTTCGTCCACCCCCGCGGGAAACGTCATTTGCAAGATCCATCGAGATTAATTGCCAGCGCCAAAACGGTGTATGGAGAGGAGCAATTTCAAAAATTGTTTGACCCGATTTTGCCCGTGCCAGAAGACCAGCTAGTTGTAAAAGAAGATTTGGAAACGCTTCAAGTAGGCGATGATCGCGTGCTGACATTTTATCACACACCAGGTCATGCGAATCACCATTTTTGTATACATGATTCCAAAAGCAACGGCATCTTTACCGGCGACACGATCGGGGTTTTTTATTCAATGCTCTTAGATTCAGACTTAGAGTTTTATTTGCCGTCTACTTCTCCTAACCAGTTCGATCCGGATAAAATGCTTGAATCATGCGAAAGAATCGAAGCATTAAACGTTTCGAAAATATTTTTCGGTCATTTTGGCATGAGCGAGCATCCAGAGGAAGTTTATAAACAGCTAAAATATTGGCTGGACATTTTTGTAGATCAAGGCAAAGCGGTTGTAAAAGAGCATGGAAGCTTGCCGTTTGAAGAAAAATCAAAGCTTCTATCTGATAGATTGTACAGCACGTTGCAAGATTACTTAAAGAAAAAACATATTTCCGAAGATCATCAAGTGCACGAGTATATAAAAATCGATATGGGCATTTGTGCGCAAGGGATTATTGATTACTTGCAAAAAGCAGAAAATAGATAAGGAGGCTTGTATGGAAAGAGATATACGCAAAATTAAAAATGTTGCGTTACAATCGAATCATCCGATGGGTTTGTGTTAGAACCTGGTAATTGGGAGGAATATGATCCGTTTTTAATGCTTGCGGAGGATATTTTTCAGCAAGGGACGTTTGACCTTCATCCCCATCGGGGAATCGAAACTGTCACATATGTAATTGACGGGATTTTAGAGCATTTTGATAACAAAAATGGATATGGCAAGCTAAAGCCGGGTGATGTTCAATGGATGACTGCTGGAAGAGGAGTAATCCATCAAGAAGATCCTGCACCTGGATCTACTGTTCACAGTCTGCAACTGTGGGTTAATTTGCCGAGTTCAAAAAAACTGACCGCTCCCCGCTATCAAAATTTGAAAAGTGCTGACATGCCAGTTAGAAAAGAAAAAGGAGCGTTGATTCGGATTTTTTCTGGTTCGTCAAAAGGTATTCAAGCGCCGACTAAAAAATTACGTTCCTGTCACGATGGTAGAAATGATTATGGAACCTGATGCGTCCGTTCATCAAGATCTTCCGGAAAACTATAATGGTTTTCTTTATATATTGGAAGGAAAAGGCTTGTTTGGTGCGTCCAAAACAAAAGGGGAAAAAGGGCAAGTGCTGTTTTTAACAAAGGGTGCTGAGGGAGAGGAAAGCTTCATAACCGTCACAGCGACAGACAAACTCCGGCTGCTTCTATATGCGGGAGAACCTCTCCATGAACGTGTCACAGCTTACGGTCCGTTTGTTATGAACACGAAAGAAGAAATACGGCAAGCAATCGTCGACTATCAAACAGGAAAGTTTGAATGAAAGAGAATAACAGCTTGATAAACTCTCCGCCTTTTATGCACGGAAGGAGAGTATTTTTTTGTAAATAAAAATTATTTCTCGGGAAAGCGCAAAATTCAACAATGATAAAGAAAAAACGAGAAAAAAGGTAGCATCTGTCGAATGGTTGTATATTGAAATGTTTTGTGTCAGATTATGTGACATAAATCATGTTTCGTTCTTGTTCGGCTTGTTACAATAAAGAGTAAATTAGTGGAGACAGTAGGTGATAAATATGCTGTTTTTAAAAAAATGGAATCGAGCAGCGGATCATGAAGAAGATAGACAAAAAAAACAGATGGAGGATTCGTTTGCGGCACAGGTGGAAGTTGCTGCGGATCAATTAAAAGGCGTCATTGAGCAAATGAAATTAACCGCTGTTTCCCTTGATGAACGATCTTCCTCGAGTAAAAAAAGCACGTTTCAGCTATTAGAGCATATTGAGCAGACCGCGCAAGACACAAATAACGTTTCAGAAAAGATGCGTAAAATTGAAGAGGCAGCTGTGAAAATCACAGCATCTTCCCAAGAGATACATTCCTCAAGTATATTATTTTATGAACAGCTCGTAAAATCGAAATCGCAGCTGCAAAAAATACAAGAAGAAACGGAACAGCTGCGGCAAAATCATTTGAAAATTCTTGATCAAATGGATCGGCTCGTTTCTTTTTCCAAACAAATGGATCACATTCTTTCTTCGATTGGAGCGATTTCCCAAAAAACAAAAATACTTGCATTAAATGCAAATATCGAATCGGCAAGAGCCGGAATACATGGGAAAAGCTTCTCGGTCGTTGCAAATGAAATTGGAAATTTAGCAAACCAAACGCATGATGCGGTTGAAGAAACACATCAAATTCTTTCTTCGATTCAATCAGAAATTGAGTTTTCGACCAAAATGGTAAAATCGGAAAACGATCAGATGAAAAAGAATGTGGCTGAATTACTATCTTTAATTGATGTTATCCATTCTTTTCAAACATCGTTGGGCAAAATCACATCAATGGTATCGGATTCGAAAGACGCTGTCGAATTACAGTGTGATCATGTACAGGAAATTACTACGGTGCTCAAGCAAATTTCAGATATGGCTCATGAAAATAAAACATATGCACTGAGAGTTTCAGAAGATATGGATAAGCAGCACCAGCATATTGAAGAGATGATTGCCATCAGCGAGACATTGGATCAAACCTCTAAAGAGCTGCAAACGTTAGTCAAAAGGGATCAGCTTCAACAAATTACAGAAATAGATTTGGCAAAAATCAACGAAATGAAAGAAAAAGTGATGAATCTTTTATCACAATTTCCATTGTATGAACTAGATGCGGATGTTCATAAAAAAGCATTGGATCAATTTTTTGAGGAGAACGAGCATATCGAAGCTATTTGGTCGAATCGACTGGACGGTACATTCGTTTATTCCAACCCTCCTGCAGGCTTAATAAATGCAAAAGCCCGTCCTTGGTTTATCGAAGCTAGTAAAAATAAAATCTTTATATCAAGCATCTATACATCTGCTGTTACAAAAAAACCGTGCATCACCATTTCCTTCCCCATTCATAAGAACGGAGACATCGTCGGGGTTATCGGTGTCGATTTAATAGTAAAATAAGCAGATGGTTTCAATCCTTTTTGAAACGATATAATTTTCGCCCTTTTATTTAAAAATGCGGTTTCACAACCGCGTTTTTCTTTTCTCTCAAACAAGAAAATTAAAAAAAAGAGAATGAATACTCAAAAAATTTTCAGAAAGATTAGCCTGTTTTTCTGCTCGATCCATCCGCTTCTCTTTAACTCCGCAACACAATGCTTAAAGCATTTTTTTAATGATGGATAAGAACATGTCTTTTTCCTCGCTTCCATTACGAGCCGCAAAATTTCCCCTTCGTTAAAGCCGTTTCTCTTGTTTATATGGAGCAAATAAAAACAAGTCAATAAAATCCAGACACACACTTCAGACAAATTTCCTTTGGCAAATTCTTTAAAAACGAATTCCGGGACTTGAAAATACCTATTTTTTACATTTTTATGTAGATGCTGTTCAATAATTGATTCATGATGGTCTTTTTTATACTCATTATTAAATATGTAGAGAGGCAGTGAAAAATATTTACGATGTTCATAGAAAGAAGGATTTAATTCATTTGTCAACATCTTGACCCCCAAAAACCCTTTTGATCAGCATGAACGGGAAATATTTTCGTAGAATTGTTTATTTTTGGCCGGTGCCCGCTTTTGTTTCTTCCAGTTTGATAAGAAAGGAAATGACATCTGCAAGTGCTTGCCTATAAACTAGCAAATTTTGAGTATCCATCAAACAATAGATGGTTCCTTTTAAATCATCGCAATCGTTTTTGGCTATGCCCAGCTTTTTAAGCTTTTCTTCAAGCTCGTTGTATAGAGCTTTGAGCTCACGGTTTTGTCGATTTAACAAAGCTTGCTCAATTCGATTATAAGCGAATTCATTGAAAGCTTGCTCAAAGTTCATCTATGCTCACCCAACCCTTTGAAGATAAAAATGAATAAAAAATATTCATTTTTATAGTAATACAAAACGAATTGAAAGTAAAATAGGAAAACGTTAAACTATATTATAGATGAAGTAGCAAAGAAGGAATGTAACAGATGGAAATCAATAAAAAAATCGGAGAACAAATAAGAGAAGTGCGAAAAAAGTATAATATATCGATGGTTCAACTGGCCGAGGATTTGGAAATTTCTCAGCCAAGGCTTTCCAGAATCGAAAATGGTGAACAAGAAATTCCTATTAGCCTCATTCAAAAGTTTTGCCAAAGATTTAATATACCGATGGGAAGCTTTTTTAAAATGATCGATAACGAGGACATATCCCTTGTTGATGATCAAGTAGAACATATTCTTTCTACTTTAAATGATGAGCAAAAGAAAGCATTATATGTTTTTTTATCTTCTTTTCAAAAATAACCCTCCATCCCTTGATCCCTTCATGAATTCGTGACGAAAGGCAGACCGAAAATAAACGAACAAATGTTCCTTTTTATTTTACCATGTTTTGATAGTTTTTGGAAGCGGTGAGAATCCTCTTTATTTTATTTTTATGGAGAGTTGAATCACCGCTTTTTAGATCCAGGCAAGTAACTGCCGTATTATATGCACAGTAAAAATGGAACATGCTGATGCATCGGCTTAAAATATTTTGCTAGAATGTAAGAAGCCAAAAAGTATGTTTGAACAAAACTATATACAGTTGATCCACTTTTCAAAAGCACAATCAAATGGAACTTCTGAACCATTTCAATAAAAATGACTCGAAAATCATTTAAACATTGTCGTAATAAAGCGAGAAATATTTGGGATTTGAGTTGGAATGGAAGTCGGCAGCGAAACATATTTATCTATAAAACGGAGCATAACTGCTATGTTGATGCAGCTTCCTAGAAAATCTTACAGTTCTCAATGAAAGGTTTTTTAGAAGCTCGCCAATTTCATGGCGGGCCAAGCAAATTGATACAATGACAGCAGGACGAAAAATATGAAATGATGCTTAATGATTGACAGCCGCGCCATAAACTAATAAAATTGGATTGAAAATTCGGAATTTTTAGGAGGGGACCAAATGGAGAAATTTGAGAACTACAATAAAAGCTATATTAACGGACAATGGGTTGAAGGAAAAAGCGAAAGCATATTTGAAGATGTTAATCCTTACGATAATTCCCTCATCACAAAAGTGCGTTTAGCAACAAGAGAACAAGTGCAAGAAGCATTTGAAATCGCTCAACAGGCACAAAAAAAATGGGCGAAATCGTCTGTTGAAGAAAGAAAGGAAGTTATTCGAAAAGCAGCAGAATATTTAAAGTCTCATCAGGATGAAATTGTAAGCGTTATCACTCGTGAGACAGGCGGAACTGTTTTAAAGGCGAATGTAGAATTGCACTTGACGCTGGAGGTTCTCGAAGAAGCCTTGAACTATGCAGGAGCCATACATGAAGTCAGGGAAGTCCCAAGTGCAATTGAAGGGAAAGTGAACAAAATTTACCGTCTTCCGCTCGGAGTGATTTCATCAATATCACCGTTCAATTTCCCGATGAATTTATCGATGAGAACAATCGCTCCTGCGATTGCATTAGGAAACAGCGTTGTCCATAAACCGGATATACAGGTAGGTCTTGTTGGAGGCTCGATCATTGCGAAAGCATTTGAATATGCCGGACTTCCAAAAGGAGTCTTCAACATGATTTTAACCGATATTCCTGAAATCGGTGATGAAATGTTGACAAATCCGATTCCGCGCTTAATTAGTTTTACCGGCTCCACCGCCGTTGGCAGACATATCGGTGAAATTGCTGGCCGCAATTTGAAACGGGTTGCGCTGGAGCTTGGAGGCAACAGTCCGTTTGTCGTGCTGTCGGATGCCAACGTAGACCAGGCAGTGAACGCCGCTGTTTTCGGCAAGTTTATCCACCAAGGACAAATTTGTATGATCGTCAATCGCTTTATCGTTCATAAAGATCATTACGATGAATTTGTGGAAAAATTTGTTTCCAGAGCAAAATCTCTTCCTTATGGGAACCCTTCCGATCCCAATACGGTCATTGGACCATTAATCAATGAAACGCAGCTGAAAAAAGCTTTAAGCTACATTGAAGAAGCTAAGAAGGAAGGCGCAACACTTGTCTTAGAAGGGAAAAGAGAAGGAAACGTCCTCACTCCATTTGTCTTTACGAATGTCAAAAATTCAAGCAAGCTCGCGCAAACAGAAGTTTTTGCGCCCATCGCGACAATCATTAAGGCTGAATCAGATGAAGAAGCGATTGAAATGGCAAATGACACCGAATATGGTTTAAGTTCTTCTATTTTCACCAGCGACTTGAATAGAGGGGAACAGCTTGCGTTGTCCATTGATTCAGGCATGACCCATATCAATGACCAAACAGTCAATGATGCTCCAAATATTCCATTCGGCGGAAACAAAGGAAGCGGTTTAGGACGTTTCGGAAATCCATGGGTTGTCGACGAATTTACCGTGACAAAATGGGTTTCAGTTCAAGAAAAAGAGCGTCAATTTCCGTTTTAATGATGACAGGGGCTGCCCAGAAAGTCAAAATCCACTGAAAACGAAACATCATAAGCATTGATATATCAGCGTTTCTAAAACATTAAAGGGGTGTCTATAAGCCGGAAAATCGACTTATTAGACAGCCCCGATTTATTGTAAGAGGAATTTTGGACGAGGAAATTCCTTTTGGGGGAATAAGCGATAGTTCGAGAGAAAAATATAAAAATACATCCTCTTTTTTATAAACGAAAACAATTTCATGAAGGCATCACTCATGCTATCTGATTTTTTATTAAAACGAATCTTACCAATTTTTGAATTTTATTGTCCACTCTTAAGTATGCGGTCAGCTTTTGCAGAAAATTGTGTTTCACGACTTGATAGAGTTGAATCTTTGTAAAAAAACTAGGAAGCTGAATCATTTGCTTTTTATACCTATAACGGGTATAATGTATACAAACGAAAGAGGGGAGGGGTGTCAGTGACAGAAAATGAAAAACATGATCACGAGAAAATAATGGTTCCTAGAACTTCTGATGAAATAGACAAGCTTTTAAAGAGGCTGAAACGGATTGAAGGGCAGGTTCGCGGGGTACAAAAAATGATTGAGGACAATCGTTATTGCATTGATATTTTAGTCCAAATTTCAGCCATTCAAGCTGCGCTGCAAAAAGTAGGTTTCAACCTGTTGGAGCGGCATGCCAGCCATTGTGTTGCGAAAGCGATCAAAGAAGGAAGCGGTGATGAGTCGATTCGCGAGCTGATGGATGTGATCAAACAGTTTTCTAAATAAGAGGTGGAACAAATGAGCGAACAGAAGCTTGTCACATTAAACATTACCGGCATGACATGTGCTGCATGTTCCGCGCGCATTGAGAAAGTGCTGAATAAAATGGACGGAGTAGAGGCAACTGTCAATTTAGCGATGGAAAAAGCAACTATTCATTATAACCCTTCGAAACAAAATCTTTTAGACATCCAGCGGAAAATTGAACAGTTAGGTTACGGCGTCGAATCGGAAAAAGTAACATTGGATATTGAAGGCATGACGTGTGCCGCATGCAGTGCACGTATTGAAAAAGGGCTGAAAAGAACGGAAGGCGTTGTAAATGCGACTGTCAATTTAGCGACAAACAGCGCTGTTGTGGAATATAGGGAAGGCGTTGTTTCGGTTGAAGATCTTTTAGAGAAAATAAAAAAGCTTGGTTATAAAGGACAAGTTCGGGACGAGACTACCCATCAATCGGATCGAAAAAAAGAACAATTGCATCATAAAAAAAGAAAGCTTATTGTTTCTATTTTATTATCACTTCCTTTATTGTATACAATGATCGCCCATTTACCGTTTGAAACGGGGCTTGCGGTGCCGGATCTGTTTATGAATCCGTGGTTTCAGCTGTTGCTGGCAACACCTGTTCAATTTTATATCGGCGGCTCATTTTACACAGGAGCTTACCGGGCTTTAAGAAACAAAAGCGCAAACATGGACGTGCTCGTGGCGCTCGGCACATCAGCAGCCTACTTTTATAGTTTGTACGAAGCGATCAAATCAATCGGTCGTTCCGATCATATGCCGCATCTATATTTTGAAACGAGCGCAATCTTGATCACCCTAGTGCTCGTTGGAAAATATTTTGAAGCGATTGCAAAAGGTAGAACGACAGAAGCTATTTCCAAGCTGTTAAGCCTGCAAGCGAAGGACGCGCTTGTCATCCGTGACGGGAAGGAAGAATGGATCCCGCTGGAGCAAGTAAAAGTAGGGGATGAGATAATCGTAAAGCCCGGAGAAAAAATTCCAGTCGATGGAACGGTCATTTCTGGAATGTCTTCTGTCGATGAATCGATGATCACAGGTGAATCTATCCCGGTTGAGAAAAAAGTAGGGGATGCAGTAATTGGCTCCACAATCAATACAAACGGCCTTTTAACAATACGGGCAGAAAAGGTTGGGAAGGATACCGCTCTTGCCAACATCATTAAAATTGTTGAAGAAGCGCAAGGATCGAAAGCGCCAATACAGCGAATGGCCGATGTCATATCCGGTATATTCGTTCCTATTGTTGTAGGCGTTGCGATCGTGATGTTTGCTGTTTGGTATTTGTTCATAACGCCATATGATATGGCAAGAGCGTTAGAAGTAGCGATTTCTATTCTTGTCATCGCCTGTCCTTGTGCACTCGGATTGGCGACGCCGACATCGATCATGGTCGGATCAGGAAAAGGGGCAGAAAACGGGATTTTATTTAAAGGGGGAGAGCATCTAGAAGAAACACATAAAATCAATGCGGTCCTCCTTGACAAAACGGGAACGGTAACAAAAGGAAAACCGGAAGTGACCGATTGTATTGAATTAAAAACAGGCATGCTTTATTATGCCGCTTCTGCGGAGAGCGCTTCTGAACATCCGCTTGCCCAAGCAATTGTGGAATTCGGTAAAGCACGTTCCATCAACATACAAAAGCCGGAGCATTTTAAAGCCGTGACTGGACATGGCATCGAAGCCAAAGTAGATGGAAAACATATACTTGTTGGCACAAGAAAGCTGATGAAAGAACGGTCGATTGCAACTTCAGACCATGAGGAGAAAATGGTGAAGCTTGAATCAGAAGGAAAAACAGCTATGCTAGTTGCAATTGATGGGGAGCTTTCCGGCATCATCGCTGTCGCTGATACTATTAAAGAAAGCTCAAAAAAAGCCATTCAAACATTGAAGGAAATGGGAATCAACATATTTATGGCAACGGGAGACAATAAAAGAACAGCGGAAACAGTAGCGAAGGAAGCGGGGATCGGGCAAGTATATGCTGAAGTGCTTCCGGAGGAAAAAGCGAAAATCGTGGAGGATCTACAAAAGCAAGGATATCGTGTAGCAATGGTTGGAGACGGAATGAATGACGCACCCGCTCTAGCAGTTGCCGACATCGGCATGGCGATCGGAACCGGGACAGATGTCGCCATCGAAACGGCTGACGTCACCTTGGTCGGAGGCGATTTAACACACATTCCAAAAGCGATTTCCTTGAGCCAAAAAACGATGAAAAACATTCGGCAAAACTTATTTTGGGCTCTTTTCTACAATTCAATCGGCATACCAGTTGCCGCCCTTGGCCTCTTGGAGCCTTGGATCGCCGGAGCAGCGATGGCACTCAGTTCAGTTTCCGTTGTCACAAACGCGCTGCGTCTAAAACGAATTAAACTGTAAAGTATTTGCAACGATTTAATCTGAATATCTTAAAATCATACTAAGGAGGAAATGAAAATGAATCTTACATTTCAAGTAGAAGGAATGTCTTGCAATCACTGCAAAATGGCTGTTACAAACGCTCTAAAAGAGCTGGACGGAGTCGAAAAGGTCGAAGTATCACTTGAAAAAGGAACTGTTGAGGTAGAATATGACGACAAAAAAGTAACAATTGAAAAAATGAAAAACGCCATTGAAGATCAAGGCTACGATGTCAAGTAACCATCCTCTCCTAAAAGGGGATGGTTTTCCTTTTGCTAGTTCTATATGAAGAGCTTCATGCCTCAAAAGGTTGAAAAGAAGAGTCAGGCTATTACAACCTCTTTCCTTCTATAGATATAAATATTAACTATTTGTCGTTTGATGTCAGCATGCCCCTTTCCTTCTTCTATTATTAAATACTAACTGATAGAAAGTAAACTATTGATTGCTTGATCTGTCAAGCAAGCATATGATCTATCCGACTTTTAAAGTTTGCGAAATGATTGAACGAATCAATGAGAAAATCGGCTGTCAAGCAGGTATATTGAATATGTAATTTTGCATAATATTTGACAGAAGTTGGATTAATAATAGAGAGCTTAATTATGCTCGCAGACTGAAAAAATGTTTAAATTTTTAAGCGAACTCATGTTATAATTGTTTCAACACTTGTCATTTTGCGAGGCAGAATGCAAAACTCTGAACAATCTTTGGAGTTTCTTTCCCAAAAAGTTTTAAAAGGTTGGATATCTCCCAATTTGATAAAACAGTCAAAAACAGGAATTCATAATCAGCTTGCCAACAATAAATTATTAGAATATTCGGAAGATATACCGTGTATTTGACGAACTTTTATACGATAAAACCTAATCATTGTCAGTTAACTCAAAGGAACAGCATTTGCTGCATACATAGTAAAGTAAAGAAGGAGGATTTTTATTGGAAACGATTCAAAAGATGTTTGAGCACTTGCATTGGGCGAACGAGCGTATATTAGACACTTTGCAAAAGATTGAAGGGGAAAATAATGGAGCGCTGCGCTTGTTTTCGCATATTCTTTTAACTGAAAAACTATGGTTTACAAGATTACAAGGATTGGACAGCTCACACATTGCGATTTGGGAGGATGTACATATAGATGCCTGTGCAGAACTTGCAAAACAAAATGAACAGAGCATTACATCGTTTTTGAAAAATTTGACGAATCGTGATTTAGACAACATTGTCACTTACAAAAACAGTAAAGGAATCGAGTTTCAAAATACATTAAGGGAAATTTTAACTCATGTCGCTTTGCACGGACATTACCATCGAGGACAGATCAACTTGAGACTGCGATCTGAACGGCATGAACCAGTGAACGTTGATTTTATCACATTTGTAAGATAAGCTCCAAGACAGTTTGCCAAAATTATGTTTATTGTTCATAAATGAAGCAAATAGGGGATGAAATCAGGTATGGCAAATGAAGGTTCTATTATGACTTGGACGTTTTATGAAGAGACAGATGTTCCAAAAGAAGTGGAGGAAATTTTAATTGAAGGGGAAACTGCGGAAGCTGCGTATAAAACGGTTCGAGATGTTGCGGTCGTGACGAACAAAAGAATAATCATTGCCGATCGTCAAGAATTACAGGTAAAAAATGGAAATCTACACCATTCCATTTAAATCGATTGTCATGTATTCTTCTGAAAATGGAGGAAAGATTGACCTTAATGCAGAACTCGAACTATGGGCTAGGGCAGGGAAATTCAAATTATTATTAAATAAAAAAGTGAATATTCGGAAGCTTGATCGAATTATTGCAAGTCATATTCTGTAGTTGTACTCTTTAAATCAAAAGAATTTTTATATTTTACAAAAATAAATAAATATAACATTTACAATGCTGCACTAAGAGATTTTTGAATCAATAGGTGCAATAAAATGCAAAGATTGTTAAGAACATTTAAAATTGCTTCTATGAAATTTTTCATATAGAATGATTGTTTGAGAGCAATAGCACCTATAAAATTTCTTAAATCTCGGTGCTTTTTTTGTTTTTTCAATACTAGGATGACGCTTTAAATTCCGCTTTTTAATAAAAGTATCCCGCTTATCTGCAAAGTTCTTTGGCATATTACTCCACCGTCTTCAAAAAACAGTTTTAATATTTTACTAAAAAAACTGTTCCGTTCTGTTCAAAATGGTTCCACAGAGTAAAAATAATTGTCTAACCTTCTTTATTTGTTTATGATGTAAGCAAATAAGATAAGGTGTGTGAAACATGGAAGCTTTGTTTAATTGGGAGTTAGTGATTTCATCTGTCGTCATGGCAATCATTGCTTCTTTTTTTTCTGTTCACATGATTCAGAACATACAGGTGTCTACTGAAAAGGATAAGTGGTTATACATAATGTTAGGAACGATATGGGTAGGGTTAGGAATTTGGTCGATGCAATTTATTGACATGCTCGGTGATGATTTATATTTGATTGCAACGTATTACACCGTCTGTACGTTATTATCTTTTTTGCTAGGGATCATTGCATCATTCGCTGCTTTTTCCATGAAAGATAAACAAAAAAATGTTTCTAATGCAGCGGCGATTTCGATTGTAGTGGGTTTAAGTATTTTTGTAATATATTATATTGGTATAAAATCATTGAAAGGGAATGAATATGACGGATTTTATTCCGTTCTTTCTAACTTAATCGCTTTTGTTTTAGCGGGAGCAGTGATTGCCTTTTTCCATCACAATAAGCGATCTCAAAAGCTTCAAATGAAAGCGATCATAATACCTTCAATTGTTTTGGGATTGGGTATTTTCATTTTTCAATACACGGTAATGAATGAAATAAAAAAAGCTGGATTATTCATATATGAGCAGATTTATTCGGTTTCTACATTGCTGGCAAATCAACTTCTCCTTTCAATCATCATGATTTTTATGATTTTTGCATTTGTTCAAAAAGAAAAAAACAAGCTAGAAAGAAAGTTTGAAACAACAAATCTATATTACGAGTCATTGATTTCGTATAATCCGTATATCGTTTTCATCATTAATATCGACGGAATGATTACGAATATAAATCCTAAAGGATTAGAAATCTTAAAAGCAAAAAAAGAACAAATGATTCATCAATCGATTTTTTCGTTTTTGCCTCAAGACGATGCCGAAAGGGTAAAACAGAAAATGAATCGTTTGTTGGAGCATAACGAAAATGAAATAGAAGTTTCGTTTAAAAATAGTAAAGGTGAATGGATTCCTTTACTTTTAACGTTTGTCCCTATGATCGTTGAAGGAAAAAATGAAGGTTTTTTCGTCATCGCCAAAGATATGAAAGAATTAAAACAATATCAAAAACGACTTCGAAAAATGCAGAAAGATTTAATGAATACATTAGAACGCCAGCAAGGAATGACATTTAAGTTCGTCAAAATAAACGATCAGTTTATCCATACGTTATGTGCAGGGGAATTGCTCTATAAACTTGGCTATTCTCCCCATGAGATTATTGGAAAGGATTTGCGGGATTTTTTGCCGAAAGAAGTCGCTGAAGGGCAGCTTCGAGCTTATCAGAAAGCCTGGAATGGCGAGATTGTCCATTTTGAGGGAAAGCTGAACGGATATGATTACTTGGCTGTGTTAAGTCCGGTTATAGAAAATGGAAAAGTTGTTGAAGTCATCGGTTCTTGTGTAGACATAACCGTCAGAAAAGAGCAGGAAATGAAATTAAATGAGTCGAATGCACTAAGACGGACGATTATTGACAATCTGCCAATCGGAATTGTTGTGATTGATCATGAAATGAAGATTATCGCCTTAAATAAGACGATATTGAAAATTTTTCAAATCAATGAGCCAATAAAACAGCTGATTGGGAAAAACATCACAAATTATTTTCCAGCCGTTGGCCGAAATGTTGAAGAGAACACAGGGGAAGTATCAAAGATTTTCACTCCCTATAAGCATTTCTCTGATGAAGTGAACATCAAAAATAGTAAAATCTTGAAAAGAAGTTATTTTCCTTTTTATATGGACGGGAAACTGAAAGGCCATTTATGGACGTTTGAAGATATAACAGAACAAAAGAAGATGGAAAACAGCATTATTCAGGCGAAAGAAGAAGCCGTCAAAGCCAATATGGCGAAATCGGAATTTTTATCGAAAATGAGTCATGAATTAAGAACGCCGTTAAATGGAATCCTTGGTTTTTCTCATTTGTTGGAACTAGATAAAACGTTAACGGAGCAGCAGCAAGCATTTGTGGAAGAAATTTTAAAAGGAGGCCGCCATTTATTAAATTTGATTAATGAAATTTTAGATCTTTCCAGAATTGAAACAGGAAAAATAAAAATTTCAAATGACGAAGTACAAATTGATTCGGTCATATGTGAATGTATAGCATTGATGAAGCCAGCGGCAAACAAAAAAAGGATCAAAATCATCAAAAGCATTGATCAGTGTGTGGATCAAATGATCCACATTGATTCGTTAAGATTAAAACAAGTCATTTTAAATTTGTTAGATAACGCGATTAAATATAATGTTGAAGGTGGACAGATCCATATAACCTGTAAATGTCAAAACGGATTTCTAGTTATTCACATAATTGATACCGGAATCGGGATATGCGAAGAAGAATTGAAAAAAATATATGAACCTTTTTATCGTATTCAACATGTGCAAGTTGAAGGAACCGGTCTCGGACTTTCACTTGTAAAACAACTGATAGAGCTGATGAACGGGGAATTTGGGGTTGTTAGCAAAATAGGAGAAGGAAGTGACTTTTGGATTAAACTGCCTATGTTGAATCGAGAAACGAATCATGCTGTTAAGAAAGATCTAGAACACAGGCAGCACCATTAATATATATATATAAACTGTTTTCTATGTTTACGGAAAATGCCGCATGAGTTATGGGAAAAATGTTATTTTGTTCAAATAGGTTAAAAGAGTTCCGTTTAATGTTGGAATTTAATGACTGATCGTTCAGTTGCCTTGTTACAAAGTGTTTTGCAATATTCAATATGCAAAAGTAAAAGGTTTGATGAAAATCAAAGCTTTTTTCATTCCAGTGATAATGAAAACCTTTTCTTAAGCAAAAGATACCATCTTGTGGAAATACAGGAAATGAGAATTATAAAAAACTTTATTAGACGAACACGTCAAACTTGCCGGCAATGTCGAAAAAGCAGAAGAATTTCATACTTGAACAGGAGGCTTGCTAATCATAGCAGCTTCTTTTTTTCATAAATACAATTTCCTAGTTACAAAATCATGAATACAAGACAATGACGATTCTGAAGCTTTTCCTTCTGGATTCAAACTTCTGCTAAAAAAAATGAAATAATTTTAGTATGATTATTTAGTCATAGGTCTTTTTTGCTATTGTTTTTAGTTCAAAAGAACTATTTGGGCAATATTTGTAAGTTTGAATAAAAAAGTCGTAAAATGTCGGATTTTTGACATATTCTGTCCTCTATCATTTTTCTTAAGTCAAAATACGTTCCTCTCATGCTGGAGGCTGGTTAGACAATAAGTTGGAATACAGTTACATTGAACATAGAACAAAAATATCATAAAACATGGCAAGGGAGGGAAAAGATGAGAAACAGTGCAGCCAATAAAATGGAATCAGTTTATCAACCGATTTGGGATTTAAATAATTGGAATGTATTTGGATATGAGGCATTTTTAACCTTTCCAGATGGCCAAATGGACATAGAAAAAATATATGAACTGGCACGGGGAAAAGGATGTCTTTATGAACTGAACATAAAGGCGATATTAAATGCGATTACGTGTTTTCCGATTGAACGTTTGGATGATTCATTAATATTCGTCAATCTTTTCCCTTCCACACTCATTCATCATCAATTCGAAAAATTTGTCGAGCGGTTATTGAAACAATATCCTCAAATACAAGAAAAAGTTGTATTTCAAATAAATCATACACCAAGTGAAAAGCATATATGGGACTTGCCAGATTTAAAAGATAAAATAAACATGTTAAAGAAAAACGGTTTTGATGTAGCATTATATGGCGTTGGAAATGGAACGGCTGTTTTACAACAAATTGTTGATTTTTCAGCAAGCTATATTAAACTTGATCGGCATTTTACTAAAGAATTATATCGTTCTAAAGAAAAACAGCACATTGTCTCGCTTTTAGTGCAATATGCAAAACAACAAATCACTATTATCTTGGAAGGAATCGAAAAGGAGATGGACTTAGCTAAGGCAAAATTGTTAAAAGTTCCTGTTGGCCAAGGAAATTTATTAGGAAAACCAGAAAAATCAGCCGTCCACACCATTGAAGATATTTTTCGATAAGCACTCCGACAGATGAATGAACATGTTTCTCCTGAATTTTATATGGAGAGGTAGATGCAAATGAATCAGTCAGTTTTAGCGAAAGGAAAAAACATACAGGAAGCGATCGAACTAGGTTTGAGTATTTTAGGGACTGATAAGGAGAAAGTTTCGATTGAAATCATCGAAAAAGGCGGCAAAGGATTTTGGAAAATTGGTTCTAAACAGGCGATCGTCAGATTAACAAAGCTGGATGATCAGGAAACATCTTCTAAGCAAAGCTCTATAAAACAGGATCCCTTAGAACAGATCATTGATTCGTTAGAAATCGAATCATTTGCAAGCTCTGAACCAATAAAAGAAAATTCATTAGAAGGTAAAGTGTGGATAAAAGATGGAAAATTATATTGCCAGCCAGCTTCAAATAAATACCCGACCGTTACTGTTGGAAAAGGAATAAAGTTGTATAAAAATGGTCAACTCATTACCGGAACAACCATCGTAACAGAAATGGATGAGTATAAAATTCAAACGGATGAAGTTGTAACGGAAGGTAAATGGGATATTACGATCGACTCTGACAAGCTGCATGTTTTTTTACAAATAGAACCAGGGTATCGAAAAACGTATAAAGTGAAAGATATCGAACCTAGTGAGCATATTGTATTAGAAGGAGAAGAAATTGTTGAAACGATTCCAGCAGTTGATTACAATCAAATTTTAAAAAAACTAGAAGAGCTGCGAGTTATTCATGGATTTAACCATAATGAGATTATTAAAGCAATTCATACGGACCGGCCAGGAAAATTTACAATTGCATCTGACATGAAACCAAAAGAAGGGGAAAATGGAAAAATCGAGCTTCTCGTTGATTTAAATAAAGGAGCAAAAGTGAAAGAAAAAGAAGACGGAACCGTCGATTTTCGTGAAAAACAGGAGTTCCCTTCAGTTGAAAAAGGACAGGTCATTGCTATTGTACATCCTCCTGTCCCTGGAATACCTGGAATTACGGTTACGAACGAACCTTTACCACCTAAACCGACATATCCGCTTACGATTCAGCCGGGAAAGGGAATCGCTCTTATCGAGCAAGGTAAAAAAATTTTAGCTACAGAAACGGGGCGTCCTCTCATTGAACAAAGGGGATTAATCGTCAGAGTATCTATATTGCCAAAACTTGTACATTCTCATGATGTGAATTTATTATCAGGAAACATTCGTTTTAAGGGTGATCTGGACGTTCTTGGCAATGTGGAAGAGGGAATGGTTGTAGAGGCGGATGGAAACATTTTGATTCAAAAAAATGTATATGGAGCTACAATTTCATCGAAAAATGCCATTGTCGTTCATGGAAGCTTTATTAAAAGCACAATCTCAGCAGGAAAACAAAATATTTATTCATCCGAGCTCATTCGATTATTAACAAGCATTCAAGAGCAAATGGATCAATTGATCAAATCCATTTATCAAGTCATTAAGCTCCCTGCATATAAAATGTCAGACTATTCATCAAAAGGATTACAGCCGTTAATAAAAATTTTGCTTGAAAAAAAGTTCAATAATTTGCTTACGCTTGTAAAGCAATATATTGCGACCTGCAATAATGGGAGTCATATTTTAGAGCTGGAATGGTTAACAATTAGCGAACAGTTAAGACTATGTTTCCTTTCACCTGCTGTAAATGAATACCATACGATCGAAAAAATCAATCAGCTCATGCAAAAAATAACTGAACTGTTAGAGCGGCAAAAAAATGAACAGGATGATCACTGTTTTGTCAAACTAAAGTATGCTCAAAATAGCACCATTTATTCCCGAGGGGACATTTTTATAACTGGACAAGGCTGTTTTAACAGCAAAGTGTATGCTGGTGGAACGATCGCCATAAAAAATGTCCTCAGAGGCGGGGAAATATTTTCCGAAAAAGAGGTCATGGTGAGAGAGAGCGGTTCAGAAAGCGGGGTTATGACAAAAATCAGCGTGCCAAGCAATGGAAAAATTATCATTGATCATGCCAATGAAGGGACAATCATCGAAATAGGAAAAATGAAGCATGTGTTTCATGAAGGGAAAAGAAACATAATAGCGAAATTAGATAAAAATGGAAATCTTGTATTTTAGCGACATAAAAACAGTTGACGTTTGAAAAAGGACGTGCCGTTTATAAAAAGATTTTTCAGCAAAACGAACAGGCATGATTTAGAAAGGAAGAATTTTTGTATGTTTTCTTATAGCCTCGATCAATTGAACGAAAAAGCATACGTCCGGTTTGTCGGAGATTTAGATATTGAAGTCGCGGAATTAATGGAAACAGAAATTATTCCGGCTCTGCAAACCTATACAAATATTGAGTTTGATTTTCAAGAAGTTCCTTTCGTTGATTCCACCGGGATTGGACTGTTATTAAATTTAATCGAGACAGTCAAAAAGAATGGGTTGGATGTTCAAGTGAAAATAAAAAACGTTCAACCTTTAGTGAAAGATGTATTTGATATGCTCCAATTAGATAAAATTTTAGGAGAAAATGTATTTGTATAGGTATTACGATAATGAAGTGGGATGAGTGCTATTTTAGAAGCAGAAAACAACATGTAGACGATGCAGTATTGGTAGAAATCAGCAAAACAGCCGATTTCTACCTTTTGATATGTAAAAAAATACTAATATTAGCATTTTGTGTATTTTACAGATTGTTGAGACTGAGTTGGGAGCCCGGGGAAAAATCAAATTTTTTCTATAATGTTTCTGTTAAAATAATTTTTATTTCAAATTGGCATCCCGGTGGTTTTATATCGGGAAAAGATTTGAATTGCAGAACGATCCTTGCAGAAATCGACGCATTTCAACTTTTTCGCAGCTTGCAAGTATCTTTTCGGCGACAAAATTTGATTATAATGAAAAACTTATTTTATGAAAATATTTATGTGAAATTCATAAAGCAAAACGGCTTTTCAGCATTTTAAGTACTTGGATAAACATCGAAGACGCTGTCTGCATCATGGAGACATCCAACAAGGAAAGATGCCGGTTTCATCCGCAATTCATGCTTTCCTTTTGAAAAGGAACATCATCATCCATGCAGAATACACAATAAACTCAAAAAGACGGCACGCAAACTAGAGCAACGAGGTGGAGATTTATGGAGAAATACAAACTGATTATTGCAGATGATGATCACCCTTCAAGACTGATTTTATCCCATTTTATTCAATTGTTCCCCCAATATGAAATCGTCTGTGAGGCAGCTGACGGAGAAGAATTAATTCAACGATTTATGAAGAAAATTCCTGATATTGTTTTAGTTGATGTCGATATGCCGAAAATTAACGGAATGGAAGCTATGAAAATATGTAAAGAAATTCATCCGTCCTTGCAAGTCATCTTTACAACTGGGTATGATGAATTTGCTGTTGAGGCATTTAATCTGTCTGCTACAGATTATATCGTAAAGCCAATTGAACGGACTCGATTATTTACGGCGCTTGAAAAGGCGAAAAAAGCGATTGAAATAGAGAAAAAATTATTAAACAAGCATCCATTTAAAGAGATTAAAAAGCTTTCGATTAAATCGAATCAAACCTTTCATTACATCTCATCGGACGACATCCTTTTTATTGAGAAGAACGGAAGAAAAACGGTGTTTCATACTGCAGAACATCAACACGAAACAAACGAATCCCTGCAAGAAATAGAAGGGAAATTGCCTTGTAATTTCTATAAAACTCATCGTTCCTATATTGTTAATTTGAAAAAGATCATAAAAATTGAACCACAAGGCGAAACGTATGCCGCCCATTTTTCTGGAAGCGATAAAGTTGCCTACATTTCGAAATTGAAAATACAAGAGGTGCACGGATTGTTAAGGGCATGATATTTGCAAGGGAGAAGTTCTAAAATGGATTTTTTCTTTTTTATATTGAAAAAGCTTTAAAAATTATTCGGGGATTTTTCATTCAATTCGTAAAATATGTCTGACCCGAGTTTTTAAAAGAAAGGTGTATCATACATGCCGATCTTGTTGAAAGAGAAAGGGTTCATGCTTATTGTCATCGGCTTTGGCCTGCCCATTATTCTAATACAATTATGGAGTTTAGAGAAAACACATATACCATTTGCCATTTTAATAGCGATTCTTGCAGGGATATTAGAAATATTTCCTATCGAACTCCGCAATGGTAAGAAGCTTTCTTGTTCAAGCATTTTTAACATTGTGGTTCTTGTTCAAATGGGAATTCCGGAAGCTGTGATTGTTGTTCTCATCGCTTCTTTATTCTTATTTTACAATAGCAAATTAAGCTTTATTTCTTGGTTATTTCAGGCCAGTCAATGTGCGGTTGCTGTTTTTTTATCAGGATTTGTATTTGAGTATTTTTTTGGCAAACTCGGCGTTTTTACATATATAACCTCCGTTTTCGCATTTGCATGCACAACGTTTATATATTTTTTCATCTTTTTTGCCATTACAATGATCTATAAGAGTCTCGTTTTCTCTCAAAATTTTTCGGATGTTTTGAAAACAGAGATGAATGATACATTGCTAGCATTTGCTGTGACATTTATTTTAGGATTTCGGCTTGCTGCTATTGATTACGATCAACAGCCTTTTCCATTTTGGTTTGAAACGATCTTTGCCGTCGCTGTTTTTCTATTCGCTCGATCCATTGCTCAAGTACTAGTTCGTCATAGAAAAAACCATTTGACGACCTTAGAAAATATTACACAGTATATGGAACAAAAAGTTCATTTGCCGAAGGGGCATTCTAAAAGGGTAGGAGATTTAGCACGCCGCATCGCAGAAGAGTTAAAGTTAAGCCCCAAACATGTTGATGCTGTTCATTACGCTGCCTTGTTGCATGATATTGGAAAAATACAAATGGAGCATGAAATTTTTCAGAAGCGAGGGGCTCTTACGCTTGAAGAAGAAAAGCTTTATAAACAACATTCCGAGTTAGGGGCAAAGATGGTTTCAGCAATATCGGGAATCGAAAAAGCTGCCCAGTATGTCCGTTTTCATCACGAACAATGGGATGGAAAAGGCTATCCGGATGGAAAAAAAGGAGAAGAAATTCCATTGGGAGCCCGCATTATTGCTGCGGCAAATGAGTATGACAAATTGATGCATTCTTCTGGAATTATCAATCAAAAGAAAGCTTTTCAAAATTTAAAGAATACAAAACTTGATCCAAAATTAGTAGAAATTGTTTTAAAAATAGCTGATTTCAAAAAGGCAGGCAAAGATCATCATCCGGGATTGATTCAGGCTCAAAATCAGCAGCACTTTCACGATATAAAATATAAAGGCTCGAAGCTTCTGAAAGATTTTGCTGTTGTACAAGCTGTATTTTATCAAAATGGCAGCTTCTATCATATAAATGGCGAAAAAGTTCAGATTCCTTGTGAACAACAAATCAAAAGCCTGATTACGAATCATCCTATTCAAAATGGATATGCACATGAATTTATTGAAGATGTTCCAAGTCGGAAAATGTATAACGTTCATTGGATCTGTTTGGAAAAGAAAATATTATGTCTATTGTTTGATGTAAGTCATTTACGAGAATATGAGAGAAAACAAGAATTGAGGATACGTACAATTTACCGTGATTGTTTATACGCCGTCACACAAGGAAAATTGACTCTGATTGAACGGGAAGAATTAAAAAGCTTTAATCAAGGTGAGAAAATTGCAGAATTTCCTGTTTCTGAAAAAAATGATGTTGCGGCATGTAGAACATTTATTGACCAGTTGTTAAAAGATCGGCATATTTCAGAAAAGAAAAGATATAATGTGCTCTTATCTATTTCTGAAGCTGTAACAAATGTATTAAAGCATGCGGTTGAAGGAAAAATGAAAGTTTATTTGAACCATGATTGGTTAAAAGTGATTGTAGAAGATAAAGGAAATGGCATCAAATTAAGCGAACTGCCGAAATCAATATTGTTAGAAGGTTATTCCAGCAAACGGTCATTTGGGCACGGTTTCAGCATTATGTTAAAAATGATGGATAAAATTTCAATATATACAAGTACAGAAGGAACGACGATTATTTTAGAAGTAGATTTAAAGGATCGACTCATAGAGAGAAGAAAAAACATTCCATTATGATAAAGATCATTTTGCAATCAAGTACTTGATCCTTTCGTTCGGAGTGAATGCGGATGAATTTCTTAAAGAATAAAACGATCATTGGTCAAATTATTACAATGATTGCGCTTATTCCGATTATTATTTGTTCTATTTTCATCTTTATTTTTGTCAGGCAGATGGAGAAAGAATTTGATCATTTTCATAGAAATGATGTGTTACGAACAGCAAGCATTTTAAAAAGCGCGATAGAAATCAGCGAAAATTCCAAAAAAACGGTTGAACGTTTAATTGACGAAAAGCTGCACTTAATTTCAAAAGAGATTGCAAAAGAATTGCGCGGGAAAACGATCGAGGAAGTGACTCAGCAAGATTTAATTGCATTGCGCAATAAATATGATGTGTACAATATTTCTTTATTGGTAAGAAGAAATGATGATATAATCATTGCCCAATCTTCAGACCCAAATGAAATTGGTTTAAGCACAAAAGAGTGGGGGTATTGGTATGATGCTTTTCAACAACTGATGTCAGGTAAGCCTGTAACAGTAGGGAAAGGTTATTATCAAGAACATTATTGGGTTGGTCCGATCTCCAAATCAGACTGGGAAAACAAATATTTTAAATATGCCTATTATTATGACGGAACAACTGAATTTATGATTAATCCGTATATTCTTGATTCTGAAATTTATCATGCAACGAAGCATTCGGATCCTGAAGCGCTTATTCATTCCATTTTAAAATTTAAAGAAAGTGAAATCGAAGAAATTGCGGTTATAAATGCCAATGTACTGCTTCGGAGCGAAAATCGAGATATTATTGAACCGGAAAGAGATGCGCCGATATTATATGGAAAAAATTCATATAAGCATGAAAAAGATCATTTTTATATTCAAAAAGTTCTGAAAGAAAATCAAATGGAGTCAGTGAAACTGGGGGAAAACTATCGGAAATATTATCTGCCAATTCCAAATGACAGGGTTATTACGATTGTCACCGACTTAAGCGCTGGCACAAAGTTTTTTCATAATATCATTTTTTTGTTTGTCCTGTCATTTGTTGCTGCCTTTGTCATCATATTTTTCGTTTTGCAGGTCATTACGAAAAAATATTTAACTCCGATCCCTACTATTCACCGTTATATTAATAAAATTGCAGCAGGCGATTTGACCGAAGAAATTCATGTCGATCAGAAAAATGAATTCGGTGATATTGCTGCCCATTTAAATGAAATGACTGACCGCATCAGCCAATTAATTGTCGATATTAAAAACGATATTGAAACATTAAGGCTCGTTTCAAACGTTTTATCAGAGACAGTGCACTCTTACTTTCATGTCATGGACGAAGTTTCAACAACCATGACAAAGGAATCGCGGGAAATTTTTCACGAAATAGAATTAGAGGTGAAAGAAATACGACAAAACTATGAAAATATCAATCAACAACTGGAAAAACTAAAAGAAGCGAATCATTTTGAATTCCATCATGTCTCTAATTTTATTATTCAATCAAGTCATCAACTCATAAGACTGAATGATTTGATGAAACAAAATGTCAAAAAAGTTACGGAAATGAATTTATCTTCTTTTGATGCGATACAGCAATTGAATGAAATTATTATTCAATTAGACAACCTTTCAAAGGATTTAGAAAATAAAATAAATAAATTTAAAGTTCAAGAATCATGAAACACATAAAGGTGAAAATGATTGCTCAGTTTTTCTGCTAAGGAGGGTATGTATGGGTCTTACGGTTCAAAAGGAAATTCAAGATCAAAGCCTCACATTATACATTAAAGGAGTTTTAGATATTTCAACGGCTCATGTGTTTCATGCTCATTTTAATGAAATCGGCAATTTTCAAGTATTGACGATTGATTTTAGCTATTTGGAATTCATTGATTCATCCGGAATTGGTGAAATCATCGATTTAATTTATTTATCTCAAGAAAAAAACATTAAATTAGTTTTTAAAGGTATGAATGATTTCACAAACCATTTATTTGAAACAGTTGGATTATACGAAATTTTAAAATCGATTCAAGGGGAGGTTGTTTGATGCAAAGAGACTTTTTAACGTATCAGCAATCTTCCTATACGATAGAAGATGTTAAGAGAAAGGAACAAATGCTGCAAAGGGAAATAAACTTGGCACGGACGATACAAACAACGTTGTTGAACGGGCATGCTCCATCGATCGAAGGGGGAGAGGTATTTGGCTATTCTATACCTGCCCGATTAATTGGCGGGGATTATTACGACTTTTATCCGCTTGTCAACGGAAAAGTGCGCATCGTTATTGGGGATGTGATGGGAAAAGGGATTCCTGCTGCGATGCTCATGATCTTAACGCGCGGCGCCTTTCGGACAGCCGCTGAAAGCACGCAAAGCCCCGGAAAGACGCTGACTGCAATGAACAAAGCGTTATACAATGATTTGAGAAAGTTAAAATCTTTTGTTACCGTTTTCTGTGCCGATTGGGATCCGCTGTCGGGAACGTTTACATATGCAAATGCCGGCCATCATCTTCCGCTGTTTATAAGAGGCGATGCGGTACATGAGCTTCCAAAAGTGAAAGGGATTATGATTGGCGGTCTTCCTAATCAAATTTACCATGAAGAATCGATCCAATTATTTGAACATGATTCAATTTTCTTTTATACAGACGGAATCATTGAGGCGCAGAATAAACGCGGCGAGCAATTTACATTGGCACGGCTGATCGAAACGTTAAAACAAAATCAGGATAAAAATGCTGGGGAGATTGAAAAAAAAGTGCTGGAATCGATTCATAAATTTACAGAAGGCGTTCCGCAAAAAGATGATATGACTATGGTATTCTTAAAAGTAGGGAAACAAAAAGTCGATATTTCAAGTTTAAATTCGCCTGTCATGTAACGTTTATTTGAAAACGTGATTGTTTGGAGGAATTGAAATAAAAAATTTTACACTAGTTGGAAAAATAAATCTTGGGCTGGGAATCGCTTTTATCATAGCTGCTCTTTTCCTATTCATGCAGCATTTTTACAATGTGATTTATTTAAACCGTTTTCTTTTTGAGATTTCGTTCGTTTGTCTTGGACTTTCATGAATGTTTTCAGCAGCTTTTTATCAAAAATCGAATGGAACATGATTATGCTTTTTGGACAAAATGACCCAAACAGTCCATTGTACTGTCTGGGTCATTTTTATATATATATTTCGGTACACGAAAAACATTGACTCGGATAAACGATTGTCATATGATAAATAATGCAGTTTATAAATATTTCACAAAATGAAATATTTATTTAATGAATATTTTTTTTGTAAGGGGGATAAAAAATGAATGTGAAAAAGTTGGTCATATTAAATATTGTTGTTCTCGTTGTTTTGGTTTTAGGAGGTTTTGCCGGATTCTATTATTACAATGAGTCGGTCAACTATATTAAAACAGATTACGCAAAAGTGGACGGACAGCAATTAGTGATCGCCGCCCCTGCTTCCGGAGTCTTGACAAAATTTGATGGAAAGGTTGGAGCACAATTTCAGAAAGATAAAGTCATTGGAAAATTAGCCGTACCTGGGGAGGATGAACCTGTCAGCATTCAAATGCCCCAGTCCGGAACGATTGTCCAAACAAATGCGGTAGAAAATTCATTTGTGGCAGCTGGTACCCCTTTGGCATATGCATATGATTTCGATCATTTATGGATCACTGCCAATATTAAAGAAACCATTATTGGGGATGTAAAAGTTGGTCAAGATGTTGATATTTACATCGACGGGTACAGCGAGTCTAAACTTTCGGGAAAAGTAGAGCAAATCGGAAAAGCAACAGCTAGCGTCTTCTCATTGCTTCCAAGTGAAAATGCGGACGCAAACTATACGAAAGTAACACAGGTGATTCCTGTGAAAATATCTATTGCGGATGCAAAAGGGCTAGGAATTATGCCGGGAATGAATGCAAAAGTACGCATCCATAAATAAATGATTTAACCATATAAACTGAAGGAGGTGGAAGCATGCCGTTTATCATCAGTTATACGTTTTTCACTCTGATTGTGCTGATCGTCATGAATGTTTTCCTTGTCAGAAAGAAAAACTGGCATACAAAAAAAGAGGAAGCACTTGATAAGGAAGTGCCGGTTGGAAAAGTGCTGTTCGTTTTAATGTTTGGAATGTTCATTGCGATTTTGAACCAAACAATTTTAAATGTAGCGCTTCCGGTCATGATGACGGATTTAAATGTCAATGCGACAACAGCACAATGGCTGATGACAGGCTTTATGCTTGCAAACGGAATTTTAATACCGATCAGCGCATTTTTAGTTGAAAATTTCGGTTTTCGCAAGCTGTTTATTACAGCGATGATCTCGTTTACAATTGGATCGCTCGTTTGTGCCGTATCAGCAACATTTCCATTGGTGATGATTGGCAGAATTATTCAGGCGATTGGTGCAGGAATTTTAATGCCGCTTGGCATGAACATTTTTTTGACTGTTTTTCCTCCTGAAAAAAGAGGAACAGCCATGGGGACGATGGGGATTGCCATGATTCTGGCTCCTGCAATTGGTCCGACACTCTCAGGATGGGTTGTGCAAAATTATGATTGGCATTTTTTGTTCTACGCGATGGCTTTGATCGGTTTAATTGATATCTTTTTCGCCTTTATTTGGTTCCGTTTAGAAAAAGAATTAACTCGCCCGACGTTTGATATCCAAGGGATTGTTTATTCAAGTATTGGATTCGGCGGCATTTTATACGGGTTTAGCGAGGCTGGAAGCAAAGGATGGTCAAGCGCGGAAGTTATCATCAGCTTAATGGTCGGAGTTGTTTTTTTAATTTTCTTTGCCGTAAGACAATTGAATGTGGAAAAACCTCTGCTTGAACTAAGAGTATTTAAGTACAACCTCTTTACGTTCACATTAATTATCAACTCGATTGTTACTATGGCATTATTTGGAGGAATGCTGCTTCTCCCGATTTATTTACAAAATATTCGCGGTTTTACACCGATTGAATCGGGTTTATTATTGCTTCCAGGAGCAATGATCATGGGATTAATGGGGCCGATAGCAGGAAAAATTTTCGATCGATATGGTGTAAGAGGATTAGCAATTGTCGGTTTGGCCATTACAACATATGGAACATATGAATTCACGCAGCTGACGGCCGATACGCCCTACACAACCTTATTAGGAATATATATGCTGCGGTCTTTCGGAATGTCATTGATCATGATGCCGATCATGACTGCCGGTATGAATCAGCTGCCATTAAAGATGATTTCCCACGGAACAGCCATGTCGAATACGATACGCCAAGTGGCTGGATCTATTGGAACCGCATTATTAGTAACGGTTATGACACAGCAATCAACAAATCATTTATCAGATTATACGAATCTTGTTTCAAAAACTGATCCAATGTTGATGAATCAGCTGCAAGCACTTGGCAGCAGTATGGCTCAATCAGCCGGACTTTCTGCACATGCTGGTCAAACTATTGGTGCTCAGGCACTTTTAGGGCAGGCATTGCAGCAATCAACCATCGAAGGGATCAACGATGCATTTTACATTGCGACCGTTTTGGCATTCATCGCGCTAGTTCTTTCCTTTTTCTTAAAAACACCAAAGAAAACGCTCCAGGAAAGCTCGTTCGAAGCAGCAAAAGTTAAAACCGAAGCATCTTCCCAAGAGTTATAAACAAAGATATAATGAATGAAACGGGGATGTCCGGCAGAGGACACCCTTTATATATGTGAAAGGAAGGGAAAGTAATATTATGAATCCGACATCCTCCTCCATGACGGAATTAGAGAACGAATTTATAAGGATTTTTCGTGATTTGCGAAATTTTTATACAATGGGGAAAAAATATGGCTTGTCAAGAAATGAATTTTTTATTATGAAGTTTTTGCTGAAAAACGGCCCTCAAAAACTATCTACCATTTCCCAAGAATCTGATATATCTCCCAGTTTCCTCACAGGTATTACTGATCAGCTAATCGAAAAAGGCTACATCGAACGGAATAGATCAAAGAAGGACCGCCGAATTGTCCAAATCTCTTTAACAAAAAAAGGAGAAGAAACCATCATAGCGGTTCAACAGGACTTGATTCAATATATGCGTTCCAAATTCAACGCATTTACAGAAGAAGAAATTCAAGATTTAATTCGACTTTTGCGGAAAATACCATAATATCGTCCGTGGTCTTCAAAATCAGTAGTGCCTGACTTTGTAATTTTAGTCAAAAAGAGACGAGCTTGTTTTAAAACGGTGCACTTTTTCAGAGATGATCCATTGACAAGACGGGGAAATTTGTGTATTCAATGTCAAAACGGGTCATGCTGCCTGTTTGACGTGGAGAGGAATCTTAACGGCTGCAAAGGGGGAAAAGAAAATGTGCAAAATTACGATCATTGGCGGAGCAGGAACTCTTGGAGCCGCCATCGCTTTCAAATTAGCAGGGAAAAAAGCGATCGATGAAATTTGTCTCATCGATCAAAATGAAAAGCTGCTGCTCAATCATTTAATGGATTTGGAAAATGCTTATCCGTCCAAAACGATTTATAAAGGGACTTTTCACGATTTAAAGCACTCTAATATCGTCATCATTACGGCAGCCATCCCAAACCGAACCGATATTTCTTCTAGAGATGAGTTTTTAGAAGGAAACTTGCAATTGTTTCGTCAAATCGGAGAAGCCGTCGCAAAACATGCCCCAAACGCTTTGATTATCACCGCTTCCAATCCAGTCGATGTTCTGAATTACTATTTAGTTCATACGTTTCAATTTGATAAGAAAAAATTAATCGGATACACCATGAATGACTCCTACAGGTTTGAATGGGCGCTTCGCCGAGTTCTAAAGCTACACGAGAATGATAAAGTATCAAGCCCTGTTATAGGTGAGCACGGAGAAACACAAGTTCCGCTTTTCAGCCAAGTCAAAGTAAACTATAAGCCGCTGCTTTTATCAGAAGATCAGAAAATTCAAGTTAAAGAAAAGCTGACAAATTGGTTTCGAAACTTCAATGACCTAGGCATAAACCGAACAACCGGGTGGACGTCTGCCGTCGGTATGGAAAGGCTGATTGATCAGCTGCTTCAACCAAAAACGTCGACAGCAATCGGTTCTGCGGTATTAAACGGAGAATACGACGTTTCTGGCATTAGTTTAGGTGTACCTCTAGCAGTGAATCATACAGGCATCCAAAGCATCCTTGAATGGGAAATCGAACAAAAGGAAAAAGAGTTATTTCAACAATCTGCTGAAAAAGTGAAGCGTCTCATCAACGAGTTTATTATGAATAAAAAATAGACAAAATGGAAGTTTCTTCAAAAAGAGCGCATCAATCTATCTAGTAGACAATAAAAAAGCTCACTATAAACTATGCTAGTTTTTGTTTTGTTGTTCCCAATTCAGCTTTTTAACCATTTTAGGAGGTTACAGCACTGGAATAGATTTTTTTATCCTGTATGATTTTTTGAAAATCATACAAACTGCAGACTTGCCGCTTAACGATAATCTATTGCTGCTCCCAAACGAAGTTGGAAGATCTTAAAGAATTAATGGAGTTGATCAAAATGGAAGCAAAAACTTATGAAATTATTTCTATAAATGTAGGAAAACCGAAAAATTTCATATATAACGGCAAAGAATTCGTCACTGGAATTCAAAAGCAGCCTGTTGATGGACCGGTTTTTTTGTCATTTCTTAATTTTTCAGGCGATGGTCAGGCAGATCTTGTTCATCATGGCGGTAGAGATAAAGCGGTATGCGTTTATCCGTATGATCATTATGCCTATTGGGAGCATGAGCTTGAAAGAAAGCTGGATGTGGTGGCATTTGGTGAAAATTTGACAGTAAAAGGCTTGTTGGAAACAGAAGTTTGCATCGGGGATACGTTCCAATTAGGGGAAGCGGTTGTGCAAGTTAGCCAGCCTCGGCAGCCATGCCATAAGATTGCCAAAAAGCACAGGGTGAATGACTTGCCGCTTCGTGTTCAAAATACTGGTTATACCGGTTTTTATTTTCGGGTGCTGAAAGAAGGCTGGGTGGAGACACAATCAAGCTTGCAGCTCATTGAAAAACATCCGCTAAACATAACGGTTTCTTTTGCGAATCAAATCATGTTTCATGATAAAACAAATAAAGAAGGAATTGAACAAATTCTTCGTGTGGACGAACTATCGGAAAGCTTTCGGGATTCATTGATGAAACGCTTACAATCCATTTAGGAACATCTACCAAAAGAAGGGGTTGGAAAATCGGCTTGTATATAAATTAGAAATGCAAGAGAGATCATTAAAATTTCAATGATCGTTGTTTTTAGATTACTATTTTCAAAGGTTGAGCTTCTGTGGAGAAAGCGTCTTACATTTCAGCTACTTCCCATATAATAAGCCAACGATCCACTGATGCAGGGCAGATCGTTGGCTTATTTTACAAAACTTTGCCATCTAAAAAGCTCCAAAATTTGAGTTCTTGCTTTTTGTGAGAAAATGGGAATTCCTCCAATCTATTTCTGCAACTAGAATCTGATGATTCGATACTTTTTCTCCAGCATTTCGTCTAATTGATTGTACGAGAAAGAGAGGTGCACCTCGGCATGCGAGATGAAGATTTGGTTCAAAAGGCTTTAGAGGGGGACGATTCAGCCTTCCGTGAGCTTCATGACCGCTACATTGGCCAAGTGCTCCGCTATGCATATATGCAGACGGGGGATTATCATCGGTCAGAAGAAATTGCTCAAGATGTCATGTATAAAATGGCGGTTCATTTAGCGAACTTTCAAGGAAGATCAAGCTTTAAAACTTGGCTGTTTACAATTGGAAGGCGGGTTGTTATCGATTACCATCGCAAGTATAAAAAAGAAAATAACACAGTCTATTTAAGCCCCGAGGACTTAGGGCATAAACAGGATAAACATTTAGTAGAACAAAATATTCTGGAATATTCGCTCAGAGAACAGATCATGGCCAGTATGGAAAAATTGTCCCCGGATGAAAAGACGGTCCTTTATTTAAGATTTTTTGAAGGAATGTCTATAAAAGAAACAGCCAAGGTAATGTCGAAAACGGTTATGGCGGTTAAATCGCTGCAAACAAGGGCTAAAAAGAAATTGTCAGCCCATTTAAAAAGCGAGGTGAATGATCATGAAAAAACAACTCGTACCGCCGAATAGCGAAAAGCGTGAAGAGTCAATAAAACAGCTTTTTCATCACTTTTATATAGAACCGACAGATGAATTTAAAGAAAAAAGTTTTCAAAAAGCTTTAGCCGGAATTGAATTAGCTAGAAATAAAGAGAGAAGGAAAAAAGCCGCTAGCAAGCTTCAGCTTGTATTCTCATTTGCGGCCGCAGCAGCTGTATGCATCCTTCTAATGATTTTTCCTCCTTTTCAAACAAATGAGACGAAAGAAGGCGGCCAGCATTCAGATCAACAAAGCATACTAATGTCTCCCCAACAATCTCAAAATGCAGAAAAGGAAGAAGAAAAAGGAGATATCAACCGACCTGAATCGATCGAAATGACAATTTCATTGGAAGGAATGGAAGAAAAGGAGCTGTATCACCTCGTAAACATAAAGCAACTACCTTTTACCACATATATTCCGGATCGTTGGCAGGCAGAATATATTGAAGAAAAAAATTTGATCGGAGCAAAGCTGATAGCGGTGAATGAAAAATATGGGGAAGTTGATGTCATGTTTTTTCCAAAAGGGACATCTTTAGGAGAGGCGGAAAATTACATTACAGATGAATTGCTGGGAAATGTTTCTTATAAAGTTTTATCAGCGGAAGAAGAAGAGAAAAGAAATATACCTGATTGGTCTCTCCGTTCCTTTCATTATGAAAATGTAGAGCAGACGAGAACGGGCGAGATTTATTTAAGCGAGCATAACAGACAGTACTTTTATATACAGAGAGAGTTTGCTAATGAAGCATTGGAAGGATGGGGTTCAAGAACAACAACGATTTTGGAGCAATGGGAATGGAAGGACACGAAAAAAGGATTGTGGGATTAAAAAGTTTTATGAATCAGAAATGTGAGCAGCTACTATTTTTTCCGGTAAATACTTTTTCATCCACGGGGCAAACCCCGTGGATGGTTAATCTTCAGGCAATACTGTTTTTGCAATCGTTTGGTCGAGCGCTTCGAAATCATCGTAATGAATCACTTCATAAAGTTCCTTGCGAGTTTGCATATTCTCGAGCTCGCTTTTTTGAGTTCCAGACGATTTAATGGTTTGGAATAGGCGTTCATACGCTTTAGCGGCGGCGCGAAGAGATGAAACAGGATAAATCACCATTGAATAGCCGAGTTCCGAAAATTCTTCTGCTGTATAGTAAGGAGTTTTTCCAAACTCTGTCATGTTTGCGAGAAGAGGAGCTGAAATTGCCCGGCTCACCTTTAAAAAGTCTTCTTTTGTTGAAAGAGCCTCAGGAAAAATAGCGTCTGCTCCCGCTTCAACATATCTTTTGGCGCGTTCAATGGCGCTTTCAATTCCTTCAACTGCATAGGCATCCGTTCTGGCAACAACGACAAGAGTCGGCGCTGCCTGTTTAATAGCTTTAATTTTTTGCATCATCTCCTCTACAGACACAAGCTTTTTGCCGTTTAAATGTCCGCATTTTTTCGGAAGATCTTGATCTTCGATTTGGACAGCAGCTACTCGTGCTTCTGCCATTTCTTTAGCTGTTCGGGCGGCATTCAAAACACCGCCGAAACCGGTATCAATGTCAACGAGAAGCGGCAGATCAGCCGCCCGCACGATTTCCCGCGCCCGGCGGGCAACCTCTTCTGACGAGACGATGCCCAAGTCAGGAAGCCCTTGGCTCGCGGTATAGGCGGCGCCTGACAAATAAAGCGCTTGAAATCCTGCTTTTCTCGCTATAAGTGCAGCCATTCCATCATGGGCTCCAGGAATTTGAAGGATTTCCGGTGCGTTCATTAACGTTCGAAACCGATCGGCCAACTCCTCTTGTGTCGATTCTTTTTCAACGATCCAAACCATGGAATCACCTTCTTTTCTGTCATTTCATCTTAGCTTTACAGAACCATTAATTACGTTTCTAGAGGCAAGCCGCGTTTTTCATTAAACGAGCGCTGCCCTCGTCAAGTCTACTCGAGGGTGCCGCCCTGTATCCACGCTTCGCTTACGGTCTGTTTTGTACCCTGATCTTTTGTCTGTTAACTTCCGTCATTTGGTACAAAATCGATTCTTTCGTTCTTTTTGACTGCCCAAAAAATTTTCGCTTTACAGAACATTTTTCGGTGTGGCCGATTGCCACACCAGCTCGATATAGTTATCTCAAATGTTCTTACAAGGTTTATAACATGTTTTTTCTTGCCAAACAATGAAATTGCGCCAAAGTAACATGCATCTGATGCAAAACAACGTGTGATCTGCCCCGGATTTATATAACAAATAAGTTTACAAACTCATGTACAAACGTCTCTTCCAGCACGTTCTGGTCAAGCGAAACGTCTAAGATTTGCTTGAGCTGCTTGTTTGGGAACCGTGTTGCCAAATTGTTTTCATATTTTTGGATCAGCTTAGGCAGACCTTCTTGACGGCGGAATCTGTGGCCGATTGGATATTCCCGCACAACTTGGCGCGTTTCCGTTCCGTCTTTAAACCGTATTTGAACTGCGTTGGCAATTGACCGTTTGTCCGGATCGAGATAATCTTTGCTGAACTGTTTATTTTCCACAACTGTCATTTTTTCACGAAGCGCATCGATTCTCGGGTCTTGTGCGATTTCATCTTCGTAATGATCCGCTGTTAAATCGCCATAAATAAGACCGATGGCAGTAATATATTGAAGGCAATGATCACGATCAGCCGGGTTGAGAAGAGGTCCCGTTTTGTCGATGATGCGAATGGCTGATTCATGCGTCGTGATCGTGATTTCTTCGATCTCATCAAGGCGATCTTTTACTTCAGGATGAAGCTCAATGGCGCATTCAGCAGCTGTTTGCCCATGAAACTCTGCTGGATATGATATTTTAAATAAAATATTCTCGATTACATATGATTCCAAAGGACGGGCGAGCTTCAGTTTCTGTCCTCGGAACAGCACGTCTTCAAATCCCCAGTTCGGAGCCGATAGGGCAGAAGGATATCCCATTTCACCTTTTATGGCCATAAATGCAAGACGTACAGCGCGGCTTGTTGCATCGCCAGCCGCCCACGACTTGCGAGAACCAGTATTTGGAGCATGTCGATATGTCCGAAGACTTGAATTGTCAATCCAGGCATTGGAAAGGGCGTTGATGATTTCATCTTTTCCGCCGCCAAGAAGCTTCGTAACGACAGCAGTTGAAGCAACCTTTACGAACAGCACGTGGTCAAGCCCGACTCTGTTCAGGCTGTTTTCAAGTGCCAGCACCCCTTGAATTTCGTGTGCTTTTATGATCGCTTCAAGAACTGTCCTCATATTGAGCGGCTTTTTCCCTTCTGCCACATTCGTTCGGCTTATGTAGTCGGCCGCAGCTAAAATTCCCCCCAAGTTATCAGAAGGGTGACCCCATTCCGCTGCAAGCCAAGTGTCATTATAATCGAGCCAGCGAATCATGCAGCCGATGTTAAATGCACCGTGCACGGGGTCTAATACATATGAAGTGCCAGGGACGCGGCACCCGTTTGGAACAACCGTCCCCGGAACGATCGGACCTAAAAGCTTTGTGCATTCAGGGTAGCGAAGAGCAAGTATGCCGCAGCCCAGCGTGTCTAACAACACATAGCGGGCGGTTTCAAACGCTTCTTTACTTTGAATTTCTTTATTTAGAACATAATCGGCAATTTCTTCAAGCAGTTTGTCTGTTTGTCGATTTTCATTATTTTTTACTAGTACTTCTGCCATTTTTACAACCTCCTAAGCTATCCATTACTGTTGTACTTTCAAAGAACGTTTTCCTGTATATTTCACGCGCGGACGGAACAAACGGTTGTTATTATGCTGTTCGATCACATGGGCGCACAGGCCTGCTGTTCGAGCACTGAAGAAAATAGGAGTATATAAATCAATCGGAATGCCAAGCATGTAATAGACAGGAGCCGCATAATAATCGAGGTTCGGATACAATCCTTTTTCCTCTCTCATAATGGTTTCCCCGGCTTCGCATATTTCAAGCAATCGAAAATCGCCCCGTTGTTCGGACAGCTGCTGCAATGCTTTTTTCATAAGCAATGCTCTTGGATCCATTTTTTTCATATAGACGCGATGGCCAAATCCCATGATCCGCTCTTTATTTGCTAATTTTTGTTTAATCAATCGCTCAAAATTTTCCTTTGTACCTGCTTCTTCAATTAAATACATCACCGCTTCATTGGCTCCGCCATGCAGGTGTCCTTTCAAAGAGGAAACCGCACCGGCGAGAGCGCCATACAAATCTGCATGTGTAGACGATATGACGCGAGCGGCAAATGTAGAGTTTGGCATTTCATGTTCGATATAAGCGATGAGCGAGCGGTCGAATATTTTCGTTTCAAGTTCAGTTGGTTTTTTTCCTGTAATCATATATAAAAAATTTGCACTGTAGGAGAGATTTTCATCTGGTGGAATGACTTCTTGTTGATTGAGTAGATGATAACTGCTGGCAAGAATGGATGGCATCTGTCCTAGAAGATTGATAGATTTCGTTTTATTGGCCTGTTCAGATCTGTCATCAATGAGCGGGTCAAATCCTGCTAAAATGGAAATGCCTGTTCTCAGGGCGTCCATTGGATGAGTTGTCTTCGGCAGTTTGGAAAATACGTCGTAAAGCACGTCTGGAAGCTCTCTTTTCGCTAGAAGCTCGTTTTCAAATCTAGCTCTTTCTTGTTCAGACGGAAGCTTGCCTTCAAGCAGCAAAAACGCAACCTCGACATATGATTTTGTTTCGGCAAGTTCAATTAAATCGTATCCTCGAATGACAATTTCTTCATTTTCTACATCGAGAAACGAAATCGTTGTCTCAGCTGCCACTACGTTTTCTAATCCTGGTCTAAACTCCATCAAATATACCTCCTTCAAAAGTTTTCGAAAACGCTTTACTTTTGATGCAAACAGGGAAAAATGAATAACGGGATGATCGATCGCTTTCACAAATTTTGTTATTGGGCAATTGCTGAGACAATAACATTGTTCATTTCTTAAAGCCTATTCATTTCTCCCAAATCTCAAAGCGATCTTGCTATAATTGACCGCCTCTCCTTGTCGAAGCTTAAATGGTTAGGAAACCATTTTTTTACTTCTGGAACAAATATAGCACATTTTTTAAAAAAAGAAAATGAATCTTCGGAATTTTCGTTTTTGTAAAACGACAGCTTTCACAAAATTCATTTGAAGAACTGACTTTAAAAATGGAAGTCAGCTTCCAGCAATCGGAGGCTTTGCGGTTTTAATGTCTTTTGGATGTTGACTGCTTATTTATATCTATTCAAATCTTTTAAATAGACTGGAAAAATAGTACGATATAAGTAAAAAATAACATACTTTCCTCATTGGATTTCATAAAAGGATGGGAAAAATGACAGAGAAAAAAATCGGCATAATAGATTTAGGATCGAACTCCATTCGCCTCGTTATTTTTCATATTGATCAAAATGGACAATATAAAGAGCTTTACAATTTTAAGATCAATGCCCGTTTAGCTACGTATATTGACGCCGAAGGAAATTTGTCCAACGAGGGGATCGAGGTTGTCATCGATTCTTTAAAAAAATTTGTTCCAATCGTTCAATTTCATCAAGTGGCAGAAACGAAAGGGGTTGCAACGGCAGCTATTAGATCTGCCAAAAACCGGAAAATGGTCTTAGAGGCTATAAAAAGAGAGACGAATTTCGATTTTCGCGTCCTTTCCGGCCAAGAAGAAGCCTATTACGGCTACTTAGCTGTTATACATTCCGTATATTTAACTGAAGGCATAACCATTGATATAGGCGGAGCAAGCACGGAAGTTGCGTATTTTAAAAATCGGGAGCTCGTCCATTCATACAGTTTTCCGTTTGGGGCCCTCACATTAAAGAAAAGGTTTATTGCCAACAGCGAACCGAAAGAATCGGAAATGAAAGAGCTGACAGCGTTTTTGCGAAATGAATTTTCTTCGCAAAAATGGCTTAAAAACAAAAATGTTCCGGTAATCGGGATAGGCGGCAGCGCCAGAAATCTAATACGGCTTCATCAAAATAAAACCAATTACCCGTTATTTGGTATTCATCAATATGAAATGGAACCGAATGAAATTAAAAAAATAAATCAATGGCTGATCGGAATGACTGTCTCGGAGCGTCAAAAATTAGATGGACTGTCGAAGGAACGCGCGGATATCATCATTCCTGCAATTGAAGCAATTTATACGCTGACGGAAATCGTATCAGCTCCATTTTTTACAATGAGCAGCAAAGGCTTAAGGGAAGGGGTCTTTTTTGAGGAGGTGTTTTCCAACTTAAACGTCCGGTCTTTTTCTCAAGTAGCGGACGAAACATTTTCCAAGCTGGCAAGTGATTATAAAATCAACTTGAAGAATACATCATTTCTCCTTCGTCTTGCTTACGTATTTGTCAGTGAATGTGAGGCAAAGAAAATTATATCTTTTACTCAAGAGGAAAAAGAAATTTTGTTTAAAAGCACAAAGCTGGTTCAATTCGGGGAATTTATCGATCATCATTCAAGCAGTCAGCATACGTTTTATATTTTGACAAATCGATCGCTTGACGGAATCAGTCATAAAATGCGGTTGAAACTCGCATGCGTCGCTTCCTTTAAGTCCAAAAAAACTTTGATGAAATATATCTCTCCTTACAAATCATTATTAACGGAAGAAGAAATTTTATCGCTGGAGCGATTAGGCGCGATTTTGAAATTCCTTTATTCCCTCAACACGACACACCGTTCAATCATTTCCGAGCTGGAGGTGAACAAAAAGGAGGGGGAAAAGATGGAAATATCTTTAGCCTGCAACAGTGATTATACTTTTGAAGAGCAGGAAGCAAATAAGCAAAAAAAGCATATGGAACGCGCTTTTAACTGCCAAGTCGAATTATCATTTACACTCGTCTAATGGACATACGAAAGGTAAAAGGTGGGCGAAATTATGCAAGATAAGAAAGAACAATTGATTCCAGATATAAGCCGTCCAGAATTTTATAATAACCGGGAATTAAGCTGGCTTGCATTTAATGAGCGTGTCATGCAAGAGGCCATTGACTTTGAAAATCCTTTGCTTGAGCGGATGAAGTTTTTAGCTATATTCAGCTCGAACTTAGATGAGTTCTTCATGGTGAGGGTTGCTGGTTTAAAAGATCAAGAAAAAGCTGGTTTTAATTTACCGGAAAATAAAGCCGGCATGACGCCAAAGCAGCAGCTTAACGCCATTTCGGCGAAATGCCACACATTGGTCAAACGCCAATATGCAATATTTAATGAATATGTACAGGGGGAATTAAAAGAGGAAGGGATTGAATTTCTCAAGCTTAATGAATTAACTGGCGAACAATTCCGCTTTTTGGAACAAAAGTTTGATGAGCAAATTTTCCCGGTTTTGACGCCTCTTGCGATCGATGCGTACAGACCGTTTCCAATGCTTTTAAATAAATCGTTGAACTTGGCCGTATTGCTTCAATATAAGAAAAAAGAGCGGAAAAACCCTTTTTTTGCGATCGTTCAAGTTCCTGCTGTTTTGCCTCGATTCATTGAAGTGCCGAATCAAGATGGAAAGAGGCAGTTTGTATTTCTTGAGGATTTGATCAGCAGTTTTATTTACAAACTGTTTCTCGGTTACAACATCATTTCGGTCTCACCGTTTCGCATTACGAGGAATGCAGATCTGACCATTGATGAAGAAGGGGCGCGGGATTTGCTGGAAGTGATTGAGAAGGAGCTGAAAAAGCGGAAGTGGGGTGCGGCGGTCAGGCTTGAAATTCAAAAAGGAACGATAGATGAACGTGTTTTAAATTATTTAATGGATGTGCTGGAAATTCAAAAAATGGATGTTTATGAAGTGGACGGCCCGATCGATTTAACGTTTTTATTTCCATTTTATACCCATTTGCTGACCGATTTTGAGCACCTTGTTCATGATTCGTTCATTCCACCACCTCCGCTCGACTTGCCGAACGGAAATTTGTTCGAAGCTATATTAAAACGGGACTTATTATTACACCATCCGTACGAATCATTTCAGCCTGTTGTTGAATTTATTGAAAGTGCAGCGGATGACCCTCAAGTGTTGGCAATCAAGCAGACGCTGTATCGAGTAAGCGGAAATTCGCCGATCGTTCAAGCATTGGCAAAAGCGGCGGAAAACGGGAAGCAGGTGACGGTTTTAGTCGAATTAAAGGCAAGATTTGATGAAGAGAACAACATCCATTGGGCAAAAATGCTTGAACAGCACGGAGTTCACGTTATTTACGGCTTTCACCATTTAAAAACGCACAGCAAAATTACCCTTGTCGTCCGGCAGGAAGAAGGAACGGGTAAAATTCAACGCTTCGTTCATTTGAGCACGGGAAATTACAATGACGTCACGGCGAAACTGTATACGGATATCGGCTTTTTTACAAGCAAAGAAACATTTGGGATCGATGCAACCAATTTTTTTAATTATTTAAGCGGTTATGCGGAAAAACCAGATTGGAATCATTTTTCTGTATCGCCATATGATATGCGGGAGACCTTTATCAAACTCATCAATCAAGAAATCGAATGGCACCAGAAAAGCGGCAAAGGCCGGATTATTGCCAAAATGAATTCTTTAACAGATAAAACGATCATCATGAAGCTTTATGAAGCTTCGCAGGCTGGAGTCAAAATTGACTTGATCGTAAGGGGAATTTGCTGTTTGCGACCGCAAATAAAAGGCGTGAGCGAAAACATTCAAGTGCGAAGCATCGTCGGCCGCTTTTTGGAGCATAGCCGTATTTTTTACTTTCACCATTTTGGGGAGGAGAAAATTTTCTTATCCTCTGCTGACTGGATGACAAGAAACATGATTAAACGTGTTGAAATTCTTTTTCCGATTTATGATGTCCGTTTAAAAGAGCGTTTGAAAAACATCTTGGACATACAACTAAAGGACAACGTCAAAGCGCGTTTTCAGGATGCAAACGGCGATTATCATTATGTTGAACGGTCGGAAAACGAGCCAGTCATTAACTCGCAAAAAATTTTTTATGAAGAAGTGGTTCGCTACCATGACGCTGACTGATCAGCAGCGCAAGTTTTATGAAAACTAGAGAACTTTTTCACATGCGGAAAAATGATAGATTTTTGTCCCCTTCAAACAAATTGCTTTCAGATTCGAAATGTTTAGTATTATAATGAGTCTTGAATGAATTTTTTGCTATTTTTTGAAAAAAGGGGATGAATAAATGAAATATCGCAAATTGGGAAGAACGGGGCTAAAGGTTAGTGAAATCAGCTTGGGAAGCTGGCTTACATACGGAAACTCCATCGAAAAAGAAACGGCCATTCGGACGATTGACAAAGCGTATGAGCTAGGCATCAATTCATTTGATACAGCGAACGTTTATGCAACTGGGGAAGCGGAAAAGGTTGTCGGTGAAGCATTGCGGAAATATCCGCGTGAATCATATGTTTTGGCAACGAAAGTATTTTGGCCGATGGGAGATGGCCCCAATGACAAAGGCTTATCGCGGAAGCATGTGTTTGAACAGCTCCATGCCAGTTTAAAACGCCTTCAATTAGATTACGTTGACATTTATTACTGCCACCGCTATGATCCGGAAACACCGATCGATGAAACGCTGCGCACAATTGATGATCTTGTCCGGCAAGGAAAAGTGTTATATGTCGGCGTCAGTGAATGGACTGCTCAGCAAATACAAGAAGCTCTTGGCACAGCAGATCGATATTTGCTGGACCGCATCGTTGTCAACCAGCCGCAATATAATATGCTGAACCGTTATATTGAGAAGGAGATTATTCCAGTCTGCGAACATAACGGTATTAGCCAAATTGTTTTTTCGCCGCTTGCACAAGGTGTTCTGACGGGGAAATATAAGCGCAATGGAGACATCCCGGAAGGAAGCCGTGCGAGTGATCCAAAAGCAAATAAATATATCAATGATTTGCTGACAGATGAAAATTTATTGAAGGTAGAAAAATTAGGAAAAGTGGCGGATAAATTAGGAATTAAACTTTCCCAATTGGCGATTGCTTGGGTATTGCGGCAGCCGAATGTTGCCAGCGCTCTGATCGGATCCACCAAGCCGGAGCAAGTCGAAGAAAACGTCAAAGCAATTGATGTGGAATTAACGGAAGATGTGCTCGAGGAAATTGAGCAAATCCTGTCGTAGTTTTCCTTAAGGCAGAATGCAGACTTGTTCATTTTGATTGAAGAACAGACGTTTCAATAAAAAAGGGGAGAAAGGATTGTTTTTGCTCAACAAGTCTTTCTCCCTTTTATTTTTCATTTTTTGGACTTGGAAGCGATGCAGTCACCCCTTTAATTTCTTAATTGATTTGAGTGCCGGACCTTCTACAACATCGCCGTCTATTGAAAATCTCGAACCATGGCATGGACAATCCCATGTTTTCTCGCCGCTGTTCCATTCTAATTCACAGCCTAAATGGGTGCAGGTAGTATCTACGATGTGGAGGCTGCCATTTTCATCTTTGTAGGCACCGGCTCTTTTTCCGTTATAGGAAACGACTGCTCCTTCATCAGGGGCTAAATCTTCCGGCTTTCTTAGAGCAAACTCAAGCTTTCCTTCAATCAAATGCTTTGCAACATCCGTATTCGTTGAAATAAACTGCTTCACGCTTGGATCTGCTTGAAATCTTGCTGGAGTAAAAAGCTCGCGATATCGGTTTTCCTTCCCTTTAATTATATCGACAAGCAGTCGTGCTGCGGCTGTGCCGTTTGTCATTCCCCATTTTCGAAACCCTGTCGCAAACAGGATATTTGCTTTCTGTTCGTTTATATGTCCAATATAAGGAATTTTATCCAACGTTGTTAAGTCTTGAGTAGACCATCGGTAAGGAATTTTTTGTATGCCGAATGCTTGATCACCAAAAGCTTGAAGGGATTCGTAATGCTGAATCATCGGGATTCCTTGTCCAGTTTTATGATTTTCACCTGCGATCAGCACAAGCTTTTCTCCGTTGATCGTGACGGACCGAAGCGACCGAACCGGATTTTCGGCGCTGATGTACATGCCGCCGGGATACTCGGTTTTTGTTTTGACAGCAATAATATACGATCTTTCCGCATACATTCTTGAAAAATAAAAGGCGGCATCATAGAAAGGAAAATGCGAACAAATGAATACAAAGTTGCACAAAATGTGATAACCGTCTTTTGTCAAAATTTTCGGGTGTGGGCCATGTTTTATATCGACAGCTGTTGTATTCTCATAGATGTCTATCCCTTTTTCCGACGCGTTTTCCACAAGCTTTTGCAAATATTTTAACGGATGAAATTGGGCTTGATTTTTCATCACAACTGCTGTTTTTGCCTGTACGGGAACAGGGATATTTTCCACAAGCTCTCCTTGAATTCCAAGCTTTTCATATGCTTTATATTCGTTTTCGATTTTTTTTATGTATTGCTCTGAATTCGTATAAACATATGCATCCTCTTCTTTCCAATCGCATTCGATGTTGTGCTCCTGTATCGTTTGTTTGATAAACTCCATCGCATCGCTGGCTGCTTCATAATATAGCTTTGCATTGCTTTCCCCAAAGTGCTGTATAAATTCATCATAAATCAGCCCGTGTTGTGCGGTGACTTTTGCGGTTGTATGTCCGGTCGTACCATTTAAAATACGATCCGATTCGATCAGCGCGGTTTTGATTCCTTCTTTCGCAAGCAGATAGGCGCTTGTGATGCCTGCGATCCCGCCGCCAACAATCGCTACATCAACAAAAATATCTTTGTCAAGCTTGTTGAAGGAGGGCAGCTGAACAGAATCTGGCCAAAACGGTTTTGAAAGCTGAGGAAGTTCATTTTTACTAACGGCTTCTTTCATAAAAAAGTTCCTCCTATTAGAACTGATGATGCTTTTATCTTTTCCTAATATTTGGGTTGTTATGTGCATCTGATAATTTTGAGCGACCTTTTTATTTCAATTAAGATATGCTACGTTTCAAAGAAATAAGTTTTTTGCTGATCCCAATTATTCCTTTCTTCTACTTAGGGTTGCTGTAGGAAAATGCAGATTTAGAACACTAAGTAAATTCCGAAATAAAAAGCCTAATTCTCTCATTTTAAATGATGAGAAATTAGGCTTTTTCCTTAATTAGACAATATAAATTATAATGGACAAACATTAAAGCATAAGTTTTTTTACGAAGAGCACTCGAATAGTTATTATATGACTACAACCGAAATAACTAAAATTACACATTTTTATTATCATTGTATTCTTTAAGTAATTTTTCACATAAATCCTTGCAAATTCCTTGAGAATGGTATCTACTCAATAATTCACTTAGGTTTATGAATATTTTATTTTCATTTAATATATTTTTAAAATCTTGATAAGTGCCCTTTCTATTAATTTTCACCTTTCTTTCAGGGAAGAGGCTATTTATTTTATTATTGACTTTGTTATTGATTCTTCACTCTCAGCCACTGGGTTTTATAATGTTGAAGCAAAAGTCAAAATTGTTTCGATAAAATGTATATCATCTTCATATAAACCATTTTTTTCATCCATTCACTTACAGCTAAAATCCCCACAAGTATCACCCCTAAAAGAATAAGACATCTGCCATACGAATAGCCCAGCTTACAGCTATTGCAATGTTCTCAGCGGTAGTTTTACTCATTCTAGTATTCTTTTTTAAGTAAACTGGAAGTCTTGTTCTAACCATAGCGGCTGCATCTGAACCAGCATTTTCAAATTGCGTTAACCAATTTCCGATTTTTTACTATTATTTTTAAACGTTCTGGCAGTAGCTGCGTCTATTATGTTAAAATGTCTTGCCGCATCAAATACCGCATCTCCACCCGCTCTAAGCAACTGTGCGACTTTCACTATAATGAGTACTGCCTAAAAATCCATTTTGAGAAGCTTAAAATGTAATAGTAATGATAACCATTGTGAACATTAAACTTTATTCAGCACCCTTTAATAGGTACAATGAATATTGACACCGCGAGCGAACAAAAGCTGGAATATCGGTGTAAAGGAGTGTGTCTGTCTTGTTTGATTTAATGCCTTTAATGCTGGAGCGAGTGGGAATTTTAGTCATTTTAGCTTTTTTGTTATCAAGGATGAAGGCATTTCGGCGAATGATTCATCATGAGCATGGATTAAGCGAAAAGCTAATGCTGATTGCCGTATTTGGATCTTTTGGCATTATTAGTAATTATACTGGTGTCGAAATTGCTCAAGGGAATATCAGCTCACAAACATGGCAAATAGAAGTGGATGGAGATGCCGCAATTGCCAATACAAGAATTATGGGAGTAGTGATTGGGGGATTGCTTGGCGGTCCATTCGTCGGCATCGGCACTGGTTTAGTAGCAGGACTGCATCGGATGACATTAGGAGGATTTACCGCGTTTGCTTGCGGAGCATCTACTATTTTGGCTGGATTCGTGACCGGTTTCCTTTGGAAGCGTTTTAGAATAAAAGACAATTTTTCACCTTGGAAAGCTGTTTTGACTGGAATTTTTATGGAATGTACTCAAATGGGACTTATTCTCTTACTTGCCCGCCCGTTTGAATCCGCAGTTAAGCTTGTAGAATTAATCGCTCTTCCGATGATTACGATTAACGGATTTGGGACTCTTATTTTTATTTTAATTATTCATTCGATTCTAGTGGAGGAAGAGCGGACGAAGGCGCTTCAAACACATAAATCTTTTTACATCGCGCAGCAGACCTTGCCATTTTTCCGAAAAGGCTTAAATGAGCATTCGTGTAAAAAAGTAGCGGAAATTATTTTAAAATGGACGAAAGCAGATGCCATTTCCATTACTAATCGGGAAATTGTCCTCGCTCATATCGGTGCAGGTTCTGATCATCATAAGCAGGGGCAAACTTTAGTAACAAAGCTGACAAAAAAGGTTTTAGAGCAGGGTAAAATCATTAAAGCAAAATCGAAGGAGGAAATCCAATGCCCAAATTCTGATTGTCCGCTTCAGTCAGCGATTGTTATGCCGCTTCAAGTACACAACCAAACGGTTGGCACGTTAAAGCTTTATTTTTTAGACCCGAGTCTTATGGATAAAGTGGAGCAAGAGCTGGCGGAAGGACTTAGCAAGCTGTTTTCTACCCAATTGGAGCTTGCTGATGCAGAACTGCAGAGAAAACTGCTGAAAGATGCAGAAATTAAAGCTTTGCAGGCGCAAATTAATCCGCATTTCCTGTTCAATTCGTTAAACACGATTTCCAGCTTGATCAGAACTGATGCGGATAAAGCTAGAAAACTTCTTTTAAAATTAAGCGTGTTCTTCCGAAGTAATTTACAGGGAGCTAGACAATTTGTCATTCCGCTTGAAAAAGAGCTTGAGCATGTTGAAGCGTACTTATCTATTGAGCAGACAAGATTTCCTGATAAATATCATGTAAGTTTTGATATTGACCAAAGCTTAAAGAAAGTAATGGTTCCGCCGTTTACGCTTCAGCCTCTCGTCGAAAACGCCATCAAGCACGCTTTTGCCAATAAGGAGCATGGGAAAGTGTCCATTCGGGCGTATGCAGAAAATGATCAAATGATCTTAATCACCGAAGATAATGGCAGCGGCATTCCTGATCATTTATTGCGCCAATTGGGAAATCAGACCGTTCAATCGAATGATGGAACAGGAACAGCTCTTTGGAATATAAAAAAACGAATAGAAGAAATTTATGGTTCCGCCGGAGCCTTCCATATTAAAAGTGATGAAAATGGAACGAAAGTGACGATTAAGTTTCCATTAGAAATGAAAGGAGAAGTAGCCGTATGATCAAGGCTTTTATCGTGGAGGATGAACCGTTGGCAAGAGACGAACTTATTTACTTGCTTAAAAGGAGCAAGCAGGTAGAGATTGTTGGGGAAGCGGAACAAATGGATGAAGCGATTGAAAAAATCCGCCAGACCGACATGGATGTGATCTTTCTCGATATACAGCTGTCATCTCATGAACAAGGGATTAGACTTGCTGAAAAGCTAATGGAGATTGATCATAGACCTGAGATTGTTTTTGCAACCGCTTATGATGAGTACGCTTTGAAAGCATTTGAGCTGAATGCGGTTGATTACATTTTGAAGCCGTTTGATGAAGAAAGGATATTTCATACAATTGAAAAAATTTCAAAGCGGCTGGAAGCCCGCCAAGAAAAAAGACCGCAATATTTTCAAATGCAGGATGAAAAGATTCCTGTGTCATTAGACGACCGCATTCTGCTTATTAACGTGAAAGATATTCTTTATATTGAGTTTAATGACGGAAAAACCATTATCACTTGCCGCGATCAAAAATATGAAGTTAAAGAATCGCTTGTCACTTTTGAAAGAAAGCTGCAGCAAACGCACATCATGCGTGTTCATAGAGCTTATTTAGTCAACTTGAATGAAATAGTTGAAATTCAGCCGTGGTTCAACTCCACGTATCATGTAATCATGAAAAATGGCGAATCGATCCCGGTCAGCAGAACTTATACGAAGGAGCTGAAAAAGCGATTGGGCATTTAAAAAAAGCTGAAAGCTTTAAGCAATATTTGTGACAAAATTGTTGCAATTCAATTTAAGAAATTGACGATTTATCCCCGGATTCTTGCATTTTGTTTTGAAAACCGATCATGAAGATGTTTATTTAATACAATGAATGTAAAAAGCAAGAACAAAGGGGAGGTTGCAAAAAAATGAATGCGATTACAATCGTGATTGCCTCAATGTGTATTTTAATGATCGCCTACCGTCTTTACGGAACATTTATGGCTGTAAAAGTGTTGAAGCTGGATGATTCAAAACCGACACCAGCTCACGAATTAAATGATGGAAAGGATTATGTTCCGACGAATAAATGGGTAAGCTTCGGGCATCACTTTGCCGCTATTGCTGCAGCAGGACCGCTCGTCGGACCGATCCTGGCCGCACAATTTGGATATTTGCCCAGTCTGCTGTGGCTTTTGATTGGTGCCGTAATTGGAGGGGCCGTCCATGATGCAGTCGTTTTATTTGCTTCCATGCGGCAAAAAGGGAAATCATTATCGGAAGTAGCAAAAGAAGAATTAGGTCCGGTAGCCGGCTTTTGTACAGGACTTGCCATGCTGTTCATTATTACCATAACAATGGCTGGTCTTTCCATGGTTGTTCTTCATGCATTGGAAAAAAACCCTTGGGGCACGTTTGCAGTCGGAATCACCATTCCTATTGCAATGGGAGTCGGAATTTTCTATAAGAAAACAGGCAATTTAAAATTAGCTTCAACAGTTGGCTTTATTTTATTAATGATAGGTGTTTTCGCAGGACCTTCCATACAAGAAACAGCTCTTGGGGATTGGTTGACATTCGATACTAAAACTTTGGCGCTTATTTTACCAATCTATGCATTTTTTGCTGCGGCTTTGCCGGTTTGGCTGCTGCTTGCTCCTCGTGATTATTTGAGCAGCTTTATGAAAATCGGTGTGTTCATTGCGCTGATCATTGGTGTTTTTATCATTAATCCTTCTATTGAAATGCCGGCCTTTACAGAATTTATCCACGGCGGAGGGCCGATTTTAGCTGGACCTGTTTGGCCGTTTATATCGATTACAATTGCATGTGGTGCGATTTCAGGATTTCACGCTTTTGTCGGATCGGGTACAACGCCGAAAATGCTTAATAAGTGGAGCGATATAAAAGTTGTCGGCTTTGGAGCCATGTTGGTGGAATGTTTGGTCGGCATCATGGCGCTGATCGCTGCAACAGCTCTTCATCCGGCAGATTATTTTGCGATCAATTCCGCACCGGAAGTATTCCGGACACTTGGAATGGATGTTATTAATTTACCAGCTTTAAGCCAGGAAATAGGTTTAAATTTGGAAGGAAGAACAGGTGGAGCGGTTACACTTGCAGTTGGAATGACTTATATTTTTACTGCGATTCCATGGTTTGAGAATTTGGCTTCGTATTTTTTCCAATTTGTTATAATGTTTGAGGCTGTTTTCATTTTAACTGCGATTGATGCAGGAACACGTGTAGCACGTTATTTAATTCAAGATTTCTTCGGTGAAGTGTATAAACCATTAAAAAAGGTAGACTCCGTTCCGGCTTCCGTATTTGCAAGCGCTTTAGCCTGTTTTATGTGGGGGTACCTGCTTTACTCAGGAGATATTGGATCGGTTTGGGCATTGTTTGGCGTATCGAACCAGCTGATGGCGTCCATCGGACTGATTGTCGGTGCGACAGTCATTTTAAAAATTGCCGATAAACGAAGATATATGCTTACTTGCCTCATTCCGTTAGCTTATTTATTTGCTACAGTAAACTATGCAGGCTACTGGATGACCGTAAATGTTTATTTGAATCCGGAAGCTGCAGGCTACAACGTATTAAACGGAATTTTATCCATCATTATGCTCGTTCTTGGTATTGTCATCTTGGCAACGGCATTGAAAAAATGGATTGAAATATGGAATGATCCGGGCTTTCAAATGGAGGCTAAATCAGCCTGACACAAGGGTAATTGGGCGGCTCATTTGTTGATGCCGCTCTTTATTTGTTTAAGCATCACAACAGCGGTGGCGACAGAGGAGGAGAAATGATCAAACGATGGCAAAAAAACTTAATGGAAGTAATGGATCGTAAAAGCAATATCATGTACAATAACAACTAACTAATTAGTTAGTTGTATAAAAAGGGTGATTTTTATGGCGAGAAATAAAGGAGAAGAGAGCAAAAAGAAAATATTTCAAGCTGCTGCGGAGCTGTTCGCTCATAAAGGTTTTCATGCTACAAAGATCAGCGATATTGTGGCAAAAGCAGGGCTCACGCAGGCAGCTTTTTATCTTTATTTCAACAGCAAGGAAGAAATTTTCGAACAAATGCTTGAAGATTTTGAAAAGCAGTTAATTCATTTTAGTGATGCAGGAAAAAAAGTGGCTGATATACAACCGGAGCAAGTGAAAGACCATGTCCGTGAGACAATCGCTGACATTCTGAAGTTTCTCGGAAAAAATCCTCACTTAACGAAAGTTGCACTCAGGGAGAACAAAGATGATCGTTTACGAAGCATCATTGTTGAAAAAATAGCAGCAAATATGAGCAACAATCAAAGACTTGGTATTGTTAAAACGGAAATTGACACTCAATTTGCCGGTGAAGCATTTCTCTCAGTGATCGAGCACATCATTGAACGATATGTAATGACAGGAGAAAAAACAGAAAATGAACTTGCGGACCAAGTGTCCCTTTTGTTCTTAGAGGGGATTTTGAATAAAAATTAAAAGGGGAACATGAAAGGTGCTGGAATGACGTTAACATCATTTCGCATTAGTGTATATGCGAAATAAAAAAACGAGATTAGATCAGTCGTTTTCCATTGGATAAAATGCTATTTAAAACCGCTAACCAATTTATTCGGTTAGCGGCTGCTCCGTTTTATTAAACGTTACACGATTTGCCAGTTCTAAGTCTTTCACGGCGTCTTCAGCTGTAACAAATCCTTCCCATCCTTCTTCTTCAATGATTCGGCAAAAATCAAGGAAACGGTCTTGGACCATTGCCTCATACCACAATTGCCGCTGCTCCAATTTGATTGTCCGTTCGTATGAAATGCTGGATAGTGCTTTAAGCGGGAACGATTTATTTTTGAAACAATGAAAGGCTGAAGAGCGTACTTTTTCAACAGCGTTTTCTACCGGTTTTTTCGGTATGCTGTCTAGTATTTGATCGATCAGCTCGCCCTGTTCTTTTGAGATTTTGCCCTCTAAATATAATTTTTGGGGAATCCATCCTTCAAGTACAATCCGTCCATGAGTGCAATGAATTTCCCATTTTGTCGATTCCGGTGCGTCAGGATCCATCGTAAAGCCGTGGTAATATTGAACAGGAACTAAAGAATATATGTTGTTTCCCGAACTTTTTTCGTCTTGTTGATAAACTGGTTTATGAAGAACGCTTGCCCAAACACGCTGTTTTTCACCGTTTTCCTCCGTCAGAGCAAAACCGTTCGCATCGACCGCTTCTCCGAGTATGTGGCGACCGACCTCAAAAAAATGAACTCCATGTTCAATAAAAATGCCTCCGCTTAGTTGATCATTCCAAAACCAATGGCCATTGGCGACGTGATGAGCCGAGTTGGTGAGACTTGCATGATGCACGAATCCAAGCAGCCGATGGCGGACGATCCATTCAACAGCTTCTACTAGCGGATTGTAACGCAATACAAGGTTCACGGCGAATGCACGCTTTTGTTTTTTTGCATAGTTCGCATTTTCCAAAAGTTCCTTGGCATAAAGGGCACCAGGTTTTTCTAACAAGACATGCTTTCCGTGTGTTAAAGCCAGTCGGCTAAGTGAGGAGTGAAGATGGGGCGGTGTTGCTAAAATGACAATATCGATTTCAGGATCGGCTATAAGGTCGGCTGCCTCATAATATTCTTTTGGCGTTATCGCATTATGTCTCTGTTTTTGAAAAGCAGCCATCACGCTCTCCCGTTTTGTATCCGTCCTTCCTGCGACAGCTGTCAATTGAAATTCAGGCAGCCGTGCAAGCGCACCGGACAAAAAAGTGGCAAAAGCGCCCGCACCTGCGATCCCCACTCGGTAAGTCTTCATCTTGCCAGACATGGTGTTTTCCCCCTTTACGTTATGGAGTTTGACAACTTCATTATAAACGAAAATATAGTCTCGTAAATTTTGAATTGCACAATTAGTAGGATGTATATTTTTCAAAACCGATTCTGTTAAGTGTAAAAAAAGTTTGAAAGATTTGCGTGAATGAGAGCAAGGAAATGACAGAATGATCGTTGAATCAAATCTAGGAAACCTGCTCAAACAACGATTCCTAACAAATAACTTTTAATTATTTATTTGTATGCAAAAGCGATTGCCATCATGATTCAAAGGAAATTCGGGATTTGCTTCCGGAAAAATCCAATCTGCCTTGATTATAAACATTAGAAAATATAGCTTTTCTGCAAATGGGCTGATGCGGACAGTTTGGAATCACTTATTGATGCTAAGCTTGTTGAACAAAAATCAGCTTTCGAAAATATTTGCCGGCGCTTCCATTAGTTTAGTTGAGACGGGGAAAAAATATAACTGCTGCAACGAAATTTTTTGTAATGTTTAAAATATTAAAACAATAAATTCATATTTTTTGATATGATGAAAGTAAGGTTTTGCAAAAAGAGGTGTAAAATGGATTTTCCTGTTTATATACATTTGGGTCCTGTTTCGATTCATCCGCATTTATTTTTTGAGACTTTGGCTTATTTTGTCGGTTTCAGAGTTTACTTGCATACGAGAAATAAAGAAAGAATTCCACTTGATAAGGCGATGTGGGTCGTGATCGGTGCGATAGCCGGGGCTGCGTTAGGATCAAAGCTCCTATATTGGCTTGAAAATCCTGTTGAAACGCTGAAAAATGTGACGAATCTCAACTATTTAATGGCCGGGAAAACGATCGTCGGTGGATTGCTGGGAGGATTGATCGGAGTTGAAACCGCAAAAAAGCTAATCGGCTGGAAGCGCTCGACAGGCGATGATTTTGTCTTACCGCTTATTATTGGCATGAGCATTGGCAGGATAGGCTGTTTTTTCACCGGCCTCTCAGACCATACGCACGGCACCCCAACGACTTGGGTGACGGGTGTTGATTTTGGAGACGGCGTGCCGAGACATCCAACTCAAATATATGAAATTGTCTATTTATGGCTGATCGGTTTTTTCGTTCTATACATAAGAAAAAAGAAAACAGCTCCGTGGGAAGGGTTTCTGTTCCAGTTTTTTATGGTTTCCTATTTGCTGTTTCGCTTTTTTATTGATTTTATCAAGCCGACACCTCACCCGTATTTTGGGTTAAACAACATTCAGTTAGCAGCTTTCGTCGGATTGATGTACTATTTGTTCCTTATAAGGAAAAAAAGAAGGGAGAAATTTCAGTATGCCAAATAGACCATACATTTTCTATGAATTAACGAACAGCATTTGTTCGAAATGTTTGCGGAAAACGGAAGCAAAAGTCATATTTGAGAATGATCAAGTTTTTTTAGTAAAACATTGCCGTCATCATGGAAGAGAAAAAGTATTGATCTCAACCGATATCGAATATTACAAAAAATGCCGTGAATTTTTGAAGCGTGCAGAAATGCCGTATCACTGGAATACCTCCATTCAATACGGGTGCCCGTATGATTGCGGCTTATGTCCGGATCACGAGCAGCACAGCTGCTTGGCATTGGTGGAAGTTACGGATCAGTGCAATTTGCAATGCCCGATCTGTTATGCGGAGTCTTCCCCGAAAAAACAGAAATGGCGCCCACTAGAGGAAATTGAGAAGATGTTTGATGCGATTGTGAAAAATGAGCGGGAACCGGATATCGTTCAAATCAGCGGCGGTGAACCAACGATCCATCCACAGTTTTTCGAGATATTAGAAATGGCGAAATCGAAGCCAATTAAGCATATAATGGTGAATACAAACGGAATTAAAATTGCCCAGGACAAAAAATTTGCTGAAAAGCTGGCTCGCTACATGCCCGGATTTGAAATTTATTTGCAGTTTGACAGTTTTGAAAAAGAGGCGTTAATCGATCTGCGCGGAGTAGATTTGCGTGCAGTCCGAGAGAAGGCAATAGAACATTTAAATGAATACAACATTTCCACAACATTAGTTGTCACGTTAAAAAAGGGTGTAAACGATCAGGAGGTCGGAAAAATCATTAAATACGGTCTTTCGCAGCAGGCAGTCAGGGGAGTCACCTTTCAGCCGGTGCAAATTGCCGGAAGAACAAAAAATTTTAACCCTGCAACTGACCGATTAACGTTGAGCGAAGTTCGCAGCATGATTATCGAGCAATCGGAGGTTTTTCAAGCAGACGATATTATTCCCGTCCCTTGCCATCCTGACTGTTTGGCTATGGGGTATGCGCTGAAGTTAAACGGGGAAGTAAAGCCTCTGACGGGTATGATCGATCCGCATATTCTCCTTGAAGGAGATCAAAATACGATCGTATTTGAACAGGATGAACAATTGAAACATAAAGTTTTTGAGCTATTCAGTTTAAATCATTCTCCCGGCTCTTCCGCGATGTCACTAAAAGATTTATTATGCTGTCTGCCGAAAGTAGCGATACCGGAAAATATCAGCTATAACAATGTGTTTCGTGTAATTATTATGCAATTTTTAGATGCTTATAACTTTGATGTTCGTTCAGTTAAAAAATCCTGTGTACATATTGTACATCACGACGGCCGCATCATTCCGTTTGACACGTATAACTTGTTTTATAGGGACAGCCTTGAAAACCGGCTGAAAGAAATTCAAACAGAAATGGCGATGACTGCGCATGAATGAGCATACAAAAGACATTTGGAAAGGCATCGGTATTGTGCTTCTTTTACATGGGCTATTGTTGATTTTTCCGATTACGATCTTTTTTATCGGTTTTGTTCAGGTGATTTATATCATTCCAGCAGTGGTGATCGCCTTAATGAAAAGAAAAACAGCGATTGCTCAAGGAATACTGATCGCAGCTGGGATTACGTTTTTAGTGAATACAGCATGTTTCGGAGTGTTTATGATGGGATGGTACTAACGTAAAGAGTTTACAAACATGGTATAAAAAGCTGTAAATAAAACTTGTAGAGAAAAATATTGTCCTTCTCTACAAGCTCTGTAGCGCTAATCTAGGGGAAAATGGTCAAATTATAGGATTACATTTTTAACTTTCATAATGCCCTTTCGCCTCTTTTTTCGGCCATATTGTATAGCTGAAGCTCCATAAAAAATCGATAAACAGGATGAACGTCCATTTTGCCGAAAATGATAAAAGTGCTTCTGTTTTCTGGAAATCGTTGACAAAAAGAACCATGAACAGGAGAAGGGCATTCCCAATAATCCATGCTAGAAGGTGGCGGTACCAGCCTTTCCGTTCATAAGCAGCATGCTGTTTTCCGAATTGAGGCCGTTTATTTGGCCGCTTTCCTCCAGCAAATCGGTAAGCAAACTGTTCATCCGCCCACTGAATCATCCGTTTGCCAAATGCAACCGAAACCCCAATATATACAGCAGACAATCCGTGTACAAAATGAGCTGTTGCGCCGTCTTTCAAATCGAAAACCGTTGCGATGATTAAAACAAGATCGATAAGAGGCGTACACAATAGAAGGAGCGACCCGATTTTTTTCCAGCCTAGAATATATCTGGCGAATAATCCGGCGCCGACAAATATCCAAAACAAAATTTCGCATATGACAATGAGCCAACCGATCATGATTCCACTCCTTTTTAAAACACACGTATTAAATAAAAATTTAACACAAGTGTATTAAAAAAACAACCATGATATAATAAAAATATGCCGAAAAAAGTGGATCACGTAAAACAAAGAGAAAAAATTGCTGTAGCGACATGGAATGTCATTGCGAAAGGCGGGATGGAAAAAGCAACCGTTCGCAATATTGCGAGAGAAGCAGGAGTTTCCGTTGGTTCATTAAGACATTATTTTTCAACTCAAGCAGAATTGCTGTCATTTGCAATGAAATTGGTGTCGGAAAGGGTGAGTCAACGAATTAACGAAATTGATTTTTCTATGCCGCCGCTTGATGCAATGAAAAGGATGATCCGGGAGGTTTTGCCGCTTGAAGATGATACAAAGAAAGAAATGGAGGTATGGTTTGCTTTTACCCAGAAAGCTCTTTCGGAGCCGGAACTTCAGCCTTTAAGCAAAGAAGTATATCTTAAAATGCGTTATGGATTTGAACAGGTCATCAAGACTTTAGTCAAACTTGATCTTGCGCGGCCGAATATCAATGTAGAGCTGGAGGTGGACCGTCTGTATGCGCTGATCGATGGCTTGGCCATTCATGGATTAATGCATCCGGAATATTTATCTAATGAGATGATCGAATCCATTTTGGACAGTCACTTAAAATCTTTGTGCAAACAAGAGGTTTTATAATGGTTTCCGTCGAAACTAAGAATATAAATCAAACAAACTCGCATCCGCAAAAAATGAAAGTTTAGGAATCCTTTCTAGCTTCTGATATAAAAGGAGGTGGGAAAATGGTTCAGCTTTATTACACAGATCAATTCAGTTTTGCACCTATTGTGGCTCTGCAGCAATCATTGAAAGAACATGAGAAAAAACAGTCTATTGTCGAAAAAATATATGAATCCAATCTTGGGGCCCAATCAGAAAAGGACAACATAAAAGATTTGAGGAAGGAAGCGCTGGCACACGGATCTGTTCTGAAAACAATCACGTTAAAAAGGGGAAAGTCAAACGCTCTAATCGTTCCTTGGAAATCAACTAAGTTCTACGCGAAAGCAAGGGGGCGGGCAGGATTTGGGCGTTTTGACCGCCTAGGTGAAAAAATTGATGATCTAGCTTCAGAATATGTTTATTTAAAAAACTGGATTGAAGAAAATTTTTTTGGTGAACAACGAAAAGAGCGGCTCGACAAACTCGATCATTTTTTTCAACAAAGCATCCAACAGTTAGCTGATTCTTTTTCAAAATCAGTTGGCGGCTTTTTTGTGAAGCATGGTCTCCCAGTCGTGAAAGAGGAGATGTATAACGATATTTTAAAAGCTTATGAACAGCGCATCGAACAATATACATCTTTTTTACGCAAGCATGAGGATTATGCCCCAATCGACAGAACGGATGGTGAACAGCTGTTAAGGGGAAGCCATACTTTTAAGTTGGAGGCGCTCCGCCAACAATTTTTACAGAAGGAAAGCGCTTTAGAAACCGGCGATCATTATACAATATATGATTTTGAAGCGGCTGGGTCCTTTTATCAAGAAGCGGTTCGAACAGAACATGGCTATACGGCTGCAAAAAGCGAAGAACAAATCGGGATTGAACTCGGATTATTAGGGATGAAGCTGGATGCATTGCTTCATACACCATTGTCTGAAAAAATGCGCGGCAACCTTGAGCATGTATACCATTCATATATCCAAAAAACGATTGAATCATACAACCGCTTCCAGGAGGAAAAGAGGGAAGAAGCATATGGACGGAGCAAAAGGGCTTATTCCATACTTGATTCGAAAATCATCGATGACATTATTTCAAGTATGAGAAGGCACGCAAAAGAAAAAAATATAGATCATGTCTTTTTGCATATTATACCGTCTGCTTACGTTTCATATGAACAAAAAACAAATGATGCGAATTGGAATGATCTTGTCCGTTATCATTCCTCAAAAAACGACTGGGACATGTTTTTTCAAAATGATTGGTCGGCGCATCATGCGTATTATCCATTTACTTACAATAATCTTATCAACAATTGGAACTCTTTTATAAATAAAACAGAGGGTCTATTGGATATGAAATTTGATCAAGAGGTGGTCATTTTTGAAGCGAGAATTTAATTTATGAAGAAATGGATAATCAAACATTAAATGGAAAAAAGTCCGTTCTTTGAAATCATTTACAATGTTGCGATGGATGAAAAATTCATAAATTTGAAGGGAAAATAGAGATCCACGTCAAAATCCCAGTATTTTACCTCTAGGACTTTGACGTGGATTTTTTATTTCGGGTGCAAGTGTAATAAAATGGAAAGGTCTTTGCATCATTCAAGAAAAAAGGAATAGCAGATCAACAAGAAAAATAGTTAAACGATTCATCACCGTTATGAAGACATAATGAGCGGCCGCACCGCCTAAATTTCATAGTTTGAGGAGTAAAGTAAGAATTGTTCCTCTAAAGAAAACTTGGGAAGGTTAGTCAATGTAACAAAGGATGTAAACATTGATAACCTGACGATTCGGTTCTTTTATATGTGTTAACAAACGAATTTAAGTAAATAAATTAAACAAACTTTGCGATGTGAGCAATTGACAGATCGTCATGAACTGAAAGAAATACAAAAGGAGGACACGTCGTTTTTGATGACCGTTGTTCCTCCTGTCCATTTGCGGTCAGGGCGAATTACATTTCACAGCTCTGATCGTTGCATAGTCCTCCGCCATCAGCTGCCAGTGGTTTGAGCGGCGAAGAAGAGTTTTCTTCATCCCATATTTTTTGAAAGCTTTTCAAAAATACTTCTGTTGGCTGCGCCCCAGAAATGGCATATTTGCGGTTGATGACGAAAAACGGCACACCTCTGACACCGAGACGTGAGGCTTCCTGTTCATCCTTTCTAACTTCCTCTTCCAATTGACTGCTTGAAAGCACTTGCTTGACTTCGTCGCCATCCAAGCCGATTTCTTCTGCGAGTTCAACTAAAACTTGATGGTCACTGATTAATTTCGATTCAGTGAAATAAGCATAAAAGAGCCGTTCGTGCATTTCTCTTCCTTTCCCTTTTTTATCTGCATATTTCGCTAATCGATGGGCATCGAACGTATTTGTTGGCTTCATTTCCTCGAAGCGAAATGTCAATCCGACGGACTCTGCCTGTTTGGCAACATCGTTATTTGCCCGCTTCGCTTCCTCAACGGAAATGCCGTATTTTTGAGCAATGATTTCATGGATGGAAAGATCGTATTCCTTTTTGGCGGTTGGATCAAGCTCAAAGCTGCGGAACACGATTTCCGCTTGCTCCTTGTGCTGAAACAGCTCGAGCGCTTTTTCCATACGCCGCTTTCCGATATAGCAAAATGGGCAAACATAATCAGACCATATTTCAATTTTCATGTTTTCACCTTCTTTTATGAATCAATCGCACATCCATTGTATCGAATGAAAAGAAACAACTTCAACTTTTTCGACTTGACAGAAAGAAACAGGAAAACTTCATTTTTCATAAAACATTAAAATGATTGAATCTGTTTCGGACCTATGACGTTTGCGAAAAAAGCGTGAGATTTATCTGCAAGAAGATGTAAAATGTTGATCAACGGAATGGAATCGGAGCGTTTCATGTAAAACGGCCAGCGAAACATTAGAACTAACAGCGATTTTGTTAATATTACAGATGAAATCAACCTGAAGCCTTTTTATTAAAAAATTACGGAAAAAAATGAACTTTTTCCTTTCACGATTTGTATAAACAAATGAATGATGGGAAAGGAGATGACAATTATGCCTGTAACCGGCTGGGTAATCAGTTCAATTGTAGGCGGAATCATCGGAACGATTTTCGGTGTTTCGATCGCTTCTTTAAATAAAAAGGTCGTTCGGGATCGATGGGGAAACATTGATTTTAAAAAAACCGATCTTTATTTCTATTGGACCCGTTGGGATACGATTACGGTTATATCCGCAATTTATTCATTTTGCTGCCTCACAGGACTCTTTATCTTTCTAATAAAGGGAGATAACATTAACAGTCCTGTCATTCAATTTTTCCTTCATCAATCGTTTATGTTTACTTTAATGACGTTTCTTTGGTTCATCGGAAGAATTCTGTATGTGTTCAAAGGAATTAAAGAGCGGTGGTCAGATGAATTTAACAGATGAAAAGCTGATGGAAAAATTTCAAAACGGTGATACGGAAGCTTTGAACGAGCTTTATGAACGATATCGAGCACCGCTTTTCCGCTTTATTTACCGTTGTACACGGGACGACCAGCTTAGCATGGATGTCGTTCAAGATGCATTTTTGAAGCTGCAGCAAAAAAAGCATTACTTTTCCCCTGAAAAAGGGAGGCTGAAGACATATCTTTTTCAAATTGCTTATCATACGATGATCAGCAAAATAAAAATGAGAGCAAGGTGGCACCGTCTTCTTCCGTTTTTATATAAAGAGCCTGTCAACATATCCCGTTCCGATGAAAAAATGGAGGTCGAGCGGATGCTTCAATCGCTTTCAAACGAACAGCGGGCCGTTATCGTATTGTTTTATTATCATGATCTGTCACAAAAGGATATTGCGCGCATCTTAAACATACCTTTGGGCACGGTGAAATCAAGGCTGTATCAAGCGGTTCAAAAAATGAGGAAAGAATGGGGGATCGAATCTGATGGAAAAGGATCGTGAAATTGATAAATTATTAAAAAAATATACAGTGGAAGTACCGGATTTTCCAATGAAAAAGTCAAAAATGGAGAAGCTTGCTAATTGGCTGTGTGAAAAGGCTTCATTTCCGATTCCTGAAGAACGAATCACCTTTAAAGGGATGGTATGTATTCAGGTTATTCCAATTGTTGTTTCGCTAGCTGTTTCGGTTTGGATGATTTTGTGAACCGATGGATGGGATCATCTTTGCAGGTTGATCCCTTTTTCCATCAATTGCTCGCCGTTTAACTGACACTTGAAACAGAAGCTTCTCAGTTCTATAACGAAAGCATTGAGAGTGCAACGGACAGTCCTGCCTGCTAACTCGGCGAATCTGCTCTTATGTGACGCGGATCAGTATGAAAGCTTGGCTCACACAACATTTTTTCTATGCTAAGAACATATTTTAGAGAATGGAAACTAGCGTTCAGCACGTTAGAGAAGCCTTCAAATTATTGGAATGCACCTTTCACGCGCTTGAAGAAGAGGAAGTTTGCCAATTTTCATACAAAATTGATTGACAGGTTGATAGTTAAATAGTTTAATAGTTAAATAGTTGAACTATTTAAAATAGGGGGCAGACAATGGATCGAAAAAAAATAGATGAATTGATCGAACGGTATATTAAGGTTTCGTTCACTGTAACGAAAAGAGCAGAAGAACTTGTGAAATGTGAAATTGATCCAGATATCACAAACGAACAACACTATCTTTTGCGCTATATCCATCAAAAGGAAAGGTGCACTTCAACAGAACTAGCTAATGTTTTTCGAGTGAACAAAAGCGCGATCACAGCGATGATTAATCGGCTTGTTGAGAAAGGATTTGTTCGGCGAATTCGCGATGAAAAAGACAGGAGGGTCATTTATTTGGCTTTGACTGAAAAAGGGAGCAATTTGTTTGCAAGCACAGAAGAGAGAGTTCATAAAGTTGTAGGATCGTTCATAACAAAATTTTCGGAGGACGAGATCGAATCATTTATTCAAACCTATGAAAAATTGGCAAACGTATTGCTTGAACTGGAGGTTGAGTCATGAGGGCAATCCTGAAAGGAAAATGGTTTGTACTCATTTTATGGCTTGTCGCTGTTATTGGTTTGCTCTTTACATCGCCAAACATGGAGGAGCTTGTGCGCGAAAAAGGGCAAATTACGGTTCCAGAAGGTTATTCCTCTTCGATCGCGAATGACATTTTAAAAGAAATTCAGAGCAAAGAGCATTCAGGAGATCTAATATCAGTCGCCCTTGTGCTGCATAATGAGGACGGGCTGACAAAGGAAGATTGGAAAGAAGCGGAACAAGCTGTAAAACAGCTTGAACAACACAGCGAGAATTTACGGATTACAGAAATTGTTTCGCCTTTTCATCAAGAGGAGTTAAAGGATCAGCTTGTTTCAAAAGATAAAACCACCATCTTGACGTCAATACAAATGGAAAGAGACGGAAGAACGGCAAAAGAAATGACATCCGCTCTTTATAAAGTGATCGATAATATTTCATTGGAGCATTATTATACCGGCAGCTGGATCATCGATGAAGACGTTATTGTCAGCTCGCAGGAAGGAGTGAAAAAAACAGAAGGCATAACAGTCGTGTTTATTTTGATCGTCTTGCTGATCGTTTTCCGCTCGCTTATAGCACCATTTGTGCCGCTCTTGACAGTCGGCATGACATATTTGGCATCACAGTCAATTGTCGCCTTTTTAGTTGAAATGGTGAATTTTCCATTGTCCACTTTTACGCAAACATTTTTGGTCGCCATTTTGTTCGGGATCGGTACAGATTATTGCATTTTACTGCTAAGCCGCTTTAAAGAGGAGCTTGGCAAACAAGAAAGCCGAACTGAAGCGATTATAACAACCTATCGCACGGCTGGAAAAACTGTGTTTTTCAGCGGTTTAGCCGTTATGATCGGCTTTGCGGCGATCGGATTGTCATCATTTAAGCTTTATCAATCGGCTGCGGCAGTCGCTGTCGGAGTCGCCATCCTGCTGGTAGCACTTATGACGCTTGTTCCGTTTTTCATGGCTGTGCTTGGCCCGGTGTTGTTCTGGCCAGTTAAAGGAAATCTGGAACATAAACAGAGCAAGCTATGGGACTTTGCAGGACGTTTTTCGTTCACCAGACCGCTTGTTTCTTTAATCATCGTAGGAATCATTACCCTCCCAGTGCTGCTTTCCTATGACAGCAAGCTGTCGTTTAATTCCCTTCAAGAAATCGGGGATAATTACGACTCTGTCAAGGCTTTTAATATTATTTCGAAAAGCTTCAACCCAGGCGAAGCGATGCCGACAAAAATTGTGATCAAAAATGATGACAACATGAATAGGACGGAATATTTTGCTTTAATTGAAAAAATAAGCAGAAGCATCGAAAAAGTTGAAGGTGTCGAGACGGTCCGCTCAGTAACGAGACCGACAGGCGAACAGATCGACCAATTATTTGTGACAGAACAGGCGAAAACGCTGAAAGACGGAATTGGTCAGGGAAATGAAGGGCTTGAACAAATCAGCTCCGGTTTGAATGAAGCGAGCAAAGAGCTTTCTGCATCATCTCCGAAATTAAAACAAGCTACAGACGGTATTGAAGCGCTGGTTTCCGGAACAAATGAATTAAAAGCAGGCGTCGGTGAACTTGAAAAAGGGCTTTCGCAAGTTAAACAGGGGATCGAGAGCGGATCAATGGGGGCCGGTGACATAAAGAAAGGGCTTGAGACCGTTCAAAACAATGCGAAAAAGCTGCAATCCGGCGCAGAACAGCTTTTGAAAGGATACGAAACAGCCGGAAGCAGTCTACATTCATTGCTGAAACAATATCAACAGATGGAATCACATCTCGGTCAATTGTCAACACATTTATCCGGCATGAGTGAATCTTTAAACCGCATCGAACAACGACATCAGCAGCTTCAGCAGGATGCTGAGTATCAACAGGTGAAAATGGCAGCTTCCCAGCTTAGTGAACAAGCAAAACAAATGAGAAGCGGATTTCAGCAAATTAACGGAGCGCTTCAGCGAGTGACAAATGGAATAGAGCAGGCGAACCGTTCATATTCTGAATTACTTTCAGGTCAAAAAGCGCTCGTTAATGGAATGGGAGAGCTCATCAACGGGCTTGATCAGCTGCGAAAAGGGTTGAATAAAGCAGCGGTTGGACAGCAAACCATCATTTCAAAATTGCCGGAGCTGTCTAACGGCTTAAGCCAAGTCAACAATGGACAGGAGGAATTGCTGCAAGGTTTTTCTCAGCTGGATGGACAAATGAATCAGCTGATTTCAGGCCTTGACAAAAGCGTGGATGGTCTAAATCAAGTAGCCGATGGTCTCGGTTCTGCCGAAAATTACTTATCTGGTCTTTCTTCTTCAAATCAGGAAATGGCAGGCTGGTACATGCCGAAGGAAGTGCTTGAAAGCAAAGAATTTGCGGATGCGAAAGAAGCTTACTTATCGAATGACGGCAAAGTGACAACCATTGATGTTGTTTTCGAGAAAAATCCATATTCAACTTCAGCGATGGATCAGCTTACTGAGGTCAAACAAGCGGTGGAGTTTACCGTAAAAGACACGAAGCTTGAAAATGCGAAAATTGCCTATGACGGGGTTACTAGCATTTACTCCGACTTGAACGAGATTTCAGCAAACGACTACTCCCGCACAGTTGTATTGATGCTGATAGGGATTGCTCTTATATTAATTGCATTGCTGCGCTCGTTTGTCATGCCCATTTATTTAATTTTATCGCTTATTCTAACGTATTACACATCAATGGCGGTGTCAGAAGTCATTTTCGTTCGCCTTCTTGGATACGACGGTTTGAACTGGGCAGTTCCATTTTTCTCATTTGTCATTTTAATTGCGCTTGGCATAGATTACAGCATCTTCCTTATGAACCGCTTCAACGAATACAGAGATTTGCCTGTCACAGAAGCGATGCTTTCAGCTATGCGTCATATGGGAACGGTCATTATTTCCGCCGCGGTCATTTTAGGCGGAACATTTGCGGCGATGCTTCCGTCCGGTGTGCTGTCGCTGCTCGAAATTGCCACAATTGTTTTAACAGGATTATTTTTATATGCTCTTGTTGTACTGCCGCTATTTGTACCGGTGATGGTCAAAATGTTTGGTAAAGCGAACTGGTGGCCGTTTATGAAAGAGGAATAAGCGAGAAGGGAACATACGCTTTGTGCGTAGGTTCCCTTATTTTCATTTGTGCTATGAGAGACTTCTGCTATCAATGAATTGAACGGAATTTCCGCACTTGAAAATTGTCTTCAAGTAATACCCAATTTTGCGGGAATGGATAGCCAAGTACCCAATAACTAATTCCCTGTAAACCGTAATCCTTTACCGCATCAAATTTTGCCCGGGTGCTGCGCGCGTCTTCAAACCAGACCTCATGCGTACGGCCTTGTTCATCCACATACCGATAAAACGGAGATTGAGATGTTCGATCATACTGTATCACAGCACCATGTTGAACTGCTCGACGAATCGCTTCTTGCATATCGAATGTTTCTGCTTCCTGACCTTGAACATGGGGAAGGAGCCAGTCACGAGCATATACTTGGAAGCCCATAAAGATTTTATTTCTTGGAATGACGGTTACAGCATAATCTAGCACTTGTTTGATTTGATTAAGCGGAGAGATCGCCTGAGGAGGTCCAAGCCTATAACCCCATTCGTATGTCATTAAAATAACGAAATCTGCAATCCTGCCGTGTGCGGCATAGTCGTGTGCCTCATATAATATTCCTTTTTGTTCTGGGCTCGTTTTAGGGGCGAGCGCGGTCGAAACAAAATATCCTTCTTTGTGCAATCGGTCAACGGCGCGCTGTAAAAATTGATTATATAACTCACGATCGTCAGGAAATACATTTTCAAAATCAATATTTAATCCACGATAACCTTTTTCTTTCATAGTGTTTATAATGGTGGTCAATAATCGATCTTGCAGTTCCGTATTTGAAAGGATGGCATGAGCCAGCCGTGACCCGGGGTCCCTGAACGTAAAATTTGTTATGCTCATCATTGGTATCACTTGTTCTGTTAAAGCAGCTTGAAGAATCGCTGTGTCGTTTATTGCATCGAGTCCGCCGTCTTCCCGGATGATGTAGGCAAATGGAGAAACGTATGTTAAAAAGCTGCCAGCTTCTCGAACTTCTTTGCCTCCTTCTTCACCTGCATGGATCGTATATGCATTTACGTCAATGACTGGTTTTACAAAAGGAATCGTTAATCTTGTCCCCGGATAAAGAAGGTCGGGATTTTGAATTCGATTGGCTTTGGCAATTTCCTGTACGGATATACGGTAAATTTGAGAAATTTGCGATAAATTCTCTCCAGGCTTCACAGTATGGATGCGAGGCGGAATGTTTAAAATTATTCCCGGATTAATTTTTGAAGGATCACTAATATGGTTAGCCTGAACAATAGACCCGACGGCAACTCCATATTTTTGGGCAATTTGCCATAATGTTTCCCCTGCTCGGACGATATGTTGACGAAAAGCAATGGGAATCACAAGTGATTGGCCAATCAGTAATCGATTAGGATCGGGCAGACTGTTTGCAGCAATAATTTCAGAAAGACTGATACCGTAGCGTTCAGCTATGTTCCATAAAGTCTCTCCTCTTTGTATAATATGAATGATCATAAGTGCCTCCTTTTTTTGTTTATATATATGTTGAAAATGGTTGATCTAGAAAATGACATGAGAGAAAATAGTTTGCTGAATATAATTTTTTTAAGGTCTTTACATATAACAAGTGTAGTAAATTGTCGTTAATGGATAATTGAACTAATCATCAGGCCGAATATACTTGTAAACGTTGTGCTCTTCATCAAACAAATAGATCGGTCTTCATCTCCTCCTTTACAGCATCATTTTCTGTGGGGGTGCTAGAAAATTATTTAACGGGTTTGATTCTCATCTGAACGGCAGGTTTGCACTTTCAGACAACAAAAATTTATTGATAAATTCTGTTGTCTTTCATCATTTTAAGAGCTTTTACAAAAGCGCCGTTTTTTTAAGTCTCTTCTTTTTTTACAAAATGAAAATTTTAGAAAATCAACTTTTTTACTTAAGAACGTTTTTACGTAAAGGAGTTCAAGCGGGTAGAAGAGAAATTATATTTCTGGGGAGGGTTCAGGATGAAATGGATTTACATTTTTTTAGCGATACTGGGTGGGATGATGATAGGAATACAGTCGCCGATTAACGGAAGTCTAGGCAAAAAAATCGGTGCTGTTGAAGGAGCATTTGTCTCTTTTTTTGTTGGAACAATGGTTTTAGCGTTCCTTGTTTTATTTTTTGGAAAGGGCCACATTACCGATTTGTTTCAAGTTCCAAAATGGAATTTGCTTGGGGGATTTTTAGGCGCGATGTTCGTCACGTTTACCATTATTTCTGTTCCGAAGGTTGGGGTGGCCGTAACGCTCCTTGCAGGAATCATCGGTCAAATGGCCATCAGCGTCATCATTGATCATTTTGGATTATTTGGAATGCCGAAAAATCGAATAGACATAAACCGCCTGATTGGGATCGGGCTAATGCTGACAGCTCTGTTCTTTCTTTACCGCGGCAGTGAATGAGATTTGTTTTTAGGGGAAAGCAGCGTATAACATAAAGTATCACCCTTAAAGAGTCAAGAACATTCTTACATTTTCTTGACTCTTTATGTTTGATTGGTTATAATGAATTAGCCATTTAGTTCGTTTTATCATGGATCCATTATAAGTCGTACCTCATATTGAAATGCAGGCGATCTTATATGGTCTGCATTTCTCATGAGTGTGCGGCTTTTTTTTCTTATGAAAAACAAACAATGAATGGTAAAATCTTTTTTTTGGAGGAAAAAGCATGAACACAGGTAAGGTAAAATGGTTTAACAGTGAAAAAGGGTTTGGATTTATTGAAGTCGATGGTGGAGATGATGTGTTTGTTCATTTTTCGGCGATTCAAGGCGATGGTTTTAAAACGTTAGAAGAAGGGCAAACTGTTAAATTTGAAATTGTCGAAGGCCAACGCGGACCTCAAGCGGCAAACGTACAAAAAAACTAATCCTTTCAAAGTGGCGCCTTATTTAGGTGCCGCTTTTTTTAGAAATTTATAAACATCTCGACTTGAGGATTACTGTTCGATAAAGACCCTGCAGCATGTGTAAATATTTTGGAGAGGTCGAAAGAGGGGAGACCATTTTCGAATGTATGTGGTTGACTGTTTTGAGCTTTTTAGAAATGCAGGGGGAACAAATAGTACATAACGTTTTAATTCGCGTGTAGTTAATGAATGGTAAGGAGCTGTCCAGAAAGTGGAGTCCATTATAATCATAAGCATCGATATGAACGTTTCTAAATATTAAAGGGGTTTGTCTATAAGCCGAAAAAATGACTTATTTGACAAATCCCTTTTAAAAATTTGAAACAAACTGCATACCATTCCAGCTTCGTCGTGACACTGTTTTTAAATAGAAACAAGCTAACTTTTTGTCGTAAACGCAGCATCCGGAAGCTTTTTTATTTATTGCTGTTCTTCCAACACCTGTTTTAACAAATCACCTAAACTTGTGCCAAAAGAATCGCTTTTCGGGCTGTATTTTTGAATTAAAGCCCGATCTTTGCGGTTATTGACTGCCGTTTTCTTTTCTTCCGCTTTTTCAACCACATTGCAGCGGCGGCATTGGAAGTAAACACCGGCTTTGCCGTTATGGATTTCCATTCGTTTTTTGCATTGTGGACAGCGCCGGTTGGACAGCTTCGGATCTTTTCGTTTGCTATAGCGGCATTCCATGTTCGAACATGCTAATAAACGTCCTTCTTTTGTAGAACGTATTTTTAAAAAGGAGCCGCATTCCGGGCACATGGAGCCGGTTAAATTGTGTGCTTTGTAGCTTCTATCGCTATTTTTTATTTCATTAACGAGCCGTTTCGTTTGCTTGCGAATGTTGTTTAGGAAAAATTCAGGATTTCCTTTTCCCCGTGCAATCGCTTCAAGCTCTTTTTCCCAGCGCGCTGTCAGTTCAGGTGATTTTAGTTCATCATTGACAAGTTCAATCAGTTGTTTACCTTTTTTCGTTGGGTAGAACCTTCCGTTTTTTCGCTCAACCGCTTCTGTTTCGATAAGTCTTTCAATAATATCCGCCCTAGTTGCAGGAGTGCCGAGTCCGAACTTTTCCATCTGCGTAAGAATGTCCGCCTCTGAATAGCGAAGAGGAGGTTCTTCCAATTTTTCTTCTATTTCTACTTGATGAACAGCAAAAGATTGTCCTTTAACTAAAGCAGGGATGTTTCTGTTTTCCGGCTCATCCTGCTGCTTCCCTAAAACGGCTTTAAATCCATTATTCAATACAATTGTCTCTTTTGCAGTGAGTGTTTCTCCGTTCACATCAAAAACCGCATGGACGGTTTCATATTCGTAAGCAGGATAAAACAGCGCCAAAAACCGGCGGGCAATCAAATCATACAGCTTCCTTTCATCATTGGAAAGCTGGCTCATATTTAGCGGTTCCTCCGTCGGGATAATGGCATGATGATCGGTCACTTTTTCATTATTGAACACCCGTTTTAATAAAATTTTTCCTTTGTTGGAAAGGAGAGGGCGGATTTCGTCTTTATAGCCGGAAGCCATTGCCTGAAGCCTGTCAAACATTGTCGATACCATATCCGCAGTTAAATAACGGGAGTCTGTCCGCGGGTATGTGACAAGCTTATAATGCTCATAAAGCTTTTGCAGTATCGTTAACGTTTTCTTTGCGGAAAAGCCGAAACGCTTGTTGGCATCCCGCTGCAGCTCGGTTAGGTCGTATGGTAGCGGCTGATGTTCTTTCTTTTGCTTGCGCTCCACTTTGATGACTGTACCTTTTTTACCATTCAGGTTTGCCAATAGATGTTCAGCCGTTTCTTTGGAAAAAATTCTTTTTTCGCCGTTTCGCTCCCAGATGGTATGAATGGAACCGATTTTTGCATGAATCGTCCAATACGGCTTCGGTACAAATTTTTGAATTTCTGTTTCCCTTTTCATGATCATGGCAAGGGTTGGGGTCTGCACGCGCCCTGCCGAAAGCGGGTCATTATATTTCGTCGTCAAAGCTCTTGTCACATTTAAGCCGATGAGCCAATCTGCCTCAGCACGGCAAACAGCAGACTGATATAATGCTTCAAATTGTTTCCCAGGTTTTAAATGCTTGAAACCGTCACGAATGGCTTTATCGGTCTGAGATGAAATCCATAGGCGCAAAATCGGCTTTTTCCAGTTCAGCTTTTTTAAAATCCATCTTGCAACAAGTTCGCCTTCACGTCCGGCGTCTGTTGCGATAATGCAATCTTTAATGTCCGTTCGTTTCGCCAACAGTTCTATGCCTTTATAATGCCGGCTCGTTTGTCTAATTACTTTTAACCCCATTTTTTCTGGGATAATTGGCAAATCTTCCAGCCGCCATGTTTTATATTTTGGATCGTAATGTTCCGGCATCTTCAATTCAATTAAATGACCGAGCGCCCACGTTACGATATACTTGCTTCCTTCAAAGTGAAATTTATGCTCTTTTTTGCAGCCAAGCACACGGGCTATCTCACGTGCAACGCTCGGCTTTTCAGCTAAAACGAGAGATTTCATATAATGCTCCTTTCTTTCAATCAACAACGTTTTAAGTATAACGGAAAGGAGGGAGGTTTGCATTAGTTGAATGAAAAAGCATAATATGTTTCAGTTTTATATCTCTTAAGGCAATGAATTCTTGTAAAGGTTGTACTATGGGATGATTGACTGTTCACATACAGAGGATGCATGTTCAAATTTAGTTCTTTCGTATTACCTCAAGAAATCAATCACACTCAATTTAGGAACATGTTCGTTTCTTAAAATCAGCAGAGACAAGGAGAAAGCTGGCAATTTTGAAAATTAACAAAAATAAAAAACGAAATATTTTAAAATCTGTTACAATATAGGTAAAAAGGGGTGGATTTGTGGAAGCTTGGCAATTTGATAAAAAAAGGTATATATGGTTGTCCTTATTAGTGCTGGTGCTTTGTTCCAATTTTCTAATATATAGGTCGCCTTTGTCGATTATGGTATTGCCTGAGGAGATGGGATGGGTCATCCTTGGCACTTTAATGGACTTGGCAATCGTTGTTCCGCTTTTAATGGCAGTAATATATAAAAAGAATTTTTCAGTTAAACGTTTTATTATTTGGATGGCAGGAGGATTAATTTTAGCTAGGTTTATCATTCCAGCAAAATACTTTGAGCCATTTGCAGCAATATCTTATATAGGTATTGCCATTGAAGGATTGTTAGTATTGTCAGAATTAGCTTTGCTATTCATGTTTTTGCGCTATTTGCCTGCAATTATTCGACAGGTCCGCATGAGTGATGACAGCTTGTTGTTTTCTTTTCCGACTGCTGTTGAAGAAAAAGTTCGCAAACATCCTATTGTACACATCGTAGCGTCAGAATTCCTTATGTTTTACTATGCCTTTATGTCGTGGAAGAAACGACCGCCGAAAGGTGAAAAATACTTTACATTGCATAAAAATTCCAGCATAGTGGCATTTCAAATTATGATCATTCACGCAATTATTATTGAAACGATCGGAATTCATTGGTGGCTGCATGATCAGTCCAAGCTGTTGTCCATTTTGCTGCTTATTTTGAATATTTATTCAATTATCTTTTTTCTCGGCGACTTACAGGCAGTACGCTTAAATCCATTGAAAATGACAGATAATTACTTGTACTTATCTCTTGGATTAGCAAAAAAAATGGTATTGTCGTTAGATGACATAGAGTCAATTACCATTGATCAAAAACAATTAGAGAAAAAAATAGATAAGAAAACAACTATTGAATTTATTGCTAGAGATTTCGAAACGGTACATCCGAATATGATTTTAGAATTAAAGAATCCTTGCCGTGCCACACTTTTCTTAGGATTTCAAAAAACATATTCGAAAGTGGCTTTACGTTTGGATCATCCTGATACGTTTTATAAGATGCTGAAAGAAAAAGCTTCTCAGGCAAAATAACAAAAGGCCAAATTAATTAAGAGAATAGTATTAATTTTCAAAATAATAATAACGAACGTGAGCAGCTGTGGTGCTCTAGCTAAGTTGTCTGTCGTAAGAATAGTGTTTTTTATGGCATAAATCGCTATTTTTTGTTGCAGCCGTTCGTTGTTAAAGTGCTACAAACGCTGATTGGCCAACAATGGATCATCAATTGCAACAAGTTGAAGTTGTTCAGGGGAGCCAATTGTGACGGATTAAAAAAAATGCCACATAGTTAACGGCAAAATTATTTATTTCCGCCGCTCACTAACACTTTTTCCTGACCCTGTTGCCCACGCAATCTGTGATAGGGAACTTCCGGCAAGATACTTTATGTTAACTTGAGAGGGGGGATATATATCATACATACCTATTGAGCAGAATAATTTCTTGATCGCAAGGGGAAAAATACCTTTGGGATAACAAACCGCTAGTAACATCTAATTTAGTTAGACCCGCCATGGCCTTTATTTGAAACCGAAGACAGCTTACGAACAAATATATTTAGGAGGTATGATGATGAAAGCACTAATATTCCGTGGACCAGGCAAGCTTGAGTGGGGAGAGAAGGACAAGCCTACGATTCAGGAACCAACAGATGCCATCGTAAGAATCACCAAAACGACAATCTGTGGAACAGATTTACATATTTTGGGTGGAGATGTACCGGCTGTAACTGACGGACGGACATTGGGACACGAAGGTGTTGGTATAGTAGAAGAAGTCGGCTCAAGTGTCAACAATTTCAAACCTGGAGACAGAGTGCTGATTTCTTGTGTGACTTCCTGTGGAAGCTGCGATTATTGTAAAAAAGCGATGTACGCACACTGTGAAAAAGGCGGTTGGATTTTAGGGCATTTGATCGACGGTACCCAAGCAGAGTACGTTCGGATTCCATATGCGGATACAAGCATGTATCATATCCCTGAGGGAGTCGATGAAGAAGCGCTTGTTATGTTGAGTGACATTTTTCCGACAAGTCTCGAAATCGGGGTAATCAACGGCGAAGTTCAACCAGGGGATGTAATCGCAATTGTCGGGGCCGGACCGGTCGGAATGGCAGCACTGTTGACAGCACAGCTTTATTCACCAGCGGAAATCATCATGATCGACCTTGACGATAATCGTCTGGAGCTGTCCAAAAAGTTCGGTGCCACTAAGACAATGAACAGCTCAAAGACAAATGCGGTTGAGCAAGTGCTTGAACTAACGGACGGAAAAGGTGTTGACGTAGCGATTGAAGCGGTCGGATTCCCGGTGACCTTCGACATCTGCCAGCAAATCCTAAAGCCGGGCGGACGGTTGGCCAACGTTGGTGTTCATGGTAAGCCTGTCGAATTGCACTTAGAACAATTGTGGATTCGCAATGTCAAAATCACAACTGGACTAGTTAGCACGAGTACGACACCGATGCTGCTAAAGACGGTGCAGTCAGGAAAAATTAAACCGGAACAGTTAGTCACTCATCGTTTTTCGCTGGACCAGATTTTGCAGGCATACGAAGTATTTCGCAATGCGGCTAAAGAAAAAGCGATGAAAGTCATTTTATCCAATGATTAACCTTTAAAAAACTTGATGTAAGTGAAGCATTGTTCTTAAAAAGTAAACCATTTTATTGTAACCCCGTCCTAAACTTAGAACGGGGTTATGTGTGTTGGATGGATGCTTAAATTTATTAGAAAAAAGAAAAAGCTTCATTATTTGATTGCGAGAAACATCATTATGGAGCGGAAAAAGATTAACCTATCTGTTCGTTTTTCATATAAAACTGTAAAATGTAAGAAAGCAAAAACGTGCTAGCAGCTGTATGTTTACAAGACTTATAAATTCAGCGTATTTTATTCGAAAGCTAAGTCAACGATTCGGCGGGGGAGAGATGCTATTTCACGGAGTTCGTTCATTTTGGACAGGCTTTTTTCAACTTCTGCTTCTTTTTTTATAGCATTGCCGTCATTTTAAGTTATGAGTGTTAGTGATCTGCGCGCTTTGCGAATCCTCATGGAACATAGAATAAATCATAATAGTCTAGAGTCTGATATTGGTTTCAAGATTATCATCTGTTTGGGAGGCTCGTTTTTACTATTGGTTTTAAACACTCAAGACTTTTCAGTCCCGAATGCTTTCACTTGATTAATGAAAAGATTAGGTTAATAATTGAGGTGCAAAACTTGCATTTCATTATTTTCTGTTTATTCTGTCATTCATAAGCTTTTTGATTCAATTGAAGGGGGAATGTTATGAAAATCGCTGTTGCTGGAGCTGGCGCGGTCGGCGGCTATTTTGGAGCTTTATTAAAGAAAGCCGGACATGATGTTGTTTTCCTTGCAAGGGGCAAGCATTTAGAGGCAATGAAAAAATCAGGTTTAGTGGTTAAAACGAATGATCAACTCCTCACAATAGACGGTGTTTTTACAGATAAAATAGAGGGTTTTGCTGATTGTGAGCTGATACTGTTTTGTGTGAAATCAACCGACACGGAAAGTACAGCAGAACAGATTGCCTCTTTGCGGAATGATCGCGCAGTTGTTTTGACGCTGCAAAATGGAGTCGACAATGAAGAAAAGCTCGCTCAAATTTTAGGTGGAAAAAGGCTCTTGTCAGCTGCAACCTATCTGTCGTCACATGTGGAAGAGCCTGGGGTCATAAAGCATAGCGGAAGAGCAAAACTAGTGATCGGTGCTCTGGATGAATCACTCATTTCGTTCCGCGATAAAGTGGCAGATCTTTTTCGTCAAGCTGAAATTTTTGTAAAAACAACAGATGATATCATGCTGGATAAGTGGAAAAAGCTGTTGTGGAATGCAACCTTCAATCCGCTTGCTGCTTTATCCAAAGCGACTGTCGGTGAAATTATGGAGCATAAAGAATTGAGGAAAACAGCTGAAAATGCTTGCCGAGAAGTGATGCGAGTAGCCAATAAAATCGGGATTCCATTAGATGAAGAAATGTTTCATCGCACTTTTGCCAATTCAGGAGCAGCTCTGAAGCATAAGCCGTCCATGCTGCAAGATCGATTGAAAGGAAAAAGGATGGAAATCGAATCATTGTGCGGGTTTATCGTGAAAAAGGGGCGGCAGATTGGTGTTGAAACGCCTGTTCTTCAAACGTTGTACAGCAATTTGCTTTTTCTTGAAACACATCGATGATCCGATGGACAATTCCTATACACATGAAGGATTCAATTCCATTCATACATAAATATCGATCGATTGATAAAAACAGAAAAATAAGACATAAAAGAAAGGACGATTTAGCATGAAAACCATTCCGGATATAGAAATTTATGTAAGATATTGCGAAACGGATGCGTCAGGCCATGTTAACAATACAAGCTATTATTTGTATATGGAGGAAGCTCGGACTAAATTTTTACAACACATGTCAAAACAAGTAGGGAACCAAGACTGGAAATTTATTTTAGCATCCACAAAATGCGATTACCTTGCTCAAGCGTATGCCCATGATACATTAACGGTAACTTCAAAAATTACGCGGATTGGAACGAAAAGCTTTTCGATGGAGCATGAAATAAAAAATGCAGAAACGGGGAAATTGATCGCAAAAGGGGAAGGAGTTATCGTTCATTACAATTTTAAGTTGCAGCGTTCTGAGCCTTTAACTCCTGAAATGCGTTCGATCCTTGAACAATACTTAGTAGCTGTTTAATGAGCAAGGCAATTTTGTAAGCCTTATCAGTTGATTAATATCATTCTGATTAAATAACTAAAGAAAAAGGATTTTCCGAATGTATCCACCGGAAAATCCTTAAAATTTGTTATTCAAACGCATCACGCACAACTTTTTTGACCGGGTCGACTGCATACCAGCCCCATGTAGAAGTATGTCCCTCTTTTGTCTCCGGATCACTGATCACGATTTCATAAACGTGAATAATATATTCGCCTTTTTCATTATCATGATCATATTCAACGTAAACGTTAGAAGTATTTTCAATTTTTAAATACTCCCGGACTAACTGTTCAGCTTCAGTATGGCTTATAGGACGGCTTTTCTTTGATTCCTCAGCCTTTTTTTGCTCTTCCTCTCTCTTTTTTGCTTCTTCTTCTTCAGCTTTTTGCCGCTCTTCTTGAAGTTTTTTCTCCTGCTCCTGCAAGTATTGATTTTTCGCCGCAGCTGCTTGATTCATGAATTGTTCTGCATTTTTGGTAACGCTGACGACCTTCTCGTTATTTGATGTTGTTTCCGCAATTTTCTTAAATATGGCGAATGCTTCGTCATACTTGTTTTCTTCCAACAATGCTTTCCCTGACTCAAGTTCAGATTCCATTTCTTTTAAAGCAGCGCTCGTTTTTTCCGCTTCTTCGATTATTTTTTCAGCTTTCGGTTTGAGAATATCAAGAATCTTGGAGGTTTCATTTGAATTTTTGATTTTTTCTGCCAATGATATGGCGGTTTCAAATTCTCCTTTTTCAAGGGCAGCAACGCTGTTTTTAATTTGTTTTGACAAATCCAGCGCCAATTGAGCTTCTTCAGTGTTTTTTTCATGAAGAGCTTTGTTAAAAAACGAGATGGCGTCGCTGTATTGTTCTTTTTTTAGCGCTTCAATACCAGATTCCATGTTGAATTTATATTCTTTTGATGTACATCCGAACAGAAACATCATGGCAAAAATCAAAATGTAGAAAAATAAGTTCCGCTGTTTCAAGTTTTTACCGCCTTTTCTAATATTATTGATTTCATGTAAATTATATCCCTCAAAATACGGCTCTTACAAGAAAAAATTTTATTCAAAACGTTACTAAGAAGTGTAATAGGCGAAGCGTTTAAAAGGAATGATATAAAAAGATTGAAATTCAGAAAGGAGAGATGAACGTGTCAAATGACTTTTATTCAGCAGTCAAACATCGACGCACTTATTACGGAATCAGTAAAGAATCAACTGTTTCTGATGAGCGTATTCAAGAAGTGATCAGCCACGCAGTTCTATATACACCATCCGCTTTTAATTCCCAAAGCGCCCGAGTCGTTCTTTTGCTTGGCGAGCATCATAACAAATTGTGGGATATAACGAAAGAAACGTTGCGAAAAATTGTTCCAGCGGATCAATTTGCTTCAACAGATGAAAAAATAAATTCATTCCGAAATGGATACGGTACTGTATTGTTCTTTGAAGATGACCGCGTTGTTCAAGGGTTGCAGGAACAATTCCCATTATATGCGGACAATTTCCCGATTTGGTCACAACAGTCTTCTGGAATGCTGCAATTTGTGATTTGGACTTCGTTGGAAATTGAAGGATTGGGCGCCTCGCTGCAGCACTATAATCCGCTCATCGATGATGAAGTGAAGAAAGAATGGAATATACCAAATGAATGGAAACTAATTGCTCAAATGCCGTTCGGAAAACCGACAGCTGAGCCCGGTGATAAAGAAATAAAACCAATAGAAGAGCGATTGAAAATATTTAAATAAGATGCTTATGTTTTCAAATTGTTGTCACCCCCTTTTCAAAAAAATAAAGCTGAAAAGGGGTTTTGCATTTGAAACAATTCAAACCGAAAGAGAAAAAACGGCTGTTCTTTTTTTTATATTGGAAGGAGTGATATTTTTTTCTTTGACACTCATGATGTAAAAATTTTTTCAAACGTTTCCTTCTTAATTATCAAAAAAGAAAATAAAGGTGAGCGAAACAATTGCTTTTTTCTTCATCTTCCTTCACTATGGTAATGTACGCTAATATATTTATAAAGACAACAATTGCTTCATTTATTTATGGAAAACACTCTTCAAGTTTCATCCTCATCAAGTGTATATTCTTCCTATTTACAAAGAAAAAATATTACAATAACATGTATTAAGCAGTCTATTTGTATCGCTAAATAATATAGAAAAATTGTTAGAAAGAAGGATTTATATGGGAGAAGAACGAGACCTGGCACAGGAAACCTTCAATAAAGTGCCGCTCATGATTGTGTTAATGTCCGGTGCTTTTGTTGCCATTTTAAACCAAACGTTGCTTGGAACTGCTTTGCCGCATTTAATGATGGATTTCAAAGTTGATGCCAATACAGTTCAATGGCTGCAATCGATTTTTATGCTTGTTAATGGGATTATGATACCGATCACCGCGTTTTTGATTGGTCGTTTTACGACAAGAGGACTGTTTCTTACAGCCATCGGAATTTTTGCTGTTGGAACTGCAATTTGTGCAATTGCTCCCAATTTTTCTGTTTTAATGGCAGGGAGAGTGGCGCAGGCTGCTGGTGCCGGAATTATCATGCCGCTGATGCAGACAATCTTGTTTTTAATTTTTCCCGTTGAAAAAAGAGGAACGGCAATGGGGATGTTTGGACTCGTTATTGCATTTGCGCCGGCAATTGGTCCGACTTTATCCGGTTACCTTGTAGAGCATTTTGCATGGAGAAGCTTGTTTTATGTGCTCTTACCTATTGTAGTCATTGATCTTTTCTTAGCTTTTTTCATCCTAAAAAACGTTACGCGGCAAACTTACCCCAAAATCGATATTTTATCCATCATCCTTTCAACGTTAGGGTTCGGCGGTTTATTGTATGGATTCAGTGCAGCTGGGAGCAGCGGCTGGGGGAGCGGTCAAGTTATTTTATCGCTCTTCATCGGTTTGATCACTCTTACTTGGTTTATAATTAGACAGCTGCAATTGGATGAGCCGATCCTGGAATTCAAAGTATTTAAAAGCAAGACATTTTCGATCACAACTGTTTTAGGCATGATTGTGTTTATGTCTATGATTGGCGGAGCAGTTATTTTGCCGATGTTTATGCAAAATATGCTGGGATTTTCAGCATTTGAGTCCGGACTGGTGCTCTTGCCAGGCGCACTTGTCCAAGGTGTGGCCAACCCGATAACAGGCAGATTATTTGATAAATTCGGTGCCAAATGGCTGGCGATTATTGGATTTTTTACCTTAACGATCACGACGTTTATGCTGTCACACCTCACCTTACATACAACGTTTACATATTTAGCGGCAGTAAATGCTTTCAGGATGGTCGGTGTTGCGATGGTCATGATGCCGGTGACAACCGCTGGTTTAAATCAACTGCCTACATATTTAATTTCACACGGAACTGCGATGAACAACACAATGCGGCAAGTAGCTGGTGCAGTTGGAACAGCTTTGCTTGTGACAGTCATGACAAATACAGCGTTGCCTGAAAAAGGTATTGAAGGAATGATACATGGAGTAAATATATCTTTTGTAGTGGCAGGTATATTCTCTGCGATCGCTCTCATCTTATCGTTTTTTATGAAAAATTCGCAAGCGGCAAAAGACGAAAGTCTAAAGGAAAAAGAAAACAAGCAAATTGTGAGCGAAAGCTAATTTTTTTCTTGGCAATAGCTAAAAAATAAAGCAGAAGCAGGGTAAGCCCTGCTGCTTTATCGTTTTATGTCTGCTGATTGTTCAATTGATTGCCAGCCGGTTGATAATGATTGATGATCGCTTGAGCAGTATTTTGCTGAAAGACCGGCACTTGATAATAACCTTTTTGGTTCATATATTGCCAAACTTCATAAGCTTGCTCTGCGCAATTTTTCGCCCCTTGGAGCACGACATTTCTTAATTCCGGATCTGAGCATTCCAATGCAGCATGCATCCTTAATGCTGCTGACGCTTTTAAACATCCTAACATTCCTGACGCAACATCATGGTCGTTCATCTCGTTTATTGAGCTGTTGGGAGCTTCCGGTGTTCCGCCTGAGGTGCCAAAGGAAGGGCTTGCATTTTTCAATGGGCGGTAAGTGCTGAAATTTTGCTGACTGCTCTTGTTTCTTACTATTTGAACGATTGAATTGTATTCATTTGTCATAAAAATGATTTGATTTTGCAAAATGTTTTGCAGCTCTGGATCTTTGCAATGGGGCTGATAAAGTTGAAATTGGTTAATTCCATCAATTGTGTTTGTTAAAACTTCATGTACTTCCATTAATTCATGAGCACCTAATTGATTCATACCTTCAATCCCTCCTAAGTAATTTTTTAACAGTTAGTATTATGTTTGAAATTTTTCATTTTATACAAAAAACCCCTCAGTCTGCGATACTGAGGGAAAACTTTTAAGAAATTATTTTTACACGCTCTTTTCCAGAAAAGCTTTTACATACTAACATCTGACTAAATCTATTAGAATAATTTGTACGTGCTTGTATCGTTCCTTGTTCATCCATTGTGAGGATCCATCCTGCAGGCAATTCTCCTTCAAAATATTCAATGAAAGATTGAAGCTTTTCAGTCGATTCAGGGATCGTTACATACCCTTCCGTTAGTTGATACCATAAATCTCTGACAGAACGAAGGGCTTCTTTTAGTTTATATTCTTTTTCCAGTTGTTTGACACTTCGATAGATCATTTGATATTCACTCCCTAATAAAAACTTATAACATTGAAGAGTGAATCACTATGAAAAAATTTTTCCAGTTGAAGGTAAAAAAGCCAGACAATTTGCATCTATAGCCTAGTTGTGCGTGTATCTATTTGCCATCTTCTTGTCATTTGTTGTATGCCCAGCCGATGCTTCGAATCCAGCTATTTTTGCATAGATGTCACTGTCCATTTTGTACTGAAGCTTTCTTTTTAATTTTCTAAACCTCTTCAATCTTTTGGGCTGCCATCAACCGAGCGGAAAGTGACTTTCTGGCAAATCAAGCTCTTTGACCGATAATGCAGTGATTTTCTTGTAAACAGGAAATCTTTACAGCGATCAGGACGATTTTGATAAAATAGGTAAGAGAAAAATAAGAAGTTTCTTTATTATTTTAAAAAAAGAAAGGAATTGGGATGAGGATATGAAATGTTTTTCAATTGATTTAGATGGCACACTATTAAATTCGCAGCATGAAATTTCACATGAAAATTTATCAGTTTTACATGAATTGAAAAAGCAAGGACATGAAGTCATTTTAAATACGGGACGTGCATTTCCGGACGTCATCAAGATTAAAGCGGTTGAAGAGCTCCAAGTGCCGATTTTTTGTGTTAATGGGGCTGTATTATATTCCGATAAAAGAGAGCTGATGTATGAAGCAACAATAGATGAAAAAACGTTTAAAGAAATTTTTGCAGCAGTAAATGCTCTGGATGTCGGAATTCTCGTTTACACCAATCAGGGTGGCTTTCCATCCACTTTACCGCCTTTGCATAAGCTGAGCTGGAAAGAGATCGAAGAGATGTTTCGCCAATTTGATTATGACTCTATTTTCAAGCTGGAAAATGTAAAAATCTATAAGCTGATTGGATTAGTGAATCATGATGAAACGGAAAAAATCGATCGAGTGAAGGAAGCTTTAAGCGAAAGAAGCGACCTCTCCATTGCCTCATCATTTCCGAATAATATTGAAATTACCTCCAGCGAAGCACATAAAGGAAAAGCGATTTTACGCTATCAAAAAATGAAGCAGCTGACATTTGAAGAAATTTATGCGTTTGGCGACGGAGGCAACGACATTTCCCAATTCGAGATCGCGACCACATCGGTTGCAATGGGAAATGCTCCAAAGGAAGTGAAAGAAAAAGCCGATTTTGTCACGAAAACGAACGATGAGAACGGCTTTGCCTATGCGGTAAAAGAACTGTTGAAGGCTGTATCAGTTTAAGCAATGCTTCATGCTGCCCGAAAGAATTCATGTAAAGCAGGAAGCCGCTTATTTTACTTATTTATATAAAATATAGAAAACGATTTTTTTTCCATTTTTGGCTTAAGTCAATATATTGTTTGAGCGGGGATAAAGACTCGCAAAAAAGGATTCTAAATTTAGTGAAAGCTTATCAAGATATGTCAGATATTTATTCCTTGTTTTAGCAAATGTAGTGGAATCTGCCTTCTATTTTGACTTGTATTAGAGAAAAGTCCGCATTGGAAAACTAGCTTAATAGTTTTCCTTGCTGGAAGGCAAATTTTTTTGAAAAATATTATCGAAATTTGCAAAAAAATAATGAACGTTTTGGACATATTGCTAAATAATTTGTTACTATATGTTATCATAGAACTGTTAACTAATGATGGGGGAGTGATACATGTGGCGATGCCAAAATATATAACAAACATCGACAAAATTGAACAAATCCCAAAAGAGGAACGGGAAAAGCTGAAGCCGATCACAGAAAAATATGTGTTTCGGGTCAATGATTATTATTTAAGCCTGATCGACTGGAATGATCCAAACGACCCTATCAGAAAATTAGTTATTCCAAATGAAGGAGAAATGCGAGAGTATGGGAGGTGGGACGCATCAGATGAAGATACAAACTATGTCGTTCCTGGCTGCCAGCATAAGTACAAAACAACAGCATTGCTGCTAGTTTCTGAGGTTTGCGGAGCATATTGCCGCTATTGCTTTCGAAAAAGATTATTTAGAAGTGATGTAAAAGAAGCGATGGCAGACGTACAGCCTGGTATTGACTATATTCGCAAAACTCCTGAAATCAACAATGTTCTTCTAACTGGAGGGGATCCTTTAATCCTTGCTACGAAAAAATTGCGCATGATCATTGAAAGCTTACGAGAAATCGAGCATGTAAAAATTATCCGCATCGGCTCCAAAATGCCTGTCTTTAACCCTATGAGAATTTATGAAGATGAATCTTTACTCCAACTCATTAGAGAGTTTTCCTCTCCTGAAAAAAGAATCTACATTATGGCTCACGTCAACCATCCGAGAGAAATTACGAAAGAAGCAAAAAAAGCTTTTGAAGCGCTCCATGACGCCGGAGCAATAGTGGTCAACCAAACTCCAGTATTAAAAGGAATTAATGACGATCCTGTTGTTTTAGGCGAATTATTAGATAAGTTATCATGGGCGGGAGTAACACCTTATTATTTCTTTGTGAATCGACCTGTTGCTGGCAACAGTGACTTTGTATTAACATTGAAAGAAGTTTACGATATCGTTGAACAAGCAAAAGCAAGAACATCAGGACTAGGCAAGCGCGTCCGCCTGTCAATGAGCCATACCTCTGGGAAAATCGAGATTTTAGCTATCGAAAACGGAAAAGCGTATTTGAAATATCACCAATCTAGAGATGGCAATTATGGACAATTTATGGTGCTTGATTGCCCTGATGATGCAACATGGTTTGATGATCTGCCTGGCAACGAAAAGTATTGGAAAAAACCGAAAAAGAAAACAGACCAAGTTGTTTCAGTCAATGAATTGCCAGATCATCCTCAAAAAATAGCAAAATAAAAAAATGGACAAGGCTGTCGTTTGTGACAGCCTTTAAAAAAAATCGTTATAAACGAAGCAAAATTATACAGGGGTTAAATAGACGAAAAGAAACAGGGAAGCAGATGAGAATTTTGTTCGAATATCATCATACAGGTTGATTGTGCCGTTTGCGTATGGAGAAGTCTAACAAAGAGGCCAAGCTCAAGTTTCAGTTTTTTGCGATTTGAAAAAGTTCTCTTTCTTAATAAAAGGGAAAAAGACACTAAAACTGCAAAGAAATGAATGGATGAGTTTGGTGGTTAGAGCTACGAAAAAATCGCCAGTAAGCTAACAGAGTAATATCGAAAAAATACAAGAAAACTCCACGCCTTCATCCAAATTCAATACTAAATGAAAAAATCTCCCCAGAAAATATTTTTTGATGATCCACAAAATTCCGCAAATGCCGTTATCTTTTTCTTTTCATCTTTTGCACGTTGTCTCCCTCACTGCATTAAGCTTTGAGAAAATATGCATTTTGTTAAGAAATATTCATTCCCAAGTGTGCATGTCCGTCAGCAAAAGCGAATATGATAGAAAACGATATATGACATTTATCATATTTTGAATATGACATATATGACTACACAGATCGATTTCCCTCATTTATGATTAGAAATATCAAATAAAGAAGGGAATCGAAACATGATGAAACAAATGCAAAAAAAATTAAGAAAGCAAATGGCTCCTTATGAAAAACCTAACACGATGAATAGTGTTTGGCAGTTGGTCAATACGACTGTGCCGTTTTTTCTGTTATGGTTTTTAGCTTATCAAAGCTTATCCATTTCTTATGTTCTTACTTTCGCTATTTGCATGATCGCAGCTGGATTTTTAGTTCGACTTTTCATCATTTTCCATGATTGCTGTCACTATTCCTTTTTTAAAAACCGCCTTGCCAATAAAATTTTTGGAACAATAGCTGGTATTTTAACGTTGTTTCCGTACAGCAAATGGCAGCACAACCATTCAGTCCACCACGCAACCAGCTCAAATTTAGATAAGCGCGGAACAGGGGATATATGGGTTTTGACAGTTGATGAATATTTGTCAGCACCGCCATTAACTAAATTCGCCTACAGGATGTATCGAAATCCGTTCGTGATGTTTGGGCTAGGACCGATTTACGTTTTCCTTATTAAAAATCGGTTTAACAGAAAAAATGCGAGGTTAAAGGAACGCATCAACACATATATAACAAACATATCAATCGTTGCCTTAGTTGGACTGCTTGGTTGGACGATCGGATGGGAGCCATTTCTTATCATTCAAGGCACAATCTTTTTCATTTCAGGCTCTTTAGGCATTTGGCTTTTTTACGTACAGCACACATTTGAAGATTCTTATTTTGAAGAAGATGAAAACTGGGAGTATGTGAAAGCAGCTGTTGAAGGGAGTTCATACTATAAGCTTCCAAAACCGCTGCAATGGCTTACTGGAAATATCGGTTTTCACCACGTCCATCATTTGAGCCCAAGGATACCTAATTATAAGCTGGAAGAGGCACACAATCAAACGTATCTTTTACAGAATGTACCAACCATCACTCTAGCGACAAGCTTAAAATCTCTCCAATTCCGCTTATGGGATGAGCAAGCGAAAAAGTTTGTCGGGTTTAAAGACTTATCGAAAAAGAAGGAAAAAAAGTCGAAAGTCCATATTGAATCTGAATTGTAAAATTTTTAGAAAATTGGGCAAAGTTTTCAAGACGCAGTGTACCTTTTTATGATAAGATAACATGTAAAACAAATTTTTAGAGGATTTGACCATGCAAAAAAAGTATATGATCTTAGAGAAATTCTCGGGAATTACTCCTTATATATGGAGCGTTTTTAGCATATTGCCGTTTTATTTTATTTTTCAATCTTCCTCCACTAAGGAAATCATTGCAGGGATCGTGTTGACACTTATATTTTTCTTTGTATATCGTTTAGCTTTTATTTCAAAAAAGTGGCCTGTCTACTTGTGGACATCAATTTTAATTGGGATTTCTATCACGATGACGATCCTTTTCCAATTTATCTATTTTGCTTTTTATATTGCTTACTATAACGGTCATATCAAAAACCGCATTGCTTTTTTAATATTGTACATCATTCACTTAGCTGCAACGACCATCTCGATCAACTATAACGTGGTTCTACAGGAAAAGTTATTCTTAAAGCAATTGCCATTTGTCATCATCATTTGGATTAGCGTCATCCTTCTTCCATTCAACATTTATAATCGAAAAAAGCAAGGGCAGCTCGAAGAACAGCTCCAAGATGCCAACAAAAGAATTTCCGAGCTCGTGAAACAGGAGGAGCGCCAGCGAATTGCCCGCGATCTTCATGATGCGTTAGGCCAGAAGCTGTCCCTTATCGGTCTAAAAAGCGATTTGGCTAGAAAATTAATTTACAAAGACCCTGAACAAGCCCGCAGCGAATTAAAAGACGTTCAGCAAACGGCCAGAACTGCATTGAATGAAGTAAGGAAAATAGTTTCACAAATGCGCGGGGTTCGATTGAAAGAGGAAATCATACATATAAAACAACTACTCCAAGCTGCTGAAATCAAGTTGGTAAGTAATGAAGAAGAATTCACACTATCAAACGTATCCCCGTTTATTGAGAACATTTTAAGTATGTGTTTGAAGGAAGCAGTAACAAATGTCGTAAAACATAGTAAGGCGTTTACTTGTCGGATTGCCATTCAGCAATCTTGGAACGAAATATGTATTACGGTGCAAGACGACGGAATCGGCATGGAGGAGGAACGGGATCTTGCAAAAGGAAACGGACTGATCGGAATTAAAGAACGTCTGGAGTTTGTGAACGGCAGTCTGGAAATTTGCTCGGAAAAAGGGACTACATTAATCATGAAAATACCTAATGTAGTAAAACAGACCGTTAAGGAGGGACTCAAATCATGATTCGAATCGTCATAGCTGAAGACCAGCGTATGATGCTGGGCGCTTTAGGGACTTTGCTTAATTTGGAAGAGGATATGGAAGTGGTGGGGAAGGCGAGCAACGGAGAAGAAGCTGTTTCACTTGTGAAGCAATTTCAGCCTGATGTTTGCATCATGGATATCGAAATGCCCAAAAAAAGTGGCCTCGAGGCAGCTGAAGAGCTGAAAGACCTGGAATGTAAAGTGATCATTTTAACAACGTTTGCCCGTACTGGTTATTTCCAACGGGCTTTAAAAGCTCGTGTCAGCGGCTATTTATTGAAAGACAGCCCCAGCGAGGAGCTGGCAAGCTCGATCCGCAGCATCATGGCAGGCCGGCGAATCTATGCACCCGAGCTGATGGATGATGTTTACAGTGAAGAAAATCCTCTCACGGAAAGGGAGAAGGAAATATTAGAACTCGTTGCCGATGGAAAAAACACAAAAAAAATCGCGGACGAACTGAAACTAAAAACCGGAACGGTCCGAAACTATATTTCAACGATTTTGGATAAGCTTGAGGTAACGAACCGGATCGAAGCGATTAAACAATCTAAAGAAAGGGGATGGTTTAAATAGACATAAGAAAAATTGTTTTTTCGCAACTAAATCAAAACATCATAAGAGACAGAACCGAAATCTTGCAGGCGAACAAAATGAACAGTTATTAATACCTTTCCCAAAAACACGATAAGTTCCTCAATATATTTCGTGGAACGATGAGATTCAGGTTCCGCCTGCCAATAAATTCACGTATCATATTTATTCTGGTTAAGCCGATAACGGCACCCTGTTTGTTTGAATTTATATTTTTCTAGAGAAAATAATTATTATATGATTCTTGTTATACCATTTATGAGTTTTCAAGCATCGCGAGCCAAACAATCGCTTTGTGAGAGCCTGAGTGCGTCATGCTTCTCGGTATACGAATTATAGAAAGAATTGTTTTTCATAGATAAGTTTATTTCTTAAGTTCTGATATGCGCTTACTTTTTTTACTGAACATAATCAAACATTGTACTAGTAAAGCCGCCAAAACTAGACAACTGGCAGCAAACGGAAGGGAGGAAGGCGCCAATCCTTCAAGCAATACAATCCCTCCAAGAGAAGAACCTACTGCACTTCCTAAATAATTGGCGGAACTGTTTAAAGCTACAACAGCAGCGTCATGCTCAGGCTGGTAACGAAGCCGTTCATGCCGTTGCGGGGCTTGCGAAGCCCAGCCCATCGCCCCCCATAGAACAAAAGGTAAAAAGGATCGCATCGGGAAAGAGAGTGCAAATGGTATGCAGATCATAGCTAAAGCCATTATGGCTATAATTCCGGCCATAAGCATTTTCGGTCGTGCCGTCCGGTCAATGAAATATCCAACAGAAAAGCTCCCGATAACGCCCCCAATGCCCCATGCCCACCAATAAGATGCAAGCGTGAGGGTGCTTTTAAGTTATCCAAAATGGTTGAAATATAAGTATAGAGTCCTAAGCTGGAAATGCTTGTTAAAAAAGTTGCGTTGATGATTGCAGCAACTCGTCCGTTCGCCATTATGGCAAAACGATGCTGCATCGATGGCGGTGGAAACGAGATAATCCCTATCATAGCGACAAACCTAATTCTCCTATTTATAAAAAGGGATAAGCTTGAATTCTATTACGAATATGTAAAATCCAGTGTCTTCTTCATTGATCGTTTCAATTTATCGACCTTCCCAATCTCGTTCGAATCATACGTTTATTTTAAGCAAACATCTTCAATCCCTCCATTATCGTTTATAGAACAATACGGCGAACTGAAGGAAGTAATTGCATCTAAAAATAAAAAGCGTTGACTTTTAGAGCAATAATTTGTAATATTAAGACCATAAATACCCATACATGTATGTGTAAAATGATTAGTTTAAACCAAATTTACAACATTCGATAGGAGGAAGAAGGGAATATGACGGTAAAAACCATCACGGTAAAAGAAATTGCAAACAAAATCATTCGCGGGGAAGACTTGTTTATAGTCGATGTACGCAATCAAGAGGAGTATGCTGATTGGAGAATTGAAGGAAAGAACGTACAAGTTGTAAATATTCCTTATTTTGAAGTTCTTGACGGTGTGGATCCATTTCTTGAGCAATTGCCTAAAGAGAAAGAAAACGAAATTTATGTGGTATGTGCCAAAGGAGGATCATCGCTATTTGTTGCCGAACAGCTTGAACAAGCAGGTTTTTCACATGTCTATTCCATTGAAGGCGGTATGAAAGCGTGGAGCGAGCATTTACAACCGGTCAAAATCGCTGAGCTGAAAAACGGCGGTGCGATTTATCAATTTGTCCGTCTCGGGAAAGGCTGCCTGTCCTATTTGATCGAATCAAACGGAGAAGGTGCGCTTATTGATACAAATCGCATGACGGATGTATACGTTGAGTTTGCGAAGGAACGCGAGATTTCTATTAAATATGTCATTGATACCCATTTGCACGCAGACCATATTTCCGGCGGCCGCAAGTTGGCTGAACAATTGGGAGCGACGTACTATTTGCCTCCAAAAGATGCGACAGAAGTGACCTTTTCCTATGCACCGATTCAAGATGAGGATCGCATTCAGGTCGGTCATGCAGTGATCGAAGCTGTTTACTCACCGGGACATACAATTGGCAGCACTTCGTTTATTATAGATGACCAATATTTACTAACGGGAGATGTTTTATTTATCGATTCGATCGGTCGTCCGGATTTGGCTGGAAAAGCGCAGGATTGGGTGGGGGATTTGCGCAAGACATTATATGAGCGCTATAAACAATTAGCAGATGACCTGTTGGTTTTGCCTGCACATTTTATGGTACCGGGTGAAATGAATGACGATGGTAGTGTTGGTACTACATTAGGTATGTTGTACGCAAAAAATCATGGTCTCAATATCGCGAGCGAAGAAGAGTTTCGAAAAACGGTGACGGAAAACTTGCCTCCGCAGCCGAATGCTTATCAGGAAATTCGGCAAACAAATATGGGAAAGCTTCATCCAGATGAAGAGCAGCAACGCGAGATGGAAATCGGTCCAAACCGTTGCGCAGTCCGGTAATGATTAAAAAAGGGAGACTTGAGTCATTCATGCCGAGTCTCCTTTTTCTCCCTCCGCAAATATTTTTTAAATTAAGTAAAGGGAAAGCTATATTGATAACTAACAAGTAAAGACAATGCCTCTGTTCCAAAAATTTGTTTAGAAAAATAAATCGGTTGATTATATACTTATACATGTATATAATTGTTCATAAATAAAAACAATGAATGAGGTGGAAAGAAGAATTGGAAGGAATACTGCTTTTGGCTTTATTTATTTTGTTATCAATATCTGTCTATCGGCGGTATTATCCAGTAAGAGGAGTTCCGTGTGTTGACTACCGCGATGAAAGTATAAATTCTTTAACGATTCTAGATCTTCGTGATTACAACGAAAAAACAAATCATTATCCCATTGCGAATTCCTTTCACATACCGTTTGCTTATTTAAAACGGCATGTTTATGAAATTCCTGATAAACCAATCCATGTGATTGCAAGTGATGAAGTAGGAAAAAATTTAGGCATTCGCTTTTTGCGCAGCCGCGGTTTTAAAGTGAAGAGCTATTCAATGGCCGATTGTCCTTGCAAAGAAAGGAGAAATGCCAAATGGAATACAGCAAAGAGATCAAAAACCGCCTAAAACGAATTGAAGGACAAGTAAAAGGGATTATTGGTATGATGGAACAAGAAAAGGACTGCAAAAGCGTGATTTCTCAACTTTCTGCTGCACGAAACGCTATTGATCGCACTATTGCCGTTATTGTAAGTTCCAATTTAGAGCAATGTATCCGTGAAAGCTTAGAAAATGGGGAAAAAACGGAACACCTAGTAAAAGAAGCTGTAGAGCTGTTGGTAAAAAGTCGTTAAAAATTTGTCAACTTTTCTTTGAAAAGTTGACAGATTTTTTTATCCCTATTAATATACATATAGGGGTAATGGTAATATTAAAGGAGGTCATTGACAATGAATGCAGATAAAGTATTAGATGCGAAGGGTTTTGCATGCCCAATGCCAGTCGTAAGAGCAAAAAAAGCAATTGATGAGTTAGAAGCTGGTCAAGTTTTAGAGGTGCATACAACGGATAAAGGTTCCAAAAACGATTTGACCGCTTGGGCAAAGGCAAGTGGACATACGGTTGTTAATATGAAAGAAGAAAATGGCGTTTTTACGTTTTGGATCAAAAAGGGATAATTTTTGCTATCTTTATACCCCTATGAGTATTTTGAGAAGAAGGTGGAAACAAAGTGTCGGAGCAAAAGAAAAAAACAACGATCATCTTGTTTAGCGGTGACTATGATAAGGCGATGGCAGCGTATATTATCGCGAACGGCGCTGCTGCCTATGACCATGAGGTTACAATTTTTCATACGTTCTGGGGGCTTAACGCATTGCGTAAAGATTCGACAGTTCCGGTGAAAAAAGGATTATTAGAAAAAATGTTTGCGAAAATGATGCCGCGTGGTGCTGACCGCATGGGACTGTCGCGGATGAACTTTGGCGGAATAGGAGCGAAGTTAATTAAGCGGGTGATAAAAAAACATAATGCTGTGCCGCTGCCGCAATTAATCGATATGGCAAAGGAACAAGGAATAAAGCTGGTTGCTTGCCAAATGACAGTCGATCTTTTAGGACTCCAACAGGATGAATTAATAGACGGCATCGAATTTGCAGGGGTTGCTGCGTATTTAGCAGATGCTTCTGAAGGAAATGTCAATTTGTTTATTTAAGGTGGGGTCTATGGTTCAAACCATTATTAATATTGGTCTAGTTCTATTGGTGATATGGTTCGTTGTCAATCGGTTTCTGCCCATAAAAGGAGTGCGAATCATATCTGTAGTGCAATTAAAGAAGGAATTACGAAAAAAAGATGTTCATTACATTGACGTACGCACACCTATTGAGTTTCATACGAATCATATTCCTGGTTTTAAAAATATTCCGCTTCACGAGCTTCCAAAACGAGTTCATGAACTATCAAAAGATAAAGAAGTTATTGTGATTTGTCAAAGTGGAATGAGAAGCGCCAAAGCAAGCAAATTATTAAAGAAATTAGGATTTCAGCGTGTAACCAATGTAAAAGGCGGCATGAACTCTTGGTCATAAAGGTTGCTATGAAACAACTATTCTGCTAAAGAAATTTGAGGCGTTGTTCCATAAAAGGAAAACATTCAATGTTATTGATGTTCATGAACTAGAAGAAGTCGATTTAGGAAAATTTCTAGTTCCATAAATATTACGCCCTGACTGTTTAAGTTTCTAAGAATGAACTAGATACAGAAAAAGAAAATACTCTCGCCTGCTGTCTGAAGGAAAAAGCAGACGAGCCGAAAACTATCGGAAAGTTGCGGAAATTAATGCATAAATAAGAAGATCCTGTAGAATAGTTCCCATTTAAGGAGGAGAAAGTCATGATTCAAGTAGATATGACAATAGACGCTAAAGGGTTGTCTTGTCCGATGCCGATTGTCAAAGCGAAAAAAGCGATTCATAAGTTGCAGCCTGGACAAGTACTGGAGGTACAAGCAACAGACAAAGGATCGAAAGCGGATATGAAAGCATGGGCAGAAAGCACTGGACATCACTATCTCGGTACAATTGAAGAAGAAGGGATATTAAAGCACTATATTCGTAGAGCAAGTGAGAGCGAGGCAAAGAATGAAGCGAAATTCCCCCATGTTATTCGCAATGAAGAATTAGCAGACAAAATAAATGATCCGTCAATTATCATTTTAGATGTCCGTGAACCGGCAGAGTTTGCATTTGGGCATATTCCTGGTGCCTTGTCAATTCCTCTTGGAGAATTGGAGGAACGAATCAAGGAACTCCCGCAAGATAAGACCATTTATGTCGTCTGCCGCACGGGAACGCGCAGTAGTTTGGCAGCCCAGAAATTAGCAGAAAAAGGGTTTTCAAACGTATGGAATATTGTCCCCGGTATGTCAGAATGGAATGGATCGCTTGAACAATGATTGAACAGTTGGTTATCAATATACAAATATATGATAAAGGTACAAAAAATCTTTAAACAACAAAAAACATTTTTATAGTATACATGCGAACTATTTTGCAATTGGAAAATGAAAGGCGAAATTTCTCAATATTGAATTGTTCCTTATTGTGAATTAATCGATGGTTGATTACATTGTGGGACGAAAATTCATTTATCGCCTTGGGCATCAAGCAATAGGCATACGATGATGAAAAAAAAGAACATGATCGATCATTTTCGAATTAAAAAGGATAATTCACTTACTAGCGGGGTGCATATACGCACCCCGATTTTAACAACAACATCAAAGGAGTAGTATATCAATGGAAATAACGTTCAATTTTATTATCGTAATGTTTCTTATTGGCTTTATCGGTTCCTTCCTTTCCGGTATGGTTGGGATTGGCGGTTCCATTATTAAATATCCGATGCTTCTTTACCTGCCCCCGCTTTTTGGGCTTGCCGAGTTCAGCGCCCATGAAGTATCGGGAATTAGTGCCGTCCAAGTATTTTTTACGACGATTGGCGGTGTTTTAGTCTATCGAAAAGGTGGATACTTAAATAAGTCGTTAATTTTTTATATGGGGAGCAGTATTTTAATTGGAAGTTTCATTGGCGGATACGTTTCTAGGATGATGAGTGAAGGAAGCATTAATCTTGTATACGGCATTTTAGCAGCATTTGCTGTTTTGATGATGTTCGTACCAAATAAAGGGATTGATGATATTCCATTGGGCATGGTGAGCTTCAATAAATGGCTGGCAGCTTCGCTTTCATTTTTGATCGGAATTGGATCAGGAATCGTCGGAGCGGCAGGAGCTTTTCTATTAGTGCCGATTATGCTTTCTGTTCTAAAAATTCCAATGAAAATGACGATTGCCTCCTCATTAGCGATCACGTTTATTTCCTCAATCGGATCGACATTTGCAAAAATCACAACGGGCCAAGTTGAATTCATTCCTGCAATAATTATGGTCATTGCAAGTTTGATTGCATCTCCTTTAGGTGCAAAAGCAGGACAAAAAATGAGCACAAAAGTACTCCGCGTAATTTTAGCTGTCTTAATTTTAGCGACGGCAGCGAAAATTTGGATCGATATTTTTTAAGCCGTCAGTGAAAAAACTTTCATGTGTGATTCGAAAAAACGAATCAAGATGTATAATAATTATGGCGTATCATTTATTGGTTTTAAAGTTAGGAAAACAAAGAGAGAATATTTGGAGTTCTTACTTGGATGATAAGGATGCTATAGTGATCAAGTGTATGATGAAAACAAACATGAACTATATGCAATGATTCGCCTGATCATGCAATTGTGTTCAGCGCGCTTTCACCACAATCTGAAACAATTTCGCTCTGCAAGTGTGTCTGAAAAGGATTTTGCCCGCATTCAATATAGCTGTCTTTCGCTTATAGAAGGAACAATGAATTTGTTTTTACGATCATCCGGATCAAAGATTCAACAGTTCATCTTTGATTGGCTGCTCTGAAAACATGTTTATAAGGTAGTGTTTGAACATGAAGCGCTGAGGAGGCTGATTGACTGTTCAAGAATCAAGTTGATTATAATTGTATGTAATTTTATTATCAGGGCTTTACAGAAAATAAAGCAGTTTATTGCTAAAAGACTTGGATTTTGCTTTTATGGTTGGGCTTCGTGTATTATTGAATTAATAATAAAATTATTACGTTTTAGGGGCTAATGATCACTGCCACGCTGTCAACAATCAGAGCTAGTCGTCAAGGTATTGTAGATTTGTTGGTTATATGCTAATCTATCCATGCAAGAGTGATCAACCTCCGTTTTAGGATTGTCGTTGTTTGTGTTTTTATTGTCTGTTAATGCAAATTTTATTCCGCTGTTGTTTTGAAATATAAGTATTGTCAATTGGAGGTAGCAATGGAACTTTTAGAAGTGTTTAAAGCCTTGTCAAATGAAACGAGGCTGCAAATCGTACAATGGCTCAAGAATCCGGAAGCTCACTTTCCCAAACCGCAGCACGGTGATATACACGAAGATGGAGTATGTGTGAGCGATATCCATAAAAAAGTTGGACTGTCACAATCTACTGTATCCCATTATTTATCGATGCTGCAAAATGCCGGATTAATAAAGGCAAAACGTGTTGGGCAATGGACTTATTATAAAAGGGATGAAGAGAACATCAAAAAATTGAATGAATTATTATCAAGGGATTTATAGGCCTAATTTTTTAATTGTTGCTTTTGGCTTGAATCCCTTTTTATTTTGTTTTATTATATTTATAGATTCAGATATCGAGAATTATCGATTTATAATTATTTATATCGATGATTCTAGATATTTAAATAAATAAAAAATATACTTCAACAAATTTTCGGGTTTTATGAAACCGCTTTTTTGTAATCGTTATCAATTTTTGAGCGGTTGAAATGCTTCTTCTTTGTCAAAAAGCGAAAGTATTGGAAGAAGGAGTTTTGCATATTGGTGACGACATCAGATTAGATCGTCGTTCGATAAAGTGGTATGAGAATTTCATGACAAGGATCAGTGATGTCAAACTGCTAGCATTTGAGGAGGTGAGGGCAGAAACACAAAAAATGATGCTTGTTCAAGCGAACAAAATTGAAATAGTGTCATTTGAGATCATGACAATATGAATCTGCTAGTTAAATGAAAACTATGAAAGGGAGCGAAGCAAAGATGTTGCGAGATATTGATTTACAATCTATCCAAGAAGTAAGAAATTACCTTGAGGAAGCGAAAACAGCTCAAAAAATAATGGCAAAGATGACTCAGAGCGAGATTGATCATATTGTTGAAAGCATGGTTAAAGCGGCAAGGGAAGAAGCTGAGCGATTGGCTGCTATGGCAGTAGAAGAGACTGGCTTCGGGAATGTTCCTGATAAAACAGTAAAAAATCTGTTCGCAGCGAATGATGTTTACAATTCTATCAAGGATGTGAAAACAGTCGGGATTATTCGTCGCGATGAAGAAAACCGCGTATGGGAAGTTGCTCAACCTGTAGGGATCGTTGCAGGAATTGTTCCATCTACAAATCCTACCTCAACAGTCATTTTTAAATCATTGATCGCAGTTAAAGCAGGAAATGCGATTATTTTCAGCCCTCACCCAGCTGCTGCAAAATGTACAACGGAAGCGGCAAGAATTATGCAAGAAGCAGCAGAGCGTGCCGGAGCACCAAAAGGTTTGATTTTTTGCATTACCCAACCAACATTGGCAGCAACAAACGAGCTGATGAAACATAAATTAACTGATGTCATCCTTGCCACAGGCGGTCCTGGATTGGTAAGAGCTGCTTACAGCTCCGGAAAACCAGCATACGGAGTAGGTCCTGGAAACGTACCTGTATACATTCATGAAAGTGCCAATATCGAAAAAGCTGTTGAACTTATTATTGAAAGCAAAACTTTTGACTATGGAACAATTTGTGCTTCTGAACAAGCTCTTTTAGTGGATGAGTCGATTAAAGAGAAAGTTGTTGCAGAGATGACAAAACAAGGAGCTTATTTCTTGAATGAAGAAGAAAAACGAAAAGTAGAATCCATCATTCTCGTAAACGGTGGACTGAATGCAAAAATTGTAGGAAAGTCACCTCAAGTGATTGGTGAAATGGCAGGTATTGAAGTTCCGTCCGAGGCGAAAGTGATCGTTGCAGAAGAAACAGGAGTTGGGAAAGAATATCCATTCTCAATTGAAAAACTATCTCCAACTCTAGCATTTTATACAGTGAAAGATATGCAAGCAGCAAGCGAGCTTGCCCAAAAACTTCTTGATGCAGGCGGTCTTGGTCACACAGTCGGAATTCACGCTGAGGATGAAAAAGTAATCGAAGCTTACACAATCGATAAACCAGCAGGACGTATCATTGTAAATGCCGGTACAACATTTGGCGCTATTGGCGCTACAGTGAACGTAAAACCGTCCTTGACTCTTGGCTGCGGTGCTATTGGCAACAACGTTACATCTGACAATGTCACAGTCAATCACTTGTTTAACATTAAACGTGTTGCATTTGGAGTCCGCCAAATGCCAAAAAAAGAGGAAAGTGCACAAAATGAACCTGCATTAACGAAATAACTTGACTGTCCATAAAAACTCTTTTGATAGATTAAAAGACTGTATCAAACATCTGACATGTTCTTTGATACAGCTAAAAAAATAAATTCGACACTCCGGAAGTGATAATGCGTTTACCCCCCTAAAAAAATTTAGTTGTAAGGACGATATTCAGTACAAAAATCCATGCAGGAGCATCTTTTCCTGCATGGATTTATTATTTACACACATCAACTAGTAAGCTCGTGCAGTTCACTGGATCTATTTTAAAAAGTTTTTTGTTAATTTGGAAATCGTAAAGTGGTAGCGGGAAAACTCCCAAAACAACACTAGACTATTGGTTGCGCTGCAAAAATAAAAAGCCAATCATTGCAATTAAAAGCATTTTATGATGTTTCGACAAGTTGTCAGAGAGCTCAACGATATCATTGTACACATCACGAAAAATATTCGTATATTCATGAGGGAAATATCCATTGTAGAAACGGGCCCACTGCCGACCTTCGGAATCTGTTAACGTAAAATCACCAGAAAAGGCCTTAACATTAACAGGGAGAATCAGCTTATCATCAGCATCACTCAGCTCACCTTTTATGTTGACTAGACTTTTCCAATCCTCTTGTACATATTCTCCCAGTTTTCGGCCATGTACATTCTTTACTGTTACAATCGACTTTTTCATTCCTTTTCTCTTAAAGGTAAACAGCACATTTCCTTTATTCGAAAAAACACCATAAGTAATCGGAAGCGCCATGATCAGTGAATCACGAAGCAGCAGGCTCATTGGATAAAAAATAAAAGGAATACGGATTGGCTTAATCGTTCCAACAAAATGGCCGCTTTTTTCAAACAGTAGGAGACGAGGAAAAAAACCAAGATCTTTTTTTAAAACTAGATGATCCAACTCAAGGAGGGAAGCTTTTGACTCATGAATTTGAATATCTTTCACCTTGTTATATTTAATCTGGTTTGAAACTCCGGTAAAAAACAAAAAAAGACCTACAATACCTATTGAAGAAAGATTTAACCAATTTTGTAAAGAATCCGGTCGATCGATGAAAAAAACAGAAATACCAATGAGCATAACTATAGAAGATAGAGCAAATGCTGCTTTCATTCTCCGTTTATACATAGTAGCAATCATCAAATCAACTCCAGTGAAACATAGGGAAGTCTTTCTGCCTCATCAACTATCAGTTTAGATTAGTAGTTTATTGTATTCAATATTTTTTACATCCTTTTAGTAAAAAAAATGGAGAAGACATCAAGATGAGGCGGCTTTGAATTGCTCGTGCTCACCAGCCTTAGCAATCCTAAGTTATTCATTAGCACAATATGCCAAATAGAGAACTGTATGATTGGGCACGTTTTTTTATTTATTTTCAAAGGTCAGAATAAAAGTTTAAATACAGGTTCTTTGAATAAAATGGAATAAATTTTTGCTTTGTGTATGGTATTTCCAGGAAATAGCACAGGGTTAAAAAAAGAAGTGAGGTTATCACTTTTTGAGGTGGTTGTAGGTTACATAATTTTTTTTCGTAACGTACGGATGGAAACGTCATGTTCGCCAATAATTTCGTAAACAGATTTGAAGCTTTCTTGGAGGTTTTTCATTTTTCTTCGTTTGTTTCCATTACAGCTTGTTTAATTGATTTTTGTTCCTGTTCAATCCGATTCAATCGCTCTTCAACATAATTTAAGCGTGTTTCTACTTGATCTAATCGCTCTCCTACTCGATCCAACCGATTTTCGACCCGATTCAATCGCTCTTCAACATGATTTAAGCGTGTTTCTACTTGATCTAATCGCTCTCCTACTCGATCCAACCGATTTTCGACCCGATTTAATCGATCATCTACCTGGTCCAATCGCGTCCCGATATAATCCAGTCGATCATGCACATTTTTAAGATCATTGTCAATAGACATCACTTTTTCTAAAATTAAGTCGAGTTTTTGTTCCATTTTTTGACTCCTTTTAAAAATCTCCTTTTTTCAATTTTATTCGAATGAAATGGTTCTGACAAGTACGGATTGGGTGCCTTGAATTGATTAAATGCAGTAAATGCCCGAGCATTAATAAAACATTTACATCTGAAAGACTATGTGACGATAAAGGGATTCATGCTCAAACAAGTCGGTGGAATATGTTGAAGATCATGCTTTCGCTTTATCATTCATTGTGTGTTCGAAATATTAAAGAATAAGATAATTGAGAATTAAGGTATTTTTATGGTGAACAATACAGAAGGATTAAATAGGCATAAAATTGCTTTTCAAAATCAGGAATCTAAATTTTTCATTATCATCGAAATAAACCCTTTGTGTTGGTTGATTTTTATTGTTCAAATTGTTCAAGCCAATTAAATATTCGTCTTCATGCTGTTTTACAAGTCTTATTTTAATACAAAAGAAAATAATCAAATGCTAAAGTATAGAAAAAATCAATAGGTGATCCGAGCTCTATAATTAAGATTTTGTTGAAATGCTGTCTATTTTGACAGAAGTAGGTTTTGTGAATATAGATAGCGATAAAAGCTAGAATTGTTAAAATAGTTACTACGAAAGCAGTTTTTTATCCTACGAACTCCCATTGGTTATTGAGAAGAAGAAAGGGGGGAATAGTTGCTGTAATCCATGCTTGAATAAACGCGCCCCACCCAGTAAAGATAGCAATGTTCTTTTTTTGTGCAAGCAGCAAGTAAAATAATGTCCACACAGAAGCCAAATAATACAGAATTTTATATCTTGCAGTTTAATAAAGTTTATATAGCTGTATCCTAAAGCAAGATTTGCTACCCGAGTACCACTGAAGAGTTAAAGTTTTTTAGATTCGAAATTCCTACATATACATATAAATAAGTTAAACCAAAAAGAAAAATGCCGGATGCGTTTAAGATCATCCATGAATCTCCTGTAGATGTAAAAATGAGATAAAATGGTGTCATAACTTGCATCGATCCAATAAATAAGTTAAACACTCTCGCACTTTTTTCATCGACTTTTCCCAATAGCATTAAACCATTGATAAATAATGCTGCACCAACAAACAGTAGACCGACTTTATCCATGCTCTTACCCTAAACAGTGAAATAATTATCACTTTTCTTGTGCTGTTTCAAAGAGGATGAGATTGCCGTCCTTAATTTTTGCAATAAATTTGGTTGGGTGATCTTGATGTAATCTCTTGCTGATTTTTGCAGCTAAAGGAACTTCTATATTTTTTCGAATAGTGCGTTTTAAAAATCTCGCGCCATATCGCTGATCAAATCCTTTTTTAATCAAAAATTTACGAGCAGATCCTTCGAGCTGAAGTGTGCAGTTGTATTTTTTTATTCTTCGGTTAATAGCTTGAATGTTGAGATCAAGAATATGTTCCAGCGCATCTTGTTTTAGCCACTGAAAGACAAAAATATCATCGAATCTGTTGATAAACTCAGGACTAAATCGTTTTTCTAATTGGGAAAAAACTATAGAGCGGAGAAAATCTTGTTCTGTTTTTCCAAAATTGGAAGGGCTTAAAAACCAAAGCAGTTTACGTAATCTATATTTTAAACTTTTATTTGCATAACTAATAATCTCTTTTGCCCCAATATTGCTTGTCATAAAGATCATGGCATTACGAAAATGAATAACCTTTTCTCCAGATGTCATAACGAGTATGCCGTTATCCATTACATTAAGCAGGGAATAAATCACTTGGTCATTTGCTTTCTCCAGTTCGTCAAAAAGAACAATTCCAGGTTTACTGTAGGATCCTTCAATTTTTTCCTTTTGAAATAAGGAGTTCCCCTCTTTGCTTCCTACATATCCTGGAGGTGCACCAGTTAGTGCCGCAGCATAGTGTTCCTGGGTTAGTGTATTCATGTCAATACGGCAAAAAGCCTCCGCATTTCCGTAAATAGCTTCACTAAGTACGCGAACGATTTCTGTTTTTCCAACCCCTGTAGGCCCAAGAAATAAGGCTACATACAAAGGGCGGTTTTCTTCTGTAATATCCGTCCAAATTATATTTAACATTTCTTCTATACCTTCTAACACTTCATCTTGTCCCCAAATTTTTGAACGTATGTGTTGAATTACTTCGTTGACTTCAAAACGAAATCGGGTCACTAAGGGAGAAGAAGAATTAAAAGTTTCTGAATGGTTATCAGATGATATAGAATTTTGCTGGCGATTCTCATTTAAATCCTTTAATTTAGATGTTATAAATGTCATAGCATCATCTCCTGATTAGCGATCAGGAGGTCAAGTCCTAGAACCTGACCTCTTCTTCTTATCAAGATCATTTTCCAGTTGTTTTCTCAATTTCTTCATGAGGGATTCCTTCTATCGGACATTCCACAGTTCCCACTGTAGAGCGTGTAATCTTTTCTACATTTTCACGAGCCTTCTCTGCATCAAGCACCCAGGTGCGGTAAAAATCAAATGGACACTCTGCTAAACCGCGGCTGTCATCTCCCGATTGAATTAAACCGGTATACCCACGGTGAAGCAGTTTAAATAAGTGGTTTTGTGATTGCGAATTTTTGCGGAAATCACGGATTTGCGAAATCGACAGTTCCGCGTATTGGATTCCGTTTTCTTCTGTTCCGCATTCCCCTAATGTACGGCCATCAAAACCAACAATAGCTGAATGGCCAAAGTAAGAATAGACGCCGTCGAATCCAGATGCATTCGCAACAGCTACATACGTATTATTTGCCCATGCCATAGCCTTTGCCATAATGATTTGCTGTTCTTTTGAAGGATACATATAGCCTTGGCATCTCACAATAAGTTCAGCGCCTTTCATGGCGCAATCACGCCAAATTTCCGGATAGTTCCCATCGTCGCAGACAATTAAGCTTATTTTTATTCCTTTTGGTCCTTCTACTACATAAGTTGTGTCTCCTGGATACCACGCTTCAATTGGACACCAAGGAATAATTTTTCGATATTTTTGTACAATTTCTCCTTTATTGTTCATTAAAATCAAGGTGTTATAAGGAGCTTTATTGGGATGATCTTCATGTCTTTCACCTGTTAAAGAAAATACCCCCCAAGTGTTAGCAGCACGACATGCTTGGGCAAATATTGCAGTCTCTTCTCCAGGAATGGAAGAGGCAGTATCGTACATTTCTTGTTCATCATACATAATTCCATGAGTGCTGTACTCTGGAAAAACGATTAAGTCCATACCAGGAAGTCCCTTTTTGATTCCTACAATCATGTCTGCTATTTTGCGACAGTTATCTAATACCTCATTCTTTGTGTGAAGACGAGGCATTTTGTAATTGACCACTGCTATACCAACTGTGTCATGGCTGCTTGAGATATCCCCATGTCTCATTTTTCATTACTCCTTTCTATAATTGAATGTAAAGCTGGAAACGTAGCCTATTGTTTTGTTTCCAGCTTTCTCGCTTATATTTACTGCAAGTAATATGCCAAATTTATAAATGCTTTATTTTTAGAATAGGAGGGAAAGGGAGGATTTCACTTTTGCGACATTATTGTTGATGAAATATTTGAAATGTTATGAATTTTATAATAAGATTAAAGTGAAATAGGCATGTTTAATTTTTATACATTGTCGCAAATTGATACAAAAGAGGGATTTATATGAATATTTGCATCGGCTTTTTATTTTCATTAACGGGCATCACTTCCTTGACAGAAATTGGCCAATATCGAGCAGCTGTGTATGCTCTTGAAAAATTCCAAATAGACAACAGTAAATCAAATATTACCTTTACCTTTGAAGCAAGAGACATTCGTTCCGATCCAATTGAAAGCTATAGACAAGCATTAGATATGGCGCGTTCAGGGATAAAAGTTTTTGTAGGATGCTATACGTCCGCATGTCGGAAAGCTATTTTACCTGTTCTTGAACAATACGATTGCCTTTTAATATATCCGGCGCTTTATGAAGGACAGGAGATTCATCCAAATGTTTTCTATGTTGGAGAAATTCCCAATCAACAAATCACTTCACTGCTTAAATTTACGATTGAACAATTTGGCAAAAAAGTTTACCTAATTGGAAAAGATTATGTTTACCCTAGATATACGAATCAACAAATTAGAGAGATGTTATATGAATTGGACGGGAAAGTGATTGGGGAAAAATATGTTCCATTAGGGCATAAAGAGTTCTCGACTTATTTGGAAGAGATTAAACATTCTTCTTCCAATGCAATATTGTCTACGCTTGTCGGGGAAAGTATATTACCTTTTTATAAAATGTATTATGAATTAGGATTCAATCCTGAGGAAATGCCTATTATCAGCCCAATTACAACAGAGCTGGAGATACAAGCAATGGGGCCAAAATATGCAGCTGGTCATTACAGTTGTTTTAGTTATTTCCAGTCATTAGATATTCCTGAAAACGATTTACTTGTAAAAGGCATGAAAGAAAAATATGGGTTGGATACTGTTATTTCCTCGGTTATGTGCAGTACTTACATAGGGGTTCAAATAGTATTAGACGCGATATGTCATTTAAAATCTACAGAAAGAAAAAAAATCACAAAATATTTATATGAGAAAGAGTTTTCATCACCGAGTGGAAAAATTAAAATAGAATCTAATCATCATTTGTCAAGAGAAATGAGGATTGGAAAAGCAAAGGAAAATGGACAGTTTGAGATAGTTTGGAGCTCGGAAAAACAAATTTTTGCTAGACCGCTTTTAACAAATACGCTTTTTGATTCTGTAGATGAAGAAGATATATGGAAAGGTTTAGTCGAAGAAATAGGGAAAGAGGTATCTGATGGAATTATCGCCGTTGACCAAAATGATAAGATACTATACGTAAATCCCCATGCTTTTGAAATAACGAAAGCTAAATCCGGTGATCTTTTCGATGAAGCGAACCTATTGGATATTGGTTATGAAGTAATGAAAAGGAAAATGAGAAAGCCGTACAACGCTTTTTTGATTTTTATAAAGAAAAGATCAGGACAAGCTATTCAGCAGTCAAATGAAAAATACCATTTTGGAAAAATAGCAACTTACAATCCGGCCTTTCAAAAAGAGCTCCGCATTGCTTCGATCTCCTCACAATTTGACGCCAATGTATTGATATTTGGGGAAACAGGAACTGGTAAAGAAGTTTTGGCAAGAACGATTCATGAGCAAAGCCCTCGCCGAAATGGACCGTTTATTGCTTTGAATGCCGGTGCTATTCCAAGAGAACTGATTGCCAGTGAGTTATTTGGATATGTGGAAGGAGCATTTACTGGTTCAAAAAAGGGTGGAAGCGTTGGGAAGTTTGAAGCTGCCAACGGGGGCACATTGTTTCTTGATGAAATTGGAGAGATGCCATTAGAATTGCAAGTAAGCCTTCTTAGAGTGTTGGAGGAGCGAAAAGTTGTTCGCATAGGTGACTATAAAGAACGTCCAGTTAATGTAAGGGTCATTGCTGCAACAAACCGCAATCTAAAAGAGGAGATTGCTTACCAAGGTTCTTTCCGTTCCGACCTGTATTATCGATTAAATGTATTTACTATTCAGATTCCTCCGCTTAGACACCGATTAGAAGATATCCCTTATTTATCTGCACAATTTTTGCACCAGTTTCATCAGTATTATGGAAAAGGACCACTAGAGTTATGCGATTCCGCATTGCAAATGCTTCAGTCCTATTATTGGCCAGGAAACATTCGTGAACTGAAAAACGTGATGGAAAGGGCATTTCTTTTAGCAATTCATGAGACGAAAATCTGTCCTATGCACTTGCCTGAAGACTTCCAAAGCTCCAGTACAATAAAACAATCTCATGTAGTTGGCAATCTAAAGTCTTTGGAAAAACAAATGATCGAGCAAGTTCTCCAAGAAACAAAAAATATGACGGAAGCTGCGAAAATACTTGGTGTAACTCGTAGCACATTATACCGAAAAATGAATAAATGGAACATCCGCAAAAAACATTTTAAAAACAGTAGTAATTGATTTTTGTCAGCTGTTGTCAGAAAATAGAGAGCCTGTAATATTTTACACGGCTCTCTTTCAATTTCAATGTAAAAACTCTATTTTAGTTTTTGCATTCTCCTTACATTCCTCTTTAACAACAAGCGATCTCTACATTTTTCATCAAAAATATTACCAAAAGGACGATCAAAAGCCTCAATTTGAAAATGGACTTAATGGTTTAAGTATTATGATAATAAATTGTATACATATGAGTGGGGTGCTATCATTTATTAGTAAATAAGCAGTCTGTAACGCAGCTTGTTTGTTGTAATCTTATAAAGGTTCGAATATGACAACCGATAAATTAAAACCGAAAATTCATTGAATTTTGATATATCAATTGTAAAATTAAACGAAAATATATTTTTTTCTAATGGTGGTTCTTATCTTTTTTTAATGAAAGTTTAATAGCTTTTTTACTGTATATCTTATTGAATCTATCTTATATGATGGATGTAGCAACATTTCTTATATTCCCTGTTGATTGCTCATGGACCAAATGTTTAAAGTTAAAAGTAACACTGGTATACGAAGCAACGGGCTGGGAAAAAGATATCTTAAGATTCAAAATCTATATCGATTCACTTCCCATGAATACGGAAATGAAAAACATTCATAAAAAGAGAAATTTGACATTCTTTAAAGGGGGGCGCTCCGTGTACTTCAGTATCAAATATAAATATATCGTACTTTATTTCATTCTCACCATTTTTCCCCTCGTTATATGTGATCTATTAATTTATCAAATTTGGACAACAAAATTTTACAACAATACTGTTGAGTCTCAGACGAACCTAAAAAAAGTTGCTTTTTCGTACCTATTAATGTATCGTTTTAAATGACTAGTAAAAAACATACATAGAAAGGGGAAAAAGCAACTTTTTTTATTGTCATAGTTTGTGAAAACTAAGTTGTTTTTATGTGTTATAACATGGAAAAGTATACTGAGAAAAAACAAAGAAATCAAGTGTTTCAGAAATTTATTAAACGTCACATTGGAGAGAATCAAATGGATTTAGTTGAAGATTGTAATACATTTCTGTCTTTTGTAGCTGATAAAACTTTAGAAAAACAGAAATTATATAAAGCTAATTCTTGTAAAAATCGATTTTGTCCTGTCTGTGCTTGGAGAAAAGCTAGAAAAGACGCGTTGGGTTTATCTTTGATGATGCAATATATTAAGCAGAAAGAGAAAAAGGAATTTATTTTTTTAACGCTTACGACACCTAATGTACAAAATGAACAGTTGGAAGATGAGATAAAACATTATAATAAATCTTTTAAAAAAATGGTTGAACGTAAAAAAGTTAAATCAATTATTAAAGGTTATGTTCGTAAGTTAGAGATTACATATAATAAAAAAAGAGATGATTATAATCCTCATTTTCATGTGTTAATTGCAGTAAATAAATCGTATTTCACAGATAAGAGATATTATATTAGCCAACAAGAATGGTTAGATTTATGGCGTGATGTAACGGGCATTTCAGAAATCACACAAGTTCAAGTTCAAAAAATAAGACAAAATAACAATAAAGAGTTATATGAAATGGCTAAGTATTCTGGTAAAGATAGTGATTATTTAATAAATCAAAAAGTATTTGATGCATTCTATAAATCACTTAAAGGTAAACAGGTATTAGTTTATTCAGGATTATTTAAAGAGGCTAAAAAGAAATTAAAAAATGGGGATTTAGATTATTTAAAAGAAATTGATCCAACCGAATATATCTATCAAATTTTTTATATTTGGAAACAAAAAGAGTATTTAGCTAGTGAACTTTATGTAATGCACCCCTTTGTCAAGACACAAATTGATAATATTTAAGTTATCCATTCTCTCCTTTCGCTATGAATGTGGTGCGTGTGCAAAAAAGCTTAACATGGAGCCTCTACGGGCACGATTTTTTGCGCTGGAGCGATGGACAGATAACATCGCATGGCTAAAACAGCCTATCATGCCCGTCTCTCCATATAAAGCCTCTCATCACGTTCGATGGTTAGGATGCTTGAGCCATCTTAGGTTGCTTGTACACTGTTGCTGGCGTCAAATAGTCCAAGGATTGGTGAGGTCGGTCTGTATTATAGAACGTAACATAGCGTCGAATGCCTTTTCGCAACTCTTTAGGATTCTCGAATTCATTGAGATAGATACATTCATACTTTAAAGCTCTAAAGAAGCGTTCCGTACGACTATTGTCTGTTGCTCGTCCTTTGCCATCCATTGATACCTGGATGCCATACTCTTTCAACAGCCCGAGATAGTCAGCGTTTGTAAAATGGCTGCCCTGGTCACTATTGATGATGGCCGGCTTACCATGACGCAATGCCCGCTTCAGACAGTCGATGACAAATCCTTTCTCCAGCGTACTAGATAACTCGTAATCGATCACTTTGCGGCTGAACCAGTCGATGATGGTAAACAGGTACATAAAGCCCCGTCCCATACGAAGGTAGGTGATATCCACTCCCCATACATGGTTCGGACGGGTGATCTCCCATCCACGGAGCAGGTAAGGCCGGCAGTACTTGGCATGTAGCCTCTTACTAAGGTTGGGTTTTGGGTAAATAGCTTGTATACCCATAAGGCGCATGAGACGGCGTACGCGTTTATGATTCACATCAAATCCTTTCTCACGAAGTTTCGCAGTCATGCGCCTGTAGCCAAAGTAGGGATGAGCTGTATAAAGCATATCCATTTCGTGCATGAGCATGATGTTTTCTGAGCTTTCTGTTTGCCCCTTTGATTGGCGATACACGCTAGTACGATGAATACCTAATAACTGTGCCTGACGCTTGATGCTGATCGATGGGTGATTGAATTCGACCATAGCCTTTCGTTCGTCAACAGACTTATTTGAGCCCAGATTTTTTTTTCAGCCAGTCAACTTCAACCGTTAACTGACCTACCAATTTCTCTAAATTTTCTTGTTTGGCCTCATATTCTTTACGGATTTTATCCACTTCGCTTGAGCCTTTTTCAAAGACCATCGAGGATCGTTCTAGAAATTCTGCTTTCCAACGACTGACCATGACTGGGCTTAATTCATATTTGGCGGCTATTTCATTGACGGTTTGCTCTTCACGCAACACCTCAAGAACCACCTTAGCTTTAAATTCTGCGGTATATCGGTTTCTTTTTTTCATGGTATCATTATAACTTATTTATCACGCTCATGTGTCTCACCTTATGGGAGCATTATATTATGACTTAACAGAACAAGAAAAAAGAGAAATTAATCACAAAATGATAGACGAAATCGAGGAAGAACAATAACAAGATATAAGTGCTAACAGCTGACCTCCCGATAACACCATGTAGTTATTGGGAGGTCAGCTGTTGAATTATGCACGAGTATTTTAAAAGTTATTGTGATGACGACGATAAACGATTATCAAAAGTATAATGTTAAAATGCTTTATTATACTAACGTTATATAAACAATATACTTTCGTTATACAAATTTTAACCCTGTTAGGAACTATAAAAAATCATGAAAATTTTAATTTGCATGTAACTGGGCAGTGTCTTAAAAAATGATACTGGATTTTTTAAAAATTGATATCTGGATTATCTGCAAAATAAGAATCATAAATTTTAAGAAATTCAAAATCGATATCTGATATGTTTTGGTCTTTCATGATTTTAATTGTTTTTTGAATTCTTTGGTCGTTAGGGATATTACATAGCTCAGCAATTTCGTTTGATGTTTTATCAAATACAGAAAAAGTGAATACAAAGTTTATCGTCATAAAAACACCTCTTATTTGGCTCATATTTACGTTTTAAGAAACAAATATAATTATATAGGTAATAAACTATATATCTTTAAAGTTTGCTTTAAATAGCCTTTTAAAATGTAAAATAAGGCTATTAGATTATCACACGTAAATTTTGGTTTTAGCACGATACCATTTTTGGTATGTAAGTGCGCTCTTGGATGTTGAAATTTATTTATGTCGGGTCTACTAGGTCTACTGAGTAGACAAAGCAAATAAACGCATTTATGCCGAGAAAATTTATTGATGTTGAGAAGAACCCTTAACTAAACTTGTAGACGAATGTCGGCATAGCGTGAGCTATTAAGCCGACCATTCGACAAGTTTTGGGATTGTTAAGGGTTCCGAGGCTCAACGTCAATAAAGCAATTGGAATAAAGCATCATTTATATTTTTTGCTTAATATATCAGTACCAATAGCTCCAATAATCATTAAAAGTAGCGGTAGGAATGAATAAATTATGGATCCTGATAAGAAACCAATTTCGTTGCCAGTTACTTTAGTAATTATAAATACAATTATTTTTGCAATTATGAATATCAAACCTATGAAAGTTAAAATATCGAAGAAAGATTTCCATTTTGGGTATTTTAACTTTTTACTGTCTTGAATTATTTTATTTTTCAAGTAATCATCTCCTTTTAAAAGCTCATCTACTGTGACGTTGAATATTTAACTTATTTTTAGGAGCGTTTCAATATTTGGATATCCTTTCTCATTTTCCCATTTCGAAATTGATTGTCGGCTTATGTTTAATTGTTCTGCTAATTCTTCTTGTGATAAATGGGCTTCTATTCTTTTCTTTTTTAGTATTTTATGAAAATCCATTGTTATTACACTCCTTGTTAAAATATTTTAAAAATGTTTTAAGTATTTTTAAAGAATCTTATAGTTGCAGTATGTAACCGTAAAGTAGCATTAAGGTGATTTAAATATATTACTAACTGTAGTTGAGCAATTTTCATTACAATAATTACCATGTAAAAAGAGACAAACGGAGTACCCCTTATGCCACATGAAGCTGTTTTTTAACGACATCAATGGGAATATCTTGTTTCGCTGCATCGTAAATAAACTCCACGAGGCTATGTCCTTTCTTCTTTCGAAGGAAGTCAAGCCCGGTAGAGAAATCGCTGTTGGATTCGACCATACTGTACACATAAGCGAGTTGCACCAAGATCCAATACCGTTTCACCGCCCGACGTTGACGAACGCGGTACCCATCGAGCTTCAGCTGGTCTTTCGCTTGTCGAAAAAAGCATTCGATCGACCAACGCTGGGCATAGTAGCGCAAGATCTCTTCATCGCTTAGCTCCCGGTCGGTGCTCAAGACGCAGTGAAGATGTTCGGGTGTCATCGGCTGATCGGCTTTCCAAGCCAACAACACAACGGCATCATCGAGACCTTTCAGCGCTCCCTCGTAGCGATACACGCGATAACGCTCTTCTCCCACCGTGACGAGATGGGTGTCGTTCGGTTCGATATAGCGGGCAAACTGTTTGGCTTGGATGGCGATGCCTTTTGGATAAAGAACCCGATTCGTCTTGAGCATCGCAATGACGTGGAATCCTTTTTTCAGGCAGGCTTCCACGAGTGTTTTCGATGGGTACCAAGAATCCATCAGCACATAAACAGAACCGTGCACATCCAAAGAAGAAAGCATCTCGATGGCCCATTGACCCTTGCTTTTCCCATCCGCCTTGTCGTAGAGGCGAAACGCAAAGGGAAAGGCTTGCGTCATCGTATGAACCATGAGCCAGACGAGAGAGTGTCCCCAAATCGACTTTTTGTCCGCGTGAGAATAATGCCAATTACACCCTTCAATAGCGTGTTTCGCCTGTGACGAAGGCTTCGTTTTTCGGCAGATCGTATCATCGATCGAAACAAAAATGGGGTGATTCTTTCGCTTGGCCGTTCGTTCCACATGACGAAGCATCCACTGCTGGAGTTTGCGAAGCAAGATTTCTTCATCCCAAGGGCTTTTCGTGAAAAAATGGCTCAGTGTCGTTCGATGGTTGGGATGAAAGCTCTCATGATGCAGATCGGTCAAGGTTCCCACAAATCCTTTCGTTGTCAGCGCATCGATAATATGAACGAGATGCTTCATGACCGGCTTAGAGAAATAAAGGGCCAGCCCCAACATTGCGAAAAACTTGTCGATTCCTTGGTGATGTGGTAGTCTATTCATGAGACATGAACCTCCTTGAGAATGGTTTGGTGACACATCTATTCTAATCAAGGAATCGGGTTCATGTCTCCTTTTTTGTTCGGATGTAAATTTATGTTAGTGAATTTGCTCATCTACAGTTACTAAATAAAGATATAAATAAAACCCTTATTGCTTACAAAATCATTTCCACTCATTTTGGACATAGATGTGCCTTTTCTTTTATATTCATCGTAACATGCTCCAGAAATTTTAACGTAGATCACATTAAACCTTTTAAAATCAACATTTGAATGGTCTTAAATGGAAATTTAAAAAATGTTTGGAATAATATGTTATTTTAATTCCAAAAAAACTCTTTTTTTCCAATCCTATGTTTATTTGTCAGAGAAGAGAGCTGCTCATACTTCAAAAAAATATTTGTACCTTTTTCTGTTTTTTTGTCGGAATTTTCTATTTATCATCTTGATTTCTCCTCCTCATTTCGCTTTAATAAAAATGTATCCATCATTTTCCTGAAACATTTTTTGAAACATATGTAAAATAATACCTTAATTTGAAAGTTACCTGAATCCGTGATGAATTGAAATCGACTTTGATTTTGTTGTAATTTTGATGGATTGATAATCCATAAAACCCTTTTTATGCTTATGACCTATGTCATCTCTATTTCCGAAAATGGAACAAATCTCTTTTTTAGGTATACGAACCAAAAAAATAGACAAAAAAGCACAGGGAGTGACGTTGGACATCAGTGCCCGAACATTCGTTCGTTATCTTGCCTCTCTCCATTTCTGATAGACGTTCAGTAGGGGCTCGCTATAGCCACTCCTTCGCGTCAGTTTCATCCAGATCTGTCGTGATCGACGGACGAGTCGCCCTGCCATCGTGATCACCGTCTGAATAATCGTCTTGATGCGGCGGCGTTTCACTTTGTGGTGCAACGGATGTCTCGGATCGCTTAATAGATCTTGTCCAATCAGACGAAGAAGATTGTAAACGAAGGCTCCCATGACCAACACGAGCGCATTCGTTTTCATCTTCCCAGATGGAAGCCGCTCTAAATCTAAGTCGCTCTTCAGTTCGCTATGAAACTGTTCGCATGTCGCATGGTCATGATACAACGCGAGCACATCGCTCATTCGAACATGCTCGTATCCTTTGAGCCGCACCCAATAGCTTTCCACTTCATAATCAGGAACGAGCATCAGCTGTCCATTGCGTTCCATCGTCCGTTCCGTCACTTGGGTGACTTGAACGTACGTATACGTGTTTCCATCGATCGCTGCCTTCTGTGGAAGGCATAGCTCATAGGTTTGTACTCCTTCGCTTTGTCCATCATCGACACGTTTGCCCTTTTGCGAAGCGATCTGGAACCAAAGCGCTGTCGATTCTCGGCGTAAGTTTCGCTTGATGACAAAGTCCACGTCTTCCTTTAGGCATACGTGCACATTCGCTTCTGCATCGTTTCCTGCATCCATGCGAACAAGCAGACGAGATGAAGTCAATTGACGAGCTCGACGGATAGCGGTGACTAAAAACGAGGGCATGTTGTCTTGCACATGTTGTTTCCTTGGACGCAACTCGGCATGAACGAGATACCCTTCCTTCCCTGCATACGCAAACAACGGTGTAAAACCGTCAAATCCTTTATACGTTCGACTGACTCCTTCTTTTTTCGTATCGGAGTTGTCAAATGGGGAACCATCTATATCAAGGGGAAGCCATGTCGTCTTTCCTTTGGTCCAACAAGGGGACAAAGTGGCATGTCGTTGAATCAACAGACGTATGGACTCCTCCCAAAGAATCGTTTCGGTCATCGGAAGACAAGCGAGCTGATCGAGTCGTTGTCGCAAGGTTGGAGAGGAAGGCACGTGCTGAATCCCCATCGATGCCGAAAAGATATCGTCCTGACGATACGCTTCGATATGATCGAAATCCGTTTTTCCTGTGGCAAGCAAGCCAATCATCGAGCGAATGACATCGCTATGGGAAATGTGCACTTCTCGACGAACCGTTGGAAGCCGAAGTGCGTTTACCCGTTTATCCAGTTTCGTTCGATGGAGTAAGTAGCCAACGAGAGCAAGCCCAGCACTTGGGGTAATCGCTTCATCTGTCAATACAAACCGAATCGGGAAATCTTTCATCACATCACCTACTTGATGAAGAATCGTCAACGTCGTTTTCCCTTATCGTATCAACGGTTTGCGACCATTGTAAAGATGTTTTGTCACGGATTCAGGAAAGTTATTTAAAAAATCTAAATAAATGTCCGTTTATTAAAAACGAAAGCGAGGGGAGATCGTGCAGTTGAACGATAGGCAATCGGTCAAATTGTAACCGCTTTACTGATATAAAGTGAGAAAATTCAGAATTATCGAAAAAGGAATTGGATACGGCAAGATGAGCCGTTGGATTTATTTTTCACTGATGATAATAAATAAAAAACTAGATATGAGATTTAAATTTTCCTAAAAAACAAACCTACAGCCGTTTTTTTACATTTGTCGATTTAAAACATACTAACATTAGTAGTACAGACCTAGGCCAAGGTTTGTGCTACTATTTTTTTATAGTAGAAGTGAAGGAAGGTCGAACATCCCCTGGGACCAAATAGAGTCCGTATTAAAAACAGACCAACTTCACATCCTTATTTGAATCAGTTTAGTATGTTGGGTCCGAAGAGACCGTGTATAAGAAAATGGAATCAATAAGGCAATGTGAAGAACTTCTATGTTTGGCTAAAAAGGAGAGGCAGAAAATATGAAACACGTAGTGGCATTTGATGTCAGTATGGGGAAAAGTACAATGGTCATTTATGACCGTTATCGTCAATGCGAATATGAGGGTGAAATAACCCATAACCGCTACTCTTTCGAGAAATTAAACGAAACCCTTATATCTTTAACACAAAAAGATGCACAGGCACCTGATATTGTCTTTGAAGCAACAGGCGTATATTCAAAACCACTAGAACGATTCTTAGGTGATCAAGGTTATATGTATTATCGAGTTAACCCACTCGAAGCGAATATTCAAATGGCTTCAATGAGGAGACAAAAAACAGATAAAAGCGACGCTCATGAACTTGCGAAAACTCACTTTAGAGTTGAACGTGAACAAACTTATCAAGAAGGGGAATATTATAAACAAATGCGTGCAATGACGAGATATTATGATGAATTAAGTAGTGAAATGACGCATTTATATAGTCGTTTACATGCGATTCTACAATTGAGTTTTCCCGAGTTAGAAAAGCTATTCAGTAAACGTTCTGCTTTATTTTTGAATGTCGTTCAATTATACCCTCATCCGGATCATGTGTTAGTTTGTTCAAAAACAGTGATTCGTAATCGTTTAAAAGCCAACACAAGAAAAAACTTATCATTGGCACGTGCTGAAGAAAAAGGGATCGCTTTAATCGAAGCAGCAAAAGAAGCGTATCCAGCAATTTCAAAAGATGATATTCGCTGTGAACAAGTGCGGGATTATGCCAAACGGATTGCAGACTTGAAGGAGAAAAGAGATCAACTTGTCCAAAAGATGGTTAAATTATCGAAAGATAAACAAGAGTATCAGATTTTAATTTCATTTCCAGGAATCGGAGAAACGACTGCAGTTCGTTTAATTGGAGAATTAGGAGATATTCGACGATTCAAAAACCATAAACAACTGAATGCTTACGTCGGTATTGATATTATGAGATATCAATCTGGGAATACCTTTTATAAAGACAAGATTAATAAAAGAGGAAATAACAAACTTAGAAAGATTCTATTTTACATGATCCAGACCATGATCCAACTACGGAAAAACACACAAAATCATATTGTAGATTATTATGATAAATTAAAAACGCAACCCCAGAGGAAACCTCATAAAGTTGCGTCCATAGCATGCGTGAATAAGTTCTTGAAATCGGCTTATCACCTTATCACACATAATCTGAAATACGATTACGAAAAGGCAACAATGCATCAGTAATCGTAAGTAAGATTATATCACAAAGACCTGACGAAAAAAATGGAAATCGTGAGGTCTATTTGTCATGCGAAAATTTATTTTGGAAGGAAGGGGTCCCCCTTCCTTCCAAAATAAAATCTATATTAACCAAATTATTTAATAAAAAATACTTGACTAGAGGTAAGAAAGGGGGATATGACGGAATGACTATGAAAGCTAAGCTTTTTGCTTTAATGGCAGGTTTTGTTTTTTTGTTATTGTCCAGCACGTTTCTAGTATTATGGTTGGAAAGAAACACTTTAGAGAAAAAAGGGAATGAAATAACTGATGAAGTATGGAAGGAAGCGGAAACAAAATTAGAGGTGGAAGTGGAGGCGTTTGCGAATCAAATTTCCAGAAATTTAGTTGAACTTGAGCAGTCGATGGAGAAAAATATGCTGAATGCAGCCTATTTATTGCAGGAGCAGGATCGGGGGAGAACGTTACATAACGAAGATTTGAAGCGTTTGGCAGAGCAAACAGGGATGACAGATTTTTATCTGACAAATCGAGATGGAATTTTTGTCGCATCTACAGAGAAAGCGGCACTAGGGAGTAATTTATTTGATATTTGGGACGGATATCGCAAATTGCTGACGGGTGAAGAGCAGATGCTGCCTTCAACCTTGACGATCAAAGCAGAGACCGGAGAGATTTTCAAGTTTATGGCCATTCCCCGCGCTGATGGAAAGGGAATTGTCGAATCGGCGTTAGATGTAAGCAATTTTGAATCGTCGCTCGCCCGTCACATCCAAGAGAAGGAAGAAGTGAAAGCAATTTATTTGTTTGATCCCAAACAAGTCGTATTGATGGAAACATTAAAGAAAGAACAGCGATTGCTGTGGGAAAAAGGAAAGGCTGCAAAAAACGAAAATGTTCAGTCAGTCTTTTCTTCCGGAAAAACTCGGATTTTCCTGAAGGACAATCATGTGGAGGCTTATGTTCCGGTAAAAGCGGATGGAAATGTGCGTTATGTATTATATACCTTGTTAGATGCTGCCCCGTATTTCCAGCATGCCGAATCCACTAACCAAGTATTGCAGGAGTTTCAGCAGTTGATTAATGGGGTTGGATATAAAATCATGCTGGCGATTTTTATCTTTTCACTGTTGTTCCTCTTTGTCCTTTTTGGTGTGATCCGCTCGGTGTTAAAGCCGTTGAAATTTTTCTCTAGAGTCCTGCGGGAAGCAGGGGACGGGCAGGAAGTAAAATGGGAGCAAGTAAAAGCGAAAGAGTTAAAAGAGATTCAAGAAGCAATTACAGAAGTGGTACAAAAGTACCGGGAAATGCTGTCGGCAATCCAAGGCAATTTAGTTGCTGTCACAAAGACCCAGAAGGAATATCGTTCAGAGATGGATACAACGCTGGAGACATTGGAACAGGTTACCAAGGCTGTGACAGATAATGCACACAACAATCAACAGCAAGCTGAGCAGCTGAATGAAGCCGGGGAAATCGTGGAAAATATGTCCCGTACCTTGACGAATGTTTCCAGCATGACATCCGAGCTCGAAGACTTCTCAAACAATGCCAAGGGTCTAGCGGAAAGCAGTATTCGGGGGTTGGAAAATATTACGAATGTAATAGAAAATATCTACAAAGGAGTAGAAGAAAGCGGCAGCCGAATCGAAAAGCTAGCCAAAAGTTCAGAGGAAATTGGAGGAATTATTTCACTAATTAAAGGTATTGCGGAACAGACAAACTTGCTGGCGTTGAACGCAGCCATTGAAGCCGCTCGAGCTGGAGAACAGGGGAAAGGATTCGCTGTCGTGGCCGAAGAAGTCCGAAAACTGGCGGAGGAAAGCAGAAGGGCAACTGATAAGATTGCTCAAATCTTATTGGATATTCAGCGAGAAATTGCCAGTACGAAAGAAGGAAATGACAATCAATTGTCAGTTATTATAAGCAGCAGACAGGGAATTCAGCATGCGAACGATTCTATTCAGCATTTGATTGATGCTACGAAAGAGTCGTCAAGAAAGATTGCCCAGCTGGGAGATTCGGTTGAAACTATGTTTCAAAACGGCCAATGCGTGATTGATGTATTTGAGAATATGCACGGCAACATTCAATCCAATGCCGCAAACAGCGAGCAGCTGCTGGCCATGGTGGAAGAGGTGACGGGAGCGTTGAAGAGATTGAGGGATTTGTTGAATAACATGACAAATTCCACCAAAAAATTAGAGGAAGTAGCGGCTGCAACCCGCTAAAAATATGAATTGCTTATATAGAAAAGCCGCCGCAGCGGCTTTTTTTTTCCCAGAAGAAGAAAAAACAAATTGAACTGGAGAAATGAAAATATGAATGGTGTGGTTTATTATGGTATAGAGTGTAGGAAAAAATCAGACGGTTCGATTTTTCAACGGCTTCGTTACTTAACCTGTTTTACGAACTCATTGACAATTATCTGCAAATAGAATATTCTATAATTAGAAAAATATCTAAATATCTAATTTTTTTTGTTTCGTAATTAGATGATTTTCTAAATATCTAAATAGAATATTACTTATTTTTTTTAAAAGGTGGTGCGTTCTTTGTTATTTAACGAAGCGTTTAAAGCCATTGCTGATCCCACTAGAAGAAAGATTCTTTCCTTGCTGAAAAGTGGGGATTTAACCGCTGGTGAAATTGCTTCCCATTTTGATATGCAGAAACCGAGCGTGTCGCATCATTTAAAAATTTTAAAGCAAGCGGATTTGATTCAAGATCAACGCGTCGGACAGCATATTTATTATTCGTTAAACACAACCGTCTTTCAAGATTTAATGAGTTGGTTTTATGATTTTTTACAAAAGGAAGGGGATAAATGATGAGAACAAATCGCTTCGTGGTCATGTTGACGGTTTTTAGTTATTTGTTAAGTTTGATTGCGATCCCATATCTACCTGATGAAGTGGCCACTCATTGGAATACGGCTGGTGAAGCGGATGGGTACAGTAGCAAATGGTTTGGGGCGTTTAGTCTCCCTTTCATTATGACTTCAATCGTATTGTTAATGACACTTTTACCAAAAATGGATCCGAAAAAAGCAAACTATGAAAAATTTAAAGGGAGCTATAACATAATAATCAACGTATTAGTGATCTTTTTTATTGCTCTTCATATCGTGACATTAGCCTATAACCTAGGGTTTCCTGTAGATGTGGATTTATTTGTGCCAATCGGAATCGGAGTTTTATTCATTGTATTAGGAAACTACATGCCTAAACTCAAACATAACTACTTCGTTGGGATTCGTACACCTTGGACGATAGCGAATGAAACAGTTTGGAACAAGACGCATCGTATAGGCGGAAAAGTGTTTGTGTTCATGGGATTAGCATTAATGTTGACGGTATTTATTGAAGGAATATGGGGTTTTATCTTGTTTTTAGCCGTTACATTGATCGGGGTTGTATATTTGTTTGTTAAATCCTACCTATATTTCCAGGAAGAACAACGGAATGGTTTGCGGTAAGTGAGCAAAATGAAAGAATAGTATGTTCGATTCAAGAACAACAGTCTTCTATTTTTTAAGCATGAATTTTGTATAATATTTACAAAAAAGATCCCGTCTTTTTCTTTCTGTTTATCATGAATAGGAATAACGATACGATATTGGAACGAGATAGGCTGATTTTTTATGTACTTTTAAAAAATCATAATAAAGAGAAAGTTTTAAAGTCAGTTTATACTGACGTTTTTTGCAGATTTGATATAAAGTTTGGTAGAAACTCTATTATAGAAGATGATAAAGAGCCATATTTATGCCATCTTTTTTTAACCGATATAATAAAAGCAAGAATATTCCGATATTAATTAAAAAAATACAGTAATAATTATAGGCATGATTATAATATTGAAATTTGTAATTAAGATTAAATGTTGGTTGGTTCAACCAAGATGAATCTTAAAATATATACATTCAATTGAATGGGGTAATCTGATGAAAATATTTGATGCGCATTTACATATTATTGATCCAAAGTTTCCATTATACGAAAATCAAGGCTTCTTGCCCGAGCCATTTACAACAGAGGATTATTTACAACATGTATATACAATTGATTTAGTAGGTGGAGCAATTGTTTCAGGCTCTTTTCAAAAGTTTGACCAAACATATTTGTTGGATGCATTACAAAAACTAGGGAAGAATTTTGTCGGTATAACACAGCTTCCATACGATACGTCCGACGAAGAAATTATTGAGCTAAATAAACACGGTGTCCGAGGACTGCGTTTTAATGTAAATCGCGGGGGTTCTGAGGACATTCGTCGATTAGATTATTTTGCTAAAAGAGTTTATGAGCTAGCTAATTGGCATACAGAATTGTATATTAATTCAAAAGAGCTGCCGGCTATCAAGCCAATTATCGCCCAACTTCCAGCAGTATCCATTGACCATTTAGGCTTGTCGAAGGAAGGATTTCCACATTTGCTTGCATTAGTTGAAATGGGTGTACGTGTAAAAGCAACAGGATTTGGACGAATTGATTTTGACCCGGTTGAAGCGATGAAAGATATCTATAAGGTGAATCCAGATGCCCTCATGTTTGGAACGGACCTGCCTTCTACAAGGGCAAAAAGACCATTCCGGTTTTCAGATATCGAATTAATCCAAGAGCATTTTGATGATAAAGCAGTTAAAAAAATCCTTTATCAAAATGCAATGGAATGGTACTGTAAATAAAGTAAAGTGGAATTAAGTACGAAAAAGGGAAATATAAAGCGAAAGTTTTCAAAAAAATTAAGCAAAGGAAACATTTAACGCCTTTTTATTGCATATTTATATTTTTATTCAAACAATGCATATACGACAAAATGGGATGTCTATTTAGATGGCATCCTCTTTTTTTGTTTTGGAGAAAATGGATTATGTCATGTTCTTCGCATGGAACTGTTTTCAACCTGCAGTTTTAAAAAAAAACAAATTGACTATCCAGTCAATTTTAATATAATGGAGTTGACTGCTCAGTCAATCCGTACAAAGCCACCCAAAGGAGGCGTAAGGATGAAAATTATCGATGTTAAAAATTTGACCAAAACGTATAAGAAGAACAGGGGAATTGTGAACTTAACGTTTTCAGTTGAAGAAGGGGAAATTTTTGGATTTATCGGTCCGAATGGAGCAGGCAAGAGCACAACCATTCGAACGCTTTTAAATTTCCTCTATCCGACCAGCGGGAGCGCTACGATTTTCGGGAAAGATATCGTCAAACAGTCAAAAGAAATTAGACAAAACGTGGGCTATTTGCCGTCTGAAGTTCATTTTTACGATGATATGAAAGTGATTGACTTATTAAAATACTCGGCAGGCTTTTACAAAAAATTTAACCAAAAAAGAATGAAAGAACTGGCAGAAAAACTTGATCTTGATCTCCATAAAAAAATTGAGGATCTCTCATTTGGCAATCGGAAAAAGGTTGGGATTGTCCAAGCGCTTTTGCATGAGCCAAAACTTCTAATCTTGGATGAACCGACAGGCGGACTCGACCCGCTTATGCAAAACACTTTTTTTGAAATTCTTACAGAGGAAAGAGAGAAGGGAACAACGATTATTTTCTCCTCTCATATTCTTTCTGAAGTGCAAAAGATGTGCGATCGGGTTGCCATTATTAAGGAAGGGGAGCTTGTTAAAGTAGAAACGATTGAAAATCTCACGAAAAACAATTTGAAAAATATTACCATTACGTTTGAACAAGCGAATGCAATTGACTTCGATCTGGAAGGAATAGTGAAAAAAGAAATAAACGGCAGTGAAATGACGCTGCTTTACAGCGGGGATATAAAGACGCTTCTAAATCAATTGAATACTATGCCGGTTCAAGATCTATTAATTGAAGAGCCGTCTCTCGAAGAAGTATTTATCCATTACTATGAGAAGTAAGGGAGGGATCTATATGATTTTTAAAAGAGAGTTGAAACGGAACTTAAAATCTTTGATTATTTGGAGCGTCGTACTCAGCGGTCTCATTTTATTGACGTTAAGTATTTATCCGCAGTTTGCTGAGCAGCAAAATGAAATGAACAAACTGCTTGAATCCTATCCGGAACCGATAAAAAAAGTGTTTGGAATGAATGAATTAAATCTTGGAGAGCTAATGGGTTTTTACGGAGTAGAAATATATATGATGACTACACTTTTAGGAAGCATCTACTCGGCCATTCTTGCATCCAATATACTGGCGAAGGAGGAAAATGAAAAGACGATTGAATTTTTGCTGTCAAAACCGGTCGGAAGAAGCAGAATCGTAACAGAAAAACTTTTGAGCGTTTTCGTAAATATATTGATCTTGAACGGAGTTTCAACGATAACAAGTATCATTGGATTTCAATTTGCAGATGACCCGGATGTACCGACAGACACATTTAGCTTACTAACCGTCGCAACCATTTTGCTTCATTTGACATTCGGTGCCATTGCGTTTATGTTGTCATCAATGTTGAAAAAAACAAGAAGCATCATGTCTGTCTCACTTGGGATTGTCTTAGCTGCCTATTTTATGAATGTGATGGCAGGGATTTCGGAAGACTTAGAAGTTCTAAAATATTTCAGCCCGTTTAAATATGTGGACGCCGCCCAAATTATTAATGATAATAAATTAGAGCCTCTTTATATGTTTATTATGGCTGCTGTCATTTTCATTAGTGTTATCACTTCATATATGGTATATAGAAAGAAGGATATTGCAGTTTAATGAAAATTGAGGTGTAAAAATTGTATTCAGCATTTGAAAAGCAGCCGCAGGAAAAGAAAGATTTGATTATCAAGGTGGCCATTGAGGAATTTGTAAAAAACGGTTATGAAAAAGCTTCTACAGATGTCATTACGAAGCGGGCGGGAATTTCTAAAGGAATCCTTTTTCATTATTTTAAGAGCAAGAAAAACTTATACCTTTATTTAGTCAATTATGTGAAAGATCTTCTAACGAAAGAAGTTATGGAAGCCATAAAACAAGCTAAAGCTGATGATTTCTTTGAAAGAATTAAAGAAATTGTCCTGATAAAACATAAAGTGACAGCGAAGTATCTGCTAGAAGCTCATTTTATTGCGGATGCTTTCGCCAATCCCCCTGTAGCAGTTAAAGAAATGGAAGAAATTATTAAGGAACACTACGAAACGTATCAGGAAGATTTTATGCTGGAGCATGTTTATATTAAAGACTTAATCCAAACGGAAAAACTGAGAGATGATATTTCCGTTGATACCGTGATCAATATGACGATGTTTATCGGTGAACAGCTCTCAAATAAGTACTTGACTCTATACAAAAATAAACAAATTGATATTGCTCATATTTTGGATTCTTCGATAAAGGAACTGAATGATTATCTTAAAATTGTGAAATATGGGATTTATAAACCGGAATAAATGTTGCTCCATTTTCCCGCGGCGAGTAGCTGCGGGATTTTTGCATATTAGCAGCAGTTGAAATAGTTACTCCAAAACAAAGAAGATTTAATTAAACTTTTTAACAAAAATTGATCTAAAAAAGCAAACTAAGAAAAATTTAAGGGCAGTTATATACAGAAAAGATCTGTCTGCCAGCGGATGGAATCACGTAGGCTAACCACTCCAATTGTAAAGCATAAAGCGCTATGCTCGTAAAATGTCATGAATATATAGCTAATCAGTGATAGATACGGTCCATAAAATCAGCCGTTATCAAGTAAACTTTTTCAAATTCATCGTTGCTAATAAGAGTCATCATCCTTTTTCATTATATTGGGAGAGGAAAACGATGCAAACAAACGTTGACCAGTGTACCCCATATACGACGATCTATCCAATATGAATTGCTATCAGTATCGGTCAATCGACATGAAGCTATGCAGTCGGTTGTTCCTGAGTGTTTTCGATGGTGAAAACATCAATGCATTTATCGTATTCGCAAATTGGTTGGATCGCCTTTAATGAAATATAGTATTTTCATTTTGCACGCTGATCGTCGTGTGGAAAAAAAACGGGAGAGACCATAGTAACCTATTATTTTTATAGTTGAAACTTTTTGAATATTAAATGTATAATAGCTGTTGTATTCATAAATTGGAAGGAGAAGAAATAATGGGGACTCTTGTAAAACTAAGCAATTTTGTCAGCAATACTTTTGCAATTTGGGTATTACTATTCGCAGCATTAGCTTTTTTTGAGCCAAAAGCATTTACATGGGTCGCCCCATATATTGTGCCGCTGCTAGGTATCGTCATGTTTGGAATGGGATTGACCTTGTCAGCCAATGATTTTAAGGAAGTCTTCGCACGTCCGATAGATGTACTGATTGGGGTAATCGCCCAATTTTTTATTATGCCGATTTTGGCCTTTTTGCTCGCTACCTTATTGCCTGTTTCACCTGAAGTAGCGATCGGCATCATTCTTGTTGGCTGCTGTCCTGGCGGAACGGCTTCCAATGTCATGACGTATTTGGCAAAAGGTGATACGGCGCTTTCAGTCGCTGTTACGTCCGTGTCAACCCTGCTTGCTCCCATTTTAACACCGTCCTTAATTTTGCTGCTTGCAGGGAAATGGCTGTCCGTTTCAGCCGGTGCTCTGTTTTGGTCAATCGTGAAAGTTGTACTTATTCCTATTATTCTCGGACTGATTGTACAAATGTTGTTTAAAAAACAAGTAAAAGCAACCGTTCAAATTCTTCCGCTCGTTTCCGTTATCGCTATTGTGGCTATCGTGGCTGCTGTCGTCGCTCAAAACCAGCAGGCTATCGCAAAAAGCGGGCTTCTTATTTTCCTTATCGTCGTTGCTCATAATGGGCTTGGATTGCTGATCGGCTACTGGTTTGCGAAGCTGCTTAAAATGTCAGAGCCGAAACAAAAAGCGATTTCTATTGAGGTCGGCATGCAAAATTCCGGACTTGGAGCTGCGCTGGCGACTGCTCATTTTTCGCCTATTGCCGCTGTTCCAAGCGCAATTTTTAGCGTTTGGCATAACATCTCTGGACCGATTGTGGCGACCTATTTCCGTAAAAAAAGTGAAAAGAAGGAAAGCAATCAATCAACGATTACAACATGATCTATAAAGATTAGCAGCACAGACCAATGACCAAGGTCTGTGCTGTTATTTTTGTAGTAAAAAGTGGTACTTGAGTTACTTTAAGGGCTAAATCTGTTGCTGTTGTTCCGTTAGGCAGCTCGCCAACAAGTCTTACTCTGATGACCGTGACAGAGCCAGAACTATAAATCTTTTGTTGTTCATCAAATGCAGTTGGGACGTTTTCTAATCCCAAAAATACCTTGATACGCTTTATTATTGTTTCGAAATATTTAATTTTGTCAGGCTGTCGATGTGTAAACGTGACGAAACTCCTCAAATGCTATTTATGTATGAGTGGAATGTAAAAAATTTGTTCCATTAACAAAAATGTTTTTTATTTACAATTAACATTTGACAATTCTTAGTAAATCGTTTATAGTAAATTTAAACTTAAGATCGGAAGGGTGAACTGACCTAATGAAGTACTAATCCTATTTATGAAAGGTTACAATTGAAGGCTATGTTTAGCAGACAATCTCTGCTGTGTTTGCAATGACTTCAATTGTCGTTTTTTCAGAATAGGATTGGTCTTCTATAGGTGGATCTAAAAGAATAGTTTCTTTTTGGTGTGCCCCTAAATATTTATGCCTCCTATTCTGAATGTATATAGGAGGCATTTTTTTGTCTCCTAAGTTAGTACAAAGGAGATGTTCATATGCTCTTATTAGAAGCTCATCATATAAAGCACTATGTACAGGATCGTTTATTACTAGATGTGGATCGATTGGAAATCCATCAAAAAGATCGAATTGGATTAGTTGGTCGAAATGGAAGCGGGAAAACGACGTTACTTCATATTTTAGCTAAAAAAATTTCTTCAGAGGAAGGGAGCGTTATTCAACATACTCAATGTGAACTTTTGCCGCAGTTTAAACGAACAGATACAACAAAAAGCGGTGGTGAAGTGACGCAAGAATATATTCAAAAAGCTTTTGTGAAAGATCCAGAGCTTTTACTTGCAGACGAACCAACGACAAATCTCGATACAGACCATATTGAATGGTTAGAAAAGAAACTGAAAGAGTGGCAGGGGGCATTTATCATTGTTTCACATGATCGCGAATTTTTGGATGCTCTTTGTACGACCATATGGGAAATCAATGAAGGAAAGATTAAGGAATATACAGGCAATTACAGCGATTATGTAGAACAAAAAGAAGTAGAGAGACGTCAAGAACAGTTAGCGTATGAAAAATACGAGAAAAAGAGAAAGCAGTTAGAAGAAGCATTAAAATTAAAAGAGAAAAAAGCGGAAAGAGCAACAAAGACTCCTAAAAAGGTAAGTAAATCAGAGGCGAAAATTACTGGAGCGAAGCCGTACTTTGCCAAAAAGCAAAAGAAGCTGCAAAAAACAGCGAAAGCCATTGAAACGAGATTAGAAAAACTTGAAAAGGTAGAAAAAGTGAAAGAACTCCCGCCGCTTAAGATGAACTTGCCGAATGCAGAAGCGTTTAAAAATCGAATTATCTTACGTGTAGAGGATGTAACAGGCAGGATTAGCGAACGTGTACTTTGGAGCAATGCAAGCTTCTATGTACGCGGTGGTGATAAATTAGCGATTATCGGTCCAAATGGAAGTGGAAAAACGACGCTTGTAAAAAAGATCATCAACGAAGAGCCTGGCATTACACTTTCCCCGGCTGTGAAAATGGGGTACTTTAGCCAAAATTTAAATATATTAGATGTGGAAAAATCTATTATTGAGAATGTCCAGTCTTCTTCTAAACAGAATGAAACACTTATTCGGACGGTTCTTGCGAGAATGCATTTCTTCAGAGATGATGTATATAAGCCAGTAGAGGTTTTGAGCGGCGGTGAGCGGGTAAAAGTTGCGCTGGCAAAACTATTTTTAAGTGATATCAATACGTTAATTTTAGATGAACCGACGAATTTTCTTGATACGGAATCTGTTGAAGCATTAGAGTCTCTTCTAAAAGAGTATGAAGGAAGCGTGATCTTCGTCTCCCACGATCGCCGATTCATTGAAAATATCGCTACACGAATTTTGGCAATACGTAATCAAAAGATTGCACTTTTTGAAGGAACCTATCAGCAATATAAACATGCTCAACTGCAAAAAACTCGAGACACTGCAAAAGAAAAACGTCTCTTACTCGAAACAAAAATATCAGAAGTACTAAGTCGCTTAAGTATCGAACCATCTAAAGAATTAGAAATGGAATTTCAAAAACTTTTACGAGAAAAAAGGGAATTGGACAAGTTTGAATAATTGCGAAGAATTCTTTTTTGAACCAAAGGTAATTTCGATGTATAGCTTTTATTTAAAGAGCAATACCAATATCGTCTTGGACAGTTGAGCAAAAAATACAGAAAAGATTTTACAGGAAGTGATGAAACTGCTTGGATCACGATCATTTAAAGCTTATAAAATGATCACGTGTATGTGTTAAGCACAAAATGCTGTCACAAACTTCAGGTATTATTGTTTTCTAAAGGGATCAGATGGTGGAGAATCAGGGAGATTAATGGACAGCTTCTTCAAGAAAATGTTGTATAAAAGCGGAATAATTGCTAGTTTTCTTTGACTTTTTCAGATAAGATCTCTATAATAATCGGTGTACTGAAAATTTAAAGGAGGATTATTAAAAAGTGTATTCTGTCAGATTGCGTTTCCCAGCTTTGAACTAAGTAATTAAATACGTTCAAAGGCTCTGCTTGTGAATGCAGAGTAATGGGAGCAGTCTGTCCTTTTTTAATAATCTTCATTTCATATAGAAAATATGTAATATGAAGACAGACGGGTCTCGTCTGTCTTTTTTATATATGTATAATTATCCTTCTTTTATTTAGCAAAAGGAAGGTTTATCCCGCTTTAACGGGCAATAAGTCCCCGCTTCAAGACTAAAGCTGAAATAATAAGTCTAAGTGGGGAATAACTGCCCGTAAAAGCCCGATTGGTTTAGCTAACCATCAGTGGGGATGAAGGCCGATTAAAAACGCAGCGTCATCATTTCTTCATCGGCACTAGCACATGTCGCCCACTGATGGAAGTTTCACTTTATTTGGTGACGGCTTCAAATAGCCCCGTAATTTAAATAAGGATGGGTCTTCTTCCCTTTACTCTGAATCACAGGCAGATCGCCTGTGTTTTTTATTTGGAAAGGGAGAGATCACATGACCAAAAAAATCAAAAGTGCAGAACTTGTTAGTGAATTTGTAGCGGCATTCAGATGTCCACTCTGTAAAAGTTCGATGAGGGTTGTTGATTTGAAAAGCCTAATATGCTCTAAAAATCATACTTTTGATTTCACTAAACAAGGATATGTAAACTTGATGACTCGTTCCTCTACTAGTCATTACAAGAAGGAATTGTTTGAAGCAAGACGCAAAATCATTATGGAAAGCGACTTATACACATTCGTGCATGAAGCGATTGCAAGGTCGATAAAGGAGTATATGGACGTTTCTTTTAAACCTTTAATGGTTGCAGATGTAGGGTGCGGAGAGGGCTCCCATTTACAAAGGATTTTGGACGAATGTAAGGTTTCGGCAATGACTGGGGTTGGTCTTGATATTTCAAAGGAAGGCATTGCCATGGCTGCGAAGAGATACGAAAACCAAATTTGGTTAGTAGGTGACTTGGCAACATCACCGCTTGCGGATCAATCGTTTCATGTAATTCTAAATATCTTATCTCCCGCCAATTACAAAGAATTCAAGAGGATATTAGTTGAAGATGGACTTGTCATTAAAGTTATTCCTCGTCCTCATTATTTGAAAGAGCTGAGAGATGAACTATTTGATCACAACGAAAAAAAGGTCTATAAAAATGATCAAACAGTGTCGCTTTTCAAAAAACATCTCCATCTACTGGATGTGCAGCATTTATGTTACACAAAGAACCTTAATAAAGCTGATCTTAAACACTTGGTGCAAATGACCCCGCTAGCATGGTCTGCGGATAAAGGGCGTATTGATGCGTTTATAAATCGGGATTCGGCTGAGATCATGGTGGATTTGGAAATTTTAGTAGGCGTAAAGAAAACATTTGCAACAAGAATGGGGGCTGCGAATCATGGAAAAAGTATTGATTGAGTTAAATAATATTGAAGTTTCATTTTCCGGCCAACTTGTATTAAATATTCCTCGACTGGCCGTACACCAATTTGATCGTATCGGGATTGTCGGAAAAAACGGGGCCGGAAAGAGTACGTTGTTGAAGCTTTTGGCAGGCCAAATTACGCCTGATAAAGGTCAAGTACATCGCTTTGCCGATTTTGCTTATTTTGATCAGCTGTCAAGACCGGTTAAACGTGAAATCGATTATAAATTGCTAGGAAGGTTGTCAATCCCGCAAACAGAAGTGAAAAATTTAAGCGGCGGAGAACAAACTCGTTTGAAATTAGCGGAAATTTTCTCCACCTATCATGAAGGTTTATTAATAGACGAGCCGACAACACACTTAGATGAGGACGGTGTGCAGTTTTTCATTGATGAGCTAAGTTATTACTATGGCGCGCTTGTTCTTGTAAGCCATGATCGCCATGTGCTGGATGAACTCGTTACAAAAATTTGGGAGGTAGAAGACGGGCGTGTAACGGAATATACGGGGAATTATTCAGACTACGCAGAACAAAAAAAGCTCACTCGGAATAGACAGCTTAAAGAGTACGAAAAATACGTGAAAGAAAAAACGCGTCTTTTAAAAGCAGCTGAGGAGAAAATGAAAAAGGCTGAAAAAATTACTCAGCCAAATAAACGTATGTCAAAAAAGGAAACAAAAGCAAAGGCAAATAAAATGTTTATGACGAAATCAAAGGATACAAGCCAAAAGGCGATTCAACGTGCAGCAAAAGCGATTGAGCAGCGTGCGGAGCAACTCGAAGCAGTAGAGGCGCCAAAAAAGGAACAAACCCTTTATTTTCCTCAGCCAGCTGCTCTCAAACTGCACAATAAGTTTCCCATTATGGCGGATCGATTGACGCTTAAGGCAGGAAATAAAATTCTGCTTAAAGAAGCCAGTTTCCAATTCCCATTAGGGAGCACGGTCGCTATCACGGGAAAAAATGGTTCAGGGAAAACAACACTCCTTCGTCATATCATCCAGCAAGGGGAAGGAATTATTCTTTCTCCGAAAGCTGTCATCGGATCATATAAACAAATGGGCTATCAATTTGAAAAGAACGAAACAGTAGTTTCATTTATGAAAGAACGAAGCGACTATCATGAAAGTAAGATTCGTGCAGTTCTGCACGCAATGAATTTTACAGGAAATGATTTAGAAAAGAACGTCCGCAATTTAAGCGGTGGCGAAGCTATCCGTCTAGTTTTGTGTCAACTATTTTTAGGAAGATACAATATACTGATTTTAGATGAACCGACCAATTTTTTGGATGTTTTTTGTATTGAAGCGTTAGAGCGTTTTTTAAAAGGATATGAAGGAACTGTTATCCTCGTATCGCATGATCGCATGTTTATTGATCGTGTCGCAGATCATATATATGTCATGGAAAACCAACAATTGAAGCTAAGAAACTGAAGCAGGGAAGACGTTCCTGCTTCTTTTTTATAAGAATCCTTTTTAGGCGGGTGATTTTTTAATAAGAAATTGTATAGTGTGAACGCTTATTTTTCAAAAATAGAACTATGTGCTAAATGAACATTGAAATAAAATAATGAAAATAATTAAACAAGAAGGTAAAGGAAAAATGGAAGTTTAAGGAGAAGAAAAAGGATTAAAAACAGAGAATTCTTTAAAGGGCATCAAACAGAAGCATAATGGATGCTTTTCACTCTAGAGCAAACAATCAAAATAAATTTGCTATTTACTGATTGTTAAAGTTTTTAATAAAAATGTTATGTTAACTGTATGGTGAGTCGGGATACAACCAAAGATTCCAGCCCTTTGTTTCTTTGTGATACAGTTAGAAAAAAGAGGATGGGTGATTGGGAATCATTCATTTTTCCATTGGTCATGTTTGCTTTTCTTATTGCTTTTGCACGTGCAGTGTTCTTGTAGTCAAATCATTAGTCATGAGAAAAGTTCAGCACAAATTGATAAGAAGCTGGATAGAATCATTGAACTGTTAGAGAAACAAAGCAAAGGATAACCTATTCTTTTAGACGGTTTAAGGAGGCCGTTTTACAACATAGAATTAGACAAAAACTAACCTAAAAACATTGTGTCTGAGGGGGAACGATTGCCTTCAGGGAGATTTCAAGAAGTACCTATTTATCCAACGGCACTCAAATGTATGCCGATCCTGCGGCACGAACATTGTATCTGTACCAATGGATGAAGATGGAATGAGAATTTATGAAACATGCGAACTTAGATTAATACATACTATTCCGGAATTTTTTTAAGTCAGGAAAGAAAAAAACAACTATTAACTCTTGTGCGAAGATATCAAACGATTGTTTTATAAGAGAGAAAAACAAACAAATCAAAGCAATATCTGTGTCTTCTTGATCAGTTCCTTACCTACAACATTCATCTGGCAACCCGATGTATCATGCCTTGATAGCGATGGTTAGATTTAAAAAATCCTAAACGGTACTGCACAAGCAAACTAAGGAGTTCAGTAAACGCTTTTGAATAAAAAATCCTTCTGTACAAAAAAGAAAATACCCACAAAATTTTGACTCAATCTTATTAAACGAGGATTGACATTTGGGGCATTTATTACGTATTTTATAGATAACAGCTATAAAATATTTAACTTTTCTAAAAATTGTGTTAATATAAGCTGATGAAGGAGATTTTCTATGGCAAATAAAACTTTAAAAGAAAGAATTATCGATACGGCTCTGCATCTTTTTGAACAATACGGCTATCATGGGGTTACTGTCGATCGGATTGTCACAGAAATCAACGCATCAAAAGGCGGCTTTTATCATAATTTTAAATCAAAAGATGAACTTCTTTATCACATTCACGACGTGTTTATCACCTATGTGCTCAACAAGGCACAGGCGGCCTATGAAAACTACAAAACCCCAACAGAGCGTTTATGTGCTATTATTCAATCATTTGTAAAAGTATTTCATTTATATAAGCCGCATATAACGGTGTTTTATCAAGAAAGCAATTATTTAAAGCCGGAGTATGCACAAAAAATTAATGAAAAACGTGATGAGTTTAAGCAGGTGATTTTTCGGGTCATTCGCGAAGGAATTGACGCAGGCGAGTTTCGCCCAGAGCTTTCAGTGGAAATTACAGGAATGACGATTATTGGCATGGTGAACTGGACGTATAAATGGTATAAGCCGGAAGGGCCGATGACAATCGAGCAAATTGCCGACTATTTTATTGATTTTATTTTGCATTCTGTCCTTACAGAAAAGGCTAAGCAAAAGGCGGAAAATATCATTTATTTCATCAAAAGCAAGCAGGCTTCGCTTCAATCATTTTAAAATTTAAAAAATGATTTTTAGTTAACGTAAATTTTTCATGAAAAACAAACCGACTAGTCGGTTTTAGAATAATATGTTAGAAATGGGGGAGAGAGCATGAATTTTGAACTTACAAAAGAGCAACAGATGATTAAAGAAATGGTAAGGGAGTTTGCTGAGAAGGAAATTGCACCAAACGCAGCGAAATGGGATGAAGAAGCCTATTTTTCCATCGAAATATTCAAAAAGATGGGAGAGCTAGGGCTATTGGGAATCCCGTTCCCAGAAGAATATGGCGGAGCTGGTGGCGATACGATTTCATATGCTGTTGCTGTAGAGGAAATTGGCCGCGCCTGTGGCGGAACAGGTCTTAGCTATGCTGCTGCTGTCTCATTAGGTTCAAGCCCTATTTACTATTTTGGTACAGAAGAGCAAAAGCAAAAGTGGCTTGTTCCGATGGCAAAAGGAGAGGCGTTGGGAGCGTTTGGGTTAACTGAACCGAATGCCGGTTCAGATGCTGGCGGAACCCGAACGAGAGCGGTGCTTGACGGAGATGAATATGTGATTAATGGAGAAAAATGCTGGATTACGAATGCAGGGCATGCAAGACAAGTGATTGTCACCGCAGTGACCGGAAAGGATGACAAGGATAAAAACATCATCTCTGCTTTCATTGTTCCAACAAACGCTCCGGGATTTACGATTCAATGCAATTACGACAAAATGGGTGTCCGTGCCTCGAATACGTGCGAGCTTGTGCTTGAAAATGTACGCGTGCCGAAAGAGAACATATTAGGGGATCCGGCAAAGGGATTTAAGCAATTTTTATATACTCTAGATGGCGGTCGCATTTCGATTGCTGCTCTTGCCGTTGGCATCGCTCAAGCCGCGTTTGAGAAAGCGCTTCAATATGCGAAGGAACGGAAACAATTTGGTCAATCCATTTCTAAATTCCAAGCGATTCAATTTAAGCTTGCCGATATGGCGATGGAAATCGAATTAGCCCGCAGCATGGTGTATAAAGCGGCCTGGCTAAAAGATCAAGGGAAACCGTTTACAAAAGAAGCCTCTTTCGCTAAACTGTTCGCTTCTGAAGCTGGCTTCCGCATATGTAATCAGGCAATTCAAATTCATGGAGGATACGGGTATATGAAAGAATATGGGGTCGAGCGCCATTTGCGCGATATTAAGCTCATGGAAATTGGTGAAGGCACATCAGAAATTCAGCGGCTCGTTATTGCCCGTCAGCTTGGATGTTAAAGGACAGAAAAATGGAGAGGATGAAAATTTATTTAAACAAAGGAGGCGCATGTTATGACGGAGATGTTAGAGGTTACGGTTGGCAAACTATTAGAAGAAAAAGCGAATGCTTATCCAGAGCATGAGGCTGTTGTGTATGCAGATCGCGGACTTAGAATGACATACAGGCAGTTTGATGAATATTGTCGTCTTGTTGCTCGAAGCTTAATGAAACTGGGCATTCAGTCAGGAGAGCATATTGCAATTTGGGCAACCAACACTCCTGAATGGCTGGCATGCCAGTTTGCTACAGGCAAAATGGGGGCTGTACTTGTGACGGTCAACACGAACTACCGTACAGCTGAATTAGAATACTTATTGAAGCAATCAGATTCCACGACCCTTCTTTTAATCGAACAATATCGCGATACCTCTTACATTGACACGATCTATGAGATTGCCCCGGAGCTGTACGAATGTCAGCCAGGACAGCTGAAGGCGAAGCGTCTTCCACGTCTAAAAAATGTCATCGTTCTTGGTGATAAGCGTTACCCTGGCACATATACATGGAATGATCTTTTGGCGATGGCTCAAGATACCGCTGAAGATGAACTCGATCAACGAATGAACTCCCTTGACCCGCATGATGTCATCAACATGCAATACACTTCAGGAACGACAGGATTTCCAAAAGGAGTTATGCTCAGCCACTACAACATTATCAACAACGCCTACAATATTGCTCAATGCATGAAACTCACGAAAGATGATCGTTTATGTATTCCTGTGCCATTTTTTCACTGCTTTGGCTGCGTGCTTGGCGTCTTAGCATGCGTCTCTGTCGGCGCTACGATCGTACCAATACAAGAATTCAATGCTACCCAAGTGCTTCAAACGGTTCAAGACGAAAAATGCACCGCTTTACATGGTGTGCCGACCATGTTTATTGCTGAGTTGAACGATCCTGATTTCGAAAAATACGATCTGTCTTCATTGCGGACAGGAATTATGGCGGGATCAAATTGTCCAATTGAAGTAATGAAGGCGGTTATCGAAAAAATGGGAGCCAAAGAAATTACGATTGCTTATGGACAAACTGAATCTTCGCCTGTCATTACTCAGACGAGAACGGATGATCCTATTCATTTGCGCGTCGAGACAGTCGGGCGTGCTCTTCCAAACGTTGAAGTCAAAATAGTCGAACCAGGCACAAACAAGGAAGTACCGTACGGTGTGCAAGGAGAGCTATGTACGCGAGGGTATCATGTCATGAAAGGATATTATAACAATCCGGAAGCGACGAAAGAAGCGATTGATGAGGAAGGATGGCTCCGTACAGGCGACTTAGCAATAATGGATGAAAATGGATATTGCCGCATTACTGGAAGACTAAAGGATATGATCATCCGCGGCGGAGAAAACATTTATCCACGGGAAATTGAAGAATTTTTATATCAGCATCCGAAAATTCTAGATGTTCAAGTGGTCGGTGTACCTGATGAAAAATACGGAGAAGAAGTAATGGCGTGGATTATATTAAAACCAGGGCAAACTGCGACGGCTGAAGAAGTTCAAGAATTTTGCCGCGGAAAAATATCGCGTCATAAAATCCCCCGTTATATTGAATTTACCGATTCGTATCCGATGACAGCATCCGGAAAAATTCAAAAATTTAAATTGCGCGAGCAGGCAAAACAAATTCTTAGTACAAAGACAACACATGAATAGGAGGAGTTGCATGTTTAAAAAAGTGTTAGTGGCCAATCGGGGAGAAATTGCAGCTCGAGTCATTCGAACGTGCCGGCGGTTAGGAATTCAGACAGTAGCCATATACTCAGAAGCAGATGCTGATTCGCTCCATGTAAAATGGGCAAACGAAGCTTATTTAATTGGAAAGCCGCATGTCAGTGAAAGTTATTTGAATATTGACAAAATCATTGACGTTGCAAAAGCGACGAAAGCGGAAGCGATTCATCCAGGATATGGTCTCTTGTCGGAAAACCCGACATTTGCGCACCGTTGTGAAGAGGAAGGAATTGTATTTATCGGACCGAATGCTGATGTTATTGCGAAAATGGGAAGTAAGATTGAGTCGCGGAAAACAATGTCAGAAGCAGGCGTGCCGATCGTCCCCGGCATCTCCTTTCCGCTTCAAAATGTCGAGGAAGCAGCAAGCACAGCAGCGACGATCGGTTATCCTATTATGTTAAAGGCGTCTTGCGGCGGTGGCGGTATCGGAATGCAAATCGTCCATAATGAAGAGGAATTGCACAAAGTGTTTGAAGGCAACCAAAAGCGGGCGACTTCCTTCTTCGGCGATGGGGCGATGTATTTGGAAAAGTATATTCAGAATCCGCGCCATATTGAAGTTCAGCTTCTTGCTGACCACTACGGGAATTATGTGTATTTATGGGAACGTGAATGTTCGATTCAGCGGCGTCACCAAAAGGTGATTGAAGAAGCTCCTTCTCTGTTTTTAGATGAGCAAACAAGAAAAAGAATGGGGGAGACAGCCATTCAAGCTGCTCAATATATTGGTTATACAAATGCAGGAACGATTGAATTTCTTGTTGATGAACAGAAAAACTTCTACTTTCTTGAAATGAATACGCGTCTTCAGGTAGAGCATCCAGTAACTGAGGAAATCACCGGTCTGGATCTTGTCGAAGAGCAGCTGCGCATCGCTGCCGGGGAAAAGCTCGGCTATAGCCAAGATCACATCCAGCGTCAAGGGCATGCCATCGAGGCGCGGATTTACGCAGAGGATCCAAAAACATTTTTTCCATCCCCCGGAACCATTACTGAGCTTCAATTACCGGAGGGAGAGCATATTCGCAATGAAACAGCTGTTCAAAGCGGAATGGTCGTAACGCCGTTTTATGATCCAATGATTGCTAAATTAATTGTAAAAGGCGAAAACCGAAAGGAAGCGATTAATCGCATGCTGCAAGCGCTTGGCAGCTATCAAATTGAAGGAATTAAAACAAACATTCCAATGCTAAAAAAAGTGTTGGCACACCCAGAATTTCAAGCGGGACATACAACAACCGATTTTGTAAATCGGCATTTAAGCAGCGTTTCTATCAAAAAATAAGATATTGATCAAGTCTTCTACTTTTCTTGATTAGAGAGTGGAAGACCTTCAATCTGCAAGCTCAGGAAATGGAGGAGTAAAAAGATGAATCAAATTGCTGCAATAATGGCAGGGAATGTATGGAAAGTTATTGTTTCTGTCGGAGAAAACATTGAGAAAGGGCAAGATGTCGTGATTTTAGAATCAATGAAAATGGAAATTCCTATTGCTGCAGAAGCAAACGGAATCGTTAAAGAAATTCATGTGAAGGAAGGCGATTTTGTCAATGAAGGCGATATTTTGCTTGAATTTGAATAAGAGGTGAGGCGCGTGGGCAACTGGCCTAAACACGTTACGATTAAAGAGGTAGGGCCTCGTGATGGGCTGCAAAATGAAAAGACAGCCATTGCGACTGAAGATAAAATTGCTTGGATCAATCAGCTTTCCAAAACAGGGTTGACGTACATTGAAATAACATCATTTGTTCATCCAAAATGGATTCCGCAGCTAGCCGATGCGCTAGATGTTGCAGCAGGAATTGAACGAGCTCCTGGTGTTACTTATGCAGCGCTTGTTCCGAATCAAAAAGGGCTTGAAAATGCTTTGACGACTCAAGTTGATGAAATCTCTGTATTTATGTCTGCAAGCGAGACGCATAATCAAAAAAATATTAATAAATCAATCTCAGATACCTTTCCTGTCTTAACAGCTGTTGTTCAGGAGGCAAAGCGTGCTAAGAAAACCGTTCGCGGCTATCTTTCAACGGTTTTTGGTTGCCCTTATGAGGGAGAAGTTTCCATTGAGCAGGTAGCTGCTATATCAGAGCGGTTGTTTGAAATGGGAGTGGATGAGCTTTCTTTAGGTGATACGATCGGTGTTGCTACCCCTCGCCAAGTGGAAGCTGTGCTCAACTCGCTTCTAAAGAAATTCCCGAAAGAAAAGCTATCCATGCATTTTCACGATACAAGGGGAACAGCCTTAGCCAATGTGCTGCTTTCATTAGAAATGGGGATTACGACTTTTGACAGCTCGCTTGGTGGACTGGGCGGCTGTCCGTATGCACCGGGAGCTTCCGGAAACGTAGCGACTGATGATTTATTATATATGCTTCATGGCATGGGTATTGCTACAGGCATTGATGCTGGGCGGTTAACGGAGGCAGCGCTATTTATTCAAAATAAAATCGGTCGAGCGCTCAATAGCCATTATTTGCAAACTGTTGATCCGTGTTTGTCCTAATAAAGGAGAGTGATTAAATGGAATCTTCTATTCTCTATGAGGCGGCGAATGGAGTGGCAGTGCTGACTTTGCATCGCCCGCAAGCAGCCAACGCTTTGTCTACCGCGCTGTTAATGGAACTGAAACAAAAGCTTGGGCAATTAAGGTTTGATCGCTCGATCCGTTGTGTGATCGTAACAGGAAGCGAAAAAAAAGCATTTTGTGCTGGTGCTGACTTAAAAGAACGTGCCAGTATGACTGAAACAGAAGTGAGAAAAACGGTTGCACTGATTCGCGAGACGATCAATGAATTTGAACAGCTTCCAGCACCAACTATTTGCGCGATTAATGGCGTTGCATTTGGCGGAGGCCTCGAATTGGCGTTAGCTTGCGATATCCGCATTGCCTCTGATCATGCTCAGCTTGGATTAACCGAAACGGCGCTTGGGATTATTCCAGGTGCCGGCGGAACTCAGCGTCTCCCGCGTTTAATCGGAAAAGGGAAAGCAAAGGAGCTCATTTTTACGGCTAAACGGCTAACGGCAGCGGAAGCAGCCAGCATCGGAATAGTAGAATATGTTGTGCCGTATGAGCAGTTAATGGAAAAGGCAAACGAACTTGCCGGACAAATAATTCAAAATGCGCCGATTGCTGTTGCCCAAGCTAAAATAGCCATTAATCGAGGTCTGGAAGTCGATTTATATACAGGTTTGAAGCTGGAGCAGATGGCTTATGAGGTGACAATTCCAACGAAGGATCGTTTAGAAGGGCTGCAAGCCTTTAAAGAAAAGCGGAAGCCTGTTTATAAAGGAGAGTAAAGGAGGAAGTGCAAGTGATCAACGAGCAAGCAAAAACATTGACCGAGAAATTGGCGGAACAAGTCGAAAAAATTGAACAAGGCGGCGCATTAAAGTACCATCAAAAAAATGCGGAGAAAGGCAAACTATTCGTACGAGATCGTCTAAAGCTATTATTTGATGAGGGAATGCAATTTGAGGATGCTTTATTTGCCAATTGTCTTGCTGACGGTCTGCCAGCTGATGGCGTGGTAACAGGGATCGGAAAAATCAACGGGCAAACCGTATGTGTAATGGCCAATGATTCAACTGTAAAGGCGGGATCGTGGGGATCACGGACCGTAGAAAAAATCATTCGTATCCAAGAAACCGCAGAAAAGCTTCGGTGCCCGATGCTTTATTTAGTAGACTCGGCTGGAGCGCGGATTACGGATCAAGTCGAAATGTTTCCTGGTCGCCGCGGGGCAGGGCGCATTTTTTACAATCAAGTAAAGCTTTCTGGAAAAGTGCCGCAAATATGCTTATTATTTGGACCATCGGCGGCCGGCGGTGCTTATATTCCAGCTTTTTGCGATATCGTCATTATGGTCGAAGGAAACGCTTCGATGTATTTAGGATCGCCGCGAATGGCCGAGATGGTGATTGGCGAAAAAGTGACGCTTGAAGAGATGGGTGGAGCGCGAATGCATTGCAGTGTCTCTGGGTGTGGAGATGTACTTGTGAAAACAGAAGAAGAAGCCATTCAGTTTGCACGCAAGTACTTATCTTATTTTCCAGCCAATTTCGCTGAAAAACCGCCGATTGTCGAAGCAAAGCCAGCGAAGAGCTTTGAAAAAACGATTGAGGACATTTTACCCCTGAATCAAAATGCGCCGTTTAATATGTATGACTTGATCGAGCGTTTTATTGATGAAGGCTCTTTTTGCGAAATCAAAAAGCTGTTTGCACCTGAATTGATTACAGGACTTGCTCGCTTGAATGGACAGCCAATCGGTATCCTTGCTAACCAGCCGCGCATCAAAGGCGGTGTCCTATTCCATGATTCGGCTGATAAAGCAGCCAAATTTATTACTTTATGTGATGCCTTCCATATTCCGCTTTTATTTTTAGCCGATATTCCAGGATTTATGATCGGCACAAAAGTGGAAAGAGCAGGAATTATCCGCCATGGAGCGAAAATGATTTCAGCGATGTCAGAAGCAACGGTTCCGAAAATTTCTATTATTGTGCGAAAAGCGTATGGGGCAGGTCTTTATGCGATGGCTGGCCCGGCCTTTGAACCGGATTGCTGCTTAGCGTTTCCTAATGCGCAAATTGCCGTGATGGGACCAGAAGCAGCGGTTAATGCAGTCTATGCCAATAAAATTGCTGAGCTTCCTAAAGAAGAACAGGCAGCCTTTATTGAACAAAAACGGGAGGAGTATCGCCGCGATATTGATATTTATCGTTTAGCCTCAGAGATGGTGATAGATGGAATTATCGCTCCAAACCAGCTTCGCGAAGAATTGATTCGTCGCTTTGATGCCTATATGTCGAAATATATCGTCTTTTCGGAAAGAAAGCATGGAGTATATCCGGTGTAATAAAAAAGGTTCTTTGTCAAATATTGGGGTTCAGGCTGCCGTGCTTCGCTTGGTGGCCTTTTCTTCTGGAAAGGGGGTACCTCCCTTTCTAAAAGAAAAGGTAGCGCTAGCCTATATGTCCCTCAATTCTTTTAAACTTGTGGATTCATAGTATTTTTGAACGAAAACGGGTAAAATTCTTATATCAATAGGCATTTCGCTTTCATACCTCCGTTAAATTGTTGATCACTTGCTTTGTCTTGTCGCATTTGATGAGGGAAGATACGCCTTTCTTCTATACGGACAACCATGTCGCAGGCATGTTGTGATTTTTGATTCAATCCAGCTTAAATAGCTTTGGATCCATTGCTTCTCGAAGAGGGCGTAACCGGGCCGCGCTGCTGAATTTAGAAAACGAACTAACGCCAGTGACGATATCCAATGGGTCGAGGGCGCTGCAGAATAATTTTTCCCCTGTGCCAAGCTCTCAACCTGAAAGCCAGTATTTTCCAGAAACGTCTGAGCTTAATTCTAATGCACCATAAGCTGCGCCCAATGCAACCACTGCCGGCGACAAATGAATGAGACGAGCGCTGTAATTTGTCCCCAGAATTCTTTGTTCAACTGTCCGTCATTGATCCTTTTGCATTAAAAATTAATAGATTTTATCAAAAAGCATCATAAGGGAAAATTTTATAAATTTCACGACCAAAGAATTATGCTGTTTCAAGCGAGAGACGTATCCAGTAAAAAAAAATAGAACTATGTGCTAAATGAACAATAAAACAAAATAAAGAAAGAAATTATACAAGAAGGTAAAATGCAAAATTAAAGGGCAGAAAGGATTAAAAAACGGAAAATCATTTGAGGACTTCGAACAAATGGAAAGAAAAAGATACTCTTCATCTCCGAATATACATACTTGGAAGGAGAGGGCTAGAACAAATAATCAACAATACATTAACTTATTTTTAAAGTTTTAAATAAAAATGTTATGTTAACTTATAAGAAGAAGTGAATACAACTAAAGCCACTACCTCTTATTTCTCAACAATTAGAAAAAGAGGGGGGATGATAGATGGATTGAGAATCATTCATTTTTCAATTTGTCAAGTTTGCTTTTCTTATTGCTTTTGCACGTGCAGGGTTTTTTACAGTCAAACCATCTCAGTACTTTAGGGAATTAAGAGCTTGGGATTATTTCTATGGATTTTACTTTGGCGGCAGAAAAACGTAAGCATGAAATAAGGAAAGGGGACATAACTGAAAATAGATTGGTAATTTTTCCGAAAAATTTGAACTATATTTTTCAGCTGGTGATTATTGTAGTGGGAATTATATGAACTATTTTTTCAGTGTGAATGATGTACCCAATGTGAATATGAGGCAGTTTATTTAGCTAACCTGGAAAAAGCAACTGATTAGGCTATTACTCTCTGTTAAACGTATCCATTTTCTTGTCATAACACCACTAGTTACATACTATTTTTATATCTGCTTACTTTAACCAGGGGAAGACTAATCTTTCAGTCTTTTTATAAATCTTCCCCTTAAAATTTCATTTAAAAAATCCATCTTAAATAAACTGACAGATATCATTCCCACTAAAACAGCTCCTAGTAGACTTCTAAATAATAGAGCAACTAAAAAAGTGGGTATAATAGCCAATAATTCAAACTTATTTGCCATCGGAGAAAGTTGACCATCATCAAATAAAAGGCTCTGTGTCAATAACGCCGCCATAACAGTAACGGGGACAAAACTAAGCCAACTTAAAAACCACTCAGGAAGTTTGATTCTGCTTAAGAATAACGAAGGCACTATTCTTGGGATTAATGTAACAATACCTGTTCCAAGTATGATTAAAAAAATCTCCTACCTTATTTCCATTTGTTCATCACCATCCCAACGGTTGATCCTATAATAGTCGCAATCATGACTCCCCACATCCCTAGTATTAAAAAATTAACAACAAGTAAACAAACAACTGTAAACATTGCTATGCCTATTTCTAATAGCCTCTCATATTTACCAATAATTTGAAATACTAATCATCCAGCAAACATAGCTGGTAACGCAAAGTCCATTCCGATAGACTCCGTATTAGTTACCCATCCTCCCATGATGGCTCACAAAATATTTGCTATAAGCCAATTGATATAAGCTGTTATATTTAACCCTAGTAGCCAAGAAAAACTAGCTTCTTTTTTGTTTGCAAGATAATTAGAAGCTACTCCAAAAGTTTCGTCTGTTATTTGACAACCTATTAAAAAATTTTTCCACAGGATCATACGCCTACAATAAGGGGCTAGAGAGACACTAAATAAAAGATGCCGAAGATTAACTAAAAAAATTGCAAAAATAATAGATGGAACAGTACTGCCATCTGTAATCATCCCCGCTGTAACAAATTGTCCAGAACCTGCATAAAGAAAGAGAGACAATAAAGCGATTTCCAACACACTAAGACCTGCCGCTTTTTCTACAACTTTCAGCAGCAAAGCCAATACTTAAATAACCAAATATGGTAGGTAACAGGCCTTTACTCCTTCAATAAAATTATCACGATATTTTGTTTTATCTCTTACATTTAAAATAGTTTCTGGCACGAATCATTCCCTCCCTGGTTCATAATAAACTAAACTTATACTAAACGAATTATATGTATAACAGTCAATATGACTATATAACACTATATCCGTAATCAAATTAACGATATGAATTCAAATTGAAAATCCACATAGGCTAGAAGTTTAATGGCCAAAACGGTTTTCATTTGCAGGGAAATCAATTTGTATTTATATACGAGTAGAGGAAATTTGTGAAGATTAAATTGAATCAAAATGCCAGTATCCCAAAGGTTCAACAAATTTTATTTGGTCTGTTTTTTTATCTGAGGGGGAACGATTGCCTTCAGGGAAATTTCAAGAGGTACCTATTTATCCAACTGCACTCAAATGTATTCCGATCCTGCGGTGCGAACATTGTATCTGTACCAATGGATGAAGATGGAATGAGAATTTATGAAACATGCAAACTTAGATTAATACATACTATTCCGGAATTTTTTTAAGTCAGGAAAGAAGAAAACAACTATTAACTCTTGTACAAGAATATCAATTATTGTTTTAGAGGACGACCCAAGGAGTGAAATATATTTTGATAAACAAACTTTCCTATTCAATAAAAGTTTAATTTCCTTTGTCTGAAAGAAACAACCCTGTCGGTTGGCTCAACGAAAAAGTTGGCAAGTTTTTTTAAAAAATTTTTGGGAATGCCAAACGATGCTTTAGTTATATATCTTTGATAATTAACTAAACAGAAAGTGACTAAAGGAAATTCCTTTGCAATGGCAAATTTCTGACTTAATATTAATGTTTTTACGACTTATTCTAATAAATGAGAGGGGATCATCGAGATGAAAACGCTAACAGAAAGGGAAAGGTCCATACTTTTTCTTTTAAGGAGGGGGAAGACATATCAAACAGGAAAAAGTATTGCGATTTTAATGGGGGTATCCCCAAGGACTATAAGAAATGATGTAAAAGCATTAAATCGAGTATTGAGAAATTACGGGGCAGAGATTGTTTCAAAAAGAGGCATGGGATATAAATTAGAAATTCGTAATAATACTAAATTCTCAGAAATAGACAACCACATTATTGATAACAATCATTGCTTTACATTCCCAGCGGAAAAATCAGAGCTCTTACTATTAATAATAAAAAAAATATTAATTAATATGCTTGTTAACAAAAAATTGTATCTACAAGAATTAGCGGATGAATTGTTTATTAGTTTAACTACTTTAAAAAATAATTTACCTGCAGTAAATAATGAATTAAAAAAATTTGATTTAAAGGTTAAAATTGACCGTTTTAATGGAATTAGGATCGAAGGAGATGAGGACAAATTTAGATATTGTGTGTCTGAGTATATTTTTAGAGGAGACAATTATGCATCACACCAATTATTCTCAATTGATGAAATGATGCAAATTAAAGATATAATAACAAAAATTTTATTAAATCACAATTTTATTTTAACTGATATGGCCATAAACAATTTGATTATTCACATCCAAATAAGTATACAAAGATCTTTAGCTAACATGCATCTTTCTTATAGCAACCAAGCCAAAAAGGAATTAAAAAATACCCCTGAGTTTACGATTGCTGCTGAAATCATAAATGAAATAAAAAATAGATTGGGAAAAAATATCGATTCGGAAATCTACTATTTGACTCAGCATCTAGTAAGCAGTGGAAAACTGATTTATCATCAGATGAATTCCTTTGAATTAAATAAAATCCATAACATTATTATGAAAGTCATGGAACAAATAAAAATAGAAACCTCAATTGATTTTACAAAAGATTTAGAATTAAGGAATCATCTGACAGTCCACCTTAGTGCAGCTCTAAATAGACTAAAATACAAAATGAATATTCGAAATGATCTTTTAAATCAAATTAAATATAACTACCCGTTAGCATTTGAAATTGCAGTTATTGCTAGTAAAAAAATAAAAGAAATAACAAATTTTTCGATAAATGAAGATGAAATCGGCTATATTGCTATTCATTTTGGAGCGGCTTTAGAAAGGAAAGGAATTAATGAAAAAAATAATATTAAAAAAATACTCATTGTTTGTGGATCAGGTCTGGCTACTGCCTCTTTACTCCGAGAGAAGCTAAAGGGATTTTTCGGAAATCAAATTAATATTATAGAAACTACCAGCCTTTTAAAACTTAATGTGGAAATGATTAATCAAGCGGATTTGATTCTAACTACTGTTCCGATTAACAATTTAAAATCAAAGAAAATCATGCTAATCAATCCTATTTTAAATCATAAAGATTTGGTTGAAATTAAAAATATTTTAAATGGTGACAAATTGAATATTTATTTTGATTTGAAAAAAATATTTATCAAAGAACTATTTATTAAAGGTGTGGAATTCAAAACCAAATATGAAGTACTTGATTATATTACCAATTTAATGGAAAAGCATGGATATATTGATTATCAAACAAAGCAATCAATATTTGAAAGAGAAAAAATGGCTTCAACCGAATTAGGTGATTTAGTAGCAATACCACATGCCCTAGAAAATAACATGAACAAAGTAGCAATTGCGGTATGTATTTTAAAGTCTTCAATAATATGGGATAAGGAAAAAGTACAGGTTGTTTTCGTTTTAAGTATCCCTAAAAACCAAGCTGAAAGTTATGAGTATGTTTTTCGTTTACTTTATAAATTTTTAATTGACGAGTTTGGCGCAAGTAAACTAATTTATGAATTTACTTATGAGGATATGATTCACAACCTAGAAAATATGAGTAGTAGATAAGGGTGGCAATAACTATGGATGAAATAGAATTTAACGCTGACAATGTGGAAATTCATGTAGAAGCTTCCAATTGGGAAGATGCTATTAGAAAAAGCATCTTTTTATTAGAAAAAAATGGTCATGTAAATAAAAACTATGTTGAGTCAGTTATTCAAAATATAAAGGAATATGGACCGTATATCGTCATATATCCGGGATTAGCCATTCCCCATACAAGACCTGAAAATGGAGCGATTAAAATTGGATATAGTCTTATTACCTTAAAAAATCCTGTGTATTTTCCCAATAGTAATACTCCAGTAAATGTTTTGATCAGTTTTTCAGCGACAGATAGCGATACACACCTAGAATTAATAAAAATGATAGTGAATATTGTAAATTCTGATTTAATAGATGAAATCTCCAAAGTTTGTTCAATTGATGAATTAAATCAACTTCTGAGTAAAAATGTTAAATAAAACAGCGAGGGAGAAGGAAGATGACAAAAGTAGCCATAATTACTAGCGGGGGAGACGGATCAGGTGTTAATGCTGCTATTGAAATGATAGCAAAAGATAAAAAAATAGAACTTTACGGATTCCATGAGGGGTTTGACGGAATATTAAAAAATCAGCCAATTCCTTTAACATTGGAAAATTGTCAAAATTATTCACTTGATGGAAAACAGATTATAAGGACTTCAAGAAGCAAATTACCGTATGAAAAGGAAGGAAGGAAAAAAATACATGAACAATTAAAATCATTTGGTTTTGATTATTTACTAATTTTTGGCGGAAACGGTTCGCAAAAAGCGGCAAAATTAATGAATTCGGAAGGAACAAAAACCATTTTTATCCCCATGACGGTAGATAATGATGTTGATGGCAGTGAATATTCGATCGGATTTGACACTGCTTTAAATAGGATTATAGGAACTATACATGACTTGCATGATACTGCACACAATATGCCTGGCAGAATTTTTATGGTGGAAGTATTAGGAGGAAAATGCGGAAATTTAGCTTTGGCTAGTGCAATTGCAGGTGGTTGTGATTTGGCAATAATTCCCGAATTCCCTACAGATAAAAATAAAGCAGTAGATATTATTGTAGAAAAACTGAAAGAAAAAAAATCTATCATAATTGTATGTTCTGAGTCTGCATATGATGGCAGACTATATAAAAGTGGGGATCAAGGAGTTTCTTTTGAAATTTCAGAATACATTGAAAAACACTTGAATATTAGAGTTAGAAAAACAATCATGGGATTTTTTATTAGAGCAGGTAATACATCTTTTAGAGATGCGATGATAGCTGTACAGATGGGTGCATTGGCTAGAGAGTGCATTAATAAAGGGATTTCTGGAAAAATGGTTGGCGTTAAAAATGGCACGGTTCAATTAATAGACTTTAATGATGTTCATTCAACAAATCAAAAACTTGATCCGCAATTAGTAAATATAGCAATAAAAAATAATATGTTAATAAAACATTAAAAATAGAAAGGGGGTGAAATAAATGTTGAAAATTTTAGTTGTATGTGGAGCTGGTCTAGGTAGCAGCTTTGCTTGCCAAATGAGTGTTGAGTCAGTGTTAAAAGATCTTAATGTTAAAGCATCATTAGATCATTCGGATCTTTCATCAGCAGCTGGGTATGGAGCTGATATTATCATTGCAGGCAAAAATTTTGAGCCACAGTTTAAGAGATACAACATTAATTCCAGCTTTATCTTTTTAAATAAACTAGTAGACAAAAATGAAATTAGAGAAAAATTAGTGCCGATTTTGCAGGAAAAGGGAGAATTATAAACTAAAAAATGAGGATTGTGTAAACACAATACCTCATCAAACTAAAAGAATTTATGAAACATATATTAGGAATTCTCCAATAGAAGCTATAGGAGGAAATGAAAATGTCTGTTATTAACTTTTTTATCGAAAATATATTAACTCAGGCAGCTGTGACAATTGGCTTGATTGCTCTAATTGGATTACTTCTGCAAAAAAAATCTTTTAGTGAAATTACTTCTGGTACGTTTAAAACGATGTTGGGATTTTTGGTGCTTTCAGCAGGTTCTGGAATAATTGTATCATCTTTAACCTATTTTGGACAAATTTTTTCAAAAGCATTTGGACTGCAAGGTATCGTCCCGTCGATAGAAGCTATAAACGGGCAAGCTATGAATGATTTAAACCTTGGGAGTGAAATAGCTCTTACATTTTTGTTTATATTCATTTTTAATATACTCATTGCTAGATTTACTAGATGGAAATATATCTTCCTAACTGGTCAAGCAATATTATGGATGGCTACAATGACCACAGTATTTGGAGTAAATGCTGGATTGAGAGGGTTTCCTCTTATTTTAATAGGTGGATTAGTCGGTGGTATTTTTGCTGTTGCTATGCCTGCCATTGCTCAGCCAATTGTGAGGAAAATAACAGGTTCCGATGATATTGCCCTTGGTCACTTTTGTACAATTGGCTATATTTTTACTGCAGGAGTTTCAAAGCTCGTTGGCGACAAAAGTAAATCTACAGAGGATTTTAAATTTCCAAAAGGGTTAGAATTTTTATCAGATAGTTATGTTGGTGTAGGATTAGTCATGATTCCGCTTTATATCATAACTGCAGCGTTTGCAGGAGAAGAATTCGCATCTCAATTTTCAGATAATTTAAATTATTTAGTATTTGCGTTTATTCAAGGCTTCCAATTCGTTGTCGGTGTATACGTCCTTTTATCAGGAGTGCGATTGTTATTAGCAGAAATTGTTCCGGCATTTAGAGGTATTGCCCTTAAAATAGTTCCAGATTCTAAACCTGCATTAGATTGCCCTGTATTATTTCCATATGCTCCAAATGCTGTGACATTAGGATTTATCGGTACAACAATTGGTTCAGTTATTGCAATGTTTGCACTACCATTATGTGGATTGCCAATGATTTTACCAGGGATGCTTACAAACTTTTTTGCCGGTGGATCAGCAGGAGTATTTGCAAATGCAGTAGGCGGAAGAAGGGGGACTATTATATCCACTATAGCCCATGGAATTTTTATTACATTACTTCCCGCTTTACTTGTTCCCATTTTAAATTCTATAGGATTCGTAAATACAACTGCCACTGATGTCGATACTGTGATGGCTGCACTCCTTTACCATTGGATATTTAATCCAATACTTCAATTATTCTGATTCTGTCGAGGTGAACAGCAGTGGTATTTTTTAAAAAAAGAAAAAAGGAAAAAAAGATTACGAACGAGCTTCCAAAAGCACCAAATAAAGAGGATTTAATGATTGAGATTGAAAAAGCAGAAAAATTATTAGAAAACGTTAATGAAAATAACAAAATAGAGATTTTAAACCAATTAGGGAAGCTATATTTTGAAGCAGGGGAAATCGATCAAGCTATAAATTACTATGAATTAAGTATTTCTGAGAATAAAACTATAGGACAAGCGAATAATGAATTATTAAAACTATATAACATAAAGAGAAAAGAAGCAATTGATCAAAAAAGAGATTCAGATGTTCAATTATATTTAAAAAAAATAGATGAATTGCTCAAATTATCCAAAGATATTATTAGAGGAAAGGCATAAGGTGATATAAAAATGAAAAATTTAGTATCGTTGTTTGAAATGACTAATAACAAAGGGGCAATTGGTGCTTTTAATGTGCATTGTATAGAGATGTTACCGTCCATGATGGAAGCAGCAAACGAGTTAAACATTCCTATTATTATTCAAACATCGTTAGGCACTGCAGAGTATGTTGGCTTCGACTTGATGGTATCTATTATTAAAACGCTTTCTGAAAGATACAATATTGATGTTTGTCTTCATTTAGATCATTGCCAAGATATTCATGCAATTCAAAAGGCAATCGATAGCGGATATACTTCTGTTATGTATGACGGTTCTAGCTTGCCTCTTAATGAAAATATTGAAAATACTAAAAAAGTTGTGGAATATGCCCATAAACGGAATGTATCTGTTGAAGGAGAAGTAGGAACGATAGGCGGAACTGAAGATGGATTAGTTGTCGATGAAAAAGATGTAATGTATACAAATCCTGAGGATGCATATATGTTTGTTAAGGAGACAAATGTTGATGCCCTTGCCGTTGCAATAGGGACAACACATGGATTATATAAATCGAAAGCAAAAATCAATTTTGATTTATTGAAAGAAATTTCTTCCAACATAGGCCATGTGGGTTTAGTTCTACATGGAGGAACAGGAGTATCTGATGAAGATATAAAAAGATGTGTTTCTGAAGGAGTGAAAAAAGTTAATATTGGATCTGAACTAAATAAAGCTTATATAGAGGAAATAAATAAGACCTTCCCTAAAGCAGCTGATCGCCCTTTAACATCATTAAGAAAACTTTTTATACCAGCCAATCAGAGAATCAAAGAAATTGTAAAACAAAAATTAATCTTGCTTCAGAAATAAAAAAATGCATATGATACATTATCACAATACGAATCTATCAGAGAGAAAAACAAACCAATCCTTCGCTGCTTATTTAGCGGCAAGGATTTTTTTTTGTGAAAAGAGGGAGGATGGAATGTTGTTTCTATTTGTACAAAAAAGTTGATTCAAATAACTATTGTAGATTTTCAAAACTTAGAACTATGTGCTAAATGAACAATATAAAAAATAAATTTAATTTACTGTTTTTAAGGAAGTAAACACAAAATCTGAAAAAGGGGAATGCTATAAACCCCCTTTTTCCTCATAATTTGCTAGAATTGATGTTAGCTTAAAGAGTAAGGCTGTCAATTAACTCTGAATAAGATTCACATTCATTTCACTGTCACAAATTTTTCCTTCGTGTAAATATAAAATTCGATTCCCCAATTTTTTTGCTTCCTCAAGATGATGGGTGACTAATATAATGGGAATGCGCCAAAGCTTATGGATACGTAATAGCTCTTCATGACCTTTTACACGTGTTTGATTATCTAATGCAGAAAAAGGTTCATCTAAAAGCAAGGCATCCGGCTCGGTTGCAATGGCTCGTGCAATGGCGACCCGTTGTTTTTCGCCGCCTGAAATTTCAGACGGATATTTATCTCTAAGGTGTTCAATTCGCAGCTCTTTCATTAAATTTTTGACAAAGCTTTCATTTTGCATGCCATAAGCAATGTTTTTCCAAACAGTCATATGGGGAAAAAGCGCATAATCTTGAAATACATAGCCGATGTTTCTTTTTTGAATAGGAACAAATACTTTCTTATTTTCAAATAAAATGGTGTCGTTTAATCGGATGATGCCAGCAGCAGGTTTGCTTATCCCAGCAATACAATTTAAGATAGTTGTTTTTCCGGAGCCGGAGGGGCCAAAAAGGACAACAATCTCATTGGCCACTGAAAATTTTACATCTAATTCAAAATGGGATAGTCTTTTTTGGATTTCAACGATAAGCATAAGAAAAAACTCCTTTAAGTAAGCGACAATTTGAACTTACTATTTTTGTACATGTCTCATCATATTTCTTTTGCTCCACCAATTAAGCCATAAAATAGCGCTAAAGCCGAGGGCAACGATAATGATTACCCAAAATTTTGCCGCTTCCAAATTACCTGACTCCACCGCAAAATAAATGGCTAGAGGAATAGTGTCGGTGACATTCGGAATATAGCCGGCGAGCATGAGAGTGGCACCAAACTCTCCTAACGCTCGTGCAAAGGATAAAACTAAGCCAGCTAACAGTCCTGGCCATGCCAGTGGAAAAGATATCGTCCAAAACACTCTCCATTTCGATGCCCCCATTGTATATGCAGCATTTTCAATATTTGGGTCATACTGCCGAAACGCTGCAGATGCACTTTGATACATTAAAGGAAAAGACACGACGACTGCTGCGATCACAACAGCATACCAGGTGAAAACAATTTGGAAATCAAACCAATCGAGCAGTAATCGACCAATAAATCCGTTTTTACCAAATATATATAATAAACCAAAGCCTACAACTGTAGGCGGAAGCACGAGTGGCAACAAAATAATCGCTTCTATAATACTTTTCCCTCGAAAGGAGTTACGACTAATCAATCGTGCCAACACAACCCCAGTAACAAATACGATAAACGTGGCGATTGTTGCCGTTTTTAAAGAGAGTATAAGCGGCGAGTAATTCATATTTGTCGTTCACCTTTTCATAAAGTTTCATCATTTTTCGTTATAAATGGTTATAATTATTTTGAACTTTGGAGTAAAGGAAATGGTAAAACAAGAAGTTGAGTCATTTCCATTGAAAAAGAGCGAAACAAAACATGATATAATCAAGATTAGATATAAACTACATAGCCATCTTCTTGTTAAGAAAATAATTAATTTTATTTATATTTAAATATAAATCATTGATACAGAAGTTATCAATACAATATATCAAATTACATTTAATTACTTATAACGAATTTTTTTATGAAGGAGCAAGTAGGTATGGAAAAAAATCTTTCTTATACAACCGAGGAAGTGGCAAACATATTAAAGGTTTCAAAATTAACCGTATATGATTTAGTGAAAAAAGGGTTATTACCTGCTTATCGTGTCGGACGACAAATGCGAATTGATCCTTCCGATCTAGAAGAGTATATAAAAAAGTCAAAAGAAGAACTGCAGCCAAGCTCCGTACAGTCATCAAAAAAAGAAACATCGATTGAAACACAAGGGTATTTGCAACCTAGACAATTAATTATAAGCGGCCAGGATATGAGCTTAGATATTTTGGCGAACTACTTAGAAAAATCCTCGAAAAGGTTTCGGCCACTTCGTTCTTATGTTGGAAGCTTAGAAAGCCTAATTTCAATGTATCAAGGATATTCAGACATTGTCAGTACACACTTAATCGAAGGAATTTCAGGTGAATATAATGTTCCGTATATCAATAAGATACTAGTGAATTTTCAGTATATCGTGATTCATTTACTAACAAGGAAGGCAGGCTTTTACGTCAAAAAGGGAAACCCGTTGAATATTAAGCATTGGGAAGATTTAAGAAGAAAAAATATAAAAATTGTGAACCGGGAAAAAGGTGCGGGTGCTCGTGTTTTACTAGATGAATGTTTGAGAAAGTATCGCATACCTGTTTCTGAAATTAACGGCTATGACAATGAGGTAACCAATCACGTAAGTGTCGCAAGTGCTGTCGCTAAAGGGGATGCAGATGTCGGGGTAGGAATTGAAAGAGGGGCTAACCTAGTTAAAGATGTCGATTTCATTCCGTTAGTTAATGAAAAGTACGATTTGGTTATTTTAAAGAACGATGAGAATAGAGAGTTAATTAGTCAAGTCCTGCAAATTTTAAGATCGGTTCACTTTCAAAACGATTTAAAAGCACTAGGAGGCTATGATTTGTCACAAACCGGACAAGTCGTTTATGAAAGCTGAAATGGATCCAGCTAAAAGCCAGGGGTTCTCTTAAAAACCTCTGGCTTTGTTTTATCACTTTTTGGCACTGGAATATCTGGTTTTCTTGATTCGTGAGCACTGGAAATGAAAAACCAAAAAGAGAAACATAAGTATATCTTTTTCTATTATATTTATTTATAATTAAATATAATTAATTATAAATAAAAGAACATAGGATGTTGTAAAGATGAACATTCATTTTAAAGCGATAGGAAAAATTCTAACCCCTTTTAACACCTTGGAAGGAATGCCGATTCAATCGGCGGCGGCGAAAAATGTAGAAGGAACAATAGAGCTTAACCCATTGTATGTAGAAGGGATGAAAGATCTGGACGGCTTTTCACATCTTATTCTTATTTATTATTTTCATAAGATTCATGAATATTCATTGCAGGTAGTTCCTTTCTTAGATGATCAACCCCATGGTATTTTTGCAACAAGATTCCCGAAAAGACCGAACCCAATCGGCTTTTCAGTCGTTCGATTGAAAAGTATTGAGGGGAATCATATCCATGTCCTAGATGTCGATGTATTGAACGAAACACCTCTACTCGATATAAAGCCTTACGTTCCGATGTTTGATGCAATAGAAACATCTAAGATTGGATGGTTTGAAAAAAGAATCGAAAACGTAGATAAAGTAAAAGCTGATAAAAGCATTTATTGAAAAGGCGTTATTGGCAAGGCCGATTAAAAAAGCACCTTATGGTTTTTTTCATTGCACTGAACAAATGTGTTTTTTCTATCCGTGAACGGAGACACTTTACTATTCTATATAATTATATTTTATATAAATTAATTATATACTATACAAAATAGTTATAAGAAATTATAATAAGTTTTATATTAGATTAAAAGTAGAAGGGGGAGAGAAAGCATGAAGCATTCTATTCGCATGATCATGATCATGTTTTTGTGTGCTTCAATCTTTTTTATTTTTGGTTGTACAAACGAGGGAGAAAAACAGGAATCAAAGAAGACAGAGGATAAACAGACAGTACAATTAACCATCTCAGCAGCCGCAAGCTTACAAGATGCCTTAACGGAAATTCAGAAAAAGTATGAAAAAGAACATGAAAATATAAAAATTACATTTAACTTTGGAAGTTCTGGTGCATTGCAACAGCAAATCGAACAAGGAGCGCCGGTAGACCTATTTTTCTCGGCTGCTGAAAATAAGTTTCGTCCACTCGTAGACAAAGGATTGATTAACAAAGAAGAGAGCAAAAACTTGCTAGGAAATGAAATCGTTTTAATCGTTCCGAAAGATAAAGCAGACACAGTAAAAGGATTTCAGTCTTTGGCAGACAGCGGTATTAAGCAATTTGCATTAGGAAATCCTGAAACTACTCCAGCAGGTCAATACGGGCAGCAAACTCTGACCAAGCTAAATCTTTGGCCAAAAGTAAAAGAGAAAGTCGTATACACAAAGGATGTGCGCCAAGTATTATCATATGTAGAAGCAAATACAGTGGACGCAGGAATAGTATTCAAAACTGATGCCCAAATATCTGATAAGGTAAAAATTGTCGACATCGCAGACGCAAATATGCATGATCCTATTATTTATCCAGTTGGCATCATTAAGGACACAAAGCATAAAAAAGAGGCTGCCGATTTCTATCAGTACCTACAGACAGAAGATTCGTTTCAAATTTTTGAAAAATTCGGATTTAAGATTTTGAAATAAGCGATATGACGAAAGAATATTTGAGCCCTTCATGCCCGCCATTAGTAGATTCTTAAAGAAAAAAGCTGATTACGAAAGGTAGTTCAACTTACGAGAGTTTTGATCCTTGGAAATTGCCTCAGAGCATTTATTATGTTTATTTGTACAATACAGATGGACAAAAGATTGGCAATTAGGACCTTGAATTGGATTAGTCGTCATCGTCTAAATCTCCGTTAAAGTTGAATTACCATCATTTTTTTAATGCGACAAATATTTTTAAGACAACTATCAGCTATTATATTTCATTAGTAGCGATAGTGTGGAAAAATCGCCTTGTTTCATTTAAATGTCATATGGTGACATTAGTCATTAGGGCGAATTTTTTTATGAATAATAAAATCTGAAATGATTATTGTGTAAATTCCGTTCAACTCAACTTGCGAATCCGTAGTTTTGTTTTTTTATATTCATAATTGCAATATGAATACAATTACAGATAAAAGCACCATAAAAATTCCAATGGAAAAGATTGATGGAACCACAACGAATAAATGAGTAACAGCAGCAATGAGCTGACCAGGAACATATTTTTTGTATAGCAAAATTTTTTATGACAAGACCTAGAAAGATAAGCGACCAGTAAAACCATGCTGGAATATTTGAAACGATATTGGCACTCACAAGATAGTTAACCAAAAAGGTTAGCATTGCCGCAAGCAATACTTCATTTTAAACAAGAAATATCAATTGTAAATTTCTAGATAATTTAAATACCTTAAAAACAAAAATAGAGTGGAAAACGTAATTCTAGATTTTTTGGAAGAAAATCCTAGTATCCGGATTCTATCTGTCCCACAGCCGCTTCATCACCATCCGCTCCCACCACTTCCACGGCAATATATTTTTCAAGACAATTCCTAATTTCACACCTTTGCCAACCGGATACCGCAATTTCGGATAAGGAGACTTTGCCACGTGTACAATCTGTTGGATCACTTCATACGGAGAGGGTGCCGTGTCAGCAACATGGTTGACATATTTCAAAATTTTCTCCATCTCTTTAACATAAGGAGAATCCGGATTGACCGATACCGCATCCAGCCCTTTTGACCAGATTTCCGTTTTATAGGATCCCGGTTCAATTAAAACGACATGAACACCGTACGGCAGCATCTCTAAACGCAAAGACTCGCTGAATCCTTCCACCGCAAACTTGGATGCCACATAAGGTCCCATAGAAGGGAATCCGATTCGTCCGCTAATACTGCTTATATTCACAACCTTGCCGCTTCTGCGTGCCCTCATCGACGGCAAAACAGCTTTTGTTACTGCCACCAAACCGAAAAAATTCGTTTCAAATTGCCTCTGCCATTCTTCAACAGCAAGCTCCTCCGTAAACCCTCCCGCTGCATACCCCGCGTTGTTTACCAACAGATCAATTTGGCCGTAATCTTCAATCACATTCTGAATTACAGTTTCCGCTGCTGAAAAATCGGTTACATCTAGTTGGATAATCTCAATCCGGTCTGTTACACCTGCTTCTTTGGCTGCCGCTTCCAGTCGTCCTCTCTTATCCAAATCTCTCATTGAAGCCAGCACGCGGTAGCCTTCGCGGACAAGCGCTATACTTGTTAGCAATCCAAAGCCGCTTGAAGCTCCTGTAACAAACGCAACAGGTTGTTTCTTTAAAGTTTGATTCACAAGATTCCCTCCAGCTATTCATATTCTAACACTGCCTTTTTGTCAAATATATGTAGAACATCATCACTGCTTTCGTTCGCAAATTCCTTCAAAAATCTGCTCCACCTATATGTTTTAACAATTCCTGTCTCTTCTTAATAAACACTTTTTATTGGAATTGTATCATGAAAATAATGAGATAAAATAAATCCTGCCTTCTTTACAGAGGATTGGTTAAAAATATTTAATTATTAAAAATCGCCAAGTATAATAATTACCGGCGATTTCTAACTTCTATCATAGCTCATATGAATAAGTCGCTTTGCCTTTTCAAAATCTTCATCATTATAAATACTGACTTCTAAATCCCCTGTTCCGATATGACCGATATTTCGTACATCACGGCTAAATCCTGGCTCGAGTTCAATTTCATCTGGATTCACTTTTAAAAATAAGACGATTTTTTCTGTCTGAGGATGCACTTCTAAGCAGACAAAATTTTTAATGCGCTTAAAGGCTATGTAGTATTTTAATACAGCCATTTGTACATCATCGCCTAGTGCCATAATATATGCTTTTATTGCTTCAAACCGGTCTTTTAATTCTGTACTGGATTGTTCCAGATATTCGGAGACTGTCTTATATCCGGGCTTCGATGAGTTAATATGGTTTTCAACTTCCAGTAATGGTTGTGCAGTTGTTGTATTTACTAAATCGAGCAAAAGAAATCCATCTTTATAAAACTTATACTGGTACAACTCAATGTTCCGATTAATTTGTTGAACAGCATGTTCGTCATATTTTGTGAATCCACCCGCAATACATAATAAGCGCGGATTCGTCCAATCAATTGCGTCAGCCAAGTCATTACCGTATTTGTGCATTACCATAAGAGTGAATTCTGCTTTATGATCCAACAGCCAGTCCAGATAATATAATCCTTGGTTAATGACATTTTCATTGACAGCTCGTTTATATTCGATAATAACTGGAGAGTTATTTTCATCAATACCTAATGTATCGATTCTGCCGCAATGTGTCTTACCAGTAGAATATTCTGATGCTAAAAACCGTACACCTAAAAATGTTTCAAGATTACGCTCAATAAGGGTTTGCAGCGATTTTTCAATTGTCAGAGATGTGCCTTCCAATTCACTTACATGTTCTCCATTTATACGAAATAATTTAATATCACCCATGAAACTACTCCTTCTTTTATTGTGCATCTAAAACTACGATTACAATAAATGAATAATGATAGTATACAATAAGCGTTGATATTTATGAGACATATTAGTCAATCTATGTAAAGAATACGGAAGAACGTAACAAAAGACTCCAATTCAATTTTAATAATGTTCCACTCGTTCGGAAATATGTTTGCAAAATTATTTTGGCTCTTGGAAATACTAGAGAAACCAATCAATACATTCATTACAAAGACTGCTTGATTATTAACTACATGAAATGTTTATTACCCTTTGCAAGAAAGGAAATCATGTTGCAAACGATACAGATGATGAAACAACAGGAGAAGCAAAAGTGGTATTGTTAATTACTTTTCTCTCAAGCGCCCAGTTTACGAACTATATGATAACTTAAATTTTAAGTCAATCGAATATCTAGACATGTCGAGCATGAGGAATTTCAAAGAGACATCAAGAAAAGGTAAAACAGTTTGAAGCGCATTTGAAAAAGCTTTGTGAAACTATATTATGTGAGGGGGATAATCGAGGAAGAAAAAATAAAAATCCAACTTGACACATATGTTTAATTTATTTAATATATTTACTAAAGATTTTTCGAAATATATAAATAGTTTCCTTTATTTCAAAAATAAACATGCCGACTGGATTACTAGAGGCTCTCAATTCAATGAAAATATTCATTTGAGTTGAGAGCCTCTTTTCGTTTTTCCGATGCTTGGTGCTCTAGACATGATCTATGGAGCATACACTGTTTGATTCGCAAATTAAATTACATATTTAAAATAAATCGTTCCGACCACAAAATGAGTTTGACTATATTGGGGGCTTAATCCCAATGGGAAATCAAGTGAAGATGCGAGGATTTTTGCCTTTAATTTATGGAAAAACTGAAATTTCTTGTTACAGTTCGGCCGGGGCTTGATCTTCTACCATAGCTGCATGAATGGTAGTGACGATTGACCGTTTCGCAACAGCAGATGGTTGAATAGGACGAGAGCCCGCAGCTTAGCGGGGATGGTTTATTTCTTGATCAAAACGCACGATTTAAGCTAACGGATGATTTTTCAATAATGTTATCGAAATATTTTGCCTGATCATAAAGTTCACCAGTGTGTTGAAGAAGAAGTCGTCCAATTAATGGCTATCCTAACTCTTTAGCCAACGCTTATTTCGGTGGATCAGGTATGGCTGCTATAAATGTAGCATCTGAACATGAATATTTACTTAACGTAGGGAAAGCCGCCTTGATTGCAGCTAAAAGCAAAAGCTGTCTGAAAAAATGAGATTTAGAATTCGATGTACCCATTATCTTAGAGAGTAAAGCAACTGAATGGTATGGAGACAGTTGAGTTAATTCGGCATGTTGAGGAAAAAAACATCACAAATTTTTTTTCGCATGGATTCATAAGGAGAGTTGTATGAGCGAACTCCATAAAAAAGAGAGCAAATCAGCCTTACTTATGGGCGGGTAGGTCTTGAACGAGGAGGTGCTGAAAAATTCCGGATGATAATATCAAAATCTTTTTTCTTTTCAAAATAGTACAGAAATTATTTAATACAATATTCACGCTTTACCGAATAAAGAACTTCCTTGTTATCGGTACAGGTGGTCATGGCAATAAAAATTTTGGCCAGAACGCAATATGATTGGAATGAATTGTAGGGAGGAAACAGCTCATGAAAAAGAAGAAAATGCATTTGCTTCAATATATGATGCCGCCTGTAACTCATCACAGCAGCGCGACATGGAAGCCGCGGAATATGACGATGACGAATGCTTTTCAATGGAATCGTCCGGAAATTTGGCAAGAGGTTGCCCAAATCGCCGAAAGAGGCAAACTTGATGCAGTATTTTTTGCCGATACGGAAGGCATCTATTCCGAGTATGAGAACAGCTACAAAAGTGCCGTTCGCTATGCCTCGCAAGTGCCTTGTTATGAACCGTCAGTTTTAATGGCATTTATGGGTGCGGTAACAAAGCATATTGGACTGACCATGACGTTTTCGGTGGCAGGTTATCCACCATACATTTTAGCACGCAAACTGGCCACCTTGGATCACCTGTCACGTGGACGTGTCGGCTGGAATGTTGTCACTGCTTTTCATAAGAATGCATCTGAAAACCTTGGGTTGAGTGTTGAACAGTATCATTTATCCCACGATCAGCGCTATGATCGGTTGGAAGAGTATATGGAGGTTTGCTACAAATTATGGGACAGCTGGGAGCCGGATGCAATCGTTATGGATGCAGAAAATAACATATTTGCCGATCCGGAAAAAGTGCATCCGATCAATCACGAAGGAAAATGGTTCAAGTGCAAAGGCCCATTGAATATCGATCGTTCCCCGCAAGGGCGCCCGGTTATCCTTCAGGCTGGACAATCATCACGCGGAATCCAATTTGCCGCTAAACATGCCGAACTTATTTTTACTCTTCAGCCTGATCGCGAAGCAATGAAGGTTTATTACAATCGTTTGAAAGAAGGAGCAGTGAAAGCTGGGCGCGATCCGGATGATGTCAGAGTCTGTTTTGGATTGCAAGTATTTGTTGGAGAAACAGAGGAAATTGCCCGTGCGAAAGCTGCACTCCACAATTCTCTCGTTCCGGCTGAAGCAGGGGTAACGATCTTGTCCGGTCACTTGGGCTACGATTTATCCAAACACGGACTGGACGAATTAATTGCTGATTTAAAAGTGCCTGGTATTCAAGGAATGATTGACGCTTATAAACATAGTAGTTCTAAAAATATAACCATTCGTGAGGCTGGGATGTTACATGGTCGCGGCGTCATGACTCCACAGTTAGTAGGTTCGCCAGAGCAAGTAGCCGATTGGATGGAAGAGACAATGAAGGAAGTAGGAGGAGACGGCTTTCTGTTAAGTCCAGCTTATTTGCCCGGCTCACTGGAAGAGTTTGTTGAGTTGGTGGTGCCAATTTTACAAAAACGCGGTTTGGCAAGGACAGAATATGTTGAAAACGGAACATTAAGGGATAATCTGAAGGCCCTGAACGCCTAAAAACTTGAGCAAATGCTGTAGTTTTCACCTTTCCTCGAGAAAAAGTGAGGATGGGCTGGAAAAACCATCATTTATATAGGGAGGATGAAAGCTTATGTCAAGAATTATTTCTGAAAATGAAAATCCTATCACGTTAACACTCGGTCAAGTACATGAAAAAATTCGTGAAATTGTGGATAAAGTTATCCGTCCCAATGCAGATCGTATTGATCGAAGCAAAGAATTTCCAAGTGAAAATATCGCCGTTCTTGCAAAAGAGGGGTTTAACAGTATTTTACTTCCAGAAAAATTAGAGGGATTGGGATTGAACTATTCTGCCTTTGCAATTGTTGTTCAGGAAATAGCGAAGGCATGTCCCTCCACTGCACTTATTTACACTATGCATGTAGAGGCAGCCCGCACGATATACTCTCATGGAAATGAAGATCAATGGGAACGGTGGTTGAAACCGATTCGCAGTGGAAAGTTTGGTACAACTTCAACCAGCGAAGGAGCAACAGGAGGACATTACTGGTACAACATAAGTGAAGCTGTAAGAACGGATGACGGGTACATTATTAATGCTCAAAAATCTTTCACCACGAGCAGTGGATTTGCGGATTTTTATGTATTCCAAACAAAAACACCAAATGCTAAATCACCAGATGACATTACTTATTTTATTGTGGACGGTCATCAAGAAGGGATAGAAGCTGGAGAATGGGCAGCGCTGGGAGTGCGTGGAAATCACAGCTCTTCGCTTACCCTTCGTAATGTTTTTGTAGATAAAAAGGATCGTTTAGGTGAAGAAGGTGAGGGAAAAGAAATTGTTCAAAACGGTATCGCTTACCTGATTGGTCTAGGGGCAACATGGACAGGAACCGCTATCGGGATTTTGGATGAAACACTTGCATATGCTAAGCGGAAAGTTCATCAGGATGTCAATAAGGCATTAAGCGATTATCAAGTTATTCGCAGCCAGCTAGCAAAAGCGAAAATTTTAACGGACAGCCTGCAAGCCTGGCAGAAGGATTTAGCTTCTCAATTGGATGAATGGTTAGAAAGCGGAGAAAAATACGCTCCAGAAGAGCTGAAAAATTCTTTACTTGAATTCAAAGTCCTAGCTTCCGATGCAGCCAATGAGATTGCACAAATAGGACTTGATATCAGCGGCGGATTCGGTTACCGTGAAGGAACTTTGGAAAGATTATATCGAGATGCCAGAGCAGGCAGCGCCATGGGACCATCAAATCATATCGCGCGAGAAATGATCGGGAAAAATTTGTTGGATTAGGGATAAACTAAAAAGATGCATCATCCAGAAAAAATAAAAGAAATAACAATAATAAATGATTTTGGGGGAGAAGACAAAATGAAAAGACTTTCGTATTTGATTTACATAATTTGCTTAATGGTACTAATAAGCGGTTGTGGAAAAGCTACTAATGCCGGTGAAGATAAAGATACATTAGTAATAGCAACGAATCCTTCGTTTAATGGTTTTCCAGAAATACTTGAATTTATAAAACCTAAGTTGAAAGAGGAAGGTATAGATTTAAAAATTGAATATGTAAATGACATTATTCAGCCTAATGAGCTCGTTCATGACAAAAGTGTTGATGCGAACGCTTTTCAACATATTCCTTATATGGAAGCTTACAACAAGCAGCATGGAACTAATTTAGTTGCAGCGATTAAAGTACTTGCTTGGCCTTCCGGACTTTATTCAAAGCGTTATAAAGACATAAAAGACGTTCCTGACGGGGCAACCATCAGTATACCGCAGGATCCTTCCAATAACGGAAGAGCGCTTGATTTCTTAGCAAAACATGGATTCATTAAATTGAAAGAAGGGGTAGGATTACAAGCAACTAAAAAAGATATCATTGAAAACAAAAGAAATTTCAAAATTATCGAATTAGATCAAGGAATGTCAGCAAAATCTCTTGATGATGTAGATTTAGCTTTTATTTTAGGAGGATATCAAACAGCAGTTGGTCTTCACTTAAAAGATGCGCTGCTTGCGGAAGACTCTAGCTCTGAATTTATAGGCGTTATCACGACTAGACCAGACAACCAAAATGACGAAAAAATCCAAAAATTAAAAAAGGTTTTGCATACACCGGAGGTTAAAAAATTCATTGAGGAAACATTCCATGGGGACATAATCCCAGTATTTGAATAATGGGGGCTGTCACAAATGATACATTTAAAAAATATAAAGAAAACTTATCAAATTAAAAAAGATGAGAAATTGGAAGCAATTAAATCCGTATCATTAAAAGTGGAAAAAGGGGATATCTATGGGATTATCGGATTTAGCGGAGCAGGAAAGTCAACTCTGCTTCGTACAATCAATCTCCTTGAAAAGCCTGATGAAGGGGAGGTTCTTATTGAAGGAAGAAATATAATGGCTTTAAAGAAGAAAGAGCTGCGGCATATGAGACAATCGATTTCCATGATATTTCAACATTTTAACTTGATTCATAATAAAACGGTTTATGACAATGTATCTTTTCCATTAGAAATTGCCGGAATACCATCCGTTAAACGTAAAAGTATAATAGAAGAATGTCTTTCCATAGTTCAATTAGAAGATAAAGCAAATCAATACCCCTCTAATTTAAGCGGGGGACAAAAACAAAGAGTTGCCATCGCAAGAGCTTTGGCAACGAACCCGAAAATTTTGTTATGTGATGAGCCTACATCAGCTTTAGATCCACAAACAACGGATAATATTCTATCCTTTTTAAAGAAAATTAATCAAGAGCTAAATATAACGATGGTTATTGTTACACATGAAATGGATGTAGTGAGAAAAATTTGCAATAAAGTAGCCGTAATGGAAAAAGGAAGTATTTTAGAGGAATTTTCGTTATCAGACAATCAATATAATCCTAAGTCTGATATTGCTAAATTAATATTTAATAAGGACAAAAGGATGATCCTAAATGTTTGAAAACATCATTCAACAAATTCCTGATATAATAGAAGCCACTAAGCAAACAGCCATTATGGTAGGTATTTCAGTAACAGCTGGCATACTATTTGGAATTCCTTTAGGAACGATTCTGTTTTTAACAAGAAAAGGGCAATTATTAGAACAGCCGCATATTTTCAATATTTTAAATTCATTAGTGAATTTAATTAACGCATTTCCATTATTAATTTTAATCGTAGCTGTCATTCCGTTTACTCGGCTGTTGGTAGGAACATCCGTGGGAACGGTTCCTGCCTCTGTACCGCTTTCGATCGCTATTATTCCTTATTTCGCCAGACTAATAGAACAATCTTTAGTGGAAGTAAATAAAGGGGTCATCGAAGCAGCTATTTCAATGGGAGCTAATATATTTCAAATTATATGGAAAGTAATGTTTGTTGAAGCGAGAGCAGGAATGGTAGTCAGCTTATCTAATATTATTATTCTTTTAATATCTTATTCTACCATAGCGGGTGTTGTTGGCGCAGGCGGTCTCGGAGATTTTGCCGTTCGAAATGGCTATTATCGTTATCAACCGGATATTATGCTTGCTACAGTTGTTATCATGATCATTTTAGTTTCCATTATTCAAATTAGCGGCAGCCGTTTAGCCAGTTTTTTGGATAAACGATAAGCTAAACGGAGTCATTTATTGCGGGATTTTTGAACATAGTGTCTTAACAAAATGATGATTCGTTTCAAAGCATTGCTTGAATCGAGATCTTCTATAAAGTTTTAGTAAAATCCAGTCTCGCATAAGAAAATGCGATTAACAATTGTTCCCCCTCTTTTAATTTTATATAGATGAAGGAAGCTGTTGACATGGGTTATTGTTCAACAGCTTCTTGTTTTAAACATAGTATTGGCTTCTTAAAAAAGTAGGGAATTTTAACGTTTTATTTTTTTCCTCATAATCAATTGTGTAAATTATTTGCACTGATTTTAAAAATTTCTTTCATACTTTCGGGTCAATTATAAAGATTATGTTAAAAATCGTATTTTCCGTTGATTTATATAAGTATATTGTTATATGTTTATTGAAGATAAGGAAATGATAATACTAAACAGTATTCATGTCGTGGATATGAAAAGACATTTTTTAGTGTGCGATGAACCATAAAGTAGATTGATATATAAGTAAATATTTATATAACTATATATGTATAGGGGTGTTCCAAATGCAAAAAGCAGTGGTGGAAATAGAAAAAGCAGCACACATTTTAAAGCTACTCGGTGATAAAACACGTTTAACGATTATGGCCATTTTAAAGCAACGCGAGTGTTGCGTCTGTGAGCTTCTCGAAGTATTTGATATGAGTCAGCCGGCTATTAGTCAGCATTTACGCAAGTTAAAAGATGCAGGATTAGTAAAAGAAGATAGAAGGGGGCAATGGATTTATTATTCTCTCAATCTAGAAAATGAGTTATATGATTGCATTCAAGAAATTCTGCAGCACATTCCAGATCAAACAGAGAATATTCGTAAGATTGAGGAAACCAACCCTACACTCCGTTGTGGTTGTTAACCTATTAATTTTAATTTAATTGGGAGGGAAAATGAATAATACGGGGAAAAAACGCCTATCGTTCTTGGATCGATATCTAACGCTTTGGATTTTCCTAGCTATGGCAGCAGGAATTGGCTTTGGATCTGTCTTTCCGGGCTTTGTAGACGCAATAAACAGTTTACAGGCAGGAACCACATCGATTCCAATTGCCATTGGTTTAATTTTCATGATGTATCCTCCGTTAGCAAAAGTTCGCTACGAGGAGATGGGACGCGTCTTTAAAGACATAAAAGTATTGGTTTTGTCCCTTGTACAAAATTGGATTATTGGACCAATATTGATGTTTGTATTGGCGATTGTATTTTTGCCGGATAAGCCGGAATACATGGTCGGACTCATCCTAATCGGTCTGGCACGTTGTATTGCGATGGTGATCGTCTGGAATGATTTAGCGAAAGGAGACAGAGAGTACGCAGCTGGGCTTGTAGCGTTTAACTCTGTATTCCAAGTGCTATTTTACTCTGTTTATGCGTATGTGTTTGTAACAATCATTCCAGAATGGTTAGGACTAGAAGGTGCTGTCGTTCATATTACAATGACGGAAGTCGCCAAGTCGGTGTTCATTTACTTAGGAATTCCGTTTCTTGGCGGAATGGTGACGCGCTTTTTGTTGGTAAAAGCAAAGGGCAGACAATGGTATGAAAAAGTATTCATTCCAAAAATCAGCCCGATTACATTGATTTCTTTATTGTTTACGATTATCGTCATGTTCTCTTTAAAAGGAGACGCTATCGTAAGTTTGCCGTTGGATGTAGTGAGAGTCGCCATTCCATTGTTCATTTACTTTGTATTGATGTTTTTCGTTTCCTTCTTCTTGGGGAAGAAATTTGGAGCGAGCTACCCTGTCACCACCACACTTGCCTTTACAGCCGGCAGCAATAACTTTGAGTTAGCGATTGCTGTAGCTGTTGGCGTGTTTGGGATCCATTCTGGTGCAGCATTTGCAGCTGTCATTGGACCACTTGTGGAAGTGCCTGTCATGATTGCATTGGTCAACGTAGCATTATGGTTTCAGCGAAAATACTTTAAAACCGAATCAGTATCATACTAACAACAGAGGTGCAATAAAACATGAAAAACAAAAAGATCATTTACTTCTTATGCACTGGCAACTCTTGCCGCAGCCAAATGGCAGAAGGATGGGCAAAAAAATATCTTGGCGACGAGTGGGAAGTGTACAGCGCCGGTATCGAAGCTCGCGGATTAAATCCAAACGCGGTAAAAGTCATGAAAGAAGTAGGAATTGATATTTCGAACCAAACATCGGATATCATTGATCCGGAAATTTTAAATAATGCTGATTTGGTCGTAACATTATGCGGTCACGCCGCAGACCATTGCCCGGTAACACCTCCGCACGTGAAACGCGTACATTGGGGATTCGATGATCCTGCGAAGGCAGAGGGGACAGAAGAAGAAAAATGGGCTGTTTTCATGCGTGTTCGCGATGAGATTGGTGAAAGAATTAAACGTTTTGCTGAGACTGGTGAATAACTTCCTTCAGTCCCTCCATATCAATAACAAAAAGAGCCTGGAGAACTTTCTCGGGCTCTTCGTGTTTTTTAGGAGAAGAATTAGACAATTAACGAAAAAGTCATATAGCATTGGCTGTTGCAAGACAATATCAACATTAAGATTAATAGATTTGCTGCAATGGGGCAGATTTTAGGGAGAAAAATAGATATTTAATTTAGGTAAAAGTTTTAAGGGATTTATAGTACGATTTGAGGCTTCAATTATTACATTTTTGAAACACCGCCCGATTTCTAACATTATTTTATTTTGGTTATGTGTAGTTTAAGTGGGGCTTGAAAGAATAAAATCGAGAAAGCTTCCGATACAAGCGTCGATTCACAATCGCCTGAATGTGGGACCTATTCAAGTTTCGATATTGGCTGTTTTATACGAGATGTTGATGTATGCGATGGATTCAACTACCGCTATGGAACGCACGTTAAAGAGTTAGGTGATTAGTTGTCGGATGACTTTCGAAAGACGGAACATTCCTTTCTCCAGGTCAGCTAAAGAAGCGTAGGAATAAGAAAGGCGAAGGTACTGGGCTGCATGCTTATCATAGACATTTCCTGGATTTAATAGAATTCCATGCTCTAATGATTTTTCAAAAAGTTCCCGTATGGAGATTGAAGGCAATATGCGCAGCCATATATAAAAACCACCTCTAGGAACAGTCCAGGTCGCAATATCGGAAAAATACCTCTGTAATAAATCAATCATGATCTCTCTTCGAACCTTCAATTCTTTTCTGACCTCTTCCAAATGTTGATGATAGAGCCCGCTTGCTAGCCATTCCGCAACTGCCCATTGAGACAAGGAACTGGATCCGTAATCGGTTTGCATTTTAATATCCGCCAATCGCTCAATAACAGGCTTCGGTCCGACTATCCAGCCGATTCTCAGACCGGGACTCAATGTTTTCGACATGCTCCCAAGATATAAAACAAGCCCATTTTTATCGATGGCTTTCAATGGTGGGGGAGGCGGTGAATCGAGCCAGAGTTCTCGGTATACGTCATCTTCAATAATCGGCAGCCGCTCCTTTTCGCATACATCGATCAGTTTTCTCCGTCTTTCTTCGGACATCAAAATTCCTGTTGGATTATGAAAGGACGGAATTGTATAAAGCAATGAAGCATTTTGCCGCTTTTTTTGTTCCGAAATCTTATTTGCTTGAATTCCATGCTCATCTAAAGGAAGTCCAAATAATCGCATTTCGACAGATTGAAATACATGCAGGGAATACAGGTACGATGGTTTTTCCAGAAAGATCGTAGCACCTCGCCGCAATAGACCTATTGATATCAATTGCAATGCCTGCAGAGCTCCTGACACAATCAAAATGGAAGAAGGGGAAGCTTCAATCCCGATGGTTTTCAAATATCTACTGAGCTGTTCCCTGAGAAAAAGCAGCCCTTTCGGTTCCTCGTAGCCAAGTGAATCAATGTGCCCCGTCAGCTTTTCAAATACTTGTTTCATCATCTCACGTGGAAATAAATCTGGAGAAAGCTCTCCTGTTCCTAGCCGGATGATATTTGAATCAAACTCTGCTTTATTGATTTCCTGTATCGTAGGCAAATTAGGATAATAACTCCCCGCTTGCACATAGGAATTCCAGTCTGGGAGAGGAGTAGAGGTCATCAAAGACCACGAATTGTTAATAATCTTGGTACCGCCTCCTCTTTTTCCTTCCAGCAATCCATCAGCAATCAATTCTTCCATAGCCGCCACGATCGTACTGCGGTTCACTCCGAATGCTTTGGCCAATGTGCGTTGAGGAGGGATTTTTGTCCCTAAAGTCCATTCTCCTGTTTCAATCTTTTCTTTAATATATTCTTTGATCTGGATATAAAGGGGAACTGGAGTCGATTTGTCTGGCTTCCAATCTAATTCATTCATGAAAAAATACTCTCCCTTTACAATCATATGAGTCGATTATACAACTTGGTTGGTATTGAATCCATCCAATTGGTTGGAGACAATAATCGATTTCCGGGTAAAATTGTATTCATATGCTATACAATAGGAGGGATTGGATTGGCGGAAGCCTTTATTCACGGACTTATTCTTGCATTTGGACTTATTCTTCCTCTTGGCGTCCAAAACGTTTTTATTTTTCATCAAGGAGCTCTTCAGAAACACTTCATTCATGCGCTCCCAGCCGTTTTAACTGCATCACTATGTGATACACTTTTAATCATCCTTGCTGTTTTCGGAGTATCTATTATGGTCTTGGGTTCTTTTTTGATCAAAACGATTATGCTGTGCTTAGGGATTTTATTTTTGTTATACATGGGGTGGAGCACTTGGAAAAGTACCCCTTCTGCTGTTAAAGAGAATAACGGAAAAACAGCCAAGGAAACTTTTACACCATTCAAACAAGTTGTGTTTTCAGCATCGGTCTCGCTGCTCAATCCACATGCGATCATGGATACGATTGGAGTGATCGGAACGAGTTCACTTCAATACAATGAAGGGGAAAAAGCAGCTTTTGCACTTGCCTGTATTCTAGTTTCCTGGATCTGGTTTGCGGGGCTGGCTTTGGCAGGGCGGAGAATAGGGGATCTAGATCAATCTGGACGTTTGATGAATGCTTTTAACAAAATTTCCGCGCTCGTCATGTGGGGAGCAGCGATTTATGTTGGATTCACACTGGCAAAATAAAAACAGGAGTTTACAGTAGAGGTTTCATTACTCCAAATAGTAAACTCTTGTAAGTCTATGAAACAGGATAATAAACTAAAAGAAAAAATCCAGTTGCTGATTACTATAATAATCGGGAGACCAATAACTAGGAGAAAATTTTTTTGCGGAGTTGAAAGGAGGAGATAGGATTGAAACACCCGTATGCTCATTATCGTTCTTTATTTCCTGTTTTAGCATCGAAAATCCATCTGGCGAGCTGTTCGCAAGGAGCCATTTCAAAAAATGTTTCCGAATCGATTGAAGCGTATATGAATAGTTTGCTAACGGCGGGGGTTAATTGGAATCAAGCAATAAAAGTAGTTGAACAGGCAAAATACCGTTTTGCAAAATTAATCGGTGCTGAACCTAATGAAATTGCTGTATTATGCTCGGTCTCTGACATTTTTTCTACTATCGCCTCTTCACTTTCTTTTGAAAAAGGGAAAAATATCATTGTGACGACAGATATGGACTTTCCAACCGCCGGTCATGTATGGCTCGCTCAGGAGAAATTTGGAGCAAAGGTCAGATTTATTCCTTCTCAACAAGGAGTCATTCCTTTAGAATATTATGAACGTTATGTAACGTCTGACACACTTGTCACATCCATTTCCCATGTCTGTTATTACAACGGTTTTAAACAAGATCTCAAAGCGATTGCAGACATTGTTCATCGTAAAGGTTCACTTCTTTTTGTTGATGCATATCAATCTGCTGGACAGGTGCCTATTGATGTAAAGAAAATGGATATCGACATATTGGCAGCAGGAACAAGGAAATACTTGTTAGGTATTCCGGGAATATCCTTCCTATACATAAAAGCTGAATTGGCAGAGAAATGGAAGCCGCGCGTCACAGGATGGTTTGGTCAAGAGGATCATTCGAAATTCAATGTTCATCAAATTATACCAGCAGCTGGAACACGTCGTTTTGAGACTGGAACGCCTTCTTTTATAAGCGCTTATGCAGCAGCTGCCGCTATTCGTTTACTTCTTGAAATAGGAGTGGAGAATATATCTTCTCATTTAAACCTATTAGCTCAATTCGCATTAGATTATGGACAAGAAAAAGGATTACACACTGTTACTCCTTTATCGGCTCACAAAAGAGGCGGCATAACTGCTTTTTATGTAAAAAATGCTGGGCAAATAGAATCGATCTTGAAAGAGAGAAATATCATTGTTTCTGCTAGAAACGACGTCATCCGAATCGCTCCTCATTTTTACAATACGCAGGATGATATTCGGCAAGCAATTGACGAGCTAACAACTGTTTTAACAGCGAATAAATAAGCAGCACAGGTCTAGGTATTGAAAGACTCGAAACTTTTTCATGGTTCCAATAACAATATATGAGTGGTTTAAAGCGGACAAAAGATTTGTGTGAATAGTCTATTTTTAACTCTGTAGTGCAAAATTCAGCTAGTTTCATAACTAATGTCTTAACAGTTTTTTTCGGCTCCATTCAACGATCTGATGGAGCTTCAGTTTATTATTAAAAATGATTATTTGCAAATTGCAAATAATATAGTATAAATAAATATGGATTCAATCCCAGCGAATACTTAAAACAGATATATCAACAGGCCGGAATAAAAGGCAGTGTGCAGGATGACCATAAACGATAAGCCTAACCCTTCAAACACATGAAAGTGCTTGAAGGGTTTTTCTTATTTTCTCCTTTTACAGGGAAAAAAACTTCCTCAACAGGTAGTACAAAAATTGACTTGTGAATGATAATTATTATCGATCACTTGTAACAGTCTCCATAGGATAGATTCAGTTATACGTAGGTTAGGCATACCGTAAGTAATTTATTTTGATATATCTTGTGCATTTTGCTTGCAGGATTGTTCATTCTCTCATAGCAGTGAAAACAAGGAAGAGACGTGCAAGCGGTGTATAGGAATGATACATATAGTTGAAGGTGTCTCATGCATCTGGGTTTTATCGTTTCTCACGGCTGCTTTTTGGACATTAAGATCGAAATGGAAAACTAAAAAGAAAGGTTGAGAATCAATGAAAATCGAACAGATGTCTGATAAATTAATTAAATACGAAGTAGGTACTTCTGTTACAGTGGACCATATGCGAGAATTGGTTAAGATTCTTGAAGAAAAATTAAAGCAGCAACAGACATTCGGAATCATTATTATAAGAAACGGAGATCATCAGAAAAATCCTGAAGCAACCAAATGGTTTAATGGTTGGTTGAAGAAAAATAAACCTCTCCTAAAGCAATATTGCGTCGGTGTAGCAATGGCTACAAATTCTGATAGATTGCTGAAATTATATAAACCCTTAGCTGGAATGATAATATCAAAGATGCTTGGTTGTTCTGGAGAAATGTTTACTAATGAGTCTGATGCAATTACATGGATGTTGGGAAAAATGAGGAATAGGTAAATGAAAACACGATCGATAATGGAAAGATCCTCTTATGTATCTTGTTGTCGAGATAATTGTTTCTCCCCTTTGGATTTAGGCCTTTCTATTCGTTTATTTATATGCAAAAAAGAGAGGGATGAGCCCCTTAGCGAGTTTCACTTAAGCCATAGTTAAACTTTCATGACCGAGTAGTTCTTATACGGTACATAGATTAACATTTTCTTATTGTAACAAGGTAGCAAATGTATGCCGCAATGATGGAGTGAAAGACGTTGAGGGGGCAGCCCTTGTGTATATAAAAAGTGACAGAATTATTCTTGATTCAATAACAAAACGAAAATAATTCTGTCACAGCTAGATGGTCTAAGCGTCAACACTTCATTGCTTTTGATTGGTCCATCGTTTTTCCGCACCAAGTCGATTAAAAGGTGTGTTAAAAATGGGTCAGTCCACATCTGTTTAAACGCGTTAAAGCGGTAGGGAGCGGGCGGAACGCTTTCTAGAAGATGACTTTTACATTTTTCCTCTCACAACAATTGAAGATAATAAAAAGCTAGCCCAGCTTTACGTTGATGTTAGCTTATTGTTTAAACGATTATCAACCCTTCATGGCCAGTATCAGCGGCCAATAATAGAATATGAAAGTTATCACGATAATGAGAATACCACTAACGGCCAAGTACATTGGATATCTGCGAGTGATAGCCATTTCCTCTTTTTCGTTTTCTTCAATCGGACGTTGTAAAATGTTTTCTTGAAAGTCCCTTTCTTCGGCAGTGATTTCTCCGAATTTAGAGCCTATATATAAGGCGAGTGAGCTTAGGATAATACCGATAATCACGGGATTAAAATAAACTGGAAGTGCGACTCCAACCTTTTTCAAGCTTTCTCCAAATACAACACCTAAAAAGCCCATAATAATACTCCATAAAGCTCCGGTTTTTGTTACCTTTTTTGAATAAACACTGGCAAAAGCAACTGGACCCCAAGAAGCGGCGAATAGTGTTGCTGCAAAATAACCAATCCACATGATAGAAGGCGGCTGCCAAAGACCAATCAAAAGAATGACAAAACTAACGACAATCATCGAAATGCGGCTTGCTCTTAGCAATTGTTTGTCCGAATACGTTTTGTTTCTGGATTGCTCCATAATATCTCTCGTAACACTTGAGCCGATTAGCTGCAGGAAACTTGCACACGAGGAAAGGGCTGCAGCCATAATCCCGCTTATGATAATAACTCCCAACCATGTAGGGACCATGTTCATGGCTGACCAAATAAATACTTTTTCCGCAGGTTTAATATCCGGATTAACGGTTGTAGTCGTTGAAATACTAATATGAAGGAATAGATAAATCGTAATAATGGAAATCGTCGCCCAGACACCGGAACGAATAGCAACATGTTCATTTTTAGCCATTAAGTAGCGGCTGCTTTGCCACGGGCTGATTGCAATAACGGCAGACCAAACTAATCCTAAAATAACAGCCCAAATCAAAGCCTCCCACGGTTCGCCCATATAAGCATTAGGACCGGTGATTCCGTGCCAGCTTAATAAATCTGGCCGTTCCGGATTGGTCGCTGCTTTAATAATAGCATCCGGAACTCCTCCTGACTTGCCTATAATAAAGGGGAATGAAATATATGTCGCGATGGAAAACAAGAAAAACATGATTGTATCATTCACCATTACACCCTTTGCTCCGGACAGAACCGTGAAGGATGCATATACAAGCCACATAATTAATAAGGCAACGAAGTAGGAGACGCCCGAAATTTCCGACAGCAGCACTGCTCCGCCTTGTGTAACCGCCACTAAATAAGCAGAAATTCCTAGGATCGTCGTAATGGCAGCGGCCATCCTTACTTTGTTTGATTGAAAGCGATTACCAAAATATTCAGGAACAGTTAAAGCCTTACTTCTTCTTAAGTATCGCCCGAAAAAGAAGACACCAACCACATAACCTGTTGCATTAAAAATAACGAGAATTAATAAAAGAATAGGGTAACCTTCATAAGAAAATCCTGCTTCACCCATAAAGGACACTGTGCTTAAAAATGAAGCGACAAGTGTTCCTGTTACCATAAGCGTGGAACCTTTTCTGCCTGAAACATAGTATTCCTCAGAGCTTTTTACTTTCCTTGAAAGAACCAAACCGATAAGGACGTACAGAATAAAGGATGCCGCAATACCGATTGTATAAATCATGATATCCCCGCCTTTTAATCCGTATTTTCCGAACGTTTTGGAACCGTGCTGTGATCCATGTTACGGATAAATGCATGTGTAATAAGTCCAAGAATAATCAGTGAGCCTCCATAGCCTAAAGTAAAGAGAAACTCCCCCATTTCATTCACTCCTTTGCATTTGTTCAATTAAATACCATGCAAATTGTGTGCCATTTCTAAAATTCTGTTAATTTTAATGTTAACTAGTCCCATATAACTTCAGTTTATACTTACGAAGCTTTCTCATAATGGTCGTTTGATTCACCCCAAGGGCTTTTGCCATTTTTCTAGTCGTTTTATATTTCGATAATGCGTATAAAAGGACATGCTTCTCTGTTTCTTCAACGGCTTTTTTCAATGGTATTTCCTTAAATGAAAAGTCGTTTTGAATCCGATTGTCCATGGCAATTGGTAAATCTTCAATGCTTAGCAGGGGCTTGTGAGCAGTAACCACAAGATGTTCAATGAAATTTTCGAGCTCTCTGACATTTCCGCGCCATTCCTGCAGTTGGATGAATAATTTAGCATTTTCATCAATATTGATGCGTTGCGAATACTTCCTATTAAATTTTTCAAGAAAATAATCTGTCAAAACTAAAATATCCTGTTTGCGTTCTCTTAAAGGCGGAATTCTTAACGGCACAACATGCAGACGATAATATAAATCCTGGCGAAATGTTTTCTCTTCGATCATCTGCAGAAGGTTCTTATTCGTAGCCGAAATAATTCGGATATCGACTTGTTTTTCGGACGTACCTCCGACTTTTTTGAAGGATTTTTCTTGAACTAAATGCAAAATTTTGACCTGCAGCTCCAGCGGCATTTCACCAATTTCATCTAAAAACAATGTCCCACCGTCCGCCAATTCAACCAGTCCGAGCTTTCCATGTTTATTTGCGCCCGTAAATGCTCCTGCCTCATATCCAAATAATTCCGCCTCTAATAAAGTTACCGGAATGGCTCCGCAATTCACTTGAACAAAAGGTTTATTCTTCCTCGGACTGTGTTCGTGAATAATTCTCGCTAATACACCTTTGCCTACACCGGATTCACCATGAATAAAAATCGAGGAATCCATGGGCGCAACCTTTTGAGCCGTTTGCAGCGTGGAGATCATATTTGGGGATTGTGTAATGAATTTTTGCTTGCCTGCTGTAAGGATGATTTTATTTTCTTGTTGAAGGGAATGGATTTCTGAAAGTTTTCTTTTCATTTCAACCAGTTCGGAAATATCTCGTGTATTACAGACAATCCGGTATAATTTTCCTTCTTCATCAAAAACAGGTTTGGCCGTAGCCAGAACGGTTTTTCCGTTTGGGTAATACTGCTCAATGGATTGAACCGTTTGCGTTTTCATCGTTTTTAATGTGACCGATTCCTTAATAATACCTTTTTGTACCAATTCACGGATGTTTTTATTGATAAAAGCCTCAGGAGGAAGACCTGTAAAATATTTGCATGATTCACTTACAAATAACACATTGCCATTTGCGTCGGTAACAAAAATTTCATCATAACTGGAATTCAGGATTTGGGTAAGCTCTTTAATTTGTTTTAGGGAAATATCTAATTGTTCTTGAAGAGAGGCGTTCACATGTAATAGATCATGAATCTGTTGCTTGTATTTGTCAACACCCATCATATTTTCACTCCTTTTTGTAAAAATTGAACACATTTTGCATCAATAAAATCCGTTTGAATAGCCTGGAAGCAGAATTTTAAACTGTTTGCAAGTAATATTAGAGATTTGAACCCTTTTTGCAACGGGTGATGTAAAAAAGGTTCAATCTTACGAGAAATTATATAATTGTTTTTTCTAAATAATTTCAAAAAATTGAAATTTATATGAAATATAGTTGGCATGATTCTTGCTGGTAAAATTTATAAAAATATTTCTTGGGAGAGAGTGATCATGACACAATTTAAACATTTATTCAGTCAAACCATCATTGGTCGTACGAAATTAAAAAATAGGATTTTAAGTACAGCCCATCAAACAAATCATGTCATTGATGGGATTCCAACCCCGGATATGACGGCTTATCATGTTGAACGGGCAAAGGGCGGTGCAGGCTTAATCATCCTCGAGGCTGCAGCTGTTCATCCATCTGGGAAGCTGACGACAAATACCATTGCCGGGTATGATGAAAATGTAGTCCCTGCCTATTTGGAACTGGCAAATGAGGTGCATCAATACGGAACAAAAGTGTTCTCGCAATTATTTCACGGAGGCAGGGAGGTTGTTTCGAGCGATTACCGGAATGCCGCTTGGGCTCCGTCCGCTGTTCCCAGCCTGCGTTTCAGCACGATGCCAAAGGCGATGATGAGCATTGAGGAAATCAAAGAGGTGATTGAAGGATTTGCCGTTTCCGCAAAATTAGCGAAAGAAGGAGGTCTTGACGGGGTAGAAATCTGCTGCTCGCATGGTTATCTTCCCGCTCAATTTTGGTCGGAACAAACGAATTTCCGTACCGATGAATACGGGGGCACGTTTGAAAATCGAATGCGATTTATTGTAGAAGTAATCGAACAGATATGGCAGAAAGCGGGAGAAGACTTTACGGTCGGAATTCGTATGAGTTCGGATGAAATGACCATGGATGGCACCACTATTAAAGACGCCGTGAAAATAGTTGAATATTTAGTAGAGCGGGTAAGGGTAGATTTTATCGATGTCACTGCTGGGGATTCCAGCACCTTTGCCGGCTCGACACATATCGTCCCGCCTTCACCAATAAAACATGGATACCTTACTCCCCAATCCTTTAAAATCCGTATGGCCGGGGCTGTGCCTGTATTTGTGGGCTCCCGGATTGTTGACCCAGCGGAGGCCGAACAGATCGTGGCAACCGGAAAAGCGGATGTAGTGGGCATGACCCGTGCATTGATTGTCGATCCCGAAATGCCTAATAAGGCGTATTCTGGGAATTTACAGCTGATTGATGCCTGTATTGGCTGCCTTCAGGCCTGCATCGGTCATTATCACAAAGGATTAACAATTGGTTGTGTGCAAAATCCATCTGCAGGGAAGGAAGTGCAGGTTACAGCATTAAAGAAAACTGCAAGAGAGAAAAAGAAAGTACTTGTAATCGGAGCGGGACCAGCAGGGATGCAAGCGGCCGTCACATTAGATGAACTAGGGCATGATGTCATTTTAGCTGATAAAACAGATAAAGTGGGAGGATTATTGCATACATTAAGACAGGCGACCATGAGACAGGAGCTCGCTGAATCCATGCTCGATAATTACACACGAAAATTGTCCAATAGTCATGTAAAGCTTGAGCTAGGTTTTGATGTTCAGCCCGCCGATATTATACCAATTTCACCTGATGCCATCATCTGTGCTAACGGTTCGAGACCGTTTATCCCAAACATTCCCGGAATAAACAATTCTAGAGTGATGACGGTTGATGAACTGTTTAATAAGCGGGGGAAAGACATCGGAAAAAGAGTTTTGGTATTTGATTTTGCGGGGGATTGGCCGGCGATTGAAGCGTCAATTGATTTAGCCGGAAAAGGCCATATCGTTTTGTTGATTTCTGCTAGGCTCCATATTGGCGAAGAAGTTCATCAATATTTAAGGAATGAATATTTAAAAAAATTGTATCAGTTGAATGTTAAAATGAAACCGCATTATGACTTAGGAGAAATTAATGATGATCAGGTTGTCATCAGAAATCTATTTTCTTATGAAAAAGAAATGATAGAAAATTGGGACACGATCGTTCTTTCACTTGGTCGTGTACCAAATAGTGAATTATACGAACAAATCAAGCATTTGGTACCACAGGTATGGCAAATTGGAGACTGTTTGGCACCAAGAACATTAGAAGAGGCAACATACGAAGGTTTCATGACATCATTGCATCTAGGGGTTAAGCAAAAAATAACAGGTAATGAACGATAAGCAAAACAGGAGCGAAATGTTTATATATTTTTGGTAAAATCCTCTTGAAATATTCAGAAAATTCTTTTAAAATAAGTGTAAACTTCATCCTATCTACCTTTTACAGGTGAAGGTAATGAAGATATCTCTTTTTAATTTAACAGTTGACTGATAAGATTCCATTTCCAGCCTTAGCCGGCTGGTTCAAATGGTTCGTAAAGCCAGTCCATATCACTAAAGTGTGTTTGGGCTGGTTTTTTGTTTTTAAGAAACCTTTTTCAATAGGAGGCGATGAACATCGGAGGCGCACTAGAGGGTGTAAAGGTATTAGATTTGACTAGGGTGCTTGCCGGCCCATATTGTACGATGATTTTGGCAGACCTCGGAGCAGATGTCATTAAGGTAGAAGCCCCGGGCGGCAGCGACGAAACGAGGTTCTGGGGACCGCCGTTTCAAAACGGTGTCAGTGCTTACTATTTATGTGCAAATCGCAATAAGCGAAGCATTACCGTGAATCTGAAATCGGAAGAGGACAGGGAAATCATTCGAATTCTGGCAAAAGAAGCGGACGTGCTCATTCATAATTTTAAAACTGGATCGATGGAAAAATGGCAGCTCGACTACGACTCCTTACAAAAAATAAATTCACGGCTCGTCTATTGTTCCATCACGGGATTCGGGGAAACGGGCCCGTACCGCTATCTGCCGGGTTATGACTTTATTATTCAAGGGATGAGCGGCCTGATGAGTATAACCGGAAGCGAAGAGAGCGGTCCAATGAAAATCGGTGTTGCCATGGTGGATATTTTAACAGGATTATATTCGGTCATTTCCATTGAAGCGGCTTTGTTGGAAAGGGGAAGATCGGGCAAGGGGCAAAAAATTGATCTATCACTGATGGATACAGCGGTCAGCTCGCTTGCCAATGTCGCCAGCAATTATCTAATTTCCGGGAAGGTACCGCGTAGACTCGGGAATGACCATCCGAATATAGTCCCTTATTCGAAATTCAAAGCGTTAGATGGGGACATAATTATCGCAGTCGGGAATAACCGGCAGTTTGCCACACTATGTGAAGTAATGGGGCTGAGCGAAATGGCAATGGATGCTCGCTTCTGTACGAATGTGGCAAGAATGGAAAATAAGCTGGAGCTGACGAGGATTTTAGAATACCAGCTCCAGCTCAAAACGGTCAATGAGTGGATAAAACTGTTTTCAGAAAAAAATATTCCATGCGGTCCCATCCATACTATAGATCAAGTATTTGAACATCCACAAGTTTTGGCCCGTGATATGGTTGTCCAAGTCGAACACCCGGAAGCAGGAATGGTAAAACTCGTTGGTTCGCCTGTTAAACTATCAAGAACGAATACAAAGATAGAACGTCATCCACCGATGGCCGGGGAGCATACATGGGAAATCCTGCAGGAAGCTGGATTTTCATTTGAGGAGATTACCTATTTTAAAGAGAATAACATTATTTAATCGCGGGAGGAGTTTTTAAGATGAATTTTGAATTCACAGAAGAACAACGGATGTTGAGAAAGATGGTCAGAAATTTTGTTGATAAGGAAATTATCCCGAATATGCGAGAGTGGGATGAACGGGGATATTTCGATCCGATCATTTGGAAGCGCTTAAAAGAATTAGGCTTGCTGGGTGTCTGCATCCCTGAAAAATACGGCGGCAGCGGAATGGATTATAATTCGCTGGCCATCGTTTGTGAAGAACTGGAAAGAGGCGACACAGCTTTCCGCACGGCGGTATCCGTTCATACCGGATTAAACAGTATGACGTTGTTACAGTGGGGGACCGAAGAACAAAAGCAAAAATATCTCGTTCCACAAGCAAAAGGTGAAAAAATCGGCGCCTTTGGCTTAACAGAACCGGGAGCTGGATCTGACGTGGCATCACTTGGAACAACGGCTGTTAAAGACGGTGACCACTACATTTTAAACGGCTCCAAAACATGGATATCTTTATGCGATGTCGCCGATCATTTTATCGTGTTTGCGTATACAGATAAATCGAAAAAGCATCATGGAATTTCCGCCTTTATCGTCGAACGCACTATGCCTGGATTTTCATCCAAGTCCATTAAAGGGAAGCTCGGAATCCGATCCGGAAATACAGGAGAATTGTTCTTTGATCAGGTCCGTGTACCAAAAGAAAATTTACTTGGCCAAGAAGGAGAAGGATTCAAAATTGCGATGTCTGCGCTGGATAATGGACGTTTTACCGTTGCTGCAGGGGCAGTAGGCCTGATTATGGCATGCTTGGAAGAAAGTGTAAAATATTGTCACGAGCGTAAAACATTTGGCAAAGAAATTGGTAAACACCAGCTTGTCCAGCAAATGATTGCCAACATGGAAGCGGGATTGCAAATGAGCCGTTTATTGGTGTACCGTGCTGGAGAGCTCAAAAACAAAGGATTGCGCAACACGAGAGAAACATCTCTAGCCAAATGGCAGGCCTGTAATTTTGCCAATAAGGCCGCAGATGATGCGGTTCAAATTCACGGAGCCTACGGTTATTCCAATGAATATCCTGTTGAGCGCTTCCTAAGAAACTCCAAAGCTCCTGTTATTTACGAAGGAACAAGAGAAATCCACACCATTATGCAGGCAGAATATGTGCTTGGGTATCGGGAAGATAAGCCATTAAATAACATGCTGCCAGCCTGGCCCTTTGAATGTGATAAAGAGACAGTAACGGATAGTTAGGTACCAATCGATAGCAGGATCGGATTCCATTTTGCATCCGATCCCCTTATTGCTTATTGATTGATAGCTTCATACTGTTTATACAGATCTTTTAATGCGGCAATTAGGGCATTATTGGCCTTTCCTAAATAACCATTCTTTAACTCTTCCAACGGCTTTTCAATGCCGTTGCGCAAACTATGACCTTTCAAGAGCCTGGAAATATATTCTCTGCCGTGTTCGGTAGCAAGCGTACAGGAAGCATCCACAATCACACCATATAATTTATCAACCTCTGCTGTAATCGTTAAAGTTTCATAAACACTTCTGGCCGCCATCCCTGTCGGAAGTTTGGCGTGACCGGCAATAAAATAAGTATTCATCCATAATCTCTCCTAATCGTTTTATTTTTAGAATAATATGAAAATAATCAAATGATAAGACTATTGATAGATGAAATTTCCAATACATCCCTAACGAAAAAGTTATGAAAATGAAAATATGTGAAAGGCAGAATTAATAGCAAACTTATTTTATGTGGTACGCCATACTTGGTCATATACCTTCGTATATGATTTGAATGTATTTTCTCCCCGTTGGAACAAGTGCGTTCGATATCTATCGGATTAAAACAGGTAGTCGTTTGTTTAAAGTACCAAGGTACCCTAAAATTTACATCTTTAATGCTCGAATGAAGCGATATTTAGAGGTAAGCGTTCAGATTACGGAGCTCTTTCTCTCATTTGAAGTGATTTTTAATCGCTCTTGTGAAGAAAAACTTATCATTGAAGCGGAGGAATTTAGCAGCTTTTGTCGTAAGCTAAATACAGAAAGGAATCTTTGTTAAGAATCTCAACCATCCTGCCCTGCGAATAAGAAAAAGGGTTAAGACAACAATGTTCGATTAATCAAATAGATTCTAACGGGAGGTTGTTTAAAAAGTAAGGTGGTGTTGTAATATGGATAGAACTACTATTTTTATAAGTTCTGTTGCACAAGATACGCTTTCCTCTATCCGAAACGCTGTATTTGAAGAATTAAAAAATATGGGGCATGAACCTATTCGCTTTGAAGATAGTATGCGATATATTCATCAAGATGCCATCCGAACTTGTTTGGAGTACGTATCAAGAAGTGATATCTTTCTACTATTTATCGCGGATAAAGCAGGAACATTCTTAGAGGATGAAGGGAAAACTGTTACTCACCTTGAATTTTTACGTGCATATCACGAAAATAAACGTCTTATCGTGTATGTTCACGATATAGTTCTTGATACCTATTTTCGGACGATCAGACCTCAAATAAAACAATCGTTAGTACAGTATTTAAGGGAACACGGTAAAGAACCGGATTCAATGTTGAATTTTATAAGCGAAAATATTAAAGAGGAGCCTCATATTGCCGAAAATTATGTATGGTACTTTCTTTATGATGCAGAACAAAAAGGTATATATTTTGAAAAATGCTCATTAGGTGTCGAAATTCTTTCAAACATAAAAAGCTATCTTTCAGCTCTTTTCAAAGAAAGCCTTCAATACTTAAATATTCGTTCTGAAATAGAACGGAGCTTAGAACATGTAGAATTATACGGGGATTTTTATGAACTATCACTTGAATTCATAAGTTTATTGCGGAATGGACAAATTACAAATTGGAGAAGGCTATTGGCACTTTTACGATCTAAGATGGTCGGCTGCAATATTTACTCTACAAATACAAAGTACCAACAAGAAGCTATAGGAGCATTAATGGACTGTAAAGCCGTAACTCTTTACGAAAAAAGAGATGAACAGATGATTTGCAAAGAATATGATGGATTAACAACTCCTGAGAACTTTTCATTAGATGATGCTTCTTCTTACGTTGTGCAAACATATAATGATCATAATCATAATGAAAAGCTATACTATTCACTGGAAAAAAGAATATGCTATTTCTTGTTTAAGGTAAAGACTTATGTATTTTGCTTTCATCTGCCCATGCTAGGAGAGTGGGATTATTATAAACTGAAGGCTTACAAAGAGAATATATTTAATGCTATACTTGAATCAAAAGGATATTCTTATTGTTACTTTATCAAAATGCTGTTAGGAGGTCTCTCAAATGAACAATTATAAAGAAAATGTAATATTAATCGCCTCCGCACCACATGGATATGGAAAAAAAGTTGTAACAAATCGTCTTAGTCAAATGAAACGTGATCACGCAAACTTACAAAATAAACTTTCCCAAATAAAAAGTTCATTTCGTCGTTCAAAATAAACGCTCATGATGTAAAAAATGCTCTACTGATAGAAGGAGTAAAATCCATTTCTTCGAATGTTTCAAATTTGCACGCTCTACAATTTCAATATGTTCAAGATAGCAGAAGAAGCCCATCTATCACCAAAGTATTCAAAAAGAAGGTCAGCAGAACTTTATGAAAAGAATGCCCAAACGGATATCATAAAAGAGTTGTTTGGAAAAGCAATTGGAGGGGACATATCTGTATTCGAAAAGTTGGAGAAGTTAGATAAATTATCTAACCAGATGCAGAAAGGAATTTTCGTTAAGAACCTCAACCATCCTGCGAATAAAAGAAAAAAAGGTTAAGGCAACACTATTGCATTAATCAAATAGATTCTAACTTCATAAATTCACGACACAAATGAACCCCTCTGAAGAAATCCTCGAATTTGAAGGAGTAACCATTAAGGATACACACTATGAAAGCTTTGCAACATCAGTAAAAAGTAAGAATTTTCTTATACATGAAAAAGTACGTGGAAGCATTGCGCTTATATGAAGAACTGTATCAAAAAGAACCAGGAAATTTAAATTATCGTTATAAATTAGCTGTAAGTACTCCTCATGATTACGATGATTTAGAATAATAATTCATCTAATCGGATTTTCTAATAGGAAAACGCGGTGTTATAATTTGCGGGTTGAATATTAATGTATGAAATCTAAGAAAATCAAGTCGATCGGTTTGTTAAATTAACTGCTTTTTAACGATGTTCACTTTCTTAACCAGATAATTAAATAAATATTGTGAATACATCAACAATAATAACTTAAATTAATTTTTTTCAAGTTCAGATTCCTCTGAAATGCTTGTTGCATTGGTGATAGAGATTTATAGAAAAGTTATTGTAACTGCATTGGAGAATCATTTAAAAGCATGTGAATTTGAAGTAAACTTTAACTAAAAAAGAAAATCATATTCGTTTATATATGAGCGGTCGTAAAACCATTAAGGAATTTTACGACTGGATTTATCTCATGACAAAGGATTGTACTTAAAACGCAAATTTGAAGTGTTCCCGGATCAAAATTTGGATACAGAAACATTGCAAAACGCAAAATTAAAGACAAAACATGCTGTTGCAGAAAGTAAAAAGCTTTTATCGATGAATATCGAAAAAAAAAATTATTGCATTCATCGAGCATGTGGAACTGCTTGAATTACATTAGGAACGTATTATACATGGTTGTTAAAACATGACAAATCATTTAACGAAGAATTTTATAAAATTAACGAAAGGGCAGTTAAGTAGTCAATAGCTGCTTTATATTTTTCGAATTTTAGTTTACATAATATATATTATAGGAAGTTATAAATGGATCTTGTTTCACTAAAGAGATTACTTGTTGTGATGAGACGAAATAAAAAAATGAAACAAATTGTATTTTAATTGCATTTAATGAATTTCTTTTTAAATTGTAAATTTACATTGCAATTTAATTAATTGATCTTAAAAATTCGTTATGATTTGCTGCGTGTTTAAATTCATTCCATGATTAATTTTGGATTATGATTTATTTATTTTTATTAACGCTTCATTTTTGTTTGTTCTATATCCCGAAGTCCGTTCATTCATCTTCTTCTAAGTTTACATAATATATTTATGTTTTTAAAAAACTCCACTCATACCCTCATCCTCATGATTTGAGCGGCAAAATCAATGAATTATTGCCGCTCTTTGCCGTTCTTTTACTTCTCTTTTCTATTTTGTGGTATAAATTGGAAGCGATCATTAAAAAATGTTTTGTAGCCGAATTGCAGTGATAAAAAAGATGAAATCCCTACACTTCCGGCAATACCGATCAAAATCACAATTTGATATTCGATTGCAACTAAAGGGCTTGTACCTGCAAGGATTTGACCTGTCATCATTCCCGGCAAAAACACTATCCCCATACCGACCATGTTATTGATAGTCGGCAAAATAGCTGAATCAAATGCAGAGTTTACGATTGGTTTTGTTGCTGCATCGGGTTTAGCACCTAACATGAGCGCCCCTTCAATCAGATTCTTTTGGGTAGCAAAATTTTCGATCATTTCTTTCATGCCTAGCGTTATACCGATCATTGAATTTCCAATAAACATTCCGGCAATCGGGATAAAGTATTGAGGTTCATACCAAGGCTTAAAATGAATGACGATTAGATTAAAATACAACAGGCTGACGAGAGAGCCGATAACCATTGACAGCACAATGACCAGCTTCAATTTTTTCGATAAAGGCTTATGAAGCTGTTTAAATATATTATAAACGGCAAACGATTCCATGAAACAAAGCACCAATAAAACAATCCAAGGTGAAGGATTTTTAAAAATATACATCAATATGTATCCGACTAGCACAAGTTGAATCGTCATCCTGGCAGTTGAAAGGACAATTAATTTTTCACGTTTAATTTCTCGTTTTTTTACAAGCAATATTAAAATAAGAACAAATAAATATGCTGCCGAGAGCCTCCAAAATTCGATGTTGATAACTTCTTGCTTCATTGATTATCACCTGTTGGTTTATTTATCGTAATAACTTTATCTGCATATGTTTTTGGTATTGTATCTGAGTGTGTTACCATAATAACCGTTTTTTCTTTTTCCTTTGAATAACGAATGAATGCATCCATGATTTTCTCTTCAGTTCCTTTATCTAGCGCAGAGGTTGGCTCGTCTAATAAAAAAACTTCTGGATCCATTAGAAAAATTCTGGCTAGTGCAAGTCTTTGTTTTTCTCCGCCGGACAATTGTTCTACGTCATCCTCTAATTTTTTTTGCAAGCACACAAATTTTAGTGCTTCTTTCAACTTTTCATCGTCAATAGGCTCTTTTTCAGATAAAATTCTGCCGAAATTCAAATTCTCTCGAATATTTCCTTCAAACATTACTGGCTGCTGTGAAAGCATCACAACTTCCCGTCTTAAAGCGATTGGATTCCATTCAAACAATGACCGGCCTTTATAAACAATTTCTCCTTGATCTGGCGACAGCATGTGATTGAGCATTTTTAAAAGTGTTGTCTTTCCTCCCCCGCTTTGGCCAATGATGCACGTTACTTGTTTTTCTTCAATTTTCAACTCGTCAATGTATAGAATATCTTTGTATCGTAAATTTTTGATGTGAAACATGTAAAACAGCCCTTTCTTCATAAAAAGCGAAATCCCCTGTTTTGATTATGAATAAAGTTGCAAATGATTCAAACCATTATACTTATTAAACACTTCTCTCTTTATAAAAAGCTTGGCACTCTTATTTATTTTATTTCGTGCAGCAAACCACTGAAAATTTTTTATTTCATTTAATGTCGGAACAAAGGAATGGAAAAAAGATAAAAAATTTGAATTTTATACCTCTTGTTTTAAATAAAAAAAGCTTTTTGAATGAAATTTTAACGTATTTGGAGCATTTTGTAAAATTTTTTGCGAAGCGGAAAATCAATGTTATTGAAAGGAAAACGCCTTTTGATCATGAGGGCTTAATGAAGATCGACATTTTGCGTCTTGAAGCAGTTTTCTTCCCTGCTTTGGAGAAATGATCAGAGGAGCTTAAAAAAATTTGTCCTTAACTTTTCGTTTTATCCATGCTGCCTCAGCAATCCAACAATTTTGGGGCTCTAGACACTTCATAATCCCCTGGCCTTTTTTGCAAAACGGGATGCAAAAGCATTCAACTCGATATGATAAAATTTTTTCCTTAAAACAATAGAATAACTTGTGAAATAGAGCTGATTGAATCGTTCAGAAAGAATGACATAAATCAAAACAGACGGCAACGAGGCGGTTATAGGACGGTACGAGAACACCCCGACAAGCTCGTTGTCCACAACGCTTAAGCAGCCCTTCATCGATAATGAAGAAGCTCTTATATGCCGAATGAAAAATATGTACAGGGCTCCTTAGAAATTTTTCCAGTTCCAAGAGCCCGGATTGCGAAACATTTGATATGATCATGCTTTTTTTCAAAAGTGTCTCTTTCCTTGTAGTTTTCAGCTTGGCGTCCTTTTATTTAAAGACAGAGTAAGTTGATTGGTTTCATGGTAACTAGTTTCTTTCTGCAGCTAAAAATTCTTTTCTATAATGATCAATTACCTATAAAAGTTATAGTTCACGGCGGAAGTCACCGCTTTTGCCGCCTGTTTTCTCCATTAAATATGTTTGGCCAATGACCATTCCTTTATCGATTGCTTTGCACATATCATACACGGTTAAGGCGCAGACGCTCGCAGCAGTTAATGCTTCCATTTCAACCCCTGTGCTTCCTTTTGTTTTCACAAATGAATGGATCATTAATTCATATTTGTTTTCGTCGCATTTCCATTCAAATTGAATATCCACCGCTTTTAAAGCAATCGGATGGCACATTGGAATGATGTCAGCCGTGCGTTTGGCGGCCATAATTCCAGCTACTTGCGCTACTGACAGAACATCTCCTTTTTTGACCTGTGAGCTTGTGATTTTTTCATACACTTCTTTTGAAACAAGAATACTTGAGATGGCATGTGCAGTACGGACTGTTTCCTGTTTCTCTGAAATATCTACCATTTTTGCCCTTCCTTGCTCATTTAAGTGAGTCAGCTTCTTCATGTTTTTAACCTCCACTCATCGGCGGAATAAGGGCGACAACATCCCCATCCCGAATGATGTCATCTTCTGCAGCAAATTCTTCATTGATGGCAAAAAGGACGGAGGATAGGGCGGGCAGTGAATATTCTTTTTCCAACCGTTCGCGGAGTTGTTTAACAGTTATTTCTTGATATGGCAATGTCATCTCCTTTTTATTCAGCTGCTCTTTTAGTTGGGCGAAAAATAAAATTCGGATCATGACTTCATCTCCTTTGGAATGCCTTTTTCATAAGAAATCGTTTCTTGCTGATTGCCGATCCACAATGAGCCATCCTCCCAATGCTCTTTCTTCCATATCGGTACCATTTCTTTAATCCGCTCGATTGCATAACGGTTTGCTTCATAAGCATCAGCGCGGTGAGGAGTAGATACGGCGATGACGACCGCGGCATCCGTAATTTCTAATCGTCCGATACGATGGACAATGGCAACCTTAGCATTCGGAAACTGCTGTTTAATTTCAGCTCCGATTTGTTCCAGTTTTTTTTGAGCCATCGATTCATATGCTTCATATTCTAAATACAATGTTTTTTTTCCTTTTGTCAATTCCCTTACAGTTCCGATAAATGTAACGATAGCTCCGGCATTTCGATCCACAACAGCTTCGATGACACGTGAAACATCTATCGGTTCTTTCACAATTTGAAACATAATTATCCCTCCAAATATAATATAAAATGGCATTATTGTCTCATTTCCAACAGCTTCTCCTTTACATAGTTCACGATCCAGCTGATATACAAATCTTCATCTTTAATAAAAAATGAATGTTTTTCTTTCAAAGGGATCGAGCTAATCGATGCGATCACATTTGATAAATCAAGCAGATGAAGATCTTTCTCATCACGGATACAGACAATTTTCGGGTATGGAGCTTTTTTCAATCCTTCGATAATCAATACATCAATTGAAAAATGCCGGTAAAGTTCCATAATGTTCGAAAAATGTTCATTCGCTTTTATTTCAGCTTGCAACAGCAAAGTTTCTTCCCCTAGAACCGCTGAAACAACAGCACCAGCTTCCCAATGCCGATACGTATCTTTTTTTGGAACATCCGGTTTTCCACCATGACCGTGATGTTTAAAAGTACCGACTTTTATCCCATGATTGGTCAGCTCTTTGATGCATTTTTCAATTAGCGTAGTTTTTCCGCTGTTTTGATGCCCTACCACTTGTAAAATCATCATAGCCAACTGGAGGCTCCTTCTTCATCTTCGATTAACAGCACGTTAACTTCACTGCCTGCTTGAAATCCTCTGCTTCCGCCAGGCAAAACAATTAAACTATTAGTATGAATTAAGGATGAAACAATATTTGATTTGTCCCTTCCAATCGGATCAGCTACTAGCTTTCCATCATGATAGGACAGTTTTGCTCTCACAAAGCGCGTGAACGGATTCGGCTTTAAAAAATCTTTCGTTAAAATCGCCCGGGCTCGTTTTAAATAACAATTTTTTTGTCCGAGCATCGCCCTTATATACGGACGGACAAACAGCTCAAAACCGACATAACAAGCGGAAGGGTTGCCTGAGAGGCCGAACAAAATTTTGTTGCCGACAACAGCTGCAGAGGTAACACTCCCTGGACGCATGCCGATTTTATTGAATAAAACTTGGGCTTGAAGATGCTCGTACACCTTTGGGATATAATCAAAATCGCCCACTGACACTCCGCCTGTTGTGATGATAATGTCGGCCATTTGCATTGCTTTTGTAACAGCTTGAAATACATTTTGAAATGTGTCTTTCACAATTCCGTATAAAATCGGTTCACCGTGAGCTCTGAAAATTTGTGCCTGCAGCATATAAGTATTGCTATTGTGAATTTTTCCTTTTTCCAGCGGTTTATACACTTCAAGCAATTCGCTCCCGGTTGCTATGACGACAACCTTTGGGCTCTTCATAACCGGAACGTAATGATACCCGAACGTTGCCAGAACAGCGGATATTCCCGGAGTGATCACGGTTCCTTTTTCGATAAGCAAACTGCCCTTTTTCATATCTTCTCCGATGCGGGAGATGTTTTCTCCTGCCTCAACTTTTCTTTTTATTTGCACATATGTTTTTCCGTCTTTTCTGAATTCCTGTGTTAATTCCTTCATGATGACGGCATTTGCACCTTCTGGAATGGCAGCGCCAGTCATAATTTTAACGGCTTGAAAAGGTTTTAAAGATTCTTTCCAAACAGAATCTGCTCCTTGAGTCCCGACGACTTCCAAAACTGCTGGATTGGAAGCTGAAGCGGCCTCGGTCGATGCTGCCCAAACAGCATAGCCGTCATAAGGGGATCGATCAAATCCAGGTACATCCGTTGTAGCAGTTATATCTTGACCAAGCACACGATGAAAGCTGTTTTCGATTGATACATACTCTATTTCACCTTCATAGCTTTTTTCCAACACCCGGTCGATTGCTTCCTCTACTTGAATTGGCTTTCGCAACGATCCCATTCCTTTCCACCCTTCTTGCCCCCACCCGATACTACCAAGGAACATTTATTTTGTTTTGGAAAAGGAGGCTTGAGGAAAAAGGTTATTATGAACAATATACTGGTCATATTCATCCTTTGTATTAATATTGATGAAAGCATCATCATCATTGATCTCAACATATCTAGTATGAATACTTGGAAGAAAATGCTTCATGCTTAACTTATTTTGTTCAAGGTGCCATCGTATTTTTTCCTTCACTCGATGATGGTACATGGCGATCAATGGCTGAATATTTCCGTGAACACTAGGAACAATCGCTTCACAACCGTCATTTCTGTATAATTGCAATTTTTTCAACAAATGCGCATTGATAAAAGGAGTATCACAAGGTAAAACGATATACCATTCGGATTTGAATTGGGACATAACGGAATAAATGCCGGCAAGAGGTCCTTTTCCTTGATACAATTCGAGATCTTGAATATATGTCAGCTGGTTCCTTTGCAGCCATTTCGTATCTATTTCAGGATGTATGACAACAACCACGTCTTTTGTGATACATTGCAGCGCTTCGATACTATATAAAATAAATTCCTTTCCATTTCTTTTCGCAAATGCTTTCGGTTGCCCAAACCGTTTCGACTGTCCTCCTGCCAGCACAATCCCGATCATCTTGTTCACTGACGATTCATCTCCCAAACAAGATGGCGAAGTTCCGGCAAAATCAGCTTTTCCATGGCAAGACGAACCGCATTTGTCGATCCCGGCATGCAAAAAATGACTTTTTGTCCAATTGAACCGGCAAGCGCTCGACTAAGCATGGATGCGCTTCCAATTTCTTTATAGCTTAAATAACGAAACAATTCCCCAAAACCAACCATTTCTTTGTCAAGCAATTCTTTTACCGCTTCAACCGTCACATCCCGTTTTGTAAAACCAGTCCCGCCGTTCAATAAAAAAACATCAATTTCGTCAGAAGCCTCTTTCACAGCAGATTGAATGGCTTCCCGTTCATCTTTCACAATCTCGTAATCTATTATTTCCATTTGTTCTCTCGTTAATAATTCGATGATTAATGCACCGCTTTTATCCGTATCCTTCGTTCTCGTATCAGAAACGGTGATCACTTTGCAGCGAACAGGGTCATTTGCCTTGCTGCGATGTTCAGATACACTCATCAATCACACCTCACCCGCCAATATAAAACATTTCCACACGTCTGTTTGCAGAAAGAGCATTGATCCTTCCTCTTTCTTCGGAATAACGATCGTCCCGAGCCTGCCAAACACGGGTGATCTCATCCAATATTTCTTCACCGCTTGCTCCCTTTCGCATTTTAACTAATAAATCAACGCCGTTTGAGGCAAATAGCATGTATACTTTTTAGGGCATTCGCGTGCAATCAGAACAAAAAGCTCCTGATAAGGAAGAAATAAAGCCGCCTTCCACATCCGTACCTCGGTATCGATACCTTTTGGGAACCTCGCCAAAAACGTTGACTGAACTGGTTTAAGAGGTATTTCTTGGTGAATCATATCATGAACTTCTTTGCTCGTCAAAACTTCGTCCATTTTCCAACCGTTTAAGGTTTCGACATCCATATATTCGATGAAGCGGATCGTCATTCCTTTTTCTTCAAAAAAACGAGCCATCGGTAAAATTTCGCTCTCATTTATTCCTTTTACAACCATGTTCACCTTTACCGCCAGACCTTGTGCAACCGCTTCTTCAATTCCTCTTACAATTTCCTCAGACTTTGCTTTACCTCCGTTCATTTTAGAAAAAATTTCGTTATTTAAAGCATCTAAACTGACATTGATCCGGGTTCATGCCCGCTTTTTTTAAACGCTTGGCATATGATCCGTTAATGGTCAATGAAACGTCTTGAAGATCTTGAATATTTTTTAACATCGATATTAGTACATCAATGTCCTTTCGGAGGAGCGGTTTCCCCCCGGTCAGACGAATTTTTCGAATGCCTAAACGTAAAGAGGCTGGCCAAACGATATATTTCTTGAAACGTCATTAGTTATTCCCGTTTTATAAAAGAATACTGTCTTCCTTCCATTTCAGCATACAGTATACACAACGAAAATTACATCGGTCTGTCACCGAAATGCGCAAATTCAATAAAGGGCGGTTAATTGATCTCGCAACATCTTCCTCTCCTTATACATTCATTCTTCATATGTTACAGACAAGATAAACAATAGAATGAGATCTCTGTCACATAAATTCGAATGATCATAAAAGGTTAAATTAATTGTAAAAAAAATTTTCTGAAAAAGAAACCTATTTGGAATACATTTTACCAATTTATCATTTTTTTTATGGCTAACATGATGGGGCTCTATATAATGAATTGAGAAAGCAAAATAGATACACAAAAAATATTTTACGATTTCGGCAAACGGAGGCTTTCATAATAGAATCAGCAGTTTTCATTATGGACAATGTACCAATGCTTGGCGACTTGATGGAAAGAATGGTTATTATATTAGAAAACCGTTCATCCATCAACAGGATCTTCTTAGCTTTTTCCATTTCGGGTCACCTGTCGAGAATCCGTCCAGACTCGAAAAAACTCAAAGTTGATTGAAAAAAAGATACTATCGAAAAACAACTGATAGAAAAATCATTAAAGAAAACCGCCGGCAACAAATCCGAAGTTTCCTGAGAATTAGAGATTTCACAAGTTACACTTTACAATAAGATGAAAAAATACCAGCTACCTAAATAGATGAACAACTTCTCAATCGTTTTCGAGAATGGCATTAACTTGGTTTACGCCCCGCTTTTTTCTTCTAGCACACTTTTCAGGCAACCATCTTTTTGATGTCAATGACATACTTTCAATGTTAGAATGATCTTTTTGCAATAGCGCTTTGTCCGGGTTAGACGTATTTTTCGCACAATGGCCGCTGACCATATTAACAAAGAAATAAATTTCCCTACATGCCATCAGCTGTTTCCGCTTTAAAAACACACACTCTCCTTTCTATTTCAAGCAAAACAATATCCTTAGCGAAATGGTACCGATCTTTCATTGAAAACTGAAACATTTTCTAACAAGCAGTTCAATTGATGTTGCAACATCTTCCCTTCCCTCAATTGGAAGGATATATGCCAATACGGCATCACGAATCAATTATTCATAAACTTTTCAAAAGTGATGCCGATGAAGTGAAGCAAATCACAAATTGCGGGAATTGTTTTTACTATGATGAACATTGATAAAAAAGATGGAAAGGAGAATATGGATGGGAAAAACTGTTGAATTAGATGTTCGCGAAGATTTAAAGAAGAAATTAGAGCCGTTTCAAAAAATCATGGCGGCCATTCAGCCTCTTGCACAAGGAGATGTATTTATTTTACACGCTCCGTTTAAACCCGTTCCGCTTTTTCCTATCATGAAGAAAAAAGGGTTTTCTTATCAAGCGGAAAAAATAGAGGATAAACATTGGAAAATTACCTTTGTTAAAACGGAGGAATGAAAAAATGATACTGGATAATCGCGGCTTAGAGCCCCCACAACCGATGATGCGGACTTTAACGGCATTAGCAAAATTAAAAAAAGGAGAAACGTTGAAAATTATTAATGACCGCCGCCCGATGTTTTTATTTGAACAGCTTGACGATCTCGGTTATACCTATCAAACGCAAAAGCGCAGTGATGGAAGCTATGAAATAACGATTGAAAAGAAGGATGACGATGATGACGGCTAATCATACTTATGAAACGAATATTCGAATCCCTTTTTCGTTTATTATTTTTGGCTTGCTGGCGTTTTTCCTTTCTCAAATTCTTTTATTTCTGTCAACTCGTCAGCTTTCAACCGGAGAAATGCGCCTTCCTGTCGTATTGTCAGCTGTCCATTTATTAGTGATTGGCTTTGCTTTAATGACAGCCATGGGGGCCATGTATCAGCTTGTTCCAGTCGTGTTTTTAACCCCGATATGGAATGAATCATTTGCTTTTATCCAAATGGTCGTCACGTCATTAGGAATACTATCTTTTAGCATCAGCCTGGCCTTTAATATTCAAATGGCTATATTTTCAGGCTTGCTTCTTACTTGCGGGATTGTAATGTTTTTATGGCAGATGTTCATGACATTAAAAAAACAGAAGAAAAGAACGGTCATCACTTTATTTGTTGGTACCGCCCTCATTTGTTTGCTCCTAACGATCGGGCTCGGATTGACGCTTGCCTATCATTTTTGGAGCGGCAGACAATTAATCGATCATGATTTGATTTTCAAAGCACATATATTGCTGGGATTTTCCGGCTGGTTTACACTTCTTATCTTCGGATTTTCTTACAAAATGGTTCCGATGTTTTCATTGGCGCATCATTTTTCAATGAACACGGCCCGATATGTCTACATTTTTTATATAAGCGGTCTTGTGTTAACTTTCATCAGTTTTATAACGGCAAATGACCGGTTGTTATCAGCAGGGCTTCAATTGATGGCTGTCGGATATGGGTTGTTTGCATACCATATGTTTGCCATTTTAAAGAAAAGGATGAAGAAAAAGCTGGATAAACCTTTTCTGTTTGCTCTTTTGGCCATTGTTTTTGGAGTCATCCTGCATATAGCGGCGGCCGGTTTTTCTTTTGAAAGTGAAATCCATTCCCGCATCTTTTCCATCATCATCTACTGTTATCTGTTCGGCTGGATTGTATTAAGCATCATTGGCTACTTATATAAAATTGTTCCTTTTCTATGGTGGACACACCGGTATAGCAAAAAAATCGGCAAAGAAGCGGTGCCGACTTTGAAACAAATGATAAATGAAAAATGGATTGTGATGGAATGCTGTTTATTTGTTGCGAGTCTTATCGGCATGATCGCTGCTCTTGCCTCTTCAAGTACTGGTCTATTTTATCTTGCTCAAGGAGGAATGGTGCTGTTTTCTGGATTATTTGCCTGTACGATTGGCTCCGTATTGCTGAAATAAAAAATGAGGGAACGATTTACTGAAATATAAAGGGTGATGTTACAATGGAAATAAAAGCAAAGATCTTGGAAAAACTGCAAAACGTTTTAGATCCTGAATTGGGAATTAATGTTGTTGATTTAGGACTGATCTATAAGATTGAAGTAAAAGACGGAACTGCATTCATTTTAATGACATTGACTACACCCGGCTGTCCGTTGCACGACTCAATAGCAGGCGGTGTGAAACGCGCGTTGCGTGATATTGAAGGCATTCAAGACGTAAATGTCCAAATCACTTGGAATCCGCCTTGGTCCCCTGATAGAATGAGCGAAAAAGCATTAAGGCAGCTAGGGTTTCTTTCCTAAACGTTTTTCAAAGACTGTTCCTTTCCTGAAAGGGACAGCTTTTTTATGAAAGAAGTCCCAATTATTTTGGTGTTTTTGGCTCTTCTTCCAGCTCCCAAACAAACGGCATCACATTTAAAATTTTCGTTTAATCGTTTCCCAGCCAAAAAAATCCCCTTCCAGGAAAATCTTTTTTCAAATGCTGTCTTCCTGCAGGGGATAATCGCTGTTCCTTGTTTTTCCGGAGGTGTCAACCAAAAAAAATGTAACTGAAATCGCAAATGACGTTTCGTCCATTCCAATGAAAAAGCTCAAAATATTGTCATTCCGTAAGAATTGGCAAAACTGACGCCAACTATGGGACAATTAAAAACAGTAAAAGCAAAGAATACATTTACCGTCGGTCATACCGGTCAGTAAATTCCGAGTGGAATTCGCATGACAGAACCTTGCAAGACGGGTTGGCAACTTAGATGCTTTTTTATGTTGCTGTCAGGTTATAAATATCTTGGAACGTACTTGCTAACGGAGATAAAATTCGCCATACGGCAAATGCAAATGTCATGGCTAAAGTGGTGACTGGCAGTAATGCTTTTTGTTTCACCAAAATCCCCCTCCTAAACAGATGAATGGTGCCATCATCTGTACCATAAAAATAGCCGGGGAATGTTTGTGAACTTTATCATATAATTATTGATTGCCAAATAATTGTTAAAATTTCACCTCAACAAAAATGTTTTTCCGATTTTTGCCCATTCAATCAAATTGAAAAACCGCTTGCGTTTCCAACGGTTTAAACTTCCCGTTTTTGGCGAAGCGCTTTAGGAATGTATACACAATAAGGCTCACTTTCCAAATAGTCGCCTGTCACAGCATACGCTCTTGAGCGTGAGCCTCCGCAAACAAAACGAAATTCGCAAACACCGCATTTTCCTTTATAAAGATTTGGATTGCGCAATTTTTGAAATATTGGTGAAATTCTGTAAATATCGGCCAGTGGTGTTTGTCTTACATTTCCCGCTTTGATTGGAAGCAATCCGCTCGGGTAAACATCGCCAATATGGGAAATAAACACAAAACCGTTGCCATCATTTACTCCCTTCGGAGCACGGCCGAGTCCGTCCACTTCCCCTGTAGCCCCTTTAAACAAAATATCTTCATAATGGATTTCTTTTCCATCTATTTGCTGTTCGCGCATTTTGGCTTGCAAGACGACACGACGGTAATGTTGTCCGGCAGTCGTTTTAATATCAAATGGTACACGTTTGCTCTTTTCATATAACCAACGAAAAACTTGTTCATGTTGGGCAGGAGAAATCATATCCGATTGTTTTCCTCTTCCAGTTGGTACGAGGAAAAAAACGCTCCAAAGAACGCAATCAAGTTTTTTAACAAAATCCGCCATTTCTTCAAGAACATGAACATTGTAGCGTGATACAACCGTATTAATTTGAACAGGAATCTTAAATTCATGCAAATATTTGATTCCTTGCATCGTTAAATCGAAAGAACCTTTTGTGCCGCGAAAATGATCATGAATTTCCGCATTCGGGCCGTCCAAACTAAATGCCCAACGGGAAAGCCCGATATCTTTTGCCCTCTGCATCACTTCTTTTGTTACATTTGGAGTTGCACTCGGCGTGATTGAAACACGCAATCCCTTTTCAATAGCATATTCGGCAAGAGCGAATAAATCCGGCCGCATTAATGGATCACCGCCGGTAAATACTAATAGCGGCTGGTTCATCGCAAAAATATCATCAATTAATTTTTTTCCTTCCTGAAAAGTCAACTCATGGGGATCACGATGATATTGCGCCTCGGCGCGGCAATGCAAACAATTTAATTGACATGCTCTCGTCAACTCCCAAATGACAATAAAAGGGTTTTGGTCATAATCCATCATCACATACAAACTCCTTTCTTTAAAATGAAAAATATCTCTGCTTCTTCTCATCATATAAAAAGGTGAAATTTTCGAAGTGAGGGCCATCACACTTTCCGGTAAAAGGGAAGAAATGATTTTTACGAAAAAGTCATTCTTTTGACAAATGTTCAACTGCTGCGGATCTTCCCCGTGATTGCTTCGGTAATTCGCAAATGGATGAGGTGGTCTGCCCCAAACCTTAAGTATGTTAGACACCTTATTTTTATTGGTAACTATGATTTACATCACACGACTCATTTGTAAAGAAACGCTATAATATGAAACGAAAATCAAAGTTGAAATAAAGGTGTGATACCATGACAAATAGCTGGGTGTTTGAAAGATTAAGAAGCGTTCCCCTTTTCCGTGAACTGTCTGATGAAGAATTGACTTCCATAGTTGCTATCTCTCAAGTACGTACCTATCAACCAAAATCATATGTATTCATGCAAGGCGACATGCTGGAAAACGTATATTTCATCCATTCAGGAACTATTAAAATATATAAAACGGACAGAAATGGAAAAGAACAAATCGTTTCCATCTTGCAGAATGGAGAAATGTTTCCCCATACCGGATTTTTTCGCAAAGGATCTTACCCTGCTCATGCAGAAGTTATGGAAGAATCTACATTAATTGTCATTCCCATCAAAGATTTTGAGGAAACGCTTATGCTCTTTCCGGTATTGTCCATCAAATTGTTTCGTGTGATGAGTGAAAAAATTATAGATTTGCAAAATCGGTTAGAAGAGCAAATTCTTCATAATACATATGAACAAATCGTATTGTTGCTGTTGCGGCTTACCAAAACGAATGCACTGCCGCAAGGAAAACTTTATCGTTTGACAACCCATTTAACGAATCGGGAATTGGCAAATATGATCGGAACTTCCCGTGAAACCGTAAGCAGAACGCTTAACCAGATGAAGCGGAAGGGTCTTATTCTTGTTGATGACGACGGATATTATTTGGTTGATGCTGAACAATTGGAGAAAGAAATCTTTATGTAGCGGCCTCCAAAAAGAAAACTGTTTTTTTGATGAATGTTTGAAGCGATTAAGAATCATAATAAAGGAAAACGAATTTTCATGGAGGAAACGAAATGTCCACAAAACGTCAAGACAAGAAAATGAAAAATAACCCAACCTTCGGAGCATATGATGAACCTGTGAAGAGCGACAGCGAATCCGACCTAACACAAGGTTTGGCCATAACGCAGGAACAAGTAAGAGATACATATACGGAGGGCACAATTGATGGGATGATGGAGGATGTTGACGGCAACAACATCCCGTTGAAGACTGAAAAAGAATAATAATGCCCTTTTTTTCCTGATATTAAAAGTGAAATGCCTGTATGGGGCTGTCCAGAAAGTCAAATCCCCATTGAAAACAAAAAATCATAAACACCGATATATCAACGTTTCTAAAACATTAATGGGGGCGTCAATAAGCCGTAAAAACGACTTATTAGACACCCCCAATTTCATGGCCAATTTTGTCTTGACAGCGTTCAAAAAAATATATCGGCATTACTTCCCCAAAAAAATCGAAGGATCATTGGGCAATCAACCTTCTGCAAAGGGAAAATGCGCTTACGGCAGCATGAACAGATTGATGATCATAAACATTGCAAAACAAAAATATACGGCATTGCCCACTTCAATTAAACCGATTTTTAAAATCGGCATTTTTTTCCCGTAAAAATAAACAGCTCGAATAACACTCGGAATATAAGCTATTATAAAAACGGCATACTCGGTAGCGACCAAGCCGATCATTAAGAAAACATGAAAACCCCATGACAACCATTTATAGTTCGGATTGTTTTTTTCCCGAATCATTGTTTTGACATAAAAAGTGCTGCCCACAAAAAATAAAAAACAAAGCATTATGGTGATGAAAGCTTCTTTTGTTATTTCTCCGCTTACAATAAAAGAACTGGCAAGACCTCCAATGCAAAAAACAGCGATTGCTGCTAGATCATTGAAAAAAGCACGATCTTTTTTCTTTTTCCCATAATAAATATTTATTAAAAAAAACGGTGTCATCGCCATTCCGAAATATATTATTTCCCATCTATACATTAATGGAAAGAGCAGTATAACGGCAGCAGCGGCAAAATAAAGAGCAAACCACTTTATATAAAATGGCTTGCGCTTATTTTTCATAGCCATCAGTAACGGATATGTTGCTAAATATAAACATAACCAGCCGATAAATAATGGAATATGAATCCAAGAGAACCCTCCTATATAAGCCCCCAATAGAAATGGTATAACAAGCATTGCCCAGGCTCCATGCTGTTTTGGAATCACTAATTTCTTGACGGTTGCCATCATGTATCCACCTTTCATCAACAATTTCTTCTAAATTCCATTATAGTGAAAAAAACTAGCTACGTTGTGATTTGTTGCATACCTCTTTGTTTTGTCACAAAATAGCCACAACACTAAACGGGAAAGTGACACCTGTCACTATTGAAAAGAACGAGTTGCGGTATTATCTTTTTAACAATGAAATTGGGAGGGAAAAATAATGAAAACAATATTTACGGAAAATACGACAGTTGGAGAAATTGTCGCAATGCTTCCGAAAGCGAGCGATGTTTTTAAAAAAAATAAAATTGATTTTTGTTGCGGCGGTGATCGCTCTTTAAAAGAAGCAGCCGATAAACGGGGAGTGGCGATTGAGGAATTAATGAGTCAATTGCAGGATCTGTATGCTGCAACTGATGAAAAAACAGAGAAAAATTGGTTGACAGCAACATACTCAGAACTTATTGACCATATCATAAATAAACATCATCGTTATTTGTTGGAAGAACTGCCAAACCTTAGTCCCTATGTGACAAAAGTTATGCGAGTCCACGGCGGAAATCATCCACATCTAATAAAGGTTCATAAATTGTTTAATGAATTAAAAACGGAACTAGAACAACATTTATGGAAAGAAGAGTCTGAAGTATTTCCGCTTATTAGCCAGTTCGAGAAGCAGCCGACAAGCGAAAACGAACAAAAAATGAAAAAAATGATTGCCGATCTTACGAATGAACATGATAAAACAGGGGATATCATAAAAGAAATTAGGCGGATCACAAATGACTATACCCTTCCGAACGGGGCTTGCCGAACATATCAACTCGTTTACAATCGTTTAGAAGCTTTGGAATCAGACTTATTTGAACATATTCATTTGGAAAATAACGTATTATTTCCACGCATTCTTCAATAATTTCGGGTGGAAGAGGCGGCGATCCCCCGCCTCTTTCTTCACTATTTCAACATCACGGAAACGGACTGTTCAGACCTTGATCTAACCATTAAAACTTAAAACGTTTTATCAAGGACGAAGCTAAAGGCTATTGACAAGCAAAGTTTCATGGCATGCCGTCGTAATAGAGTTTTTTTCAGGGAATAGAAAGCTAAAAACGAAAAGCGCCTCGGTGTGTGACGTCATTTTCGCTGATGTTGCTGAATAAGCGGCTTTCGATATGGTTTCTTTCTTTTTGGAAGCGCTCTTTTTCTTGTTTTGATATTCTGCTTGTTTGGCACAAAAGAAGAATAACTTAAACATCTTTCTTCTGATATAATAAGTATAATAAGTTATATCCAACTTTTTTCAACTACACCACTACGATCACAAAGGAAGTGAAGGGAAATTGGAGGAATTTGTAGGATTTTGTATAAGGTGCAGCAAACCTATTCATTGTCTAAACGGTTTTTTGAATGGGGCTATTGACGAAAAAAATGGGTCGTTGTTTTGTTTTTCATGCTTAGAAGAGAATGAAAATTCGGATTTTTCTCATCAATCCCATTGAAAGCGCAAATAAATGGCATTTAGATTGCGAAGCCTAGAGTGTACCAACAAGTCTGTTTTCTTTTATTTTCTTCATAAAGCCTTTTTTGACATTGGGGAAATGGCCAAAGCATCTCACTCGCTTTCAAATCATAGTGTGCCAGTTCTCCTTGATCCTCTCTTGAACGATCCGCCATCTAGATTCTGTACAAAGATGTGAGATCTCTGGCAGTCGTTTTTAAAAAACAAAATGATATGCAATTTCAAACAACGTTTAGAAATGTGTCCGAATAATATGTCTGATCGAGACCAAGCGGTTTTCTTTCAGAACCTGCTCCTAAACCGCCAATGAAGCAAAATATCACTGTATTAGAGTGAAAAACCCCTATCCTCACTAAATCCGGATAGGGGTGATCATTTTTTATGCTTCCGTTTCCAGCCAGCTATCAGCGACTTCTCCTGCCTCCTCTTTATCTATGTAAAAGGAACCGTTGCTGTATCGATCAGTCACCTTCACATTGGAAAGAGGCACTATTTCCCTGATACCTTTCTCCGTTTCCAATACCAAATTCTCATTTCCGTTGACGAGTAAGATGGCCGCTGTCCGATGCGGGTTTGTTTTCAGCTCTCTGTACAGCATTGATCCTCTTCTGGCTCGTTGTGTTCGTTCGATTTCCCCGATATTGATCATTTTCACAGCGCCTCTGTGCGTGACAATGGCGAGCTTTTGATCGTTAACATGTTTCTCAGCAAACACAAGTCCAGAAACGACTGCATCGCCTTCCTTTAATTGGATGCCTTTGACTCCTGCTGCACGGGAGCCGACAATATTCACTTCTTCTTCGTGAAATAAAAGACCGTATCCAAAACGGGTGGATAACAAAATCAATCCTGTTCCATCAGTTATATGAACCGCAACCACTTCATCGTCGTCTTTTAAATTGATCGCAACAAGCGGCTTGGAGTATCGCTGAGCTTTATATTGGCGAATTTCCGTTTTCTTCACCATGCCTTTTTTCGTAACAAACAAGAAAAATTTCTCGTCGTCAAAACTTTTTAAAGGAATGCCTTGTACAATCCGTTCATCTTGATCAATCGGAATGGTCCTTGAAATATGCTGTCCAATATCCTTCCAGCGAATATCCGGAAGCTCGTGAACAGGACAATATAAATAATTTCCTTTGTTTGTGAATAAGAGAAGAACATCTGTTGTGTTCATTTCATACTGGCATAGCAGTCGATCCGAATCCTTCATGCCGAAATCTTTTCCGTTTGATGCGGTATACGACCGCAAGCTCGTACGTTTCACATAGCCGTCTTTTGTCACAGTAACAATTGTATCCTCGCTTGCGATGAGGGATTCCATATTGATAGTTATGGATTCAATTTCCGCCTCAATCTTCGTCCGCCGCTCATCGGCAAATGTTTTTTTCAATTGTTTTAATTCGGATTGAATGACTTTGGAAAGCTTTTTTTCATCCTCCAAAATGCTTGTTAACCCCTTGATTTTTTTCTCAAGCTCTTCTTCTTCCGCTTTCAACGCTGTAATATCAGTGTTTGTCAGACGGTACAGCTGCAACGAGACAATCGCCTCTGCCTGCGGCTCAGTAAATGCAAATTCACTGATTAAATTATCTTTCGCATCCCGTTTATCTTTTGAAGCACGAATAACAGCGATCACTTCATCCAAGATGGATAGAGCTTTGATTAATCCCTTTACGACATGCTCCCTTTCTTGAGCTTTTTGGAGCTCAAAAGTCGATCGGTTAATCACGACTTCCTTTCGGTGTTCGATGTAAGCATCCAACAATTCAGGCAGGCTTAATAATTTCGGATGCCGACGGTGAATTGCAACCATATTAAAGTTATATGGAACTTGCAAATCTGTGTTTTTATATAAGTAATTTAAAACTCCTTCAGCATCGGCATCTTTTTTCAGTTCGATGACGATGCGAAGACCTGTCCGGTCCGTTTCATCGCGCACCTCGGCGATTCCGTCCACTTTTCTTTCGTACTTAAGGTCATCTATTTTTTTAACTAAATTTGCTTTATTGACCTCATACGGAATTTCTGTAATGACAATTTGCTCTTTTCCGCCTCGGATTTTTTCAATTTCCGCTTTGCCGCGAACAACAATTTTTCCTTTTCCTGTTTTATATGCTTTTTTAATCTCGTCGATTCCTTGAATGATTCCTCCAGTCGGGAAATCAGGGCCTTTTAACACTTCCATTAATTCCTCAACTGTGCAATCCGGATGATTCATTCGCATAATCACAGCATCAATGACTTCGCCAAGATTATGCGGAGGAATATCAGTTGCATAGCCGGCTGAAATCCCTGTTGAACCATTGACAAGCAAGTTTGGGAACATCGCCGGGAGAACGACGGGTTCTTTCGTTGTATCATCAAAATTCGGTACAAACTCGACTGTATTTTTCTCAATATCTTTTAAAAGCTCGGAAGCAAGTTTGGACAGCCGTGCTTCCGTATAACGCATGGCGGCAGGAGGATCGCCGTCAAGGCTTCCGTTGTTTCCGTGCATTTCCACTAAAACATTGCGAACCTTCCACTCCTGGCTCATCCGAACCATCGCTTCATATACAGAAGAATCTCCATGCGGATGGAAGTTCCCGATAACATTCCCGACTGTTTTGGCCGCTTTTCGAAATCCTTTATCATGCGTATTTCCGTCCATCAGCATCGCGTATAAAATTCTCCGCTGCACCGGCTTCAGCCCGTCGCGAACATCCGGAAGCGCGCGGTCTTGAATAATGTATTTGCTGTACCGTCCAAAACGGTCGCCCAGCACATCTTCAAGGGGTAAATCGACATAACGTTGTTGAGCTTCCATGCTGCTCCTCCTCTAGCACATTGTTTTAAATTTCGAACATGTTGTCATTTTCGTCAATACCAAAAGACACATTTTTTTCGATCCATTGTCGACGCGGTTCAACCTTGTCACCCATTAAGGTTGTCACTCTTCTTTCCGCTCTTGCTGCATCATCAATCCGGACGCGGATGAGAGTGCGTGTTTCAGGATTCATCGTCGTCTCCCATAGCTGCGGCGCATTCATTTCTCCAAGCCCTTTGTATCGTTGGATTGTGTAGCCTTTGCCGACCTTCTTAATGGCAGCGGACAGCTCCTTCTCATTCCATGCGTATTCGATGACTTCGGATTTGCCGCTGCCTTTGCTTACTTTATATAAAGGCGGAAGCGCAATATAGACTTTCCCTGCCTGAATGAGCGGCTTCATATATCGATAGAAGAAAGTCAATAAAAGCACTTGGATGTGGGCGCCATCCGTATCAGCATCCGTCATAATGATCACTTTGTCGTAGTTGCAATCTTCAATGTTAAAATCAGCACCGACGCCAGCTCCGATTGCATGAATAATTGTATTGATTTCTTCGTTTTTAAAAATATCCTGCAGCTTCGCCTTCTCCGTATTGATCACTTTTCCGCGAAGAGGCAGAACAGCCTGAAATCTTCTATCCCGACCTTGTTTCGCTGATCCTCCCGCAGAATCCCCCTCCACAAGAAACAATTCATTTTTCTTTGGATTCCGTGATTGAGCAGGCGTAAGCTTTCCGCTTAAAGACATTTCAGATTTTTTTCGTTTTTTTCCTGATCTTGCTTCTTCGCGCGCTTTTCTTGCCGCCTCTCTTGCTTCTTGCGCTTTTATCGCCTTTTTAATCAGGAGGGTGCTGATCTCCGCATTCTCTTCTAAAAAATAAGATAATTTTTCCGAAATGACTGTGTCAACAGCAGATCTCGCCTCTGTTGTACCGAGTTTTCCTTTCGTTTGTCCTTCAAACTGCAAAAGTCCTTCAGGGATTCGGACGGAGATAATTGCCGATAGCCCTTCACGAATATCTGTACCTTCCAAGTTTTTGTCTTTCTCTTTTAATAAACCGGTCTTTCGGGCATATTCATTAAACACTCTTGTCATGGCAGTTTTGGCGCCTGCTTCATGTGTGCCGCCGTCTTTTGTTCTCACATGGTTGACAAACGACAAAATGTTTTCGCTGTAGCCGTCATTAAATTGGAAAGAAAATTCGACTTCAATTCCTTGCTGCTCACCTTCGAAAAAGACAACAGGATGAAGAGTTTCTTTTCCTTCATTTAAATATGCGACAAATGATTCGATCCCATTTTCATAACAATAAGATTCTTGAACATTGTTCCGTTCATCAATCAAATCAATTGTTAATCCTTTTAGGAGGAATGCAGACTCCCGCAATCGTTCACTCAATATGTCAAATTGAAAAGTCGTAGTGCTGAAGATGAGAGGATCTGGTTTAAAATGGACTGTCGTACCGGTTTCTTTTGTTTCTCCTATCTTTTCTAATGTCGTAACGGGTTTCCCGCCCTTTTCGAACCTTTGCTTGTAAATAAATCCGTCCCGTTTAATCGTCACTTCAAGCCACTCAGATAAAGCATTGACGACTGAAGCGCCTACTCCGTGCAAGCCGCCGCTTGTTTTGTAACCGCCTTGCCCGAATTTTCCTCCTGCATGAAGCACGGTTAAAATTACTTCCGGAGTCGGCTTACCAAGCTTATGCATGCCAGTCGGCATTCCTCTTCCTTTATCAGCAACAGAAATGCTTTCATCTTTATGTATTTTGACAATGATATGGTCTCCGAAGCCTGCTAATGCTTCATCTACAGAATTGTCAACAATTTCATATACAAGATGATGCAATCCTCTAGCATCCGTGCTGCCGATATACATCCCCGGCCGTTTCCTTACTGCTTCCAATCCTTCCAATACTTGAATCGCATCGTCATTGTATTCCATTATCTTTGCTTTTCCCACAAACAAATAACTCCTTTCAAAAAACAAGAACAGATGTTTGTAAACTGTATTTTACATGGTTTCCCTGCGTTTGGCAATCTTACACGGCAACGTATATTATTGTATTACTCAAATGTCGTATGTTTCAAACCTTTCTTCAAAAAAAGAACCCATCAAGATGATGGGGGAAAACATTTGTTATTTTGTTAACGCATGCGCCACTTTTATACACATATCCATGATAACGGGATAACCTTTTTCTTTTAATAATTGATAAGCTTCCTCGTTAACGCAGCCTAATTGAGCCCAAAAAACATCGGCATCAATTTCTAAAAATTCTTTCGCAACATCTAATAAATGCTCGGAACGTCTAAAAACGTTTACAATATCCACATGTCCTTCAATTTCTTTTAAGGATGAGACCGCTTTGACACCCAAGGCTTCATCGATCATCGGATTGACAGGAATAATCTCATACCCCGCATTTTGCATCGCTTGTGAAACTTGGTAAGATTCTCTTTCAGGATTGTTGGACAAGCCGACAACAGCGATTCGTTTGCTTTTTTTTAAAATATCACGGATTTCGTCTAGACTTGGATTTTGCATGAAAATTTGTTCACTCCTTCCAATGTTTCTTTTATTATAACTGTAAAAGCGTCGAACACCAAAGTTTTAAAACGGCTTTTATCAACAAAATATAGTCCTGATCGAATCAATTGTGTACAATAATAATAGAATCATGAATATAAAGGAGTTTCATTATGTCTTTTCTATTAATCTTAGTCCTTATCTTAGCTTATTTAATTGGTTCCATCCCCTTTGGACTTATCGTTGGCAAAATTGGATACGGTATTGATATTCGCGAACATGGAAGCGGAAATTTAGGTGCAACCAACACTTTTCGAGTGCTTGGAAAAAAAGCCGGGCTGTTTGTTACGGTTGCAGACATTTTAAAAGGTACTCTCGCAGCAAGCCTCCCCGTATTGCTTAGTGGTGACCTACACCAAGCATGGACGCTCATTGCAGGAATGGTGGCTGCTGTAGGACATATGTATCCAATTTTCGCAGGCTTTCGGGGCGGAAAAGCCGTGGCGACAAGCGGAGGGGTGCTGCTTTTTTATAGCCCATTACTCTTTTTATCCATGCTTGCTGTATTTTTTCTTGTTTTATATGTATCAAAATATGTTTCTTTATCCTCTATGGTTACAGCACTGTATACGTTAGTTTATACTATTTTTACCGGTGATGCGGCTTTAATGATCATTGTCGCGATCCTCGCAACCTTTGTTTTCTATCGGCACAGAGCCAATATTAAAAGGATCTTAAATAAAACAGAGCCAAAAGTGAAATGGCTGTAAAATAGAAAGGAGCGGGAACTCATCTTCTCGCTCCTTGTTTTAATTGTGATAGTTTGATAAACACATCCATCAACGTTTTATAGCCTGATTCAACAAACATTTTTACATATTCACACCAGATCGCGGCTGTCATTTTTGCATCTTCTAAGGCGTGATGACGCTTTTGGACCGGGATGGAAAAAAACCGGCAGCATTCATCTAAACTTACGGCAATTTGTTCTCGCTGAACGAGCTGGAACAGCATGGCTGTATCCACAATCCGATGTTTAAATGGAATGCGGAAATGCTCCTTATTAGCTTCTGTAAGAAAATTTTTTTCATGATTGGCATGATGGGCGACAAGCGTCCGATTTTCTGCAAATTGATAAAAACGAATCAATACTTCCGATATAGGGGGAGCAGCTCTTACGTCTTCTTCAACAATTCCTGTCAATTTTTTTACATCAACGGGAATTTCCCCTTCATACTGAACAAAAGAGTAAAATGTATGCTTTTCTTCAATCTGCATGCCGTGAACTTTAACTGCTCCAATCGAAAGAATTTGATCCCCTTTTTCCGGAAAAAAACCTGTTGTTTCCAAATCAAGCACAACAACGTCCAGCTCCTTAAGAGGAGTTGACAAGCTTTCCTCCCGCTTTAAGTCTTGTTCCATTTTCCGCAAAAACGCTGCATGCTGAAGATTTGTTTCAAGACCTGTAAATGCTGAAGATTGCATTTTCCCCTGAAATTGCTTCATCAAGTGAAAAAAAGATGGAAGTTTCATGGATTAACGCCCTTTTCAATGATGGATTTCGTTTCATTCATCAATTTTTTTCCGCCTAAAATGATTTTTTTTAGCCTTCCTTTTTCTTCTTTTGATAAATCCTTTAAAGAGAGGTAATGAACTTCATCATATGTGTTCGCTTTTAATGAATTTTTAAAATGAATCGTTACTAATTCTTGAAAATATGTGTGATATGGAGATAATACATGACGAAAATACTCCTGCTTCATCAGAAGCTGAAACCTCGACAGCGTAGACGTATCCAACAATCGTTCTTTGATCGCCAATAAGCGGACAGAATTAATGTAAGGCAATAACCCGGCCTGTTTTAAATCAATAGCGCCTGAATGAGGGCCGTATGTTTCAGGAAGCAGCTGATGAAAAATACCCACCCCTTTTTTGACATGCATTGTGTTGTTTAACAATCGACCGAGAAAATCAGGATTATATTGAATATATTGGAAAATTTGGTTTTTCAGTCGATGAATCGATTCGGATTGTCCGATGATCATACGCGCATCAAAAAAGATTAATAAATAGCGGATAGAATCAAATGTTTCATCCTGCAGCCATTTATTGATCTGATTGCTCCAGCTTTGTTCCGATCGGCACCATAAAGAAGTTGAACACATGACATTTCCTTCGCAGTAAGGATAACCGATGACGTTCAAGCCGAATGAAACTTCTTTTCCAAGCAGCAAAAAGTAGTCGAGAGCTTCTTTCTCATTGGAATGAAAAATGAGTCCGTGGTCTTGATCGCTTATTTTCGCCTGCTCGCCTCTTCCGCCGCTTCCGACTAAAAACCAAGTAAATTCACAAGGCGCAGGGCCGTATTTCTTTTTTACAATCTCGAAAGAAAGATGGAAGGATTGTTTCATAACCTGATCGTGTATACTGTTTAATTCCGTCACTGTTTTCGCTTTTTGCAAATGGCTGTTGCGCCATTCCTTCAATTGTTTGTAAGGATTCCCCATGTGTATAAAAATCCCCTTTTTTATAAATAAGCGTACAGATGATACATCATCCATACGCTCTTGCGGTTAGCTTCCAAGCTTTTGTTCATTGGATTCAAATGCTTCCGGATACCCATAAACTCCGTGCTCGCTTAAGTCCAAACCGATCATTTCTTCTTCTTCTGTCACCCGCAAGCCATTGAGCAATTTTTTCATCACAGCTAAGATGACGAATGAAACAACAAAGGCGTATAAACCTGAAGTAAACACTCCCAATGCTTGAATGCCGAGCTGAGTAAGGCCTCCGCCGTAAAACAATCCAGGGTTACCAATAGTTGCTAATTCAGGGGTTGCAAAAAATCCAGTTGATAAAGTGCCCCAAACACCAGCTACTCCGTGAACAGACAAACAATAAATCGGATCATCAATTTTAACTTTATCAAAAAACTTCATACTAAAATATACGAGAATTCCAGCTATTAGCCCGATTACGACAGCAGCCCATGTGTCGACAAATGCACAAGATGCGGTAATGGCGACCAATCCTGCAAGCGCTCCGTTTAACATTGTCGGTATATCAGCTTTTCCGCCAGCGATCCATGAAATGATCAAGGCGCTTACGGCTCCTGCTCCGGCAGCTAAATTCGTGTTCAAAGCAACAAATCCAAAAAATCCATCCTCAACTGTAATCGTGCTTCCTGCATTGAAACCGAACCAACCAACCCATAAAATAAGTACGCCTAGAGCTGTATAAACTTGGTTATGTCCATAAATATTATTAACAGAACCATCTTTGTTATATTTACCGATCCGAGGTTTCAACAAGATCGTTGCAGCCAAAGCTGCCATTGCACCTGTCAAATGAACAACGGTAGAACCTGCAAAATCTTGTTTTCCATGTTCTGACAGCCATCCTCCGCCCCAAATCCAATGAGCAACAACTGGATAAACAAGTGCGGTAAACAATACAGAAAAAATTAAATAAACTGAAAGTTTCGCCCGTTCCGCAAATCCAGCAAAAGCAATGGCTAGAGAAACTCCGGCAAAGGCTAACTGGAATACAAAAAAGACGGATGTTGAAAGAGATAATCCATCTATTTCATATCCTGAATAAAAAAAGTCAGACATTCCTACAAAAAAGTTGCCGTTCTTCCCAAAAATAAATCCATAGCCGACTGCCCAGAAAACAATGGAGGCAATTCCGAATGTAAAAACAGTTTTTCCGGCAATATGTCCGGCATTTTTCATTCGTGTAGAACCCGCTTCGAGCAATATAAATCCTGCTTGCATAAAGATGACCAAAATAGCTCCCAGCATCACCCATAAACTGTTCATTAACGTTAATGAGTCCATAGCACAACCTCCCATGTAATTATTTCTTCTTAATCATGTTATAAAAAATAACATAAGAAGTATATCTCTATTTTTACACCTGTTTTATTTTAATGTCAATTCATTTTCCATAATTTTTCGAAAAAGTATGTTAGAAAATCTAACATAAAAACAAAATTAGACAATAGTTTATTTTTTCCGACAAAACGTTTATGATAATAAAAACAGTATTTAAGGAGGGTTTTATGAGAAAGGTTTTCTTAATATTCGCAATTATTTGTTTGATGCTTTTTTCAGGATGCGGCAGCAAAGGTCAGGCAAATGAGCAAAACACGGTCAAAAAAGAAAATGTGGATGATTCGCCACAATCTATACAAGCTGCTCCCAAAAAAGTGGAGCCGACCGAATCGCTCGTCACTGTTTCTGCAATAGGTGATGTTCTCATACATAGCCAGCTTTTTAAAGATGCGAGGACCGGGAGCGAATCATACAATTTTAAGCCAATGTTTGCAACAGTAAAACCTTTGCTCTCAAAAAGCGACTTAGCCATCGCCAACCAAGAATCGATCATTGGGGGAACAGAACTTGGAATCTCCAGTTATCCGTTGTTTAATAGCCCATTCGAAGTGGCAGATGCGCTAAAAGATGCTGGCATTGATATCGTCTCAACGGCAAACAATCATAGTTTAGATAAAGGAGAAAAAGGTATTTTAAATGCGATTCAGCATTATGAACAAATCGGGCTACCGTATGTAGGGAGCTTTAAAAACGAAGCGGACGCCAATACATGGAGAATTCAACAGGTCAACGGGGTGAAAATCGGCTTTCTTTCGTATACATATGGGACAAACGGTATTCCAGTTCCGAAAAATAAACCCTATTTAGTAAACCTTATTGATGAAGAAAAAATGAAAAGGGATTTAGACACACTAAATGGACAAGTTGATGTAACTATTGTTAACATGCACTGGGGAGAAGAATATCAATCCTTTCCAAGCGACGCTCAAAAACAGTGGGCGCAGCTGCTAGTCGATCATGGTGCAGACATTATCATCGGTCACCATCCTCATGTATTGCAGCCGATCGAATGGCTGGAAGGAAAAAATGGAAACAAGAGTATCGTTGTGTATTCGTTAGGCAACTTCTTGTCTGGCCAAAAGGGAGATGGAAAAGACATCGGAGGGATTTTTTCGATTGATGTAATTAAGCGGACTGATGCTAACGGTACGACACTGACTTTGAAAAATCCGCGTTTACTCCCTACCTACGTTACCAAAAATAAAAATCATCATTACTATGTTGAATTGCTGGACCGCATCGACAAAAACGCCTATGAAAAAGTGATGAAGCATATGCATCAATGGTTGGAAACGAAAGAAGTGACGAACTCTATCCAGTAGAGTTTATTCATGGAAAGAAAGCTTTTCATGTAATATAATGTAAACAGGAAGCTGATATTAGGAGTGACAAAAATGAAACTGAATATTACCGATGATGCAGCAAAATGGTACAAGGAAGAATTGGAGTTAAACGAGGGAGATGCAGTCCGCTTCTTTGTCCGATATGGCGGATGCGGTCATGTGCAAAGCGGATTTTCCCTTGGAATTGCAAAAGAAGCACCAAATCAAATCGGAATAAAAGCCGAAAAACTAGGGGTCACATTTTATGTTGAACATGATGATTTATGGTATTTCGACAATCATGACGTGACCATTCAATTGGATGAAAAAATTCATGAACCTGTTGTTCGTCTTATAAATTAGCAAATCGATTGAAAGCATGCTATAGGTCGAAAAACAAGTCTTTGTCAAAGAGCTGTTCTAGTAGCCGAAGCATGCTATAGTCAGTAAAAGAAACCCAACCGCAAATTTAATTTGCCGATTGGGTTTCTTGTTTCATCTCATCATTTTTTACTCAAATCTGACTTCCACATGATGCCCGTCAAATCTTTTATTTTTTCAGCAATTTAAATCTTCTTAAATGATCGGTTAGCTGATATTTTTGCAGGATTTCTACTTGTTTTTCCCCCAGCAGGTCAAAATGCGGAAAATCTTTATGATGATGAATCCACTCCATTTTCAAACCGTTTTCGTTTCCCCATTCTATTAAATGCTTTATATTGCTGCATCCGACCTTTGTTACAGAATGATAATCCGGAAACCGTTCATCATACCAATAATGCGTTAAAAAGGCGATTTCCCCTTTCCGCACTTTTTTCTTCCACTCAGCAAGCTCCTCTTTCTTGATTCCAAAGGCCAATCTTTATCTCTCCTCTTTCATCGCTTTTACATATGCTTCGTGCCATTCAGGATATAATTTCTTAAATACAACTGGGCGAAACGTTTCTTTTTTTACGCAAACATGGCTGGAAAAACCTTTTGCTGCCAATTCGCCATGAGAATTAAAAATTTCGTATCCATATACTGTTTTAATTCCGTTATATTTCTCAATCCACGTATGTATTATTGCCTTTTCACCGTATGTAATCGGTTTTTTATATTCGATTTGAATATCCACGACAGGGGAAATTATTCCGTCTTTCTCCATCGCTGCATACGAAAAGCCAAGATCTTGGATCAGCTTCGTCCGTCCAACTTCCATCCATATAATATAATTGGCATGGTACACGACACCCATTTGATCGGTTTCCGCATAACGAACTTCTATTTCTTTTGATGAAACAAACATAAGCTTCTCTCCCTTGCAAAAAATGAAATCGATCGAAAAAGCCTGCATCAGCGTCTGTGATACAGGCTTTCTATTTTAGGCCTTTTCAACTTTCTTACTTAAATTTTTTTGCGGAGTCTGTTTTTTATTCAAGCCGGTCCAACAAAGTTTGTCCCATTGTTGGCCGTTCATCAAATGAATTTAGAAGACAAAAATTTTCAATGAACAATTTTATTATAACATTTCCATTTGCAATCGAAAACTAAAATGGAATTATCAACCTAAATTGAAAGCTAGGAGTTTCGTTCACGGGCTTCATCTTTAATTTCTTGTCGCATCGCCTCAATGCTTTCTTCTCTGCGGCGATTTTTTGCCTCAATCTGTTCACGCTCTCTGTCGTTGGCAAACTCTAATGTTTCTTCTGCTCTTTCGATGTTTTCAATCGTATTTTGTACCATTTCCTGCAATTTTTCAACATTGTCGGAACGGTCATCACGATTTGTTCGATTTTGCATCAAATATTCTCCTTTCTGGGAAAAATTGTTTTATCGCCATTTCAAATATAGTTTGTGCATTTGATGTTAAATTATGAAACGAACCTGTTTCCTCAATGAAAAGGAGAAAAATGATGGAACCATAATTATATTATGTAAATTAAAAGGCGGTGGACATATGTCCTACTCGCCTTTTGTCTGAATCACTTGAGGATGCTCATTCGTCTTATTTTGCATTTTTTTCCCTTTGTTTCCACCGAATCCTCTCGGTTTTGTTCCGATATGATTCGGATTAAAATGAGACTGGATATCATTTGAATTTGTCATCAAACAATCGCCTCCTGCTTTTATTGTTTACCAATAAAGCAGAAAACATGCTGTCAAACACGACTGTTTGCTATCAGCTCGATTTTTCCAATTGCCGTTTTTCCAGCCTTTTTTCAAGTCTTTCTTCAATTTCATTCAATGCTTCACGGTCTTTTAGCAAGTTTTGCTTATTTTCCAACACAAGCTGTTTAAACGAAATTTTCGTTTTTTTCATTTTTTATCCCTCACTTCTTTTCTCTGTTACTTTTATTGTACAAAATATTCCGACACTTTCCCGTTGAAAATTTGAATGTTTAATGACAATATAACCAATAATGCAAAATTTCATACGTTTCAAAAAAACTCTTCTTTTGCAAAAAGAAAAAATCGGCAAAGTCAGCCGATTCTTTTTGATTCCCGAAAGGAAATCAGCGTCTTTTTATTTCAGGTTTAGTTTTTCTTTTATCGTTTTTTCATTTAATTCTCCCACTACTTTATCTTGTATGACTCCATTTTCATCAAGAAAAAATGACGTCGGATATGTAAGAATTTTATATCCACTGTTCATTTTATTTTTTGGATCAAGTAATATCGGAAACGTAAATCCAGCCTGTTGAACAAAATTTTCAACATCTTTTGCACTTTTCTCACTGGCAGTAAAGTTAACCGCGACAATCGTTACTTCATCTTGATGCTTTTCATATATTTTTTGCATGATCGGCATTTCTTTTTTACATGGTGGACACCAAGTGGCCCAAAAGTTTAAAAGTACTTTTTTTCCATAAAAATCGGAAAGCGATTTCTTTTCTCCATCCAAAGTCGTCACTTCAAAATTCGGAGCTTTGTTTCCTATTTCTAAACCGACTGTTTCCTTCTGGGAATTGATCCATTGCCATACTGCAATCGCTGCTAATACGATTAATAAAAAAACAGCAAGCTTTTGTTTCATAAACCATAACACCTCTGATTCAATACGATAGCATTTCGAAATGATGCCCAATTTCATCATATATTATTTTTGTGAAAAAAACAGTATTTCATATCAATTGTCTAATTTTAGCCAAAAAATAACGGGAACTATGAACAGTTCCCGCTTTTTTTCAATTATTATCCTTTTAATCTTTCTCTTAATACCATTTGTAAAATTCCGCCATGTCGGTAGTAATCAATTTCAACTTCACTGTCAAAGCGAACTAATACTTCAAACTCTTTTTTGTTTCCGTTCTCATCAGTTGCCGTTACTTTGATGTAATCGCGCGGTTTTACCGATTCATCAATGTGAACATCCAATACTTCTTTACCGGTTAAACCAAGTGTTTCCGCATTTTCGCCTTCTTTAAACTGAAGCGGAAGAACACCCATAAGAACAAGATTAGAACGGTGAATACGTTCGAAGCTTTCAGCGATAACCGTTTTGATTCCCAATAAGTTCGTTCCTTTAGCAGCCCAGTCGCGAGAGCTTCCCATTCCGTAATCTTTTCCTGCCAGTACAACAAGTCCTGTTCCGTCCTGTTTATATTTCATGCAAGCGTCATAAATAGACATTACTTCGCCTGTCGGCCAGTACGTTGTATATCCGCCTTCAGTTCCCGGTGCAATTTGGTTGCGAATGCGGATGTTTGCAAACGTACCTCTCATCATTACTTCGTGGTTTCCGCGTCTTGAACCGTAAGAGTTGAAATCTCTTGGCGATACACCTTTAGACAGCAAGTATTGGCCTGCAGGAGTATCTTTGCCAATCGCACCTGCTGGAGAAATGTGGTCTGTTGTGACAGAATCACCGAATTTTCCAACAACGCGAAGCCCTTTCAACGGTTCTACTTTACCAGGCTCAGGAGACAATCCTTCAAAGAATGGCGGATTTTGGATATAAGTAGACTCTTCGTCCCATTGATATAATGGCTCATCTGTTGTTTCAATGGCATTCCAGCGTTCGTTATCATCAAATACACGTTCATATTCTTTACGGAATAATTCTGGTGTAACAGTTTGTTTCACAACTTCATTAATTTCTTCCATTGAAGGCCAAATATCTTTAAAGTAAACATCGCTTCCGTTTTGATCCTTTCCGATTGGATCATTCAGTAAATCAATGTCAACAGTCCCTGCTAATGCATAAGCAACAACTAGAGGCGGTGAAGCTAAATAGTTACCTTTCACGAGCGGATGAATACGGCCTTCAAAGTTCCGGTTTCCGGAAAGAACAGATGTGACGAGCAAATCATTTTCAGCGATCGCTTTTTCAATTTCATCTGCAAGCGGTCCAGAGTTCCCGATACAAGTTGTACATCCGTAACCGACGAGGTTAAACCCTAATTTTTCAAGATAAGGCATTAAGCCAGAATTTTGAAGATAACCGGTTACAACTTTTGAACCAGGTGCCAATGATGTTTTTACATATTTCGGAACAGTCAATCCTTTTTCAACAGCTTTTTTTGCAACGAGACCAGCGCCTACTAAAACATATGGGTTTGACGTATTCGTACAGCTTGTAATCGCCGCAATAACGACTGCACCCGTTTTCATTGTTGTTTTTTCACCATTCGCAAATTCAACCGTTACTTCCTTATTAAGTTCTTCCGGCTGCAAGCCAAATCCTTGGTTTCCTTGCGGAGCTGTAAGAGCTCTATGAAATTCTTCTTTCATTTTTGAAAGAGGAATTAAATCTTGAGGACGCTTCGGACCGGAAAGATTTGCTTCAATTTGAGAAAGATCGATTTCAACTACATCCGTAAAAATAGGATCCTCTGCTTCAGGCGTGAAGAATAAACCGTTTTCTTTACAATATGTTTCCACTACTTTTACATGCTCTTCATCGCGACCAGTTAAACGCAAATATTCAAGCGATTCATTATCAACAGGGAAAAATCCGCATGTTGCTCCGTATTCAGGCGCCATATTCGCAATAGTAGCACGGTCAGCAAGCGGAAGCTTTGCAACACCAGGGCCGAAAAACTCCACAAATTTTCCTACCACGCCTTTTTGACGCAGTACTTGAGTTACTTTAAGGGCTAAATCTGTTGCTGTTGTTCCGTTAGGCAGCTCGCCAACAAGTCTTACTCCGATGACTTCAGGTACAGGGAAATAGGAAGGCTGTCCAAGCATTCCAGCTTCAGCTTCGATTCCGCCGACACCCCAACCTAAAACACCGAGTCCGTTAATCATGGTTGTATGGGAGTCTGTTCCAACTAACGTATCAGGATATGTTTCGTATTCTCCATTTTCACCTTCAACCGCATGGACAACGCTTGCTAAATATTCCAAGTTTACTTGGTGGACAATACCTGTTGCTGGCGGAACAGCACGGTAGTTGTCAAATGCTTTTTGAGCCCAATTTAAAAATTTATATCTTTCAGCATTTCGTTCGAATTCAAGATTCATGTTATATTGCAGCGCATCATCTGTTCCGGCACGATCCACTTGAACAGAATGGTCGATAACAAGATCAACAGGCTTTTCCGGATTGATTTTTTGTGGATCTCCGCCCATGTCAGCCATCGCTTTTCTTAATGAAGCTAAATCAACGACAGCAGGAACGCCGGTGAAGTCTTGCAAAATGACACGAGATGGTTTAAATGGAACATCCAAATTTTTAATTTCATCTGTTCCCCATTTCGCAAGGTTTTCAACATGTTCTTTTGTAATAACTCGTCCATCCACTTGGCGCAGGACTGATTCCAAAAGAACTTTGATTGAATAAGGCAAACGGGAAACTTGACCAATTCCTGCATCTTCTAGCGCTTTTAATGAATAGTAGTTGTACGTTTTTCCGTTAATTGAAAAGCTTTTTCTTGCACGGAAAACGTCATTTTTCTCTAACTGTTGCTGTGACATGTCATTTTATCCCCCTTTAAACGTAATTTCGACAAAAATGCCGAATATCTCCCCACTTTAAACATCACACATTTAAATCTTAATATACTTTTTATGATAAGTAAATATCAATGATGTTATCAATTATTATAAGAAATGCTTATTTCACTAAAAAATTTAAATATTTTCAGTATAATTTTTCTTGCTAATGAAAACGTTCGTATAAGAGAAAAAATAGTGAAAAACTACGGAAGCTCCGCCGCTTTCAAGTCTCATCCAAATTCACTTCCTGCACAATTCGATCTAAATCGCGCTTGTACTGTTCTAAATGCTTTCTCTGCGTTTCCGATGCAACTTCCAATGCATTTTGAATTTGTTCATACGCCTCATTAATTTCCTGGCGAAGATGCTTTAGCTGATGTCCATAATCAGAACTGTTTTTCGTTAGATTGACATGTACTTTATGAACTTCCACCATTCCTTGTTGCACTGCATCAAATGCTTGTTTTTTATTTTTATGGTACGGCAAATATAGCACTCCTTTCGTTTTTTTATCTTCTATAGTGTTTTTTTCAAGAAATCAATTTATTCTAAAATGAATGAATGATTTCAAAATCATTCAAACTAAACGACGAAAGATAACAATGCTATTCTTTACTATTAAATATTAAGGAGCGATGTATATGGCAAAAGATCAAGTACAAAATGATCAAAAACAAAACGTTCAAAATCGGAAGGGACAGCCAGAGCCGTTATCTGGATCGAAAAAAATAAAAAATCGAAATCATAGCCGCCAAAAACATAACTCGGAGCATGATTTATAAAAAAATGGGGATGTTTAATTGAAATGTCCCCAAGTAGACAGCGGAAATAATAAAAATGCTTTAAGCGGCTTGAGCTCTACATTCTAATGGGCTTAAGCCGTTTAATTTTTTTGATAACGTTCGTTATTATAAAACTGAATATTCCTTAATGGTCTGTTGTAACGCTTCAAACGTTTCATATCCCTCTTTCACATTATAAGGTTCGCCAAAAAGATTCCATTGGGCCGTTATCAATGCAACGTCCAACTCTTGTCATACTATGGCTTTTAAGCATATCATAAGTCTTTCTTCAGCTTATAGACGTCCCCTTTCATCTTATAGAAATGTTGAAATGATGTTTATGTTTTCAATGAGAATTTGACTTTCTGGACAGCCGCAGTTTTGAATTTATACACGTCTTTTCTACATATTATGTCTTGCGGAAATCCTTCGTTTATGGTTTTTCTTTAACGACGAATTTTTAAGTTATATCTATTTTTCATTTAGAACAATGTTTTTATTAATAATAAAAAGTTGATGACAAATGATTGAAATGAAAGTGGAATCTATCATAAAATATAGTAAGGTGAAAATGGAAGCTTTTTTTTCAGCAAATGACAGATATTGATAATATAAAATTTTTAAGTCTGGAGGCTGTCATGAACGGGCGTTTATATGAAATGTTAATTTATCCTTCCAAATCAGGCGATATTAAAATCAGTATTTACCGTGATGCAGTTGAATACCAAGTTTTCGCGGAAATTAATGACTGCTTTTCTGTCGGCCGTCATAAAAAGAAATTAGAAGCTGTGAGACGTGCTGTAAAAGAATTGATAGATGCATATGAGTCGATTAATCCTTAACGGTTTTCATCAACTTCGCCGAAGTGCACGAATTAATGGAAATGTTAAGGCGATGGGGGTGATTTCATGCTTGAAGGCTGGTTTTTATGGTTTATTCTCATATGGGTTGTGTTTCTTATAACTATGTTATCGATTGGCGGCTTCTTCATGTTTCGCAAATTTTTGAAACGGCTGCCGAAAGAAGACGGAAAATCTGAACTTGATTGGGAAGAGTATTATATTCAACAGACTCGGCATTTATGGTCAGAGGAACAAAAGGCGTTGTTAGAAGAATTGGTTGCACCGGTTCCAGAGCTTTTCCGCGATGTTGCCAGACAAAAAATCGCAGCAAAAATCGGTCAACTGGCATTAGAAGAAAAAGCTCCATCTATTACGCAAGATTTAGTCATTCGAGGCTATATTATCGCAACTCCAAAACGGGACCATAAATTTTTAATTAAAAGACTAAAAGAAAAAAATATCGACTATTCCAAATATGAAGCACTCTTTTAAACAAAAACATAAGCCTTTCGGGGATTTGTCCCGAAAGGCTTATTTATATAGAATAAACGGTAACCTGCTTTAAACAGCCGGCAGCTATATGTATTTTTTACGTTCCGTTCAGTTGATTTTTCAGTTTTTTATACGAAATGAACATCGCAATTCTCCAAGGCACAATCATTCCAAAAGCCAGCAGCCAGAACATACCGCTTAATTCGCCAACATCGATAGACGCGCTTAAATAAGATTTTAGCAGAATTCGTACAACTAACAGACCAATCAAAATGTAAACAAAAGCTTTTGACCTTTTTAAATAGATTTCTTCTCCCCGAACTTCAAAAGTAGAGGTTTTTATTAAAAAAATCGAAAAAATCAGCCCGACTGTCAACGCCTCTAAAATTTCCATCGGCGTTATGCGGAATTGCGGAAATAAATACATAAGGGCTCCAGTGCTCATAAAGATCGGAGGCAAAATAATTTTTTTCGCTGTCGCCGGCTTTTTAGCAGCCTTTGTTCTGATCATAATTACGACAATGCCCATTAATACAGCCGTAATAGAAGACCAAATGACCATGCAGAACCATCCTTTTATTTTCAGCTTCTTTCTTTAATAATATTATAGAAAAAAAAGCAAAATGAAAAGGCTAATTCATAACTCTTTTGATGGCTTCCATCACACGATCTTCATCAAAAGGCTTTGTAATAAAATCGAGTGCTCCTGCTTCTATCGCTTCGATAACCATTTTTTGCTGTCCCATTGCCGAACATATAATGATTTTCGCATCAGGAAATTCCTGTTTAATTTTTGTAATAGCCTCAATGCCGTTCATTTTCGGCATTGTGATATCTGTGATTAATACATCTGGTTGTAATTGTTTGTATAATTGTACCGCTTCGATGCCGTTTTCCCCTTCTGCAACAACCTCAATACTATGCTTTTTCAAAATGTCCTTTAATGTTTCCCTTAAAAATTTCGCATCGTCAACGATCAATGCTTTCAAATTAATTCCACCTCAATTATCCTCGCAAACTAAATCCTTTGATATTATACTACTTTCTGTCACAAAAAAGTACCGAGAGGTTTAAAATATTGTCAAAAATCTCGTTTTTCTCTTAAATGACTAAAAATTAAAACCCGGTTGGTAAAAATATAAGAATTTTGTTCATCCAATTAATAATTTTAGTCATCCAATCAAAAAACAGCAGAATTCCCATGAAAATCATGAATATGCCTCCAATTTTCATGATTTTCACATTATGTTTTTTGATCCAATTCATCCGCCCGATGAAGAATGATAAAATAAAGAACGGTACTGCAAAGCCTAGCACATATGCTGTCATATACAGAACTCCAGAACTAGGATTGGTTGCCGCTAAACCGATTACTACCATAAGAATTGGGCCCGTACAGGGAGTCCATCCAGCTGCAAACGCCATACCAATCAGAACAGATCCAAGAAATCCGGCTGGACGATTTTTGAATTCAATCCTTCTTTCCTTCATTAAAACATCAGGTTGAAAAACACCGAGAATAACGAGTCCAAAAAAGATAATGAGGATCGCTCCTATTTGTCTTATCAGATCTTGATAGTTCAAGAAAAAGTTTCCAATCAAGGATGTGCCGAATCCCATTGCGATAAAAATGGCAGAAAAACCAACTAAAAAAAAGAAAGTATGTAATAAGCTTCTTTTTTGCAGCATAGCGTTTTCAGTTTTCAACTCATTAACCGATACCCCAGTTATATACGATAAAAAAGCAGGATATAAAGGCAAGCTGCACGGAGAAATAAACGATAAAAAACCTGCTCCAAATGCTAAAAACACATTAATTTCCGACATTTTGCTGCTCCTTCCAAAAGATTTACCTCCATCCATTCTAACAGATCATTGAATAAATGTTTAAAAGAACGTTTGACATTTTCCGCACATTATTACAATGAACCTTCTCCCGCCATGAATGACTATTTTTACAACTTCTTACAACGAAAAAAGAATTAATCTTACCTTGAGAAAGGAAAGACTAATTCTTACTTCACAATTCCGTTATAAAACAACGCATATATTAAATAGTATAGATAAAAATTACATGATGTCAAAAAATATGATTGGTCATCATGAACTAATTTAATGAAACATCATTCAATAATGCCTGAGACGAAATTATTTTAATTGATTTTGCATCGCTTTCATCATTTGATTGATTTTCTTCTGGGACGGTTTCATTCCCATTTGCATCATCATCATTTTCAACATTTGTTCGTTAATAGGTGGATTTTTCTTCAAATAATTCATCATATACTTTCGAGCGATAAAAAAGCCTAGCGCTACGCCGGCAAGTAATGCCAGAACAGCGATTAATATCGCCAGCCAAAGTTCCATCTTATTTCCTCCTTCATGTTGTCTATCATACAGTGTACTAAACCATATGACATTATACAATATTTCATTAGCAAATTTCCTCAACTTTAGACAAATTTTCTTTCTTTAATTGGACTCAGCCACCCGTATCGTTCATTTGTAAAATCCATGGCAAAAAAATAAGGATCAAATTTTCCCAATATATCAAAAAACAATAACTCACCGTCAAAGCTGCCGGTACAAATCATTTCAATATACCGTTCCTTTAAAACCATAGTAGCTTGTCCTTTTTGATTTTCCATTTGGATGGCGTGAATCGATGATACCTTTTGATAATGGTTTCGGTGAGACAAGAATGACTGAAGCAGCAAATCTATTTCTGAAATGGGAATGGCTCTTGAAATATAATTGACTTGCCTTTCCAATTGTTCAAAAATAGGATGCGTTTTCCTTGTCCAAAAAAATTCTTGATATAACTGAAAAATTTTCGATTCCCTATGATAAAAATGCTCAGCAAATTCCTTTTTTATCAAATACAAATAAAAGTGCCTCATGCGCTCACCTCATTGTTACATTCCTTTTTTGCTATTATAAAGCAAGGAATGTAAAAGGTTTGTCTTATGGTGGCGGATAGAGGCACTAATTTTGGCGATTATTTCCGAACTAATTCTTTTACTTTTTCGACAACATTTTCAACAGTAAAACCGTACTCGCTTATAATTTTTTCCCCAGGTGCAGATGCTCCAAACTTGTCGATAGCTAAGATTTCACCTTCAGATCCGACATAGCGCTCCCAGCCAAGCGAAGATGCCATTTCGATCGCAAGACGCTTCGTTACGCTGCTAGGAAGAACTGATTCTTTATAATCTTTTGATTGCTTTTCAAAACGGTCCCATGACGGCATGCTGACGACTTGCACATCAATTCCATCAGATGCAAGAATTTGTTGAGCTTTAATAGCTAATGCTACTTCTGAACCTGATGCAAGTAGAAGAGCATCCGGTTGATCCGATTTCGCCGGTGAAATGACATAAGCGCCTTTTGCAACACCTTCTTCAGCATTTTCTTTCGTACCTTTAATAGTTTCTAAATTTTGGCGCGTTAATACTAATGCAGTCGGTGTTGATTTAGATTCCAGCGCAGCCTTCCACGCAGCTCTTGTTTCATTTCCATCAGCTGGACGAATGACAGAAAGATTCGGCATTGCTCTCAAAGAAGCTAATTGTTCAATCGGCTCATGTGTTGGTCCGTCTTCTCCAACCGCTATGCTGTCATGAGTGAACACGTAAGTTACAGGGAGATTCATTAATGCTGCTAAACGAATCGCTGGCCGCAAATAGTCAGAGAAAACAAAGAACGTTCCGCCAAAAACACGTAAACCTCCATGCAGAGCCATACCGTTCAATGCTGCTCCCATGGCAAACTCTCTGACACCAAACCAAATGTTTCGTCCGCTGTAATCTTCCGCAGAAAAGTCTCCTGAACCTTTTATTGTCGTTTTGTTTGATCCAGCTAAGTCTGCAGATCCCCCAAAGAAATAAGGAACTTTTTCAGCTATTGCATTTAATACTTCTCCAGAAGAAGAACGGGTTGCAACGCTTTTTCCTTCTTCATAAAAAGGTAAAGATTGATCCCAATTTTCTGGCAATTCACCATTGATTGCTGCCTTTAACTCTTTTGCAAGTTCAGGATATTCTTTCTCATACTTTTCAAACAAATTATTCCATTCAATTTCTTTCTGCTTTCCACGTTCTTTTACATTTTTCTCAAAATGCTCATAAACTTCTGCTGGAACATAGAAATCTTCTTCAAATGTCCATGCATAGGCTTCTTTTGTCAATTTTGCCTCTTCTGGACCTAACGGCGAACCATGAACGGAAGAAGTGCCTGCTTTATTCGGCGAACCATATCCGATTGTTGTTTTTACTTCAATTAATGTCGGTCGTTGTTCATCCAATTTGGCTTCTTCAATGGCTTTCGAAATCTCTTCAATGTTGTTGCCGTCCTCAACGCGCAGCACTTGCCAGCCCATAGATTTAAAGCGCTCTTCTACATTTTCTGAGAATGATTTATTTAAATCCCCATCTAGGGAAATATCATTCGAATCATAAAGAACAATTAATCGTCCAAGCTTCAAGTGACCAGCTAAGGAAGCTGCTTCAGAGGAAATCCCTTCCATTAAGTCACCGTCACCGCATATGACGTATGTGTAATGATCAACAATATTGTATCCTTCTTTATTGTATGTAGCTGCTAAATGACGTTCTGCCATCGCCATTCCAACGGCCATTGCTATTCCTTGGCCTAATGGTCCAGTTGTTGCGTCAACGCCAGGTGTATGTCCGTATTCAGGATGTCCAGGTGTTTTGCTTCCCCATTGACGAAACGACTTAATATCATCCATGGAAAGATCATAACCCGATAAATGAAGCAAGCTGTAAAGCAGCATCGACCCATGTCCGGCAGATAAAACAAAGCGATCTCGATTAAACCAATTAGGGTTTTCAGGGTTAATGTTCATAAATTTCGTCCACAGCGCATAAGCCATTGGTGCGGCGCCCATTGGCATTCCAGGATGTCCGGAATTCGCCTTTTCAATCGCGTCAATGGATAATGTTCGAATCGTCATGATGGATAAATCTTGAATGGAATGAGTCACCATTATCATCCTCTCATCTGTATTTTCAGTTTATAATCTTATCTTTATTGTTGCAATAAGGCAACACCCATCCGTTAATGCAGCCTTTTATTTTTAAATTTTTTCAATTTTTCCGGTGTAACATCATTACCTTTCGGATCAATCACTGTAACATTTTTTAAGGTGTTTTGAAAATCCCGACGAAACGACTCTAAATATTCCTGCCTTAATTGCTGCTGCTCAAGCTTTTCCTCTTGCGTCAATCCTTCTGACTTAGACTTTTTAGATAGTTCATTAATACGGTTAAGTTTTTCTTTTGAAATCATAAGCTGAACCCCTTGTATATTTTTGCCGCGCTCTTTTATCATACTAAATGCGACCACTAATGACAACAATTATTGCTATGATTCTCCTTTTTCTGACAAAAATTGTTGATATCTGCGATGGACAGTAGCTTTTGAAACGTCATAGCCGAATCCTCTTAATGTTGCCGCTATTTCTGAAAATGTCAGGCCGTTTTTCCGCAATCGGTCAATCTCCTCGATCGGAACTTCTTTTCGCTCTCTTTTATAGGAAGAATTTCTATTCTTTAAATTTTTTTCAGGCCTGTACCCATTTTGTATAGCTCTCAACATTCCCCGCTTTATTTTCAAATTATGAATTTTTCGTTGATATTCTTCGACAATTCCTATGATTTCAAGCACCATCGTGTCTGATTCAGACAGTTCCATCTCCCCGCGATGGGCAGCGGTGAAAATTTTCACACCTTGTTTCAAAATGGAATGGACAATGGCGATTTTGGCATTCCCTCTGCCAATTCTTGTTTCATCCTGTATTAATACCGCTTCAATTTCTTTCTCCTCAATCAATTCCAGCAGTTGAAAAACCCCTTCACGATCAACATCATACCCGCTCGCTTTTTCTTCTATCACTTCAACAACTTCCATACCGTTTTCAGCTGCGAGCTTTAACAGCTCGTCCTTCTGTCTTTTCAAAGATGTTTCCTGCTCATCTTTTTCAGTGCTGACTCTTGCATAAACGACTGCTCTCATGTTAAATGCTCCTTGCGGTTATTCTTTGTTTGCCAAATATTCAGCATTGTAGTATTTATTTTTTTCAATCGGAATGACGATTGTTTCCCCCGGTTTTACAACAAGGCTTTGGAGATTGTTTCGCTCCTGAACCCATTTAACAAACTCTGAATGAGACATATTGTCATATTCTTTATATTCATCAGCGATTTTCCACAAACTGTCCCCTTCCTTCACTTGAACCTCCAAATAATGATCGAGCTCTTCCCTTTCTCCAGTATACGAAATCGCCAAAACTGCCGCCATGATGACAAGGAAAAAAGAAACGATGTAAGACCATGATAATTTATCCATTTAGAACCGCCCCCTGAAACAGAATATTTGTTCGGTTTTTTGTTTTTAAGTATAAAAGGGAACACATGTTTCTGTCAAGCAAATATTCGAACTTACGTTTGCTTTTTTGGAAAAATCATGCTATAATCGACACAAATTGATATGACTGAGGTGCTTGACATGTCAACAAAATTATCTAAGAGACAACAAGATATTTTGAACTTCATTAAGGAGGAAGTAAAAAAGAAAGGATACCCTCCCTCTGTAAGAGAAATCGGCGAAGCGGTCGGTCTTGCCTCCAGTTCAACTGTTCACGGGCATTTAGCAAAGCTTGAGAGCAAAGGACTGATTAGAAGAGACCCCACAAAGCCGAGAGCCATTGAAATTTTGGACGATGATGGCAGCCACCTTCTAACAAACAATGTGATCAACGTGCCGGTCATAGGAAAAGTGACGGCTGGTATTCCGATCACTGCCGTTGAAAACATCGAAGAATATTTTCCGCTTCCGAATCATATTGCATCAGGTGATGATCAACTTTTCATGCTTGAAGTAGTCGGAGAAAGCATGATCGAAGCAGGCATTCTGGACGGAGATTTAGTTATTGTCAGACAGCAGCAAACAGCCAATAACGGCGACATCGTTGTCGCGCTCACAGACGACAATGAAGCGACCGTAAAAAGGTTTTTCAAAGAAAAAGACTTTATACGGCTTCAGCCGGAAAACCCAACAATGGAACCGATTATTTTAAAAAATGTGACAATACTCGGAAAAGTGATCGGGCTATACCGTTCCATACACTGAATATTCGATGTCTCAAAACAGGTGAGGCATCCTTTTTCTTTTTATAAAATTTTCAAAATTCCCTCTCTTAGCGATGTTAAATTTTTAAAAATGTTTTCTAATCAATATGTATGCAGACAAGCTAGATTCAATGAAACAAATTTCAGGCGCCTTCTCCGCGCCTGCATGCAAAGCTATTATGCAACAATTCTCAACAGTCATTGTTTTTTGATTTATTTTGTTGTAGAATTTTTTATTGTAGATTTCGCTTCCTTAGCCAGTGCCGGGATGATTTACTGAATTGTTTGAATTCTTCTAACTGCTTAAATTTTAGGTATAGGAGAGGTGCTATGAATCAATTACTTATGAAACAAAGTGAACTGGAAAATGCAAAGCAATATGTCAATGAAGTATTTCAATCCGTGCAAGAAAAAAATCCGAATGAGCCTGAGTTTCTTCAAGCTGTAAAAGAAATATTTGACTCGCTTGTGCCTGTATTTGCTCAACATCCTACATATATAAAGCACGGAATACTTGAAAGAATTGTTGAGCCGGAAAGATTGATCATTTTTCGCGTTCCATGGGTGGATGACGAAGGAAAAGTGCGTGTAAACCGCGGATTTAGAGTGCAATATAATAGTGCAATTGGGCCATATAAAGGAGGCTTGCGCTTTCACCCGACCGTCAACGCCAGCATTATTAAATTTTTAGGATTTGAACAAATCTTCAAAAATTCATTGACTGGGCAGCCGATCGGCGGAGGAAAAGGCGGATCTGATTTTGATCCGAAAGGTAAATCAGATGGGGAAATTATGAGATTTACACAAAGCTTTATGACAGAGCTTTACAAACATATTGGACCAGATATTGACGTTCCTGCCGGTGATATTGGAGTTGGCGCAAGAGAGATCGGATACTTGTTTGGCCAATATAAAAGAATACGCGGCGGATTTGAAGCTGGGGTGTTAACCGGAAAAGGCATTGGTTACGGCGGAAGCCTAGCGAGAACCGAAGCGACAGGGTATGGAACTGTTTATTTTGTTGAAGAAATGCTTAAAGACCATGGATTAAGCTTCAAAGGAAGCACAGTTGTTGTCTCTGGTTCTGGGAACGTTGCCATATATGCGATTGAAAAAGCAACACAATTAGGTGCAAAAGTTGTCGCATGCAGCGACTCTGATGGCTACATTTTTGATAAAAATGGAATTAATCTTGAAACGGTTAGAAGGTTAAAAGAAGTTGAAAGAAAAAGAATTAAAGAATATGTAAATGAACATCCTCATGCAGAATATTATGAAGGCTGTTCCGGAATTTGGTCCATTCCGTGCGATATTGCCCTCCCATGCGCTACTCAAAATGAAATCGATAAAAAAGCAGCTGAACTCCTTGTTTCCAACGGACTCAAAGCTGTTGGAGAAGGCGCCAACATGCCGTCTACATTAGAAGCGATCGACGTGTTTTTATCAAACAATATTCTTTTTGGACCTGCAAAAGCTGCTAACGCAGGCGGAGTTGCTGTTTCAGCATTAGAAATGGCTCAAAACAGCGCAAGATTATCTTGGAGCTTTGAAGATGTCGACGCAAAATTACGTGATATCATGAAGAACATTTACCGAAATTGCGTCAACGCTGCAAATGAATACGGCTGCTCCGGAAATCTTGTCGTCGGCGCTAACATTGCAGGATTTAAAAAAGTCGCTGATGCAATGGTAGAACAAGGAGTCATTTAAAAGATAGAAAAATGGTCATTTCCATCATTTATTCTTTATAGTGAGTAAACATATATGATAATCGCTAAAGCTTTACCTAACCTGCTTTGGCGATTCATCATGCTCACTATAATACCCCATCTTAACTTGAGTGAATAGAAATTGACATCACACCGATCCAAATTCACTCTTCTTTATTTCCACGATTGGATCAAATTTTTCCCTATCAGTGTATCCCATTCAATGAGAGAATTGAAGTTTTATGTCAGATTATCTTACATATTTTTTTACGCTGATGCCTGGATTGATTATCTCTCTTGTTTTTTAAATAAAAAAGACAGATTGCACTGATGTTTGTTTTTCTGCTTCATCTCTTCTTTACTCTCAATATTTTGTATCATCAAGTATAAAATTTATAGAAACAAAGTAACTGCTATTAAAATTGATTTTTCCAATTAAAGCATTTTATTATTGATATGGTTGCTCCTTTTATCCAGCGCCAATAACCTTCAGCACAAATACTTGTTCATCTAAAAAACACCGAATACGGCTGCCCATCCTCCAATGAAACGGCGGTATTTTCACTGACTGACTTTGGATAAGACGATTCGTTGACGATGTACTACCGACTTTACATGCATCACGTAAAAATGCTAAACTGAACGCAGACAAAATCGACATGCGCCCTAACCGAAAATACAGATCTTTTGCAACGCAAACATATTTCTGGAAGTCATTCGGGGGGGGGGGAACAAAATGATTTATCATTTAGCAGGAAAACTTGCAATATTGATCATTAAAATTTTTAGTTTGCTAGAAGTCAAAGGCAAGCAGCATATTCCGGCAGACCATCGTTTTATTGTTACATGCTCTCATCGCAGCTGGGTAGATGTAGTCTTGCTCGCCGCAGCACTTTTTCCAATTCATGTCCATTATATGGCCAAAAAAGAATTGTTTCAGAACACGCTCATAGGTTGGTTTTTGAAAAAGATGCATGCTTTTCCAGTTAATCGTGAAAATCCTGGACCGAGCGCACTAAAAATTCCTTTGAAACTGTTAAAAGAAAATAAAGTTGTTGGAATTTTCCCGAGCGGCACAAGAACAGACGAGGAAGTTCCTTTAAAAAGAGGCGCGGTTACAATTGCGATGAAAGCCGGCGTTCCCATATTGCCTGCAACCTATCATGGTCCAAAAAGTTTAAAAGATTTTTTTGCCGGGAAAAAAGCTGTCGTTGCATTTGGCGAACCAATCTATTTAGAGAAAAATGCAAATCAAATTGATGATGCGCTTCAACAGCTTGAACATAAGCTGAAAGCTCTTGAAAAAAGCATAAACGACTAAACATTGACGTTTCTGATCAGCTTGTCATTTTTAGACAAACTGATCAGAAAGCTAAAGGCGAAGTAAAGTTCTGATATTTTCATTTATCGATCTAGTTCGATCCACTTATTTGTCTTCAAAGGCGGTTTGTACGCACGAAGTTTATCTATTAATATAGAGGGATTGTCTGCAAAAATCATAAACTGTTTATGCGTTTCAGGCATGAAGCCTCCCTCTACCGCATTCTCAATCATCTGTTTTACCGGCGTGTAATAGTCATCGATATTTAACAACGCCACAGGCTTTTCATGAATCCCAAGCTGCCCCCAGCTAACCGCTTCAAATATTTCCTCAAAAGTACCATAGCCTCCGGGAAGAGCAATGAACGCATCTGAAAGCTCTCCCATTTTTGCTTTCCGCTCATGCATATCATTGACTTCATAAAGCTGAGTGAGATGCTTGTGGACAACCTCTCCTTGAAATAAATTCGTCGGCATAACGCCCAATACGGTGCCTCCTAACTCTAATACGGTGTTTGCAATCACTCCCATCAGACCAATGCTGGAGCCTCCATATACGAGCTCAAGCCTGTTTTTTACCAATTCTTCTCCCAGTTTGATAGCTGCTTCTTTATACTTAGGATTTGTTCCCGGATTCGATCCTGCAAAAACACAAACACGTCTCATATTACCACTCCTGCTTCTTCTCTAAACGTTCTGACGAATGAGAAAGTCCTATTAAAAGCTGTGAATGGGATATTTCCATCACAGCTTTTTTACAAAATTATTGAAAAATCTGACTGATTTTCTCTATTTCTTCCTTTGTTAACTGGACATCTAACGTTTTTAAATTGTCAAGTACCTGTTCCGGCTTCTTCGCACCAGGGATGATCGCATCGATGGAATCGACCGTTAAATACCATGCTAGCACAACGTGAGCAATTTCAGCATTTTTCGCTTCTGCGATTGGACGCAATTGCTCGACTTTTTCGAGATTACGCGCAAATGCTTCCCCTTGAAACAAAGGATTTTGTGCACGTGAATCATTGAACTTCTCATCTTTCGAATATTTTCCGCTTAATAGACCTGAGGCAAGTGGAAAATATGGTATAAACGATATTCCATTTTCCGCCGTGTAAGGAAGCAAATCTTTTTCTGCTTGTCGTTTAAATAAGTTATATTCGGACTGAATTACATCGACATACCCATCTTTGTTCGCTTCTTTTAATTGTTCGAGCGAGAAATTCGATACACCGATCGCACGAATTTTCCCTTCATCCTTAAGCTTCTTCAATTCACCGACAGCTTCATCCTTCGGTGTCGTTTCGTCCGGAAAATGAATGTAATATAAATCTATGTAATCCGTTTTTAAGCGTTTCAGGCTGCCCTCGACCGACTCGCGAAGGAAATCGGGAGAGTTATCAAGAACAACTTTTCCGTCTACAAATTTGTGAGCACCTTTAGTAGCAATGACTACTTCATCACGACGCCCAAACTCCTTGACGACTTCACCGATAATTTCTTCCGAACGCTCAGGACCGTAATAAAATGCCGTATCCAAAAAATTTATTCCATGATCCAAAGCTGTACGAACGATTTCTTTCCCAGTTTCATCGTCAAGGTTTGGAAAAATGTTGTGCCCGCCAACAGCATTTGTTCCAAGCCCGATTGGGTTCACATATATATCGGTCTTGCCTAATCTAGTCTTTTTTGTCACAATATTTCAACTCCTTTCATTAACATTATAACAAATTCTATCAGAAAAATCAGTTTTTTAACTAATAAGCTATTAAATATTATTATGGCTTTATAAATGAAATTATGAAAGGATTCTTTTATTCATTTTCAAGCAGCAGTTGCTCGACTGTTTATTGTTTGTTCCATTATGTTCAAATTCTTGAAGTTGTCTAAAGCACCATAAAAATATCTTAAGAGATTGCTGCCTGCTGCAATAACAAAATAAAGAGGCTCCCAAAAGTAGGGTTAACTGACTTTTGGGAGCATTATTTTAGAGACTTATCGGACATACAATTTTTTTCAATCTTTTTATATCCTTCAGAAGTCTTATGAAGGACTTTTCTTTTGCTCTCTTTCTTCATTAGGTTCTTCAAAAGTTTTATGACGGACATTCAGCACATACAATCGCTTCTTGTTGGACTTCATTGCCTCTATAAAGAACATTTATAAATTTTATTTCATTATTTTTGTCCTTCACAGTTGTATTTCTCAAAATCTTTCATTTTAGCAACTCGTCGGACAGCCCCACTGTTTGCTTGAAAGCAATTCCGTCCTTTACTTTCAATCTTTTTATTTAGAAGGATATTCTTTTTTTCGGCAATTATATCAATTAATTAAAACAGATAAAGCATTACTGAAAAATTGCAAATTAATGCCTCTGTCAAAACATTTATTTTGCGAATACTTATCTTGATTTCATAAAATCCACCGAACGCTCACGATTTTCTATTGTAAATCTTGTGGAATTCGGCAGCTCTGTTAATATATTTGATGCACAAGGTTCAAAGTTGATAAACATTTTTTCAAATATAAGAACTCCCGCACTTTGACGAAACTTTTTGCATTACGGATCATTTTTGATCCGCTTTGCGTGGAATTAAGCAGCTCTTTTGATATATGATGTACGAGCCTTGAGAATGACAAACATTTACAAATGAAAGAGCACGCCCAATTTCCTTCCGCATTTTGTTATAAACATTTTGGAATGACGGCTAATTGATTGCTGGCAACATTTTGATCCAATTTACTTGCTTTTATTGGTATCTTTCACAGCTTATTTTTGATAAAGCTGCCGGTACCAATTGGATGCTGCCTGAACTTCTGATAAAGTCAGCTCATGTCCTCCATTTTCCCAATGCAAGTGCACATTCGCGTTGTTATTTTCTAAAAATGTTTTAAGCTCTATTGATTCTTCAGGAAAGCAAATTTGATCACGCTTTCCAGCTGCAATAAAAACGTTTTTTCCTGAAAGATCCGGCAGATCCATCCCTCTTCTCGGCACCATCGGGTGATGCAAGATGGCTCCATTTAGCGCATCCCGAAAATGGAATAAAAGGCTGGCTGCTATATTTGCTCCGTTGGAATAACCGATTGCGATTACAGAATTTCGATCAAATCGATATGTTTGTGCTGCTTCATCTAAAAACGAGTTTAATTCCTTTGTACGGAAAACAAGATCTTCTTCATCAAAAACTCCTTCGGCAAGTCTTTTAAAAAAACGCGGCATTCCATTTTCAATTACATTTCCGCGCACAGCTAAAATCGATGCTTCTGGATCAATAATTTCTGCAATGGGAAGAAGATCAAACTCATTTCCGCCGGTTCCATGCAGCAATAGGAGAGTCGGTTTTGCCGGATTGCTTCCTTTTTGAAAAATATGTTTCATCGTTTTTTCTCCTTCTCAGCGTTTATTAAGCATTACTTTTCTTATTCGTCAAGGTTACGGACTTCCACTGGCATCAACTTATTTTCCAACCGTTCCCGATACTTTTCGTAACGCTCCGGAAGCTTTAATTCTTTTCCAAGTGCATCTAAAGATTCATCAATTGCAAAACCCGGAGGATCTGTTGCAATTTCGAACAAAATTTCACCATGCTCTCTGAAATAAATAGAATGAAAATACTTTCGATCCTGAACTGGCGTTACCCTGTATCCATTTGATTCTAAAGATGTTTTCCATTCTAATTGATCGTTGTCGTCATTTGCCCGAAGCGCGATATGATGGACTGTTCCAACCCCCATGATGCCGCGTCCGGAAGAAGTAATTTTTACATCAACGACATTGCCGATTTCACTTGGAGACTGAAAACGAATAAAATCTCCTTCCCTTCCAATTCGTTGAAGTCCAAAAATATTCTCCAACAACTCTGACGTTTTTTCAGGAAATGATGAATATAATACGGCGCCGCCAAATCCTTTAATGGCAACATCAGAGGTGACATGGCCAAATTCCCATTGATTTAATTCTCCTTCTTTTCGTTCCACTAGCTCAATGTTCAAACCGTGCGGGTCTTGAAATACAAGCAGTGACTCACCAAACCGTTCTGTCATTGTAAACGGAATTCTAAATTTATCTAGTCTTTCTTGCCAAAAGCTCATGGAACCTTCTGGTATCACATAAGAAGTTACACCCACCTGACCATTGCCGATTTTTCCTTGATACGCATCAGGCCAAGGAAAGAAAGTAATCAGTGTCCCTGGCTTTCCTTCTTTATCCCCGAAATAAAAATGGTACGTGCCGGGATCATCGAAATTCACAGTTTTTTTAACTAACCTCAGCCCTAAAACTCCAGCATAAAAATCAATATTTTCCTGCGGATGGCCGACAATAGCAGTAATATGATGAATTCCAGCTGTTTTCTTTTTCATCTTTGATTCTCCTTTATTATTTTCTTTACGCGATTCGTTTTTGTAAATCAATCATTTTAACGGGTCATTATTTCGAATTAAAATATCTCGAATTAAATTATTTTTAATTCAAAATAATTTTATCAAATCTTTCATTTATTGTCAAAATGCTGATCTGTTGAATTTTTCATCTCTTTTCGTTCCGTATTCACTAAAATACCATCCTTACCAAAATGAAAGCAATCGCAAGAGCAGCGTTTGAATGCGAAGAGAAACCTCCCTCTCCTCTTGCGCGCAAAATCGTTACAGAAATTGTTGTTCTTGCCGTAGCAAGGGCAATTGGCCGTTCCATAAATTTTTTTGTGATGGCTCGGCAAACACAGTCGAATTTAAGATTGGTGATGAACACGCAACATCCTGAAAGTAGCCGGCATCCGCCAGCTGCTTTCAGATAAACCGAAAACATGCAAAAGCAAATTGCTTTTTGCAGACTGATCGGAATGACCGTTGCAATTTAATATTAGTAAATCCGTATGGCTTTAGCAAATGTAGACAAATGAAGTTGAATACCGTAACCGGACAGGTATCATTTCTGATCTTCTTTTTTATCATCTAATTCAAAAAACTCAGCAAAATCCATTAACGAAGCATCTTTGTCTTTTAACGCCAATTTTGCTAAGATGATTTCGAGAAGACATAAGCCAATTAAAATAAGTAATCCTTTCATCATATTCCTCCCCCCCTCAAACTCATCTCTTTGTCAACATCAACATAATGTATGAAACGCGTTTCAGGTCAAGGATTTTTAAAAGAAAGGGATATTTCATGGCAACGATTCGTGATATTGCAAAGCTTGCAGGTGTTTCTGTTACAACGGTTTCGAGAGTTTTAAATAATCATCCATATGTCAGTGACGAAAAAAAAGAAGCGGTTTTAAAAGTGATAGAAGAAATCAACTATAAACGGAACATTCATGCAGTCCACTTGTCTAGAGGCTTTTCAAATTTGATCGGCGTCGTCCTGCCTAAAATCGATCATCCTTATTTTAGCAGCATTGTGGAAGGGATTTCGGAGGAAGCGATCAAGCATCATTTGCAGCTTGTTCTCTTTCAAACGAATTATGAACCAGCAAAAGAGCTTGAAGCATTGGAATTGTTGCGGGGAACCTTATTGGATGGTGTCATTTTTTGTTCAAGAGCCATTTCCTTTGATGTATTGAAAGAATATAAAAATGCTGGACCGATCGTTCTTTGCGAAGATTCAGACCAAAGCCATTTCCCTTCTTTGAGCATTCCGCATGAACAGGCATTTCAGTTTGGTTTGGACTATTTAATTTCGAAAGGTCATACGAAAATTGCATTTACTTTAGGACGAATGGAAGGACCAAACAGTAAAAAAAGAAGAAAAGCCTATAAAACAAAAATGAAGGAATTAGGCGAACCGATTCGAAGCGAGTGGATCTTCGACAAATGCCTATCGATCACTGACGGCAAACAGCTTATGGAAAAGCTTCAGCATTTAGAGAAAAAACCGACTGCCTTTTTTGTTACAAACGATCAAGTGGCAGCAGGTATCTTATTAAGTGCCGAACAATATAAAATAAAGATTCCTCAAGACATTGCCATCTTAAGCTTTGATAATCAGCCTATTGCCGACATCATGGGAATCACTACTATTGAAATCCCAATAAAAAAAATGGGGAAGCTTGCGGTGCAATCGATTATTCATTGTAAAGAAAAACGGGAGCAAACAAATAAGAAGATGACTCTCCCTTTTCGGTTAATTGAGCGGAAAACTGTGTAACCCATGAAGAAGGCTTCCCCCTCTTTAGAGTTCAAATCATTCCTGCCAAACGATCATCTGCAAAAACCGAAGCAGCTTGGCAGGATTTTTCATTTGATTTTGTAATCATTTTGACGATTTGCATGCGTCTTTTTCCATATTCCGCTTTCTTTTGACGTTCAGTGTGAAATTCATCGATTACTACTCAAAGCTGGTTAACAACTTGTCTGCATACTTACTCCCCTTTTTGGCCGACAGCAAAGTGTACGTCAATCACAAATGGCCTTACAAATGTTTTCAATTGCATAGCAATGAAAATCTTTAAAATTGGAGCGTTATTTCCCAAAGTCGTCTTTTAATTTTCTTCTTATCAGCAAGCTTGCGATCACGATGCTCAAAATATTTGCTGCATAAACAAACGCTTTATTTCCGTCAACCATCGAGTTGAATTTGTAAAAAAAGTGCGGCCATGGTATAAGTTCGCCGTTTGTCACGTATTCGACAACCGTATAAATGGCAATGAATCCGAACGCCATTTCAACATTTTTGACCAATAAAATCAATAACGCACCAATCAGCAAAAAATTCAACCCGAGCAGCAAGGCGAATAAAATTAAATGCCAAGGCACATCCGCTAGATTAAGGAAGAAAAGCAACAAGATCATTAACAAATTCATCACGGTGTAATATCGCATTAAATCAATAATGGCGTGCTTTTTATACAGATTGATCAATGTATCCCATGCCCCGTCCTCCCTTCTAACCATGATCCTAAGCAGAACATAATCATTGAAAGGAAATCGAAATACGCCTCAAGTCGTAGTTCAAAATATGCCTCAGGTTCGTTATGAGCAGCGACCACAAAAGGTAAGATGAAAATTGAAAGGAGGTCATTCAAATTATGAAAAAAATCGGTTTGTTCATCGCAGGTGCAATAGCCGCAATAGTTTTAATCGCCAATCTCGGCTCAATCGTCGGACTTCTTATCAGTTTGCTTGTTCTATACTTTTCGTTTAAACAATTTGTGAAATCCGACAAAAAATCAAAAAAATGGTTTTGGGGGATTGTCGGGCTGATTGCACTATCTGTTTCAGCTGCAAATGTCCCAGCTATTCTCGGTTTAATCGCCGCATATGTGCTTTATCTCATTTTTAATAATTGGAAAAAATCGAATGATCCGTATGTGTCAGACGATCCATTCACCAATTTTGAAAAACAATGGGAATCACTAAAACGACAATAAATGGAGGGGAAAAAAATGAGCATATTTACGAGATTAAAAAATGTGATTATGGCCGATTTACATGATTTATTGAATGAACAGGAACAAAGGAATCCAATTGCGCTATTAAATGAATATTTGCGCCAATGTGAAAAGGAAGTTGAAAAGGTTCAAAAATTAATCGAACGCCAACGATTATTAAAACAAGAGCTGTTAAGAGAATACAACCATGCTGAACACTTAAAAGAAAAAAGAAAATATCAAGCCGAAATTGCGTTGAAAGCGCAAGAAGAAGAATTGCATCAATTTGCCATCAACGAGCAGCAGCAGTATGAGGAGCGTGCATCAAAATTAAAACAAGCGCTTGAACAAGCAACGAAACAGCTCATTGACTTAGAACATAAATATGAAGAAATGAAACATAAATTAAAAGATATGCATATAAAGCGCATGGAGCTGATGGGACGAGAAAATATTGCACGCGCCTACTCCCGGATCAACCAAGTTCTTGAGCAGCATAATTCCGAAAAGAACCATTTTGTTCGCTTTGCTGAAATAGAGAATTACCTTGATGAACTGGAAAATCGAATCAACAACAGATACGATACATTAACATTTGATGCAAGAATCGCAAAGCTTGAAAAAGAATTAAAAAATCAAGAAACGGATTCAAATTCTTAACGTAAATTGTTATGCTATAAGGGCGTAGTTCTCTACGCCTTTCCATATTTATGTTCACACTAATAGGAAGGAGAGGAGCCTCGTGTTTCATCAATCGAAAATAGATTTTACAAAATGGATTTTCGTCATTGGCATCATCTTATTCATCGCAGAGCTTTTATTTTTCAATGGTGAGGCCCTTTTCTTCCTAATGATGATGATTTTTTGCGTATATATTGGAAGAAAAAGAATGCCGAAAAAATCAGGATTATTGTTATTTTGGATCGGAATAATCGGCGGCGTTCTATCTTTTTTCAATATGTTTACATTCCGACTGCTTCTATTTGCTGTTTTCATTTACTTTATTTTTCACTATGTTCAAAACAAGCAGGTAGCTGCTAAAAAGTCTCCTAAAATTGAAGAAGCAGATCCAATCCTCTCGCAAGAAGAGACATTTTCCAAAACGCCTCTTTTTCAAAACAGATTGTTCGGAACGCAGCGAACCGAAGAACAAATATACAGATGGAACGATGTCAACATTCAAACAGGCATCGGCGATACAGTAATAGATTTAAACTATACGATTCTTCCGAAAGGTGAAGCGGTGATTGTCATCCGAAAGCTTATCGGCAATATCGAAATAATTGTTCCTTACGAGCTGGAAGTGTCCGTCCACCATTCCGGTTTCATCGGCTCCTACTCCATTTTTGATTATAGTGAACCGAATGTATGGAACGAAACAATTCGATATGAGTCCAAAAACTATCATGAATCTGCCCAAAAAGTGAAAATCATCACCTCTATAACCTTTGGCAGAATAGAGGTGAAAAGAACATGAATGTATTGCAAAGACAAATTATTATCTGCTTAGTAACATCAGTAGTCACTTTTTTATTTTTCACTGTTTCGCTTTTGCTTACGTTCCTGTTTCCTAATTGGACATTACTATGGAAACAAAAAATTCTTGATATTCCGTTTATCCTCTTCACGTTCGTAATCAGCAGCGCCATCGGCTTGCTTTTCGGCATTCTATTCGGACTTCCTTTTAAAGATAAACTACACAAGATTGAAGACAAACTAAAAAAAATAACAAAAGGAGAAACGGTTGAACAAAATGAACATATAAACATTAAAGAATTAGATGAAATCAACCTTCGAATTGACCAAGTGCAGCATCATCTCATTGAACAGACGAAATTAACGCAAAAACTTGCAGGTGAAAACGCAAAAGAACAAGAAAAAAGATTGGAAGAAATCATTTCACAAGAAAGGCAAAGGCTGGCACGCGAGCTGCATGACTCTGTCAGTCAAAACTTGTTTGCGGCCTCGATGCTCATTTCTGCTGTTAAAGGAAACAAGGAAAAAATCGATGAAGGAACGAGCAAACAAATCCATTTAGTTGAAGAAATTATTCAGCAGTCCCAGCTTGAAATGCGCGCTCTTCTTTTGCATTTGCGGCCTGTCCCTTTAAAAGGTAAATCTTTGCAAACTGGAATTGAAGAACTGCTCACAGAGCTGCGGCAAAAGGTGCCGATGAACATCCAATGGAAGACAGAGCAATTTCCTCTAGATAAAGGGATTGAAGACCATTTATTCCGCATTTTGCAAGAATCGGTGTCAAACACTCTTCGCCACGCCAAAGCGAATACACTTGAAGTATTGCTGATCAAACGGAAAAATATGGCCATTTTACGGATTGTCGACGATGGTGTAGGATTTGACGTTCAATCGGCAAAATCAGGAGCATATGGTTTGCAAAACATGTATGAACGTGCAGCCGAAATCGGCGGAACATTGCAAATTGTCAGTGTCCCTCATGAAGGAACTAGATTGGAAATAAAAGTACCGTTGTTAACAGATGAAGGTGATAAAAATGATTAAAGTATTACTAGTTGATGATCATGAAATGGTAAGAATCGGCGTTTCGGCTTTTTTATCGTCCCAGCCTGACATAGAAATCGTCGGCGAGGCTGATAATGGCAAAAAATGCATTGAACTAGCTTTACAATTAAAGCCTGATATTATTTTAATGGACCTCGTCATGCCGGAAATGGACGGGATTGAAGCGACAAAAGAAATACTTCATCAATGGCCAGAGGCAAAAATCATTATTGTCACAAGCTTTCTCGATGATGAAAAAGTCTACCCTGCCCTTGAAGCCGGTGCTGTCAGCTATATGTTAAAAACTTCAAAAGCAGAAGAAATCGCCGATGCAATCCGTTCAACGTATCAGGGACAATCTGTCTTAGAGCCTGAAGTGACAACGAAAATGATGGCAAGAATGAATAAAAAACAAAACCGCCATCCTCATGAAGAATTAACAAACCGAGAAATGGAAGTGCTGCTTTTAATGGCTCAAGGGAAATCAAATCAAGAAATTGCAGATGAGTTGTTCATTTCATTAAAAACCGTCAAAGTTCACGTCAGCAACATTTTAAGCAAGCTGGGCGTTCAAGACCGCACCCAAGCCGTCATTTATGCGTTCAAGCATTCGCTAATCAAGTAAAATTGACAATAAGCGAAGAAAAGAGAAAGTGGAATTGGTTTTTCACCGAAACACAAATACAGGAAATTTCATTCGAAATTTATTTATCATTTTACATATATAATTAAAACAAAAAAATTGCTAGTTTTCCCAACCTAATAGAAGATCACATACGTAAGCGATGTTATTCATCTACCAAATGAATGCATATTCGTCGACAAAAGCAAAAATAAACATGTTAACGCTTGATAAAATCGGCTAAAAATAATTCAAAAATCTCAAGCGAAACGATGGCGGAAATCGAAATAATCGATAAAATCGGTAAAAGAAATCAGAAATCTTCCTATTCGTTTTCCGCCAAAAACTAGTTTTCTCTTAAAAAAACAATAGATGAACAAAAGTCCTAGCATGACTATCTATGCTGCCGAAAAATAGCAGCGTTTCCTTGCAGATAGAACATTTAATAAGCCTTTTGTTTCTAGGTTTAGGAACAGTGTAAAATGAGATACATAATAAGGTTCTTCTGCTCGAAACTTGAAAAAGACGTAATTTTCCCCCAACAGTATTCCGACTTTTATCGTATATATGGAGCATGCTCTTTTTCCAATGCATCCTGCAGCCATCTCGGATGCATCGTTAAAAGGTTTTCCGGCAGATCGTTTGGAGCGAAAAATCGTGCATCAAGCGTTTCATCTGTTTTTTGACGCAGCGTCCCTCCAATGATTTTGCACTCAAAGCAGGTTGTAATAAAGTGGCTGATTTCGCCATTTGGGTATAAAAAAATTTGTGAATCCGGATCTGAGTAAATGCCGATCAACCGGGTTACCTCCACTTCAAGACCTGTTTCTTCATAAATTTCTCTTATAATTGCTTCTTCCACCTTTTCTCCCGGCTCTACATGCCCTGATGGAATGCCCCATAGTCCGTTATCCGACCGTTTTAATAGGAGAACTTGCTGCTGTTCGTTAAAAATAATTCCCGCCACTCCTGCTTCGATCCGCTCCGGCCATGCAAAATCACGCGTATTCCATTGTTTAATTTTGACACGATCATCAAATAAAGACTGCAAATTTCCGATCACCGCATCCGGATTGCGGTAATCCCCGGGAGATGGAAACGGTGCATTCTTCCCGTTGGAAATTAAAATCGCTTGAATCCCTGCTTGATGAGCACCTAATATATCAGTTAACGGGTTATCGCCGATCATAACCACTTTTGCTTTAGACGAAATCGATTCAATCGCTTTCTGGAACATAAATGGATTCGGTTTGCCGACAATGTACGGTTTTTTCCCGGTTGATGCTCGTATCATTTCAGCAACAGCTCCTGTTGCAGGCAAAGGACCTTTCGAAGTAGGGAAACTCATATCGGCATTCGTTGCAATAAACTTCGCACCATTATGTATTTGTTTTACCGCTTCCTGAATATCGTACAAAGATACATTTCCGCTCCAGCCGACAACAACGGCTTCTGCCTCCTCTTCACCCTTTACAACCATTACTCCTGCTTGACTGCACTCGTGCTGTAAATGATCGTCCCCCAGCACGTAGGCACTGCGAATATTTTGTTTTCGCAAATATTGAGCTGTCAACCAAGCGGATGTAATGATTTCCTCTGGACTTGCTGTAATCTCCATTCGCTTGAGCCGTCCGGCAATTTTTTCTCTCGTAGTACAAGGATCATTTGTAAGAAACCGAATCATTTTCTTTTCTTGACGCAAGCGCCGCAAAGATTCAACTGCCCCAGGAAGCGGATTTTCTCCTATGTAAATCACTCCGTCTAGGTCAAATAAAAACACGTCAAATTCATCTATGATCATGAAATCATCCTTCCTTAGTGAACCATTTTCGCATGAACCAAACTGATTGAAAAAAACTCCTCATCAGCAAGCTAATTTAAGTTAAAGTGATCGTTTTCTCGAAAAGATTTGAACTTATTTAAAGTACCTCAAAACTAACTCGTGTTAAAACAATCGTTCTCTCAATGAACCATTTCTTAAACTGGCGCAAAACTTTTAGAAGTTTTTTTGCTGTCAAACCAAAAGATGTTTCAATAAAACGATTTGCCTTGCTTGAAAGTTTGCATGAGCTTGTATGAGGAGAATCTTCTCTCTTTATTTCCACTTCTACATATGATTATAATAGATTTATCGTTCACGCAGCAAAAAGGCGGTTTAAATGGAGAAAATGTGATGTGGAATATTGGGAATTTGAGCAATAAGACAAAAGTTTTTTCAAAAAGACTGTGCAATTCGTGCACACTAAGAACTAATCTCTAATCAAATGTATGCTTTTACGACTGATCTCCTTTCTAATAAAGAAAGGTCTGTATTTGATCTGACATTTATGCAAGTTGTCTTCCCCCTCTAAATGCCAGCAATACTGAACATTTATCCCCCTTTTTGCAGGGAGCTGGTCTATGTATCGCTCAAAAGTTTAAGGTGAGGACATTTATCCCCACCCAAATACATCTTCTGATATCAAAAAAATCAAACACATTCTTCTATTTTCTAAAGCTTAAATTGCCGTACAAATTCATTCAGCTCTTCGGCTAGCTTCGCTAGTTGTTCGGAGCTGTTCGCCACTTCTTCCATAGAACTGCTTGTTTGTTCGGCTGCCGCAGAGGTTTGCTCAATACCTGCTGCTGATTGCTCGGAGATCGAGGCTATTTCCTCGATGGAACGGTTCATTTCCCGGCTGTTGGAAGCGATTTCCGTCAAGTTGTTCGCAATTGTTTGAATATGATGAACCATGTCCGTAACAGCTTTGTTGATCGTTTGAAATGTTGCGCCTGTATTTTTAATTTGCTCTGTTCCTTGTTCAACCTCCTGATAGCCGCTCTTTAAAGCATCAACTACATTCTTTGATTCATTTTGGATATTGTCGACAATGCTTGTTATGTCTGAGATTGAGACGGAAACTTGTTCAGCGAGCTTTCTTACTTCATCTGCAACTACGGCAAAGCCTTTTCCGTTTTCGCCTGCTCTTGCCGCTTCAATCGCTGCGTTTAATGCTAGAAGATTCGTTTGGTCCGCAATTCCTTGTATGACTGATACGAGTTTTGTAATTTTTTGCAAATGTCCGTTTAAACCGAGCACTTTATCAACAGATTGTTGAAAAATTTCGTCAATTTTCGACATTTGTTCGGTAGAAGACATCATTAGTTTATTTCCTTTGCCGGCAATTTCAAGCACCTCTCTGGAGACTGATTCAATATGCTCCCCTTTTTCGCTGGCATCTTGAACTTTTTCGACAAATACCTCCATCTTTGCTGCCATGTCGCTCGCGCTGCTTGCTTGCGTTTCAGCGCCTGATGCCAATTCCTGCATGGTGGTTGAAACCTGCTCTGATCCGGCCTTCACTTCATTTGCAGAGTGGGTCATCTCCTCGCTGTGGCTTGTCAGTACTTCAGAAGCATTCGAAATGTTTGTAATCATTTCTTTCAGTTTATTTTGCAGCTGATTTATGGCATGTGCCAGATTTTGTGTTTCATCTTTCGAACGGATTTTTATTTCACCTTGTGTTAAATCTCCATTAGCCAGCAAATGCATGCGCTCAGATACGGCGTGTATTGGTTTGGAAATGCTGTTTGAAAACAGCCATACGATGAAAAATCCAATCACAATCGTTGCGCCAATGACAATCATTAAAAAAACGAGAAGATCATTAGCCGGCTGATTGAAATCCATTAAATACGTGCCCGCACATACAACCCATCCCCAATGAGGATCAGTTTTTGAATAGGCGACTTTTTTTTCAATTCGATTTTCGTTGTCAGGCAAAGCCCATTCGTAATAAGTTAAACCGCCACCTTCATTTCCGGTTTTAATCATTTTTTGATTGAATTTTACGCCTTTGGAATCTTCGTCATTCCAGCCTTGTCTGCCTTCTATAACTGGATGTGCAATAAGAGTTCCTTTTTGATCGATAATATACATGTATCCGTTTTCGCCTAAATCAAAATTTTTATTAATTGACCGTTTGCCGTCAGCATTCTTTTCCCCCAATATCGCAACTTTTACCTGTTCCTGCGCTTCTTCTAAAGACAATGTTCCCTTTTCAACCTCTTTATTTAACGCATCGATTAACTCAACGGTCATTTCGACGCTATTTTTTAAGTTCTTTTCCCCCAGCTTGTTTAAACTGGAAGTTGTTTTCTGATAGCTTAACAAGCCTAAAATGACTAACGGAATCGTTAATAATAGAAATGAAATGGTCATTAGCTTCATACGTATCGTGAATTGAAATTTCTTTTTCATGAAAATCATTACCCCTTTGTTATGCCATAATTTTTTTAAAGACTTAGTTCTTTCCTCTTAGAAAAGCGTTACGAACTCATTTCCATCCATTTTCACTCCCCAAATCCGAAATTGGTTGCTTGACATTTTAATTATCGGCCTCTAAACATACTTTTTTTAGTTAATTAATCATTTATTGTCAAATATGTATTTTTTTAGCTAACATCGAACGTATATGGTCAAAAATATAATGAACCGATAATCCTTTATTTAAGCGTTTTCATTAATTTTATCGTTCATTTAGTGCGGTTCTTTTACGTCAATGAAGCAAAAATAATCTGAAAATAGTCTATATGTTCGATCCGATAAAATTTATTTTTCTAATTCATTTACTATGAATAAGCAGCAATTATTTTTTTGTATTTTCCCTCATCGGCTTCGGCTCGCCTAATAAATATCCTTGAGCGTAATGAACCCCCAATGCTTTAGCCATGTCTAAATCTTCTTTTTTCTCAATTCCTTCTAAAACTAGTTTCATATTGGTACGTTCGCAAAGAAATAAAAGCTTTTTAATAACATCTTGATTTTTGCCCGAATTATATAAATTTTGGCCTAAAGAACGATCGACTTTAATATAATGCGGGTTTAAATCGACAATGGTTTCTAACGATATTTCACCTTTTCCGAAATCATCAACGGCAACTTTATACCCTTCATCTTTTAAAAATTGAATATTTTTTTTCAACAATTCAATATTTTCGATTTTTTCACTTTCATTTATTTCAAAAACTACTTTTTCGGTCGACTGAAAAAAAAGGTTTATTTTTTTTATAAATTGGGTAAAAGAATGATGAACAATCGTCGATGGAAATACGTTAATAAACAGCTTTTGCTGCAGGTCTCCCATCGATGTTATTGCATTGTGAATGGAGCAAGTATCCAGTTCATATAAAAAACCGCATTCACGGGCGATTTGAAACAAAATTTCCGGATCGGAAAAATATTTGCAGCGAAGCAAAGCTTCGTATCCATATATTTTTGATTCTTTTAATTCATAAATAGGTTGAAAAAAATGACAAAATGATTTGTTATCTATAATTTCTTTTATCCTTCTAATTTCCCATTTAACCAATGGAAGAACCTCCTAGACGTCTATCTATAGACCTATTTCGGATAATGTCTAATGTTATATTTCATATTTTTAGTATATATTTTAATACTTTTAATATCAATAGTCTCTTGGGGGCTTAACTCTCATAGTAGATTGTAAAAAGGAATCACTATTATCCCCAAGGAGTGACGGTTCATGACTAAAATACAGCAAATAATCGGAGAAAGAATCCGAAATTTTCGCAAGCAGAAAGGGTGGAGTCAAGAAGAATTAGCAGATATAGCAAATCTACATGCTACTTATATTGGACAATTAGAAAGAGGTGAAAAAAACGCAACATTGGAAAGTATTAACAAAATCGCAACGGCGCTTGAGGTTTCTTTAGAGGAATTATTTAAATCTATTCAACCAAATTCAAAAAAACCAGATTATACTTTGTCGCAAATTATTACAAAACTTCAGGCAAGGCCGGTTGAAGATCAAAAATTCATACTAAACATGCTGGATCTCCTATTGAACTGGAAAGATAAGTAGCAGTATTCCAAAAAGGGGGAACAATCCCCCTCTTTTGGAACTTATTTATCATTTTACAGCATGTTAGCAACATGCTTTTCAGCATCTAATACATCCATCTCCCCTGATAAAAGCCGGGGCAGCAAAGCGTTTTGCAATTTTTTGAGCCGGTCATTTTCATTGGCATTTTGTATCATCATCGCATAATAATTGCTGGTGAAACGTATAAATTTTTTTAAAATATCATCCGGCGGAAGCACAATTTTCATTTTTTTTATCTCATCCGCGCTGACATTCGGCTGTGCAGATCCAGTAGACCGATCTAAAATTTTTTGGCGGAAATCCGGCAATTTAGTTATGGCATAGACAAATGGCAATGTATTCATTTCGTGCACGCTAGAATAAAATTTGCCGACACGTTGATTTAATAATGCGGGTTCTTCAAAATAGTAAATGCCGCATTTCCCGATTTCAGCGCCTGTTAGCCCAATGAGCAGATCTCCTTGTGTAATTTTGAAACGATCTAATCGATGGAATAAAGATGGATCTACATATGCTGCATCTTCTTTGTTGATGAAAGGCGGGACAATATTTTTTATTTTTATTACAGGTATGCCTTCACATTTCCATTCCTTGCTTTTAAAAGCATATCCATTTTGTAATTCTATAACTTCACCTAATGTTCCTGCCTTCCATCCTTTCGGAATCATTCCCAATTCAGAAATTTCGAACCCTCTATCTTTAAAAGGCCCAAACTCTATGAACCAGTATTTGTAAAGTGTCATGATCGTTTCATCGATCGTTTTATTTATCTTGATATTCAGTTCAATTTTATCATCAATTGTTCCTAATATGTCCGCAATCTTCTCTTGCGTCCGCATGTCCGGCAGCAATACGAGCGCATTTTTAATAGAATCCATGCTGACAGCCGGATACGCAGCTCCCTGTTCCTGAGAAACTAAATAATCTGTAAAAGATTGATTGGAAATAAGGTAATACACATACCTCGGATGAATATGCTCCGTAGGCCGAAGAACCGCAAAACCGGTCGATACAACTTGATTTTCTTTCGGATTTTTTAAAAACAAAAAGGATCTTCGATTCGGACGGACGGTCGAAAGAATTGTATCGCCTGCTCGAACCAGCCTTTTTGCTCTGCTGGGCGCTTCATGAATCAAATATTGCGATGTCTCCCTCAGTTCGCCTGTTCCAACAGACGAAATATCGATGTAATCGATCATTTGAAAGGGAAATTGTTTCGTTAATGATTCAGGATTTATTTGAACAATCTCACCAAGCCGAACTTTCTTCCAGCTCGCCACATAAATTCCTCCACATGCATTAATTTTGAAACTTTATGGGGCAGTCTAATAAGTCGATTTTCCGGCTTATAGACGCCCCTTTAATGTTTTAGAAACGTTGATATGTTGATATATCAATGCTTATGATGTTTCGTTTTCAGTGGATTTTGACTTTCTGGACAGCCCCATGACAATTCCGAAGCAACAATCAGATCGCTTCCCCAATTTTTCTAGTTATAGCTCGTTCAGAACATAATCCTCCTGTTTTGATCCATATTGATTAGCTTTTCATTTTCAATCAAAGCGGATAAAAAAGACTGCACTATTTTAATTTTTCTTCTGCTTCCGGCATGATGATAGATGTAAAAATTCTTTTTTTTCGGTTAGGAGCAGGCTGGTTTCCCATTAGCTTTTTCATCGCCCGGTTGACAGTTTGAGCAAATTGAAAAAACTCTTCGTCGCTTGCATAAAAGCGAACCTGCCGAAATCCCACCCCATCTTTTAGGAGATCGATTTGTTCTTGTCGTAAATATCTCTCATAATCCGCTAAAATATTGGCGATAAATCTCATAAATATGTTCAAATGTTCATCTCTGCTTATATGCTGCAAATCGCTGTCTTCGAGCCCAATCGTTTCATCCGGCAAGGCATAAACTTTTTCTATTGTTCCCCTTATCTTTCTTTTCTCAACGATTTCAATCAGCTTTGCTTCTTCAAGTTTTTTTAAATGTCTGTACAAGGATGCTTGCGGAACTTCCGGCAGAAACTCCATTATTTCCTGCACAGTCAAGCGTTTTCCGATCAATGTTTGAATGATCCGAATCCGTACCGGATGCAAGATTAAAGCAGCTTTTGATTCAATCATGAAAACACCTCATTGTACCGTTTGTTCAACCAATTTTTCAAATGGTCGCAAAGCTCTTCGTGAAGCGGTTGATCCGCATTTTTGATATAATTTTTTTTCATTTTCAACATATTAACCTCATCTTCTTGTTTTTTCAATAAATGATCCATATTTTGAATCATATAATATTCCAACTCCCCTTTCACTATAGCGGGGAGGCGGTTGAGCTTTTCCGGATCAGCTTGAACGTCCTTGTCACCGGTAATGGCCAAAACAGGGCATTCTATTTTTTTTAAATCTTCGAGCACATCGTATTGCAAATGCTCGCGAAACCATTTAGCATTTATTTTTTGAAAACCAACTTTGATCACATCTTGATCAGATTGCATGATTTTTTCAAAAAGGGCATTCGCCTTTTTTTCGTTTTTTTGCTCGATGTTAAACATGCGGATCATTTTTCCTTTTAAACCTGTTACATTGTTTAAAGCTTCATACACAAGCTTTCTCTGTCTCGTTAAAGCTTCTTCCAGCCGCTCCCCTGCCCCTGAGAGAAGAATGAGCCCATCCATTTTCTCCAAGGTGTTTAAAGCAACTGCCAATATTGTTCCTTCACTGTGCCCCAAGGCAATGATCCGATTTTCATCAACAAGCGGATGTTGTTTTAAAAATTGTACAGCGCTAGCTGCATCCCGGACGAAATCCCACATTCCTGCAGATAAATAATCGCCGCCGCTTTCACCAACTCCCCTTTTATCATATCGCAACACGATAAATCCTAAAGAAGTAAGAAATGATGCCAATTGCTTATATATATTCAACTGGAATTTTCCTTTTGCATCATTGCCGTCGCGATTCAACGGACCAGAACCGGAAAGAATGAGAATAGCCGGCTTTTTTTGGCTGTTCTGTAACACGGATAACGTTCCTTTTAACTCATATCCGCAGCTTTGAAAGCTGATAAATTGTTCAATCATGTTAATTTCTCCTTTATTTATGTTATTATTATCATTATCGATAATAATAACAAATAAGTCAAGAAAATTCTGATGATTGTTTTTTGCATATAAATGTTATCAGAATTGTGCCTTCAGCCCACAGCATATTGAAAGCAGCCGGCATCTGCGAACTGTTTTTTTGAGAAAAATCGTAAACATACAAAAGCCCTTAGAGAAAAACAGCTCTTTTTCTCTAAGGGCTTTATTTTAGAGACTAACGGACAGCACCGATTCAAATGTTCTATCATTCTACAACGGCTTTCCTATCAAAATCTTAATTTGGGAGCACTGCGTCGCTGACCATTTCCCATTCGTGAATCTCATACCCTCTAGCGCCAGTCACAACATATGGATCTTCTTTCGCAAGCTTTTCGGCCTCTTCAAAAGAGCTGGCGCGATAAATCACCATACCGCCTGTGCCGTCGGTAAATCTGCCTTTTGCAAATATTTTTCCTTCTTTTCCTTTCTGCTCTAAATAATTCAAGTGATCATTCCGAAACGCTTTGCTTTTTTCTTCATCTTTCATCGGCAATAATACGACAAAATATTTCATCTCAACCACTCTTTCTATTAGATTCATCGCTTACCATTTTACTTGAAGCTGTCAGTCTTGAAAAGCTTCATGTCTTAAGTTCCTAATGTCAATCAAATATTTCTTGCTGCATGCGAATGTGCTCTATTGCGCAATCTTCTTTGATGGAGCAGTTTGATCAATGGAGGTACTGCGATGCATACTAACACAATGCGCAGTACTTGAACGACCACAACAAATGTTGAATCTTCATGAAGTACAGCGGCTGTTGTAGCCATCTCCGTAATACCGCCCGGCGCAAATGCAAGAACTGCTGTGACAAAGGTTATTCCAGTCAGCTTTGAAACAATAAAAGCGCAAATAAACAAGGAAGGAATTAAACCAATCGTGCTGAATAAAGCAACCGCCATTGTTTTCCCTAGCCCTGTAAACATCTTTTTATGAAATTTCGAGCCGATGCTTGCAGCGATGAAAACTTGCGCCGCTATGATCAAAATGTTCGGCCACCATGGAGTCAAGTTGTGGCCTGCAAATGATGAGCCGGCTGCTTGAATACTAGCAGCACCAAGCATTCCGCCAACGAGCCAAGGTGCAGGGAACTTCAGCCGCTTTCCAATGTAATACCCTGCCAATGCCCCTAGTGCCAATACTGCCGTCCAAATCATTTCGTCCATTTCCAAGCTAGGAAAAATGAACGCTGATTGGTTGTTCGAAACTTCAAGCTTCTCAGAATGGACCGCAAATGAAGAAACAAGAAACGGGATCACAAGCACTACTAAAAATACCCGCATCGTTTGTATAATGCTGACGACACCAATGTTGCCCCCGACTTCTTCTGCTATGCCTGGTATAACAGACAAGCCCCCGGGCACCGTTCCGAACAAACTAGTCAATAAATCTGTATGACTGAACTTCCACAAAACGAGTCCAGACAGCAGCGAGAAAACAATGGACAAGAGAAGCATTGTCATGATGGACATCCAATGATCTCTAAAAATATCTATAACTGTCAAATTGATTTTTTGCCCTAATTCAATCGCCAAAATAAATTGCCCAGCATTCATCCAAAATCGGGGCAAAACATACTTGTCATCGGACGATGTTGAATTGGTATGGCTCCAAAATGAAAAAGCCCCTGCCATCACCAATGTTCCGAGCATCCAGCCGATGGAAAGGCCTGTTAGAGATAAAAGCAATCCTCCAATACTGCTGAATAAAATAAACGAAACATTGCGCAAGAAACCTTTCGTTCGTATCATTTCAATCCTTCTTTCTAAACAAAATATCTTGCGGCATTCGAACTTGCTACAAACATATTGTATACTTTTTTTAGATATAAATAAAATATCAATAATCTATGCATGATTATAAAAATTATTGATGGAAAAAGAGAGGTGATGACGATGGATGATCGAGACTGGCTTATTTTGAAAGTTCTCTACAACGAAAAAAACATTACAAAAGCTGCAAAAAATTTATATATTTCTCAACCAGCTTTAACAAACCGGCTTCAGCAAATTGAAAAGGAATTCGGTGTACAGATTGTTCATCGAGGAAGGCGGGGAGTTGAATTTACCCCGCAGGGAGAATATTTAGCGAAATGTGCGAATCAAATGCTGCTGAAAATACAAAAAATAAAAGAAAATGTTGTGAACATGGAGAACCGAGTAACCGGCACATTAAGATTAGGGGTTTCAAATTACTTTACAGATTATAAACTCCCCGGTCTTTTAAAGCTTTTTAAAAACGAGTATCCCGACATTGAATTTAAGGTCCTGACAGGCTCGAGCAGCGAGATAGCCCATTTGATCCACAGCCACGAAGTCCATGTCGCTTTCGTAAAAGGAGCTTACAGCTGGAACGATCAAAAACGATTACTATTTGAGGAATCCATTTGTATTGCTTCTAAAGACAAAATAGATCTCCGGGAGCTTCCAAATTTGCCGAGAATTGATTACCGGACGGATCCCTTGCTAAAAACGGCAGTGGACAATTGGTGGTTTGAGAATTACTCCCAACCACCATTGATCAGCATCGAAGTCGATAAAGCAGATACGTGCAAAAAAATGGTGTTGAACGGATTAGGTTACGCAATTTTGCCAAGCTTGATTTTAGATGATGCCGACGATATTTATAAAATCGATCTGAAATCGAAAAATGGGAAGCCCATTTTAAGAAAAACTTGGATGTTTTATCACAAGGAATCGATCCAACTGAAATTTGTGAAAGCGTTTGTCGAGTTTATGGAAAAGCTCGATTTTCAAAAAATTCCATAAAATGCTATGACACTCGTATAACCTTTTTCCTTACATATGTTGCTTGGAAAAAGGTTTTTCAAAATTTCCGCAAACGTAATTACGTTTGAAACCGTTCATAATGAATAATAGATTCCTTCCGAACCATTTCTTTTGCGGGCGGTTCCTTTTCAGGATAACCTAAACCTAATATTGCAACTACGCGGCGGTCTGATGGAATGTTTAAGGCTGTCCGGACAAAGTCTTCCCGTTTTTTTGATTCTGCTTGATCCTGTGAGTGATATATCGCACCAAAAGCAGCCCCTAAACCTAATTCAGTTGCAGTCAGCCATATAAAACCGCATGCGATCGAGGCGTCCTGCAGCCAATATTTGCTCACTTCCGGGCAGCCTGTAACGGCTATGGCCGCTTTCGCCTCTTTCAACCAAGAAACAAAAGGCGTGGCGTTTGCCAATTCATCAAGCTTTTCACGATTTGTTATAAGTATAAACTCCCTGGAAGGAAGATTGTTCCCAGAAGGGGCTAAATAAGCTGCTTCTAAAATTTGCTCCAACCGTTCATTTGGTATAGGCTGATCTAGAAACTTTGTCATTTCACGTCTTTTCTGTATAGCTTCAAAAACGTTCATGCACCTTCATCCTTCTTTCTATTTTTTCGCCTATTTTGCTTTCGTATGAATGTACCTTTTCATAAACGATTTTTTCCCTCTCCTGTTCAATACATGATATGGAATCATTATATCGATTCATATGGATCCACAAAAGAATCATTTTAGCCAAAACTTAGCAAGTTTCATTCCGAAAAATTAAAATATAGGAATGGACGAACAGCGTTATTATTTAGATGCTGCTGTCTATAATGGCAGCTTTATGATACCGACAGAGCCATTCACTTTACTTTTTAATTATTTCACAGTTTGAAGTTAATTTTTTTTTATTTATAAATAAAAATCCTAGTTTTGACACTAAATACAAGATAAAAAGAATTACTAAAGTTCTAGCAATTACATAACCATCAACAGCCAGCTTATATGCTTCAGGCACTAGTGAATTGGGTTCAATTAACAAATAAATTGAAATTATCAAAACAATAGAAATAAGTATATACCCTAAAGCTGAAACAGATTCTTTTGACATACATGTTTCTCCTTTTTATCCAATAATAACATTTTTTTGTTGGTACTGGAACATTAGAGATTTCTAAACAATGATAATTAAAATAATTGGAACAATACGCTAAAGCCGGATTGAAAGTGAAATCGGATAATAAGCAGCCAGTATTCACCCGTTATTATCCAATAGAGTATAAATGAAAATATTTAACGACAAGCTGGAAAGCTTCTTGAGTCGTAATCCATCGCTGCCTAAGATAACGAGACACACGCTTCATCGTTTTTTGAAGCCGGATTGAATATTAAAAAGATGCAGAAATAGTGACAGTAAAACTATCTATGCTCATATCACGAGATTAGAAAAGATCATCCTGCTCATTTCTAGATTATTAAAAGTGCACAACATAAAAAAACTTTCCCAAAAATCGCGGGAAAGAGTTTGGAAACGTCATGATTATTTGCCAAGCAAAAATGATACACAAATTCATTTTCAGTTATCCATTAACTGTTCGTTCAAAAATCCCTTATTGTTTGGCAGGTCGGGATGTTGTTAAAAAGGATATTTTCGATATTCTTTTTGAATCGAAATCCATTTTGTCATCGTAAATTCTTCTACCACCCAAGGATTTCCAAATCTACCCATTCCGCTCGACTTTGTTCCGCCAAACGGAATTGTCGGGCTGTCGTTGACTGTTTGATCATTGATATGAGTCATTCCGCTTTCAATTTGAAGTCCTAGTTGTTCACCTTCACTTAAATCCTCTGTAAAAATCGCAGAGCTTAAACCATATTCTGTATTATTCGCCATTTCAATGGCATGATCGTCTGATTCCGCTTTCATGATCGTAGCAATTGGTGAAAATAACTCAGTTTGAGCAAGCTTGCTGTTGTTATCAACATCCACAAATACAGTCGGAGTTAAAATATTTCCGATACGCTTCCCTTCCAACGCAATTTTTGCTCCTTCTTTTTTTGCTTCATTTATAATATTTAAAGCTTTTTCAATTTGTGTTTCGTTTATAAGCGGTCCAATAATTGTTTTCGGGTCAGACGGGTCTCCGTAAGGCAACGATTTGGCTTTTTCCACAAATTTTTGTACAAATTCATCATATTTATTTTTATGGACAATAATTCTGTTTACAATCATACAAATTTGACCTTGATGTATAAACTTTCCAAAAATAGCTGCATCAACAGCACGGTCTACATTTGCATCTGCCAGAACAATGAACGGGTTATTTCCGCCTAGTTCAAGGGCAACCCTTTTCAGCATGCTGCCGGCAATTTTTCCGATATGCTTGCCAACTGGCGTTGAACCAGTAAAGCTAATAAGCTGTGAATGCGGAGAAGTGAGCATGTCATCGCCAATTTCATCAATATCCGTTAAAATACATTGAAAAACACCTTTTGGCAGTCCTGCATATTCAAATGCCCTTGCAATGATTGATCCTCCTGTCAAGGCTGTTTGAATATCAGGTTTATGAACGACACTGTTTCCAAGTGCAATAGCAGGAGCAATTGTCCGAATGGATAAATTCATCGGAAAATTAAAAGGCGAGATGGATGTTATAACTCCTAAAGGAAGACGATAAACACGATTCACTTTCCCCTTTATATCGGCTTCAATTTCCCTCACTTCATCTAATTTCTTGGCCATTTTCACAGCTTCTTCCACAAGCCCTACCGTCAAGTCAAGTTCAACGTTAGCCTTTATGAAGCTTCCGCCTGTTTCACGAGAGATCACTTTTATGATTTCGTCGCGATTTTTTTTGAAAAATTCCGCTGCTTTCCGTAGCACTTCTTCTCGCTCACAAGAAGACGTTTTTCCCCATTCTTTTTGAGCTTCTTTTGCGTTTAAAAAAGCTTGTTCAAGTTGCTGTGAGGTCGCTAGCCGAATCGTTTGAATGACAGTTCCATCATAAGGATTCAAATTTTCATATGTTCTCTTACTTAATCCCTCGACCCATTCACCATTAATATAACTTTTGTTCAATTCCTCAAAGCGCTCCATATCGTTCCCCCTTTTACAATTTATTTATTTTAGTGTAGTTTTTTATAGTTCGCACAAAATTATTCTTGCTAAAGGCCGGAAAGCAAATGACAGATGAACTGTAAATTGGTTCCAAAAACAAAAAAAGAGCCGGACATAAGCTGGCTCTCATCTTCCTTTCAACAATATAAAAGATGCATACAATCCCGCTCAGCAGACATTGAAACCTAATCTGCTAATATAGCTATTTCCCCCATTTATACCCTACTCCCCAAACAGTGTGAAGAAATTGATCGATTGGAAAACCGGCTTGTCTCAGTTTTTCGCGAATATTTTTTATATGAGAGTCGATGGTTCGCTCTTCGGTCTCGGCATCGTATCCCCATAAGGACACAATGATTTCTTCCCTGCTGAACGCTCTGTTCGGGTGCTTTAAAAGCAGCCCTAAAATATCGAATTCTTTCGGCGTTAATAATATGTCTTCGTTTTGAAAATGGACTTTATGTTCTTCTTGATCCCACACCAATCCTTGAACATCAATAATTGAACGCTTTCCTGCGGAACGACGCAGCACCGCTTCGATGCGAGCAAGCAGTTCAGCTTCGTCAAACGGTTTTGTTATATAGTCGTCCGCACCGAGTTTGAGGCCTTTAACAATGTCGAATGTTTGGTCTCTTGCTGTTACCATTATAATAGGAACGTTTGAAAATTCTCTTATTTTCCGGCAGGTTTCCCAGCCATCCATTTCCGCCATCATAATATCGAGCAGGACAAGTTCAGCTTTGTTGTTTTCTAAATATCGGATGGCTGATAATCCTGATTCGCACTTGACGCAATGATATCCTTGAGGGGAAAGATAAAGATCCAGCAAGTCCAACATTTTTCTTTCATCATCAACGAGCAAAATCGTGTACATCCTTATACCTCCGGCAGCGTGATAACAACGTTTGTTCCTTTTCCGTATTCACTGGCGGCGTAAACCGTTCCTCCGTGCGCTTCGACGATCTCCTTAACAATGGCCAATCCGAGACCAGTACCGCCGCTTGTTCTTGATCTTGATTTATCCACTCGGTAAAATCGTTCAAAAATATGATGCAAATCTTCCTCTGGAATTCCGATTCCATTGTCTGAAACAATGATCACTATGCTGTTTTTCTCCGCTCTTGCTTCAATCGATACAACTGAGCCTTCATCGGAATATTTTAAAGCATTGTCCAACAAATTGATCATCACCTGCTCAAATCGCTTTTGGTCAATTTGGACGGTAATGTTTTTTTCACATTTATAGATAAGTGACATGTTTTTCTCATGAAACGCAGGTAGCATTTTGTCATGTAATTTCTTTAAGAAATCACACAAGTTGGCCGGTTCCTTATGGATTTGAAATGAATGTTGATCCATCTTTGCTAATTCAAACAGTTCCTTTACAAGCTTTTGCATATTCTCCGCTTCTTCATAAATAATGGACAAATAGCGGTTCCTCTCCTCTTCTTTTAGATTCGGCCTTCTTGCGATATCTGCATACCCTTTTACATATGTAAGAGGGGTTCGGAGCTCATGAGAAATGCTGGCAAGAAATTCTTTTCTTTCTTTTTTTAAATATTCCAAATCTCTCGCCAATGTTTGAATCGCTTCCCCCAGCTCCGCCAATTCGTCCTCCCCTTTCACTTGCAAGCGAACAGAAAAATCGCCTTTGCTCAATTTTTCGGTTGCCTGTTTCATACGAATAAGGGGATTTGTTATCACTTTTGATAAAAAAGCGATCGTCAAAATGGTTAAAAATACCGAAAGAAATCCAACCAAAACGAAATGATGCTTTAACTTATAGATCATTTTTTGAATAGCATCGGTATTTTGAAACATATAGACATACCCTTTGATCTTGCCGTCAATACGTATCGGGCTTACTGTCGCTATATGCGACTCTTTTTGCCAATTTCTTTGCACGATTATTCCGTCATGCGGAATCGTTCTGTCCATTGTATTTACAATTTTTTTGGCAAAAGGCAATATGTCATCGGAATAATACAATATATTGCCTTTCTCATTTGTAATCACTACATCCGTCACCGCTTCCGATTCCATCATCGTCACATGCTCCAGCGTGGAATGGTCAAAGTTTTTTTCCAGCACATCGCGATGGTTATTCCCTCTCGCCAATAGATGCTCAAACTCCTCCTCAATTCTTGAATTGACCAAAGTTATGTACAATGAGACAAATAAAATGATTTCGACTCCCAAAACAAATACGAAAAATAGCAGCCCTAATTTAAACGAAATTTTTTTCACTTTTTGTCCCTTCCTTATCAGCCAACTAGCTTTCTCTTCAAAAAGGAAAGCTCTTCGCCGCCTTTAACCGAACGTTCTGTTCTCATTTTTTCATTATATCATTTTCATCCAACGCTTATCTGTCCTCCCCCGTCCGAACTTTAAAACAGTGAGCGGATGCCAAATGCGGGCACACCTTTTGGCGAGTAAATAATTTTCGCATAAAAAAATTTACAGGATCAAAAAGGGACCGTCTCCATCATTTTTGCACATTTTTTTGTTAAAACAGATGCAAAGAAAATGTTAGGAGGAGGAATTAGAATGAAAAAAAATAGTAAGCTGCTGATTTTTCTTACCGTTTTAACAGCTTTCATGCTCTTTTCTGCATCATGTTCCAACGGAAGCAGCAACGGCCATACAGGAGAACATACGGAAGACATGAATCATGAAAAAATGGACCACGAAAATATGAATGATCATGCCAATCATAACGGAAAAGACACTCAGAGCACAAAAAATCAAGCCTTTTCCAAAGCGCCCGCACAATTTAATCCTAATGCTGAAGAAAGCTTAATTGTTCAAAACACGAAAAATATAACGAGAATTCCTGTTGCCGATCCAATTCGTGCATCCATTTACGTATCCCAAACCATTTGGCCTGCCACACATAAAGAAAATCAACCCGGAGCCGTTATTCTGTCGCCTGTTGGTCAATGGCAAACAACATTAGCCGGAGCTGACTTAATCCATCATCCAAATAACGGCCCGATCTTACTGATTCATCAAGATCACATTCCCGATAAAGTGTTGAGTGAAATCAAACGGTTAAATCCGACTGGGAACCGGAACGGCACTCAAATTGTTGTGTTAGGAGATGTTTCAAACAATGTCATCAACCAGTTGTCAGGTTATAAAATAGAACAGATCAAAGGAAAAAATCCCGCAGAATTCGCAAGAAATGTCGATCAAGCTTATGCAGAAGTATCCGAAGGCTATCCAGAAAGCGTGATCATCGTTTCTTCAGAGGATCAACATAAACTATATTCCATACCAGCCGTTAATTGGATTTCCCATATGCCTGAGCCTATACTGTTTGCTGCTGAACACGAGCTTCCTAAAGAAACGAAAGATGCGCTTAAGAAACGGAACAAGAAAGCAAACATTTATATTTTAGGACCAGAGAAGGTTATTTCTAAAGATGTAGAAAATCAATTGAAAGAATACGGGACTGTTCATCGAATAGCTGGAAATGACCCTGTAACCACTTCGATTGAATTTGCCAAATTTAAAGATAAAGACACTCAATTCGGATGGGGTATAACGGAACCGGGCCATGGTGTTTCTTTTATTTCAACAGATTCACCAGAGCTTGCTTTAGCTGCCGCTCCGTTTTCACATCTCGGCAAACATGCACCGATGATTTGGTTAAACAAAGGACAGCTTCAACAAGAAACATATGATTTCTTGGCAAGCATCAAGCCAACCTTTCAAGATGACCCGACAACAGGTCCTTACAATCATGGTTTTATCATCGGAGATCAAAAACAAATTTCCTTTCAAACACAAGGAATTCTAGATGACAAGCTTGAAATTGCTCAGGAAGACGGACACGGGCATGGAGGGCATTAAGGAAAACCGGGCGTGAAAATTGAACGCCCGGTTTTCCTTAACTTTTTAAAGTAAATAAACAGCTTCATATGGTAAGTGTGAAAGGTCGCTTCCATTTAGCTTCCTGCTGTTTGAGGAATTTTATATTCTTTCTGCCCCCCGAGGACCAAGTAAATTTTTTCCATTTCCCAAAATAACAAAAAGTGCAAAACTAAGAATCGTACAAGACACATCATCTGTTGTTAATTGTATATTTCCCTATTTATTGAAAACATTGAGTATTCTTCATGATGAATAAACTGGCGTTTTCAATTAACTAAAAATGTTTGAAAATGGCGGATTAACAAGAGATAAATTTGTGTATCGGTTTCTTTCCTTTTTATGCTGCGAGGACAGCAAAGGGTTGATTGCCAGTTCAAATGTATACGGAATTTCTATAAACCTTTAACTGATGTATTTGTGCTCGCCTTATTATTTCTAATCAATTTAGCAAGAAAGCTTCAGGCTTCTACCGATAAGTAAATTACACTTTAAATTTTTTTAAACTGATTTCCTTCCCGTTCTGTTACATTAAACCTGAAGACCGAATATTTTACAAAGAAAATACAGGAGTGATCCTGTCTGTTACCTAATTCAAAATAGGAATTTGCATATAAGAAGGAGAGATTTTGAAATTGCTGCTTGCATCTTTAATCTTTTCAAACAATTCTTCTTTGCTTTTCGGCATCGATTCATTTGAAGGAAAAATTTTAGCTTGTACAAGAGTTTGGAAGGTTTCCATAACCCACGGTTTCTCTAAATGGGCTTTTCTTATTAATTTATCCTGTTCGAATACTGTGGCCGGATCTCCATAACAAAGGATTTCCCCGTCATTCATGACGATAAGCTCATCAGCCCACTCGAAAGCAAGATTCACATCATGGGTGGATAAAATAATAGTTTTTCCCTGTTTTTGTATGTGATCTAATACTTTCATGATTTGTTTCGAGTAATAAGAATCGAGACCGGCTGTCGGCTCATCAAGAATCATGATGTCAGGATCCATCGCAAGGACCCCTGCTATAGCGACACGCTTTTTTTGCCCTAGACTTAAAAAATGGGTAGGTTTATCTTTAAATCTTGTCGTCTCTGTCTGTTCCATGGCCCACTCTACTTTACGTAAGACTTCTTCCTTTGATAAACCCAAGTTTTGCGGACCAAAAGAAATATCTTGGATGACACTGGCAGAAAACAATTGAGAATCCGGGTCTTGAAAAACGATTCCCACCTGCTTGCGCAGCGAAAGCAGCGATTTTCGATCATACGCCACTTCTTTTCCTTTAAAACGAATCGCTCCATTTGTTGGCCGCAGAATTCCGTTTAAATGTAACAGCAGTGTAGATTTCCCAGCACCGTTATTTCCTAATAAGGCTATTTTCTTTCCTTGCTTAATTGTAAGAGTGACGTTTCTCAAAGCAATGGTACCATCAGCATAACAATGAGATAATTGATCGATATTAAAAAGAATTGGCTGCATCATAAGATTCCTCCAAACTGTACATAAATGATCATCATTCCTGCAAAAATGATTGCGATGGTGAACCAATTGACAGAGGAGTAGCGATACGATTGATCAAAGAACAAAATCTCCTCTTCATATCCTCTGGAGTTCATAGCAATTGTTAATTGTTTCGTCCGTTCAAATACTTTTAAAAACAGGACAGAAATCAATAGTCCAAGCGACTTCATGCCTTGTCTAATGGTTATATACCCAAGCCGGGAAGACTGCGATTGATATATTGTTACTGATTCTTCCAAGAATACAAAAATGAATCGATACGTTAACGTAATCAACTCAATAAATAATGGAGGTAACTTTAGCTTCCGCAATACTTGGAGAATGGCTGTCAATGGTGTCGTTAAAATCAAAAAGTATAAACAGCTCACACTGCTCAGTACCATAAAAACAAGATTTACCGATCGATTGAGACTTTCTTTGCTTATGAAAATTTGCCAGTCACCTATATGCGTGGACCAAATAACATCCGAGTTGAAAGTTTGGCCATCGGTGAAAGAGATGAGGATCGTGACGATTCCTGAAAATAGAAAAAACATTGGTATTGCAAGCAGTTTCATATAATATGACAGAGGAATCCTTGCGACAACAACAATAAAAGTACTCAATACTATAAAAGCGAAGAGAGACACCAAAGGGGCTTTGGCGATTAAAATAAACAAAAGCAAGCAAAGAGAAAGCGTGATTTTTTCCACTGGATGAACATTACGCAGCCCGTTGAAATACGCATATTTATCGATCAGCAGCATACGGCACCTTCTTGTCTTTTTCACCAGCCTGTTTATTTTTTCCTCTCATCAGGCCAATAAAATATCCGATAAACCCAGCCCCGATTGCCGCTTGCAAAGCGAATAACAAGCTTTCAATTTCTCCGCTTGGAGGCTCCCAAAGAGCTTGAAACCATGGTTTATATTCAGGCGCAATTTTACTGATTTCTTCTTCCGCTTGTCCATCTGCCCCGCCGAACTCTGCATTTTGATGGATCAAAAGCGGGAACACACTGAGCATCACCACAATTAAAAGCAGTATGAAATTCTTCATTTTTAACGGCCCTCCTTAGGTAAAACATGCAACAGCTTCAGTGCTTGTAGATTATATTTTGTTAACACATTCATAATAATGACTGTTAACAGTCCTTCACTGATTGCCAAAGGAATTTGCGTAAAAGCAAAAATACTAGAGAATTTAGCAAAAGAAGCCATCATACCGCCAACCTCGGAAGGAAAAGCTATAGCTAATTGAAAGGATGTCATCACATATGTGCCCAAATCACCTAAAGTAGCAGCTAAGAAGACGGCAATAGAAAATGAAAAACCTGCTTTGGAAGCTCCTTTATAAACTAGATAAGAAATGATGGGTCCAACAACAGCCATCGAAAAGGCATTAGCTCCTAAAGTTGTGATCCCCCCATGAGCAAGCAATAATGATTGGAAAAAGAGAACAATAAATCCAACAACACTCATCGCTGTCGGGCCGAAAAGGACAGCACCCAATCCTACCCCAGTTGGGTGTGAACAGCTTCCTGTAACGGAAGGGATTTTTAATGCTGACAGCACAAATGCAAATGCTCCAGATAAACCTAGCATCATCTTGAATTCAGGATGCTCCTGAAGCTTCTTTTTAATAGAAAGTAAGCCTATAACTAAAAAAGGTAAAGTAACCCCCCACCAAAATAAAGCCCATTCAATCGGCAGAAAACCTTCCATAATATGCATGGCGAAGGCCTGTTCCGGGATAAAAACGAATAGAAATGCGAAATACATGATGATGAATATGTTCTTCATCGTTTTTACAGCTTTCATCCTTGCTCCTCCTTTCCATGATAAAAATATAATACTTGCTCTATATGAATTTATTTTTTCAATATACCTTTTACTGTATAATCCGTTCTTTTAAATTTGCCATTTTTATAATAATGACTGACTTTTTGATCATATGGCACCCCTTTGCTCAGCGCTTCAACAAATGACGGGGCATCACTAGGTCGAAATTGTTTATACCATATTCCTTCTGGATACAACACGACAACACATTTATCTTTACATCTCCCGTTACATCTAGTTCTTGTTGTATGAATATAATTTTCCAGTCCTTTTTGACTTATTACCTGGCGTATACTTTCTGTTACTTGCTCCGCTTCATTTCTCATACAAGTGGAACCGTTACAAATAAGGATATGATGTTTTAAAAAATCAAAATTCCAAGTTGCCATTAATAAAATCTCCCCTTTTGATGCGTGCACAAACAGCTGAACGCATCAAGCCAAATTCAATCGAATGACTTACTTAAAACCTATATTTGAAACAATTGAGTAAAATGGTTGAACATGTCATTTTTTCTGTTTATATGATTTAGAAACAAATACAAATTACTTTACTGACAGCGGCAACCAAACTTTTCTACTGTATTTTCATAAGGAAAAGTATGTTTTTTAATAAATGGGGCAAGCAAACGCTGCCCCATTTATTAAAGACCCTTTTGATTAATAAAAAACCTCATCTCGTTTTCCAGTAAGAAATTCGTTTGTACGTGTGTCGACATCACGCTTATTTAACATTCCTGTTTCCACTACTAGTCGTTCCAAGGCGGCCAGCCAATGCTCATAGTAGTTCCAGTCAGAATTATCCTTCTGTTTCGCGGTCTCCCACCCCTTGATCTCCTCAATCAAGCGGGATCGAAAATCCTCCCAAGAGCTATACAGCTTTTCTTCGTACAAAGCAAGAGTCATGCCAAAAGAGCGTCTTTCCCAAGGCTCTTGGAATTCTAATTCTCCGTTTTTTCTAGGAGGTGCGACTTCTTCGGACATATTCGCAAGCAATGATTCATTAGGTTGATTCTCACAACTTTTCATTGTTTTCCTCCTATCCTACCGTAACTTTAGGCGGCTCTATTTTAGCGACACCAATCATGGAGTCTCGAGTAACAAGTTTTGCAAGCTCCTCCTCCGTCATTCCTTCCGTACCTTCAGGTCTTTGCGGCAATACCATAAAGCGAATTTCTGAACTGCTGTCCCATACCCGGATTTCTACTGAATCTGGAAGATCTAATCCGAATTCTTTCAACACTTGTCTCGGCTCTTTTACGACACGAGCTCTATAAGCAGGTTCTTTGTACCATGAAGGCGGTAAACCAAGCAATGGCCAAGGGTAACATGAACATAAGGTGCAGACTACAACATTGTGTACCGTATCCGTATTTTCTACTACCCTGATATGCTCACCCTGTAAACCATAGTATCCTAGCTCCCTTAATACAGTCTCTGGATCTTCTAGCAATCTTTGTTTAAAAGCAGGATCAGTCCAAGCCTTCGCTACGACCTTTGCTCCGTTCATTGGTCCCAGCTCATGCTCATAATGTTTTATTACCCTTTCAATAGCATCTGAGGAAAGAAGCCCTTTCTCAATCAACAAGGATTCAAGAGCTTTTGCACGTGCCTCCCAAAATGATTGTGGACGCGGATGATGATGTGGAAATCTTGGATCTATATTAGTATTTTTTTGATCAATCGTCATATTGTATTCCTCCTTCAAAAAATGATTAATGTGAAACAGGCTCCATATAACTTTCCCATAGATCTATATAAACGGAATCTTTCTGTTTATATCCCCATAATTCTTCAGCCTCAAAACGTACCCGGTAAAGATATTGCGGGTTTTCTCCTTTTCTATGAGCAGCATCATCAGGGAAAACATGAGCTCCATATACCTCATCAATGACACCATATTTGTCACGGGCATATCGAGGGAATCTCGTATGACCAGTTGGATGAATGTTTTTCGTCTTGATTCTCTCTCCTACCTTAAACCGAGGAGAAGCTGAAATTTCACGGAGCGGAGATAAGCCATCATACAGTGCCTTTTCTACAAGCTTCACTAATGCCGGATCCTCTCTTCGTGGTATTTTGGTATCAGGTTTCTTCAAGAAAACCTCCGTTCGTTCATCTAGTTCTTTTTCGTCTAATACTCCCGTATCTACTAAGTTGTATGCAACGGTTGCAATCCAATGGCCATAATACGACGACGTCAAATAATCCACTGGACGCATAAGCTCAATGCCGATCCTGAATTCATCAAAAGCCTTCATCCCCAATCCTTGTGCCATACAACCAGCTACAAGTCCGAACGCAAGTCTTTCCCAATCATGTGTAAAATAAATGTCCTCTTCTTCTTTTACATACATAACTTTTCCAAATCCATCCATACCTCCAACATCATGAATACCGTTCATTTGTTTACCTCCCATCTTTGATTAAGAATTTATTTTTACCGATGACATATGTTAGTCATCTCATTTAACACTTAAGGAAAATGACGAAAATGCAGTTATTGTGCATTGAACAATTGGTATTCCAGAATTACACACCAATTTCTTTTGTTTTTCCTTCATTTGGGATTCCTTGAATCGGACATTCTGCTGTCCCAACCGTACTTCTAGTGATCTTCTCTACATTTTCTCTTGCCTTTTCTGCATCGAGTACCCAAGTGCGATAAAAATCAAATGGGCATTCCGCTACGCCTCGGTCGCCTTCTCCGGAGTTGATCAAGCCAGTATAGCCTCGGTGAAGCAGCTTGAACAAATGATTTTGGGACTGGGCGTTCTTTCTAAAATCACGAATCTGAGAGATGGACACTTCTGCGTACTGTATACCATTCTCCTCCGTTCCGCACTCACCTAGTGTGCGTCCGTCAAAACCGATGATGGCAGAGTGGCCAAAATATGAATAAACTCCGTCAAACCCTGTTGCGTTGGCAACGGCTACATAGGTATTGTTCGCCCAAGCCATAGCTTTCGCCATCATGATTTGCTGCTCTTTTGCCGGATACATGTAGCCTTGGCAGCGGACGATCAATTCTGCGCCTTTCATCGCACAATCGCGCCAGATTTCAGGATAATTTCCGTCATCACAAACGATGAGACTGATTTTCAACCCCTTCGGTCCTTCCGTGACATAAGTGGTATCTCCCGGATACCATCCTTCGATCGGGCACCAAGGAATAATCTTGCGGTACTTTTGCACAATCTCTCCTTTGTTATTAATGAGAACTAGTGTGTTGTAAGGTGCCTTATTCGGATGATCTTCATGTTTTTCCCCGGTTAGTGAGAATACCCCCCATGTATCAGCCTTTTTGCACGCTTCAGCAAAGATAGCTGTTTCCTCTCCTGGTATGGAAGCTGCAGTGGCAAACATTTCATCCTGATCGTACATAATTCCCATTGTGCTGTACTCCGGGAAAACGACGAGATCCATACCTGGAAGACCTTGCTTCATCCCTACGACCATGTCAGCGATTTTTTTTGCATTTTCAATAACTTCTGCTTTCGTGTGCAAACGCGGCATTTTGTAATTGACCACCGCTATTCCTACTGTGTCGTGGCTGCTTGAAATATCCCCGTGTCTCATGCCTTTTTCCTCCTTTTGTTATAAAATGTTGGAAGTGAATTAAATATAATAAATATATAGACCTGCTGTTCGACTTCCCCAGGCATCACCTCCTTTAAATCTAACTATTTCCTTTTAAAGAATTTCTAAATGAATCAATGCATAGTTTTTAAGTATGTCTGGCGGCATCACATCATCATATGAAAAGTTAAAAGAAGTTCTATTAGTGGTTCACGCTGTTTGAAGACTAAGAAGTAAAGATAGGATGATTGCATTTATTAATGATTTTTTAAAAGGTAAAAAATATAGAAAGTGAGAACGAAAAAATATTTCAAGAAAATTCGCACGATTTAAAGCGCAATAATCCCTTTCAAATTGATTTAGAAAAAGATAAATAGGAATGCCTTTTTTTGTAAATCTATATAATTTATTCTCCCTAGACACCTAGTTAAATAAATTTACATATTTATAAATTTTTCTATTTTTCGAAATACTATATTTTATAGTTCATATTTTATTTATCAATTTTTCTCTTGTCCTAATATACGTCATGTTTTATTACATTATTTTTGTATTTAAGATGACAAATGTTATTTGTACCGATTATCTTCTCTCCATCGGACAGGCAAAACTACTTGTTTTTGTCGTATTAAATTAGACTGTTAGGCTGATGATTTATTTTGTGTATTTTTCACACAATCATCATCAAAAAAATTGTCCAGTCTAGCCCTAAGAAATGACCAATTGCTTTCGCTACTTTCACACTTGGTTTTAGACCATTCTCAATTTTAGTATAGTAGGATCGGTCAATACCAACTTTATTAGCGACATCTTGTTGAGAATATCCTAGTAGTTTCCTATGCTGAATTAATATATTTAATTTCAATTTTTCCACCTCTCTTGTGTAATTTTTACACTAATTATATAGATCACTTTTTGCACTGTCAATATTTTTTGTTCGTTTTTTACACAATTATTTTATTGTGCATTTTCTTCACCTATAATAAAGGTAAATTATATTAGGGGATTTTGCTATGAATTATGGAGATAGATTAAAGAAACTTAGGGAAAGTAAAAGATTATCACAACAACAACTTGCTGACAAACTTAATATTAATCGATCCACCTACGCTCGATATGAATTGGGGCAAACTCAACCTGATTTTGAAACCCTCGAAAAATTAGCCGACTTTTTTGAAGTATCCATAGATTACCTTTTGGGAAGAACGGATGATCCTTCTAACAAATATTCTGATTATCCCACACTAATCAAAGAAGATGAAAAAGACATTGCAAAGGATTTGGAAAAGATCATCAATAGTTTAGAAAATGGAGATGGGTATTCCCATTTTGACGGACAATCGATTAAGGATTTAGACGCAGAAGACCGGAAGATTTTAATCGCTTTTTTAGAAAATTCTCTTCGTTTAGGAAAACGATTGACCAAACAAAAGTTAAAAAAACATTGGAAATAGCAAAGGTGTCTCCGAATGGATTATATAAGCAAAATATCAAACCTTTGATCATTTAAAATCGCAATCAAAAAGGATCGTCTTTCTGTTCGAGAGGCTTGGAAACATCCTTGGTTATGACCTTACATCCAAATTTATTAATTAAAACACAATAAATGATGAACTGCAACGTAATGCGTGTGCCCACGAATTAGGGGCACACTTTTTTTCACGGTCCAAGCACCATTTTCGCAAATAGATTTTCTATTTAATCAACTATGTATATCGTTACCTCTTCCCCAGCCAAAACTTGCGACAATATGAGTACTTAAAGAAAACGGCAATTCGATGTGTGACACCAAGTTTTTTGTTATTACATTATAACTATTTAGATCGTTTAAAAATATGTGTCCCTCAAGGCTGAGATTTGTCTTTGTCTCCTTCAGTTTTCACGCCACACCATAGACGACTTTGTCTTATAATACCCGCTGCTGCTTTCTTTATGATTCTGGATTTGAAACCTAGAGAATGTGTGACATGAAAAAAGAGCTGCTAAAACAGCTCTTAGCTTCTCTATATACGATTACCTAATTTTGCATAACTTATCAGCCCAAATCATATGCGCGCAGTCCGGATCATTGATGCAGGATAAGAGTGTTCCATCGACAATTTACTGATATGAATAGTAATGCTATTTAACTCTATATTTAAAAACTTTAAAAAATCTTCAGCAACTTTTTGTTGAATCTTTTCTGCGATGACGGGTAATGCTTCATCCAATGGATAAAACATGGTGAGGGTGATTTTTATATTCGGCAGCTCGTTTAATGCAATATCTATCCGATGGCATTTTTTTACTGCTTCTACCGAAGTGCAGGCATGGGAAATGATTTGTTTTAAAACGTGTTCAGAAATGTGGATGGTTCCTTGATGAAACCGTGGTCTGATAATCGTTGTTTCACCAATCTCTTCTTTTTGGGTAGAAAAAATTTTCTTTCCCTTCATAATGATCTTCTTTAAAATATTTTGTTCGACTTGTACATATGGAATCGGAATAATATGTTTCCCCTCTGTTTTTCTCACATATAATGCCATGTTGATTTCCTTTGACGATCTAATTTCTTCAATTTTGTAATATTTGGTGATTTTTCCTAATTGCAATGTTTCCGCAATTTGATCAACCATTTTTGTAGACGTACCAATAATAAGAAGCGAATGAATATCAAGTGCTTTAATAGCATTTTGGACTTCTTTTCGGTGATCCTCATAAAAAAAGACAGCCCGTTTAATAGCGGTTATATAGTTCTTTTCATATTTCGCTGAACTCCCTGCAGCTTTTCGCCCTTTATAAATTAACAATCCATCATCAATCATAGCCGGTATGTTTTTACTATGTGCAAAAGAAAGTGCGCTGGTGCTTTTTCCCGTGCCGCTGCGGCCAACAAGAGCGAATACGCGCATTGGGTGAATACCCCTTTCTTAAAAATCTTTCAACCTGAAGGAAAATGCCCGTAAAACTTAAAGGCGGACCGGATCCGGCAAACCGGAAACTCTATTCTGTCTATTTACAGGAAAATTCAGTTCGTATGACAGCAAATGTTTGTTTCGGGACTCCGATTGTTATGTGGGATATTAATATTCATGAATTTCAAAAAAATAGGCTTTGGATCGAGCATCATACACAATAAAACAGAGGAAGTTTTTTTACTTGAAAAAACTAGCAAATTATTAAAATATTTTTAGTCGATTGTCGACTGAATTTTATCGAATTATACACATTTTTGTTGAGGAATAATAATCCCCTCTTTTATAAATGTTTCTATCTCTTCTTTACTGTAGCCCATTTGCTTTAGAACGGTTTCACTATGCTCCCCCTGAGCTGGAGGGACCGTTTTGATCCTGCCCGGTGTGCGCGATAATTTTACAGGAACACCAAGCATTTTTAAGATTCCGAGGGAAGGATGCTCCATTTCAACGACCATTTCCCTTTCCTTGATATGGGCATCATTTAAAATGTCCGAAAGCTTATTAACCGGTCCGCATGGAATTTTCGCAGATTCCAACATGTCAACCCATTCATCTCTCGCTTTTCTTTTAAATATTTCTTCAAGTATGGAAATCAGTTCATCTCTATTTTGAACCCGGTCCGGATTCGTTTTAAATTTCCGGTCTCTAAGAGCTTCCACATCCAATACGTCAACCAGCGAATTCCAAAGGCTGTCATTTCCTACTGCAAGAATAAAGTGGCCGTCCGAAGCTTCAAAAACCTGGTAAGGCACAATATTCGGATGGGCTCCTCCCAGCGGCTTTGGATCATTGTTTGTCGCAAAATAGTTGCCGGCAAGGTACGTTTGCCAAGAAACCATCGTGTCGAGCAAGGAGACATCGATCCATTGTCCTTGACCTGAACGCTCTCTTTCCCAAAGTGCTGACAGAATGCCGATTGTTGCCCACATTCCTGCTCCGATGTCTGCCAAAGAATATCCAGCTTTAACTGGTGTACCGTCTGGTTCGCCTGTAACGGACATTAACCCGCCCATTCCTTGAGCCAGGACATCATAGCCAGGCTTTTTTGAATACGGTCCTGTTTGACCGAAGCCGGAAATCGAAGCAAGAATGACTCCGCGGTTATGCTGCTTTAAGATGTCATAATCAATTCCGAGCTTTTTTAATGTGCCGGGTCGAAAGTTTTCAACAACAACATCCGCTTCTTCTACCATTTTCAGTAAAATTTCTTTTCCTTTTGGATCTTTTAAATTTAAAACAACACTTTTCTTATTGCGGTTGACACTTAGAAAGTACGCGCTTTCATTTTTAATGAACGGAGGACCCCATTGCCTTGTATCATCCCCTTGCGGACTTTCAATTTTTATCACCTCGGCGCCTAAATCAGCTAATGTCATTGTGCAAAAAGGGCCGCTCAATATTCTCGTTAAGTCAATAATTTTAATTCCTGCAAGTGGCAGCATGTCAACCTCTCCCTTTAAAATTTGGTTTTCTTTTTTCTACAAAGGAACGAACACCTTCAGGAAAATCATTTGCGTCAATACTGGACGCCGTACCTGTATCCCACGGAAATGAAAGTGCCGGCTTATTGTAGGCGACAGATCTTTTAACAGCAAGAAGAGACGCCGGTGACTGCTCCATAACTTTTTTTGCCAAACGTAATGTAAAATGATCCACATCCTCATCATCCGGAACCATGTAATTAACTAATCCCAATTGACAGCATTCTGAAGCGTCTAGCAGTCGACCTGTATAAACTAAATCCATCGTCCGGCTCCCTCCGATCAGATCAGCAATCCGTTTTACAAACATTTGGTTTAACGTAATTCCCAGCCGTCCGACTGGGATTCCCATTTTAGCTTTAGAGGTCCCAACCCGAAGATCACATGCTAAAGATAGAACAAATCCTGCACCTAATGCCGGACCATTTATAGCGGCAATGGTTGGCAACGGAAGTTTTTCAAACGTCGAAATGGCTTGTTCCATTAAGCGGAAAGCTTCGTGCGCTTCGTTAATCGACATTTGGTTAAATTCTTTCAAATCAGAACCTGAACAAAATTGATCCTTGCTTCCGCGCAGGATCACCACTCGTGTTTTCGGGTTTTCAGGAATCAGCCTTCCGATTTCCGCCAGCTCCCTCCACATCCCCGATGTTATAGCATTTTTTAGGCGTGGACGTTGGATCGTTACAATGGCAAGCCCGGCACTTTCCTGAAGTATAATTTTCCCATCCGCCTCGACCTGACTAATCGTTACCCTCATTAAAAATCACCTATCTCTTGTCTTTATATTTTTTAACAAAACCATCAGGATTCAAAAAATGCTCTTCCTAGAAGATGGACGACTGTCGACAATCATCTTATTACAACCATGATATCCCCTCATGTTATAAAAGTCAATGAAAATTCTAAAAATTTTAAATTTTCATTTTGTATTTGCTGAGAAAACCTACTTATGTCATGTTTTGATTATGGCCCAGTCAATAAGCTGAAAAATAAAAAAGGAGCTTATATGAAAAGGGCTTCACTCCTTCATATGAACTCCCTAAAATCATGTATATGTTGTTCGTTTCAAGACATTTACAGCGCTCGTTGTTTTCCCTTTTTTGCTGCTAGTACGATTGTTTATTTTTCGTTTTGTTTTCGACCCTTTTAATTACGCTATGATTATGATTTTCAAGCAAAACAAGCGCTTCATCGATCAGGTTTTCCTTTAACAAATCTAAAATAATGCGGTGTTCCTTCAAAGACTTTTTTATATGCTCCTCTTCAAGAAACGATATTCTTTGAAGTACAAGCAAAGGACGTCCTAATCTCCAATACATTTCTTTAATAATTTCGCTTTTGCTCATTTCAATGATGAGCATATGAAACTCTTGGTTCAGATTGGCATACTGTTTTTCGTCATCAACCTCTGACATCTTTTGTACCAATTGCTCCATTTTCTTAAGAATTTCTTCATTTATCCCGCGGACTTTAATTCTTTTCATCGCAAGGCTTTCCAATACGATTCTCATTTCAAGAAGATCATAAACTTCATCTTCCGTATAGCCTTTCACAACAGCGCCTTTTCTAGGAATTCGCTCTATTAGCCCTTCATTTTCCAGCAAATAGAGCGACTCTCGAATAGGCGCCCGGCTCGTTCCAAACTCTTCTGCGTAAGTGGACTCAATAATTTTTTCTCCGGGCTTCAGCTCCCCCGCCATAATTTGGTTTGTTATTTTTTCCGCTATTTTGTGGGACAACGAATGATTGTAAAATAATTGATTATTTTTCATTCCCGCTCTTCCTCTCTATAATGTCGACTGTCTATTTTTTTTAATCCTATTATAACTTGTTTATAAATACAAATCGAAAAATTCTGTAAAGTCGGCATTGTATTGGAAGATTTTCCGCAAATCTTTCGTTTGCTGCACTGTTCTAATTTATTCGAAATTTATAGAAGTTCTCCTTCCTCCATATATAAAAATTAATGTGATCCCCCATTATAAATGACTTCATAAATAAGAATATTCAAATTTTTATTACGAATATTTCATCGCTTCGTACATCCTGTCGACAATTGACAAAGATGCATATTTTTCATTTTGCTTTCGTAAACATTTTTGTAAATGAATAAATAGCTGTAAACAATCTGTGATGAATGAAAAACGGAGAAAAGGAGGGAATGTGCGAAAAACACTTTATCTTAATCTTATAAATGCTGTTTCTCTCTTTATTTTGCCCTTGGACCGCCTTCTAACAAATAGGATAAGCAGCCGATTTCCTTGTGAAGTCGCCGAAATGTTCAGGTATGTCATTCAAAATAAAAGCATACATTTCAATTATTTTTTCGAGAGGTGACGATTTATGATTTGAAATTATATTTTTCAGAATATTCAAATAAAAAGTCACCTTTTTTCTAGTCATTCATATTCTTATAATGCATTGTCGATCGTCGATTTTGTAAGCTGGGGTTTTTAGAAAGCGGTTTCAAATTTTTGGGATTTTCTATTTTCATTCCAAAGCTTAGGAGGAAAAATCAATATGAGTATTGAGCTCATTGGAATTATTGTGCTTCTGTTGATGTTTATTGTAGGTTCAGTTTTGCCAATTAACCTCGGTGTTTTAGGGTTCGTAGCTGCTTTTATCGTCGGAGTTGTATTCAGCGGATTAAATATTGACGACATTTACAGCGGTTTTCCGGCTGAATTGTTCGTCACTCTTGCTGGAGTGACTTATCTGTTTTCAATTGTTGAGAAAAACGGGACAGTTGATTTGATTACCGGATGGGGTCTTCGCCTAGTCAGAGGTAATCTAGGTCTCGTGCCTTGGATAATGTTTTTGCTTTGCGCTATTTTAACTAGCGTCGGCACTTTGGGACCTGCTGCTATTGCGATCCTAGCGCCGATTGCGCTGCGTTTTGCCGCACGATACAACATTAATCCTCTCTTGATGGGGTTATTGTTAGTGATTGGTTCCACAGCGGGATCCTTCTCACTGCTTAATCCTTATGGAGTGATTGTTAACGGCGTTATGCAGGCAAGAGATCTTCCTCATTCGCCGGGGTTGCTTTTCATAAACGCTTTTATCTTCAGTGTATTTGCTTCTGTGATTGTGTTCATCGTTTTGGGAGGACTTCGGCTGCTAAAAAAGCGAACTGCTGCCGAAGAAGATGCAGTGTCTAGAGCTGAAGGGTCCTCCGCAAATGAGAACAATAAATCACAAGAAAATGGATTAACTTTTTACAAAGGCATCACACTTTTAGGGATCATCACACTCGTCGTCCTCGCTCTTATGTTCGATATCGATATCGGCTTTGCAGCGCTTGGAGTAGGATTAGTGCTAGCATTAATTGCTCCAAAGCAGCAAAAGGGCGTTCTATCACGGATGCCTTGGTCTGTGATTCTCTTAATAACTGGTATTGTCACATACGTAGGCGTTTTAGAAACAATTGGAACGATTGATTACATGACTGACTTAATCGCAAAAGTAGGAAATCCGGTAATCGCAGCCCTTGCATCGTCATACGTAGGAGGCATCGTTTCAGCTTTTGCCTCGACAACAGGGTTTCTGGCAGCTATCATCCCGCTGGCAGCACCCATTTTACAGGACCCGACCATTTCTTCCATCGGTGTCGTTTCAGCCATTGCCATTTCTTCAAGCATCGTCGATATAAGCCCCTTCTCCACTAACGGTGCATTGCTGCTCGCAAACGTACAAGGGGTAAAAGAGAATGTATTTTTTAAACAGCTTTTACTTTCTGCTGTTGTAGTCGTAGCGCTTGGACCTGGGCTCGCCTGGCTTGCTTTTGTATTAATTGCGGGATAGCATGGCAAACGATCATCCTTTCACCGGCAGAAAACAGTTTTTTATAACGAACAAGCGCAGCTTCAAGCTGCAATAATGAAAAAACGTTGACCGCTTGATCTTTTGGATAAAATAAACACCTCCATTCATCGAATTTATTTGATGCATTCGACACTGGAGGTGTTTGTCCCTTCCCTCATTTAACCGGGCCGCTTTTAGACAAATTCGTATAGTTTTTTTTGAGACGAAGCGGTGCAATGAAATCTTGCTGTATATAGCGTCAAATTGATTTTATTAGCAAATATATAAAATAAGGCGCCCCCAAAATGGAAACAACGATCCCGACAGGCAGCTCTGAAGGAGCCATGACAACCCGTCCTAATGTATCTGCAGCCAAAAGAATGAAGCTTCCTAAAGCAGCAGTAAGGGGCAAGCATTTCGAATGCTTTGGCCCGACTAGTTGCCTTGTAATATGAGGGGCAAGCAAGCCAAGGAACGTAATCCCTCCGCCAACCGCTACACAAACTCCTGCCAGTGTAACGGCAATGATTAATAAAATCTTGCGTTCTCTTGCAACGTTTATTCCTACCCCTGTTGCTGTTGAATCACCTAAAAGCAATATATCGAGAACCTTTGATTTATAAATCGCGATCGGAATAAGGATCAATAACCATGGTAACAGCGCCCACACATAGTTCCAGTTCGCACCCCAGATGGCTCCCGACAGCCAAGTAAGTGCTCTTGTAAAATCATTCGGTTCCATTTTCATTTGGAAGATGAGGATGCCGGCATTGAATGCCCCATTCATCCCTATTCCCATTAATAAAAGTCTTATCGGTGTAATATGTCCATTTTTTCGAGATAAAAAATAGATTAAGACGGCGGTAAGAAAAGCGCCTGCTAAAGCCGTTATGGGCAAAACATACACGGAAGCCCAGCCGTTCAAAAAGGAAGCTCCTTGGAAAAAGAACATATATAATACAACGGCAAACCCTGCTCCTGAATTAATCCCCAATATTCCCGGATCCGCTAACGGATTTTGCGTAACCCCTTGGAGGATAGCCCCTGAAAGGGAGATTCCCATCCCTACGAGCAATGCCATGAATATTCTAGGCAAACGGAATTGGAATATGGTCAATTCATTTTGATCTGTTCCATTTCCTAATAAGGCGGCAATGACCTCATGAAGAGGTATTTGTATATAGCCGGCATTAATGCTTATGATTGCGGTTATAATGATGAAAAAAATAGTTGAAAAAAACAATGTTTTGAAGTTTATTAATCTTTTTGACATGTTACACCCTCCCCTCTTTACGGGCTAAATAGAGGAAGAAGGGAACCCCTACAACGGCAGTTATCGCTCCAACAGGAGTTTCAAACGGAGCATTCACCATGCGTCCGACAATATCAGCCGCAATTAATAAAATCCCGCCTAAAACGGCAGAACAAGGAATAATCCAACGGTAATCCGTTCCGACTAAAAACCGTGTAATATGAGGAACGATGAGTCCGACAAAGCCAATCACTCCAGCAATTGAAACAGCTGCCCCTGTTAAAAGCAGCACCGTGACCGCTCCTAAAAATTTTACCACATTTGTATTTTGCCCGAGACTTTTGGCAGCTTCTTCGCCCAAGTTAAGGACGGTAATAGAGCGCGACAGTAAGATGGCCAGCAAAAGACCGGAAATGACGAACGGCAAAAGAAAATGGACTTGGGTTGGTTGGACAGCTGAAACTCCTCCCGCAAAAAAATAGCTGATATCCTTTGCAATATTAAATTTAATTCCGATCGCAGTCGATAAGGAGGTTAGGAGTGATGTAATCGCTGACCCGGCCAAAGCCAGCTTCACAGGCGTCATCCCTCCGCGGGAAAGGGAGCTAATGCCGAACACAAGACAAGCGCCAAGACCTGAACCTATAAAAGAAAAGATTGATAGACCGAAATAAGAGATTCCCGGTAAAAATGCCAGCGCAATGGCAATGAGAAAGGACGATCCTGCCGTTACACCCATAATAGAAGGAGAGGCTAATGGATTCCTAGTCATTCCTTGCATAATAGCACCGGAAACAGCCAAGGCAGAACCGACGAGAATGGCTGCGACTGCACGGGGCAAACGCAATTCCCTGACAATGACATGAGCTTGATTGTCCTCTTCAAAGGCAAAAAACGCACCAAGAACATCCCGATAACTCAAATCCGCAGCACCAAAACGAATCGATATGACAACTGACAGAAATAGGCCAATGATGCCTATGAAAAGAACGATAAGAGCAATCCATCTATTTTTGCTTTTATGTAAAGATTCTGAAGTGGTTTTCGTATGTATCGTTGAATCCATAAACCATTTTTCCTCCAAATGATAAAAATTAAGATTGACAAAGTGGCAGAGATATATTTTAATTGAAAATGGTTATCATTATTGCTTCTCAAAAATTTATTTTATCATATGAGTTGGAGGTTTAGAAATGGTATTTCAGAAAAAGTTATTTTCTCTAATAGGAGCTGCGCTATTAGCTCTATCACTAACCGCTTGCGGCGGACAAGGAACCGACTCCTCTTCCGGATCGGATCAAGCTTCAAATGAGAATGAAAAGTCAGCAGAAACAAGAACATTAACAGATGGAATGGGAAATAAAGTGGAAGTTCCTGCTAATCCAAAAAGAATTATTGCCAGCTATCTTGAAGATCATCTTGTTGCCCTTGGCGTAAAACCTGTCGCACAATGGAGTGTAAACGACGGGAAAACCGTACAAGATTATCTGCAAGATGAGCTGAAAGGAATTCCAACCATTCCTCATGATCTTCCGTTTGAAGCAGTTCAAAAAATGAATCCGGACTTAATTATAATGGACTCCGCTAGCATGGTAGAAGGCGGAAAATATGAACAATATAATCAAATCGCCCCTACTTTTGTTATTGGTGAAGAAGATAACAGCGATTGGCGCAAAGAATTGAAGCTTATTGGCGAAGTATTAGGAAAGGAAAAAGAAGCGGAAAAAGCTCTAGAAGAATATGACGCCAAAGTAGCCGAAGCGAAAGAGACAATTAAAGAAAAAGTAGGAAATCCTTCTGTCGCAGCAGTCTGGTTAGTAGGCGGACAATTCTTTATCGTAAATGAAAAACTTTCAAGCGGTGCCGTCATGTACGGAGACTTAGGATTAAAAGTGCCAAAAGTTGTAAAAGAAATTTCAGCAAACTCAGCAGATAACTGGAGCTCTATCTCTTTAGAGAAATTAGTAGAATTGGATGCTGACTATTTGTTCTTAATTAATAGTGACGGTTCCAATGCAGCACCTTTAAGTGATGCTCTATGGAAAAGCATTCCGGCTGTAAAAGCAGGCAACGTTTTTGAATTTTCACCTGAAAAAAGCTGGTTGTACACAGGCTCTATTGCCAATTCACAAATCATCGATGATATTCTAGATACCTTAGTACAAAAATAATGAAAAAGGGTATCCATCACGGATGCCCTTTTTTGTTGGAAATTTCAACTGAGCGGTTTTTCCCGTTACGCCTTTCCGTAATGGCGAGCGGTCACAAACTTCAATGTTGTAAGAATTTAAACGTCTAATTCATATAAACAGCAGGCCATACAGCTGCTAGAAGATCAAATGAACTTTGTTTTTTGTTTTGCTATTTTCGGTCAAAACCGGAGTAGATAGATCACATCTCAATGTGCTGATCTGAAAACGGAGCAAAAACCGAACTTGATTGATCACAAGTTTATCCTTTTCTCAATGTCTGACCAATGAAGCCAAAACTGTAAGGTTGAAATTCATGGTTTTTTGCCGGAAAATTCCCCTATTTTTCATGTAATGGTTGACACTTCATTACATTAGTCGTTGAAAGTTCTTGTTTGTTATTTTCTATGTAATAACGCGCGTTTGCGATTTTTTATTGTTCATTTTCAAACTCAAGCTGATCTACATTTGTTTCAGGCTGCCGATGATGAAAACAGCTTCCCCTCTCAGTTGTACAAAATCTTTAAACCGTTTGAGGACGCCATTTTGTGCATTGCAATAGCCTTTGAAGCCTTATTCCCCCCTTCTGCATAACCGAGCTCCATATGTACATTTTTTCTATTGTTCCTATGGCACAATCGGCATCTATATATGTTAAAAATTTAAAGGCGGATTTAGCGAAAATGAAGAACGCTGTTTCAATCGGCATCTATAATCCTTACACTAAAATGAAAAGCTAAGAGGCTCTTAAATCAAGATTTCCTCCTATCTCGAATCAAGAGCCTCAAATAATTCAGCTGGTAGTTTATTAAATCATACTAATACTATCTATATAGTAGCATTTAAAGGTGCAAAAGCAGATAGAAATTTTTACTAAAAGCCATTGCGTAAAATTTCGTTTTCGATAAATCCTCATTCAAAATTTTTGGAATTTTCCATAGCGTTTTGATTTGCAAATCACTAGCAGAATAATTGAGAAGGGTTGAAGGCCTTTTGGAAAATTCAGTTCACTTACCCATGCTTTGAGGAGAATTCAATGTCCTTCCCTTTCCAATGTACGGGTTTAAAAGAATCATGCGTATTTTTTGATGAAAATTATAATTTTTTGCTCGTCCAACGAATCAACCCTGTTTCACTATGCGGATGGGAATCCCTTTGGGTTTTTTTATATTCATATTCTAATTCTGATAACGTTAATTTGCAAAGCTGCTCCTCATTCTTAAATGCATTTAAGACAATCAGTTTGTTGATCAATTTTTTTCTTCTGATTTCTACAGCCTGACGAAGAAGGTTACTCATGTGATCCTCTCCTTATCATAAAATTTTTACGTTTTTTTTAATGGTTATCCGATTTCGCTGCACCAGCTTTCTTAGTGCAAGTCTGATCTTGTTAAGACTATTTCATCCTCTGTGCCTTACACGGATCATTTATATTCCTGCTGCGAATTTAAAAACTAAGAGGCTCCCAAATCAAGAAAATCCATCTTGAATGGAGCCTCTAGTGAACCAGTCGGCGTTTTTTATTTTCCAGTAAATTTAACATTATATTAAAACATATTAATCCTACCTGTCAAGTAGAAATTTATGTTTTTATAAATTTAGGCAAAAAAATTCTTCCTCATCGGTCGTTGATTTGTTAATTCCAAAGTACATATTGATTTCAATTATACAGTCTCGATCCACCCCGGGAAACAGTCCCTTTTGAATGTGCAGTAACATGTTAAAATGTGAAGGGTTCAGGGTTGCCATCCTGACGAATGTACGGTAACATGTTAAAACCCTATTTCACAACTTGTATAGGTTGTTTCGGCAGCTCAAAAATAAAGCAGCTTACCGTTTTTCTTAACAGAGGAATTGTCGTTTTTTAGACGATAGCTTTTTTCTCTAAGCAATTATTTGAAAGAGGTGGAATTCCAATGCTGCTGTTAAAAAGTTGGGAAGTCTCCATAGCAATTTTTTGCATAATATGGCATAAAAGCGTTGGATCTGTGCTTTTGTAGAACAAAGAAATGAGCCGTTCACATTTAGCAATTTGCCGTTTAAATCATAATACCCCGCTCTGATGGAGCTGATAAATCGGTTACACGAAAACTTATAGCCCCTCACTTAATGAGTTTCTCCTGTCCTTAGTAAACATAATAACAGTTCATTTTCTCTTCTGTTGCTGAACTCTTTTTTGTTCCAGCAGCTGGCAAATGGATTTGATCCCGATCATTCCAAATTTAGCTTTCTACATAAAGCGGGATATCTGGACGTCTTTTAACGTCAACACATCGAACAAAAATTTCTCTTCAAAATGCGTACTATGAATGCTCTTCCGATACCAAATATTACAATATTTTACAATTAGATGAATTTTTTATATAACTTGTGATATTTGTCCGTTTCAAAAAGCCCTGCTAATACATTTAATGTATATAGATATTCTAGGAGGTGAGTTCCAATGTTTGGTCATACTAGACCCATTATCTGTCCGCCTAAACATGTGGTTCGCGACCGTTTCATTCCACGTGTAGTTCCTTATATTCATCCAATTGTAAGGATTAATCGTTTCAATATTGTCAATGTTCCTAGACATATTTATAGACCAATTACAAGAAACGTAATTGTTGATCCAGGATACCCTTCTAAGTGCTGCTAAATGCCATTACAATGCGCCCTCTTTTATTAAGGGGGGCGTTGTTTTGTTTAAATTCCCTTAACGCCATAACCTCAAGAGGTTCCATCATTATTTCGCATTTCAAAAGTACACTAATGTTCAGATTTTCATTGGAGACACCATAAATTAAGCCGATACAGACCAAGCAACTATTCCTTTGCAAAATGCCGATGCGTTTATTGTGAACAAAGGATTTTTGTGCCCTCTGGATGTTTCAATGTATACAAAAGGAATTTTTCGTCTTCTGATTCGCCATCCTCTGGGATGTTGTCTGCGGCCTTCCTCCAAGATCAGACAGCTTTCTTTTTATCAACCCATTCCAACCTGTTTCCTCAACAATATCCATACTTTGAGTTAATCCCCATCAGTTGCAATACATCCATTTATATCCATATGATGAATGAGTCGACACTTTTTTATATTAGTTTACATAATTATTTTATGGGTTACTAAAATTAATTTTTGCTAATTTATCAGCTGCTGTTCGCTTCAAAATTGATTCTGCAGCGGTTTCCAATCGATTTTAGCAGCGCTTTTGGCTCTTGCTCTTACCCGTTGCTTGTTCAGTATTTAACAAAAAGCTCCCTCCTTTGAAGTTGAGTTTTGAAGGAAAAGAAAAAGCACCTTTCAAAAGGTGCCTACACTTTTTTTCTAAATGCCCTTCTTTCCGCATATACTGCACATTCCGGACAAACTTTCATACTATTTCCGTTATGGTCTACATAATGATAGTAAGTTTTTGTTTTTCGCTTACACAAAAAGCACCGCTTATGAAATAGACGAAACATAATTCAACTCTCCATACGGTAATGTTTGAAATGCACCTCACAGGGTGCATCTTTTAGATGTTCCATTTTAATACTCTCCACAAAAAAACGTTCGATTCCGAACGCTTTTAAAATGTTCTACCTGTCTTTTTCCATATATTTTTTTATCTTTTTTTCTTCCCACTCTTCCCCGAATATGCCAAATGCAAACGTTGAGGCGCCGTGTACTAAAAGCCCAATCCCCCAGCCAAAAAGCGGATATTGAAACCACCAATTACCGGGATCCGAAATTAAATTAAAAACAAAAAGCATAGAATTCACTAAAACATAAGAAATGAAATGCAAATAAAAGGCTTTCAAATTTTCCACTCTTTTTTTCGCCCTTAAATATTTTTCATCTTTTTCGACTTTCAACACCCCCCCTATATAGCTTAGTTTTTGAACAGCCTTGTTGCCACTCATAATGCTGAAAATATTTTCCTTCACCGTTTACATTTGGGAATGAGGCACAACAATTTCTAACCTGCTGTTGATTCGGTTTTTCATAAGTCTTGAACCGTAAACGCAACAAATTTGCTTAAGTTTCGGCATTTACCTCTCTTCTTTTACTCCATTCGACAAAGGGGTAATTTTTCCTTCTTTAAACAATAAGGATTAACAAATTTTTTGCAGGAAAAAGGCGAATAAAAGCTTCAAAAAATATGGGTCACCATTCAATGAAATCGTTTCACAAATGAAATGCACACCACAAAGCTCTCAGCAGGATGGATGCGAGCTTTTTCATCTAGAGAGGCCAGAACAAGAAGGTTGGAGCTGAATCGCCATTGGCTAACAAGTACATCCAGTAGCATTCTTTTGAACAATCTTTTTCTGTCAAAGCGGCAACCGTACCGTCATCCTCTTTCACTGGAACAGGGTGTGGCGCCTTAAACAGCTCTTTCATCATTGAAATGGGGGTCATCCGTCATCATGAAGGAAATGACCAATTTTCAAACTTCCCAGCAGGATTTACATCTACATTTATGGGGGTCTTGATGCCATGCCTGTATCTAGAAGACAAGGAAACACCTTGATCATATTTCATAAGCAAATACCTGCATCAATTTTACTGTTTTGAACATCATATCGGCACAATATTTTTATATCTCAAATGTATCATATGACCGCCGCAAAGTTTTTTATTCCTTATTTTTTAACAGCAGGGTCTATAAAGGGAGCAATTGGTAGGCATCAAACGTAAAGGCCTTTAGTTTGGTGTTGCAATTCCTTGTAGGTAAGATAAAAACGGTATTCCGCGAAAGACATGAACCGGCCAGCAATGTTTCAATTCCTTATAGTTAAGATAAAAACCCTTCGAACCTTGCTAAAGAAAGACCAAGACGGTAAGGTTTCAATTCCTCATAGTTAAGATAAAAACGCCAGCCGAAGAAGACGAAATTCGCGCTGCATTCGAAGTTTCAATTCCTTATAGTTAAGATAAAAACGAATTAAAGATTGAAAGAATAGAAGAAGCATACAAGTTTCAATTCCTTATAGTTAAGATAAAAACGACTAAAAAGTATTTGGGGATTTGCGCTTATTGATAAAAAGTTTCAATTCCTTATAGTTAAGATAAAAACAAAGCAAACGCTGTTTATCCCTTCAAGCTTTTGGAGTTTCAATTCCTTATAGTTAAGATAAAAACTTAGGTGGCTATTGGACAGCCACTGCAAAAATCGTTGTTTCAATTCCTTATAGTTAAGATAAAAACCTTTCTAAAGACGAACTCATTCACGCAATTTCAAAGTTTCAATTCCTTATAAATTATAACATTTATCTTGTGAATTGTTGCTAATTTTTAAAACCCTTGAAAATCAAGGGTTTTTCTTTTTCATCTCAGCGTAAATCCGAGTGAATTTTATGCCCTCCAAATAGCTTTTGCCCCCAATTTGTCCCCACAATAATTTAAGGCGGACTTTTCTCCGCCTTCTTTTTTATAAACCATCATTTGGTTTTACAGTCCCTTCTATGAAAATACAAGTAGATTTACTTTTTTAATTAAAACAATTTTTTCATTAAAGCTGAGTAAATCTTATCATTGATTTCCAACAAACTTTTCTTGCCATCTTTAAATTTAATGGCCACAACATGAACACCTTTAGATTTTGCAGATAATCCTGCAAGTAAGCCTGCTGGTCCTAATAAGAAAGATCCAACTAATCCTCTTCCAACTGCGCTTACCACGCTCTTTCTCTTGGTTTCGTCCAGTACTTCATATTCTTCAACAATGTCTTTTGTTAATTCTATGGTTTTAGTAAAACCTATTATAATAAATACCGAACCGAAAGACTGAAATACTTCTTTTCCTTCGTAATCCCCAGCGATTACTTTATTTTTTGCTCCCATGAACAAATCCCTCCATTTGCCAATATACAACTCAAAAATTCTACAATCTGTATCATTTTCCTTTAAAAAAAGCTTTGAAATTTTGTCTAAAACTACATAAAATAATCGAAAAATGTGGAAAAACGGATATTTCAGGAGCATTTTGGGTGGTGTTGATGGTGTCGAGGAACAAACGGGACAACGTAGTTTACCGACGTAAGCGTAAAATAATCCCCACCTTTTAATGATAGGGATTAAATACTATTATTGTGATAAGTTATTAAAAACCCGACAATTCAAAGGAATTGTTTTGGACCAAGGAAGTAGTTGATCAAGCTCATCCATATTGCTTATATCCATATTGGGAAGCCTTTCAAATAAGTAGCGAAGATAATAAAATGGATTTAATTTATTCTCTTTTGCTGTCTCCACAATACTGTAAATGATTGAGCTGGCCTTAGCTCCTTTCGGAGTATTGCTAAAAATCCAGTTCTTCCTTCCGATCACAAATGGTTTAATGGATCGTTCACTTCGATTATTATCGATTTCTAAACGTCCATCCTCTAAAAATGCCACGAGTTTTTCCCATTGGTTGAGGCAGTATGTAATGGCTTGACCTAATAGACTCTTTGGTAAAACATTGCTTTTCTCTGTTTTTAGCCATGCTGAAAAAGCCTCCAACAATGGTTGGCTGTGTTTAAGTCGTTTTTTATATCGTTCTTCTGGTGTACATTCTTTCAAATCACGCTCGATGGCAAATAGCTGATTACAGAAATTGAGTCCTTCCCGAGCTGTGACTGCTGAATGACGTTTGGATTCAGGAAGTACGTTTAAAGCCTCATCGAACTTTCTGCGGGCATGAGCCCAACATCCAACTAATGTTACGCCGGATACCTTATGGTATCCTGCATATCCATCGACATGCAGGTATCCTTTAAACCCTTTTAGGAATTCTTTGGCATGTTCTCCTGCTCTAGTTTCCTGATAGTCATAAAGGACAAGTGGTGGATCCTCTCTTCCAGTCCGATAAAGCCACATGTAAGATTTCGATGTGCTTGACCTTCCAGGTTCATGTAAAACCTGAACAGTTGTTTCATCCGCATGTAGAATGTCTTTAGAGAGGAGATGCTCTTTCATTCGTTGATAAATTGGCGCAAGCCATTTTTCGGCACCATAAAGCATCCAATTGGCCATGGTTTGCCTGGATAAGATCACACCTAATCGTTTGAACTGTTGTTCTTGGCGATATAGAGGTAGCCCCTCTACATATTTTTGATTCATAATATATGCCATGCTTGACGGTGAAGCTAAACTTTTTGGATACACAGATTTTGGGGCAGGTGCTGTAACGATTGGTGTCTCTATTTCATTACGCTCACAATGACGGCATCCATAGACATATCGAACGTGTTTTAAAACTTTGACTTGAGCCGGAATAATCACTAATTCTTGTCGTACTTCTGTGCTCATTTCGTGTGTTTTTTCACCGCAACACGAACAGACCTGCTCTTCTTCGGGTAAACGATATTCAATCGTTTCCATAGGCAGGTTTTCAAACGTAGCTTGACGTTGACCACGTTTCTTTTTACGACGATATGTAATTGTTTCAACAGTTGGCTCTTCGGCTTTTACATTAGACTCTACCTCTGCTTCATTGAATAAAGGTAGTTCTAATTGATTAGGATTTGTTTTTTCGCTTGAAGAGCCAAATTTTCGTTTTTGACTAAGACGATACTGTTCTTCATACCATTGTAATTTCGCCGTCAATTCAACGATTTGCTGTTGAAGTTTTTCAATTAATTCAAATGGGTTTTGGTTAGGATTCTTTAAATTTTTCATCATGTAGTAATAATTCGACGGTTTTAGCTATTTTCCTCCAAGGTTTTTGTTAAAAGTAAAAAATTCATATAACTGTTCTAGCCTTTACTTCTGGGTGTGCTTTCTTTTGCTCCATTGCAAGACCATCCAATAACCAGCGTAATTGCCGATAACTAATTTGTATCGTTCCAGTGTCATTTTCATTTGGCCATTGAAATTTTCCTTTTTCCAATCGACGATAATAAAGCCAAAAACCATTATAGTCCCAGTGAAGAATTTTTAATTTATCTCGCTTTCGATTACAGAACACAAAATAGCTTGATGAAAAGGGATCTAAATCAAATCCCTCTTTCACCAAAGCAGCTAATCCATCAATGGATTTTCTCAAATCAGTACTTCCTTTTGCCAAGTAAACTCGTTCAGCTCTTGTACCAACTAACATGTTGATTTCAACGTCCTAACCACTTCTGAAAGAAAGGCCGGATCGAAACCAGGTTTTACTTCAATTGAAATCCCACTAATTTCAATCCGTAATGAATTTTCAACTGTTTGTGAATGATCTTCTAGGGTAACGGATGCCCATTTTGTAGACTTTCCTTGATTTTTTATTGGATTTTCAATTTTTCTTAACCAGTATTTAAACTGGTGAATATTCCATTGATTTTCCTTGCACCAGTTTACTTGAGTTTGACCGCTTTTACGATAGTCAGCGATTCGTTGTTCCCAAACCTTTCGTAATTCAGGATTCTTAGGCATAAAAAAACCTCCTTCAATTTCATCTTGAGGAGATTATCTCATGAAATTAGCACACCAAGAAGGTGTGCAAGATTTGACGCTTACTTACCGACAACTTTAAACATGATCTCACCTCCTCGATATTGTTATACACTATTCAATTTCAAAATCCTTTCAAAAACAAAAAAATACCCTCTCCTGATGAGAAGGGTTTTAGAAAACTAATATGTATTTATAATAATACCCACACTAATATAATATTCTACCTTTGCCTTCCTTAAACCAATCTATTACTTTCTGAAAATCAGAAACAGGAGATTTATAGTTTGTTAAATTTATCATATCCGTTAGTATAGCTTGTCCTTCAATGTCATTTACTAATCCCTTATCATATGCATCATATAAAACTCCTAAACTACCTAACAAAGGTATAGAGTTGTTTGAACAATATTTTACCGTAGCTCGCATATCGTCACTACCTACAGTCCATCCCTTATTTTTTGCAATTGCCATTACTGCGGACTCACCTGGTCCAAATCTTTTGGATAAAATGGCATAGTCCAGCATTATATTTGGATGATCTACATAGTTAATTTTAAATTCTTCTATCCACTTGTATGTTAATGCATCTTGAATACATGATTCTAGCATAGGTATTCGAATGCATTCTGCAATAACCTCAGTTGGTAAAATAATGTTCCCTGAGTACAATTGTTGTAATATGTCAAATCTATTGATAAGACCATATCTCGATATGATCCCTGTATCAGAAACAAGAGGAGGTTTTTTAAGCATAATCATCCCCCTCATCCTCATATAAAGAATTTTCTTCATCTATTTCAAGTTTTGATAAAGAAATACCAACATCATTTAAGTATTCTTCTAATTTTTGACGACTGATTTCATCATTCTGATAAGCTTTTATTACTTTTTCTATATAATGTTGAGAGTAAGTCTCTTGTCCATCTTTTTCGTAAAGCTCAGTTGAATAACCGTATTTTATTGCTTCTTTTTTAACTCTTACAGTTTCCTTGTAATATTCATATTCTGTCTGATTGATGTATCCTAAAGTATAAAGTCGGTATAACATAGCTGACCAACTAACGTTAAAATGCTGTTGTAAAAAAATTATGTCAGAAACATCTAAATTTTCTTTACCATTATTTGTCCTTCTCAAAATATGATTCAAGAGACCATTTTCTGGCATTAGGAAATGAGAGGCAAACAAATCCGCTAATTTTTCAATTTCAATATCTTGATTGTATTTGTCGACTGTACATACGCCACCCATAATATGAGTATCATAAAGAAAGTGTGATAATTCATGTGCTGCAGAAAAAATTTGATGACCTAATGTCTTTTTTGAATTTATTATCACTAAATGGGCATTTGGTGATTTCATAAACATAGCAGAAGCATTACTACGTAAGGGTTTTCTAAAAAGATAAATACCTTGATTTTCAAGTAAACGGAATATATTTGGAACAGGTTCATCTCCTAACCCTAGTCTATTTCGCACCTCATTCGCCCGGTTCTTGGCCTTTGCTATTAATGATTTCATTAATTCACCTCCTCGATAATCTCATCGAGATTCCTTATATTGAATAAAATTTTTCTTGCCCAATTTATAATTTGTTGATCATTTTCATCTAACTCATCTGTCCTAAAAGCTAACTTTATCTCAATAGCATCATCTATTTCAGAAGAAAGGAAATATTCCATTGAATATCCGTAAAGATCAGACATTTTTTTAAGCAAGATTGTATCGATTGGCCCTATTCCTTTTTCAATATTAACCAATTTTTGTCTGCTTATTCCTAATTTTTCCGCTGCTTCTGTTTGGGTTAAATTACTCATATTTCTAGCTTCTTTCAATCTTAAACCAACATCAGCATGAGTTAACATTAAGCAATCCCCCTCTCAACTTTTATTACTTATCATTGTACACAAAACAGTACAAAATATACACTATTAACAATAAAATGTAAATAATTTTTTACAATTTCACTTCGCTCTCTGTATAAACAACCTTTTGATTTACTAAAATTCCGATATATATATTGTATAAAATAAAAAGATCCCTGCCGTTTGGCAGGGTGGAATGGCTAGAACATTTTTGCCCATGTCTTCGGACCGACGATCCCATCTTGTTTCAATCCGTGTTTTTTCTGGAATGCTTTCACAGCTGCTTCTGTTTTCGGGCCGAATATCCCATCGTCTTTAATACCAAGCGCTTTTTGAATCATTTTCACATAGTTACCTTTTGATCCATGCTTGATTAGATTTCCCGGATAAGGAATTTTCTTGATAACTTCGGATTTTACTTGTTCTTCTCTATCTATTGTTTTGGTTTTTTTCTTGAATTCATTTTCAAATACTTTTACAACATCGTTTATGAACGTTGTCCATGTGATTCCGTACCTCTTGAATGCATTGATAGGGTCTGTTTTCCGTTCGGGGTCTAATGTATAGTGGCCAACAATATGTTTTTTTGGATCGAGATTGAACGCATCACATAAATATGCATGATACCAAACATAACGCTTATACGCTTCGGAGAAGTTGATATTTCCCCCGAAGCAAAGTTCAACGCCGATGGCTGCATCGTTGGCATCATCTCCGAAAAGTCGGTTGTCATACGGTTTTTGGTATTGTACATGCCAAGCTTTTTCGTAAAGAGGAATGATTTCCAGGATGTATTTATCATCGATGAAAGTATGAGCGCTTGCTGCCGGCTGATGATCGTTGAAGTATTTGCGGTTTGCGTAAGCAGTTGAGCCAGGATTTCCAGTATCATGAGCCACAATGAACTTAACTTTATCAATTTGCTTGCCACTGCGAGCCTTACCAAACTTAATGTAATCTCTTGTAATTTGGTAAGCCATTATTGATCTCCTCCTTTTTCAAGTGCATATTTCACACCAGCAACCGAACCGATACCGTAAAGAGCATATTTGATGCCTTCGATAAAGACATCAAAAGTAAAGGCGCTGTTTTCCAGGATGGAGAAAGCAACGCCTAGTACAACCGCGACAATCGGAATGTAGCGATTCGAAAGGTTTGTTGCTTGACGGATTGCATACAGCAAAACGGCTAATGCCACATATGCAGTGAACTCAATTGATAGAATAGCTTCCATGTGAAATCATCCTTTCAGGTAATTTAATAGTGAAAAAATAAAGGTTACTGCTAATGCGCAGAAACTCAAAAACAGCGAAATATTATCTTTCTTGTTTTTTTCCTGCTTATCTAAGCGATTTTCAATTTGCTCAAGTTGCGTTTCTATTTGACCGAAACGCAATTCAGCTTCATTTCGTGTCAAAAAGTTTGCGCTATACGCATCTAACTTCGATTCAATTCGTTCAAGCCCTTTTGACAATGCTGCCAGTTGGGTCTCGAGTGTGGCAATTCGTTCGTAGTCTTTTTGCTCCAATTTCGCAACCTCCCATCTAAAAAAAGACATAAAAAATACGCCTTGTTTGGCGTTTACGGTTAAAAGCAAAATTAAAAAACTACCTAAACGGCTTCGAACCGTTCGCAAATGTAGTCGTAGATCATCGCTTCTTGCCCACTAAATTCCCGGTCACAGTTCATCAAAATCTCTTTTACCGTCTTAAGCATGTCTTGATAATCTCCGCCCTCAATGACGATTTCTTCTTCATCCAATTCTTTCCTGTCTTTAATAAATGCGTCAATATCCTTCACGTCAAACGTGTTGTCTTCTTTTACAATAGGTTCCCCTTTTTCGTCTAGGTTGCAATGTTCTTTGAGCAGTTCTTTGAGATCTTCCTGATATTCTTCCAAACGTTCGCTTAAAAGTTTAATAAATTTGCTCCGGTGTCGAGACTGTTTCCCCCGGAGCGAAAGATCATAGAAAAGATTTATGATTGGTGCAAGTTTTGCTTTTTCGATTTTTAGAATCATGCTATCATCTCCTCCAATTGTTTTACTTTTTGCTTGAGATATTGATTTTCGAGTTTAAGCCACTCGATTTCAGATTGCATATTCTGTTGATTTTTATCAAGCTCTTGAATAGCTCTCCAGGACCAGGCGTTCATGAGGTATTGCTCTACACCATCTCCATCGATAACGCCGGACGGTGTGTTGTATCCTTCACCAATAACTAATCCTTGTCTCCAACGATATTTTCCTTGTTCTACTTCTCCTTTTAATCTGTATTCATAAATGGTTGACTGTCTAATTTTTTCAAGGGCTGACTCGTCCCATACGTGTATATCTTGTTTATACTCTGCGAGAGATCCTGTTGGAAAAGAAGAAGCACGCACAGGTACGTAAGTACCAGTTGTCCCTGTTACCGTTGCTCTCACTTCGCCGCCACTTTTAGGTCTGATATATACATTTACCCCATTATTTATATCCAAAGAATCTGCGTATACCCAGTTTGCTCTGAAATTTACGTAATCTGCTGATGATTTAAATTTCGTTGCTCTTATTTCATCACCTTGTATATATGTTGTAGTACCTTGACTCACAACACGTCCATTTCCCCCAAATATAATACCACCGTCTGATTGGAAAATATGCGTATCTGAGCCCCCCGCACGCATTCGCACTTCGTTTGTGGCGTAATAGCCTACGTATAATACACCACCCAAAGCGCTCAATGTAACATTACCATTATTATGATCAACTAATACATTACCATGATTGTAATTACCTCTTATATACCTGAAATAAAATGCGTCAGCTTTCATAGATCCTAAAGCATTATCAGCATAGTTGATAACATGCACTTCTGCTAAATCACGCAAAAACTTTAATCCACCATATAAATGTCCAACATAACCATCATGTGAAGTACCAAAATCTGATTCTAGTCTCAAATGAGTATCTACAAGTTGTGAAAGGCTAGAATCATAAACACTTTTCCAAAATAATGCCCCAGATTGATGTATAGATGTATTTACATTTAATAATGTAGTTCCAGTAAAGGTCTGTTGATGAGCAATAAATTTAAGTTCGTTACCAACCAATTCCGCAGAAGATGTGTATGCTCTATTAGCACCTGTAGGCGGAATTTCTAATTCTGTGAGAATCGAGCCACTATCTATGGTAATTTTATATTTCCTAATGTCTGATCCATGAAGTACTTCGGTACGCCTAGAATAGATAGTTACCCCGTCAATAATTCCAGCAGTTACATTTCCCAGATTGGCAGAAATAGCTGATAGTGTCGATACGCTTAATTTATCAACCGTAATAGATGCAGCACCGATACGATCAGAATTTATGGTACCACTTGTAATCTTGCTGGCATCTAAATTAGCAATTTTTGCACTCGTTATCGTTGCATCTGCTATATGTGCGTTTGTAATAGAGGCATTTGCGATTTTTGCTCCCGTTATGGTTGCGTCGGATATTTTTGCATTCGTAATTGCACCGTCTTTTATTTTAGCTGTATCCACTGCAAGGTTCGCGATCTTTGCTGTGGTAATAGCTGCATCTTGAATCTGAGCAGTACCTACAGCAAGATTCGCGATTTTAGCTTGAGTGATTGCAGCATTCGCAATCTCAGCTGTTCCAATTGAACCGTCAATTATATGCGCAGATCCGATTTGCGCATTTCCGATTTTTGTAGACGTGATAGCAGCATCCGCGATTTTGGCCGTACTGATCGCAGCATCTTGAATTTTTGCCGATGTGATCGCTCCGTCCTGAATCAAAGCTGTCGTAATAGATGCGGTTTTGATTTTTGCCGTGTCGATAGAAGCGTTCGCTACTTTCGCATTGGTTACGGATCCGTCTTGCAATTCACCTGTTCCAACAGCACCGTCTGCAATTTTCGGATTTGTGATGGCCCCGTCTGTGATACCTTCCGATCGTACCCCATTCTCATCAAGCAAAATGGTTTGCCCGTCAGCACCACGAACACGGAAGCCAAACACCGAGCCATCTCCGTTGACATCGCCCAAGCTCACACGCTCAACCGGCGTGGCTTGATTGTCGAAGACTTGCAGCCGGTTCCCGGTGATTCGCAATTTGCTGTTCGGCCCCGACAACGTGACTAGGCCGGTGTTGATCGTGCCCGCATTGATTTTGTTTGCCGAAATATTGGCGATCTTCGCATCGGTGATTGAAGCATCGGCAATCTGTGCCGTTCCGATGGCCGCTTGTTGAATTTTTGCGCTGGTGATGGCGCCGTCTGCGATTAGACCGGTCGTAATCGAAGCAGTTTGAATTTTGGACGAATCTATAGCAGCCGTCGCTATATGTGCATTTTGGATTTGGGCATTTCCAATTTTGGCCGAAGTAATGGCGGCGTTTGCAATCTTCGCGGTAGTAATGGCCGCGTCCTGAATTTGAGCAGTCCCCACAGCAAGGTTTGCGATTTTTGCGTTGGTGATCGAAGCGTCCTTAATCTTGGCGGTATCCACCGCAGCATTTGCAATCTTGGCCGTGGTAATCGCCGCATCGATAATGTGGGCCGTGCCAACACTGAGCTGAGCAATCTTCGCGCTCGTAATCGAAGCGTCTTCAATTTTTGCCGACGTGATAGCTGCATCGGCAATTAAGGCAGACGTAATCGCACCAAAGGCGATCTTTGCGGTCGTGATCGCCGCATTTTCAATCATTGCGCTGGTAACTTTTAGATTATCAATGCGCGCGTTGACTGCTTCCAGATCGGTAATATTCGCCTTGTCTGCTTGCAGATTTTGAATGGCGGCATTGATTGCGGCAAGATCATTTACCACAAGATCATCAATTCGGGCGTTAATAACTTCAAGATCGGTTATATTGGCCTTTTCAGCCCGCAAATTTTCTATTTGGGCATTAATGGCATTGAGATCTTCGATATCTGCTTTACTTGCGGTCAAATTTTGAATTGCAGCATTGATCGCAGCAAGATCGTTCGTGATGAGATCATCAATGCGCGCATTTGTCGCTTCCAAATCCTCAATCGTTGCTTTGTCAATCAGCGCCTCGTTAATCAGCGCTTGCTCGTAAACCACTCTTTCAACCTTATTAGTTAGTGAACCGCTAGAACTGAACTGATTGCTATTTTCCGTTTCGCCAACGGATTCTATTTCACCAGTCAAACCACCGGCGAAATTTAGTTTGTTTACCATGATAGGTATTTTATAAGTTTCGTTATCAATCGTGACTAATGTAACAATATCCCCGCATTCTAATGCAGGATTACCGTTAAACTTTAGATACATTGGCATGTATTGGAAGTCTTTAAGTTTGTTATATATGTCTGTTAAAATTGCATCCGTCATGAACGGATTCTCGAATTGGACTTCGCTCCCACCAGCCGAAAGTGCGCCTTTCGAGATCGTATTTTCCCCAACTTGACAAGTGATTTTGTCGATCCGGAAAACGTCGTCCTTTTTCTTGGAAAAATCGATGTAATGGTCCGCCGTAATGGTTTCTGACGTGGTCGCATATGACTTGATCCGCAACTTTCCATCCCGATCAAACTTTGCAAAACCAGCGCACATTTGAGCAATAAAAGCTACAACCTCGCGATAAGTGTAGCCTTCTGGTTTGGTTTGTATTTGATAGTTTGGTAGTGTTCCAACGAATTGAATACCTGTTTTGTTGCAGATTTCGTTCATAACTGCTGAAATAGTGGCCGGATATGTCAAATCGGAGAAATACGCCTTTTCCAGCTTGATCATACCGTCATAGCAAGTAAGTTGGATGACATCTTTCTTTCTATTAACATCATCTACATAGAAAACACCTAGAGGAACATATTCAACAGATCCATTTAGATCTAGTCCAATAAAAGGTTTAATTGTTGCGGTTTCAAATACTTCATTAACACCAATAAGCGAAATATTCAAAACTGCAGACGCAACCGCACCGATCTCAAACTGTCCAGAAGGGTTAGATGTATCCTCAAATGACATATCAGAAATATACGTTTCGTCGTATTCATTGTTGTTGATCAATACTTTTGTTTTTAGAAGTCTTGACGAGCTTTTGATTGCGTTTTTAAAGTTTTCTGATACGTTATACATTCGTAACCCTCCCTTACTTCTCTATAAAATTCATTGATAGACCTTCCCATAAAATATTTCCGTTTTTGTTTCGATACATCGGTGCGGAACGGTCCCCAACATAGAACGTTTTTGTGATCGTTTTGCCTTCCATAGGATCTGGATACTCAACTTGAAAAAATACATTTTGCACGGCTTTTAAAATCGATGATATTTGAGACATAGAAAGAGGCGGCCATTCGCACTCGATTTTTCGCTTTACGGCGATTCGGTCACGAATTAGCTCACCTCTTGCGTTCCGGTTGGACTCACCGTCCAGATCCATGATATCCACTTTGAAAGATTTTGGGGTAGCAATGCTAACCCCATTAATTTTGAGCATATATACCACCTCTATACGTTTAGAAGCGTTTTTCCTGCTTGTCTTTGTGCGGTATTGATTCCACGAATAATTTCATGGAAAATGCGTGTGGATCCGAGGTTGATGGTCAGTTCTAAATTACCGCCGCCATTTTGCCGCAAGGCATCTGTAACCGCACGGAATGTTTGTTCATAGATTTTTGATTCTGGGGCAACAATCTCACCTTCTGTTCGGTTGTCACCGATGATAGCAAGCATCGGGTTATTCGCCCTCACATATCCACCTTGGGCAAGTCTTGGAATAGTAGGAATATTAAAGCCAAATTTTCCGCCTTTTACCCCAGTCAGCTTGGCCAACCAATCCGGTATATCAATTTTGAATTTATTTAGTCCACGGATTAGGATGTTTATCCCATCTATGATCAAGTTGATCGGTTTTTTAGCTATGCCCCACAGACTGTTGAAAACTTTTGAAAAAATCGATTTCACACTATTCCAGGCTTTGTTCCATCCAGATTTGAATGATCCGGACACATACGACACTACACCGCCTAGTCTTTCTCTGATCCATCCCGCTATATTTCTTATCGTGTTCCAAGCACTACTGACAACCGATTTAACCCCATTAAAAACAGTTGAAAACGCCGGTTTCAAATTTTTATTTAGCCAATTTGCAACGGGTTTAATGAACCCGTTGTATATATTTGAGCCGACTGATTTTATCGTGTTCCAGGCACTGCTAACTACCGTCTTCACACCACTGAAAACCGTGCTAAAAGCTGGTTTCAAATTGTTATTAAGCCAATTACCAACCGGTTTCACAAAATTATTGAAAATGTATGAAGCCACAGTCTTCATTGTATTCCATGCGCTGTTGACGACTGTTTTCACACCATTGAAAACTGTCTCAAACGCTGGCTTGAGATTGTTCTTCAACCATTCACCGATGGGTTTTACGAAATTGTTAAAAATGTACGAAGCTATAGTTTTCATTGTGTTCCAGGCACTATTTACGATCGATTTAACCGCATTGAAAACTGTGTCAAACGCAGATTTAAGATTGTTCTTCAACCAATCGACGATGGGCTTTACGAAATTATTATTTATATTTGACGCTACTGTTTTAAGTGTGTTCCAAGCGTTGTTAACAATGTTTTTCACGCTATTAAAAACAGAGTTAAAAACCGGTTTTAAATTGTTATTAAGCCAGTTCCCGATTGGTTTGATGAATGTGTTATAAATGCCGGTTGCTATTGATTTCAAAATGTTGTATGCACCATTGACAATTTTCCCGATTGCATTTGAAAAAGTTTCAAAAACCTTTTTCCCGCCATTAGCAAAGGTTTTAAATCGTCCAATACCCTTTGTAACCAAAATTTTGATGCCGCCAAAAATCTTCCCAAAGAGCATCAAATTCATAAGGTTCCAGATCGCTTTTACTGCACCCTTGAATACACGCTTTGCGCCTTCCCACATTTCAGAGAAGTTTCCAGTAAAGAGCGCGGCGAAAAATTCAATAAGGCCAAGGATGACGTCCAAAGCACCGCTGATAAGGCCTTTGACGTTCTCCCAGATAGATTTCACAATTGCCAATATTACAGGCATGATAAACTTGATAACCGCCACGATGCCATCGAAAATATTTTGTGCTGCCTGTAGAATCATCGCGCCATTTTCTTTCCAGAAATTGTGGATTTTCGAGATCATCTCTCTGACAAAATCAACGACAGCAGCAATCGCTTTCCCGACCGCGGACTTGATTGCTTCCCATATTTTGATCACTTTGTTCCGGAAATTTTCATTGGTCCGCCACAGATAGACAAGCGCACCAACAAGAAGCCCGACCACCGCAGCAACGGCCAAGGCAGGAAGGGATATCCCTAGGAACGCCAGTTTCAAAGCACCGAACGCTTTTTTCAAACCCATCGTCATTTTGGTCCAGTTCGTGATGAGCTTGTACGTCAGAAATGCAGCAGCCAAACCGGCAAGCGTCGCAACGATTTCGTCCTTATTCTTTTTGATGAAGTTCTTCAAATTAGAAAAGATGGCCCGCACTTTGTTGGCCATCTCTTGGATCCGTTTTGGAATTTTACCGACCGAATTGTCGAATCCGCTTGTGTCCAATACCGGAGCGCTGACTGTCGTTGCGCCGCCACCGCCGCCACCGCCGCCAGCACTACCTGAACCACCGGATCCGGAACCACCAGAATCGGCTGCCGTCGATGTTTTGATGTTGTTGATTTCATCAAAGCCGGCAAGCTGCGTATAGGCTTTCTTCCGGGCTTTGGCTAATTTTTCTGTTGCTTTTGCTGCTTTACCAGTAGCCTTGGCAACTTTTTCTGCAGCTTTTGAAGCACCGCCAAAAGCACCGCCCAGGCTTGATACTGTAGATGATTGTTGTTTCACAGCTTGTGACTGGACTTTGGCTTGCTTGACAGCACCTTTACCAAATAGGGCCTGAAAAAATAGTGCAATCTTCGCTGTAATCGCTTCGACTTTTGCTGCAAAAGCTGAAAGAGCCGGCAACACTGCGTTCAATACCGGCAAGAGGGCGTTTCCAATATTCAGCTTGATGTTGGAAAGTGTCGCGTTGAATTGTGCAAGCCTGGTGGCCGTATTATTCGCCACCGTATCGCCGAATTTCGTGCTTGCTTGCTCTAGAATTGCAAAATACCGGATCAGCTGCTGCGTTTGAAAATCGAGTTGGTCCCAGGAACGCCCGTTTGCAAATTGCTGAAATGCTCTAGTGCTTTCGATCATGGCAATATTCACGTTGATTCCAAGGTCTTCGATGGCTTCTGTGTTGCCTAGGAGCCCTGACCTAATTCTGTCAAGTGTGTCTTCCATAGTCCGACCGGTTCCACTTGCCACAACCGCCGCAGCTTCCAATAGTTTTTGCGTATATTGTGCAGTTTGCGCTGTATCCTGTGCAAATGTACTGATCAAGTTACTGAAAATTGAACCGTATTTATATGCCTCGGCCTTCGACATGTTGAAGGCCTTCGCTTGGGTATTAGCCCAATTCAGGAATTCATCGGCGCTACTTCCCATTAGCCTTTGAATTTGGCCAAGACTCGCCTCAACGTCTTTGGCCATGTTTATACTATCCCTAGCAAGCACACCAAAAGAAATAGCTCCAAGAACAGCTCCAACTTTTTGTACTGTATTACTAACACTAGTTTGGAAATTTTTGAGTTGTTCCTGGGTTTTGACCATTTCTTTTTTGATACCGGAAAAGTCTGCTCCACCACGTATAATGAGGTTTTGTGACACCTATTCCCCTCCTTTCTTACCCAGGGGATTCATAATTGATCCGCCAAATAAAGTATTAAGACGTTTTACCTCTGCTAACATGTCTTTAGCGTCCATTTGCTTGTTTCTTTTATCTAATTGACCCAGAATTTTTTCTAGGCTTGGAGGCTTCTGTTTTCCAAACATAAACAGTGCCGTCCATTGAGCTGTTATATATGCTTGTGTAATTTTTTCTTTTGTTTCTTCTTCTTTTCTTCGAGTGTAGTTTTTGACATATATTTGAAGTTCGTATGGTGTTAGCTCCCAAAATTCAAGTGGAGAAATACCAATAAAGGTAGCAGTTTCGAGTAATTTATTTATAGAGAACTCGTCACCACTACCTGTTTTTAGTTTTTTGTTTCTTCATTTTCTCCATCGTTTGCTTCACTATCATTTCCCATCGAAGCTTGGAAAGCTTGCGACATAGCTTCTGTGACTTTTTGTAGATTTGAATATTCATCAACCAAATCCATCACTTTTTCGGGAGTTAGGCTTTCATCCTCATGAACAAGACCTGCCCATAACATGACTGCCAAGTCTTCCATTTTCATATTTTCGAAATCGATTTTGCTAATAGGCTTTTTTAATTTCTTTTCAATCAAACATAATGCCTTCATGCCATATCGGAAATTGCGAACTTTATCAAGTTGGATAGGCGCATACATATTATTCACTCTCCTTTTTAATTTAATAAAAAAGCCAGGCCAAAAGCCTAGCTTTATGATCCTGATCCACTTACAGTTAATGTTGGTTTTCCACTCACTTTTAGCGTCGCCTCAAAACTGATCAGATCTTCAAGTTCTGCGCCTGTGCTATATCCTGTCACAACCGCTTTGAATTCCCATTTCGCGCCTATTTTAGGTGGGAATTCAATTGTATATTGTTGTTCTGTTCCTGCTTCGAAATCGTCGTAAAGGCCTTTGTGATGCTGCGGATTGAAATAGCCGCTGATTGAAACCTCGCCCGCATCCTTAAAGCCTGTAACGAATGTGCGGTATCCGCCATCGCTATCCAAAGTCGTAGTATCCAGCGTATCAGCAGAAAGCTCCAAACCGCCGATAGACGTCAGTTCCCCAATTACAGTCGTGCCTTTTTTCAATTTCGTTCCAATCGCTCTTTCAGCCATGTTTACTCCTCCTTATACCAAAATGTGATGTCAACGATTCCTCGGTACATACCGAGCTCGGATTCGTAAGTTTCCGAAATGTTATTTACTGTTAAATCAGCAATAAAAATACCTTCCGTACCAATGTTTCGTTGGTAGAAGGTAAGTACTTTCTCTTTTACTTTTTTTGTTAGTTCTTTCATTTGTGCATACGATGAAGCGAGCACATTTAATAGATAGCTAGATTCTATGTTGTTTTTGATTTCAGTTAGCGTTTTTGTTTGTTCATACCTAGATAGGATATAGACAAGATAAGGTGATTCCTTACCTTCTGGGGCATTCGTTGGATAAATTTTATTTGTGATTTCTGGTATTTGATTCAACTCGTAGCGCAACGCTTTTTCCACCCAACATCACCCCTTTAATGCTTTATCAACATGTTTCATCATCTCATCTACTATTGTTTTTTCGATCTTTCTAGCGTTACCAGTCAATGCTTTTTCAAGGAAATGATAGCCCGGTATATAACGACCATTCCGCGCAAAAAATCCATATTCTTGAGAAGCTGGATAGTATCCGATGATTTCTCCTTTTTTATTCTTCTTTTGGAATACGTCATTTTTGGCACGATCGAATACAACCCGGTAGACTTTCTTTCCTTTTACCCTAGAACGTTCGCCAACCATTTTCATACCAGACTTTAATTCCCCAGTATCTACCGGTGCATTTTGTTTGGCCGCATTCAACGCAATACGCATTGCTTTTCTCGACGACTGAGTGACATATTTTTGCGGCACATCACCAAGACGTTTCAACTTTCTTTGCAGCTTATCCATGCCTTCGACCTTAAACCTGATACTCATTTGACCAACTCCTTACACATGAGCTGCAATTCAACATTTTTCTCTTGGAAATTAATGACGGATTCAATATGAAAATATCGATCACCAAACTTAACTCTCATATCAGGAGAAATATGTTTATTTGGGATATACCTCATATTCACCTTATGGGTAACTTCACTGTTTACCGTCTCAGCTGCAAAAAACTCTTTGCCACTAATGGGATAAATACCAGCTCTTGTAGTGACCAAATCTACCCAATCCTCAATTTCTTCACCATAATCGTTCTGGATTTTAGTTTTTTGTTGGATTGTAATGATATGCCGATATTCTCCTGGGTTAATCCTATATTTCTTCATCAGAAGCACCCCCTACAACAAATTAATGGAGTGCATATCCAAAATGGATTTAACAACTACATTTGCCTTGTCGCCATCCACCGTGTAGGTGCGATTGTCGTATAATTCATTGGCTAATACAAACAAAGCCATTGTTAAATCTTCATTTTCATCCATTTGCTCATTTGACAATCCAGTGTATTTTTGAATGTAGTTCTTACAAGCTACTAAAATACTTTCAAATAAAGAATCATCCTCGCTGTGATAAACATGAGCATATTTTTTTAAATCATCAATAGTGACTTCACTTATTTTCACTTTTTGCACCCGACTTTTTGGAAGTCGTCACCTTTTCGGCATATTTTGCCTGGATTAAATCTTCTGCAATATCATCCGGAACATCGCGGATTTGTCCAGGGGCCATTGTAACTTTACCCGCAAAACTAACCAAAGCTCTTATTTTGTAAGCGTCAAATCTTGCACACCTTCTTGGTGTGCTAATTTCATGAGATAATCTCCTCAAGATGAAATTGAAGGAGGTTTTTTTATGCCTAAGAATCCTGAATTACGAAAGGTTTGGGAACAACGAATCGCTGACTATCGTAAAAGCGGTCAAACTCAAGTAAACTGGTGCAAGGAAAATCAATGGAATATTCACCAGTTTAAATACTGGTTAAGAAAAATTGAAAATCCAATAAAAAATCAAGGAAAGTCTACAAAATGGGCATCCGTTACCCTAGAAGATCATTCACAAACAGTTGAAAATTCATTACGGATTGAAATTAGTGGGATTTCAATTGAAGTAAAACCTGGTTTCGATCCGGCCTTTCTTTCAGAAGTGGTTAGGACGTTGAAATCAACATGTTAGTTGGTACAAGAGCTGAACGAGTTTACTTGGCAAAAGGAAGTACTGATTTGAGAAAATCCATTGATGGATTAGCTGCTTTGGTGAAAGAGGGATTTGATTTAGATCCCTTTTCATCAAGCTATTTTGTGTTCTGTAATCGAAAGCGAGATAAATTAAAAATTCTTCACTGGGACTATAATGGTTTTTGGCTTTATTATCGTCGATTGGAAAAAGGAAAATTTCAATGGCCAAATGAAAATGACACTGGAACGATACAAATTAGTTATCGGCAATTACGCTGGTTATTGGATGGTCTTGCAATGGAGCAAAAGAAAGCACACCCAGAAGTAAAGGCTAGAACAGTTATATGAATTTTTTACTTTTAACAAAAACCTTGGAGGAAAATAGCTAAAACCGTCGAATTATTACTACATGATGAAAAATTTAAAGAATCCTAACCAAAACCCATTTGAATTAATTGAAAAACTTCAACAGCAAATCGTTGAATTGACGGCGAAATTACAATGGTATGAAGAACAGTATCGTCTTAGTCAAAAACGAAAATTTGGCTCTTCAAGCGAAAAAACAAATCCTAATCAATTAGAACTACCTTTATTCAATGAAGCAGAGGTAGAGTCTAATGTAAAAGCCGAAGAGCCAACTGTTGAAACAATTACATATCGTCGTAAAAAGAAACGTGGTCAACGTCAAGCTACGTTTGAAAACCTGCCTATGGAAACGATTGAATATCGTTTACCCGAAGAAGAGCAGGTCTGTTCGTGTTGCGGTGAAAAAACACACGAAATGAGCACAGAAGTACGACAAGAATTAGTGATTATTCCGGCTCAAGTCAAAGTTTTAAAACACGTTCGATATGTCTATGGATGCCGTCATTGTGAGCGTAATGAAATAGAGACACCAATCGTTACAGCACCTGCCCCAAAATCTGTGTATCCAAAAAGTTTAGCTTCACCGTCAAGCATGGCATATATTATGAATCAAAAATATGTAGAGGGGCTACCTCTATATCGCCAAGAACAACAGTTCAAACGATTAGGTGTGATCTTATCCAGGCAAACCATGGCCAATTGGATGCTTTATGGTGCCGAAAAATGGCTTGCGCCAATTTATCAACGAATGAAAGAGCATCTCCTCTCTAAAGACATTCTACATGCGGATGAAACAACTGTTCAGGTTTTACATGAACCTGGAAGGTCAAGCACATCGAAATCTTACATGTGGCTTTATCGGACTGGAAGAGAGGATCCACCACTTGTCCTTTATGACTATCAGGAAACTAGAGCAGGAGAACATGCCAAAGAATTCCTAAAAGGGTTTAAAGGATACCTGCATGTCGATGGATATGCAGGATACCATAAGGTATCCGGCGTAACATTAGTTGGATGTTGGGCTCATGCCCGCAGAAAGTTCGATGAGGCTTTAAACGTACTTCCTGAATCCAAACGTCATTCAGCAGTCACAGCTCGGGAAGGACTCAATTTCTGTAATCAGCTATTTGCCATCGAGCGTGATTTGAAAGAATGTACACCAGAAGAACGATATAAAAAACGACTTAAACACAGCCAACCATTGTTGGAGGCTTTTTCAGCATGGCTAAAAACAGAGAAAAGCAATGTTTTACCAAAGAGTCTATTAGGTCAAGCCATTACATACTGCCTCAACCAATGGGAAAAACTCGTGGCATTTTTAGAGGATGGACGTTTAGAAATCGATAATAATCGAAGTGAACGATCCATTAAACCATTTGTGATCGGAAGGAAGAACTGGATTTTTAGCAATACTCCGAAAGGAGCTAAGGCCAGCTCAATCATTTACAGTATTGTGGAGACAGCAAAAGAGAATAAATTAAATCCATTTTATTATCTTCGCTACTTATTTGAAAGGCTTCCCAATATGGATATAAGCAATATGGATGAGCTTGATCAACTACTTCCTTGGTCCAAAACAATTCCTTTGAATTGTCGGGTTTTTAATAACTTATCACAATAATAGTATTTAATCCCTATCATTAAAAGGTGGGGATTATTTTACGCTTACTTGAAAAACACCAACACGAGTTTCGTGTAGCGAAGATGTGCCAAGTATTAGGTGTTGCAAAAAGTGGATATTATGCTTGGAAAAAGCGTGAAAAGAGTTAACAAAAGAAACGAAAAGAAAAGCTAGCAGCTAAGATTAAACGTGCACATTTAGAATCAAGAGGCCTATATGGTAGTCCTAAAATTACAAAGGTACTTAACGAACGAGGTAAAGTCATGGATATCCGGATTCAGTTGCAAGAAGCTCTTGCGGAATGCGAACGTTTAAGGAAAGAAAATGAATATTTAAAACACATTCTTTCAACGATGATGCAAAAGAAAGAAAAAAGTAATTCTGTAACTACGGCTAGTTCTATAGTCAACAACCAATCGTCCCCTGAAGAAAAGATACGATTATTCAAGCGGCTTTTTCGAGGACGGACTGATGTATATGCGGTTCGCTGGGAGTCAAAAAACGGCCGTGCGGGATATACACCTGCCTGTGCCTATGAGTGGCAACCACCTCTTTGTCGAAAACCGGAGATCAAATGCAGTGAGTGTCCGCATCGAATATTGCTACCGCTAAATGATCAAGTACTGTACGATCATTTAAGCGGAAAGCATACGGTTGGAATTTATCCGATGCAAAAAGATGAAACGTGTTTCTTTTTGGCGATTGATTTTGACAAAAAGAATTGGCAAGAAGATGTGTTGGCGTTTGTTTGTGTATGTAAAGAGTTTTCCGTACCGTATAGCATTGAACGATCAAGATCTGGGAATGGTGCACACGTATGGATTTTCTTCTCCGAAGAGATTCCTGCTTCATTAGCTCGCAAAATGGGAATGACATTGCTCACTAAAACAATGGAAAAACGATATGAAATAGGTTTAGACTCCTATGATCGATTATTCCCGAATCAAGATACGCTTCCAAAAGGCGGATTCGGAAATTTAATCGCATTGCCGCTTCAGCGAAAGCCAAGGATAAACGGCAATAGTGTATTTGTCGATGAATCCTTTACTCCTTATCCAGACCAATGGCTGTATCTATCTTCTGTTCAAACGATGACAAAAAAAGAAGTACAAGATGTGGTACAGCTTTACGAAAATAAATCTATTACTGTAAACGAAGTTTATCCAGAGAAAATTACTATTGAATTAAAGAATGGTCTATACATTCCAAATGATAGAGTCCCCTCTTCTCTTTTAACTAAGTTGACGAAACTAGCAACATTAGCGAATCCTGAATTTTATAAAGCTCAGAAAAATCGCATGTCTACATACGGAATACCACGAGTGATTAATTGCTCTTGGGATGAGGAAGGATATTTAGTCTTACCGCGCGGCTGTTTGGAGGAGGTTATTAACCTTTTATCGTCATTATCCATTCAAACTGAAATCATTGATGATCAATTCGATGGCCAGACAATTGAGGTGGAATTTCAAGGTGAGTTAACTTCTCAGCAACACGATGCCATATCGCAATTATTGAAACACAATACAGGTGTTTTTTCAGCAGCCACTGGTTTTGGTAAAACAGTTATAGCGTCCGCTCTTATTGCGGAACGAAAAGTTAATACGCTAGTCATCGTTCATCGGACACAGTTGATGCAACAGTGGTTGGAGCAATTATCAACGTTTCTTAATATTTCATCAAAAGAAATCGGACAAATTGGCGGCGGAAAAAACAAAATAACAGGAAAAATTGATATAGCAACCATTCAAAGCTTAAATTACAAAGGTCAGTTGAAGTCATTTATTACCCGATATGGCCAAATCATTGTCGATGAATGCCATCATATTTCTGCCTTTAGCTTTGAGAAAGTGTTAAAACAAGTTCGCGCCAAGTATGTGTATGGGCTAACGGCTACACCGATTCGTAAAGATGGTTTACACCCTATTATTCACATGCAATGTGGTCCTATTCGTTATAAAATTGACGGGAAAACCCAAGCAAAAGTAAGGCCATTTATTCATCGTTTAATTCCGAGGTATACGAACTTTACGTCCTCACACAACGATATTCAGCAACTTTATAAAGAAACAGCACTCAATGAACAGAGAAATCAGCAATTATTTGATGATGTGTTATCTGCGCTTGAAGAAGGTCGTTGTCCGCTAATCTTAACAGAACGAATTGAACATGTTGAAATTTTAAAGCAATTATTTAAAGGATTTGCTAAAAATATTATTGTACTCTCCGGGAATATGACGAAAAAAGAACGGATGGAACAATTGCATCGACTTTCTTCCATTCCTGATGACATGGAAAGATTAGTGATTGCAACAGGAAAATATATCGGTGAAGGATTTGACGATGCGAGGTTAGATACTCTATTTTTAGCCATGCCGATTTCATGGAAAGGCACCCTGCAACAATATGTCGGACGCTTGCATCGAATTCATGCAAATAAACAAGAAGTACGTGTATATGACTACGTGGATAAAAACATCCCGATGATGCAAAAGATGTTTGAAAAAAGATTGGCGGGATACCGCGCCATGGGCTATGTGTTAGATGAAAAAAACACTTTGTACAACGAACAGATGAAGTTGTTTTAATCTTAGTTATAGAAATGTGTGTATGTTTCATTTCACTTCACTTACACAAGATTACGATTAAATTAGCAGAACCCACCTCGACTCTTACAATGTGTACCAAGGTGGGGCTTTTTTATTTATGGGGGTTAGAAAATACAGCAAATGTTAAACGTCCAACTACATTTGATGAGCAACTAGAGATTTTAACTCAAGTTTGACACCATTTCACTACATGTGGATAACTAAAGGTGATTATACCAATAGTTATCCACTTTTTTTATCGAAAATATAATCATTATGTAGTGTTATGTGGATAACTTTTGTATATCCAATAATATGTAATATATGTTATACTATTAGTGCTATGTATATTCGAATTAATAAGCAAAAAAATAAAAATGGTTCAGTTCGTCAATATCTACAAATATGTCGTACTTTTCGTGTAGACAATAAAGTTCGGCAACAAACGCTTTGTAATCTAGGGAGGTTAGAACATTTATTAGAGAATGGCTCTGTCGATAACATAATCGAGGGATTAGCCAAATTTTCAGAGCGTTACTTTGACCGAATTCACGGGTAAGGCTCTTCCTCTTCTGTCTCCGTGCTTTGGACGAAAGAGTTTGGGCCGGTTTATCTGTTCCGAAAGGTATGGGAAAAGTTAGGGCTTGGTCGGCTATTACGTAAAATCATGGATGATTCCGAGGCTGCTTCTCAGTATGACGAAGCCATTTTTGCTATGGTGTTAAACCGTCTCATGGATCCCAATAGTAAACATTATATCTTCAAACAATGGATCGACACGATTTATGCAGAAGGTCTTTCAGACATCCAACTCCATCACTACTATCGTGCATTAGACTTCTTAAGTGAACAAAAAGAAAAAATTGAGGAACAACTTTATGGACATTTAACCGATTTAACCTCATTAGAAGTAGATATCGTGTTTTACGACACGACAAGCACCTATTTCGAAGGAGAGGAAGCAGACGAACTGCTGGCTCACTATGGTTACTCCAAAGATCATCGTGGAGATCGAAAACAAGTCGTGATTGGCTTATTAATGACCAAAACAGGGATTCCGATTGGACATCAAGTCTTCCCTGGAAACATGCATGATACGAAGACGTTTGGCATGGTGGTTGAAGACCTGAAGAAGCGCTATCCTATTCAGAAAGTCATTCTAGTGGGAGACCGCGGAATGGTTAGTGAAGCCAACTTAGATCAAATTCGTGAACTGGGCATGGAATATATTGTGGGTGTCAAATTACGAAAGTCGAAGAAAGCCCAAGAGCTATTATCCATCCGTGGGCCATATAAGAAGGTTCTCCCGAATCTAAAAGTGAAGTCAAAGAAAATCGATGGCGAAACGTATGTACTCTGTTACAATCCGGACGCTGAAGAACGTGATCGAGCGAGTCGTCAAGTCGTGTTAGAAAACCTTCAATCGAAGCTTGATGAACTCGGTCCATCTGGACTCGTCAAAAACCGTGCGTATTCCAAGTTTTTAACGATAGAAAAAGCATCGGCCAAAATTGATGAAGAGAAGGTATCCAATGACGAAAAGTTTGACGGAAAGTACGCCATTCGTACCAACTCGTCATTAACGGATGAAGAGGCAGCACTTGCCTATAAAGAGTTGTGGAGAGTGGAACAAGCCTTTCGTAACCTGAAGTCGAATCTAGAACTTCGCCCGATGTACCATCGAGTGGAATCTCGTATTCGAGGCCATATCATGGTTTGTTTCCTTGCGCTTGTCATGGAATCCTTTTTGGCCTATAAGCTAAAAGAAATAGGATGCCAAACAAGTGTAAAGGATATTTTGCATGATGTAAGCCAGATGAAGGCCTCGAAAATACGCGTGAATGGTGAAGAGCAAATCGTTCGTACAGAATTACAAGGTCAAGCAAATCTAGCATTTGAAGCACTTGTCACACAAGCGCCTCCTAGAGTATTAGAAAAAAACACGTGCCACTAACAAGTGTAGTGGTACGTGTTGTGGGTAAAGTCCAAAACACCAGTATTTTCGGGCTTTTCTTTAGTGTACTCTGTCAAACTTGAGTTTAAGAGAACGCCGGTTGAAAATAGATAGTATGGATTTTTAACGACAGTAAATTATTATCGATTATCATCTTCTATGCTAACTCAAAAAGATTTGGTCTTTAAAAATATCCACTCTAATTTTCAATTAGTAACTGCTCAACATGTAGTTTTAACTTAGGAATCTTATTCTGAACAACATCCCAGACAATTCGATAATTAATGGAGAAATAGCCGTGAATTATCATATCTCTCATGCCAGCCATAGGGTTGTTTTACATACACCACCCTTCATATTTAGAAAAAAAATCACTTTGCCCTCCGACATTTAAGATTCCTCTCTATAGAAGTGTTGATATCTTATGCTCTACAGCCTTTCTTTGATAACTATTTGTCAAGTAGATTTATTAGCTACATAAACTAAAAGTTTTAACTTATAACCGAATGAAACGGCATGTCCCTTATTTTTGGATAAAGTAGGCCTATATATACACCCCAAACAATATCAAAAGTCATCAAAAATATTTGTCGAATTCTGTTGTAAAAAACAAAAAAGACAGAAGCTATGACAACTTCTGCCGGAAATGAATAATTAACCATTTATCTTCTCTGGAATCCTTGCAAGCTTAATTCTGCCTATAAACCGCTCCTAACCCTTTAATCGTCTTATTCGAATCGACATCATCGTGTGGGATTAATAAGTATACCCATTCTTTGCCGCCGTTTTCGCGGGCGTGTTTAGAAGCGTGTTGGCACCAGGTGATGGCAGCTTGGGCTTTCAGTGCTACTTCCTGGTCTTCTTCGATTCTGTTTGTTGCCTTGATTTCGCATAAATACATTTTTTCATCTGTTTCAACAATGAAATCCGGGATGTATGCTTGTGTTTGATTATAGTAAATTTTGATATGATTTTGCGTTGGTTTCAGCCATTTTAAAACGGACGGATCGCTTTCACAAATTACGGCAAATTTTCGTTCAGCGTCAGATTCAAATTTTTGTGTTCGGTACAGGCATTTCTTAAAGCCACCAAAACACATACTGCGAATCGCCGCTTTATTTGCTACTGGCTGTCGGAAATCACGTACTTCCTCATTGGCGTCCACGGCTACGCTGCTGCTTTTTAATGTATCAAAACCAACTCGAACGATGACCTCATAATTTGTCGGCTCTTCATAATAATGCTCTTTCATCTGCGCGTAAATTAACTGTGCTAAACGTTTTTGATTGTAAACAACTACATTTTTTACATCATCTTCTGTTTTTAAATAACTGCGAAGATACGTAATCAATTGTCCCGATAGCTTATACAACAATTCAGCATGATCTTCATAAGAAACAGCCGGATAATCCATTAGGTGAAAGACAAGATAATCTTCTAAACGCTCTTCTGTTGTATTTACATCTTTTTTAATTTGTAACACTTCTCTTTGATGAGTACGCAAATGCTCAATCAAAATATTTTCAGCAACTGGTTGCAGTTTCGGAATTAAGCTGCAATCTAAATCAAAATCGTGATAGCCCCATGAGATTTCTCCGGTCGGCTGCAAGATAATTCTCGGGATTTCGATGGACAGATCAGGAAGTAAACCAACTGCTTTTGCAACCATTTCCTCAATCACTTTTTCGGGTTCTTCCTCAAATAAAGACAACTGGGATACCGTATAAGTTTCCTTAACATCACTAATAATTTGTTGTTGGACGGCAGGATCTTTTAGTTGTTTAGAACTATATAACGTTTGTTGCTTGGCAATGGCTCTTACAACGGTTTCCGCAATATTTTTCTTGATTTCTAGTTTCTTTTCCTCTTCAGGAGTGGCGGATTCCTTCCTTCCAACTAACTCATCGATTAATGATACTTCTACGTTCGATTCGATTGTGATTAATTTCTTTTCTGTCTGTGCCACATCACGGCCAATGACAACCCCGCGACGAATAATGGAATTCGGATTATTCGCCTCATCAATAATTTCTTGGAATTTATCATGAGCAATAATTGTTAAACGATCGACTGCCGGCACCCCTGTGCGTTTTCCGTATGGAAGACGGAGACCGCGACCAATGGACTGTTCCACTAACGTCTTTGAGTTTGCGGCACGGAGTGGAATAATCGTATACAAATTCGTTACGTCCCATCCCTCTTTTAACATGTTCACATGAATGACAATTTCAACTTTTGAATTTGGATCCTCAAGAGCAAGTAATTCTTTAATTGTTTCATCTTTTTCTTCGCCACGCTGATTGGAATGAACAGTAATGACTTTTCCTTTATAACGCCCATCAAAAAAGTCATCGCTTTCAATAATATTCATAAGTTCTTCGGCGTGATTCGTATCTTGGGCAACGACAAGAATAAACGGCTTTACTAATTTTTCGTTGTTTTCCCGAGCGTACAACTCTAACTCTAATTTCGTTTCTTCATGGACACGGATACCGTCTTCTAATTTTAAACGTTCTAACTCTCGTTCGTTGTCGAATTTTACTGGATTAAAATTTTCCCTCGTCGCTACAGCCGGCTCTTTCACATAACCATCCTCCATTGCTTTATACAAAGGATAGCTATAAATCACGTTTTTAAAAGGAATCGTCTTATTTCCGCTTTCCACCTGTGGTGTAGCTGTTAATTCTAAGCCGAGAATTGGGTTTAATTCATTAATTGCTTTAACCCCAGCAGACGCGCGGTAACGATGCGATTCATCCATTAATAGAACAAGATCAGGAAGGGATTTCAAATAATCGAAGTAACTCTCCCCTAAATACTCACTTAACCGCTTAATTTTTGGCGATTTTCCGCCTCTCACTTCACTATTAATCTTAGAAATGTTAAATATATTAATATTCACAATCTCTGGATCATCTAAAAAAAGTGCCTGTTGAAAATAGTTATCCCCGGTAATAATGTTTGGCTGTTTATTAGCAAACTCGGAAAGCCCTTTAAATACATATTTCGGTGTATTTGGCGTAAAATCTTGGATTAATTTTTCATAAATTGTTAAGTTAGGGGCTAAAACAAAAAAATTACGAATTCCTTTTGCAATATGTAAGTAAGCGATAAACGCTCCCATTAAACGTGTTTTTCCGACACCGGTTGCCAACGCAAAACAGAGCGAAGGAAACTCTCGTTCAAAATCAGTCACTGACGGGAATAACCCATTAACAGCCTCTAGCTTTTCTTTCAAAGATTCGGGATCATTATGTTTATTTAAGCCGAAGTGTTCAATCACTTCGGCAAGAATTTCAAGTGATTCTTTTTGTGGTTTTCGAAGACTAAGCCGGGATGAAATAGCACTAACGATACGATTCATCTCTCTTCCCCCTAAAATAGCTCTAATTGTTCCGGTTCTTTTTCTTTCATTGGTAATTCATTAATTTTTAAACTATAATCGTCGCGACCAAATTCACACTTGTTTAAAATTGCCTGTGGGATTTTTTTAATCGTTACTTGCGGGAAATCATCGATATTAACATTAAATGCTTTGCAGCAAATTAATAATGTTTCATTTTCTTTCATTTGTTCAACGATTCCCTCAACCATTTGCTGCGTAACAAGCTGTGTTGTTGTATAAATAAAATCATTCTCCGTCGATTGACCTTGCTTCCAAAACACTTCTGGATCAGGATTGTACGTAAATCCTTCATGTTTGCACATTGCTTCCGCCAGCATTTCCGCATTGTATTCCGGATTGATAATCCAATTACCAAATTTATCTTTCTTTAACAGGCTTGGCGCCAACTTGTAATAGCGGAATCCGCCTCCGCCTTGCCAATTCACCGCTTTACTAATTCCTCCTTGATCGGTCCCATCGATCACTTTCTTCATTCGCGGAATAATATGCGTATGGCAATGCTCACCAAGTTCTATCATAATCCAACGACGCCCCATTTTATGAGCCACCGCACCAGTCGTACCTGAACCGGCAAAAGAATCAAGAACCCAATCTCCTACGTTTGTTGCAAGTTCAATTATTCGCTGAATTAATCTTTCTGGCTTAGGAGTAGCAAATTTCTCTTCATTTGATACAACCCTAGCAACTTCATTTGTAGCTTCTCTTGTAGTACCCACCTCATTGCCAAACCAAATAGTTTCAGGAACCCTTCCTTTTTGCTCAGATAGATATATTTTTCTTAGAACTCTTGTTTCGTTTTCAACAAAAATAATTTCACCAGAATCCACCTTTTTCCAGAATGTTTCTTCATTCCATCTCCAACCGTTTTCCGGTGGTTCAATAACATTTCCGTTTGGAGTTATAACTTTATATCTTAAATTTTCACGATAGTTCGGACTCCTTACATCCCCGCTTCTCCAAGGACCTTTGGGATCATTATCCGGATTTCTATATGCCGTATTATGTTCCTCCGTTCTAGGTAGACGATTTAATACGAATTTTTCTGATTTTCTATATACGAGAATTGAATTATGATGTAAAGAGAAAAACTTAGCATCATTTTTAGACTGTACGCTATGTTGCCAAATAATATTTGCTAAAAAATTGCTTCTGCCGAAAATTTCGTCACACATTACTTTTAAATAATGTAGTTCTGTATCATCAATTGCTATCCAAATAGAACCATCATCGGACAACAAATTTTTTAATATTTCTAGTCTACTCTTCATCATATTTAACCAAATAGAGTGCTCCAATCCATCATCATAATGCTCAAATGCATTTCCTGTATTATATGGAGGATCGATAAAAATACATTTTATTCTCCCTGCAAACTCCTGTTCCAACGCCTTCAATGCTAACAGGTTATCGCCGAAAATAAGCCGGTTATCAAAAATATCATTTTCCGTCACTCGTTCCTTCGCGTGATAAGAAAGTTCCAGATCTTCGAGAAGAATGCGCGGTTCAAGCTTTGGTTGTTCGTCTTTGCCAATCCACGTTAGTTCTAGTTTTTGTTTTTGAGCCAATGTACTCCCTCCTATTGTTACACGATTCTCCATTTTATCGTAAAGAGATGTTCTGTTGAGGTACGCTGTTCTAGCCTTTTCTCTACTTCTTCAAATAGCCGATCTTTTTGTGCATCAATTTCATCCTGCTGGTCATAGAGATTTCGCCGCATCTCGTTTCGCTTCTTTTCGAGTTCCTTAATTTGCTTGTTCATTTCAAGCTTTTCTGCTAGATTGCGCGTCAGTTTTGCTTCTCTTTTTAAATGTTCAATTTCAACTGTCATCTCATCTATATCTTTTTCGAGCTTATTTTTCAAGTCTTGCGACCATTTTTCCAGCTTTTCTAATTCAGAATCAAGATAAGCAGATGCTCTCTCCATAATTTCATTTAAAATTGCTTCTTGTTGCCCTTCGCTAATCCGGCGAAGCGTATTGTAAATCGACTCGGAAAGCTCAATCTCTTCCCCTTCAACAGCAGGAAGTTCAAACATTTTTTCGCACATTTCTTGATCGAGTTGCTCTCCTTCTAAATCAATCGCTGAAAAAATAAGATGCTGTTCATTTTCCAGCGATTCGACATGAAGCAAGTCTAACGATAGCCATCCTTCTTTTCCGATCAAGCGTTCTAAAATACTCACTTTCCCTTCGTAATCAGAATAACGGAATGTAATTTCTTTTGGTATAAGTTTTCGCTTCTTTGCCTGCTCAATCCATTTTTGTGCAAGCGGATGAGAAAAACGATAGTGATGGACGTTCTCTCTTTCTTGCTTTTTCGCTTGCGAGATCATTTGATATGTTTCATGATCTTTGACAAAACTCAATGTTTCATCATCAAACGTTGCTTCCTTCGCACCTTCGTATTTTGATAAATTCCAAAGGTAGCGTTCCATACGATTGAGATGTAAGCTTGTTTGATGATAATGGTCTCGTAACTTCTCTCTGACCTCATCATCAAAATTTTCCAATAAATGCATACGTGTTTCTTTCATTTTTAATTGAATTTGCTCATCCAGCTCCGCTTGTAATTTTTTAAATGCTTGTTCAATTTCTTCTGCGGTGCGGCAAGTTTGATAGATTTGTTGAATTCGTTTTTCAAAATCGACACCAGATTCTAACGACCCTAGTACCTCATCTGAAGAACCAAACACTCCTTCAAACAAGCGGAATTTTTCTGAGAGAATTTCATACACTTTTTTATCAGCTTCATTTTTATGGTTTAAGAAGTTAATCACAACGACATCATGCTTTTGACCGTAACGGTGACAACGTCCGATCCGCTGTTCAATCCGCTGTGGATTCCAAGGTAAATCATAGTTAACGACTAAACTGCAAAATTGCAGGTTAATCCCTTCTGATGCCGACTCTGTCGCAATCATAATCGATGCTTGTTCTTTGAAATATTCAACAAGGGCTGCACGCATATCGGCTGTTTTTGAGCCGGTAATTTTATCATCGTGTTGATGTTTTTCCAGCCATTGTTCATAAATTTGCTTCGCCTGTTCATCCTGGTTTTCTCCATTAAATAATACAATCTTGCCAGTGTAACCGTTACGCTCGAGAAATTCACGCAAATAAGCTTGCGTTCGCCGTGATTCGGTAAAGATGACCGCCTTTTCGTTTGCACCTAACATTCTTAATTTTTCAAATCCTTTTTCAAGTGCAATTAACAATGCTTCCGCTTTTGAATTTTCTTTAATCGACTTCGCTAGTGAATAATATTCTTCTAATTCTTGTTTTTCTTTTTGGACAAGATGTTTCATTTCAGCTAACGATAATTCACGTATGTATGATGGCTGTTCCTCTTCTCTCCACTCTTCCATTGTATCGTCAAATTCATCAACATCTGCGTAAACGTCCGAATGCTCTGCGGCTATTTCTGTTTTTCCTCGCTCTAGTTCCACTAACAACTGCTCAAGTCGTTTAATTAAAGAAAGCAATGTGTCAGAAATAGCAAAGGAAGAAGATGCCAGCAATTTCCGGACAACTAATGTCATTAATGCCCTTTGGCTTGTTGGTAAAGCAAAGAGTCTGTCTCTCTGTAAGTATGCGGAGACTTTTTCGTACAGTTCCCATTCGGCTTTCGTTGGCATAAACTCCTGAGTAATCGGAATACGCTGTGTATAATTCACATACTCGGTAACTTGCCGTCTTAACGTACGATGGCAAACAGGTTTAATACGTTGTTTTAAATCAATAAAATCTATTTCCGACATTTCTTTCGTACCGCGGGCAAACTGACGTCTAAACGTTGTTTCATCTCCAAAAATATGAGGATCGATAAAACTAATAAGCCCGTACAATTCCATTAAAGAGTTTTGTAATGGTGTTGCCGTCAATAAGATTTTTGGATAGCCAGCTGTTGCTGCTCGTAATGTACGTCCGGTTTTATTTGATTTTTTATACACATTCCGCATACGATGCGCTTCGTCAAAGACAATTAAATCCCAATTTACTTTTTGTAGCATATCCGCTTTATTTCGAGCGTATTGATACGAAGTGATAACAATTTGATCTTGTTGTAAGAAAGGATTCCGATGACCAGAACGTACCATCTCGTTGAAATTTTTACTTTCTAGAATAATCGAGGGGATATAAAATTTTTCCCAAAGCTCTTGATTCCATTGTTTTCTTAGTGGAGGTGGCACGATAATAAGAATATTCCGCTTTCTTTCTGCCCACAATTGACTAATAATAAGTCCCGCTTCAATTGTTTTTCCTAATCCTACTTCATCAGCTAAGATCGCTCCCCTCTCTAATGGAGCACGAAAGGCGAATAAAGCGGCTTCCACCTGATGTGGGTTTAAATCAACCGTCGCATTAATGAGCGATTGACTTAACCGCCCTATCGAATGTGAGGAATTTTGTTTCGTTAATTCATAAGCAAAGTATTTGCTTTGATATGGTGTTGTCACTCATTAGACCTCCCAAATGTAAATCCCACTATTACTTACGCTACCGAACATAGTATATACTTCCATTATACTCGACATCATTTTACAACAACAGACATTCGACAAACTATGGCAATGTTTTTTAGTCTCAAATTCTTCTCGCTATTATTCTCGATTGTTGACAAGAAGAAAGTTACATGTTCGTTTCAATCCATTCCATATTATTTATAATATGGGAGCAATGAGTGATTTTTTCTCGCATCAACAGCTAAGAAAATATTACAATATATTAGGAGACGAAAAACTAATTAACTCTCATTAAAGTTTATGAAAGAAAAGAAAGGATGAAAATAGATGCACACCCCTCTGAACGCTCAAGAAATGCCGCTACATAAAGTATTTAGTGATGATTTTTTATTTACCATTCCTTCTGTTCAAAGACCTTACTCTTGGACTACTGAGCAAGCAGGAGAGTTATTAGATGATTTACTTGAGTTCATTGAACATCACGGAATCACTGAAAAAAATATTGAGCAAATCCCGGAACCTTATTTTCTTGGAAGCATTGTCCTTGTAAAAGGGGAGAAACCAGAGGCAGAAGTATTGGATGGGCAGCAGCGTTTAACGACTTTAACTATCTTATTATCTGCTCTTCGCAGTTATTTACCAGAAGAATATGCGAATGAAATTGACGAACTTATTGTTCAGCGCGGTAGCCGAATTCGTAAAATTGAAGATACATATCGTCTTCGTTTACGTAAGAAAGACAATGACTTTTTTAAAAAATACATTCAAGAGCGCGATGGAATTACAAAACTAACAAAACAAACCCCTGTAAAAACAGACAGTCAAGCATTAATTAGGGATAATGCGCTATTTTATTTAGAGCGTTTTAACGACCTTGATGAATCTACTTTGAAAACGTTACCGAGTGTCATTGCTACGCTATGCTATATGGTTATTGTGTCCACACCGAATTTTGACTCTGCCTTTCGTATCTTTACTGTTTTAAACGACCGTGGACTTGATTTAATGGTTACTGATATTTTAAAAGCTAAAATTATCGGTAAAATTCCTGAAAGCGAGCAAGAAATCTACACAGAAAAATGGGAAGATATTGAAAGTGCGCTTGGTCGTGAACAGTTTAATGAATTATTTTCACATATCCGTATGATTTTACAAAAGCGAAAAGGCGCGGGAAACCTTAAGGATGAATACGATAGTATTTTAGAAAACATGTCTGGAAAAACATCTTTATGACCAAATTCACCATGTACGCTTTCTCCTTCTCCACCGTCAATTGGGTATTTAAGCCCGGTGGAGTACAAAGAGAAACACCTCAAAAAATTGTCTAGTTTAGTGTTGACATACCACTTATTTATGATGAAATGATTATGGGGCCTTTACCCCACTACGTGATTGTAATGAGGGAATACCCCATATAGCCAAGTGATATTGCACTCCAATTTTTCGACTATTAGTACTTTCCTAGAGGATGTCAAGCAAAATTTCATCATCCTAGTCATTAAAATAGAAGAATCAACATGTTGTGCTGAAGTCAGAAAACACTGTCAATGTAAAATGTTTCAATTCCTCATAGTTAAGATAAAAACACGAATGGAACGGTCATGACTGGGTGACCGGTTCGGGTTTCAATTCCTCATAGTTAAGATAAAAACCAACGCCGCACTCATTCGCGTCTTTTTTATCGCCAGTTTCAATTCCTCATAGTTAAGATAAAAACCCCAGAAAATGTTGTTAAATAAGCATTTCGTTTTAAATGGTTGATTGGTTATTTTCATTTTAACGAAGGAGTTATATTTTATCAATCCTTTAATTTGTGCGGGCTCAATGGAGATTTGAAAGAGTCGTCGATCCCCCAGGTTTTTTGCACGATTGGAGGTCGACGACAAATTTCATTATTTTTAAAACATAACGTTTGTCTGCAGATCGACAATTCAAATTTGTTTAAATCCGTGTTTTTTCCAGAATGCTTTTTACTGCTGCTTCTGTATCATAGACAATATTCCACCAGCTTTTTCTCGATCTCTTCTTTCTTTGGAACATTTTGATCTATTGATTTTGTAATATGGTGATTGCCTTTGAATCTCAAATTGATTATACACCAGATGTAAATTTATACAAGAATTGATTGTGAAATCCAAAAATTATATGAACAATATTTCTCAAGCATTTTTGGGTCAACTCGTCCGCTCAGGCGCATACATAGCCGGCAGCGTTAACTTCTTTACGGTTTAAACATAATCTTTTTCACCAAGTTCAGCTTTGCAACGTTTATTATCAACAAAAAAGCGTCTAGATGTTCGACGCTTCCTGCCCAGATTTCGTACTTTTTAACTTCACATTGACAACAAAACCTTTATATTCTTTGGTTGGCATTGTGATGGTGTTGCCCGAAAAACGAACCATCTGGTTGTTACCATTTCCGGCCAAACCGCTTGTTCCTCGAACTGATTCAAGTACGCTTATGCAGCTGTCAAGAAAGGAAACACTTTATACTTTTCCAACCAGCCGCCCCGAATTTATGTCTGCCATTATTTCTCCGTTGTCTTTTCAAGAGCATATTTGATTGCAGCGACGGATCCGATCCCATACAAGGCATATTTTAATCCTTTTACTAAAACCTCAAATGAGAAAGCGCTGGCTTCAAAAATAGAGAAAGCAACGCCAAGTACAACTGCGACAATCGGAATGTAGCGATTCGAAAGATTGGTTGCTTGACGGATTGCGTACAGCAAAACGGCTAATGCCACATATGCAGTGAACTCAATTGATAGAATAACTTCCATTTAAACATCTCTCCTTTCTAATTGTCATTGCTCCAACATTAGTGTATTCAAGACCTAGGGCAAGAGAAACAGCAGAAGCATAGCAATTCAACAAATTAGTTACTTGTCTACCGCACGATTTTTTCCGTCACTAAACACTTACTTCAATGCAGCAAAAATAATAGCTACGACTCCTCCGATCACTTACACAATAATTGCGCTTGTGATCGTTAGCCGTAGCCATTTTGTATCGTCCTTAATAGCTCGAATGTCATTAAATTTTTGTAGTCGCCTTGTGGTCAAGAAGGCAGGAGTTTTACGTCCGGCTTCTTTTCGTCCAATAATGATCGCCAAAACAATTGACATAGAACCGTAATTAAATTACATTCTTATCCTTTGAATTTCAAAATGTCGATATTTAAAACTCAATCGTTTGCTCGATTCTCATTAAAAATTTTCAAAAGAAAAAATGAACTTACTAATAAAACAGGTATTCCTATCAAGATGTATAAAAAATTTTTCGGCATAATCATATCGTATACATACAAAAAAAGAGTTGTCCAAACAAACAGGACTATATATTTTAATATTTTTCAACTCCGCATTCATTTATCCATCGCTGCTTAACATAAAATCTCTATAAAACTGCCATTTACTGCTAATTTACATTGTATTAAAATCGATGGATAAACATGAAAAAGGTCGTGTAGTATGAATGAAAGCATTTTTATTTAGAAATCTCACAACATATTTGTTGGTATCAGTACTGATAACGATCTGTCTAATCCCTAGATTCAGGATGTAAATATTTCCTATATTTTTATCTGCTGCTTCTATGTATCTTTCATTGTTTTGTTATATGGGGTATCCGCATCAATCCTCTCTGAAATTTTAAGTAAAAAAGTATTACGAAAAAAGAAAATCGACTATTAGTCCAAGCAATTGTATACTGTCTTTCTAAATCTATATTTGCATTACAGTCTCCTCCTGAATTACTGATTTATGCAGTTATTCGTGCAGTGTTCTATTATTCTGTGGACGAATTTATTCGAAAAATATAATAGCAATAAACAATAGTCCAAGGATTTTTCTTTTGAACCTAAATAAAAATGCTCTATCAAATACAACTTCTAAATTTTATTTCGTTGGACGAATTTTTAACGAATGTTCCGTTCTTCTAATTTCGCATATTCACCTGCTTTTTACATTTAGATGAACAAAAAACACATAGTTTTGACGGCATCTCCTTTTTTATACGATTCAGCGAGCGATTAGTCTCACGCTTTTAGAAGTCCTTACGCAATTTCCTGCTGGGTTAGTTTGATGATCAAAAAAAATAAATGTGTGATTCTTTAAGGCTTGTAATTCGATTGAAGAATATATTCATTTTTTACCATTACAGTCGTTTCCAAGAAAAAATAACGGCCTTTCCCCGGTTGAGTATCGAGAAAAGGCCGCAGCTTCATATACTCTTTTTTTAATATCTGCTTGACAGAGTTATGTGCAAGTGACTATTACAGCATTGTTATTCGATCTCAGTCGGAAATGCCCACTTGACAGGGTTTTGCGAAAGCGCCTGACATTTTTTATATCTTACACTAATAAATCCAGCAACGCAATCAGCGCAAAAGCGACGACAGAAATAATTGTCTCCATTGCGGTCCATGTCATCAACGTTTCTTTGACGGTCATGCCGAAATACTCTTTGATCATCCAGAAGCCGGAGTCGTTGACGTGCGATAAAATGAGTGATCCCGCTCCTGTCGCTAATACAAGCAATTCAGCGTTCGTGCCAGGAATGCTGGCGGCAATTGGGGCAACAATGCCTGCCGCTGTCATCATCGATACCGTCGCAGAACCTGTCGCAATCCGAATGAGCGCGGCAATTCCCCAACCTAACAGCAGCGGAGACATTTGCGAATGTGTAGCCCAGTCTGCGATTTGGTCGCCAATGCCAGAATCAAGCAACACCTTATTGAACGCCCCGCCAGCTCCGATGACAAGCAAAATATTTGCGACAGGACCAAGGCAGTCATTGGCAAATTTTAATACTTTATCGCGATTGAATCCTCGAGCGTAGCCAAGGCTAAAGAACGAATAAATCGTCGCGATCAAAAGCGCGATGATCGGATCCCCGATAAAGCGCAACACTTTCGATGCTTCCGACGCTTGATCCAGCGTAACATTAGCTATGGAAGCAACCAGCATTAAAATAACCGGAAGCAGAATCGTAAATAACGTGTTGCCAAAGCCAGGGAGGTCTTTCTTTTCTTTATGCTGTACAAGCTGCTCGGCGATTTCACCAGGCACTTGTTTATACATGCGCGACCCGATCCATTTTCCAAACAACGGTCCGGCGATAATGGCTGTCGGCAGCCCGACAATAAGCGAATAAAGAATTGTTGTCCCGACATCGGCTTTAAAAATGCCGACGGCAGCCATCGCAGCCGGATGCGGCGGAACAAGTCCATGCACGACAGATAATCCGGCAACAAGCGGAATACCAATTGTCACAAGCGAAATTCCTGTTTCCATTGCAATGGTAAACACAAGCGGAATTAATAGCACGAATCCTACTTGGAAAAATACTGGGATCCCCACTAAAAATGCGACGACCATCATTGCCCAATGGACGCGTTTTTGGCCAAAACGGTCAATCAATGTTTTCGCAATGCGTTCAGCGCCTCCGGACTCCGCCATCATTTTTCCAAGCATCGTTCCAAGCGCCAATACGATCGCCAAAAAGCCAAGCGTATTGCCAAGACCTGCTTTAATCGAATCAATAATTCCCGGCGTTTCCGGCGACGGTGCGATCAGCGGCATTCCCATTGCCAGCCCTACACCAACGGATGTCAAAATCAAAGCGACAAACGGATGCATTTTCGCAACCGTGATGAGCAGCAATAACACAACAATCGCAGCAATAACAATCGCGATTCCCATTTCCATTCCTCCTCTTTTCTGTTTGATGTGAACTAAACCGATTTAGTAGCTATCCATTTCTACGCTGGAAAGAAGCAATCACATCAAACTCATCCTTTAAGCGATCATATAATCGTGTATATATATCAAATAGTTCGGAATAAATAAGCGTATTTTCTTCATTTGGCACATGGCGTGATAAAATATGAATCCACGTTTTCACCGTATCAAGCGAAGGAATATCGCCAAGCGCATACAATGCCAATGCTGCAGCGCCTAGCGCAGACGCCTCGTGCGTTTCCGGTACTAACAGCTCTTTTCCCATCATATCGGCAAGCATTTGCCGCCAAAACGGAGATTTCGCAAAACCGCCAGATACGCGGATTTCCGACAGCGGCCCTGTGACATCGCGAATCGCCAGAGCGACAGAAAAGACGCTCATACATACCCCTTCCATCACCGCGCGAATAAAATGCTCCCGCTTATGACGGAGGCTGATGCCGAAAAAAGTCCCTCTTGCGTTCGCGTTCCAGTACGGTGCACGTTCGCCAGACAAAAACGGAAGAAACAGCAATCCTTCTGAACCTGCTGGAACTCTTTCAGCGTACTTTGTCAGCAGTTCATATGGATCAATGCCGAGCCTTTTCGCCACTTCGCGCTCTGGGCTGCCAAATTCGTCACGAAGCCAACGCAGCAAAATACCGCCATTGTTCGTCGGCCCGCCAACGACCCAATGATTTGGTGTAAGCGCATAACAAAACGTCCGCCCTTTTTCATCTGTTTTTTGAATTGGGGAAATCGTCCGCACCGCGCCACTTGTTCCAATCGTAACCGCCGCCTCCCCGGGCAAAATCGCTCCGACGCCGACATTAGCGAGCACCCCGTCACTAGCTCCGACAACGACAGGGACGTTCGGATCCAAGCCCATTTGCTCAGCCCATTCTTTCCTCATCCCCCGCAATATGTGCGTCGTTGGCACCAAGCTCGATAACTGCGCTCTTGTCATTCCGAGAAGTTTAAGAACATCCTCATCCCAATCAAGCGTATCTAAGCGGAACAGACCCGTTGCTGAAGCGATCGAATAGTCGACAACATATTGGCCATATAATTGATAAAGCACATATTCTTTCATCGATACAAATTTGTGCGTCTGACGGAATAAATCAGGCTGTTCCTCTTTCAGCCAAAGCAATTTCGGAAGCGGGGACATCGGATGAATCGGGGTTCCAGTCCGTTTGTAAATGCTTATGCCGCTTAATTCATCCAAAAGCCGCTCCGCTTGTTCGACACTGCGGTTATCGGCCCAAATAATGCAGCGGGTAAGCGGGCGTCCTGATACATCAAGCGCCATTAATGAATGCATCGCCGCGCTGAATCCGATCGCCTTCACTTGGCTAGAAGGAATTTTTAACTTAGAAATAACAGCGTTTACAGTTTTCACAACAGCTGCGAAAATCTCCTCCGGATCCTGCTCCGCCCAGCCTGGATGCTGCTGTATTATTGGATAATCAATTGCGTGGGAGGCTAGCGTCCGCCCCTGTTCGCCAAACGCCACCGCTTTTGTGCTCGTCGTTCCGATATCGACACCAATTACAACTGGTTGTTTTGCTTCCATGTCTGCTCCCTCTTTCTATGATGTTTTTTCCTTTACCGATCCTCGTTCGATAAACGTAGGCGAAAAACGAAAAACTTGCGGTTGATGCTCGCTTTTTTTTTCGATTTGCAAAAAAAGCCGTTCTGCCGCTTTTTTCCCCATGGCAAACGTCGGCTGCGAGATCGTCGTCAACGTCGGCGTATAAACATGGGCAAACGGCACATCGTCAATGCTGATGATCGCCAATTCGTCAGGAGTATTAATATGATTTCCTTTAATAAAATACAAAACTTCCATCAATGTTAAATCATTGATCGCAAACAATGCTTCCGGCAAGCGTCCGGATTCATACAACCTTGTCAATTCTTTTTGAATACGCGGGATCTCCGTTGTGATAAAATAATCGTCAACAACTGGAAGTCCCTTTTTTACTAACGCTTGCCGAAATCCTTCAATGCGCTCCATCCTCGGAACGATATGGGAAACAAGCGGCGGAGTGACAATTCCGATGTGTTCGTAACCACGCTCAGCAAAATATTCGACCGCCAATTCAGCAGCCTTTTGATTATCAAGCAGAACTGCGTCCGCTTTGACCTCCGGAACCATCCGATCGACAAACACAAGCGGAAACCGTTCTTCAATTAATTTTTGATATATATCAGCGTTTTTTCCTGTTGGAAAAATAATCAAACCATCGACTTGTTTTGCCCGCAGCATCTCAATATATTTCTTTTCTTTCTCCGGATCATCATCGGAATTAGAGACGATAACATGGAAACCCCGCTCTTGGCACTCTTCCTCAATCGCATGCAGCACTTGCGTCGTAAGCATATGCATAATGTTGAAGACGATCACTCCGATTGTCATCGTTGTTTTCTGTTTTAAGCTGCGGGCGATAAAATTCGGTTGATATCCCAATTCCTTAATCGCCATGGCAATTCGTTTTCTCGTTTCCTCGCTCATATATTCATAGCGTTTATTTAAATATTGCGACACGGTGCTTTTCGAGACATCCGCCAACTTTGCGACGTCAGCCATCGTAACTTTCTTCAAAGGGATCCCTCTTTCATTACTAAATCGATTTAGTATTTATAAGCGTTTTCATAAACCGGTTTAGTACCATCATACAATAATTGAAAGCGTTTTACAATCCCTATTTCACCTTTAGCCAATCAGAGATAAGGAAATTGCCATCCCATACATCGTTAGAAACTGCTTAAATTTTTAGATGAAAAATCAAGGTATTAAACCGGAGTTCACCGACAAAAACGATAAAAAAGAGAGCCGGGTTTGAACTGCACCCCAATTGTTAGACACAACTAACCATTGGAGGTACAGTTTTTATATGACTAAATACAGTTTAGAAACTAAATTAGCTGCAGTTAGGGCTTATCTTGAAGAGGTAGATTCCTTTAAGGTAACCGCACAAAAGTATCATGTAAGTGTATCGATGTTAAAAAAATGGGTGGCTAAGTACAGAGAACATGGATCAGAAGCATTTCAAAAAATGTATACAAATTACTCCATGGAGTTTAAAATGGACGTAATCAACTATATGAACGAAACAGGAGCGTCTATCGAAGAAACCTCTGCCCGATTTAACATCCCTTCCTCGAGCACGGTGTGGAATTGGAGGCATTTATTCGAAACACAAGGGATGGACGCTCTTCAACCAAAGAAAAAGGAGCGTCCATCCATGAAAAAAGAAACAAAGAAATCTCAACGAGTAGAAGGGTCACAAGAAGCATTATTAGCTGAAAATGAGCGTTTACGTATGGAGTATGCTTACTTAAAAAAGTTACTTCAAGAAAAGGAAAAATTACAGAACAAGACAAAGCGCAAATCATCTTTGAATTTAGGCATGAATTTAAAGCCACCGATCTAGTAAAGGTCGCTGGCATTGCGCGCAGTACGTATTATTACTGGGTCAAACAAATGAATCGTCCAGATAAATATAAGGAAATGAAGGAATGGATGAAGGAAATTTTTGAGGAACATCAAGGAAGGTATGGATACCGTCGTATCACATTAGAATTACGTAATCAAGGGTTAAAAATCAATCATAAAACAGTCCGGCGCCTAATGAATGAAATGGGATTAAAATGTCTTGTCCGCATGAAAAAGTATCGCTCCTATCGTGGGCAAGTGGGGAACATTGCGATTAATATTTTAGGGCGTGACTTTCACGCATCGAAACCAAATGAGAAATGGGTGACAGATGTGACAGAATTCCATTTGCATGGGGAGAAGCTATATTTATCCCCAATTCTAGATTTATACAACGGAGAAATTATCGCTTACAACATAGAAAGTCGGCCTGTTTATTCGCTTGTTTCCAAAATGTTGGACAAAGCTTTTGACTGTTTAAAAGAAGGAGACGCCCCCATCCTCCATTCCGATCAAGGTTGACATTATCAAATGAAAAAGTATCAACACACATTAAAAGAACGAGGGATTGCCCAAAGCATGTCGCGTAAAGGAAATTGTTTGGATAATGCGGTCATGGAGAATTTCTTTGGCTTATTAAAGTCTGAATTACTGTACCTTAAGTCCTGCGGTAATATGTCAAGGTGAAAAATCATAGAAATTGGAAATTCCCTTGTCCGATGATCCGAAAAAAGGCAATACTGAAGAAACCCAGTATTGGTACATGTAATAAACTGGGTCTAAAGGTTGATATTGGTATACCAGATCGATCCTCTTATCGATCTTCCCCCTTTCTTGGCGTGTAGATTTGACCGTTGCGTAGCAGCGCATCGATCACACGCACGAGTTTTCTAGCGGTGAGGACGAGGGCTCGTTTATGTTGGTGTTTGGGCACTTCCTCATACTTCTTCCGGTAGTACGCACGAAACGTCGCATCATGCCGTTGCACCGAGTTGGCAGCCTCCACTAGGTAGTAACGGAGATAGCGATTGCCGGAACGAATGAGGGAGGTGTCCTCGGCTTGAAAACGGCCCGATTGGTGCTTGGACCATGTCAAGCCGGCATATTTTGCCAAGGCGGCCTGGTTGTGAAACCGCTCGATTTGCCCGATTTCGGCCAGGATGCCTGCGGTATAAACCGGTCCGATGCCTGGGATGGTTTGCAGTGTGTTCGGAATGCCTTCAAGATGGCGGGTAATGGCTTTATCGAGCTCTTTGAGCTGCGATTGCAGGCTGCGGATTGATTGAATCGACAGCCCTAACAGCAAGTCGATGGAATCCTCGACACACTTGGACAACCGATACGACGAACGGGCCGCCTTTTGAATCGACTTGGCGATGCATTCCGGATCGGCAAAGCGATTGCGCCCTTTTTGGCGCAGGAAGTCGGCCAACTGCTTGACATCCATTTGGCAGATGTCATCGAGGCTCCACGACTCAAGCAGCAGTTCGAGAATGGCATGTCCGAAGATCGAACTGTCCACCTCTTGGGTAAAGGAACTGCATTTGTAAAACAAGTGCTGGAGAAAATACTGTTTCTCACGGGTTAACTGGTGGACGAGATGATATCGCATGCGTGTCAGTCGCTGAAGCGCGAGAAACTGCTCCTTGAGGACAGCCGTCATCTTCAGACGGCCGAAGCGAAGCCGATCCGCAATGATCCAAGCATCGATGTCATCCGTTTTCTCCAAGTCGACATAGGCTTCTTTAAACTTGCGAATGAGCTTTGGATTGATCGTAAACACCTTGACGTTCCAAGCCTGCAAGGCCTCCTGCTGGTGGAAAAACATAGCTGGATGCCAACTGTAGACCGAGGTGGCTTCCATCCCGATCAGAATTTCGGTTGGCTTTCGCTTGTTAGCCCACAGGAGGATTTGATCCCGAAGGAAGGTGGCGCCCAGAAGATGATTATCCACTTTGAAGCGTGCGCACGTATTTCCTTCATGATCCATAATGCAGGTGGCTAAGTCGCGTGAGCTCACGTCGATCCCGACGTAGAGTTTCATGAGATCACCTCCTATTGTTGTAGGATCGAGGGGTAGGACTCTTCGGGATGCCCCCGGATCGCGCCTGTTGACCAGTCACCCTCGCATATGAGAACTCACGTTGGACCATGGGCTGCCCTGGAAGCTGCTCCTTCCAGCATGGGGAAAACCAACGGGAACAGCCTGCGGGTTAGACGTCCAAACAGGGGCCGAGGAGACAGACTTTACAAGTAGTCAAAGCTACAGGAATGAGAAGAGTATCCCCGATGATCCTAAGACCATTATCCAGGAACATTGCGAAAAGTCCAACCCCGGTACGCTCAACCCTTTGTGGGAGGGGCGCGCCCCTCCCACAAAGGCAACCACCCAAGATATGCGATTGTCAAGGAGCGTATCGGACTGGAAATTCGATAAAAAAACTTTCTGAAACTTAGTATACGAGGAATTTGAGAGCATGGAGCATTTTAAACACGAATTAGAGAATTATATTCATTATTACAATCACAAACGAATCAAGGCAAAATTAAAAGGCATGAGTCCGGTTCAATACCGAACTCATACCCAAATCATTGTCTAAATTTCCGTGTCTAACTTTTTGGTTCAGTTCAGTTATAGTTACAGATAGATAGGCTCTCTTTTTCTGATATTCCATTAATTTTCAATAATTTAGGAATGCGACAAACAGACACTTTTAACTTTTAATAAGAACAGTTTTAATTGATGTAAAGAATTCAATGGCAGCTCGTCCTTGTTCTCTTGAGTGTGAACTAGATTGCTTCATTCCTCCAAAAGGAGCCTGTAGCTCTACGCCTGCACTTTCTTCATTAATGCGAACTAATCCCGCTTCAATTTCATTTATGAATGATAGAGCGTTTCCTATATTTTTGGTAAAGATAGAGGCGCTAAGGCCAAATGGAGTATCATTTGCTAAATTTAATGCTTCTTCCAACGTATCCACCTTAATTAAAGCTAATACAGGCCCAAATATTTCTTCTCGAGCAATTGTCATATTAGGAGAGACATTTTCAAAGATAGTTGGTTGCACATAAAATCCATTTTTAAATTCCCCATCTTCTAAACGATTACCACCGTACAGTAAAGTGGCACCTTCCTCGATTCCTTTGCGTATGTAATACAGAACTGTTTCTAACTGTTTTTCGCTAGCACAAGGTCCCATCCATGTATCATTATTTAATCCATTGCCTATTGTTATTTGTTTTACCCTCGATAATAGTTTTTCCTTGAATTCATCATATACATTACTATGAACGAACACTCGGCTTGTTGCTGTACATTTTTGTCCAGTGGAGCGCAGTCCTCCACTAACAGTTGCTTCCACAGCCTGGTCAAGATCAGCATCATCCAATACAATTACAGGGTTTTTGCCACCCATTTCAAGCTGATATTTAGCTCCCCGTGCCACTGCTTTTTGAGCAATTGTTTTTCCAACCTCATTTGAACCAGTAAAGGTAATTGCATTAATATCTGGATGTTCGGCTATAGCATTTCCTACTACCAATCCTCTGCCGGTTACCATATTAACAACACCAGCTGGCAAACCAGCTTGATCTAAACATTCAACAATTTTAGCAGCAGTCACTGCTGTTTCTTGAGCCGGTTTGAATACAACCGTATTTCCATATATAATGGCAGGGGCAATTTTCCAAATAGGAATGGCTACAGGAAAATTCCATGGAGTGATAACTCCTACAACACCAAGTGGTACACGGGTTGTAAACATAAGCGCTTCGCTATCTGAAGAAGGAATAACATCACCAATCTTTCTCATTCCTTCTCCCGCATAGTAACGAAGGATTGCAATTCCTCTCTGTACCTCTCCTTTTGACTCAGGGAATGTCTTGCCCATTTCCCGCGTCATTGTTTCTGCGATTTCATCCATTCTTTTTTCCAGTTCACTAGCAGCCTTATAAAGATATTCCCCTCTTTTAACACTAGATAGTCTTCTCCAATTAACTTGCGCTTTCTTAGCCGCTTCTACGGCTTTATTTACATCTTCTTCATTGGATTGTTGAACATACCCTACTATTTCATTTTTATTGGCTGGGTTGATGCTTTTATCAACTTTTTTTGTGGATGAGTGAACCCATTTGCCATCTATATAATTGAGATATGTTTGTTTTTTAGTTTTAACTTCCGATACCGCCATGTTAATATCCCCCTTGTCACTTGAAAATGCGAATATAGAGCCATGCCTTAATCTCGAAAAATGGCTTGACTCGTTTATTGCAATAAGGAATTTTGTGGAAAATACAACCATTTACAGTAAATAATTTCGAAAAGGGGTTTATTTCCTTTCATATGCTTAAGCATTTTAAAATCAGATTCAAACATTTTAATACGCTCGCCTAAACAATAAAGAGTAATGACTCACATGAAAAGTTCCCCTAATTGAATATTTAATATTACATATATTACTCATTTTCATAATCAGCTAAAATCTTATTGCGCACAAAACTTAAGTGCCTGTACATCTGTTTGAAAGCTTCTACTGGGTCTCTATTTTTAAGCGCTTCGTAAATTGCAAGATGATGTTCGATTGTAATATCTGGCTCTCTATATTTAATCAAACTGTCTGTTTTTTCATGTGTGATGAGTAAGGAAATAATCATTCCTTCAACAATAGGGTTATTAGCACTCAATGCAATGATTCGATGAAATTCTTTATCTAAAAATCCATAGTTACTATCAGCATGTTCTCTGATTTGATCAATGGTATCTTTTAATTTTTTTAACTGCTGATCCGTTATTTTTTCAGCAGCAATCGTCACTAATCCGAGCTCTAATGTCATACGAGCTTCAATGATGGCTGGAACATTATTAATTGACACAGCAAGCATCGCCTTAAAAGGATCACTTCCCACTTTATCGTTAATATATGTTCCTCCACGTGGCTTCCTTGTTATAATGTCTAGTGTCTCAAGGGATCTTAGAGCTTCTCTCAGAACAGGTCTACTTACTTCTAATTGTTCCATTAATTCTATCTCAGATGGTAATTTATCTCCTGGTTTCAACTTACCACTTACTAGAAGCTGTATCAATTGTTCTAAAACTTGTTGCGACAAAGTACTCCTGCGTACCGAACTTACAGCGTATTTTAGTTCACTCATTTAATCTCCCTCCCTCTATAAAAATATCGATTTTCTCTTTTTTTCTTTGAATTTCTTCGATTTTCGCAAGGATGCATCCAGAATGAGCACCAGAAGGCAGGATAGATCTTGAATATATTTAAACTTTTGGATACAACAGCTCTGGAGGAAGATCCCCTACGATCCCATTTCTCGGAAATAGAGATGGGCGTTCCGATGATCGCACCAGTTGGATCTTCACCTTTCTCATGGCGGTGTACCCTCCCATATCTCACGAATTCCTTCGTTCAACCTATCCATGAGATGGAGGTCGGACATACACTTTGTTTAGAAAAACAAAGGCACAGCCATTTGATTAGATACCAAGCATTCTTTATTAAAAAAGTTTCTCCAAGTACAAAGACAATAAAAGTAAATAAGACAGGAAGTATAGAAACAAATCCTGCTTCAAGAATAGTTTCCTAATTAAACCTTTACATCATTTGGATATTTTTCTAATGCTTTTTTGATTATGTGTTCGAGCTCTTCATAATGTTCTTTCTCCACTGGTGTAACCGGCGGTCTTACATTAGTACCTACTGGTAAACCTACTATTTCCATGCCTGCTTTAATAAGTGCTACTGCATATCCTTTTTTCTTTTTTCTAATTCTATGAATAGGAAGAATTACATTTTCGTAGATTTCACGTGCTTCCGCCTTGTTTCCGTTTAACAGCGCATGATAGTATTTGATAGAAATATGCGGAATATAGTTAGAAATAGCAGATGAATAAGACTTAAAGCCAAGATTAAGATAAGCAGCCATTGTTACTTCTGCTAAGGGCATTCCATTAATCCATTCGAGGCGATCGCCTATGGCATGCGTAAGTTCCGCATTCAACTCAATATTACCTATTCCATCTTTGAAACCCACTAGTTGTGGTAATTCGCATAATTTTTGAAGCGTTTCGACTTCTAACAAACAATTGCCTCTGTTATATACGATAGCGTTTAAGTCTGTACTATTAATAATGGTGCTTAAGTAAGCATATAAACCGTCTTGGGAAGGGTCTATGAGATAAGGAGGAAAGATTAAATATCCATCGGCTCCTAACTCTTGCGAAATTCTTGCCTGTTCCAAAGCCTGTTTAATATTTCCTCCAACTCCTGTATAAAGAGGAACTTTTCCCTTCGTTCTCTCTACAGCAACTCTCACAATCTCCTTATATTCATCATTACTAACTGATTGCAGTTCTCCGGCTCCGCAAACAACAAATATTGATGATAGCCCGGATTTAATTAAGAAATCGATATTTGCCCTTAGACCATCAAGATCTATGTTGCCTCTAGAATCCATTGGCGTCACTGGGAATCCCATAATCCCCCTAGGGGATTTTCTTAATTTATCCATAAGTAAGTTCCGCCTTTCTTTAATTATATACTTAAGTCAATAATATTGTAAGACAATTGTATATGTTTTTAATATTTTTTATTTATGTTACTGGAGATGGATTAAATAAAACTAAATCATTATAAATTTTCCATTTATCGGCCCATGCCTTTTTTGTTCCGCTTGCTACTTCTATAATTTCTTTAAAAATCTCCCAACCAACTTCTTCAATTGTTGCTTCTCCAGTAGCGATTTTTCCGGCATCGATATCAATCAGATCAGGCCATTGTTCGCGTAGTTCGCTTCGAGTAGATACTTTGATTACTGGAACCATTGATAATCCATAAGGTGTGCCTCTTCCTGTTGTGAAAACTTGCAAATGTATTCCTGATGCTAATTGAAGAGTTCCGCAAACAAAATCGCTGGCAGGTGTAGCTGCGAAAATAAGTCCTTTTTTTCTTACTCTTTCCCCTGGAGCTAATACATCTACAATCGGTGTGCTTCCGGATTTGATAATGGAACCAAGTGACTTTTCTACAACATTTGTTAATCCACCACGTTTATTTCCTGGAGACGGATTAGCGCTACGATCGGCTTCCCCTCTTCTTAAGTAATTATCATACCATCCCATTTCTCTGATTAGCGCTTTTCCTACTTCTTCATTAATTACACGTGGTGCCAGCAGATGCACCGCATCTCTCACTTCAGTAACTTCCGAAAATAATACAGTTGCTCCTGACTTAATTAAGAGATCAACAGCATAACCTACAGCCGGATTAGCAGTTACCCCGGAAAAGGCATCACTTCCACCACATTGTACGCCTATAACCAATTCTGAAACAGGGATTTTCTCTCTCTTTCTTTCGTTTAGTTTTTTTAACTTTTTTTCGGCCATTTCCATAATGGAATTAATCATATTCATAAATCCATTTTCATTTTGTAAAATGAGGATGTTGTCATTAATGCCATTGTTTAAACGATCGGGAGATAATTTTTCACATCCTAATCCGATAATCATCAGTTCCCCACCGAAATTAGGATGTCTCGCTAAGTTTTGAAGAGTACGAATCGGGATTACTGCATCAGGTGCATTGATTGCCACACCACAACCGTAAGCATGATTTAGGGCAATAACATCATCAACATTAGGGAATAGAGGCAAAAGTTCCTCCTTTATTTTCTTTACAGCAACATTTAAAACACCAGCTACACATTGAACACTTGTAGTAATCCCCAGAATATTTTTGGTGCCTACTGTACCATCTTCGTTGCGAAATCCTAAAAAAGTGAATTCCTCCTCTAACGGAAGAACTTCTTTAACCTTATTAGAAAAGGTTAAAGAAGTTAGTTTTGGAGGAGTCGGCATAAGCACTAATGATTCCTTTACCCAACTCCCTTTTTTTATTGTAGTTTTGGCATAACCGATAACTTCTCCATATCTTACAATTTCTTCACCTTCATAAATGTCGCGGAGGGCAACTTTATGCCCTTGCGGTATTCGCTCGATTAATTTTAAGCCACAAGGAAATTCAGTGCCTTCATCCAATCCGCCACTATTTACAATAATAGCCGTATTGTCATCCGGATGTACCTGTATGTACAATGGTGGGCGATTATTTCTATAAACTTTCAAAATTACTCCCCCTTCAGTATTGATTATTTATATATTGGTCTTCCCTCAAATTCATACATTGCTGCTATTAGGGCCTTTACATATCCTATGGAATAAGCAAATCCTATGCTGGAAGTCTTCCAACCGATATTGGAATACTTCCATCTGTCGTCGTAGTCCGGTTCATCTCCGGTCAGAATTGGAACATGATCGGGATTGATACATCCTTGATAACCAACCTTCCTAAGTTCAAGCAATATTCTGAACATATTTAAATCACCATCATCTAATAATGCTTCTTCAAATGCCCCTTCGGTTGGTAAACTTCCTCTTACATTACGAAGATGAACCAAAAATATTCTTCCTTTTCGTCCAAAGTAGTTGATTTCATCAAGAACTAAAGATGACCCTCCTGCTTCAGCTCTTGTTCCAACACAATAAACAAACCCTACATTTTTATTTGGAAAATCGTCAATAATTCTGTGTAGCCCTAATCCACCAAAAGGTGAATCTGGATGTGGCGTATCCGAAGGATGTATCGCTATTCTGACATTATTTTCTTGAGCTATAGGGACTAGCTCTCTATAAGCGATTTGGAAAGATTTCCACCAGTCTTGAAGTTCTTCAAATGTAGGTTTTTGCCGTTTTTCTGTCATAAGGCCGATACTTTCTCCGCGCGCAATAGCTCCTCCACGTTGAACTGCTTTATATTTTCTAGAAAGACCTTCAAATACATCACCTTCAAAACGTTGCCGTACAAGTGTTATCCCTGCTTCCGCGAAAACTTTAACCGCATTACATGAATTTTCTAGTTCCTTTTCACTTCCAGGACGGTTTTTCATAAAATTCTCTGTAATGTTAGGAAGAGTTACCCGATTAATATCCATTCCCCATGAGCGGATTCTCTTTTTTAGTTTTAACAGCTTATCTAAGTCAGGATATCCTTGTTCTTTAACCCCTTCGAAAGAATTTCCATTACCAAAGTCAATGCAATCTACACCGAGCTGACACAATTGTTTCAAATCGAGATCAGTTAAATTGGTAGTATTGACTGTAACTGAAACTTGAAACATTTTATCACCTCATAAATTGATTTATTATTTATGGAGTTGGATATTAAAAAATAAATCACATATGAATTAAGCTAAATATAGCTATTTTCTATTTTTTGCTCGATTGTAAATAAAAAATCGCAAAGTTAAACCTGATTATCCAATTAGTTTCCTTTATTGTTTATTTGTAAGTTATTTATATTGTAAGACAAAATGAATATTTAGTCAATTTATAAATTTATAAATAATCAATTAAATTTTTTATTTTGCGAGAAAATTAAATATTAAAATCTATCTTTATGAGATAGTAGGAAATCCATGAAATGATTAATAGTAGGTCACTAGTCCCACCTACATAAGCGGCTTCCATTCCTTATTTCAATATGTTCTATAAAGGTCTCCGGCAGCTATAAATAAGATGGAGCATGATGTGGACATCTATGCTCCATTAAGATTTTTATATTTACTTGATAGCATGTGCATTCTAATCATGCTTTTTTTAGTTCCACACGTTTGATTTCACCAACAATAACAAGGTAGCTGAATATAGCTACTAGTGCATTCACTCCTACAAAGATAAGTGCTCCGTTGAAAGATCCAGTTCCTTCAACAATATAACCTATGATAATCGGTGTTGTAATTCCTGAAATATTGCCGAATGTATTGAATAAACCACCACTTAATCCCGCTAACTCCTTCGGCGAGGTATCGGACATTACAGCCCATCCTAATGCGCCAAATCCTTTTCCGAAAAAAGCAAGGGCCATTACAACAATAACAATCCAATTCATATCTACATAGTTAGCAATAATCAAACTCATAGACATAAACATCCCAAGAACGATAGGAACTTTTCTTGCTACTGTCAAAGAATAGCCTTTTCTTAGCAAATAGTCAGAGAAAATACCACCTAAAATTCCCCCTGCAAATCCACAAATTGCCGGAAGAGAGGCAACAAACCCTGCTTTAAGAATAGACATATGGCGTTCCTGAACTAAATATACTGGGAACCAAGTTGAAAAGAAGTAAGTAAGTGTATTAATACAGAATTGAGCTATATAAATCCCAATCATCATACGGTTTTTTAATAGTTGTTTCAGATAAACTAATTTTGGTTTTTCATCACTTTTGTTGCTATTCTTATTTTTGTCCATGTCAATTAGAGCTCCACCTTGCTCGATATATTCTAACTCTGCTTGGTTTACACGGGGATGATCTTTAGGATTGTAAATCACTTTCATCCAAACAAAAGACAAAATAATTCCTAAAACACCCATAAATGCGAAGTTATATGGCCAGCCAAAAGAACTTGTGATCCAACCTAAAATAGGTGCAAAAATAACTGTTGCAAAATACTGAGCGGAGTTAAAGCAAGCGGCAGCTGTTCCACGTTCTTGAGATGGAAACCAAGCCGCTACTATTCGACTGTTCGCAGGGAATGATGGTGCTTCAGATAGTCCCACAAGAAAACGCAAGACAAATAAAAGCACAACAACAGCACCAGCGCTAACAAAACCAACAAACCCTTGAAGCAAAGTGAAAAGTGACCAAAAAAAGATGCTAAAAGCATAGACAATTTTAGAACCATAGCGATCCAAAAACCATCCTCCAGGAATCTGCCCAATAACATAAGCCCAAGCAAAGGCCGAAAAAATATACCCCATTGAGACAGCGCTTAAGCCTAGTTCTTTCTGTATAGCTGGTCCTGCTATAGAAATAGTTGAGCGATCAGCATAGTTGACAGAAGTGACTAAAAACAGCATGGCAACAATGAACCAGCGAACTTGGCTTCTTTTTAATTTTGTCTGTACGATGGCTTCTTTATTTGTGTTTGTTTCTAACATATTTATTCCTCCTTCTTTTTTAACATTAGTATTGTCAGCATCTCACGTCACGATGATTTGAACATTTAATAATTACAACATCTAACATTGAGTCTATATTTTTCATTGCTTCGACTATTTCGATATGTAATAACTACTAACTCTAGATAAGTTCTGTTTATTATTAGGGTCAGTAAATTGCTAATATTTAAACATTTTTTCATACAAAGCATAAGGTAATCGCTTACAAAAATCTTTTTGTTGGTTTATAAACGCTATTTGTTGTATGCAATATGGATAATTAATCTTGATATTATGATCTAATTTACTTCTTCTCTATTTACACCCTTCTTATTCACATTGATAAGTTAAATCACCAATTATAATTTAGATAATAACAATTTTTAAATTTAAATTTGTCTAGTCTTAGGCCTCCCCTCTTTTTATTGTTTGTTTGTAAGTTTTTTATATTGTAAGACAAAATAAAAATTTAGTCAATTTAGAAATTTAAAAAAACAAGAAAATATTGTTTTATTACTGGATAAGCATTATTTCGATACGTCGGATTAACTTTTTTGATTTCTTACGACAGTTGGTGAAAATACTTCATCGATTTTACATTTTCGTCGTATTTTCGAACTGCGGAAAGTTTCTCATCTATCGACATTTTCACACACCAACATCTAAAAAAGCTGACTACAAAGTTTTTACAACCTTGTAATCAGACTTCTAAAAATGATGCGCTTTCAAAATTTTATGTGCATTTATGTATTCGTTATATGTTTTGCAGAACATTATCGACATGGTCTGCGGTATTTTCGCAATATTTTTATAAAACGTTTGTCTTGCTGCCAAACGTTGTTAATAAACCATGAAAAAAACCTGCCTTGCCAATGTTTTGGCAAGGCAGGTCATCCGTTTACTTTAAATGCTGCCATTGATCTTTTATTGCTATAACAAGAGGATGATCTTTTTCTAATTGTGAATATTGGTATAGGGCCCCTTCTACTCCTGTTTCTTGAATGGTTTTTTGCAACGCAACTGCTTCGTCATCGTTTTCATAGTCAAACAATAACAGTGCGGCAATTCCTTTGACTAAACCAAGCGGTACTTGTCCCAACAAGTCATAATATTGCGTGGCCGGTCCTATGAGGCGATCATTCGCCCCAAGTTTGCGAATTGGAGAACGAGCAACCCGGACGACTTCATCAGAAATGGAAGGATTCATAAAACGTTGAATGATTTTTTGAATATAAGTTTGATGTTCGTTTTCATTCCATCCATATTTCTTTACTAACACCGCACCTGATTCTTGCAGCGCTTTTTCCACATCCGAGCGTATCTCTCCATCATTCATTGCTTCTTGTATCGTTTGCAATTTTTTATAGTATCCTAAATAACTAGCAATCGCATGCCCGGTATTTACGGTAAAAAGCTTGCGCTCAATATAAGGTTTTAAATCATCAACAAAATATGCTCCTTGAATCGGCGGAATGTCGCCAATGATGTTTCGTTTTTCGATCACCCATTCATAAAACGGCTCGACCATAACGGAGAGAGGATCTTCGTTTTTTTGATTCGGAACGATACGGTCTACCGCACAATTTAGAAAACCGTAATACTTTTCGAACAACGGCTTATCTGCTTCGGAAATCTTTGCAAAAACATGGCTTTTTAACACTTCACTTCCGCCAATCATATTTTCACAAGCAATAATATGAAGCGGTGTTTGATTGATCTCGGCTCTTTTTTGCAGCCCCTCCGCAAGAATCGTGGCGATAGCCGGTAAGATATGCGGTCCGACCGCCGTTGTAATGAGGTGAGCTTTTGTGATATAATCAATGACCTTTTCACGTTCTGTTTGACTATTGACAGCAGAAACGTTGCGAATCAGCTGCTCTTGTTTATGTTCATCGGCAATGATGACCCGATACTCCTGTTTTTCCTTTAATAAGCAGACCACTTCATCATTAATATCGACAAACACCACTTCATAGCCGGATTGAGAAAGCAAACTCCAGATAAATCCTCTTCCAATATTTCCTGCGCCAAAATGAACAGCCAACATGTTTAATTCACCTCATTTAGAAGGCGAAGAATATCATCTTCTGTCGCCGCATTAATCATCGTTTCTACATTTTCCTCTTCCGAACAAACGATGGCGATTTTCGAGAGAATCTCCAAATGTTCATTATTTTTTCCAGCGATTCCAATCAATAGTTTGGCAATATTGCCATCTCCGAAATCAACCCCATTAGGAATTTGTACAATCGAAATACCAGAATGTTTGACAAGTTGTTTCGCATCCTCTGTACCATGCGGAATCGCAACGAAATTTCCTATATATGTTGTTGTTAACGCTTCTCGCTCAAACATTTTATCAATATAAGAATCTTCAACATAACCGTGATTCACTAAAATTTGCCCTGCTAAACGAATGGCTTCCGTTTTATTTTCTACTCGTGCATTTAACATAATATTTTCTTTCTGTAAAATTGGCATTGACATGTTATTCACTCCCCTACGCTGTTAAAAATAGTCATGAAAAAACTTGTCTAAATGATAGCTCAAAAATGAATACACCTGTTCGCGATTCCCTTTTGCAAATAAGGCCATGCTATCTTCATCTTTAATGACCAATGAGCTGATATGGCTTAGAACGGAAAGCATTTCTTGACTAGGTGAATCGGGCGCTAACAACAGTAAAATAGTATTTACAGCCATCGGCTGATCGTGCATTCCTTTGATTGTTTGGCATTCCGTTAACCGATAAATCGTAAAAGAAGGAACAAGCACCGCAGAGCTTCGAGTATGGTACAATGCGAGCGACGTTTCCGGTATTCCCAATCCTCCTAATGTCTCTCTCCGCAACAATTCTGTAAGAACTTTCTCAGAGTTGAAAATGATTCCTTTTTGCCATAGCTGATGACATGCCTCTGCTAATACTTCTTTGATGGATCGGCTATTTACCTGTTGTAACGTAAACCCTTCCAAAATTCGGAGAATGGTTTCGCTCATTTTTTGAATGGAAGCCATTTTCTTGACCACATCATGAGATCTTCCTACTGCGTCGTCCACATCTTCCTTACGGGAAACCGCATTTCTGCTTTTTAAAAACTGTTTAATCGACACAATCTCTTCTTCCCGCAGCATTGGACTGACAACGAAATACGGTTTTGCCAAGCCATCAATTGGGACGGTCGAAACGATCAAGTCGTATGGCGTTACATCCGTGTTTCCCAATTCAAAAACAGAAATCTGTTCCATGTGTACAATATCGGGAATTTCTTTTTTCAATCTTGTTGCTAATATTTTTGCCGTCCCTAGTCCACTCGAACAGATCACTAACGCACGCAATCCTTTCTTTTCCCTTAATAATGCCGCCGCAAAGTGGAGAACTAAATAACCAATTTCTTCGTCTGGAACGGTTACATCCGGAAATACTTGTTTCACACCTTTTTTTAATACCGCAAAAAGTTCCGGATAATCTTGCACAATTTTTTCTAAAAGCGGATTGGCAATCCCCATGTTATGCTGGATGCGATAAAGTGCTGGTTTTAAATGAACGACCAAATCTTCGTATAACGTATAATCGTTTGTAATATCTACATGCAGTTCAGCGCTGACAAACCGAATTAGCTCTTGCGCTTTAATGCCTACTTCAAAACTTGCCTCTTCTAGCATATAACCTTGGCGGTCGCGAAGTTTCGCTCCCATTAAATGCATGGTAATATAACCGATTTCCTCTTTTGGAATCGTGATGCGGAAAGCACGCTCTAACGATCGCGCAATTTTTTCCGCGGTTTTATATTCTTTTGTTGTCTGAATCGTTTCTAAATATTGCTGATCAAAATTAATCGATTCCCCATGGCTGATTCGCTCTACTGCTAAGGCAAGATGGACCACTAGCGCAATATATGAACTGTCGGCAATCGTAAAAGGAAGCTCCTCCTTGATCTGTTCAATTTGTTGTTCAATGGTGGCCAATTTTTTTCTATCGACTAGCCCGAGAAGTTTTTCTGTGACCGTATTTAATGTGTTGATGGACTTTTTTTGAATAGACTCTTTCATTAACGAAAGAAACTCATGTTCATCCACGTGACGAAATAGCAGCTCACTCATCATTCTCCGCTTTGCGGATTCGGATCCAGCAATTTCTACTCCATATCCTCGTTTTCGGATTAAGGAGAGTCCGTATTTTTCTATCATTTGATTGATTTTATCTAAATCATGACTAATGGTTGCGACAGTAACGTTGAGGTCGTTTGCCAGCGATAAAAGCTTGACAGGCTCTGTTGCTTCCAGCAAAGCAATCAGAATGATCATCTGTCGTTCCTCTGGTGTATATTCCTTATGGGACAAATGAAATAGATGAAGCGCTAGCTCTTTTTTCTTTTCTTCTTCCCCAATAACCCGAATGCCGACCCCTGCTTTTTTAACAAGTTGCAGTCGGTAATCCTTTAAAATATGTTCGATCCCTTTTAAATCCCGGTGGATGGTACGGTTGCTGACGTCTAGTTGCCGAGCAAGTTCTCCTACCGTTATTTCTTCGTCATTGGACAACAAAATATCTAGTATTTTTCGCTCCCGCGCAGATATATACATGGCCCCTTCACCTCCCCGTCATGCGCAACCATTGTTGACATGATTTAGAATAATAAATAATCTGTTCAATAAAAATTTTAGGCCTCGATCCCTTTTATTACAAGAAATAGATATTGCTTTTTCGTCCTTTTTATTGTTGCCATCTTTTAATAAAATACTTTCTTGCGAAAAGAAAAAAGGTAAGCAAACGCCTACCTTTATTTCTTTAACATTTCAATGAGCTCATCATATTTTGGACTGCTCAAGAAATTTTCCACTGATACATGGAAAGCGTTTGGCAATTTTTCTTTTGCGCGATCCGTCAAATTTTTATGGGTGATAACGATATCCGCATCTGGCGGAAGCTGGTTAATCGCCGTATTCGTTACTTCAATGTCCAGCCCTGCTTTTTGCACTTTATTCCGCATTATAGATGCCCCCATCGCACTTGAGCCCATTCCTGCATCGCAAGCGAATACAATCTTTTTGACGTTGGCTGGGACTGCTTTTTCCTCATTTTTCAACACAGCAACAACATCACTCTTTTTCCCTTTTAATTGTTGCATCTTTTCAGCCGCTTTTGTTATATCTTCTTCTTCGTTATTTTTTGCCGATTTTAAGAAAATCGATGCGACGAAGAATGACACTGCCGTTGCGACCAATACGCCTGCCAAAACTCCAAGATAATTACCTTTTGGCGTCATTGCTAATAGCGCAAAAATACTTCCTGGAGATGGAACCGCCACAAGCCCAGCGTCGAAAATGGTAAATGTTAATACCCCGCTCACTCCACCAGCCATTGCAGCTAAAATTAAAATTGGTCTCATTAAAATATATGGGAAGTAAATTTCATGAATCCCGCCTAAGAAATGGATGATTACCGCACCCGGTGCAGATTGCTTTGCCATTCCTTTTCCAAACAACCAATATGCTAACAAAATACCAAGACCCGGACCAGGGTTGGTTTCAAGCAGGAATAAAATCGATTTTCCTGTTTTTGTTGCCTGTTCAATGCCAAGTGGACTTAAAATTCCATGATTGATCGCGTTATTGAGGAATAACACTTTTCCTGGTTCAATAAAAATATTTGCCAATGGCAATAAGTGCAAATCAACAATTTTTTCTACACCTGCTGCTAACGTTTTGCTAATTCCCGAAACAACTGGCCCAACCCCTTTGAATGCAACTAATGTTAACAGCCCACCGATAATTCCAGCGGAAAAATTATTGACAAGCATTTCAAAGCCTTGTTTCACTTTACCTTGAATCAGCTGGTCAAATTTTTTGATTAGGTAACCACCGAGTGGCCCCATAATCATTGCTCCTAGAAACATCGGAATTTCCGAACCGACAATGACTCCCATTGTCGCTGTGGCACCAACAACGCCACCGCGAACATCATAAATCATTTTGCCGCCCGTATAACCAATTAATAATGGCAATAAATACGTTATCATCGGGCCGACAAGCTTCGCAAATGTTTCATTTGGCAGCCATCCTGTCGGGATAAATAGTGCTGTAATAATTCCCCACGCAATAAATGCCCCAATATTCGGCATAATCATTCCGCTTAAATAACTACCAAAACGCTGAATCTTTACACGAAAGCTAGACTGGCTTTCTGTTGTATGAGTCATGCTTCATTTCCTCCTTTTGCTTACTGTACCTTTATCTTAAAGCGCTTACAGGGAGTATTCAACGATAAGTAAATATCATTTTGTCCGACACATTATTGTCATTTTTTAATAATAGGCGTTTTTGATTCGACTTTTTTAAACAATTAACCACGATATATTGCATTTTATAAATTCCACTTTTGTCGTAAACCTTTTTCCCATTCATAAATGCCCCAAAATCATACAAATAACAATAAGGATATTAAATACTTTTTTGAAAAGAGGGATGATTGATGAGTTTAGATTCAAAAAAAGACCTATGCAGGGAATTTGCAAGAATCCTTGGTGGAACTGGCACTGTTATAAATGGAGTATGTCTTGTGCAGAAATTCAGAGACATTCCATTTAAAATACTTGGAAGAAGAACAAATTCTCCGCTAGTTAACCCTCAATTTTTTTCCTTTGAAAATTTAGACTTCCAAGGAAATGCTCTAAATCTAGGTGAAACGGTACTGCTTCAAGAAGAGGTTAATCCGTTGTTAACAGAATTAAGAAAAAGAAACATTACTGTAACAGCAATCCATAACCACTGGTTGTTTGACCAACCAAGAGCAATGTATATGCATTTTCAATCAATCGAGCCGCCACTGGAATTTGCTAAAAAAGTTCGAGATGCATTCAGAGTATTAAAATATTAGAAGATAACATTGTAATTTAACAAAGCCAAATAATAAAATAGATCTGCAACAACTCGCCTGCTAAGCACTGCTATACAACAAAAAGGACTGAGTCTGTTGATTCAGTCCTTTCCACCTAACTCTCATCATTATCGCTTCAGCAAGAACGATTACAAAAAGATCCATCATCTTTTCCCCCCTTCCCCTATTAACTCCTTTCTTTGACTAGAGCGATAAATGCGTTGAACGAAAATCATAATCATAGCAAACATGATAGAGTTGCACAATTTCTTCATGGGTTGGAACTCTTGGGTTATTTCCTGGACTGCCGCTCGCTAGCGCATCGGCTGCCATTTTATCAACGACCTTATCAAACTGCTCTTTTTCAATTCCCCATGTTTTCATATTTGGAATATGGAGATCCCGGCAGAGCTGCTTCACTTCCAAAATAAGCGCATCGGCCGCTTCTTCATCGGAGGCTGTCTTTAATTCCGGTTTGATCAGACGGGCGATCACTGCAAGTCTTTCTTTCGCGCTCTCTTTTGTAAATTCCAGCACCCCCGGCAGCAGCATCGCGTTCGACACGCCATGCGGCACGTGAAATAGTGCCCCAATCGGTCGGGACATCCCGTGGACAAGCGTCACCGATGCGTTTGAAAACGCAGCTCCTGCCACCATCGCGCCAATTGCCATCTTCTCGCGTGCATCGATATCACTGCCGTTTTCATACGCTTTGCGCAAATTCCCCATGATCGCTTCAATCGCTGATAGAGCCAACACATCTGTCAGTGGATGGGCACGGCGCGAAATATAGGCTTCAATCGCGTGACATAGCGCATCTACCCCTGTTGCTGCAGTAACCGATGGCGGACACGATACGGTTAAAAGCGGATCGACAATCGCCACGGCAGGCAATAATTCTGGCTGGGAAATCATCATTTTGACGTTCGTTTTCGTATCAATAATGACCGTGACTTTCGTGACCTCGGAACCGGTGCCTGCGGTCGTCGGAACGGCGATGAGCGGAAGCGGTTTATTGGCAAACAGCTTGACATTGCCAACATAGTCGCTAATCGTTCCTTCATTCGTCATCATGACCGCCACCGCTTTCGCTGTATCAATGCTGCTCCCTCCCCCGATCGCAACGATGACGTCACACTGCTCTGTACGGCAAATTTCAAGCGCTTCTTTCACATGAATATCGGTCGGCTCCGTATCTACCCCAGTATACTTGGCAAATGGAAGCGCTTTTTTTCGTAAATGTTCTTCACAAATCGCGACATTGCCGAGCTTCTCCATGACTGGATCACTGATAATAAGCACTTTGTTCCCAAGCAGACGCGCCTGATTCCCAATTTCGTTAAATGCACCGCGTCCATATAAAATCCGGCTCGGCATGAGAAGTTGATACACTTGTGACATCGTTCTTCCTCCTTTTTTGATAACGCTTTCAATATAATGATTATGCAAAAGTCATGCCAAGCCGGAACTACCACTATTTTTTTGCTAGTTTAAATATTCAGTTTTTTATTACTACAATGATGCACCGACAATTATCCGACATATTCCAGACATATTTGTACATTATTCCAACGTGTTTATAGATTATATTTTTTCAGTTTTTCATAAAGTGTGGACCGATGCATGCCAAGTTTTCGCGCTGCCGCTGTTTTATTTCCCTTCGCATCAATTAATGCTTGCTTGATTCTTTCACGTTCATAATTATCGACAATATCCCGCCAATGAACATCTGTTTGTTCGATGATATGTTTTCTTTCTTCCATTTCACGACCGTTTTTCATAAACAAAGCTGAAGAAAGAATATGAGAAGGCAAGTGCTCCTTTTCGATTTTTTGCCCGTCCACCATTCCAACCAACCATTCCACTACATTGACAAGCTCGCGAATATTCCCCGGCCATGAATAATCCATAAGCGCTTGCATCGCCTCTTTTGTGAATTCTTTTTGTTTTAAGCCGAACTGCTTACAAATCCTTTCCATATGGTAGGCGAGCAAATAAGGGATATCCATTTTTCGCTCCCGCAAGGCAGGTATATGAATGCGAATAATATTGAGGCGGTAGAAAAGGTCTTCGCGAAACTCACCTTTTTGTACCATTTCCTCTAAATTTTTATTCGTAGCGGCGATGATGCGAACATCAAGCTCCATTTCCGCCACGCCTCCGACTCGCTCCACTTTTTTCTCTTCTAACACTCTCAGTATTTTCGCTTGCATATATAGCGGCATATCGCCTATTTCATCTAAAAATAACGTCCCTTTATGGGCAAGTTGAAACTTTCCCGGCTTTCCACCTTTTTTCGCTCCGGTAAACGCTCCTTCTTCATAGCCAAACAATTCTGCCTCGAGCAGCGATTCCGGAATTGCTGCACAGTTGACGCTGACAAAATTGCCATCAACATACGGACTCGATTGGTGAATCGCTTTCGCCAACACTTCTTTTCCCGTTCCGCTTTCTCCGGTAATTAACACAGTAGATGGCACACGCGCTGCTCTTCTCACCATTTGCTTAATTTTCGCGATCGCTGGGCTGCGGCCGACAATGCTATCCGCACCTGAAATTTGTTTTTTTGGAGAAGCCGCACGTTTTACTTGCTTTTCTTTTTGACTAGATTGACGCGATAACTCTTGTACTCGCTGAAAAATTTGATACACTTCCGAAACTCCTTGAAAAATAAGCATTCCAATTGCCCCGACCACTTTTCCTTCGCGCCAAATTGGAATGCGATGCACAATCATCGTCTGATCAAAAATTTTTTGAATAAATCCTCTTTCCGGAATACCCGTTTCGATGCAAATATGTAATCTCGTATTTTCAATGACTTCTGTCACATGTTTTCCGATCGCATCTTCCCGGCGAATGCCGAGAAATTGACAATACGCCTTGTTTATTTCCCGAATAATGCCTTGCGCGTCCACGACAGCAATTCCTTCATATGCCGAATCAAGAACAGTTTTCATCATCTCCACCATGCTATGCGCCCCTTGCAATTCCTGTTCCAACCGCTGGATATCGGCAACCAGCTCCGAAACGGGCGCATGGCTTTCAGTCGGAACATCGGCCTGCTGTTCTTCTGTATGTTCCACTGTCGTTTCCTGCACGTTCCATAGCGCCTCTATTGTTGTGTCGTCATCCCATTTGTCCGCCAACGCTTTTAGTAGCATCCTGTATGTCAATCGACCGATCTCTCGCCGCTGACGGTCAATTACCGGAATTTCGTTTATCTCGTAGCAGATAAACAGCTGCACTGCTTCTTTCAACGTCTGATCGACACGCAACACGATTTTTTCACATCCATGCATACTTCTGTACATGCAAAGTCCCTCCTTCCCCTTCCTGTTCATATTTTTCGCTGCGCTCAAGAGAAATCCTTTGCATCGATCTGACGCGACAAAAAAGAGGCAATCTTTTCGCTTGCCTCTTTTTATAAATGTGGATATATCAAAGGTTGTAGCTGTTTTAGGAGCGTTTTTTTGACATCCTTTCTAACATTGTAGAAAGTGTATATGATATACCATAGATCTCAAATAAAGAACTTTGTATAAAAATAAATGGCATAATGTGGCTTTATTTTCCAGATATCTAAGTTTGCTGGACAGGAGGTGGATTTTACACAATCATTGGACCTCGACCGATCTCCTCATCATTCTTTTATACCTATGCAAGAATTTGCTCGATTTTCTCCAGCACATCTTCCGTTAATTGGACGTCGACGGCTTTGATGTTTTCTTCGACTTGTTCCGGACGGCTTGCGCCAATTAACGCTCTTGCGATGTTCGGGTGGCGCAATACCCAGGCAAGCGCCAATTGAGAAAGGGTGATGCCGAGTTCGGCGGGTTGCTTTTATACGTACAATTCCTTTTCTCTTAAATGCACTTTCTCTTTCACGCTAGGATTCATTATATATTTAGGATAATATCCCGATAATACATCAGCCACATTCTGGGCAGTTTTTCGCTTCAGTTCACTTTCCGATTCCTCAGAGTACCAAGCAACATGCGGTGTAATAATCACATTCTCCATTTTGAGAAGAGGATTACCCGGTTGAATAGGCTCATATTCCGTAACATCTAGACCTGCACCTGCAATCTTTCCATTCTGCAAAGCACGAATTAATGCAGCCTCATCAATAAGAGGACCGCAGGCTGTATTTACGATAAATAGTTCCTTTTTCGCAAGATCAAATTGCTCGTCGCTGATCATTCCATGTGTATCTTTCGTCAACGGAGCATGGACGGAAATGTAATCAGATTGTTTAAATAGATCGTTTAATTCTACCAATTGAACATTTAATTGATTGGCTACCTCTTGCGGGATATATGGATCATAAGCAATGATATTTAAGCCAAAAGATTGTGCTTTTTTAGCCAATGCCTGTGGAATTCTTCCTAGTCCTACAAGTCCAAGTGTTCTGCCGAGTAATCGATAAATTGGTTTTCCTAAATTAAAATTCCACACTCCATTTTTTACTTCACTATTTAACTTGACAACTTTGCGCACCAATGAAAGCAACAAAGCAAAAGCATGGTCAGATACTTCATCTACCGAATAATCTGTGACATTGGCAACGATGATGCCCTTTTGGGTAGCCGCATCCACATCGATGGTATTGACTCCTACCCCATATCGTGAGATAACTTTACAGTTTTCTAAGTTTGCAATTACCTTTGCAGAGATAGGAGCGTATTGATTAATAATCGCATCGGCATTTTTGCAGGCAGCGATTACCTCATCTTCAGTGCGGCACTGTATAGCTACGAAGTCTACATTCAATGAGGAAAGCACTTCTTGTTCAGGAGCTAGTGTTTGAAATTCATAATCAGTAACCACTATTTTAAATTTTTTCATTTTTCTCTCCCCCTAAATTTTTTCGTATTGTCAAAAATTTTTTAATAAAAACCTGTAAAACTCTTGGTATGAATGGACATGTGGGTAAAAAACGTTCTCCCCCCTTTAGGAGAGAAATTCTGACTGCATCTTTCCACCGAGGCTTTACATTGAGTGACGAGTATGATAGGCTATAAAGCCTTACGCAACAAGGATTGGCTGCGTCTTTGCGTAAAGAATCATGCTCGTGGAGGCTCAATGTCAAGCCTTCAATATTCGAAGAGTTTTCATATTTCTTTTGACACTACCTCCGTCGCCTTCTAATTGGACAAAAAAGGCAGTTAGTAGAGAAAAATGCTTGCAATAATTCAACAACATCATATCAACTATTTGTATTAAGGGATGTCTCTGAGAACATCGCCAAAGTAACATGGAAAGTTTTAAAACAGTTAAAAAATATGTGAATAAAGAAGACGGGAATCCGTTTGTGAGACTTTTTATAACCAGATCGATAAAATTAAGACAAAAAAGAGGTAATCGACAGTTTTGCGATAACCTCTTTTGAAAAGTTAAATAAAGTTATGTTTTGCTAGACATTCGAAGTAAAATCTAACTCCTTCATCATTTATATCATTTAAAAGTAAAATAGACAATTTGCTTATGTTTTAAAAATAAAAAAATCAGGACTGCTCTTTCATCGATTTTTGAACAGCCCTGTCTATTTCTGCTTGCATTGTTTACTTCATAACTTTTTCAAGCAAACGGGTATTGACATTTCCGCTAACAAATTCTTCGTCCTGTAAAACTTCTTTTAAAAATGGGATTGTTGTTTTAATCCCTTCAACTGTAAATTCATCTAATGCGACAAGCATTCGTTTCATGGCATGTGTTCGATCATAACCATGGACGATGACTTTAGCGATCATGGAATCATAAAACAAAGGCACTGAATAGCCTTGGTAACAATGGGTATCAATCCTCACTCCAGGTCCTTGCGGCATTTCCCATTTTGAAATTAATCCTGGACTTGGTCGAAACCCTTCTTCCGGTGCTTCCGCATTGATTCGGCATTCGACTGCATGACCAGTAAACCGAATATCTGATTGGGTAAAGCGAAGTTTTTCACCACGTGCAATATTTATTTGTTCCTGTACTAAATCAACACCTGTAATGGCTTCAGTCACTGGGTGTTCAACTTGAATTCTTGTGTTCATTTCAAGGAAATAAAACTTTTGTTCATCTTGATCCACAATGAATTCAACCGTCCCTGCATTTTCATAGGAAATGTTTTTGGCTAGCTTCACTGCTGCTTCACGGATCTCTTGGCGAAGTTTCTCAGAAATATTAGATGCGGGCGCTTCTTCAATTAATTTTTGATGCCGGCGTTGTGTTGAACAATCCCTTTCACCAAGGTGAATAACATTTCCGTGTTGATCGCCAAGGATTTGCACTTCAATATGCCGGGCGTTAGGGATATATTTTTCAACGTACATAGTTCCATCACCGAAAGCTGCTTTCGCTTCAGCTGAGGCTGATTCAAAAACCGTTTTAATATTGGCATAATCGGTAATAATTTTCATACCGCGGCCCCCTCCTCCAGCTGCGGCCTTTAACATAATGGGTAAACCTATTTTTTCAATGGTTTGAATTACTTCTTCAAAGGATGCCACTTTTTCGGAACCTGGCAAAACAGGGACGCCGCATTGCTGTGCGATTGATCTAGCGACAAGTTTGTTTCCCATTTTCGAAATGTGCTCCGGTTTTGGACCGATAAATATGAGACCTTGATCTTGACAGTTTTGTGCAAGTTCCGCTACTTCCGATAAAAATCCATACCCTGGATGTATTGCATCTGCCCCAACTGATTTCGCTGCTGTAATGATCACGGGAATGTTTAAATAACTTTTGGTTGAATTAGCTGGTCCGATACAAACGGTTTTGTCAGCTAATCGAGCTGGAAGACTGTCTATATCAGCTTCAGAAACGGCAAGAACTGTTTCGATTCCTAAAACCTTGCAAGATCTTATAATTCGAACTGCTATCTCGCCTCGATTGACGATGAAAATTTTTTTAATATTCATTTGACCTGCACCCTCTATCTTTCATTTAATAGAAATTAAGTTTTTCCAATCATCAAAAGAGCAACGTAAAGTGAAGAAATCGGTATAAAACCGATCCCTCTATTTGTGAACTTAAAAATCGATATACCATTTTATATTTTTTCCGATATGATAAAGGTGCTTACGTCTATTTGACTTTAACTGAAAATAACGGTTGGCCGTATTCTACTAGTTGTGCATCCTCAACATGAATGTCGACAATTTCTCCTTTTACTCCCGCATGAATTGCACTGTATACCTTCATGACTTCGATTAATCCAACCGTTGTCTTTTCTTCAACTTGGTCGCCAACTTTCACATATGGAGGAGCACCTGGTTCAGATTGAGCATAAAACAAACCGGCCATTGGCGCTTTAATAATTTCAATCCCTTCTTGTATGGCAGGTATTTCTTTAGAAGTGTTTGAAGGTGCTTCCTCAATCACCACTTGTTCTTCCGTTGCAGCTGCCTCTTGGTACTGAATTTCTTGTGTTTTTGATTCTACAGGAGTTTCAGCAGCGACTTGGACAGTTTGTTTTTCAGTCTCACTTGATTCGATCACACCATTTTTGCCGATTACAATTTTATAATCTTCATTCTCAAGCTTTAAAAAGTTAAAAGAAGATGCCTCTAATTTTTCAATAAGAGCCGTAAGGTTTTGTACATCCATTTCACTTAAAATTTCCAATCCTTTTTTGTTCATATTTTCCCCTCCTACGTTTTCTTTGACACAACCGCTGTCTATCCGAAACTTTTTTTATTTTGTTAAAACTAAAGAGCTGTTAAAACCTTGTATTTGCACATGTGTGATATCTTGCTGCTTACTAAGTTTATCTAGCAGTTGTACTAATGGAGTTGACGCTGAAAAATAGGTCTTATGAGGCCCTGCTTTACGCATCTCTTCAATTTCTTTTGTTCCTTTCATAATATAGCGAAGCAAAAACTCTTCATCCGATAAATCAGGACCGCCGAATTGCTCTCTTATTTTATGAAGAGGTACATCTCGATCTGACGGTTTTGACAACTGTTTTGCTCTCGGCAAAGATAAAATCTTATCCCGTAAATTTTGATCCATCCAAGTGTAACCAGAGTCTTCACTAAATATTCCTTGAGCGAATTGAATAATTTCATCAATTACTACTTTGTAGCGCTCGCCTGTAGCAACATTGATCGCAGCTTGACTGACAACAAATTGAGAATACGGAGTAATCATCACCGGATAGCCTAAATCTTCACGAACACGCACCGTTTCTTCCAATACTTCATCTAATCGGTTTTCAAGTTTTAATTCTTTTAATTGGTGTTTTAAGTTTGATATCACTCCGCCCGGAATTTGGTAAACATATTGGGAATAATCGTAATAGAGCGGTTGTCCGATAGGCAGATTTTCTTCTTTCGCGATTTGCATTAATTTATCTGAAGCCCGCTGGATTCTTTCTAAATCTAAGCTTGTTTGATGGCCTAAATATCCGGCATTTTTTACTGTATTGAAAACGGATGGCTGAGAAGATCCGTCCGCTAACGGCGGAATGGCAGTATGAAGGGTCCGAACGCCAAGTTTAACCGCTTCCATATACACCGCTTCGGCTAATCCCGTTGTACAATGGGAATGGAGTTCAACAGGAATGCCGCCCGCGTTTTCCAAAATCACCGGCATCAACGTTTTGATTCTATCTGGTGTTAAAAGACCTCCTTGGTCTTTTAAATAAATAACATCCGGTTTCATTGCAGCTAACTCACGGGTTTTCTCGGCATAATACTCATCCGTATGCCGTGGTGAAACAGTATAAGAAAGAGCTAGAACAACTTCTAAGTTTAAACTTCTTAAAAACGGAAGATACCATGGATAAAGTTTATCTACATTCCCGAAAATATTTGCCATAATTTGTACCCTGTTTAATACTCCCGTTTCCACAATCCGCTTATAAAACAGTTTCACAACTTCAACAGGGGCGTTTATAATCTCAAAGGGAAAAATGGCCGGTTCCCCCATAGTACCTTTTGTTACATTTGGCATTTTTTCCGCCAACATACAAACCAATTTCCAAGGATCTTCTTTTAAATCTCTTATCATCTTTTTGAAATTAATCGGCATAACGGGTACTTCAACAACGCGAAAGCCAGCATTTCCAATGTCTTCTGCAACCGCTTCCATCATTCCTGTTCGCATTCCGGCTGCCCACAAACTTTGGGATCCATCGCGGAACGTTGTATCAACAAATTGTAAATTCATTTTATCCCTCCATAAATTTTTTAAAATTTCTTATAAAAGTAACATTTCTCGCTATATGAAAATTCTATGAATCTTATTAACAAATAGTCAGTATTAATATAGAAAAATTTTTTACACATTTATTTCTTCAACTAATTTCGCTTTCATTTCAAACCTTGGTAATGTTCCTTTTGGAACAAGTTGAACATCAGAGGTAAAAATCAGTTTCGAACGAAGAGTACTCTCTATCTCTTTTTTCAATGCCGATTGCTCACTTTCGGTTAACCCGTCTTCAACCTCCACTTGAATGGGTAAAGGAGGATGTACTAACGGCGGTTTTTGTTTTAACAAGATTCGAATTTCTCCCGTCACTTGTGGACGGAAGCTGCTGACCACATCTTTAATAGCTGATGGAAAAACATTGACACCTCTTACAATAAGCATGTCATCAGTTCGTCCGATGCATCTGATTCTGAAACTTTTTCTGCCGCATTTACATTCACCTGTTTTAACCCGAATTAAATCTCTCGTGCGGAAGCGAACGAGCGGACAGCATTCGCGATCGATCGCTGTATAAACGAGTTCCCCTTCTACTCCATCAGCTATTGGAATCGTTTTACCCGTTTTCGGGTCAATGATTTCGCAAATGACAAAGTCTGAGCCTATAAAATGCATTCCATCCTGTTCCGGACACTCGCTAAACAAGACAGGAGCCATATCTGCATTTCCCATTGCCTCTAAAACTTTACATCCCCAGTCTTGCTCTATTTTTTTTCTTACTTCCGGCAGACCACCTCCCGGTTCGCCTCCTACAGACATAATTTTTATGCCAAGATCTTTAGGCTCCATATGAAAATGGTCCCGTACATATTCTGCTAAATAGCTTGCATAGGAAGGGGTGCAAAATAGAACATCCGCCTGAAAATCTTGAATGCTTTGAACTACGCGTTCAGAAGCGCCGGTACCAATAGGAATAAATGTTGCACCTAATCGTTCAATGCCGTCTTTCATTGAACTTCCAACGAAAAAACTAAGTCCCATGGCAAAAACGATTCGACTGTCTCTTCCAATCCCGTGGGTCGTCAATACCCTTGCAAGAATTTCTGTCCATACATCCCAGTCATGCCTTGTGATCCCAACATATGTTGGCTTCCCTGTTGTTCCTGATGAAGAATGCACCCGAATGACATCTTCTAAAGAAGCGGCCGCGTGCAACCCTAGAGGCGGCTGAATTCTTTGGCTCTCCCTTATCTCATCCTTTGTTGTAAAAGGTACTTTCTCTAAATCCCCGATCGTTTGAATATCTTCAGGCGAAATTCCCGCTTGTCTAAATTTTTCTCTATAAAATGGGGAATTTTCATACACATACTTTATTTGTTTCCTCAGTTTTATTTCTTGAAAATCCTTCAATTCCACATAAGGTTCGTTGAATGCGTTTTCAAATTTCAGAATCATTTTTATCCCACCTAAATTATGAATATTTTGTTTTTATTGAATTTTTCGATTTGATGTTATAATAAAAAACAGTTAAATAAAAGTATACATTCCCGCTATATGACATTTATCAAAAAAATAGTTGTATAAAAATATAGATTCTCGCTATATGATAATTTCAAAAATTTTGGAGGAAGCATATGAATGAAACCTATTCGATTCACACAATCAAAAATGCCATGAACATTCTAAAACTATTTACGAAGGAGAATCCTGAATGGAAACTATCAGAGATTTCGAAACAGCTTCATTTAAACATTAGCACGACCAAAAGATTATTGGTGACCCTTGAAGATTATGGCTACATCTTGCGAGATTCTCAATCAAAACGATATAGGCTAGGCTATATGTTTCTCCATTTATCTGAAATCATTACAACAACAATGGAAATTCGAAAAGAAGCCAGACCCGTTTTAGAAGAACTCGTTCAAAAATTGGATGAAGCCGTTCATCTAGGAGTCCTGGAAGGAACTGATATCGCATACTTAGACAAAATTGAGAGCAAACATCCGATCCGGTTAAATTCACACATCGGGAAAAGAAATCCATCCTATTGTACAGCCTGCGGAAAAATCATGTTAGCTTATCAAAAAGAGGAGAAAAGAGAAAAGTTAGTGAAAAAAATTGAAGAAAACGGGATTGTACGTTATGGACAAAATACTGTTGCATCTGCTCACGAACTGATCACTCAATTAAAGGAAATTCAAAAACAAGGTTTTGCTATTTGTATTGATGAATTTTACCAGGGGATTAGCATCGGTGCTCCTGTTTATGATTATACAAATGAAGTCATCGCAGCGATTAGTGTTACAGGAAGAAGTAATCGGATTACCAAAGAGGATATTCCCTATTTTACCCAAGAAGTCATCCGAGCCGCCAAAAAGCTTTCGAAAATGCTCGGATATTTTAATTAATCTTTAGGCGGGAGTTGCTAAATTACATGAAAAAGAAAACTTACTCTTCTTTAGAAAATGCCTTAAGAATTCTCGATTTATTTACCATGGAAAAAAGTGAATACTCCATTAGAGAAATTTCAGATCAACTTGGAATCGCCTACAGCACTGCTCATCGGCTAGTAAAAAATCTTGAAGACGAAGGCTTTATTGTAAAAGATTCCATATTGAACAGCTACCGATTAAGTGTGTCCATTCTTTCCTTAAGTTCTGTTGTGACAGCCCACACAAAACTTATCAGCAATTCTACCTATTTACTTAAGAAATTATCTTCTCAATTTAAAGCAACGGTTCAAATTGGTGTGATGCACCGCGAACACATTTACTATATTAATAAAACAGACTACGAACATCTTATCATGGGGTATGTGACGTACATAGAAAGAAAGGTACCTTTACACTATACAAGTGCTGGAAAAATTTTATTGTCGCAACTATCTGAAGAGGAAATTATCAATTATTCCGAACAATATCTTTTAACTGCTACCGCTTTTTCAAATATTGAGGACTTTTTAGTTGAACTCAAACATGTAAAAACTAATGGATATGCAATTTCAGCGGATGAACATTATCAAGATTTCATCACTGTCGCCGCTCCTTTGAAAAACACAAGCGGTCATATTATTGCTGCTATTGAATTGATATATCCAAATGATGCAAAACTATTGCGAACGATTGAGCAAAGGGCAAAAGAATTCAAGAAAGTTTGCGAGAAAATTCGGCTTAACTCGTAACGTTCAAATGTCTCCAATCCTTTCTAGAATCATTAGTTAGATAGCGGTACTATTCAAAGGATGCTTCTTAACTGGGATAGTTGATGTCCATCTCTTTTATCGGTATGTTTTAAGCGTTTGAAAGGTATGTCCTGTCTCTTTGGTGATGACTTGCAAAGATACCCTTCATTTTATATTTGATGTGATGATGTTGAATCATATGAAACGCTGCAACATCATCAGGAATCAACACAACTGAAAAAGAAGCTGAACAACATCTAGAGACAGGCAAGTCGCAAAAAAAGAAAAGAACAAGACGATTGATTTCTTTGACCAAATAAAAAGAAGGTTACGCTTAAAAAATACTAAAACAAAAACGACTAGCTAAGATCAAGGGCAATCGTCGTTTTGCAGATTTTCTTTGCGGAACTCGATAAGGACATGTTGAATTGGGAATTGTGACATTACGACATCCTGAAAACAGCAAGCATCAGCCGGGTCCAACATTGAAACTGATTCTGGCAAGGACAATGGTAGGAAGCCAGATTTTTTGTATGAACTCATGTTTTAGGACTGTTAAGACCTTTTCTCCACATCTACTAAAGTAACACAGACATTGGCCGGAGTCTGTGCTACTACTCTTCATATGCTTTCAAGAAAAACTTGATTTCTCCATGGAAGAAAGCTGATAATTCACGATCAATTTTTACAATAGCCATATTTACAATTCGATTTATTTTAAGAATCCAAACTCCTTAATAAAGTAAGCAATTACTTTTAACTCGTTTCTAAAATGGAAAAAAGCATTTTTAAATACTTTTCATTTAACACAATTTTGTTTCGCAAATTCTTCAAATCACTTTTTCACGTATGCACTAAAACACCATAAAATATGGTATTATTTTCTTGGGAGGTGTTTCATTTGAAAATAGATAATATGGTGATTTCTCAATTTCTTATAGGTTTTTCTTTGCTTCTAATATGTCTGACAACGGAACAGAGTAACGATATTCTTCAAAAATGTTCTTTATTTATTGGAATTCTGTCTATTGTTTCTGGTTCAGTTTGGGCGTTTGTAAATGGCAAAAGAAATAAAGATCCAGTCTGATAATTTATATCGGCTGCTTGTTGGCCGATTTGGACACCTCGAATCTCTGTTTCCATTTACATTTTTTGACTAACATCAAATGTGAAAAAATTTAGTTGACGAATAAATCAAATTTACCATAACCACCGTTATCAAAAATGATTAAACGGCCTTAGTCCTGCGGATCAAGACTAGCGACTCCAATCTTAATGCAGTCGATCCCTTTATGGTCTTAGTCATTCGAAGTTTAGGATCGAGACCGCTGATTGTTTCCACGTTCTGCTTGAAAGGAAGCAGTTCATCTTGGATTAGTGTGCTTTTAAAGCTAGATAAAATTTTAATGCTGTAAAGGTTCATTTTTGTAAAAGGTTAAAAACTTTTGATCATAACCTATCGTCAAGTGAGAAATAAGATTCGTTTTAAAGTAATCATAAAATTTTTCGAAATCAACAATTTCTCTGCCAGCGGAGAATGGAATATCTTGACTTGCAACAACAAATGGAATAACGCTGGCTCGCTCATAAAATTCATAAACTAAGGACAAGTCTTCAGCCTCTGCATAACCTAATATGTATTCTGTTTTCGGAAAGGAATATTTTTCATCCAAAATGTTTTTGATTGTTACAAACTTTGGAGAAAGCTCTAAAAGGAAGTCATCGTAGTAATCAGGAATCATTGCATAGATTATTCTTTTTTGAGGAAACAATTGATTTATAATATTTTCCAATATCTCTTTCGAACGGTTTTTCTCAATGTCAAATTTATATTGTATCATAAGCAAGCACCTCTATTTTTTGTCTCCCCATTTGGGATTAATATGATGCTTTCTAATTTTATTTTAGTTGTCCGCTTATTTCCTTCTTTATAATTTAAAACAAAAATCGTTGTCTTAGTACCAATATTTTTTTCATAATTTTATACCTTTTTACAGCTTTTCATACTTTCGTTACATGCTGTTTTGCAACTATAGTGCTCTTAGCCACTCTCTAATTGCAGCAGCAACTGAACCCTTCAAGTAGAACGTCCTAATTATGAAGAATTTAATATTTCCTCCAGTTTTGATACGGAGGCATTTGCGAACTTTCTTCTAATTTTGTTAAATCAACATCTGGAAAATCGATTCCCGTTTCTAATAAATAAATTAGAGAGGAATTTTTCATATTATGAAAAAGAAAGATAGAAGCAAATATTCTTTGGCAGATCACATCTTTGCTAAAACAGTTGTATCTTTCATGTGCTTAGCCATTATTTCTTTTCCTTTTCTTGTTTTTTATTTTGTAATGCATCTTATTTCATGGACAAACGATGTTCATATTCATGCATCGGGAACCCTATCTTCTATAAAAATTGTTCTCAAATTTTTTGTAACTACTCTCTTTATTACAGTGATCATGGATATGATATTTTCCGCCGTGTTAAACCGTGCAAAAGGAATTCTTGGTTATATTTCCGAAGCTCTTCTCATGCTCGCCTTTTTCTATTTGTATGTGTTCTTTTATTCTCTTCTATCTAATGAAATTGTAATGACAGAAAAAGGTCGTCTTTATGTTTCCCTATTTTTGTTTTTCGGGTATTTATGTATTCACGCAGTATATGTTGGCGCAAAACGGCTTTCTAAATTTATAGTAAAAAATTGAGATAATTACATTTGATACGAGGTGCTGGAAAATGATGAGAGAGGCGTTTTTTCTTTATATATTTTTACAACTATTCACTGGAGATTTGATATTAGGTCAATAAAGTAGACACAAAAATTTATAAATTTTTTTTCGCAGCTACCGCGCTATCGTTTGGTGGCCTTTTAAAAATGGCTATGTTAAAGTTTAATGTTGATTTTATATAAAAAATATAACTTCCAATTATCTGGAAGTTATATATCGTAGTTTAGTCTTATTCACCTAAAGCCCCCTTTAGTTGAAGAGTAAGAGACATCTATTTAAGTAACCTCTGAACTATTTTTGTTTTCCAAATACCAAAACCTATCAAAGCACCTACCATATTAAGTATAAAATCATCAATATCAAAACTTCCTCTTCTTGTAACTAATTGTGTTACTTCAATAACAAATAACAATATAATCATTGAGAACGTAAATCCACCTACCTTGTTTATCTTTTTAATATAGTAAGGTAGGTAAATTCCCATTGGTAAAAACATAATTAAGTTACCAAAGAGGTTTTTTATAGGTATACCTATATTCAAACTTCCGTCAAACATTGCCGTAATATATGTACTAATAGTTTTAAATGGAACGAAATTTGAAGAACTCCTTAAATATTCTATTAACGATAAGTCTGTCCATATATGACCTCTAATTCCCACAAACATAACTCCTACAAACAACAGCATTACCAGTGCTAATAAATAAAATATGAAACTAATACTAAAAATTACCTTTATTACTTTTTTCATTTACAGCTCATCCTGTCTTTCTTCGTATTTTTAATGTTAGCTCTTAAACTATCCCGCCACGTTAATTGAATAAGATATAATGTTAAATCACAAATTTAGTTAATCTGTAGCTCCTTTTTCATGGAACAGTCTATATGCCAGCCGACTATTTTCCTTGAAAACAAACATAATACTAGCTAGATAAAGCCAACCTTCCGTATGCATTGACTAGTCTCTGTCCATCTCTTTCTTCAACAAGCTCTCAATATAATCGTTAAAACGTTCCGTTCCATCTTTCAAGGAATACAAAAAATACTATTTGTGAAAGCTAATCCAATAACTCTCAAAATCTTAATGATACTTCCTACGAAGGATACAAATATATACAGTTCGTCATTCCTCCAAATAAAAAGGCACCCCGAAGGATACTATTGTTTTAAATTCTATTTTAGAAATAAGATCAACACAGCACAGGCTATACCTGAATAAATCCAGATTGCTTGATCTTTGGCACATTGAAAAAACTTTTTCATTTTAAACCAACCTCCTTTTGGTCTACTCAATTCGACAAAATGTGTCGATTTCCTGCCAAAAAAAGAAAAACACCCGAAAGAGTGTTCATATTGGTATATCTAATCCTGTTTTTCATTTGTTGGACTAATCATTGTGCAAAATAAAAAAAGTGTGGTCGTCCAAATGCAACCACATTTTTTTAATGCCAAAAACAAAATAAACATGTTGTTATTTCAGTATTAATATTGTGTGTTCTTGTTCCCAAGAGTGTACTTTAGTGTTGATTCTGTACTTGCTTTTATTTTTGCTTTTCAAAAGAAAATCCTTATATATTTGTAAATATCAATGCTTTTTATAGTTTTAACTTTCATTCCAAAAATATTGGAAGAACTAAGTAAAATTCTTTTATTATTTTTATCTTTACAAAATTTAAAGTTCTGTTTGCTTAACTGTTCCGCCCTCAAACACACGATATTCCTTGTGTTTATTGTTTTTATCAATATAATAAGTTAGAAAAATAATTTATAATTCCTTCATCTGTCCATAATATGAACAATTGCATCCGCAAATCTCCATTTTTAGACCTTTTTCATCCACCGTATCGAATCCCCATTTCTTGAAAATCCTTCTGTTCCCCAAAAACATAGCCTTCTTTGATTACATAACCATGTCTCCATACTTTATGGCTTTCCAAAGCACTAGTACCAATAGCTTTTGGTTCCCCTAATAAATTCTTTACTTTTTCTTGAGTCATCCCTATCTTTAAGTTATTCTTTATAAAATCGTTATCAATTTGGTTTTCAGCTTTTTTTAAAAGGTTTCTCCTCTTGTCTTTCTTCTTTTTCACTATTTTCTTTTGTTGCTTTCTCATTTTGAACTGCATTTCTGGTTCCTTTTCTTTCTCATTCGTTTCATTAGTTACATTTTCTTTTAAAACTTCTTCCCCTTTTTCTTGATCATCACTTTCCTCAGTTACATTTTCTTTTACATTGCTTTCCGTTTAGAGTCATTTTTTTGCTTTTCACCATCATTGTTTTCAATAACCTCTTTTCCCTCCTCTTCCTCAGCTACCTTAAGAGAAGTGGATGATGATTCATCAGCATCAGCCGTTACATCCTTGTTGCTCGTACTGCATCCCCCAAGAATACTAATAAAAAAACGAATAAAATGTTTTTCAATTAAAATGATCCCCTTAAAAAATTTGATTCATCACCACTTTTTGTGATTTTGGCAAAAAAGAAGAAAACACTTACGAAAACCTGGCAATAATGTTAGCTACCACATATACGTCCGTCATGGCAAGGGATGAGAGTCCGAAAGCGCTCACGGATGAAATTCAAAAAAATGGTTCGCTAACCTATGACTTACATCTGTTTTCAGCGAATCAAAAAAGTTCCCACAAAGTCTTGACTGACTCTGTTTTAATGTGGTGCTTCCATACACATGCAATATGTGATATTATTACGAATGTATGTTCTTGTTGATGATTATGATAAAAAATTGAAAAAAAGAGGTGTGTTTTATGATTTTAGGAGTTCATGCTTATTTAAGAATGGATGGTAATGGAAAAGAAGCAGTGAAATTTTATGAAAATGCACTGGATGCAGAAGTTCTGGGAGTTCAAACTTACGGTGAATTGCCTGAAAACCCAGAATTCGCTCTTCCTGCTGAAGCAAAAGATCGTGTAATACATGCACAATTAAGAGTCGGAAATACGTTTCTTATGCTATCTGATACATTTCCAGGTCAACCATATCAACTTGGTTCACAAGTTGAAGTAGCGATCACTTTAAATGATGTAGAAAAATCAAAAGAAGTATTTGGAAAACTTCAGGAAGGTGGCGAAGTAATCATGCCACTTCAAGAAACTCACTGGAGTCCATCATATGGACAAGTTAGAGATAAATTCGGCATAACCTGGCAGATTTCAACAATAGTAGAATAATTTTTGTACTTTGGAAGATACATCCCCCTATTCTATTCTTTATTTTCTTACAATAAACGATTAAAGAACAATTGTTGAAATTAACTTATATTTCAAATACTTGGAAGCACCATTTAACTTATGTATAAATGGGTGCTTTTTTATTTTCAATTCTTATTTTACTCAACTAACTGCTTCTTCCTCTTTCAATTGTTTTTTAGACTTTTTACTAAACAAAAGAGTAAAAGAAGAAAAGGTACTTGTTCAAACGGTAAGATTTAAAAAGATTGTGATAATTTTACTTCAACTATCGTGTTCAATAGTTGAACAATACTGACAGAAAAGACCGATTTATTCATCTGGCCCGATCCATTAAGTCCTGGTTGACACCGATGTATTTTTAATGTTATGGCAAGCGATAAATGGTTAAATATCAACTACTCAAAATTCATGACTTGTACACCTCGATTCGCTGAGCAAAGGCAAGCTTATAAAAATGCCCTTGCTTTTAAACGATAGTACTTACTCTCGCTCTTTCCCATCTCATTATTATGATTTTTATATTATCCTAGATACCTAATATTCCCATAACCGTCGCTCGGCTTATTTCCAGAGCGTCGCTCGTTTCCTGCAAATTCCTTATCACTACAAACATCTTCCGTTCAGATCCTTGAGTTAAGCTAACCGCTACTTCTACTATCACAGATTAGGACTTTTACCCTAGCGCACAAAAAAAGGAATCGGACATCCGTCCGACTCTTTTGCCATAAAATTTCTACATTTATTTTACTAACCGCTCAACTTGATTAACAACATTTTCAACCGTAAAGCCGTATTCTTCAATGATTTTATTGCCGTTTCCGGATGCACCAAATGTGTCGATTGCCATTACGATGCCGTGGTCGCCGACATATTTTTTCCACCCGAGCGGAGAAGCCATTTCAATTGCGACTCTTGCTTTTATCGTTGTTGGTAACACTTCATTTTTATAAGTCTCATCTTGTTTTTCAAATCGATCCCAAGACGGCATACTGATCACATTAACTTCAATTCCTTTTTCTTTCAATGCTTTTTGTGCGTGGACAGCCAGCTGCACTTCAGAACCAGTCGCAATCAACAATGCATCAGGTACTTCTTTTTCTCCTTTACTTATTACGTAAGCACCGCGTTTTACCCCTTCATAAGCAAGCTCTTGCGTACCTTTCAATGTCGGCAAGTTTTGTCTTGTTAAAATTAATGCGGTTGGCTGATCTTTACTTTCAAGGGCAAGGCGCCATGCCGCTTGGACTTCGTTACCGTCTGCAGGGCGTATAACCAAAAGATTTGGAATGGAACGCAATCCGGCTAATTGTTCAATCGGTTCATGAGTCGGACCGTCTTCACCGACAGCAATGGAATCATGGGTAAACACATACGTAACCGGTACGTTCATAAGAGCTGCCAAACGAATGGCCGGTTTTAAATAGTCACTGAATACTAAGAATGTTCCTCCGTACACTTTCACCCCGCCGTGAAGTGCCATTCCATTTAATACCGCACCCATACCGAATTCGCGAACACCAAACCAAATGTTCCGTCCGGCATAATTTTCGGCAGAAAAGTCACCTTCTCCGTTTAAGTAAGTTTTGTTTGATTCTGCAAGGTCCGCACTGCCGCCAAATAGGTATGGTACGTTTTTCGCAAGGGCGTTTAACACTTTTCCGGAAGACACACGTGTTGCAAGAGTATCAAAACCTGGTGTAAATTCCGGCAATTTTTGATCCCAATCGGCCGGAAGCTCTCCGTTTATTGCTGCTTCCAATTCTGCGGCAAGTTCCGGGTACTTTTCTTTATAAGTGGTAAACAATTGATTCCAAGCATCCTCAGTAGTTTTGCCCGGCTCAACTATTTTCTTATGAAAATCTGCATAAACTTCTTCCGGCACATGGAAATCCGGATGATTCCAACCGTAAAATTTTTTCGTTAATTGTATTTCCTCTTTACCTAACGGTGCACCATGAACTTTGGACCTACCGGCTTTATTCGGCGAACCGTAACCGATCACGGTTTTTACTTCAATTAATGTCGGTTGTTCCGTATTTTCCCGGGCTTTTTTAATCGCATCATAAATCTCTTTCGTATCATTTCCGTCTTCTACTCGTAAAACTTGCCATCCGTATGCTTCAAAACGTTTTGCCGTTTGATCGGAAAAAGAGCGGTTTAAGTCACCGTCAAGGGAAATATCATTGGAATCATATAAAACAATAAGTTTGCCTAATTTTAAGTGACCGGCAAGCGACGCGGCTTCGTGAGAGATCCCTTCCATCAAGTCGCCGTCACCGACAAGGGCATATGTATTATGATCAATAACCGACAAATCTTCTTTATTATACTTACTTGCCAAAAATCTTTCTGCCATCGCCATTCCAACAGCCATCCCAATTCCTTGTCCCAATGGGCCTGTTGTTGCTTCCACGCCGTCTGTATGATGCACTTCGGGGTGACCCGGTGTTTTTGAACCGTATTGACGGAAGTTTTTCAAATCATCCATTGTTACGTTATAACCGGAAAGATGAAGTAAGCTGTACAAAAGTGCCGAACCGTGACCTGCTGATAAAACAAAGCGATCTCTATTGAACCATTTTGAATTTTTCGGGATATGTTTCATAAATTCCGTCCAAAGAACGTAAGCCAACGGAGCCGCCCCCATCGGTAATCCGGGATGTCCGGAGTTGGCTTTTTCGATCATGTCAATGGACAAAGTACGAATTGTATTAATGGATAATTGTTCTATGGAAACTGTGTTGACCATTGGTGTTCCTCCTTACATTTTATAAATGCCTAAGAGCAATCGGTCAACTTCCGATTGCCCTTTTCTTTCAAATAAAATTAACCCTTTATCGGAACTTTCTTCCAATCCTCTAAAAATCGTTCAATTCCTTTATCTGTTAATGGATGTCCCCATAGTTTGGGGAATAGGTTACCCGGGATTGTTACAATATCAGCACCGACAACTGCTGCTTCTTCGACATGTTCAAGGCTACGAACACTTGCCGTAATAATTTCTGTTTTAAAATTGTAATTGGAAAGTACGACTTTTAAGCTTCTAATTAATTGAAGACCATCTGTACCGATATCATCAAGTCTCCCTACGAATGGGCTTACATAAGTGGCACCGGCTTTAGCAGCCATTAAGCCTTGGGCAACTGTGAAAATTAAAGTAACATTTGTTTTGATTCCTTCTTTTGAAAGAATATTAACCGCTTCCAATCCCGCTTCAGTCATCGGAATTTTTACAACAACATTAGGCGCCCAACCGGCCAATACGCGTGCTTCCTTCACCATTTCTTCGGTAGTCAACTCGATAACTTCAGCACTAACTGGTCCGTCCACAATACTACAAATCTCTTTAATAACTTCCTCAAAATCTCTTCCTTCGCGGGCAATAATTGTCGGATTTGTCGTTACACCGTCGACTAATCCAAGACTTGCTACTCGTTTTATCTCTTCAATATTAGCTGTGTCAAGGAAAAATTTCATGTTACTACCTCCTCGTATACTAAGTTTCAGAAAGTTTTTTTATCGAATTTCCAGTCCGATACGCTCCTTGACAATCGCATATCTTGGGTGGTTGCCTTTGTGGGAGGGGCGCGCCCCTCCCACAAAGGGTTGAGCGTACCGGGGTTGGACTTTTCGCAATGTTCCTGGATAATGGTCTTAGGATCATCGGGGATACTCTTCTCACTCCTGTAGCTTTGACTACTTGTAAAGTCTGTCTCCTCGGCCCCTGTTTGGACGTCTAACCCGCAGGCTGTTCCCGTTGGTTTTCCCCATGCTGGAAGGAGCAGCTTCCAGGGCAGCCCATGGTCCAACGTGAGTTCTCATATGCGAGGGTGACTGGTCAACAGGCGCGATCCGGGGGCATCCCGAAGAGTCCTACCCCTCGATCCTACAACAATAGGAGGTGATCTCATGAAACTCTACGTCGGGATCGACGTGAGCTCACGCGACTTAGCCACCTGCATTATGGATCATGAAGGAAATACGTGCGCACGCTTCAAAGTGGATAATCATCTTCTGGGCGCCACCTTCCTTCGGGATCAAATCCTCCTGTGGGCTAACAAGCGAAAGCCAACCGAAATTCTGATCGGGATGGAAGCCACCTCGGTCTACAGTTGGCATCCAGCTATGTTTTTCCACCAGCAGGAGGCCTTGCAGGCTTGGAACGTCAAGGTGTTTACGATCAATCCAAAGCTCATTCGCAAGTTTAAAGAAGCCTATGTCGACTTGGAGAAAACGGATGACATCGATGCTTGGATCATTGCGGATCGGCTTCGCTTCGGCCGTCTGAAGATGACGGCTGTCCTCAAGGAGCAGTTTCTCGCGCTTCAGCGACTGACACGCATGCGATATCATCTCGTCCACCAGTTAACCCGTGAGAAACAGTATTTTCTCCAGCACTTGTTTTACAAATGCAGTTCCTTTACCCAAGAGGTGGACAGTTCGATCTTCGGACATGCCATTCTCGAACTGCTGCTTGAGTCGTGGAGCCTCGATGACATCTGCCAAATGGATGTCAAGCAGTTGGCCGACTTCCTGCGCCAAAAAGGGCGCAATCGCTTTGCCGATCCGGAATGCATCGCCAAGTCGATTCAAAAGGCGGCCCGTTCGTCGTATCGGTTGTCCAAGTGTGTCGAGGATTCCATCGACTTGCTGTTAGGGCTGTCGATTCAATCAATCCGCAGCCTGCAATCGCAGCTCAAAGAGCTCGATAAAGCCATTACCCGCCATCTTGAAGGCATTCCGAACACACTGCAAACCATCCCAGGCATCGGACCGGTTTATACCGCAGGCATCCTGGCCGAAATCGGGCAAATCGAGCGGTTTCACAACCAGGCCGCCTTGGCAAAATATGCCGGCTTGACATGGTCCAAGCACCAATCGGGCCGTTTTCAAGCCGAGGACACCTCCCTCATTCGTTCCGGCAATCGCTATCTCCGTTACTACCTAGTGGAGGCTGCCAACTCGGTGCAACGGCATGATGCGACGTTTCGTGCGTACTACCGGAAGAAGTATGAGGAAGTGCCCAAACACCAACATAAACGAGCCCTCGTCCTCACCGCTAGAAAACTCGTGCGTGTGATCGATGCGCTGCTACGCAACGGTCAAATCTACACGCCAAGAAAGGGGGAAGATCGATAAGAGGATCGATCTGGTATACCAATATCAACCTTTAGACCCAGTTTATTACATGTACCAATACTGGGTTTCTTCAGTATTGCCTTTTTTCGGATCATCGGACAAGGGAATTTCCAATTTCTATGATTTTTCACCTTGACATATTACCGCAGGACTTATACTGTTAGAGCTGCCTTTCTTGTGAAAAAATGCTCAGTTTCGGTATATCGCATTTTTTTATCTCTTCCGTTAATTAATAATGAATGAGTAATAAACTTATTTTTGTCTTGACGAATCCCTCTTATTAACATGTTGTTTGTAATACCCGTTGCAATAAAAAGACAATCATCAGCATTGACTAAATCGTTAAGGATAAGCGCTTGTTCAGGATCTGATAACCCCATTTTTTTACATCTCTCATACTCCTCTTTTGTTCTCGGCAGGAGTCTAGCCTGCATATCACCGCCTAAACTTTTTATACCGACAGCTGCCAAAACTCCTTCAGGAGCACCTCCAATGCCGATAAACATATCAATATTTAAATGTTCTACACATGTGGAAATCGCAGGAATAACATCACCTTCTTCAAATAAAAGTACCTTCCCACCAAGACTACGAATACTATCTATCATTCCTTGATGGCGTTCCCTCCCTTGAATAATGACTGTTAATTCATTTACTTGCTTTCCACTTGCTTCCGCTACAGCATATAAATTATCTTCCAATGATTGATTGATATCAATTATACCTTTTGCTCTAGGTCCGGTAGCGATTTTTTCCATATACATATCCGGAGCATTGAGCAAAGCGCCCTTAGGAGCCGCGGCGATAACGGCTATGGCGTCATTTTGACCATTTATGGTTGGAGTTGTGCCATCAATTGGATCGACGGCTAAATCAATTTCAGGACCGCTTCCTTTACCGACCCGTTCTCCAATATAAAGCATTGGTGCTTCATCTATTTCACCTTCACCAATCACGACTGTACCGGACATGGGGATCTGATTTAACAAAGTACGCATTGATTCTGTTGCTGCTCGGTCCGCTTCCATCTTATTCCCGCTTCCAACCCATGCAAACGAAGCCAATGCCGCTGTTTCAGTCACATTTAAAAAATCGAACATTAATCGATGCACTGACGTCCACCCCTTTTTAAATAAAACAATGACATATTTAGCAACCACATGAACCGGCAATAGCTTGTTGACCTTGTTCGGTTAAAAATTGTTTTTCTTTCTTTACAATTTTATCTATCTTCCGTTGAGAGCCGCCTTGCCATTCAACGTTTAAGTAAGCGGATACAACTTTCTTTGCCACTTCCGGTCCAATAATTTGTGCACCCATTGTAAGAATTTGCGCATCGTTACTTAACTGTGCCCTTTCAGCGGAATAGACATCATGAGCTAATGCTGCACGGATACCCGGAAATTTATTCGCAGCAATACATACACCAATTCCTGTACCGCAAATAAGAATACCGCGTTCTATCTCCCCTTTGTTGACCCCTTCTGCCACTTTAAATGCAACGTCAGGATAATCAATTGCATCTATCGAATAACAGCCGTAATCTATAACCTCATGTCCTAATTCCTCTATAAAATTTTTTATTATTTCTTTTAATTCAAAACCATTATGATCACATCCGATTCCAATTTTCATATTTGTTTCCCCTTTCAAATTCATCTTAATTTTTTTATTTTTTACTATCCATTATCATTTTATTATATTTACTTTTTATTTTCAAGTTTTATTTTCGTTTATTTTCGTTTCGATAATATAAACAAAACTTTTTATTATTTTTAAATTTTTATTTACTTGCCATATTGCAAATAATTGTTTAAACTGATATAAGTATTATTATGGTTGTTTTTATTTGTTTTTAATTACTTTTACTTATTAATGAAACGTTATTGATACAATTTATGTAGGTTAGGAGGGATAAAAAATGAATAAATTATTTGCGACAGAAAGAAGACAGTTAATTTTAAATATATTACGGGAGAAAAAAAGAGTAACTGTTAAAGACTTAGCTAAATATGTAAACGTTTCCGAGGCGACATTACGGGCTGATTTAAACATATTAGAAGAAGAGGGGCTTTTAACTCGTACACATGGCGGTGCTGTTTTGAATGAAGATCTTCCTGCAAAAAAGAGTTTCTCTGAGAGGGAAAAGAAAAACCGAGAATCCAAAATTGCCATTGCTAAAAAGGCAATTGATTTAATTTCTCATAAAGATTGTATACTTCTTGATGCGAGTACAACATCTCTTGAATTAGCTCGGCTTTTACGTGGGTCAAACAAACATATTACAGTCGTAACAAACGGCCTTTCTCAAGTATTGGAACTAAAGGAGAACCCGGTAATTAATGTTATATTAATCGGCGGTATCGCAAGAATGGGATCCATGGCAATCGAAGGACTCCTTGGTAAAAGCGTGTTGGACAAAATTAATATTGATACATTGTTTACATCAGCTAGTGGTTTTACAGTTGAAGAGGGACTTACCGATTTTAATGTGTATGAAGTTGAATTAAAAAGAGTGATGGTTGAAAAGGCAAACAAAGTTGTTGCCCTATTGGATTCATCAAAAATCGGAACAAGTTCAATTGCAACCTTTGCTACTTGTGAGGAAATTGATACATTAATTACTGATCAAAATATTTCAAGCGATTTATATAATCAGCTGATTAATTATAACATAAAAATTTTATAAAAATTTTTCAAAATAGAGGTGCATAATATTATTATTTTTGGCTGCATCTCTTTTTTATGTAAGAGTAAAATAATCCAACCTGTTTATCAGAGTAAGGATGTATTATTTGGATGTAAGGTTATTAAAAACACGACAATATAATGGGATCGTTTCTGACTATGCATGGAAGTAGCTGATCAAGGCGTCCGTATCGATCATTCTTATCTATATTTGATTTAGAAATTTCTTAAACAGATAGCAAAGATAATAAAATGGATTGAAAAATTTTCCTTCTTTGTCTTCACAATACTATAGATTCATGAGGAGATTATCTCATAATATAATCAGGCCTAGAAAATGTGCAAAGTTTAACGATTACTTTTTTATTATATTTAATCAACATTTTTTGTAATTAATTAAAATTCTTATAATAAGTTGGATAGTTTAAGATACAAGCAGACCTCTCCTTCTTCATCCCTTCAAAATACAATCACAAAAAATGATGAGGAAGGAGAGGGCAGAACGTCTGTTGTTAAGTAAATCCAGCACATTCAAGAAATACAATCGAAAACGTTCTAAATTTCTGTAATATGCTCTATTTTTAATCTTATATTTGCTTCCCTAGATAAGAAATATTGGGAGATTTCACCTTTTTAATTTTCTATTATCTGGGCTACCTCATGGAATGAAGGGTATAGACTACTCCAGGAAATCATTCTCCTACAAAGGATTCAAAAATCGGGATCTCAGAAGAGCTTTCATTGTTTGTCTAAATCACAAAATTTAATGATAAATCTTTATTTTTTATTGTTTTTTCCTAGAATTCGAATCTTATAATAAAAAATTATGTTTTTATATATCCATTTTATCCATTTAAAAGATTTATAAAGTGAAAGGTGTATTTTCTTTTTGAAAAAGACACCTTTATTACATTTGATACAATAAAGGTGCCATTAAATAATAAGAATGGATTCATTTGTGTTGATTTTTAACCGACTTTTTCTACCTTATTATTTACATAATTTAAGAATGTTTCTAATATAAGATAACAGGAAGTTGCTCCCGGATCTTGAACTCCAATTGAACGATCTCCTAACCGGCTAGAACGGCCTTTTTTCGATAGCAAATCTTTTGTAGATTCCATTCCTTTTTTTGCCTGATGCACAGCAGATGTAAATGCACCAACAAAGTCACCGGATTTTTTAACCTTTGCTTCAAGTTCGTTTAAAAAAGGTTCTAGCGTATCAACCATTGTTTTCTCACCAACCCGTGCACCACCGCGTTCTTGAATCCCTCTTCCAAAAGCTATCCAATATTCCGCTAAATCTTGATCATTAATCACTGTTTTCCCTTTTATGACTTTTGCACCACGTATAAAACCTGTGGCATATAAAGGACCAACAGATGATCCGACTGCATTTAAGAACGTTTTGGCGACAGTTGTATTTACTTTAGCGGGATCTTCTTCATTTGCTAATTCATTTTCTAATTTTTCGTTTACAGCTTGCCAGCCTATGGACATTGTTACACCATGGTCACCATCACCTAGTTTGCGATCTAATTCACACAGATAGTCTTTTTGTTCTTCTATTACATCTACAACTGCTTTAAAATAGCGCATGAAATCTTTTGCTGTAAATTCCATTTAGAGACCTCCTTACTTATTTCTGTACAAACATTGGTGTATTAACTGGATGATCAATCATTTTTTCCAATTCCTCATCCAATTTCATTAATGTAATTGAACAGCCACCCATTTCTAATGAAGTAATATAATTTCCAACATATGAACGATATATCTTAATCCCACGTTCACTTAATAATTTTTCAACTCGACGAAACATAATAAAGAGTTCCATATATGGTGTAGAACCAAGGCCATTTACTAAGACAGCCACTTTATCCCCTTCTTCGATTTCGATATCTTCTAAAATTTCATTAACTAAGCGATCTGCTACTTCATCTGCCGGTTTAAGCGGACCTTTTTCTATCCCCGGTTCCCCATGGTGTCCAAGTCCAATTTCCATTTCATCATCACCAATTTCAAAACTTGGTTTACCGGTTTGAGGTAATGAACATGGTGTTAAACCAACACCCATTGATCGAATATTTTCATTTGCCTTTTTTGCAACCCGAACAACTTCGTCTAAATTATAACCAAAATCAGCTGCTGCACCCGCTGCTTTCCATACAAAGAATTCACCTGCAATCCCACGGCGTTTTCCCTTTTCTTCTTTTGGTGCAGATGCCACATCATCAGTTGTTATAGCAGTACCTACACATATATCCTCATCCAATTCAGCCATTTCAGCTGCCATACCAAAGTTCATTACATCACCTGCATAATTACCGTATAAATAGACGACCCCTGCTCCTTTATCAATTGCTTTTGTTACTGCCAAAATTGGTTCTGGAGATGGAGAGGCGAAAATATTGCCAACTGCTACACCATCTGCCATTCCCTCACCAACATAACCCATAAAGGCTGGTTCATGACCAGAACCCCCTCCGATTAATATACCTACTTTCCCTTCTCGAGTTTTACGTGTTGTAACTATTGCTCGTTTATTTTCAGGTAGTTGTTTAACATAGTCTGGATAGGCTTTTACATAGCCCTCAATCATTTCTTCTACAACATTTTTCGGATCATTTATCAGTTTCTTCACAGACGTACACTCCTCGTATACTAAGTTTCAGAAAGTTTTTTTATCGAATTTCCAGTCCGATACGCTCCTTGACAATCGCATATCTTGGGTGGTTGCCTTTGTGGGAGGGGCGCGCCCCTCCCACAAAGGGTTGAGCGTACCGGGGTTGGACTTTTCGCAATGTTCCTGGATAATGGTCTTAGGATCATCGGGGATACTCTTCTCACTCCTGTAGCTTTGACTACTTGTAAAGTCTGTCTCCTCGGCCCCTGTTTGGACGTCTAACCCGCAGGCTGTTCCCGTTGGTTTTCCCCATGCTGGAAGGAGCAGCTTCCAGGGCAGCCCATGGTCCAACGTGAGTTCTCATATGCGAGGGTGACTGGTCAACAGGCGCGATCCGGGGGCATCCCGAAGAGTCCTACCCCTCGATCCTACAACAATAGGAGGTGATCTCATGAAACTCTACGTCGGGATCGACGTGAGCTCACGCGACTTAGCCACCTGCATTATGGATCATGAAGGAAATACGTGCGCACGCTTCAAAGTGGATAATCATCTTCTGGGCGCCACCTTCCTTCGGGATCAAATCCTCCTGTGGGCTAACAAGCGAAAGCCAACCGAAATTCTGATCGGGATGGAAGCCACCTCGGTCTACAGTTGGCATCCAGCTATGTTTTTCCACCAGCAGGAGGCCTTGCAGGCTTGGAACGTCAAGGTGTTTACGATCAATCCAAAGCTCATTCGCAAGTTTAAAGAAGCCTATGTCGACTTGGAGAAAACGGATGACATCGATGCTTGGATCATTGCGGATCGGCTTCGCTTCGGCCGTCTGAAGATGACGGCTGTCCTCAAGGAGCAGTTTCTCGCGCTTCAGCGACTGACACGCATGCGATATCATCTCGTCCACCAGTTAACCCGTGAGAAACAGTATTTTCTCCAGCACTTGTTTTACAAATGCAGTTCCTTTACCCAAGAGGTGGACAGTTCGATCTTCGGACATGCCATTCTCGAACTGCTGCTTGAGTCGTGGAGCCTCGATGACATCTGCCAAATGGATGTCAAGCAGTTGGCCGACTTCCTGCGCCAAAAAGGGCGCAATCGCTTTGCCGATCCGGAATGCATCGCCAAGTCGATTCAAAAGGCGGCCCGTTCGTCGTATCGGTTGTCCAAGTGTGTCGAGGATTCCATCGACTTGCTGTTAGGGCTGTCGATTCAATCAATCCGCAGCCTGCAATCGCAGCTCAAAGAGCTCGATAAAGCCATTACCCGCCATCTTGAAGGCATTCCGAACACACTGCAAACCATCCCAGGCATCGGACCGGTTTATACCGCAGGCATCCTGGCCGAAATCGGGCAAATCGAGCGGTTTCACAACCAGGCCGCCTTGGCAAAATATGCCGGCTTGACATGGTCCAAGCACCAATCGGGCCGTTTTCAAGCCGAGGACACCTCCCTCATTCGTTCCGGCAATCGCTATCTCCGTTACTACCTAGTGGAGGCTGCCAACTCGGTGCAACGGCATGATGCGACGTTTCGTGCGTACTACCGGAAGAAGTATGAGGAAGTGCCCAAACACCAACATAAACGAGCCCTCGTCCTCACCGCTAGAAAACTCGTGCGTGTGATCGATGCGCTGCTACGCAACGGTCAAATCTACACGCCAAGAAAGGGGGAAGATCGATAAGAGGATCGATCTGGTATACCAATATCAACCTTTAGACCCAGTTTATTACATGTACCAATACTGGGTTTCTTCAGTATTGCCTTTTTTCGGATCATCGGACAAGGGAATTTCCAATTTCTATGATTTTTCACCTTGACATATTACCGCAGGACTTTGATTAATGATACTATTATTAATGCTAATCCTTTTCTTTTTAATAGTACTACTATTTTTAGTTTTTAAACTATTTTTTCTTTTACATTCTTAGATACTTTTTTGACCGTTTCATCAGGAAGTTTTAAAAAGTTTGTTAAAATAGCCGCTATAAAGTATAATCCAGCTAATAACCACATTAAACCTTTAACGCCAAGAGCATCATAGAATAGTGTTACTATTGCAGGGCCGACAAAAACACATAAACCAGCCCCCAAGTTTAAAATTGACATTGCAGCTCCCTTATCTCCGTCACCAACTAAAGAAGGAGTTAAAGCTGATAGTGGAACAAATCCAGCTAAACAAGCTCCCCAAAGTATACCTGCTAGACCGACTAGAAATACATTTTCTTCAAAGAAATATGGTATGTAGAATAGCATTAATGTGAATACACCACAACCTACAGCACCAAACCATTTAACCGTTCTTCTCCACCCTAACTTATCACCAACATATCCAAAGATTAAGTTGAAAGCGATATTAGAAATAAAAATTGTTCCCCAAATATTCAACCAAACGGTTGTACTAACTCCTTGTTTTCCCAAATAAATCGGTAAAAACAACGGAAAAGCATATTGAGAAGCTTGGTTGATAACACGTACAATCCCGGCAATTCCAACTTTCGGCTCTTTTTTGACAATTAAAATACCATTTAATAGCTCTTTCAATTTATTTTCTTTCTTAGATTCATCCACTTTTTTAACATCAATTTGGTCGCGGTTCACAACTACCGCTAAAAATGCTCCAAATGCGATAAATACAAGTGCTACCCATAAAGTACCTATGTGGCCAATAACCGGTATGGCCCAACTGGAGAAATATGCCCCCAGTACACTTAATCCGCCAGTAAACACAAACCAGAACCAACCAACAGCTTTCCCTAATTGATAGCTAGGTGTCCGATAAGTAATCCATACTAAAAATGCGTAGGCAAATAATGGATAGCCAAATCCCCGAACAGCATATGTAGGGATCATCAAACCGTAATGTAATTCAGGTAACGCAATAGTTAGAAATAGTACTTGACCTATAGTATAAGCCAACACACCAAGCAACATTGTTTTTCGTGGACCTATGGCTTCTACCAATACACCCGAAAACCATGCCCCAATCGCAATCGTTACTCCATATGCGGTTGTAAGACCGGCAGCTTGTTGGACGGTAAGCCCACGATCAACGAGATAGGGACTTATCCAAGCAAGTTCTAATCCGTCACCCATCATAAAGATTAAAACTCCAACATATCCCCAAAACAGATGAGAAGGAATACCAATACGATCCAAAAACGACTGTTTTTTTGTTAAATTTGTCATTAATTTCCCCCCTTTTTCTCTGAAAGACATTACGGCACTAAAATGACTTTCAAAGATTTTTCCCCTTTTTCCATCAATTCAAATCCCTTTTCAAATTCTTCAAGCGGTAACTTATGAGTTACAACACCTTCAGTTGGGAAATCACCGTTAGCAATTCCTTCAATAACCAACGGGTAGCAATAAGGTCCTAAGTGTGATCCTAAAAGATCAAGCTCTTTACGGTCACTGATAATACTCCAGTCAACTGTTACAGGTTTGCCAAATACACTAAACTCAACAAAACGACCTAATTTTCTAATGGCAAGAAGACCTTGTTCAACGGAAGAAGGATGACCTGTAGCTTCAATGTATACATCACAACCGTAGCCGTCAGTCATATTTTTAATTTCTTGTACTACGTCAACTTTAGTCGGATTCATAACAATGTCGGCACCAAATTTTTTTGCTAACTCTAAACGATCTTCTTTTAGATCTAAAACTACTAATGTTTTGGCCCCGGATTTCTTAATTGCACCTATCATTCCTAAACCTAATGTACCGGCTCCGGAAAGTACAACGACATCTCCTAATTCAATCTGCGCACGTTGTACAGCATGTAAGCTACAAGCATATGGTTCTATTAAAATAGCTTTTTCAATTGGTAGATCTTTCGGAACCTTATGGTTAATTGCTTCTTTTGTAAACTTCATGTATTCCGCCATTCCGCCGTTTACATTGTTTTGAAATCCGTAAAGGTCATGTTTTTCACACATCCAATATTGACCACGCTTACAAAAACGGCATTCCCAGCATGGGACAATTTGTTCGGAAATTACGCGATCACCAATTTCAAAATCTGTAACAGCATCACCTTTTTGAACAATTTGTCCAATAAATTCATGTCCTGGAATCATAGGCGCTTTAATATAAGGAGGCTGTTTTTCATCTCCCCAGAAACTTGGCGCTCCATAGAATGCTTTTACATCACCGGCACAAATACCGCAAGCTTCCACTTTTACAATTATCTCTTTATCGTTTTCAATCTTGGGAGTCTCTACTTCTTCTAATCTATAATCTCCTGGTGCATAAGCAACAACTGCCTTCATTGTTTTTGGAATTTCAAAATTTTGCGATTTGTTATTAATAGCTGTTAATTTCATTATTATTTATCCCCTTTCCAAAAATTTTAATCGTCATTTAAAAGTAAATATTTACAAATAAAAGAAAAGAAAAAATGCAATCGCTTTCATTTGGTGGTTTTATTTTATCACTTACTTTTCTTTTTTGTCAATAATATTTATTTATTTTTATTTTTTGTTTCTTTATGAAAATATACTACCTTCATTTATTGACTAATAATAAAAAATGAAATAAAATGCATAAAAAAGCGAAAATTAATATTTTTTATTTTTAATATTATAAAAAAGAAAGGATGGTATTCATGTCTTTTCAAGGATATGATAAAAACTTTAACATTAAGGATAAAATTGCAATCGTAACCGGTGGTGCTAGCGGGATCGGAAAAGCAATTTCAGAACTGTTTCTTGAAAAGGGAGCAAAGGTTGCAATTTTCGATTTAAAAGAAAATGTAAGTAATATCGCAAAAGAAATTAATGATGAAAAAGCAATCGGGATTTATTGTGATGTAACAAATAATGATAGCATGGACCAAGCAATACAAATGGCGAAAAATTACTTTGGGAAAATTGATATTCTTGTAAACTGTGCTGGCATTGCTTTACTTGATGATGCTGAAAAAATTTCCGATGATTATTGGCAAAAAACGATTGACATTAATCTAACCGGTACATTTAAAATGTCACAAAAAATCGGCAATGTGATGATTGAACAAGGTTATGGGGGAAAAATTATTAATTTAGCTTCACAGGCAGCACTCATCGCATTGGATAATCATGTTGCTTACTGTGCAAGTAAAGCCGGCGTAATTGGAATGACTAAAGTTTTAGCTTATGAATGGGCACAATTTAAAATTAATGTAAACGCTATTTCCCCGACAGTTATCTTAACTGAATTAGGTAAAAAAGCATGGAGTGGTGAAAAGGGAGAAAGGGCAAAGAAAGAAATTCCACTTGGTCGCTTCGGATATCCTGAAGAAGTAGCTGCTGTTGCACTATTTTTAGCTAGTGATGCAGCAAACTTCATTACAGGGGAGAACATTGTAATAGATGGCGGTAATACAATTAAATAGGAGCATTCCTGTTAGGAAAGTTTGGTGTTATGTCAAGAAAACGGACACGTTAACAGAGAGAAATAGCTGAATTTATGCAGCTACTTTTCTCTGGTTAACGTAATATGCAGCTTCAAATTCACATGGCGATACATAGCCAAGGGCAGAATGACTTCTTTTACGATTGTAAAAGCATTCGATATACTCAAAAATGGCTTGTTTCGCTTCTTTCCGCGTGCGGAATCGCTTCAGCTAAATACACTCTTTCTTGATGAGGCTATGAAACGACTCTATACAAGCGTTGTCGTAACAGTTCCCACGTCTCGACATGCTCACTTGAAAATGATGTTCCTGTAAAAGTTGCTGATAGTCATTCGAAGCATATTGACTTCCACAATCCGAATAATGAATCACTCGTTCCGTTGGTTTTTCGTTGTTTAGAGCCCGTTGTAACGTTTTGATGACTAATTCTTTGGTCATTCGTATATCGATATACCAACCTACGATCTTTCGTGTATATAAATCTATAGCGCTCAATAAATACAACCATCCTTCATCAGTAGGAATGTACGTAATATCGGCCATCCATACTTCATTTGGAACCGTTGCTTGGAAGTTTTGTTTCAATAGATTAGAATATACGTTGTAAGGATGGTTACTGTTCGTGTGGCTTTGAATTTACGGACAGTAATGCATCTCAAGCCTTCTTCGCTCATGATTCTAGCGACCGTCTTTTGAGACACACGAATCCCTTGTTTGCGTAGTTCTTGCGTAATTTTTGGTCTTCCGTAAATCTTTCGTGACTTGAGATACTCATTTCGAATCTGTTGAGTCAGTGGACAAGGTCAAATCTACCTGCACCAGCTCGAGGACTCGTATTCCTGTAGAACGACCTTGTCCTTTTTAAGCCTATAACCTCGGTTCCGCTGCATCCAATCTTCGAATGAGTTTTTTCAAATCCCCACATCAAGTTTTATTCACTACTTGTTTTTCCTCTGTATTGATGCGTGTGAGGTATTCGTCCGTTTATTGTTGTAACTCCAGAGAATTCGTGATAATGTCCCCCTCCTGGAAGTGGAATAGCCGGTCCGGTAACGCCACTTATCTCATGCCTATGCCCATCATTGAAGGAGGTAAAGGTAAAATAACGGTGTGTATGTGGAACACCACTTGGTGCAGGTTCTGTCACACCAACAAATTTATGACTATGGCCTACATCAAAAGAAGTAACTCCGGAGAATTGGTGAACATGTACAGGCCTGCCGTCCCAAGTAGTAATATACAAGTTATGCGAGTGATGCGAATCAGAATCATCAGAATGAACCAAATAGTCGCTAACGGGTATCTCCATCGTTTTTCCCCCTTCATTCATTTTCCTCGTATCATATGATGATGGGGGTGTTGATGTGTGGGCTAGTATCAGATAGATTACCTCCCATATTTGCCTGCTAAACAAACTAACAATTTTTTCAACATTTTCATTCTTCTTTCTAAAAACGTAACTTCAAAACTCAACCGTCACTTTCATCGGAACTTCCTGTGACATGTAAACTTCTCTACAGCCTATTTCATATAACTCTTTTACGCTCTCCTTTGCTTCATCTAACGTTTCAAATTTTTTAAATGTACATCCACCGAATGACCCTTTAAAGATTACAAAATAATTCAAAAACCTCCTAATCTATTCTCTTTACTCACTGTATCCAGCTCCACTTCCAGTCCGTAAAATCAATCCTTTTCGGTCGATTGGAAAGGCACATTTCCTCCCAGTCCTGATCCGTTTAGAAATGATAATTTAAATATGTACACAAATGCTTGAATAATAATGTACAAAATTGACTTTAGATTTCATACTAATCATGAAGTGATTAGTATGTACATATCGATTAATGTCGAATCTGATTTTGAGATTATGAGTCTTGAAGACTTACCAAAATGAAAACAACTAATGGAGCATTTGAAGATGAAAATGAATAAAAGTCAATTAGCTAGAGATCTAGGTGTAAATCGTAGAACCGTTGATAAATATTTAAATGGAACATTACAGAGAAAGGAAAACCCTACCTATGTCTGATCGGCTTCTATTACCTAATTATTAAGAAAATAATCTAAAAACTTCCCGGTAGTTTTTTCTTAAAATTCCCTTTTTTATTTCTATTTGGTTCACCACCAAAAGATGTACTTGATTTTTACATTAAAATGTGATAGAGGTCTATAAACGGATACGCAAAGTAAAACGTTGGATATTTCTGTATCCATATCCTCGACGTTTAATCTGTTTTTTGCAAGAAAAAATTACAGAGTGTTGCAGTATATCTTTATCAAAATTTTGTATAAATATACATATATATGATCTATCCATCAAGAGCTTGACATGGATCCTCTGTAGCCATGATTCTTTAGCCAAGCGCCAGCTTCAACAGTTTCGGCAAAACCAAAAAAGGTTATCATGGCTCCTCCTCCATGTAAAGCCCATTGCATATCACTGAATAAGGATTTTGCAATTCTCTGCACTTTTAATTTGCAAAAAACACAAATGGGACAGCGCAGCCTCCCAACAATTTCAAGCGCGGCATCACCTCCAAATAATTCATTCCACTAAAATAAAAAAGCCCTGCCAAACGGCAAGGTTATAGCTTGTTGACAAAATGGGATAGCTGAAAAGAACCTATATGCTCTTTAAAGATGTGTTGATTAAACATCTATTCAGTTTACAAATCGAGTAACGTGGATTCAAATGATGGGACAAAGATTTTTAGTTATCGTTTTTAGAAAACCCGCCGTCTTCCAAATCTTAAGAGAAAAAGAGCAGCGATTAAGAAAAATGGGATAAATCTTCTTCTAAAGCCGGTGCGAATAAACATTCCTCCTCGTACTGGATCGACCCATTCTATTACTCCTCTATGAACCCATCCATTACGATCGATAACCTCAACTGGCTCTCCCTGATATCTCCTTAAATGTTCCACTTTATCCCTCCTTTCTGACAAGGAGATTTTTGAATATTGGTGAACGGCTAATTGCGATCCCTACTTTTAAGTTATGTTTTTAAAAAAGAGTTAGATTGGACAAACTCATCAACTATAAGAAAATTCCACAAATTATCTAATCAATACGATACCATTTAATTATATTTCCAATTTATGCAAAATGATGTGTTACATTAAAAGAGCTCAGATCTAAACCAGATCTGAGCCCAGCTTGTCAGCATTTGACCAAATTAACAACTATAACAGCTTCTCTTTAATTTCTTTTATTGTTAACCCTTCTTCTTCTTTCAACCTTTTTATTTCTTTCAATCGTTCAAGTGCTTTCACACGAGGATATCTTCTCATCAATCTGGTATCTTCCTGTTCAAAAGGAACGAGTCCCTCCTCGGTATAAAATTTAATGGTACTGTAACGAACACCAGAAAGTCGAACTAATTCACTAATACTTACAAACTCTGATTTCTTGATTTTCTCTAAACTTCTCCGTTTTGCCATTTACTTTCACCTTTTATGTTGCAGCAGATGCACTGGTAGTAATTGCAGCATCCATATTTCGAATTGCTTTATCAATAGATTTAATGGTTTCAAATACCTTTTCTTTTTTTAGTTGCTCTATTTTTCGTTTCAATTCTTTGCGCTCGAAATCAGAAAAATAATCATTTAACATTTTCTTCGCATTTAAGAACAATACTAATACAACGGTATGCTCTTCCACATTACCTTCTTCTAATAATTCAGCACGGATTTTTTCAACAATGTAATTGCGGGTGCTTGCAACATCTACATATTTTTTCTTTGGTAAGACAAACAAGATTTCGGTATTTTCCACTTTTAGAACATCTTTTTCTACAAGGCTTTCTACCACTAATTTATAAATTTCACGTTGCTTATACCAATGCTGATAAAAATAAGATGCCCAATTTTTAACTTTTTTCGGTTTTTTCGAAGTCATGATTTCTAATAAACGGTCAATGGCCTTATCTCCAGTAGGAGTAGAATCCAAGATAGTTACTGTATTATCGTCTTCAAATTGTACCTTTCCTTTTAGAGATAACTCGACTAGACAGGCCATGACTGTATAGAGTGCGATATGCTGCCGGAAAATCGATTTTAGTTTATTTGTTTCACGGTCTAAAGCTAATAATACAAATTCTTGAGGAATAGTTAAATCTTTTAACAATTGACTTACCTCCTTAAAAATGTATTTTCGATTTCCCTACTTTCTACTTACTACTTATCACTTACTACTTACTATATGTGATAAAGCAAAAAAATGCAACCCCATATTTATGATCCAGGAAGACAACCTCAACCAAAAATACTGAAGAATGATCAAATGCTTATGTAAATCGATTAGAATAATCCGGTTCAGTTATGTAAAAGTTTCAGCCAAGACGTACCATGGAATGACTTATTCCCAATTCTTTTGCCACCGCTTTGTATCCCATACCCTCTTTCAAATATAAATCCACAGCTTTCTTTTTAAACTTTCCATCATATCATAGAAAAATCCCCTCCATAGTAGACAGATTAATGGGCTTTCTTTTTTCTGTCTACTATAAGGGGATCATATCAAAAGGCCGTGCTTTTTGTTTAAAGCTTTTCTTCATAATTTAAGATGAAAACTCCTCATAGTTAAGATAAAAACGACTTGGACTACTATACGTTGCGACACATATTAGCGTTTCAATTCCTCATAGTTAAGATAAAAACCCCACAGTCCCATAGAAAATTTCTATCAAAATCATGTTTCAATTCCTCATAGTTAAGATAAAAACCCCAAAAAAAGTTGTTAAATAAGCATTTCATTTTTAATGCTTGACTGGTTATTTTTATTTTAGCGAAAAGTGGAATTTTTATCAAATCTTTGATTTGCTTGGGCTCAATGAAGATTTGAAAGAGTCGTCGATCCCCGGGGATTTTTGCCACGATTGGGGGTCGACGACTCTTTTTTATTTCCGTTTAAAACAGATTTCAAAGTTTGCCTGCCGACAATGAAATCCGTGTTTTATCAACCATTTTACCTGATCCATCCGTTTTAATAAAGTAAACATCCGGTTCATTCCCTTCTCATTCATTTGAAGGAAGAGTGAGACCATATTTAACGTTTCATTCTGGAAAAATTGGTTTAGGTCTATTCAATCGGTTCTTACGATCTAAAATAAGAACATGATCTGAAAAATGATTGGTGATTTTTTCTGTTTGAGGTGTTTCTCTTTGTACTCCAGCGGGCTTAAATACCCAAGTGTTCCATGGATTCTAATATATTAAACCAATGAACATAATCATCTAATTTCAGTTTCAACTGGTCTAAATTTTCGAAATATTTACCTTTAACAAATTCTGTTTTGATAATTTTAAAGGTTGCTTCAGCTACTGCGTTGTCATAGGGACAACCCTTCATGCTTAACGACCGATTAATCTGAAAAGTATCTAGAGCTTCATCAATTGTCTTGTTCTTGAATTCATTGCCTCTGTCTGTGTGGAATAATTGAATTTGCCGTAAATCTGCTTTCACGGTTGATCAAGATTCGATGCGTAAATATGAAGAATACACCTCATCAATTATGGAGTAATTTTTTTCAATTTTTGTGGGTGCTTTTTATTGAAAGTTAGATTTATTGTTTTCACCCACAAATATAAAACCCCTCCAACGCTTGAGCGTCAAGGGGTTTCGGGATTAATATTGAGTGATGTATTGTTCGCGCTCCCATGGGTGCACTTGAGTTCTAAACATATCCCATTCGATCTCTTTTGCTTCGACGAAATGTTCGAATAAATGGGATCCTAAAGCACTGACAATGACTTCGTTTTGTTTTAAGTTTTCAAGTGCCTCATATAATGTTGCTGGAAGGTCGACAATGCCGTTTTCGATGCGTTCTTCTTTTGTCATCACATAAATGTTGCGATCTACTGGTTTTGGCGGAGTTAATTTGTTTTTAATGCCATCGAGACCAGCTTTCAAGAGTACAGCCATGGCAAGGTATGGGTTTGCAGATGGGTCAACGCTGCGCACTTCAATACGAGTGCTCATGCCGCGAGATGCAGGAATCCGGATTAACGGGCTTCTGTTGCGGCCGGACCATGCAACATAGCAAGGAGCTTCGTAGCCAGGCACTAAACGTTTGTAAGAGTTAACAGTTGGGTTTGTCACAGCTGTAAAGCTTGTTGCATGTTTGATGACACCTGCAATGAATTGTAAAGCTGTTTCGCTTAATCCATCTTCTGTATTTGGATCGTAGAATGCATTTTCACCATTGCGGAATAAAGAAAGGTTGCAGTGCATACCTGAACCGTTGACGCCGAACAATGGTTTTGGCATGAATGTTGCGTGCAAGCCGTGTTTACGGGCAATGGTTTTCACAACAAGCTTAAATGTTTGAATGTCATCACAAGCTTTGATGGCATCTGCATATTTAAAGTCAATTTCATGCTGACCAGGTGCTACTTCGTGGTGGGAAGCTTCGATTTCGAATCCCATTTCCTCAAGTTCCAACACAATGTCGCGGCGGCAGTTCTCGCCTAAATCAGTCGGCGCAAGGTCAAAATATCCGCCATTATCATTCAATTCTAATGTTGGTTCACCCTTTTCATCCAGTTTGAATAAGAAAAATTCCGGCTCAGCACCTAAATTGAAAGCGGTAAATCCGAGCTCTTCCATTTCCTTCAGTACTCGTCTTAAGTTGTTGCGCGGATCTCCTTCAAAAGGCGTTCCATCAGGATTGTAAATATCGCAAATTAAGCGGGCAACTTTCCCTTTTTCCGCTGTCCATGGGAAAATGACAAACGTATCTAAATCAGGATACAGATACATATCAGATTCCTCAATGCGGACAAAGCCTTCAATCGATGATCCGTCAAACATCATTTTGTTATTCAACGCTTTTTCTAATTGGGAAACAGGAATTTCAACGTTTTTAATCGTTCCCAAAATGTCAGTGAACTGTAGGCGGATAAATTTTACGTTTTCTTCTTGGACTAAACGAATAATATCTTCTTTTGTGTACTTTGGCATATTATTTCTCCTCTCATATATAAAAAATAAATTTAGATAGCGATATTATCAATGAAAGAACCGTGAAAGGTCTCCTTGTCTTAATGTTGCACGGTTCATTCTTCCAGCATGGAGAAGTTCTTCCTTTAATAGTTTGCGAAGTTCGGCATCAGATAAATCTGATTTTTCTTTTGCCAATGAGGATCTTTCGGAAGTTTGTCTTTCTTGTTCGTTTTCTTTATACGCAAATATTTGCTTAATACCTGCCATATTGACACCCTGCTCAATCAACGATTTAATTTCAAGCAATCTATCGACATCATTGAAGGAAAATAACCGGCGATTGCCTTCCGTTCTCGCAGGGGAAATAAGACCATGTTCTTCATAATATCTTATTTGTCTGGCAGATAGTTCCGTCAGCTGTTTTACGATGCTAATTGGAAACAACGGCATGGAACGGCGGTCTTGATCATTCATGCTCTTTTAGCCCCTCCTTCCTTTTGCTTATCTACATTATAGATGAATGTAAGATATCATGTCAATATAATGTCATAAAATTTAACATGGTTTTTTATACAAGGAAAACTTTATCGTTTGACAGCCCATTTAACGAATCGAGAATTGGCAAATATGATCGGAACTACCCTAGAAACCGTAAGCAGAACGCTGAACCAGATGAAATGTTTTTTTATAGTTCGACTAATCGTTTTTCTATTAATTCATTGACGGCATGGAAAATAGCGATTTTGACATGTTCAAACGTCAAGCCTCCCTGCACATATGCCACATATGGAGGACGAATCGGTCCATCCGCTGAAAGCTCGATGCTGGAGCCTTGGACAAAAGTCCCGGCCGCCATGATGACTTGATCGCTATAACCCGGCATTTCATTTGGAACCGGTGTTACATGTGAGTTTATGGGCGATGCAGATTGAATCGCTTGGCAAAACGCAATCATCATATCTGCATTATCAAACTGAACGGACTGAACTAGATCTGATCTTTTCTCATTCCAGCTAGGATTGACTCGCAACCCGATTTCTTCCAGCATTGCAGCGGTAAAAATCGCTCCTTTTAGCGCTTGTCCAACAACATGCGGAGCGAGAAAAATACCTTGAAACATCTCATGAAGACTGTAAAGCATTGCACCGGCTTCCCTTCCGATACCAGGCGAAGTGAGCCGGTACGCGCAAGCTTCCACGAGCTCTTCTTTTCCAACGATGTATCCTCCCGTTTTCACAAGCCCTCCTCCAGGATTTTTTATAAGAGAGCCTGCAATAAGATCAGCACCTGCATGTCCCGGCTCCTGATCTTCGGTAAACTCACCGTAGCAATTATCGACAAAAACAACAATTTTTTCATTGATTGATTTGATGAAAGAAACCATTTCCTTAATTTCCTGAATGGAAAATGACGGTCTGACATCATATCCTCTAGAACGCTGAATTCCGATCATTTTTGTTTTATCACTGATTGCCGCTTTTACTCGGTCAAAATCAACTCGTCCTTCAGAAGTCAGATCAATTGTTTGATAAGAAATGCCAAATTCTTTTAAAGAGCCTGTCCCCTTTCCGCGGATACCGACAATTTCTTCAAGCGTATCATACGGCTTGCCGGTAATATAGATGAGTTCATCACCGGGCCTTAATACGCCGAAGAGAGCCGTTGAAATGGCGTGTGTACCAGAAATGATTTGCGGCCGGACAAGTCCTTTTTCACATCCAAAAATATCAGCATAAACATCTTCCAATGTATCCCTGCCGATATCATCATATCCGTATCCTGTTGAGGGAATAAAATGGGAATCGCTCACCCGATGCTTTTGAAAGCTTCTGAGCACGCGAAGCTGATTTACTTCCACTACTTTGTCAATTTCTTCGTGAAATGGTTTTATTTTTTTTTCTACTTTTTGAGCTATCTCCATAATTTTTTTTCCATGTGTAAAATATTGAAACATCTGTAAAACCCTTTCTACTTATTCTTCATAATTTGATCATATACTGGATGGTCGCGAAACACTAGACCAGAAACGATATAGTGCTGATTTTGTTCGTCAAATTGCAAGGTTGAAACGAGCGTATTTGCTTTTAACAACGATAGACGTTTCCCATCACCTGTTGGAACGGAGACAACGTAAGGATGCATTTTTTTCTTTAATTTTTCTTCAATAGCTGTTTTTAACCGTTCTATATCTTCGTCACAAAAAGCAGAAATGACAATATAGTCTTCCTTTAAAGAAGGAAAGAAATGCTCTAGTTGTTGATCTTTTTTATTGTACACTGTTAAAACAGGCAATCCGTCCGTTCCTAATTCTTTTAATAATTCATTCACAGTGTTTTCATGCTGAATATAGTCAGGATGAGAGCTGTCGACGATATGTAAAAGCAAATCTGCTTCCTTTATTTCTTCTAACGTAGAACGAAAAGCAGCGATAAGGCTTGTTGGCAGCTGCTGGATAAAGCCGACAGTATCAGTCATGAGCACCTTCATGCCGGATGGGAGAAACATTTTCCTTGTCATAGGATCCAATGTGGCAAACACCATATCCTCCTGAAATGAATCAGCAGCTGTCAGCTTATTGAACAGCGTTGACTTTCCTGCGTTGGTATAGCCAACAAGAGCGATTTGAGTTTGATGATTACTCTTTCTTTGCGAACGATAACGCTCGCGATGGGAAACAATATGGGACAGCTGTTGTTTTATATCGTGAATGCGATTTCGGATGTGCCTTTGATCCGTTTCAAGCTTCGTTTCTCCCGGACCTCTTGTCCCGATTCCTCCTCCTTGCCGAGATAGATTCAATCCATGTCCCGAAAGTCTCGGAAGCAAATATTCAAGCTGTGCCAGCTCAACTTGAAGTTTCCCTTCTCTTGACTTCGCCCTTTTTGAAAAAATGTCCAAAATTAGCTGAGTCCGATCGATCACTTTTACCTCTAACAGACGAGCTAAATTTCGCAGCTGGCTGGGCGACAGCTCATTATTGAAAATAACGGTATTTGCCTCTGTCGTTTCGATAAGCTGTTTAATCTCATAAACTTTTCCTTTTCCAATATATGTAGATGGTTCGGCCCTCAATCGATTTTGTGTGCAAACAGCTGCGACTTGGCCGCCCGCAGCAGCCGTGAGCGATTTCAGCTCTTCCATTAAATAAAAAAACTGTTCTTCATCGGTTTCCATGAACTTGACGCCAACGAGAATCACCTGTTCTTTCTCTTCCACTCGTCTTCTTCCTCCAATTATGCTGCAAATTTATAAGCTATGCGTTATGAATTAAACCTTCGATAAACGGTTCAATGATAAGGTTATCAAATTTAAATCATCTTTAGTGCACTTTAAGACAAAAGAAACGTATTGAATTCAAAAGTAAGATGATCAAACTCAATTCATCTTCAGCACATTTCAAAACAAAACGTACAGAGTTCAAATTCAAATCATCTTCAGCACACTTCAACACTAGAAACGTTTCTAAGTTCAAAATTAGGATACAAACTCCAATCATTCTTTAGCGCACTTCAAGACAATAACGTACTCTGTTCAAAGGTAGGATCATTTAGCACATTTCAACTTTAGAAACATTATTAAGTTCAAAGGTAGGATGATCAAACTCAATTCATCTTCAGCACATTTCAAAACAAAACGTACTGAGTTCAAATCCAAATCATCTTCAGCACACTTCAACACTAGAAACGTTTCTAAGTTCAAAATTAGGATACAAACTCCAATCATCCTTAGCGCACTTCAAGATTAGAAACGTTTCTAAGTTCAAAATTAGGACTCAACTAAATCATCTTCAGTATGCTTTAAAAACAGAAACGTATTGAGTCAAAATAATGATTACCAAACTTAAATCATCAACGCACTTCAACACTAGAAAAACTTATTGAGTCAACGTTAAGAGTATCAAATTCTAATCGTTTCAGCCAATTAAATTCTTTTCTAAACTATGTGAGAAAAATAAACGAATTTGTGTAAATTATGTGCAGCAATGAAACAGGAGCTTTCTTCAAAGCCCATTTAAATAAAGATTTATCAATCAATTCTTTTCAATAATCAAGCAAAGCAGCCTAGGGGCTGCTTATACGTTTAATATTAAATCTTCTTCTTTTACAAGAAGCAAATCTTCCTTGCCAAACTTATCAGAAAGCAGGAGCCTCATTGCCTGTGCCCGTATAGATTTTTCGATAATGTTGCGAACATATCTTCCATTTGAAAAGTTCGTTGGGTGAGTCGCATATTTCACTTTTAGCAAATGCTCTTTCAATTTGCATTCAGCTCCATGGCTAAATCGATACTCTTTGTCCTTCATCATTAATTTTGCTATTTCCATCAGCTCATCGACTGAATAGTCTGGGAAATCAACTACGATCGGAAAACGGGATTCGAGTCCGGGATTTAAAGATAAAAAACGATCCATTTCCCTTGGATATCCAGCTAAAATTAACACAAAATCATGCTGTCTGTCTTCCATATGTTTGACAAGGGTGTCAATTGCTTCTTTTCCGAAATCTTTTTCTCCTCCGCGGGCTAAACTGTATGCCTCATCAATAAAAAGAATTCCGCCAAGTGATTTTTTGATCAAATCGCGCGTTTTTTGTGCTGTATGGCCGATATATTCACCTACTAAATCAGCCCGCTCCGCTTCAATTAAGTGCCCTTTCGATAAAACATTCATTTGGAAAAAAAGCTTTCCAATCAATCGCGCGATCGTTGTTTTTCCCGTTCCGGGATTCCCTTTAAACAGCATATGAAGCGCTTGCCTTCCGGTTTTTAACCCCTGTTCTTCTCTTTTTTTATTCACAAAAATCCATGCATATATTTCCTTTAATAATCTTTTCACTTCTTCCATTCCAACTAATGCGCCCATCTCCTGTTCAATCTCTTTTAATACACTGTGTTCGACAGCCGCTTTGGAAATGGAAAGATCATATGTCGCGATTTTTTCCTTTTTACCTTCAAGTTCAGTTTTGCTCTGTCCTAAGACAATATTCATTTGGCCGTTATTTTTGAAGGTGACCGCTCGCTCCACAGGCTTCACCTCATTTTTATATTTATCTTCTAAATTACATCTACTTTGTTTAAAGGAACATGTCATGGAAAAAGGTTGTTATTATTAATATTTATGCTGAAAGCCAAGTAGTACAAACCTTCTTTTCATCTATGTCTTAATAAAAACTAAGCAGTATTTTTCTGAAGCCTGGGTGGCTTGCGGCCTGGACAAGTACAGATTCTAGGACAGGTCAGTTAAATATTAGCGAAGGGCAAAAATAACGACCATTCAAATTATCTGCGTTTAGCCGATAATTAGGAAAACATGGATTGCAGATAGAAAATACCTGACATCTCGGAACCGCTGCCACGAAACCTTTCCTTCTCATGAAAAAACCGGAGATCATCTCCGGTTTTTTCGTCATGCTTCAATGTCAATTTGTACATTTCTTTGCGGTGCAAATGTTGAGATCGCATGCTTGTAAATGAGCTGCTGTTTGCCCTCTGATTCGATGAGGACCGTAAAATTATCAAATGCTTTTACTTGTCCTCTAATTTGGAAACCGTTTAATAAAAACACGGTCACGTAAGTGCCATCTTTTCGTAACTGATTTAACACTTGATCTTGAATGTTTATCGGTTGCTTCATCATTCGTCCTCCTCATATCCTCTATATTTATTATTTCTTCTCAGAAAGAAGCTTTCCTGCTATATAATGAAAAATTTCACTAACTTTTTCTTCCATCGAGACAGGTGGAGTCATATCAAACCATTTGACATTCATTTTGTTTCGAAACCATGTTAGTTGCCTTTTCGCATATCTTCTTGTGTTTTTTTTCAACGTTTCAATTGCTTCTGCAAGAGAAGCCTTGCCATCAAAAAAATCGTATAATTCTTTATATCCAATCGCCTGCGCAGATTGTACACCGCGAACTCCAGAATCATACAGTGATTTTGCTTCTTCAATCAAACCTTCCTCAATCATTTCGTCAACTCTTTTATCAATGCGTTGATACAATACATCGCGGTCCATCGTAAGGCCGATAATGGCAGTATGATAGCGCTCATTTGCTTCATGCGTCTTTATATGCTCGCTCATTTTTTTTCCTGTTTTATAGTAAATTTCTAAAGCACGGATGACTCTCCTAGCATTGTTTGGATGAATTCGTTCTGCACTGTCAGGGTCGATTTCCTGTAAACGCTCGTGTAATGCTAAATTCCCATGCTCATGCAAAAAATTTTCCAGTTCTTTTCTTATTTCAGGGTCAGATTGAATATCGGAAAATTGGTAATCATCATATAGAACCGCTTGAATGTACAAGCCTGTTCCCCCAACAATCATCGGCATTTTTCCGCGCTTAGTTATCGAGGCAATTGCTTTTCTCGCAAGCTTTTGAAACTCGGCAACGGAGAATTCTTCCGAAGGATTCTTTAAGTCAATTAAATGATGGGGGATTCCTTCCATTTCATGCTCTTTTATCTTTGCTGTTCCGATATCCATTCCTTTATAAATCTGCATGGAATCGCCGCTGATAATTTCGCCGTTTAATTTTTTGGCTAATTCAATGCTTAGTTTCGTCTTTCCGACAGCAGTTGGGCCAATTAAAACAACAAGTCTATCCTTTTCTTCTTCCATATTGACCACACTTTCAAAAAATACTCACTGTTTCATCGTATCATGATTTTTAAGAAAACACCAATGTATTATACCCTTTTTCATCATAGAGTATACTCTTTTCAATTGATTTCATATTCTCTTTATACTGCTCTAATCCGAAAAAAACAACTCTTGTCCAATCATTGCTCTCATCTCCATTTACCTCATAACTTGACAACGATCTTTTACATGCAGCAGAAAACTATTACATAACCCTCTTAAACATTTTTTCGAGCTCATAGGTGGAAAAATGAATGATGATCGGCCGGCCATGAGGGCAAGTAAATGGATCTGACGCTTTTCTTAGCGATTCTAGTAACGCGAATATTTCTTCATTGTTTAAATATTGATTCGCTTTAATTGATCCTTTGCAGCTCATCATGATGGCTGCATCTTCTCTAAGCTTGTGGATATCCGTCTTTTTTTCATTAAGCACCTGCTGGATCAGCTCTTCAATAATTTCTTTTTCTTCACCTTGCGGAAACCATGTTGGATGAGATCGAATGATATAGGTGTTCGGTCCAAAATTCTCCAAAAACACTCCGACCTCAGCCAGCTCTTCTTTATGCTCTTCGATCACCATGACTTCATCAGAGGAAAAGCTCAGTGTTAGGGGAACAAGCATTTCCTGCACTTCGCTCGCCACTTCCCCAACTTTTTCGCGAAAATATTCATATTTGATTCTTTCTTGGGCAGCATGCTGATCGATTATATATAATCCTTTTTCATTTTGCGCCAAAATGTAAGTGCCGTGCATCTGTCCAATTGGATACATTGGAGGAACTCGGCTTTCATCCAACCTATTATTGTCCGAAACCTTCTCTTCATGTTCTTCGTTGTTATTTGGCAAATACTCTTGTACTTCAGTTTCTCCATCGACAACTTTAGGTTCAGCTATTTTTTCAGAGGAAAAGGATTGTTGCTGCTCTTCATCCGCTCCTCTATGATCAATCGAATACAAATCATCTTCTTTCCATTGATTATCAGCCGTTTTTGGTTGAAACGTCCATTCTGGATCCTGTTTTTCCTCATTGATCAGATGTTCAAATTGGATCTCCTGCTGCACGTTTACCGGGTGCTCTTTTTTCTTTTTGACTGTATCAGAGGTTGGGATAAGCTCTTTTTTCTTAAATGCATCCTGGATGCCTTTTGCGATGACTTCAAATAATTCCGCTTCTTTGCTGATTCTGACCTCCAGTTTGGCAGGATGAACATTTACGTCCACTAAGATCGGATCCATTTCAATATGAAGATAGACGACCGGAAAACGCCCTATAGGCAGGAGCGTATGGTACCCTTCTTCCACCGCCTTCGTAATGGAATGATTTTTAATAAATCTCCCGTTGATCATCGTAGAAATATAGTTTTTGGATGCTCTTGTCACTTCCGGCAACGATAAATAGCCGCGTATGTCAAAATCAAGCGAACGGAAATGGACTGGAAACATTTTTTTCGCAATGGGAACCCCGTAAATCGCTGCAAGAACTTGCCGTACATCTCCTTTGCCGTTCGTATATAGAAGTCGCCGGCCGTTATGCGTAAATTTAAACGATATGTTTGGATAGCTCAGCGCAAGACGATTGACTATGTCGGTTATTCTCCCAAGCTCCGTATTCAAGCTTTTCATATACTTCAATCGCGCCGGCGTATTGAAAAACAGGTTCGTGACCGTAATGTCCGTTCCTTTTCGACTTGATGCTGTCTCTTTTGCTGTTACCTTCCCGCCGATTAAAGTAATTTTCGTCCCGGGTTTATCCCCAGTGCTAGTTTTCATTTCCAGATGAGAAACGGCGGCAATCGAAGGCAGCGCTTCGCCTCGGAAGCCGAGAGTTCGGATGCGGAATAAATCCGCTTCATCTTTAATTTTGCTTGTTGCATGCCGCTTAAACGCCTTTTCGCAATCATCTGGCTCCATTCCGTCCCCATTGTCCACGACGCGAATTTTGCTCAAACCGCCTTCTTCCGCCTCAATTTCAATCACTGTGCTGTTTGCATCAATCGCATTTTCGACTAGTTCTTTCACAACAGAAGCCGGCCGCTCCACGACTTCCCCAGCGGCAATTTTGTTGGATAAACTAGCATCCATAAGGATGATTTTTCCCATCATCATCACCTATTTCAATTTCTTTTGGATGTCATACAGTGTGTTTAATGCTTCAAGAGGCGTCATATCCAATAGATCTAAGGAAGAAATGATGGAGAGCACCTCTTTTTCCTTTGATGAAAGCTTTTTCCCTGCCGGCTCTTTTTTCTTCTCTGCTATTTCATCGCCGAATAAAGAAAGCTGGCTTGGCTCCGCAGAATACTCGATGCTCCGTTCCACCGAATGCTCGATGACGGATGGTGTATGTTTCTCTTTCTGATTGTCTCCTTCCAGCTTGCTCAATATTTCTTTTGCCCTTTGGATAAGAATTTCAGGAAGTTCCGCAAGCTCAGCAACATGAATTCCGTAGCTTTGATCAGCCGCCCCTTCATCCACTTTATGGAGAAAAACAACCTTTCCGTTTTCCTCTATTGCCTTAACATGGACGTTCTGCACATTTTGCAATTCATCTCCAAGCACAGTTAATTCGTGATAATGGGTCGAGAACAATGTTTTGGCTCCGATGTGGTCGTGAATGTATTCGATTATCGCTTGAGCAAGCGCCATGCCGTCATATGTCGATGTCCCGCGCCCGATTTCGTCAAATAAAATCAAGCTTTGATTCGTGGCATGTACAATCGCATTTTTGGCTTCCAGCATTTCCACCATAAACGTACTTTGCCCTGATACTAAATCGTCAGCCGCTCCAATTCTAGTAAAAATTTGGTCAAAGATCGGCAGAACCGCTTCACTGGCAGGGACAAAGCAGCCGATTTGCGCCAAAACAGCCGTTAAAGCAATTTGCCGCATGTACGTACTTTTTCCTGACATGTTTGGACCGGTGATTAAAAGAATGTTCCTTCCTTCTTTCATCCAGCAATCATTCGGAACATAGTTTTCGGATTCCATCACTTTTTCTACGACTGGATGACGACCGTCTTTTATGTAAAGCTCGGAGTCGGAAAAGGACGGTTTCGTATAATGTCGTTCTTCGCTGATTACAGCAAAGCATTGCAGGCAGTCAAGCTCGGCAATCTTTTTAGCCAAGAGCTGCAATCTAGGAATATATTGCTTTACTTCGTCGCGAATTTGCACGAACAATTCATACTCAAGATCAACGATTTTTTCTTCCGCTTCTAAAATCAACGCTTCTTTCTCTTTCAGCTCTGGTGTCACATAACGTTCGGCATTGGCCAGCGTCTGTTTCCGTTCATATCTTCCTTCATCCAAAAGATGAAGATTCGCTTTCGTTACTTCAATATAATATCCAAACACTTTGTTGTAGCCGATTTTAAGCGATTTAATTCCTGTCAGCTCTCTTTCTCTTTTTTCCAGCTCTGCTATCCACGTTTTTCCGTTTCTCGCTGCATCTCTGTAGCGATCCAATTCTTCGTTAAATCCGTCCTTAATGATGTTCCCCTCTTTGACTGAAATCGGCGGGTTTTCGATGATCGCTTTTTGAAGCAACTCCTTCAAGCTTTCACAAGGATCAATTTCTTTTTTTATTTGCTCCGAATCAGCAATTCCTAACGAAGCAACGATTGAGCGGATCTCAGGAATTTTTTCAAGCGACTTTTTCAATTGAATCAGATCTCTTGCATTTGCATTTCCGAACGCAATTTTTCCTGACAGTCTTTCTAAGTCGTATACTTCCTTCAGCAATTCCCTTAGTTCTTCTCTTTCGATATAGCGGTCGATCAACATTCCAACGATATTTTGCCGCTTTTCAATTTCTTTTTTGTCAATAAGCGGACGGTCAATCCATTGCTTCAGCAGACGCGCGCCCATAGCTGTTTTCGTCTCATCTAACAGCCAAAGAAGAGAGCCTTTTTTTCCTTTCGACCGAATCGTCTCGGTCAGCTCCAAATTTCTTTTCGAGTACATATCAATTTTTAAATATTGATTTAATTGATAAAACTCCACCTTTTGCAAATGCTCAAGCGTCCGTTTTTGCGTCCGTTCTAAATAGTTGTATAGCCTTGCAAACGTTATTTTCAGCCGCTGATCTTGCAAATGTCCTGCAATGCTGTCTAATTTTTCAAGATAAGCTGCGTCTTTTTCAATCGAAAATGTCACAGGCTGTCTTTCTAATATCATTTTTTTTAGTTTCTCAGGAAAATCATCTGCCACTACAATCTCTTTCACTTGGCGGGAATAAAGCTCTCCCAAGCAGTCCTCCATTGTGGAGAGAAGGGTGACATATGATTCCCCTGTCGTAATATCTGTCAAAGCTAAGCCGAAAAGCGCTTCAAAGACCGTAACGGAAGCAATATATTGGTTGTCTTTCTCGCCTAGCCCTTTTCCTTCCATTAATGTCCCTGGTGTAATGAGCTGAACGACTTCCCGCTTCACAACACCTTTTGCTTGTTTCGGATCTTCTGTTTGTTCACAAATTGCCACCTTATAGCCCTTTTCAATGAGCTGTTCGATGTAGCTTGAGGCTGAGTGATACGGCACCCCGCACATTGGGATTCTTTCCTCGCCCCCGCCATCACGGCTTGTTAACGTAATTTCCAATTCTTGAGAAGCCTTGATGGCATCCTCAAAAAACATTTCATAAAAATCGCCTAAACGAAAAAATAAAAAGGCATCCTGATAGTCTGCCTTGATGTTTAAATATTGCTGTATCATTGGCGTGTATTGTGCCATGTTCATCCCCCGACTGTATGTAAAAGTTAACATCTTTTATTATAGCACAAACTCTTTATTCCGAAAAAAACTTATTCGCTCAAATAACCTATGACAAAACAATAAAACTAAAAAGCACATACATGATTATTCGCAAATTTGTTTATTGCGTCAACCTTTGACATAAATGTTCATGATTAATGGCGGATTTGTTTATTCCTTTAAACTTTTGACATAAAAAATTAAGAAACAGGTGCGTGATTATCGCAAATTAGTTTATTCCGCCAAACCTTTGACATAAAAAACAGGAAGCAAGGGCACGATTATTCGTAGATTGTTTATTCCGTCAAACATTTGCCGAAAAAACAAGGAACCCAGCGAGCGATTATCGCAAAATTAGTTTTTCCCGTCAAATCTTTGACATAAAAAACAGGAAGCAAGGGCACGATTATTCGCAGATTATTTATTCCGTCAAACATTTGACTAAAAAACAAGGAAACCAGTGCGCGATTATCGCAAATTAGTTTTTTCCATCAAATCTTTGACATAAAAAAACTAGGAAGCAGCCCTCCTAGTTTTTCATTATTCTTCTGGTTCACCTTCTAAAAGCTCTGGCGTCAAATCTTCTATTTCATCCTCTAAATCCTCTTCCCAATCATCCCATTCCTCATCGGATTCAGACAAGTTGTTAGGATGGACGGAGACGACCACTTTCGTTTCTCCGATGACCTCTGCTAAAAATTCTCTTTCTACTTGAACCACAATGTTTTCGCCGTTTGGAGAAATGGTGACTTCCAGACAATTCGGCTGCTGCAAAACACGGGCAACCACTTCGTTCTCGTCATCTAAATAGTTGTCATCTTTATATCGTAATTTTAACACATCTGTATACTTGACACGCTCTGTAACTACTTCTGTTTTCGTATTTTCATCAAATGAATACCAAACGTTAATATCATATGTTCCCTCGATTTCAACTGTTTTCCCCCGTTTTTGCGCATCATATTTATGGTTAATAATCCAACCACCCAAAATACTTGCTGGTTTCTTCTCAGGACTAATCGTATGTGTTGCTTGAGTAAACTTTCGACCTTTTGCTACTACCGCTTTCGTTATGATTTCCCTATATTCTGCCATTTGCCAAACCCTCCTCAAAACGATCGTAAAAAGATTTTCGCTAGGACAAGCTCGATATTTTCATAAATCCTTCTAGTTCATTCTATGCATGAGCCAGAAAATATGTACCAAAAATTAAAAAAGACGCTGACGCGTCTTTAAACAAAATGAGGGAGGGTTGGCCGAAATCATAGAAATACCGATTGTTCATAAGCTCAAACGGTTTTTATTTTTTCAAAAATAGCCTGAAAACCTTAATACGATTAATGGCAAGATCCATGTTTATTCCGAATTTGGGCGCCTGTTTCACCCGTTAACAGATTACCTCCAGTTGAACGAATAATTTCATTTGTCACATGGTTTGAAATTGTATTCGCTACTAATTGAAGAAGATCGTTAACTTCAATTTGCGATTCTTTAAATTGCTGGACGATCGGAATTTGATCTAATTCTTCATACAGGCTGTCAATTTTCTCCTCCACTTGTTTGAGAGCTTCATGCTTTCCGAAATGCTGAAAATTGACGGCTTGTTTTTGCAGGCTTTTAATGCTGGCAATCATTTCCCGAACTTTTTGATTTTCGTTAATTTGTTCTTCCGCTTTTTTAAAGAAGTCAACTTGCTCTGTTTCGGCTATCATTTGCGCCAGTTCTTTTGCCTTTTCTAAAATATCGTCTTTCGTATACGCCATTACAATGTCACCCCAATTTGCTCTTCCACCATTTCTCCATCAAGAGTCCAGGTTTTGGCTTTTGTAATTTTTACTTTTACAAGCTGACCAATCGCCGATTTCGGACCTTTAAAGTTAACTAGTTTATTTTTTCTCGTATACCCTGCCAAAATGTCAGGATTGTTTTTGCTCTCGCCTTCAACTAATACCTCAACGACTTTGCCTTCATATTCTTTCATTTTTTGGGCGGAAATTTCGTTGACTAATGCATTTAATCGCTGCAGCCGTTCTTTTTTCACTTCCATCGGGACATTATCTTTCATTTTAGCAGCAGGCGTTCCTTCCCGAGGCGAATAAATGAACGTATAGGCACTGTCAAAGCCGACTTCGCGATAGAGGGAGAGTGTTTCTTCAAACTGCTCATCCGTCTCATTTGGAAAGCCGACAATGATATCAGTCGTTAACGAAACGTTTGGAATCGCCTTTTTAATTTTTTGCACTAATTCTAAATACTGTTCGCGCGTATATTTGCGTGCCATCAATTTCAATATTTCCGAGCTGCCTGACTGCACCGGAAGATGGATATGATCGACAAGGTTGCCGCCTTTGGCCAAAACTTCAATTAAACGGTCGTCAAAATCTTTCGGGTGACTTGTGGTAAAACGAATTCTGGCGATATCGATTTTTCGAAGCTCGTCCATTAAATCGCCTAGGCCGTATTTGATATCGTCAAAATCTTTCCCGTAGGCATTTACGTTTTGACCAAGTAACGTGATTTCTTTATACCCTTGCGCTGCAAGGTGGCGAACTTCTTGAATAATATCCTCCGGTCTGCGGCTCCGTTCTTTGCCTCGAGTGTACGGAACAATGCAATATGTGCAAAATTTGTCGCAGCCGTACATAATATTGACCCAAGCTTTAATATTTCCTTTCCGGACTTTCGGAAGGTTTTCAATCACATCGCCTTCTTTTGACCAAACCTCCACGACCATTTCCTTCGACATGTACGCTTCATTCAACAAATGCGGAAGGCGGTGAATGTTGTGTGTTCCAAAAATTAAATCAACATATTGGTACTGCTTTAAAATTTTGTTGACAACAGATTCTTCTTGGGACATGCAGCCGCAAACACCTAAGATAAGATCCGGCTTTTCCATTTTGAGCGGCTTCAAATGCCCAATTTCCCCAAATACTTTGTTTTCAGCGTTTTCCCTGATCGCACATGTGTTTAACAAAATAACATCAGCATCTTCTGTGCTGTCAGTCGGCTTATATCCGAGCTGCATAAAAATACCGGCCATCACTTCCGTATCATGTTCATTCATTTGACATCCGTATGTGCGAATATAAAACTTTCTGCCTTCTCCCATTCCTTTTAAATGTTCAGGAATGACAAAATCTTTATGGTATTTCACTTCTTCTTTTCCGCGCTTTTTCGCATCTTTTAAAGAAGGCGGAATGTAAACACGCTCGAAATACTTACTGTAATCCTTCTCGGATTTTTTGTCCGAAGGATTAACCAGCGTGGTTGCTAATCGTTGTTTTTCATTCATGGCGCATTACTCCTTCATGTTTAAAAGTGTACACTGTTTTATAGTATATCGTGTTAAGTAGCAGAACACAATATTGCACCATTATTTTATAATAAAGACACTTTTTTTAAAAATTTTCGATACAAGATTTCTAGAAATAAGCAAAAAGTAGATTTCTTCCTTTAACAATTGAAATCAAAAAAAGAGAGAGGGGAACCCCTCTCCTACATAAACTCTGCTACTAATTCGTCAAATTTCTCTTTGCTAAGTTTCAGTTCAGCTTTTGCAAGCGGCACTTCGCCGAATCCTGGAACAAGCTCTTCATATGGTTTTTGTTCTTTATTTTGATAAATAAGACCTGTTACAAGACCGTTATATTCCATTAACGTTTGCATCGCAAGTTTTTTGTCAGAAGGATCATATCCTTCAATATCTTTCAGCTTTGTTAAATTCTCTTTAAACCAGTCGTATGTGTTCACTTTGTTATAAGTAACGCAAGGACTGAACACGTTGATAAAGGAAAAGCCTTTATGCTGAATTGCTTGTTCGATCAAGGAAGTTAAATCTTTTAAATCTGTCGAAAAGCTTTGCGCAACAAACGTAGCACCTGCTGTTAACGCCAATTCCATTACGGACAGCGGAGATTCAATTGAACCTTGCGGGGTGCTTTTTGTTTTAAAACCGACATCACTTCTTGGGGACGTTTGTCCTTTTGTTAACCCGTAAATTTGGTTGTCCATCACAATATACGTAATGTCGATATTTCTTCTCATCGAATGAATGGTATGCGCCGTACCAATAGCAAACCCATCGCCGTCACCGCCAGCTGCTATGACCGTTAAATCTTGGTTCGCCATTTTTACACCTTGTGCGATCGGAAGCGCACGACCGTGAATTCCATGGAAGCCGTAAGAATATATATAACCTGAAATCCTTCCTGAGCATCCAATTCCGGAAATGACTGCAAGCTGATGCGGTTCCAAACCGACATTAGCCGCTGCCCTCTGTATAGCTGCTTGAACCGAGAAATCGCCGCAACCCGGACACCAATTCGGTTTGACATTGTTGCGAAAATCTTTAAAAGTGGCCATTTAGAACAACACTCCTTGTTTTGTGAACTCCTTGCTTTGCGTATAAATTTCATTCGGCAGGAACGGGTTTCCGTCATATTTTAATAGAGATTGAATTTTGTCAGCAAATCCGACATTCATTTTTATAAGATTTGCTAATTGTCCTGTTGCATTATGCTCCACAACGATGACTTGTTTGGCCTTTTCAATGAGCGGGCGAATTTCCTCTTTCGGGAATGGATGAATGAGACGGATGTGCGCATGGTTCACTTTCACTCCGTCTTCTTCTAGACGTTCCATCGCTTCCTCAATGGCCCCTCTTGTCGAAATGTAGCCAATGAACAAAATATCCGGCTCTTCATGCTTGTCATTTTTATGAACTTTATTGTTGAACTCTATTTGTTCTAATTTGCGAAGCCGTTTTTCCATTTGCGCCTTTCTGTTTGCGGCAGCTTCCGAAGGTTTTCCGGTTTCATCGTGCTCAACACCTGTCACATGGTGGATGCCGTTTTTCATTCCAGGAATCACTCGCGGCGATATACCGTCTTCTGTTATTTCATAGCGTTTGAAATACCCTTGATTGCCTGCTTCCGGAACTAATTCTTCATTTAATAGTTTTCCGCGCCGAATTTGGATAGATTCATAGGAAAGAGGTTCAACCGTTTGCTTACCAAGAGAAAGCTGCAAATCAGAAAGTACAATCACAGGGCATTGGTACTCTTCCGCTAAGTTAAACGCCTCAACCGTATCATAAAATGCTTCTTCCACCGTGCTCGGTGCAATAACAATTTTTGGTATCTCTCCATGTGTTCCGTAAATCATAGCCATTAAATCCGATTGCTCCTGCTTAGTTGGAAGTCCAGTGCTCGGACCACCGCGCTGTGTATCAACTATGACTAGCGGAGTTTCCGTCATGCCTGACAGACCGATCGATTCCATCATTAATGATAAACCTGGACCAGCAGAGGAAGTAAATGCCCTAGCACCGGCATAGTTGGCTCCAATCGCCATTGTGGCTGCAGCGATTTCGTCTTCCGTCTGAATGACAGCTCCTCCTAAATCTGGAAGCTTTTTAATCAAATATTCCATAATTTCCGAAGCGGGAGTAATCGGATAGGCAGCCATAAAGCGTGCACCAGCGGCAATCGCACCTAGAGCGATGGCGTCGTTTCCAATCATGAACATCCGCTTTTGACCATCCGCTTTTTCCAAATAAAGATCTGAACGGTCAAACCCTAATTCTTCTTTTAAATATTGGGCGCCTTTTCTAATCGCCTCCATGTTGTTTAAGACGACTTGTTCGCCTTTTCTTCCGTAAGTGTCTTGTACAACTTCCTGAAATAATGACGGGTCAAGATTCAAAATTGCGCTTGTTGCACCGATTGCAACCATGTTCTTCATTAAAGATGTTCCCAGCTCTGAAGCGATTTCCGTAAAAGGTACTGAATATAAGGAAACATTGCTTCCTTCAGGGATTTTCGGTCCAAACTTTGCATCGGCAAGTATAATTCCGCCGTCCCGCAATTCATGAAAATTAAAATCGATCGTTTCTTGGTCAAAAGCAACAAGAATATCTAAATCATCGCTTATCGTTCGAACTTTCTTCGTGCTGACACGAATTTTATTGTTTGTATGTCCCCCTTTAATTCGTGAAGAAAAGTGGCGGTATCCATATAGGTAATAACCAAGCCGGTTGAGCGTAATTGCAAAGACTTCTCCTGTACTTTCGATTCCTTCTCCTTGCTGCCCACCGACTTTCCATGAGAGTTGGTTTACCATTTCTATGTTACACTCCTTTGGATCTAAAATATCTTTATCATTTCCGGTATTTTAGAGGCCCACTGCCCTGTCGAAAAGTCTATGATGATGAATTATGCTATTTTTAGCCATAATAACCTTGTTCTGGCAGCAAAACCACCATACCTTAAAATTTTTGGGATAATCCTAAACGATTTCAATTTTATCCCTAAATAATCAAAATTACAAGTTTAAATGCTTGTAATGACAAAAAATTTTAAATATTCACCATTCTTTATTTCTGTATAATGAAATTATAATAAAACCGATAAATATTATCAACATTTTAAGCAAAAAACAGTCTGCAACCGAAAAGGAGTGCAGACTGTTTAGCTAATTTATTTAAACATGTTATCTCGGCTCAACAATCAATTTAATGGCTGTTCGTTCTTCACCGTCTATTTGAATATCTGTAAATGCCGGAATACAAATTAAGTCAACACCGCTCGGAGCTACAAATCCTCTTGCTATCGCTACCGCTTTTACAGCTTGATTCAATGCTCCAGCTCCAATCGCTTGAATTTCGGCGGCTCCACGCTCCCTCAGCACCCCTGCTAGCGCTCCGGCGACAGAATTCGGATTAGATTTTGCTGAAACTTTTAATATTTCCATTTCCTAGTTCCCCCTTCATTTTTTACAATGGTTCGTGAAAATTTATTGGAACAAATGCTGTTAGATGCATTGTTCAAAAGACCCATCACCTCTTGAACAATTGGTTCCATCCCATAGTTACTATATTCCCTAAAGTTTGGCAGTATTCCTGCTTATTTTTAATTTTTTTTTATTTAATTTATTCAAAATAAACGTGATCATCATTGATTAATATTCGTTTGATCGATTTCGCTTTGCCGGTTCCTTCCTCAATTTCCACTAATACGGCATTCAATTGTCCTCTGCCTTCATTGATTTCAAACCGAACAGGGAGATTCGTTAAAAATTTTTTTAATACTGCTTCCCTGTCAACTCCTAAAATACCATCATATGGTCCTGTCATCCCGACATCGGTAATAAATGCCGTTCCTTTATCTAAAATTCTTTCATCGGCAGTTTGAACGTGTGTATGAGTGCCAACCACTGCGGAAACTTTCCCATCCAAATACCAGCCCATCGCTTGTTTTTCGCTCGTTGCTTCCGCATGAAAATCAACAAAAATATATGGAGTTCTTTTCTTCGCTTCTTGAATCAATTCATCCGCTTTCCGAAAAGGGCAATCGATTGCCGGCAAAAATGTTCTTCCTTGGAGGTTTATGACTGCAAGCTCTTTTCCATCCGCTTCCACGTACACGATTCCTTTTCCTGGTGTGCCTTCAGGAAAGTTAGCCGGTCGAACCAACGCTTTTGCTTCATCGATAAATTCAAAAATTTCTTTTTTATCCCAAGTATGGTTGCCCATTGTCACTGCCTGAACTCCCAATGAAAGAAGCTTCTGGTAAATTTTCATAGTTATTCCTTTGCCATGTGCAGAATTTTCACCATTGACAATTGTTACTTCAGGATTATATTTTTTCTTCAGCTTCGGCAAATATTGTTCAACCATTTCTCTCCCTTTTGCTCCTACCACATCGCCTACAAATAAAACTTTCATGATGAATTCCTTTCTAAATGTTTATTATATAGTTTTGCATAAATTGAAAAAAAAATAAAGCGGCACATTTTCATGTACCACTTTATTTGGCATATTCAACCGCACGAGTTTCCCTAATGACGGTCACTTTAATATGTCCAGGGTAGTCAAGCTCTTCTTCGATCCGCTTGCGAATATCTCTTGCTAATCGATGAGCTTCTAAATCATCTATTGCATCCGGTTTTACCATGATGCGAACTTCGCGGCCTGCTTGAATGGCGTACGATTTTTCCACACCTTCAAACGACTCGGAAATTTCCTCCAATTTTTCAAGCCTGCGAATATAATTTTCAAGCGTTTCACTGCGGGCACCCGGCCGTGCTGCCGATAAAGCATCAGCCGCTGCAACTAAAACCGCAATTACCGATGTCGGTTCTTCATCCCCATGATGGGAAGCAATGCTGTTGATGACAACCGGGTGTTCTTTATACTTCGTTGCCAGCTCCACGCCGATTTCAACATGGCTTCCTTCTACTTCGTGGTCAATGGCTTTTCCGATGTCGTGCAGAAGCCCTGCACGTCTTGCAAGGATTTGATCCTCACCTAATTCGGCAGCCATCAATCCGGTTAAAAAGGCAACCTCTATTGAATGCTTCAGCACGTTCTGGCCATAGCTCGTTCGAAATTTCAATCTGCCTAAAATTTTGATCAAATCCGGATGAAGACCGTGAACGCCAACTTCAAATGTCGTTTGTTCTCCGATTTCCCTAATATGCTCGTCCACTTCCCGCCGCGATTTTTCCACCATTTCTTCAATTCGCGCTGGATGAATGCGCCCGTCTTGAACAAGCTTGTCAAGCGCAATTCTTGCTGTTTCACGGCGAATCGGATCAAATCCTGATAAAATAACCGCTTCCGGTGTATCGTCGATGATGAGGTCGATCCCTGTCAACGTTTCTAGAGTGCGGATATTTCTTCCTTCTCTGCCGATAATTCTGCCTTTCATTTCGTCATTTGGCAAATTCACAACAGAAACGGTCGTTTCAGCCACATGATCTGCTGCACAGCGCTGTATAGCAAGGGAAAGAATTGCCTTTGCTTTTTTGTCTGCTTCTTCTTTCGCCTTTGTTTCTGCTTCTTTCACCATTACAGCAATATCATGAGAAAGTTCCTTTTCCACTCGTTCAAGGATGATTTGTTTCGCCTCTTCACGCGATAAACCCGAAATGCGTTCAAGCTCTATTTGTCCTTCTTGCACCATCTTTTCCACTTTGCTTTCCATCTCTTCAATATGCTGTTGTCTTTCATTTAGAGAATCTTCTTTTTTATCTAGCATCGCCTCACGCTTATCTAATGATTCATCTTTTCGATCGAGATTCTCCTCTTTTTGCATTAAACGGTTTTCTTGTTTTTGAAGTTCATTTCTTCTTTCGCGAATTTCTTTTTCTACTTCCAAACGAAGCTTATGAATTTCATCCTTTGCTTCCAGAAGCGCTTCTTTTTTCGTTGCTTCAGCTTCACGCTTAGCATCTTCAAGAATTTGTTCCGCGGCGTTTTTTGCACCCGCTATTTTCGCTTCAGCAATGGATTTTCGAACAAAATAACCAACAACTGCACCGACGATTAGGCCAAGCAAAATGGAGATGATTTCAATGAGTTCCATTCTTTCACCTCCTCTTGCTATGAACTTGTCACAAAGAAAGTGTCGGCATTACACATTTACTCTCCCAATAACATTTTCCAAAAAAATATGTTAAATATATTGCAAAAATGAAAAAATATACATATCCATTTTAAATGTGGGAATAACCCTTGTCAAGTTTTCATCTTGTCGAACAAAGGATGGGGCTTTTTTTGACCAAAAAAATAAGACCGGCTACTCCGCCAGCCTTACGCTAAGATGTGCGTACATTATTCATCCAAAAGCTCGAACGTTTCCTGCCCCTCTTGCACAGGTTCATTCGTTTCAAGGCCATATGCCTTGCGAATTTCTTGCTGAATGGCATCGCGAATATCCGGATTTTCGCGCAAAAATTGCTTTGCATTTTCTCTTCCCTGTCCTAAACGCTCCTCTTGGTAAGAATACCACGAACCGCTTTTTTGTATAATATCCAATTCCGTTCCCAGGTCGATGATTTCTCCTTCTTTTGAAATCCCTTCCCCGTACATGATATCAACTTCTGCCGTTCTAAAAGGAGGCGCTACTTTGTTTTTGACAACTTTAATTTTCGTTTTGTTTCCTACCATATCATTTCCTTGTTTCAGCTGTTCAGCTCTGCGCACTTCAAGGCGGACAGATGAGTAAAATTTCAGCGCGCGTCCCCCTGGAGTTGTCTCGGGATTTCCGAACATGACGCCCACTTTTTCCCTTATTTGATTAATAAAAATCGCAATGGTTTTCGACTTGCTAATGGCTCCTGAAAGCTTCCGAAGCGCTTGTGACATAAGACGCGCCTGCAATCCGACATGCGCATCGCCCATTTCGCCTTCAATTTCCGCTTTTGGGACGAGTGCTGCGACCGAGTCAATGACAATGATGTCGACTGCACCGCTGCGAACGAGAGCTTCTGCAATCTCAAGAGCCTGCTCGCCGGTATCGGGCTGCGACAAAAGCAGTTCATCAATATTAACACCTAAATTTTGCGCATAGACAGGGTCGAGCGCATGTTCCGCATCGATGAACGCTGCTTGCCCGCCTAGAGCTTGAACTTCAGCAATGGCATGAAGGGCCACTGTCGTTTTACCGGAGCTTTCCGGTCCATATATTTCAATAATCCGACCTCGAGGATATCCGCCGACGCCAAGAGCTGCATCCAATGCCAGCGATCCGCTTGGAACTGTTGAAACTTTTCGCTCAGCCTGTTCTCCAAGCTTCATTATCGAACCTTTTCCGAATTGTTTTTCAATCTGTTTTAACGCCATTTCCAAGGCAGCTTGACGATCATGATTCAATACAATTTCCTCCTTAAAAAATTGATAGCTTCAAAATAAATATACCGTGTTTTTTCCTGTTTGCCAAGAAAAAAGGGAACATTTATTCGTTTTTTAATTTTCATTATATAAAAATTAAAAAACCGGATGAAGACGCTCATAACCGGTTTTCCATTTCCTTTATTACATTCATTACATAGTAGCAGCCATAATTTGCCGTTCTGTGCCTGATCCCTTCCCGAGTACCGGAAAGATGAAGCTCAAAGACTGCCGTCGGCCGATCGTCGATTTGAATACCGATATAGACAGTCCCAACTTCTTTTCCTTCAGAAGGATCAGGTCCTGCCACTCCCGTAAAGCTGATGCCGATATTGCTGCCGGTCAATTTTTTTATATTTTCCGCCATTTCTTTCGCACATTCAGAGCTAACGGCTCCTTTTGTTTTCAACGTTTCTTCCGACACGCCAAGAACATGCTGCTTCACTTCGTTTGTATAGCAGACAATTCCTCCAAGCACAATATTCGAAGCGCCTGGAAAATGGGTCAGCTGTTCGGAAAAAAGACCGCCCGTCAAACTTTCTGCAGCCGAAATAGTATATTGCTTTTCTTTTAGAAGCTTCATAAGCTGCTCTTGGATCGAAGTTTCACCGTGTCCATAAAAATATCGGCCAACACGGCTTAAAATCTTTTTTTCTGTTTCGTCAATCAGCTTCAGCGCAGTCGACTCATCTTCATGTTTTGCTGTCAGGCGCAATGTTACTTCGCCGTCTTTTGCCAGCGGCGCGATGGTCGGATTTGTTTGCTGATCAATCAGATCCTCTATATCTGTTTCAAGCTGAGATTCGCCGATGCCAAAGAAACGAAGTACACGCGATATGATTTTTTCTTTTAACCCGTAATGATATTGCAAAAACGGCACACCGTAGTTGATAAACATCGGCTTCATTTCTTTCGGAACGCCCGGCATTAGCAAATATGTAATTCCGTTCGCCTCTAACGCCATTCCTGGCGCCATTCCGTAATGATTTGGCAAAACAGTAGAACCTTCCAAAACTAATGCTTGTTTCCGATTGTTTTCCGACATTGTCCGTTTCGTCCGTTTAAAAAAATCCTCAATGTTTTTCATCGCCGCCTCGTCGATCACGAGGCGTTTATTCAAAATACGTGCAATCGTTTCTTTCGTCAAATCATCTTTTGTCGGGCCGAGCCCGCCGGTAAAAATGATGCAATTCGACCGTTTTTTTGCCGTTTCGATCGTATGCTTGAGCCTCTCAGCATTGTCTCCAACGACCGTATGATAAAAAACATTAACACCTATTTCAGCAAGCTTTTTTGATATAAATTGGGCGTTTGTGTTGGCGATCTGTCCAAGCAACAGTTCTGAACCGACAGCAATAATTTCAGCATTCACATTCATACAATATCCTCCACATGGTTATTTCGAATTGACAAACGCGTGTTTATTTTTCATGAAATAGTCCCATCCAGATAAAATGGTAAAAAAGAGCGCAACCCACAAAGCAATGTCTGCAAATGGAAACGAAATCCATTCAAAAGGTATATTATGTAAAAGCAAAGCGGAAATAGCCACGATCTGTGTCCATGTTTTTATTTTGCCGAGCATGTTAGCTGCTACGACTTCTCCTTCACCAGCCAGAACTAAACGCAATCCGGTTACGGCAAATTCACGGCTGATGATCAGAATGACAATCCAAGACGGAGCAGCACCTATTTCCACCAATATGATGAGAGCTGAAGAAACGAGCAATTTATCGGCAAGAGGATCTAAAAACTTTCCTAAATTTGTCACAAGTCCAAGCTTGCGTGCATAATATCCATCAATCCAATCGGTCGTCGAAGCTAAAATAAAAATGAGGGCGCCAACGACATGTTTGACAGGGATGACTTCTTCACCGACCGACCAATTTCCCCAATTAAAATCGCCCAGCATCACAATCATAAATATTGGAATTAGCATAATTCTTGATACAGTAATTCGATTTGGCAAATTCATTTTGTACCTCCACTAGCATAAAGTAAGAAAGAATAAGCCATCTCATACGATGACTTATTCATTCTTGTTATTTAAAATGATAATATCCTGCCGAACCATTTTATTCGGGTCCGTTTCATAAGAAACGGCTTCTCCATTCACTTGAATGGTCGTAAATCGAGCATCGCCTACAACGATTTTTGCTTCTTCTTCCGCTGTTACATCAACCGTTTTCTGCTCATTTTGTCGCATCATTCCTGCAAAAAACGATTTTCCTTTTCCGTTCTTCACTTCTATCCACGAATTCCCATTGGTTGAAATATCGATCACCAATTTGTCCGCATTGGACAATTCATATACGGTTTCTTTCCCTCTTACTTCTTTTACCGTCAATGTTTGCTTCGTTTCATTTTCGGCGTTCTCATCTTTTTTCTCCTCTTGTTCTGTTTCTTCAACCGAACGGTCTTTTTCATCGACAATATTATTTTGCTCTTTTTTCTCAGGCTCCACGCCAGAGGTTTCTATTTTGACGGATTTTGTATCGTCCTCCGTCTGAACGCCTTCATCTGTGCTTCCACGCTGGGAAAGCACCCAAACGATAATCGCCACCAAAATAATAACAGCGATGACGGCAAGCTTCGGCAACAGCTCTAAAAATTTGGAAGCCGGCTTTGGAAGCTCTTTATGCGTTTGAACGCGGGACAATTTCTCAGGTATCTCATCATATGTACTTGGTATTTCATTTTTATACTGTTCAAATAAAACATCCGGATCAAGGTCAACCGCTTCCGCGTATTGTTTAATAAACGCACGCACATAAAAATTCCCCGGCATGATCGAGTAGTTTCCTTCCTCAATGCCGATTAAATAGCGCTTTTGAATTTTAGTTATTTCCTGCAAGTCATCGAGTGAAATGTTTTTTTCCAGCCTAGCTTGTCTCAGATGGTTACCTAACTCGCTCAAAACGTACCCACCTTTCTAAAAATCAAATCCATTATAAATTGAGTGGCCAAACGGCTGATGATTATTTTCTACAACGTCATACGTAATTTCTTCATCAGGGTGATGTCTAAGTTCAATAATGTAGTCGAAATCATCCAAAGTATATTCGGAGCTCTGAACGAAAATATCTGGATGCTCCACGACTTTCGTTGCCGGAAGCTGCATCACTTCCCGAACTAATTGCAAATGCTGTTCAGAGCCTCTTTTCATCGTGACGATTCCATCTAAAATAAACACGTTATCTGTCCGGTATTCATCAGCAATCAGCCTTTCCCGGACAGTTTGCTTCAGCATGGTTGAAGAGAGAAAAAGCCATCTTTTATTCGCACAGACGCTCGCCGCTACGATCGATTCTGTTTTTCCGACACGCGGCATTCCGCGTATGCCGATTAATTTATGACCGTCTTGTTTAAAGAGCTCGGCCATAAAATCAACAAGAATACCAAGCTCATCGCGAACAAAACGGAACGTCTTTTTATCATCTGCATCCCGTTGAATATAAAAGCCATGACGGACAGCAAGACGATCTCTCAGCTTAGGCTGCCGCAATTTTGTCACTGTTATGTTGTCCATCGTATTCAGAATAGATTCAAGCCTTTTAATTTGTTCAATCGTTTCGCAGCGCAGAAGCATCCCGCGGCGCATATCATCAACGCCGTTAATCGTAACGATATTAATGTTCAGCATACCGAGCAAAGACGAAACATCTCCCAGCAGCCCCGGCCGGTTTTTTTGAATTTTATATTCTAAATACCATTCAGTTTTTTCCACCTTCAAAGACCCCCAAATAACACACCTATAAATTTATAATAAATCATTTTAGATAAAGAAGAAAGGATAATTGCAAGGAAAAAATAAAGGGCATCTTGGTCATTTCACCAAGTGCCCTAACTTGACAGTAATAAATGAAAAACATCCTAATGGACGCTGTCATTTTGAACAAGTTTCACCATCATGTTGGCGATTGCATGTTGCTCCTCTTTTGAAGCGACACTCCACAGATCGTGAAGAATTTTTTCTTCAGGGTTTTTCGGCTCCACTTGCTTTGCTAAATAATCACCGATTTCATACGCTAAATTGGAAATAACCTCTTGGGACAATCCGCCGCTTTCTGCTTGCTGGAGGCGATCCGCCAAAAAATCTTTCCATTGATTCCAATTTTCCAATACTGACATATGTTCCCCTCCTTTATCGTTTAATCAATTTTTATTTTCCCTTGATCATGCAGTTTTTATACGGGAGAGGGAATCAGCAGTACCATCCTCCATTGACAGCAATCACCTGACCTGTAATGTAGGAAGCTTGCTCGCTAATAAGGAATAAAACAACATTCGCGACTTCTTCAGGCTTTCCATTTCTTTCAAGGGGGATGCTGTTTTTAATATCTTCCAATTCTTCAGGAGAGAATCGATCATTCATACTTGTATCGATCATGCCTGGCGCAACGGCGTTGACGCGAATATTGGAAGGCGCTAATTCCTTCGCTAGTGCTTTCACAAAGGAAATTTGCCCCCCTTTTGCCATGGAATACAAAGCTTCACAGCTGGCTCCTGTCTGCCCCCATATAGAGGAGATGAAAAGAATGCTTCCTTTTTGTTTTCTTATCATTCCACTGACTACTTTTTGAGTAATAAAAAAAGGCGACGTGAGATGAAGCTGTATAATTTTTTGATAATCTTCCATCAAAACATCTTGAATCAGTCCGTAGTGGGAAATACCGTTAGCAAAAATAAGAGCATCTATAGAAGTTGGAATGTTTTCAAGTAATTGTTCCGTCCCGCTTTCCGATGACAAATCCGCATAAACTGGAATGATCTGATCATATAACTTCATTGCTTCTTTTAACGGTTCAATGTTTCGAAAGTATTGAGCATAAATTTGATATCCTTCCTGAGCCAATTTTTCTACAACCGCTTTTCCGATTCCTCCGCTGGCTCCAGTTACTAACGCTGTTTTCAAGATTTCCCCTCCGCAATATTATGATTTCGGCAAAACTTGGAAAACTGTTAAATAATCTTCATCAATCGCTTCTTTTAAAACTGCTTCAATCGTGTCCATGTTTACATTTTCTAAAGCTTGCACAACATCGAACAGATTCATTTCGTTAAATTGATACCGGGTAAATTGATTGGCGATAAATTCAGGAGAATTAAAAGCCCTTAAAAAAGAGCCGATTTTTTTCTTTTTGGCGGCTTCCAGCTGCTCATCGGTAAATAACGATTGCTTGCTTTTCATAAGAGCTTCTTTTATATATTCACTCAGCTCATCCGGCCGGTCGGTATCGCCGCCGACCATAGCAAAACCGAAGCTGTACTCCTCTGTATAATCGAAGCTGAACGTATCATCAATGAGCCCTTTTTCATACAATTCCAAATAAAGCTTTGAGCTTTTGCCAAAAAGCATTTCTAAAATTAAATTCATGGAAAGCTCATGCGTAAGCAGCTCTTCCCCTTTTCGGAAAGGATGTTTTGCCTTTAAGCCGACTAAGCATTTCGACGACTTGACATTCATATAAATTTTTTCACTCGTTTTAAACACTTCATCTCTTTCATGTACTTGTTCACGAACAATATTGGTTGGCTTTTTAAAATCTTTTTTTGCCTGATTCTCTTCCACTTGCTTGATAATTTTTTCCGGTTGAACAGGCCCGATCACAAACAGGAGCATGTTGCTGGGATGGTAAAACGTTTCGTAGCATTCATAAAGCTGCTCTTTTGTAATTTGATTTATCGAATCAATTGTGCCGGCAATGTCAATCCGTACTGGATGGCTTTCATACATGTTTTGGATGAGTCCAAAATAAAGCCGCCAATCAGGATTGTCTTGGTACATGTTGATTTCTTGACCTATAATGCCTTTTTCTTTTTCAACGGATTGGTCAGTAAAATAAGGACTTTGGACAAAATCTACTAACGTTTCTAAATTTTTTTCAACATTTGCCGTGCTGGAAAAAAGATATGTCGTTCTCGTGAAGGATGTAAATGCATTGGCCGATGCCCCTTGTTCACTAAACTGTTGAAATACGTCCCCATCCTTTTTTTCAAAAAGCTTATGTTCCAAAAAGTGAGCAATGCCATCCGGGACGTGAACGATTTCCTCTTTGCCAATTGGAACGAATTTATTGTCAATAGAACCGTATTTAGTGGTGAATGTCGCATACGTTTTATGAATCCCTTGTTTTGGAAGGACATAAACATCTAATCCATTTTCCATTTTCTTATAATAATACGTTTCTTTCAGTTGATCGAATGTAATTTCTTTTATCATAAAGATCCGCCCCCTTTCAAAAAATAAACCGTATCCAGTTGAATTTTTTCAGCAAGCTGGACGATTTCGTCTTTTTGGACCTTTTCTACCCCTTCGATCCATTCTTCAATAGTTCGGTTTGTTTTCGCAACAACATTGTGGTACAGCACTTCCGTCATTCCGTAAGGGGTATCGATTGTTTCCAGCAACTGATTTTTGATCACCGCTTTCGTTTGTTCCAATTCTTTATCTGTAAAATCTCCTTTTTTCATCGCTTCCATTTGTTCATGAATAATCGTGAGAGCGCGTTCGTAGTTCTTCATTTCAATTCCTGACATCACCATTAACAAGCCTTTATGGCTTTCCACTCTCGAGGAAGCATAATAAGCAAGACTGTTCTTTTCGCGAACGTTTAGAAACAGCTTCGAATGCGGAAATCCCCCAAAAATGCCGTTAAACACTTGCAATGCGTAATAATCATGATCACTATATGTTGTGTGCGTGCGGTACCCGATGTTCAATTTCCCTTGGGTAATGTCTTGTTCTTCGATAACTTCGTTAACCTTCTCAATTTTTTTTTCAACACTTTCAGCCCTAGCTTGTTGATTGGATTTTGTTAAACGGAAATATTTCCTGACAATATCAGCCACTTGTTCGTTTTCAATATCCCCGATCACAAATAAATCGACTTCATCATGCTGCAGCATGTTTGTATAATAATCCGTCAGCTGTTGAGGAGAAATTTGGTCGATATGCTCTTTCTCTCCGTTGACATGCAGACGGTACGGCTCAGTTTTGCACATTTCTTGGATTAAACGTAAATTCGCATAACGCATTTTATCGTCATAAACCGCTTGAATGCGCTGTTTTAATGTCCGCTTTTCTTGTTCGATAATGCTTTGATTGAACACCCCTTCTTGCAGAGGAGGCGAAAGAAGTACTTCGGACAACAATTCGATCCCTTTTTCCAATAAAGGTGTCTTATCTTTTAAAAATTTTTCATTCGGGATTTCCATCCGGAACGTAATGATATGGTTTTCTCCCTTTTTGGCTAAATCGACTTGCAGTGTTGCACCGTACAAATCATCCAAATATTTCCTTAATTCAGTTGTGGATGGGTAGGATGCTGTACCTCTTTGCAAAACATGGGGAAGCAAAGCTCGAATGGTTACATCCTTTTCCGATAGCGGCGCCTTTAACCTTAAAATGAGTGAATTTGTTTTAAAAGCATTTGATGAAACGGTATGCAGCTGAATCCCGTTTATTTCGCTTACTTGCTCTTGTAAAAAACCCATTCTATCCCTCCTAAGCCTGAAAGCTTTCTATATGTTATTGTTTCCAATCATGAAAAAACACGTTATTAGTAATTATATCAATCATAGGATATTGAAGGAAATCATAACGAAATGAATTATTATTTAAAGTTTACATAATTATATTACTGTTAATTATTTACAAAAAGCAAGGATGTCTCTAGCCAGATCAGCTGAGTTATGACATCCTTCTTATGTATAAAATATGGGTATACTATACGATAACATGCAGGAATTAAAAAGTCTTTAGCAGATTCTCGGAGAAAACACACTATTGATCGTTGCCCAATACTTTTTTGTGTGTTTCAGTTTATTGTTCAATTTTAAGTAAAAAAATACCATATACTTAAAAAGACAACAGAAAATGAATTCTGTTGTCTTTCATCATTATTTTTCAGGCACAGCTTTTGAAACAACCTTTATGTTCTTTTCTGTTGCCTTTTGTCCGCTGCAGCAGAGCGAGCCAATGCTTGAAGATCGTCCTTGTCTGCAAGCTCTCTTGAAAATTCAATACTTTTGCCGTCTGACTTCAAATTTTTTGGCACTTGCGGCAGCTTAGCTTTGTTTTTATCACGCGCTTTTTGCTTATGTGCTCTTCCCATTTTGCGCACCTCCGCAAAGAGGGTGTAGACAGTTGCTTTCACAACATGTCCTATCCATTAGGGTGACATGTTCGGAGCATTTTATAATTGGCATTTTTATGCTTTAATGGCTTTCATGTTTTTCTGAAAAGCCTCCCGCTCTGTCAGCCATTTTAAACGCTCTCGAATAAGTGACTTCTTGGGCGCTGCTCAAACTGCTTTTTGCTTTTTTACGTTTCGCATCTTTTGCCATCCATCGATCTCTCACTTTCTAGTAAATGTAGTTTTAGTATGCCCGTTATTAAAATATTTTTGCATGAAAAACACGAAAATTTTTATGACAAACGTTCCTCCAGCTCTTCTTTAGAAATCAACACTTGGCGCGGCTTGCTTCCCTCATAAGGTCCGACTACCCCTCTCTCTTCCATGGCGTCAATTAATCTCGCAGCTCTTGAGTAGCCGATTCTAAATCTTCTTTGCAGCATGGATACACTTGCACTTTGCATGTCCACAACTAGTTGAACCGCTTCATTATATAATTCATCATCAACATCTCCATGATCCTCGGAATCTTCGTTCGGAATCATTTCTTCTTGATATTGTGCCTTTTGTTGTGAAATGACGTAATTCACGACTTTTTCCACTTCTTCATCTGATAAAAACGCTCCTTGAACACGAATCGGCTTTGATGATCCGACTGGCAAAAACAGCATATCTCCTCTTCCGAGCAGCTTCTCAGCTCCCCCCATATCCAAAATAGTGCGTGAATCGGTTTGGGAGGACACACTAAAGGCAATTCTCGATGGAATATTGGCTTTTATGACTCCTGTAATTACATCAACAGACGGACGTTGAGTCGCAATAATTAAATGAATGCCAGCAGCACGGGCCATTTGTGACAAGCGTGTAATCGAATCTTCTACATCAGAAGAAGCCACCATCATTAAATCAGCGAGCTCATCCACGATGACGACAATAAAAGGAAGCTCAGGCTGCTTCTCTTTTGAAAGCGAATTTTGCCTTCTGATCATTTCATTATATCCTTCAATATTGCGCGTTCCAGTATGTGAAAAAAGCTCGTATCTTCTTTCCATTTCATTTACTACTTTTTGCAATGCGAGCGACGCTTTTTTCGGATTTGTCACAACAGGAGCCAATAGATGCGGAATCCCATTGTAAACACTTAATTCGACCATTTTTGGATCGATCATCATCATTTTCACTTCATGAGGCTTCGCCCTCATCAAAATGCTTGTAATAATCCCGTTAATGCAGACGCTTTTTCCGCTGCCTGTTGCACCTGCAACAAGCAGATGTGGCATTTTGTTCAGTTCAGCCAGCACCGCTTCTCCAGTTATATCACGTCCTAAACCGATCAGCAGCTTGGAATCAGGGCGATCGTTCATTTTGGATTCCAGCACCTCGCGCAATGACACCATCGCAATTTCTGAATTCGGCACCTCAATTCCAATTGCAGACTTTCCCGGAATCGGCGCTTCAATCCGAATATCTTTTGCTGCTAAAGCCAGCGCCAGGTCATCGCTTAAACTGACAATTTTGCTTACCTTCACCCCGACATCCGGGTACACTTCATATTTTGTTACAGCAGGCCCTAAATGTACTTGGGTAACCTTTGCCTTCACTCCAAAGCTTTGGAAAGTGCGCTCTAGTTTTCTCGCATTATCGTAAATATTCCGCTTATCGGCATGCTGACCGCTGTATTTTGGAAGAGACAGCAAATCAATCGGAGGCAATTTATAATCTTTGTTTTCTATCTCCTGAAAGGCGATCGGCTCATCCTTTTCTTCAAGCGTAATTTGTTCCTGCTTTAAATTATTTTCGGGCTCTTTTTTATCATTTGTCACGATTTCCGGATGGTCTGTAAAACTGGAAATAATCGGTTCAGATGTATTTTCTTCTAAATGTTCATCTTCTTGTTCTTGATCGTCTTCAGCCTGAACCTTATTGGAGCGATGCTTCTTTTGCTTTTTCTTTTGTTTTTTTACTAAGGAAAATAAGTTCTTCATATCATCCACAAAGGCAAAAAATTGTTTTTTGAAAATCCGGCCGATGGACTCAACAATTTTGGAGAGGCTGTTTCCGAGTGATTTTCCGGAAATTAAGATGCAACCAATTATGATCAAGACAATGGAAATAATTCGGGTGCCCCCTGAAGAAAATAAATAGTATGATGCAGCAAAAAAAACGGCGCCGATCATTCCTCCTCCAAGATCTTGAGCGCTTGCCTCCCCGTTTAATTCCTTTAAATACATCTCCCAAGTATTCAATATAACGCTTGGAGAAGCAAAAACTCCTCCCTTTGACAAATTTTCAAACAGCTTCATATGGCTGAGAATTAAAATTGAGCCAACTATAAGATAGATCCCGAGCCATCTTCTCGTTAAAAAATGAGGGAATGTCTTTTTCCAAAATATATATATGGAAAACCATAATAATCCTAGCAAAAAGATAATAAACCATTCTCCAGCGAAGAACCGAAAAAAGGCGACAAGCGCTTTGCCAGCAAATCCAAATTCGCTTAAAGCGATTATCGACAATGATAATAGCAGAAGTCCCGCTATTTCAAATTTTAGTTTATTTTGCCAATCCGTTTTTCTCTTTTTTCGTTTCCTTTTCACTTTTGCCACTTTAATCCCACCTATGTATTATGTAAAACAAGAACGCAGCCACTATTTGGCTGCGAACGACTGTTTGTGTCCATATTATATCATACAAACTTGAATTTAGGTATGCTAGCAACGATGTTGTCTTTAAAAGGAATGTTAGCTTCGAAAAAAAGGTACTTTTTGACCGGGGAAAACAGATTCCAATAAATAATGGTTTGGATTGGTTGAAAGCACTCTGACGATTTGGCATTGATTTTCTCCCGTTTCTTCTATTAATAATGAAATGCCGTTCATCTCAATAATGTGCCTTTTTTGAAAAGCTTCTTGATCTGATGGAAAAATGAGCTCTTCAGGAACAGTCGTGTATAAAATCATTGAAGGATGTCCCCTCCTTTTCCATTCTTTCTTTCCAAAATAAGCTCGTTCAATTTTTTCATCGCGCTTCCTACACCGCCTATTTCATCGATCAAGCCGTACTTAACCGCATCTTGACCGATAACATTTGTTCCAATATCCCTTGTTAAATTTCCTTTTGAAAACATCAGCTCTTTAAATTTATCTTCTGTAATATTGGAATGCTTTGTTACAAAACTAATAACCCGCTCCTGCATTTTATCAAGATATTCAAACGTTTGCGGAACACCAATGACCAAACCGGTTAACCTTATCGGGTGAATCGTCATCGTAGCCGTTTCCGCAATAAATGAATAATCGCATGACACAGCGATGGGCACACCGATAGAATGTCCGCCGCCAAGAACGATGGATACAGTCGGTTTCGTAAGCGAAGCAAGCATTTCAGCGATCGCAAGTCCTGCTTCAACATCGCCGCCGACAGTATTTAAAATGACGAGCAGTCCTTCTATTTTCATATTTTGTTCGATCGCCACAATTTGCGGAATGATATGTTCATATTTCGTTGTTTTATTTTGAGCAGGGAGCTGTATATGTCCTTCAATTTGACCGATAATGGTTAAACAATGAATGTTTGTTTCCTGATCCATTTGCGGAATGTTTGTTTGTCCTAACTGCTGAATTTTGTCAACTACATTTTCGCTTCCCTTTTCCACTGGCTGAACAGTCGGTTGATCAGCATTTCCGTTCATCCCAATCATCCTTTCTTCTTACCGTTATGATGTTAGTATGAACGGAATCCATTTTTTCATGCGGCCAGGAAACCGTTTTAAAAATGTGAAAAAAGCAGGCTTCGTCGGCCTGCTTTTTGTCTAAACCTCCATAATAATTGGCAAAATCATCGGGCGGCGCTTCGTTTGCTCATATAAAAATTGATTCAAGACGTCGCGAATGTTTTGTTTCATTGTTGACCAATCCATTGAAACATCTTCCATACAAGACGACAGTGTGTCATGCACCATTTTCGTAGCTTTGGAAATTAAACTTTCAGACTCACGGACATACACAAACCCTCTTGATATAATTTCAGGACCAGCGACAATTTTTTTCATCTCTTTGTTTAACGTAACAACAACAATTAAAATGCCGTCCTGAGATAACAAACGCCGGTCTCTTAGCACGATATTTCCAACATCTCCTACACCAAGCCCGTCAATTAGTACATTTCCAGAAGGTACTTTTGTAACCGTTTTGGCAGATTTAGGGGTGAATTCAACCACATCTCCTTGATCGAGCAAAAAAATGTTTTCTTCGCGTATTCCGATCGATTGCGCAATTTTAGCATGCGCTATTTGCATTTTAAATTCACCATGAACGGGAATAAAGTATTTTGGTTTCATTAAATGTAGCATAAGCTTCAGCTCTTCTTGGCAGCCATGACCAGAAAAAAACGCTTTTTTATCAATCGAAACAACATTGGCTCCTGCTCGAAACAGCAAATCAATCGTTTTCGAATAAATAAGTTCTTGTCCGGGTGTTGGGGTCTGAGCAATTAAAACCGTATCATCGGAAGTTATATGATGTTGCTTGTGAATGCCTTTGGCCATTTTTGAAATTTCCGCAAGCGGATCGAATGAATCGCTTGCACATAGTAGAACAGAGTTTTGTTTTTCAAGCTTTTTTAAATGCGACACCGGAATAAACAAATCATCGTCAGCCTTTAAATACCGTAATTGTCTTGCAAGCTCAATAATTTTGGCAAACGATTTCCCTATAATTGCTATTTTTCTTCCAGTCTCAACTGCGGCATTGAAAATTTGCTGAATTCGGTAAATATTCGTCTCTGCTACAGATACAACAACTCTTCCAGGCGAATTATACATAACATCGTTGATCATTTCTCCGGCAAGAGCTTCGGAACCAGAAAAGCCGGGTCTTTCTGCATTGATACTGTCGGAAAGCAAACAAAGAACACCGCTATTACCGATTTCCGCCATTTTACCAAAATCAAGAAAATGACTTCCGATCGAGGATTGCTCTAATTTAAAATCGCCTGTATGCACGATCGCTCCCATTGACGTATGGAAACAAACTCCCATAGAATCAGGAATATTTGAGAATGTGCGAAAAAAAGAAACCGTCACTTGAGGAAAATGTACAGGCTTTCGCATATTCACTTCGCGAAAATCAGCGGTAACAGAATATTGCTTCATTCTTTCTTTTGTCAAGGCAATTGTCCATTTCGTTCCGTAAACTGGCGCATTGATATGTTTTAAAATGTAGAAAATCGCACCGATCCGATCCAATCTGCCATTTGTTAAGAAGATGGCCCGAACCCTATCTTTACGTTCAAGCAAATATGTAATATCCGGTATCACCACATCAATTCCGAGCATCTCGTTTTCAGGATATTTCAAGCCGGCATCCACAATAAAAATATCCGAGTCGATTTCGACGATGTACAGGTTTTTTCCGACTTCCCCAACCCCTCCTAAAGCAATAAGTTGAATTTTTTCAGCTTTTTTCATAAGTGTTAGTGATCCTCCCTAAATATCCCCGTCCAAAGCACTTAGCAATATTATACCTGATGAAAGAAATGGAATACAAGTTAATTTATATCAGGCACACTTATCCGAAAAATTAAGCCGCTAGACTCAGCTGTTTTGAATGGGGCAGAGTGGAATTTTTAAAATAAAAAAAGGCTAATCACGATGATCAGCCTAATTCATGGATCACAGCGGCTAATGATGTTCGCTCATCTGTTGTTAACGGAACTAACGGCAAGCGCACCGGACCAACATCCAGACCTTTTATTTGCAGCGCTGCTTTCACTGGAACAGGGTTTGGCGCCTTAAACAGTTCTTTCATTAATGGGAGAAGTCTTCGATGAAGGCTTCCGGCTTTTTTCACATCACCTGACAAAAAGGCTTGAATCATTTCTTGCATTTCATCTCCTACAACATGGGAGGCTACAGATATAACGCCATCACCGCCTATTGATAATGTCGGCAGCGTTAAGCTGTCGTCCCCAGTGTATAAAGCAAAATTATCTGGCGTTTTCTCGATAATTTTGGCCATATTATCAAGATCTCCGCTAGCTTCTTTAATCGCAACGATATTGTCAATTTCCGATAGACGAATAACCGTTTCAGGCGCGATCGAGGACGATGTTCTGCCAGGCACATTGTAAAGCATCACAGGAAGGTGCGTGCTTTCTGCTATCGCTTTAAAGTGCTGATAAATCCCTTCCTGATTCGGTTTGTTGTAGTATGGAGTGACAAGCATAATCGCATCGACGCCGGTTTGTTCCGCCTTTTTTGTCAGTTCTATGGAAGCTCTTGTATTGTTTGTACCTGTCCCTGCAATCACTGGAACTCTTTTATTGACAACAGAAACGACATGTTTAAATAAAGCGAGCTTTTCTTCCGTTGTTAAAGTTGGAGATTCACCCGTTGTTCCAGCCACAACAATTGAATCTGTTCCATGATGGATTAAATATTCTACTAATTTTTCCGTTTTTTGAAAATCAATATTCCCGTTATTGTCAAACGGGGTAACCATTGCAGTTGAAATTCTTCCAAACATACCCACTTGTTCCTCACACCTTTATCGATTATTTTCCAAGATCAAACGCTTTATGAAGTGCATTAACTGCTTGAATCATTTCACTTTCCTTCACAAGCACCCAAATTGTTGTATGGCTGTCTGCCGATTGCAAAATTTGTATCCCTTCCTCCGATAAAGCAGCAACGATTTTGGAAGCGACTCCAGGAACTCCTTGAATGCCTGCTCCTACAATTGAGACTTTTGCACAATGCCGCGTGATCATCGGATCATATCCGATCTCTTTCAAAATTCCAACAGCAAGATCCGTTACATCCCCATGAACAGTATATATGACACTCTTAGGAGTAATATTAAAGAAATCGACGCTAATTCCGCTTGTAGCCATCGCTTTAAAAATTTCTTGATGAAAACGGAAATTCCCTTCTTTTGCATCTACTTTAATTTGCGTGACATCGGAAACATGAGCAATTCCAGTAATTAAACGTTCTTTTATGTCCGCACCTAGTTTGTCCTGATGGTGAGAAGTGATGATCGTTCCTTTCGATTTAGAATAAGTGGAACGAATGCGAATCGGGATTTTGGCTTGCATAGCGATTTCAACCGCACGCGGATGAATCACCTTTGCTCCTTGATAGGCCAAATTGCAAATTTCCGTATACGTCACAAATGAAAGGGGCTTTGCATCCTTAACAATACGAGGATCCGCTGTCATAACTCCTTCCACATCTGTAAAAATGTCTACATATTCTGCTTTTAAAGCTGCTCCAAGTGCTGTTGCTGAAGTGTCACTGCCGCCGCGCCCAATTGTCGTCACATCTCCATTTGCTTGTGCTCCTTGAAAGCCTGCGACAACAACGACATCATTTGTTTCTAGAAGCCCGAGCAGGCGATCACATTTCAATTCTAATATTTTAGCATTTGTATGTTCATTTGTCGTCAAAAAACCTGCCTGCGCTCCGCTTAAAGCTGCCGCTTTTATTCCTTTCCCTTTTAGCATGCTAGTAAATACGACAGAAGAGATGATTTCTCCGCAGGACAGCAACATATCCTGTTCACGTTTGGAAATGGTGTCGATCCCGCCTTCCACAAGGCTGATCAGCGTATCTGTTGCGTACGGATCTCCTTTTCTCCCCATCGCTGATACGACGACGACCACTTTTTTTTTCTCAGACAAGGCTTCCTTTATATGTTCGTACGCATGTCTTCTGCCTTGTTCATCACGGACAGACGTTCCTCCAAACTTTTGAACAACAATGCTCATGATGTTCACCTCTATAAAATAACTAAACAGAAGAGAGCTGATGGCTTCAACTCTCTTCTTTTCACCTTATACTAGTTTCAGTTTAATTAAACTTTCGGCAATTTGTACAGAGTTTAATGCTGCCCCTTTTAATAAATTGTCGGATACAACCCAAAGGTGGAAGCCGTTTGGCCGATCTAAGTCTTTGCGAATTCGGCCTACAAATGTATCGTATTTGCCTTCTGCAAAAGCAGGCATTGGATAAATTTGATTTGCCGGATCATCTTCAAGCGTAACGCCAGGCGCATCTCTTAATACATTGCGAATATCATTTACAGTAACATCGTCCCTGTCGATTTCAATGTAGACTGATTCTGAATGCCCGATGACGACCGGCAAGCGGACGCAGGTCGCTGCAACTTCCAGATCCTTCATATGCATAATTTTTTTTGTTTCATTGATCATTTTCATTTCTTCAAATGTAAATCCATTTTCCTGGAACTTATCAATTTGCGGAATTGCATTAAACGCAATTTGATAATGTTTTTCGTCACTTTTAACAGGTAAAATTTCAGGTACAAACGGCTTTCCTTCTAAAATCGCTTTAGACTGTTCTTTCAATTCCTGGATCGCTTGTGCCCCCGCACCTGATACTGCTTGATAAGTGGAAACAATGACTTTTTTCAGCCCGAACGCTTTACGGATCGGCTGCAATGCAACAACCATTTGGATCGTCGAACAATTCGGGTTGGCAATAATACCGTTATGCCATTTTATATCCTCTTCGTTCACTTCCGGTACTACGAGAGGAACGTTTTCATCCATTCTAAATGCGCTCGTATTGTCGATCACGACCGCGCCTCTTTTGGCTGCTTCCGGTGCAAGCTGCTTCGACACGCTTCCTCCAGCGCTGAAAAGAGCGATATCAACCCCTTCAAAGCTTTCCGGTTCCGCTTTTTGTACTGTGATTGGTTTTCCTTTAAATGTAGCTGTCTTTCCTGCAGATCGTTCGGATGATAACAGCGTTAAAGTTTCCACAGGAAAGTTTCTTTTTTCCAATGTTTCGATCATTCGTGTTCCTACTGCTCCAGTTGCTCCGACAACTGCTACATGAAAACCTTTTTGAGCCATTTTCTATCTATCTCCTTCCAAAATGCATCAGAGTCGAATAATCATGTATTCGTATTACGTTTAATTGTATCACAGTAGCCAAAAAAAGTGATGAGCGATTTTTCATGAAAGCGTTTTATTTGTTTGATTATTTTTTATGTTCAATAATAACCGGCTGAAGCTGTCTATGTTCAAGCGCATGTTCAACTGTTTCCACTAACCGATCCATATTCGCCACCATTGAATTCGGTTTTTGGTGGGGTGCATCTTGGCCGAACGGAACAAAGAAAATATTTTTTGCCGCCATTAGCTTCATTAAATTTACGCCATTTAACCCGAGAGCATCGTTTGTAGAAATGGCTAGTACAACGGGGCGATGGTTTCTCATAGTCGCTTTTGCAGCCATCAATACAGGAGAGTCCGTCAAGGCATTCGCCAGTTTGCTCATCGAATTGCCGGTCATCGGCGCAATGACCATGCAATCAAGAGGAATTTTCGGACCTAAAGGCTCGGCATCCACGATCGAATCAATTACTTGATTTCCAGTCGCTTCTTCAATTCTTTTGACCCATTCTTCTCCTTCCCCGAATCTAGTTGTTGTCGTCTTTACGGTCGAGGTGACAATTGGCAAAACGTTTGCTCCTTTTTCAACGAGCTTTTGAATTTGCGGAAATACCGCATCATAAGTACAATGAGAGCCTGTTAAACCAAATCCGATCCGTTTACCTTTCACTTCCATTATCCATACTCCTTTCAAGCTGATGCTGTTCAGTTAAAAGGATTGTCAACGCATTCGCCAAAATCTGGCCCGCTGTCTTCGGTGCGACAATTCCTGGAAGACCAGGTGCTAAAATGGCTTTCATACCTCTTTTTTCAGCATAGTGGAAATCGGTTCCCCCCGGCTTTGATGCTAAATCGATAATAAGAGCGTGGACAGGCATAGCTGCCAAAACATCAGAAGACAACACCAACGCTGGAACTGTATTAATGCAAATATCGATCGACGACAATTCGTCCTTCAGTTCACTCAAATGAAACGGCTTCATTCCCATTTCCGTGATCCTGGCCAAATCTTTCTGTTTGCGAGCGCCTACCTTCACATTAGCTCCTAATGCTGCAAAAGTGCGGGCAACACTCATTCCTGTCCGTCCAAATCCGATAACGGCAATGTTGGAACCATGAATGGTAAAATCAGTATGTTGAATAACGAGCATTATGGTCCCTTCTACTGTCGGAATGGAATTATATATCGCTACATCATCACGGTCCAGTATCGGTACAAGCTTTCGTTTTTCTTTTTCCATTAACTCTTCTAAATATTTTGTGCGTATCCCAGAATAAAAGATGCAATGCTCAGGAGTGGAGGCCACCATTTCTCTTGTCAGTACGATTTCTTCAGCGGAAAAAACTGCTTCGACCTGTCCTTCGCTTCCGGTTCCTGAAACAGGCAATATTACTGCATCCATTCCTTCCAGACTAATATTATGGCTGTTTATTTTTACTGATCCTGTATACCCATGTTCAAGCTGATCAAATCCGATTAAAAATAGATTGGCATCGTGCTCTGATAGCCTTCGGATCACCTCTAGCTGCCGGGCGTCACCGCCAATTACAGCAACGTTTAAGCCAGTTAACATCCTTTTTTCACCTTCTTTATGGCAATTCAGTTCAGTTTCGAAAACCATAATTAGCTCCCTGTTTTAAGCATATTATGTAGGCGGCAGCCGATAGGTGAATCGCATCGAAAAATTGCCAAAAAATAAAGCCGGCTTCTTTAGCCGGCGGATCTTCATTAGTCATCAATTTTATTTAAGGAATTTTCCGGTACGTCAATAATGATCATATCTTGACCAATTTTTTTGATATGCTCCCACGGTACTCGAATATCATGTCCTTGTTTCCTTAAACCGAACCACTTTAAAGAAGGAATAATAAGCGCCGTAATTTGTCCAGTTTCCGCATTGATTTCAAAGTCTGTTTGACCGAGCACGCCTAGACGTTCCGCTCGTTTTACATCGACGATTTCTTTTCCGCTTAACTCGGATAAACGCATAGTATTGGCTCCCCTCTTTCATTATAAATATACGAACATATTCACAGGCAGAGATTGATTCGAAACTGATGAACATAGCTTTCCATACATGTATACGTTTTTGGCAAATAAAAAATGCCCGCCAATCCATCATAGCAGGCATTTTAATTCTGGAATTGCAGAAGAAAGATTCTCTTCTGGACTAATTAAAGATACAGCATATTCATCTGTAAAAATATGTTGAATAAGTTCATTGACGCTCATGATATCAACACGGTTAACCGTTTCGATAATTTCATCCAAAGATCGATGTTTGCCTAAGAGCAGCTCATTTTTGCCGTTTCTGCTCATTCTTGCATTTGTACTTTCAAGACTAAGCATTAAATTCCCTTTAATTTGTTCTTTTGAATGCATTAATTCTTTTTCAGTAATACCGCTTTTTTTCAATTTTTCAATTGTTTGAAAAATCGTTTCAAATAAAATATTCAGCTGGTTTCTTCCAGTCCCACCGTAAATTGTGAGCACTCCGCTGTCTTCATATGAAGTGTGGTAAGAGAAAATAGAATAAGCAAGCCCTTTTTCTTCCCTCACCTCTTGGAATAAGCGGCTTGACATGCTCCCGCCCAAAATATTGTTTAACACAATTAAGCTGTAAATGTCGTCATGACCGACTCTCAACCCTTTAAACCCAATGCAGAGATGCGCTTGCTCCGTCTCTTTTTTCTTGGCGATTTTTTGGTCCAAAAAAACCGGTTCCTTATATTTTTCTTTTTTATGAGACGACTTAAAATTGCCGAACCATTTCTCAACCTCTTGAATAAAGCTTTCTTGAACGTTTCCAGCTACTGAAATGACGATATTGTCAGGAGTATAGTATTTTTCCATATAGCTTTTCAACGCATCGCCGGTAAAACTAGATAAAGTTTTTTCTGTGCCTAAAATTGGATAGCCAAGCGGATGATCGCCAAATGCAGCCTGGCTTAACAAATCGTGCACAATATCGTCTGGAGTATCTTCATACATTTTGATTTCTTCTAGAACAACATTTCGTTCTTTGTTTAATTCTTCTTCTTCAAATACTGAGTTGAAAAACATATCAGCCAGCACTTCAAGTGCATAATTTGCATGCTCATCGAGCACTTTTGCATAATAGCAGGTGTATTCTTTTGAGGTGAAGGCATTCACCTGACCGCCAATTTTGTCAAAAGCTTCTGCAATTTCTCTAGCTGTTCTTTTTTCTGTTCCTTTAAAAAACATATGCTCTAAAAAATGAGAAATGCCGTTTGTTTCTTTCGTCTCGTTTCTAGAACCTGTGCCAATCCAAACTCCGATAGCAACGGAGCGAACAGTCGGAATAGATTCTAAAATGATTCTAACACCATTTTGGCATGTATATTTCTTGATCAAATTGTAACCCCCTGTTCTTCCAATCAGTCAAGACGTTTTTCATCCAGCAGACTAGAAAGTGAACCGATGGAAAGATTTTTTTCTTTAATCTTTTTAATTAATGAATCTAGACTCTCTGCGGTCGATGACGTCGGATGCATTAAAATCATGGCGCCGTTATGAATTTTTGACATCACTCGATTGATTAACGTTTCAGGCCGCGGCTTTTGCCAATCAATCGTGTCAACAGACCACATGATCGTTTCCATGTTCATATCTGCCGCTATATCTACGACCTCCTTGCGAAAGCTGCCGCTTGGAGGCGCAAACCATTTCACGTTTTTTCCTGTCGTCGCTTTGATGATTTTGTTCGTCTCTTCCATCTCTTGTCTAATTCTTGCAGACGGCAGGCGGGCCATATCTGGATGCGAGTATGAATGATTTCCAATTTCATGGCCGCTTTCTACAATCATTTTAGCCAGTTCAGGATTTTCTTTTACCCATCTTCCTTCTAAAAAAAATGTCGCTTTGACATGGTGCTTTTTTAGCACGGCCAACATTTTAGGAAGATACTCATTTCCCCATGCAACATTTATTAAAAAGGATACCATTGGCTTATCCGGATGTCCACGGTAGATCGCTTCGTTCGGCAAATCGCTTAAATGAACAGAAGGTGGAATTTGCTTGAATACAAGAAGCTTCGGATCAAAAGAACCCTTTTTCTTCATTCTTTTATACGATGCGTCAATGTCGACTGATCGCCCATTATAACCGGGCGTTTTTTTCCAAACTCTATGTATTTCAGCATTTTCCGGAGGAATTTCATATTCTTTTGCTTTGGCAACGATTTCTTGATACAACGAATTTTCGCCAGATACAGCCAATTCATGCTTTGCTTTTAATTGCTGAAGAAAGATCAATGTATAACGATTATCCAATATGACATAAGAAAAAAGTATGATCAATATAAAAATGGCTATTTTCCCTTTTTTTCGCTTCATCTCAACATCCCCTTTTTCACTTATAAAACTATGAAAAAAGGGGACAAGATAGAACTGCCAACCGCAAAAATGGAAAAGAAGCCGGGTTTTCCCTGGCTCCGGTCAAGACTTTTGCTGCTCTTTTTGGTCCCTTAAAACGGCCTTTCTTGATAAATTGACACGACCTTGTTTATCGATTTCCATCACTTTGACTAAAATTTCATCACCGACTGACACAACATCCTCCACTTTTCCTACCCGCTCTTCTGCAAGCTCAGAAATGTGGACAAGACCATCTTTTCCGTTAAACAGTTCCACGAATGCGCCGAATTTCTCGATCCGTTTAACTTTTCCTAAATACATTTGTCCGACTTCAATTTCTCTTACAATATCTTCAATAATTTTCTTCGCTTTTTTATTCATTCCTTCGTCTACGGAAGAAATGTAGATTGTGCCATCTTGTTCAATATCGATTTTTACTCCTGTTTCTTCAATGATTTTGTTAATTTGTTTTCCGCTAGGTCCAATCACGTCACGAATTTTATCCGGATTGATGACCATGGTTAAAATTTTTGGAGCATATGGCGATAATTGTTTTCTCGGTTCAGAGATTGTCGCCAGCATCGATTTCAAAATTTCAAGGCGGCCTTTGCGAGCTTGTTTTAACGCTTCTTCTAAAATTTCACGGGACAAGCCTTTAATTTTAATGTCCATTTGCAGCGCAGTGACGCCTTTTTCTGTACCTGCGACTTTAAAGTCCATATCACCAAGCGCATCTTCCATGCCTTGAATATCTGTTAAAACCGTATAGTTGTCACCAGATTTTACAAGTCCCATTGCAATTCCAGCAACAGGCGACTTAATCGGCACGCCGGCATCCATCATCGCTAAGGTGCTTGCACAAATGCTCGCTTGTGAAGTTGAACCATTTGATTCAAGCACTTCTGAAACGAGACGAATTGTGTACGGAAAATCGCGCTCGGAAGGTATGACTGGCTCAAGCGCTCTTTCTCCCAACGCTCCATGACCAATTTCCCGTCTGCCAGGACCCCTCATCGGACCGGTTTCCCCGACACTAAATGGCGGGAAGTTGTAGTGATGCATGAACCGCTTTGATTCTTCCACGCCGAGTCCGTCAAGTATTTGTACGTCTCCTAAAGCTCCGAGCGTACAAATAGACAAAGCTTGTGTTTGGCCGCGGGTGAAAAGACCTGAACCGTGCGTGCGCGGCAAAATTCCGACGGAAGACGATAATGGACGGATTTCGTCAATTTTTCGTCCGTCAGGTCTCACTTTTTCTTCTGTAATGAGACGGCGCACTTCCTCTTTCACAAGCTTGTGCAAAATTTCTTTTACTTGCTTAATCGTTTCTTCATCTGCTTCTTCTTCCTCAAAAATTGCGACAGTCTTCTCTTTCACTTCATTAATAGCATCTTCGCGGGCGTGTTTTTCAGGCACTTGGATGGCTTGCAATAAGTCGGCAAGAGCCATTTCACGAACTCTTTTTTCAAGCTCTTCATCGATTTTATATAATTCCACTTCCATTTTTTCTTTTCCGATTTTTTCTACAATCTCTTCTTGGAATGCAATCAAACGTTTGATTTCTTCATGGCCAAACATGATTGCTTCTAAAATCGTTTCTTCAGGCACTTCATTGGCTCCTGCTTCCACCATGTTGATGGCATCTTTCGTGCCGGCTACGATTAAATGGATATCGCTTTTCTCAAGCTGTTCGACAGTTGGATTAATGATAAACTGGTCATCAAGGCGGCCGACCGTGACACCGGCAATCGGACCTTCAAACGGAATGTCCGATATTGACAGCGCGAGCGAAGATCCAAACATAGCCGCCATTTCGGAAGAACAATCTTGGTCGACGCTCATCACCATGCTGACTACTTGAACCTCATTGCGAAACCCTTCTGGAAACAGCGGGCGAATCGGTCTATCGATTAAACGGCTCGCTAAAATAGCTTTTTCACTCGGTCTACCCTCTCGTTTAATAAACCCTCCCGGGATTTTACCGACAGCATAAAGCCTTTCTTCATAATTGACCGTTAGGGGAAAGAAATCTACTCCTTTTGCTTCCTTCGAAGCGGTTGCCGTACATAAAACGACCGTATCTCCATAGCGGACTAAAACGGCGCCGTTCGCTTGCTTCGCCAGCTGGCCGATTTCAACAGTCAGCTTACGTCCGGACCAATCTATGGAAAAAACATGTTTCTCTTGATCCATACTTGTTTTGAACCCCTCTTTCATTGACAAAGTCTATCTTCGCACATAAATTGTACAAAAATGTTATTTTTAAACTTTTCAATCTATATCGTTTTTATGTAATCTGTCATAAACTTTTTTGAATACAGTAAAAAAGCGGGAAATCTCCCGCTTCCATACAACTTAACGACGCAAACCGAGTTTATTGATGAGTTGACGGTACCGTGCAACATCTTTATTGCGCAAATACGTCAACAAATTACGGCGTTTCCCAACCATTTTCAAAAGACCTCTGCGTGAATGGTGGTCTTTTTTGTGAACGCGCAAATGCTCATTTAAAATGTTGATTTTTTCAGTTAGGATAGCAATTTGCACTTCAGGAGAACCAGTATCTGATTCATGTGTTTTAAATTGCTCAATCACTTCATTTTTCCGTTCTTGCGTTAAAGCCATCCTTGTCCACCTCCTAAATATAATCCCCGGCTACCTAGCAAGCGTCGGTGACTCGCGTTGCCACGCAGCGGTTAAAAGTTACAAGAATAAGAATACTATTTTTCCCAAGAAAAAGCAAGGAGGTTCCATTAAAAATTTTTTTCAGCCGTGATTTTATCCGATTCTGCCAGCTGCTGAAAAAAATCTTTAGCTTCCTTGATATCCCGTTTGATTTGGGCAATTAATTCTTCCACACCAGAAAACTTTTGTTCACTGCGTATTCGTTTGAACCATTTTACGGTCACATCTATATCATAAATTTCTTCATGAAAATCAAAAATATGAACTTCTATGCTCGGCTTGTCCGGTCTTTTTTCATGAAATGTCGGCTTATAACCGATATTGCATATGCCCGCATATTCCTTCCCATTCATGCTGATTTTGACCGCATATACCCCTGTCGGAGGAGTAATGTAGGATTCGCTTAGTTCAATATTTGCGGTTGGAAAGCCGATTGTCCGCCCTCGCTTTTCTCCATGGATTACCTTTCCGGATACTTGATGAGGCCGCCCTAGAAGAGAGCATGCATAAGAAACATCACCATTTTTAATCGCGTTTCGAACGAGGGAAGAGCTGATTTTTCTTTCACCGTCTGTCAGCTTTTCAACCGTCGTATGCGTAAAGGCTCCTCTTGAATAGAAAGGCAAAGTTTCCATTGTTCCTTTTCCAAACCGGCCGAATGTAAAATCAAAACCGGCCACAACGTGAATGGCATTTAATCCGATAATATATTGATCGACAAATTGTTGAGGCTGAAGCAAGCTAAAGCTTTCTGTAAATTCGACTAAATACAATCGATCAATTCCAAGATCTTCAATAAACTTCAGTTTCTCTTGTAAAGGAGTAATATATTCTATTTGTTGAATATTTTTTTTTAAGACGATGGATGGGTGCGGATCAAATGTCATCACCGCACATTCAACATTTAATTCTTCAGCCTTCTGTTTAGCTGTTTGAATGACTTTTTGATGCCCTTTATGGACTCCATCAAAAAATCCGAGCGCCATTACCGATTTCGGCACATTTTGTTTTGCCAAATGGTGTGGATGTGTTATTTTTATCATTTTCACCGAAAGTTCCCCTTTTCTTACCTATTCATTCGTTTTTAACACCTTGACGGGTTTAAGCACATTGTTTTTTTCTGAATGCTTTTTATATATGGCAATAATTTCTCGATTATTCCATATTGCTACAACATCATTTTGTCCAATATGCTGGAAATCCTCGTTCATTTCCAACATCGCTCCGTTTTTTACTTTCTTTGCTAATGTATCATTTATTTTAATTTTCGGCAATTGATTTAATGCTTCCTCTATGGTAAGAAAACCGTTTGGCAAATCTCCCGTTTTTAAACATTGCTCGACCGCTGAAAACGTGACGCAGTCATGTAAATGAAAACGGCCGGATCTTATTCGCACCAATTCAGACATGTGAGCAGGATACCCTAATTTTTCTCCGATCATGACCGCGAGAGTTCGAATATATGTCCCTTTTGAGCAAGAGACTTGAATGGAAAAGGAAGCCGTTTTGTCATGTTGTTTTATATCGCTTAAAAGGTGTATGGCATGAATGACAACCCTTCTTTTCGGCCTTTCGACTACTTTCCCTTCACGCGCGTATTCGTATAATTTTTTTCCATTCACTTTTACAGCAGAATACATTGGCGGAATTTGTTCAATTTCTCCGCGAAAGCTTTCCAGCACTCGTTCAATTTCCTCTTTTGATGGCGGGAGCTTTACTTCTTTTTCAGCAATAATGCTTCCAGAAGCATCCTCTGTTTCAGTGGCAGCTCCTAATGTTACTTCAGCAATGTATTCCTTATTCTCAGCCATTAAATATGACGAAATTTTTGTTGCCTTGCCGATGCAAATAGGGAGCACGCCTGAGACATCCGGATCTAATGTACCAGTATGCCCCGCTTTTTTCGTTCGAAACAATTTGCGCACTTTTTGGACACAATCATTTGAAGTCATTCCTCTAGGTTTATGTAAGAGAAGAACGCCGTCCACAGTCACACCTTCCTTTTGCCAGCTGCAATCATGAAAAAAGAACCCGTTACACAATTGTGAAACGGGATGCCTCAGCTTTCATGATCTCTTTCTTCTTTTTTCAATTCATGGATTAATGATTCGATTCGATTGCCATAATCAATTGTCTCGTCAAATTCAAAATGAATTTCCGGAGTTTTCCGCAGCCGAATCCGCGACCCGATTTCAGAGCGGATAAATCCTTTGGCTTTCGCCAGCGCCTTCATCGTGTTTTCCTTCTGTTCCTCATTTCCCAATACAGAAATATATACTTTAGCGATTTGCAAATCCCCTGTTAAGCGAACGTCCGTTACAGTTACAAATCCAATTCTCGGGTCTTTAATTTTTCTGCCAATAATATCGCTTAGCTCTTTTTTCATCTGTTCAGCTACTCTGTTTGCTCTTAGGCTCATTTCATCACCTCATTTGCTAAAACCAGTCAAATGTTGTAATGGTTCGTTCAATTTCAGGAAAAGAATCGATCAACTTCAATGCCTGGTTCAGTTCTTTTTCCGCGATGGCGCGGCTCGATGCAAGGCAGGCAATGCCGATTTCGGTCCGCTGCCATGCATCCTGAAAGCCGATTTCTGCAACACTGACATTAAATTTGTTTTGCAGTCTTTTTATAATTCGTTGCACTACTGCACGTTTTTCTTTTAAAGAAGAAGCTTCAAAAATCATGCATTCACATGATACCATTCCGAGCATTATTTTTTAACTTCCTCCATGATGAACGCTTCAATCGTGTCGCCTTCTTTAATATCGTTAAAGTTTTTAATCGTAAGTCCGCACTCATATCCTTGAGCAACTTCTTTTACATCATCTTTAAAACGTTTTAAAGTGTCAATTTCACCTTCAAAAATCACGACTCCGTCCCGAATTAAGCGAACGCCGCTGTCGCGTGTAACAGAACCATCTGTGACGTAGCAGCCGGCAATTGTACCGATTTTAGAAACTTTGAATGTTTGCCGCACTTCAAGGGTACCGATCACTTTTTCTTCGTATTCAGGATCAAGCATACCTTTCATAGCCGCTTCGATTTCTTCGATCACTTTATAAATGATGCGGTGAAGGCGAATGTCGACGTTTTCCGCTTCCGCTGTTCTCTTCGCATTCACATCCGGGCGAACATTAAAGCCGATCACAATAGCGTTGGAAGCAGAGGCAAGCATGATGTCATATTCCGTAATGGCACCGACACCGGTGTGAATAATTTTTACTTTTACTCCTTCAACATCGATTTTTTGAAGAGCTGATGAAAGAGCTTCAACGGAACCTTGCACATCTGCTTTGACGATTAAATTAATTTCTTTTATATCATTTTGCTTAATTTGTTCAAATAAATCATCAAGGCTTAGCTTTGTCTTTTCGCTGCGCTGCTCTTCCAGCTGTTTTTTCGCACGGGCTTCACCGATTTGACGCGCTTTTTTCTCATCTTCAAATACCATAAATCTGTCGCCGGCTAATGGAACTTCATGAAGACCGGTGATTTCAACCGGAGTGGACGGTAAAGCTTCTTTTACACGTTTTCCGACATCATTCACCATCGCACGCACCCGTCCATATGTGTTTCCGACAACAATTGGATCACCGACACGAAGCGTTCCGTTTTGAACAAGCAATGTTGCAACTGAACCTCTGCCTTTATCAAGCTTTGCTTCAACAACCGTACCGGTTGCAAGACGATTCGGATTCGCTTTCAACTCTTCCATTTCCGCAACGAGCAAGATCATTTCCAATAGTTCAGGAATTCCGTCACCTTTTAATGCCGAAATTGGCACAAATATCGTGTCGCCGCCCCAATCTTCCGGTACAAGGCCATGTTCCGTTAATTCCTGCATCACACGGTCAGGATTTGCCGTCGGCTTATCCATTTTGTTGACCGCTACAATAATCGGCACATTCGCAGCTTTTGCATGGTTAATTGCCTCAACTGTCTGCGGCATAACACCATCATCTGCAGCAACGACTAAAACAGTAATATCTGTTAATTGAGCACCGCGGGCTCTCATTGTTGTAAACGCTGCATGGCCAGGTGTATCTAAAAATGTGATCTTTTTCCCTTCCACTTCAACCTGGTAAGCGCCGATATGCTGCGTAATGCCTCCAGCTTCGCCTTCAGCCACTTTTGTTTTTCGAATGGAATCTAAAAGAGTCGTTTTCCCATGGTCAACATGCCCCATAATTGTCACAACAGGAGGACGGCTGACAAGATCTTCTTCCTTGTCTTCGATTTCATACTTTTCAAATTCCGTTTCATCGAAAACAATTTCTTCTTCCACTTCAACGCCGTATTCAGAAGCGATCAGTTCGATAATGTCCTTCTCCAGCTCTTGGTTGATTGTTGCCATGACGCCGAGCATCATGAGCTTCTTAATGATCTCTGACGGTTCTTTATGGAGTTTGTTGGCAAGCTCAGCGACTGTTAAAGAGCCTTGATACGTAATTTTGGACGGCAATTCTTTTTTGCTTGGAGCTTCATTTTGAACCGCTTTTTTGTTTTTCTTTCCATTTTTTTTGTTTTTATGTTTCGTTTGTTGAATCGGAACGTTTTGTTTGCGTTCCTCGCGTTTTGGAGAAGGTTTTTTGCCTGATTTTTTCTTGTTCAATACGATATCCTCATCGTCATCAAATGGAATGTCATCATATGCTGCATGCTTTTCTTCCTTTTGTTTTGGTTGATGATCTTTTTGAACGTTTTTCTTAGGTTGTTCCTTTTGATATCGTCCATTGAGTTTTTCAATTGTATTGCTGTCGATCATTGACATGTGGTTTGCAACATTTATATTCATTTCTTTTAATGTATGGATTACTTCTTTGCTCGTTATATTTTGTTGTTTTGCATATTCATATACTCGCATTTTACCCATACGTTCACCCCCAAAGTAGTTATTCAAGTAGAAGCTTCAACTTCTTGGCAAAACCTTCTTCCGTCACGGCAACAACTACTCTTTCTTCCTTACCGATCGATTGCCCAAGTTCGTATCGGTTTGGGGCAATCACGAGCGGAACTTTATAAAACGAACATTTATCCGTAATTTTTTTCTTCGTGTTAGAAGAAGCATCGTCTGCCAATAAAACGAGTTTTGCACGCTTATTTCGAACCTCTTTCAAAACAAGTTCTTCTCCTGAAATCACTTTTCTTGCCCGATAGGCAAGGCCTAATAAAGATTTCCATTGTCCATTCATGGCAATGAAGGTTTCTCCTTCTCAGCTAGCTGAATTAATTCATCATATATAGATTCCGGAACAGGCGCATCTAAATGGACGGATAGCACATTTTTCTTTTTCGCCTTTAAAATGCAGTCTTTATCAAGAGTGATATAAGCACCGCGTCCATTTTTCTTTCCTGTTAAATCAACCGAAACTTCTCCTTCTTTCGAACGAACGATTCGAACAAGCTCCTTTTTGGGTCTCATTTCGCCAGTCGCCACACATTTTCTCATCGGAATTTTCTTTTGCTTTGCCACTGGTAACCACCTCTATTCGTCTTGTTCTTCTCCGTGTTCATCATCCGTATTGTCAAATTGGAATAAACTATCATGCTCTTCGCGAGGATAGATGTTCAGCTCTCTCGCTTCCGATTCGCTTTTAATATCAATTTTCCATCCGGTTAATTTGGCAGCGAGGCGAGCGTTTTGCCCTCTTTTGCCAATCGCAAGGGATAATTGATAATCAGGAACGATGACGGTTGTAGCTTTTTCCTCTTCATCGACAATAACGTCCAAAACTTTTGAAGGACTTAAAGCATTTGCAACAAATTCAACAGGATTTTTAGACCAGCGAACGATATCAATTTTTTCGCCATTCAACTCGTTTACAATTGCTTGAACACGCTGGCCTTTTGGTCCAACGCATGATCCGACCGGGTCAACTTCCGGATTGTCGGAATGAACCGAAATCTTTGATCTGTCACCTGCCTCCCGGGCGACTGATTTAATTTCCACTATCCCGTCATATATTTCCGGAACCTCCAATTCGAATAAACGCTTCAACAGCCCCGGGTGTGTTCTGGAAACAAAAATTTGTGGTCCTTTTGTTGTTTTTTCTACTTTTGTAATGAATACTTTAATTCGGTCATGAGGTTCGTATTTTTCATTCGGCATCTGTTCCGATTGTGGGAGGAGAGCCTCTATTTTCCCTAGACTTACGTATATATATTTGGGATCAGTTCTTTGGACGATTCCGGTCATGATATCTTCTTCACGATCAATAAATTCCGAATAAATGACTCCTCTTTCGGCTTCACGAACTCGCTGCGTAACGACTTGTTTCGCAGTTTGTGCAGCTATTCGTCCAAATTCTTTCGGTGTCACTTCAATTTCAACGACATCGCCGATTTCATATTGGGGATTGATGTTCATCGCATCATGGATGGAAATTTCCAAACGGGGATCCGTTACTTCTTCCACCACTTCTTTTCTCGCAAACACCTGCATCGTACCTGTTTCGCGATTAATATCGACACGCACGTTTTGCGCTTGGTTAAAGTTGCGTTTGTATGCAGAAATGAGGGCAGCTTCAATCGCATCTATAATGACATCTTTACTAATGCCTTTTTCTTTTTCTAATACTGTCAAGGCATCTAAAAGTTGGCTGTTCATAAAATGATGTTCCTCCTCATCACTTAAATATTAAATGAAACGGCAAGTCTAGCTTTTGCAATTTTTCCCCAAGGAATTTCCACTTGTTTAGGTTTTGTTTTCACTCTTATTTCGAGTGTGGCAATCTCGCCGTCAAAATCCGTTAAAACCCCTTCAAAATGTTTTTCCCCGTTGATCGGCTCGTAAGTTTTAAGTGCGACATTTTTCCCGACAGCCTTTTCAAAATCGGCCTTTGTTTTTAAAGGGCGTTCAGCGCCTGGAGAAGATACCTCCAAGAAATAGTTGTGAGGAATCGGATCGATTTCATCTAGCTTTTCGCTCAAACGTTCGCTTACCATACCACACTCTTCAATGTCGACACCATCTTCAGAATCAATAAAAAGCCGTAAATACCAATTTTTCCCCTCTTTTACATATTCAATATCTACTAGTTCCAGCTGCAAATTTTCAAGAATTGGCGATGCTAGTTCTTTGACGAGATCTGTTATAGATTGGCTCATATTTTCCTCCTTAATTTCAGCGTTTCAGAAAGAGATATCTATTTAATCGTCATAAAAAACTAGTTCCAATAGGAAAGAGTGGGTTTTTTCCCCACTCTTTCGTTAGGCTTTTTTTAGCATTTCCATAAATGAATATAACATAACCTAATCAGGTTTGCAAATTGAATCGCAAATCAGAAAAGGGAGAGCTGATTTTGCTCAGGCAGCGATGCCAAACAGCCATGATTTTCAAGATATTCCATAATCGTTTTTGAAATTTTTGTCCGCTCCTGCAGATCCTCTTTGGATAAAAATTCTCCTTCTTCTCTCGCTTTGACAATATTGATGGCCGCGTTCGTACCAAGCCCTGGTATCGAATTAAACGGTGGTATCAGACTGTCGCCGTCAATAATGAATTCTTTGGCTTGAGAGCGGTATAAATCTACTTTTTGGAATGAAAATCCACGCTCCGTCATTTCAAGTGCCATCTCCAATACGGTCAGCAAGCTCTTCTCTTTTGGAGAAGCATCGAGCCCTTTTGCACTGATCTCTTCAATTTTCGCTCTGATTGCGGTGCTTCCTTTGATCATCGTTTCGATGTCAAAATCGTCCGCTCTGACTGTAAAATAAGTTGCATAGAATAGCAGAGGAAAATGCACTTTAAAATATGCAATCCGCACAGCCATTAATACATAAGCTGTCGCGTGAGCTTTTGGAAACATATATTTGATTTTTTTGCAAGATTCAATATACCAGTCTGGAACGCCGTTCTTTTTCATCTCTTCTTCCCATTCGGGAATCAAGCCTTTTCCTTTCCGAACCGACTCCATAATTTTAAAGGCTAACGACGGCTCCAATCCTTGATAGATTAAATAAACCATAATATCGTCGCGGCAGCCAATGACCTCACTTAATGTACATGTGCCGCTTTGAATCAGTTCTTGTGCGTTTCCTAGCCAAACATCTGTCCCATGGGACAATCCTGATATTTGGACAAGCTCTGAAAATGTCGTCGGTCTTGTTTCCTCCAACATTTGGCGGACAAATCGCGTGCCGAACTCTGGAATCCCTAGAGTGCCCGTTTTACAGCCAATCTGCTCCTCTGTCACGCCAAGTGATTCGGTTGAGGAAAAGATTTTCATTACTTCCGGATCATCTGTTGGAATGGTCTTCGGATCGATTCCGCTTAAATCTTGAAGCATTCTGATGACCGTCGGATCATCGTGCCCTAGTATATCAAGCTTTAATAAGTTATCGTGAATGGAGTGGAAATCAAAATGTGTCGTTTTCCAATCAGCGCTTGTATCATCTGCCGGATATTGAATTGGAGTAAAATCATATATATCCATATAATCGGGAACAACGATGATTCCTCCGGGATGCTGTCCTGTCGTCCGCTTGACCCCCGTACATCCTTTCACAAGCCGATCGACTTCTGCACTGCGGAAATGCAGATTATGATCGTTCATGTAGCCGCGGACAAATCCGAAAGCTGTCTTTTCGGCAACGGTGCCAATTGTTCCTGCACGGTACACTTTATCTTCACCAAACAGCACTTTCGTATAATTGTGTGCTCTCGGCTGATATTCACCTGAAAAATTCAAATCAATATCAGGCACCTTGTCTCCTTTAAATCCTAGAAACGTTTCAAACGGTATGTCATGCCCGTCCTTTTTATATGGTGCTCCGCATTGAGGACAATTTTTATCAGGAAGATCGTATCCGGATCCTACAGAGCCGTCATTGAAAAATTCGGAATGCTTGCATTTTGGACAAACGTAATGAGGCGGAAGAGGGTTCACCTCAGTAATTTCCGTCATCGTGGCAACAAAGGATGAGCCGACTGATCCCCTTGAACCGACCAAGTACCCGTCATCCAAAGATTTTTTTACTAGTTTGTGAGATATCAAATAAATGACGGCAAATCCGTGGCCGATAATGCTTTTCAACTCTTTTTCAAGCCTTGCTTGAACGATTTCCGGCAATGGGTCTCCGTATATTTCTTTGGCACGATTGTAGCTCATTTCCCGAATTTCTTCTTCGGCACCGTCTATTTTCGGTGTATACAGATCATCTTTAATCGGTTTTACATCACCTATGAGAGAGGCGATGTACTGGCTGTTTGTCACAACAATTTCTTTCGCTTTTTCATCGCCTAAAAAACGAAAAGCATCCAGCATTTCATTTGTTGTACGGAAATGCACATCAGGCAATGTATGGCGGTTTAAAGGATTCGCTCCCCCTTGCGAAGAAATTAAGATTTTCCGGTAAATTTTATCTTCCTTGTTTAAATAATGGACATTGCCTGTTGCCACAACCGGAATCGACAGCTTTTCCCCTAGTTTGACTATGTTTGCAATGATTTCTTTGATCGCTTGTTCATTTCGAACCTGCTCCGTCTCAATTAGAGGGTAATATACTTCCGGCGGATGCACTTCGAGAAAATCATAAAATGAAGCCATCTCTTCAACTTCTTCTGGACCTTTTTGCATCATTGCTTCGAAAATTTCTCCCTTGTCGCAGCCTGAACCAATTAAAATGCCTTCCCTATGCTTTAACAATACAGAACGGGGAATGCGCGGAACGCGATAAAAATATTGAACATGGGAAAGAGATACAAGCTTAAATAAATTTTTCAGCCCTGTTTCATTTTGCACAAGAAGCGTCGCGTGAAACGGTCTTGCCCGCTCATACGCTTTTGAATCCCCAGTCCGCTCATTCAGCTCATCATGATAAAGAATTCCTCGTTCATTTACCTCTTGCAGCAATTTTACAAGCAAATAGCCGGTTGCTTCCGCATCATAAATGGCTCTATGATGCTGTACAAGCTCTATATCAAACTTTTTGCACAATGTATTCAGGCGGTGGTTTTTTAAATTAGGATATAAATATCTTGCAAGTTCAAGAGTATCAATGACAGGGTTGTCCGCCTTTTTAACCTGCAAATATTTTTTGTAGCCTGCATTAATAAAGCCCATGTCAAAGCTTGCATTGTGGGCAACTAAAATGCTGTCGGCAGCCCATTCTTTAAATTTGTACAATACTTCATCGACGTCGGGAGCATTTTGAACCATATCATCGGTAATTCCCGTCAGTTCTATCGTTGTTGCTGAAAGCGGATGGTGAGGGTTGGCAAACGATTCAAATCGGTCGATAATTTCCCCGTTTTTTATTTTCACCGCTGCAAGTTCAATGATCGTGTCGTATACAGCCGAAAGCCCTGTTGTTTCAACGTCAAACACAACAAAGGTATCTTCGCTTAAAAGTCTGTGCGATTCGTTATAAGCAATCGGTACACCGTCATCAACAATATTGGCTTCAAGACCGTAAATCATTTTAACGCCAAACTTTTTGCTTGCAGCATATGCCTCTGGAAAAGATTGGACAACTGCGTGATCTGTCAATGCAATCGCTTCATGGCCCCACATTTTAGCTTGTTCAACAAGATCTGTGATCGATGTGACGGCATCCATTTGGCTCATCTGCGAATGAAGGTGCAATTCCACCCTTTTCTCTCCTTCAGGTGCGGTATCGAGCCGTTTTTTCGGGTTGATTTCATTAATGTCATTGGCAATCATGACAAGATCACGAACAAATGTATCGTTTTGAATGCTTCCGCGAACTTTCAGCCACATTCCTTTTTTGATCGATGCAAGCAATGCATTATCTTCTTTATCACGGCCGAACATTTTGACTAAAATGGAATTGGTATAATCGGTAATTTTAAACGTGCATAACGTTCTTCCGCTTTTTAATTCCTTTGTTTCCGCCTCAAAAACATATCCTTGAATGACGACTCTCCGCTCTTCATCAAAAATGTTATCAAGAGTGCGAATTTCTTCGTCATCTTTTATTTTGTATCCGATAATAAGAGGACCTTCCAGCTTTTTAGACTCCTGAGTTTGATTTTCCTTTCCTTTTTGCTTCATTTCCATCATTGCTTGTAAAATCCGCTCTTCGTCTTCTTTTTGCTTCTGCTCCAAAAATTTTTCCCATTCTTCGTTAGATGCATCGATCACCGTGTCGATAGTCAGCTTTGGAAAGCCGTACTTCTCGTACGCCTGCTGGATGATGGGGCCGTATTTTTTCTTGATCGTTTCATTTTCCGTCTCATTTCTCGTGCGAATCATTAATTTTTGCTTTTCCAGCTTCGGCATTTGTTCTTTTAACAGTGATAATATCGGCGGAGAAACCCCCTCCATTTCTTGGAGGCAAAACTCCCAGTAGTCTTGAACGAGCTGTTCATCATATTCTTGTTTCACAGTTGTAATGTGAAACGTAACATTGGCTAAATGAGAAAATGTTTTGTTCAATCTTCTATCAAACAATTGCAGGATACGAAATGGAAGAATGTTTTCAAGCCGAAAAGAGAAATCCCATAATTTAGATTTTTTATGAACTGTTAATTTTAAGATCGCTCCGTTTTGGAAATAAGGGTAGATTTGATCATCCGTCATTTCAAGCTGTTTCAGCAAAATCTGAAACCGTTCTTTTTGCTGCTGCAAGTCTTTATCATCCATTGGTTTCCCCTCTTTCCCAAAAAGTTAATAGGGGGCTTGACCCGTTTGACAAATTATCATAAAGGCAAGACCCCCTACTCTTCACCTATGCCAGCTTCATCTGCGGCATCCAGCTTCATTAGCGGAGAAGTTTGGCAAGCTGCTCTTTTAGCTGATCAACAGAAACTTCTAAACTATTTCCGCTTTTTCTTTCTTTCACTTCTACAATCCCTTCATCAGCTCTTTTTCCGATCGTTATTCTGACAGGAATGCCAATTAAATCACTGTCAGCAAATTTCACACCCGGCCGTTCAGCACGATCATCATAAAGGACTTCGTATCCTCTCGCCTGCAAATCGTGATAAATTTGCTCTGCAACCTTGACTTGTTCTTCGTTTTTCATATTAACCGGAATAAGGTGGACTTCAAACGGAGCTAATTTATTAGGCCAAATAATTCCATTTTCATCATGAAATTGCTCGACCACCGCAGACAGTAAGCGTGAAACACCGATACCATAGCATCCCATGATGATAGGGTTTGTTTTTCCCTTTTCATCTAAAAATTCTGCCTTCATCGCTTCACTGTATCTTGTGCCAAGCTTAAAGACGTGGCCGACTTCAATGCCTTTCGCGAACTTGATCCGTCCCTTTCCGTCCGGCGAAGGGTCCCCTTCCTGAATAAATCTTATATCTTCATACTTGGTAACGGTAAAATCCCGATCAGGGTTTACTCCGATATAGTGCAAATCGTTTTCATTTGCCCCGCATATTCCATTTACGACTGCTTGAACTGCATAATCTGCGACAATTTCCACTTTGTCGGATGCGCCGATCGGTCCTAAAAATCCGGGTGAAACTCCCATTACCTGCTCTGTTTCTTCAGCTGAAGCAAGTTCAACAACTGATGCCTGATAAAGGTTTTTCAGTTTCACGTCATTGACCTCATGATCACCGCGGACAAGAACAAGAACGAACTTTTCATCTACTTTAAATAAAACGGATTTTATTAATTTTTCCTTCGGAACTTGGAAAAACTGCGCCACTTCTTCAATGGATTTTTTGTTTGGTGTTTCTTTTTTTTCAAGCTCCATGAGCGGTTCGTCAACCTTTTCATAAGATGCAATTACCGGAGCCATTTCAATATTTGCTGCATAATCGGACGAATCAGAATATGCGATCGTATCTTCTCCGATTTCCGAAAGCACCATAAATTCATGAGTATCTTTACCGCCCATTGCTCCCGAATCAGCGATGACTGCGCGAAAGTTCAACCCACATCGAGTAAAGATGCGGCTGTATGCTTCTCGAACCTGTTCGTACACTTCATCTAAGCTTTCCTGTGTAGCATGAAAAGAGTAAGCATCTTTCATAATGAACTCTCGTCCCCGCAAAAGACCGAACCGCGGACGCTTTTCATCCCGGAACTTCGTTTGAATTTGATAAAGGGTGAGCGGCAGACGTTTATAAGATTTGATCTCATCTTTTACCAAACTTGTTATAACTTCTTCATGAGTCGGACCTAAAGCAAAATCACGCTCATGACGGTCTTTCAATCTCATTAATTCTGATCCGTATGAATACCAGCGGCCAGACTCCTGCCAAAGTTCTGCTTGCTGCAAAGCCGGCATCAGCAGCTCCACCGCTCCGATCCGGTTCATTTCCTCTCTGATAATATTTTCAATTTTGGTTAACACTCTATGAGCAAGAGGCAGATACGAATAAACACCGCTAGCTGTCTGCCTAATGTATCCGGCACGCAACAGCAGCTGGTGGCTTTTAACTTCCGCATCTGCTGGATTTTCTCTCATTGTGGGTATAAATGACTGACTCTGTTTCATTTAAAGCACCTCGAATTTGATTTCTATATTATTTTTTAAAGGAAAAACTTTTGGATGTCATTCCATGTCACAACGAGCATTAACAGCATTAGAAGTGCAAATCCGATAAAGTGGACGATCCCTTCTTTTTGTCGATCAATCGGTTTTCCCCGGACCGCTTCAATGGCAAAAAACAATAAGCGTCCTCCATCTAGAGCTGGAATTGGAAGCAAGTTCATAATGCCAAGGTTAATGCTTAAGAGAGCCGTCCAGCTTAATAGGCTTGTCAAGCCTGTTTCTGCAACTTTTCCTGTCATATCATATATGCCGACAGGTCCAGAGAGCATATCAATTGAAAATTGTCCGGTTATCAGCTTCCCAACCGCAAATATTATTTCTTTCGACCATGTATAGGTCTCAACTAAGCCATATTTCAAAGAACCGAAAAATGTTTTTTCAACCGGGGAATAAACTCCTATTTGGCCGATCGTTTTGTTTTCGGATTTCACAGAATCCGGCGTTACCGTCATTTCCAATTCTTCTCCGGAACGTTCAATTGAAAAAAGAAGCTCATTCTCCGGATTTGCTCTGATCATTTCAACGACATCTTTCCACGAATTCATCGGCGTCCCTTCTATTTCTTTTACAACATCGCCTTCCCGTAATCCTGCTTGTTCAGCCGCGCTGTCAGGGACGATTTCTCCTAAAACCGGTTCATTCACGGGCACTCCTTGGCTTAGACCGAGGTAAAACAAAACTAAAAACCCTAATAGAAAATTCATAAAAGGTCCGGCAGCAATGGCGAGCGTTCTTTGAACGAGCGTTTTTGAAGCAAATTGCCTGTTATAAGGTGCAATTTGAATTTCTTCACCGTCAACTACATAAAAGGATGTTTCGCTTACTTCAAACCTTTTTAGACCGCTGTCTTCTCCATCTTCATAGCCTGTGATAAACATTCCATGTTCCAAATCTGCTTGTTCAACTTCAATCACTTTTGCATTAGGATACTTTTCTTTTCTGTTTAAAATAATTTTTTCAACTTGTCCTTTCTGATTAAACAATAGTCCAACCTGATAGCCAGGTTTGACCTCAATCATCTCCGGGTCTTCCCCCGCCATGCGCACGAAGCCGCCGATAGGCAAAAGCCTGATCGTATAGACCGTTTCTTTTCGTTTAAACGACAAAATTTTCGGCCCGAAGCCGATTGCAAATTCACGGCAAAAAATGCCTGCCCTTTTCGCCATAACTAAGTGCCCTAATTCGTGGAAAAACACCAATACGCCAAAAATAACGACAAATGCGATCACCGTGTTCACTTATTTAACCACCTCTAATTAATTAAAGATTGAACAAACTGTCTTGTCCTTCCATCCGCTTCTTGTATATCCTCCAAGGTCGGATTGAAAAGCGGAGCATGTTCTTCTAATGCCCTTTCTACAAGTTCTTCTATCTTTAAAAACGGAATTTTATCTTCCAAAAAAGCATTGACTGCCACTTCGTTCGCTGCGTTTAAAACAGCAGGCATTGTACCTCCTATTTTACCCGAATCAAAAGCAAATTTTAAGCAACGGTATCGATCAAAATCAATTTTTTCAAAATGAAGCTGTCCATATTTTGTTAAATCCAATCTTTCGCTTTCATAAGAAGGAATTCTATTTGGATATGTAAGCGCATATTGAATCGGTATTTTCATATCAGGAGTTCCAAGCTGCGCTATGATGCTGCCATCATGAAATTCGACCATCGAGTGAATGACGCTTTCTTTATGCAGCAGCACATCAATTTGGTCGTATGAAACAGAAAAGAGCCAATGTGCTTCAATGACTTCAAGCCCTTTGTTCATCATCGTCGCAGAATCGATCGTTATTTTTGCGCCCATTGACCAGTTCGGATGGTTTAACGCTTCCTTAACTGTAACATGCTTTAATTCATTTCGCGATTTATCCCGAAAGCTTCCTCCTGAAGCCGTTAAAATAAGCCGTTCGACGCTTTCCTTTTTTTCCCCGTTCAAGCATTGGAAAATCGCGGAATGTTCACTGTCCACAGGAAGAATTTGCACATTGTGTTTTCGAGCATAGTCGGTCACAATTTGTCCAGCTGTAACAAGTGTTTCCTTATTCGCTAAAGCGACCGTTTTTTTCGCTTCGATCGCTTTTAGTGTTGGAATAAGCCCGACGCTCCCAATGACCGCATTCACTACTATCTCGCCTTTATGATAAGCAGCCGTTTCACACAGCCCGTCATGTCCGTATGTAAGCTGACAGTTAGAAGGGATGTTCAAACGAATTTGATCATAAATTTCACGATTTTTGACAGCAACAAGCTCTGGTTTAAATTCATGAACAGCCTTCAATCCAAGTTCGATATTTTCTCCAAATGACATCGCAACTAGCCTGAATGAATCCGGATTTGCTCGAATCACATCGAGAGTTTGCTGCCCAATAGATCCTGTCGCACCCAGCAAAATAATTTTTTTCACATTGTCACCCCTTGTCTACTGATCAATTGGATGAAGAAATATAAAATCGGCATAATAAAAATCAAGCTGTCAAAACGGTCAAGAACTCCCCCGTGGCCTGGAAAAATCGTTCCGGAATCCTTTGTGCCGTAATGGCGTTTAAAAGCGGACTGTACTAAATCCCCCATTTGTCCAACAATAGAAACAATGACGGACACAAAAACGGTTTGAACATATGTCGGTAAAAAATTTGCAAAATAGTGGAAAATTAATCCAACCAAAATTGCCGAGAAAATCCCTCCGAAAAATCCTTCGACTGTTTTATTAGGGCTGATTTCAGCTGATAGTTTTTTCTTTCCGAAGGCTCGGCCGATAAAGTAAGCGCCTGAATCAGTCGCCCAAATCGTTAGCAGAGCAAACAAAAGCTTGTCTAGACCTAACACTCTCATTTCAATAAAAAAATAAAATCCGACTCCCACATATATGATCGCAATGAGCGCAAATCCAACGTCATCAAAAGAAAATTGATTTTTTGAAAACACTGTATAGATCAATAACAGGATCGCGCCAAAAAAAAGAAAGCCAGTTTTACTTATATGTATTTGATGAAGCAAATCAATATAACGGTTTGGGAAAATTAAAATCCATAAAAGGATAAAGCTGAACAAAACTGGAAATGAAAATAAATGAAATCGTTTCATTCTAAATAATTCAAACAATCCAACTGATGCGAGCACATAAATAGCAATTGTCAGCGGAAGTCCGCCAATAATGACAATTGGTACAAATAAGGCTAAAGCACAAATTGCTGTAATGATTCGTGTTTTCATTTTTTTTAGCTCCTTCTATACGCCGCCGAATCTGCGGATTCTCTGCTGATATTCGCGGATTGCCTCCAAAAAATGGTGTTCATTAAAATCCGGCCAGAGCACATCCGTAAACCAAAATTCAGTATAAGCCAGCTGCCAGAGCATAAAGTTGCTTAGCCGAATTTCTCCGCTTGTCCGAATTAACAGGTCAGGATCTTTGAGCTTTTTCGTCATTAAATAGTTGGAAAACAATTGTTCATCTATGTCATCTATATGTAGTTTTCCATCTTCGCGGTCTCTTAATATTTTTTTTACTGCTTCAACAATTTCTGTTCTGCTGCCATAGTTCAACGCAAAATTTAAAATCAGCCCGGTGTTTTGCTTCGTTTCATTCACAGCTTTCTTCACAGCATTTACCGTATAATCGGGGAGCATAGATTGATCGCCGATAACCCGAACTTGCACGTTTTCCTGTATTAATTCCGGCAAAAAAGTCGATAAAAATTCGACCGGAAGGCGCATTAAATAATTAACCTCATCTTTTGGCCTTTTCCAATTTTCTGTTGAAAACGCATATAAGGTCAAAACTTTGATGCCGATATCGCTCGCTAATTTCGTAATTTTTTTAACTACTTTCATTCCTTCCCGATGGCCGGCCATCCTAGGCAGCGATCTTTTTTTCGCCCATCTTCCGTTTCCGTCCATGATGATGGCCACATGTTCCGGTATTTCATTTACTAAAATGTTTTCTTTCGCCACCAAGTTTTTGGAACCTTTGCTGCTCTTTTTTTTATAAGGAAAATTAAACATAAGAATCCTCCACCGAGAATAATATGACATTAACAAATGTAGCAAATCCTCTTGAACAAAAAAACCCCCTGTGAGAAAAGAGGGTTTTTAGCACATTTCTATTGTACATTCATTTTGTTTAAACTTCCATGATTTCTTTTTCTTTTTCTTTTGTTGCGGAATCAATTTTTTTAATGTATTCGTCCGTCAGTTTTTGTACATCATCTTGAAAACCGCGCAGTTCATCTTCTGTAATGTCGCCCGCTTTTTCTAATTTTTTTAATTCATCATTTGCATCTCTGCGAATGTTTCGCACAGCGACTTTTGCATCCTCTGAATATTTGCGAACTACTTTTGTCAGTTCTTTTCTTCGCTCTTCCGTCAATGGAGGAATGGCAATGCGGATGACGGATCCGTCCGATGTCGGTGTTAATCCAAGATCAGATTTTAAAATCGCTTTTTCAACCTCACCGATTGTCGATTTGTCATAAGGCTGAACAACAAGCAAACGTGCTTCTGGCGTGGAAATCGATGCCAATTGATTTACAGGAGTTGGAACTCCGTAATAGTCGACCTGAATTTTATCAAGCAAAGACGCGTTTGCCCGGCCTGCACGAACACCTGCTAATTCACGTTTGAAAGCTGATAAAGCTTTTTCCATTTTTTCTTTCGCTTGTGAAAGAACTTGTTTAGACATGTTTATTTCCCCCTTACAATTGTTCCAATATTTTCTCCTAAAACAGCACGTTTAATGTTGCCTTCTTCCATAATCGAGAAAACAATTAAAGGAATATTATTGTCCATGCATAATGAAGAAGCTGTTGAATCCATGACAGCCAACCCGTCTTTTAATAAATCTAAATAAGATAACTCATCATATTTTACCGCTGAGGCGTCTTTTTTTGGATCTGCGCTATATACACCATCTACATTATTTTTCGCCATTAAAATGACATCTGCTTCGATTTCAGCGGCTCTTAACGCAGCCGTTGTGTCTGTTGAGAAATAAGGATTTCCTGTTCCTGCTGCGAAAATGACTACTCTTTTCTTCTCCAAATGGCGAATGGCTTTTCTTCTTATGTACGGTTCTGCGACTTGTCGCATTTCAATTGAAGTTTGCACTCGGGTAGGAATGCCAAGTCCTTCCAAACTATCTTGTAAAGCTAAAGAATTCATAACAGTCGCCAGCATTCCCATATAGTCTGCTGTTGCCCGATCCATCCCCATCTCGCTGCCGATTTTGCCTCTCCAAATGTTTCCGCCGCCAACAACTACTGCGACTTCTACACCCATTTCAGCAATTTCCTTTACTTGTCTGGCAATTGACTGTATGACGGAAGGATTAATTCCAAAGCCTTGAGCTCCAGCAAGCGCCTCTCCACTTAATTTCAGCACGATACGATGATATTTTGGCGTACTCATATTAACCTCCAAGCTATTTCTTGACGCTATATATAGAAAAGTTGAAACAAAGGGTTTTCAAAAAGAGGGAACACTCGCTTGTGTTCCCTTCTTAACATTTTCATGACTTTTATTTCTTAATTTGATTCATAACTTCTTCAGCAAAATTTTCTTGACGCTTTTCAATTCCTTCTCCAACTTCATAGCGAACAAACGCTTTTACGTTTGCGTTTTGTGCTTTGACGAAATCGCGTACTTTTTGATCAGGATTTTTTACAAAATTTTGCTCTAAAAGGCAAATTTCCTCAAAAAATTTGCCGAGACGACCTTCAACCATTTTTTCTACAATGTTTGCAGGTTTTCCTTCTTGAAGAGCTTGTTTTTTAAGAACTTCGCGTTCGTGCTCCACTTCAGCCTGAGGAACATCTTCACGAGAAATATAACGCGGATTAACCGCTGCGATATGCATTGCTACATCTTTTGCAGCAGATTCATCATTTGTTCCCTCAAGCACCGTTAATACTGCAATGCGTCCGCCCATGTGCAAGTAAGCGCCGAAGACATCTTGATCATTTTTCTCGACAACTTCAAAACGGCGTAATGTAATGTTTTCGCCAATTTTAGCAATAGCAGCATGGATGTATTCCTCCACTGTTGAACCGTTTTCCATTTTGGAAGCCAATGCGTCTTTTAAATCAGCTGGTTTGCTTGCCAGCAAGTGTTTAGCCAAATCTTCAATTAATTGTTTAAAAGAATCATTTTTTGCAACGAAGTCTGTTTCGGAATTCACTTCCAAAATAACAGCTGTATTGCCGTCAGTTTTGATTAATGTCAAGCCTTCTGCAGCGATTCGGTCAGCTTTTTTCGCAGCTTTCGCTATGCCTTTTTCACGAAGATAATCTATTGCTTTGTCCATATCACCATTTGTTTCAGTCAATGCCTTTTTGCAGTCCATCATGCCTGCACCGGTTTTTTCCCGAAGCTCTTTTACCATTTGAGCAGTAATTGCCATAAAAGTTCCTCCTTCAATTCGTATGCTTAAAAAAGGTGATAAAAGGCTAAAATCCCCTCTTATCACCTTTTGTCATTTAGGCAGTTGTAGTTTCTTCGCCTTGTTTGCCTTCTAAAACAGCATCTGCTATTTTGGAAGTTAACAATTTGACGGCGCGGATTGCATCATCATTTGCAGGGATTACATAATCGATCTCATCTGGATCGCAGTTTGTGTCAACGATGCCGATAATCGGAATATTTAATTTGCGAGCTTCCGATACAGCGATGCGCTCTTTGCGAGGATCGATAATATAAACAGCATCAGGCAGCTGTTTCATTTCCTTAATGCCGCCTAAAAATTTCTCAAGGCGTTCCAATTCTTTTTTCAAACGAACTACTTCTTTTTTCGGCAATACATCAAATGTGCCGTCTTCTTGCATTTTTTCAATTTCTTTTAAACGAGCAATTCGTTTTTGAATTGTAGCAAAGTTCGTTAATGTTCCTCCCAGCCAGCGCTGATTGACGTAAAACATTCCTGCACGTTCTGCTTCTTCTTTAACAGATTCCTGCGCCTGCTTCTTCGTACCAACGAATAAAATGTTGCCTCCATTTGCAGCTAACTCTCTTGCAAATTGATACGCTTCCTCAACTTTTTTTACTGTTTTTTGAAGGTCAATGATGTAAATTCCGTTCCGTTCAGTGAAAATATAGCGTTTCATTTTCGGATTCCAACGGCGTGTTTGATGACCGAAATGAACACCAGCTTCTAATAATTGTTTCATTGAAATAACTGACATTTTCATTCCTCCTAATGGTTTTTCATCCTCCGCCCGCTTCATTTTTAAGCATGACTGCACAAAACAGCACCGATGCTTAAATCAACAGACGTGTGTATTAGCACCAAAAACAAATATAACATATGGAAGTTTGGCAATCAAGAAAGAATTCAATCGTTTTGTTGAAATTTCATGACGAGTTCAATTTCTGTTTTGCCGACATGTAATGTTTGTGCAATTTCGTCTATAGTATATCCTTTCTCTAATAATTGGAATACTTGTTTATGCAAATTTTTTCTTTTATCTTTAGGCTCTTCTATAAGCTCTGCATCCTTGTCGATAGGCTCTACATCCGCGCTCGTGTCTTTCTGGATTGTGCTCACTTCCACCTTGTCTTCCAGCTGCGTAACTAATTTTTCGAGATCAAAAGAACCGGGCTTGGCGCTGTTTTGCTCGAGCTGTTCAAGAAATTGTTTGTTTTCTTCTTTTAATTCCAATAAAAACATCGCGAGCGAATCTTCTGCTTCTTTTAATAATTGTTCCTGCTTTTCTTCTATTTTTTTTACATTTTGATAGCGTGTATAAAGGAGAATGATAAAGTAAAACGAAACGATGTGCAAAACAAAGCTCAGTAAAAGAAATACCGCCATGTTTCAACCTCATTTAATTGTATTCTTTTTAAGATAAAAGCTTAACGAGCGTTCCTTTTAATTTATATAATGCTTTCGAATGAATTTGCGAAATTCTCGAAGTGGACAAATTCAGCACGTTTCCTATCTCTGTTAATGTCAGCTCTTCTTTATAAAACAAGCTTAATACGAGCTGCTCCTTATCGTTTAATTGTGAGATCAATTTTGTTAAATGCTCAAATAATTCCTCTTTTAACAGATGCTCTTCCGGAGTTAATGTTTTATCATCCTTAAGGACAATGTTCATCTGTTCCCCTTCTTCTTGGTCATGCAATTGTTCATCAATTGACAAGACATTGGCAAAAAAGTTTTCATTGACGACATGAACGACTTCTTCGGGTGTCATACCCAACTCTTCTGCAACTTCATTAGGCGTCACATTGCGATGATATTTTTGCTCCAACCGCTCAATGGCTGCTTCCACTTTTTTTGCTTTTTCCCGAAAACTTCTTGGAAGCCAATCTTCTTTCCTTAGTCCGTCAAGAATGGCTCCGCGTATGCGGAAGGATGCATACGTATCGAATTTTAAATCCCGTGTAGGGTCAAATTTTTCCAGTGCATCATATAATCCCATCAATCCAAAACTTATTAAATCATCTTTATCGACATTTTTTGGAAGACCCACTGAAATACGACTGACATGATAGCGGACAAGCGGCATATATTTTTTGACGAGCATGTTGCCCGCATCTTGATCACGGTGACGAAACCACTTGTCCCAGTACACCCTTTCATCATTCAGTGTCATCGATTGGACCATTGCCTTTTTCCTCCTTCTAAAATGTCAATCTCCGGCTATATTTGCTTCACTCCAAGATTGACGGTGCGAATCGTCAAAATGAATGAATTCGTATCAAATTCAATGGTTCTTCCATTTTTACCGCCAACATCTTCGCTAACGATAGGGATATTACTGCTCAACAAATGCTGTTTGACCGCTTCAACATTTCTCGGACCTATTCGCATGATTTTGGAAGATGGCCGATGCGGAAACATTTCAGCTCCTCCAGCTATTTTCGCTTTAAAAAACATGATGTTTCCTCCATAGTTTTTTAAAAGACGAATTAATTCTGTTACAGCCGTATCCGCATATTTTGCACAATTTAAAGGCTCCTTGTTTGAAAGCGAAGAATCAGGCAGCATTATATGAGCAAGTCCTGCCAATTTATTTACATCATCATAGATGACGAGTCCGACGCAAGATCCTAATCCAGTTGTTCGAATTTTCCACGGAGCTTTCACAACATTCATTTCCGAAATACCGACTTTTACAACATTTTCAAAATGCCCCATTTCACTAAACCTCTAATATGTCAAAAATTTTTTTATATGACTGTGAGTCGGGCAGAAAGAAAATATGCCCTCTTATTAATTCGGAATCTTGATGCCCTTCTTCTTTTATAACAGCATCGATGACAAGTGCTTCATCACTTTCAAGCGAAAGCTCGATCAGAGCATGACTGATAATCGCGCCGAACATATCACATTGGATGGCAGGAACGGACGGATTAACCATCAAATTGGTCATGTTCGATAAAACAGATAAATAGGATCCAATCAGGATGTTGCCGAGCTCCTGCAAAACAGAGCATTCCATTTCTTTCATAGTTGAAGCATCCTGAAGAACATAATCATTCATTAATGCTTTTGCATATTTTTTAGCCTGCGGGATCGGCAAAATGAAAAACATCGATCCAGTTATATCCTCTTGAATGCGGATGTATACAGCCGTAACCTCTGTTTCCGCACCGCCTGCTAAATCCATCACATCGTTAAAAGAGGCGACATAAACGTTCGGAACTTTCATTTCAATTTTTTTATTAAGAAGTTGGGACAGACTCGTTGCGGCATTTCCCGCTCCGATATTGGCAATTTCCTTTAATATATCGATCCTTTTGTTTGATAAATCAAACAACTTGCTCATGCTCTATTACCCTCTGATTTTCTTTGCTCAGCACTTTTTCAAGGTCAAGGAGCATAATCAGCCGTTTATCCAATTTTGTAATTCCTTTTATAAACTCGGTTTCTACTTGTTCGATGACGCTTGGAGCAGGTTCAATACTGTCTTCAGATATATCGACGACATCATTGGCAGAATCAACAATCAATCCAACTTCCATTTCATTTTGAACAGCTATAATCACTCTCGTCTGATCTGTTATTTCTTTTTCCGGCATATTCAATCTTTTTCTTAAATCTATGATCGGAGTGACAACACCGCGCAAATTGATGACTCCTTTTATATAGTCAGCTGTTTTCGGAACGCGGGTGATATGGTCAACTTTTTCAATCGATTTCACATTTTGTACAAAAACCCCGTATTCTTTGTCTTGCAGCTGAAAAACTATGACCTTCTGTTCATTAAATACACTATTTGCCATTCTCATCTTCCCCTTCCATCAAGCATTACTGGATTAATGCATTACAATCAACGATCAATGCAACTTGACCGTCTCCTAAAATTGTGGCACCTGAGATGGCGAATACATTTGTCAAATATTGTCCTAACGATTTCAAAACAATCTCTTGCTGACCGATGAAGGAATCGACAACTAAACCAGCCATTTTATCTCCTTTTTTGACAACGACGATTGAAACATAATCTTGGTCATCCTCGGCGTCCACTTCAAAAATTTCTTTTAAAAACACTAGAGGTACAATTTTTCCGCGATAATCAATCACCTTGTTTTGATGTGTCTGTAAAATATCTTCTTTTTTAATAACAAGGGATTCAATGATAGACGAAATCGGAATACCGTATTTTTCATTTCCAACTTCAATGAGCATGGCGGAAATAATCGTTAATGTCAGCGGGAGCTGGATCGAGAATAAAGATCCTTTTCCTTCTTCCGACTCGATGGTGATGCTTCCTCCGAGCGATTCGATTGTATTTTTCACTACATCAAGCCCTACACCCCGTCCAGAGACATCTGAAATTTTTTCAGCCGTTGAAAAGCCTGATGCGAAAATGAGTTCATGAATTTGTTTTTCCGTTAATGTTTCGCTTGCCTCTTTTGTAACGATTCCCCGCTCAATAGCTTTTTGCAATACCTTTTTCTGATTGATTCCTGCACCGTCGTCTTCGATTTCGATAAAGACATGATTTCCGCTGTGATATGCGCTGAGCCGCAGCGTTCCTTCTTCTTTTTTGCCATATTTCAGGCGGGTTTCAGGCGTTTCAATCCCATGGTCGATCGCATTTCGGATTAGATGCACAAGCGGATCGCCAATTTCATCAATGACGGTCCGATCCAATTCGGTTTCAGCGCCAGTGACAACTAAATTGATTTTTTTATTTAAATCGCGGGCGAGATTTCTCACCATTCTCGGGAAGCGGTTAAAAACGGTTTCGATTGGAATCATGCGCATATTTAAAATAATGTTTTGCAAATCAGCTGAAACTCTGGACATTTTCTCAACCGTTTCTTTCAGCTCCGAGTGATTTAATTCTTTTGATATTTGCTCTAAACGCCCTTTGTCGATGACTAATTCTTCAAACAAGTTCATTAAAATATCGAGGCGCTCAATGTTGACGCGGATCGTCTTTTGCTGGTTTTTCTTCTGTTTTTGGCTAGTGTCTTTCGAGCTGTCCTTCTGCTGACGGCTTTGCTTGCTGGAAACAGTAGTTTGTTTGCTAGCAGCAGTTTGTTGGCTGGCATTAGATTGTATGCTGGAAACAGACTGCTGTACTCTTTCAGTACTTGGCTTTTCTACATTCACTTTTTCAACTAGTACTTCTTCAACCTCTGAAATTTTCAATAGGCTGTTCCGGATAAAGTCCTTATCTTCCTTCGTAATGTAGGCAACCGAAAAATTGTTGTCAAACTTTTCTTCTTCGAGTAAATCAACAGAAGGCGATGATTTGACCACTTCCCCGTGCTTCTCAAGCAATTCAAAAACCATAAATGCTCTCGCTGCTTTTAAGATGCAGTCTTCTCGAAGCCGAATGTTGATTTCGTATACTTGAAATCCTTGTTCAATTGATTGAAGAATGACCGTCCTGTCATATTCATCAAACTTCAGTTTTTTCACATCCTGCACTTGTTCTCTTGATGTTTCATTTTCAGCTGTCTCATCTTCAATTTGTTCTCCGCTTTCAATCGCTTGCAGTTTTTTCACAATGGCCGAAACATCTTTTTTGCCGTCTCCTCCATCCGCAATCGATAAAACAATTTCCTCCAAATTCTCCAATGCTTCAAAAAGGACATCCAAAATTTCAGGCGTTACTTCTAATTTTTGATTGCGAATGGCGTCAAACACATTTTCTATTTTATGTGTTAAATCGGCTAAATCTTCAAACCCCATCGTTGCGCCCATTCCTTTTAATGTATGGGCGGAGCGAAAAATTTCGTTCACAATTCCTAAATCATCCGGATTTTGTTCAAGCTCCAAAAGCTTTTCGTTGCACGACTGCAAATGTTCTTTACTTTCTTCAATAAAAATGTCCAAATATTGATTCATTTCCATGGCAGCACACTCCTTGGATTTAGATCAGCTTTTGAATTAAATACGGAATTTCCATTAAATCTTCCACGTAATCAACCACATTCGCTTGGATGGCGGATTTTGGCATCCCAAATATAATGGAGGTTTTTTCGGACTGTGCGATCCCTGTCGCATCTGTCCTTTCTTTTAATGCTTTTAATCCTTTTGTCCCGTCAGAACCCATTCCCGTTAAAATACAAGCAATCGTTTGATAATATTTTAAATTCGATAAAGATTCAAACAGTACATCTACTGAAGGTCTGTGCCCTCTCTTTTTTTCCGATTGATCCAGTTCAATGAATAAATTCCCTTGTTTTTCTATTACTTTCATATGGCTGCCTCCAGGCGCTATGTATGCTACCCCATTTCTGACGATTTCTTGATGCTCGCCTTCTTTTACTTCGATGTTTGACATTTCATTTAATCGTTCAGCCAACGATTTTGTAAATCCTGGCGGCATATGCTGTACGATGAAAATCGGCGAATTCAGGTTTTTCGGGAAGCATGGAACGATTTTTTGAAGGGTGCTCGGTCCTCCGGTAGAAGTTCCAATGGCAATTAAAGATTTTTTTCGCTGTCGATGGCTCTTTTCTTTCATCATCTCCTTTCGAGGAAATGTGTCGATCTCTTTTTTTAACATCTGAACTTTTTCTTTTGCCCGTTTTGCTGCTAGAACTTTTGCAATTAATTCTTCTTTCACTTTAAATATGTCAAGAGATATGGAGCCGGAAGGTTTCGGGATAAAATCAAACGCCCCGAAAGCTAAAGATTTTATCGTGTTTTCGGCTCCTTCTTTCGTCGAACTTGAAAGCATAATGACTGGCCTTGGAAACTTGTCCATGATAATCTGCAAAGTATCAAGCCCGTTTAAAACCGGCATTTCAATATCTAACGTCACAACATCAGGATCAAGCTCTGCGATCTTTTCAATTCCTTCTTTTCCATTTTTAGCTGTGCCAATCACATCAATGGAAGGACTCTCTAAAAGCAAATCGGAAATCAACTTTCTCATAAATGCCGAATCATCAATAACCAAAACCTTTACACGACTCAAAAACATCACCTACTTGAAAACAAAGATCTAAGAGAATGAATAAATCCTTTTCTTTTTATTTTACCATTTAAGTACATCTCTGTTATATTTTCTAGTGCTTTCGATATAGGAGCATTCGGAAAACGCAAAATAAACGGAATTTGTTCCATGACTGATTTCTGTACATGATCATCCTCCGGCAAACTGCCGAGCAAATCAATTGTTTTATGTAAAAAACGCTCTGCAGTGGTTCTAATTTTTTCCCATGTTTCTTTCGCTTCAATGTTTTTCTTGCATCGATTGACAACTACTTTCATCACCTTTTCTTGATCAAACTGGTGAATGAGCTTTATCGCACTGTAGGCGTCCATAATCGATGTCGGTTCAGGCGTCGTAATAACGATAATTTCGTCCACTGCAAGCAAAAATTTCAAGCTGTCTTTCGAAATTCCTGCTCCCATATCAAATAAGATGGTGTCGTATTTCTCTATTATTCTTTCAAGCTCGTAAAGAAAAAATTGAAACTCTGCTTCATCGATTGTGACAATATTGGAAAGGCTCATTCCTCCTGACAAATACTGCAAATTTAAAGGACCTTTTTTGATAATTTGTTCAATTCCAATGCGGTTTTTCAGCAAATCGACAATTGATCTTTCTTGATACTGCTGTCCCAGCAAAAGATCGATGTTTGCCATTCCAATATCGCAATCTACCAGCAGCACACGGTCGTTTCGTTTTTTGATCAAGTTTAAAGCGAAATTTAAAACGAAATTCGATTTGCCGACTCCCCCTTTTCCGCTAATCACAGCCACTGTTTTTGCATGACGGTTAGGCGGAGAGTCTTTTATCACCGCATATTTGTTTTGCTGAATAATCCTTCTGAGTTGTTCTGCTTGATCCATATCCTGCTACCCCATTAAATATTGAATAAAAGTTTCATGATCCAGCTTATGAATGTCGTCTGGAACATCTTGACCGTCAGTCATATATCCGGCACCAATCTTTGTTTTGTAGACGATGTTATACATAGCTCCATAAGAGGAGGTTTCGTCATGTTTAGTAAAAATAAATTGATGAATCGGCAAATGAGAAAATTGGTTATAAACTTTTTCCATATCTTCAAATTTTGAAGTTAAAGAAAATACTAAAAATGTTTCCATTTCATCCTGAAAGTCAATGGTTTCGCTTAAATCTTGCACATATTGCTGTTCAAGGAAGTTCCGGCCCGCCGTGTCAATAAAAACGATGTCGCAGTCATTCAGCTTCTTTTTCCCCTCCTGAAAATCAAATGAGTTATAACAAACTTCAAGCGGGGCATTTAAAATTTCGGCATATGTTTTTAATTGATCGATCGCAGCAATTCGATAAGTGTCCGTCGTAAGAAATCCGATTTTTTTCTTGTAATTTATTTTGCAGATTGCGGCAAGCTTTGCCAATGTCGTCGTTTTTCCAACACCGGTTGGTCCTACAACATTCACAAATTTTTTTGAAAAAGTAATGCCGTGAAAAGGAATGTCCGAAATCCTCTTTTTTAACTCTTTCTTCAATTGAAATTCCAGCTGTTCGTTTGTCAGCTTTTTTTGATGGATCAAATATGTTTCCAGTATAGATGCGATTACATCCTGTTTAATCGGCTGCAGCAAACCTAACGAATCAATTTTTTGTTCGATCTCTTTTAGGTCAGGATGAATAACAGTACTGTTTACGGACATGGATTGAACGAGATCCTTCAGTTTTTTTATTTCATTCAGTACAGGAGACATCTCTAATTGTTGGTCCGTTTGATGTTCTATTTTTTCTTTTTGGAACCCGCTGATCATTTCATCTTCTTCGTCAATGCCCGCCACCACTTCAATCATTTTTTTCTTAAACATTCCTAGAAATCCACCAGTATAGACGACTTTCGAATTGAGGATGACAGCATTTTGACCGAGTTGGCTGCGAATCGTCTTCATCGCCTCTTGCATAGTATGGGCTTTGAATTTTTTAATCTTCATTAAATATTCACCACTCCGACACTTTGTACTTCAATGTTTGATTCAAGTTCGTTGTATGACAATACGGGTACATCAGGCAAATATCGCTCGATCAGCTGCCGTGCATACATTCTAACAGAAGGCGAGCAGAGCAAGATTGGCGTTTGCTCTTCCATTGCCAGCTGTTCCACATTTTTTGCAATGGCTTCGACAATCCTTTGTGATACATGCGGCTCCAATGACAAAAAGGTTCCTCGTTCCGTTTGCTGCACGCCATCGGCAATGGCTTTTTCTACTTGAGCGGAGAGAGTAATGACTTTCAATGTCTCCCCTTCTTTTGCATACTGGCTTGTAATTTGTTTTGCCAGCGACTGTCTTACATATTCAGCTAAAATTTCCGGATCTGTTGTAAATTTGGCATAGTCAGCTAATGTTTCAAAAATAACCGGCAAATTTCGAATAGAAATTTTTTCTTTAAGCAGTTTCGCCAAAACTTTTTGAATATCTCCTATAGAAAGTGGATTCGGCGTAACTTCTTCCACTAATATCGGGTATGTTTCTTTTAAATGATCGACAAGCTGTTTTGTTTCGTGTCGTCCAAGCAATTCATGAGCATGCCTCCGGATCGTTTCCGTAATGTGAGTAGAAACAACGCTAGGAGGATCGACGACCGTATATCCTGCCAATTCAGCTTGTTCTTTTAAATGTTCGCTGATCCATTTTGCAGGAAGTCCAAACGAAGGCTCAATTGTGTCAATCCCTTCAATCGAATCATTATCCATTCCTGGCGCCATCGCCAAATAATGATCGAGCATAATTTCACCTTTCGCCGCTTCGTTTCCTTTAATTTTTAATCTGTATTCATTCGGCTTTAATTGGATATTATCCCGTATTCGGACGACAGGAATGACAAGGCCCAATTCTACGGCAAGCTGCCTTCTGATCATTACGATCCGATCCAACAGGTCTCCCCCTTGTCCGCTATCAGCAAGAGGAATTAAACCATATCCGAATTCAAATTCAATTGGATCCATCGATAAAAGATTCATCACTTGCTCCGGACTTTTCGCTTCGTTCATTTCCACTTCTTCTTCAACAATCTCTTCGTCTTTTTCAATTTGTTTCTTCGTACGATTCATCGCAAATGCTAAGAAAGCAAACATGAGAGCGATCGGAGTTGTTACGATCGGACCAATCGGAGTAACAATACCTAAAATAAAGATGATTCCTGCGGTAACATACAGCAGCTTTGGAAATGCTAAAAGCTGGTTCGTAATGTCTTGTCCTAAATTTCCGTCAGAAGCAGCTCTCGTGACAACAATCCCTGTTGCCGTTGAGATTAATAAAGCTGGAATTTGGCTGACTAATCCATCTCCAACTGTAAGAAGCGTGAATTTTGAAACAGCTTCTTGAAAAGAAAGCCCCTGCTGGATCATGCCGATGATAATTCCGAAAATAATATTGATCAGCACAATTATGACACCAGCAATCGCATCTCCTTTTACAAATTTGCTTGCTCCGTCCATTGCGCCATAAAAATCTGCTTCTCTTGCAATCGTTTCTCTCCGTTTTTTTGCCTCGTCTTCCGAGATGATTCCCGCATTCAAGTCTGCATCAATACTCATCTGCTTACCGGGCATGGCATCAAGCGTAAAGCGGGCTGCCACTTCTGCTACCCGTTCAGATCCTTTTGTAATGACAACAAATTGAATAATAACTAAAATGATAAATACGACAAAACCAACAAGGATATTTCCACCGACAACAAAAGTTCCAAACGTTTCCACGACTGTTCCCGCTTCTCCATTAGCTAAAATCGAACGCGTTGTGGAAACGTTTAAGCCGAGTCGATATAACGTTAACAAAAGCAAAAGAGAAGGAAAGATTGAAAATTGTAAAGGCTTTTCAATGTTCATGGATGTAAGGAGGACGAGCAAGGCAAGAGATATATTAATGATAATCAATATGCTCAGCAGCCATGAAGGCAGCGGGATGATAAGCATGGCAACAATTAAAATGACAGCTACTATAACCGATAAATCTCTTGCTGACATGATACTTCCTCCTAGCAAAATTGTTACACTTTTTGTTTTTGACGATAAACATAAGCTAAAATTTCAGCCACAGCCTTAAAAAATTGTTCAGGAATCATCTCGCCAATTTCCACTTGGTCATACAAGGAACGAGCGAGCTGCCTGTTTTCGACTGTTATGATTTCATGGGCTTTGGCAATTTGCTTGATCTTTTGCGCGACAAAATCTGTTCCTTTTGCAACTACGACAGGTGCATCGTGTTCCTTTTCATCATACTTTAAGGCAACTGCATAATGAGTAGGGTTCGTAATGACGACATCAGCTTTCGGAATTTCCTGCATCATCCTTCTCATCGCCATTTCCCTTTGTTTCTGTTTAATTCTCGATCTAATTAACGGGTCGCCTTCCATTTTTTTGTACTCATCTTTTACTTCCTGCTTAGACATGCGAATGTTTTTTTCGAAATCCCATCTTTGATACAAGTAATCTAGCAATGCGATGAACAAAAGCGCACCTGAAGCATATAGTCCTATCTGCACCGCCAGCTTTGAAATTGAAGCAAAAGCTCGTTCAAGCGGCATTTGCGGAAGTCGCAAAATCTCCTGCCAATTGAAATAAATATACGCAAAGGTTACCCCGCCGATAAAGAAAACTTTTAAGATCGATTTCAAAAGCTCGACAATTGCCCGAATGGAATATATGCGTTTAAATCCTTCAATCGGATTCAGTTTATTTAATTTCATTTTCAACGGTTCAGTTGTAAAAAGAAATCCAACTTGAATATAATTACTGAAAACCCCAGCAACGAAGGCTGCTATCATGAATGGAGCGGTAATTTGAGCGCCTTCCAATACATATTTATTAAAGATTGAATGCACATTTTCTTCTGTGATATCCGTCAACAAATAATCTTCAAAAGTAGAATGGAACATGTTTAAAATATTATCAATCACCGTTTTCCCGAAAAACAGCAATGACAGAAAAACTAAAAACATGGTGATGGCTGTGTTCAAATCGGGACTCTTGGCAACCTGCCCTTTTTTCCTGACATCCTGCCGCTTTCTCGGAGTCGCTTTTTCCGTTTTTTCTCCGGCAAAATATTGCAAATCTAACGGTAAATAATTCATGCGCCATCACCTAATAAATTCATTAAGGTTCTCATCACATCGAACATGTATTGGAAAAGCCCCTGAATCAGCATAAATATAATGCCTAAAACGAGCACCATCATCAGAAAGCTGACGCCAATTTTAATGGCAAACCCAATGACAAATACATTCATTTGCGGAACTGTCCGGGCAACAATCCCTAGAGCAAGGTCAACTAAAAAGAGCGAAGCGACTATCGGAAGCGCCATTTGAAATGCTACGAGAAACATTTTGCTGAACGCCTTCAAAACTTGTTCGGCAACAGCTCCATCAGAAATCGGAATAAAATATTGATCCGGAGGGATTACTTGAAAACTGTATACAATCCCGTTAATCAGCATATGGTGCCCGTTTAGGCTCAGCATGAGCAATAGGGCAAAAGAATAAAGAAATTGTCCAATTAACGGCGTTTGAACTCCTGTCTGCGGATCAATAATATTCGCGATGATAAACCCCATTTGAAAATCGATTAAGCTTCCTGCAATGTGGACAGCTGACATGATGATATATGCGATCAGACCAATGAATAGTCCGATTAAAACTTCTTTTATTATCAGCGGGTAGAAATTCGCATCTAAGTCAACCTTTCCCTCATCGATCGTCATGACGATGATAAGGGAAAGGAAAAAAGACATGCCAATTTTAAACCGCATCGGAATATTCCGATATGAAAATAATGGAAGTGTTGCAATAAAAGCTGTTATTCTTGTAAACACAAGCAAAAAAAGCGGATAATACTCCAGCATCATCATTCAACTCATCCAACAAATTGATTGAGATTGCTGAAAATATTATGTGTATACGACAAAATGACAGATAGCATCCATGGGCCAAAAATAATCAATCCGACCAAAACAGCCACAATTTTTGGTATGAACGCCAATGTCTGTTCCTGTATTTGTGTCGTTGCTTGAAAGATGCTGACAATTAAGCCGACAACAAGCGATATTAAAAGAAGTGGCCCACTGATCATTAAAGTTGTATAAACCGCTTTTTCTGCTATGGAAAGGATCATTTCGGTACTCATTGGCTCACCTACTTATTTTAAAAACTTTGCAGCAATGATTTGACAACTAAGTACCAGCCGTCCACGAGCACAAACAGCAATATTTTAAAAGGCAATGATATCATGACAGGAGGAAGCATCATCATTCCCATTGACATGAGGACACTTGATACAACCATGTCAATGATTAAAAAAGGAATAAAGATCATAAAACCTATTTGAAACGCTGTTTTTAATTCGCTGATGGCAAATGCAGGCACTAAAGCCACGAGCGGAATATCGTCAATCGTCTCAGGATTTTCAATATTGGCGTAATTTAAAAACAAAGCTAAATCTTTTTGTCTCGTATGTTTGCTCATAAATTCCTTTATCGGCTTTTCCGCCTGTTCATACGCTTCCTCAATAGTTATTTCATTGTTGAACAAAGGATTCAAAGCTTTTTCATGTATTTCTTGAAAAGTCGGTCCCATTATAAAAAAGGTTAAAAAAAGTGCAAGGCCGATGAGCACTTGGTTGGGCGGCATTTGCTGGGTAGCAAGCGAAGTTCGCACAAACGATAACACGATGACGATGCGCGTAAAGCAAGTCATTAAAATCAATATCCCTGGTGCAATGGACAAAACGGTGAGCAGAAGCAAAAGCTTCACAGTCGTCGCAACATTTTCCGGATCATTTTGATTAAAATAGCTAAAAAACTCACTCATTTTTTTGATCCTTTCTGCCGAAGACGCTGCATCTGTTCACGTCTTTCTTTTAATAGTGATTCCAGTTCTTTTTTGAAGGAGGTCTTCTCGCTACCCTTTTGTTTATGATTATTTAGAATGAAGCGCATCATATTTTGTTCAAAAGAATTGTTGCCGGGCTCTTTCTGCATGTCGATAATTTTCTTATATTCCTCTTCATCATTAATTTCTTGTAATAGTTCAATCGTATCCCCGACGCCAACGATTAGAATGCGATTCCCCACCTTCACCAGCTGGATGGACTTGTTTTGTCCTAAGGAAATGCCGCCGAGATTTTGTAAGTATTTAGTTTCTTGCGGAAGCTTCATTTTTTTGTTTAAAAATTTTAATAAAAAGATTAAGAGACCTAAAACAAGAATAAGTGTAAAAATCATTTTCAAAGCATCGAATACTGATAAGGAGGTGCTGTTGCCACCATCTTCAACCAATTCGTTCGTCGCTTTCTCTTCTTTTTTTTCATCCTGTTGATCGGATGTCTGCTGTTTTAAATATTCCTCAACGGTGGGATTTTTCACGGCTGCATGCACGAAATCGGCGTTTATTGGAACATAAAAAAACAACAGCCATAAACAGCACAAATATGTAATACGTCGTTTCAATGCAAATGCTCCTTATCCCAATGTCTTTTGAATAGCTTCCAGTACACGATCGGCCTGAAAAGGTTTCACAATAAAATCTTTGGCACCAGCTTGAATAGCATCGATTACCATTGCCTGCTGTCCCATCGCTGAACACATGACAACTTTTGCATTTGGATTAATTTTGCGGATTTCCTTTAAAGCAGTGATGCCATCCATTTCAGGCATTGTAATATCCATCGTGACTAAATCAGGCTGCAATTCTTTAAATTTTTCGACTGCCTGCGCACCATCTGCAGCCTCTCCTACTACTTCATATCCATTTTTTGTCAATATATCTTTGATCATCATTCTCATAAATGCTGCATCATCAACGACTAAAATCCTTTTTGACATTTTGCTCCTCACTCCTATCAACTATTTTAGATTCATTATCCGATCTGCTTGACTCATGATATCCGTTACGCGAACACCGAAATTTTCGTCGATGACAACTACTTCACCTTTTGCTACCTTTTTGCTGTTTATGAATATGTCGACTGGCTCCCCGGCCAGCTTATCAAGCTCGATAATGGATCCTTTAGACAATTCCAAAATTTGTTTGATGGATCTTTTTGTTCTTCCAAGCTCAACCGTTACATTTAAAGGAATGTCGAGCAGCAGCTCCAAATTGTGCGTGTCTACAGATTGATTCGTTTGTTCATCAAATGTCGCAAATTCAACAGGTTTAACTTCAACAGGCTGAGCTTTTTCCTTCTCGCTTTTTTCTATATGCAGCTGTTGATTTTCTCGCGCTTCTTCAGGTTCTGTTTGCACGTTATTTGATGCCTCTTTACTCGCTTTATTCATTAATTCAACAACGAGCTGTTTAGCAAAATCAAGGGGTAAGAGCTGCATAATATTCGAATCAATTAAATTGCCGACAGTTAATCGGAAGGATACCTTCACAAGCAGTTCATCATCAGGAATAGCATCGGTTCCTTCCCCTTCTTTAACATTCAATAATTCGAGGCGAGGCGGTGAAATATCTATTTTTTTATTTAAAACGGTTGACATTGATGTGGAAGCAGATCCCATCATTTGATTCATCGCTTCCTGGACAGCACTTAATTGAATTTCCCCCAATTCGTCCGGGTTGGAACCATCCCCGCCAATCATTAAATCAGCAATGACAGCAGCATCGCTTTGTTTAATTACAAGCAGATTGCTGCCGGACAGCCCTTCTGTAAAAACTACTTCTATTGCTACGTATGGATGTGGAAACTCCTTTGCCAGTTCTTGCTTATTAATAATTGACACGCTCGGAGTAGTGATTTCTACTTTTTGATTAAGCAAGGATGATAAAGCGGTAGCAGAACTGCCAAAAGAAATATTTCCTATCTCCCCAATCGTATCTTTTTCAATATCATTCAATAGATTGTCAGTTTCAGTTGATTCTTGATTTCCCCCTTTTAATAGAGAATCGATTTCCTCTTGTGACAACATGTTATCAGTCATCAGCTTCGTCACCTCTCTCTATGTGGCCTAATATTTGAACGGCCAGCTTCTTGTTCTTTTTGCCAGGCTGTCCAAAAAATTTAGGGACGTCACCTACTTTAATCACCAACGGGTCGCTGGTCGATTGATCAAGACGGATCATATCCCCCACTCGCATTTCAAGAAACTCTTGAACTGTCACAACGGACGTCCCTAATTCCGCAACCACCGGAACTTCTGCAAGCTTTATCCGGTTTTTGATTACTTCCGTTTCCACAGAGTTTTGGGCTTTCCTTTCTGATTGCATCCAATAATGGACGGAAAGCTTTGGAATAATTGGTTCCAACACAACATGGGGAATACAAAGGTTTATCATTCCGCTCGCTTCTCCCACTTGTGTATTAAGGGAAATAACAACAACTGTGTCATTTGGAGATACCATTTGCAAAAATTGCGGATTTACCTCAAATTCCTGCATGCAAGGCTCAATGTCCAAAATGGTACTCCAAGCTTCACGGTAGTGCTCCAAAGTTTTTTCGAAAATGGATGCAATAATTTTCATTTCAATTTCTGTTAATTGTTCAATCTTATTCATGGAAGCCCCGAAACCGCCCATTAACCGATCCATCATTGCGTACGCAATATTTGGGTTCACTTCCATAATAATTCTTCCATCAAGTGTCCCAAGTTCAAAAACATTTAAAACCGTCATTTTCGGAATGGAACGGACAAACTCTTCATAGGGCAGCTGGTCTACAGACGTGACGGTTATTTGGACATATGTCCGCAATTGCGCAGCAAAATACGTCGTTAAAAGCCTTGCGAAATTTTCATGCACTCGAGTAATGCTGCGAATTTGATCTTTTGAAAAACGAAGAGCACGTTTAAAATCGTAAACTTTTATTTTCTTTGCTTCTTCTTCTTTCTTTAATTCATCAACATTCATTTCACCGGTCGTTAATGCAGATAATAGCGCATCAATTTCACTTTGCGATAAAATTTCATTTGACATAATGAGAACATCACCTCCTTATCCCTTTTTTGTCTATTGAAGGATAAAGGAAGTCGTGTACACTTGTTTCACTTCTCCTTCTTGTAAAAGCGCATCGACCTTCTTTTTAATCGTATCTTTAAAGCGGTCCATTCCAGCTTGCCCTTCCAAATCTTTTGCTTCCATATTTGCCAGTTCGGTTATAATAATATCTTTTATTTGAAATTCTCTCTTTTCTAATTCTTCTCTCGCTTTTTTGTCAGATGCTTCAATTTTGAAAGAAAGTCTTACAATATTTTTACTTTTTAAGTTTGTCGTAATTTCAGGAACATCAAATGACGATTCCACCACCTCGTCGATGGAGCGGTTTTTCGCTTCTACCGGATCCTTCGTAAAAAATTCCATGACGACAAACGTAGTCAGTGCAGCAATTCCAACGGTTGAAATGACGATTAATAATGCAGTTATAAATTTTTTACTCATTTTCTTGTCCCCCGAAATAGAAAGCTTTCCCAAAACCAAATTGTTTATAAAGCTCATTGATTTTTGTTACTACTTCCGTCTGTGAATCTTTTACTATATATTTTTTGCCGGATATTAACGTAATAGTCGTATCAGGAAACGATTCAATCCGTTCGATTAACAACACATTCAGATAAAAAGCTTCGCCATTCAGTTTTGTTAATTTGATCACGTTTCAAGCTCCCCCGTTCTTCCTATTAACGTTTTAAGCCAAGGAGCTCCTGCAAAATTTCGTCAGAAGTTGTGATGATTTTCGTATTTGATTGAAAACCTCTTTGTGCCACAATCATTTCCGTAAATTCTTCCGCCAAGTCCACATTGGACATTTCTAGTGAACTATTAATCAATGAGCCTGCTCCATCCTCTCCTGGAACGGAAAGTTCGTTAAGCTGCAGCCCATTGCCATTTTTGTCGATAGAACCAGAGTTAGGCGTTTCTCTAAAAAGATTGCTTCCGATTTTTTCTAATCCTTCTGGATTTGGAAAGTTCGCAAGCCGGATTTGTCCAGCGACTTTTAACTGACCGTTTCGATCAATAAACGTAACCTTTCCATCAGGCCCGATGCTAAAGCTTTTAGCCGAAAGCGGAATTTGGATGAGACCGGCTTCTCCGCTCAACGAATCCGTCCATTGCGCCTCTTTTAAACTTTCGGCAATATCTTCGTATTTAATGACTGCTTGCCCAACATTGTTAAGGGCAACTTTATAATTCTCAATTGTCCCGATCAACTTCGTCATTAAATCAAGCGTATTCGTGTCAGCACTTGAACCTAACGGGATAGCTGTTGACGGATTTTGCGGATAATCCCCCGCTGTAATCGGCAGAATCGGATTCGTGATTGTTGTAATGACGTCAGTATATGGCGGTGTATTGTTAAAATTATTAATAGAATTATTTAATTGTCCGATTGCCGTTTCAAACTGGTTTCGAATATTCCCAAACCCTGACGTTGGGTTTGTAATGGCTGCATTAAACTCTGTCCATATATCAATTAAAGCATTACGTGCATTTTGCATAGAGGTGTATAAAGGTGATGGGTTTTGTCGTCCGTCTTTTTCCCATATTTCCACCGCATCATTATATGCTTCATAAGCTTCCATCAATGCATTCGCTCTTTTTGAAATGTCTCTCAACGATTCATACATATTTTTATAAGGTGTATTGAAAGACGTGATTTGCTGAAGCGCTGCATTTGCTTTTTGAATTCCTTGATCTGTCGGAGGAATTTTTTCACCTGTTTCGCCAATTAAGTAAAGCCCTTCGCCAGTTACTAAATATCCGTTTGCATCCAAATAAAAGTTTCCAGCGCGGGTGTATGCTAAATCAATTGCTCTATCAATGGCACCCAAAATTTTATTGTCTCCAAATTGCCCTGCGTAATCAATGTTGACTCTCGTTAAATCGGTAATCACTCCGACAGGAAAAAAACCGTCTCCGCTGATCGCTACATCAAGAAGTCTTCCCGTTGATTGAGTTGGTCCAGATGTATGAACAGTGTCGATTGTTCCGATTGCCGCACCCAATCCTACCTGTGCTGGATTTATACCTCCTCGTCCATTTACAGCGGCGCTAGCGCCTGAAATTTGCTGGTTGACTAATTCTTTAAAAGTGACACGTCCTTTTTTGAAGCCGTACGTGTTGACATTCGCGATATTGTTGCCAATGACATCCAATTTTAATTGGAAATTTTTCATTCCGCTAATACCAGAATACATGGAACGCAACATATGAACCTCTCCCTTTCTTTAAAATGTTAATATTATTATCCTTCCTGATCAGATGAATCGTTTTCTCCAGCTTCGGATACTTTCGTAATACTTGAGCTTTCCACTTCATCGCCGTTGGCAAGCGCAATGATGACTGTATCTCCATTCATCCGCACGCTTTTGACAATGCTCTGCTTTTGCTCACCTTCTTTTGAGTATTCTACCGATTTGCCGATGAGCTGCGAATATTTGATGAGTGCATCCGATTTTAAAAAGGCTTCAAGCGATTTATTCATGTTTGTTATTTGTTCCAATGTTGAGAAATTCGCCATTTGGGCAATAAACTCTTTATCTTCCATTGGATTTAGCGGATCCTGATATTGCAATTGGGTAATCAATAACTTCAAAAAATCATCTTTTCCAAGAGTTGACTTAGCTTCCCTTGCTTTGTTTTCTGTATAGGTCGATAACAAATAGCTGTCGATGGAAATTCCGCTCATAAGAACCTCCTATATAATGGCATTTACATACTCTTTTAATTTTTCCATAAAAGTTTGGTCGTTCTGCTGTTCATTTTGATGCTTTTCTTGATCTTCCCCGTTATGTTGCTGCGAATTGCCACGTCCTCTTTTTTCTTGAAAGAAATAATGCTCTTCGTCAAAAATATCAAAGCGGTCAATTTGCAATGTTACATTCGGCAGCGAATGCTTTAACTGCTGAATACTATGCTCTAACAATTCTTTCGCTGATTGAGTCGATGTCTTAATTTTGGCGCTCATTTGGTCGCCATCTTTTATTAATTGAATGGTAATGGTCCCTAAATGCTCCGGAGTGAGTCGTATCGTCAATTTTTGTGCGCCATTGGGAAGCTGGCCAAATCGACTTGTTTTTATTACGTCTTTTAACTTTTGAAAAAATTCCTCTTGGACGTCTATACTCAGTTCAGAATCAATTTGCGAAGCCGGATTTTCTGAGCCAAATTTGTTTATGTATGATGTAAGAGTCAACTCAAACGTATCCTTCGTTTGGCCCGTTAGGAAATTTCCAACACTTTTTTGTTCAGCACGGCTCTCTTGTTGAACAAACTCCATTAGAGGATGTGTTCTTGCCAATATTTCCTCACGCTGCACAAATGGTTTCTTATTCGTGTCCATTTGTTGTATAAAATGAAGCGGCTCTGATGTTTCTAGATCATTAGGCAATATGTCAGCTATGGTAGCACTGTGATTCTCATATTGTCCAATCCGAACAGCTGTTAAAATATTTTGAAGCATCGTGCTGCCTAGATCGCCATACTTTCTAGTAATGGTTTCAAAAACTTCGAGCATTCGAATAAACTCGCTCGGCTCATTTCGTTGTAAATAAGCTAAAATAGCAGTGATTTGCTGAAAAAGTACAGTTTTTTCCGGACTTTGCTCCGTATGATCAACATTCAGTTCCATATTGCTCGCAAATGTCAATTCCAACTTTTCAGAAGAAGGTTGGCTGACAGAAGATAAACTGCTGTCTTCTCTCTCCTGTTTGTCTTGAGCGTCTGTTTCCTGATCGTACAAAATGTCAAGAGAGAGCCAATTTTTGATCGCATTTTTCAACTCTTCTAAGATAGTTGTTTCGATTTCAAATTTTTGCGGTTCATTTCCTTTCACCTGATCGGCTGGCTTCATGTTCACAAGCTGATCAAAAAACGTTTGAAAAGTTGACTCTTCCTTTTTTTCTTCTCCGTTTGTTGATTGTATGTTTCGCGTGTTCAATTGGAAAAACTGCAATTTAATGGCATCCATTTGTTCACCTCCTGTAATATGATCAGAATGTCATGTAAGTTATTTATTGAGCAGCTGCCTCTTCAGTTGCTGATGGTACAGATTCGGCTGCTGGTTGTTCAGATTGAGCTGCTGATTGCTCGGATAACAACTTCGTATATTTGGCAGCGTCTTGGGGAGTCATTTTTTCTAAAATTCTAGCAAGCACGGCTTTTTTTAAAGATGATAGTATGCTGATTGCTTCATCATCAGAAAGCTCTGTAATGATGGCAGCTGCTTTTTTACTTGACATTTCTCCATATACTTTCGCAATATCAACGGCTTGTTGTTGATTTTTTTGCGGATTGGTTTGAGCTGCGTTTTCCAATGAGTTGATTTGCTGTGTCAGCTCTTGTATTTCTTCATCCTTGCTTTTCAGCTGTTCTTGCAGCTGATTGATTGTGCTTTCCTGCTCTTCAATCTTTTGCTTGAGCTCTTCTTGCTCTTTTTCCAGCTGCTCGTTCAGCCTTTCAAGATTTTCTTGCTTCTGACCTCCTTGCGCTAAGTCCGAAATAATCGGAATATTTTGGGCCGGCAGAATGCCGAGAAAAAACATGACGATTACGGCGACAAGCCCAAGACTAAAAAGTGATAAAAATATGGTCAAGAAAGTTTTTAAACCGCCTCGTTTCTTTTCTTTTTTCGCCATCATTTCCACCTAATTTCTATGAAACGAATATGTAATGATTGATATTTCATCCATCATTTTTCCTTCTTCTCGTTTCCTTAGCTCCATAAATTTCTTGTAATCTTTTTCTTTTATTTTTTCATATTGCTTTACTTCTATATGTTTTTGCATCAAAATCGACTGTTTTTCATTCATCGCATTACGAGAATAAATGACAAGCTGCTGGTAATGCTCAATTGTTTTTTCCAAATTTTGAACAAACTGTTGATACTGCTTAATTTCTTGAACGGACATCCCTTTGTTCAATTTTTCTTCTTGAAGCTTTACGAACTCCTCTTTTTGCTTTAAAAATGTGTACAGCTTTGTTGCAACTTTTTTAAAATTTTCAACGGAATCTTCATATTCTTTTGATGATTTTCGTTTCTCATTTTCCTTTACATCCAATATTTTTTGATAGCGGAAATGGTATGTCATGTCTTGTCACCTTCTTCAAGTAGCGAAATTAATTGCTGTACGCTTTCCTCAAATGTTATTTTTTCATTCATATGCTGCTGAAGAAATCCGTTTATTTTCGGATAATAATCCATTGCTTGATCCATTTCTTTTGAAGAGCCTCTTTTATATGCGCCGATCTTAATTAAATCTTCTGACTCGGTATATGTAGAGTACAATGCTTTCAGTTTGTTCGCAGCTTCCAGATGCGCCGGTTCGACAATATGGTTCATAAGGCGGCTGACGCTTTTTAAAATATTAATTGCAGGAAAATGTCCTCTATTCGCCAACTCGCGATCGAGCACAATGTGCCCGTCCAAAATTCCTCTCACAGTATCCGCTATCGGTTCGTTCATATCATCGCCATCAACTAAGACAGTATAAATGGCTGTGATCGAACCCTTTTCATTATTTCCTGTTCTTTCTAAAAGTCGAGGAAGCATGGCGAACACTGAAGGGGTGTATCCTTTTGTCGTCGGCGGTTCCCCAACAGCCAGTCCAATTTCCCTTTGCGCAATCGCTACTCTCGTGACTGAATCCATCATAAACATGACATTATATCCTTTATCTCGAAAATATTCTGCAATCGCCGTTGCAGAATAGGCAGCTTTAATTCTCATTAAAGCCGGCTGATCGGAGGTTGCCGCCACAATAATCGTCCGCTTTAGCCCTTCTTCGCCTAAATCTCTCTCAATAAATTCTCGAACTTCTCTTCCCCTTTCACCTATTAAGGCAATCACATTTATATCTGCTCCTGAGCTTCTTGCGATCATTCCGAGCAAAGTACTTTTTCCAACGCCGCTTCCTGCAAAAATACCTACCCGCTGACCTTTCCCAATCGTTAAAAAACCGTCAATTGCTTTCACACCCACTTCAATTTTTTGGATGATCGGCGGCCGGGTTAACGGGTTCGGCGGCTCATTTTCAGACAGAATAGTCGTTAAACCTTTTGGAAGATTGGATCCATCCATAGGATGGCCAAATGCATCTAATACTTTTCCGATCAGGCTGATTCCCGACTTTATTTTCAGGGGCGAGCCTGTTGCTTCCACGACACAGCCAGGTGCAATTTGGTTGACCTTTGTAAACGGCATTAATAGAATATTTTCTTCTTTGAATCCGACAACTTCTGCCAGCGTTTTTTCATTTTTCCCTACATGTACATAGCAAACATCACCGATGGAGCATTCAGGTCCGCGTGATTCAATCATGAGTCCGACTACTTTTTTCACTTTTCCATATCTCTTATAAGAGTCCAGCCGATCTATATGGTCGATCAATTGAGCTAGTTTCAATCGCTTCAATCCTCCCTGACAAGATTTAACAGCTTGCTTTTTAATTGCTCCAGCTGTGTATCAATGCTCGCATCAATTTTTCCAAATGGCGATTCCACACAAATTCCGTTTTCGGGCAAATTTACATCTGGAAAAATATAGAGCTCTGTTTTGGTTGTAAATAGTTCCATTAATTCTTCTTTTTGTTCAAGCATAAATTCATATTTGTCAGGGTGAACGTATATTTTGACTTCTGGATATTCCTTTACTTCACAAATCACTTCGCGAACCAATCCAGTAAACAGTTCAGGCTCTCGCTTTAGGTTGGCTGCAATAATTTTTTCCGCTACTTTTACAGCAATTTCAATAATGGTTTCCTCGGAAGCTTCTATTTTTTTCTCATAATCTTTTTTGGAAAGCTGGACTACCTGTCTGGCAGATTCAATCACATTTTCATACTCTTGAAGTCCATCTTTTTTCCCTTTTTCAAAACCGTCTTGATACCCTTCTTTTCTTGCTTCTTCTATTAGGCGCGCCTTTTCTTCCTGCCAAGCTTCCCTTTCTTTTTCGATCTCCTTAAGCAATCGCGTTTTTTCTTCTTCAGCTTTTTCTAAAATTTTCTCTGCTTCCAAATGGGCTGCCTCAAGGAACTGTGAGCGCTGTGTGTTCTCTTTTTGATCGGAAGCGGCGAACTCTTCCTGAATTTGGATCGTTCTGATCGTCAATTTGTGCGGCTTGTGCAATGACCAAGCATGGCCGGATTTTATGACTCTAGACAATGATTTCATCTCCTTGTCCTCGAGCGATCACAATTTCGCCAGCATCCTCTAATCTTCTTATCACTTCAACAATTCTTGATTGCGCTTCTTCTACATCACGAAGCCGAACAGGACCCATGTAATTCATTTCCTCCTTGAATGTTTCCGCCATTCTAGTTGACATATTTTTAAAGACAATTTCTTTCACTTCATCCGACGCAACCTTTAACGCCAACATGAGATCATTATTATCCACTTCGCGAATGACGCGCTGAATGGCGCGGTTATCCAAGGTAACAATATCTTCAAATACAAACATCCGCTTTTTGATTTCTTCGGCAAGCTCGGGGTCCTGCACTTCTAGTGCTTCCAGTATCGTTCGTTCTGTCGAGCGGTCGACACCGTTTAACACTTCCACTACTGTTTCGATTCCACCCGTTTCTGTGAAATCTTCCGTTACAGTAGAAGAAAGTTTCTTCTCTAAAACTTGTTCAACTTCATTAATTACTTCAGGGGATGTGCGGTCCATAATGGCGATTCTTCTTGCAATATCCGCTTGAACTTCCTGAGGCAAGCTCGATAAAATTTGTCCCGACTGCTTGGCATCCAGATAAGACAAAACTAAAGCGATCGTTTGCGGATGCTCGTTTTGTATAAAGTTTAAAATTTGAGCCGGATCTGCTTTTCTAACAAAATCAAACGGCCGTACTTGAAGAGAAGATGTCAGCCTTCTGATTATTTCACTTGCCTTTTCCCCTCCTAATGCTTTCTCAAGCACCTCTTTCGCATATTGGATCCCCCCTTGGGCAATATAATCTTGCGCAAGGGCGATTTGATGAAACTCTTCGATCACTTCTTCTTTTTTTTTGCGAATCCACTTTCCGTACACTCGATATTTCTAATGTAAGCTTTTCAATTTCTTCTTCCGTGAGGTGTTTATAAACGGAAGCAGAAGCTTCCGGACCTAAGGAGATCAATAAAATAGCAGCCTTTTGCCTACCGTTTAACTTTTTCATATGTCATTTCCCCCTAGTCTTCATAGAGCCAAGTGCGCAATAGTTTAGCGAATTCGTCAGGCTTCTCTTTGGCAAGCTCCTCAAGCTTCCTACGCTGCTCATTTGCTTTCGTTTGCTCGACAGATTCTTCTTCTTGCACAGGCTGCGGTACCACTTCTTCTATTTCGTCAAATTCATCATCTTCATATTCATCTTCTTCGTCTCTCCGTCTTTTCCACCACCATAGGAATAACAATCCAAGAAGCAGAATGCCTGCTCCAATTAACACATAGCCCCAAATTGGGAATGATGATGGCTCCTCCAAATCATCCGCATTTATTTTGCCTGAAAACGGCTGAACAGAAACTACAATTTTATCTTCAATGTCTTGATCCGTTAACGGCTCGGCCTCCGGATCTTCATAGATGCTTGTCCGAACAATTGTTGATAAAATTTGTTCAATATCATCTACACTCTGCTGCGGCAACGAATTTGGATTTTCCGGATTCGGGGGCTCAACCATGACTTGAATGCCCAGATCTCTAATTTTATATGGACTTTCAACAATTTCCCGTTTGATCCGGTTTACCTCATAATTGATTCGGTCTTCAATTTTTTCATATTCTCCTTCTCCGTTTGCACCGGCAGCCTGTTGATATGTATTCGGGACATCTGTTTGACCTGTTCCAGCAACGCCGGCAGCTTGCGCCCCAGTACCTGTGTATGTTTCCGTAATCCGTTCTGCACTGATGGCAATTCCTTCATTGTTCTCTTCATCAACTGGCTCCACTAAGTTTTCTTCCCGCTTTTCCTGGGTAAAATCAATATCAGCTGATACGTTGACAACCACTTTGTCTTGGCCCATCATCGTACCCAGCATTCTTTGAACTTGCCGTTGAATATTTTTTTCAATTTCCGATTTGATTTCAAGCTGGGAAGCAAAATTAGTGCCAGGTGTATCCTCTTGTTTCAAATCATAATAATCAAAATTTTGGTCCATTATAACAATGTTTTCAACCGGTAAATTCGGCACGCTCTTGGAAACAAGGTGATAGAGTGCGTTCACTTGCGATTGATCAAGCTTGTAACCCGGCTCCAAATTTAAAACAATGGAAGCTGATGCTTCTCCTGCGTCCTCGCCGACGAATACCGTTTCTTTAGGTAAATTGACCATCACTTTAGCGTTTTTTACGCCTTCGATTTCTTTAATTAAATTGGCCAGTTCTGTTTGTGTAGCTTTTAATTTTAATACATCAAATTCATTATCTGTCATGCCAAAACCGATATTTTGTCCAAAATACGAATAATCGATATTTCCGCTTTCAGGAATACCTTCAGCAGCAAGTTCCACTTTCAGTGCATTTGCTTCGCTTTCTGGCACTTTAATAGTTGTTCCGTTATCGGCTATTTCCGATTGAATCCCTTTGTTATCGAGGGTTTCTTTGATTCGGCCAGCTTCTTCCAATGATAAATTCGTATATAGCGGTATCATTTTCGGTTTTGACAAAACTATTGACGAAACGATAATGGCAATGATGATGAGCGATGCGCCTCCGATGATGAGGGCTTTTTGCCATTTTGTCCTTTGCCTCCAAAATGACAAAATTGTATCCTTTATTTGCAGTAGTTTTTGATTCATTCTTTCTGATCCCCCGATAATGACATTCCATTTCTAAATAGACTAATTATATTTGCATTCTCATCACTTCTTGATAAGCTTCAATGACTTTATTCCTGAATTCAACAGTTGCTTCAAGTAAAATGCTCGCTTTTTGTGCTGCGATCATGACATCATGAAGCTCTACATTTTGTCCTGCTGCAAGAGCATTTGTCAGCCGATCGGAATTTAATTGAGCTTCATTGACAGCTTCCAGCGATTTTTTCAACATATCTGAAAAGGATGATTTCCCAGAATTTTCCGTACTTTGTGCTCGGTTTTCAAGCTGAATCGATTGAGTCGGAAAAGAAATTTGCTCAATCATTTACATCACTCCTATTCTATTTCCCTATTTCCAATGCTTTCAGCAGCATGTTTTTCGATGCATTAAAGCTTGTAACATTTGCTTCATATGAGCGCGTGCTGCTGATCAAGTCGACCATTTCTTTTAAAGGATCTACATTTGGCAAAGAAACATAGCCATTTTCGTCTGCATCAGGATGGTCGGGATCATAAACGATTTTAAAAGGCGTCTCGTCCTCAACAATGGCTTGAACTCTCACGCCGTTTCCAACGCCGTTCAGCTCTTGATTCAGAAAAGCTGAGAAAGGTTTTGTATCCTCTGCTGTTACAACCATTTTCCGGCGGTAAGGCTGCCATTGCCCGTCCACATATTCAGCTCTAGTCGTCTCCATGTTTGCCATATTCGATGAAATGACATCCATTCTCAGCCGCTGAGCTGTTAAAGCTGATGCGGAAATGTTCAAAGACTGAAAAATCCCCATTATGTACGACCACCTTTTATTACTGTTTTTAATGAATTAAATTTGCCATTCAATCTGTCAATCAATGCATTGTAGAAAATTTGATTTTCCGCAAGCTTTGCCATTTCTTGATCAATGTCGACATTATTCCCATTATGCTGATAAGCACTGTTTGTTCTCGTTTCCACAATCGATGTGCTTTCGCTGCCCACAAAAGGAAGATGACGCGGATTGGTCCGATATGCATCCAGTTTTATTTGTTGATCCAAAACGTTTTTAAAATTAACTGTTTTCGCTTTATACCCTGGAGTGTCCACATTTGCAATATTATTGGCTATAACTTTTCCGTTTAAGGAAGAAATTCGAATTGCCTGCTCCAAATTGGCTATTGAATTAGAAAATATTTTCATTGCTCCCTCCAAAAGTATGATGATCTTGTATTGCAAAAGAAATAAGAAGTAAAAATGTCGAATTTTGCTAATTTATAAATATTATTTTAAAAAAGAAACAGCTTAAAGTCTATGTATAATTTGTAAAAAATCGTCGTACATTGCGATTATTTTTTTTCTAGTTCTAAATGACTATCACTTTTTTAACATTGGAATTTGATTCTGCAGCTTTTTCAGAGGGATGAGTAGGAGGTTAGAACTTATTGAAATTGGACAAATCAGCCGATTTTCAAGAAGAAATTTGTAGAAAACATTTATAAAAAGCTGCTTCAAAAGGTTTGATAAACAAACCTTTAGAGCAGCTTTCTTTTAATGGTTTTTTAATTTTTCTAGTTCAACTAAAAATTTGTTGTTTAACACTTTAATATATGTGCCTTTCATACCAAGAGAACGAGATTCAATGACTCCAGCGCTTTCTAACTTGCGAAGCGCATTGACGATCACAGATCTGGTAATGCCGACGCGGTCAGCAATTTTGCTTGCAACTAGCAATCCCTCTGTGCCGCTTAATTCTTCAAAAATGTGTTCGATCGCTTCGAGTTCGCTGTATGATAAAGAGCTGATTGCCATTTGAACAACCGCTTTGCTTCTCGCTTCCTCTTCAATTTCCTCGGCTTTTTCTCTTAAAATCTCCATTCCAACAACAGTTGCCCCGTATTCAGCCAATATTAGGTCATCATCATTAAATTGGGTTCCCAGTCTAGATAATATAAGGGTTCCTAAGCGGTCTCCGCCTCCGATGATCGGTACAATGGTCGTATATCCGTTTTTAAAGAGCTCGCGGTTCTCAACAGGAAATGCAGTATATTCACTATATACATCTAAATTTGGTGACGTTTCGGTAATATTAAATAAACTTTTCGTATACTCTTCAGGAAATTTTCTTTCCTCCAGCATTTTTTTCATGCGGTCATTATCTATTTGCTTGTTCAAGCCGAAGCCTAATACTTTTCCTCGGCGGCTGAGCACAAAAATATTTGCCTCAATGACTTCGCTTAATGTTTCCGCCATTTCTTTAAAATTAACAGGTTTTCCTGCCGCCTTTTGCAGCATCGCATTAATTTTTCTTGTTTTTTCTAATAACTCCATGATCTCAAATCCTCCTAAAAAATTTCATCTTTTTATAAAATAAATTGACTTAAATCTTTGTTTTGAACAATTTTATTTAATTTTTCTTCCACATAGTTCGGTGTAATCACAACCTTTTCTAAATTTATATCCGGCGCTTCAAACAACAAGTCTTCCAGCAGTTTTTCTAAAATGGTATGAAGCCTTCTTGCCCCAATATTATCTGTATCTTGGTTCACTTGGTAAGCAATTTCAGCAATTTTACGAATAGCTTCGTCAGAAAATTCTAATTTTATACCTTCCGTCTCCAATAATGCTTCATATTGTTTTAATAAAGCATTATCCGGTTCAATTAAAATTCGGACAAAATCATCTGCCGTTAGCTTTTTCAATTCCACGCGAATCGGAAAACGCCCTTGCAACTCAGGGATTAAATCCGATGGCTTCGCCATGTGAAAAGCGCCAGCTGCAATAAAGAGTATATGGTCGGTTTTTACGGTGCCATATTTTGTTACAACTGCAGATCCTTCCACGATTGGAAGTATATCTCTTTGCACACCTTCGCGGGAAACATCAGCACCAGAACTGTTGTGGCCGTTTTTGGCGATTTTGTCGATTTCATCGATAAAAATGATGCCTGATTGTTCCGCGCGTTCAATGGCAAGCTGTGTCACTTCGTCCATATCAATCAGTTTTGCTGCTTCTTCATTCGTCAAAACCTTTCGGGCGTTTTTCACAGTAAGCTTTCTTTTTTTCTTCCTTTTTGGAAGAAGACTGTTCAAAGCATCCTGCATATTAAAGCCCATCTGCTCCATCCCTGTCCCTTGCAGGAGATCGAACATAGAGGGCTGCTGTTCCTCAATTTCAACCGTAACAAAATGGTCTTCCAGTTCGCCTGCTGCTAATTTGCGGGCGATTTCTCTCCGCTTCTCCTTTAGATCCTGTTCATTTTCTCCCTGCGTTTCGAACGAATTTGTTTGTTGATTTCCTCCGAAAAGCATTTCTAAAGGATTTTTGTAAGCAGCCTGTTTTTTCTTACTCGGGACGAGGAGCTCGATCAGCCTGCGATTGGCGTTTTCTTCCGCTTGAGCTCTTACTTCCTGCATTTTTTCTTCCTTCACAAGCCGGACGGAAGTTTCCACTAAATCGCGGACCATCGATTCCACATCTCGCCCGACATACCCTACTTCTGTAAATTTTGTTGCCTCCACCTTTACAAAGGGCGCGCCGACGAGCTTTGCAATTCTCCTAGCAATTTCAGTTTTTCCAACCCCAGTCGGACCAATCATTAAAATGTTTTTCGGAACTACTTCATCGCGAATTTTTTCATCCAATAAGCTTCTCCGGTATCGATTTCTTAACGCAACAGCAACCGCTTTTTTCGCTTCTTCCTGACCGACTATGTATTGGTCTAATCGTTCAACAATTTGTTTCGGAGATAATTGCATTTTTTTCATTCGCCTCCCTCCTTTCTAAAGTTCCTCAACGATAATGTTATTGTTCGTAAAAACGCAAATATTTGCTGCTATTTCTAGAGCGGATTTAGCGATTTCTTTGGCAGACATTTGTTCACCGGCATATTGTTTCAATGCACGGCCTGCAGCAAGGGCATAATTTCCCCCTGAGCCGATAGCTAAAATGCCATCATCCGGTTCGATTACTTCACCCGTCCCAGAAAGGAGCAGAAGCTTTTGGGCATCCATCACAATTAACATTGCTTCTAATTGTCTTAATACTTTGTCGCTTCGCCACTCTTTTGCCATTTCCACAGCCGCTCTTGCCAAATTGCCGTTATACTCTTCCAGGCTGCCTTCAAACTTTTCAAACAGCGTAAACGCATCAGCAACAGATCCCGCAAATCCAGCAAGCACTTTTCCATTATAAATTTTTCGGACCTTTCGTGCTGTATGCTTCATCACAACTTGATTGCCAAGTGTTACTTGTCCATCACCTGCCATCGCGCATTGTCCTTTATGGCGAATGGCAAAAATCGTTGTCGCATGAAATGTTGACAATTGCAAGCCTCCCTTTAAGAATCTTTTGCTCGTGGATGGTAGGCCATATAAACATTTTTCAAATGGTCTTTTGACACATGGGTATAAATTTGCGTTGATGATAAATGAACATGGCCCAAAAGTTCTTGAACACTTCTTAAGTCAGCTCCAGCATTTAAGAGGTGAGTTGCAAAAGTATGCCTAAACATATGCGGATGAAGATGCAGATTTTTTGCTGAAGCATCTATCAGCTGTTTTAAGATATACCGAACTCCCCTTGCTGTTAAAGGCTTTCCCCGATGGTTTACAAACAAAAAGCGATGATCCTGTCCGGACTGATTTTTCATCAGCTTGCTTCTGCCATCATGGATATATCGTTCCGCTGCCTGACGTGCATAGCTTCCGAAAGGCACATAGCGCTGTTTGTTTCCTTTTCCATTTACTAAAATGGTCTCAATGGAAAAATCCAGGTCTTCAAGGCGAATTTGGCATAATTCGCTTACACGGATTCCCGTTCCATATAAAAATTCCAAAATCAATTGATTCCGCTGCCCGAGCGGATCATTCAGGTCGGAAATGGAAAACAGCATTTCCAGCTCCTCATCAAATAAAAATCTAGGGATCGCTTTTTTTCGCTTCGGAAGTGACACTAAAGAAAAAGGATTGTCCGTTACATATTTTTCCCGCAAAAGAAAATGATAAAAAGTTCTAATGCTTGAAATTTTACGGGAAATGGATGTTTTGGAATACTTTTTGCTTAAATCCGTCAAAAAAACACGTATATCTGAATATTGAACGTCATCCAGCCTTTCTAACCCTTCTTTTTCCATAAAAGAAAAAAAATCATTCAAGTCATGCAGATAATTCACAATTGTATATTGTGAATAATTTTTTTCAATTTGTAAATATTCAATGAATAAATTTAAATAATTCTTAACATTTTCCACTATTAGCACCTCACAAAGGGCTACTAAATCGTATCACATTTGCAGTAGCCCTTTCAATCCATTTTATAATTTTTTCGAAATTTTTTGAATAGTTTGAAGTGCTCTTTTTGCCAATTGTTCATTTCTTTCTTTTTTCACTTTAATGTGGGTGTCAAGCGGTTTAAAAAGACCAAAATTCGCATTCATCGGCTGAAAATTATTCGGATCTGCCGTTGTAATATACTTTGCCATGCTTCCCATTGCTGTTTCATCAGGAAATTCAATCAATTCCTTTCCCAAAACGAGGCATGCCGCATTAATGCCTGCTATTAATCCGGAAGCAGCTGACTCAACATAGCCTTCTACGCCAGTCATTTGTCCGGCGAAAAACAAATCCTCGCGCCCTTTATATTGATAAGTTGGTCTAAGCAGTTTCGGGGAATTGATAAACGTATTTCGATGCATCACTCCATATCTGACAATTTCCGCCTTTTCAAGCCCCGGAATCATCTGAATGATTTCCTTTTGCGGACCCCATTTTAGATGAGTTTGGAAGCCGACGATATTATACAAAGTCCCTGCCGCATTATCCTGCCGCAGCTGGACGACGGCAAAAGGACGCTTTCCTGTTTCGGGATGCTCCAAGCCGACAGGCTTCATCGGTCCGAAAAGAAGCGTTTTCTTTCCTCTCTTTGCCATGACTTCAATCGGCATGCATCCTTCAAAAAAGATTTCTTTCTCAAATTCTTTTAGAGGAACAGTTTCCGCGCTGATTAATGCCTCATAAAAGCGATCGAACTCTTCCTCTGTCATCGGACAGTTTAAATATGCAGCCTCCCCTTTGTCGTATCTTGATTTCAAATATACTTTTTCCATATCAATGCTGTCTTTTTCAATTATCGGTGCGGCTGCGTCGTAAAAATATAAATATTCCTCGCCAGTAAGCTTTTTTAATGCTTCCGATAATGCTTCTGAAGTTAAAGGTCCTGTTGCTATTACCGTCGGCCCTTCTGGAATGTCCGTCACTTCTTCGTGAAAGACGGTAATATTGGGATGTTCTTTCACCCGTTTAGTGACGATATCCGCAAATTCGTGGCGATCAACGGCAAGTGCACCCCCAGCCGGAACGGAACATTGATCAGCAGCCGAAATAATTACGGAGTCACACATTCTCATTTCTTCTTTCAATACTCCGACTGCATTTGTCAAAGAATTGGCTCTCAACGAATTAGAGCAGACCAGTTCAGCAAATTTATCCGTATGATGGGCCGGAGTTTGCTTTTTTGGACGCATTTCGTACAAGCGAACTTGAATTCCTCTTTTGGCAATTTGCCATGCCGCTTCGCTTCCAGCTAGCCCAGCACCGATAACGTTGACAACTTGATTGTTCATTTTAGCACTCCTCCGTCTTTATAAAAGCTCTCTTCTTGTTGTGTTTTCGTAAAAAACTGCCGAAATATCTCCATGAAGAAGGTGAGCTTTACATTGCTCACCAAAGAGAAGATATTTGTTAACGCTGCGGTTCTTCTTTATAGTCGCAAGAAGAACATTGCACTTGAACACCTTTTTTCAAACGTTTTTCTACCAAAATTTCTCCACATTTCGGACATTTTCTTTCAACCGGCTTTTCCCAAGAAATAAAATCGCACTCTGGGTAACGGTCACATCCATAAAATACGCGGCGTCTCTTCGACTTTCTCTCCACAATATTTCCCTCATGGCATTTCGGACACTTCAAACCGATTTCTTTTAAAATCGGTTTTGTATTGCGGCAGTCTGGAAAATTGGAGCAAGCCAAAAATTTTCCGTACCTTCCCATTTTGTAAACCATTTCGCTTCCGCATTTTTCACACTTTACACCGGCATATTCATCTTTTATTTCTACCTTTTCCATTTCATTTTCGGCTTTTTTAACATTCTTTGAAAAATCATGATAAAATTCATCAATAATTTTTACCCAATTTACTTTTCCTTCTTCAATATCATCTAAATCATGCTCCATTTTCGCAGTAAATTCCACATCCAAAATTTCAGGGAAAAATTCCATCATCAGCTCGTGGACAATTTGGCCAAGTTCTGTTGGGACAAATCGTTTGTTTTCAAGCGCAACATACCCTCTTCTTTGAATGGTATCGAGCGTCGGTGCATATGTAGAAGGACGTCCTATGCCTAATTCCTCCAGCGTTTTGACAAGCCTCGCTTCCGTATACCTTGGAGGCGGCTGTGTAAAGTGCTGCTCCGGTTTTAAATCTTTTGAAAAGATTTTATCCCCTTCCTGAAGATCAGGCAAAAGACGATTGCTTTTATCTTCTTCTTGATCGTCCGTCCCTTCTACATATACTTTCATAAAACCATGGAATTTGATTTTTGAACCGTTTGCACGGAACATAACACCATTGTTCTCCAAATCAACGCTCATCGTATCCATGACAGCCGGCGACATTTGGCTCGCGATAAATCGTTCCCAAATCAGTTTGTATAATTTATATTGGTCTTTTGTTAAAAAGTCTTTTATTCCATCCGGATTTCGAAAAGCGCTGGTCGGCCGTATCGCTTCGTGAGCATCCTGAACATTGCCTGATTTCTGACTTCCTCTCGTTTTGGCTTGCGCATATTCACTGCCAAACATCTTTTCAATATAACTGATTGCCTCCGATTTCGCTGTGTCTGAAATTCGCGTGGAATCGGTACGCATATAAGTAATCAATCCGACAGTGCCTTCCTTGCCGAGGTCTATTCCTTCATACAGCTGTTGTGCTACCATCATCGTTTTCTTCGCACGGAAATTGAGTTTCCTTGCAGCTTCCTGCTGTAAAGAGGAAGTTGTAAATGGAGGTGCAGGATTTCTTCTCCGTTCTTTTTTTGTTACTTTCGTTACAGTAAACTCATTTCCAATAACTTTTTGGAGCACCTGTTTTACATCTTCTTCTGTTTTCAAATCCTTTTTTTTGCCTTCAACACCCCAAAAAGCAGCTTCAAACGACTCCGTTCCTTTAAGAAAGTCTCCGTTAATCGTCCAATATTCCTCAGGCTTGAAATGTTTAATTTCATTTTCACGATCGATAATTAGACGGACAGCAACAGATTGAACTCTCCCGGCACTTAAACCCTTCTTTACCTTTTTCCAAAGGATCGGGCTGATATTGTAGCCGACCAGCCTGTCTAATACCCTTCTTGCCTGCTGGGCATCAACTAAATCCATGTTAATAGCTCTTGGCGATTTAAAAGAATCTTTGATCGCATCTTTTGTAATTTCATTGAACACAACGCGGCAATCGGATTGGATATCAATATCTAAGCTTTGCGCTAAATGCCACGCAATCGCCTCTCCCTCTCTGTCCGGGTCGGCTGCAAGAAAAACTTTTTTCGCCTTTTTAGCAGCGTTCTTGAGCTCTTTCAGAACCGGCCCTTTCCCTCTTATCGTGATGTATTTTGGTTGAAAATTGTGCTCTATGTCAACTCCCATTTGACTTTTAGGCAAGTCCCGAACATGGCCCATTGAAGCCTTCACGGTATATTTTTTTCCTAAATACTTTTCAATTGTTTTCGCCTTTGCTGGCGACTCCACAATGACTAAGTAGTCCGACATTCATTTTTCCTCCTTAAGAGGTTTTCTCTCTTTTTATGCATCAGTTTATGAAAATGATTGTTGATCATTCAACTGTTAAAATAATCTTCACTATTATTAAATATTCCAATGCATTTTGTCAAACAGTATTCATCAGCTTCCGCCTTTAGACGCAAAAAAATTATTTTTCTTCATACATCGGCTTTAATTCTTCTATAATCTCATCAGGTGACAGGGCAAGCGCTGCCCCTTCCTTTAACAATTGTATATTCCCTTGAAATAATGGATCAAATAATGGCACCGGGGGTGAAAAAACGATTCTCCCTTGTTCCAAAGCATGCTGGGCAGTGATAAGAGAACCGCTTCGTTTGGAAGCTTGAGCAACAAAGGTTCCTAAGCTTAATCCGCTAATAATTCTATTTCGCATTGGAAACATCCATTTTTCCGGTCTTTTATATGGAGGATGCTCAGAGAGGAGAAGATGCTCCTTTTGGATGATTTTAGCCAGCTCCATGTTTTCTTTCGGATAAATATGATCAAATCCGCCAGCGATTACGGCAATTGTTTTCGAATTCTCCTCAATGGCCGTCCAATGGGCTTTCGCATCAATACCGAGGGCAAGCCCGCTGATTATCGTAAATTTTTGCTTCGCCAAATGCGTAACAAAATATTGAACAAGGTCGCAGCCATATTTCGATGCATGACGGGTTCCGACAACGCTTAAATTTCGGATATTTTTTAATAGACTAATATCCCCTTGGCAAAATAAAACGGGAGGCGGATCAAAAATATGCTTTAAATACGTTGGATAATGGGAATCAATGATCGTAATCAGATGGATATTCCTGTTTTTATAATAGTTTAGCAGGCTCTCCGTTGAAATGGATTGGTAATCTTCTATAAACGTTGAATAGTTTTTAGGAGGAATAAACAGACGGGTGGCTAATGTTTGAGGCGTTAGATGCAGAGCTTCTTCATACATGCCTTCCTGTTCAAAAAGCTGAACGATTCTTCTCTTTGCCGCACCTTTGCAATGAGCGAGTTTTATTAATAAATTTCTAGGATTAATAGCCCTCACCTCAATTCTATAAAGAAGGAATAGCCTTGTGGCTACTCCTTTTGTTTTAATGAGTTTTGCATTTTTCATATAAACCTTTTTCTTTTAAAACTGAGATTAACGTCTCACCAATAACGGAAGGAGTATCTGCGACTTTAATACCACATTCATTCATTTTCTTAATTTTTTCCGCTGCTGTTCCTTTACCTCCGGAAATAATTGCGCCCGCATGTCCCATGCGTTTTCCTGGAGGTGCTGTTTGTCCGCCGATAAATCCTACGACTGGTTTTGTCATGTTTGCTTTAATCCATTCAGCTGCTTCTTCTTCCGCTGTACCCCCGATTTCACCAATCATAATGACGGCATATGTTTCCGGATCTTCGTTAAATGCTTTTAGCACATCAATGAAGTTTGTGCCGTTTACAGGGTCCCCGCCAATTCCAACAGCCGTTGACTGACCAATGCCTGCTTGCGAAAGCTGATGAACCGCTTCATATGTCAAAGTACCTGAACGGGAAACGACTCCGACATGTCCCTTAGTGTGGATATATCCAGGCATAATGCCGATTTTACATTCGCCAGGTGTGATGACTCCCGGGCAGTTCGGTCCGATTAATCGAGTTTTCTTTCCTTCCATGTATCTTTTTACTTTGACCATGTCTAAAACCGGGATATGTTCTGTAATACAGATGACTAGGTCAAGCTCCGCATCAACCGCTTCCATAATGGCATCCGCTGCAAAAGGAGCTGGGACATAAATAACGGAAGCATTGGCACCGGTTTGTTTCACCGCTTCTTCAACCGTGTTGAAAACCGGAACTCCTTCGACTTCCTGACCGCCTTTGCCTGGGGATGTCCCGCCGACAATCTTCGTTCCGTATTCAAGCATTTGTTTCGTATGGAATAACGCAGTAGATCCAGTAATCCCCTGAACGATTACTTTTGTATCTTTATTAATAAATACGCTCATTCTTCTCCCTCGCTTTCCTATTTCACTAATGAAACGATTTTTTGCGCCCCGTCTGCCATAGACTCTGCAGATGTAATATTTAGGCCTGACTCTTCTAGTATTTTTTTACCAAGCTCAACATTCGTTCCCTCAAGACGAACGACTAGCGGGATCGTCAAGCCAACTTGTTTTGTCGCCTCAACGACACCTTGTGCGATGACATCGCATTTCATAATGCCTCCAAAGATATTGACGAAAATCCCTTTTACGTTTTCATCCGACAAAATAATTTTAAACGCTTCCGTAACCTTTTCTGCCGTTGCGCCGCCGCCGACATCTAGGAAGTTTGCTGGTTCACCGCCGTAATATTTAATAATATCCATCGTTGCCATGGCAAGACCTGCTCCGTTTACCATGCACCCGATATTGCCATCAAGAGCTATGTAGCTTAAATCATATTTTGAAGCTTCAATTTCTTTCGGATTTTCCTCATCTAAATCACGATATTCCAACACATCTTTTTGACGGTATAATGCATTGGAGTCAAAGTTTAGTTTGGCATCCAAAGCCATAACCTTTCCGTCGCCTGTAACGACAAGCGGGTTAATTTCCGCAATGGAGCAATCCTTTTCGACAAATACTTGATAAAGTCCCAACATAAATTTAACAGCTTGTCCGACTAATTCTTTCGGAATGTTAATGTTAAATGCGATTCGGCGAGCTTGGAAAGGTTGAAGTCCTACTGCCGGATCAATATATTCTTTGAAGATTTTTTCCGGTGTTTTCGCTGCCACTTCTTCAATTTCGGTGCCGCCTTCTTCAGACGCCATCAAAACAACGCGGGAGGTTGCGCGATCAACAACAAAACCAACATAATATTCTTTTTTAATGTCACAGCCTTCTTCAATTAAAAGACGTTTGACTTCTTTTCCTTCTGGTCCTGTTTGATGTGTAACGAGCGTTTTTCCTAACAATTCACTAGCATACTCGCGAACCTCTTCTAAACTTTTCGCTACTTTTACTCCGCCAGCTTTCCCGCGGCCGCCAGCATGAATTTGCGCTTTGACTACCACTACGTCAGTACCCAGCTCTTTTGCAGCTTCAACCGCTTCCTCAACGGAAAACGCAACTTTGCCGTTCGGTACCGTGACGCCGTATTTTCTGAGGATTTCTTTCCCCTGGTACTCATGGATATTCATATCCCATCCTCCTAACTTATGTATCTTAGCCTTTTCGAGGCAATTTTAGACTGCGCTTTCATTGTATAAAAATGTTTCATCATTGTCTACCATTCTTTATAAAAAGACGTCGTTTATTTCATCTTTGCTGGTCTAAGCGGTATATAAAGCTTAAAAGCTCAGCTACCACTTCATAAAGCTCCTCGGGAATTTGCTCATTTATTTCCACTTCTGACAAAAGTTCAATAAGCGAGGGATCTTCTTGAATCGGAACATTGTTTTCTCTCGCTTTTTCAATGATTTTTTCAGCGACATACCCTTTACCTTTTGCCGATACTTTTGGCGCGGCGTCCTTTTCATCGTTATAGCTGAGGGCAACAGCTTTTAAATCTTTTGTTTCTTTTTTCATATTTTGATGTCCACCTTCTGGTAAGGTTGTCCGGAAATGACCTTTTGAGTTTGTTCATCCGTTTTTCCCTTTTGGATAGAAACTCCTGTTAAAACATAATTGATTTGTTTTAAATTTTCCTGAAGGCTTCCCAAATGCTGAACAATATCGCTTTCTTCAAGAATGTCGTTGTAAATCGTAACTTTTACAGCGCGATTTTGAATGAATACGTCCACTACTGTTTCTTTTATTTCTTTTAAATACAATGAAAAAACGATTCGGCAAAAATTAGGATTTATTTTTTCTGTTTCGTCTTTTTTTCCGTTGATTTGGATTGTAATATCCGTCCATTGCTCTCCTAACTGAATGGGGACATGAATAAAAAATTGTTCAACAGGTCCTTTTTGTTCCCGCATAAAATGCTGTCCGTTTATGTAATCTAAAGCGCGCTCCATCTCCCCTCTTAAACTTGAATGTTCCATATTTTGCAAATATTTTATAAGCAGTGTCTTTAATGGCCATTCACTCTGACCGCTACTGCTTTCAGCATGTTCAAATAAGCCGATTTTGGCTATCGCTGTTTTTAACAATTGTTTCACTTCTTGAGCGGAAACGTTGTGGATGCTTTGCTGAAACATCGCTTTCAACGTATTTTTTTCTTCCGCGTTCAGCATTTGTCCAATTCTACTTCCGTCCGCCTTGTCTTTTGTGAATGGTTGAAGCAATGCTTGCTCACTGTTTTCATTCAGTATAAGCTGCTTAATGGCTAGCGGATTTTCTTTCATCCAAAATTCAAGCTTATTCAACAATTGCTTGGAAAAGGTGTCATTTCTTTCCCGCAATATTTGGTTCACTTCTTCGGCTTTATAAAGAAAACGAAGGTTTGTAAGCTGAAACAGGTTTCGGTTTAGATCTTTCATGTCCTCGGCTCTTCCGCTATTGTTTAACATTTCGTCTAATTGAAAAAGGAGCTGAGACAGCTTCTTCTCGTCTAGAACAGCCAGCAAAGGACGGATGACATGCTCCGCAATTGGCAGTTTTTTTTCAAAAGCGATGAGAAGCGCCTGAAATAAACTTTCACGAGGAGCTTTTCCCTTAAAGGACTGCAAAATGTTGATGGCAAGAGCCAAGTCTTTTTTGGAAAAAGGAATTTCATTTTCCAGCAGCAAATCAATAAGCTGCGAGGCCGTATTGTCAGCAGGCAGGCGGAAATGTTCAAGAATAGCTCGGCCTGTATGACCTTCATCTTTTTCCGGAAACAAAAGCTTCAGTCTGATTCCGCTTTCCGTTACTTCAGTCTGAAACCAATAAGTTTTCATTGCTTGAATATCCGCCTCAACAGCAGCGGTTAATTTCATTTTTCCAATTGCAAGCAATGCATGAGAATTAGGATAAATTTTCAACACTTTTCCTTTCACAATCTCTTGATCTTGAAATGTTTTGGCCGCGGGATCAAAAAGAGATTGAAGACTTATCTTCCTAAGAAGAGCAGATATTTCATTCATTCTTATCACCCGTTAAAAAAGTTTAACGCATCTTGTACAGGAGCAAAGCTTTTCCGATGATGCTCCGTCACACCGTGCTTCTCGATCGCTTCCAAATGCTGCTTTGTGCCGTAGCCCACATGACGTTCAAAGCCGTATTCCGGAAATTGCTTTCCCAGCTCTTCCATGTACCTGTCTCTCACAACTTTTGCGACGCAGGAGCTTGCTGCAATCGTAATGCTTTTTTCATCACCCTTAATGATGGAAAGCTGCGGAATATTAATTGGTAATTCAAGAGCATCAATCAATAAATGATCCGGCTTTGCCTGCTTTAACTGATCAATGGCTAAAAGCATTGCTTTTTTTGTCGCATTGTAAATGTTTAGTTCATCAATTTCTTTTGCCGACACAAACCCAATCCCGACATCTACTGCCAGATCCATTATGTATTGAAAAAACTCTTCCCGTTTTTGCTTCGAAATTTTTTTCGAGTCCGTCAGCCCCGGCAAATAAAATTCATCAGGCAAAATCACGCAAGCAGCAACGACCGGACCTGCAAGACACCCTCTTCCCACTTCATCAATGCCTGCCAGCATTCGAAATCCCTTTTCTTTCAATGCTCTTTCGTATTTGCACATGTTTTGAAACTGCTGTCTCAATTGCTGCTCTTTTTCATATTGCTTCAGCCATTTTTTTACTAATTTTTGGACGGTTTTCCGCTCATCTTTTTGGCAGGCAAGAAAAAAAGGGTCGTTTATATCATGGATGGCACTGAGCTTTTCTTCAATTTCCTTCGCCGTTAAATTCAACTTTCTTCAACCTCTCCCTTAATATTTGCATTTGTAAATTTCGTTCGAATAGTTTGTACATGAACGGCTTCCTCGGCTGCAATTTGATTAAGCGTCTATTTTTCACATGCTCAAATGACTTTCAAGACTTTTTTACTATTTCCCGAAAGCTCTTTACCCGTCAAGAAAGGAAAACCGATTAACCGGTTAAGCGCCGATTGCACCGCTTCTCTCAAGTGAACGAGTTTTGTTAAAAATAAAATATAGACACGCGGAATGCGTGCCTTTATTCATTTGGCCGGTCAAAACTTATTTTCCCCAGCTTCAATGTCCGAACATCCCTTATGAACACTTCCGCCGTCTTGTCATAGTCTATCAGGCCGCCAGCTGATAAACAGCCTCTTTTTTTTCCAATATGATCAAATAAGTCGACGATTTCATTTTCATTTGATAGATTGTCGATTTGATAGCGATCCATTAAACGATCTGGATAATGCTTGATCAAGTATCGCATCGCATAAGCTGCTACATCCTGCAAATTTAAAATCTCATCCTTAATGGCGCCTGTCGCAGCCAGCTTCAGCCCGACTTCTTCATCTTCAAATTTCGGCCAAAGAATGCCTGGGGTATCGAGCAGCTCCAATTCTTTTCCTGTCTTGATCCAGCTTTGCTGTTTCGTTATGCCTGGACGATCGCCGGTTTTGGCAATGTTTCTTCCTGCAAGGCGATTGATCAGCGTTGATTTGCCGACATTCGGAATTCCAACAATTAATGCGCGGATCGCCCTTGGTTTTACCCCTTTTGCTTTCATTTTTTCACGTTCTTTTTCGAGCAGTTCTTTTGAAAGCTGCACGATTTGTTTTAGTCCTGATCCTGTTTGCGAGTCGATGGCTATTGATGCAATGCCCTGTTCTTTGTAGTACTGAATCCATTCTTTCGTAATGCTTTCGTCTGCCATATCCTTTTTATTTAAAATTAAAATTCTTTTTTTATTGGCAATAATGTCATCAATCATCGGATTTCTCGATGACTGAGGGATTCGGGCATCGACAAGTTCATAGACAATATCTATCAGTTTCAATTTTTCAACAACTTGCCGTCTCGCTTTTGCCATATGCCCTGGAAACCATTGAATCGTCATCTACTTCACCTACTTTACAACTCCAAATTCAGAAAGCGGCCAATAAACAAAATTAGTTTTCCCCATAACTGATTCAATCGGAATGGTCCCTATATGCCGCGAGTCTTTGCTGTATCTTCTATTATCACCCATAACAAACAATTCGCCTTCAGGCACAGTTGATCTTCCAATAATGTCTTCAAGTTTAAATGGTTCTGTTAAAGGGCCATCCACGCCGTTTTGTTTATATTTTTCCAAGTATGGCTCTTCATACTTCTTGCCGTTAATGTAGAGGGTGTCATCTTTATATTCTATATGATCGCCAGGCAAACCGATGACACGCTTAATGTAGTCTTTCTCTTCCGTTGCATGAAAGACGACAATGTCAAAGCGTTTTATTTCACCAAGCTTCGTTCCGATTTTATTCACGATCATTCGGTCCTGGTCTTGTAATGTCGGCATCATGGAAACTCCATCAACGACAATCGGAGCAAAGAAAAACGTCCGAATGACGACCGCCAACAAGACGGCGACACCTAGAGCTTTCATCCACTCAAAAAATTCATTTTTTTTACGTGACATTTCTTTCACACCTTTATGTTTTTAAAATGGTTTTTTATTTATTTTAATACAATTATTGGCTTAACAAAAGAACATGTCCACCTATTTTTAAACAGATTATGCTTTCGTTAAATAATTTTTTCCAAAAATATTAAATGAATTCATAAGTGAATGACTGCTCACATGACAAAAGGGCCTGTATTGAATACAAGCCCTTTTTATGTTCGAATGTTTATCTTTCTTTAATGCGAGCTGCTTTACCATGTAGATTGCGCAAATAGTAAAGTTTTGCACGACGCACTTTGCCTCGGCGAACAACTTCGATTTTCGCAATTCTTGGAGTGTGCAGCGGGAATGTACGTTCAACACCTACGCCGTAAGAAACTTTACGAACGGTAAATGTTTCGCTAATACCGCCGCCGCGGCGTTTAATCACAACTCCTTCAAAAACCTGAATCCGTTCACGGGAGCCTTCAACAACCTTCACGTGAACACGGACGGTATCCCCAGGTCTAAATTCAGGCAAATCTGTGCGAAGTTGTTCTTTCGTAATTTCTTCAATTAATTTTTGCATCGCAATCATCTCCTTCCAACAGATGCTCATACAAGATGCTTGCAGCGGAACATCGTTTTAAAAAGACAAGACCGGCTGTCTATGTCACAAAACGTATCTTATCATAGGAAACAAACCATTTGCAAGCATTCATTTCGCCTTTTTTATTTCTTCCAGCCATTTTTTTTGCTTTTCCGTTAAAGAATAGCCGTCCAATAAGTCAGGTCTGCGCTCCCATGTTCTTCGGAGCGATTCTTTTTCCCGCCATTCGGCTATTTTTTCGTGATGGCCTGACAATAACACATCAGGCACCTTCATCCCCCTGAATTCAGCAGGGCGGGTGTAATGCGGATGTTCAAGCAGTCCCGTTGAAAAAGAATCATTTTGGTGCGATTCTTCATTTCCGAGAACACCTGGTAGAAGACGCACAACACAGTCAATGATGACCATCGCGGCAAGCTCACCGCCTGTCAGGACAAAGTCTCCAATTGAAATTTCGTCTGTCGCAAGAAAACGGATTCTTTCGTCGTAGCCTTCATAATGGCCGCAAATAAATATTAGATGATCTGCTTGAGCCAGCTGCTCTGCTTTTTTTTGGGTAAAGCGTTCTCCTTGCGGACAAACAAGTATGACTTTCGAATGCTGTGCGTTTCGCTTTTCTTTTACAGCCTCAACAGAATGAAAGATCGGCTCCGGCTTTAATACCATGCCGGCACCGCCACCGTACGGATAATCATCGACCGACTGATGCTTGTCTGTTGAATAGTCTCGAAAATTAATAACGTTAATCGAAACAGCATCCTTCTCCTGAGCTTTTTTTAAAATCGATTGGTTAAAAACTCCAGCGAACATATCAGGAAATAAAGTCAGTACATCAATAATCATTTGTCCAATAACCCTTCCATAGGAAAAATGATGACTCGCTTCTCTTTCACATCAATATGTTTCACAACATCCTCGATATATGGAATCAACAAATCTTTTTTGCCTTTTCGTTTGACAACCCACACATCGTTGGCACCGGGCGTTAAAATTTCATTTATGATCCCCAGCTCATCACCGTCTTCGGTATACACGGAGCATCCGATGATTTCATGAAAATAATATTCTCCTTCATCCAGGCTGCCAAGCTGGCTTTCTGGAACCTTTATGTCTGAGCCTTTAAACGGCTCAACCTCATTGATCGAATCATACCCTTCAAAAGACAATAAATCAAAATTTTTATGAATTCGATGAGATTTGACAATGACTTCAACAGGCTCTTTGTCTTTTTGAAAAATGTATAAACGGTTTCCGCGTTTATATCGCTCATCAGGAAAATCAGTTACGGAAACGACGCGCACTTCGCCGCGAATTCCGTGCGTATTGACAATTTTTCCGACTTGAAACCATTTTTCGGCCATATGATCACCTCTAGCGAATCTCTTTTACTACTCCATCTTCGATCACAATCGTTTTTTCATTCAGCAATTGATCCCAGTTGTCGCCTTCTTTTACTTCGATTACTGCGTTCACTTCCCGTTCTTTTAATTCGCTGCCTAGAGGGAGCATATCGATTTGCTGAAGCTTAAATTCCATCAACTTCATTTTTTCCTTTCTTTTGTTGATTTCCTGATGGTACTGGGAAATGATGGACTGGTTTTTTGTTGTTTTTTCAGCTTTTTTCAGCTGAAAATATAATTGATCGCATTCCCGTTTCATTTCTTCTTTTTTTGCCTGCCATTTATGAATCAGTTTTTCCTTGCTGTTTTCCGTCAATATTTGCTTTACTGTGATCGGATAAATGATTTTCATTCCTCTCTCCTCCAGTCATAAAATTGCTCCGAGGAGTATATTCATGGAAGATCCCTCCCGGCTTTTCCCTTCTGGCCAGAAGAGGGAGGTCTGGAATCGTCGCAATTTCAAATGTGATTTTTTGATCCTGCGAAATCAGCTTTTCTTCTTTTGTAAAAAAGGCGAGGAGCAATCCCCTCACCTTTTAATCATTAATTTTAAGCGTTACTCTCATTGATTTGCCGCTAGCCGCTGCATAAACGACCGTCCTGATCGCTTTTGCAATACGGCCTTGTTTTCCAATCACTTTGCCAATATCGTCTTGGTGAACAGAAAGAGTATATACAATTTCACCTTTTTTCTCCTCTCTGTTCACCTTGACTTCATCCGGATGATCAACAATAGCTTTGGCAATTGTTGTTATTAACTGTTCCATAATAATCACACATTATTTACTATATTTCGCATTGTGGAATTTTTCCATAATCCCTTGTTTCGAAAACAGGTTACGAACAGTGTCAGACGGTTTTGCACCGTTTTGAAGCCACTTAAGAGCCAATTCTTCGTCAATTTTCACTTCAGCAGGATCCTTTACTGGATTGTACGTACCGATCGTTTCAATGAAACGTCCATCTCTAGGAGAACGGGAATCAGCTACAACAATGCGATAAAATGGAGATTTTTTTGCACCCATGCGTTTTAAACGAATTTTAACTGCCATATTTTTTTACACCTCCGAAATATTTTCAACAAAATAGAATATTATCAATGATCAAAAAGTTTGTAAAGTGTTTTTTCTTAACAGAATAAATTTTTATTACATAAAAGGAAATTTAAATCCTTTTCGCTTGCCTTTTGTCATTGAAGTCATTTGCTTCATCATTTTTTTCATTTCTTCAAACTGCTTTAAAAGCCTGTTTACTTCCTGGACAGAAGTACCGCTCCCTTTAGCAATCCGTTTTCTTCTGCTTGCATTAATAATTTCCGGCTTCTCTTTTTCTTCTTTTGTCATGGAGCGGATGATCGCTTCAACGTGGCTTAGCTGCTTTTCATCAACTTGAATGTTTTTCAAGCCTTTCATTTTCCCTGCACCAGGCAGCATGGAAATCAACTCATCAAGAGGACCCATGTTTCTTACTTGTTCAAGCTGCTCTAAAAAATCATCAAAAGTAAAAGACATCGTCCTCATTTTTTCTTCCAGCTGCTTCGCTTTCTCCTGATCGACGTTCTCTTGAGCCTTTTCGATCAGGGTCAAGACATCTCCCATTCCTAATATACGCGATGCCATTCGTTCGGGATGAAACGGTTCGAGCGCATCCAGCTTTTCGCCCATCCCGGCAAATTTAATCGGAGCACCTGTTGCCGCACGAATGGAAAGCGCAGCACCGCCACGTGTATCCCCATCAAGCTTTGTCAAAATAACACCGGTAATGCCAAGCTCATCATGAAAGCTTTTTGCCACATTGACGGCATCTTGTCCAGTCATGGCATCGACAACGAGAAAAATCTCATCAGGATTTGCAGCTTCCTTCACCTGCTTTAATTCATCCATCAGATTTTCATCGATATGCAAGCGTCCGGCTGTATCAATGAGAACATAATCATGATGCTCATTTTTGGCATATTCCAGCGCCTGTTTGGCTATTTCAACAGGGCTTACCTTGTCGCCGAGTGAAAATACAGGCATGCCAAGCTGCTTTCCTAATGTTTCTAATTGTTTAATGGCTGCAGGACGATAAATATCAGCTGCAACAAGAAGCGGGTTTCGGTTATGTTTTTTTCGCAAGTAGTTGGCAAGCTTTCCAGTCGTAGTCGTTTTCCCTGCACCTTGAAGGCCCGCCATCAAAATCACCGTCGGCGGCCGTTTGCTTACGGCAATTTTGCTCTGCTCGCCGCCCATCAGCTCGGTCAGCTCTTCTTTCACTACTTTGATAACTTGCTGGCCTGGTGTCAAGCTTTTCATGACTTCCTGGCCAACAGCCCTTTCGCTGACTTTCTTAATAAAGTCTTTGACGACTTTATAGTTGACGTCCGCTTCCAAAAGAGCAAGACGAACTTCCCTCATCATTTCTTTGACATCCGCTTCAGAAACCTTTCCTTTGCCGCGGATTTTAGCCATCGTGTTTTGCAGTCGGTTGGCTAATCCCTCAAAAGCCATGGCGGCTCCTCCTAATCCAGTTTTTCCAAAAGATGAAGTAGTCGGTCAAATTCTTCCTTCATTTCTGATTGGAAAGGCAGACCTTTCAGCTTTTCAATTATTTTTTTACGCTCTTTAAATTTCTTGAACAGCTGAAGCTTCTGCTCGTATTCCTCCAGCATCATTTCCGTCCGTTTTATGTTGTCGTACACTGCCTGGCGGCTGACGTTGTATTCTTCAGCAATTTCACCTAGGGAGTAATCATCCAAGTAGTACAGAGACATGTAGCTTTTTTGCTTTGGCGTCAACAACGACTGATAAAAATCAAATAAATAATTCATCCTCGTTGTTTTTTCAAGCAACATCAACACCCCCTGTTGTTAAGTGAATTGCCTTTACATGTTTTTAGTGTATCGATTCTAACTGTAGATGTCAAGTTTTTTTCTTAACACAATTACGTTACGCTTCATCTACTAAATCGGCAAACAGCCCATAAACATATTTCTCTGCATCAAATTTCTCAAGATCGTCCATTTTTTCGCCAAGCCCCACCAGTTTTACAGGAATGTTCAGCTCATTTCGAATGGCTAGAACAATTCCTCCCTTCGCAGTGCCATCCAATTTTGTCAAGGCAATTCCAGTGACATTTGTCGCCTCCGAAAACTGTCTTGCCTGGCTCATTGCATTTTGTCCTGTTGTCGCATCAAGGACAAGCAGCACTTCATGCGGAGCACCTGGAATTTCCCGTTCGATAACCCGCTTTACTTTCTCAAGCTCTTTCATTAAATTCATCTTATTTTGAAGCCGTCCAGCAGTATCACATAATAAGACGTCTACTTTTCGAGAGCGAGCGGCCTGAATGGCGTCATACACGACGGCAGCAGGATCAGAGCCTGCCGATTGTTTAATCACATCTACGCCAACCCGATCCCCCCAAACTTCCAGCTGTTCGATGGCGCCTGCTCGGAACGTGTCGCCGGCAGCAAGAAGGACAGATTTTCCTTCTTCTTTTAATCGATGTGCAAGCTTTCCGATCGTCGTCGTTTTTCCAACACCATTGACGCCAACAAACAATACGATGTTTAACCGGCCGTCTTCAATGTTTAAATCGGTAGGAGCGCCGTCTTCTCCTTGGTAAATTTCAACAAGCTTTTCGGAAATGGCAGCGCGCACTTCCTTCGGTTCTTGAATGTTTCGCCTTTTCACTTCCATTTTCAATTCATCGATCAAGTCCATGACCGTTTGAACGCCGACATCGGCAGTAATCAAAATTTCCTCTAATTCCTCGAAAAATTCTTCATCAACCTTTCGATAGCGCGAAACAAGTTCATTTAAGCTTTCTGTAAAAGAGCTTCTCGTTTTTTCAAGCCCTTCTTTAAATTTTGCCGTTACTGAATCCTTCTGCTTTGAAATTTTTTCTTTTAATTTCTTAAAAAAACTCATTTATTTTTCTTCCTTTCACGACGATTTCACATATCTAACTGTATCTTCCAAGCGGACGGATACAACTTTTGACACTCCCGATTCTTGCATTGTCACACCATATAAAGCATCCGCTTCTTCCATCGTCCCTTTCCGGTGGGTGATGACAATAAATTGAGTATTCTCACTGAAACGCTTCAAAAATTTAGAAAATCTTTGAACATTTGCTTCATCCAATGCCGCCTCTACTTCATCGAGAACACAAAACGGAACAGGACGTACCTTTAATATGGAAAATAGAAGGGCAATTGCAGTCAAAGCGCGTTCGCCTCCGGACAGCAGGCTTAAATATTGCAGTTTTTTCCCTGGAGGCTGAGCAATAATGTCCACTCCGGTGTTTAACAGATCGTCGGGATTTGTCAAAATTAAATCCGCTTTTCCGCCTCCGAACAGTTCTTTAAAAACGATATCGAATTGAGAACGTATTTTGGCAAACATTTGGGAAAACTGCTTTTTCATTTCTTCATCCATTTCGGCGATGACTTTAAAAAGAGTTTCTTTTGCATTCAATAAATCGTCCCTCTGTTCTGTTAAAAACTCATGCCGTTCACGCACCCGCTCGTACTCATCAATTGCCCCTAAGTTTACGGTTCCAAGCTCTTCTAATGCCAGTTTAATCAGCTTTACTTTTTTCTTCGCCTCTTCTTTCTCCATCTGTAAAGGAAAGCGGGCCTTTGCTGCTTCAAAAGTTAGCTTATACTCATTTTGCAAATAATTCAAGAGCTGATCAAGCTCCACATCCAGCCTGTTTAATTTTACTTCTTCATCTTTTAGAACGTCCGTCAGTTGTTTATGAGCGCGCTTCAGCTCTTTCCATTCTTTTTCTTCTCGTTCCAGCTCTTCTTGCATGCTCATTCGCTGGCGTCTGCGGGATGCGATCAATTCAATTGTTTTATTTTTGTCCTCAAGCTTCTCCTTTTTTATTTCTTCCAATTGGATTTCACCGGAGTGATCGCGGTCGATTTCATCCAATAATAGTTGTAAATCTTTTTCCGCCTCTTTCTTTTTTTGATTCGCCAGATGATATTCTTTTTCAAGGCGTGCTAATTGTTCCTTACTATTTTTAAAGGATTCCTCTTTTCCTGCAAGAATAATTTTGAGCTCTGTTATTTCCTGCATCCATTCTTCCTTTGATTTTTGCTGTTTCTCCTTCTTCTCGGCCAGCTGACGAATCTCTGAATCTAGCTGTTGTATTTGTCCTTCCATTTGTTCGATGGAGGACAGCAATTTTGTTTTTCTTTCATCTAACTTCTCCTGTTCTTCTACATAGGCGATTTTTTCAGCATCGTAAAGCTTCAAATGATCATTAATATTTCGCTCTTTTAATTCAATTTCCCTCAAGCTGCCCTTCAAAGCTTGCTCTTCCATTCGCAAAGAAGATCCTTCTTCCCGCAGATCATCAAGCTCTTTCTCTTTTTTGGCAATCGATTGCTTCAGATTTTTTACTTCTTTTTCGAGCGAAGCTGTCTTTTCTTCCATTTCCGCAATTTTGTCGCGAATCGACTCAAGCTCTCGGTTTTTGGTAAGGAAAGAAGGTGATTTCTGCTTCACCGCTCCTCCTGTCATCGATCCGCCTGGATTGACTACATCGCCTTCAAGCGTAACAATTCGGTGCGAGTACTGAATTTGTTTGGCAATCGCATTTGCCCCTTCCAACGTTTTTGCAATAATAACGTTTCCTAACAGATTTTCTATGATCGGCTTATATGCTGATTCATATTCCACGAGTTGAGACGCTATCCCGATAAAATCAGGATGGCTTTCTGCAATCGAAAGCTGATATTTCGGGATTGAGCGGCCTTTGATGACAGATAAAGGAAGGAACGTCGCTCTGCCGAATGCATTTTTCTTCAAAAACGCAATCGCCTGTCTTGCCGATTCTTCATCGTCAACGACTATATGCTGGCTTGCCGCGCCAAGAGCAATTTCAATGGCTGTTTCATATTCATGTTTCGTTGTCAACAGCTCGATAGCAGCACCATGTATGCCTTTTAGCTTGTTTTTTGCTTTTAAAACTTCACGGACACCTTGGAAGAAACCGGTATAATCCTCCTGCATCGCCTCTAGCATTTCTTTTTTTGATTTTGCTTTTTGTAAATATTGATATGCTTGATAAAGCAGCGATTCCTTCTTTTCATATTGTTGTTTTAGGCTTTCCAACGTTTTTAAGCCTGTATGATAAGAGGAAAGCTGATTTTGCAATGTTTTTCCGATTTTAGAAAGCTGTGCTTCTATTTTCCCTTTCTCTTTTTTCAGCTCTTTTCTTTCGGAAATATATTTTTCGTTTGCCTCGTCTAAGCGGTCTGCTTTGACTTTTCGCAAGCTTAGCTGTTCCTCAATATAATTGATTTCATTTCGAGCGCTTGCCAGTTCATTTAATTTTTCAAAATAGTCACTTTTTAGCTGCTCAAGCTTTTCCTCGATGTTTCCATCCAGGCTTAGCAGCTCGTTTTCTTTTTTTTGCAGGAAGGATTTTAGTTCTTTTACTTCTTTTTCGCATGTTTCATAGACGCTTTTTTGCTCTTCTTTTTCTTTAAATAATTGATTTATTTGTTCAGTCAGCTCAGCGATTTGCTCTTTCAACTGTTGTTCGTTTTGCGCCGCATGTTTTTTTCTTTCTTTTAAAACTTCTTTTTTCCCTTCAAGCTTCTCCAGTTCTTCGCTTGCCAAAAGAAGAACTTGCTGCAAATCATTGATTGATTCATCCAATGCACTGATTTGATCCCGCATTTCTTCCAGATTCGCTTCTTTTTTTTGTATTTGCGATGTCAGCTCTAGTTCGCGATCGCGATTTTCTTCGACCGAACGCTTCAATGCTTCCCATCTATCATGAAGCTCTTCGATTTCATGCGCGAGAAGAGCGACCTCATGCTGCTTCAGTTCTTCCTTTTTATCCAAATAATCCTTTGCAATAGATGCCTGCATTTTAAGGGGCTCAATTTGCGCATTCAGTTCATATAAAATGTCTTGAACTCTATTTAAATTTTCTTCAGTTTCAGCAAGTTTTATTTCAGCTTTCTTTTTTCGGGTTTTATATTTTAGCACACCAGCCGCTTCTTCAAAAATTGTTCGCCGATCTTCCGGTTTCGCGCTTAAAATTTCTTCAACCTTTCCTTGGCTGATAATTGAAAACGCTTCTTTTCCGAGCCCGGAATCCATGAACAGGTCGATAATATCTTTTAAGCGGCAAGATTGCTTGTTTATAAAAAATTCACTTTCTCCAGAGCGGTAAACTCTTCTTGTCACACTTACCTCATGATAATCGATCGGCAAAAACTGATCGCCGTTATCAAGAGTTAAAGTGACTTCCGCCATATTTAAACGTTTGCGAGTATCGCTTCCAGCAAAAATAATATCCTCCATTTTGGATCCTCTTAACGATTTTGCTGATTGCTCCCCAAGAACCCATCGAATAGCTTCTGTAATATTCGATTTTCCGCTCCCATTTGGGCCGACAACAGCGGTAACACCGCCAGCAAAATCAACGCTGATCCGATCTGCAAAAGATTTAAATCCTACGATATCTAAACGTTTGAGGAACATGGTGATCCCCTTTCATTCCAAATAAGTCTTTCCTATTTTACCATAACAAAAAATGATCGGAGCAATATCAATAAAAAATCCCCCGTTTATTTTTGGGGGAATTCGCCTAATTTTTGCAATCCTTGTTCAGCTGCATGCTGTTCTGCTTCTTTTTTGGAACGGCCCACTCCAGAACCGATCACCTCTCCGTTTAAAGATACGGTTGCAACAAATTCTTTATTGTGAGCGGGGCCTTTTTCTTCCAAAATTTTATAATCCAAAACACCTTTTCCGTCACGTTGAATAAGCTCTTGCAATCTGCTTTTAAAATCCATCACATGAGAAAAAGCACCTTCGTCGATTTTCGGGAAAACGACCTTATTTAAAAAAGAAGTGACTGACTCAAGGCCTTGATCCAAATACAAAGCGCCGATAAATGCCTCAAAGACATCAGCTAAAAGAGCTGGACGACCGCGCCCCCCAGTCATTTCCTCTCCTTTTCCGAGCAAAACGAGTTCGCCAAAAGAAAGCTCGTTGGCAAAAGTAACAAGCGATGGCTCGCAAACAATGGCAGCTCTCAGCTTTGTCAAATTGCCTTCAGACATTGTCGGATATTTTTTATACAAGTACTCCGAAACCGTCAGCTCCAATACTGCATCACCTAAATATTCCAGCCGTTCATTGTCTTCATACGGTTTTTTGCGATGCTCATTCACATAGGATGAATGTGTAAAAGCCTGAAATAAGAGCTTTTCATTCGTGAACGTAATGCCGATTTTTGCTTGGAAATCACGAAACTTTTCTATTTTTTTAAAAAAATTTTTTTTTAAATTTGTTTTGTTAGGCATACGTTACCTCCATTTTCTAAACAAATGAAAAAAACCTCTACTTAATGTTAACAAAAAAAGGGATGAAAAGGGAGAAAGCCCCGCAAAGATACGGGACTTTTTAAAAACATGCAATTATAGTTTGCTCTGTATGTAATTAACTGCATCCCCTACAGTCACAATTTGTTCCGCTTCTTCGTCGGAAATTTCCATGCCGAACTCATCTTCTAATTCCATAACAAGTTCAACAACGTCTAGGGAATCGGCGCCGAGATCGTCTTTAAAAGAGGATTCAAGCTTTACTTCAGATTCATCAACTCCGAGACGGTCGACGATGATCTTCGTAACACGCTCCAATACATCTGCCATAACTTTCACCTCCCTCCAGTATTATAGAAGATTTGTCTTCATATTACTACAACGAATTCAAAATTAATACATGACCATTCCGCCGTCGAGACAAAGTGTTTGCCCTGTCATATAGGAGCTTTTATCAGAAGCAATGAATGTTACCATATTGGCAATATCATTCGGCTCGCCGAAACGTCCGAGCGGAATTTGTTTGAGCATTTCATTTCTTATTTGTTCAGGGAGCTGATCCGTCATATCGGTTGAAATAAAACCTGGCGCTACAGCATTTACTGTAATATTTCGGCCCGCCAACTCCTTCGCAGTCGTCTTCGTCAGTCCGATAATCCCGGCTTTAGCCGCTACATAGTTTGCCTGTCCAGCATTACCAGCTATACCGACGATCGATGCGATGTTGATGATCCTGCCGGAACGCTGCTTCATCATTTGTCTTGTGACCGCTTTTGTACAATTGAAAACACCTTTTAAATTTATGTTGATCACGTCGTCCCATTCTGATTCTTTCATTCGCATAAGCAAATTATCTTTCGTGATTCCGGCATTATTTACAAGAATGTCGAGACGGCCGAATCGTTCGATTACTTCATTGACCATGCTGTTTACTTCATCAGCATTTGCAACATTAGCGCGAATGGCAAAAGCTTTCCGTCCTAAGGATTCAATTTCTTTTACCACTTCATTGGCTTTTTCCTCATTACCAGAATAATTTACAGCAACATCCGCGCCATTTTTGGCAAGATCAATAGCAATCGCTCGGCCGATTCCGCGGCTCCCTCCCGTTACAAGGGCCGTTTTCCCTGAAAGCATAATCATACCTCCTTTATGTCATGAACAACTGCTTCTAATGATGACAAATCAAAAATATTGTATGTTTTAACGCTGCGATCCACCTTTTTGACAAGACCTGTCAGAACTTTTCCAGCACCGATTTCAATAAACGTTGTCACCCCTGCTTGAATCATCGACCGTACACTTTCTTCCCATCGAACAGGAGAATAAAGCTGCTCAATCAAAAGGCTCTTGATTTCATCTTTATTTTGAACAGGAGCAGCAGTCACGTTTGCGATGACAGGAACGGATGCATCTTGAATGGTCACTTCATCAAGCACTTTGGACAGCTCGCTGGCAGCCGGCTTCATCAATTCAGAATGAAATGGACCGCTTACTTCCAGCGGGATTACCCGCTTGGCGCCCTTTTCTTTAGCAAGCTCTCCAGCTCTTTGTACTCCTTCTTTTGTTCCAGAAATAACGATTTGCCCGGGACAATTTAAATTTGCCAGTTGTACTAGTGTGCCTTCATTCGAGATTTGTTTTGTTATGTTTTCAAGTTCTTCCTGCACCATACCTAAAACGGCAGCCATGGATCCTTCTCCTGCAGGAACCGCTTTTTCCATCAGTTCACCGCGCTTTCTTACAACATAGACTGCATCTTCAACTGTCATGACGTTTGCCGCCACTAATGCTGTATATTCACCCAGGCTGTGTCCGGCAACATAATCAAAAACGACTTCATACTGTTTCAATGCTTCAAAAATCGCAGCGCTTGTCGTCAGCAGTGCAGGCTGTGCATTGTATGTTAACGTCAATTCTTCTTGCGGACCGTTGAAAATAATAGAAGTTAAATCAAAGTCTAAACGTTCATTTGCTTTTTGAAAAATTTCCTTGGAAATGGGAACTTGATCAAAAAAATCTTTTCCCATACCGACTTGCTGAGAGCCTTGTCCCGGAAACAGAAGAGCAGTTTTCCCCATTGTCAATCCCCTTTCATTTGCATGTTCTGAATCGTTTCTTCTATCGTTGAAGATACGGAGTTCGCCACTATTTCCCGAGCCTGGCGAATAGCATGAAAAATAGCCAGCTCATCGGATGAACCGTGGGCTTTGATCACCGGTGCTTTCAGCCCGAATAAGCAAGCCCCGCCATGCTCTGAATAATCCATTTTTTTCTTTAGTCCTTTTAATTTCGGCTTCAAAACAGCTGCAGCAATTTTCGCTGTAAAAGAGCTTGTCAACGCCTCTTTCATCATGGCAAATACCGAAAGTGCTGTGCCTTCAATGGCTTTCAAAGCAATGTTTCCTGAAAAACCGTCCGTTACTACAACATCAGCCGCTCCTGACAGCAGGTCGCGCGCTTCTACATTGCCGACAAAGTTGATCGGCGATTGAGACAGAAGTTGAAAAGCCTGTTTAGCTAATTCGTTCCCCTTTTTTTCCTCCGTTCCAATGTTGAGCAAGCCAACTCTCGGAGATTTGATCCCTCTCACCTTTTCTGCATAAACGGAGCCCATGATTGCATACTGCTGCAGATGTTCCATTTTCGCATCTGCATTAGCGCCGACATCGAGCATCACAAAGCCTTTTCCATCAAGGGTCGGCAGCGTTGGTGCCAGCGCCGGCCGGTCGATGCCGTTTATACGGCCGATAATAAACAGACCGGCAGTCATAAGCGCGCCTGTATTCCCAGCTGAAATGCAAGCATCCGCCTTTTTATCACGAACTCTTTCAGCCATAATGACCATCGACGCATTTTTTTTTCTGCGCACAGCCCGAACAGGTTCGTCGTCATTTTCAATTTTTTCTTCTGTATGAAAAATAGAAACGTTTGTATGTCTACCTTCTAACAATGGAGTGATCAGCAACTCATTTCCGATTAATTCAATTTCCAAATCAGAAAATTCATCAAGCGCTCTTAATGCTCCTTTTACAACCGCTTGAGGCGCGTTGTCTCCCCCCATTGCATCAATGGCTATCTTCATGTTTTGCCCCTTCCTTTTTAGATTGATTCGCAGATCTGAACATTTCAAATTCACCTGAAAAAACGAGTTCGTTGCCGACATAGCTGTTTACTTCAACAAACGTTCGGCCTTTATCTCGGTCAATGCGAGTGACTTTTGCTTTTGCGACAACGCGCTCATTTTCTTTTACTTGCCGTGTGAAACGGATTGTCGCTTTAGCCGTTAATGCCAATTCATCATCAATGCAAGCAACGGCAAGAGAGTTCGCTTGTGCAAATAGATGATGGCCGCGTGCAATTTGATTTCGGCTAAAAACATGCTCTTTTTTAACATCAAAAATCGAAATAGCTGATTTATCGAGCTCAAGATCAATAATTTCACCGATCACTTCATCAATCGGAAGGGATTTGACTTCATCTTCAAGTTTTCGTTCAGCGACATGCTTGATTCGTTCTCTTAATTCCGGGATCGACAGTTCTAGTCTGTCCAAACGGATGGTTTGGACGCTGACGCCAAATTTTTCAGCTAATTCTTCATCTGTAATAAAAGGCGTTTCTTGAATTGTTTCCAACAATAAACGCTGTCTTTCCTTTTTACTGCGTCTCATTTTTTACACCGTCCGACTAGTATTAAGACTAGGTACTAATAACAAGTATATAATCAAAGAAATAAGTTTGCAACCATGAATTCTTTTTTGGCTAATCCAGCTTCTCTCCGCTCAACACTCCGGAAGCCTCTAAATCATCGCGGAGCGGCGCAAATTGTTCATCTTTCCAAAAAGCATCAGACTGAATCAGTTTGGCAGCGTCAGATCTCGCAGTTTCAAGCGCTCTGTAATCATGGACCATGTCGGCGATTTTAAACTCTGGTATGCCGCTTTGTTTTTTGCCGAAAAAATCTCCTGGACCTCTAAGCTCCAAATCTTTTTCAGCTAAACGGAAGCCGTCATCTGTTTCCGTCATAATTCTCATTCTTTCTTTTCCTATTTCTGATTTCGGATCTGAAAGCAGTATGCAATAGGATTGCAAGCTTCCTCGGCCAACTCTTCCTCGCAGCTGATGGAGCTGGGCAAGACCAAACCGCTCCGCATCGTAAACTAACATGACCGTGGCATTCGGTACGTTTACGCCCACTTCCACTACTGTCGTGGAGACAAGAACTTGCACTTTATTTTCGCTAAAATCCATCATCACCTGATTTTTCTCTTCTTGTGACATGCGTCCATGCAAAAGGCCGATTTGAATTCTGCCCTGATAAAATTGAGTTAATTGACTGTGCACTGTCACAGCATTTTCGACATCCAAATTTTCCGATTCTTCAATTAACGGACAAATCACATACGCTTGATGGCCCTTTTTCACTTCTTTTTCAATAAATATTAGAATTCGGGTTAACATTTCCGGCCGAACCCAATATGTTTTTACCTTCTTTCTTCCGGAAGGCATTTCATCAATGATGGAAACATCCATTTCGCCAAATGCAGTTATAGCAAGAGTTCTTGGAATAGGAGTTGCCGTCATAAATAACACATCTGGGAATTCTCCTTTTTCCCGCAATATTCTTCGCTGATTGACGCCGAACCGATGCTGTTCATCCGTAATCACAAGCCCTAAACGGCAAAAATTCACTTCCTCCTGAATAAGGGAATGCGTCCCTATGATCATGTTAATGTCCCCGGATTTTAACTGAAGAAGCAGCTCTTTTCGTTTTTTCCCTTTGATTGAGCTTGTTAATAAAGCGATGCGGACAGACGTATGCGAAAAAAGATTTGACAATGATTTCGCATGCTGCTCAGCTAAAATTTCCGTCGGAACCATCAATGCCGCTTGATAGCCGCTTAACACAGCGGCATACATCACAATGGCAGCAACTGCGGTTTTCCCTGATCCAACATCTCCTTGAAGAAGGCGGTTCATCCTGTAGGGTGAAGACATATCGGATAAAATTTCCGAAACGACACGCTTTTGTGCGTTTGTTAATGAAAAAGGAAGCGTGTCGATAAAGGATTGCAATTCTTTTCGATCAAAATGATGAGAAATTCCTCTTGAGGAAGACCTGCGAAAATGTTTAATCGCCTGCATTTTCAATTGAAATAATAAAAATTCTTCGTAAACAAATCTTCTTCTTGCCTGTTTCAGTTCATCGGCATTTTTGGGAAGGTGCATGGCTCTTACCGCTTCTTCTTTCATCGGCAATTTATATCGCTTCCTGAGCATTTCCGGCAAATTTTCTGGAATAAAACTGGAATACGACTGGATGGCGGTCCTGATAATCCGTTTTAGCTCTGAAACAGTCAGCTTTCCGCGGACTGAATAAACGGGTTCTACTTCTTGATTTTGCTTATGAGGCCCAAAATGAATCTGTTGAACATTGACAGTTTGCCGATTGCGGTCCCAAATGCCAGAGACGGTAACAACTTGATTGATAGCAAGCTTCTGTTTGTAATATGGTCTATTAAAACAAACTGCAGTGACAACATAACGGCCGACAAGCAGGCGAAAGGAAAGACGCGACCGCTTCTTTCCGTAATAGGTCAGCAATGGCTCGCTGTAAACCTTTCCTTCGACTGTCACTCTTTCTTTATGCTTCACTTCAGCAAGATCCTTTAAACGGTTGTCTTCATAGCGATTAGGAAAATAATAAAGCAAATCAGAAACAGTATGTATTCCCATATCATGCAGCAAACGTTCTGTTTGTTCTCCTACCCCTTTAACCGCTGTGACCGGTTGTAGCAATTGGTTCATGTTCTGTTTGCAGCTTTGAACTTAGCCGCGGGAAACCTCCTTTAAAACCGTTTGAAATATCGATATTTAGTTTACCAAAAATACTTAAACCGTGAAATAAAAAGAGGAAGGCCGAAGCCCTCCTGCTCTACTCAACTGAAAAAATATAAGAATATAATGGCTGATTTCCATTATGAACCTCAATTTCGATATGTTCATAATGATTTTCAACATGTTGGACTAATTGGTCTACTTCGTTTTCGGATGCATCTTCTCCTTGGAGAATCGTCAATATTTCATCCTCTTCATCGATCATTTGATCCAACAATTTTTTGGCAGCTTCAAGCTTGCTTTTATCTTTTGCGACGATGGTTTTCTCGTAAATCCCCATGAAGTCTCCTTTTTCTATCGCAAGTCCGTCAATACTTGTATCCCTTACAGCATATGTGACTTGTCCTGTTTTCACATTCCTGCTTGCTTCCTCCATCGCCTTTACGTTTTCCTCTAAACCGAGTTCAGGATTGAAAGCCAGCAGGGCGGATAATCCTTGAGGAACGCTTTTCGTTTCAATGACTCTTATATTTTTATCAGTTATTTGTGCTGCTTGATTGGCTGCCATAATGATATTGGAATTGTTCGGCAAAATAATAATATTCTCTGCGTTCAACTGTTCGACAGCCTTTACAAAATCTTCAGTACTTGGATTCATCGTCTGGCCGCCTTCAATAATTTTTGTTGCACCAATTGATGTAAAAAGGTCGGAAATTCCCGAGCCCATGGCAACCGCGATAATTCCGTACTTTTCATTTTTGGGTGCCGCCGGTTCAGTAGATAATACATTTTCCGTTTGATTATTGACAATTGTACTATGCTGCTCGCGCATGTTTTCAATTTTCATATTCAATAAGCTGCCGTAGCGCTGCCCGTATGTCAATACCTCGCCAGGCTGTTCAGAATGGATATGTACTTTGACAAGTTCATCATCGGCAATTACTAAAAGCGAATCTCCGAACCGGGATAAATCTTCGCGAAATTTCTTTTCAGAAAACGGCTCTTTTTCTTTTTCAAATCGAACCATAAATTCTGTACAATATCCATATTTAATATCTTCTGTATTAATATGACTTTGTGCATTTTTATGATGCTCTGCACTTACCAGTTTGTCCATCGAAGGAAGCTTAGGGGATTCGGAAATTTTCTCTCCCTTTAATTCTGCCAAAAATCCCTCGTAAATAAATACAAGTCCTTGTCCACCGCTATCCACAACGCCCACTTCTTTTAGGACAGGCAGAAGCTCAGGCGTTCTCTTTAATGACTCCTTTGCTTCTTTTACCACTTCTTCCATAACAATTGTCAGATCATCGGTTGATTTAGCTGTTTTAACAGCTTTTTTCGCAGCATCTTTTGCAACCGTTAAAATGGTCCCTTCAACAGGCTTCATAACAGCTTTATAGGCAGTATCAACACCTGCTTGAAAAGCTTTAGCAAATTCATCCGCATTGATCGATTCTTTTCCTTCAACCGCTTTTGCAAACCCACGAAAAAGCTGGGATAAAATAACCCCAGAATTCCCACGCGCGCCCATTAACAGACCTTTTGCAAATGCTCCAGCTACAGAACCGATATTTGATGAAACATGTTTTTGTACTTCTTTTGCTCCAGCTGTGATGGATAAATTCATGTTTGTTCCCGTATCCCCATCCGGAACAGGAAAAACGTTTAACGCATCCACCACTTTCGCATTATTAGATAGATGATTCGCTCCTTGAATCACCATTTCCGCAAAGCGCTTCCCATCAAGCAAAGTATTGGCCACAAATGTTTCCTCCTTCTCTACGGATTCGTTACACGAACCCCTTGCACATATATGTTAATGGAATCGACAGATAATCCAAGAATTTGATTTAATGTATATTTCACTTTTGTTTGAACATTATGAGCAACTTCTGATATTTTTGTTCCATAGCTGACAATAATATACATATCAATATGAACGCTCTCTTGTTCTTGGCGGACGATCACTCCACGGCTGAAATTTTCTCGCCGTAAAATTTCTGAGAGTCCGTCTTTAATTTGATTTTTGGAAGCCATTCCGACAATTCCGTAACAATCAACAGCTGCACCGCCGGCAACTTGTGCGACTACATCATTCGAAATTTCGATCTGGCCATATTTCGTTTTTAATTCGATGGACATTCGAGTTCCTCCTTTAGCATACGTTCATTACAAACATTTTACTATATGATGATTTGGATTTAAAGAAATGTCATGGCTCCCTACATAATAAGAGCATTAATACATGATGATGTCAAGCGTAAATTCTTGAAAGTGAGGTGAATTTATATTGCAATGATCAAGGGTGTATGTTACATTATTATAGTATCTTGAAACATTGTCAAAATAGCAATTTCCTTGCAAGTTAGGAGGTATAGAAATGGCTCGTAAATGCGTGATTACTGGCAAAAAAACAAGCTTTGGCAATACACGCTCTCACGCTATGAACGCTTCAAGACGCAAATGGGGAGCGAACCTTCAAAAAGTGCGAATTCTTGTGAATGGAAAGCCAAAACGTGTATACGTTTCTGCACGTGCTCTTAAATCTGGAAAAGTTGAGCGTGTATAAAACAAAAGTTAGACGACAAGAGGTTGGATTATGATCAGAAGAAATCGGCGAATCCCGATATCTTCTGATCAAAAGTATTTCGAAAATAAGCGTTTAAAAAATCGGCGCTTTAACAAACTTCTGACCGTTTTGTTTCAATACTCTTTATTCACCTTTTGAAGCACTCCCAATGTCACATTTCTTCAAGCACATTCTTCTTTTTAGGCGAATTCTGCAACTTTAAAATCCACGTTAATATGAAATTTTTTCAAACTGCTAAAAAAACTACATAGGTTATTTACTACATATTAACGATCGGAATACATTCCACTTTCTCAAACAGTTTGCCTTGCCTTTCTTCAGCCCGATCCGTGTTCCTTTTGGCATACACAAAATCAACCGCATAAAGTCTACTTTAAATTAAAAAAATTCTTTTTTACACAAAAAAAAATGGAAGAAAAATGAGGCAGCTTTTTAGTATTGAAGACAAAAACCCCTGCCATTTACTGTATTTGTTGAAAGTTTGCTAAAAACGAAGGCAACATGCACTTAATCGGTGTCCTCTATTATTTTTTCCAGTTGAAGCCGAACATTCTAACAGAATGGTAAATCCCCACAATATAATTTGGTATAAAAAAAGCTTGTAGAGTTCACACCATTTGGCTTTGTCTACAAGCAGAAAGCACCTTGATAGGTGCTTCTTTAATCTTTCTTAAATGAACCGAGCATTGCCCGTATAATTCCTCCTAAAAACCTCGGAAGCTTAATTGTATAAAATCTCATTTATATTTACCCTCCCCATGAGAAATCTAAAAAACGTCTATAAGTAGCATATTCATCATCCGTATTTTAGATACTAATTAGAACGTCTTCATCAACTTTTCTTACAATATCTTTATGCATGAAAAAAATAAAAAAGTACTTGACATCTATTGAAGAATCGACGTAAAAATGAAAAATTTTTTCCTTTAAATGTGAAAAGAACCGCATATAAACGGTTCTTTCACATTCCTCTTATAGATTTGATCGCTTGCTTGCGATCTTTTTCATTATAAATGGCTGATCCTGCCACAAGCACATTTGCTCCAGCTTCCACACACAATTTGGCTGTTTCAGCGTTGATGCCGCCGTCCACTTCGATCTCAACTTGCAAATTTCTTTCTTTCAAGATGCTGGAAACTTGCTGAATTTTTTTGATGACTGATGGAATAAACGCTTGTCCGCCAAATCCAGGGTTAACCGTCATCAAAAGCACGAGATCAACATCTTCTATTACATGCTCGATCATCGATACAGGAGTATGTGGATTTAAAACAACACCTGCTTTCACTCCATTCGATTTGATTAAATGGATCGTTCGATGAAGATGCGGGCAGGCTTCCGCATGAACGGACAACAAGTCGGCTCCTGCTTCAACAAAAGCAGGAATATAACGATCAGGCTGTTCAATCATTAAATGAACATCAAGCGGCAGCTTGGTCACTGGGCGGATCGCTTGCACAATGAGCGGACCGATCGTAATATTCGGCACAAAGTGGCCGTCCATCACGTCAACATGAATGTAATCCGCTCCTCCTTTTTCCACATCAATAATTTCTTCTGCCAACCTAGAAAAATCTGCGGATAAAATCGAAGGTGCAATTTTAACCATGTTCAATACCTCGGCTTTCTTTCTTTTATCTCTTCTAAAAACTGAAGATAATGTTCGTACCTGTAGGAGGAAATATCTCCATTTTCAACCGCTTCTTTAACGGCGCATTTTGGCTCCTTCTGATGAAGACAGCCTCGAAATTTACATTGAATGCTAAATTCTTTTATCTCTGGAAAGCAATTCGGCAAGTCATCAGCTTCTATACCCGTAAACTCCAGCGAACTAAATCCGGGCGTATCGGCGACTAGTCCCCCTCCCAATGAAATGAGCTCTACATGTCTCGTTGTATGCTTTCCTCTCCCCAAATGATCGGAAATTTCTCCTGTCTTCAATTGCAAACGGTGATCCAGGCAGTTCAACATGGAGGATTTGCCAACTCCAGATTGCCCGGCAATCACTGAAATGCTGTCTTTTAAATAAGGAATGACCTGTTTAACTGTTTCAGGCTCTTTTGTAGTCATCAAAAAGACAGGATAGCCAATTTTTTCATAATCTTTGGCAAACTGACGAATCTTTTCATCTATTACATGATCTGCAATTAAGTCCATTTTTGTAATACAAATGATCGGGCGAATGTTTTTGGCTTCCATTAACACCAAAAAGCGATCCAGCAGCTTGGCACTAAAATCTGGACTTACAGCGGAAAAAACTAAGATCCCTTGATCAATGTTTGAAATGGGCGGACGGATCAATTCATTCTTTCTATGCAAAATTTCTAGAATGTAGCCTTCTTTTTCATTTTCCGCCTGAAAAATAACTTCATCTCCTACTAGAGGGGAAATTTTATTTTTTCGAAACACCCCTCTTCCCCTGCATTGATAAAGCTTATTTTCAGCCAATACGTAATAAAATCCGCTTAACGCTTTAACAATTTTGCCTTTTGGCATACATGACCTCCTTTTTCATTAATTTTCAGGATAAGGAACTGTTTCAGTTTTCACCACTTCATTATTCAGCAAAACTTGATAATAAGCGGATTGACCAGGTTGAATCGTCAGCTCAATTTTCTTTTTGGTAGGCTTTGATATTTTAAATGTTTCATAAGGTTCACCGATAGAATGCTCAGCATCATTGATATAAATACCCACTTCCGCTTCTTCGCCGTGAATTTCGGGATCAAACGGGATCTCTACTTCACGGACGACTTTTTTGTCCGGCTTTTCTTCCGGACCTAAGGAAATAACCACTTCTATTTTTTCACCCGGAAGCACTTTTTTTCCTGCGCTCGGTGATTGGGAAATCACTTGACCGGCAGGAACTTCATCGGAATGTTCTTCTTTCTTTGAAAAAGATAAACCTTCTTTTTCCACATAGTCCTTAACAGCTTCTTCTGTGTATCCCGTTAAATCTGCAAGCGTGATTTTTCTCGGTCCTTTGCTCACGGTTAATGTAATTTCATCTTCATCAGGAATGAGCTCTGCTCCCTCACTCGGAGATTGGTCAATGACAGTTCCTTCCTCTTCACCGCTATATTCTTCCAATACTGTAATGTTGGAAAATCCTTTTACTTCAAGGAGCTGCCTTACTCTCTCGATATCCTTCCCGATATAATTATCAAGCGTTACCTTTTTCTTGCCTGCACTTTCATAAATGATAATAGAAGAACCTTCTTCTACCATTTCTCCTGCTTCTGGTTCTGTCCTTATGACATATCCTTCTTCAATTTCATCGTTTTCCAACAAAATCGTGTCTTTGACATCAAATCCTTCCTTCAGCAATTGGTTGACAGCTTCCTCATATGTTTTCCCTCTCACATCAGGCACTTCTACATCTTTTGGAAGGATTAGTTTAGGAAGAACGAGAAGTGCTAAAATGATGGCTATGATGACTACAGCTGTCGCCATCCATAACATTTTCAGCCATTTTCTTTTTTTCTTAGGGCTTACAATATTTTCATGCTTTTGTTCCTTTTCTAATCCCGACGGCTGCCGATCCTTTGCATGATGAATGATTGTTTGTTCCCCAGTTTCAGGTATATCATGTAAAACAATCGGATGGGTGATCGTTTTTTCGTCGTTATCAGGTATTTCAAATTTCTTTTCATCTAATCTGTCTGTATTAAAGGCAGTGCGAATATCTTCTCCCATTTCTTCCGCAGAGGAATAACGGTGAAGAGGGTCTTTCGCCATCGCCTTTAAAATAATATTTTCGACGCTTTGGGGGATCTCAGGGTTCCATCTCTTTGGAGACGGAGCTTCTGATTGCAAATGCTTTAAAGCGATTGATACGGCCGATTCCCCGTCAAAAGGGAGCCTGCCTGTCAGCATTTCATACAGGACGATGCCGAGCGAATAAATGTCAGATTTTTTTGTTGCAATCTGACCTCTCGCTTGTTCAGGCGACAAATAATGTACAGAGCCCAGCACGGAATTAGTGTGGGTAATGGTTGTTGATGTCAGAGCCATAGCAATCCCAAAATCGGTCACTTTAATGTTCCCGAGGTTGTCAATAAGTATATTGTGCGGCTTTATATCTCTATGGACAATTTGATTTTCGTGTGCGTGAGCAATGGCTGATACGATTTGCTCCATTAAATTTAATGCTTCTCTAGGATGCAAAGGTGCATTTTGCTGGATGTACTGCTTTAACGTCTTGCCTTCCACATACTCCATCACGATGTAGTAAATGTTATCTTCTTCGCCGACATCGTAAATGCTGACGATATTCGGATGGGCAAGGCTTGTTGCCGATTGTGCCTCTCTCCTAAATCTTCGTATAAACTCATCATCATCTGAAAAATCTAATCGTAAAATTTTAATGGCAACGTCGCGTTCTAAAATAATGTCTCTTGCTAAATAAACGTTTGCCATTCCTCCTCCGCCAATCACTTTCAAAATTTTATAACGGCCGCTAATCCGCTTGCCGATCAGCATGTTCCATCACTCTCGTGGCCGATGACATGTTTATAAATAATGACAGAAATATTGTCATCGCCGCCGTTTTCATTTGCTAGCCGTATTAATTCCTTCGCTTTTTCTTCCAGTGATTGGTCGGATGATAAAATTGATTCCATTTCATGTTCCTGCACTTTATTCGATAAACCGTCAGAACAAAGAAGCAAATAATCGTTTACTTCTAGGCCGACTGTTTTAATATCTGCATCGACAGATTGTTCTGTGCCGAGAGCCTTCAATAAAATGTTTTTTCGCGGATGCTCTTTCGCATCCTCTTTTGAAATTTGTCCCGATTTCACAAGCTCATTCACTAATGAATGATCATCGGTAATTTGAGCAAAACCGGCTTTATTTAACAAATAGCATCGGCTGTCGCCAATGTGGGCGATTGTAGCAAAGCTTTCAGTACAGATGGCGCCGACAAACGTCGTGCCCATTCCTTTACATTCCTTATGTTCATTCGCATATGTCAAAAGTTCTTCGTTGACTTCGGCAATATGATCGTTTATCCAGCGCTCCGCCTGCTCGGGATGTTCCATTTTTTCCGCTTCGTTCCAGCTTTTTTCAAAATGCTCGATCGTCATTCTGCTTGCGACATCGCCTGCGAGGTGGCCACCCATTCCGTCAGCTACGACAGCTAAAATTTGCCCGTGTCGGTTAAGAATGGCACTTGCGGCGTCTTCATTATGGGTTCTGACCTTCCCTTTGTCAGTAAAAACAGCGGTTTTCATTTATTCACCTCGTCTCTATTTTTCGCTCTTTTGCCCTTAACTGTCCGCAAGCTGCATCAATATCGTGTCCATGTTCTCTTCGGATCGTGACATTAATCCCTTGTTCCTTTAATGTCCGTTCAAATCGAAAAATTTGATTTTTGCTCGTGCGAACATAATTCCGCTCCGGAACATAGTTGACTGGAATTAAATTCACGTGGCATTTTAAATCTTTTATTAGCTCAGCAAGCTCGAGTGCGTGCTCCACTTGATCATTTACGCCTCCAAACAGTCCGTATTCAAATGAAATTCGCCGCCCTGTTTTGTCAATATAATATTTGACTGCCTTCATTAAATCAGGAAGCTTAAAAGCTTTATTGATCGGCATTAGCTTTGTGCGCAGTTCTGTATTCGGTGCATGGAGGGAAATAGCTAAATTGATTTGTAAATTTTCATCAGCAAATTGATAAATTTTAGGGATAATTCCGCTAGTTGAAACAGTAATGTGGCGGGCGCCAATGTTCAATCCTTTTTCGTCGTTGATGATTTTTAAAAATGACATCATTTCTTCATAGTTGTCAAAAGGCTCTCCAATCCCCATTATGACGACATGGCTGACTCGTTCGCCGATTTCATCTAAAATTTGCTGCACTTTTATGACTTGAGCTACAATTTCCCCCGCAGATAAATTTCGTTTTAATCCACCTAATGTGGAAGCGCAAAAGGTGCACCCGATTCGGCAGCCAACTTGGGTTGTCACACATACTGAGTTTCCGTAATTATGCCTCATTAACACCGTTTCAATGGAATAGCCGTCATGGAGCTCAAACAAAAATTTCATCGTGCCGTCTTTTGACGTTTGCTTAACAATTGTTTTCAATGTTGTCAAATCGAAATGCTCCGCCAATGCTTCCTTCAATGACTTTGGCAAATTGGTCATTTCATCGAAAGAGGCAGCGCGTTTTTTATACAGCCAATCAAAAATTTGTGCTGCTCGAAAGCCTTTTTCTCCTTGTTGTTCAAGCCATTCTTTTAAATCGGAATATTTTAACGAATAAATAGATGGTTTTACTTGCATCTTGTCCATCATTGTACCTTCCTTCTCAAAGCCGCGATAAAAAATCCGTCGGTATTGAAATATTGCGGCAAAATTTGCACAAAGCCGTTTTCGACGTATTGTCGAACTTTTTCCGGCATTCGATCTTTTAACGTCTCATCCAATTGAAAGTCATCATGCTCCTTTAAAAAATATTTTATCATCTCCTCATTTTCTTGTTTATCTATTGTGCAAGTGCTATAAACAAGCAAACCTCCAGGCTTCACCAAATCAGCTACGGAAGCTAATATCTTTTTTTGCACTGATGTTAAAGAAAGAATATCTTCTTCTGTTTTCGTATATTTTATTTCCGGTTTTTTTCTTATGACACCGAATCCGCTGCACGGTGCATCCACTAAAATTTTGTCGAAGCTGTTTGGCGGAAAATGCTCCGAGGCGTTGCGGCTGTCCAGCACTTTTGCGTTTACATTCAAGAGCCCAAGCCTTGATGCTTGTTTTTCGATGAGCTGGATTTTATGCTCGTGCAAATCTAGGGAGACGACTTTACCCGTATTATTCAAAAGCTCTGCAATATGAGTTGACTTCCCTCCCGGAGCTGCACATGCATCCAAAATTTGCTCTCCTTCTTTTACATGTAAAGCTAGCGAGACGAGCATCGAGCTTTCATCTTGAATGGTGAACCAACCTTTTTGATAGAGGCTCGTATTCGCTAAATTTCCTTTTACAGCTTCGATGGCCTCATCAACCAGCTTTCCCTTTACCGCCTTTATTCCTTCTTTTTCCAAAGCAGCGATCGCCTGAGGAACTGTCGTTTTCAGCTTGTTCACTCTAGCTGTCTGTTTAGCATGCAAAAGCTGCGAGGATAATATATTTTCCGCAGTCTCAAACCCGTATTGACTCGCAAGCCGTTCGACAAGCCATTTCGGAGCGCTTGTCTTTACCGCTGTACGCTCAATCGGATCTTGTATATCTTTAATGGTAGGGAGGCCTTTTCGTTGTATATTTCGCAAAACACCGTTTACTAGAGCCGCAATCCCTTTATGTCCTCTCTTTTTGGCGATTTCCACTGCCTCATAAAGAACCGCGCGGTCAGGAATCCGATCTAAATACACCATTTGATAAAGCGATATTCTTAAAAGCTGGATCACCCAATTGCTAATTTTTTTCTTTTTCTCTAGAAAATGCGATAAATAGTAATCAAGAGTCAGCTTCCGCTGGATGGTTCCGTAGACAAGCTCTGTCAATAAAGCAGCATCTTTTTGCTCCAATTTATATTTATCAATCCATGTATTTAGCAGCAGGTTGCTGTATGCTTGTTTTTCTTCGATGGCCACTAGTAAATCCATTGCTAGTTCTCTTGCATTTCGTTTTTTCATTCGAATGTCATCCCTATTTCAATTTGCGTTCCTCTTAAAAATTGCTCGCAACTCATTTTTTTCTTTCCGGACGGCTGAAGCTCAATAATTTTAATGGAAACGTCATTTCCTGTTGCAACAACGAAACCGTCCTTGTCGACGGAAACAATTGTTCCAGGCTCTGCTTGGTGTTCTTTCTTCACTTTTTCTCCCCACCAAATTTTAATCGTCTTTCCGTTCAAAACCGTGTAGGCAACTGGCCAAGGATTTAACCCGCGAATGTGGTTGTACACCTCTTCACCGCTTTTCGTCCAATCGATTTTTTCCTGTTCCCTTTGAATATTCCAGGCAAATGTGGCTTTCGTTTCATCTTGCGGAATTGGAGTTATACTGTTTTCTAAAATTTTCGGTATCGTTTGTGATAAAAGATTGGCGCCTGCTTCGCTCAATTTGTCGTGCAATGTAGCAACCGTATCCCTTTCATCAATTGGAACTTCGACTTGTGTTAAAATATCTCCGGCATCCAGTTTTTCCACCATATACATGATCGTAACTCCCGTCTTCTTTTTGCCTTGCATGATGGCATAATGAATGGGTGCTCCGCCTCGCAGCTCAGGCAAAAGAGAAGCATGTACATTTATACAGCCATATTTCGGTGCGTCCAAAATCTCTTTTGGCAAAATTTGACCAAAAGCAGCCGTTACAATTAAGTCGGGTTTTAACGCCAAAATTTTTTCTATTTCTTCTTTGTGACGGATTTTTTCAGGTTGAAGCACTGGAATGTTATGTTGTTCTGCAGCCACTTTTACAGGCGGAGGCGTCAATTGTTTTTTTCTTCCTTTCGGGCGGTCTGGCTGTGTGACAACCGCACAAACGTCATGACCGTCTTTTACGATTCGATTTAGCACTGGTACAGCAAAGTCAGGCGTGCCCATAAATATAATTTTCGCCATACATATCTCCCTTCTATTGTTTCCAACTCATCGACATCTAAAAACTAGATATGATGCTAACAATTTACATAACCAATTTATAGAATGGTATACGGATTTAGATCAATCATCAATTTTAAATCCGTTTGCGACATGTCCTCTTCATAATGCTCGAACAATAATTTCAGTGTTTTATACAAGTTTTTTTCCCGTTTGTATTTTATCATGCATTGAAATCGATATCTATCTTTCATCTTCGGTATTGGCGAACTGACAGGACCGAGGATCTGCGCCTCATTTGATAAATGAAGCTTTAAATATTGTCCAATTTTCTCCGTTACTTCAGCTGCTTTTATCGCATTTGGATGGGAAACGGTAATGAGAATGAGAAAATAATAGGGCGGATAGGCAAAAGATTTTCTCATTTTCATTTCCTGTCGATAAAATGTTTCAAAATCATGCAAGCTTGCCAATTGAATGGAGTAATGCTCAGGCGTATAAGTTTGAATCACCACTTCCCCCGGAAGCTCATGCCGGCCTGCTCTTCCGCTTACTTGCGTTAATAATTGAAACGTTTTTTCTCCAGACCGGAAATCAGGAAGATGGAGCATCGTGTCAGCCGAAAGCACTCCGACCAATGTGACATCAGGGAAGTCCAATCCTTTTGCAATCATTTGTGTTCCAAGCAGGATGTCTGCTTTTTTTTCGCCGAATGCGTTTAAAAGCTTTTCATGCATTCCTTTACGGCTGGTCGTGTCGACATCCATCCGTATGACACGCGCTTCCGGGATAAGCCTGTTGAGCTCTTCCTCGATACGCTGAGTTCCTGTTCCGAAAAAGCGGATATGCTCGCTTCCACATTCTGGGCATCGCGACGGCATGGCTGTTTCGAATTGGCAATAGTGGCATTTTAGCTTTTCCCCATGCCGATGATAAGTAAGGGAAATATCGCAATGAGGACATCCTATGACATGTCCGCAATTTCTGCACATGACGAAGGAAGAATAGCCGCGCTTGTTTAATAAAAGTACAGATTGCTCTCCTTTCTTCAAGCGATCTGTCAGCTTTTCAAACAACGTTCTTGAAAACATCGATCGGTTGCCGTTTCTCAGCTCCTCCCGCATGTCGACAATATGGACTTCCGGCAGAGGACGGCGGTTGACGCGTTCTTTTAAAGTTAACAACGTATAAACGCCTTTTTGTGCTCTCGCAAATGATTCAAGCGTCGGAGTGGCGCTTCCTAAAATGACTGGACATTGATGATATTTCCCTCTGTAAATGGCAACGTCCCTTGCATGATACCGAGGACTTTCCTCCTGTTTATAGCTAGTTTCATGCTCTTCATCAATAATAATGATGCCGATATTTTGAAACGGGGCAAAAATTGCTGATCTCGCCCCGACGACAAGCTTCGCTTCTTTCCGGTAAATTTTCCGCCATTCATCGAACTTTTCCCCGCTGGACAACCCGCTATGAAGAACAGCAACCTGGCTGCCAAATCTGCTTTTAAACCGCTGAACCATTTGAGGAGTCAACGATATTTCAGGTACTAGCACGATCGCTTCTTTTCCTTCATTCAATACCTTCTCGATCGCTTGCAAATAAATTTCCGTTTTGCCACTTCCCGTGACCCCATACATTAAAAATACTTCGTGCTCGTGTCGATTCAGCTTGTCTAAAATCGGCTCCATTGCACGTTTTTGTTCGTCAGTTAACGGTAAAGGCTTCGTTCTCGGAAACTGTTTATGCTCATAAGGATCTCTGTAAATTTCTACTTGCTCCTCTGTCAAAATACCTTTTTTAATTAACGCTTTGACGGCAATTGAAGCTCCTTGTATGCTGTTCGTCAACTCCGTTAATAAAATCGGATTAGGATGATCAATAAAAAATTGAATAACCTCTTTCTGTTTATGGGCGCGAGCTGGCAAATGCTGAAGCTGTTCTTCAAGCTCACGAACCGGCAAAAGAGGCTTTACATATTTCACAAGCCGTTTTTTTTGCTTTTGTTCGACACGATAATCGATTTGCAAATTCCCATTACGAATTTCCTTTTGAACGACGGCGACAAGCGATGAAGGTAAATCCTCCCATGAAAGCGGCCCTCCTTTTTCGAAAGCAGTCCTGATCTCTTCAGGCAAATCCTCCAATTGAGCGGAGCTCGATGGCTTGATTTCTTTTATGTACCTCGTTTTCATCGCAGCCGGAAGCATTGCCTGAAAAGCGGTGATTTTATAGCAAAGAGTCGTTTCACTAAGCCATGCGCCAAGCTCTAACAGTTCATGATTTAATACCGGTTCCGGATCAAAAAGCGAATGGATCGGTTTCACACTGTCAATATCTGTTTCATTTTTTAACTGAACGACAAATCCAGTAAGCTTGCGGGAGCCGAAAGGAACGATGACCCTCATGCCAGGCTGGATTACGCCAGCGAATTTATTTGGAATTTCGTAGTCAAATAGCTTGTCAGTGCCTTTTGCCGGGACATCCACAACAACGCTTGCATACCGCATTATCTATTCACCTTTCAAAAGCTTTTCAATTTCTCTTAAAATTGCATTTGCCACTTCTTTTTTAGACATAAGCGGATACGCCTTCTTTTCTCCGTTTCTATGAAAAATCGTCACTATATTTGTATCCTTTTGAAATCCTGCTCCTGGTTCATTTACATTGTTGGCGACAATTAAATCCAAGTTCTTTTCATTCAGCTTATGCAGCGCATATTGTTCAACATTTTCCGTTTCCGCCGCAAATCCTACCAGCAATTTTGTTCCTTTCTTCTCGCCGAGTCTTTTTAAAATGTCTTCCGTACGTTCCAATTCAATGACTAATGAGCCGTCCTTTTTTTTCATTTTTTGATCAAATGTTTGTTTCGGCCGATAATCAGAAACTGCGGCAGATTTAATCACAATGTCGGCTTTGTCAAAATGGTTCATCACTTCATGATACATCTCTTCAGCACTTTCAACTGGCACAAATGTCACCCCGGCCGGCGGCGCAAGAGAAGTCGGACCGGAAATTAAAATTACGCTCGCTCCAAGCTCCTTCGCCTGCTCGGCGATCGCATAGCCCATTTTTCCGCTTGAATGGTTGGAGAAAAACCGGACAGGATCTATTTTTTCCCTTGTCGGCCCCGCAGTAATGATAATTGTTTTCTGATTCAAGACGGAAGGTACCTTCGTTTGATCGGAAAAATGGTTTTGAATGAGTTCAACGATTTTGTCCGGCTCTTCCAGGCGGCCTTTGCCAACGTAACCGCATGCAAGATGTCCTTCTTGCGGTTCAATAAACTGATAGCCGTCCCGATAAAGCGTTTCAATGTTGCGTTTTACAGCCGGATGGCCATACATATGTACATTCATTGCAGGAGCAATCCAAACCGGTGCAGTTGTCGCCAGCAGTGTCGTTGTCACCATATCATCGGCAATCCCTGAGGCAAGTTTCCCAATGATATTGGCAGTTGCTGGAGCTACGAGCACTAAATCAGCCCAGTCGGCTAAATCGATATGTGCAATCACTTTCGCATCTTTTTCATCAAAAGTATCTAAAAACACTTCATTTCTCGATAGTACTTGAAACGTCAAAGGGGTGACGAATTTCGTAGCAGATTCTGTCATGATCACTTTCACATCAAAACCCGCCTGTGTCAGCTTGCTCGTCAAAGCTGCAGCCTTGAAAACCGCTATTCCTCCCGTTACACACAATAAAATACGTCTCGGACGTGCCACTTTGTTCTCCTCCTATTTCTCAGCTTTTTAAAAAAATAACAACCTATCAAGTAGGTTGTTATGACAGCAGCTATTATTTCTCAATCTTTTCATAATTAAGCAGCCCTGCATCAATTTCTTCCAGCGCTTTTCCGACATATTTTACAGATACCGTGTTTTCCAATTGCTGGTCATTGTTTTGCTGCATTTGCCGCGCTCTTTTTGCTGCTACAGTTACTAGTGTATATTTTGAATTGATACGGTTTAATAGGGAATCAATTGATGGATAAAGCATCAAGACTCAACCTCCAAAAATTTTTTGTACATTTGTGCAACTCTTTCCCTTCTGCAATGTTCAGCAGTCACAATCGCTTTAATTTTTTCACAGGCAAGATTCACTTCATCATTAACAACAACATAGTCATAATAATCCATCATGTCAATTTCTTCTTTTGCTTTTTTCATCCGATTATTGATCAAGTCAGCTGACTCTGTTCCTCTCGTGACAATTCGATTTTTCAGTTCTTCCAGGCTAGGCGGGAGTAAAAATATAAACAACCCGTCAGGAAATGCCTTTTTAACTTGAAGAGCCCCTTGAACTTCAATTTCTAGAAAAACATCTTTTCCTTCTGCAAGTGTTTTCTCTACATATTCAACGGGTGTACCGTAATAATTCCCAACATATTCTGCCCATTCAAGCAGTTTGTTTTCCTTAATCATCTGTTCAAATTGTTCGCGTGTTTTAAAAAAATAATCTACACCGTCCTTCTCACCCTCCCGTGGGGTTCTCGTCGTCACTGAGATCGAATATTGAAAATTGACGTCTTTTTGTGCAAACAACGCTTTGCGAACAGTGCCTTTTCCCACTCCGGACGGTCCAGACAAAACAATTAACAAACCTTTTTTCTTTAATTGCATTTCAAATTTACCCTACCCTTCATCAGACAGCTCATCTTTATTGGAAAGCCTTTGAGCAACTGTTTCCGGTTGGACGGCAGACAATATAATATGGTCAGAATCCATTATAACAACTGCTCTCGTCCTTCTTCCATATGTCGCATCAATAAGCATTCCTCGTTCTCTTGCATCTTGAATCATCCGCTTTATCGGAGCCGATTCGGGGCTTACAATGGAAATGATGCGGCTTGCTGAAACGATGTTGCCAAAGCCAATATTAATTAATTTAATTCCCATGATTTTTCCCCCTAAAAAGCCTTTATTCAATATTTTGAACTTGCTCTTTTAATTTTTCAATAACAGTTTTCAATTCCACAACGAAAGCAGAAATGGCCGAATCATTCCCTTTAGCTCCGATCGTATTGGCTTCCCGGCTCATCTCTTGTACGATAAAATCAAGCTTCCGCCCTATCGGTTCATCTTTTTCGATCGTTTTTCGAAACTGGCTCAAATGGCTTTCTAATCTTGTCAATTCTTCCGTAATATCCGATTTGTCAGCGAAAATTGCCACTTCCAACAATATTCTATTCTCATCAATATTCCCTGTTATAAACTCGGATAAACGCTTTTGCAATTTATCTCTGTAGTTGCTTGCGACAATACTGGCTCTTGATTGAATATGTTCTATGATTTGCTCTAACGCTTCCAAATGCTTCAGCAAGTCTTCTTTTAGCTTGCTTCCTTCTGCAGCCCGCATTTCCAGAAGTTGATTGGCCGCTTCATGAACAGCTTCTAACATCATACATTCAAGCTCTTCATTTTCATTCGCAACCTCTTGAATTTCAAAAATATGTTCATCATGCAAAAGGTGCATGAAACGAATGGAATCATCTATATGAAAACGGCGTTTCATTTCGTTCAAAGCGTCTATGTATTGAGCGGCAAGGGACCAGTCAACGTTTAGGGTTCTGGAAAAAAGACCCTCTCCGCTGACCGTGATGTACAATTCCACACGTCCTCGATTTATATAAGATTGTACGGCTTTCTTTATTTTTTCTTCAAGCGAAAAAAAATTTTTAGGCATCCGCACGCTGATTTCACAAAACCGGTGATTGACCGATCTCATCTCAACTGTTATTTGCATCTGCTGCACCGTTTTTACCGAGCGGCCAAATCCCGTCATGCTTAATACCATTGTACCACATCCGTTCTTTCGTCGCCTTCAAAACAAAAGAAAAAAAGAAAGGTCATAGAATAGCATCTATCACCTGAAAAAATTATAACATAACTTATCGTTTTTTTCTTGTTAAAATTGATCCTGCCAGCAAAAATGTCGGCAGAGCGGACATGACGAAAATAAACAGCCAATCTCGAGCCATGATAGGCGTTGTATGGAAAATCGGTTGAAGCGGCTCATAATAAATGACAACAAGCATTAAGATTATGGATGAAAAGACTGCCAGCAGCAAATAAATGTTGTTAAAAGGATTCCGGTCAAAAATCGTTCTTTCCGTTCTTGAATCAAACACTAAAATCAATTGCGACAAAACAAGTGTTGCAAAAGCAGCTGTTTGCGCGTAGGCAAGCTGTTCTGTATTCCGTTCATAAATGAAGTAAAAGACAAGTAGTGTGGACAGCCCGATTAAAAACCCACGAGATAAAATTTTCCAGCCAAGCCCTCTCGAAAAAATCCCTTCTTTCGGATCGCGAGGCTTTCTTTTTAACACATCTTCTTCTGCGGGATCAAGGCCAAGCGCCATAGCCGGCAGGCCATCTGTTACAAGATTCACCCACAAAATTTGAATCGGAACAAGCGGCAGTGGCAATGCTAAAATCATGGCAAATAACATAACTAGTATCTCTCCTACATTTGATGCCAATAAATAGCGAATAAATTTCCTGATATTGTCATAAATATTGCGCCCTTCTTGAATCGCTGCTTTAATGGTGGCAAAGTTATCATCAACGAGAATAAGAGAGGAAGCTTCTTTTGCCACATCGGTGCCGCTCATTCCCATCGAAATGCCTATGTCTGCCGCTTTGATTGCCGGGGCATCATTTACGCCGTCTCCAGTCATTGCAACGATATGTCCTTTGTTTTGCAATGCTTTCACAATTTTCAATTTATGCTCCGGAGAAACTCTGGCAAATACGTAAATATCATCAACTACTTCTTCCAATTCTTCAATCGTGAGCTTGGACAAAGATGATCCGTCCATTACTTTACCGTTAGGCGGCAATATTTCTAGTTCTTTTGCGATAGCTTGTGCGGTAATAACATGATCGCCTGTTATCATGACAGTTTTAATGCCTGCTTCACCGCATTCCTTCACCGCTTGTTTCACTTCTGGTCTTGGCGGGTCAATCATTCCTTGTATGCCAATGAAAATAAGAGAAGATTCCGCTTCAGCTTGGGGTAGAGATCCTGTATGAAGCGGTTTGTATGCAACTGCTATCGTTCTTAATGCTTCGTTTGCCTGATGAAAAATCGCCTTTTGAATGTCATTTTTTCGCTGCTCCGTTAAACGTTCTTTTCTATCGTGCCAAAGAACATGTGTCGAACGTTCTAATATAACATCTGGAGCTCCTTTTGCAACTGCAAAGCATTTTCCGTCTTTATCTTGAACAATGACGGACATCATTTTTCGGTCGGAGTCAAAAGGAAATTCTCGCATAATATGAAATTGCTTCAATAATTTTGATTTTGCCAGCCCCGCTTTCATGCCAGCCACGATCAACGCACCTTCCGTCGGGTCGCCATCAAGGGAATATTCTCCATTTGTTTCAATAATATCAGATGTTGAAGCAAGCATTCCAAACATTAACATTTGCTTCAACGGTTTATGAGCAGCCGGATCAATTTTTTTTCCGTTTTCAAAAAACTCCCCAGCAGGCTGATAGCCCGCACCTGTTACCTTCCATGATTTATTGCTTATCCAAATGTCTGTCACAGTCATTTGGTTTTGAGTCATTGTTCCTGTTTTATCTGAACAAATGACGGTTGCACATCCGAGTGTTTCAACAGCTGGAAGCTTTCGGACAATTGAATTTTTCTTGATCATCCGCTGGACGCCCAATGCCAATGCAACCGTAACAATCGCCGGCAAGCCTTCAGGAATCGCCGCCACTGCCAGCGAGACCCCCGCCAAAAACATTTCATAAACAGCATGTCCTTGCATGACTCCGATTCCTGCTACTAATACCGTCAAGAGAAGAGCTACAACAATTAAAACTTTGCCCAGCTCTTCTAATTTTCTCTGCATCGGTGTCAATTGCTGCTCCTGGGTTTGCAGCAAATCTGCAATTTGCCCCATTGCCGTTTTCATGCCTGTAGCCACGACAACGCCGACTCCGCTTCCTCTTGTTACAAGCGTGCCCATAAAGGCCATATTTTGCATATCGCCAACGGATCCTTGATTCCCTTTTAATGGGCGTGTATGTTTTCCAACAGGGACGGATTCACCAGTTAGTGCCGACTCCTCGACTTCAAGGCTTGATACTTGAATGAGACGCACATCAGCTCCGATTCGATCGCCGCTTTTAAATTTAATGCAGTCCCCTACGACAATTTCTCTCGAAGGGATCTTCACCCACTTCCCGCTGCGCAATACAGTAGTCTGCGGGCTTGACAGTTCTTTTAATGCAGCAAGAGACTTCTCTGCCTTTTTCTCTTGAATAAATCCAAGAACTCCGTTCAAAATCACAATCGCAATAATGGCAACTGCATCAATATACTCTCCTAAAAGGCCGGAAATGACGGTTGCCGCAATTAAAACAAGAACCATGAAATCTTTAAACTGGCCGAAAAATAACAAAAGATTTGATTGCCGTTTTCCTTCTGCAAGCTCATTGTATCCTAATTTTTTTCTGCGGTTTTCTGCTTCTTTTTCTGATAATCCTTTTTTTATATCGACATTCAATGATTGAATTACTTCTTGTTCTGTCAATTCATGCCATTTCATGAATTTCTGTTTCACCCCTTTTCACCTTTTGATACACGCTCTAAGAACAACATATTCAGCCTTGTCCTAAAACATGTTATAATTTAGTAAGTTTTTTCTTGGACTTCATGGAAAAAGGGTGAGCAAATATGTCTTTTGACGGCATTTTTACATATTGTGTTCAAAGAGAATTGAAACAAGAGCTTGAAGGCGGAAAAATCACAAAAATTCATCAGCCTTCTAAGCACGATCTTATCTTGCAAATTCGTCAGAAAGGTAAAAATTATCGTCTGCTTATATCCAATCATCCCAATTTTGCGCGCATTCATCTTACAGCCTCCAACTATGATAATCCGCAAGAACCGCCGATGTTCTGTATGGTTTTAAGAAAGCATTTGGAAGGAAGCATCATTGAGGAAATCAGCCAGGTCGGACTTGATCGAATCGTCATGCTGCAAATGAGATCCCGCAATGAATTAGGGGATATCACCAGGAAACAATTATTTGTCGAGATCATGGGAAAACATAGCAACATCATCTTAGTCGATCAAGAAAAGAAGATGATCATTGACAGCATCAAACATGTATCAGCTGCAGTCAATCGCCATCGCTCTGTTTTGCCCGGACACGCATATGTTTTTCCTCCAGACCAAGGCAAATTGAATCCTTTTCATGCTTCAGAAGAAACGGTTTTGAAAAAAATTGATCTGTTTTCAGGAAAATTTGAAAAACAAATTGTCGACCAATTTGCTGGCATCTCGCCTCTGTTGGCAAAAGAAATCGTCTACCGCTCTGGAATCGCCAATAAGGAATCGGTTGCCAGAACGCTTATGTCCGTTTTAAATCAAATAAAAAGCGGAAGCATTGTTCCGCAAATGACAAAAACTTTAAATAAAGAATATTTTTATATTTTGCCTTTAGAGCATGTAAAAGGAGAAAGGAAAACATTTTCTACCATAAGCGAATTGCTAGACCGATATTTTTACTCGAAAGCGGAACGCGATCGAGTGAAGCAGCAAGGACAGGATTTAGAACGCTTCATCATCAACGAGCGAAAAAAGAATGAAACGAAAATCCAAAAGCTAAAACACACGCTCAAAGAGGCTGAAAAAGCAAATACGCTACAGCTTTACGGCGAACTATTGACAGCGAACATGCATGCAGTGAAAAAAGGGGATAAAGAAGTCGAAGTTATCAACTATTATGACGAGGATGGACAAAAGATCAAAATTCCGCTTGATCCTTTGAAAACTCCTTCTGAAAACGCCCAAAGTTATTTCCAAAAATATCAAAAAGCCAAAAATTCCGTTTTAGTTGTCAAATCGCAAATCGAAAAAGCAGAACAAGAAATCGAATATTTTGACCGGCTTCTCCAGCAGCTTGAAACAGCTTCTCCTAAAGACTTAGAGGAAATTCGAGAAGAATTGATTGAAGGGGGATATTTGAAAAAAAGAGCGAACATCCAGAAGAAAAAAAATGCTAAACCTGTTTTAGAAGCTTATCTGTCCAGCGACGGAGCTGAAATATTAGTCGGCAAAAACAACAAGCAAAACGAATACTTGACGAACCGGGTTGCTGCTAGAGACGATATTTGGCTTCATACAAAGGACATACCGGGCTCCCATGTTGTCATCCGGAAAAAAGATCCGTCTGAACAGACCATTTTAGAGGCAGCGAATCTGGCAGCTTATTTCAGCAAAGCGCGCCAATCAAGCTCCGTACCTGTCGATTATACAAAAGTGCGCTATGTAAAAAAACCGAATGGCGCCAAGCCTGGGTTTGTCATATATGAAAATCAGCAAACGGTCTATGTGACGCCAGATGAAGAGCTCGTGCTGAAGTTGAAAAAACAATAGACGTTTTTTCTGCTTCTCCTTCTGCTTTTATAAGCTTCTTTTATGAAACTCTTACTCCATTAACAACGTTGATCATCTGGAATGTCGCCTTCACTAGCTCTAATCTTGAAAAATTATGTACGCCTCATTTCAGTACAGAGAAAAAGGAAACCATTCATAACACGGTTTCCTTTTTCAAATATTTATTCTCTGCTCTTGCTGCAAACGCCTCTTCAACTCTGACGCGAAGCAGCTCTTTAACAGCTGAATGGTTTCCGATATGATCAGTTAACATAATCTTTTTATTTGTTACTCTTTGCAATTGCTCGATTTCCTTTTGAACTCCTTTTAACAATAGACCTGTAAACAATAAATAAGGCACAAAAATTATTTCTTCTTCCGGCATTTTTGGAACGGATTGAACAACATCTTGAAAAAGAGGAGAAGCTGCGGTTAAATAGCAGCACGTCACCGGTACTTCCAATCGCTCTTCAAGCATGCGGCCAATCGTTAAAAAATCTTGCTGCATTTCCACATCCCGGCTTCCTCGACCGATCAAAATCATTCTAGACTTTTTCGGTCTATTCAAAACGCGTTTAATTCTGTCTTCCACTGCCTCTAGCATCAATTCATCAACGCCAAAAGGCATGCCATAGGAGATCATTGCTTCCGGATAATTTGTCTGCAATGTCGAAAGAATAGCTGGTATATCTTGTTTAGCATGGCCGGCAGCTAGTAACAGCACTGGGATTACCGCAATATGAGCAGCTCCTTTTGCGAAACAGGATGCAAATCCTTCCTCAATGGTAGGCTTTGCAAGCTCAAGGAAAGAGATTTCTTGAATCTCGTATGGCAGGCTCGCCTTCACTTCATTGAAAAAATGAATCGCCTCTTCTCTAGAATCTCGCAACCGACTGCCGTGAAAGATATACAGAACCCCTTTTTTCATAACGAAACCCCTGTTGTAAAATCGATGTTGCTCATCTGCTTCTCAAACCAGTTCAACTGGTCATGAAAACGAACGACTTCGCCGATAATAATCATGCATGGATTGGAAATACAATTTTCTTCTGCCGATTTCGCCATTTCCTTCACGGTTGTCGTTACTGTCCGTTGTTCTTCCGTAGTCGCCCATTCAATAAAGGCAACAGGCGTATTTTGATCCTTCCCGCTTCGTATAATCATATCTTGGATTTCCGCAATATTTTTCACACCCATATAGACGGCAACGGTGTCTGCTGCTTTCATTAAACGAATCGTTTCCTCTTTAATTGTCCAATCCCCTGCTCTATGTCCGGTAATAAATGCACACGAAGCGCTGATGTTGCGATGCGTAAGCGGGATGCCAGCATAGGCGGAAGCGGCGGAAGCAGCCGTAACCCCGGGGATCACTTCAAAAGGAATTCGTTTTTGCACCAATACTTCCGCTTCCTCCCCCCCTCTGCCAAACAGATAGGGGTCGCCTCCTTTTAACCGCGTTACGATTTTGCCTGCCTGGGCATACTTCACTAAAAACTTATTGATCGTCTCTTGGCGCATCGTATGGTAATTTGGCAATTTGCCGCAATAAATGAGATCCGCTTCTTTTTTTGCATAAGCAAGGAGCTCTTTGTTGACAAGCCTGTCATATAAAATCACATCCGCCTTCTGAATCGCCTTCATCGCTTTTATTGTGATTAATTCTGGATCTCCTGGGCCTGCTCCGACAATATACACTTTTCCCACGCTGATCTCCCCCACTACGTACAGAGCGTCACGTCGCTTCATCAATCACAAACCCTGCACTTTTTCGTATTTTTTTCTTTTCGTACAACGTAACATCTTCAATATCAAGAACCTTTAAATAAAATTTTTCAAGCTCAACATCTACTTGCTCGAATGCTTTCAAATCATTTTCGGCCGCGATGATTACTGGAATTTCCTTCTCCTTCGTTTTTACAAGAAAGCGATACAAATACATGCTGACACCCCATTTAAGCTCCGAGAGGTTCCAAAATCTCATCGAGCTTCGCCTGCAAAGGTTCAATGCCGACGCGATCATAATATTCTAAAAAGGTTTCGCCGGCCAGCTTCGTTTCTTTGAAATATTGCAGAAAATCTTTCAACACTAAATGAAGCTTCTCTGCCTCAATTTTTCCTTTCAATTTTTCATTAAAACGACCGCCGTCAAGAAGCGTTCCGCCAACATGAATTTCGTAGGCATCGACCATTTTTTTATCTTTTGTTCTCATCAAAACGCCTTGCAGACCGATGTCCGCGATTTGCCGCTGACCGCATGAATTCGGGCAGCCTGTGATGTGCATCCGAACAGGTACATCCAATTCTAATTCTTGATCCAAATATTCGACAATTGTTTTCATCCGCTGTTTCGTTTCAACAAGCGCAAGGTTGCAAAATTCCGTTCCAGTGCAGGAAACGGCATAACCAATGAATGATTTCGGCTTGATGGTAATTCTGCCCTTTTGAAAAATTTCTTCTGCCAGCAAAGCTTCAACTTGATCATCCGGAACGTTTGGAATCACAATATTTTGTGTATTGCAAGTTCGGATTTGTCCATTACCGTATTTTTTGGAAATTCTGGCGATCTCCAGCACTTCCTCAGAATAAAGTCTTCCGAGCGGAACATTAAAGCCGATGTAATTCAAGCCTTTTTGCTTTTGCGGATGAACGCCGTAAAAATATCCTGCATTCCAGCCTTTTGTTTCATCGTTTCCTCTCTCCGGAAGCGGACCTGTCAGTTCAAGCAGTTTTTCTTGGAATTTTTCTACACCCCAATCGGCAACTAAAAATTTTAGACGGGCGCGGTGTCTTTTCTCACGATAGCCGTAATCACGGAAGATGGTTGTGACCGCAATGGCAACATCCTTCACTTTATCCGGGGTTACGAAAATGTTCAATGGTTGGGCCAAATGCGGTTTTGATGATAGTCCGCCACCGACCTTTACATGAAAGCCTTTCACAAGCTTTCCGTCAATCTCTTTTGTAGCTGGTATGAAAGCTAAATCATTGATTTCGGCATGTCCGGAATTGTAGTAGCTTGCACTAATCGAAATTTTATATTTTCTTGGCAAATTGGAAAAATCTCTATTTTTATGGAAAAATTGATGAATTTCTCGCACAATCGGCTCTGTGTCCAAAAGCTCCTCCGGGTCAATGCCCGCAAGAGGATTTCCAATCACGTTGCGGGCGATGTCGCCACAGGCGCCTACCGTTGTTAGACCTACTTCATCCAAGCGTCTAAATATTTCCGGAATGTTCTCGATTTCCAGCCAATGGAATTGGATGGCTTGACGAGTTGTAATATCAAATAGATCCCGGCCAAAATCTCTGCAGATCCCTGCGAGTGCAACGACTTGTTCATAGTTTAATATTCCCGTCGGTACTTTGATCCGCATCATAAAATATCCGTCTTTTTTAGGCCGTTGAAGATACAGCCCCGCCCATTTGAGCAAATCCCAATCTTCTTCCGGAATGGAAGCAAAGCCGTTTTTCGCAAAGGTGTCGATTTCTTCCAAAATATCCAATCCGTCTTTTTCAAGCTTTTTTAATTCAAATTTATTTAAATTTTCATTGTTTGCCCATACTTTTTCATGTGCCATTGCAACTCCCCCAATGTTTAAAATTATAGGAACTTTCGATTTTTTAAATATTGAAAAATATGTTCAACACTTTCTTCTACTGACCATTCCTCAGAATGAACAATGATTTCAGGATTTTCAGGCTCTTCATATGGATCGTCGATACCTGTAAAATGTTTTATTTCACCGTTTCTCGCTTTTTTGTACAGCCCTTTCGGATCTCGTTTTTCACATTCTGATAATGAGCATTTAACATATATTTCAATGAACTCATCATGCTCGAGCAAATTTCTTACTAACTCCCGATCTTCTTTATATGGAGAAATAAAGGCTGTCAAAACAACTTGACCGCTGTCTACAAATAATTTTGCAACTTCTCCAATGCGCCGAATGTTTTCTTTTCGGTCCAGTTCCGAAAATCCTAAATCTTTGTTCAACCCATGGCGAACGTTGTCTCCATCTAGTACGTAAGACGAAATATTTTCATTGAACAGCTTTTGGTTTAATGCATTGGCTAACGTTGATTTGCCGGAACCGGACAATCCGGTAAACCATAGAACAAAGCTGTGATGCCCCGACTTTTTCCTCCGCTCTTCTTTTGTGACGGAATGATGATGCCATACAATATTTTTGCTTGTCACGTTAATTCCACCTCATTTTTGCAATGCTTCTTGGCGCAGACCTTTTACAAGCACTTCCACAACTTCCGGACGGCTGAAAGTGTTTGGCAGCGGCTCACCGTTTCGAAGTTTTTCCCTTACTTTTGTACCTGATAAAATGACACGGTCGTCATCAGAATGCGGGCATGTTTTATGGGAAGCCATGCCGTCGCATTTTTTACAATAAAAGCTGTGTTCAAAAAACAGCGGCGTAATGTCTAATTCCTCTTTTGTAAAGTTGAAAAAGATTTTCTGCGCATCATATGTTCCATAATAATTTCCAACCCCTGCATGGTCTCTTCCAACGATGAAATGCGTACACCCATAATTTTTTCGAACGATAGCATGGAATATCGCTTCCCTTGGTCCGGCATAGCGCATGGCGGCTGGAAAAATTCCTAACAGAACACGATCTTTTGGATAGTAATTTTCCAACAGAACTCGATAGCTTTCCATGCGAATATCCGCAGGAATATCATCCTTTTTTGTTTCGCCGACAAGCGGCTGCAGAAATAATCCGTCTACGGTTTCAAGAGCTGTTTTTTGAATGTATTCATGCGCCCGGTGAACAGGATTTCTCGTTTGAAACCCTACGACTGTATTCCAGCCGAAACGTTCAAAAGCGGCTCGAGATTCCGCTGGTTCAAATGTTTCGTTTGGAAACGGCTTTTCCGTTTTCTTTACTAACACGACATCCCCGCCAAGATAGACAGGTGGACGCTCATACAATTTAGCAACTCCTGGGTGCTCTTCATCTTTTGTCCGATAAACATATTCCGCTTCTTTTTGTTTATCCGGCTTATATTTATCTTCCACTTTGATCACACCGTATACTTCTCCGTTAAATGTCAGCTTAACTTCATCTCCAATGTCGATGCGATCAGCTTGTTCTTCTTCAACAGGAAGTGTAATTGGAATGCTCCAAACTATACCATTGGCAAGACGCATGTTTTCGACAACACTATCATAATCTTTTTTAGTTAAAAAACCCGTTAATGGACTAAATGCTCCAATACCGATTAACTCTAAGTCAGAGAGCCCGATATTATCCAATTCAATTGCTTCTTGAATATGAGAATAATTGTATTCTGGATTATAGCGATTGATTAATGTTCCTCCGTGCGGTGCAATCCCCATTTGATCTCCTCCTTGCTACGCCATATATTCCTATATTCATATTTATTTACTAGGCTTTTATTGAAAAAATTTTTAGCCTTAGCCGCTAAATAAATCTAAATCGTTGCGATACGCCATCATCAAAAACGAGTAAAAAAAAGCTTGAACAATTGGAATCATTTCATGAAACGAGTCTTCAAAACTTTATTTTTTTATGACGAGTTTTTATAAAGCATTATCTGCGGAAAAAGGCCTGCTGTAGATCAAACTGTCACTTCACTTGTAAGTGATATTCATATTTTGATTGAACAAACACCAAAGATAAAATGATTGAATCAACTATCGATGAAGCCGAAGCAGACGGTTTAGGCACCTTCACCTCCACCGACCATTGAACAGAGAACATTTCCAGCAGTCCGAATGGAGGAAAAAGCGATATGTTTTTACCGCTCCTGTACGACAGGCAGCACCCGCTGCCGCCGCACCGCTTCCTCTAATGGTTATAGGCTTCCATTATTTTGTCACACTTGTACTCTCATGTAATCCGCATTCAAGCTTTTGATGGCCGACCCATCTTCCAGAACGCAGATCATCCATGTTAATGGCTGGCTGAGTACAAGGCTGGCAGCCAATGGAAGGATAACCTTGATCATGTAAGACGATATAAGGCAAATCATGTTTATAAACATATCGCCAAACTTCCTTCCAGGTCCAGTGGATGAGAGGGCAAATTTTCACCTTTTGGAATTTCTCATCTTTATTAATATAGTTTACATGTTTTCTTGTCGGCGATTGTTCTCTTCTTAATCCTGAAATCCATGCTTTTACTGGTTCAAGCGTCTCCCTTAATGGAACCACTTTCCGGATGTGACAGCAAAGATTCGGATCTTTCTCCCAAAGCTTATCTCCATATTGCTCTTTTTGCTCTTCTAATGTGATCTCTGGTTTTTTTAATTCTATATTTAAATCTGGATATCGATTTTTTACTTTTTCTATGCAATCATAGGTTTCTTTAAAATGCAGCCCCGTGTCCAAAAAGACAATCCGTGCTGTCGGATTGACCTTCGATATTAAATCAATGAGTACAATCCCTTCAATTCCAAAGCTGCACGAATACACAATATCATCTTTATATGTTGAATATGCCCATTCCAACACCTCTAGGGCACCTTTTGTGTCCGATGTCTCATCAAACACGAGATCAGGTTCCGCCCAGGTTTCGTACGTAAGCATTCGCCTTTCCCCCTTATTAGAAAAGGAATAGAGCGCGTTCAATAAAAGGATTGAAAACCGCCTCTAGTCGTCTAGTCAGCGGTTTATTGAGACAGCTTTTTATATAATCCTTCTTTTCTTTCATTTGTACAAATGACATTTTGTACTTAAAAATTAGGTTAGAAGATTCACAGTGTTCCTTTCAAGAACGTGCTATATGCTATCAAATTTTATCATAATTTTCCTAAAAGTCAACCCGAGTTTTTTGATTGGAATTAAATATTATATGAAAAGGCGGTTAAACTTTTTCGAACCAACTGTCGTTTTCAGGATTTTTTCGCCATAATGACAAGCGGTCGAGATCCTCTTTTGAAATCATTTGCACTTCCAAAGCCACTTGGATTAAAGTGTCATAATCACTTAATGCGATCGCCGGAATGCCAGCATTGGCAAAGTTTTGCTTTCCTTGAGGAAGACCGTAGGTAAAAATTGCGGCGACACCTAGTACTTGACAGCCAGCATTTCTTAGTGCTTCAACAGCTTTTAAGGAGCTTGCCCCTGTTGAAATCAAGTCTTCGATTACAACAGCTTTTTGTCCTTCCCTCACTTTTCCTTCTATTTGGTTTCCCTTCCCATGTTTTTTCGGTGTGCTGCGCACATAACACATAGGCAATCCCAGCTCTTCAGCAACTAATGCCGCATGGGGAATACCGGCTGTTGCAGTTCCAGCAATTAATTCAGCATCGGAAAAATGCTCACTGATTAGTTGAGCTAGTCCTTTATAAATGATTTTGCGGAGCTTCGGATACGATAGAGTCAAACGATTGTCGCAATAAATGGGCGATTTTATTCCGCTTGCCCACGTAAACGGTTCATTTGGTCTGAGAGTAACTGCTTCAATTTCTAGCAAATGTTTGGCGATTTCCTTTTTCATTCCACCTTACCCTCCCATTCTTTTTTTACCTCATTGTAGGCTGCAACAGGATCCTCTGCTTTTGTAATTGTCCTGCCGACTACAATGGCTGATGCGCCTTGTTCCTTTGCAAATTTTGGCGTCGCAATGCGGACTTGATCCTGTGCTCTATCTTTTGCTAAACGAATTCCAGGCGTAACAGTCAGAAAAGATGGACCGCACGTTTTTCTTATTTCGCTTACTTCATGGACAGAACAAACAACACCGCTCATCCCGCTTTTTTTTGCATTTTCCGCATAATGTAAAACCGTCTCAAGCAACGGCTTTTCAATGAGAAGTTCATTTTTTAGCATCTCGCTGGAAGTGCTTGTCAGCTGGGTGACAGCGACAACATCTGGACGCTTATTTCCGCTCTGAGCTCCCGCCTCCAGCCCTTCTATCGCTGCTTCCATCATGTCTCTACCTCCCGCAGCGTGAATAGTGATCAAATCGACTCCGAGCTTGGCAAGTCCTTTCATCGTTTGTTTCACGGTATTTGGTATATCATGCAGCTTCAAATCAAGAAATATTTGATGACCGCTTCGCTGTAATTCTTCAATGATAGAAGGGCCTTCTTGATAAAAAAGTTCCATCCCCACTTTAACAAATAAAGGCTCCTCAAATATTTGCACAAACTGCAATGCTTTTTCTCTCGTATCAAAATCAAGGGCAAGAATTAGAGGACGATTTTTCATCTTTCCAGCTCCTTCCGACACATTCATTCACATGATCAAAGCCTAATTCTTTCAGCCGATTCGGCAACGCATCAATAAGTTCAACACAGACGTAAGGATTGACAAAATTCGCTGTACCAATTGCGACTGCCTTTGCTCCTGCCTGCAAAAATTCTATGCAATCATCGACATTCATAATTCCTCCCATGCCAATGACCGGGATTTCTACACTTTGGGAAACCTGATAGATCATACGAACGGCAATCGGCTTGACAGCAGGTCCAGAAAGCCCGCCTGTTCCATTAGCAATAATCGACCGGCCTGTTTTCACATCGATCCGCATGCCGAGGAGCGTGTTGATCATCGTAATTCCGTCTGCTCCCGCTTTTTCCACCGCTTTTGCCATGGCGACAATGTCAGTTACATTTGGAGAAAGCTTGACATAAACCGGTACTGAAGAAACGTTTTTCACAGCTTCTGTTAAATGTCCGGCTACTTCAGGAACTGTTCCGAACATGATCCCCCCTTGTTTAACATTCGGACAAGAAATGTTCAGTTCAAGTGCTTTTACGTTAGGCGCTTTACTGATTTCTTTTGCCACTTCCACATATTCTTCAACAGTCGAGCCGGCAATGTTCGCAATGATCGGAACATCAAATTGAGAAAGCCAAGGAAGCTCTTCCTCCATCACTTTTTTTAATCCGGGATTTTGCAACCCGATGGCATTGAGCATTCCCGACGGCGTTTCCGCCACCCTTGGTGTTGGATTTCCGAATCTAGGCTCAAGCGTTGTTGCTTTGATCATGATCGCTCCAAGCTTGGATAAATCGTACAGCTTGGCAAATTCGCGGCCAAAGCCGAAGCATCCTGATGCGGGCATGATCGGATTTTTTAACTCAAGACCAGGAAGCTTAACAGTTAACATTCCAACATCACCTCCCCGATTCGAAAAACAGGCCCGTCGGTACAGATTTTCTTATAGCCCGAATCATTTGCATCGGTTTTCGTACGGCGGACACAGGCAAAGCAAGCGCCGATTCCGCAGCCCATTCTTTCTTCCAGGGACAAAAACACTTTTTTATGCGGAAATGCTTCTTCTATCGCTTTTAACATCGGAGTTGGTCCGCATGTATAGAGCGTTTCAAATGTGAAGCGTTGTTCATTGATGATATCCATAACGGTTCCTTTTGCGCCGAATGTGCCGTCAACTGTCGCCACAAACGTTTCGCCCAGCTCCTTAAACTCTTGTTCGTAAAACACCGCCGCTTTTGTTGAAAATCCTAATACATGGACAACTTCCACTCCATTTTGAACAAGCTGCTTCGACAATTCATAAAGAGGGGGAACGCCAATGCCGCCACCGACAAGCAATGCTTTTTCCTTCGTTTCTTCAACCGGAAAACCGTTTCCGAGCGGTCCGAAAACATCGACAAGCTCACTTGCTTTTTTTCTGGACAATCTTTTCGTTCCAGCGCCTTCTGCCCGATAAATTAATGTCATCGTGTTTTTTTCGGCATTGTATTCGGCAATGCTGATCGGTCTTCTTAATAACAGATCAAAACTGTCATCCACTTTTATTTGAACAAATTGTCCCGGACGAGTAATGCGTTGAACGAGCTCTCCTTTTAATTCCATTTTATAAATGTTTTTCGCAATTGGCCTGTTGCTGATGATTTCCATCCAAGCTTTGATCATTGGATCACCTTCTTTACCTATTATGTTCGGAGAGATTTTCAACCGTAAAAGCCATCGATTCAAGCACGCGTAAAATTGCCCTTGCAGTGTCTAAAGAAGTGAGGCACGGCACACCGTTTTCAACCGATTCCCTTCTGATTCTGAAGCCGTCGCGCTCAGGCTGCTTTCCTTTCGTCAGCGTGTTGATGACAAATTGCGCTTTTCCATTGCGTATCACATCCAAAATGTTGTCGCCGCGTGATCCGATTTTGCTGACAACCTTTGCTTTTATGCCGTTCTCTTCTAGAAACTTTGCGGTTCCTTCCGTCGCCAGCAGTTGATAGCCGATATTGCGAAATCTGCCCGCAATTTCTAAAGCCTCGTTTTTGTCCTTATCAGCAATCGTAAGCAGCACTGATCCGTGCTCGTAAATATTCGTACCGGCTGCAACAAAGCCTTTATAAAGAGCCTTTTCAAAGGTGGCATCCTTTCCGATTACTTCCCCAGTTGATTTCATTTCTGGTCCAAGCGTAATGTCTACACGGCGCAACTTCGCAAATGAAAATACCGGCACCTTCACAAATACACCTTTCGGCTCTTTTGCAAGCCCTGTTTTCACACCGAGTTCCGGCAAGCTAGCACCGAGTATCACCTTTGTCGCAAGCTTAGCCATCGGAATTCCGGTAATTTTACTTAGAAACGGAACTGTTCTGCTTGATCTTGGGTTCACTTCCAATACGTATACCCGCCCGTCAGCAATTACAAATTGAATGTTTAGCAGTCCGACAATATTCAGCCCTTTTGCCAAACGAATCGTATAATCAACAAGTTCTGTTTTCAACTGATCAGATAACGTTTGCGGCGGGTAAACCGCTATCGAGTCCCCTGAGTGCACGCCTGCCCGCTCAATATGCTCCATAATGCCCGGAATGAGCACATGTTTACCGTCTGAAATCGCATCAACTTCCACTTCTATTCCGGTTAAATATTGATCAATTAAAACGGGATGTTCCGGATTAATTTTTACTGCATGTTCCATATAATGGAGCAATTCTTCTTTATGGTAGACAATTTCCATCGCCCGGCCGCCAAGCACATAGGAAGGACGGACAAGCACCGGATAGCCGATTTCTTCCGCAATTTCCACCGCTTCAGCGACGGATAGAGCCGTTTTCCCTACAGGCTGTGGTATTTCCAAAGCTTCAAGCACTTGTTCGAACTTGTCGCGGTCTTCCGCCCGATCTAAATTTTCCAGGCTTGTTCCTAATATTTTGACACCTCGTTTTGCCAGCTTGCCTGCCAAATTGATTGCCGTTTGCCCGCCGAATTGGACGACAACGCCAATCGGTTTCTCCAAGTCGATAATATGCATGACATCTTCGATCGTCAGCGGTTCAAAATACAGCTTGTCGGAAATGCTGAAATCCGTTGACACCGTTTCTGGATTGTTATTGATAATGATTGCTTCATATCCTGCTTCGCGAATCGCCCAAACAGAGTGAACTGTTGCATAATCGAACTCAATACCCTGCCCGATTCGAATCGGCCCTGAACCTAACACGACAACACTTTTTCGTTCAGTCACAATCGATTCATTTTCTTCTTCATATGTGCCGTAAAAGTAAGGCGTCTCGGATTCAAACTCGCTTGCGCACGTATCAACCATTTTGTAAACTGGAACAATTCCTTGTTTTTTCCGAAACTCATAAACTTCCGATTCATCTGTATTCCATAACGAAGCGATAAAGTGATCAGAAAATCCGAGTTGCTTTGCTTTTCTCAACACGTTTACATCAAATGGAGATTTTTTCAGTTCTCGTTCATATTCGATAATGTTGTTTATCTTATTCAAGAAAAAGCGGTCGATTTTGCTCCATTGATGAATTTGCTCAACGGAAAAACCCCTTCTCAGCGCTTCGCCGATGTAAAAGATTCGTTCATCCCCTGCTTTCTTGATTCGCTTTTCAATCATTTCATCTGAGACATCGTTTTCTTTCAATGTTAAATGGTAGACGCTTGCTTCGAGAGAACGAACAGCTTTTAACAACGATTCTTCAAACGTGCGGCCGATCGCCATGACTTCACCGGTTGCTTTCATTTGAGTGCCAAGCACACGGTTGGCTGATTCAAATTTATCAAACGGCCATCGCGGTATTTTCGTGACAACATAATCAAGCGCCGGTTCAAAGCAAGCAAATGTTTTCCCTGTCACTGGATTGATGATTTCATCTAACGTCAAACCGACGGCAATTTTCGCTGCGAGTTTCGCAATCGGATATCCTGTCGCTTTTGATGCAAGGGCAGATGAGCGGCTAACCCGCGGGTTCACTTCGATAACGTAATATTGAAAACTATCCGGATCAAGAGCAAGCTGAACATTGCAGCCGCCTTCGATGCCAAGAGCTCCGATAATTTTTAATGACACGTTTCTGAGCAACTGGTATTCTCTGTCTGAAATCGTTTGGCTGGGCGCCACAACGATCGAATCGCCTGTATGAATGCCGACGGGGTCAATATTTTCCATGTTGCAGACAACGATTTTATTGTCTTTTGAGTCCCGCATCACTTCATATTCGATTTCTTTGTAGCCGGCAATGCTTTTTTCGAGCAGACATTGATGAACAGGGCTGAGCTTTAAACCGTTCGTCACAATTTCAATCAGTTCTTCCTCATCGTGACAAATGCCGCCTCCGGTCCCGCCAAGTGTATATGCAGGCCGGACGATCACCGGATAGCCGACTTGCTCCACAAAATGAAACGCTTCTTCAAGCTCATGAATTATGGCGCTTTCCGGCACCGGTTCATTCAGCTCCTTCATAAGCTCGCGGAACAGTTCACGGTCTTCAGCTTTTTGAATGGCTGAAAGCTTAGTTCCTAAAATTTCAACGCCGCACTCTTCTAAAACACCCATTTTATGAAGCTCGACCGCCAAGTTTAGTCCAGTCTGTCCGCCGAGAGTCGGCAGGATCGCATCCGGCCTTTCCTTGCGGATGATTTTGGCAACAAAGCTCGGAGTGAGCGGCTCCATATACACTTTGTCGGCAATTTCCGTATCCGTCATAATTGTCGCTGGGTTCGAGTTGACAAGAACAACCTCATATCCTTCCTCTTTCAATGCTAAGCACGCCTGTGTTCCCGAATAGTCAAACTCCGCCGCTTGTCCGATAATAATCGGTCCTGATCCGATAACTAAAATTTTCTGAATATCTTTCCGCTTAGGCATTGAGATTCCCCCTTTGAGCAGTCTTTTCCATCAGCTCGATAAATTGATTAAACAATGGATTGGCATCCTCAGGTCCCGGCGATGCTTCCGGATGGTATTGAACAGCGAAAGCAGGATGCACGCGATGTCTCAATCCTTCAACTGTTCCGTCGTTCAGTGCAACATGTGTTACTTCAAGCTCTGTATTCCTAATGGATTCGATGCTTACAGCATAGCCGTGATTTTGGGAAGTCATATACACTTTCCCAGTTTTTAAATCCTTCACTGGATGGTTTGAGCCGCGGTGGCCGAATTTTAATTTTTCTGTTTTCGCACCGCATGCTAAAGCGAGCAGCTGATGCCCTAAACATATTCCAAAGATAGGGGTTTTCCCGATAAGATCGCGCAGCATTTCAATTGCTTCTGGAACGTTTTGCGGATCTCCAGGTCCGTTTGTAAGCAAAACGCCGTCAGGCTTCAATCGCAATATTTCCTCCGCAGATGTATCATATGGAACGACGATCGAGTCGCAATTTCGGCTGTTTAATTCTCTTAAGATTCCATGCTTCATGCCAAAATCTACAACAACCACTCTTTTTCCTCTTCCTGGACTTTGATATGGTCTTTTCGTCGATACAATTTCCACCTGATTGCGCGGCAGCTCCGTTTCTCTTAATTTCTCAGCCACTTGCTTTGGATCCGCCTCAGCTGAACAGATTGCACCTTTTAACGTTCCGTAGTTGCGGATAATTCTAGTCAGCCTTCTTGTATCGATTCCACTGATGCCAGGAATATCGTTTTCTATGAGAAAATCATTGATTGAATATAAACTTCTCCAGTTGGAGGGTGCTTCACAGGCTTCCTTCACAATCATCCCGTTCACGAACGGGCGGATCGTCTCAAAATCGTCGCGGTTGATGCCGTAATTGCCGATCAATGGATAAGTAAACGTTACGATTTGTCCGCAATATGAAGGATCTGAAAGTGTTTCTTGATAGCCTGTCATTCCGGTTGTGAACACAACCTCTCCGATGATGTCACGATCGCTTCCAAAGCCATCGCCGATGAAAACATCGCCGTTTTCAAGCACTAATTGCCGTTTCATATTACTCTCCCCTTTTCCAAACGATTTTGCCGTCCACCATTGTTAAAACAGGCCAGCCTTTTGCAAGCCAGCCGTTAAACGGCGTATTTTTTCCTTTTGATGCAAATGTTGAGGCATCTATCCTTTTTTCTTCCTGTAAATCAATGAGCGTCAAATCTGCAGAAATGCCTTCTTTTAATTCCCCCATATCCAAGTTAAAAGCTCTAGCAGGCTTTACCGTCAACCAATCAACAAGCTGTTTCAATGTAAAAATGCCCCGTTCGACAAAATATGTGTACAAAAGAGGAAAGGCAGTTTCCAACCCGACAATCCCAAACGGCGCCTTATCGACCTCTAAAGATTTCTCCTCCATCGTATGAGGCGCATGATCCGTAGCAATAAAATCGATTGTTCCATCCAACAGCCCTTCGATTAATGCTTTCTTGTCTTCTCTGCCTCTAAGCGGCGGATTCATTTTAAAGTTCGGATTAAGCTCCGGAATATCTTCATCACATAAAAGAAGATGATGCGGGGTCACTTCGCATGTCACGCGGATGCCTGCTTTTTTGGCGTCTCTGACGGCTCTGACGGATTCTTTTGAACTAATATGGCACACGTGGTAATGGCAGCCGCTAGCTTCTGCCAGCAGAACATCTCTTGCAATTTGAACGGATTCACATACAGATGGAATGCCGGATATACCGTGATTTTTTGCAAAAACTCCATCATGGAAGGATCCGCCGTTGATAAGGGTATTGTCTTCACAATGCGCGACAATTGAATATCCTTTCTCCGCCGCTTTTTTCATTGCCTGAAACATCATGCCGGCCGACTGGACACCTACGCCATCGTCCGTAAAGGCAAAAGCACCTTCCTCTTTTAATGCATCAAAATCCGTTAATTCGCTTCCGCTTTGCCCAAGTGTGATCGCTGCATAAGGAAGAACGCGAACCTTTGCTGTTTCTTTAATTCGCTTTTGTAAATTGATCATTTTTTCTTTCGTATCAATAGGCGGCTTCGTATTAGGCATGGAGGCAACGGTTGTAAAGCCGCCCTTCGCTGCAGCCAGCGTGCCGGTGGCAATCGTCTCTTTCGCTTCTCCACCCGGTTCACGCAGATGAACGTGAAGATCGATGAATCCATGGGAAAGAAGCTTTCCGTTGCAATCGATCACGTCTCCCGCTCCATCAGCTATCTCTTCCGATATTTGTTTGACTATTCCGTTTTCCACAAGAACATCCCGTTTTGTCAATTCGCCTTCCTCTGTTAACAATTGCGCATTTTTAAATAGAATGGACATGTTTCTTCTCTCCCCCTTGTGCTTTACTTTCAATCGCCTGTTTTATAACTGCCATGCGGACAAATACACCGTTTTCCATCTGTTTAAAAATTCGCGATCGGCTGCACTCTACTAAATCTCCGTCGATTTCAACTCCTCTGTTGACCGGTGCAGGGTGCATAATAATCGCATGGTCCTTCATCATTTTTTCCCGTTCCTTTGTCAATCCGTACTGCTCCAAATATTGATCAGCTGTCCATTTTTCGCTGTGGCGTTCATGCTGGATTCTTAAGAGCATCACAACATCTGACATTTCGATTGCTTCATTGATCGATACGTATGTACCGTATGGATTGGTGTCGTCCCGAAATTTTTCAGGTCCAGAGAACAATACGGTTGCCCCGAGCCTTGTCAGCACTTCTGCATCAGATCTTGCTACACGGCTGTGGCGAATGTCACCGATGATGGAAACCGTCAATCCGTTAAAACGCCCAAACTCTTCACGAATTGTCATCAAATCGAGCAAACATTGCGTTGGATGGTGTCCGCACCCATCGCCAGCATTTAATATGGATACTTGGACACGGCCGATAAGCTCGTCAAAATACCGGTCCTCGGGATGTCGGATGACGACCGCCTCGACACCGATCGATTCTAAAGTTTTTACAGTATCGTACAACGATTCTCCTTTTTGAATGCTTGAAGAAGCTCCATCCACATTTAAAATGTCAAGTCCAAGTTTTTTTTCAGCAGCTTCAAAACTAAACCTCGTCCTCGTACTCGGCTCAAAAAACAAGTTGGCGATAAATGTTTGTTCTCTGACTTTCCATCGTTTTCCCATTTTAAAGCGTTCCGCTTCATCCAAAATGGCAATAATCTCTTCAGTTGACAGCGTGCTCATTGTCACTAAATGTTTCATCGCTTTCTTCCCCTTTCCTTTAAATAAAAGCGATTGACGTTTGAATTTTAAAAAAACACCCTGCCAAGGCATGACAGGGTGTAAGCAAATGACGAAGCATGATTTGTCCCACACACCCTTGAAAGCCTCTCTGGACTTTTTTAAAAGGTGATTGCTACGCTACTGAATCTTCTTCATTTGTGTCAAAAATATGTTCTTCTTTTTTACCTGGGAGCACAAAGTTTAAAATGACGCCAATGATTGCAGCTAATGCCATTCCGTGTAACTCAAAGCTTTCCCCGAACTTAATCATCGCTTCGCCAATTCCTATTACTAAAATGACGGAAGTGATGATTAAGTTTCTTTTTTCGTTCAGATCAACTTTATGCTCAATCATCATTCTTAATCCTGAAGATGCGATGATCCCGAAGAGCAGTATTGAAACGCCTCCCATTACTGGAGTTGGAATCGAACTGATCAAGGCGGAAATTTTTCCAATAAAGCCAAACAAGATTGCAAATAGAGCTGCACCGGCAATGACATAAACGCTGTAAATCCTTGTAATCGCCAATACGCCGATATTTTCGCCATATGTCGTGTTCGGCGGTCCACCGATAAAAGATGCAATCATGGTTGCCGCTCCATCGCCGAGAATGGAACGGGCAAGTCCAGGGTCTTTGATTAAATCTTTTCCGATTACTTGGCTTAGCAGCATTTGGTGACCGATATGCTCGGATAATGTCACCACTGCGACTGGAACCATCAGCAGAATGATTTCAGATGTAATGTGAGGTGTATAATCAACAAATGGAATGATAAAGTTCGGGAGCTGAAACCATTTGGCTTCCGCCACTTTTTGAAAGTCGACAATACCGATTATAAGCGAGTATACATATCCGCCGAAAATTCCGATTAATACAGGGATTAGGTTAAAAAATCCTTTAAAAAATGCCATTGTTATAATGGTGATCAGAAGCGTAACAAGGCCTGCTGAAAAGTGAAGCAAGCTGTAATGTCCTTTAGGATCGTTCATGGCCATACTCACAGCTGTTGATGCAAGGCCAAGTCCGATTACCATAATTACTGGACCGACGACAACAGTTGGAAGTAATTTCATAATCCATTTATATCCTGTCTGTTTGATGATAAGCGCGACAACCCCGTAAACTAGGCCTGCCAAAAAGCTGCCGATCATCGCCGCTCCTACACCGCCGGCAGCTTTAGCCGCAATTAACGGTGTGATGAAGGCAAAGGAGGAGCCGACATATGCCGGCACTTTTCCTTTTGTTATCAAAATAAATGCGAGTGTGCCGAGACCGCTGGAAATCAAAGCAACAGAAGGATCAATTTTGACTAAAAACGGTACGAGAATCGTTGCTCCAAACATGGCAAATAAATGTTGGAAGCTTAAGGCGAGCCATGTGATAAAATCAGGTTTATCATGAACATCTAGTATAATATTTCTTTTCATGTTTTTTCCTCCTTATGGAATTTGCACAAAAAAACCTCTTTGGCCGATGAGGCACAAAGAGGTTTTTGCCAAAGTGCATACAAATAGCGTATACACCTTTCGAACCCCTTTGCAGCCTCACGGGACTGCTATTAAAAGGGACATCTATTCATTTTCATAAATGGATACTTTTTCTTTTTCATCTACTTCCAAAAGCTGTACAACAATTTTTTCTGATTTTGAAGTAGGTATGTTTTTCCCGACATAATCCGCTCGGATCGGCAGTTCGCGATGGCCGCGGTCAACAAGTACAGCTAGCTGGATTTGCGCTGGCCTGCCGTAGTCAACAATGGCATCCATCGCTGCCCGTACCGTTCTTCCCGTGTAAAGGACATCGTCTACTAAAATGACTTTTCGATTGTTAATATCGATCGGGATATCTGAACCTTTAACGAGCGGTTCGCCGCTTTCTGTTTTTTGTGTTAAATCATCCCGGTAAAAAGTAATGTCAAGGTTGCCGACAGGTATCTCTTTTCCTTCAATGTCCTCTATTCTTTTTGCAAGACGTTTGGCAAGATAAATTCCCCTTGTCTTGATTCCGACCAAAACACAATTGTCTATACCTTTATTGTGTTCGATAATTTCGTGGGCTATTCTAGTTAGCGCCCTTCTGATCGCCTGCTCATCTAAAACAACCGCTTTTTCCGGCATGCTCATCACCTCAAATTTCGGTTAAAAAAACCTCTCATCCTGAGGATGAGAGGTTTTGTGCATAGCTCACCTATTGCCATACGATTCCTTCTCAGCCTCACGGGACTGCAGTTAAAGGATGCTGTATTGTCTAAACGTATTATGACAGAGCAGCTCGTAAATGTCAACGATCATTTCTTAACATTTGCAAAATCTTTTCGAATTCTTCCGGGAGCGATGCTTCAAACTTCAAAAACTCTTTTGTTCTTGGATGCTCAAAACCAAGTACGCCTGCATGAAGAGCCTGTCCATGAATCGGAAGTGTTTTTTTCGGTCCATATTTTGGATCGCCGGCTAGCGGAAAACCGATATATTTCATATGCACGCGGATTTGATGCGTTCTTCCGGTTTCCAGCCGACATTCAATATATGTATAATCCGAAAATCGTTCCAGCACATGAAAATGGGTGACAGCTTCTTTACTGTTTATTTTTGTTACCGTCATTTTTTGCCGATCCTTTGGATCCCTGCCGATCGGAGCATCAATTGTGGCATGATCGTGCGGAATTACCCCGTGTACAATCGCCTTATATCTCCTTTCAACCCTCTTTTCCATTAATTGATTTGCTAATGATTCATGAGCGTAATCATTTTTGGCAACCATTAATAAACCTGAAGTATCTTTATCAATCCGGTGAACAATTCCCGGACGAAGGACTCCGTTAATTCCGGACAAATCTTTACAATGATATAAAAGACCGTTCACAAGTGTTCCTGAAGTGTGTCCCGGCGCTGGATGGACGACCATCCCACGCGGTTTATTGACAACGATGACATCTTCATCCTCATAGTATATATCAAGCTCCATCGGCTCAGGCTTGACATCCAGCTCTTCCGGTTCTGGAACAGATACAGTGATGACATCACCAATTTGGCACTTGTAATTGGCCTTCACCGATTTTTCATTTACTGAAACAACCCCGTCCTTGATCCAATTTTGGACCAACGTTCTTGACCAATTCTCATCTTTATTGGCCAAAAATTTATCTATTCGTTCATTTTCCTCTTTTTCCGTCACAACAAAAGTAAATTGCTCCATTTTCTACTCCTTTTGCTTCTTTTCTTCAAAAAACAGAAAATATATGAAAAGTAAAATAACACCGATTGTTAAAGATGAATCGGCAATATTAAAAATTGGAAAATTATAACCGAAAATATATGTATGGATAAAGTCCACCACCTCTTTGCGGAAAAGGCGGTCAATAAAATTCCCAATCGCTCCGCCGAGCATTAAGCTGAGAGCAACCCCCAGCATTGCATTTTGTTTCGCATATTTTTGCATATAATAAATAATCGCTACGACAACAATAATGGTAATCACATAAAAGAACACCATCTGGTTTTGCAATATTCCCCAAGCCGCTCCTTTATTGCGGTGAGACGTTATGTATAAAAATCCGTTGATAATTTCAATGCTTTCGCCAATTTCCATATTTTTTACGATCAGCCATTTTGTCCATTGGTCGAGAGCGATGACAAATAATGCAATCAAATATTTAAGCACACTGCGTTCCTCCACTCACTGGCAAGTTTCCATCAAATTTTAGCACATTTTTTGACAAACAGTAAAGAAGGGGAACAAGCAAAAAAGTGAAGCTTGTTCACTTCACTTCTTAATGATATTCTAGTGTTTTTTTTAAATATGATTTCATATTGAGAAAATCATGAATCGTTCTGGCTGTCGGAATTTGTGCCAATTGTTCGAGCGGCAATTTTTGCAATGTTTCTTCACATATGCCATAAAGTCCATATTCCATTTTTTCCAATGCAAGCTCAACATCGTTGAGCTCATTTTTTACATCCCGGATAAAAATCGGGTCATCCAATTGACTTTTGGCGAGCCGCGCATTAAGTTCGTTCTTCATTAACGTTAATTCGTCTTTGATTTGATCGAGCGGATTCATTATTAAAACCCCCTCGTCTGTTTTGTATTTATATTGTAACCGCCGTACTGCCTCCTATCACATTCAAGTTTTTCCACACACGTAAATAGCGGCTTGGAAATGATTCACACTTTAAAAGCTAAAAAGCTGAATTCTTCTTTCAATTTTGAGCAAAGTATTCATTTTTGAAAAAGCATCCGAGAAAACTTTTCCAATTGACTATGACGGATTTCAATGAAAGATCGTTCTTTTTATGACACTTCTTTATGAGGAAGCATTGCTAAATGAAAAAACTCCCTGTTTGCACAGGGAGCTGATAAAACTATGCTAGATGGCTGTAGTGATCTTTCACAATGCTTGCACATCTTTTGCACAATGTCGGATGGTCTTGATCAGTGCCTATATCTGTTGAAACAACCCAACATCTTTCACAAGTCTCACCATCCGCTTGCTTCACAATTATTTTGATGCTATCAAATGTTTGCGCTTCTTCTGGAGCATCTTTGTAATCACCGGCAATTTCTAACTGGGAAACAATAAACAGCTGTTTTAAGTCCTCTTGTATTGAATTGAACAATTCTTTTATTTCTTCGTTCGGATAAAGGATGAGAGCAGCATTTAACGATTTGCCGATCACTTTTTCATTTCGGGCAATTTCCAGGGCCTTTAATACATCATCGCGAACTGACATAAACTGATCCCATTTCGCTTCAATCTCTTTGCTGCCTTCAATCTCTACAGCTTCCGGCATATCGACAAGCTGTACGCTCTTTTCTTCGACTGATTCAATATGTCCCCATACTTCTTCTGTTGTATGCGGCAAAATCGGTGTCATCAGCTTTACAAGAGCAAGAAGCGCTTCATATAAAACCGTTTGGATAGAACGTCGATTATGGCTGTCAGCAGCCTCAATATACAGAATGTCTTTTGCAAAATCAAGATAAAATGAGCTTAGCTCAATCGTACAGAAATTGTGAACGTCATGATAGATGGATGCAAAATCATATTCTTCATATGCTTTTCGCACTTTGGCAATTAGTTTATTCAGTTTAATGAGAATATAGCGATCCACTTCTCTTAATTTTTCTACAGAAACACGATGCTGATTTGGATCAAAATCAAACAAATTTCCTAACAAGAAACGGTACGTGTTGCGAATTTTCCGATATACTTCAGATACTTGTTTTAAGATTGCATCAGAGACGCGAACGTCCGATTGATAATCAACTGATGCTACCCATAGACGAAGAATATCTGCTCCAAACTGTTCCGTCACTTTGGCAGGAACAACAACATTTCCTAACGATTTGCTCATTTTCCGTCCTTCGCCGTCCAGCGCAAATCCATGGCTTAAAACGCCTTTATATGGAGCTTTTCCGGTGACAGCAACTGCTGTAGACAGCGATGAATTAAACCAGCCGCGATATTGGTCAGAGCCTTCTAAATAAAGATCAGCAGGACGCTGCAAATCTTCCCGTTCAACTAAAACTGCTTGATGAGAAGAGCCTGAATCGAACCAAACGTCCATAATGTCTGTTTCTTTTGTAAAAATGCCGTTCGGGCTTGAAGGGTGTGTAAATCCTTCTGGAAGCAGGTCTTTTGCTTCGCGTTCAAACCAAACGTTCGAGCCGTGCTCGCGGAACAGTTTTGCCACATGTTCAATCGTTTCATCTGTTATGATCGGCTCCCCATTTTCACCATAAAACACTGGAATTGGCACGCCCCATGCCCGCTGACGGGAAATACACCAATCGCTTCGATCGCGGATCATGTTATGAATGCGAATTTCTCCCCAATTAGGGATCCATTTCGTTTCTTTAATTGCTTGCAGCAATTCATCTCGAAAATCTTTAATGGACGCAAACCATTGCGCTGTTGCTCTGAAAATCGTTGGTTTCTTTGTCCGCCAGTCATGTGGATAGGAGTGAGTAATAAATGAAAGCTTTAGCAATGCCCCTACTTCTTCTAATTTTTCCGTTATTTTTTTATTTGCGTCATCATAAAACAATCCTTCGAACCCTGGAGCTTCTTCTGTCATGTACCCTCTTTCGTCGACAGGACATAATACGCCTAGGTTATATTTTTGTCCGACGACAAAATCGTCTTCCCCATGGCCTGGCGCTGTATGGACGCATCCTGTACCAGCGTCGGTCGTTACATGTTCGCCAAGGATCACTAATGAATCGCGGTCATAGAACGGGTGTTTCGCAACCACATATTCCAGCTCTTTGCCTTTAAACGATTTCACTACTTCATATTCTGTCCAGTCCAGCTCTTTTGCCACTTCTTCGAGCAGGGCAGATGCGATCACAAACTTGTCAGCTCCAACCTTCACTACAGAATATTCCAAATCAGGATGAACAGCAATTCCTAAGTTTGCAGGGATAGTCCACGGAGTAGTCGTCCAAATGACGATTTTTTCTCCATCTGTTAATACATTTTTTCCGTCCTTTATTTCAAATGCAACATAAATAGAAGGCGAGCGTTTGTCATAATATTCAATTTCCGCCTCTGCCAAGGCAGATTCGCTCGATGGAGACCAATAAACCGGCTTCAAGCCTTTATAAATATATCCCTTTTTCGCCATTTCTCCAAAGACGCGAATTTGCTGAGCTTCATATTCTGGTTTCAAGGTGACATATGGATTTTTCCAGTCGCCTCGAATTCCAAGGCGTTTAAATTGCACGCGCTGCCGCTCAATTTGCTCCCATGCATATTGCTCGCAATGTTTTCGAAACTGCGCGACATCCATCTCTTTTCGATTGATTTTTTGTTTCTTCAAAAGTGCTGTTTCAATTGGCAGACCGTGTGTATCCCATCCTGGAACATACGGTGCGCAATATCCGCTCATGGATTTATAACGGACAATAATGTCTTTTAAAATTTTGTTTAAGGCATGCCCCATATGAATATCCCCGTTTGCGAACGGCGGACCATCATGTAATATGAAAAGAGGCCGTCCTTTCGTGCGCTCCTGCACTTTTTCATAAATATCCATCTCTTCCCATTTTTTCTGGATCTCAGGTTCTTTTTTCGGAAGGTTTCCTCTCATTGGAAAGTCTGTTTTCGGCATTCGTAACGTCTCTTTATAATCCATTCCCATTCCTCCACATAATATTTGTTCACTAAAATAAAAAAACTCCTCATCCCTAAGGGACGAGGAGGAATCTCGCGGTACCACCCTTTTAGATGCGCACAAATCATGCACATCCACTCATAAACATAACGGACTTGGCCGCCACAGCCTACTAGCATGTTTCAGCTATGGACTCAAGGGTGATGTTCATCCTTTCGCCTTTACCCGGGCTTCCACCGTCCCCGGTTCGCTGTCATAAAGGGCTTGAAAGGACTACTGTCCCTCTCATTGTTTTGTCATATTCCGTTTTATTTTCGTATTATATGAAATCACGAACAAAAAAGTCAAGTTATACTTTCGGTTCTTCCGCTTCTTCTCCTAAGATTGGCTCGACATTGTATTCCATTAAGTGATCCCAATCATCATTTTTTAGCAGATCAAGCTGTGCTTCGATGAGCATTTGAAAACGGGTGCGGAATACTTTTGACTGCTTTTTCATCTCTTCGATTTCCATTGCAATTTTATGCGATTTAGCAAGTGCTTCATTGATGATTCTGTCAGCATTTTTTTCCGCTTCTTTGATGATCAGCTTCGCTTCCTTTTGAGCGTTTCTTTTCACATCTTCCGCAGCTTCCTGCGCAACTAAAATCGATTTATTTAACGTTTCTTCTATATTTGTAAAGTGATTCAGCTTCTCGGTTAATTCCTTCACCTTTAATTCCAATTCTTTCTTTTCGCGGATGACCATTTCATAATCTTTAATCACTTGATCTAAAAACTCATTTACTTCATCTTCATCATAGCCGCGAAAGCCTTTTGTAAATTCCTTGTTATGAATATCCAGCGGGGTTAAAGGCACAAATTCCACCTCCATATGTATGTTTTTCGCAAAACACTAATCCAATTATAAACGATTTTTCGACAGAATGGGCAAAAATCTTTCCATTTGTAATATTATTTTTGTATTCCGATCTTAATGCGCCACTTATCTTTTCTTGTTTTCCCTTCAATTGCCAAAACTTTGCTTCTTCCGAATCCTCGGACAGATAACACATCATCTTCCGCAATTTCAAAATGAGCATCCTCAACAATTTTCCAATTGACTTTGACGAGACTATTTTCAATAAGCGATTTTATTTTTTGCCGAGATTGGTGATAAACATTTGCTAGAACAGCATCGAGCCGAAGCGAAGAAACGGTGATCAAAGAAATATCCATTTCTTCTTCATGAGAAAACACATCTTCGAATGGGATCTGTTTCAAACGAACGGAAATCTTTCCAATTTTATTCCAGTTCAGCTGCAGGAAATTGGCAATTTCTTGCGCAACCATGACTTGCACCGTTTTATCATGAATGATAATGTCGCCGAACTTGCTCCGTTTTAAGCCGAGCGACATAAGCGATCCAAGCACTTCGCGATGTGATAATGTCACGAATTTTTTCGGGAACATGATTTCAAATGCGAACATTGAAAAATCATCTAATGTCGGTTGAATATAGTCAGGGTAAAAAAAAGCCCGCTTTCTTTCAGCATTTTTATAGCCTCCGAAAAATTGCACGTGAACATCCGGATTTTCACCGATCAATGTCTTAATGATTTTCTGTTCCCGCGGATCTAAAAAATCGGTCAATTTTGGCCGATATTGCTCAGTCACAATTTGTTTCCATCCAAAGACTTTGTCAATGAACTCCCTTTCTTCTTTGCGAAAATGCTGATAAACACTCTCCATAAGAGACAACTCCAATTATGATATGAAAAGAGCCGATTGGCATACAAAACAATTCGAATGTCAATCGGCGAATGAATTTTATGAAATCATACTAAAAAGAGCATACAGCCCATAATCTGCAAAATGCAGGGCAATCAATGCAACAATAGGAGATACATCAATCATCCCTAATGGAGGAATGATTCTTCTAAACGGTTCTAAATAAGGCTCACATATAGCCGCTAAAAATTGTCCAATGGACGTTTCCCTTGCATTCGGAAACCAAGACATCAAAATATAAATGATAATCGCATAGGAATAAATATCGAGCAAAAAACTTAATATGTTATATATTGTCCCCATCAATCATTTCTACCACCTTTTATTTTCATCATCTGCCATGAAATCGGAAATGGAGCCGGCGACATCTACGTTATCTGGGGTACATAAAAATATGTTTGTTCCAACACGCTGGATGTCTCCGCCAATCGCATAAACAGTGCCGCTTAAAAAATCAACAATTCTTTTTGCCTGATCATGCCCGATCCGCTGCAAATTGACAATGCATGAACGGCGGTTTTTCAGATGATCAGCAATTTCTTGCGCCTCTGAATACGTTCTTGGCTCACATAATATTACTTTAGTGGATTTTTGGGCGCTTTGCAAACTTACAACATTTTGTTTTCCGAAAGCGGCATTTTTTTCAACGCTGCTGTTGTGATTGAACATAATCGGTTCATGTTGGTGTTTCTCTTCCGGAGCTTCCATATCTTCAATCTCATAATCTTCATCATCGAGGGCAAAAAAGCTTTTAAATTTATTCTTTAAGCTCATCTGATTTACCTCCAGTTTCGTTTTATGTACCTACTAGCGTGGAGCCGATGCGAAGATAAGTAGCCCCTTCTTCAACCGCGATTTTGTAGTCGTTGGACATCCCCATTGATAGCTCTGTACATGGTGCATTCGCTATATTTAGTGCTTTCACTTGTTCCTGCAGTTGCTTTAAACTTCGGAAGCATCTTCTGATTTCATCTTCATCTTCTGTAAATGGAGCCATTGTCATTAATCCGACAACTTCGATATGGCGATACTCCTTCAACTGTTGAATAAAATCAATGCATTGTTCAGGAGCCACACCATGCTTTGACTGTTCGCCAGATGTATTTACTTGCACAAAGCATTTGATCGTTCGATCTGCTCTTTTTTCAATTTCGTTTGCTAGCGATATTCTATCCAACGAATGAATATAATCCACCTTGTCTATAATATTTTTCACTTTTCGAGTTTGAAGTGTGCCGATGAAATGCCAGACAGCTTTTGACCCAATGCTGTTATATTTCGATAAAAAACCGTCATCCCTGTTTTCGCCTAAGTGTAAAATGCCTGAATTTATCGCCTCTATAGCCCGTTCTACCGTTACATATTTCGTCACTGCAATAATTTGGATATCATCTATTTTTCGATTTGATTTTTTGCATGCTTGTTCGATTTCCTGTTGGATTCGTGCTAAATTTTCTTTCACTGACAAGGCTTAGTATCCCTCCTTCAAACCGATAAATCCCATCATTCGTCCTGTTTTCCCTTGATCTCTTCGATGGGAAAAAAACAAATCTTGATCGCAGCTTGTACAATATGAGGTCAATAGGATTTGATGTTCCGGCACTCCTTTTTTCATTAACAATCTTTTGTTGATTTCTGCAAGATGAATAGAATAAAGGCCGTTCTCAAGCTGTTTATAAAATGTCGTCTCATTGTCAAAAAGAGGTTTGATCGCATCGATCACATCGTCATTGACGACATAACAGCATTCGCCGATTGAAGGACCTATGGCTGCAAATATATTTTGAGCTTGCACACCTTCGTGCAAAACCCAACTGTCGATCATTTCACCTGCTATATTTTTCGCAGTCCCTCTCCAGCCCGCATGTGCGATGCCAATCAGTGAGTCTTTTGGAGAAAAAAAGAAAATCGGAACACAATCAGCAAAAAAAAGGGAAAGTAATATATTTTTTTCCGTTGTGTATAGGCCGTCCGTTTGAGTGATGCATTGACGATATGTAAAAACCCCTGATCCTTTATGTTTATTTACTACCTTGACAATTTGTTTGTCATGGACTTGATCGGCACATACCCAGTTTGGTAGATCAAAACGAATTTTGTCCCCAATGATTTTTCGATTTTTGATCACCGTTTCCTTTTCATCATTCACATGAAGACCTAAATTTAATGAAGCAAAACCATTCTTGGAAAATCCTCCTTTTCTCGTCGTAAAACCTGCTGTAATCTGAGAATGAAGCTTCGCCCAAGCAGGTATGGAGAAAAAAGATTCATCTGTTAATTGAAACGGTTCATGTTTCATTGTACCATTCCTCTTCGACAATTCTCTTATTTTTATTTTAACATATCTTTAAGCCAACATTTAACCAAAATTCGTGCGATTCTTATTCTGTTTCAACATTTTTCGAAACTCTTACTAAAATAACATCTTTTCCGATTTTTACGATGTTCCTCCAAGGAATGACAATTTCTTCCCCTTTTCCAAAAAAACCTAAAACCTTCCCTTGACTAGTGATCATGATCGCTTGAATTTTACCAGTTTTTAAGTCGATGTCAACGTCTTCAATGCTTCCTAATTTTTTTCCGTCATGGACATTCACAACATCTTTTATTTGCAAATCGGAAATATGGATCATGCCGGCTTCTCCCCTCAAGTATTTTTACAATCAGTATATGAGTTTTTTTTTGAATGATGATAAAGGGCCACATTCAAAAGAATGTGGCCCAATGATTATTGAATATTTTTGGTCATTTGTTTAATGGCAGCTTTTTCAAGCCGAGAAACTTGAGCTTGGGAAATGCCGATTTCTTCTGCTACCTCCATTTGTGTTTTGCCTTGAAAAAACCTTTTTTTCAATATCAGCTTCTCCCGATCATTCAATCGTCTGATCCCCTCTTTTAGAACAATTTCTTCAATCCACTTGGAATCGCGGTTTCGCTCGTCGCTTAACTGATCCATAACAAAGATCGGATCACCGCCGTCGTTATAAATCGGTTCAAATAATGAAACTGGATCTTGAATGGCGTCTAAAGCAAAAACGATTTCTTCATGCGGCACATTCAGCTCTTTAGCAATTTCTTCTGCCTTCGGCTCACGTGACGTTTCGCTCATGAGTTTTTCACGCACCTGCAAAGCTTTATAGGCAATATCACGCAATGATCTTGAAACACGTATCGGATTGTTGTCTCGCAAATATCGACGAATTTCACCGATGATCATCGGTACAGCATAAGTAGAAAATTTTACGTTTTGGCTCAGATCAAAATTATCTATAGATTTCATCAACCCAATACATCCTACTTGAAAAAGATCATCGACAAACTCGCCTCTGTTATTAAATCTTTGGATGACGCTTAAAACGAGTCGCAAATTTCCGTTGACAAGCTTTTCTCTGGCTGATAAATCACCACTTTGCATTTGTTTAAATAATTCTCGCATTTCTTCATTTTTTAAAACAGGAAGCTTCGAAGTATCAACACCGCAAATTTCAACTTTATTTCTTGTCATTTCGTTTCCCCCTTACAGGAGTTCTTGCTGTCTTAAGTTAAGTATCTCCCTGAAGGGGAAAAATATGCACAAGCTTTTCAGAGTGAACACGCTGTTGATTTTTCGCTATACATGCGACTAGCAAGCAAAAATTACACCATTTTATTAAATTCTTTTCGAAGACGCTTAATAATTCTTTTTTCCAATCTTGATATGTAAGATTGAGAAATCCCGAGCATGTCAGCCACATCTTTTTGCGTTTTTTCTTCTCCGCCATGCAATCCAAACCTAAGCTCCATTATTTGTTTTTCTCGTTCATTTAATTGCTGCAGCGCCCGCATTAATAGCTTTCGGTCAACATTAGCCTCCAAATCCTTTGTAATAATATCGTCTTCTGTTCCGAGAACATCCGAAAGAAGCAGTTCATTTCCATCCCAATCAATGTTCAACGGTTCATCAAAAGAAACTTCAGATCTTGTTTTATTATTTCTGCGCAAATACATTAATATTTCATTTTCTATACATCTAGATGCATATGTCGCAAGCTTGATCTTTTTTTCGGGATTAAAGGTGTTGACTGCTTTAATTAGCCCGATCGTCCCAATGCTGATCAAATCTTCAATATTGATGCCGGTGTTTTCAAATTTTCGGGCAATATACACGACAAGGCGCAAATTTCGTTCAATCAAAATCGAACGGGCAGCCTTATCGCCGCTCGGAAGTTTTTTTAACAGTATTTCTTCCTCTTCCTTCGAAAGCGGAGGCGGCAGCGCTTCGCTTCCGCCAATATAATAAATTTCATCTGTTTTGATCCCTAATTTTGTTAAAAACTTGTACCATATATACGTGAGATAAAGCTTAATTTTTTTCATGTTGTTCCCCCTTCTAAACAAATTGGTTTATGAGTATGCTATGAATAAAGGCTAAGAAGCATCTTTTTGTTTACCCGTCTGGATCATTTTTGGATGAATAATGCATTGATAATCGTCTTCGCTTGAAAGCCGCGAATGATTTAGTCCAATAAGCGGGCGGGACAGCATTAATGATTCTTCTTTTGTATGAATCACCACTTCGTCTGCTATTACGGCTAATAATAACTGAAGATCCTGGCCAACAGACCGATACGGAATAATTTTCAGCCTGCCGATCCATTCTTTCTGTTCTATCGCTGTCACAGCCTCCATAGGATTTCGATTTGAAATGACTTGGTGCATACTTTCAGGAAACACGGTCATTAATTTTTCCGCTTCGGCAATCATGACTGGCTTCTTAGTGATGGGATCATACAATTGATTGCCGCTGTCAATCAATCCTTTTACTGTTACTTTTTTCTCCATCATCGTGATCGAAACATCGACAATTTGATCATAGTGGATTTTTTTTGCTTCAACCTGTTCAAGCCGCAAGCGGGAAAAATACCAAATAATCGGAAAGCCGACCACGATAAATAACCAGCTGACAGGATTTCCGAAGCCATTTCCATTTGTTAAAATCATGTTATTTTGAAATGAAAAGCCTACTTGAAAAAAATAATAAGTGCCAAGCATACCTCCCCCAACTGCAAAAGTGACAAAATAGAAAGTCAATAAATTTTCTATAAAGTAGCGAAACTTCTTAAAGCCAAAAGCATAAAGAACCATCACACATGAGAGGATTAGTTTTGATTCCGGACGGCTCGCCAGCTGTGCGAAAGGCGAAAAAAGCAATATCACAATAGCGGAGCCGATGAGCGAAGCAATCATTATTTTTTTCCATACAATGTTTCTCTTTAAGATGATTGCTGTAAGAAAAAGGAGCATGATATCAAAGCAAAAATTCATCAGCCAAATAGCATCCAAATAAATGGTCAACCGCCTCTTCCTCTCCCACCATTCAATTTTCTAGGCTTCTGACTTGCTATTAATAGGTAGTATAAACGCTATTCATTCCAAATTGTGTCAAATAGTGGCGAGTACAGCATACAATTTTTGACGGATTCCTAATGTTTTCGTCGAATGGAAAAATGGTTAAAGAAAAAAAAACGGTACAAGCCTTTTAGAGGAAGAAAGCTAAATTGCTGAAGTTGTAAACACTTTCGTTAAGAGACGATGGGGAAATTACAGGAGATCTTTTCTTAAAAAAGCTGTGTAAATGTTTATACTTTTTCAGAACGAGGAAAAAGCCTGGCTAAAAAGCCAGGTCCTTTCGCGTATATATCTGCAATTTATATTCCACAAAAAATATTAGAACTTACCATATACATGGCATTAAATTTTCAGCAAGGATCCGCATTTTTTTCAAATGGCATGTCGTATTTTTTCATAAAGTTTTGATTCATTCGTTTTGCTATTTTCGGGAACGCGTGCAAATCTGTTTATCTATTTTTACATAATTTTTTGATTCTTTCCGCCGTAATACGATTTTTGAACAAATCATGCCTAATAGGAATCTCTGAATCCTGCAAATATTTATGTTCCAGTCCAATATTTAAACTGTTTTACGCATGCAAATATTAAAAACCTTCCATTTTGCCCGCTTGATGAGCTTTAAGAAAAAAGCATGGATGACGTCTATTGTCACCCATGCTTTTTTTAGCGGCGCTTTCTGTTTCTTAAAAATGTCGGGATGTCAAGCGTATCTTCTGCCTGCTGCAATGCACGGCTCGTAATGTCGTGAGTCGGCTCTTCCTTTTTCACTTCACGCTTAGTTGCAACATTTGGCTTCTTATTAGGAGCAAATGGTCTCGCTTCTTGCTTGCTAGGATTTATTTCAGTTTCTCTAAATCCAGTTGCAATCACTGTTACAACAATTTCATCCTTCAAATCTTCATTAATAACAGATCCAAAGATCATGTTGACATCTTGGTCCGAGGCTGATGCAACAATATCGGCTGCTTCTTGAACCTCATATAGGCTTAAATTTGTTCCGCCGGTAATGTTCATCAATACTCCTTGCGCCCCGTCAATTGAAGTTTCAAGAAGCGGACTTGAGATTGCTTTTTTGGCAGCTTCAGCCGCTCTGTTCTCTCCCGTTGCTACTCCGATTCCCATCAATGCAGAACCTTTGTTCGACATAATCGTTTTCACGTCCGCAAAGTCTAGATTGATGAGTCCCGGCACAGCAATTAAATCAGAAATACCTTGCACTCCTTGACGAAGAACGTTATCCGCTTCACGGAAAGCTTCAAGCATCGGCGTATTTTTATCAACAATTTCAAGAAGTCTGTCATTCGGAATCACAATAAGAGTGTCAACGGCTTCTTTCATGGCTGCAATTCCACCAGCCGCCTGCATAGCGCGTTTTCTTCCTTCAAACGTGAACGGCCTCGTGACAACGCCGACCGTCAGTGCTCCTAAATCTTTGGCAATTTGCGCAATGACAGGTGCTGCACCAGTTCCGGTGCCTCCTCCCATTCCAGCCGTTACAAACACCATGTCTGCACCTTTTACAGCTTCTTCAATTTGTTCCTTGTTTTCTTCAGCAGCTTTTTTTCCGACCTCTGGATTTGCTCCTGCACCAAGGCCCCTTGTCAATTTTGCGCCAATTTGCATTTTTGTTTCTGCTTTTGAAAGGTTTAATGCTTGTGCATCAGTGTTGACAGCAATGAACTCTACACCTTGCACACCATGTTCAATCATCCGGTTGACGGCATTATTTCCGCCGCCTCCTACTCCAATAACTTTAATTGTTGCAAAGCCGTCAATATTCGTATCGAACTCCAACATGCAAAATCCTCCCTAATCCATCAATGCTCTATTGACGAAATTTATTCGAAAAAGTACCCAAAAAATTTCTTCACTCTGCTCATTTTTTCTTCATTTTGACGCTTCGTTTTTTGCTTTAAAGTCACTTCATTCGCTTCACTCGGAACAGTTTGCTTAATCTGTTCCACCTCCACCTTCGATCCAATCCGTCTCCCTTGAATTTTTGCATTTTTGTAGGCAAACTGGATGAGACCGACACCTGTCATGTATTGAGGATTTCTAACACCTATGTAGTCGGGGCTAGCAATCCGAACATTGTGGGCGAGTACAGTTTGAGCAAGTTCAAGCACACCAGGAATGTTTGCACTTCCGCCAGTTAACACGAAACCTCCGGGCAATTCCCTGAAGCCCAGTTTTGCAATTTCTTGAGCTACAAGCAGAAAAATTTCCTCCATTCTAGCCTCAATAATATCAGCTATTTGAAGCTGATTGAATTTTTGCATTTTATCGCTGCCTATAATCGGAACATCAAACACCTCGTCTTCAGATGCATGATCATAAAAGGCATGTCCATGTTTAATTTTAATTTTTTCAGCATTTTCTGTGGAAGTTCTAAGACCAATTGATAAATCGTTGGTAATGTGTTCTCCCCCAACCGGTAGAACGGAAGTTGTTTTTAACTCTCCGTTTTCAAAAACTGCAATGGTAGTGGATCCCCCGCCAATATCGATAAGAGCTACGCCTAAATTTTTTTCGTCTTTGGATAAAGCAACTGAACCACATGCGAGAGGCTGAAGTGCAATATCCGTAATTTCAAGGCCTGCACGTTCAACGCAGCGCAGTAAATTATGTAGAATAGTTTTTGATCCGGTGATGAGCAGTCCTTCCATTTCCAGCCTTACTCCCAACATTCCCCTTGGATCATGTATCCCGTCAAGACCGTCTACAATAAACTGCTTCGGAATGCAATCTATAATTTCCCGATCTGGGGGAATGGATAAAACTTGTGCAGCTTCAATGACACGCCTTACATCTTCATTTTGAATTTCTCGGTTTTCACTTGAAACTGCCACTACTCCTTGACAATCTTGAAGTTTTACATGAGAGCCGCTCACACCGACAACAACTTTATGGAGGGGCATGCCGATCATTCTTTCCGCTTGTTCCACAGCCTTTTTAATAGAATGAACGGTTTCATCTATATCAACAATTGATCCTTTTTTTAAGCCTTTTGATTTCACATTACCAACACCAATAACGTTTAACGATTCATCCATCATTTCGCCAATGATTACTTTTACATTGGATGTACCGATGTCAAGACTGACAAATATTTCATTGCTGTTCAATGCTTTTGGCACCTCCTTATCCAATACTACTATTCTATTACGTCCAATAGAACAATACAATGAAACGAACGTTACATATTTGTTTCAATTTGTATATGTGTAAATTCAACACTTGATCTATTTTCCCTTTTAAAAGTTGGATTTTTTTTTGTTCGTATTTCTGCCGCTGTTCCATTTTGCGATTAAAATTCTGCGAATAACCGCTATATTTTGGAAAAGCCGAACTCCAAAAGCAAACATTGCTACTAAATACAAGTCTACACCAAGATGAACGCCGAGAAAAGCTAAACTTGCAGCTAAAAGTATATTAAAAAAGAATCCGGAAACAAACACAAGCTCATCATAAGAATTTTGCAAGTATGCCCGGAATCCCCCGAACAGAGTATCAAGCGCAGCAAGTATGGCTATTGATAAATAGTTGGAATATTCATCTGGAATTTGAATGTTGCTGTACAGACCTAAGACGATACCTAAAAGAATTCCGATAACCGGGAGCCACATAACTAATTCCCTTCCTTTTCATCTTTAAGAGGTGCCATATTTTGAATGCGGATCGATTTTTCATAAGGCGGTATAATTAGCTGTTTCTGCGGTGCAGATACGGTCAATTTCAAATTATCAATCGCAAAATCGTCTTTCAATGCAGATCCATTTATTTTACTGTAAAGTTTTTCAGCGTCGTTTGATAAAATTTTGATTTCAATCGGGTAAGTGTTCAGACTGTTTCCGTCAATTTTCGTTATTCCGTTAATATCGCGGATAACGGTTGTGTTGACAACTCTGTATCCGTTTATTGAAATTTCTTTTGCTTCATAAGAGTTCACTTCATTGATCAGACGCTTTAAAAGCTCTGGCGAAATCGGCTGAATAGGTTTTCCGAGCAGGTTGCTGTCAAACAAAGGCTCAACTGTGAGAACGACACCCTCACCTTTTACTTCGGTTAAACCCGCTTTCGCCTTCAGCTCTTCTAAAGTATCTTTCAACGCTTTTTCAGGACTTTCGTTTTTTTCCATTTCCCTTTGCATTTGGTCATATTTGCGGATTTCTTCTAACAATTCCACTTGAAGCTTCTGTTCTCTTTTTAAATCTTCACGGAGCTCCCACATATCCCTCGTATCACGCTCGTCCGGTTCTTCTATGGATCGATATTGCACGCCAAGCATAAACCCAAAAATTGTTGTAATGATGGAAAATGTAAAGGCAAATTTCCATTTTGGTTTAATCAATCGTCCATCACCTTTCTTTTTTCTAGAGCTAGGTTAGCTAGGGTTTCCGCTAATCATCCAGTTCATTTGACAAATAGGGCCCCATTTTAATTTCTTTTTTCTTTTCCACCTTTACAACAATATTTTCATAGGCAAGCTGATCCAAAACGCCTCCTGCAATGTTTAGCGCCTGCGTCAATACCTCAGCATCTCCGATGGCAGAAATAACAAATGGAGCGGGAAATTGGTTTCCATCTACCGTTACGACGGGGCCGTTACAGATGATATAAGAATGATGGAATATTCTTTGTCCGTTGATCGCTACAGCGGTCGCACCTGAAATGAGCAATTCATTCACAACTTTAAAGATGTGGCTTTCATGAACAATATAATTGTTCACATTTTCCCCTTCTGGAACATAAGAAGAGTCTTCGAGCGTCACTTCAATCCCTTCGCCGACAACCCCTACCTCTCCTACAAACATCCTCAATTTTTCAACATCTTCAACTAAGTTATAATAAAGCTCTTTCTCTTTTTTCAATTGCTCTTCAATTTCTGTAACTTTTTTTTGTTTTTGAAAAAGCTCCTCCTGGAGCTTCCGGTTTGTTTCTTCTTGATTGATCAGCAGCTTTCTTGTTTCATATTCTTTTTCCCACTGTTCTGGTGATACATTCAAATCTTTTCTTTCTTTTGTCCATTGAAAAGAATATGAAATTAAGAAACCGACGACGAGCATAATAAAAAATAACATGACATGGCTGGCATTAGCTTTCCTCATCGGCTTTGTCCCCTTTATTCTTCTGTGATCCTTTCTTGCTGTAAGGCTCAAAATAAGAACCGACTTCTAAGTGGATAATCCCTTTTACTTTCGGGTTGAGTTCTTTTACAATCATTGGATATGAACGCATTTTTTCAGCAAAAGTTTTCATAGAAGCTCTCACTTCATAGCCGTTGTTCATAAATAATGTAATTATGTACGGATCCATTTTTTCCGGCGTATAGTGAACCTCAGAAATGGAATTGGAAATGGAATGCGGAAGGTTTGTCAATTGTTCAGTCATGAGATGAGCAAATTCAGCATCGTCAAAACCGAATAAGATCGGAGCATCAGGCACTTTTACGCTTTTTTGTCCATCTAAAGTTTCCCCGTTTTCCAAAACCGGGTAAAAGGATGATCCATTGGACACGTAGGCTACTCGTTTCATTTCTTCAATTTCAATCCGAATGGTGTGAGGGAAAATTTTGACTATGTTCGCACCTTTCACTTCTTTATGTTTTTTCAAGGCTTTGATCGTTTTTTCTTTATTAACACTCCAAAAATTCGTCTGTTGATCGATACCGGAAAGCGAAATGATTTCATCGCTGGGAACATTGACATTTCCGCTCACTTCTACGTTTTTCACTTTGCTTAACGGCGTTTCTAAATAAATAATTAATAAAATAAGCAAGGAGAAGGTGAGAATAAATAGTATAAATCTCCTATTTGCCTTTTGTTTGCGCTGCTGCTTGAGCTTCGGTATCCGATCCTCGATTGAAACGATTTTTTCTTTTTCCAAGTCTATGTTCACCCCATCCTAGATTCATTGAATCCAGGTTTAATATATAAGCTTGTCCAAAAGGAGCAAAAAATGTTTAAAGGTGAAAAAACGGCAATAGCATGCCGTTTTAAAAAAATCTTGTTGAAATATTATAACATAATGTACAAGCTGAAAGGGAGAAAGATTTTTCCTATTTATTCCTTCCAACAATTTCAACTTCCGTTTCCATTTTGATTTGGAATTGCTCGTAAATCGTCTTTTTTACAAAATCGATGAGGGCCAGAACATCTGAAGCTGTTGCATTGTCTTCATTGACAATAAAATTCCCGTGCATCTCCGATATTTTTGCGCCTCCGATTTTGTAGCCTTTTAAGCCGGCTTTTTCAATGAGCTGACCAGCATAATGAGGAAGGGGGTTTCGGAAAATGCTTCCTGCGCAAGGATGGTTCCAAGGTTGTGTTTCACGGCGATATTCTTTATTTTTTTGCATAGTGGATACGATGCTGTCTCTATCTCCTTTTTTTAATTGAAATACCGCTTCTAAACATATTCCCGGGCGCTTTTTTTGCAAGATAGAGCTGCGATATGAAAATTCCATTTCTTCATTGGAAAGCCATTCTAATGTCCCATCTGCAAACAAAATATGCGCCTTTTTGAGAACATTTGAAATATCCGAGCCGTGCGCACCCGCATTCATATAGACCGCACCGCCTACAGATCCGGGAATGCCGCTGGCAAATTCTAAACCAGACAATCCTTTTCTGCTGATCAATGTTGACAGGCTGACTAATGAATAGCCTCCCCCCACTGTGATCTCCTCATCTTGAATGGTTAAATGGCTGATGCCGTTTCCTAATTTAATTACGACCCCGGCAATTCCTTCATCTAAAACAAGTAAATTGGATCCTCTCCCTATTACGCGCCAATCTGCATGATGCTTTTTGATGATTTCCATTGTTTTCATTAAGCCTTCAATGCTTTTTGGCTCGACAAACACATCTGCCGGTCCGCCGACTTTCATCGTTGTATGTTTTTTTAACGGCTCATTCTCAAGCACTTTTCCTACATCAGCTCGAATTAACTCTTCCAACAGCTGCTTCACATGTATCCCCCCATTTTCAAATCTTGTTATTAGCAGCGGCAAGTTCGTTCATGACTTGATAAAGCCTTTTGGCTGCATCACGAACTCCCAGTTCAAAAGAAGCTTCGCTCATGCTCTTCAACGTTTCCGGATTCAGTAAAATTTGATCGATCAACGTTAACAAACGATGCCCTGTTAAATTTTGTTCAAGCAATAAAACGGCAGCGTTTCTTTCACTGAGTGTGCGGGCATTTGCTTCTTGATGATTGGCTGTAACATACGGGCTTGGAATTAATATGCTTGGAAGACCAAGCGCTGTTATTTCCGCTAAAGTCGTAGCACCTGCTCTTGATACGATTAAATCAACTGCTGCCAGCACATCCGGCATTTGGTGGATAAACGGTTTGATAATAATATTTTTCAGCCGGCCGCAATCACCTATTTGTTCCATTATTTGCTTGTAATGAACCTCACCGGTGACATAAACAATTTGATACGGCTTTTTCGATAATTCGTCAAGGATGCTGAGGACAGATTCATTAATCGGTCTTGCCCCGCGGCTTCCTCCAAAGATGAGCACGGATTTTACATTCTCTGTTAAATTTAAAGATGATTTACCTTTTGCCCGATCGCCGCCAATCACTTCCTGCGCGCGAGGATTTCCTGTTAGAACAACTTTTTCTTCCGGAAAAAATTTTTTGGAGCTTTCAAAAGAAATGGCGACTTTATCAACATATTTTGCTAAAAATTTATTAGTCAAACCAGGCACGCTGTTTTGTTCGTGGATGATTGTCGGTATTCCGAGTCTGCTGGCTGCATAAACGACTGGTCCCGAAACATATCCTCCAGTCCCAATTACAACATCCGCCTGAAACTCTTTTAGCAGCTTTTTGCAGATGGCGAAGCTGTTGAAAAATCGATAAACTGTTTTAACATTATCAAACGACAGCTTTCGTTTAAAACCGCTAATTTTAATCGCTTTAAACGGGATCCCTTCCCGTGCCACAATCTCTTTTTCCAGTCCATTTTCCGTCCCTATATATAAAAAATTGGCATGAGGGTCATATTTTTTCACTTCTTTTATGAAAGCAAGCGCAGGATAAATATGACCGCCGGTTCCTCCTCCACTTACGACAATGTTCATTCAAAAAGCCCCCCTGAAATGTTAGAAACTTTTTATAAAACAGTTAAAAGAGGCTGAGCAAACAAGCCGAAAAGCCCCCTTTTTTCCATATTTATCCAGATTGGAAAGCTTAATATTTTGCATATCGGCTAATATTTAAAAGCACCCCGATTGCCATCAGCATTAACGTCAGTGACGATCCTCCATAGCTTAAAAACGGAAGGGTGATGCCCGTTACAGGCATTAATCCTGTGACAACCCCGATATTGATCATCACTTGAATCGCAACCATTGCAACAATGCCGACAGCTAGCAAGCTGCCGAATAAATCAGGCGCGTTCAACGCGATTAAAATTCCCCGCCAAAGCAAAAGAGAGAATAATAAAAGCACAAGAGAACCGCCTATAAACCCCAATTCTTCCGCAACGATCGCAAAAATAAAATCTGTTTGTGGCTCGGGCAAATAAAAAAACTTTTGTCTGCTTTGACCCAATCCTAATCCGAAAAGGCCTCCAGGGCCAATTGCATAAAGCGATTGAATAATTTGAAACCCGCTCCCAAGCGGATCCTCCCATGGATTGAGGAACGAAGTGATCCTTTTCATACGATAAGGAGCTGATAACACAAGAGCGGTAAAACCGAGTGCACCTATCAATCCCAGTCCGATAAAATGGCTAATTTTCGCTCCTGCTGCAAAAATCATGACGACACATGCTCCCATCATCACCGTTGCTGTTCCTAAATCAGGCTGAAGCATAATGATCCCAAATGCTAAAAAGACTAATCCTAAGGACGGGAAAAGCCCTTTTTTAATGGTTGTTACAAATTTTTGATTTTCGGACAAAAATTTAGCCAGAAAGGCGATCATCGCTAGCTTCATAAACTCAGAAGGCTGAATGGAAAATGCCCCGACACCGATCCAGCTTCTGGAGCCATTTCGTACAACGCCAATTCCAGGAATCAACACGGCAATCAGCAAAACGAAGCATACGATTAAAAGCACCTTTGCCCACGTTCTCCATGTCCAATAGTCTATATTCATAAAAAAGAACATGGCAACAATGCCCAAGGCGGCGAACAGCAGCTGCCGCTTTGCAAAAAAGAATGCATCGTCAAATTTATACGTTGCCCATATGGCGCTTGCGCTATATACCATGATTAAACCGATCGAAAGCAGCAAAAATGTGATCAAAATTAAAATGAAATCTGGAGATTTGCTTTTTGTCGACACGCCGAACACCCCATCTTTTTTAAGCTTAAGGGTACGAGCCCTTATTTTAGCTTATGCACGGCGTTTATGAAAATGTCTCCTCTCTCTTCGAATGTTTTATATTGATCCCAGCTTGCACAGGCCGGAGAGAGCAAAATGACATCACCTATATCCGATATGCGAAACGCCGCAAAGACTGCTTGTTCCACATTATCGACATGTTCTATCAGTTCTATTCCAGCCTTCTCTGCAGCCTTCTTTATTTTTGGGGCAGTTTGTCCAAAGGTGATGACTGCTTTCACATGTTTGAAATACGGGATTAATTCATCAAATTCATTCCCCCGGTCAAGCCCTCCGGCCAACAATACAACAGGGGATGAAAAAGCTTCGAGAGCCTTTGTTGTTGCCAAAATATTCGTGGCTTTCGAATCGTTATAAAATTTTCTTCCTGAAACTTCGCCGACATATTGCAGGCGATGCTTTACACCTGAAAACGATGCCAGCACCTTTTGAATCGCTTTGTTTCCAACATTTTTCGCCTTTACTGCACAAATAGCAGCCAAAATATTTTCTAAGTTATGCTTGCCGACAAGAGCAATATCTTTTATATCAATAATTTTTTCGCCATCATACCAAATGGATTCATTTTTGATATAAGCACCATTTGATACTTCCTTATTGGTTGAAAAATAAATTTTCTTTCCGTTTGACAGTTCAGACAGACGCACAACATCTTGATCATCCGAATTGATAACCGCAACCGATTGGTCATCTTGGTTCGAAAAAATTTTTCCTTTCGCTTGCATATAATTTTCGCGAGTTCCATGATAGTCTAGATGGGCATTAAAAATATTTAACAAGACCGCGACTGAAGGTTTAAAATGAATGGTTCCTAAAAGCTGAAACGAGGATACCTCCATAACTACAATATGTTCCTTTGTCGCTTCCTGCACAACTTCACAAGCCACATTTCCGATATTTCCTGCCAGCAGCGGCTGTTTTCCATCCGCCTTCAGCATTTCGTATATTAAAGTTGTCGTCGTCGTTTTTCCATTCGATCCAGTTATCGCAATAATTTCCGCTTCAGAAATTTGATACGCAAGCTCGACTTCGGTTATAACGGGAATATTTTGTCTCGCTGCTTTTTGTACGATCGGGTTTGTGTATGGAATGCCTGGATTTTTTACAACAATATCAATATTATGCTCCTCGAGCAATTGTTCGGGATGTTCCCCTAAAATAAGTTTGATCCCTAAACTTTCAAGTTCTATTACATCATCATTTGCTTCGTATGGCTTAATGTCGTTTACGGTAACATGAGCACCTAGTTTATGCAATAATTTAGCGGCTCTCAAGCCGCTTTTCGCCAAACCTAATACGAGAACGTTTTGATCGACATACATTTGTACATTTTTCAATTATAACCACACCTCGATGATAATTCCTAGTATTGCAAAAAGCAAACCCATCGCCCAGAATGTCACGACGACTTTCCATTCCGACCATCCGTTTAATTCATAGTGATGATGGAGCGGGCTCATTTTAAACACTCTTTTTCCAGTCATTTTAAAGGAAATTACTTGAATAATGACTGATAATGTTTCAATAACAAACACGCCGCCAATCACTATAAGCAAAATTTCTAATTTTGTCAAAATGGCTACAGCGACAATCGCTCCTCCTAAAGCCAATGAGCCAGTATCTCCCATGAACACTTTTGCAGGGTGAGCGTTGAACACTAAAAAGCCTAATACGGAACCGACCACTGCAACACTAAAGATGGCGATATCATATTGACTATTGTTCCATGCCAATACAGCAAATGCTCCGAAAGCAATTGCAGCGCAGCCGGATAACAATCCATCGAGACCGTCGGTCAAATTGACGGCATTTGAGCCGCCTACAAGCATAAACAAAATAAGAACGGGGTAGAGCCAGCCAAGATCAAAAGAAAGTTCCGTCCCCGGCAATCGAATTTCTGTAGAGAACTCAAATTGATTTAAAACAAAATAAAAAATAACCGCAACAATGATTTGACCGATTAATTTTTGTTTTGAAGTCAGACCGAGATTTCTTTTTAACACCACTTTAATCATATCGTCTAAAAATCCGAGGAGTCCGTAACCGATCGTTACAAACAACAGCAAAAACGTTTCGATCCCCGGTTTCGAAAATTTATTGGTCATGACAATAGTGGTGATAATGATGGATAACATAATCATGACTCCGCCCATCGTCGGAGTTCCGGATTTTTTTTGGTGGGATTTTGGTCCTTCATCCCGAATACTTTGGCCAAATTTCAGCCTTCTTAAAAATGGAATAAAAATGGGAGAAAGTAATACACTGATTAAAAAGCCCATTAAGATGGTAAAAAGCACGACTTGTTCTAGCATTGATACTTCCTCCTCCCACCAAAACCAACATTTGCCTTTATATCCATATGATTATTGATGTTAAACCATTCCAATTTCATAACAAATCCTCTTCCTGCTTGATTATTTATTCTCTTTCAATTGAATAGCGCGAATAGCCACTTTTCGATCATCGAAGTCAAATTTTTTGTCCCCGATTTGTTGATATGTTTCATGGCCTTTTCCTGCAATGACGACGACATCTCCTTCTTCTGCATTGCTGATTGCAAATTGGATGGCTTCCTCTCGATCGACAATTGAATGAAAAGGTTCTCCGTCGACACCAGCTGTCATATCTTTTAATATTTGATGCGGATCTTCATTTCTAGGGTTGTCGGAAGTAAAAATTGGAATGTCCGCCCACTGAACAGCAATTTTCGCCATAAGCGGACGCTTCGTTCGATCGCGGTCTCCTCCGCAGCCAACGACTAAAATGACTTTCTTTTTGGCAAGCTCCTTCACCGTTTTCAATAAATTGTCCAAGCTGTCTGGTGTGTGTGCATAGTCAATAATGACGGAAAAATTTTGTCCGCAATCTACTAACTCAAATCGGCCGCGCACACCTTCCATCGATTCGACCGCTTCGATGATCTTTTCGATCTCAACTCCTGAAACTAAAGAAGCCGCAATAGCAGCAAGAACATTATAAACGCTGAATTTCCCGACTAATTTCATTTGTACAGGAAATGTACCTTCAGGAGTAACGAGGAGAAAAGAAGTCCCGCTTGCATTCATTTTCAAATCTTTCGCCATAATCTCACATTCGTTTTCAATTCCATATGTAACGATATGGGAAGAAGTCATATGTCTGTAATAGTCAGAGGCTGGATCATCACCATTCAATATAGAAAATTTTGGATGATCATGATCATATTTATTTCCGAGCTGAGCAAACAATAATCCTTTCGCATTTCGATATTCTTCCATTGTTTGGTGATAGTCTAAATGGTCTTGGGTGAGATTCGTAAATACTGCAACATCAAAATCACAGCCGTGGACTCGTCCCATATGCAGCGCATGAGAGGAAACCTCCATACTGGCGTGGGTCACGTTCTCCTCGATCATCTTTTTAAATGTTTTTTGCAGGGTTAAGCTGTCAGGCGTTGTATTTTTTACTTCGTATTGTTGATCATTTATTTTTGTATACATTGTTCCGATTAAACCGGTTTTATAGCCGGCATTGCGAAAAATATGATCAATCAGATGAGTCGTAGTCGTTTTTCCGTTCGTGCCCGTGACACCGATGAGGTGAAGCTTATGTGTTGGCTGGTCATAAAAATAATCAGCAAGCACAGCCATTGCCCGTTTTGTATCATTTACGACAATTACCGGGATATCACCCGGCAGATGGTTCAGCGGTTTTTCTGATAACAGAGCGGCCGCGCCTTTTTTTACAGCTTCTAAAGCAAACTCATGACCGTCTACCGTAAAGCCTTTGATGCAAATAAATAAGCTTCCTTCCTTCACAGCACGCGAATCCATTTCCAATGAAGTAATCTCAGGATTCCCATTACCATAACGTTTATAATGATGTAGAGCAGTGAGAATTGCATCTAATTTCATAACGATAATCCTTTCTCAAAAAAACATTCTCCATTATTTTATCTTAGCTTAAAATGAGCGACAAGGGCTTTTCAAAAGCAGTTGTTTCAAAAAGCCCTTTTTTAGAAAATTATTCGTCTGCTGCCGCCTCGTCTCCTAATAAAATTCGTACAGTAGATCCTTCTTTTACCTTTACGCCTGCTTTTGGCGATTGTTGAACGACTACCTTGCCGTCGCCGTTTACATCAAGTTTTAAATTCACAAGCTGTTCAGCGAGCTCCTGTTTTGAGAGTCCTAAAACGTCCGGTACTGTGACGAACTTTTCATCCAGCCAAGTTTCCTTTTTTTCCATTTGCTTCGTTCTAGGCTTCACACCGAGCTGTCGGAGACTGTCTTTTATGATTGTTCCTACAATTGGTGCGGCAACTACACCGCCAAATTGCACCGTTCCCTTTGGATTATCAACGGCGACATAAACAACTATTTGAGGGTTGTCTGCAGGTGCAAAACCAATAAACGATACAATATGATTATTTGTCAAATATCCTCCGCCGGGAGCAGCTTTTTGCGCAGTCCCCGTTTTTCCTCCGACCCGATACCCTTCAACAAACGCTCCTCTTCCTGTACCTTTTGCAACAACACTTTCAAGAGCAGCGCGAATTTGTTTGGATGTTTCCTCGGAAATAACGCGTCTTTTCGCCTCAGGTGTCTTTCTTGATACAACATCTCCCGTATCCGGGTCAATCCATTCTTTTGCGATATTCGGTGTATATAAAACACCGCCGTTGATCGCGGCTGAAACAGCGGCCACTTGCTGGATCGGCGTTACAGAGACCCCTTGGCCGAACGCTGTGGTCGCAAGCTCGACAGGTCCAACCTGACTTTCTTGAAATAGAATGCCGCTTCCTTCACCTGCTAAATCAATCCCCGTTTTTTCACCAAAGCCAAATTTTTTAATATATTCAAACAAAGTCGATGTTCCCAGCCTTTGTCCAAGTTCAACAAATCCCGGGTTGCATGAATTTTGAACAACTTCAAGAAACGTCTGATCCCCATGTCCGCCTTTTTTCCAACATCTTAATGTCGCACCGGCAACTTTTACATAACCCGGGTCGTAAAAATGCTCTCTATAAAGATCAACCTTCTTTTCTTCAAGAGCGGCTGCTAACGTGATAATTTTAAATGTTGATCCAGGTTCATACGTGCTCCAGATCGGCAAATTTCGGTTATAAACTTTCGGATCGACATGCTGATATTTTGTCGGATCAAATGTCGGTCTTGATGCCATGCCTAAAATTTCTCCGTTGTTCGGATTCATGGCAATGGCAATTATTCCGTCCGGATTGTATTTCGATTCGGCAATGTCCAATTCCCTTTCGATGATCGATTGAATTTTTGCATCAATCGTCAGCTTTAAATTCAAGCCGTCCACAGGAGGCATATATTCCTCCACTTCATTTGGCATTCTTTTTCCTTTAGCATCAGAATAAAATTTAACATATCCTTTTTGGCCTTTCAATTGCCGATCATAATATAATTCAAGTCCGCTTAGCCCTTGGTTGTCGATCCCTGTAAAGCCTAAAACGTGCGCTAAAAGGCTGTTAAACGGATAATATCTTTTAGAATCTTCGGCAATGTAAACGCCTTTTAAATTTAAACTGCGTATTTCTTGCGCTTTTTCGTCAGATATTTTCCGCCCTTCAGGATGAACACGGACAATCATTTCTTTTTTCGTTACGTATTGATAAGCTTTTTCCGTCGGCATATTTAAGACAGAAGCAAGCTTTTGAGCCGTTTCAGCTGGATTTTCGACCTGACGGGGAATGATAAAAACACTCGGGGCACTGACATTTGTCGCAAGCTTCTCCCCATTTCTGTCCACGATTTCTCCCCGCTTTGGTTCAAAAGGGATATTTCTGCTCCATAAATCCTTAGCAAGAGAAGTTAATTGCCCGCCTAACACAAATTGGACATATCCTAGTCTTACTTCGATCACGGCGAAAATCAAAAAACCTGCCAATAGAACGAAAACGAGCCGTTTTCTTACTGTTACATTTGAAACGCGCATATATACGATAACTCCCCTCATGTAGGTTCGCTATCAAAATATATGACTCGTCCATTTAATATAGAACAAGCTTCAAGCGGAAGCAGGCGCCCGCTTGCCGAACCGTTCCCAGATACATTTTTTTTAAAAGCAGGCTCCTATTGTGGTACTACTTAGGCTTTTTTAATTTAATAGTTAATTGATCTCCTTTTCTAATTTCAGTGCCTGGTTTAATATTTTGTGCGTTAACATATCCGCTTCCTTCATATTTCAGCTCAAGCTCCATGATGGAACACAGCTTCATCACATCCCGCAACGACCATCCGGAAATGTTCGGCATTTTCACAGCTCCGTCCGTTAGAAGAAACACTTTTTCTCTTTGGATCACCCGTGAAGTCGCGCTTGGATATTGGGAGGTGACGGTGGCTCCGCCGCCTAGAACAATTGGTTGAATTTGCTGTTTTTCGAGCTCTTGAACGGCTTGTTGAACCTGCTGGCCTTTATATTCAGGCAGTGAAACTCCGACTTCTTTTTCATTTTCAACATTTTTTTCTTCCTTCGCAGCAGCAGTCGTCGGTTCAATTTTTAAATATTCAAGACTATTTTTCATCACTGATTTAAAAATCATGGAAACAGGAGCTGAACCGGTTTCTGTCGGCTTCAACTTCGGCTGCTGAACAGCAATGTAGACAATGAGCTCTGGATTTTCTTTTGGAGCCATACCTAAAAAGGAAAATACATAATTTTCCCGGCCCGTTAAATAACGTCCTCCTTCTCCTGCTATTTGAGCTGTCCCAGTCTTCCCGGCGATGTGATACCCCGGTATTTGAAAAGGTTTCCCTGTTCCATGTTCAGATGTCACAACAGTTTCTAAAATGTCAAGCGTTTTCGCAGCAGTTTCTTTTGTGATTGGTTCGCCTTCTACCGATGGTTCCGTCTTCTTTAGCACTCGATTTGTGTCAGGGTCTACAATTTTATCGATGACATAAGGCTTCATCATCTTCCCATCGTTGGCAATAGCTGTTGCAGCTTGTACGAGCTGGATTGGTGTGAAAGCTGACGCTTGTCCAAATGCAGTCGAAATTTTATCCCTCTCCCATTTGTAATTTAATTTGCTGTTCTCTTCGTTCGGCAAATCAATACCCGTTTTCTCTAAAAACCCAAAACGATTTAAATATTGATAAAACCGCTCAAGCCCAATCTTTTTATGCGCTAATATGGCAAAACCGACATTGGATGACCGCTGAACAGCTTCATCAAACGTAATGGTGCCCCATCCGACATTGTTATGATCGTATATAGGACTTGCGCCTTTTACTTTATACATCCCGGACTTATATTTTTCGTTGCCGTTATAAACCCCTTCATTAACCGCAGCAGCTAATGTAAAAATTTTCATTGTCGAACCAGGCTCAAAACGGTAAGAAACAGCGTCATTGTAAAAATTTTGAATATCACGCTCGTTTGGATCAAAGCTTGGCCGCTGAGACATCGCTAAAATTTTCCCCGTTTTTGGGTCTGCGACAATTCCGATCATTTTCGTCGGCTGATATTGTTTTTCAGCTTCATTTAACGCATCTTCCAAAAACGTTTGAATTTTTTGGTCAATTGTTAAATAAACGTCGGCTCCGTTATTCGGCGTAACAATTTTGTCTTTGCTGCCCGGCAGCTTGTAGCCGCTTCGGTCGCTTTCATATATCACATATCCGTCTGTTTCCTGCAAATATTTATCTAAGCTTTTTTCTATCCCCAGCTGCCCGGTTGTTTTTCCCGTCTTTTCATCTCGCTTGGCGTAGCCAATCACATATGATGCAAATTTTCCGTTTGGATAAAAACGTTTTGTATCGCGAATAAAACCGATGCCGGGCAATTTAAGCTTTTCAATTTGCTGTTTTTTCGCAAAGCTGATGTTTCTTCCTTTTTCTCCGAATTCGACCTGAAATTTGTCTTTTTTCAAAATAGCTTCGATTTCTTTCTGTTTCATTCCAAGAATGGGAGCTAATTTTTCTGCCGTTTCTTCAGGATCGACAACATGATTCGGATGGTCGGGATCCGTTGTCATTTTTTCATCCAATACAGCTACTAATGTATAGGTAACAGTATCTTCAGCGAACACGTTTCCTTTTTGATCCAATATTTGGCCGCGGCGGGCTTCAAGCATGCGCTTTTTTTCATATTTTTCTTTTGCCTTTACAGCTAGCACTTGACCATCGACAGTTCCTGTCGCTTGAATGTAGAAAAACCTCCCAAATAAGATAAAAAAGAGCAGAACAAATATTACGGATAATATTGCTGCTCCCCGATTCATATTTTTGCTTTTCTTCATCCCAATCAGTCCTGTATGCCTTTTACTTTGCTTGGATCTAATGTGAAGCCTAAGTCTTTAGCAATTTTATAAATTCTTTCAGGTCTTTTCAATTCATCGACCTGAAGGTTTAAATCACTGTTGATTTTTTCCTGATTTTCAATTTTAGCTTCGATTTTCTGCATTTCTATATTTGCTTGATACAATTTCACACTATTTGAGATAATCCAAATGGAGCATACCAGCATCAAAAATAAAAAAACAACAAATAACAGTTTCTCGCCTAATGTAATGGAGGATCTTTTTCGTTTAACAACGAGGGGTTGTTTTGCATGCTTCTTTTCTTCTTGTCGCCTTTCTTGAATTTTGACAGCTAAATTGCTCATAGAAAACCTCCTATTTTTTAATCTTTTCTGCTATACGAAGTTTAGCGGATCTCGACCTTCGATTTTCTTCAATTTCTTTTTCCGACGGCACGATCGGTTTTTTTGTTATAATTTTGATTTCTGGCAGCATTTCGTTGGGAATTATCGGTATGTTGCGCGGAATTTCTGCTTGGCTGGCAGCTTTTCTAAACGCCAGTTTGCAAATTCGATCTTCTAAAGAATGGAACGTAATGACACATATCCGCCCTTCTGGAGCTAACAGTTCAATTGCCTGACTAACCGCGCTTTCAAAAGCGGAAAGCTCGTCATTGACGGCAATTCTAATTGCTTGAAAGATGCGTTTGGCAGGATGCCCGCCTTTTCTTCTAGCGGCGGAAGGAATGGCCTCTTTTATAATTTCCGTCAGCTCGCCAGTTGTTTGAATGGTCTTTTTTTTGCGGGCAAGTTCAATTTTTCGAGCAATTTGCTTTGAAAATTTTTCTTCTCCGTATTGAAAAAAAATTTTTACAAGCTTTTCATAGGGCCAGGTGTTGACAATGGTAAAAGCGGAAAGCTCTTGGTTTTGATCCATCCTCATATCAAGAGGAGCGTCATATTGATAGCTGAAGCCTCGTTCCGGTGTGTCCAGCTGAGGCGAAGATACTCCCAAATCAAACAAAATCCCGTCTACTTTATGAATATCCCTAGAGAAAAGCTCTTCTTTTAAATGTTTAAAATTGCTTTTGATGATGGTTACTTTATCTTGGAAGGGCTCGAGTTTTTCCTTCGCAAAAGCAATTGCAGCTTCATCTTGGTCAAAGGCGTATAAATGTCCAGTTGTCAGCCTTTTAGCAATTTGTTCGCTATGGCCTGCCCCTCCTAATGTGCAATCAACATAAATTCCGTCCTCTTTTATTCGTAAACCTTCAATCGCTTCATCCAGCAAAACTGTCTTATGTACAAACAATATCCAGCACCTCGTTTCCAACGGAAGAAGTCTTGATTATGGATAGGATGAACATCAAATATCAAAATCAATCATGTTTTCTGCAATTTCTTCAAATGATTCTTCTTGTTCAGCCACGTATTGCTCCCAATTTTGTTTGCTCCAAATTTCTATCCGACTGGAAACGCCGATGACGACGCATTCTTTTTCCAATTTCGCGTAAGCAAGAAGTGGAGCCGCAATGTTAATCCGTCCTTGCTTGTCCATTTCACATTCAATAGCGCCGGAAAAGAAAAATCGTGTAAAAGCTCGGGCATCTTTTTTTGTTAATGGGAGAGCTTTCAGTTTCTCTTCAATCACTTTCCATTCGCTGAGGGGATATCCAAACAAGCATTGATCAAGACCTCTCGTGAGAACAAACTTCTCGCCAAGGCCTTCCCTGAATTTTGCGGGTACGATCAATCTTCCTTTTGAATCGATCGTATGTTGGTATTCTCCCATAAACATCACGTTGGCCCCACTTTCATTTCTTTTCCACCACTTCCCCCCACTTTTCACCACAAATTTATTGTACTATTAATGGACATAAAAAAAAACCCTGTATGACACAGGATTTTTCAAAAAATAGTTTTATAATTTGACAATTTTATGTTTTCCATTGAAAGTATATGTCAACTGCTGCAAATCTTTTACAAAATTCGGCCCATATTTGTTTAAATAGTAATAAATATTCCATACTCTTTCTTGCCATTGATTATTCGGTTTCAGTGAATACTCAATACGCCTGAACTTTTGCAGCTCTGCTTCATATTTTGCATGTATCTTTTTTTGAACGATCCTTTCCACAAAATCTATCTGCTGTTCGATAAATTGTGCGTTTTTTCGCAATACGGGCGCTAAGCTTTGGTCGAAATCCTCTATTTTTTCTCGCAATGACCGATGAATGTCCTCAATCTCTTCTTTTGCTTTCGACACATATGCGCTGACATCAAAAGGCTCCTTTTGTTTAAACCACCTATGTTTTAACGGTTCAACCCCCTGCTTAAGAACCTCTTCCAACGGCAGGTCTAATTCTAGCAAGTCCGACTCTATGTTTCTTTCTAAAATCGTCAAATGAATTCTCGGAATAACTGGCGGCACATTCATCGAGAATAAATGAAATACCCCTTTTAATTCTGCCCAATACGCAATTTCTCCTGGTCCGGCGATAAAAGCCAAAGTCGGAAGCAAATATTCCTGCATGACCGGTCTTGTCACTACATTATTGCTGAACTTCCATGGATTCATTCTGACTTCTTCTAAAAGATCAGACAACGAAGACGTCCAATTGATTTCAGGGATCGAAAATAGATTCTTCTCTTTTTCTATGAGCAAATAGCGCTCATCTTCTATTTGATAAAACAGATTGGCGCAGTTTTCTCTCATTGTAATTGCTTGATATGGATATCCTTCTTCTTTTAAAATTTGCTGCTGCTTGACGACTTGATGATAAATGCTGTCAGTTGCCATGAGCATTTGTTCGAAATAAGATTTTTCCAATTCCCGCAATTCTTTTGATCCAGAGTTGATAAGTACAATTCCTTCATCTCCGAACATGGAGATGAGTAATCGTTCAAAAAATTCAACATAAGTGGCAGATTGGTCAAGCTCATGATACAAAGAAGCAAGCAAATGTTTCGTATATTTCGTTTCGCCAAATGCCGCAAAAACTTCTTCCAGCCAAATGCGACAAGCGTTTTTATCAATTGATAACTCCGATATCATTGTTTTTTTTCGTTGTGTTTGCATGATCGTTTTCTTTTTCAAACGCCCTCTGTCTGCCACATAGAGATGATTAATTTCGTCAAAGTCATGATCCTCCCCCGCGATCCAAAAAACGGGAACAACAGGTATGTTTAGCTTTTTCTCTTGCTCTTTCGCCAATGCCAATATGGAAATGATTTTATGTATTGTATATAAAGGTCCTGTTAAGAGTCCAGCTTGCTGACCGCCCACAACGACGACACTATTCGGATTTTTTAATTTTAAAATATTCTCCATTATCTGTTCTGTTGCGTTCAGCCGCTTATGATATTGGATTAAAACATCCGCCAGCTCATCCCTCTTATAAGTCCTTGATAAAATATCGTCATATCTTTTTTGAAATACATCTTCTTGAAATGGATCATAATCAAAATATTTTTCAACCTCTAATCGCCGATTTATATAATTGTTCACAAAAGGATTGGATTGAGGAAGGAAGAGTTCAAACGCCTCCATATCTATTAACTTCCTTTCTTCGTTCATTATCATTACCCCGACAAGAGTATAGCATGTAATATTTTCAAACAAAAAAAATTTGCTTTTATTTATTCACATTTGATTCATTATGTACATAAACACCCCGATGATCGCCATGCTCTCAGACAGCAGAAAAAATATTAAAAAAGAGCTTCTCCACATCATTTTCAATGCTTTCATCCATTTGATCTCGTCAGTGAATACGAATTGAAGTCCAGCTGTCGCCAAAAAAAGCAGCAAATATAAACAAAGCAGCCATAAAAACGATTGATGATGCCAAATAACAGAAAGCTTGATCCAAAATGAAACGGCAAAAAATACAGTAGCCACATCAACGCTCAAAAGGAAAGATTTTTTCTTACTCTTTAATAAAACACGAAAAAGAACCAAAAACAGCAGCCACGCGGCCAATGGAAACGTCACAAAAAAGGCGATGATTCCTATAACAATTCCCATCAACGTTCCTCCCGGTTTTCCAACCCTTTAATCGCATTGTACAAAAATTCCATTGTACAAGTATGAGCACCCTTTTCTTTCCCTTTTTGAATGAGATCCCCTAATATTGAATCAATTTCTGTTTTTTTATGATGTTCAATATCCGACAGCATTGATGAACGATTGTTTTTTGTCTTTATTGCAATACTTTCAATATATTCCCATAAATCATCCTTATCATTTATTTCAAGAACATCACATACTTCGTGAAATAGCTTTTTGGCAAGCTTTGCAACATAAGGATTGCTGACGATGTGGCCATTCGGCATTCGAAATAAGGCAGTTAATGGATTAATAACTGCATTGGCGGCCAATTTTTTCAATACAACCGGCTCCCAATCCTCTTCATATTGTATCAAAAATAAAGGATCAGACGTATTTAACTGATCAATAAATTCCCGCGCCCCACCGCCGTCATACGGGCTGATGCGAATTTTCCCAATACCAGTATGGTGAACGGTATTGGGGGATTTTTTTAAGGCGCCGTGCTCTACAACACCTATATACAATTCATGTTGGGCAAGCTCTTTCATTCTGCCGATATGAGTTATGCCGTTTTGAACAAATACAATCTTTTTCGGCGGCAATTGCTTTAGATTTCCAAATAATGACGGCAGACTATATTGCTTGACAGCAATAATTAATAATTCTTCATTATATAATACATCTGCACGTGATTTTACATATGCAGTCCAAGGGTTCGGGCCTATGACATGTATCCCTTCTGTCCTTACCGAAATTGCCTGCTCTTCCGTCTTTGTATAAAGGGTAATGTCATGTTTTCGGCTAAGGTATGCCGATATTAACAAGCCTACAGCTCCTCCGCCAATTACACCGATCTTCAAGTTCTCCACCTCTCTCATATGTATCATAACAAACAAAAACTAAAAATTCTTCTTTTTCCTGAATATAATTAAAAATTTGATTATATTTGCTTTTTTATTATTTTTTCAATGTTATTTTCTCTTTATGTTTAGTATAATGTGAGTGAAAAGGCGTCTATCATTATAGCGGCAATTGGGGGAGATTCGCCATGGTAAAAGTGGAAAAATTATTAGTCAATTATAAAACTTTAGAGGAATTTAAAAAATTTAAAGAATACGGTTTACAAGAATTATCCATGCTGGAGGATTTAGAAGCAAATATTATCGAAAATAACAGCGATTCGCCCTTTTACGGGATTTACTACGGAGACAAATTAATTGCCCGGATGAGTTTATATCGGGTGGATAAAAAATATGATCAATATTTTGAGCCAAAACAGGACTATCTTGAGTTATGGAAATTGGAAGTGCTTCCTGAATACCAAAGAAAAGGGTATGGAAAAGCGCTGGTTGATTTTGCCAAATCGTTCGGCTTGCCTATAAAAACAAATCCGCGTATGAAATCGGCTGGCTTTTGGGAAAAGATGGGCTTTGTCCCTGTAAAGTATGATATGAAACGAGATCGTGGAGAAAATCCTCTCGTTTGGTATCCTAACGGTGTCACTGTCAAAGAAAAGGGCGCTCATTAAAAAAAGACGCTGGCAGCGTCTTTTTCAAAGTCAGAAGTCGATAGTTGATGAAACCGGCACGCTTTGTCGGTTTCATCTATTTTTAGAATCTCCCTTTTTTCATTCCTGACCGAACTGAAACGGTCTTTTTTTATGTTTCATTTTTTCTTCCTCCGCCTCTTCTTTCAATCCTGCTCGTTCCCTCACTTTTTCCATCATTTTAATAAAAGCGTAAAATTCATTTTCAATCTTTTTCAATTGTTCATGTAATTGTTCATTTTCGTTTTTAAATTCTTCTACTTTTTGTTCTAGAAAAGAGATTTTTTCACGCAAGCTTTTATTTTCTTCTTCCAACCGATTGTTCACCGGTTGGTGCTGTGTAGACTTTAAAAAAGCAATCACATCATCGATAGTGATTTCCGATCTTCCACCTGCTTCCTCATAATGAAGCAGCTTTTTTTCGGAATTTTTCTTTTCTTTTTGCTGTCTAAATTTTTTACGTTCCTGTTTCGCAAGTTCAATGTCTGTTTCATATTTTTTTCGCAAATATGAATTCCAGCGAAAACCGCATGCAGCAGCCGTTCTTGAAAGTTTCTCCGCAACGATCTCAAAAGCCTTTAGTTGTGTTCCGCCTTCGCGAATATGCTGCAAAACAATTTCTTTCAAGAGCAGATCTTCATCCTCTGTCCATGCATCTTGCCGTGTCACCGCCATTTGTTCATCCCTCCGTTTTGATTTGACTTTTTCTTAAAAATGATTTTTTAAAAATAGAATGAGATGTAACAAATCAATTGTTGCTTCCATTCTCTTTTCTAAATTTTGTGATGCGAGCTTTTTGCCTCATCTCAACTATTTCATGCAATTTTTAATAATATATATGCCTGTAATAGAAACGATAGAAGCACAGTTTTAGTTGAAAGGAAAAAGAATGTGCTTCTTTCATTGACATTTCTTCTGCTTCCTAAAAAGTTTTTTTTTGAAAATCGAGGGAGAATTGAGAGATGCATTAGTAAATTTGGAAGAAGCGGTTGTTCTAATTCGGCATTCGACATTTTCTTCACATCTTTTCCCATTCCGCCAGCAGGCTGGCTGTCAAAAAAGAGGATATTTTTTAGAGTCTAGCTTGGAGGAGATTTATGCTAAAAGGACAAATCTTCTACTCATATTCGTGAAGTCGTTCGCTTAACATTAGAGGAAGGATCGTTTTCTCGGCAGCTTCATGGAGCCTTAGGAATAAAGAGGATGCACAGATTGCAGAATGGATTAAGAAATTTTCAAAGATTCAAGGAAGCCTTTGTGCCAGGAGAAAAAATATGTATGTATTGAAAAGCTTTTTCTCGCGCTTTAATACAGAAAGTCCAAAACGATCAAGCCGTTCAAGCAGATCTTAAGCCGCATTTGCTTTCACAAAATGTAACGGCCTTTCCCCGACTGAATATCGAGAAAAGGCCGCAGCTAAATTGTCTACTTGACATGGGTATGGTCACTTTTCATTATTTGTTTACTACTTCTCTGCCTTTGTATGTTCCGCAAGATTTGCATACGCGGTGCGCCAGCTTCATTTCTCCGCAGTTTGGACATTCTACCATACCTGGAACTTGTAATTTAAAATGTGTACGGCGCAATCTTTTTTTCGTTTTGGATGTTCTTCTAAAAGGTACTGCCATTTTTCCCACCTCCTTACAGAGCAATGCTTTAAGAATCATTTTCTTTCTTATCCAATAACTTAGCTAAGCTAGCTAATCTTGGGTCAATTTTGTTTTGTTGTTCTTCCTCATTTATTAACTTCCAAAACTTTCCTTCTTGAGGTGCTGCTTCCTGCTTGTTTTCCTCTTCATCACTAAACACTTGAAGCGGAATTTCTAAAAGGACAAGCTCATGAATGATTGGCATTAAATCAATGACTTCTCCTTGAACAACATGTGTTTGCTCACTCGTTTCATACTCGTCGGAGCTAAACAAAAACGTTTCCGATGTGCGGATTTCAAATGGATATTTAACATCAACAAGTGTTCTTGCGCAAGGAAGCGTCATTTCGCCAGTAATTGTTAAATGAAAGATGACTTTCATAGAGCTTATATCTGCATGTCCTTGAACATGAACAGGAGTTATCTCCCGCAAATCAGGATGATTTTGGACAAGATCATATAGATCGACATCTTCATTGATTTGTAAGCCTTTTTTCTGCAGTTTATATAATTGATGAACAGACCATTTCAACATATATCACCTCAAGACAACAAAGGTTATTATAGCTTTCAAATAAGTATTTGTCAATATTTTTCCTTTACACTATAATATAGGCATTATTGCACAAATATATTGATGAATTGAAAAAGAAGGTGATGGAGTTGAAGGCGGTCGGAATTGTTGTAGAATATAACCCATTTCATAACGGTCATTTACACCATCTAGCCGAATCAAAGAAGAAAGCAAATGCTGATATTGTCATTGCAGTGATGAGCGGTCATTTCTTGCAAAGGGGAGAGCCGGCACTCGTCTCAAAATGGGCGAGAACAGAAATGGCTCTAGCAGGCGGCGCAGATTTAGTTTTTGAACTTCCGTTTGCCTTTTCAACGCAAAGCGCAGAAATTTTCGCCAGCGGCGCCGTGTCGATTTTAGATGCGCTTGGCTGTGATTCACTATGTTTCGGAAGCGAGGTCGGAAAAATTGACGCTTTTCTTGAAACATATGAACTGCTGGAGAAAAGAAGCGATGATTTCGTTCATCTTTTGAAAACAGCGCTTTCGAAAGGCAACAGTTATCCAAAGGCCGTTTCCATTGCTTTTCAAAAAATTGCTTCCGGGGAAAAAACGCTATTAGATTTAAGCAAACCGAACAATATATTAGGATTTCAATATGTCAAAGCCATTGTTCAACAAAAAAGCTCGATGAAGCCTCTTACAATCGAGAGAATTGGCGCCGGCTACCATGATGAATCATACCATCACCCGAGCATTGCCAGCGCAACAAGCATCCGAAAAAACATTGTTCATGAACAAAACTTGTCTTCCATGAAACATTATGTTCCGGAAAGTTCGTTTCGCATTTTACTGAATTATAAACAAACTTATTCAGCCTTTCACGATTGGGAGCTTTACTTTCCATTTTTAAAATATTCTATATTGTCCAAAACTTTAACAGAATTAAAAGAAATATATGAAATGGACGAAGGCTTGGAACACCGCGTTGTTCACCATATTAAAAGGGCTGCATCATTCCACCAGTTTCTATCTCTCTTGAAAACGAAAAGATACACATGGACAAGATTGCAAAGATTATGCACCTATCTTTTGACCAATACGAAAAAAGAAGAAATGGCGAGCATATTAAAAACGAAAAAAGCCCCGTATATTCGTTTGCTCGGAATGTCAGGGCGGGGGCAAAGCTATTTGCAAGCTGTTAAAAAACAGTTGGAGCTGCCGCTTATTTCTAAAGTTTCGTCCTATTCTTCAGATGTATTGGAAATGGATCTCAGAGCGACAAATGTTTATGCGCTCATCCTCAACGAACCTGCCGCAACCGAGTTTATGAAGCTCGAGTATACAATGCCTCCTATACGTTACGGGCTTCCTTAACCGGAAGTCCTCATTGTTTCTAAATAATGGACGGCATCATCAAATGTATCCACCGGTATGATTTTCATATCAGAATGAATGGAGTCTCGTGTCTTCAGCGCTTCTTCATAATCGGAGCCTCTCTTGCCGTTTTCGTTAGGGGCAAAAAATATATCAATCCCAGCACGGTCTGCTGCTATCACTTTTTGTGAAATGCCGCCGATCGGACCTATCTCCCCTTTTTCATTAATCGTTCCTGTTCCAGCAATATCTAATCCTTTTGTTAAATCCGTTTTCGTCAGCTGATCGTAAATTTCAAGAGCCATCATCAGACCTGCTGAAGGACCGCCGATGTCTTTTGTATTGATAGTAATACCTGGTGAAGTCGTCAATTTTTTATCCGTCACGACGCCAACACCGAGACCCGTTTTATTAGGATAACCAGGAATTTGGACAAGTTCTACTGATGTTTCAATTATTTTTCCATCTCTGTTTATTTTTAGTGATATATGATCGCCTTTTTTCTTCCCTTTTAAATAATCAGTGAATTGCTCTGAAGTTTTTATATTCATTCCATCGGCTTCGACGATTCGGTCGCCAACTTTTAATTTTTCCCTTGCCGGTACTTCTTTCATAACCTCCAATACTGTAACGCCATTATTTTGAATAGTAATTTTTTTGCCGGCTTCTTTATAGGCGATGGTAATCGCAGCTTTTTGTGAAGCTTCCATTATATGTATTTGACGTTTTATATATTCCTCATCAGATTCATCTTCTTGGCGGACATGTTGAATCGGCATAATCTCATAATCATTCTGCATTTTCGCCCATAAATACGTAAATAATGTTGCTCTCCCGAAACGGACTGTTGTTAACGAAAAGCTGCCCTCTTCCTTATATCCGTTTTCAACATGAATCATATTGGATAAATCATTGACCAATCCCGGTTTTGTAATATAATAAGGGAGCTTGATGAAGGAACCGGAGAGTGCGACAATGATGCTGATGATAAGAGAAATAATAATGCGTTTACTTTTCATGATTGGTCTCCTTCCATTGGTTGATCTTATTCTTGATCTCATCAATATGTTTCGTTGCTTCCTCTTCACCGAGTTTAATAATTTCATCAATTTTCGTAAACGCTCCGCTGTGAAAATGTTCAACACGCGGGCAGATCACTACATCTGATGTTATTCGATGCTGCGCTAACTCATTTTGCATAATGTCTAAACTCCGCATAATGACATCAAAAATGGACTGAATGCGAGCTTCTTTTTTGACATGTGATACATCGACCGCTATTACGATATCAGCCCCCATTTCTTTCACCGCTGAAACGGGAACCCGTTCAATCACTCCTCCGTCAACTAATAACGAGCCGTTATAAGAAAAAGGAACAAAAATTCCCGGAATCGAAATGCTTGCCCGAACGGCATCCGCAACAGGACCTTTTCGAAAAACAACTTTTTTCCCTTCATTTAAATCGGTTGCAACGACCGCTAAAGGAATCGGCAAATCTTCTATATTTTGATTTCGGGTAAAAATTCGAATTAACTGTTTAATGCGGTCTCCTTGAATAAACCCCATTTTTGGAACGGTCACATCGATAAAATATTTTCGTTTAAATGCTGCCGCCAATTTATACATTTGTTCAACAGTTAAGCCTGAGGCATAAAAGCTTCCTACAAGGGCCCCCATGCTCGAACCGGAAATCATATCAATCGGTATTTCATGCTGCTTCAACACTTTCAAAACACCCAGATGAGCAAACCCTCTAGCTCCCCCGGAACCTAACGCCACACCAATTGTTGGATGTTTCGGCATAAACGGAGCCCCCTTTCATGAATTTGTTATTCATCATATGGTCTAAAATGCCACCCTATTCACGTATATTGAATTATAGGTTGTACGAAAACCTCTTATTCATTCTATCATGTCAGCTTATACGTGTGCAGTTTTCAATAGGGGGCATAACAATTGAAAGAGGCAAAAATTAAAACTGCTTTATACGCAACCGTTATTTTCTTTATCACCTGCGCGATTATTTTTTTTCCTGACGCCTCACTTGAGGCATCAAAGCGGGGATTACATATGTGGTGGAACATTGTTTTTCCTTCCTTGCTGCCTTTTTTTATTGTCTCGGAAATTCTTATATCAATCGGTGTGGTCCGTTTTATCGGCGTGTTTTTAGAACCGCTTATGCGGCCCGTTTTTAAAGTTCCAGGAGCAGGGGGATTCGTTTGGGCAATGGGGATGGCTTCCGGATTCCCCGCCGGGGCAAAATTAACTGCAAGATTAAGACAAGAAAACCAGATCTCAAGACATGAAGCGGAAAGGCTTGTGTCTTTTTCCAACTCTTCAAATCCGCTATTTATTTTCGGAGCTGTGTCAATAGGTTTTTTTCAAGATAAAAATCTCGGATTGCTGCTGGCCGTTTCGCATTATTTAGGAAATGTTTTCGTCGGGCTAACGATGAGATTTTGGGGAAAAGATGAAAAAAAGCCGCAAAAGGAAACAGTACATTCGAAGCCATCATTTAAAAAAGCGTTTCAGCTTATGCACGAAATGAGAATGCAAAATGAAAAACCTCTTGGAAAAATGCTCGGGGATGCCGTTCTCAATTCTGTCCAAACGCTGCTCGTCATCGGGGGCTTTATCATTTTGTTTTCGGTATTAAATCAAATTTTAAGCATCGTTCATGTGGCGGACATAGCAGCAACTTTCATATCGTCTTTGTTTATTCTTGTTCATATACCGACTGAGCTTTCCGTTCCGTTTTTTTCCGGACTGTTTGAAATAACATTAGGTAGCCAGCTTACAAGCCAGGCACAAGCCGCCATGCTGGATAAGGTGATCATCACAAGCTTTATATTGGCATTCAGCGGCTTCTCCGTTCAAGCACAAGTGGCAAGCATTTTAGCAGAAACAGACATCCGCTTTAAGCCTTTTTTCTTCGCCCGCATTATGCAAGGGATTTTTTCAAGCCTCTCTGCTTTGATCTTATTCAAGCCTTTATATATCGATCTATTGTCAAAGAATGAAGGTTATGCACCGGCATTTATATTTGAAAAAACGCCAAGCTTTCTCACGGAGTATTGGCTGCTCCTTTCCAAAGTCGGCCCCGTTATCACGATTTGCACGCTCATTGTGTATATTTTGATTTACTACTTTCGTTTAAGAAATAAAAGTGGAACATAAGAAAAGGTTCGGAAACCAAAATTTTCCGAACCTCAAAAAATTATTTTTTATACATATGCTCATATTTTTTCTTTAATGCTTCTTCCACTTCATACGGTACAAGCTCAGAAACTTTTCCGCCGTATTTAGCGACTTCTTTAACAATACTTGAACTTAAAAACGAATACTGATTGTTTGTCATCATAAAAAAAGTTTCTATATTTTCATCCAGCACTCTGTTCACTGATGTGATTTGCATTTCATATTCAAAATCAGAAACAGCCCGAAGGCCTCTCAATATAGCGTTCGCATTTTTGCTTCTCGCATAATCAACGAGCAGCCCTTGAAAGGATTCAATGTATACGTTTGGTAAGTTGCCCGTTACCTTTCTCAGCAGTTCACATCTTTCTTCTACAGTAAATAGCGGCTTTTTTGAAGAATTGTTTAAAACGCAAACATACACTTTTTCAAATACATTTGCCCCCCGCTTTATGATGTCTAAATGTCCATATGTAACGGGATCAAAGCTTCCCGGACAGACTGCAATGCTTGCCAAAATAAATACCCCCATCCGACTTCAAACATTTTGATACAAAGATACACTTGTTATACCATATCTCTCAGACTTCGTTTTTGCAAGTGATAAAACTTGGTCTGGCAATGTTACTTCATAGCTATGTTCGCACACAACGACACCATCCGTTGACAATAAAGACTGCTCATGAATTACCTTTAGAATAGATTCTAATTTTTGTTTTTTATAAGGCGGATCCAGAAATATGATCCGAAACTTCAGCCCGCGTTTGCTGACAGCTTTTAACGCTTGATCAGCGCTGGTGCGATATACTTCAGAACAGTCGTTTAACTTTAAATTTTCTAAATTCTCTCGAATCGTTTGAATCGCTTTCATATCTTTATCAATAAAAATAGAGCATTCTATCCCTCTTGATAAAGCTTCTATTCCAAGACTGCCGCTACCGGCAAACAAATCTAAAGCAAGTCCCCCTTCAAAATATGGTCCGATCATGTTAAATATTGCTTCTTTTACTTTATCTGTCGTCGGTCTTGTCGTCTTTCCAGGAACCGATTTTAATGCTCGTCCTTTTAATGCACCGGAAACCACTCTCATACCATTCACCACAACTTGACAAAATTCCTTTTGGCTCGGAATAATATTAACATAGAAAATGTAAGATCATCAATTAAATTTGACAGCCTTTTTTTTGCAGAAGCGAGTATAATTTTTTGCCAATTGACCATAATGAAAGTGACAACATCAGTTGTGATGGTGTTGTTGCCAACCGCGGAGAAGACTTACGTTTCCCCATAAGTTCTTCCTCCGGTTTCTCCTCTCCCTTTCCCTTCTGCTTTGAAGATTTTGCTTCAAAGCTAGGAAGGATCCTGCAGATCCAATCTGCAGGCTTTTTTTTATTCTTTCAATTCTTCCATTTTCATGATACATTTATTTACGGACAAAAGCGCAATACATTTAGCTTATGAATTTAGCAACCAAATACCCATTGGAGGAAGGATAAAAATGATCCAGCGATTTATTGAACTAGGAGAAGGATATTCAGATATATACGAATTATTGGAAATCGCAAAAAGAAATCAAGACCGGATTTCGCACTTTCTAGTCCTTTATACAGTAAAAAATGGAAAAGAGGTTTGTTCGCTCGTCATTGTGTTAAAACCGACGGAGATAGGTGATTTCCAACCTCTTTATATTTGCCGGGAAGGCATCCCAAATCCGCAGAAAAAAACGAACAAACGATTTGAACTTTTTCAACAGGCTGCCGAAACATATGGTCATGAGCTGATCGAGCTTGTTGTAAAGCCCTCAGACCAATTTTCTGATGTTGAATTGTATTACCAGCATTTAATCGGCATATTGCGGATGAACCGATACATACCTTCTTTACAATAGTAGGACAGCCTAAATTCTCGGCTGTCCTATTTATAATCCAATTTTATAATCATATTCTTTTGCTTTATCCACTTTTGATTCAAATTCAATTTTTAAAAGCGGTCTGTAAGAAGGTTCGACCCTTTTTACGAAAGAAAATGATGCAATGGTGTCCATTATTTCGTCTATTTGTTCTCTATCACAATAAAGGACAACATATTTCATTTTTTTTGAAACATAATGAATGTTTCCAAATTTCCGCAAACTTTTTACATATTTTAAAGAATGCAGCCAAACAATAATTCCCTGTCTTTTTTCAAACATCCCGATTCTCCTTTTCCTTTGCTTCTAAACCCGTTTAAGCTGAACAGCCGCATGCTCCGCCTGATGCGCATCCACAGCTAGGCATCATTTCAAAATAAGGGTTTCCAGTCGGAACTTTAATGGCTGTTGAAACAGCTCGTCCGATATACATGCTGATTTCATCGAGAAGTTTTTGAATTTCTTTTTCCGCTTTTTTAAATGCAGCGACTTTATCATTTAAATCAAGTTCTCTTTTAATTTCCCTCATTTCGCTTTTAATTCGATTATAATCAGGATGATATTTGCCAAATCTCATGACATCCTCGTATTGCTCTTTTATTTTGACAAATTTTTGAATGATTGTTTGAGCTTCTTGATCATTTTGCAAATTATATAATGAACGCCGATATTCGATCGCAAGTTCTGATTCTGTTATCATTTTTGCTAAAGCTTCCGCTTCATCTAAAAGCAGAACGCTTTCCATTGACGTAACCATTAAGATCACACCTCCAATATTGATTGTAGCACGAACATCATCTTATTTACAACGCCTGCGTTTCTCATATATTTACAATCCATTCTTTTTTCAATTGATAGCTGGTTGAATCATTATATACTAATTCCAGGTTGATTGTGTGCCGCCCTTTAGACAATCCTTTTATAATAAATGCAGCAGAATAAATATCACTTTTTTTCTTTCCATCAATATATAATACGATATGACCTTCTCCTTCTTTTTTCGTGTTCCGTTCACCGTTAAATGTAAAATCAGGCACATAGCATTCTACATAAACGTTGTTTCCTTCTACATGATGACGAACTTGAAATTTTCTTATTTGGCTGTTCATCGTTTCAATGGCATTTCTGTCGGATTCATGAATTTCTGTCGGAACGATGCTGTCTTTTTTATTTCCTTCCGGTACCGGTTTTTCTGGGGAACAAGCCGCCATAACCGTGAGAAGCGTCAGCATTGCGAGCCATTTCATTTGCATAATCATTGATGCCTCCTTTTTCATATATTTTCAACACTTTATGTAAAAACATGTGCTTAAAAATAAAAAAGACGCTGACGCGTCATTCACAAATTCGGAAGCTGCTGAGTGCGGAATACAAACAAAAACCCGTTTTTTTCATTCCATTAGGAAAAATGATTATTTTCTTACAAACACATTTGAACCGTTAATTTTCGCGAAATGCTTGTAGCATCGCCAGCATCATCGACATCATTTGAATAGAATTCGAAAATTTTTCTATTTTATGCGGCAGAGTTAGATAATAGTCATTTGCCATGCTAATTTCCATTTTCTCAAGAAATTCAGGATGTCTAGTCAAGGTGCGGTACCAATATGGCTTTTCGCGAATGTATTGCTTTAAAAGGGGATTTTGTTGAATATATAAATACAAGTCCTTTCTCATTGTTATTAATCCTTTCTAAACGATAAGGGATGCGAATGATTCGGATCTGATTTGCGGCTGCTCTCGATCTCTTTTAAAAGATTTTGAATGGTTGAAATCGCATCATTCATTTTATATAAATGTTCGTTTACCGTCTCCACATCTAAATGCTGAAAAGTTTGTAAAATATTTTTCAGAAAATCACCTTGTTGATGTTTACGGCTTTTCATACTGTTTGATCGGTATTTATTCCACAAAGGATCTTCCTCACCTAAAAGCTGCCAATCTTCATAAATCTCCTTCCATGTTTTCTTTTCTTTGCGGACTTCTTCTATTAATTTTGGATGTTTTTTAATAAATTGTTTAAACAATTCGAGTTTTGATAACGATTTTGTTTTCATGCGATCACCTCATAAACGTTTTTCTTATATTTAATATATCGATAACGGAAAAATTGGTGATAAAATGAAAAAGCGAGCCTCTTCATTTGGCCCGCTTTGCAATAAAATTTTGCGTATAAAATTTTTCATACACTCCTACCCCTATATGTGTGAACCGTTCATCAAGAAGCGTTTTTCGGTGTCCTTCACTATTCAGCCAGCCTTCGACTACGTCAATTCCATCCATATATCCATGCGCAATATTTTCACCAGCCATTTCAAAATGAACCCCAGCCGATGTCAAACGATCGGAAAGAGAGCCTCTCTCAGGCGACACATGAGAAAAATATCCTTTTTCACTCATTTCCTTGCTGTGAGAATAAGCGACTTTCGCTGTGCTTTCTTCCTGCTTAAGAGGACTTAAACCATTTATTGTTCGAATTACATTTGTTATGTCAACAATTTGTTGTTCTTCCCCGTATTCAATTTTCCGCTGCTCTTCCTCTGTTATAGGCTCTGCCTCTAAAAGCTCGCCTCTATATACAACTTCATATGGACGCTGTTTTACTAATGTTTGAACATCAAAAGCTCTAATGCTCGATAACGTTCCAGTGAATTTATCCATATACAACTGAACATAAAGATCATCATTCAAACGGACTGTCGGCCTGACATTCAGATCATCCTCCGACAGCTCGAACCGGTATGAGTTTAAACCAATATCTGCTGTGACAAATGAATTGGGAGCGACAATATGAAATACTTGGGTAGACGGCTGGCCAATTTGAAACGGATCTACATTTACTTCTTTTCCAATAGCAAAAACTGTAACGACCTTTCCGTTTAAAACACCGAATTGCTTGTATTGCTGCAAATCATCTCGGTATATCCACCATTCATAATCATATCTTGATGGATCAATCCGATCAGGTTTGCCAAAAGTTTTTAGTACTTCTTTGGAAGATCTTCCGACAAATGAGATAACTCCTTCCCCCACTTTTATTTCTTTGTCCGTTTTCTCTTGAAAATTTTGCTGTTCCGGAGGCAGTACTGGTTCCTTTTGAAAGGTGACATATACGATATATGTTAATGTAATAATTACAAATATCAATATAATTCTTGTAACTCTTTTCAGTTCAATTCCCCTCTTCTTTCTTTGTTTCTTATATATTCTGTTTTAAGTCATTTTAATCAAAAATGGGGAAATTTTGCAAACATTTCATGAAAAATTCACTTCTTTCATTTAAATGGTGTAGTTTTTGTCTTCTCATCATGTAAAACAACGTTCTGTTATAATGCCAACAACCTTTCCATCCTCAACAACCGGCAAATGATGAATATGATGAGCTGCAAGCATCTCAGCTGCGTCTTCTGCTGATGCATCAGGAGTGATCGTAACAACATCGTCGTTCATTACATCCGTAATTTTCGTAGAACCAGGACGTTTTTCTGCAATTCCTTTTGTCACAAGATCACGATCGGTTATGATTCCTGCTAATTGATCATTTTCAACGATTAAAACGGCATCAGCATTTGACTCTTTCATTTTCACAGCCGCTTCAAACACATTATCTAACGGTGTGCAAAAAATACAATTTGTTGACATAATTTCCTTTACCTTTTTCAATGAGGACACCTCTTATGCTTTTTGATCTATTATGGGAAATTTCGATTTTCTTTATTCGCTCTCCATTTGAATACCGAATTTTATTTGAACATTGTGTAAATGCTATATATATAACATTGCATGTTTTAATTATTCATACTATTATTAAACAGTAGAGAGAAATCAATTTTTTGTTCGAAGCGCTTAGGAGGGAAATACATATGAAATTTGAACAAATCGGCCTGGAAGGGCTGACGGTGGAATTGTCTCACCTTAAGGATGCGTTGTCAGAATTAGGTTTTATCCTTGCCGGCCAATGGGATTATGACCGTGTGACGTTTGACAAGAAATTTGAGCATAAGGGCGATGTTTTTTATTTAAGAGTACAAGGATATTGTATTGAAGGCGATGTGGGAGGCCGCTACGCACTTATTAAATTGCTAACTCCAATATTAGGGAAACATTATTATCCTCATGGTGTCGAATATGGAGAGGATGAACATTTTCCAGCTGTCATCGTTGAGTCGAGCGAAAAACTGTTAAAGCGGGCAAAAGAAGCGATTGAAAGCTTAACTGTTTGAAAAACTGCAGGCAAATAACCTGCAGTTTTTTTTTATTTATTTGGTTCAGGAGACAAATTTTGCACATCGATGTCGTCTTTTTCTCTTTCTTTTTTCGCCCATTCAAAAAATACATGAGCTAAAAATGTTCCGTACACAAGCTCTTGGATCACTTTCATAATAATGCCGCCAAGCTGCTGATCCTCAAGCAGCGGCATTCCGCTAAACATTTGCGGGCCTGACAAAGACAACCCAGCCAACGTATCAGAAGGAACACATAAGCTTAAAGTCTTTACCCACGCCTCCGGATTCGAATATGTTTCAAACAGCGGCGCACCTGCAAAAATGATTAAACCGCAGGCTGGTGTGATTAAAACGCTGTTTCCTAAAATGTAGGCAATTTTTTTCAGACCCCCAATTGGATGCCAATTTGGACTTTTTCCAATCAATGGCCAATACATAAAAAAGGCAAAAACGAAAATAAAAGTAGTAGCCGCCTCATGATAAATATAATTTGATTTTAATGTATCGAAAATAAACGGCACATGATACAAGGAAAAAAATAAATTAAACAAAATCATAGCCAATATCGGTTTAGTGAAAAATTTTACAACAGGTTTTATGACCGGCTTTTCCATAACAGCCTTCCATAACCATTCAGGAACGCCGATAATCAAAAGCGGTGCTACGATTAAAAACAAAATTGCCATTGAAGCCATATGCCCTGTAAATGTAATGTGCCCCAGCAAATCAAGCGGGCTTCCTTTGCTGACATAAAGGAGAACGATTGCCAATATAAACACTAATTTTTGTTTTAGGCTGACCGGTTCAGAATTTTTAAAATAGTGACGAAGCGAATCGGTTAATAATAAGTAAAGCACAATTAAAATAACACAAAATATAAAAAACAGCGGACTCCACATAGCGCGAAAGCCAAATATATCTAAACTCAACTGAATCAATCCTTTCAATCATCGATCTAGTCGATTCCATTTCATTATACATGCTTTCCTTTTCTTTTTTCAATGAACGTTCTATGAATTTGCATTTCTTTCAGCAAGCAGATTTATATTGCCTTTAAAAAAAGAAGCAACCAGTTAAAACTGATTGCTTCCATAAAGAGTATTTTACCACCAGACAATTGTCATAAAGGCAAGAACCGTCAGAAATGTGACAAAAATACCTGACCATATGAAAAACTGTGGTCCTTCATGTCCTTTATGATTCATATGCATGAAATAATATAGCTGAAAAATGACTTGAATGCATGCAAGCAGTACAATAAATGGAACTTTCAACCATTCGTCGATTCCATCATATCCTACTGTAATAAAAGCTACAATCGTTAAAAAGATCATTAACGCAAATGAAACGACTTGGTGCTTCATTTCTTCCGCATTTTTTTTACGGCGAAACGCTAAATCAACTTTTGGGTTACGAGAATTTTCACTCACCATCGTTATCCCACCATTCCCATTAAGTATACAACTGTGAATATAAATACCCAAACAACGTCGATAAAGTGCCAATAAAGGCTTGCGACGTAATATTTAGGAGCGTTGTATAAGTTTAATCCGCGTTTTGCATTTCGAATCATCAGCGTTGTGATCCAGAGAAGCCCAAAGGCAACGTGTGCACCGTGTGTTCCTACTAGCGTGTAAAAGGCTGAACCAAGCGCACTGCTTGTCAACTTAAATTCAAATTCATGCATGTAATGATTAAATTCATAAATTTCCAAAATTAAGAACGCAAGACCTAATAAAACGGTGACTCCAAACCAGAACTGCATTTTGCCAAATTGAAAGTTTTTCATATGATAAATTGCATAGACGCTTGTCAAACTGCTTGTTAATAAAAGCATTGTCGCTACAAATACTAATTTGATGTCAAAGAGCTCCTGCGTTGAGGCCCCGCCAGCGGTGGAATCTCTCAACGCTAGAAACGTAGCAAACAACGTGGCAAACAATACTGTTTCGCCGCCTAAGAAAACCCAAAAACCAATAAACTTATTTTTCCCTTCGAGGGTGGCCTTTTCTGGCTGCTCAGGAAACGTTTCAGCCGTTAATTTTTCTTCTACATGCATTATGCCTGAACCCCCCCATTATCATCTTTTAAAAGGTCTTCTTTATGAATATGGTATCCATGGTCATCAATAATCGAGCGTAAAAACATCGTACCGAACGTAATGATAAAGCCGATAATAGCAACCGGCACACCCCACGAATAGTCATTGTGGTACATGAGGCCGAAAGCGGCAATGAATAAGCCTATTGAAATAATAAAAGGCAAGATTGAAGAGTTCGGCATATGAATATCGCTTAGCGGTTCAGCAGGTGTTAAGCCTTTTTTGCCCTCCATTTTTTCAATCCATAAAGGATCTAATCCGCGAACAAGCGGAGTTTGTTTAAAGTTGTATTCAGGTGGAGGTGATGCAACTGCCCACTCTAGTGAACGTCCATCTTCCCAAGGATCTGCACCTACTTTTTCTCCCTTCACAGAAGTAACCACAACATTGATCAAGAGAACGACTACTGCTATCCCCATCAGAACCGCACCTATTGTACTGATCAAGTTTCCAGTATCAAAGCCTTGGCCTGATAAGAATGTGAACACGCGGCGCGGCATTCCCATTAAACCAAGGAAATGCTGGATAAAGAACGTTAAATGGAAACCGATGAAAAATAATACAAATGTTATTTTACCAAGCGTCTCATTTAACATTTTTCCAAACATTTTTGGCCACCAATAATGGGCAGCAGCCAAAATAGCAAATACAACACCACCAACAATTACGTAGTGGAAGTGTGCAACAACAAAGTAAGTATCGTGGTATTGATAATCGGCTGGAGCAGCAGCGAGCATGACTCCAGTTACACCACCCATAACAAATGATGGAATAAAACCGACTGCATAAAGCATCGGTGTTGTAAAGCGGATGCTTCCGCCCCACATTGTAAAGAGCCAGTTAAACACTTTAATTCCTGTCGGCACACCAATTGTCATAGTTGCAACTGCAAAAATCGCATTGGCAATCGGACCAAGACCTGTTGTAAACATGTGGTGCGCCCACACCATGAATCCTAAAAATCCGATCAACACTGTTGCAAACACCATTGATGTGTACCCAAACAATCTTTTCCGAGCAAAAGTTGGAATAATTTCTGAAAAAATTCCGAATGCCGGCAAAACTAAAATGTAAACTTCAGGATGTCCAAAAATCCAGAAAATATGTTCATAAATGATCGTATTCCCGCCTAAAGCCGGATTGAAAAAGTTCCCGCCAAATAAACGGTCAAACATTAAAAGCGCAATTCCAACAGTCAGCGGTGGGAACGCAAACAAAATAAGTCCTGATGCTACAAAAGTAGTCCATGTAAACAATGGCATCCGCATGTATGTCATTCCGGGTGCACGCATATTAATAATCGTAACAAGAAAATTGATCCCGGAAATTAATGTTCCTAATCCGGAAATTTGCAGCCCTAGTATATAAAAGTCTACTCCATGTCCAGGAGAATTCAAGGCCACTGAAGCGTATGCCGTCCAGCCAGCATCAGGTGCCCCGCCTAAAAACCAGCTTAAATTTAAGAAAACACCGCCAAAGAAAAACAACCAAAAGCCTAAAGAATTCAAAAACGGAAACGCAACGTCACGAGCCCCAATTTGGAGTGGAACAACTGCGTTCATATATGCAAACAATAACGGCGTAGCTGCTAAAAATATCATCGTTGTACCGTGCATTGTCATCAATTCGTTAAACGTACCTGCACTGACAAAGTCATTTTCTGGAATGGCCAATTGAATACGCATCAAAAGCGCTTCAATTCCACCAATTACAAAAAAGAGTCCTCCAGCGATTAAATAAAGGATGGCAATCTTTTTATGGTCAACAGTTGTCAAATAGTCCCAAACCGTTGGCCAGAACCCTTTTTTCCGAGCTAACGTACTCACGATGTAACCTCCCTTTTATAATTAGTGAGCATTACTTTTCAACTGATAGGCTTTGTAAATAATCTGTTAATGCTTGAAGTTCTTCTTCAGTCAACTTACCGTATGTGCCTGTCATTGTGTTGCCAGGTTTATATTTTTCAGGATCTTTCAACCAGTTTTTAATATTTTCTTCATTGTGTTCCAAGATGCCGGCTACTCGTTCACGATCAGCAAAGTTAGCTAAGTTAGGTGCCGTTCGTGCTTGTTCAGGTCGGTTATCAGCTGGTGATACTGCATGGCAGCCGATACAGCCTTTATCTTTGAACACTTGTTCTCCCTGTTTTGCAGACGCTGTTTGAGCAACAGTTTCAGCTTTGAAATTTTTCATTTTATTAATCCAAGAATTAAATTCATCTCGGGAAACCGCCTTCACTTTAAAGTCCATCAATGCGTGAGATGGTCCGCATAATTCAGCACATTTCCCGTAAAAAATGTTTTCAGCTTCCTTCGCACGTTTTGAATCAATTTTTAACCAGAACTGGTTCTCATTATCTGTGTTTGTATCGATTTTACCACCAACTGGAGGAATCCAGAATGAGTGCTTCACATCTGATGCTTTTAAGTTAAAATAAACTTTTTCATCTGTCGGCAAGACTAAATCTTGGCTTGTAATGACTCCATAGCCAGGATATTCAAATTCCCACCAATACAAACTTGCTCTTACATTGACAACAAGAGGATCTTTTCCTCCATTTTTATCATCTGCCAACGCTTTTTTCATTGGGTCGGTATCCGCCAAATTAAAGGTGGAAGCAACTACCGGAACTGCCAATACAATCAGCAATAATATAGGAATAACAGTCCAAATGATTTCAAGCTTATGGCTTCCTTCCACTTGTACCGGAATTTTATCGCTTCCTTTCCGGCGGAATTTCATTAAGACATAAATAAAAATAATCGTTACGACTGCAACAACAATCACCATGATTGCCGTACTCAACATCATGAGCGAAAATTGTTCATCGGCAACTTCTCCAGCTGGAATCAGCGTGGAAATAAACGGTTCGCCGCAGCCTGACAATACGAGCGTCATGACTGAAAGTAGTAACAAAAGACGCCATTTCAGCTTTTTCATCGCTAAATCAAACCCCTCTTTCTTTGTTAAATCCTGTTCATAAAGAAAAAATGAAGAATTCCTTCTATGAATAAATTCTTATCTAGAAAGAATTACTACCGAACGTTAAATTATTGAAAAGGCAACCATAGCCACAAACAAAATGGTTAAATAGTTAATTGAATAGATAAACATCCACTTAGACCATTTTAAATCATTTTTCATTTTCAGTCCAATTAATGACAAAATCAACCAAATAATGTTCAATACAGTAGCCAAAACGATGAAGCCAATGCCTAGGCTAAACAAATAAAAAGGAAGGGGCAGCAAGCAGGCAACCCAAACAATGATTTGTCTTTTCGTCACCTCAAAGCCATGAACAACTGGAAGCATCGGAATTCCAGCTTTACGGTATTCTTCCGAACGCTTCATCGCAAGTGCCAAGAAATGAGGCGGCTGCCAAATAAACATGATTAGAAATAAAATCCATGCAATGATATTTAAATCATCAACTGCAGCCCATCCAATCAGCGGCGGAACAGCTCCAGCGATGCTGCCGACTACCGTATTGATCGTATATTGGCGTTTTGTCCACATCGTGTATAGCACTATGTAGGAAAACACGCCTAACAAACCAATGACGGCTGCGGAAACAGAAACCATTAGAAGCAAAATCGTTCCAATGGAAATGAAGCCGGTCCCCAGCAGCAATACTTGAAACGAGCTTATACGGCCCGTTACGGTTGGGCGTAATCTTGTTCTTTCCATTACATGGTCAATATCTCTGTCATAAAAATTGTTGATTGCGCAAGATCCAGCAATAATAGCTGCTGTTCCAAGCAATGTAAACACAACAATATCTATATTTTCAAGAAAACCTTTACCGCTGAAATATAATGCCAACCATATTCCGGTAAAAGTGGTGATTAAATTGGAGTTGACGATTCCGATTTTAATTAATGATAAAAAATCTTTCCAAGCGGAAGTTGCCACTTCTATTTCTTGCCGATCGTTTAAAACAACTTCGCCCCTTGTATTACCCAATTGAATGACCTCCTCTGGGACGGCCTCCTATCTGAGACCATTTAGCGTTTGCCTCTATCATATAAAAAAAACACGAGACAAAAAAGCATTCATATAGTATTAAACCATAATTCGTCAATTTTTTGTGTACATTTCGCGAATAAAGTTTGTCGAAATTGTGAAGCGGTTAAAAATAAAATATTTTCCGATTATAATAATAGTTGGTCGAACGTTTCGGCAAAATGCCTTCCCCATAATATTTCTAGCAAACTCCTTTTGAATATTCAAGCTTTTTCTGATTCTACAAGAAACTATTTGTTTCGAAGTTTGATGTTTCTATACCCATTATGGAGTTTCTTTCGGCTTTTTAAACTTATTAAAGATGTTAGAAGGTGAATGAGACATGCACTATTTATTAAAATGGCTTGGCGTCGTGACAACAATCGTCATGCTATTCGTTTTAATTGGCGGAGCACTCGTAACAAAAACAGGATCATCTCAAGGATGCGGCCGGTCTTGGCCGCTTTGCCACGGAAAAGTTCTTCCAGACCCTTTGACATTAGAAACAATCATTGAACTTTCACACCGACTTGTGAGCGGAATTGCAGGAATCCTTGTTTTATGTCTTGTTATTTGGGCTTGGAAAGCGATCGGGCATAAAAAAGAAACAAAGCTGCTTTGTTTTCTGGCCATCTTTTTTATTGTTTTGCAGGCGCTAATCGGTGCTGCAGCTGTCGTATGGGGGCAATCCGATGCCGTTCTTGCACTTCATTTTGGAATTTCCCTCATTTCATTTGCAGCTGTTTTGCTGCTTACTCTGCTGATTTTTGAAGTTGATAAAAAATTTGACGCAGATAATGCTGTCATTGGGAAAAAAATGCGATTTCATATTTATGGCATTATTACTTACAGTTATATTGTCATTTACACAGGTGCATATGTTCGGCATAAAGGCGCAAGTCTAGCTTGTCCAAGCATTCCTTTTTGCAGCGAAAATCGCTTGTTCCCGCAAACCGTCCATGAATGGGTGCAAATGGGCCACCGCTTTGCAGCAGGCTTGCTGTTTATTTGGATTGCGGTTGCCACTATTCATGCGATAAAACATTATAAAGATCAAAAAGTGATGTATTGGGGTTGGATTATAGCTTTCATTCTCATTCTTCTCCAAGCATTATCCGGCATATCCGTGATCTTGTCTGATTTAAATCTTTATCTTGCCTTGGCACATGCTTTATTTATTTCCTGCTTGTTCGGGCTGTTGTGCTATTTTGTTCTTCTTGCAGGCCGGGCAAAAGCTTCGAATGATTAAACCTTTAGAATTGATGATGGCGGAAATCGGCGAAAGAGCTGATATCCGCCATCTTTTATTTTTTTTAAGAATGTGGGATGTCATTTTAAAAATCGAAACAATTTTTCCCTGATTGACGATGGAAAGTTTTCCAAACGAATCTTTTAATCAAGACTGTAAATGTCTTTATATTTCTTTTCTAAATACTGAATAAAATATGCCGGATTCAACGATTCGCCAGTCGCATCCTTTAATATTTCCAGCGGTTTTTTCATTTTGCCATATAGATGAACATGTTTTGTCAGCCAGCTTTGAATTTGCTGAAATTCTCCGTTTTCAATAAGTTCTTCAACATTCGAAAGATCCTGCTCCATTTTTTGCATCAATTGCGTTGCATACATATATCCTAAAGCATATGAAGGGAAATAGCCAAAGCTTCCTCCCGCCCAATGAACATCTTGAAGCACCCCGTTTCCATCATGATCTGGAGCAATACCTAAATATTCGCTATATTTATCATTCCAAACTTTTGGAAGATCAGACACATCCAAATTTCCTTCAAACAGCAATTTTTCTATTTCATAGCGTACAATGATATGAAGACAATATGTCAATTCATCTGCTTCAATACGGATCAGCGATGGTTTAACTTCATTGATCGCTCTGTAAAAATCATTTAAAGAAACCCCAGTAAATTGGTTTGGAGCATACGTTTTAAGTTGGTTGTAATATCGCTTCCAGAAATGATAGTTTCGCCCAATTAAATTTTCATAAAATAATGATTGAGATTCATGAATCCCCATTGAAGCGCCGTCAGCAAGAGGAGTTCCTTCCAGTTCTTCATTTATGTTTTGCTCATAAATCGCATGTCCGGCTTCATGAATGGTTCCGAAAACGGCCGTTCGAAAATCTGTTTCATCATACTTTGTTGTAATTCGAACATCGCCCCGGTTCATTCGAATTTCAAAAGGATGGACGGTTTCATCAAGGCGGCCGGCATCAAAATTGTAGCCTATTTCCTTTAAAATATATTCGGAAAACTTTCGCTGTTTTTCTTTCGGAAACGGTTTGTGCAAAAACGAAACGTCGATTTTTTTTGATGATTCTACAATTTGTTGTACTAATGGGACGATATGTTTTTTAAGCTCTGCAAAAACCTTGTCAAGCGTCTCCACAGTTATTCCTGGTTCATACAAATGAAGGAGCGTATTATATTTATGTCCCTTATAGCCCCAATAGGAAATAAACTTTTTATTGAATTCTATTAATTTTTCTAAATAAGGAGCAAATTGATTGAAATCTGCATTTGCTTTCGCTTCTTCCCAAACTGATTCGCTTTTTGATTGGAGAATGACATATTCTTTATATTCCTCTTTCGGAATCTTAATGTTTTTTTCATACTCCTCTTTGCATTCCTGAAGAGCTTTCTTTGTCACCGAAGAGAGATTGTCATAAACATGTTTTTCTGTTAATTCATCAAGAAACTCTTTCATAGTATCTGAAACGGACATCTGGAACCACTCTTCAGAAAGAATGCCGATTGTTTCAGCTCGCCGCTCCAATCCATTTTTCGGCGCACCCGTCCGTAAATCCCAATACATTAAATTTAATGCTTCTTCATAGCTTTCCATTTTCTTTAAGTAATCGAAAAATTTTTGTTCTTTTTCTTTTAAGCCCATTTTGATCATCCCCTTCTTCCAATTGAAAATATATTTCAGCTCGGTTTGACCGGCAACGCTTTTACGACCTCCGAAACAATATTTTCTCCCTCATCTTTGCTGATAAAAATCGTTACAGTACCATGGTCATCTTTCGTGCGAAGGAGGCGTCCAACCCCTTGCTTCAGGCGCAGTATCATATACGGAAGATCCACTTCATAGAAAGGATTTGTTGCGGATTTTCGTTTCGCATCAAATACAGGATCATCCGGCGGGAATGGCAGCGACCAAATGATCACATGTTCAAGCGACGGTCCTGGAACGTCAAGCCCCTCCCATAAATGCACAGCGCATAAAACGGTTTCCGGATCTCTTTCAAAAGATGCCACTAATTCGCTGATTTCATAATCTCCTTCAAATAAACATGAATGCCAAAAGCTTGGTAAATATTTTTTTAAGAAAAGCAGCTCCTCTTTCGTTCTGCATAAAATTAACGTGCGCCCTTTGTTTGATTTTATGACAGATTCCGTCCAGTTCAATTTTTCCTCGCTCGTACCTTTTTTTACAAACACTTTCATATTTTTTTCATAGTCAAAAGGAGAGGAAACGGAGAATGATAGATAATCTTTTATACCAAGGCTATTCGCTAAATAAGCAAACGATCCGTTTTGATCCGATAAAGTGGCTGATGAAAAGATATAAGGTATTTTATGAGAAAACACTTTTTCTTTTAAAATATCTTCTATCCTTTGCGGCATGATCACAAAAGAAGATGACGCGACGTTTTGTTCAAGCCAGGTAATTGTGTTGTCAAATTGTAAAAACAAGCGAAAAGAAAATTCCATTTGATCAAGGTATTCTTCCACAATCTTTAAGCTATATTCATCAATGGTATATAGCTCACTTTCAAAAACTAAAGCTTCAGACAGCTGATTCAATCGTTCGTACAAATTTCCGGCCGCTTCTAACAAATCGTCTGTTCTCGTGATTGTCATCCGATTGGAGCCTTCCTTTTGATGTGCACTTTTAAACAGCATATGAAAAAAATGATCGTTCGCTAAAAGCGCTTCTTCGACCATTTCAGCAAGTTGTTCACGAATGTTGTTCTTTAAAATTTTTTCTAAATATGCTGCTAACGTTTCTTTTTTCACTTGATACGTAAGTGCCTTTTGAGCCGCAAATTCTAATAAATGGCCTTCATCAAACACGACGCAGCTGTGCTCTGGGAGAAGCGGGAGCTGTCCTTCACGTTTCCGGGATTCTTTCGTCCAAATATGCTCCATATAAAAATCATGGGAGCAAACGATTAAATCCTTCGCCTTCCGATAAAAATCGCGGGAAAGAATTAAGCCGCACCGATGTCTTTTGCTGCATGACAAACAGTTTTTAAAAGGATCCCAGCTGATTTTTTCCCATTTTTCATCGGAAAAAAGCGGGTATTGCTTCCGGTCTCCATAATGATAGTAAGATTGCAATCCGCTCTGATCATGCACGAATTCAGGGAGAGATTCATAAAGATCAAAAAAGTCCTCATCATCGTCCATTCCAAGCAAATCCTCAAGCTTGTCCAAACATAAATATTGGTTCATCGATTTTGCCAATCGCACATCCACTTTTAGACCTAGAGCTTCTTCAAGCTTTTTTATATCCCCTTGTTTTTTGACAAGCTGTTCAATTAAAGCTTCGTCCGCACAGGCAATGACGGCAGGTCTTCCGGTATATCGCGCATATGCAATCGCATAAAGCAAATAAACAATCGTTTTTCCTGTCCCTACTCCCGCTTCAGCAAACATAACTTTCTTTTCTTTAAAAGCTCTGTCAAGCTGGAAAGCCATAAAAATTTGTTCGTCGCGCAATTCAAAGCCTTTTTCAGGCAAAATATCATACAGAACATCACCGATCCATTTGTTTAACGCTTCATAAAAGCTTTCATTTTTTGTCAGCGGGAAAGGTAAACCTTGAAACATCATGACTCCAACCTCCGTGATTATTCATAGAGTAAAATTATTTCACTTATTACGCATAACGTCAATATCTTTTCTGGCAGCGCGCGATTCAATTAGAATCATGTCAACCTCGCTTATGCAGGAAACGAGCGGTAAGGTTTGAAGCATAAGCGATTGACTTGGATGAAACGAAATCATTTTAAAAACAGAAAAAACTTCCCATTTTCAGGGAAGCCGTTTTTCTCGAACGGAAAGAGATCCGTGAAAAATAGCCTTTTTCAATTGCCCTTCCGCTTCAAAGATTTGACTGAGCGCTTTTTCTGTTGAACCTCTTTCTACCAACGCAGTATACGTATTTTTTAATGCGCGAGAAATAATCGCATATTCTTCCTTTGTCATAAATCAACCAACCCCGTATAAATTTTATCCATTTTAATTTATGCAGGGCTGGTATTATTTATGCTTTTTTGGGCGGTTTATGTCCCCAATACTGATAATAGTGCGTTTCGATAAACCCGTTAAAAAGTTTCCGTTTTTTTGTCGCCTTTTTTCCGTAAAACTGTTCAAAGCTTTTATTGCTAGTCAAAATGTAAATCGACCAAGTATCTAACAGCGAGAATGTTTTCCCCATTTCCTTATATAATTGCTCCACTTCTTCTCGTTCTCCGAGTCGCTCACCATACGGTGGATTCCCGACTATTACCCCAAATTCCTTCACTGTACGTAAATCTTTAACTTGCATTTGTTTAAAAGTAATGACATCCGAAAGCCCGGCCTCCATGGCATTTTCTTTTGAAATCTCAATCATTTTATGATCAATGTCCGTCCCGATGCAGTCGAGGCGAATATCATATTTAGCTAAATCCTCTGCTTCTTCTCTTGCCCTTCTCCATACATCCTTGCCGATCCAGTCCCATTGCTCTGAAATAAAATCTCTATTGAAGCCGGGCGCGATATTTTGCCCAATTAACGCCGCTTCAATCGGAATCGTACCTGAACCACAAAATGGATCAAAGAAAGGTCTGTCAGGAGTCCAATTCGTTAGCAAAATAAGTGCAGCAGCGAGCGTTTCTTTTAAAGGGGCATTTCCTTTTCGAGCGCGGTATCCTCGTTTATGGAGGCCGTCTCCGCTCGTATCAATGGTCAGTGTAGCAATGTCTTTATGTAAAGAGATCTCAATCTTGTAAACCGCCCCTGTCTCTTCTAACCAATCGGTCGTTTTTCGGTACTGCTGCTTCAATTTTTCAACTATTGCTTTTTTTACAATTTTCTGGCAGTCAGAAACGCTTGCCAGTTTTGATTTCACCGATTTTCCGATGACAGGAAATTGAGCGTTTTCAGGCAAAAATTCCGCCCAATCAATGGCGTTCGTTTTTTCAAACAGTTCTTCAAATGTCGTCGCCGGAAATTCAGCCACTTTTAGTTTCACTCGATCAGCCGTTCTAAGCCATAAATTCGCTCGGCAAATCGCCAGTTCATCGCCTTCAAACGTTACTTTTCCGTTTTCCACTTTGCATGTATATCCTAAATTGCGCACTTCTGATGCAACAATCGCTTCAATTCCCATTGCAGCTGTTGCAATCAATGTAAACCGTTTGCTCATTTTTTCACCTATCTTTTTAAGAAAATAAAAGCTCTCCAAATGGAGAGCATGAAAAATTGCGGTTTATTCCATAACGTTCTGTAAGCCATGTTTTGTCCCCATGCAGCTTGTACATGGGTGGTAATCATCTATCTACAGAAGGGTTTTAGCCCTTCTGTCCTTCTCCTCGTTCATTTCCTCAGAGAAGGTGCCCCTACCATCATTTGGGTTTCTCGCTCGTGGGGTTTACCGCGTTCCACTCTTGCGATTTCTCGCAAGACTACGTCACTGTGGCACTTTCAGGGTAATAGTGCCATACTAATCAATAGCTTAGGCACGTTCCCCGCCGTCAGCCGAAAAGGCTGCCCTAGCTTATGGTTTCGCTAGGCACGAACACTACGGGCATCTCAGCACCGTGCGAGCATGGACTTTCCTCTACAACGGATGATCCGTTGCAGCGATTACCCGAACGTTATGCTAAACCGCATTATGTAGTATAGTGAAAATGAATAAAAAATTCAAGTGGCATCCATGAACATTACTCATATAATTTGCTTCCAAATACATGTTTTTCTAAATTCGATAAACGCTTCAAAATGTCAAAGTTCGTTGTATTCGCCTGCATCGTCGGTTGTTTTTTCGATGCTTCTTCGAGCTGCTTTTTCAGCCGCATATTTTCCTGCCGCAACTGTTCAATCTCCTGGTAAAACGTTTCGTAATCTTTAATGATAATATCTAAAAATTTATCAACTTCTTCTTGTTTATAACCGCGCATCGAAGTTTTAAACTCTTTTTCCAAAATTTCTTTCGCCGTTAATCTAATTTTATCTGAAATCAACTCGGTTCACCTCAATCGTCAGAAGTCCTCCTAGGCTATATTTTTTCAAACTTCCTGATTAATGTCAATTTATTCTTTATGGTAATAACATGTCTCCATCCTATTATAGGAAAAAATGAAGCCTTCAGAGGTTTAAAAATAATGATTATAAACGGAAGGAGCTGGTTACTCAGCCCCTTCTCAAAGATTATCTCGGAAACGGACCAGGTCCCATGCACTGAAAATGTTGATGTGACACGTTATTTACCGCAGATTGAGTATGCGGGAAATAATGCAAATGTTGATACATTTGATGATTAACATTTGTTGTATGAATTGGATGGATATGAGGAACGATTGTTGTTGAATGTGTATGATTGACGCAGCATTTCGTCGGATGAACAATCGGCTGAAGAACGTTCGGTCTGCATTTCATATTATATAACTCCTTCCTATTTATTATTTTTACAATACTAGCCTATGAATATAAAAGTGTACATGTACTAATTCAAATACCTATTTTCAAAAAAAAAGCAGGCGCGATATTTATCCTGTATAGGCTTTTCCTTCATAACCGATTGATTAAGGCACTATATTAAAATTTTTGAAAGAGAAAGACCTTCTTGTTCGATGGAAGGTCTTGCTAGTCAATCTTTCTCTTTAATTTTTTATATTTGACAGAAAAAGCATCTAATAGGCGATGCCGTTTTTTCTCGTATATAATACCAAAATATGTTACCGCCGGCATCTATTCCTTTTAACAAATCCTTATATTTAGACGGTTGTGATCGAGTAATTGTTTCATCTTTCTCCCAAATCTTCCAACTTATTTTTTTTCTTTTCCAGCCTCCATTTTCTTTTCAGCAGCTCTTCTTTTTGTGTTGAATGATTGGATACTCCCATTCTTTCCAGCTGTTTCAAAATTTGAATCGCTTCGTTTGTGTCCATATATGCAGCATCAATATTTTTTTCATGATGCTCATAAAATTTGGCCAGTTCGACTAAAGCTTTTATTTTCAAAAAGCCTTGTCCATGTTTTTTAATTTCGCTCCATAGTTTCACTGCCTCATCCAAACGTCCGTTTCGTTTTGCCAGCATTGCCATTTCAAATTTCGCCTTGAGGTGAAGGCTGTTTGACTGCTCGTTTATTTTCGCATATGAAAAATAAGCAAGCTTTTCATTTCCTTGAGCTTGAAACCATCTTGCCATTTCAAACAGTTCTTTATCATCATGGTTGTCATCGGGAAACAAAAGCTTTTTTGACAAATGAATATAAAGTGAAATTAAGGAGAGAATATCCATCTCATTATGCTGAAAAATTCCGATCACACTATCAGGATTTGGGTCTTTCAAAAAATGATGGTAAAGGATCGGCGCTAAATAGCCGGGAGTATCTTCCTTTCGGTTCACTTGCAAAATATCTTTTTCAACATTTGATAATTTTACCGACTCTAATCTATTTTTCCAGAGACGTCTAGCTGCATGATATAAATCAAAATGGCCGTACTCAGGCAATTGCGGCACCATATTGCGAATGAGAGTATGCCTCGTTTTCACCTGAGGCCAATCAAATGCTTTTCCATTGTATGTGACTAATGTTTTTATATTTACTTCACTTAAAAACCGCTGATATAAAGCAACCTCATGGCCAGGAGCAGGCAAAAAAAGCTGTTTGATCACCACTTTATCGAATAATATTCGCGCAAATCCAAGTAAAAAGATCATATTGCCTGCTCCGCCCTTTAAACCAGTCGTTTCCGTATCGAAAAAGAAAAGTTCATAAGGTTTATGCCCTTTTGCTGATAGCGGATGCTCCATTTCATTGTCATTCCAGTATTCTACAACATCAATTACTTCGCTCAATTCATACAATCCATGGCGATAATTGAGCGGATATTCTACTTCACGGATGAGAATATATTGGCCATCAAAGAAAAACGGCTTGACTCCAACGCTTTCCCAGCGTTTTAAGTATGGAATCTCTATATCCTGTTCCTTTTTCAATACGTCTTCATGAACGATATGATTTTTTAATCTGTTTAATTTTTGTTTTATGGACATAAAATCTGTCCTTTCTTTATATATTGAAGCAGCCGAAGCGTCGCCTCCTTTCTTCCGCTCGATTCTCCATCAAGACCGATGCAGGAAGGACAGCCATCATCGCATTTACAGTTTGTCACCATTTCTTCCGTTCTTTCAAGCAAGCTTTCAAACTCATCAAATACTTTCTTCGCAAGCCCAACTCCGCCTGGATATCGGTCATACAAATAGATGGTCGGTTTTCCGTTGTGAATGGATTTCACTTGAAATACAACGTCAAGATCGTTTGGATCGCACATTGCTGCAAGAGCACTCACATATTTTAAAGCATGGCTGATGCCGACTAAAGCTTTTTCCATTTGTTCTTCCGATAAAACAGAAAAAACGTCATTTTTAAAGCTAATCCAAGCACCTGTTGTATGAAGCTCTTCCTCCGGCAGATGAATAGGACCAGAACCAATGTTCTCATGTGTGCCAAATTTGATTTTTTTAAATATCGTCGGTTGGGCAAGCACCATGACATCACCAAATCCAATCTCCATGCTCTTGCTTTCCTTTTCCTGATCCACCTCAAGCACCTTCAATTGAACAGCTAGGTTCGCATCCGTAAAATAGTCAACATTGACTTCAGTAACATATGCTTTTTTTTCTTCCCAATCGAGCTTTTCAACCTGAAATTGCCTTCCTTCATGCAAATAGATCGCTTCTTCATGAAGCATCGTCATGGCGCTGAATCGGTCCATTTCCCCGATGACATTTGCGCCATTTGTAGTGTCAATAATTACGACATTTTCTTGAGAAGCAGAACGCAAGCTGATCCCATGTGCAGGAAACGAATCGCTCATCCAATACCATCTGCCTCCGTTTTCGTAAAGAACGCCTTCCTCTTTCAGAAAATCAAGTATATCGTCAACCTCCACCCCGTCTAACGTTTCACCTGACTGAAATGGAAGCTCAAACGCCGCACATTTTATATGATCTACGAGAATGATTAAGTTATCTGGATGAATGATCGCACTTTCCGGATTTTTTTCAAACAAATATTCTGGATGCTTTAAAATATATTGATCTAATGGACTCGATCCTCCGACGAGAATAATCGCTGCTTCCTCTTCCCTTCTGCCCGCCCGGCCTGATTGCTGCCACGCGCTGGCAATCGACCCGGGGTATCCTGTCATAATGCAAACCTGCAGCTGACCGATATCAACCCCTAGCTCCAAAGCATTGGTGCTGACGACACCTTTAATTTTTCCCTCTCTAAGGCCTTTTTCAATTTCCCTTCGCTGCTTCGGCAAATAACCTCCGCGATATCCGCGTATCGTTTTCGATCCCAATTCCTTTTTCGTCATCTCTTGAAGATACGTTAAAATAATTTCAACCCTTGTCCGGCTTCTAGCAAACACAATCGTTTGAATGTCGTTTTTTAAAAATTCTTTCGCAATCTCTTTTACATCAAGCATGGCGCTTCTGCGGATATTGAGAGGCTTGTTAACAACAGGCGGATTGTAAAAGATGAAATGTTTTTTGCTTCTTGGGGCTCCGTTTCGATCAATAAGAACCGCTTTCTCTCCAATCAATGTTTCAGCAAATTCCAACGGATTTGCAATCGTTGCCGACGTACATATAAATTGAACGTCGCTTCCGTAAAATCGGCAAATTCTCTTCAGCCTTCTAATTACATTCGCAACATGGCTTCCAAACACTCCGCGATATGTATGCAATTCATCGATGACGACATATTTTAAGTTTTCAAAAAGCGACACCCATTTCGTATGATGCGGCAAAATGCCTGAATGTAGCATATCAGGATTTGTCATAACAATATGACCAGCTTTTCGAATCTTTTGACGGATCGTTGGAGAAGTATCTCCATCGTATGTATAGCAATTTATCTCCGTTTTTATTCCTTCAATCCATTCATTCAGTTCGCTTTTTTGATCCTGAGCTAGCGCCTTTGTCGGAAAAAGATATAATGCTCTCGTGTTATTGTTTTTTAATATTGCGTTTAAAACAGGCAAATTGTAGCACAACGTTTTTCCCGACGCTGTCGGGGTTACAGCGACAATGTTGTGATGATTTAACGCTAATTCAAACGCTTCTTTTTGATGACTGTATAATTGTTCAATTCCTTTTTTCTTCAACATTTCCTTCAATCGGTTATCCATATCTTCTGGAAAAGGAACTGTGATTGCTTCTTTTTCAGGTATTGTGTGCCAATATACAATCTGATCCCGAAAACGCTCGTCATGTCTAAAATCATGGATGACTTTTTCAAAAGGTTTCCGCCCAAGCATGACCCATTCCTCCTCAAATTCACTACATCTATTCTAACGAATAAACGTTCGTAAATAAAGCATGTTTTCATTGGAACTTTCGTATAAACTTTTCGAAACTCTTTTGCATATAAATGTGAAAAAAAGAAAGGGAGTGAGAGAGCAAGATGAAAAAAGACAAAAAGGAACATGATGAATTTTTGCCCGTGTTTTCCCAACTAGATCCGCTTCCAGGCAGGTTTTCACAATTTTTCGATCCTGCCTACATTCAATCGCTATTAAAACCGTTTCATGATTTGTTTGATACCGCAATGTCCCTTCCTTTTTTTCATTTTGACACTCATGAAACCGATCAAGAATGGGTGTTAGAGGGAAAGCTTCCAGGAGTGAAAAAAGAGCAAATACGCATCGAATCGTATGATCATGTATTAACGATTTCCATTCATCAAGATCAACATATTGAACAAACAAATGATGAAAAACAGATGACGCAAATGTTCAAGTCTCATGGCAAATTTGCGAAATCCTTTTATTTGCCAGCTTACTTAGATGTGCAACGTATTAAAGCATCGTTTCAAAATGAAAAGCTGAAAATTGTGATCCCTTCCAAAAAAACAAAAATAAATATTGACTAATATGCTTCTAAGCAAAGAGGTTGTCCAAAAAGTCAGGGTAACGGACTTTTGGAGTCCCTCATTTTTCCACTTTTAAAAAAAGCACAAAAAAATCGTCCTTTCTAAATAAAATGTAGTTGGGACCCAACATCACAGAAAGGACGATTTTTTTATGAACCAATCAAATGATTACTACGGAAACAGCACTTTCACTAGATGTAAAAGAAGAAAATACTCCTAACAAAAGAAATTAACATTCCCTCCTACTTTCAAACTATATGACAACCGTCAAGTTCAAGTAATTTTGGATATTAAATTGCTCATACCAGAACATCACGTGGCACGTGTCGTAGACGAAATGGTGGAGACGATGCAAGATAAGGTATTGTTTTCTCATTAGCTCACACTTCCTGAAATAGCCGGCATCCACCGCTACTTTCAGATAAAAATCGAAAAATATAAAAGCAAGTGGAGAGAAACGCGTTGTTTTTCTCTACTTGCTTCCTTTTAGGGACTTATCGGGCAGTCCCATTTTTCCTATTGCATCCTGTAATTGTCTGTTTTGTGATCGGTACTCATCATTCCCCGGGCAATCATGTCATCAGCCTGTTGTTCCGATTGGAAATATTCTTTTTGCAAAAATAGATTGTTTTGGTAAAAAAGTATTTTTTCGTATATCCAACAAAGTATGAACAGCCTTGACTTGCGGCGAACGGCATCCCTAGCCCCTTACATCGTTTCAAAGCTCATTATTCAGCATCAAGCTTTAAAAATTTGCGTGACTCCTTTTAAAAGGGAGCTCATTTGATTCATCGTTTGAACAACTTGTCCTGCTGTATCGATCATTTTGTTAAAATCCATCTGTCCGTCCGCTTTTTTAAATGAAGAAAGCAATGAAGGATTTGACCCTTTTGGCATCATCATAGGCAACGTGCTTGGATAAGGCTGAGGATACGGATTCATAAAAGGCTGATAATATGGAGATTGGAAATAAGGAACAACATGTTGATTCATCATGAAATATTGATCGTAAGAAACAGGTCTTAACCAATCATAAGCATGATCATGATACATTTTGATCCCTCCAATAAAAACTTAACTAATCATAAAATATGTTTTTGCCTTTTAAAGGGTGAGATGTCAAATAGTGTCGGAAGTTTTTATTTTTTTTGAAATTGATAATTACAAAAGAGATGGTAACATATTAATATAAGTGTTAGGGGGGGGATGTTTTATGACGGTTCAAACATTGAGGGAAAGATTTAAAATGGAGAAGCAATATGAAGCAGAATGTGCAAATGAATTGCTGGACTTTGCTCGCAGATTGTATCTTTATGAAAACATCAGCATTAAAGACTTTCGAAATATTGTCAAAACGCTAGAACAGCAAGGAGCCGTTACACCTGAATACATCCTTTAAATCAAGCAGAGGCGGGGGAATTTTCTCCGGCCTCTTTTTGCCGCTTACGAATAGTCCCGTTTACGGCAGTTCAATAACATAGATTGACAAAAAGAAAGGATATTTTTTAGATAGAATCTTTTAACCCCAAGATTTCTCCAAACGAAGTAAGGTTTTGCGTAAATCCCGATAGATTGTGTCTATATATTCACACATAATAAAGCGGAGAAACTGCTCGCTTCTCCGCTTCCCCATTTTCATTCATTTTTTTCCATTTCACGGATCATGCTTCTTAATGTGTATTCAGCAGATTCTTTTATATTTTTAAATCTCACCTTGCTTGTATCTTGAAAAAAAGATTGGATCACAATGTTTTCAATATGCTCTTTCGCCGTATCAATTTGTTGCGAATGCAGGTATCTAGGATGGTACTTATTGATCCATTTTTTCGCAACAATTTCCCATTCATTCAATATTGGCAAAATCTTGTCAACACTCGGTTTAATTTCGGCAAAAAAATCGTATTCCAGTCCTTCCTTCTTGGTTCTCTCGAAACGTTGAGCACTTTTTTGAATCACTTGAAGCAATTGCTCCGTGATTTTCCGGACTTGTTCTTCATCCAAGGTTCTCACCTCAGATTCATCATAGCAAATTTTTTTTGTTTTACCAAATTTTATACTACCTTTTTTCTCAAGCTCCGCACGAATTTCCTTTCTGGAAACATTTTCTCAAATTCATTCATCTTTTCTTCTCCATTTTCTATAAAGTTTGAAACGGCTTGTTTTGTCCGCTGAATTTCTTTATCTATATTTTGCGTCAATTGCTGCTCTAAAAGATCAATTTGTTTTTCGATTTCCTGCAATTTTTTTAATGCCTCTTGCTTTTCTATAAACGAACTCATCAGCATCCCTCTTTTCTTATTTTTGCTAAAAAATTCTTCTTCCTAAATATGAGTCCTGCCTGTTTGACAAAACTAGTTGTGATTCGGCAAAAAAAGTGTAAATTCCCTGCAGCATTCAAAAATCCGCTTCATTGTGCGCATGTATTTTTTCAGGTTAGACAAAATAAACAAGGGAGGTGTTATAATGAAAAACGATAAAAAAACCATTCAAAATGATAGTCAAAAAGAAAAAAAGCGAGGAGTTGGAGACAAAAAGCTTGAAGGTCCAAACAGACCCTCTACTTAAAAATGGTCAGGCTCATTGCCTGACCATTATTTTAAGTATTGCTTCATCATGCATAATAAATGTAGCTGGGACTGTTTTTTCTCATACCAGTCAGTTAATTCAATTCGTTTCGGAATCTCCGGATCTTTATAATACTTACCGAGCCGCTGCCCATGAAACCATTCTCTTTCTTTTTCGTCTATTTCGTGTGAGATTATCGGAAAAGCCGTCCTTAAATATGGGGATTTTCTTTTTGTTGTTTTTTTCATATATTTTTCATAATCATACCGTGATCCTGTATGTATTACACGATTTGAAAATTTTAGAAACTGTCCATGGTAAAGAGGATGAAATAAAAGCCATGCCAGCCTTTTTCCCAATTCAATCCGTTTTTTGACATGGCTGAATTGATGGGTGGAAAATCCGTACAATTTTCCTGTTATCGTCGGAAACAGTATAACGCGAAAATGAAATAGATCTTGAAAAATAAACGGCAAGCTGTGAAAGACAAATTTTTTAAATAATGGATGATCAATAACCGGTTTTTGAATAACATGCTGCTCATTAATAATAAGGGAGGTTAAAAGCCTTTTCTCATCTTTTGTGCGGAAAAAGCGTTCCCACTCCTCCATCATAAAGGCAGATACATGAAAAGCTTCGAGCAAATAAAACATCGGTTTGTTGTAACGCTTGGAATATTCATATAGTAAAAGCTGTGGATAAGCATCAGCAAAAATGAGCCAGTTTGCGGTTTCAACTGATAAAAAGAGCCATTGCCGTTTTTCATAAGGCAAAGCCTGTTTGAGGGGAATACCTTCTAAATCTGTCATAAACCAGCCGGCGTTTCTGGAGACCATGCTTGCCAGCAACGCCCATTTTACTTCCGGATGTTTTTTATAAAACTTTGCATATCGTTCCGTCCGTGAAATATTATCAACATTTCCGTCATCTGTTTTTAATTTTGTTTGTAATATTATATCATGTAGTGACATAGTATTCCCTCTTTCAACTTAAATCATGTATAATGAAGTCATTTCATCGAAAAAAGGTTAACATTTTTTGTTAAGATATAAATAGTAGGAAAAAGGAGGAGATCGCTTGGCTATTCGTTATCCTAACGGAAAGTTGTGGAAAGCTAAACAAAATGTAGCGAATCCAGTCCCAGTTGAAATACAATATTCAAATAGAGGGATGACCCTCGAGGACGACTTAAATGAGACAAATCTTTATTACAGGGAAAATGGAATAGCTGTCATCCATAAAAAACCGACTCCGATCCAAATCGTTTCGGTTGATTATCCGAAACGGAGCGCAGCAGTCATTAAAGAAGCTTATTTTAAACAGGCTTCAACAACCGACTACAACGGAGTTTATAAAGGCAAATATATTGACTTTGAAGCAAAAGAGACAAAAAACAGCTCTTTTCCACTAAAAAATATTCATGATCATCAAATCGAGCATATGAAAGCTGTGCTCGAACAAAACGGAATATGTTTTCTAATTATACGATTCACTAAACTAAATCAAATATACTTCTTAGAGGCTGAAAAATTGATGCATTTTTGGAAAAGACAGAAAAACGGGGGAAGAAAATCGATTTCGCATCAAGAAATTGTAGAATGTGGTCACCATATCCCCCTTGGCTATTGCCCAAGAGTTGATTATATTAGTATAATAGACAAGTTATATTTTTAGCTACTGCCCTTTTCATTCTAAATGAAAGGTTGGATTTATAATGAGTCAACAATATAAATCGAGGGAAGAAAGACGAAAAGCTTTAGCAAGTAAGAAAAAAAAGCCGAAGAAAAAAGGAATCGCAAGAAAAATTGTGTTTTTCATTCTTTTGTTAGGGCTCGTAGGCATCATTGGAGGAACATCGACATTTGCTTATTTTGCAGCAACAGCACCTCCTCTAAATGATGATCTTTTAAAAGGAAATATGTCATCAAAAGTATATGACAAGGACGGAAATGAAATAGGTGAAGTCGGTTCGGAAAAACGGACATATGTGAAAATCGATGAAATTCCGCAAGTTGTAAAAGATGCGTTTATTGCTACGGAAGATGTTCGATTTTATAAACATAACGGAATCGATCCAATTCGTATTGGAGGCGCTGTAATTGCCAACTTTAAAGAAGGATTCGGTTCTGAAGGTGCAAGTACAATTACGCAGCAGCTTGTCAAGCTTTCCTTTTTATCTCTTGACAAAACAGTAAAAAGAAAAGCTCAAGAAGCATGGCTTGCCTTGCAAGTGGAGCAAAAATATTCAAAAGATGAAATACTTGAAATGTATTTAAACAGAATTTATTATCCCGGCAACTATTACGGCGTCGCAAGAGCTACGGAAGCTTTCTTCGGGAAGGATCTTAAAGACATCACGCTGTCTGAAGCGGCAATGCTGGCTGGGATGATTAAAAATCCTGATCTATACAACCCTAGAAAAAATCCCGATCTGGCGGAAAAGCGCCGCAATGTTGTCTTAAATTTAATGGTTAAAAACGGATTTATCAGTGAAGAGGAAGCGGCAAAAGCTAAACAAACATCCATCACAGAATCATTAGTAGAACCAAAACAGCAGCAAAACAAATATCATGCCTTTATTGAACATGCGATTGAAGAAGTAAGAAAAAAGCTTGGCGTTGATCCGAGCTCAGCAGGATTAAAAATCTATACAACAATCGATACAGATGCTCAAGAATATGTTGAACAATTATTGAACGGCGATGAAATCAGTTATCCGAGCAAATATTTTCAGGCTGGAATTGCTCTAATCGACACGACAACAGGTGAAATACGCGCCATCGGCGGCGGGAGAAACCAACCGATTGGCGGATTTAACTATGCTGTCGATTTAAAACGGCAGCCTGGTTCAACCATTAAGCCTATTTTAGATTACGGCCCTGCCATTGAGCATTTAAAATGGTCAACGTATCACCAAATCGTTGATGAGCCGTACACGTATTCAAACGGAAATCCAATAAACAACTATGACCGCAGCTATAAAGGGCAGATGTCAATCAGAGAAGCATTGGCTGATTCAAGAAACATCCCAGCATTAAAGGCGTTTCAAGAGGTTGGTGAATCGAGGGCAAAAGCATTTGCCGAGAAATTGGGAATTAAAATCGATAAAATTACAGAAGCATATGCAATCGGCGGATTTGAACACGGCATATCCCCTCTTCAATTGGCGGGGGCTTACAGCGCCTTTGGCAACAACGGTATATACAATGAACCATATTCCGTAACAAAGGTTGTTTTTGTTGATGGAACAAAAGCTGATTTAACACCAGATCCGGTCGAAGCAATGAGCGATTACACAGCATTTATGATCACCGATATGTTAAAAACCGTTGTAGAACGAGGAACCGGTACAAGAGCTCGGGTGCCTGGCTTAAATATTGCCGGCAAAACGGGTTCAACGAACTTTACAGAGCAAGAAAAAGCAAAATATCATCCGGAGCGCGGTGCAGCAAAAGACAATTGGTTTGTCGGCTATACACCAAAATACACAGCTGCTGTTTGGACTGGATATGAGAAAAATGAAGAGAAAATGTATATAACAAAAAGGGAACAACAAATTGCCAGAGACATCTTTAGAAAGCTAATGCGGCATGTATCTGACGGGGATTCATCCGATTTCAAACAGCCGAAAAGCGTGGTGAAAAAGGCAATCGAAAAAGGATCTAATCCGGCGAAGCTTGCAAGCAAATATACGCCAAAAAATATGATTACGTACGAATATTTTGTAAGAGGCGAAGAGCCGACAAAAGTTTCAACGAAATATGAAAAGCTGGACAAACCGTCAGGCCTATCCATCAATTATGATCAAAAAACGAATGCAGTGAAGCTTAGCTGGAATCACAGTGAATCGGACGTTTCATTTGAAGTGAGCGCCTCGATCGATAACGCTGCTTCCAAAGTATTAACGACTACAAAAGACAAATCGTATGTCTTGTCAAATGTGAAACCTGGTTCTGTATATAAATTCAGCGTTACAGCTGTAAGGGACAGCATGCGAAGCGATCCTGCAAGCGCAATGATCGAAATACCTTCTGTGGAGGAAGAGGAGCAAGAAGAATTACCAGATGAATTAACACCGCCTGAACAGGAACAAAATGAAGGACAAGATGAAGAGGATCAATTGGAGAACGAAAATGACAATGAACAAAATAACGGGCAAAATGAAGAGGAAAATCAAAACGAGAATCCTGAACAGCCGCAGACGCCAAATGACAGTACACAAAACGGCAACCAAGGCGGCGGACCTACTCCTCCTCAAGATCCAGGCAATAACTTCAATCGTTCACAAACGGGTGGAAACGGAAGTTCACAAACCGAAACGCCTGCTGTTCAGCAATGAAAATAAGGGACTGTCCGATAAGTTCCTAAATGGAGCCAGTGGAGAAAAACAGCTCGTTTTTCTCCACTGGCTTTTGTTATAAAAAAATGAGAGGGCTCGAAAAATTCAGTTACCCTGAATTTTTCGAAGCCCCCTTTTGTTTTGCTTTTTTGATCGCCTGATGTTTATAAAACAATTTTTCCGTTTCTGTAAATAGTTCATTTAATTGAATATATGCATGATATTGAGTAGGCTTTTTTAAAATAAACGTTAGACGATCTTCAATATTGACGGGAGCTATATCCAGCTTCTTTATTTCGTCTAATTGCAGTGAATGAACCGGCTTTTCATTGAGCCAATAAAGAAGTTGGATATAGAGGCAGATCCCTGTCATCATTTTTTGTCGATCCATTTTAAACGGTTTTGTTATCGTGCGTTGAATCTCGGTTTGAATTTCCTTCCACTGCTTAAAAAGCTTGGGCAAAAATTGTTCGCTCGCCTCCCACGGTCTCGTATCATCCATTCCAACCAAATATTGAAGATCATAATAAAAAAAATCAGTTGGATGCAAATATACAGATTCCTCGTCAAAAAACGCAGTATTTTGAAATTGCTCAGGGAGATGAAACATCTTCCTATCGTGCATTTTTTATGCCTTTCCTTTCATTCTTTTTTCCCCTTCTCTGCACAAATAAAGAAGAGGACATTCATGACACTTTGGTGATTGGGCTTTGCAATGATACCTTCCAAAAAAAATAAGCCGATGGTGGGTGATTCCCCATTCGTCCTCAGGAACTTTTTCCATCAATGTTTTTTCCACTTCCAATACAGAATCCTTCCAACGGCAAATTCCGAGCCGCTTCGACACCCGTTCAACGTGTGTATCGACGGCGATGGCAGGTTTTCCAAACGCAACAGATAAAACAACGTTTGCCGTTTTCCTTCCTACTCCAGGAAGGCTCATTAATTCCTCTCTAGTTTCCGGCACTTTTCGGTCAAATTCTTCAATTAACATTTTGCATAATTTTTGAATATTTTTCGCTTTGTTACGATAAAGACCGATGGAGCGAATATCTTGTTCTAATTCCTCCAACGGGACAGACAAATAATCATCAGGTGTTTTATATTTTTGAAACAAATTTTTTGTTACTTTATTGACTAACGCATCCGTGCATTGAGCAGACAAAACGACAGCAATGACCAGTTCAAAAGGATTGCTGTGTACAAGCTCGCAATGAGCATCAGGAAACATTTTCCCGATAACCTCTAAGCATTCTTTTACTTTCTTTTTTGATAGCATGTACCATCACCTTTCAATCAGCTTGAACGAGGAAAAGAATTTTAGTTTTCCAGCCAGTTGTAGAAAGGCACCTTCCTTTTATATTCTTGCTCCCCTTGAGTAGACTGCTTTTGTTTTTGATTGAATTCATGAAATTTTTGTGAATGCTTCTTAGCTTGTTCAATTGTTTTGATTCCATTCTTCTTCCATTCAAATAAAATCCGGTCAATATATCGAAAATTTAATTTTCCGGAGATCACCGCTTCCCTTAATGCAGAAATGATAATATCGGGATCATGATGATCTTGGTCGATCCAAAAAGCTAACGTTTCGCACTCAATCGGGGAAAGAGGTCGTCCAAATTCTTGTTCAAAGATGGTGTATAATTGATTTTCCTTTTCTACTTTTTCTTGATCTTGGTCCATGACGACTACATCATACAACTTTTCCCATAGCTGTTTTAAAGAATATTTCTCATAAATCATCCCGTTTTGCTCAAATTCCTCTATCGTTAAAAAACCTCTCTGAACTAAACTCCGAAGCAATTTGACACATTCCGCCGTTGTGATTGTCATATGGTCGGAAAGTTCTGTAGGAGTTGGAAAAGCATTTCCTTTTTGAATGTGGGAATGTACGTGCAAAAGGAGAACAAATTCTTTTTCTGACAAACCTAAATCGGCATAATTCCGCAGCAGTATATTGGGAACGGTCAGTGATCCATCTTCCACTAATTCGGTGAACTGTTTTTTCTTCATATTTCGACACCTCAAAATAAGTATACCATGATTGCGGCCATTCATGGCTTCAGAATGCATGGCTGAAAAACGAAACCTCCTGAAGATAGGAGGCTTCATGCAGTTTACGGATATAAACGATTTAATAAACGCGGAAATGGAATCGTTTCACGAACATGTTCGACACCGCATATCCAAGCAACAGTTCGTTCAAGTCCAAGGCCGAAGCCGGAATGAGGTACGGATCCGTATTGCCGCAGCTCAAGATACCATTTATAAGCTGCTTCGTCCAGATGATGCTCTTCAAGACGTTTTTTTAATAAATGATAATCATGGATGCGTTCAGATCCGCCGATGATTTCTCCGTACCCTTCAGGAGCGATTAAATCCGCGCACAGAACAACCTCTGGTCGATTTGGATCAGGCTGCATATAAAAAGGTTTTAAGCTTGTCGGATAATGTGTAATGAAAACTGGTTTATCAAAGCTTTCCGCGATCGCTGTTTCATGCGGCGAACCAAAATCGTCCCCCCATGCGATGTCGTTGAATCCTTTCTTATGCAGCAGCGCGATAGCGTCGTCGTATGTTATTTTCGAAAACGGAGGAACAACCTGCTCTAGCTTGGAAATGTCACGTTCTAATGTTTTCAATTCAAGTGAACAATTTTTTAATACCGATTGCACAATATGGGAAACGTACTGCTCCTGCAGCTGCAAATTGTCTTCAAATTGATAAAACGCCATTTCCGGTTCAATCATCCAAAATTCAATTAAATGACGGCGCGTTTTCGATTTTTCAGCCCGGAATGTCGGCCCGAATGAAAATACTTTGCCTAAAGCCATAGCAGCTGCTTCCATATACAGCTGACCACTCTGCGAAAGGTAAGCATCTTCATCAAAATATTTCGTATGAAACAATTCCGTCGTTCCTTCAGGCGCACTTCCGGTCAAAATAGGGGGATCCACTTTGACAAACCCTTGATCATTAAAAAATTCATAAGTGGCACGGATGAGTTCGTTGCGCACTTTCATAATGGCGTGCTGGCGCTTTGATCGAAGCCAAAGGTGGCGATTGTCCATTAAAAATTCAGTACCGTGTTCTTTCGGCGTAATCGGATAATCGCTTGCTTCATGAATAATTTCTATATTTTCAACGCCAAGCTCATATCCAAAAGGTGAACGTTCATCCACTCTCACAACTCCTGTGACATACAAAGAGCTTTCTTGTGTGAGTTGTTTTGCTTTTTTAAATATTTCTTCATCCACCTTCGATTTTTCAACAACCCCTTGAATAAAGCCTGTTCCATCCCGAAGCTGCAAAAAAGCAATTTTTCCGCTTGATCGCTTATTCGCCAACCAGCAGCCGATTGTTACTTGTTCTCCGACATGGTTTTTAACATTTGAAATCGTTGTTTTCACAGCTTTACCCTCCATATGAAACCGCCTTTTTATTCGATGCTTTCTATTATACATATGTTATTCCTTTTTTTTCAATAAAGGAAACCAGCGAAAAAGCCGGCAGAACCACCGGCTATTGACAATCTTTACTGTTTATGATTGTTGACAAAGCGATCAATACGTTCAATCGCTTTATTTAAAAGTTCTAGCGATGTCGCATACGATAATCTTACATTATCTGGAGCACCGAAGCCGCTTCCTGGTACTAGCGCTACCTTTTCCTCTTCCAAGAGCGCCTCGACAAATTCGTCAACATTACGAAAACCTGTTATCTCTGCTGCTTCTTTTGCATTTGGAAATAAATAAAATGCTCCTTGTGGTTTAATGCACGAGAAACCAGGTATTTGCACAAGTTTTTCGTAAATGATATTTAAACGGTCTTCAAAAGCTCTTCTCATTATTTCGACCGGTTCTTGAGGTCCCTCATACGCCGCGATCGCAGCATATTGAGCAATTGAAGTCGGATTTGAAGTGCTGTGGCTCGCTAGGTTCGTCATAGCTTGAATAATGCGCTCATTGCCCGCCGCATAACCAATTCTCCATCCTGTCATTGAATGGGATTTCGATACACCATTAATAATAATTGTTTTTTCTTTTACTTCAGGAGAAATTTGAGCGATGGACACATGTTCATTTTCTCCGTATACTAATTTTTCATAAATTTCATCGGAAACGATAATAAGATCATGGCTAAGGCAAACCTCCGCCAATTCTTTTAACTCATCCCGCGTATAGATCATGCCGGTCGGGTTGCTCGGAGAATTGATAATAACCGCTTTTGTTTTGTTTGTGATCGCTTGCTGCAGCTGATCAGGCGTAATTTTAAATTGATTTTCTTCCCTTCCCTCTACAAATACTGGAGCTCCGCCTGCAAGCTTCACTTGTTCCGGATAGCTTACCCAGTATGGAGAAGGAATGATCACTTCATCACCATCGTCAAGAATAGCTTGAAACAATGTATATAAAGCGTGTTTAGCGCCTGTTGAAACAATAATTTCAGACGGTTTATATTCTAAATGCTGGTCTTTTTTAAATTTTTCTATAATTGCCTCTTTCAATGATATAAGTCCTCCAGAAGGCGTATACTTCGTATGCCCTTCTTTCATCGCTTTTTCTGCAGCGTCTAAAATATGATCAGGAGTGTTAAAATCCGGCTCACCTGCCCCAAGGCCAATCACATCATGCCCGGCTGCTTTCAATTCTTTTGCTTTTGCAGTGATCGCCAGTGTAGATGAAGGTGTTAAAGTTGATACGCGTTTAGATAAATTCACTTTTACAATGCTCCCTTCTTATTGCTTAATGCTGTACATTTTATAAACTCTGTCATCCGTAAAGCTAACAATAAAATATGTATAACGGTTTTGTTGGTCAATATATTGGACCTCCCAAACCGGTATATCCCATTTTTTCGAATCTGTATCATCATACCCAAGCATGATTTTCTTTATTTTCTTCGGCTTGCTGTTGTCAATGTTTTGAATCAATTGAAGTACGTCGTCTTTGCTCAAGCCTTCCTTCGCTTTTTTAATTAAAATTTTATCCGTGTTCCCCTTTTTCATCCAGCCGATAATTTTTTCGCCTTTTTTATTTCTCCCTTGAATGATATAGTAAACATTTCGATTATAAAATGTGTTGACTTCATCGATCGATGCAAAGCCATGCTCCTTCGCAGCTTGTATAGCTGTTTCATGTCCTTTTGTTTTATCTTCTTTTGCACTATTATAAAGAAAAGCAAACGTCACCACTAAAAAGATAAGAGCGCATATAAAAGAAATAAAAATTTTTCCTTTCATTATGATCACCGATTATGTTCTATAAATAGTAAAAACCGCTTTATTTGGATCTTTGCTGTCAAGGGCTAATCCGAATAATAAATGTTCTCTTTTTAATGTCCGATTTAGCAAATCAACTATTTTATACAAATCGTCGGAATGCTCAACCGTAACGGAAGATATAATTTCGATTTTGCTTTCCATGTCAGCTTCCTCCTTTACAAAAACAAAATTTGTAATTCATACTTACAAAGCATCCAGGAAACAATACAGATACAACAGCAATATGTTGTTATCTGTACCCATTATAACAGCTTTACGGCTCACACTAAATAAAATTTCTCCTAGTCCACACCTAATTTTTTGAGGAGTCATCGCCGCTCCTCTTTTTTCTATATGTACAGAAAAGTTATGGCCAATTACGTCCGCAACAGAAAATAGGTCAAGCCCTATCGAAAGCTTAAGAGCCTGACCCTTGTTTATCACATAATCGTGTTCGCCGGTTCCTCTTTAATTAACTCGATGATTTCATTGTTTTCATTCATGATGGCTATCGTTGGACGGTGGTTTTTTAATTGATCTTCATGCACAAGCTTATAGGAAATGATAATGACCACATCACCGACCTGAACAAGCCGGGCAGCCGCACCGTTTAAACAAATGACACCGCTTCCTCTTTTTCCAGGAATCACATACGTTTCAAAGCGTTCGCCATTATTATTATTCACGATTTGCACTTTTTCATTCGGGACAATCCCAACGGCATCTAAAATATCCTGGTCGATCGTAACGGAACCGACATAGTTCAAATTTGCTTCCGTCACCCTTGCACGATGAATTTTTCCGTTCATCATCATACGAAACATGTATGAACCCCCCCTTTAGGTCAAATCGATAATAATATTATCGATCAGCCTAGCATGCTTAAATTTTACAGCAATCGCAACGATAATTTTTCCCGTAAGTGCGTTTGGTTTTTTCAAGTCAGGATAAGTCAAAATATCTATATAATCAATTTCTCCGCTCGTCTTTTCCGTTATAAACGCTCTCATTTTTTCGATGATGGCTTCTTGATCATGCACTTTGTTCTCAACCATTTCTTTTGCCATTAATAACGATTGATATAAATGAACGGCTTCTTTTCGTTCCTGTTCGTCTAACCGTACGTTTCGAGAGCTTTTGGCCAATCCGTCCTCTTCACGAACCGTTTCCACCGGAACAATTTCAATTGGGAAATTAAGATCTTTTATAAGTGCTGTAACAACGGCAACTTGCTGGGCATCCTTCAATCCGAAATAGGCTCTGTCTGGAGTTATGATGTGAAACAGCTTTGTTAAAACCGTTGCCACTCCGTCAAAATGTCCCGGTCTTGATTTTCCGCACAAAACGTCAACGCGCTTCGTCACTTTTACTGTGACGGCAGGTTCTTCCGGATACATTTCTTCTTTTGTCGGCGCGAAAAAAAGGTCAACCCCTTTTTGTCTTGCCAGCTCTTCGTCGCGTTTGATATCGCGAGGGTATGTTTGATAGTCTTCATTCGGTCCAAATTGAAGCGGATTCACAAAAACGCTCATCACCGTTACGTCGTTTTCCTGTTTGGCCCGTTCAACCAATGATAAATGACCTTCATGCAAATATCCCATCGTTGGCACGAACCCTATCGTTTTTCCTTCTTTTTTCTTGAGATCGATTTCTTTTTTTATTTCCTCTATCGAAGTGACGATTTTCATTTTCCTTTTCCTCCATATAAGCTTGCAAGTTCCTCTTCATTCATGCGGAACGAATGATCCAACGATGGAAAGTCCCGATTTTTCACTTCATCTTTATAAGCTTCAATCGCTTTTACAATGCTTTCATTTACATTTGCATATTGTTTAACAAACTTCGGCACTCTTTCCACTCCAAATCCAATCAAATCATGAAACACTAACACTTGTCCATCTGTATATTTTCCTGCGCCGATGCCGATGGTTGGAATGGACAGCTCTTTTGTTATTTTTTCCGCCAGCTGAAACGGGATGCATTCCAATACAATGGCAATCGCGCCAGCCTGTTCGCATTTTTTCGCATCTAGCAGCAGCTTTTCTGCACTTTTCGCTTCTTTTCCTTGTACTTTATATCCGCCTAATACACCTACTGACTGAGGAGTCAGTCCGAGGTGGGCAACAACAGGAATGCCGGCATTTGTTAACAGAGATATGACGTCAAAAACAGGCCCTTCCACCTTTAAGGCATCTGCCCCGCTTTGCTGCACCATTTTCTTTGCATTTTGCAGCGTGTCTTCTGTCGAAATATGATACGACATAAAGGGCATATCCGTCACAACAAATGTATTTTTTGCTCCGCGTTTTACAGCCTTCGTATGATGAATCATATCTTCCACCGTTACAGGTACGGTTGAATCATACCCTAAAACGACCATTCCAAGCGAATCGCCGACAAGGATCATATCAACATTTGCCTGTTCAGCAAGCTTAGCGGACGGATAATCGTATGCCGTCATCATCACGATTGGCTCTTGCTTTTGTTTCATTTGAATAAAATCCAGCTTTGTTTTCATAAAAACTCCCCCTCTTTTGTAGTTGCAGAGGGTAAGAACGAACCGATTAAAAAAACCTTCTTTCACTGAGAAAGAAGGATTTTTACCATTTCCTTATTATCGGCTTCTTCATCCCTCTGTCCCAGTCCTTTTGGATCAAGGCAGAATCAATCTTTTAATAATGACAACATGAAACTTTTTTGGTGCAGTTCCAAACAGGATACTGCCCTTTCGTTAAGTATAACAAAATTTCATTGTAAAATATATTTATTTGATATCAATATCTGCTGAATACACTTTTTCTATTTTTCCTTCAGAAGTTTCAATGAGAAGCGCCCCTTCTTCATTAATGCCAAGAGCCTTGCCGACAACTGTTCCGGATAATGTCCGGGCATGGATCGTTTTGTTTAAACTAATGGAATAGCTTTCCCATAAAAGTTTAATCGGTTTAAATCCATGCTCTAAATATGTAGTATACCATTTTTCAAAACGTTCGAGAAACTTTTGAATGATAAGGGCGCGATGAATTTTCTCTCCCTTTTCAATCGCTATGGAGGTGGCGGTATTGCGAATCGCTTCAGGAAATTCATCAATTTGCTGATTTACATTAATACCGATGCCGATGATCACCGAATGCACTTGATCAGCTTCCGCCTCAAGCTCTGTTAAAATTCCGACTGCTTTTTTTCCATTAATCAAAATGTCATTGGGCCATTTAATGGTCGGAGAAAGCCCTGTTGCCTCTTCAATCCCTTCTACGAGAGCAACGGCTGTCAATAAAGTAAGCTGAGGAGTTTTCTGTAAAGGTATGTTCGGCCGCAAAATGATGCTCATCCAAATCCCTGTACCTTTTGGCGAATACCATACTCTAGCCATTCTCCCTCTTCCGCCTGTCTGTTCATCCGCAACTACGAGCGTTCCCTCCTCAGCACCTTTCTGTGACAATTCATGGGCAATTTTTTGAGTAGAATCAACCGTATCGTAATATACAATGTTTTGTCCTATAAAATCCGTTTGCAGACCTAATTGTATTTCGTTGGCTGTAATTTTTTCCGGCGTCTTGACTATTCTGTACCCCTTTCTTCGCACCGCCTCGAGGACAAATCCTTCCTTCCTCAATTCCTCAATATGCTTCCATACTGCCGTTCTTGAACAACCGAGCAATTCGCTGATTTTTTGGCCTGAAACATATCCTCCATCAGCTTCAGAAAAAGCTGCTAACAGCTTTCGCCTAATTTCTGATTGCAATTTTTTAACCACTCCTTTATTTCTCCGCTATTATTTTCAATCAATCCATTGACAACCTGTTGTTCAACCAGCGTTAAATATTCCTCCACCCATTTGCCCGGCTTTTTCGGCACGATGTTTAAAATGTCATTCCCCGTTACGGCCAATTCTTTTCTAGAATGGATTGGAAGCTGTTCGTACGACTTTTGCAGTTTCTGAATGGCTTCTTCGTTTTTTTCTTTTTGCAGCACCTGCCTTATTCTTTCCAGCTGAAGAGCATCCTCAAGCCCTGTCTTATATAAAAGAAAGGCTGTCCAGTCTTTCTCGAAGAGACAATTGAGCAACTCAAGATGTCTGCATACTTTTTTGATCACCCTTCTAGGAAGCTTCCAATTCCGCATAAATGATTCACCATCATCCGTTTCTAAAACGAATAACAAAACAGTCCAGTATTCTTCCCGCTCACACAAATTATGCATTGGATAGCTGAGCAGCTTGTGCAACTGTTCTTTCTTTTGTTTTAATCCAGGCATATGTTGATAAACATTCGTAAGAGTTAATAGTTGTATCGCATCATTTGCGGAAGCTCCAGCCAGAAGTTTTTCAAATTCAGCAGTTATTCGCTCGATCGATATGTTCTGAAGAAGCTTATGCCAAACGGTTATGGCTTGCATAGTTTTTTCTTCAAGCCGAAAGGACAATTGGCTGACAAATCTTAAAGCGCGCAGCATTCTTAACGCATCTTCGGAAAAGCGTTCATACGGATCTCCCACTGTACGAATCATGCGGTTTTCTAAATCTTCCATGCCATTGACATAATCTAAAATGCGCCCGTTTTTGTCCATCGCCAAAGCATTAATTGTAAAATCGCGCCGCTTTAAATCTTCTTGCAGCGAGCTGACAAAACGGACATATTTAGGTCTTCGATACTCTTCGTATTCCCCTTCCGTCCGAAAAGTCGTCACTTCATACGGCTTTCCATTATGAAGAACAATGACTGTACCATGCTGCACCCCAACATCAATTGTTTTCGGAAAAATTTTTTGAATCTCATCAGGCTTTGCTGATGTGGCAATGTCGATATCCCCGATCTTCCGATTCAGCAATAAATCACGAACAGAACCGCCGACAAAATACGCTTCATGGCCATGCTCATTTAATTGTTCTATAATCGGTATTGCCTCCACAAATTCTGCTTTCATGTTGGAACTCCTTCAGATAGTAATTCAAAATAAATTTGCTCATATGTTGACACAATTTTTTCAGAATGAAATTTTTCTCTGACAAGCAGTATCGCATTTTCTGACATTTTTTGATGAAGTGTTTGATCTTCCAATAAGCGAATCGATTTTTCGGCGGTATCCTCAATATCGCCAAGCTCAACAATATAGCCTGTTTTATGATCTTCAATTACTTCCGGTATGCCGCCGATCCTCGTTCCAATACAGGGAACTCCGCAAGCCATCGCTTCCAATAAAACTAATCCAAAGCTTTCTTTTTCTGACAGCAGCAATTTTAAATCACTGATGGAATACAATTGATCTAAGTTTTCTTGCTTCCCCAAAAACAGCACATGATCTTCCAATTGCAGCTGTTTCACTAATTTCATGACAATCGACACTTCCGGTCCGTCGCCGACCAGCAACAGCTTCGATGGGACTTCCTGTCGGATGAGGGCAAATGCTTTGACGACATCAGGAACTCGCTTCACTTGCCGAAAATTTGATACGTGTATAAGCACTTTTTCATCATCTTGAATCCCGTACTCTCTTTTTAATGAAGGCAAATGTTTTTTATGATAAATTCGTTCATCAATAAAATTGTAAACCGTTTCAATTTCTTTTTTAGGCTCCAATAAATCATATGTTTGTTCAACGAGCGCCTTTGATACGGCTGTAACGCGGTCCGAAGCTTCAATCCCAAATTTGATCGCTATGGAGAGCGTCGGATCATATCCTAGCACAGTAATATCAGTACCATGAAGAGTTGTGACGATTTTTATTTTTCCCCCAACCATTTGTTTAGCCAAAAAAGCGCAAATCGCATGAGGCACAGCATAATGAACGTGCAAAATATCTAAATTTTCCCTCTCAATGACTTCGGCAATTTTGCTGGATAAAGCGAGATCATATGGAGGATATTTAAAAACAGAGTATTGATTTACTTCCACTTCATGAAAATAAATGTTGTGATAAACCTTATTCAGCCTGAATGGCATGCTGGAGGAAATAAAGTGAATTTCATGCCCTCTTTCTGCAAGCAATTTTCCAAGCTCTGTCGCCACCACGCCTGATCCTCCAACAGACGGGTAGCAAGTAATGCCAATTTTCAATTTTTTCATTCATTATCACCAGGAAAGGATATTTTCAAAACTATGATTTCTGCTCAATTTTTCTCGTGGATGATGTTTCTCCATGTAAAATCTCCCCGTTCAAGCCCCTTTACTAATATTTCCGCAGTGCCCATATTGGTTGCCAGGGGGATTGCATACACATCGCATAGGCGGATAAGGGCAGAAACGTCCGGTTCATGAGGCTGGGCAGTCAGCGGGTCGCGAAAAAAGAAGACGGCATCCATTTCGTTTTTCGCGACTAATGCACCAATTTCTTGGTCGCCTCCAAGCGGACCGGATTGGAAGCGGTGAATTTTCAGTCCAGTTGCTTCCTGTATTCTTAAGCCTGTTGTGCCTGTTGCAAATAAAACATGCTTTTCTAATATATGTTTATAAGCAATAGTAAATTGAACCATATCATCCTTTTTCTTATCGTGAGCAATGAGTGCAATCTTCATATATTTCCCCCTCATTCAATAATGTTTTCCAACCCGTAAACGAGCGTATCGATCTTCATCACGGTTTCAACGGAAAGCTTTACTCCTGACATAAAAGACGCACGATTATAGGAATCATGGCGAATTTTCAGCGTTTGACCGTCACCGCCAAACAAAACCTCTTGATGAGCCACTAACCCTGGAAGACGAACGCTGTGGATATGAATGCCATTCCATTCGCCGCCTCTTGCTCCTTTGATCGTTTCCTTTTCCTCCGGATGTCCTTGCTTTTTATTTCCGCGAACTTCATAAATCATTTCAGCCGTTTTGATTCCAGTTCCAGAAGGTGCATCAAGCTTTTTATCATGATGCATTTCGATGATTTCAACATCAGGGAAGTATCTGGCCGCCATTTTTGCAAATTTCATCATCAGTACAGCTCCAATCGCAAAATTTGGCGCGATAATTGCCCCGATTCCTTTTTCTTCCGCTAATTTTCTCAATTCCTGCAAGTCTTCTTCCTGAAAGCCGGTAGTTCCTACTACAGGGCGGACACCGTGCTCCAGCGCAAGCTTTGTATGTATTTTTCCAACCTCTGGTGTTGTCAAATCAATCAACACGTCTGGCGATGTTTCTGCAAAGCATTGTTCAGGGTTTGTATAGGTGCGGACTTGATCTTGAAACCATTCGCCATCATTTATTTTGTCTATTACAGCTGAAAGTGTAAAATGCTCTGTTTCATTTACCAGTTTTACTGCCTCTTGCCCCATGCGTCCTCTTGGACCGGCAATGACGATCTTAATTTGTTCCATTATTCCATCACCTTTCTATTTTTTTGTCCATCTGTTTCGATCTCTAGTTTGAAATTTATGCATGACGCGATCGTGCGCCTTCTCAAGATCAATGTTTAAAGAATTGGCCAAGCAAATGATGACAAACAATAAATCGCCAATTTCCTCTTCAATTTCTTTCTCTTTCTCCGTTTCTTTTTTTGGCTTTTCCCCATAGTAATGATTAATTTCTCTTGCAAGCTCACCAAGCTCTTCTGTTAATCGCGCAAGCATCGCCAGCGGGCTGAAATAGCCTTCCTTAAATTGGGATATGTAATCATCTACTTCTTTTTGCAGGTCTTTAATTGTTTTACGTTCCATTAGGCAACCACCTCATTTGTCTTCTCTTTCATGTTAGCTAATTCCTTACCATTTGACAATGAAAAGAAATGTCGATTGAATTGTAACATACAATCTGATCCATTATAATTAAAAACATCGAAAAAAATAGGAGGTGGGAGTTTGTTGCCTTTTAAATTGAAAAACCTCTTTTTTATATTGCTCGGATCCGCTATTTTCTCGTTTGGACTCGTTCATTTTAATATGCAAAACAATTTAGCTGAAGGCGGTTTTACTGGTATTACGCTCCTTTTATTTTTTTTGTTTCAAATCAACCCCTCTATTTCCAATCTTGTATTGAATGTACCCATTTTTTTTATTGGATGGAAGCTTTTAGGGAAGACGACTTTTTTGTATACATTAATTGGAACGATTTCGGTTTCGTTCTTTTTATGGATTTTTCAGCTGCATCCATTTCATATTCCTCTACATGAAGATTTAACATTGGCGGCTCTGTTTGCAGGAGTTTTCATCGGCGTTGGACTAGGGATTATTTTTCGCTATGGCGGAACAACAGGTGGAGTTGATATCATTGCTCGTCTTGTTTATAAATTTTTCGGCATCAGCATGGGAAAAACAATGTTTTTATTTGACGCGTGCGTGATCACTTTATCGTCCATTTTTTATTTATCCTATCGCGAAGCCATGTACACATTAGTGGCTGTTTTTATCGGAACAAGAGTCATTGATTTTATTCAGGAAGGTGCCTATAGAGCAAAAGCAGCGACCATCATATCGGAGAAACATGAGGAAATTGCCGAAAAAATCATGAAGGATATGGATCGCGGAGTGACCATTTTAAAAGGACAAGGTTCGTTTACAAAACAGAATCGGAATATTTTATATTGCGTCGTTGCCAAAAATGAATTTGTCAAGCTGAAACAAGTTATTACAGCTGTCGACCCTCATGCGTTTGTTGTCGTCAGCGACGTTCATGATGTACTCGGTGAGGGCTTTACCCTTGATGAAAATAAAAATCCGATTGAGCACTAACGCGTTTCTTGTCGTCAACGATGTTTGCTCAAGAAGGATTTACCCTTCATGAAAACAAAAACTTGTTTAAGCACTGACAGGGGCTGTCCAGAAAGTCAAATCCCTTTTGAAAACAAAAAATCATAAACATCGATATATCAACGTTTCTAAAACATAAAAGGGGGCTGTCAATAAGCCAAAAAACGACTTATTAGACAGCCACGCACTCTAGTTCTCTTTTCTTTTATCTGTTTTTTCTCCTTTGTATTTTTTCCATCCTGTATAAGCTAGTGCAATAAAAATGACGCTGCCCGTTGAAAACATCACCCATAACAGCGATGGATCTGCTTCGTCGTTTTTGACGCGATCAAAAATGTTTTTTAAGTCTTTTTCGATTTCCATCATATGCTTCTGTCTTGTCTTTTTCGAAATTTCAAAAAACATTTTGTCGTTTACTGCTGAAATATGTGTTTCAATCTTATCAATGTTTTTGCTGTCAACATCAACGGTAAGGCTTGGATAAATAACAGAATACAGTGACAAAAAACGATTCCACTCATGCTGAAAAGCCGCCCAATCCTCTTTTTCCATTTCCGTTTTTAATTCTGCAAATGTCGTCATGATCGGTTCTTCCATTGTGCTCCAGAGCGGCTGGTGTTCAGACAGAATTGCATCAACAACAAGCCGGAATTGAGTGACTTTGTCGATCCGATCTTCATAGCTCATTCCATCGTTCTCAACGGCATCCAACGCTTTTTCGTAAGAAGCAGAAATGACCCGAAGCTCATTTATTGATAAGCGGTTTTCAACATTATTTTCTTTAAATTCGTTTTCAAGAAATAATAACAGCTGCTTCGCTTCATCAAACTTTTTTTGCTTTGAAAGCTGCCACGCATAGTTCGTCATGACATCCAATGTTTCCCAATTGTTTTTTTCTTTTGCATTGATCGGTATTTGAAGCAGGAAAAAAAGCAAGAGAACAATCAACGTACTGATCCATTTTTTCATTCTTGTCCCCCCTATAACTACTAGTAATAGTTATTCAAGAGTGGACAAGAGTAGACCATGTTTCTTACAATTCTTTCAATTCAAATTTGTATGTTTGATTTTTTATAACAAAAAAATAGGCGATCGCAATGGAAATAATACTCAGCCAAAACGTAAAGTAACCGATTAGCGCAGAATATTGATTTAAAACGCTATATTGAGGCATCATATCAAAAACGTAATCAATAATTTCATTGTGAAGCGTCCATATGGAGGCCAGCATCAAGTGCTTCATTTCAAACCGATAATACGGTGCATACAACAGCCCTTCTATTGCCATTCCTAAATGGGACAAAATGAGCATCATTCCGTAAATGGATAAAACACCCGTTTCCAAATATACAAACAGGTTCATGGCAACCGCCCAAATTCCATATTTAAATAGCGTAATCATCGCTAGTGCTTCAAACAATTTAAAATGCTTTCCAACAAGAAACCCAATCAAAACGAAAACAAAGAACAAACTAGCGGTTGGACTGTCAGGAACAAACGCAATAAACTGTGGCGGTGTTTCGGAAAGCTGCTGTTTATACCAAATATAACCATAAATTGTTCCTGCTGTATTGATTAAAAGCATCAAATATAAAAATGATCGCTGCCTTAATACAAAAAATAACCAACCCATCCAAGTTCACTCCTTGGTTTTATTGAATTCGGGGTCATGTATCATGAGACACCCTGTACTATGTATGCCAAGAAAACACTCTTTTTTCATTGCAGAAATGTTCCTTATATTTTGAAGAACTAAATGTAGGAAGGCATTTTAAAAATAAGTTTATCGCCTTCCACAGCAACAATATTCATCCTGATTATCAAGAGTAACATTCTCTGTAAATAAGGAAAGCGCTCCTCATCTTTGGTAGAATTTTGTTTGATAAGAACATGACCTACCAAAAAAGGAGCACCTTTAAGGTGAAGTCTACCACACCTATCCACAAAATCAAGACCGAATGTACATCGCAAAATGCAAACAACTTCGACAGATTCAAATATTCCTGGAGCACACGAAAAATCAAGCCTGAGAAAGCGCTACAGGACTTGCCAGCATCAACGAAACGTCTCGCTGCGGAAGATGCCGCCTGTCGTTACTGGAAATGGTACGTCGATGATGAAGAAGGCATGACGGTCACCTACCAAGCGATCTTCTGGAAGAACCCTCATCGTGTTGAGATCATAATGCCAAACACAGGTGGTGGATGACGGCCAGATGCTCTAAATCTAATCTTTGATACGGATTTCGATACACACCAATCGTCACCAACCTCGAGTAGGAAGCGCTCAATTTGTGGCGTTTTTACAACAAACGATGTTCCATGGGAAATTACATCAAAGAAGCTAAGTGCAGGTTTGCCATGGACTGGATTGCGACTGGCGATTTTGAAGCGAATGAACTTGACTTTCTCACCAAACTGTTTTCCAACAACCGCTATGAGCGGTTTAAACAAGATTACTGTGAACCCGTTCATCGAGCATACAGCACTGCTCGGTTTCACTTAGAATTCTTCCGTTGTACAGCAATGTACGGTACAGCTGTCGAGGAATTCTCAGGTTGATAAAAGATTTTGCTAATCAACAGACCTGGAGGAGAAGCGAAACAAAGATCGTCCGGCTAGAATGAGTTTACCACAATTTCGCATAGGAATACCGAAGCTCTTAACAGTCGGGAGGGAAGACTAAAGAGTCATGTGATATGATTCAGCGATGCTAACAAATGTACTGTTTGCATACTCTGATATTTCGTCATCTATCATTGTCTACGATGCTGAAAAACACTGAATGATTATTACTATCTAATCCCAATGTTATATTAAGATCATTTCCTTTGATAAACTGATCATAACACAAGTGAAAAGAAAGGGCGATTCATCACACAGCCTATAAAGGTGAGCGACTTCTCGCCAATTTACGTTAAAAAAGGGGCTTATTGTTGGTACGCAATCTTTAGGATCTTTCTTCATTTTCATGTTTATACCCGTCTGCCCAAAATTCGGCATTTTTTACACCCTGTTTTGTAGAATCATAAGTCGGATCAACACCTTGTTTTTTCTGATTTTCATAGTCTTTTAACGCCCTGATGGCCGGTTTATATAATAATACGAGACCGATTAAGTTCACCCATACCATCAATCCTAGTCCGACATCTCCCAAAGTCCATGCGATATCAGATGTCCGAACCGTTCCGTAAAAGACGGCAGCCAAAAAAATTAACTTTAAGACAAGAATCGGTATATTCTTACTTTTTTTCTTAAACAAATATATAATATTTACCTCGGCAATATAATAGTATGCCATTATTGTTGTAAATGCAAAGAAGAATAATGCCACTGCTACAAAGGGGGATCCAAATCCAGGTAGTTGGGAATCGACTGCAATTTGAGTATAAGCAGTACCCACTTCAACAGTTTCTCCAATATTGTTTACAAGCAATGATTTTTGATCAGGCTCATACACATTGTAGGAATTTGTAAACAAAATCATAAAAGCTGTTGCTGAACAGACAAGCAATGTATCAATGTAAATAGAAAATGACTGTACGAGCCCCTGTTTGGCCGGGTGGGAAACTTCGGCAGCACTAGCAGCATGCGGCCCCGTTCCTTGACCAGCTTCATTTGAATAAATCCCACGCTTTACACCCCAAGAAATCGCACTTCCTAAAATCCCTCCGAATAATTGATTAGCTCCAAACGCACTAGAGAAAATTAGTTTAAATACACCAGGAACTGCTTCAATATTCATGATAATAATGATAAGTGAAATAAGTATATATCCGATTGCCATAAAAGGCACTACTAATTGAGCGACGTTGGCGATTCTTTTTACTCCGCCAAGAATAATCACTCCCAATAGTACAACTAAGATGATTCCTGTTACGGTCGGATCAACGGAGAATGCTTTTTTAAATCCAGAAGAAATGGCATTTGATTGAACACCCGGCATTAAAACACTCATTGCTACAATCGCAGCCACAGCAAAAACCATTCCGGCCCAACGTCGATTTAACCCTTTTTCAATATAATAAGCCGGTCCTCCGCAGTATATCCCATCCACTTTTTCTTTATAAATTTGGCCAAGTGTCGATTCCACATATGCCGTAGCAGCACCAAAAAAAGCAATTAGCCACATCCAAAATACTGAACCGGGACCACCATATGCGATCGCAGTAGCAACACCAGCAATATTCCCGGTTCCGACCCGTCCCGATAATGCGATCGACAATGCTTGAAAAGAAGAAATTCCCGACTTGGAACTTTTTCCTTTAAACATTTGCTGAACCATATCTTTGATCAATCGTATTTGAGCAAATTTTGTCATAAATGAAAAAAACACTCCGATTCCAATACAAAATACGATCATCGGCGTACTCCAAAGCCACCCACTCAATGTTTCAATAAAACCATCCAAAAAAAAATTCCCCCTTATTTTAATGTTATGAGTAATTATAGCTCAGCATTTATATTTATAATAGATTCTTCATTAATTTTTGTGAAATAACACAAAAAAGAAAATATTTTTGAATTATTTGAAATGAATGTTAGTGCTATGCAACCAATTATCAGGAGGTTGAACATATTTTCTGTGTGACTAGAATTTCCAGAATTTTAAGTCGTTACTTAACATATGTTTGAAACACATTATAATGTTTAAATAGAGAAAAGGTTTTAGCAAGAACGCTGTCCTTTTACGGCTTTTTTCACCACAAATGTTCAGAACAGGTGGACGAGAAAAATCTGTGAATTACCCTTATGAAATAAACCGTTGTTTTGAATTGTTTATGTGAAACGATATCGTTGTGTCGATGATCGTGAAATATATAATTGGAGCAGCTCAAAATTCAATTATCAAATACCCCAATCATGGAATACTTTCAGACACTCCATACCTACACATGAGCAGAGGGCACAAATCATAAAATCAAAACAGTAAACGCCTTAGCATACTGGCTATAGAAACCAATACCGATTTAGAACACGTGGCTTGTTTAGATTGTACAGGAGAAACGTATAATAAGCAGGTGTCCTAGCCCTCCTTCTTTATCATTTTGTCAAAAAATAGTAAATGGATAGAAAGCCGTCAACAAAGGCGATTGACCTCCTCTATTTTTTCATTTACCAGTCTACAAAAAGAAAATACAATCGCATCAATCTTGCTGACTTAATTGTTAGAGTTGTTTCACAGTCAATGGAGATAAGACAATAAAAAAGCTTGTAGAGAAAAAATCTTCCTTTCTCTACAAGCTATACAGACAAACGCGATGTCAGCTCTTTTTATTTCGATGTAACACTAGAAACAAACTCTGCTAATACTTTCAACTCTTCATCCGTACCTTTAAAGATTCCAGGAGGCATGCTTCCTACGCCTTCTTTAGCAATTTTCGCAACTTCTTCCGGAGACAATCCGTTATCAACTAAAGAAGGTCCAGCCGCTCCGCCTTGCAGGTTATCACCGTGGCAGGAGACGCAGCCTTGTTCCTGAAATATTTTGTATCCTTCCGAATTTGTATCAATTTTAGCTTCCGCTTTAATTTTCCCTTGTTCCTCTTTTAATTCCCAGTCCGTATGCTCAACCGACTCCCATGTTAAATAAACGATGGAAGCTACAGCTAGCAGCATCATTCCTACAGCAACCGGACGCTTATGCGGACGGCGTTCTGGCCCGCGATCCAAAAATGGAGCAAGAAGTAGCGCAGAAAATGCCAGTCCAGGTATTACGATTGCACCGATAACGGTATAAGGACCTGATGCATAAGAATATTTTAAAAGCTGGTATAAAAATAAGAAGTACCAGTCAGGAAGCGGTATGTAACCAGTATCCGTAGGATCTGCAACCCGCTCAAGCGGTGACGGATGGGCAACGGTTAAACATAAAAAGCCAATTAAAAAGACCGCGCCAACTAACCATTCTTTTAAAAGAAAGTTGGGCCAAAAAGCTTCAGTTTTCCCTGGGTATTCGGAGTAATCTTTCGGTATGTTCGGCTTTCTTTCAGCCGACACACGAGAATCTCCAACGAACTTCATACCTTTTCCGCGATGCATTGTTTCCCCTCCTTTGTTAAGCGGTTCGCCACGAACAACTTACTAAAAAAGAATAAGCCGGATTTTATAGCGGACCTGAAATCCCTTGTTTGCGAATCATTAAGAAGTGCGCTGCCATTAATCCGAATAATGCAGCAGGCAAGAAAAATACATGAATCGCAAAGAAGCGAGTCAATGTTTGCGCACCGACAATTTCGGAATGCCCTGCAAGCAAAATTTTGACGTACTCACCAATAAGCGGTGTCGATTCAGCAATCTGCAAGGTAACTTTTGTCGCAAATAACGCTTTCATGTCCCAAGGCAATAAATAGCCTGTCAAACCTAAACCTAGCATAACGAAGAAAATGAGTACACCGACAATCCAGTTAAGCTCGCGTGGCTTTTTGTATGCTCCTTGGAAAAATACACGTAAAGTATGTAAAAACATCATGACGATGACTAAGCTTGCTCCCCAATGGTGCATACCGCGAACAATTTGTCCGAACGCCACTTCATTTTGCAAATAATAGACAGACTCCCATGCATTTTTAATATCCGGCACGTAATACATCGTTAAAAACATGCCAGACAGCACTTGAATCACTGTAACAAAAAACGTCAAACCCCCAAAGCAGTATACAAATGCTGAGAAGTGATGGGCTGGGTTAACATGTTCGGGAACTTCATGGTCTGCGATATCGCGCCATAAAGGGGTGATATCTAACCGTTCATCAACCCAATCATACAATTTGTTGAGCACTTATTACGCCCCCCCTCTTGGTTTAGCTTTTCCTAAATATAAAAATCCATCTTGAATTTTGTACTCATATTCATCCAGCGGAGCAGAAGGCGGTGTTCCAGGGACATTGTCGCCGTTTTTCTCATACAATCCTCCGTGGCAAGGACAGAAGAACATGTTAGGGTTTGATTTATCCCCGTTCCAGTTTACTGTGCAGCCAAGGTGTTTACAAATTGGAGAAAGTGCAACAATTTCTCCTTTTTCATTTTTATAAACCCACGCGGATTTTGGCTCTTCAGCTTCATGCCACGCGTCCTTCTGTTTAATGGTAAAGTCAACACGTGTCGGTTCTTCTTTAATGTCTGATTCCTTTACATTTGTATTAACAAATTCCCCAGCTGCTTTCGGCTGCAATACAGGATCTACAGCGAAACGAACCATCGGCATGAGCATGCCCGCAGCCATAAAACCGCCTACACCCGTTAGCGTATAGTTTAAAAATTGACGTCTTGAAACACGGTGTTTATTCTCGCTCATCTTTTTCCCCCCTCTATCTCAAGCTAGTCCATAATGGACATATACAGAAACATATAAAACTAGGACATACTCATGATATATCAATCTTTGTAGAAGGTCAATATAATCATATCGTTAGAAACAAGGGATTGAAAGGGTTTTTAGGTTCGATTCCAATATTGTAATAAAATGTTCATAATTTGTTCGATTTGGTCCTGAACAACCTTTCGCTTTACATCCTGATCCATATGTTCTATTGGGATTGACGGAATCCATATAAATTCATCACCTTCTTTGCGCCATCTTTCTTCACATGTTAAAAAAATGACATGCTGAAAATGCTGTTTAATCGTATCTTTCCACTTTTTTAACAGTTTATCCAAATCAATGTCGTCATTTTTTAAAGAAACAAACGGAGGCAACAGCATGATCCGCCCCTTTAACTGCCGTTCAAGCTCTTGTGAAACAATCGTAATAAAATCTGCTTTTGACGCACTTCTTTTCAGTTCCTCATCAAAAGATACCGATAGGAGAGGAACAACTGCAGTATCAACGTACTCCCTTGATTGAAGAAAAGAATCGATATCAACCATTTGCCATTTCACTGATTTCAGCCCCTATTTTTTATTTTTCCTTACTCATTATAAAACTGATAAGCAAAATAAAAAAGCAATGCTGTACACATTGCCTAACATCCTAAATTGTTCAATTGTTTTACAAGCTTTCGAAACGCCTCTTCATCGTGAGCATCCAACGCTTCATCAATTAAGCGGAGGAGTTTTTCTTTTTGAAATTTTTTAATTGACTCCTCCAAAATTTTTTCCGCAAGCAGCCGGTCTTTCTCATTTCTTTGCATATCTTTAGGCAAATATGGATTTTCAACTAAAACGGCAGCATATTCCGGGGAACGGTATTGAGCGCGAAAGTTTAACTGGATATACAAGTCTTCATCTTTATTCAAGCGAATATCGTGAAAAGACTTTTCTGCATCTGTTGTCATCACATTTTCTTTATAAAATCTAAACGGAACATCATCCACACAGTGGGTGGACATGACCATTCCCCTCGGACAAAATTTGGCATGCTCTACAAAGTGGACGTTTTCCATTAATGAATCATGGCTCATTAAATAATTTAATATCCATACGCATTCCCGTCTTTTCAACTGATAATGATTTAAAAACCAGCGAATAAATTCTTTCTTCTCGTTAACAGAAACAGGGGCTTTCATCTTTAACCCTCCTCTGCTTTCCATCTAATTCAAAAATTCAACATAGTTGCGTTGAATTCCTTCCAATTCCGCCTAAAAATTGTCCTCCAATTCGAGCAGCATATTTTCATATTCAATGTTGCCTGGATCAAGCTCCAGCGCTTTTTCAAAAAGCTTCCTAGCCTTTGCCCGCTCCCCTTCTTCAAGCAGAAAATAAGCGTAATTCTCCAAAAATTCCGGGTCTGTTTTAAAATTATTATATGCATTTTCATAATGCTTTAATGCCTTTTCGTACTGTTCGGTGCGATGATAAGCGATCGCTAAATTGAAGTCAAAATGAGGATCATATTCTTCATGTTTTTCCACGATTTCCGTCAACATCTCAATCGTTTCCATATATTTGCCTTGGTTTAACAACACTCCTGAAAGTGTTATAATTGCTTCTATATAACCCGGATCCAGCTCCAGCGCTTTTTTTAACAATTTTACTGCATTGTCTACATCTTTAAGCTTTAAGGCAATTTTTCCGCCGAATAAATAAAGCTCTTTATTAAATGGATCCTCCTGTAAACCTTCTTGAACAATTTGAAAACTTTTTTCCACCATCCCTTCCTGTTCATAGCTTTTGGCCAAATATAAATATAGTGAGTGGTAGGTAGTGTCCAATTCCTTTATTCGTTCAAATTGTGCAATTGCTGTTTTTGTCTGGCCTGCATTTAAAGCTGTCATCCCATAAGCGAAATATGTGTCCAAATCCTCTTCTTCCACCGCTTTCTCAAAATAAGCAAGGGCTTCTTCAAATTCACCGCAAGCAGATAAAGACTCGCCTATTCGTTTATGAATATTTACATTCATTATATTTTCAAATTCCTCTAGGACTACTCTATAAAAGTCGATTGCTTGACGATATTTTCCGAGATGAAAATAATGCTCGGCTAATGCGAAATCAATTACTTTCTCTTCAGGCAACCTTCTCTTTGCTTCCTTCAGCTTTTGTTCGCTGACTTCATATAAGCCTTGCAATTGATACAAATCAGCCATAAGAAGAAGGGCTTGCGGATATGATTCATCTTCTTGATCAATTTCATTCAGCAGATCAATCGCTTTTTCTTCATCGTCAAGCTCAATGTATATTTCCGCCAAAAAAAGAGTGATAGCAGATTCATCAGGGTATAGCTGCGACAGCTCCTCAGCTATTTTTAACGCTTCATCTGTCCTGCCCCATTGAAAATATTTTTCCGCAAGCTCAAACTTTTCTTCATCATTTAACTCTTTTTCAATGGATGAAAGTTTTTTCAATCCTTTTTCCACTTGGCCGCTTTCAACTAATTGAACGGCTTCGCTCATTTTTTTATTCAACCTAAAACTCCCCTTCTAAATTCAGTACTTGTTTATTGGCTGCGAATACATATTGAAGCGTCCTGGTGCATTCAGCTGCACTTCTTTTCCGAACCCTGGTTTATAAAATATTTGTTCTCCTGCTTTCAAAACGCTTCCGTTGTGAACGATCACTTCTGGGTTATGATTATAATAATCTAGATAATTATTTTCTTCAACTAAATCGATCATCCGAAATAAATTATAATCAACATTGCTTCCGCTTAAAATTTCGCCGCGAATCGGATAAAGACCGATTTTCATTAATGCTTCTTTCGTAAGTGGGACACCGTTTTCAGGACATTCTTCCAATGATGGCAATTTATATTTTTTTACAATTTGCCGCCATTTGCTTTTCAACTGATGGAAGATGGATTGATCTTCTGAAGAAAAATGGGGAAAAATTGGAGTTTGCTTTGGAAATAAAGTCTCACGAATCCATTCCCATGGAACATCATCAAGCTCAGCAATCTGTTTAATTTCCACGATAATCACAGTAATTTTTTCTCTTTTTAGCATTCTGATGATTGAAGGAGTCAGCCGGTCGATTGGGAGTTTTGCAGCGATCGCATAATCGATCGGCGAATTCATCATCACTTTGCGAATATGTTTTTTCTTTTCATCCCATTGTCTTTCAAACGGCAAATCAACAGCAGCAATTAAAAAGGTGCAGCCTTTTTGGATCAAATTCTTCACATATAATTTGAATGAATGGCTTTGGTCTAAATGTTGAATGTTTTGGTCAAGCATGACAAAGCCCGGTGTCATGAAATAGGGCGATCCATCCATTTTCATAAATCGAAACTGATCTAATTGCTTTTCTTTAAAACGAAACTCATTTCCGTCAACGAGTATTGAGCGCGTCACAATTTGATTGTCTTCCATTAAACGAATTTGATCAATAATATATGCCATTTTCCCACCTCAATAGCTTTTTTAGACAAGCTATGAAAAGGTTGATAAAAATATGACAAAAACCATCTGACAAACTCAGATGGTTTTGGAAAGCAAATTCAAATGGTCAAAAAAAGCAGGATAGGATACACTGACTGCCTCGTGCTGCATTAATTCCACAGGTTCTTCACAAATAGTGCTGGCAATCGCGAGCATCATGCCGATGCGGTGATCTCCATGGCTGGAAACATTCGTTCCTCCTTTCAGCTTTGTTTTTCCGCGAATGATCATTCCATCGTTTGTAGCTTCAATATCCGCGCCAAGCTTTTTCAGCTCGCCGACAACTGTATCAATTCTATTTGTTTCTTTTACCTTTAATTCTTCGGCGTCTTTAATAACTGTCGTTCCTTCAGCCTGTGTCGCAAGAAGGGCAATGATCGGAATTTCATCAATCAGTCTTGGAATCAGCTCTCCTGAAATTTCGGTTCCTTTTAACTCAGATGTCCTGATCGATATATCAGCCATCGGTTCGGCAGAATCTAATGTAGGTATAATCTCGATCTCTGCACCCATATTTTCTAAAACATCTAAAATCCCTGTTCTTGTTGGGTTAATGCCGACATTTTTCAGCTTGATTGAACTGTCCGGAACAATGGCTCCCGCAACAAGGAAAAAAGCAGCGGAAGAAATGTCACCAGGCACATAAATATTGGCGCCTTTTAATGTTTGTCCTCCCTCTACCGAAACGGTCAAATTTTGTTTTTCCACATGGACGCCAAAGGCTGACAAAAGACGTTCCGTATGATCTCTTGATTGATACGGCTCCTCAACTGTTGTGGTTCCATCTGCTTGAAGACCTGCAAGCAAAATCGATGACTTCACTTGAGCACTCGCTACTGGGGATTTGTAATAAATGCTCTTTAAATTCCCGCCGCGCAAAGACAGCGGGGTAAAAGATCCGTTATTCCGTCCATCAATATGAGCTCCCATTTGTCTTAAAGGAGCTGTTACACGATCCATCGGTCTTTTCGCAATTGACTCATCACCAATAATGCATGCATGAAAAGGACGTCCCGCTAAAATGCCCAGTATTAATCTTGTCGTGGTGCCTGAGTTCCCAACATTTAAAATGTTGACAGGTTCTTTCAGTCCGGAAAATCCTTTCCCTTCAATTGTTACATTCGTTCCTTCCTGTTTGATCGACACCCCCATCTCTTTGAAGCATGAAATGGTGCTTAAGCAATCCTCTCCAGTTAAAAAGTTTTGAATAGTTGTTTTTCCTTCCGCAATTGCCCCAAACATAACCGCCCTATGGGAGATCGATTTATCGCCGGGAACTTCAATAGTTCCGTTCAGCGAATGTTTTTTTGTCAAGACAAGCCCTTGATTCATATCTGTATCACCCCAACTACAGTATATATGTTTCATAATTCGTGTAGCGATCAATGCATTGTTTCGCCTTCATCCGGTCTTCATCCGACTGAAAGCTGATGCGCAAAACACCAAAAATTTCTTCACGCGTTTCTAAAATTCGAATATTTGTTATGCTAATTTCCTCTTTTGCTAAATAACCGGTAATTTCAGAAATAACCCCCGGATAATCCGGAACATCGACATAAAGGTCATAAAAGGACGGAATGGCTCCTTTTTCCCTTTCAGGCAATCCGTCTCGATATGTCTTCGCTTTTTCAAAATATGTATAAAGCTGTTCTTTATCGAGCTTCTCAATGAATTGTTTAATTTGCTTCATTTCTTGAATCCATTCATCAAATAACTTGATTAATACATCATGGTTGTGAACAATAATATCGCGCCACATAACCGGGTTGCTTGACGCAATTCGGGTAATGTCGCGAAATCCTCCGGCCGCAAGCCGCTTAATAATTGGAAACATTTCTTCTTTCTTTTCTGCCTGATGGACGAGGCTTGCCGCGATTAAATGCGGAAAATGGCTAATGACCCCGGTAATGGAATCATGTTCTTCAGGTGTCATGACAATAAATTGCGCTTTTGTTCCCTTTAAAAGCTTTTTTAATTGTTCTATTTTTTCCGGACGTTCGTTGCTGCCAGGCGTTAAAATATAAAACGCATTTTCAAATAAATGAGTTTTCGCTGCCGCAACGCCTGATTTATGTGAGCCCGCCATTGGGTGACCGCCAATAAATGTTACTGTTTTCGGTAAAGAAAAGCTCGCATGATCGACAATTTTTTTCTTTGTGCTGCCGACATCAGTGATAATGACTCCTTCTTTCAAGCTTAGCTCTCCCAAAAACGTTAAAACGTTCAATGTTTGTTCAACGGGAGTTGAAATAATAATAACGTCCGCTGATTCAGCGCCTTCCTTAATAGATTCTGCTGATTGATCAATGATTCCCAATTTTTTTGCCATTTGCACTTGATCATTTTTTATATCATATCCGACCAATTGAACCGATGGGTGTTCTTTCTTAATTGCACGTGAAATCGATCCACCGATTAAGCCAAGACCAATGATAAAAACTTTTTCCACAAAAAACCACCTGTTTCTGCTTTTTGGTAAAAAAAGAGGTGAGCGTTCACCTCTTTTAGGAAAGTAGTTCCTTTAAAGTTTGAATCAGTGCTTCATTTTCCTCTTCTGTTCCGACAGTAATTCTCAGCGATGTCGGAAATCCGAGAGCTTTTCCTGACCGGACGATGAATCCTTTTTCAAGCAGCTGTTGAAAAAGCTCATCCGCATCCCTTTGAAAATCTATTAAAATAAAGTTCGTTTGCGAAGGGAAGTACTCAAGACCAAATTGTTCACAAAAATCATAGTATTGTTTGAGCCCTTCCCGGTTCAATTTTTTGCAGGTTTCGATAAAAGTTTGATCGTTTAGCGCTGCAATAGCAGCCTTTTGTCCAAGACGATTTGTATTAAAAGGTTCCCTTGCCGGCTCAATTAAGCGGATGAGTTCTTCATTTCCAATTCCATATCCTACTCGGAGTGCAGCTAGACCGTATGCTTTTGAGAACGTCCGTAAAATTAATAGATTTGGAAATTGATCCAATAAGGCGACTGAATTCGGATAATCTTCCGCCGTCACATATTCGTAATACGCTTCATCAGATACGACAAGGACATCCTTCGGCACTTTGTTTAAAAAATTAATAAGCTCTTCTTCACTTATGTAAACTCCTGTAGGGTTATTCGGATTGCATAACCATACAATTTTTGTTTTGGAATCAATAGAGTCTGCCATTTTATCCAAATTGTGCCGCCCATCTACAAGTTCAATTTCGCGAATTTCGGCATTTTCGATCACCGCATTATGCCGGTATTGGGAAAATGACGGTGACGCCATTACGGTATTGAAGCCTTCGCTCAAAAGTGAACGTGACAGAATTTGTATAATATTATCTGATCCGTTTCCGAAAATGAGCTGATTTTCTTTTACGCCTACATGCTTTGCCACCTGTTTTCGCAGCTCTGCACTATAGCCGTCAGGATAGATCGCAAGAGATTCAAGCTCTTCTTGTATCGCTTGTTTCACTTTATCAGAACAACCGTACGGGTTTTCGTTTGATGCAAGCTTGATCACCTTTGTTAGACCAAACTGTTCTTTTACTTGTTCAATTGGTTTTCCAGGTTCGTATGGTTTCAGCGACTTTAACTGTTCTTTTACCTCCAACCTTAACACCTCTTTCATCCCCTAATGGAGCAAACCGTTAATAAACCTTTCAAATTCCTGTAACCCGCTCTGTTTTGTATTCGCATTTGTGAGAAGCGGAATAAGCTTTTCAATTTGTTTAACAATCGCACTGCCCACAACGACGCCGTCACTTATTTTGAAAAATTTTTTTACATGCTCATTCGACGAAATGCCGAACCCGACAGCCACCGGAACTTCCGCATACTTCTTTACATGAGAGATAAAATCAGAAACGCGCTCATCAAATGATTGGCGCTCACCCGTCACCCCGAGAGATGAAACACAATATAAAAATCCTGCGGCGTTCTCAGCAATTTTTTTTATTCGATTGTAGGAAGTGGGAGCAACCATAGAGATAAAATAAATCCCATGCTCGTCACATTTTTTTCGCATCCATCCGCTTTCTTCGAACGGGAGATCAGGAATGAGAAGTCCTTCTAATCGATTTTTCTCCATTAAAGTAAAAAAGTATTTTTCTCCTAATTGTAGCACAGGATTGAAATAAGTAAAGAGAATGATCGGAATTTTTAAACCTCTTTCTTTCATTTTATATGCTAATTCCATCGCCTTTTCAATATTCATTCCATTTCTTCTTGCCCGGATGGATGCCTGTTGAATAACGGGGCCGTCAGCAAGCGGGTCCGAATAGGGAACGCCAAGCTCAATGGCTGACGCCCCGCATTTTTCTAAAGTAAGGGCGAGATCAATGGTCAACTCTTCATTCGGATCTCCAGCTGTAATAAAAGGAATAAAAAGCTTGTCAAACTGTTGAAACATGCTTTTGTTAGAAACCATTTTCAACTCCCCCTTTCGTTTTCATCAAAGTGTGAACATCTTTATCGCCCCGTCCGGACAAACAAATTAAAATTGACTGTTCATTTGATAAAGTTTTTGCTATTTCAATTCCTTTTGCAACGGCATGAGCAGATTCAATTGCGGCTAATATTCCTTCTGTTTTCGCCAATGTTTCGAGTGCTAGAATCGCCTCTTCATCTGTAACAGATTCATAAACGACACGCCCTATTTTTGCTAAATAAGCATGCTCCGGACCGACACCCGGATAATCGAGGCCGGCAGAAATCGAATAAGGCTCAATAATTTCACCGTATTGATTTTGCAATAAGTACGTCATCGAACCGTGAATAACGCCTTTCGTCCCCTTGGTAATTGTTGCCGCATGTTCACCCGTTTCCACTCCTTTTCCTCCTGCTTCCACTCCAATAAGCTTTACATCTTCTTCTAAAAACGGTGTAAACATCCCGATCGCATTGCTTCCTCCGCCCACACAAGCTATGACAACATCCGGCAGCTTGCCAAACTCGTTGAAAAACTGCTCTTTCGCTTCATCTCCAATGATCCGCTGGAATTCTCTTACCATCATCGGATATGGATGCGGACCGACAGCTGAGCCCATTAAATAAAAATGGTCTTCACAATGCTGAACCCAATATCGGATCGCCTCATTCACAGCGTCTTTTAATGTTTTATTTCCGCTTGTAACAGGCACTACTTCAGCACCTAGCAGTTGCATCCGAAAAACGTTGAGGCGCTGTCTATCGATGTCTTCTTCTCCCATAAATACTTTGCAGTCCATGCCAAATTTCGCAGCGACAGTTGCTGATGCTACACCGTGCTGTCCGGCACCTGTTTCAGCAATAAGCTTCTTTTTTCCCATTCTTTTCGAAAGAAGCGCTTGACCAATGGCATTATTGATCTTATGGGCACCAGTATGGTTGAGATCCTCCCGTTTTAAAAAAATGTTTGCTCCCCCGACATGTTTTGTTAATTGGTCTGCAAATGTTAAAGCGGTCGGTCTGCCGGAATATTTTTGCAGCATTTGATGATATTGCTGTTGAAAAGAAGAATCACTTAATGCATCCTTTAATGCTTCTTCTAATTCATACAACGGCTTCATTAACGTTTCTGGTACATATTTTCCTCCAAATTCTCCAAACCTGCCATATTCATCAGGATATTTCATCAGCCTTTCACCTTCTCTATTAATTTTGCTATTTTTTCGACATCTTTTTTTTCATTTGTTTCAACACCGCTTGCAACATCAATGTTTTCAGCGCCTTTTTCAAGCAGCTCTGTTATGTTTTCAGGTGTAATGCCGCCCGCAATAAAACAAAGCTTCCGGTGATTTTTCGCCCATATTGTATAATCGGACACATTTGACCAGTCAAAAGCAACGCCTGTTCCGCCCCACATTCCTTTCACACGGCTGTCAATCACATATCCATCCACCCAACGCGAAAATTTTTCCATTTCCTCTATCACATGTTCATGATGAGGGAGAGCTTTCCAAACAGAAAGACCGAACTTTTCCTTTACCTGTTTTACAAATTCTTCATCTTCATCGCCATGCAGCTGTATGCAGTCTAATTCGACCGCTGCTAGCACATCCTCTAAAAATTGAATCGTCGGATGAACAAATACGCCTACTAGTTTTGGACGCATTTCTTTTGGAAAAGCTTCCATCCACCTGCCGACATCATTTGCCTTCACCTGTCGCCTGCTTTCAGAGGAAAAGATAAAGCCGATATAATCGGCTCCTTGATTGATGGAAACAGCTGTATCTTCAAATGTGCGGTTGCCGCAAATTTTGACGAGTCTCACTTTACACTCTCCTTAAACAGCTCATAAATTCCTTGTTCCGGATCTTTTTTCCGCATGAGCGACTCCCCGACAAGCACGCCTTTTGCTCCATATTCATACACCGTTTGCAAATCTGCCATCGTGCTTATGCCGCTTTCACTGATCAATAAAATATCTTTCGGCACATATTTTTGAATCGTTTCCAGATGATGAATATCCGTATGAAAGGTTGTTAAATCCCTGTTGTTCACCCCCAGTATATTCGGTACAAATATATCTAGTATTCTTTCAAGAGTCTCGACAGAATGGACCTCCACCAGCACATCCAGCTCTAAGCTGACCGCTTCATCCCAAAGCTCCTTTAATTTTTTTGGCGGAAGAGCCTCCCCGATTAACAAAATGGCATCCGCTCCGATCCATTTCGATTCATACACTTGCTTTTTATCGATAATAAAATCTTTGCGCAAAACAGGAAGTTTCACCTTTTCTTTAATTTCAGACAAAAATGCGGTTGACCCTTGAAAAAACTTTTGATCGGTTAAAACAGATAAGCAGTCTGCCTTCCCTCTCTCATATTTTTTTGCAATATCGACAGGATCGAAATCTTCACGAATGACACCTTTGGACGGCGATGCCTTCTTCACTTCCGCAATGAGCCCAAGAAAACGGTTCGGGTTTTGAAGAGCATCGAAAAATGATCTTTTTTCGAATGCTTTTTTGTCTAATTGCGTCAAATCAAGTTCTTTCACTTCTTGTTCTTTAACTCTTATGATCGTATCAAGCATAGCTCTCTTCCTTTCGGATGGCCAATCTCCTCAATTGCTGATAGGCGGTCCCGTCTTTTATGGCTGTTAAAGCCATCTGTACCCCATCAGAAATGTTTTTTGCTTTTCCTGCTACGTAAAGAGCTGCAGCCGAATTTAATGCTACAATGTTCTTCACGCTTTCATTTCCTTTATTTTTCAGTACTTCCTCTATCATTTTAGCACTTTCTTTCGCATCTGAGACTTGTATTTCTTCAAGCTTCCCTCGATTCATTCCAAATTGTTCCGGAGAAATCGTATATTTTGTTATGTTCCCATCTTTTAGTTCTACGACATCCGTTTCATCACTGATCGAAATTTCATCCAATCCGTCCCTTCCTGATACTAACAGCACATGCTCTGAACGGAAATGTTTTAATGTTTCAGCCATTTTCTCCGCATGCTCCAATGATGAAACGCCAAGCACTTGTCGTTTTGTATTGGCCGGATTAGCCAGCGGCCCGAGCAAATTAAAAATCGTTCGGAATCCCACTTCTTTTCTTGCTTTGGCAACATGCTTCATCGATGAATGATAGAGAGGAGCAAACAAGAAGCTCATATTCGTTTCTTCCAGGCTTCTTCTAGCTTCTTCAGGCGTTGTTTGGATTGGGATGTTTAAACATTCGAGCACATCAGCGCTGCCGCTTCTTGAAGAAACAGCGCGGTTTCCGTGTTTTGCGACTTTCACTCCCAACGATGAAGCAACAATGGCAGATGCGGTTGAAATGTTAAATGTTGATGCTCCATCTCCGCCCGTTCCGCAAGTATCAACTGCATTTTCAAATCCTTCAAGCTGAGTCATATTTTCCTTCATCGCTTTCACAAATCCCGTCATCTCTTCGACCGTTTCGCCGCGAAATCGTAAAATAGTGATGAGACTGGCAATTTGACTGTCCGGAACCTTTCCTTCCATGATTTTTTTCATAATATCTTCTGCTTCAGATGCTGAAAGAGTCTCACCATTAATGCACTTCTCCAATATATGCTTCATGCCCTCTTCCTCCCTTTTTCTAAAAACAATTGTTCTGCTAATTCGATCGTTTGAATGAGCGCACTCGCTTTGTTTCTTGTTTCTTCCCATTCTTTTAAAGGAACAGAATCGGCAACGATCCCAGCCCCCGCCTGGACATATGCCTTCTGATTGCTCAGCGTGATCGTCCGAATTGTGATGCATGAATCAATGCTTCCATCGAAGCTGATGTATGCAACAGTCCCCGCATAGCTCCCCCTGGCAGTCGGCTCCAGCTCATGAATAATTTCCATCGCGCGTATTTTTGGGGCTCCTGAAACGGTTCCGGCTGGAAAAGCCGAAATTAATGCATCAATCGGATGAATGCTTTTTCTCAATTTTCCTCTCACTTTTGAAATGAGATGGATAACATGTGAAAAATAAGCTGCATCCAGAAGTACAGGTGTTTTGACCGTCCCGTATTCAGCAACTCGGCCGATATCATTTCTTGCTAAATCAACAAGCATATAATGCTCCGCTAGTTCTTTTTCATCCTGCAGCAATTGACGAACGAGTTTTCTATCTTCTTCCTTTGTTTTGCCCCGCTTTCTCGTGCCGGCAATAGGATGAATTTCAACATAATCGTCGCGAACATGAATCAATCTTTCCGGTGAACTGCCGATAAGCTCTTGGTTTGACAGTTTTATATAAAATAAATAAGGGGAAGGATTGATAATTCTTAAAATTCGATACAATTGCAGACCGGTTACCGATACTTGTTTTTCAAAGCGCTGCGAAAGAACTCCTTGAAATATATCGCCAGAACGAATATATTCCTTCATTTTTTCTACATGATCCAAAAATTGTTCTTTTGTATAATTCGATTCAAATCCGGCGAAAGAAACCGGTTCTTTGTTTGACGGGATGAAAATATTTCCTTCCGGCTTGACGTTTTTTAATTCATTGCGATATTGAAAAATGCGTTCCTTTCCCGCCTCAAATATTTGCTTCAGCTCTTGCTCGCTTTCGTTTCCTTCTAGCTCTCTATAATGAATAAATGTCAGCAGTTTTTCCTTGTGGCTATATGCAATGACCGTTTGGCAAATGACCAGTTCACATACAGAATGGGTTCTGTCAGCATGACGATGAGCTGGAATTTTTTCAAATAGGCTGACCGCATCATAATCGATTTTTCCGACAGCTCCGCCTGAAAACGGCACATCGATCGCCACTTTTTTTACATTGAAGCTTACCGTCATTCTATGAAACAATGCTGATAACGAAACATCTTTGTCCATGACCATCTGTTTTCGATTTTGCAGCTGGAACGTTCCATTTTCTTCCTTGATAAAATACATCGGCTCAAGACCGATAAACGAGTAGTTGGACCAGTTCGACTCGCTGTCATTGCTTTCTAAAATATAACAAGCATCGGTTTGCAGCGTTTGAAATATTTGGATAGGTGTCAGCATATCGACATGATATTGCTCGATAATGGGAACCGTCTTATATTTGCGGCAATCCTGCAAAAAATCTTGAAAGGTTGTTGCCATTGAAGTACTCACTCCTCCAAAGTATTTTGGAGAATGAGTCATAGAGGATCGTTTTTGAGGGATGAAATTGATAATAAAAATGCCCAAAAACATTACGTTTTTGGGCAGTCGATCATCTATCTTCCTAAACCACTCATCTATTACTTCCTCGACTCATTCTCAACTACCCTTAACTAAACTCAGCTCATCTCAGGTCATATAAAAACTTTCTTATTCGCCATATTATCGGATACAGCATTATTTGTCAACAAGATCCGGTCGTAAAATTTTTGCCTTCTCTAAATAAACATGGCAAATATCTTTTTGGGCGGCTTCTGTATTAATATGCATCATCACCCTTACGCATTTCTCAAGGGCGCCTTCAACGGCTATTTCCTGCATGCATGTTACCGGAACATATTTCCAGCCTTCAATATTTCTTAATGCTTTTGCAGGGAAGCAGGCATTTAAATCATTTGTCGCCGAAATAAACACGGAAGCTACTTGTTCAGGGTCAATGTTGTTTAATCGAATCATCTCCCTTAAGAGCCTCTCCGTGCTTTCGACAATCTGTTCTTCATTATTTTCCGAAACGGTGATGGCCCCTCTAACGCCTCTTATCAAACGCATCCCTCCGTTCTCCACTCATTAAGAAATGAATATAATGTATGCGTGTCAAACGTCTTAAGTACCGGATTGCCGATATCCTCGAGAAGCACAAAACGAATCTGGCTATGTACCGTTTTTTTGTCTTTTTTCATTCGTTCGAGAAGCGATTCGGTTTGAATATTTTCATCGATTTTGACAGGAAAGCCGATTTCGTTAAACCAATTTTTGGTCGATTTATATTGAAAATCTTTGCGGAATATCTTTTCACTCAGCCATAGAGCAAACAGCATGCCGCATGCAACGGCATCTCCGTGGGAAATCTTCCCGTAACCTAACTCCGCTTCGAGCGCATGGCCGAGAGTATGACCGAAGTTTAAAAACGCCCTTTTTCCCGTTTCTCTTTCATCTTCAGCGACAATTTCTGCTTTCACTTCAATTCCCTTTCGTATAAACCATTGCAGCTGTTCGCTTGTTACATGATTCAACGAATGGATCGTTTTCATTAAATTTTCAACAAATGAACGATCATTGATGAAGCCGTGCTTCACCACTTCCGCAAATCCTGAGCGGATTTCTAGAAGAGGCAGTGTTTTTAAAAACTGTGTATCATAAATAATGGCATGAGGCTGATGAAAAGCCCCGATCATATTTTTTCCGAGCGGATGGTTAATGGCCACCTTTCCCCCGACAGCACTGTCATGAGCCAAAAGGGTCGTCGGCACTTGAATGAACGGAATTCCTCTCATAAATGTTGCAGCTACAAAGCCAGCTAAATCACCCACTACGCCGCCGCCAAAAGCAATGATCACGGATTCTCTGTCCAGATTGTTTTCTAAAGCAAAGGTCAAGCATTTATAGTACGTTTCAAATGATTTAGACTGTTCGCCGCTCGGAACAACACATGTCAATACGTCCAAATCGAATGCTTTTAATACCGACTCTAATTTTCCGCCATACAGATCCTTGATTGTTTGATCAGTAATGATCAAAATTTTCGAAGGATTATTGCAAACAGACAGAAGCCATTCTCCGACATTATCGATAATTCCGTCTCCTAAAAAAACTGGATACGGGCGACTTTTCGTTTGAATCATCATCTGTTCCATTAAAATTCCCTCGCATATTGTTTCATACGTTCGATATTTTCACGAATAAGGTCAATGCGATCAAGACCAAACTGTTCAACGATCGCTTTGGCTACTTCCCATGCAACAACTGCCTCCGCCACAACACTTGCAGCCGGGACTGCGCAGCTGTCCGATCGTTCAATGCTCGCCAAAAAAGGCTCTTTCGTATCAATGTCAACGCTTTGCAAAGGTTTGTACAGTGTTGGAATTGGCTTCATGACTCCTCTGACGACGATGGGCATGCCGGTCGTCATGCCGCCCTCAAAGCCTCCCAGATTGTTTGTTTTGCGATAGTATCCTTTCTCTTCGCTCCAAAGGATTTCATCATGAACTTCGCTGCCAAAACTCCGTCCCGCTTCAAATCCCAAGCCGAATTCAACCCCTTTAAACGCGTTGATGCTTACGATCGCTTGCGCTATTTTGGCATCCAGCTTTTTGTCCCAATGAACATAGCTGCCGACACCAGGCGGCATTCCTTCAACAATCACCTCAACAATGCCGCCGATGGAATCACCCTTTTCTTTTGCTTCGTCGATCGCCTTCATCATTTGCTGAGCCGCATTTTCATCTAAACAACGCACAAGTGAGTTCTCTGTCTTTTCCTTCAACTCAGCAAGCGTCGAATAGTCCAATTTTTGCGCACGGACACCGCCAATTTCAATGACATGTCCTGCCACTTGAATGCCGAGTTCAGACAAAATTTTCTTCGCAACAGCTCCTGCTGCCACCCTGACAGTTGTTTCCCGGGCAGAAGAGCGTTCAAGCACGTTGCGCATATCACGATGTCCGTATTTGATCGCCCCGACTAAGTCGGCATGGCCTGGGCGAGGTCTCGTAATTTTTCGTTTCATTTCCGCTTTCTCCGATTCGGAAATCGGCTCTGCCCCCATAATTTTCGTCCAATGGGCAAAGTCTTTATTTTCTACAACTAGCGCTATTGGTGATCCTAGCGTTTCGCCATGGCGCACTCCGCCTAGAATTTGCACCTGGTCTTTTTCGATTTGCATTCTTCGACCGCGGCCATAGCCTTTCTGTCTTCTTGCAAGCTCAATATTGATGTCTTCTTTCGTTAGAGGAAGCCCTGCCGGAACTCCTTCTATAATCGTCGTTAATTGCGGGCCGTGAGATTCCCCTGCTGTCAAATATCTCATACTAGCAAACTCCTTCCCATAACACTTTAACGCTTTTATGCTTTTATGCTTTTACGTAACTATACCATAAGATTTTTTGTTTGAATAGAAAGATCTTTGCTATTGCTACAATCGTGTATAAAAAAACGTTTCGATCGTTTTTAATCCATATTTTTCCGGAGTGAAAATTTGCTCTGTGCTGCCAACAAATAAAATCCCGTTTCGTCTAAGCGACTTGCTGAATTTTTCATAAAGTTCTTTTTTCGCAGACTCAGTAAAATAAATGAGGACGTTTCGGCATACGATCAAATCAAAATCTGTTTCAAAACGATCTGACAGCAAATTATGTTTTCGAAAAGTAACCGAGCGTTTAATGTCTTCTTTTACATGATAGAAAGAGCCTTCTTGCTGAAAATAATTAGTTTTATATTCAAGAGGTACTTCTTTTAGCGCTCTTTCCGGATAAATTCCAATTTGTGCTGTTTTAATCGCTTGTTCATCTATATCTGTTGCTAAAATATATGAGGCTTCCAATAGCGAATTCTGTGCTAAAATCATCGCAATTGTGTAAGGTTCTTCTCCCGTTGAGCACGCAGCGCTCCAAACTTTTATATGTTTTTTACCATTCAGCAAACGCGGAAGCAATTTTTTTTCAAGGATGTTCCAGCGCTGATAGTTGCGAAAAAATTCAGAAACATTAATCGTCATTCGATCTAAAAACAGATTGTATAAACATTTGTCCTTTTCCATAGCTAAAAAAAACTCTTGAAAGGATTGAAATCCTTTTTTTTCATACAATGATTTTAATCTTCTTTTCATTTGAGTCTCTTTATATAACGACAGGTCAATCCCGCTTTTTCTTTTTATCTTTTCGATAAATGCAACATAGTCCTTATCTGTCACTTTCCGATCTTCCCCCGAATGTAATGTAGAAAACCCTAATCAAACCATTGTTTGATTAGGGTCAGATGTTAATAGATCCATGCATCAATTTCACGGTCATATTCTACAAGCTCTTCAGCTTTAAAAAACAATTGAATTTCCCGCTCAGCGCTTTCAGGTGAATCTGAACCGTGAATTACATTCTTCCCTACTGTTAAACCAAAATCGCCGCGAATTGTTCCAGAAAGGGCATCCTTTGGATTGGTTTTTCCCATCATTTGACGGGCAATTTCGATTGCATTTTCGCCTTCCCAAACCATTGCAAAAACCGGTCCTGATGTGATGAATTGAACGAGCTCATTGAAAAAAGGCTTTTCTTTATGTTCTCCATAATGCTGCTGGGCCAATTCTTCAGAGATTTTCATTAATTTTGCACCGATAAGCTTCAGCCCTTTTTGCTCAAATCTTGAAACGATTTGTCCAATTAGCTGTCGTTGTACACCATCAGGCTTTACCATTAAAAACGTCTTTTCCATCAACACATCCACCTCGAAAATTTCATTATGTATAAGTACAAAATCCACAAGAAAATAGTATCATTATTAAAGCGGTTACGCAAACTAAAATTTCCTTTTTCCAATATATTTGGCAATATTGTATAGCGAAGTTCGCGCTTTCCCGTGCTTGAGGCCTTCCAATTGATGAAAGCTCTTCTGCAAATAGCGGTCACTAATATTCATCGACTGTTCGATTGCTCTTGATTTTTTAATTTCATAAATAATCGGTTTGATTTCTTCAGCAGTTGTTTGATTATTGATTTTGACAATTTTTTTTCTTAATTCCTCATTTTGCATGGCAAACAAAACAGGAAGGGTAATGTTTCCTTGAAGTAAATCGCTCCCAACTGGTTTTCCAAGCTCTTCTTCCGTAGAGATAAAATCTAAAAGATCGTCAATAATTTGATACGAAATTCCAACATAATAACCGTACAAATAAAGCTTTTTACAAACGGATTCTGGAGCGCCGGAGGCAAGAGCGCCCAATTGGCAGCTGACAGCAATTAATAAAGCTGTTTTTCTTTTAATTCGTTTGACATACGTCCGATAAGACTGATCAAAATTGTATTTATCGTTGATTTGTTCGATTTCTCCTAAACAGAGTTCAACAAGAGCTTTCGAAAGAACTCGGTGAATAAGCGGCTCGTCCAGCTCTGTTATGATTTCAAGAGCCCGTGCGAATAAGTAATCTCCAACATACATGGCAATGCGATTGTCCCATTTTGCATTAACTGTTGGTTTTCCTCTTCGCAGCTCAGCATTGTCGATGACGTCATCGTGTACCAATGAGGCGCTGTGAATCAGCTCTAAAGCGACGGCAACCGGTTTCATACGGTCAATGTTATAATCTCCGAACATTCCTGACAACAATACAAAAACAGGGCGAATCCGTTTTCCCCCTGCTTGAAGAAGATGAATCCCGGCTTCACGTATTAACGGATCTTTTGTTTGTACGGAAGACAGCAATTCATTTTCAATCACTTCAAGGTCTTTTGTTAAAAAGGAATAGAATGATTTTAACTTCATTTATTTCACCTTTGTTTCCAATTTCGGTTTATAACCTAAGTGCATTGCTGCAACACCGCCTGTAAATGGCTTCACTTCTACATTTATAAAACCAGTTTGCTCGAACATTTTTTTCAGCTCTTTCATGCCAGGAAATTGACGCGCGGACTCCTGCAGCCAAGAATATTCTTCATAGCTTTTAGCAAATATCTTGCCGAATAAAGGCATGATAAAGCGAAAATAAAAATAGTAAAGCTGTTTGAAGCCAATCAAGGTCGGCTGTGATGTCTCCAAACAAACTACCATTCCTCCGGGTTTCAATACGCGGTACATTTCCGATAGAACCTGCATATAATCAGGAACATTTCTGAGGCCAAACCCGATGGTCACATAATCAAACTCGTTTTCAGGAAACGGCAAATCCATCGCATTGCCGTGAATAAATGAAATATTGGAAAATTGTCTTTCCTTTGCCTTTTCCTCACCGATGCTTAACATATTTTGGCTAAAATCAAGTCCTATGACCTTTCCGTTTTGCCCGACTGCTTCCCCGAGCGCAAGCGTCCAGTCCCCCGTTCCGCAGCAAACATCGAGTGCGTAGGAACCTTTTTTCACATTCATTCTCCGCATCGTTTCTTTTCGCCATGCAATATGACGATTAAAGCTGATCACAGAATTCATCCGGTCATAATTTTTATAAATTTTTTCAAATACGCGGTGCACACGTTCTTCTTTCGATTGCTGCATTTTTTAACCTTCCTCCACTATCATATGCGAAAACCGTAATACATGAATTCGGTTCATAATAAATTGTTTTACGGCAGGCGAATATTTCAGACTTTTTTCCAACAGTTTATTAATTTCCCAGAAATAATGATTGCAGCATTCTATGAAAGTTCCAACTAAATCAATCGGGCTTTTAGATTTCTTTTGAAATTGTGTTAAAACGGACTGGCTATTTTTATCGTATTTATGTTTTTCTTCACATAAACGTTTATATGTTAAATATGTTTTGGAAATTTCCGGCCACGTCTCAATTTGAAAATGCTCTCCGATCCGTTGAAATAACGCGGTTTCCACAATGACGATGCTTTCGACTATTGCTTCAATCGACTGGCAGCTTCGGTCGTAAAGACGAATTTTATGCTCATTAATTTCTTTAATCGCGGTTGCAAGCGCACGAACCATTTTCAAGTCTTGAATTTCAGAAAGAATAAAATAATATAGTCCGCTGAAATAATCACCTGCAATGACATTTAATTGTCTTTCAACAAAAAGCTTCTTATTTTCACATTCCGTTGTCGTTACTAAATCATGGGTATCAAGGGCTGATTGAACAAGCATGGCGGTCACAACATATTTTTCCTTCTTTTCATCTGCTATTTCCGCTTCTTCAAAAAGCGCGTAAAACAATAGCAGCTTGTCTTCATCAATTACAGGCTTTTGAATATATTGTTTAAGCACAGGATGTGAAAAATATTGGTCTAGCGAACGTTTTATTTGCTCCAGCTTTTGATAGATTTCCATCATTATCACCCTTGTCCCCCATATATCTCTATACTAACATTTACAAATTTTATTATATCATAACCACATTTTTTCATTAGGCTTTGTCGAAAAAGTAAAAGCAGAAATCCTGCTTATTTTCTCTCGCCGCTCTCAATCTCTCCATAGCTTGTTTGAATAAGCGCCTTGCCGCGAATTTTAATGGCAGAAGTGTGTTCCGTAAATTGAGCAATCATTACTTCTCCTTTATCAAGCTTTTCGGAATGGTGGAACCTAGTATCGGAACCTCTTGTCAAACCAATCACATTGACGCCATCTTCAATTGCTTTAATAACCACATAATCATTTTGATTCGGATTCATCTATCAACACCTACCGTTTATTTTTTTATTAATGACAGCACTTCGCTTCTTGCCGCAGCATCATTCAAAAAACATCCTCTGACTGCTGACGTTACAGTGATTGATCCAGGCTTTTTCACTCCGCGCATTGTCATGCACATATGCTCCGCTTCAACAACAACCATCACACCGTGAGGATCCAATGATTCGACTATGCTGTCGGCAATCGTTGATGTAATCCGTTCTTGCAGCTGTGGTTTTTTTACAACCGCTTCAACAGCGCGGGCTAGTTTGCTTAGTCCAGTCACTTTGCCGCCTTTTGGTATGTATGCAATATGTACTTTACCGAAAAAAGGAACTAGATGGTGTTCGCACATTGAAAAAAATTGAATATCCTTTACTAAAACAAGCTCTTCATGATCCTCTTCAAATACGGTTTGAAAATATTCTTTAGGATCCTGATTTATACCTGAAAAAATTTCCTCATACATATTGGCAACCCGCTTAGGTGTATCAGCCAATCCTTCCCTATTAGGATCCTCCCCTATAGCTTCTATAATTAAACGTACTGCCTGTTCTATTTGCTCTTTATTAATTTTTGGCATACTCGGCTCCTCCTATTGTCATTCATTCATACCGATTCTAGCACAATTAATGAAAAAAAAGCAAAATGAAGCTTCCTTTCCCGCAAATAGAACAGAAATCTTTTCAATAAAACCTTTGAACAATCTCGCCTAAATAGGAAAAGCCCCAAAAAGGGGCTTATTCTGTGAAGAAATGCAGCGAGCATATGTAGTCGCTACTCATTTCTTAATTGTGTGCGTTCATTTCATTACTTGCCAGCAACTGCATCTTTAAGAGCTTTGCCTGGTTTAAACGCAGGCACTTTGCTTGCCGGAATTTCAATTTCTTCACCAGTTTGAGGATTGCGACCTTTGCGCGCTGAACGCTCACGCACTTCAAAGTTTCCAAAACCGATGAGTTGAACTTTGTCACCTTTTTTCAAAGATTCTAAAATTGTATCGAAAACAGCATCTACAGCTTTCGTTGCATCCTTTTTGGATAATTCGCTAGCTTCTGCTACAGCGTTGATTAATTCTGTTTTGTTCATTTAATGTTTCACCTCCTCCCAAAAAAGTTTCATGAAAATCCAGCTATTATACATTTCTTCACAGCTTTTAAGAATTCTATACATGCAACAACAAGAAGTTGGTGACTAGCTTATCATAAATGAAACAATATTTCATTTCAACAGTTTTTCATTTTCAAATTGGTTGCAAAGGATGATTCATCCTTATGAGAGAAGAATTTCTGTAAAAAGATTATCATAACAATAATGGCAGAATCAAGCACAATTCTATTAATTTCAGTCATTTTTCAATCGATTTGGCAAAAAGTTCGCCAAAACAATATAGGGAGACTGCATGAGCAGTCAACCCTTCCATCATTTAAAAACGCATCTCCCACATATTTCCGTTTTCAAAGCGCCGAATTTTTTTTCTTTTCGTATGTTTAAAATCCCGGCTCCCGCTTGTTTTATCCGATCTTCTTCTTCCTTCAGGTTCTTGGAAATAAAAATGTTTCAACCCTTTTTCTTCCCCCCTATGAAATGCTTCTTTAATCACTTTTTCGGAAATCACTATTCTGCCCTCCCCTTTTATTTTGTATAGCATATGTGTCTTTACATTAATTCGTTTGGACCTTTAAATCGTTAAAAAAATGTGCGTTTACCAACAGTGGCATGTTTTATCCACATTCATACTATTTAAATGAAAAACAGAGAAAAGAGGGATCAAATGGAAAAAGACTTGGAGAAAATTTTCTTATACATTCATCCGAAAGATTTGCTTTTTTTACAAAAAATAAATGGGATGAAGACGGAGTTCCCGGCATGGTTTATTTAGGGAAGAAGAAGATCGATGCGGATATAATGTATCGTGGCTCTCATACTAGAAAAGCGAAAAAAAATCTTTTTTTATAAAATATTACCGTCCTTCACAATACAATAACGAAAAGGAATTTCATTTAAATGCGGAATATTTTGATCCTTCACTGATTCGCAATAAGCTTTCTTATTATTTTTTCGACCGTATAGGAGTATACGTCCCCGAAACAAAATTCACCCTTTTATCGATCAATAGAATCCATCAAGGCATTTATTTACGCCTTGAATCCGTCAATGAAGATTTTTTAGCAAAAAGAAAACTGCCTAAAGGCCCAATTTTTTATGCAATAGATGGTGATGCTAATTTTTCGTTATACAGCGATTTAGACCAAAAGGTAAAAAAAAGCTTATCACAAGGATATGAGCTAAAATACGGGGAAAATGACGATTTTAGTAAGTTCGAACAATTTATTTATTTTGTTAATACAAGCAATTCGTCCCAATTTTCTGAAGAAATTGAACAATATTTAGACGTGGAGCAATATTAAAATGGCTGACAGGTGTTATTTGCACACAAAATTACGATGGTTTTGTTCACAATTACGCACTTTACTTACATGGAGAAACAAGCCGTTTTCATATTATTCCCTGGGATTACGATGCGACATGGGGAATTGATGTCAACGGAGAAAAAATTCGACATGACTATGTTCGGGTAGAAGGATTTAACACTTTAACGGCAAGGCTGCTAGACGCCCAAAAGTATAAAAAACTTTACCAACAACTTTTATATGACACTATACAACATCAATTTACGGTAAAAAAATTTGATAGATGCTGTATACGGTTATTATGAACAAGTGAAAAAGTTTATTAGCAAAGATCCTTATTTCCAATATACCCTTGACGAATTTAATCAACAGCCTTCACAAATTCTCGATTTTATCTCGAAAAGAAATCAATTTATCGCTTCACATTTAATGTTTTAGCAAGTTGAACGACGCAAATAGGCGATCGCTTATTTTTCATGAATTGGGTAAATGTTCTGTTGCTTTCTCCCATTTTGAACGTATAAATACATTATGATTGACCTGTATGGTTGAATGCCAAGGGAGGTTAAAGAAAATGACTGCAGCTGGAGAAAAATTTTATCAATATGTAAAGTCGCTTGTTGGAAAAATGATTAAGGTGAATAGAGGCGGTCCTGAAAGCAAAAGCGGTTTGCTTGCTTGATGTAAAAACTGATTATTTGGCCCTCTATTTATTCGAATCAAACAATGTTGTTTACTACCAATTGAAACACATTAAAAGCATTACAGAAAATTCTAAGACAAATTTCAAACCTTTACGACTGGAAGATGTTGGACAAAACGCTTCGAAAAGCGACAGCTTCCGCCACCTAATGAAATTATTTCAGTACGAATACCTTCAAATTAACCAAGGCGGCCCTGAAGCAATGAGCGGGAAGTTATTAGATGTAACAAATCATTATGCTGTTCTCTACAAAGATGATCAGGTGATCTATCTCAATTTGGAGCATATTAAAAGCTTCTCATTAAACAAAAGCAAAAACGCTGAAGAAAAGGAAACCGTCCGCTATTTGAAAGTAAAAACATTTGATGAAATACTCAATTATTTTATTCATAAATGGGTTTCCATTAATTTGGGAGGACCGGAAGCGCTCGAAGGTGTTCTGTCATACAGCGGAAATGGGACATTCATTTTAATTAACAAAGAAGAAGTCATTCGAATTCAGCCGTTCCACGTTCGAAGCATTTTTGAAGGTTCCCGTGATCAGAAAAAAAATGAGAACAAACAAACTGAAAAAAAAGATCGATCCGATCGTGATAAAAGAACTTCAACGGAAAAAGATTCTAAAAGCGGACAAAGCACGTACGAGATTGAGCATAAAAACACTTACTCACACTCAGAACGTCATGTTAGAACCGATGATCTTGATAGAAGGACTAAACGGTCAATGCCAGATGATAGAAGAAGAGCTTCGAATGCCTATATAGAAAGAGCAGAGATACAGTTGCAATCAATGCCGCATCCTGAAAAAGTAGTCAAAACTGTCCACTATCGTTGGAAAGGTTAGCTAGCGTCTCCGCCATCAAATTCCCCCTCTGTTTTTGTTTCAGTGTTTCAAAGAAAGGAGGCATTGAAGTTTTGAGATTTTCTGAACTTATTGACGAACAAGTAAAAGCAGAAATAAGCGGCAAAAACGAAATTATCGGAATTTTAGTTGACGAAGGATTAGATGTGATCGTGCTTTATAATGGTTATAAATATATATATATTCCTCTTCTACATTTACACAGTTTGGAAAAATATGATGACGAAAATCCGATTAAATACGATCACAAAACGATTAAACCAATGTTTATTGAGGAAGATTCCATTTCCTACCGAAAAATATTAATCAATGCTAAAGGAATGTTTGTTGAAATATATGTAACTGGAAATAAAGCTTTACACGGTTATATTACATCTGTCTTAACTGACTACTTTGTTTTTTATTCCCCTGTGTTTAAATATGTTTTAGTGTCTTTTCAGCATTTAAAATGGCTCATTCCATATCAAAACACAACAACGCCATACTCGTTAAACGAACATGAATTGCCAGTGGTGCCCGCCATGATCACCGTTAACCGCACCTTTGAGGAACAATTAAAAAAATTCATCAACAAATTAGTTGTATTTGATCTTGGGGAAAAACAAGGAAAAATCGGAGTGATAAAGTCTGTTCAGCAAAACTTCGTCGAATTGGTAACAGCTGAAAGCCACACGGTGTTTTTAAAAATTTCCCATATAAAAACAGTGCACGTTCCGTAAACGCTTCCGCCTTCTTAAATACGTTTCACCTAAACCGTTGCTTCAATTTATGAAAAAAATGGGGTGAAGCACACCCCATTTTTTAACATTATACAAACAAAAGCTTGATCCAATAGTATAAACAGAACATCGTAAATATTAATGTTGGCGGAATGACAACAAATGTTACTTTCACATATTTTCCCCAGCCGATTTTCATTCCGTTCTCTTTTAAAATGTGCATCCATAAGAGCGTCGCTAACGTACCGATCGGAAGCAGCAATGAGCCGATATCACTGCCGATGATGCTTGCTAAATAAGCTGTTTTTAACGTGATTTCGTCCAATCCGAAATTTGTAAGCACCATTGAACCGATCATTAATGCCGGGTGATTATTAAAGATATTGGATAAAACAGTGATCAGTCCGCCCATCCAAAAAATTCCGCTTGCTACATCTGTCATCAACGGCTTTAACAGCTGAAGGAAAAAGTAACTAATCCGATATTTTTCAAGCCATAAACGATGATGTACATGGAAAAAGCAAACAGAAATACTGACCATGGTGCTTTCATTAAAACATCGATTGGACTTAAACGAAGCTTATACCATCGCACCGTTAATAAAACGATTGAACCAAACAGAGCCACAAGCCCTATCGAGATTTCGAAAAGTGAAGCGACAAACAGACTGATTCGAACAACGATCACAAACATCAACATTTTCATCATCATACTTGTCTTCTCTTTAAAAACTTTTGGCAACAATTTAGGCTTCAAAGGATGATACGATTGGATGAAAAAGTTCTCATCTTTTGGCACGTTTATCACCCTTTTTGGAATGTCTTTATAAAAAACGAAAAAGAGCAAACTGACCATTAGCAACAACCCGGTCACAGTAGGTGCGAAAATCATTGCCGTATGCATGTATAAATCCATTCCTACAATCTTTAATGCGATCAGATTTACAATGTTGCTGACACCAATTGGCGCGCTTGAAGCGGTGGCAACCAGCGCTCCACTTAGAAGGTACGGAATTTTTTCGTGATGTTTTAAACGAAGGTGATGAAGAAGTAGCAGTAAAATAGGAGTCGTAATTAAAATGCTTCCGTCATTATTAAATATGACAGTCATGAAAAAACAGAGAAGATTCGTATATCAAAACAATCGGATTCCAGATCCGTTAGCTTTAAATGCCAACTGATGAGCACACCATTCGAAAAAACGAAAGCTTTCCAGAACGATTGCCATAACAATCGTTGCGATAATCGTAACAGAAGCTTCTGTTACATTTAAAGCAATTTCCGACAATTCTTGAAAGCTGATTCCCCCAACGAATAATATGATAAGTGCCCCAATTGTTGCTGGAAATGCTTCATTTACTCCGCGGGGGCGCCAAAAAATCAAGATCATCGTTATGAAAAACACGAATAAAATCACTAAATCGCGGTCAACTAGCAAACTATTTCCCTTCTTCCTTACCGTCAGGTTCTTTTTAAATATCCACCATGGTTTCTATCACTCCTTATCACCTGTACTATATAAATATGTGTCTAACAATATCTCTGCCATCTATCAACAACCCATTTTCTATTAAATCCGCAAAAAACTATCTACTATTATCTCGGAAATCGATTCACTTGTCGGTTTTTTCGCTAAGTTGTTTAACCTTTAAAAAAAAATGATGTGTCTTTTCAAAGGCCGGAAAACGCAGGGCAGAACTTCTTGTCAAAAAAACAGGGCTCACTCGTTTGCCCCTTGTGAAAAAAACAACGGCCAAAAAACCGTTGTTTTTGACCTTTTGATCTTTTATAATATGATTGCTATGAGCCCGCCTGACCCCTCGTTGATGATTCTTTCCAATGTTTCTTTTAATTTGTAGCGGGCATTTTCAGGCATCAACGACAATTTTGCCTGTATTCCTTCTCTGACGATCGAGCTTAAGCTTCTTCCGAATATATCGGAATTCCATATGGACAAAGGATTTTCTTCAAAATCTTGCATTAAATAACGCACAAGCTCTTCACTTTGTTTTTCTGTGCCAATGATCGGTGCAAATTCAGATTCAACATCTACTTTAATCATATGAATGGAAGGTGCGACTGCTTTGAGCCGGACGCCGAATCTCGATCCTTGGCGGATAATTTCCGGTTCATCCAGACTCATATCTGATAAAGCCGGTGCTGCTATGCCGTAACCTGTCTGTTTTACCATTTTTAAAGCATCGGCTACTTGATCGTATTCCGCCTTAGCGTGTGCAAAATTTTGCATGAGCTCAAGCAGATGATCCTTCCCGCGTATTTCAACACCGACAACTTCTTTTAAAATTTGATCGTACAGCTCATCCGGCGCAAACAAATCGATCTCCGCAATCCCTTGGCCCATTTGAATACCAGCTAGTCCAGCCCGCTCAATAAAATCATACTCACTGAACTGCTGGACAACTTGATTGACATCACGCAGACGTTTGATATCTTTTACTGTTTCTTTCACCGTTTCTTGATAGCTCGTGCGAAGCCAATGATCTTCTCTCAGCACCATCACCCAGCTGGGCAAATTCACATTGACTTCCAAGACAGGAAATTCGAAAAGCGCTTCTCTCAATACATTCGTTACATCAATTTCCCTCATGCTTTCCACGCTCATAGCAAGAACTGGAATATCATATTTTTCATTTAATTCTTTTCTTAAAGCCTCCGTATCCGGATGATGAGGATGCACAGAATTAATAATCATAATAAATGGTTTTCCGACTTCTTTTAACTCTTCAATTACTCGTTCTTCCGCTTCTACGTAATCTTTTCTAGGAATTTCGCCAATTGAACCGTCTGTTGTGACGACTACACCAATTGTTGAGTGGTCTTGAATAACCTTGCGGGTGCCAATTTCCGCTGCTTCATGAAACGGGATCGGCTCCTCATACCATGGAGTGTTGATCATTCTCGGCCCATTTTCATCTTCGTATCCCTTTGCACCAGGCACTGTATATCCTACGCAATCTACTAATCTTATATTGACATCAAGGCCTTCATCAACATGGACGGTGACCGCTTGATTCGGGACAAACTTTGGCTCCGTTGTCATAATGGTTTTGCCTGCTGCGCTCTGAGGGAGCTCATCTTGAGCACGTGCTTTATCCGCTTCATTTTCAATATTGGGAAGAACAACTAATTCCATAAACTTTTTTATGAATGTTGATTTACCAGTTCTAACTGCACCAACGACCCCTAGATAAATATCGCCGCCAGTTCGCTCTGCAATGTCTTTGAAAATATCTACCTTTTCCAAGTGATTCCCTCCCGACTTTCAAGTCTTATAACATCCATACATTTACAATTCTTTAGTCATTACATATTTATGATGTTGTCCTATCTAGTTATGACTGTAAAAAAAGAATTTCTTCCAAAAAGAAAAGAACCTTTCTCTTAAATTGTATTCTTAAGAAAAAGGTTCATGACTTATTTTATTAAAAATACCGGTTCATTTTTTTCATTCACAGTATATGGAAGGGAAAATGCAGGGACGAACGGAGAGTTTTCTACTAGCAAATGACGGATATCTTCCCCCTCTTTGAATGATCTTTTTGATTCCTTAATGGCACGGTATAAATCTAAGCTGTAATCAACGTAAACTTCTCGATTGTTGTCGATCACAAGCGGAAGATTTTCCCCTGAGTACGGACTCTTCACATGAGGAGGCTCTTTTAATCCTAGCTTTTTATACTTCAGTGTAAATACATTTTTCGCTATTTGCTTTTCATAAGGAGGATATTCATGAGCATTGATCCTCATCTTTAGTTCACGGATCGCCTCTGCTATTCGTAAATCGATCAGCTTTACGGTTGGATTTTTTTCCACATCGACTAAAACATATAAGTAAATACCTCCATTTTCAAACGCGGTGCCAGGGGGCTCAGGCAAATATTCAGGAATCAACAGATTGAAATCAATAGGGTATTTTTCATAAATAGGCGTTGATTTGTCTCTCGTTTTAATCGGCAAAAGCCCTTCCGTATCAGCTTTATATTGTTCTACTGCTTTTTGCACGGATTGTATTTGCGCTTCATAAGGTATTTCATTTTTATGTAATCGTTCTTCTGGGTATAAACATCCAGATAAAAGCAAAACAAACATGATAGAGATGAAAGATTTCATTATGCTTTTCTTGTTCATCCTCGTCTTCCTCACTTTGCCTACTCGCTTGTCGGTCCGGAAAAGACTACGAAAAAAATGATAATTCCTGCTAAAATCATAAAAAAATAAGCAATCACTGCTGTGATAGATTTCAAAAATCCTTTTAGTTTAAAACGGCTCAAGTATATGGAAAAGACCGCGATAAACATAAAGGCCATCGCTGTGAGAGCAATCCACATTTTCATTAGACCTTCTGACATTGTGATCCACTCCTTTTATTCCTACCAATCATTTTAACATATGCTCTTTTTCACGCAATTGTTTTCCATATAAGAATCGAATTCAAAAAAAAACTGAAGCAGCTGGGAAATGTGCTACAGTTCTTCATTTCGATTTTCTAAAATGTTCACAAGATCTTCCATTTCATGCGTTTTAACTCTCGCCATAAGCTCTTCGACTGCTTCTTTCGGATCTTTTTCGTGAAACAGCACTTCATAAAGGACATTGGCAATCGGCATTTTTACTGAATATTTTTCAGAAAGCTGTTTAGCTGCTTTTGTTGTTCTTACTCCTTCGACAACCATTCCCATGCTTTCTAAAACTTCATCTAGTTTTTTACCCTTTCCTAGCAAATGGCCGGCACGCCAATTGCGGGAATGCACACTTGTGCAAGTGACAATTAAGTCGCCGATTCCGGCAAGACCAGAAAATGTTAATGGATTGGCACCCATTTTACAGCCTAATCTCGAAATTTCCGCCAATCCTCTAGTTATTAAAGCAGCCTTCGCATTGTCCCCGTATCCAAGACCGTCGCTGATTCCGGCAGCTAAAGCAATAATGTTTTTCAGCGCTCCTCCAATTTCAACCCCGATTATATCCGGATTCGTATACACACGAAAATAACGGTTAATAAATAAATCTTGAACAAATTTTGCTGCTTGAATATTTTTGCTCGCAGAAGTCACTGTTGTCGGCTGTCTCAAAGACACTTCTTCCGCATGGCTTGGACCTGATAATACAACTACGTCCTTCAAAAGGTGAGGAGGCATTTCTTCTTCAATAATTTCGGAAATTCTTTTTAATGAACCCGGCTCAATCCCTTTTGAAACATGGACAATTAAAATCGTCCGATCAATGGCTTCTCTTAATTGACTCAGCACTTCTCTTATCGCTTTTGTCGGGACTGCCAAGACAATCGTTTCCACATTTTCAACCGCATCCTTTAAGGAATAAAATCCGGTTAAATTGTCCGGCAATGGGACATTTGGCAAATATTTCTCATTTTTTTTTGTACGATTGATCGCTTCTATATGTTCTTTCCGATGTCCCCAAAGATACACTTCATGACCATTGTCGCAAAGAACTATTGCAAGCGCTGTTCCCCAGCTTCCAGCTCCCAATATTGCCACCTTCGCCAAATTGCTCACTTCCTTTTATTTATCTTCTTTTTCTCGCAATGATTTTAATAGGGGTTCCTTCAAACCCGAATGCATCGCGAATGCGATTTTCCAAAAAACGTTCGTATGAAAAATGAAGAAGCTCCGGATCATTTACAAATATGACAAATGTAGGCGGTTTAACAGAAACTTGTGTTGCATAATAGATTTTTAATCTCGTACCATGGTCCGTTGGAGTCGGATTCATAGCAACGGCATCCATGATCACATCATTCAATACGTTTGTTTGGACACGCATCGCATGATTCTCGCTGGCAAGAATAATTTGAGGCATTAATGTGTGCAATCTTTTCTTCGTTTTTGCAGACAAAAAGACGATTGGCGCATAGTCTAAAAATAAAAATTGATCGCGAATATCTTTTTCAAACTCTCTCATCGTTCTTTCATCTTTTTCCACTGCATCCCATTTGTTTACTACAATGACAACGGCTTTCCCGGCTTCATGGGCGTAGCCAGCAATTCGCTTGTCTTGTTCAATAATTCCTTCCTCTGCATTTAAAACAACTAACACTACGTCAGAGCGTTCAATCGCTTTAAGCGCCCGCAAAACACTGTATTTTTCTGTTGTCTCATAAATTTTTCCTTTTTTTCTCATGCCAGCTGTATCAATGATGACAAACTCCTGCTTGTTATACGTAAACTTAGTGTCAATAGCGTCTCGTGTTGTTCCAGCAATTTCGCTGACGATCACTCTTTCTTCTCCTAAAATAGCATTTACTAAGGAAGATTTGCCGACATTTGGTCGGCCAATCAAAGAAAATTTAATGATGCCTTCATCATCATTTTCTGATTGGGGTTTTGGAAAATGTTTGCATACTGCATCCAAAAGATCTCCCAGTCCGAGCCCATGCGCTCCTGATATCGGGTACGGTTCTCCAAAGCCAAGAGAATAAAATTCATATATATTTTCCCTCATATCCGGGTTGTCCATTTTATTAACGGCAAGGACAACGGGTTTGTTTGAGCGGTACAATATTTTTGCAACTTCTTCATCAGCGGGAGTTACGCCTTCTCGACCGTTTGTAATGAAAATAATTACATCTGCTTCTTCAATCGCAATTTCCGCCTGATGACGAATTTGTGCTAGAAACGGTTCATCCCCAATTTCAATTCCACCTGTATCGATCAAGTTAAATTGGAAATTCAGCCATTCACAAGGTGCATAAATACGGTCACGGGTAACACCAGGTATATCTTCTACAATTGAAATACGTTCACCGACAATTCGATTAAAAATCGTCGATTTGCCGACATTTGGTCGACCGACAATAGCCACAACAGGTTTCGGCATACTAAAACTTCCTTCCTAATTTAAAACTCATCGCATTTTTTCACTATGTATAATGTTAAAGGGGCTACGCCTTCAAGAAATCGCAGCATGTTTTCGCCTAACTCCTTTTTCGGCATGCCCCGGAAGTTTTTTACCAAGCTTTTTTCCAACTACCCTATTATATAGCAGTTTATGAAATTGAACAACTGCCTTAAAAATGTTTCACAATGATATATATTTCCTCGCTTATGGCATGAGCAATTCCATCTAGAATCGCTTCTAAATTTTTTGCAATCGAATCCATTTCTTTTTGGTTATCACAAATAAAAACAGGTGCACCGCCTTTTATTTTTTTCTCATTTGTCGTAACGACCGCTAAAACCGCTTTCTCTAAAACCATCGTTTTTTCTCACCTTTCCTATTTGCCTTCGACTCCGTCGGCATGCGAATGGCATTTTCAAGCGTTGGCACGTTGCTGATCACTCGAATGGCGATATCCAAATCATGTTTTTGAGGAAGCACAAACACGCCGACTCTTCCATCCTCAAGATCTCGTTTTGCCAATGGGACTAAAGATGGTTCACCCGCATCGCGGTTTACGCCCAGCGCAGTTGAGACATCATGGAGAATCGCCTGACGTTGTCCGATGTTGGCAATCGTTGTTCTCGCATCAAATGATTTTGGTGTCAAAATAAACCCCATGCCATATTTTAAAACTAGTTCACGTTTTTCCGGGATGCCGATATTCATAATATAAATGTCATCGACATACAAGCCTGCACCGTCAAAATGCGGCTTTACATATTGAATGTCAACAATATCTTTCAATGTGCCTCCAGACATTAACACTTTAGAAATGATAAAGCAAACGACCGTCATCACAAGAGCCATCCAAAAGCCAAAGATTAAATAAGCAAGCGTAACAAATAAAGATGTGAAAATCACTAAATAATTTCTGCTTTCAAAGGCGATTGCAATTCCTTCAATATATGTACTTCCCCGAGGAACAAGCTCATATTGATCGAGCTCTGACAGTGTATTTCTTTCCATGTTGCGGACTTCGCGAAACTGCGATGCAGCCAACGTTAAAAAAGTAATGGCAGTAAACTCCTTTTCCATTATGGCCGGAACAGCAATCGTGCCGAGTCCCGCCGCTATAAATCCAAGTGCGATATGAATAATTTTTCCGTGCAAATATGTTGGATATTGGCGATAATCGGTTTTTAGCATAAAAAGACGGGCTAACACACCTACGAAGACACCATAAAAAATAGGAAGCGTGTATTCATTCATGACCCTTGCCTCTCCCTTGCATGTTTTTTGAATATATGTTCTAAAGAAGCAGCGAATGTTTTGAATGACGCCCATATGAGCAATGAAAAGATTCCGATTGACAGCATATCAAGAAAAGGAAAGTCGCCTATTACAATCGGCCGATAATAAGAATAAACTGCAGACGAAAAAAGAGCTTCTCCGTAACAAGACCCCAATATAAAAAATGCCATTCCTTCAAAAAAATCTTTGCTCAGCATATTGGATAAAATGACTCCTAATATAGATAAATACATCTGAACGTCAAGTAAAAACCAGACAGGATCAAATAAATAAAACAGCTTGACTCCTGCATAGGCAACCGTAATGATCAAAACGGAAAATAATGAATAAAATAAACGCTTAGTTCTATACAAGATGAAAAAACTAAGCAAAGCAAATAAGATATACGAAAAACCAACATGTATTTGTGTAAAGTGTATAAACGTTGCACTTCCTAAAATATTTAACAATATAAAAAAGGAGAGCCAAAAACGAGCATCCGTTTTTGGAAGCCAAAATGTTACAATTACCCAAATCATCCACATGAACCAATAATAATATATTCCTTCCATCTCCAACCTCCTACTATTTCCATTATGTGAAAAATTTATGGATGCTAACCGTACAAATTTTGAAACCAAAGCTAAAAGCGTATAAAAAGCAGTTAAAGGGCTGTGGGAGAATTGATTGCTGATGGATTGCTGTGAGAGGAAAATGTAAACATTTCACTGCCCGTCAAGAAATGAATTTTCGCTATTTTTTTAGAACTCATAAGCCGATCTGTTTAATGGCAGAATGTCCGTATAATTTCTTTTCATAAAAAAAGGCTTCTAAATCATTATTTGTTTTTTTAGGAGGGAGTTTTTCTGCAAAAAAATTGTGGGCTAATGAATACAGGCTGGATGTATCACTTGTTTATCTGCACAAGTTTTGATTTTTAATGGAGATACGAACGCAAAACGGACGTATCGCTTGCTTATTAAAAGCAGTGAAGAATTTTGTTCGCACATATAATCACGATATAGAGCAGCTTAGCAAAAATCGAACCGATACTGCAGAACTCAAAAGACAGCTTATTGAAGTGATATGGAAGCTATATACTAGGCAAGGCTTCGAACAATAACAGCTTATTACAGGGAGGATGGATCGTATCATTCTCAAGGATTTATGAAAAGAACAGCAGTGGAGAAGATGATAAAACAGCTCGTTATATGCTGGGCGGTGCTTATTGAGTCTTTTTGGAGAACGCTCAAATGCGAAACGTAGATTTCGTTTGAGGACTGGCAATCGATACAAATTACCCTCATAAAACGACTAAACGGCCTCAGCCCTATGGAATATAGAGATAAAGCCGCTTAGATCATTTTTTATTCCGCTGTCACCTTGACAAGGGGCAGCTCGTGATAATCGCCTTTGTCTTTATTTTAATTTATTTAATTGCTCTCCGATCATTTCACTTAGTTGAAATCCTGTCGATTCCTCTTTCGGACGATATTTGCGAAAATCTTCTTCACTACCGGGCCCATCATCTTCCAATTCCTTTATGCTTAAGGAAATCCGTTTCTCTTCTTCGTTTACATCAAGCACTTTTACTTTTACCTTTTGTCCTTCTTCTAATACTTCTTGAGGAGTGCCTATATGTTTTTTAGAAATTTGCGATATATGGACAAGACCTTCTACTCCAGGTAAAACTTCAACAAAAGCTCCGAATGAGACGAGGCGTTGTACAGTTCCTTCGACAACATCACCGGATTTGATTTTTTCAGAAATGTTTTCCCATGGACCAGGCAATGTTTCTTTAATCGATAGTGAAACCCGTCCATTATCCCGATCGACAGACAAAACTTTCACTTTTACCTTTTCGCCTTCTTGAAGCACATCTGACGGTTTATCTACATGAGCATGAGAGATCTGAGAAATATGTACAAGACCGTCAATCCCGCCGATGTCAACAAAGGCTCCGAAATCGGCTAAACGTTGGACTGTTCCTTCCAATACATCACCAGGCTGAATCGACTGAAGCACTTGCTGTTTTTTCTCTTCCTGCTCCTTTTCCACTACAGCACGATGAGACAAAATCACTCGATTTTTTTCACGGTTTAGCTCCACAACCATCAATGTCAATGTTTTTCCTTTATAATCTGAAAAATCCTCAACATAGTGAGGTTCAACCAATGAAGCAGGAATAAATCCGCGGACGCCCAGGTCTACCACTAAACCGCCTTTTACGACATCCTTCACTTCTGCCTCAAATACTTCTTTATTTTCAAATTTTCTCTCTAATTCCACCCAAGCTTTATCCGCAGCCACTTTGCTTTTCGATAAAATGACTGCTTCTTCCTCAACTTTAATGACCGCTAGTTCAAGCTTGTCATTTTCCTCTACAACATCTGAAGCTTTTTCAATATGCAAACTAGACAGTTCACTAATCGGAATGATGCCCATTTGTTTGCAATTTTTAATATCAACAATCACCTGCTTATCTTCCACTTTTGTTACAATTCCCTCTACAACGTCTCCCACTTCAGGCACAAAAACTTCACCTTGATTGATGTCCTCTACCATACCATTTACCTCCTTGGTCAAGCCATAGCAACTCAACAAAATATGTACCATTCTATTTAGTATGTCACAAGCTACTCTAAATAGAATGAAAAATACCTCTTTTCTATAAGTTCTAACAAAAAATTCCGTTTGTCAAGTTAAATCCATTGATTACCTATATTTTTCGAGCAAATTTCTAATTTCTGTCATGATTTTATCGGTCGCTTCTTCAGCTGAAATTTTTTTGTTTCGATAAGATGTAAAATCAATGGCTGGGCCGAAAATGACTTTCGTTTTCCGAAACGGTTTGTAAGAACTGACGACGGCGCATGGCAAGACGACACAATCTGATCTTAAGGCAAAAAAACCTGCACCAGCCAAACCTTTTCCGAGTTCACCTGTTTTGCTTCTCGTTCCTTCCGGAAAAATGGCTAAAACTTCTCTTTCTTTTAATATTTTCAAGCCTGTTCTTAACGCCTCTCGATCGGAAAAGCCCCTTTTGACCGGAAACGCCCCCAATGCCCGGACGATCAGGCTGAAAACCGGAATTTTAAACAGCTCCTCTTTAGCCATAAAACGGAGCTGCCTTGGTGAAACGATACCAATCGTCGGAGGGTCCAAATTATTAATATGATTGGAACAAAGCAGCACGGCACCATCCATTGGAAAATGTTCCTTTCCGATCACTTCGACCCGAAAGAGCGGTTTAATAAAGCAGTAAACAATTGCCCTTGCAAATTGATAAAATTTACCCATTTCTTACAGCCTTTCTTTTACCAATTCTTTAATTAATTCCGCCACCTCTTCAATCGTCAATGAAGTTGTATCGATTTCGACGGCATCCGGCGCTTTTTTTAATGGGGCAGTTGCCCTCGTGGAATCAAGCTTATCTCTTTCTTCAATTTCTTTCTTTAATTGTGTTAAATCGGATGTAAAACCTTTTCTTAAATTCTCCTCATACCTTCTTTTTGCTCTTTCCTCTACAGAAGCCTTTAAAAATATTTTCAACTCCGCATTCGGCAGCACATGAGTGCCGATATCCCTGCCATCCATGACAACGCCGCCGTTTCCTGCAAGCTGTTTTTGCCTTTTCACCATTTCCTCCCGCACATTAGGATGTTTGGAAACAGTGGAAACATGCTTTGTTACTTCATTGGAACGGATAATCGCCGTTACGTCTTCACCGTTTACTAGCACTTGCTGACCTTCATTTACCGGCTTCAGTTCAATCGTCATTTCATTCAAAAGCTTGGTGAGCGCTTTTTCATCCTCCAAAGAAATGCCATTCTGTAAAGCTTTCAAAGTGAGAGCTCTGTACATCGCACCCGTATCAATGTATGTATAGCCTAAATCTTTTGCGATTTTTTTGGCAACTGTGCTTTTCCCGGCAGCTGCCGGACCGTCGATTGCAATGGAAATTTTTTTACTCATAATACCTCCTAGCTAGTTTCAAAAAATATGTATCTATTTTTTTGGAATACAGAAAGAAAAGCAGGGGTTTCCTGCTCTTTTAGCGGCTGATAGTTTCCACCCATTCGGAGATGGACATGTTTCCAACACCTTCATATTGCACGGCTTTTGATAAATATGGCTTCAATTCAGAATGGCGCAAAAAAAGCTGAGCGGCAATTAACATAATGAATTGTATAATGATCAATTTGATCAATATTTGTTCAAAGCGCTTCACAAAAAACATCCTTTTGCCATTTTTTATAAATAGTATGGACAGCCTTGCCGGTATTATTCATTCAAAATTCCTTTCTTTTTCATTTGCAGCTGCTGTTCAAAGCAAAAGCGAATCAATTTTTGCTGTGTCTTTTCATCAATATTGATAAATGCTATGGAAGCGAGCTTATGATGTTCCGCTTCCACAACTCTGAGCGCCTTCCCTGTTACCTTATAATATTCAATCGTTCCGTCCATAAACGTGAGCACCATATAAATATGTATATTTTCATTTAGCGGTACGTCCACACCATTTGGAATAATGATTGAAATGCCGCCAGCACTTATGTCGTTTGTAACTGTTGTAAATGGGGCGAATTCCTGATTAATGGCGTGTATGGCTACATCAACGGCTGTCTCGATTCTGACAAATTGCCGCCTTTGGATCTCCTCCATATACTCAGGTGCCTGAAGCATGATCATCGGGAGGTTATCTTTTTTCTTGCCAAGAACTTTAGTACGAAATTTATATGGTTTTTTTTCGCTGTTCACAAATGTTGCAACGAGCTCGGTGCCGTCTGGTAAGAAAACAGTTTTTCCTGTCTTGCTATTTATAGGAAAATCAATATAAAGAATGTTTTCTTCTTGGTCCACAAGTTTGCATTTTAGTATTTGATCTTGGCCAGAAAGTTCCAATGTGATCATCGTACCAATTTTTATCAACGTTACCACTCTTTCAATGTAATAAGCGCTCTACATTTATTAAAGCATGAAATGAAAAAAAGGGAAAGCCTAAAAATCGACTCCCCTTTTTGTGATTAAATTTCTCTGAATAACGGTTCAGCACTTTGCAATTTTTCCACTTTTTCTTCCGTTCCGTCCATTGCGTTGATGAAAATGCGGTACGTGTCTTGGTCAATCGTTCCTAAAAATTCATAGCACAGCACTTCTTCGCCGGCATCATTTGTCACAACAGCTAATCGATCCTCCTGAATTTCAACGTTAGAATGGACTGATTTTTTCGCTTCTTCTTTTGTAATAGCCGGTTTCGGCAAATTTCTTTTTTTGTGCGCTGCTAAATAATCACGTCCAGAATAACCTATAATTTCTCCGTTGTCCAACGCTACCTTTAAACGAACTGCATCAGGATATAGACGTACACCTTTATAATTAGAAACAAATGTGAAAACACCAATGTTGTCATATTGTGCACTCTCATAAAGCTCTAAATCCTTAAATTTTAGCTTTTTCAAAAATTCCGTTGCTCGGTTGGATGCTTCATTTAAGCTGATTTTTTGTTGTTTAATATCTCTGTTGTGCAATAAATAAATTAAATGACCGCCTTTTTTCGTGATATCCATATAAACATCATGTTTATTTCCTTTATCATGCATAGTAATGCTGTAAAACTGAATGTTTGATCCTTTACCATTTGTTGTTACATCTACTCGTTCTACATTTTTAGGGGCAAATCGTTTTGCGATTTGTTTTGCTTCTTGCTCTGATATTTCCTTTCCAGTTAATTGTTCAAATCCTTTTTTAGGCTTTTGCAGCGCTGTTGCCGTTGGACCGAAATTAGTTTCGGAATAGCCTTCAACATTTTTTTCTACCGTTTTAAATCCATCAATGATCGTATTGTCCATTTGTTTTTGCCCTGATGCTAGTGCGAGTTCAACATCCATCCAGCGCAGATTGTTTTTTAAGATTAAATGCTGGACGTTTCTCAATTCGTCTTGTATGTCTTTTGCATTTTTATACAATTTTTTTAACGTTTCATATTCTTGATCCGTTAACGGATCTTTGTTTAAATCTCTCACTGCTGTTTGATAACTAAATTTCCCAATATTTGACAAAAATTCCTCTGTTTTATTGAAAGGTAAAAGAGTTAACGGAAGCTGGCCGACATCATTGTGCGCTTCCGATGTAATTCTCCAAACTTCCGCCAGCGCCGGTGACAATGATTTTCTTGAATTCATGGCGAGTGTCTCGCCAATTTTGTCATGAAGCAGATCCACTTGATAGGTTAGATCGTGAAAAGCCCGCTGGTAATTGTTTTCTGCATGAATTAATACGGCGTTTTTTTCCTGATGCTCTTTATATCCCCAGTAGCCTGTTCCGATTAAGGCCACTGTAAGCAGCCCGATTAATAATCCTCGAAGCATACTGAATCACCTCACTATTCACAGAATATGTGTTTTCCGATTTTCTTGATTTGCGGCCGCGTCCATATCCATGGGCTTGTTGCTGTATCAGGATTGAAATAATAGAGAGCTTCTTCTGTCGGATCCCACCCGTTAATGGCGTCCATCACCGCTTTTCTCGCTGTTTCATTTGGTGTCAAATATATTTGTCCATCGCTGACAGCTGTAAAAGCACCCGGTTCAAAAATAACACCAGCAACCGTATTTGGAAATGTCGGGCTGTTCAGTCGGTTTAAAATAACTGCCGCAATTGCTACTTGACCAATATAAGGCTCGCCGCGGGCTTCTCCGTAAACGGCATTGGCTAAAAGATTTAAGTCATTTTGTGAAAAGCCTCCAGGCATATTCACCGCCATCGGCTGTACCGATTTCCCTGTTTGTTGTTTATTTTGGGCTGCTTGCTGTTTAGGAGCAGCCTGCTTTTGCCCTTGTCCAGCCTGACCAGCTTGTTGTTTTTTTGGCGGTACATTTTTTGCGAGATTTTTTTCGGTTTGCTTCCGCCATTTTGCGCGCAGCTCCTCAGAAGGCGCTGTTTGGATTTTTAGCGGCACTCCGCCATAATGGGTAAAGTCTCTGCCTTTTCGAATTTGTTCGTGGACAAAAGACTTATAATATTTTGTCGTATTGATAAGCTTTTGTTTTGTTTCAGGACCAACTAAACCATCTACTTCTTTAAGTCCGAAATTATTTTGAAATTTTCTAACTGCCCAATAAGTATTCCATCCATATACCCCATCAATTTTCCCATGATAATATCCGTTATATTGAAGTCTTGCCTGCAGTTCAATGACATCATCACCTGTCGCACCTCTCTGAATCACTTGTTCGCTAAAAGCATGAACATGCAGCTGATTGTTAGAAAGAATAAGAAAAACGATTAAAACAAAAGCGTTTGCGAGCAGATATTTCATGTTTTTTCCCATCATCATGCCTCCTCACTTTATATCGTTACATGTATTTTCTGTAGTAGATGTCATTTTATACAACAAAAAAACCGGCTCATGCCGGTTCAAAAATTTTTTTATCCTGATATTGTTTCGATATTTTGCTTGTATACCATGCGCGCTTTTTTTGCTTTATGAAGCCCAAACCACCATAAAAACACCATAAACGGAGTGACCCAAAACTTCCAGTCTTCATTGGAAAGCAAGATATAATTGTACGTTCCGTGCAAAAGAAACGGAATAACTAGAGAATAAAAGAGCCATCTTTTTTTAAGCCTATCATTCGAAAATTTGCTTTTTCCTAAATAATACCCCATGATGACACCGAACAATGCATGGCTTGGGACTGGAAAAATTGCGCGCCCGAATGCAAACTCCACACCGTTCGCAATTAAATATAAAATATTTTCCAATGTCGCAAAGCCGAGAGAGATGGACACACCATAAACGATTCCATCGTAATGTTCATCAAAATGAAAATGGGAGTAAATTGTAAAATAAAAAATAAACCATTTAAAAAACTCTTCCAATAAACTCGAAGCAAAGAAAGCTTGTAAAAAAGAAGAGGGAAATACATTTTCTGTTTCCAGAACGTATTCAATAAACATAATTGGAAAAACAAGCAGCGCACCGAAAATAAACGTCCGAACAACCATGTAAAGGGGTTCCATTTCATATTGATCCTTCAAATAAAAATATGAAAGTATTGCCAGCCCTGGTGCAATGCCTGCTGTAATAATCGCAATCATAATGACAGCCTCTTTTCTTCTAGTATCTCCTTATTTATGTATAGATTTATCAGAATGTTCCTTTTAAAATAAAACAAAATAAAAGAATGAGAAATGATGATTCATGTTAGAGCAGCAGTAAGTTGTTAAAAACATCCTTTTGATAAAATGGTAACATGTATATGACAAAATGAAAATCAAAAATAAGCATGAAAAAATGAAACTTTAATGAAAGGGATAAAAAGATGAAGAAAGTATTGATTTTACATACAGGCGGTACAATTTCAATGCTGGAAGATGAACAAAGCGGTGCAGTGAGACCAGAAGGGTCCAATCCTCTAACAAATTTTTCATTGAATGTAAACAATGTACAAACAATCGTAAAAGAGCTTTTTAACTTGCCTTCCCCGCATATAACTCCTAAGGAAATGCTGGAAATTAAAAAAGAAATCGAACATCATGCCAAAAATGGAAGCATCGACGGTGTCGTCGTCACTCATGGAACGGATACTTTAGAAGAAACAGCTTATTTTTTAGATTTGACTCTTGACCTTCCCATCCCCGTTGTTGTAACGGGTGCGATGAGGTCAAATAATGAACTCGGATCAGACGGATTATATAATTTATTGATGTCCATAAAAGTTGCTGCTTCCGACAAAGCGAAAAACCTTGGTGTGTTAGTTGTCATGAATGACGAGATTCATACAGCAAAAAACGTCACAAAAACGCATACAAGCAATATCGCTACATTCCAAAGTCCGCAATACGGACCGATCGGTATTGTGAACAAAAAAATTCTGGCATTTCATCACTATCCGTTAAGAAAAGAAACATATAGTATAACGAAAATCTCTAAACATGTGCTCCTTTTAAAGGCGTATGCAGGCATGGATGAAAAAATAATGGAAGCAGTTGAAGGACTGAATCCGGATGGAATCGTCATTGAAGCTTTAGGGCAAGGAAATTTGCCGCCGGCTTTAGTCCCCGGCATGAAACGGCTTATTGAGAAGAAAGTGCCGATCGTCATTGTCTCACGATGTTTTAACGGCATTGTGCAGGATGTCTATGATTATCAGGGCGGAGGAAAACATTTAAAACAGCTTGGCGTTATATTTTCGAACGGATTAAACGGGCAAAAAGCTAGAATAAAGCTTTTAGTGGCTTTAGAAAAAACGAGCGATTTAACTGAAATAGAAGAAATGTTTTCGAAATAATAAGCTGTTGTGATGATCAACACAAATTTTACTAAAAAATGTTACAAGTAAAGGGGGTGTCTAATAAGCCATTTTTACAGCTTATTGACGCCCCCATTAATGTGTTAGAAACGTTGATATATCGGTGTTTATGATTTTTTGTTTTCAATGGCGATTTGATTTCTGGACGGCCCCACAACTTATGAAAGCAACAAAATCAAGTAGAGAAAAACGGATTGTTTTTCTCTACTTGATTATTTTCGGGACATCCCCTATTTCTATACTCTTTTGATAATTTCTTCTGCGATCAATTCCCCGTGAAATCTGCCGTTTTCGATAAAAATCTCATTCGCATCATTTCCAGCTGCGATGACACCGGCTATAAAAATCCCATTTACATTCGTTTCCATTGTATCGGGATTGTAGTAAGGTCTGCCTGTCTGCTCATCAATAAGTACACCCATTTTTTTCAAAAAGTTATGATCTGGATGGTAGCCAGTCATGGCAAAGACAAAATCACAAGGAATAGTTTTTTCTTCTGTTCCGTTCACAATATAACTAATAGAGTCATTTTTAATTTCTTTTACATCTGCCCGAAATTCCATTTTTATATAGCCTTTTTTGATAAGAGAATCAAATTCCGGCAATATCCAAGGCTTAATGCTTGAAGAATACCCGCTTCCTCGGTACAATACAGTTACTCTAGCCCCGGCTTTATAAAGCTCAAGCGCGGCATCAACACTTGAGTTTTTCCCGCCGATCACAACGACATCTTTATCAAAATATGGATGAGCTTCTTTAAAATAATGGAAAACGTGGGGCAGATTTTCGCCTGGAACATTCATGTAATTTGGATTATCATAATAACCTGTAGCAATCACAACAAATGACGCACGATATTTTCCTTTTTCCGTCGTTACCATGAACGTTCCGTCCTGCTGCTTTTCTACCTTCTCTACTTTTTCATATGTATGAATGCGCAAATTTTTTCGCTTCACAACTTCCCGGTAGTAAGCAAGCGCTTGATTGCGGACAGGCTTTCGGTTTTCTGTGATAAATGGGACTCCGCCAATTTCAAGCCTGTCTGCTGTGCTGAAAAAGGTTTGATGTGTTGGAAAGCGATAAATGGAATCAACAATATTTCCTTTTTCAATAACTAAAGGATTTATTCCTTTTTCCTTCAATTCGATCGCAGCCGATAGTCCACATGGACCTCCGCCGACAATGATCACTTTTTCTTCTTGCATCATGATCACTCCTATAGCATTAAGCGGCTGGTGACAAAAGAAAAATTTCCCCTACATTATCATAGGGGAAACTGCAAAACGATGCAAATATTATACCCATCCGCGATATCTGCATGCTTCTGCCATTTTTCTTACGCCTACCATATATGCAGCAAGCCGCATATCTACTCTTCTGTTTTGCGCCGTTTCATATACAGTGTTAAATGCTTTCACCATCATTTTTTCCAATTTTTCTTCCACTTCTTCTTCAGACCAATAGTAGCCCTGATTATTTTGAACCCATTCGAAATAAGAAACCGTTACTCCTCCCGCGCTTGCCAATACGTCAGGCACGAGTAAAATTCCCCGGTCCGTTAAGATTTGAGTGGCTTCAACAGTTGTCGGACCGTTGGCTGCTTCTACGACAATTTGAGCCCGAATATTATGGGCATTTTCTTCTGTAATTTGGTTTTCAATCGCCGCAGGAACTAAAATTTCGCAATCAAGTTCTAACAATTCTTTATTAGTGATCGTATCATTAAACAATTTCGTAACAGTTCCGAAGCTGTCGCGCCGGTCTAATAAATAATCGATGTCAAGTCCGTCTGGATCGTACAGACCGCCGTATGCATCGGAAATACCTACAACTTTTGCTCCGGCATCATGCATAAATTTTGCTAAATAACCGCCTGCATTTCCAAATCCTTGGACAACGACCCTAGCCCCTTGTAAAGAAATTCCACGCTTTTTCGCTGCTTCGCGAATGCAAATGGTCACGCCTTTTGCCGTTGCCGATTCACGGCCATGTGAACCGCCGAGAACGAGAGGCTTGCCGGTAATAAATCCTGGCGAATTAAATTCATCAATCCGGCTGTATTCATCCATCATCCAAGCCATGATTTGCGAGTTCGTAAATACATCAGGTGCAGGTATATCTTTTGTAGGGCCAACAATTTGACTAATTGCCCGAACGTATCCTCTGCTTAATCTTTCTAATTCCCTGAACGACATATCTCTTGGATCACAAACAATTCCACCTTTTCCACCACCGTAAGGCAAATCAATAATTCCGCATTTTAGACTCATCCAAATTGAAAGCGCTTTTACCTCGTTTTCAGTTACATTTGGATGGAAGCGAACGCCTCCTTTTGTAGGTCCTACAGAATCATTATGCTGCGCCCGGTAGCCAGTAAATATTTTAACAGAACCGTCATCCATGCGAACAGGTATTTTCACTGTCAGCATGCGAATCGGCTCTTTTAATAATTCATACACCTCTTCTGGATAACCTAGTTTTCCTAACGCTTTATGTATTACCTTTTGCGTAGCTTTTAGCACATCATGCTTGTCATTGCCTTCGGCTACCATAATAAGTAAACCTCCTATATGTTCTTTAATAATGAAAAGGAAAAGTCCACCTTTCATGACTTAGTATACACCTTCTATAAATTAATTCAATCATTAATTCATAGAAAATAAAGGGATACTGAATTTCTTGTTAAAAAAAGAAAGCGGCAAACCGCTTTGTTTTTTATCAAATAAAATACTAAATCTACGCAAAAAAAGCTGATAAAACATCGCTGAAAGGCGATGTTTTGTCAGCCTCAGGAAAAATAGTCATTCAAAAGACGAACAGCGTGATCCTTTATCAATAATTTTCCATATTCATGCAGTCTATGAGTTGTCATATGTGTTGGCGTTCCATATTCCGCTAAAATTGCAACAAGATGCTCCGTTTCAATCTTAGAGATGTCATCAAACAGCAGGTAGTATCGTCCCTGATATGAATATAGCGCGCCTTCTGTTATTTCGAAACGTTGAAGAACTTTTGCAAGATCGAGGACATCTTCGAAATTCAAAAACTCATACAATATATCTTGATGTTCATCCACTTTTACTTGCATTTCAATATAATCATCTAAAAATTCATCTTCAAGTTCTTCATCATTATTTTTGGAAACAATGATCACCATTCCCTGTGCTTTTAGTGAATAAACCTCGACCGCAATCGAACCGTTTGCATGAAAATCGAGTTCTTCACTTGCCTCATTGATCATTTCCCGGAAAAGCTGATGAACTTTTAAAGAGTTGTTCCATAGATCTTCTTTTGTTAAGCCGCGATCCGACAAATCATCTAGAGTCAGGAAAATTTTAATTTTATTATGATTAAGACGCTCGAGCCGCATCTTCTTCCCTCCTGCCGTCAATACATCATACGATATTGTATGTTGATTCTAAAAGATGGTTCTTTAGTTAGTAAACAGTTTACAATTACGAGGGGGTGAAGACAAGCATTTTTACTCACAAATCACATTTTTATTTCGTTTTATAATAGAGATTAATATCAAATTCTTTTTTCATAACAGAAAAAACCTTGTCGCGATTCATCCACTCTTCTTCGCTTTTCCAAAAATCAGTGCTTTTATCAATAATTTCCCATCTAAGCTCATGATATTCTTTTTCCGCTTTTTCTTCTTTCTTTTTAAAATAAACGGCTGTTGAATAGCTGAATGCAATCAGCAAAACGGCGAATAAGTGTGATGATTGAAAAAAATAGAATAAAACAAACAAAAGATCTGTTTCCAATCGTTGATATACGTTGAAATAAATAAACACTATAAAAATGATCACTTCCACAAATGTAATTATTTGCCAAACCAAACATTTCTGTTTATATGTTTCGAATTCTCTTTTACGCTCAATGAGCCCTTGCAGCATATGCTTGGTAGGTTGATCTGTATAGGGCAGATCTTTAATTTGCCTTTCCATTCGTTTAAAATCCCCCAAAGTTTTTTGTACAAGTTATGCATGATCTTTTTCAAATATGAAAAATTTTTAGTTATTGGGGATTATCTAAAGGGATTTTTAAAACTTGTCCGACATAAATGTTGGAATCTTGAAGATGATTCCATTCTCGAATAAGCTCTTCGCCATTTCGGCTTTTATAATACTTCATCGAGATTTTATACAGCGTTTCGTTCGGCTGGACAACATGAGTAATGATGCGTCTGTTCTCTTCCATGTTTCCATCGCTTTCATTTCCAGAAATTTCTTTTCGGGTTTCGTCTCTTGTGCTGTTGGAAGAGGATTGTTCTTCAGTCGTTGGAGAAGCTTCCTGTTCATTCTGATTTCCTTCTTCTTTGTCTGAGTTAGAGGAATTATTTTCTTCCACTCTCTCTTCTTGAACAGACTTCCCGCTATTATTTTTAATAATTACAGAGTCAAAATCTGAAAGATTTTCCCCGCTGCGGTTTGATTGATTTCGTTCCAAATAAGAAGTTAAAAATAAAACAACGACTGGCACTAATATAAAAAGAAAGACGAGAATACGCAAAAGCGGATAGTTCATTTTCTTTTTTTTCTTCCGCCTTTTTTTATGCACTTCACTCCGAGACGGATATGTCCCCGTTCTCTCTTTTATTTCATCAATCATTTTTTCCCTTAAACGCTCAGCTTGGTCATGTTCATACGGACTTGTCATCTTCTTCATCGTCCCTCCCATCGCCTTTACTATTTTTCAAATATTGAAAGCGAATTTGCACTGCCGATACAAAGTCGATAAGAAAATGAGCGAAAATTGTTGTTAAAATATTCTCAGTCAGTTCAAATATCACTCCGAGAAAAAAACTGACGAACAAAACCGTTGCAAATAACAGCCATTTTGAAAGATAACGAAAATGCATGAAGGCAAAGATCAAACTGGCGATAAACAGTCCAAAATGGGTTTGCAGAACCCCGCGAAACAATATTTCTTCCGCAAAAGCAACGATAAGGGTCATCCAAAAAATTTCCGGCAAGCTTCTGTTTTGAAACAGTTTTTCATTGATTCCTCCATCATCGTACCAGCTTTTTGGCGCCCATTTCATAATTACCAAATCAATGAGCAGAACGATAACTGTTGCAAGCAAGCCAACAGCTATCGATTCCCAACTCAATTCCCATAATTGAAAAAAATCCTCCGCACGGTCAAAAAAAATGAACCCTAAAATAATCGATATAAGAAGAAATAGCGACTGAGTGACCATGAGATGAAATAAAAGCTCTCGATCGGTCATGTTCTTTATCAATTCTTCTTGTCTTTTAATCACGCCTTCACCCACTTTGACGAAACAGCCTTTTTAATTCTTGCTTCCAATCCCACTTTATCATTGGCTGGGATGAATGAATTTTTTTTCGGATAAAAAAACGATCGTTTATTCCGCAATTGTCGCAGCAAATCGAAACCTTTGTTGAAGGTTTTTCCTGAAAATAGCTTAAAATCATGTTCCGCCTGCATGCTTTTGCTCGTAAAAATGCTTCCATGTCGGCTAATTTTTTAAATTTCATTTTCATTCGATCTTCAATCTTGCTCCATACATAATTTACGATCTGATCAGTCGTCCAATGATACATGTTTTCATCCAACATTTGGAAATTATATTGTAAAAATCTCCTCTGTACATCAGACAAGCCGAAGCTGCTCCACTCTTCATCTGTTAAATCAAAGCATCCCTTTAACCGAATCGTTTTTACAATCAACTCAATCTCTTTTTTTTCAGGAAATTCAGAACGTATTATCGACCGGGGAAACTCCTCGTCACCCTTTGCTACAAGTGCAATTGCAATGCTTTGGTTTCCATCTCTTCCTGCCCGGCCTATTTCTTGTACGTATGATTCCATGTCAGCAGGATAATGGAAATGGATGACAAATCGAACGTCTTTTTTGTTTATTCCCATTCCAAAAGCATTTGTCGCCGTTATAACCGAAAGTTCGTCATTTAAAAATTGCTGTTGAATCAACATTCTATCTTCATATTCCATTCCGCCATGATAATAAGCCGCATTTGTCATTCCCTTTTGTTCAATCCATCTGGCAAGCTCTTCCGCCCACTTTCTTGTGGAGCAATAAATGATACCCGACCCTTCTAACATTTTCAGCCATTCGGCTAATCGCTCCAATTTTTCCTCTTGGCTGCTTACGGCTTCAACATTAATGGCAACGTTTTGCCTGTCAATAGAATGAATATGAAATGTTGCATCGGTTAAATGCAAGCATTTCGCGATATCGTTCAGCACTTCTTTAGTGGCTGTGGCGGTCATCGCCAAACAAGGAGGAGAACCGATCATCTCCCTTACCTTTCCGAGCTTTAAATAGTCAGGCCGAAAATCATGTCCCCACTGTGAAATGCAATGCGCTTCATCGACGACAAATAAAGATATTTGGATTTGCGCCAATGCATCCAATAGCCTTTTTGATTTAAACATTTCAGGCGATAAAAATATAAATTTGTAACGGTGCAATTGCCGAAAAGCTTTTTCTTTTTCATATCGGGTTAAAAAGCTGTTTAATGCAATGACTCTTTTTTCTCCAAACATTTTCATCTGCTGTTCCTGGTCTTGCATGAGCGACAATAGCGGGGACACTATTAATACAGCACCTTGTAAACAATAGCCAGAAAGCTGATAGCACAATGATTTTCCACCGCCTGTCGGCAGCATGGCAACTACGTCATGTCCGCTAATAACATCTTCAATTATTTCCTTTTGGCCTGTTTTAAAGCTTGAATAACCGAATTTTTCCTTCAGCAAAGTAAAAAGATCTTTCGTCATTGCCATCTCCTTATTGCAGCCATTGCCAGCCGAATTTGAAAATAGCTGTATTGATCTTGAAGATATTCTTTAACTGTTTTCAGCTTGTTCGTTTGCAGCTTTTCAATCGCTTGCCCGATTTTGACCACATCTTCTTTGCTTACATAAGGTTCGAAGGCAAAATCGTGCATGTTTAAAGCAATCTCAACAATATGGTCCTCAATCGTATTTCTTTTAAGCTTTCGGACTGCTGCAATTTCATCAATGCCCAACCCCTCCGCCAACAAGCGGTACGTTTTTTCCGCCGATGCGGTTAGCGGGTGTTTTTTTATCAAATCTCGTAAAAGACCGAATAATATCGGATATTGATCAGAACGTTTTTGCAATTCGTTCACCATTTGAATGACGGCAGCTTGAAACATAAGCTTCAAATAAAAAGGATCTTCATTCGCAGCTGCTGCAAGCTGTTCAAAGGTGATTCCATTTTTTTTAAAGCCGGACAAACGATTGACAACTAAGATAGCTCCCTTTTCATCTAAACATTCAAGCAAACGGTTCATTTCCAAAAACGTTCGATTTCCGATATTTTTCTTTGTCTCTTTCATCTGTAATATGTATGTTTTGACAAAATGCAACAGCTGACCATTATTTGTTATAGGTAAAAATTTCGAATGGTTATAAACTAGATGGGAAACCGTTTGAACAAATAAAGATAAACGCTGCCAAAAAATTTTTCCTATATCATTGTAGGTGGCCCCATCCAGCTTATCAGGAAACGGTTTTTCTGACAAAAATTCTTGCAGCACCCGTTCGCCGTTCATTGTGACCATATAAAACACGCCTTTTACTTGTTTGACATATGACAGCTGAACCAATCTGTTTAACAAGTGATTATATTCTTCAAGCTCGAGCTCACGGCAAATGCCAAATAAGTTCGATAAATGAAAAATAATGCTATCTTGAATCGTTTGAGAAGATTTTTTTCCTTTTAATAAATGAAAAACAGCTGCTTTCGATCGCTCGCATTTGAGCTGTTGAAAACAATAAAGGATGATTCCTTCCAAATAAGAGAGAGGCATTTGATCACCTTAAAAATTGAAACCTTCTGTTCAATCCTTATTTTATCAAAATTTATCCAATAATTGTCGAAAAATATATTATAATGAATGATTTGATTTAAGTAAGTTTATCGAAATACTATGACATTTCATCTTTTTTTATTGAAATGTTTAATATTCCATCTTACAATAATTATGTGGTATTCTGATTATTATATAAAACATTCTGAAGTGGAAGATAAATGTTTCTTTCTCTTTTATGACTTCTACTCATTTCATTTATACAGGAGGTTAGACAATGCCAAAATATACAATCGTTGACAAAGAAACATGCATTGCATGTGGTGCATGTGGGGCAGCAGCGCCAGATATTTATGATTATGACGACGAAGGAATCGCATACGTTATTCTAGATGATAACCAAGGGACGGTTGAAGTTCCAGAAGTTTTAGAAGATGATTTAATGGATGCTTTTGAAGGTTGCCCAACAGATTCCATTAAAATTGCCGATGAACCCTTTGACGGCGATCCTTTAAAATTTGAATAGCTGTTTCATCAGCTTTAAAAGAACAACCCCCACGGAAAAACGAATTTCTGTGGGGGTTTTGTGTATCATAATTCGGAGCACCGTGATGATGCGAAAACATCATAACGGCTGATCTCCGCTTTTTTGCATATAAATTTATGCATTTTGCACGTTAAATTTATGTTGAAGCCATTCTTTGATTCTGCCGTAAATCATTAAAAAGACAATGGCAATAATTGTTCCTTTAATGAGGTTAAAAGGCAAAATCCCGGCAATAATGACTTGCTTCACTTCTGCAATCGACATTTGCGGCATATTTAAAAACAGCGTATATGCCGGCAAAATGAAATAATAGTTCAATAAGCTCATGGCTACTGACATCGAAATGGTCCCGGCAGCTAAACCGAAAAGAACCCCTTTCATCGAACGAACTTTTTGAAACACGAATGCAAACGGCAAAAGGAAAAACAATCCGGCCAAGAAATTTGCCAACTGATCAATCGGAACTCCTGTCGCGCTTCCTTGAATGATGTAATGAAGCGTATTTTTAATCGCTTCTACAGCCAATCCTGCAATCGGCCCTAATAAAATCGTCGCCAGCATAGCAGGAATTTCGCTGAAATCAATTTTTAAAAATGCCGGAAGTCCCGGAAGCGGAAAGTTAAGAGCCATAAGCAAGTAGGAAATCCCGCTCAACATTCCTACAAAAACAAGTTTAAATGCCTTTGTTTTTAACACAGTCCTTCTCTCCTTTTCTTTCTGTGATCCATCTTGAAAAGAAGGAAGGGTCCATCTCCTGCTTCAATAAAAAAACCCTCTACATTGACGCAGAGGGAGAATTGTAAGCAGGTTAAAATAAACGTTTCAATGATCATATTTTTTGAAACGCCTGAACCCTCATCTTCTCCCATCCAGACTATACTGTCGGCTCTGGATTCTCACCAGATCCACCGTAAAGGAAAAACACCTTTACGGGTCACGGGCTAAAAAAGCTTAAAAGCTTTTATCACCGCCGGTCGGGAATTTCACCCTGCCCCGAAGATGAATCCATATTTTTTATCTTCATTATATACAATAATAAAAAAAAAGAAACTTATTTTATTTCATTGTCTTTTTTCTACAATTGCCAATATTTTTTACATCCTCTATAATAAAAAGGCATACATAATAAAGGAGGATTTTGTCGATGGCAAACAATAAAGTTGTCGAAGCTTTTATTGAAATTCCGACAGGAAGCCAAAACAAATATGAATATGACAAGGAAAAAGGCGTTTTTAAACTAGACCGGGTTCTTTATTCGCCTATGTTTTACCCTGCAGAGTACGGTTATTTAGAAAATACTTTAGCACTTGACGGCGATCCTCTTGACATTCTCGTAATCGTCACCAATCCGACTTTCCCTGGATGCGTCATAGAATCGCGTGTCATTGGCTATTTAAACATGATCGACAGCGGTGAAGAAGATGCAAAATTAATCGGCGTTCCTGTAGATGATCCTCGTTTTGACCATGTTCAATCGATTGAAGATCTGCCGGAGCACAAATTAAAAGAAATTGCCCATTTCTTTGAACGTTACAAAGATTTGGAAGGAAAACGAACAGAGATCGGCAGCTGGGAAGGACCTGAAGCAGCGGCAAAACTAATTGACGAATGTATTGCACGATACAATGAATCTAACAATTAAACAAAAAAGAGAGCTGTTTCTTCAGAAGCAACTCTCTTTTTCCCTTTTTACACACAGTAAACGTTTTCAAACTGTAAAGTTTTGAACCTTGACAACATAGATCAGTTAAGATAAAATAATCAGAAATTTTGTTTTCATTTTTAATTCGTTCACTAGGGGGATCTTAGAAAATGTTTCATGTTCTTGTTTCTGACTCAATATCAAGCGATGGATTAGCACCATTATTGAACGATGAAAACATCAATGTCGTTCAGAAAAAAGTAAGTGAAGTTGACGACCTGGAAAAATATGATGCTCTGCTCGTCCGCAGTGCAACGAAAGTAACAGAAGAACTGCTTCAAAAAATGACAAATTTAAAAATTGTTGCAAGAGCAGGCGTCGGAGTCGATAATATCGATGTTGAAGCAGCGACAAAATACGGAGTTGTCGTAATTAATGCACCTGACGGAAATACGATTTCAACTGCCGAGCATACATTTGCCATGATGGCATCGCTTGTTCGTCATATTCCACAAGCAAATGTTTCCGTTAAATCAGGTGAATGGAACCGCTCCGCCTTTCTCGGTACTGAGCTATACGGCAAAAGCTTAGGAATCATCGGTTTAGGACGAATCGGCAGCGAAATTGCCAAAAGAGCAAAAGCTTTTGGAATGAACGTCTTAGTGTTTGATCCATTTTTAACAAAAGACCGGGCGCAAAAATTGGGAGTAAACAGCTGCAAGCTCGATGAAGTTTTAGCGCAAGCTGATATCATTACTGTTCATACACCATTGACAAAAGAAACAAGAGGTTTATTAGGAAAAGAAAATATCGGAAAAACGAAAAAAGGAGTTTATTTATTAAACTGCGCCCGGGGCGGCATCATCGATGAAGAAGCATTAATTCATTATTTAGAAATTGGACATGTGAAAGGCGTTGCACTTGATGTATTTGAAGTCGAGCCTCCAGTAAATCGGAAGCTGCTTGATTTTGAACAGGTCATTGCTACACCGCATCTTGGAGCATCAACGAAAGAGGCCCAATTAAACGTTGCCTCTCAAGTTGCTGAAGAAGTATTAAAATTTTTAAATGGAAAACCTGTTACAAATTCTATTAATCTACCAACATTAACAAAAGATATATTTGACAAAATACAGCCGTTTTATAAATTGGCCAAAAAATTGGGTCAGCTTGCTTCTCAATACATGAAAGAACCTGTTCAACATATCGGAATCGTTTACGAAGGAACGGTTGCTGAACTCGAAACATCTTTTATTACGAAAGCATTTCTTGCTGGATTTTTAGGAGAACGGGTTGATTCAACTGTTAACGAAGTGAATGCTGGCCTCATGGCCAAAGAACGCGGCATCAGCTTCAGCGAAAAAATTGCTTCAAACGGTTCTGGATATGCAAATTGCATCGCTGTTCAAGTAGATGGAGATCATCGGACTTTTTCCGTAAAAGCAACGTATATTCCAAACTACGGTGAACGAATTGTTGATTTAAACGGTTTCGATATCGATTTTTACCCGGCAGGGGAAGTATTATATGTAGAACACATCGATAAACCAGGTGTTATTGGACGCGTCGGAAAAGTACTTGGCGACCATGGCGTAAACATCGCAACAATGCAGGTTGGACGTAAAAACATCGGCGGCGAAGCAATCATGGTTTTAACTTGTGATAAACTGATTGATGATCAGCTTATTGAAGCGTTAGTCCAGTTCGATGACATCGTTTCTGCCAAAACTATTCATTTATAATATTTAAAGGTGCTGGGAGGGCTTATCTCTCCTGGCTCCTCTGTTTTTAATCCTCCCAAAAACAAAAGACCGATGAAAAGCCCCATAATTAGGGCAATACCCAGCCTCCGCATTAAATCCAGCATCCGTTCATCCTCCTTTCCTCCTTTCGTACATTCTCAATATTTATGATGGTGTCTTTATGTTTAGACCTATTTCCGTTCCTTTTGCTATGCATCAACTTTCAGGTCAATAAAATTAGGCGAAAAAGGCACTTCCACCGGTTTTGAAATATCAATATTTCCGATTTTTTTCGCATCAAAGCCTTCGAACTTCACTTTCTTAAAGCCGAATTCTTTCGCTGTCATTAAAATCGCTTCCAGCATAACTTCAGTATGCTCTGTGTTTTTCATTTTTGAAGCATTGTCAAAAGTGACCGTAAGCAGCTCATCATCCTTTTTCAATTGCTTAATTTTAACGGAATTATTAATGGAAGGTTCAAGCCCGTCTTCCTTCCCTTTTTGCATGGCATTCATTGCCTCTTCAATTGTTTCATATTCATTTTTTGATGGAACGAGCAAAGGATTGCTGCTATTTTTAGGAAAAAACAAGAAATAGGCTTTTTTCAGCAGCTTCTTTATTTGAAATTCGGAAACAAAATGCTCAGAAGGAACATGCTGCTTTTCATTTGTAAATAAGCGCACCTTTTTATAATTTTGCCACCGAAATGTTTCTTTTAATACTTCTTTAAAATTTTGTTCATTATGGAAACGGTCTTTTATATTCAATTTTTCAAAATTTATGATCACCTCGTCACTTCGGCTTTTGCTTTCATAAATGTCTGCATCTTGAAAGGCAAAAGCTGAAAGATTGAAACGTTTCACATCGATCTTGTTTAAGACGTCATTTATTTGCTTGACGGCAGGCTCGAATTGATTTCCTTTAAAGCTTAGAGGAACGACATGCTGTTTGCTTTCATCTAAAAGCCCTACTGTGATAATTTGTTCAGTTGAAGAATTTGGAACTATGGAACGATACTTCGGCGAAGCCTCCATCGTTTGACTTTCGGTTAAATGACTGTTTCCTGCGTTTTCGGCCTTTTTGTTGTATGAATATTGGGTTTGTTCATTTTTGCTGTTGCTTAGCGGAAAAACTACAAAAGTGACGGCTGCTGTCAAAGCAACAATCGAAGCTGATGGAACAATGAATTTCAATATTGTTCTTTTTCTTTTTTTCTCGGTAATATTGTTCCAAATCTCGAATGAACTGCGGGAATCTTCTACTTTTGGAAACTCGCTTATCCATTTTTTGATTTGTTCATCGCTCCACAGAGAGTTTTTCACTTGAAACTACCTCCTGTTCTGTCATAGCTCCCTGATCTTTCGTGACACCTTGTTCTTTCATAGCTTTATCTATATAATTTTTTAACACTTTTAAAGCCCGATGCTGGGTTGTTTTGACTTTGCTTTCCGTCCACCCCAACACCTCGGCTGTTTCTGCAACAGATAATTCTTTTATAAACCGTAAAATTAAAACGGTTCTTTGATTCACATTACAGTCATTCATTGCTTTGTATAGCATCTGTATTTCTTCTCGTTGTAAAGCTATTTCTTCCGGGAGGGGCTCTCGATCCGCAATTTGTGCTTGATCTAAATCAAATTTTTCCATTATTCGCTGACGGAGAGTTTTTTGCTTTCGAAAAAAATCAATCGCTACATGCCGAGCAATGGAAAATAACCATGTTTTTTCACTGCTTCGTCCTTCAAAGCTCGAGTATGATTTTAAAACTTTTATATACACTTCATGCACCAAATCTTCCGCTTGTTCCCGATCCTTCACCAAATAATATAAAAACTGAAAAATATCTTGATGATATTTTTCGTATAATCTTTGAAACGATTCATCCATGCACATACCCTCCGTTTAAAATATTTGTCGAAAGAGACGCATGACATGTTACAAACAAAAAAGAAAGGGTCTTATAAAAGAGACCCTCGGTGTCAATTTTTTTTGCTATTATTTGTCCGGAACACCTTCCCGCTTCGTTCGTATTCGACATCCTTCACGTTTAGGCGGTAATTTACAACCCGAGCAGCAGCAAATAAATAATCAGACAGACGGTTCATGTAAATGAGGACCGGATGATGAATTTTAACCTCTTTCATTAAAGAAACGATTAAACGCTCTGCTCTTCTGGCAACTGTTCTCGCAATATGTAAAACGCTGGCCGCCTCCGTTCCTCCGGGCAAAATAAATTTTTCTAATGCAGGAGCTTCTTCCACATAATGATCGATTCGTTCCTCTAAAAAATGAATCATATCCTCCGTCGTTTTAAACGGATGTTTTTGCTTTTCGTACACAACCGCTATGTCAGATCCGCAATCAAACAAATGATGCTGAATTTTTTCAAGCTCTTCGTAAATATCTTGAAACGCTTTATCTGTTAAAAACGTCCTTGCATAGCCTATGTAAGCGTTCAATTCATCAATCGTTCCGTAAGCTTCCACCCTTGGATCATCTTTATCGACGCGCGCACCAATAACGTTCGTCTGTCCTTGATCCCCTGTACGCGTATATAAATTCATTGCCAAACCTCCCTTCTGTTACGTGTGAAACAATAAAGATCGGCAAATTTTTACGATGTTTGCGGCAATAGTACGGTAAATGTCGTTCCAACATTTAATTTGCTGTGAACTTGTATTACCCCTTTATGGGCATCAACAATATTTTTCGCAATGGCAAGCCCCAGACCCGTACCTGCTCTTCCACGCGTTCTCGCTTTGTCAGCTTTATAAAAGCGTTCAAACACAAACGGCAGATCTTCTTCACTGATTCCGCTTCCTGAGTCCTGAACATCTATTTTTAAACCATTGCTTTCTGAAATAATTACTTTTACAAATCCTTGTGCACTCGTATGGCGGATGGCATTGTCAATTAAATTGGTCAGTACTTGCTCAATGCGGTCCGGATCAAACGAAAAGGAATCCGTTTGAACATTCAGCAAATATTCGAGGTGAATCTGTTTTTCTTTTGCAATGCCTTGAAATTTGCGAATAATTTTTTCAATAAAAGGCTTCAATTTGACATCTTGTATATTTAAGGAAATATGTCCTGCCTCCATTCTGGCCAAATCCAATAAATCATTCACCAATCGGCCCATTCGCAATGATTCGTCATAAATAACCTGAACAATCTCCTTCCGCTCCTTTTCGCTTCCTGCAATGTCATCGCGAAGAGCTTCGCTGTATCCTTGCAGCATGGCAATAGGCGTCCGCAGCTCGTGGGACACATTGGCAATAAAATCAATTCTTAATTTGTCGAGACGTCTTTCCTCCGTTATATCGCGCAAAACAACGACCGCTCCTCGAACACGATTTTGATTATAAAGAGAGCTCATGATCACTCCCCATGTTCTGCCTTGCAAAGTAATCTCAGTAACCTGCTCGCGGTGAGTCGTCGTCACTCGTTTAAACAGTTCTTCAATAGCCGGCGGAAGCTCATGTTCCTTTTTCGGATCCATTCCGTTTTCATAATACCATGCCTGCAAAAAACGTTCAGCAGGAGGATTTGTGACTAAAATCGTTCCATCGATATTTAACGTAATGACACCGTCGGCCATACTGCTTAAAATGTTTGAAAGCTGTTCTTTTTCTTGCCGCAAAGCGTTAATATGGAATTTCACCTGCCGGCCCATTTGGTTAAAGGCAACAGCTAATTCACCAATTTCATCGCTTGTCAGCTTTGGAACTTTCGTATCAAATTTTCCATTCGCCACTTCAATTGCGACTTCTCTCATTTTTCGGAGCGGATAGGTAATGCGGGTTGATAAAAAAAAGGCAAAAACGGTCGTTAATATAATAGCTATAAATGCTGCCATAAAAATATATTTAGTTGTTTGTTTTGTTGTTTCATTAATGGCAGACAAAGATTGTACGACAAATATCGCTCCAGATTGATAAGGCACTCCGACGATCATCATTTCATTATTGAATTTATTGTGATCATTCGTTTGCGGAAAGCTTTTTACAAGGCTGATTTTTTCTTGATCTTCCAATACTTTTGACAGCTCTTTCTCACTGATGATTTCATTTAATGAATATTGAGCGACACCCGCCCCGTCATTTTGCTTTTGCCAATATGTTTTTCCACCATCAACGATATACACACTTGTTAGTTTATCAGAAAGTTCAGTTGCGATGGAGCCGGCTAATGGTGTATTTTGATGATTTTCCATAATAATGGCTGCTTTATTGGCAAGCTGGGTCAATTTTTGCTCGGCATCTTTTATATGATAATTTTCCATAAACTCGAGCAGCAAAATGGTTAAAATCGACAGAACCACTATCACAAGAAATAAAATGGTCATCCAAAGCTTGCCAACAACGCTTCTCCAAAATTTCATTCTTCAACGACCTCGAATTTATAGCCGACACCCCAAACAGTCACGATCATTTTGGCGGCTTCAGGCGAAACTTTGTTTAATTTTTCCCTAAGTCTTTTCACATGAGTGTCAACTGTTCGTAAATCTCCAAAAAATTCGTAATGCCATACTTCCTTCAGCAGCTTTTCCCGGTCGTATACTTTATCAGGAGTTTTTGCCAAAAAATAAAGCAGCTCGTACTCTTTCGGGGTTAAGTTGACTTCCTTGCCGTCGGCCGTCACGCGATGAGCATCATGATCGATTGTTAAGTGCGGGAAAACGATCACATTTTTCGCCGATGAATCGGTTTTTAAATAGCTTGTTTGTGACGCCCTTCTTAAAATCGCTTTCACACGCAAAACAACCTCTCTCGGGCTGAACGGTTTTACAATATAATCGTCCGCACCGACCTCAAACCCTTGAACACGGTTTACCTCCTCTCCTTTTGCTGTCAGCATAATGACAGGAGTGGCTTTCTTTTCTCTCAGCTGCTTGCACACTTCGATTCCGTCAATTCCGGGCATCATAATATCCAGAATAATCAAATCATAATCGGCACAAAGAGCCTTTTCAAGCGCTTCATCACCATTTTCCGCCTCATCTATTTGATAATTTTCCCTTTCTAAGTACATTTTCAAAAGCCTGCGAATTCTTTCTTCATCATCTACCACTAAAATCGTTACATCCTGGTTCTCTGACATATTTTATTCCTCCCTTGATCAGGTTAAAAAAGAGCTGACTCAAATGATAATGATCCAAATTCCAGCATGTATCATGAGTCAGCCAATCCGTTTATGCATATGAATGTAAACCAGCTATCACAAGGTTTACAAAAATTAAATTAAACATGATGATCGCAAATCCGATAACCGCAAGCCATGCTGATTTTTCTCCATGCCATCCTCTCGAAAGCCGTAAGTGAAGATATGCCGCGTAAAACAGCCAAGTGATCAATGCCCAAACCTCTTTCGGATCCCAGCCCCAAAATCGGGTCCAAGCGATCTGCGCCCAAATCATGGCAAATATTAAAGCACCTAGCGTAAATACTGGGAATCCAATCGCTACTGAACGGTAGCCAATTTCATCCACCACATCCAAATTTAAATTTTTCACTAAAGGCTGCAACGCTGCAGAAATACGCTTTCTCAATATTAGGCGGATCACTCCGTATAAAATCAGTCCTACAAATGTGGACCATAAAACAGTGTTCACCTTTCTGGCCGATAAAATCGCCGGCAATTCCACAAAGCCTGCAAGCCGATCTTTTGTCAACAATTCTCCTTCGTGCGGCGCAACGAGAGCAGGCAAATGAAATTCCATTTCCGCCTCTTGTCCATTTTTATCGATCCATTTAAACACTGATTCATAATCCATTGCTCGGAACACGGTTGTGACAATGACAAATGCTAGTGTTGTGACTAATACAAACATGACAAATTCAAGCCAAAACGTCTTTTTTGTTGCTTTTGATTGGTCCACAACCTTTGTTAAATACAGGACTCCGGCTACAAAGCTGATCGCCAAAATAGCTTGTCCGGCAGCAGCTGTTGTTACATGGATTTTCAGCCAATCGCTTTGAAGAGCTGGTATTAAAGGGCTGATTTCTGTCGGAAACATGCTGGCATATGCAATCAATAAAAGTGCAACTGGCAATGTAAATAAGCCAAGTGCAGACAGCTTATAAATAAAATAAATAATGATAAATGCTCCTACTAGCATCATACCAAAGAATGTCGTGAATTCAAATAAGTTCGAAACCGGGGCATGTCCAGCAGCGATCCATCTCGTAACGAAGTATCCCAGTTGAGACAAAAAACCGAGGATCGCCGCCGCAATGCCTAATCGCGCCCATCTATTCGGTTTTTCATCCTTTCCTCTTTTGTCACGGATAGAACCGCCAAAAAAGAATGTTCCTATTAAATACAAAATAAACGCAATGTATAATAAAGTGCTGCTAAGTTCAGCCACAAACTTCCCCTCCTTCATGAGGTTCTATTCTTTTAATTGTTTTTGGTCAACAGGCTTTTGAATTTCAGTATCGCGCAAAATGATGTCCAATTCATTTTTTAATCCAAACCAGTTTTTGTTTGTATGCCCCGCCAGCATGATTTTGTCGTTATCCGCTTTCAGCCATATGCGGCGATGCTGCCAGTACAATCCTTGAATTAAGCCTATCATAAAAATGGCTCCGCCGACACCGAGCACCCATAAAGTTAAATCTTTTCTTACAACTAGACCCGTTAAGTTTTTCGTTTCAATTCCTGAAAATTTCATTTTGTATTTGTTATTCTCGTTAGGTTCAATCGTTTGCTGGATGGCAACGAAACTCGTTTCTCCCTTCGGTCTGTCAGGTGCAATCATTTTAAAAACAAATGCCGGGTTGTTTGGCACTCTCGACCGCGTGGCTGGATTGCCTTCGTCATCAAAATAAAAATCTGGAAGATAGCTGGCAATTTCAACAGCATAGCCGTTTCCTAAATCATATTTCTTTTCTGGATTTAAGAGGTCAATGACAACTTTCCCGAAGCTTTTCCCCGATTTTTTATCGATAAGATCAAACGTCATTTTATTTAATTCATTCAGCTTGTAATTCACTTGATAGACAGCATAAGAATCAAATTTCAACGGTTCGTTGACGCGAATGCTGAAGTCTTTTACCTCTTTTAATTTTGGTTCTTCACCCGGCAGGCTGTCTCCCTGCTTTTTATAAAGCGTCACATTTGATTGGAAGTTTTTAGCTACGCTTCCATCGCCGACACGGTCAATCGCTTCCTGAAACACATCTTTTTCTTTTTCCTTTTGATAAGTTTCCAAAATGAATTGATGATGTTTCAAATAATACTCGCCATTTGTCCCGGGTATTTCTTTCGTTTCCCCTTCTCTTAACCAGAGAACCTCATCCACATACATCCCCGGGAAAAAGCGGAGCATGGCTCCAATTAAAAAAATAATCAATCCGATATGATTGACATACGGACCCCATCTGGAAAATCGATTTTTCTCTGCCAAAATGTTTCCATTTTCTTCTCGAATGCGATAACGGCGCGCTGTTAAATTTTTTTTAACTTGTTCTACATTTTTTTCAATATTGTCCACATATGATTCGCTAAAAAGGCGCTGTCTTTTCAAAAAAGACTCGTGCCGAGACACACCTTGATTTTTCAAGGCACGATAAAGTGGAATAACCCGGTCAAGCGAGCAAATCACAAGCGATATTCCAATCGATGCGATCAAGGTCATATACCACCAAGAACCGTATAGGCGGTGGAAGCCTAATTGATAATAAAGCTGGCCTAAAATTCCATATTCATCTTTATAAAATTGCTCTGGCGTTACGTTGGAAGGTATGTACAATTCTTGCGGAAAAATCGTTCCGATTGCTGATGCGATCAGCGTTATCACAATCAGCCAGACTCCAACTTTAACAGAAGAGAAAAAATTCCATACTTTATCGACGATCGTTTTATTATATGTTTGAGAACGTCTGGCGCTTCCGTCATAACGCATATCATGAAGTTTTTCCGAATTGCCTTCGCCCTCTGCTGCCAAGGCCCGTCCGCAATTTTCACACAGCACAGTACCGAACGGATTTACATGACCGCATTCACATTTCACATGATTCATGTTGAAAACTCCCTAACTATGGTTTTATCATTTCCATGTAATCTCGAACTTCCCGTTCCGTCATTGGTGCAGTAATGATTTTGACAACCTTCCCGTTCTTATCGATGAGAAACGTAGTAGGCAGCGGATCTACATCATATGCATGAAGCACCTGCTGATTTTTGTCAATGACAATCGGGAAATTGAGTCCGTATTTTTCCGCAAATTTTTCCACTACTAATTTTGATTCGCCAACGTTGACAGCTAAAACTTCCACGCCTAAATTTTTATAGTGCTGATATTGTCTTTCAATGTAAGGCATTTCACGTTCACAAGGTTTGCACCACGTTCCCCAGAAATTGAGAAATACACCTTTTCCTCTATAATCGGAAAATTGATGCTTTTTTCCTTCTAAATCAGTAAGAACAAAATCAGGCGCAGCTGATCCGACTTTCACTTTTTCTTTGCTCATAAAAAAATTTGAATAGAGTGTATATCCAAGAGCACCTAATAAAATAACAAGAATAATCGAGCGAGTAATGAGTCGCCTTTTTTTCATCGTGTGTACTCCCTTTGTTTTTCATTCGCTTGTTATTATATCATTGAATTTCCGTTCATTCAGAAAAATAATTTTGACGTTTATGTGACATAAAAACGTGTAAGCCCCTAAAGCAGTACATTGTTTGCAACGTTTTGTCGGTATAAATGCGAAAGCTTAACCGATTTTAGGCTAAACTCTCGCATGCTTGCCGTGCTGGGCCAGCGCCCGCAATCTCTTCACCTCGTGGGGAGTAATTTCGCGGAACGCACCCGGATTGAGCCCTTTTAAATCTAAAAATGCGTACCGTTCTCTTTTCAGCTTCAGCACAGGATAGCCGATTTTATCAAACATTCTTCTAATTTGCCGGTTTCTTCCTTCATGAATGGTAATTTCGATTATACACGTTTTTTTTCTTTTATCTAAAGAAAGCGTTTTGACTTTTGCTGGTTTTGTCATTCCATCTTCCAGCATGATCCCTTGCTCCAGTTGTTTTAATTCTTTCCTTTCTGGAATTCCTTTAACTTTCGCTACATACACTTTATCAATTTCATATCGTGGATGCATTAACAAATTAGCAAAATCGCCATCGTTTGTCAGGATTAGAAGGCCTGAAGTATCATAATCAAGTCTGCCGACCGGAAAGATGCGCTGCTCAAAATCTCGAAAGTAATCGGTGACGACTTTTCTCCCTTTTTCATCTTTCACGCTCGAAATAACTCCCCTAGGCTTATAAAACAAAATATAAATCGGTTCTTCCCTTTCTACCGGAATCCCGTTTACCTCCACCTTGTCCTCGTCAGATACTTTTGTTCCGAGCTCTGTTACAACTTGTCCATTTACAGTAACTTTTCCGTCCAAAATTAATTGCTCCGCTTTTCTTCTTGAAGCAATTCCCGAACGCGCTATCACCTTTTGCAAACGTTCCATTGATCTCACCTCTCTAAAAATATTACCTTCTTTCGGTCTGGTTACACAAGATGAACGCATTTATTTTTTTGCAAATAAAAAAGCTAAGCTCATTAAAGCTTAACCGAAAAGGAGCGTAACAATTATTATGGAAGAAAGGATGGCTGCAAAATCCGCCAGCAGCCCAACCTTTATCGCATCGCCCATTCGCTTGATCCCAACAGCACCGAAATATACTGTAATGATATACAAAGTCGTGTCTGTGCTCCCTTGCATGGTGGCTGCCAGTCGGCCGATCAACGAATCCGCTCCATGCATTGAAATTAAATCGCTCATAATTCCTAACGAAGCTGTTCCAGAGATGGGCCGAATTAACGCCAGCGGAACAATTTCCGCCGGGACGTGGATAGCTTGAAACATCGGTTTTAACAGGTCCATAAAAAAATCGAGAGCCCCTGAAGCGCGAAAAACAGACACTGCCACGAGCATGCCGACAAGATACGGAATAATGGAAAAAGAAATTTCGATTCCTTCTTTTCCACCTTCAACAAACGCTTCATAAGTTGGAATGCGTTTAAAAGTCCCGTACAACAAAATAAAACCGATGATCAATGGGATCAGCCATATCGAAACAGCACTAATGAACACCATCGTTATTCTCCTTTTCTTTTTCGTAAATAGTAAAAATAGCGGTCAATCATAATAGCGGCTATGGTAGCAAAGAAAGTCGACAGAAGCGTTGGCACGACAATATCAGTCGGATTATGCGAACCATATGTCATTCGTATAGAAATTACAGTTGTTGGAACAAGAGTTAATCCAGTTGTATTTAATGCTAGAAAGGTGATCATGCTTCTGGACGCCTGGTCTTTATTTTTGTTCAATTTTTTCAGCTGCTCCATCGCCTTAATTCCCAACGGTGTAGCTGCGTTTCCTAGCCCAAACATATTGGCGAGCAAGTTTGACAGCATGTAGCCCATCGCAGGATGCTCAGGGGGAACATCAGGAAAAATTCTCCTCATCAACGGTTTGAACAAATTCCCTAGCTTTTCTAACAGACCGCTTTTCTCCGCAATATTCATTAAGCCTAACCAAAATACAAGCACGCTGATGAAGCCAAAGGCAATGGTGACACCCTCTTTTGCACCTGAAAAGACGGCTTTATTCACTTCCTCCATTGTTCCGTTGAACATTGCAAATACGACGCCGATCAAAGTTAAGGCAACCCAAATAATATGAATCATGCGGAAACACCCAGCATATCAAAAAGTAGATCGATCATCTTTCCAAACCAGCCATGCGGAGGCTCTACATCACCGTTTTCAAAATAGATCGGCACTTCTTCAATCGTTTCGCCATCGAGCAACACTCTCAATGTTCCTACTTTTTCTGGAACCTTTTCAGGATGGTTCTTCCACGAAGCCTTCGGTTTTGCTAGGAATAAACGGATGTTTATTTTGTTTTTTTCTTCCTCCATCAGCGGATAAACAATGTCGCGATTAATGAAGATGCGGTCTTTGTAAAACTTGTTGTCAATGGCAAGGTATCCTTCTTTTTTGATCGTCACTTGATCATATTCGCTGAACGCGCTGTTAAACATCGACATATGGTCGTTCCAATCATCGGGAGCATTTAGCGTAACAGCAATTAAATGTAAATCATCTTTTTCCGCAGTGGAGACTAATGTTCTATTTGCCCTCTTTGTGTACCCGGTTTTACCGCCTGTACAATATTCATATAAATTTAAAAGTTTGTTTTTATTTTTCCACTGAAATCCGTCTTTTTTATAAACTTTTGTTCCAAATATTTTGCGGAACGTTTCATTCTCCATGGCGTATTTCGTTAAAAGAGCCATATCATATGCGGTAGAATAGTGGTTTTCGTGATCATCCAAACCGTGCGGGTTGGCAAATTCAGTATTTGTCATGCCGATTTCCTTCGCCTTTTCGTTCATCATAAATACGAAACCATCTAAACTGCCTCCGACAAATTCAGCAATCGCCACCGCAGCGTCATTTCCGGACCTTAGCATAAGACCATAAACCAAATCTTCCAGCTTCACCTTTTGCTTTTGCTTAAGATATATGGAAGACCCTTCAGTTCGGACAGCGCGGTCACTGACAGTCACATTTTGATCCATTTTTCCTGATTCAATTGCTAAAATCGCCGTCATGATTTTCGTAATGCTCGCAATGCGCATTTTTTTATGTGGGTTTTTTTCAAAAAGGATCCGGCCGCTCTCCTGATCCATTAATATGGCGCTTTCTGCACTAACTTCAATCGTATGAGTTGCATGAGCTGTCGGGATAAAAAAATGGCCTATCAATATAAAAAGAATGAATACATTAATACGTGATGTCCATTTGTTCATTAATGCTTTCACGTCCCTTTATTCGATTCGTTTTGTACAAGTTTATGCAAAGAAGACAACCGTATGAACGGAATTTGAAAGAATGTGAAATAAAAATAAGTCTCAGACTGCCGCCTGAGACGACTTACAAGTTATTTAATTTTTCAAAGAATAAATCTGCCTCTTCTTGAATAAAATGCTCTTCATTCTCGATCTCTGTCAATGAAGGCAATTCTTCGATCGTTTTTAATCCGAAATATTCAAGAAACTCTTTTGTCGTTCCGTATAAAATAGCTCTTCCCACTCCCTCTTCTCTGCCGACTTCTTGAATAAGCCCTTTCGCTAAAAGGGTCCGGATCGGCCTTTCTGACTTTACCCCTCTAATTTCTTCTATTTCAATCCGGGTAATCGGCTGTTTATAAGCGATAATGGCCAATGTTTCAAGCGCAGCCTGAGAGAGTGATTGGTTCATAGGAGTTTCCATCAGCCGCTTTAAATATGGTGCATGCTCCTTTTTGGTTGTGAACTGATAAACCCCTGCTACTTCTACAAGGTCGATCCCCCGTTCTTTTTTTTGGTATTCCTCTTTTAAATCTTCAATAATACTTAAAACCGTTGCTTCGTCAATTTCAAGAACGGAAGTTAATTGCTTGATGGAAAGGCCTTCGTCCCCAGCCGCAAATAAGAGCCCTTCCAAAATGGATTTCCATTCAATAATCCCTAAACTCATGCAGCTTTTCACTCCCGTAAATATAAATTTCTGAAAAATTATGTTCTTGCTCTACATGAACGTATTCATTTTTCATCAGCTGAAGCAAAGCTAAAAAAGTCACGACCATATAATCCTTCCTGTCAGCTGGAAAGAAATCGTGAAACTCCTTTTTCTTTTTCGATGCCTTCAGCTCCATGATCATTTCCTTCATTCGTTTTTCGATCGGGATTTCTTCTTTTGCTACGGTTCGTTCGATTGGCTTTTCAATTTTTTTTCGTTTTAGCATTTTTTGAAAGGCAGCGATCATATCATAAACCGTTACGTTTCCTTTTTGCAAAATCGGCTCTTTTTCCTCCAAATATTCGCTCAAGTCGCTTGGAGGCTTCGTATAGACAAGCGCCCGTTCACTTTCCAGTTCTTTCAGCTTTACTGCCGCTTCTTTATATTTCTTGTATTCAATTAAACGGGTAACAAGCTCATCTCTCGGATCGGACTGCTCTTCTTCGATGATTTCCTCGTCTGACCACTCTTCCTCCTGTCTTGGAAGGAGCATTTTGCTTTTAATCGACAATAATGTGGCTGCCATCACTAAATATTCACTGGCAACATCCAGCTCAAGCTCCTGCATCGTGTGAATATATTCCATATACTGTTCTGTTATTTCGCTGACAGGGATATCATATATATCAATTTCTAAACGATGAATTAAATGCAAAAGCAAATCTAACGGACCTTCAAAAGCTTCTAACTTTACTAGATACATTACCTGATCATCACCCTCGATAAATGGCTAATTTTTAGTATAGACCAATAGAAAAATACATCCAATACTCTTTTTCAACAAAGCTCATTTTTGTTTATTTTTAAATCAGGCATGAATACTTTCTTTTTTGCAGCCATTTTCATAAACTATAACATATATAGTAGAAAAAAGGAGTTTTCTCAACATGTACCCACCTGAATATATTGAGTTTTTATATCATTTTCATTGTGACCGGGATTATTTTGAATGTCATGAAATTTTAGAAGAATTGTGGAAAAAAGATCCTAAAGAAGAGAGAAAACAAATCTGGGTCGGGCTCATACAAATTGCCGTTAGCTTTTATCATTACAGGAGAAAAAATTTCAATGGTGCTGAGCGGATGATGAAAAATGCTATTCGCATTTTAAAAAATGAAACGGCGTCTCTTAACAAACTCGGTTTGGATGATGAACAGCTCTTACATATTTTACAAGACACTTTTGGTCGAATTCAAAAAAGAGAACCATATAAAAGCATTCAGCTGCCGATTTTTGATCAAAACCTTTACGAAATTTGCTTAACAACGGCAAAGGAACGAGGAAAAACGTTCGGTGAGCCTAGCGATATTTCAAACGTTTTTTTAATACATAAACATAAAACAAGGGATCGAACGGACATCATTGAGGAGAGATTGAAAAATTGGCATAAAAAAAGAAAAAGAAGAGAGTGATCAGCTCTCTTCTTTTTCCAATTGTTCATGGTCGCATTTTTCAAAAAAGGATTGAATTTGTTCGCTAGGAATAACATGTTTATCTTTATATAGCTCTTTTACGGCATTGATCATTTTTTTGCCGATTCCTTCATGACGATGGGACGGGTTTACGCAAATATGCTGAATTTCCACTATTCCTTTATCTTTCAATTCAACGCCGATCACTCCGATAACATCTTCTTCCTTCCATAAGAAAAGCTGCCAATTTTCGTCATTTTCATACGTTTTCATCGTTTGCTGGAGCTGCTTTAAATCCTTTTCACTCGGCATAAAGGAAAGAAGCCCCATCGCAATTTTTTCAAAAGCTTTCTTATATCGAACTAACATGCTGGATCCCTCGTTAATATATAACATTCTTTCAAGAAAGATTTTATGGGCAACTAGTGTTGAATCCCATTTATCATATTGCTCTTAACATTATATACATTTTCTTATGAATTTTAAACTGTTTTCTTTAAAGTTGGGCGAGGGATTTGATTAAATTTGCCATTTCAATTGCCGATAGTGCTGCGTCCCAGCCTTTATTGCCCGCTTTCGTTCCTGCTCGTTCAATCGCTTGCTCGATATTTTCCGTCGTGACGACGCCAAATATTACCGGCACTCCTGTTTGCAGAGAAGCGTTCGCAATCCCTTTTGCCGCTTCATTGCATACGTAATCGTAATGCGTAGTGGATCCACGGATAACTGTTCCTAAGGCAATGACCGCATCGTATTTTTTGGACTCAGCCAGTTTTTTGGATACAAGCGGGATTTCAAAAGCCCCCGGAACCCATGCAACATCAATGTCGCTTTCCGAAACGCCGTGGCGGATGAGGGCATCGATTGCTCCGCTTAACAGCTTGCTTGTAATAAATTCATTAAATCTTGATACGACAATTCCGATTTTCAAATCTTTTCCGACTAAATGTCCTTCAATTTTGTTTATGCTCATTAGTATAACCTCCCGCTAAATATGAAGTAGATGTCCTAGTTTCGATTTTTTTGTTTTCAAATATTTTTCATTATCCTTGTTTGCCGGTATTTCAATTGGAACCCGCTCCAATATTTCAAGTCCGTATTCTTGCATTTCTTTCATTTTTCTCGGATTGTTTGTCATTAAACGAATAGACTTGGCTCCAATATCCTTCAGCATCTGTGCTGCAACAGCATATTCTCTTTGATCCGGCTGAAAGCCGAGCTCCTCATTTGCTTCGACCGTATCATAACCTTTTTCTTGAAGCTTATATGCTTTCAATTTATTTATTAGCCCGATCCCCCTGCCTTCTTGGCGCAAATAGAGCAAAATTCCGCTTCCTTCTTTTTCAATTTCACTCAATGCAGAATGAAGCTGCGGGCCGCAGTCGCATCTGTGAGAATGAAAGACGTCTCCTGTCAGGCATTCTGAATGGATTCTAACTAAAACGGGATGCTCCGGCTTAATTTCACCCTTCACCAGCGCAATATGCTCTTTTCCATCATACAAGCTGGTATAACCGATGGCTTTAAAACGGCCAAAACCTGTCGGAAGCTCGATTTCCACTTCTTTTTTGATTAATTCCTCCCGTTTTCTGCGGTATTGAATTAAATCTTGAATCGTGATCATTTTTAAATTGTATTGTTCCGCTATTTCTTTTAATTGAGGAACCCGAGCCATTGTTCCGTCTTCATTAATAATTTCACAAATGACGCCAGCTGGAAAGCATCCTGCCAGCTTTGCCAAATCAACGGCTGCTTCCGTGTGGCCGGCTCTTTTTAATACTCCTTCGTTCTTTGCAATCAACGGGAAAACATGTCCGGGTCTTTTAAAATCCTCCGCCCTTGCATCCGGCTGAATGAGCGACTGAATCGTTTTAGCTCGCTCATATGCGCTGATTCCCGTCGTTGTTGTTTGATGATCGATGCTGACAGTAAACGCGGTTTGGTGCAAATCTGTATTTTCCGCTACCATAGGGTGAAGCTGCAAACGGTGCGCTAACGATTCCGTGATCGGCACACAAACGAGACCTTTTCCTTTCGAAATCATAAAATTGATCATTTCAGGGGTGGAAAACTCAGCTAGACCGACAAAATCTCCTTCGTTTTCCCGATTCTCATCATCCACGACAATGATCACTTTCCCCTGTTTTAAATCTGCGATGGCATCCTCAATGGAATGAAACATTATTCTATCACCTCTATTCACTGTAAAAACCGTGCTTTTGCAAAAAATCAACGGTAATTCCGGTTGGCGCCTCTTTGCGAGCAAACTTTTCTAAATATTTCCCGATCAAATCACATTCAATATTGACCTTATCGCCAATCTCCTTTTCCCCAATAATTGTTTCTGAATATGTGTGAGGAATAATCGAAATCGTAAAGGTTTGTTCTGTTAAGCCAAAAATGGTTAAACTCGTTCCGTCAACTGCAACTGAACCTTTTAATATCATGTAACAAAGCAAATCTTTAGGAGCTTTAATTTGATAATAAACAGCATTTTCCTTTCTTTCTTTTTTGACGATCGTGCCAACGCCATCAACATGTCCTGAAACGATGTGGCCGCCAAATCGGTCGCCAACAGCCATTGCCCTTTCCAAATTCACCTTTGATCCGGTTTTTAATGTACCTAATGTCGTTGCCGCCATCGTCTCAGGCATGACATCCACAGAAAAATAATTCGATTCAAAGTCGGTGACCGTTAAACAGACTCCGTTGACGGCAATGCTGTCGCCTATTTTTACATCTTGCAAAATGTTTTTTGCATAAATTTCTAAAATTACTGCTTGATTCGTTCCTTTTACTGATTTGATTTCCCCTATTTCTTCAATGATTCCAGTAAACAATCTTGTCCACCTCTTTTCGGAACGGAGACAATTTTCACATCTTCTCCTATTTTCGTAACGGACTGAATTTCAAATGAATGTGCCATGCTCATCTTTAATGCTTCATCGCCCATGACGGCTGATATTCCTTCAGGGTCCCCCAATATTTTGGGTGCAAAATACACGATTAATTCATTCACCGCTTCCGCTTTTAAAAATGAAGCATGGACTCTTGCTCCTCCTTCAACGAACAGGGAGGTGATGCCTCGCTCGCCTAATATTTTTAAAATATTTGGGATATTCCATTGATCATGTAAAGTCAACACTTCTATTCCTAATTTTTTCAGTTCCGCTTTTTTATTGAGATCCCCATCTTGGCAAATGACCCAAGTTTCTGCTTCCTTGTCAGTTATCACATTGGCATCCAGCGGAATTCGCAGATGGGTATCTAAAATAATCCGTATCGGTGTTCGTTTGCGATCCGGCAGCCGACAAGTCAGACTTGGATTGTCTTTTATAATTGTATTAACACCCACTAAAATGCCGTCGTGTATTTCTCTGTAACGGTGCACATCCTGTCTTGCTTCCTCTCCGGTAATCCACTTGCTGTCACCTGTTTTTGTAGCAATTTTCCCATCGAATGTTGCGGCATATTTTAATGTGACAAACGGAGTGTTTGTTTGAATGTAATGAAAGAAAACTTTGTTAAGTTCATGTCCATTTTTTTGCAATATCCCGGCTTCCACATCGATTCCAGCATCTTGCAAAGCTTTCACACCGCGTCCACTTACGAGAGGATTCGGATCCAAAGCAGCTACAACGACCCGTTTAATCCCTCTTTTGATAATAAGCTCAGAGCAGGGAGGAGTTTTGCCAAAATGGCTGCAAGGTTCAAGCGTGACGTACAGCGTTGCACCTTTTGCCTTTTCCCCAGCCATATTTAAAGCATGAACTTCCGCATGGGGTTCCCCAGCCTTTAAATGCGCTCCAAACCCGATCAGTTCCCCATCCTTCACAACGACCGCTCCCACCAACGGGTTAGGGCTCGTTTGGCCGATTGCTTGTTTCGCTAGCTGAAAGGCAAATTCCATCCATTTTTCGTCATTCATGAAGGACACACCTCCCTTTTGTTGATTTCAAAACAAAAGCCCCGGGTTTGTTCCCCCAGGGCTTGATGATCACTTTAACGAAAAGAAGGTATACTCAAATAAGAGTATAAAATCTGTTCTTTTTGAACAGTTTATACTCCTCACCTTCAAAAGTGATCCTTCTCCCATCCAGACTATACTGTCGGCTCTGGATTTTCACCAGATCCACCGCAAAGGCGTTCCGCCAATGCGGGTCACGGGCTAAAAAAGCTTAAAAGCTTTTATCACCGCCGGTCGGGAATTTCACCCTGCCCCGAAGGATGCATCATTCATTTTATGTTATTTTCAATGGGAAAAACGGCTGCTTCCTCTTGCTTCCCACCTTCCATTTTGAAGCATTCACGAGTTTTTGAAAAAGAAACAAAGCTGAAGAAAACAGCCAATTATTTTACTATTATCTCCCTTCAAACGGTCTTCTGTCAAGAAAGCAATCTTTGACCAATATGAAAAAGTGCCTTTTTATCGATTATTTCTCTCCTACACTTGACCGCATCTACAAGAATTATATTATCAACTAAAGCTGAGCGGTATTCAGCTAGTCAGCAATGAACATCCAATAGACGAGTCCCCAAATAATGCTCAATACAACAAGAACAATAAATAACATCCAGTTTTTCATTCTCATTTTGTACATCCCTTTCTATTTGAAAGAGGAATTTAATTTTCATACACTTCTACTTTTTTCATTACATCTCCGTTTTTCATGCTCAACACAGTTTCCATGCCTGAAGTTACTTGGCCAAAAACAGTATGAACTCCATCCAAGTGAGGCTGAGGTTCATGAACGATAAAAAATTGACAAGAGCCTGTATCCCTGCCTGCGTGAGCCATAGAAATGGCGCCGGTTACATGTTTATGCGGATTGCCATCTGTTTCGCATTTGATCGTATATCCTGCATTACCAGTGCCGTTGCCATTCGGACATCCGCCTTGGCTTACAAACCCTGGAATAACGCGATGAAAAGTCAAACCGTCATAAAAGCCTGAATTCGCAAGTTTTTCAAAGTTCTTCACTGTATTTGGAGCTTCATTCGGAAAAAGCTCAAATTCAATTTTTTCTCCGTTTTCCATTAAAATGTAGCCTTTTTTGCTCATAAAACAGCTCCCTTTCATGAAAAAATTTTCTCTTTATTTTATCATAGAGTAAAACATAAAATACAGATGAAACGTTTTAGTATATATATACGTCTTAAATGGTTGAAAGTTTTTGCACTCTATATCATATATTCGAAGTCATGTTCGCTTAGGAGGTTAAGTGATGAAAAAAATCGTTTTATCCATATTACTTGCTATTGGGTTGGCAACACCAACTACTAGTTTTGCTGATTCTGTTGTTGGAGATGTTATTGTCACGTTAGGCAGCGATTTAACGGAGCAGCAAAAGCAGGATCTCTTAAAGGAAATGGACGTACCAGATAACGTGCAAACGGTCACCGTGACAAACGAAGAGGAGCACAAATATTTAGGGGATTATATTCCGAAAGCGCAAATCGGTTCAAAAGCGATTTCTTCTTCCAAAATACAAATTGAGAAAAAGGGATCTGGTTTAGAAGTCCAAACAAACAACATAAACTGGGTCACGGATGAAATGTACTTAAATGCGCTCATGACAGCTGGTGTCAAAGATGCAAATGTTTATGTCACCGCGCCTTTTGAAGTTTCCGGAACAGCCGCTTTAACAGGGTTAATAAAAGCTTATGAAGTTTCGACTGATAAAGCGATCCCTGAAGACGTGAAACAGGTCGCCAACCAAGAGCTGGTGGAAACAGCAAAGCTTGGAGATAAGATTGGTGACGAAAATGCTTCGGCATTAATTGCAAAAGTAAAAGAACAGATGTCCGAAAACGGCGTTCCGAAAAATGACCAAGAGTTAAGAGAAATGATTGAACAAGCAGCAAAAGATTTGCAAATAAATCTTTCCGAAGATGATATAAACAATTTAATCCTCTTATTTAACAATATGATTAACGTCAATATCAATTGGGATGAAGTCGGAAACCAGCTTGACAAAGCAAAAGACAAAATTTCTAAATTTCTCGAATCCGAAGAAGGACAAAGCTTTTTGCAAAAATTGAAAGAATTCTTTTCTTCGATCATTGATGCCATCGCATCGTTTTTCCAATAATGAAAACGGCGTCTTCAACTAATGTTGAGACGCCGTTTTTCGTTTACGGTTGACCGACTTCCGCTTTTAAAGGCAAATCAAGACTGACTAAATCCTCGTATGTTTCCCTTTTGACGACAAGTCTCGCTTCGCCGTTTTCAACAAATACAACAGCAGGCCGAGCGATCCGGTTATAATTATTTGCCATAGAATATCCGTAAGCTCCCGTGCAAAAAACAGCTAATATATCGCCTGCTTTTACGGTAGGAAGGGATAAATCCCAAATGAGCATGTCCCCGCTTTCGCAGCATTTTCCTGCAATCGATACAGTCTCAGAACATTCGTCATTCATCCGGTTGGCAAGAGCCCCCTCGTATTTTGCCTGGTACAAAGCAGGCCGGATGTTGTCGCTCATGCCTCCGTCCACCGCAACATATTTGCGAATGTTAGGGACGACCTTTTGAGATCCTATCGAGTACAAGGTTGTTCCTGCATCCCCGACGAGAGAGCGTCCTGGCTCAATCCATATTTCAGGGAGAGAAATTTGAAGCTTCTCAGAGTGTCCTTTCACAACTTCCACCATTTTTTCAACATATACATTCATTGGCAGAGGATCATCCTCTTTCGTATATCGAATTCCGAATCCTCCCCCTAAGTTTACAACTTTCGGAACAAACTGAAACTTCTCTTTCCAAATAGAAATTTTCCCAAAAATCTTTCCTGCTGCTAAAACAAATCCTTCAGTGCCAAAAATTTGCGAACCGATATGGCAATGGATTCCTAATAGCTGTAAATGCGATTGATTTTTTACAAGCTCAATCGCTTTTTCGATTTGACCATTATGAAGGTCGAATCCAAATTTCGAATCTTCCTGCCCGGTTGTAATGTAATCATGTGTATGTGCCTCGACGCCCGGTGTAACGCGAAGCAATACCGCAACTTTTTTATTCATTTGCCGGCAAAGAGAAGATAAAACATCAATTTCATAAAAATTATCAATCACAATGCAACCGATATTTGCCTCCAGAGCCATTGCAAGCTCGTCGATGCTTTTATTGTTTCCATGAAAATGAATTTTTTCCGGAGGAAATCCTGCTTTTAATGCCGTATACAGTTCACCGCCTGAAACGACATCAAGAGAAAGCCCTTCCTCATTTGCAAGCTGCACCATTGCAATGGAAGAAAAGGCTTTGCTTGCATAAGCAACTTGATATGGAACTCCTAATGATTCAAATGTATTTTTAAAAGAACGGGCTCGTTCGCGAATGAGTGCGACATCGTATACATATAACGGTGTCCCATACTGTTTGACAAGTTCAACTGTATCGACACCGCCGATTTCTAAATGCCCTAACTGGTTGATTTTACTTGTTCCCTGTAAATACAAAGACTAGCCCCCGCTTTCGTGAACGTAAAAGTTAAAAATACATTACCATAAAACATTTTCTCTTTCAAATTTTTTTAAGGCTGCTTTTTTACGTTCTGCGGATGAACAATGCTTGGCCTTACTTTTATATGAGGCACCGACGACCTGACGATGATCTGCCAAAAGGCTTGAGGATTAAAAGGGATAAACGGCCATAAATAAGGCGTATTTAACGATCGAATGCTGGCAAGGAAAAGGATGAACAGTGTGCAGCCGATCACTAATCCGGGCACTTTAAAGATCACTACTAATAGCAGCAATACAAAACGAACGATTTTATTGGCTACGCTCAATTCATAGCTCGGGGTTGCAAAAGTACCGACCGCCGCAATGGAAACGTACAAAATAACTTCCGGCGAAAACAAACCGACATCGATGGCAATTTGTCCTATGAGAACTGCTGCAATTAAACCCATCGCCACTGAAAGAGCTGTCGGTGTATGAATGGCTGCCATTCTTAAAAGCTCAATCCCTATGTCAGCAAGAAAAATTTGAACAACAATCGGAATATTTTTTTCTTTGTTTGGTCCGATGTAAGATATAGCCTCCGGCAGTAAAGACGGCTGCACTACATACAGCATCCAAAGAGGAAGCAAATAAATAGAAGCTAGCATGCCAAAAAAGCGCACCCATCTAACAAACGTTCCGGCCGCTGGCGCCTGACGGTATTCTTCGGCGTGCTGAACATGGTGAAAAAAAGTAGTTGGCGTAATAATGACACTCGGGGACGTGTCAACAAGAATAATGACATGTCCTTCCAGCAAATGAGTTGCAGCGACATCCGCTCTTTCCGTATAGCGGACAAGCGGAAACGGATTAAAGCCTTGCTTTACTAAAAATTCTTCAATTGTTTTATCTGCCATTGGAAGCCCGTCAATCTTTATCGTTTTTAACTCCTTTTTGATCACTTCAATTAATCCTGGATCCGCCACATCTTCCAAATACGCGATCGCAATGTCGGTTTTTGATCGCTCGCCGATTTTCATGATTTCATATCTCAGACGTTCGTCCCTTATTCTTCTCCGAATCAGTCCCGTGTTGACAACGATATTTTCCACAAAACCGTCACGTGCGCCGCGAATCACTTTTTCCGTATCCGGCTCTTCCGGCTGTCTTCCAGGATAGTTGCGGACATCGACAACAAAAGCAAAATCGCTGTCTTCGACAAAAAAAACGACTAAGCCTGACAACACTTGATCGACTGCTTCATCAAGCGTTTGAACCAATGTTACTTGCTGATGAACGAGACGGTTTTTGACAATTTCCTTTAAACGATTGGCTTCCGTTTCATGATCATTGATTTTCAAAAGCTCCTTGATCAGTTCGATGACATAAAGTGAATCGCAAAGTCCTGTCACATAATATAAATGCACTTGTTTTCCGAGAAGCATAAATTTGCGCACGCCTAAATCAAAGCTTGTTCCTAAGCCAATATGATCTCGAAAAAATTTTTCGGTATCTTGCAGCTTGGGAGAGATTTGACTTTTTTCTTGATCGGTTAATTTCGTCATGCTATCGAATCCTTTCTCTTCATCATTCATGTTCAGCTCACCTTTTCCCACCTTTCTATCTCTGTCTTTCAAAAACTACTCCGTGAGCTATGGCCGGGATCGATTCGTTCAGCTTGATCATCGTTTTACTTAACAGAGCCCCGGTTGCCACCATCAATACTCGTTTTAAATTTCCTTTTTTCATTTCTTGGAATATGTGACCGTAAGTTACAACTGCTGAACAAGCACATCCGCTCCCGCCGGCAAATGCTCTTTGTGCTGGATGAAAAATTAACAGTCCGCAATCTGAATGGTTGCCTCGGATGTCGTACCCATCCTCAAGCAATAATTCCTTCAGCTTCGGACTGCCGACTCCCGAAAGATCGCCGGTAAGAATTAAATCGTAGTCAGAAGGAGTCCGATTTAAATCACGAAAGTGCTGCTTAATTGTATCTGCAGCTGCCGGCGCCATTGCGGACCCCATATCATAAGGGTTTTTCCTGCCAACATCGATCACCTTGCCGATCGTTGCAGCCGTTATGGCAATCTCACTTTCGTCTTTGCTGATTAATACAGCACCTGCCCCTGTTACGGTTGTCGTCGCTGTTTCTGGCTTTTGTCCGCCGAAATTCGTTGGATGCCGAAACTGCTTTTCAGCTGCGCCATAATGGCTGCTTGTGGCAGCGATAATTTTGTTCGCGAACCCCCCATCGATCAGCGCGCATGCCGCAGCGACTGTTTCCATTGAAGTCGAACAGGCCCCGTACATACATAACAGCGGAATATTGAGCATTCTAGCTGTATAGTTCGATGTAGCATTTTGGTTCAATAAATCCCCCGCCAAAAACAAATCAATATCCTCTTCCTTTAATTCAGCTTTTTTTAAACAGCGGCTGATCGCCTGCTCCATTAAATTCCGCTCGGCCAATTCCCAAGACGGCGCACCGCAGTACATATCATCAAAATGAGCATCAAATGTTTCCTTAAGCGGTCCTTTCGCTTCCTTCGGCCCAACGACAGTTGCCGTTTTATTGACAAACAATTTATGTTGAAACACCCATGTTTGCTTTCCCGTTAACCGCATCATGCTATGTTTCCTCCGATCATATGACAAATTGCCTTTACAGACCAGCAAAATAAAGCCAATGAAACAAAGAGCCGCAAATTTTTCCTAAAACGATCGCCATCATCAACATAACGATTTTGTCATCAATGCCGATCCTTTTCGCTAATATCGGAAATACATTCAGCACTTCTGTTAATGCTGCTGCAAGCATTCCGACAAATATTCCGTAAAGGAGACCGATCGGGATAAACCAATAATGCGAAGCATGCAAATAGACGGGAGAGAGGCTGAACCAACCGCCGGACACGGCGCCAAGAATAACAGCCCATTCATACAAACGAATCCATTTTATTGTCTTCGTCAGCTGCATGAGTCTTGGAATGATTCCGAGAACAGATAAAAACGCAACAAATCCACACCCGACAGCCAAGCCCCCTGCAAACCCCGTAAACAAAAGCATGAACCATTTAATCATCATCATTTTTCACGCTTTCTTTGTTTTCGTTTATGGCGATGTATTGGTCGAGATCCATTTGATAATTAAAAATCTCGACTTCCAACGGACTCGGCTCTTCATTAAATTTCTTTTTAAAAACGTGATTAAAAAACAGAACCATTCCCAGCCCCAAACCGATGGAGTAGGGGATTTGCAAAATTAACGGCTTATCGATCTTATTGCCAGTGAAAAACTGATACAAATTGCGATGCATCCGCTGCATGCTGACATCTTCATGAAAGTTCATAATCGTTAAAGCCGATCCGACAAATAATAACAGCCATACAAGAAAAAAAAGGACGGGAGCAAATTTTTTTCGATGATTTTGAATTTCAACAATTGTTTGCGTCGGCCCAACAGGTTGGACATCAAGGGAAGGATCAATGGATTGGATTTTTTCTATGACGTTGATGACATCAATGACAACATATGTTTTATCTTTTGATTGAATTTGATGAATGATTTGATCCCCCATTTTGCTGATTAACGCTTCGTCTGCAATTATTTTCGCGATTTTGTTAAGCGTGATCCTTTCGTTCGGTTTTGCCTGAATACGATGCTTTAGACGCACATAAACCGTTTTATTCACGCCCTGTCACATCCTACTTTTTTCTAATAGTATGAAACGTTCGCCACTCCCTCATGCAAAATGATCAAGACCATTTATTTCCACAAAAAAAGACCAAAGAGCTATCCGCTCATTCGGTCTTTCATTTGCTTTAATATTTTCTTTTCCAGTCTGGACACCTGAACTTGTGAGATTCCTAACCGTTTTGCGACTTCCGACTGTGTTTGATCTTTATAATACCGCAAATAAACGATCAGCCGCTCCCGCTCGCCTAAATCGTTCATAGCATCTTTTAATGCTATTTGATCAAACCATTTTTGCTCATTTTGATCTGCAATTTGATCCAGCAATGTAATCGGATCGCCATCATTTTCATAAACCGTTTCATGGATGGAGGAAGGTGCACGTACAGCTTCTTGTGCAAGAACGATATCTTCAGGTGAAATATCTAAGTAGTCAGCGATCTCCCCTACTGTTGGCACCTTGCCAAGTGTTTTGGACAGTTCCTCTCTAGCCCGTCTAATTTTATTTCCGAGCTCTTTTAATGAACGGCTCACTTTTACTGTTCCGTCATCCCGGATGAATCGTTGAATTTCTCCTATAATCATCGGAACAGCATAAGTGGAAAATTTAACATCATACGACAAATCAAACTTATCGACCGATTTCACTAAGCCAATGCAGCCGATTTGAAATAGATCATCCGCCTCATAGCCTCGGTTTAAAAATCGCTGCACAACTGACCAAACGAGCCGCATGTTTTTTTGGATAAGCAAATCGCGGGCTGCCTGATCGCCTTGCTGGCTTCTTTTAATCAAATCCCTGACTTCCTGATCCTTCAATTGTCCATTCGAATGTTCGTTCTTGACCTCCACATCCATAAGCTAATCTCCTTAATTACATAAAGCTTTGCTTTTTGTAAGATGTTTTGTTAATCGAATGATTGTGCCTTTATTTTTTTCCGATTCTATTTTCACTTCATCCATAAAATTTTCCATGATGGTAAATCCCATTCCTGAACGCTCCAGCTCAGGCTTTGTTGTAAAAAGCGGCTGTCTAGCTTCTTCAATGTTGTCAATTCCTACCCCTTCATCTCGAATCGTCAAATGAACGATATGGTCCTCTAGCGTGCAGGAAATATACACAATACCGTCAGGATTATTTTCATAACCGTGAATGATCGCATTTGTCACAGCTTCGGAAACTACTGTTTTGATTTCGGTTAGTTCATCGATCGTCGGATCCAGCTGTGCGATAAAGGAAGCTACAGCTACTCTTGCAAATGATTCATTTTGACTTACAGCGGAAAATTGAAGCTTCATTTCGTTTTTCATGACGCCACCCCCAACGTTTGCAAAGCCGCTTTCTCTGTCTCGGCCAGATGAATAATTTTAAATAAACCTGACATGTCAAAAAGACGCTTTACACTCGGGGAGATGGCGCAAACAATCATTTCACCGCCGAGATGTTTTATTTGCTTATAACGCCCGAGAATCACTCCAAGTCCGGAGCTATCCATAAAAGTTAATTGTTCTAAATTTAATAAAATATGTTGAATAGAGTTATTTTCGATGGCATCATTGACTTTTTGCCGAAGTTCCTCTGCTGTATGGTGGTCGAGCTCCCCTGACAGACGTATCAATAACACGTTTTCTTTTACTTCAAGGTCAACCGCTAGACTCAAGATCATATTCCTCCTTCAACTATGATATTGAATCTTTCGAGTTGACCTTTCATATTTCCTGCCTGAAGACAAAACTAGTGGAATTTCGCCAAAAATATCATTTTTCGGCCTTCGTCCATTCGCCTAGAACCCTTTTGAACAGCTTCCACCAGCTCGCAACGCGAACATCTTGTTTAGCCACAAGCTTGCTTTCAGCAAAAACCTTTCCATTCTTTTTCAGCACGAGGGTTCCAAGCTCATCTCCTTTTTTCACTGGCGCTACCAGGTGGTTTTTAAACATAATTTCTTGTTTAATATCATCAATGCTTTCGCCCTTTTTGGTTATAATGGAAACAGGCTCCGAAGTAATCAGCTGTACATCTTTATCGCTTCCTTTGCTCAGTTTTGCTTTTGTCACCACTTCGTTTCGTTTAAACAGAGGATGGGTTTCATACTGGGAAAAGGCATAGTCTAACAGCTTCGTGATTTGAGCATTTCGATCTTTTGGCGTTTTAGCTCCAAATACAACAGCAATAACCCGCATATTCCCTTTTTTGGCTGTTGCCGTTAAACAGTATTTCGCTTCGTTTGTATAACCTGTTTTTACACCGTCTACTCCGTCGTAAAATTTCACAAGCCGATTTGTATTGACCAACCAAAATTTTTTGTCTGTTCCTTCTCGTAAATAATCCTCATATGTTCCCGTAAATTTCGTAATTTCTTCATATTTTAATAGCTCTTTGGCAATAACCGCCATGTCCTTTGCCGACGAATAATGTCCTTTTGCAGGTAATCCGGTCGAATTTTTAAAATGCGTATTTTTCAGTCCGAGCTCTTTCGCTTTTTGATTCATCATGGATACAAACTGTTCTTCTGATCCTGCAATTCTCTCCGCCATCGCGACAGACGCATCATTGCCGGAAGCAATCGCAATTCCTTTTAATAAATCTTCCACTGTCATTTCTTCCCCAGGCTCCAAAAAGATTTGCGATCCCCCCATGGATGCTGCATATTCGCTCGCTCTTACTTTTTCATCCATTTGAATCTTTCCTTTATCAAGAGCTTCCATAATAAGAAGAAGCGTCATGATTTTCGTCATACTGGCGGGCGGCAGCGGTGTATCTGAATTTTCTTCATATAGTACTTGACCTGTATCCCGCTCAATCAATATAGCCGATTTCACTCCATCTACTAGTTTGACATTTTTTTCTTCTGCCCACGCAGCCGTTGAAACCCCAAAAAAAAGAACAAATGTTGCCATGACAGACAGTAGTAATTGTTTCATCTCCACATCCTCCATTCCTCATATGTAACTGCAATCTAATCTAATGAAATGTAAAAGACTCTAAAAATGAAATGAGAATGAATTTTTACTGGTAAAATTATCTGTATAAAACCCATTTTTTCCAATTATTAAAAAGTTATACAAAAAAAGAATCGGGATTACCCGATTCTTTTTTTCTTTCCTAATTTGTTATTGTTTCATAAATAAGGACAGGCTTTTTTGTTTTGTTTTTCGAAATTTTAATGCTGTAGTATAAAGTTTGTTTCACCTTTTCAATATCTTGTTGATTGCTGTAAATTGTAACGAATGTTTCTCCCTTTTTTACGTAATCGCCTATTTTTTTATGGAGGATGAGGCCGACTGCCAAATCAATTGCAGCATCTTTCGTCGCTCTTCCGGCACCAAGCCACATGGCGGCAGTCCCGACTGCATCAGCTGCAATTTCGTTTACATAGCCTTCTTCTTTCGCCTTTAATTCGAATGTATACGAAGAATGCGGCAATTTTGATGGATCGTCCACAATTGAGGCATCTCCCCCTTGGGCAGAGACAAATGTTTTAAAAGTCTCTAAAGCTTTTCCGGAAGCAATGGATTGCTCGAGCAGTTTACGCGCTTTTTCTAAACTGTCTGCTTTTTCCGCCATATACACCATATAGCTGCCAAGCGTTAAACATAGTTCAGTTAAATCTTCAGGACCTTCACCTTTTAATGTATCAATCGCTTCTTGGACTTCAAGAGCGTTTCCGATGGCAAACCCTAACGGCTGACTCATATCGGAGATCACGGCAATCGTTTTTTTGCCGACGTTTTCCCCTATTTTCACCATCGCTTTTGCCAGTTTTTTTGATTCTTCTATATTTTTCATAAAAGCGCCCGATCCGGTTTTAACATCTAAAACAATGGCATCCGCTCCGGCAGCGATTTTTTTGCTCATGATGGAGCTGGCAATAAGAGGAATACTGTTAACCGTCGCTGTCACATCTCTTAATGCGTACAGTTTTTTATCAGCGGGAGTTAAATTCCCCGTTTGTCCAACGACTGCAATTTTATTTTGATTGACTAAATGGACAAACTGTCGATTGTCTATTTCAACATGAAACCCCGGGATCGATTCTAGTTTATCAATCGTTCCGCCGGTATGGCCAAGACCTCTTCCGCTCATCTTGGCAACAGGAACACCAGCTGAAGCCACAAGCGGCGCAAGCACCAACGTAGTTTTATCGCCAACTCCTCCGGTCGAATGCTTATCCACTTTTATTCCTTTAATTTCACTAAGATCGATCTTTTCTCCAGAATCAACCATCGCCATTGTGAGCTCCGCCATTTCCTCTTCCGTCATCCCTCTAAAAAAAACGGCCATGGCGAAAGCGCTCATTTGATAGTCCGGAATCTCCCCAGCCGTATATCCTTCAATGATATAACGGATTTCTTTTTTTGTGAGCGCTTTCCCATCCCGCTTCTTCTCTATTAAATCGACCATTCGCATGCAAATCACCTTTTTCTACATTTTGGCTACGATGGATTTTACTAGCGCTATAAAATCAGCCCGAACCATTTCCGCCGTTTTCATGACTTCTTCATGCGTCAAAGGCTGTTTTAAAATACCAGCCGCCATGTTCGTAATACATGAAATGCCAAGCACTTTCATTTTGACTTGATTCGCCACAATTACTTCTGGAACTGTTGACATGCCAACTGCGTCTCCCCCGATCGCTCTTAACATCCGTATTTCAGCCGGCGTTTCATAGGACGGTCCAGTATTGGCAACATAAACCCCCTCTTTTATTTCGATGCCAAGCTCTTTCGCTGCTTCTTTTGCCAGCTGGATTAGTCTGCTATCGTACGCTTCCGACATATCGGGAAAACGGTCGCCAAGCTCAGGGCTATGTTCGCCAATTAAAGGGTTTTGTCCCATGTTGTTAATATGATCGGTAATCAGCATTAAATCACCTGGCTGATATGACTGATTGATCCCTCCGGCTGCATTTGTCACAATTAAGGAATGAATACCCAGCGCCTTCATGACTCGCACAGGAAATGTCACTTGCTTTACACTATACCCTTCGTAAAAATGGAATCTGCCTTGCATGATCGCTACTGTTTTGCCATTTAGCTCCCCAATTACGAATTGGCCTTTATGCCCTTCAACAGTGGAAACCGGAAAATAAGGAATGTCGCTGTATGGAATGGTTACAGCATCCTCCACTTCTTCAGCGAGAACTCCTAAACCTGATCCTAGAACGAGACCGATCTCTGGAGTTTGTTTGCATTTATCTTTTAAAAATTGAGAGGCCTTTTCAACTTCTTCCACAATTGACATTGATCAATCCCCCTGCTTCAATTCTGTTAAAAAGCTTGTTCCGTAATTTGGCATTTGCACGCCGAAATTTTCTGCAATGGTTGCTCCTACATCTGCAAATGTTTCTCTGATTGGCAGTTCTTTTCCTTTTGTATAGGTTGAATTATAAACTAACAGCGGAACATATTCTCTAGTATGATCTGTACCATGATGAAGAGGGTCGTTTCCATGGTCTGCTGTGATGATGAGCAGGTCTTCTTCCTTCATTTTTTCGAACACTTCAGGAAGACGAGCATCGAATTCCTCAAGCGCTTGTCCATACCCTTCAGGATCTCTTCTATGGCCGAATTTTGCATCAAAATCGACAAGGTTCAAAAAGGAAAGACCTGTAAAATCCCGGTCGAATGTTTGGATCAATTTGTCCAATCCATCCATATTCGACTTTGTCCGGATTGCATCTGTAATGCCTTCGCCGTCATAAATATCGGAAATTTTCCCAAGGGCAATTACATCAAATCCTCCGTCCTTCAACTCGTTCATAACTGTTCGGCCGAAAGGCTTTAAAGCATAGTCATGCCGGTTGGCAGTCCGTTCAAAATTCCCCGGCTCCCCGACAAACGGACGAGCTATAACTCGCCCAACCATGTACTTTTCATCCAAAGTCAGTTCGCGGGCAATTTGACAAATTTGATATAATTCGTTCAGAGGAATGACTTTTTCATGTGCAGCAATCTGTAAAACAGAGTCTGCCGACGTATAGACAATGATGGCTCCTGTTTTCATATGTTCTTTTCCAAGCTCTTCTATAATTGCCGTACCGCTTGCCGGCTTATTGCCAAGCACTTTTCGCCCGGTTCTTTTTTCAAGCTCCTCTATCAGTTCTTCTGGGAAGCCGTCTGGAAATACTTGAAAAGGAGAATCGATTTTTAACCCCATCAGCTCCCAATGACCAGTCATCGTATCTTTTCCTGCTGAAGCTTCTTTCATTTTTGTATAGAAGGCGAGCGGCTTGTCTGTCTTTGGAACACCTTTTATTTCACGTATATTCCCCAATCCGAGCTTCGCTAAATTCGGCAAATGCAAACCGCCGAGATGTTCAGCGATATGGCCAAGCGTGTCAGCACCTTTGTCGTTATAAAGCTCTGCATCCGGTGCTTCGCCGATTCCAACTGAATCCATTACAATTAAAAAGACGCGTTTATATGTATGCTGCATGTTAAATTCCTCCTGCCATTTGAAAGCGGTGATGATTATATTTTTTCCTAATGCTTGCCGAAACAGACGAGCAACTTGATTTTTAGCATGACGATGGCATTAAGCACGGGGGTGGTACATTTTATATACATCTTTTAAACGTGTTTTTGTCACATGAGTATAAATTTGCGTGGTTGAAATATCAGCATGACCTAGCATTTCTTGCACCGCTCTTAGATCAGCGCCGTTTTCAAGCAGATGGGTGGCAAAGGAATGTCGCAATGTATGAGGAGTCAATTCTTTTTGTATTCCTGCTTTAACCGCAATCGATTTTAAATTTTTCCAAAATCCTTGGCGGGAAATTCTTTTTCCATGATGGTTTAAAAATAAGGCATCCGTTTTATGCTTCTGTCTTACAAGCTTTGGCCGGCCCTTTTCCAAATATTCCTCCAGCGCTTTTGTTGCTTTTTCTCCAATCGGAACGAGCCGTTCTTTTTTCCCTTTTCCGTAGCAGCGGATAAATCCCATGATCAAATGGACGTCTGAAAGATTCAAATGAACCATTTCACTCACCCGAATACCTGTCGCATATAAAAGTTCAAGCATTGCTTTATCTCTATATCCAATCGGTGAGGTCAGCTCAGGCGTTTCAAGAAGCCGCTCCACTTCCTCAAGAGACAGCACTTTCGGAAGCTTCCGTTCAATCTGCGGTGTTTCAATATGGACGGACGGGTCTTCATCCGCAGCTTTTTCCCTTAACAAAAATTGATGGAAAGCGCGGATTGAGGCGATATGCCGGGCGATTGTCTTGCTGGATTTCCCTTGATCTTTCAAAAAATGCAAATATTGCAAAATATGATAGCGTTGAATATTTTGCACTTCTTGAATATTCAGTTTTTCGTTCAAAAATTGCTTGTACGATTTCAAGTCTCGCTCATATGAAACGATCGTATTGTTCGCAAGTCCTCTCTCAACGGTCAAATAATGAATAAAATCTTGGATATGATCGTTCAATCTTCTCTACTCCCCGTTTAAATAAAAGAATATTAAGCGATTCAGCCAATTATCGTTCTGTTCTTCCACAACGCTTGTCACCTTTACGGCAGATCCTTCAGGCTCGTCATAGCGATGGTAATCTTGATATTCCAAGTTAACCCATATAATAGCATAGTAGAACAAAATCGTAAATCCTGTAAACAAGATAAAAATTTTAAGCATATTCTTTACGGTTTTCGTCCATTTTTCCATGTTCGTCCTCCACAAGGCCATATTTTCTTATATTTAAAGATATGACCGTCTGGACAATCTTTATACGTATATAATATAAAAAAACCTTTCCCCTCGCGGAAAAGGCTTTATTCTTTCTTGTTATCTTCTTTTTCCTGACAGCGGTGGCATATGCCGTGAAAAGTTAGACGATGATCTTTAATTTTAAACTTCCAATCTCGTTCGACAATTTTTTCAACATCTTCTAATAAATCTTCCTGAATCTCATCAACGGAACCGCATTCCATACATACGAGATGATGGTGAAAATGAGCGGCTCCTTCCCTGCGCAAATCATATCTGGAAACCCCGTCTCCAAAGTTTATTTTATCAACAATTTTCAGCTCAGTTAACAATTCCAGCGTTCTGTACACTGTTGCGAGCCCGATCTCAGGCGATTTTTCCTTAACGAGGAGGTAAACATCTTCGGCACTTAAATGATCCTCTTCATGTTCAAGCAAAACACGAACGGTTGCTTCCCTTTGCGGGGTTAATTTATAGCTTGAAGAATGCAACTGCTTTTTTATACGCTCTATGCGGTTTTCCATGACACTTTCCCTCCCTCGCCGCATTCCTCATATATTATAACAAAATAAAAGAAAGTGTCCAACTGAAATAATTTTAAATTAAAAAATAAAATTTATATTAAATAATAATTATTATTTATAAATAAAATCGATCGTCCCTCTCATCAGGATCGGGGAAACATATGCTTCTAACATTGCAGCGAGCAATATAACGGCGATCAAGCAAGAAAATGTGACTGCATAGCCTGCAAACATTCTAAACGGCTGATCGTGGAACTTTTTTACAAAAAGCTGTCTAATGAGCTTGAAGGAAAAAGAAATTGCCGATGCGCTCATAATAAGAAACACAGGTATCAGCAGCAAATTTTGCGGCAAAACGGAAACGAATGACAGCAAAAATCCGCCCCATTTCATTTGATTTACTAAAAATCCGACTGTAAATCCAACGACCATTCCTTTTAAAAATAACATGATAAAAATAATCGGCAGACCAATGATCGAAATGCCTAGAAGCCACATAAGCCCTACATATTTTGTATTGTGGAAAAAACTTTGCTTGAACATTTCAAACGAGCTGGCAAGTTTTCCGTCCGATACTTGTCCAAAAAACAGGTTTAAATAATAATACAGATCTTCTTTTTGCGTAATGCTCATGCTGTTTACGATGATTGCGCCAAAAATTACTCCCATTATGAACAATATAAGCACAAATAAATAGACGGTTGATTGATCTTTCAATTGTTTTAGTAAAAAACGCTGAATATTCTGCATATCCTATCCTCTCCTGTCTTTCTTTACTAGATTGTATGAGAGAACGGATGGTACATATTCGTATTTTTACTAGAAAAAAAGAAAAGGCGCGAAAATTTACGCACCTTCCACTTTTCCGTATTTTCCTCCTCCCCCTGATTGCACATAAAGGGTGCCTTCTCTTGCCGAGATGATGGAAGCGGCGATTTTTTCCGGAACCACTTCGACAAGATCGGCGTACGGAACTTTGTGTAAAATATTCATTTCCGTTCCAAAATAATGCTTTAATTTTTTTAATGTTTTAGGGCCAATGCCAGGCAGAAAAGCTAGCGGGACTTGATGAATATAAGGGGGCCTTTTCTCCACATGATTTGTTTTATCCCCCAGTTCTTCAACCCGCTGTTTTACACCTTTTGTAATTTTTACTCCTCCGCATATTTGACAGCATCCCTCATCTGTCAAGCCTACTGTTTTTTGGCACGCTTCACAAAACGTTTCGTAATACTTTCCAAGTTTCGGGTTTAATCCGTAATTCGCCTCAATTTTTCTGTCGTTTTCTTTTTTGATCGCCATCACCAATTCCTGAAACGTCGGCGCTTTTAACAACAACTTCTGATATTCCCGCCCGATTTTTGGCAATGAATGGGCGTCTGAGTTCGTTAAAAATGGATAGGAAGCTAGTTCACGAATACGGCTTGCCATGTTAGTATCGCTGCTCAAACCAAGCTCGACCGCATCGATGAGTGTTTGATCAAAAACTTCTGTCAAGCTTCGCTGAACCCCTTTTCCGTACAAGCTTTTAAAAGGAGTAAAAATATGCGCCGGAATGAACAATCCGTCCAAGCTCTTCACTTTATGCTGAAGTCTTTTCCCTTCAACATATACCCGTTGAGAGCTTAAATGAATATTTTTTAAATGGGAGCTGAGCCAATGGGAAAATTCCTTCATCTTTTCTAAAGTCGGCATAAAGCATAGAACATGGATCGGCCCATTGCAATGTTCATCAAATATTTCAAGCTCCGTACCTAAAATAAGTGTCGAATTTTGATAGCGGACTCCCCCTTCCATTAATTCCTCATACTTTCCCCTTCTGATGCCATCTTCAATTTCCTTGATTACTTCGGGGACATGGCAATCAATGATGCCAATTATATCCATACCTTTGCTCTCAGCTGCTTCTATAAAAATATTTTCAAGCGTCAGCGACTTGGCCCCCGTAATCTTTACCGGTTTTCCTGTATTTGTTCTGCCAATATGAATGTGCAAATCTGCGAAAAAAGCGTTCATATCTCCTCACTCAATTGTTTTAATGTTAAATATTGAAATGCATAAGCAGTTTTTGCATCGTAAATTTCTTTATCTTCTATCAATTTTCTCGCTTCCTCAAGGGTTACTTCCAGCACCTCGACAAACTCGTCTTCATCCAAACTTGCTTTATTTTCCAGCTTTATCAATCCTTCAGCTAAATAAAGATGAACGAGTTCATCAGCAAAGCCCGGTGAAGTATAAAACGAAATGACATGTTTTAATGATTCACATCCATAGCCCGTTTCTTCTTCCAACTCTCTTCTTGCTGTGATTTCAGGTGACTCCCCTTTTTCAAGCTTTCCGGCAGGAATTTCCACAAGCTGGCGTTCTAAAGCTTTGCGATATTGTCTCACCATGACAATTTTCCCTTCATTTGTAATAGGAATCACGGCAACTGCACCCGGATGCTTCACGACTTCACGTTTCGCATTTTCTCCGTTTGGGAGACGGACATCTTCCACATATACATCAATAATCTTCCCTGAAAAAATTTTTTCCTTCGCAATCGTTTCCTCGTTTAAACGGTTCATATATTCAACTCCTGTTCTATTATCCAATCATTCTTCATACATTCTACCATAATTAAAAAGGAGGCGGAGCGATTGCTCATGTATCGGAATTATAACCGGGTCGTGATGATCGGAAAGCCGAAGGAAATTGCTTACAGCTTAAAGGAAGCCGCAAAACGATATAAAACAGTCTATGAATGGCTTCATCATGAATATGAAACATTTGCTTTTTCAAAAAGTTTATACTACTTTCAAATTAGAAGAGAAAAAGAGAGGTGATCTTTTTGAAAAAGCGCAGATTAGGAACATCCGAGCTGTATGTGAGCGAAATCGGTCTTGGATGCATGTCGCTTGGCCGCGACGAAAAGCATGCGCGTTCGCTGATTGACCAAGCTCTTGAATTGGGGATTAATTTTTTTGATACAGCAGATCTTTATGATCAAGGCCTGAATGAAGAATTTGTCGGAAGGGCTCTTAAATCGCGTCGAAACGATATCATTTTAGCAACAAAAGTAGGAAATCGGTTTGAAGTTGGCAAAGACGGATGGTGGTGGGATCCATCCAAGAAATACATAAAGGAAGAAGTGAAAGAAAGCCTCAGACGGCTGGGTACAGATTATATCGACTTATATCAGCTTCACGGAGGAACAATCGACGACCCGATCGATGAAACGATTGAAGCGTTCGAAGAGTTAAAGCAGGAAGGCGTCATCCGCTACTACGGCATTTCTTCGATTCGGCCGAACGTTATTAAAGAATGGTTGAAACGCTCCAATATCGTTTCAATCATGATGCAATACAGCCTTCTTGACCGGCGCCCAGAAGAATGGTTTTCTTTGATTCAGGAGCATAACGTTTCTGTTATTGCCAGAGGGCCGTTGGCTCAAGGCCTCTTGACAGAGCGCCCGCTCGAAAAAGCCTCTGAGCGCGTCAAGAACAATGGGTATTTAGACTACACGTTCGATGAATTAAAAGAAGCTTTGCACAGCATCGATTCAGCATGCCCGGATCGCACTCGGACGGAAACAGCCATAAAATATGTTCTTCATCAGCGTGTTGTAGCCTCCTGCATTGCCGGAGCGAGCAAGCAAGAGCAGCTGCTTGAAAATGTCCAAGCAGCGAAAGCAAAAGATCTGCTGGAAGAAGAATACGAAGCGCTTATAAACGCAACAAAACAGTCTCTTTATACAATCCATCGCGATTAAAACAGGCGGGGACGATCCCCGCTTATTTATTTTCGGATTCACATGACTGTTGAAAATTCAATTTATCTATCCAGTTGATGTTCCTACCGAAACGGATGGGATTCGCACGATCGTGTTGCAATCTCAATGGCTAAACGATTGTTCATAGCACATAAACCGGATTTACAACTATATGTATCGGTTCATTGAACAGCGCCGTCCATTCCTATCTTGAAAAATTTTTGGACTAATATATTTTGAAATCCGTTTAAGCTTGAATATTTTCTAATGAGGGGATCTAAGCAAATTTTGCAGTGCTTTTCCATATAAATGAAGGGGCACACAGTCTTCGCTAATATAATAAAATATCGCTAAACCGTTTTCTAACGAAAGAATAGTCCATGCTATTTCATCCGCAGATAGAGCAGAATCGTTATTCTCTTTCGACTTCAATTTTTCAATCGCCTTGGAAATTTGTTGTACCGCTTCCGTTATCATGTCAGACCATTTTCGGCGTATCGATTCTTCACGCATCGCATAAAGAAAAAATTCCATGTTAAGCATGCTCCACGTTCGATTTTTCTGCCTAACTGACAGGAAATATTCATCCATCGTTTCGATAAAATGTGAAAGCGAATGCTGTCCGTCTATGACTTGAAGAATGTTGTCCACATGCAATTGCATTTGTTGCTCCAAAATAGCTAAAAAGAGCTCTTCTTTGGAACGAAAATGGGCATATACCGCCCCTTTGCTAAATCCGGCATGTTCTGCAATTTTATCAACAGAAGCGCCGTGAAAGCCGAATCGAGCAAAGATTTCAACAGCTGACTCTAAAAGTAATTGCCGCGTTTCTTTTTTTCGCTCCTCTTGGGTTAATCTTCGTCTGACCAATTTGCTATCCTCCCTCTCTCTTGACAATCATACCATATAGCATTAACATACCAAATAGTATATAAATTCTAATCAGTATACAAATTATAATTTTACATTATGCTGGACGCAACTATCAACAATGTCCTCCTAGATTTATAGATCATGAGTGAAAAAGGAAGAGGGGAAGAATGCGAAAAGAAGAAAGCCTTACAACACAGAAACCAACTTTGCCCCAAATTTTGGCTGAAACTTGTAAAATTGGAATTATTCAATCAAATCTCGTTCCGATGTTGGCTGGATTGACATTGGCATTGTATACGTATCAGATCAGCCTGTTTGAGAAATTGCCGGAAATGTTATTTGCTTTGATTGGATCGATTTTCGTAATGGGTGCAGCTGGAGCTTTTAACAACTTATATGACCGAGATATAGATTCTATCATGGAAAGGACGAAAAACAGACCGACTGTGACAGGAGCAATAAAGCCTAAAACAGTATTATGGCTTGGAATCTGTATGTCTATTTTAGGAATTGCAGCCCTTGCATTAACAACTCCTCTAGCAGCATTCCTAGGGTTTCTAGGTTTGTTTTTTTATGTTGTCCCATATACGATGTGGAGCAAGAGAAGAACAATTTATAATACGGAAATTGGCAGTATTTCTGGAGCAATGCCCCCTCTCATCGGATGGGCTGCTGTTCATCCGGACGTGACACATCCAGCCATTCTTGGTCTGTTTGTGATTTCAATTATTTGGCAAATGCCTCATTTTTATGCTATAGCTATTCGCAAGCACGATGAGTATAAGGCTGCGAAGGTCCCTATGCTCCCAGTTGTCAAAGGTGTTAAAAGAGCATATATACAAACGAATATTTATTTAATTATTTTAATTGCAGCAAGCTTTCTTTTTGGGCCTTTAAGCCTCGGTCTTATGCTAGTAGCCCTTCTTTTAAGCGTTCTGTGGCTTATGTTAAGCATTTTCGGCTATAAAAAGATGGATTCAGAGAAATGGGCAAAATCAATGTTTCTTTATTCTCTGTTTCATATGACAATCTTATTTTCAACTGTCATTATCTATTCTCTTGTGGGAATTCTTTTTCATTTATAAAAGAAAGTGTTTCTAAACAAATTCATGGCGGCATAATAAATGTTGGGAATTAAGGGGCTGTCCGATGAGTTCCTAAAATGAAGGATCGGGGAAAAATACTACTGTGAAGGACAAAAATAATCAAATAAAATTTGTAAATGTCCTTCATAGAGGCAATGAAGTCCAACAAGAAGCAGTTGTATATGCTGAATGTCCGTCATACAACTTTTGAAGAACCTAATGAAGAAAAAAAGCATAAGAAAAGTCCTTCATAAGACTTCTGGAGGATATAAACAAGACAGGAAAAATGGTCTATCCGATAAGTCCCTAAAATGAAGGGGCTCCAAAAAGTCAGTGAATCCTGACTTTTTGGACAGCCTCCTTTCCAGCTTTTTATTTAAAATCTTCCCATTTCAAGTCGCTTTCTGCGAGCAATTCAGCAAAGCTTTTCTGTTTTTCCCGCTTTTGTTCCTCTTTTCTTTTACGCTCCAATTCCAGTTTTTTTAATTTCTCCTTTTCTTCTTCAATTTGCTTCTTCATATCTATAAGCTTTTTCGCTTTTTCTTCGCCGATCTGATCTTTGAGATTCCATGCATCTTTCATGTTTTTTCCCTTCCTTTGACCAATGCATGCTCTTTTTTATCCTAATACATCGTGAATATTCTGCATGTTTTTTTCCATCCATGCAATTGCTTCATCGATCGTGGCAAACTCTTCCGCTTCAAACGTCATTTCATCTTGAATCAGCCACACATCCTTTTTTTCATATCCCATTCCTCCTACAGACCAATGCAGAAGGGTGTACGGATGATTGTCATGGAGAAAGGACACCCATGTTTTATTTAAAGCAATGTTCTTTAAAGAAGCTAGACGTTCCTTCAATTTTGTTCCCTCATTTCACAATGCAGCTCATTCTTGGATTGTAAATTTGCATTGGACTTTTGAGCATGAATATTTGTTTTTGCCCGTGATAATCGATTTGCAATTCATCATCTAAAAAAACAAGCTTTGATCGCTCCACGTACACCGGGACAAAATTTGTATCAATTTTCATATCATCCTCATCAAGATCTTTCACAAGCCAAAGAACAGTAACACCGCTCATGACACAGCCGCAGCCATCTGTATCATATTTCAGCTTTATATAGCGGTTTTCGTTCATTTCCAATATCTCTTTAAGTTTTGCTTTCGCTGCGTTTGTAAACGAAATGTTCATAGGCTAAAATCATCCTTTTTTAATTTTGCCTCCATTCTATCATATTTTAGCTCTCTCCGCTTATTGAAGCAGAATGAACATAACCGATTAACGTTTTTTAAACATTTATAGAGAAATATTGACAAACTATTAGCCGGGTTAGTTGAATAAAGCTGTTGTTTTTATTTGTGAGAAATCAGCGTTATTTTCACAAGCAAATTATGACACGTCTATTTTCTTCCAATCAATATCATTGCATTCCCTAATACTTTTTTGTTCAATAAAAGCTTTGGCAGTTTCATTACTTTAGCGAGTTTGTAGCTTTTCAATTCAGATACACCATGTTTCTTTAAGGAATTTAAGAGCTCTTTTTCATCCCCAAATATTTTTTCATCCATAAACAAATCTAAAAAGACAAATCCACCACCAGGTTTTAACACTCTTAATGCCTCTTTCATTACTTCTGTTTTATTTCTTTCATCTTTAACTTCATGAAATGTTAGACAACTTACAATTATATCGAATTCATCATTTTTAAAAGGCAGTTTTGTGGCACTTGCTTTCAGAAAATTTATTCGATCAGAAACCCCTTCAATTTCAGCGTTTCGTTGGCATTGATCTTTCGAATATTCCCAATCGTCGCCCCAATAATCAATTCCAGTTAATAGAGACTCAGGAAAAGCCTTTGCAAGTTTTATAATCAGTGAACCGCTGCCTGTTCCTATATCCAGCATTTTTCCTTGCCCATCCCAATTCACCTTGGCAACAATTAAGTCATGTATTTTTGACTGATAATTTCCCCCAAATGCTGCGAATTGGTAATAAGAATAAGAAAGGATAAATGTAATATAAATTAATGGTAACGCTATAATACCTGACAAAACTCGCAGATATAAATTAATAGGTAAGAATGTCAACAAAATGAATAAAAGTGAAAAAAGCAAAAAAATTAGTAGTTTATTCATTCGAATCCAAGTTTGATACCTAGCATTTGTTTTCAAGTTATCAGCCATCCTTAAATCATAAACTGATTACCGTAGCAATTCGGTCATTGAATTGCTACGGCTCGTGTAGTTGACTAGCGAAAAGATACAGCATAAATTAAACTAATATTCATTTAATTTGGTGCTGTATCCTTTCCTTCAGTTTAAGTAAATTGTTTCACAATATCATGGTTTTATCAATCTTTATTATAAATAATCAAGTTTTGCTTTAAATGGTCGAACCTTTTTTTAACTCTACATTCGGATGGAAAATTTCAAAACTAATTTGCATTTTAAGCCATTTTGACTATTCAGGTTGTAAAATATATAGTGGAAATAGGTGTCGTGTTCTGAGCGGTTCTGTGAGGAGTTTTAACGACGAATGGGTTTGAGGAACTTCTCTGAACGATTTTTATTTTAGGAGGAAATAACATGGAAGTTTTTGCAAAATATTTAGCAGGTATTGATAACCCCGACCACCGCGACCGAACAGAGGAAATTTTGGCGTGGGTTGCTAATAAATTTCCAAATTTGAAACCGCAAATCAAGTGGAACAAACCCACATTTACCGATCACGGCACATACATCATTATGTTTGCCGCAGCAAAGAATCATTTGAGCATTTTACCCGAAGAAAAAACAATGGTGCATTTTGCTGATGAAATCGTTCAAGCTGGCTACAGCGCTTCTTCACGCTTGTTCCGAATTCAATGGTCTGAACCAGTTAATTACGAATTGCTTGAGAAAATAATTGAATTTAATATCAAGGATAAGGCTGAGAATTCGAATTTTTGGCGGAAATAGCATAATATCGAAGGAGGAAGACATGGAAGTTTTTGCAAAATATTTAGCAGGTATCGATAACCCCGACCACCGCGACCGAACAGAGGAAATTTTGGCGTGGGTTGCCAATAAATTCCCAAATTTGAAACCGCAAATCAAGTGGAATACGCCAATGTTTACCGATCACGGCACATTTATCATCGGCTTTTCCACAGCGAAGCATCATTTGAGCGTTTCACCTGAAGAAAAGACAATGATGCATTTTGCCGATGAAATCGCCCAAGCTGGCTACAGCGCTACCAAAGGCTTGTTTCGAATTCCGTGGAATGAGCCGGTAAATTACGAATTGCTTGAGAAAATGATTGAATTTAATATTCAGGATAAAGCAGACTGTTCAACTTTTTGGCGGAAATAGAATAGGATAGCCCTTAGAAAGCCTGTGAGGGCTTCTGAGAGGCTTTAAGAAGTTGATAGCTACAAAAACGCTTTTTCATGCCCCAACACTCTTGTTGTGGACGCCCTGACACAGCTAATGTCAAAGCTTTTTTAATAAGTGTAAATTATTACAGGAGCTAAGAAAATAATTCTCTTACTTATTCCAGAAAATGACCCTATAGTGGCAGAGTGAAACTTAATTGTTTTTAGTTAACCGTGAATGTCACTTATTCACTAACGGGTGCTTTTTTAGTGAAAGAAAAATTAATTGATTTTAAGATTGAGATCATGTTTTAGTTATTCCATTATAGGGCGCCGATGGTAGAGTAATCGAGTAGGAGGGGGTGACTAACCCCCGACCTCTCACACCACCGTACGTACCGTTCGGTATACGGCGGTTCAATTAAGTATGACGTAGTGCTTGATATCTTTCGAATAGACTTCTTAACCCTCGACGCTTCCAATAGGAGTTGTCGAGGGTTTTGTGTAGAATGGGACTGCAGGCAATCCGCCAATATTTCTTGCGTGTATTGCCCCATTCGAATGCTTTATGGCTTGGAACCCCTAATCCTCTGAGTTTCCGAATTCTTGTTTTCGGGGTTTTCCATTCTTTCCACAAACACATCCGAAGCCTTCGTCTAATCCATTCATCAAATTCTTTGAACTTACTTGGTGTTTCTGCCAAGGCAAAATATCCGCACCATCCCATTAAATACTTGTTCAGTTTCTCAATCCTTTTCTCCATTGGATACGGTTTCGACCTTGATGTAATTTCACGGATCTTGTTCTTCAAACGTTTCACACTTTCGTTCGCAATCCGTACCTTTGGAGTCTTATTGAGTGTGAAGCTGAAACCGAGAAACTTCCGTTTCCAAGGACGGTCTACCGCCGATTTCTCTTTATTTACCTTGAGCTTTAACTCCTTCTCTATAAAGTTCGTAATGGAGTTCATGACACGAATTCCTGCTTTCTTTGTTTTCACATAGATGTTACAGTCATCCGCATACCGAACAAACTTATGTCCACGTTTCTCAAGCTCCTTATCCAATTCATGAAGCATGATGTTTGATAAAAGTGGACTAAGCGGGCCGCCTTGAGGCGTTCCCATGTCCGTTTCCATTACCACTCCATTGATCATCACGCCTGATTGAAGATACCGGCGGATTACCTTCAGTAGAATTCGATCTTTGATCGTTTTCGCCAAGATCCCCATCAGTTTGTCGTGATTCACCTTGTCAAAGAATTTCTCTAGGTCTATATCGACTACCCAACGATATCCTTCTTTGATATAACCCTTTGCTTCCCTAACCGCATCATGTCCCCTTCTACCTGGGCGGAAACCATAGCTATGGTTCGAGAAGGTCGGATCAAAGATTTTCGTCAACACTTGGGCAATCGCTTGTTGGATGAAACGATCCGTCACGGTAGGGATCCCTAGAAGCCTTACTCCACCGTTCGGTTTCGGGATTTCGACTCGACGGACGGGTAAGGGCTTGTAGGTTCCTTCTCTCAACGACTGTCGAATGGAGTCCCAATTTTCGTAGAGGTGTCTTCGTAGGTCTTTTACGGACATGCCATCTACTCCGTGACCTCCTTTATTCTGTTCGACTCGTTTCAGTGCCGCCAGGAGATTTTCCCGTGACAAAATCATTTCCATCAACATTGATATCCTCTCCACGTGAACGAATTCTTCTATTTGTGCCATCTTCTGCTCCACCCTCTTGAAGTCCCCCGTGGGATTCACCACTTCCTCCTTCAAGTAAGTCCTATCGGATTGTCTGCTTCCACACAGAAGATGAACGCCTAGCGATTCGTTCTCCTTAATTGTTCAGTCCTTCCTCTTCCATCTCGAGCTTGAAAGAGTACTATGACTTCTGCTGACTTCTGACTGTTCAGCTATCTATCACTAGATAGGTTACCAAGGTTACTTGGCGTGCCAGCCAGACCTCCCCGGGTAAGAGTGTAATCTTTCCTTCCATCCATCTGCTTCATTTACTTTGTATCACCTTCGGCAGAAAGGGCTTTGTTTTGTTGTGCAAACTCACCCAGTGATACCTAGCCTCATATGAAGTTCGTGTTCCTCAGACCGGAAGTTTGCCGCTCGCTTCCTTCAGATTCCGCGTCACCACGGACACCCTTGCGTTAAGCTAACTGCTACTTCTGCCTTCGCAGCTCGGGACTTTCACCCTATAGATTACACCCATGCCGGGCGCACGCAAAAAGCCCAATTTCTCAAATTTTTAGAAATTGGGCTGTTAATTATCGTCATTTTCTAAGCGTTGTAAATCTGCATTTTCCTGACCTTACGCTACCCCTATTAAATTTGTATTTCTAATGCTGTTTTCTTAGTATTGCTCAATTTCAATAATATCTCCTAATTTTAAAACATGTTTTTTAGTCAAGTAATCAACAATTCGTAATTCTCTTTTTAGCTGATCGATATAATGAATATTGCCGACAAGCTTCTTTATTTCACCTTTTTGATAATAGGTGAATTGTAGAGTAATGTTCTCTTCCATAGCCTCACAGATAACTTCATTAAATTCTTCATATTTTTGTTCATCTAAAACCGGTTTTTCGACTTTATCTAAACTTTCATTGTATTTCCTTAGTAATTTCACATGCTCGGGCAGCATCATAGCTGTCCATTTTATGCTTCCACGATCCTGAATCATTGTTTATCCCATCCTTTGCTTTCTTTTCTTCATATTCGTTACGCATAATGCCCGCCGATCAGCTTGTTGCGGTGAAGACTCGTTCCTGCCTTCGTATACGAAACAGCGCGCAGCAGTGCATTGGAGCCGTGCTTGTTCCGAATCGCATCCATTACATATCCTAAACGATGCTCTTTTATGCGGTTCGGCCTAAACAAATCAAGCTGCATGCCGCTGTCTTTTTCCACGTTGGAAAGAGAGATGGAAATTTTTCTGACTGTCTTCCCCTCATAAAAACGATCAAACAGCAAAAGGCAGGCTCGATAAAGATCCATCGTAATATTTGTTGAGACATCCATCGTTTTTGAACGGTAAAATCCTCCTCCGCCTTCCTTTTGGCTGTAGCCGATTCCAAGGCTGATTGTTCTCCCCGCCATCCGGTGTTCCCTCGCTCTTTTTGCCACTTCCTCGCACATTTCTAAGATGACGCATTTCACCTCTTCGGGGTCCGGATAGTCGCGAAGCAATATTTGATTTTTTCCAAAACTGATTTGCCCCAGCATAATCGGAGAGCCTATGTCGGAAAGATCTATTCCCCATGCGTGGTAATAAAGCTGATTCCCCATGACGCCGAACTTCTTTTCAAGGAGCTCTAACGGATAATTTGCGAGCTGACCGACTGTAAAAATTCCCATTCGATTTAACGTTTTTTCAAGTCTTGCCCCAATCCCCCACATCTTACGCAACGGCTTGATGCTCCACAGCTTCGTTTTGACATCATCATACGTCCATTCCGCTATACCTTTCTTTTTCGCCTCCAAATCTAGACAAAGCTTCGCCATCAATATGTTTGGACCGATCCCGACCGCACATGGGAGAGAAAATTCATTTCGTAAATCTTCCACAATTTTTTCGGCCAGACTATGCGCATCCCCCCAAAGTCTTTCTGTTCCATCCGCAGTAATAAAACATTCATCTACGCTGTAAACATGGATGTTTTCTTTCGGAACATAGCGGTTCAGCAGCCGAGTAATTTCAGCAGAAATCCGTAAATACGTCGCCATTTTCGGAGTGATGAGGCGGATGCGGGGGTCGTTTGGAATTTGAAATAAGCGGGATCCGGTTTGAATTCCGAAATCTTCCTTCAGTTTTGGTGAAGCGGCCAATACAATGCTTCCTGTCCGCTCTTTGTCCCCAACGATAGCAATGTGGGCTGTTAAAGGATCAAGCCCAAGTATGACCGCCGCACAGCTCGCATAAAAGCTTTTCATATCGATGCATAATATATGCCGGTTTGGAAACGATTCATAATTCATTCCATCATCCCCTCATGAGAATGTATGTTCGGTTTTATTTTATTTTCATTGTATGGGAATATACGTTCGGTTTCAATGGGAATTTGCGCCATTTTTCGCGGTACAAAAGGAGCATAACAACGAAGTACGGCATCGAAAAACAGATATTAAGCTTGGAAAGCTTATTCAAAATACAGCCGCGTTTTTTAGAAGATTTAAGTTGGAGACAAATCGGTGAAAGAGCTGAATTTTTTATCAAAATAAAAAGACGCTTGACGCGCCTTTTCAGAAGTGAGAGCGGAGATTTTAGCGAAAAGTCCGCCTTCAGCTTTCTGTTCATTTCCTGCATAATGCTCCCGGTCATTTTTGCCGAAACAAATTTCCGGCAACTTTTTCAAATAGGGAGGGCATGAGACGATAAACAAGCCCGCCAAGCTCCATCCAAACAGGCATATTAATTTCCCGTTTATTTGTCAGCATCACGCTCACGATTTTTTGTGCAACAGCTTCCGGATTAAGCATCCAGCGTTGGACGTTTTTCACATAATCCCCTGACGTATCGGCAAGATTGAAAAAATCCGTTTCAATTGGACCCGGATTGACAGATGTTACAAAAATCCCGCGGTCCGCCACTTCCATCCGCAAGCTGTTCGTAAAGCCTAAAACAGCATGTTTTGTAGCAGAATAGATGCTTGATTTCGGAGTAGCTATTTTGCCAGCCTGAGAGGCGACATTAATAATATGCCCTTCCCGTTGGGCCAGCATCTTCGGAAGAACCAGCTTTGTCGCAGCAATTAATCCGAACACATTTACTTTAAACATTTGCTGCATCTCTTCGAATGTTGCTTCCTCTGCATTTCGAAAAATACCAAAACCAGCATTATTGACTAAAACATCCACTCGGTCAAAATTCTCTGTGATGTCCGTAAATACTTCGGAAACTGCGTCAAGGTCACTGACATCCAGTTCGTAATATGTACAAGAAATAGAGTGAGAGGCTTGAAGCTCATCCGAAAGTTTCTTGAGACGATCCTTCCTCCTAGCCAGCAAAACTAAATGTCCACCGCTTTCTGCAACGATCCTTGCGATTTTTTCCCCGATCCCGCTCGATGCCCCCGTAATAACTACCAATCGATCTTTAAGCCGCGAATTCATTTATTTGTCACCTCTTCGTTGCGCGGAAAAAAGTAAAACGCCATTTTCTATTCTTTTGTTAATTTTTCCATATTGTTCTAAATAATCAAGCTGAGCAACAGTTTCTGATATAGCAAATAAAAGCTCTTGTTGATAAGCAGACGGAAAAAGAAGCTTGCAAAGAGCAAACACCGTCATTTCCTGTTTTTCTAAATGCTTTAATACGGTGAGCGCGCGTTCATGCTGTTTGTCTAAACGGTTCCGAATCAACAGGTGAGGATCGAAAAATTCATCTTTATGACCCGGAAAGACAACAGAAATCGGAATATGCAAAAGCTTTTTCAAAGATTCATTATATTGCAGCTGAGGTTTTGGACGCTCTTTTCCTTCATACGGCATTTCAAGAACAGGATTGGAGGAAATGGTTTTCAGCAAATGATCGCCGCCGATCATTCGGCAGTCTTCCTCATTGTACAAAACGATATGGCTTTGGGCATGTCCAGGAGTCTCAATGACTGTAAACCCAGGCATCCCGTCTATTTCATCTCCTTCTTGAATGGAGGAGGTCAGCGGATGATTGCGTGGATATAAGGAAAGATCAAGATGATCTAAGTGTGACGCAAACGACTCCGGGACGGCAAACTGCTTCAATAATTCTAAAAAAAATTCCTTTTGCCGATCAAAAAAACGCACATCATGAGAAAGCCAAGGAGCAAGCAAACGATGGCCCAAAACACGAAGATCGCCATCAAAAAAATCGAGCAAACCGATATGGTCAGGATGATGGTGGGTAAGAATGACCTGCTCAATATCCTCAGGCACAAGCCCTATTTCCTTCAGCTTATGTTCAAAAACTCTCCACGCTTCCTCCGTTTTCATCCCTGCATCCACTAATGTCAATGCGTCCCCTTTTACAACATACACGTTCACATCTTTAATCGGATAAGGTATAGGGATCGTTATTTTATAAATTGCATCTTTGCTGAACATTTTTGCAAACCGCCTTTAATTTTTTAATATAACTTATTTTACACATGATAAATCAATTTGTCATTTTATTCGAATAATTCATAAGTATACTTGACAAGCCGTTGGAACTGATAAAAAATTAATTCTACAACGCTTTTAGAATTTAAGGCAGGGAAACATTTCATCATACAAGCCCATCCAAAGCATGCGCTTCTGTTGCTTAACAGATGAATAGTAAAACGTTTTCTCGCTACCTTTCCCACTGAATCTCTTCTCTTTTAAACTAAGTTTATAGGGAAGAAGTTCAAAAGAAACATATAAAACGATCAGGAAGGAGTCTCTTTTTATGTACAAGTTTGGATTTATCGGAGCCGGATCTATGGCGGAAGCTATTATATCCGGATTGATCAACGGGAACAAGTGCCGGAGAGAAGAGATCGTTGTGACAAACCGTTCCAATGAAAAGCGGCTCGAGGAGCTGCAAAAAACATACGGCGTCACGATTACAAAAGATAAAAAGCATTTGTTTGACAACACAAAAACGATTTTTTTCGCGATGAAGCCGAAGGACGTTGACGAGGCAGTAAAAACAGTCCGCGAATACGCAACAGAAAACCATCTTGTTATTTCCATGCTCGCAGGCGTTTCAACGAAAGCAATTGAAACATTATTCAACAAACGTATTCCCGTCATTCGAGCAATGCCGAATACGTCCGCTACCATCAGACAATCAGCAACCGCCTTGGCACAAGGACAATATGCAACGGATGGTGACCTGTCAGCAGCTGTTGAACTGTTTCAATTGATCGGAACAGTTGAAATTGTTGAAGAAGACAAGCTCGATGCCGTCACAGGACTGGCAGGAAGCGGACCAGCCTATATTTATTACATAGTAGAAGCAATGGAAAAAGCAGCAGAAGAAATCGGTTTAGAAAAGTCCATGGCACGCTCCCTCATTGTTCAAACACTTTATGGGGCAGCATTAATGTTAAAAACGTCTGACAAAGAGCCGTCTACTCTAAGAAAAGAAATAATGAGCCCAGGCGGCACAACTGAAGCCGGCTTAAGCGTCCTAAACAATCATCACGTAGATGAAGCTATTATAAGCTGTGTGAAACGGGCAGTCGAACGGTCAAAAGAATTAAACAGCGCTTTGGAGGAAAAACTGGTGAACGAACAATAATCTGAAATCGGACTCGGGTTCAGCGAGCAATACTGAACCCCTTTTTTATATTTACCAAGCAGATCATATGACAAAAATAATCATAATTGCTAAAATTTTAAAGGAAATATTTAGGGAGGCGAATAAAAGATGAAAGACCGATTATTATTTTCTCCATTTACGATTAAAGATGTCACATTGAAAAATCGAATTGTCATGTCGCCGATGTGCATGTACTCAGCCGCAAATAAAAAAGGATTTCTTGAAGATTTTCATTTCACACATTACATTTCAAGAGCGGTTGGACAGGTGGGCCTCATCATTCTTGAAGCAACAGCTGTTACGCCGGAAGGCAGAATTTCTGAATTGGACCTCGGTATATGGGAAGATGACCATATTATAAAATTGGCTGAACTTGTGCAGCAAATCAAATCATACGGAGCGAAAACAGGCATCCAGCTTGCTCATGCAGGAAGAAAGTCAAATGTGAGCGGAGACATATTCGCCCCATCTTCAATTCCTTTTGATCAAAACAGCCGTACACCGAAAGAACTGACAAAAGAACAAATAAAAGAAACGGTTGAAAAATTTCAATTAGGAGCAAAACGAGCTAAGGACGCAGGCTTTGATATCATCGAAATCCATGCAGCCCACGGTTATCTCATTAACGAATTTTTATCTCCGCTATCAAACAAGCGCAATGATGAGTACGGAGGAAGCTTAGAGAACCGCTACCGGTTTTTAAAAGAGGTTATCCAAGCCGTAAGGAAAGTGTGGGAAGGCCCGTTGTTTGTTCGTGTTTCCGCCAGTGACTATGTTGAAGGCGGATCGACGATAAATGATTACGTACAAATTGCTAAATGGCTGAAAGAGGATGGTGTCGATTTGATTGATGTCAGCTCAGGAGGGCTTGTCCCGACAAATATAGATGTTTATCCCGGGTACCAAGTGCCATTTAGCGAAAAAATCAGACAGGAAGCAAACATCAAAACAGGGGCAGTCGGCTTAATTACTTCACCTTTGCAGGCGGAAGAGATTTTAAAAAACAACCGGGCGGATCTTATTTTTGTCGCCCGCGAATTATTGAGAAATCCATATTGGCCTTACCATGCAGCTAATGAACTAAACGCAAAAATTGAATCGCCGACACAATATGAACGCGGATGGCGCGTATAAAAGAAGAAGCTGTCTCAAAAAAGCCTTTTGAGGCAGCTTTTGTTTGCATATTGCATTTTCCAAAGCATACAGTGAGTGTTGAATCAACATATAATTCTTTCATTGCCGCAACCGAAAAAATTTTGAAAGTTCAGAGATTCTGCAAGAATCATGTCGACGATTTTTTTGCCCGATTATAGGACTAAATATGCCTGTAGACGATTCTTTTATTCTATGTAAAAAAGGCGGCGAAAGTTTCATTTTTGGCATCCCCATACCATTTTCTACTTTTTAGGAATTGGGACACATAAAAAATCATGGGCAAGGCTTGCTTCTGGAAATACAGCCCTTGCTTCAGCAAGAAGCATTTGACAATCCTCTTCGCCTTGATATCGCGAGCTAATATGCGTCAGCCATAACGTTTTTGCGTTTGCCTCTAAAGCAATTTGCGCTGCTTGAACTGTTGTCGAATGAAAATAATTGTAGGCCAAAAGCTCTTCATCCTTTGCAAATGTCGCCTCATGCACTAAAACATCCGCATCCTTTGATAATTCGACGCTTTGCTTGCAATATCTTGTATCACCCAAAATCGAAACAATCCGTCCTTTTTTGACAGGACCTAAAAAATCTTTTCCATTCAAAACTCTTCCATCAGCAAGTTGGACTGTTTCGCCATTTTTTAATTTTTTGTATATAGGTCCAGGTTTTACTCCAATTTCTTTTAATCGATCCGCTAAAAGTGTTCCGGGCAGATCCTTCTCTATAATCCGATAACCGAATGAAGGGATGCCGTGCTCCAATTTCTTTACCTTAACGATGAATTGATCATCCTCAAAAACGGTTTCATCGTCAAATATTTCTTTTGTGATAAGCGGATATTTAAGATGAGTAAAGCTTAACTTCAAAGTTTGTTCCACAAATTCTTTAATGCCGGGAGGACCGTAAATTACGAGCGGGCTCTCGGCGCCATGAAAGGATCTTGTTCCTAACAAACCGGGAAGTCCGTATATATGATCACCATGCAAATGCGTAATAAAAATTTTTTCAATTTTTGCCGGTTTGATGTTCGTATATAAAATCCGGTGCTGTGTCGCCTCGCCGCAATCAAACAGCCAAATAGAACCGCGTTCTTCAAGCAATTCAAGCGCAATGGAAGACACATTTCGATGTTTGGCCGGCAGACCAGCACCTGTTCCTAAAAAATAAAGATTCAACGTTCGCTCCTCCAAATGTCTTTTTATCAGTTATTATAATACATTCATTCAATATTTAGCAGAAAAATCAGCAAATATTATTTGCGTTACAGTACGTTTACCTTTAAAATTAAATATTTGAACGGGTACATATTTTTAGCAAAATTTATAGCAAAACGATAAAGTGAGGTACGTTCAGTGAATACAATCCAGTTACCAAAAGCAATCATCATTATATTCGGAGCAACAGGAGATTTAGCAAAACGGAAATTATTCCCATCCATTTACCGTTTATATCAAAGCGGTAAGATCAGCGAAGAATTCGCGGTCGTTGGCGTGGCAAGAAGACCATGGACGAACGAAACGTTCAGGGAAAATGTTAAAGATTCCGTTGAAAATGCAGTTTCCGTCAACAGCGATCTAACATCCTTTACTTCGCATTTTTATTATCATCCGTTTGATGTATCGAACCAGTCTTCGTATCACAGCTTAAAAAGCTTACTTTCCGACTTGGATGAAAAATATCAAACGGAAGGGAACCGAGTCTTTTACTTGGCGATGGCGCCTGAATTTTTCGGAATCATCGCTAACAATTTAAAAGAGCACGGTTTAAAAGATACAAACGGATGGACAAGACTTGTCATTGAAAAGCCGTTCGGCCATGACCTAGCTTCCGCCCAAAAATTAAACGATGAAATCCGCGCCGCATTCGATGAAGAGCAAATTTACCGAATCGACCACTATTTAGGAAAAGAAATGGTGCAAAATATTGAAGTCATTCGATTTGCCAATGCGCTTTTTGAACATTTATGGAATAACCGTTTTATTTCCAATATTCAAATTACTTCAAGCGAATCACTCGGCGTGGAAGACCGGGGCAACTATTATGAAACATCCGGTGCGCTCAGAGATATGGTGCAAAACCATATGCTGCAGATGGTGGCCCTGCTTGCGATGGAACCGCCAATTAAATTAACGACTGACGAAATTCGTTCCGAAAAAATTAAAGTGCTTCGTGCATTACGGCCAATTCAGGAAAATGAAGTCGACAGCTATTTTGTAAGAGGCCAATATACAAAGGGAATAATTAATGGAAAAGAGGTTATCGGCTACCGAGAAGAAACAAATGTAGATCCCGATTCCAATACAGAAACGTTTGTGGCCGGAAAGATTTTGATTGACAATTACCGTTGGGCAGGCGTTCCTTTTTACATTCGCACAGGAAAGCGGATGAAAGAAAAATCAACAAAAATTGTTGTCGAATTTAAAGACATTCCAATGAACCTTTACTTTAAAAAGGAAAGCGACCGCGTTCCAAACTTGCTTGTCATCCATATCCAGCCTGATGAAGGGATTACGCTTCATCTCAATGCCAAAAAAGCGGGAGTAAGCTCAGAGGCTACACCAATTAAGCTTTCTTACAACAATAACGGCATCGACGGCATGAACACTCCGGAGGCATATGAAAGATTGCTATATGATTGCATGCAAGGCGATGCCACGAACTTTACCCACTGGGATGAAGTCGCCTTATCATGGGCATATGTTGATCCGATTTCAAATGCATGGTCCCGTAAAAAAGCGGCCTTCCCGAACTATGAGGCAGGCTCGATGGGTCCTAAAGAAGCGGATGAACTTCTTGCCAAAGACGGCTTCCATTGGTGGCCGATCTAATGACATTTTTCAATTTAAAAGTGTTACCTTATTAAAACACCCCTTGTACAAATAGGGGTGTTTTATCATATTGATGCTTTAATGATTAATAACGAATATCAAACTTTTGAAAGCCTTCCACTTCATCATGTTCCGTTAATTGTATATTTTCAACTTTTGAAAAAGGACTACCTTTTTGAATAGAGGCAAGAAAGTTCTGTAAATTTTGCTCCTCTCCTTCTGCAACGATTTCAACCGTTCCGTCCATCTTGTTTCGAACCCAACCGGAAATTTGGTGCTCGACTGCTTTTGATTGCGTAAAATATCGAAACCCCACTCCTTGCACACGTCCTGAAACAATGATATGGTATTGCTTCATTTTTTCACTCCTTTCATAAATATTCTTCATTTCTATCTTAATTTATTTTTTACCGAATTTAGATATAAACGAAACGGTTTGTGAAAGAATTAATCAAAAAAGTGATAGTTAAAAAATATATCCAATAGAGGCTGTCTAAAAAGTCAAATCCTCATTGAAAAATATCAATCTATCAACATTTCTAAAACATTAAAAGAGCGTCTATAAGCCGAAAAACGACTTATTAAACATCCCCATCCAAATTATAGAAAGTAAAGTTCGTAGGGGGGAATTTACACAATAATTTGGACTTGACCAAAGAATTTTGCAAGTTAAAAAGATAGAAAATCAATATAAGATGGGAAAAATCCAATCACAACTAACGCCAACCGAATGAAAAATATTAGAGTTCATAGATAATACGTGAAATTGCAGGTGAAATGTTCATTTCCATCCGAACGGTCAAAAACCATGTCAACAACATTTTAAAAAATGGAAGAAAAAAGCAGCAAAAAAATTAGGCTTATTTAAGAGGTAAGTTTAGTTATCGAACTTCTTAATTGCTTCTAGAATTACCTATAGGCTTTTTTATTTATGTGATTTTACATTTAATAAATCACATTCCGTCCTTAGTGATTTTCCTTCGTTGAAATACGATGCCTAAATGACCACAAGGATAGGAAATGAAATGAGGTTTATTCCAAGCTTTCCATAGTTTGATATAGTCTTCATAATTATATGGAAATTTTACAGCATACTGGTACATTTTTTACCAATACAAATAGGGCTGAAACTATGAATGATATCCAAAGTTCAGCCCTTTTGTAGCAGATTTTTAACTACTTATTTTTTTTACGGCTTGCAATATCTATCCAGACTGCTAGTACAAGAATACTTCCTTTCACAATGTACTGCCAATAGGTGTCCAGCCCCATAAGGGACATTCCATTATCGAGCGATGTCATGACCATGGCCCCTATAATCGCACCAATAATCGTTCCAGATCCGCCCATTAAAGAGGTTCCGCCAATGACACATGCAGCGATAGCATCTAATTCATACATCTGACCAGCCGAAATGGTAGCAGAAGAAAGACGAGCTGTTAACACAATTGCTGCAACGGCTGATAACAATCCGCTAAATACAAACAGCATCATCGTGCGACTTTTAATATTAATTCCTGATAAACGCGCAGCTTCTGAATTTCCGCCAATTGCATAAATATGACGGCCAAATGTTGTGTTATTCGCAATAAATGAAAAAATGACTGCCAAACCGATAACAAATATAATGGGAAACGGAATTCCTTTATAGCTGTTCATCGTGATGACGAATAAAACAATGAGTGAGCTAAGAAAAAGTATTTTCATGATTTCCAATGAAAGAGGCATTACTTCAAATCCATAATTTAAGCGAGTTTTTCGTTTTCTTATTGTTAAAATAACCAAAATGACTACTGCTAGTATGGCCAACACAATCCCAAACATATTTGTAAAATAGGCACTTCCAAGGGCAATAAAATTCGCATCAAAAATAGGAATGGTTGTTGATTTCGTTATTCCCATTAAGATGCCGCGAAATGCCATCATACCTCCTAAAGTGACAATAAATGCAGGAATTGCCTGATAGGCAACTAGCCAACCCTGAAGTAGGCCAACAATTGCACCAGCAACTAACGTGACAACAATGACAACAATCGTTGGCATTCCCATCCAGTTACTAAATATGGCAGCAATACCTCCTGTAAGACCTACAATGGATCCGACAGATAAGTCAATGTGTCCGGCAACAATAACGAGGACCATTCCAATCGCTAAAATAGAAGTAACAGACATTTGAGTGAATAAATTTGAAAGGTTACGCGCTGTTAAGAATGTATCGTTCAAAATTCCAAAGAACAGCCAAATCGCAACTATGGCACCAATCATCGTATAAGCCCGTACGTCAATTTTTCCGATTATATCTTTCAACGACTTTTTTTTGACATTTGTCTTTTGTTGAGCCGTCACTTTTAATTCCATTTATTTCCCTCCTCCCGTTGCTGCTGACATAATTTTTTCTTGTGTGGCTTCTTCTTTCGTCAGCTCTTTCACAAATCTGCCTTCGTTCATGACCAGAATTCGATCGCTCATACCAAGTATTTCAGGCAGCTCTGATGAGATCATAATGATTGCGACTCCTTCATTAACCAGCTGATTCATTAATTGATAAATCTCATATTTTGCCCCTACATCAATTCCCCGTGTAGGTTCATCTAAAATTAAAATTTTCGGCTTAGACATCAACCATTTGGCAATAACGACTTTTTGCTGATTCCCTCCCGATAATGCTCCAACTTTCGTTTCGAGAGATGCCGTTTTAGTTTTTAACTTCTGGACAAACTGTTGGCTTGATTTCATTTCTTCATTATGGTTCATAACGCCCCATTTGCTAATTTTTTTCAAACTGGCAAGAGTGGTATTTGTTTTCACATCCATACTTAAAACAAGACCAAAGCGTTTTCGATCCTCTGTCACTAATGCTATCCCTTCATTAATAGCATCTTGAACGTTGCGAATGTGAACCTTTTTACCTTCTATCCATACCTCGCCTTCCCGTTTTCCCTCATATGCTCCAAAAAGACTTGTGGCAAGCTCTGATCTACCAGACCCCATTAATCCAGCTATTCCAAGGATCTCTCCTTTTCTAAGTGAAAAGGAAATATTATCATTTACCTTCATTTTTGGCATATCTGGATGCCAGACAGAATAGTTTTTCACTTCAAGAATCGTTTCATTTGGAGTTCGTTCAGCTTGCGGATATCGTTCCGTTAATTCTCTGCCGACCATTAAAGAAATAATTTCATCCTCACTTGTTTCATCTTTGGATAGAGTTGCAATGGATTTTCCATCACGTAAGACGGTTATGGAATCAGCTAAACGAAAAACTTCAGGCATTTTGTGAGAAATGTAAATACATGTTACCCCTTTTTTTCTTAATTCCTCTAAAATTCCCATTAATATTTCGACTTCACTCTCTGTTAAAGCAGCTGTCGGTTCATCTAAAATCAATATCTTCGTATTTTTAGACAAAGCTTTGGCAATTTCCACAAGTTGTTGCTGCCCGATGCCAAGTGAATAGATTTTCGTTTGAGGAGCCACATTTAAACCTACTGCATTTAACCATTCGGATGACTCATAAAACAATTGATCCCATTGGATGACGCCATATTTTTTCGGTTCTGCTCCTAGAAAAATGTTCTCTCCAACTGTCAAATCTTTAACGAGTGCAAGTTCTTGGTGAATAATTGCAATCCCTGCCTTTTCTGCATCTTTAATATTGCGGAAATGTACAGGGGTTCCGTTTATACGAATCTCTCCTGAATATGTTCCAGTTGGATATAATCCACTTAATACTTTCATTAACGTCGATTTACCCGCTCCATTTTCACCACAGAGCGCATGAATTTCACCTTTTTTCACTTTAAATGTTACACGGTCTAATGCTTTCACTCCGGGAAACTCTTTTGTTATTTGATCCATCTCTAACGAATACAACCATCTTCCCTCCCATTCGCAGCATGATAGAATGAGAAAGGTCTGACTCTTTTGGAAGAGTCAGCCTTTATAACATTTAATTCTGTTTTGGCCATTGATCTTTTGGAACATTTTGATAGACATCTTCTAATTTGTGAAATCCATCTTTAATGACAGTATCTAGAACATTTTCTTTCGTTACAGCAATAGGATCGAGAAGGACAGATGGAACATCGATTTTACCGTTCGGTATTTTTTGATCTGTTTCGATTTTTTCTCCTTTTGCAACAGCTACAGCTATTTCAGCCGCTTTCGTGGCAATAGCATGAATTGGTTTATAAACCGTCATTGTTTGCGTTCCTTCCACGATGCGTTGCAGCGCAGCCAGCTCTGCATCTTGACCAGACACAGGGATTCTCCCTGCCAGTCCTTGAGCCGCTAATGCTTGAATGGCGCCGCCAGCTGTGCCATCATTTGCTGCTATAACTGCTTGAATATTATTTTTATTTGCTGTTAAAGCGTTTTCCATATTTTTCAATGCTTCTTCAGGCTTCCAGTCCTTTGAGAACTGATCATAAACAATCTTAATATCCCCTTTTTCTTCAAGCGGTTTTAACACATTCATAGCTCCTTCACGAAATAGGTGAGCATTATTATCTGTATCGGCACCACCGATGTATACATAGTTTCCAGTCGGTGCTTGCTTAACAATCTCTTTCGCCTGCATTTCCCCAACTCGAACATTGTCAAAAGATACATAGTAGTCTACATCTGCATTTTTAATCAGGCGGTCATACGAAATAACCTTAATTCCTTCTTTATGCGCTTTGTCAACAATAGCTGCTGTAGCTTCTGCATTATGTGGTACAACAACTAACACATCTACCCCTTCGGAAATTAATTGTTCTGCTTGATTCAATTGAGCGGCATCATCGCCATTAGCCGCAAGCGTTTTTACTTCTGCTCCTAATTCTTTTACCTTTGCTTCAAACAGGTCTTTATCGCGCTGCCAGCGCTCCTCCTTTAACGTATCCATTGAGAAACCAACCACAATTTTGTCGCCATCTTCTTTCGCTTGACTGCTTTTGTCCTCGCCTCCCGATGAAACAACGCCGCATCCTGTTAAAGCAGAAGCTAAAACAAGTGATGCAGCTGCCATCGATAAAGTTTTCCACCATTTCTTCATTTGAAACCCCCCTCGTAATGTTTACGCTTTCATTTTTAAGCCTATCACGCATATGAAAACGATTTCTTTCTTATTTCCTTCACTTTTTCGACTTATAAAGGGACATTTTTCACCTGTAAAAATTTTACTGACTACCAAAATAGGACTCTTTTAATATTTGTCAAAAAAGTGCTAAAAAAAGATCACCCCTCCTGCACGTATAGGAGAAGTGATCGAATTTATCATTTATTTTTCTGCAGTTGGTTTCGATACTCTTTTGGCGTCATTTTTGTAACTTTTTTAAAAACTCGGCTAAAATAGTTAGGATCGTTATAACCAACATAATAAGAGATTTCTTTTACGTTAAGGTGGTATTGTTTCATCAGTTCTTTCGCTTTTTCAATACGCATGTGTGTTAAAAAATCAGAGAACGTTTGGCCCGTTTCCTGTTTAAATCGTTTACTAAAATAGTGTGGATGAAAATTCATCAATTGAGCGACTTCCTCTAGTGTAATATCTTCGTGAAAATGATCAGAAATAAATTGAAGTGCTATATCTAGTCCCTTCGTATTCTCTGAATTTAGTAAAGTTCGATTCTTTTCTTTCTTGTCTGAATCGTGTGCAGCCTCTACTTCTGAAATATGTTTTACCCGTCCAAAATACGGTTGAGATGTTACAGCCAGAAGAGCTTCTTGATATGACTTTTTAAAGCCTTGAATATCCTTTTGCAAAGTACCAATTCCTATTTTAATTTTTTTGTTTGTTCGTTTTTCGATTTCCTTCAACCATTTCATGGAAAGAGTAATCCATTGATTTCTCGTCATGTCCTGATCGGAAGGAAACGAAAATATCGTCATACGATGATCGATTAAAGGACTGCATATACACTCTTGTTTATTTTTCATATACCTTTTGACAATTTGGTATAAATCTTGTTTCTCTTCCATCTTTATATCGGAAAATTCAATGACAAAGGCTACACTAGTTCGGTGAGGGATTTTTAACAGAGAAAGCAATTCATCCACGTCTGTTTCTGATACTGCATCCATCATAATCATTAGGGCACATTCGGATTCACTAATTGAAAAAAGGTGTCCCAGCTTTTCTTTCATTTTCAGTTCCTTCTCACGATTTAACAATTCTTCTTCTAATTCTGATATACATTTTTTCAACACAGAGACAATTTTCTCTTTTTTAGCTGGTTTTAAAATATAATCATTCACACCGAGTTCAATGGCTTCTTTTGCATAGGAAAAATAATCAAATGCAGTTAATATAATGATTTTAATCTTAGGATTTTGTTTTTTTATTTCTTCAATCGCCTCCAGTCCTTGAATACCAGGCATTTTTAAATCCATAAATATAATTTCCGGCTGATGCTTTTCCATCTGTTGTATCGCCAATCGGCCATTTTCAGCATGAAAAATTTGAAATTGATTGGGCAAACATTTTTGAATCATCAATTCTAACCCTTCACGCTCTAGAGGTTCATCATCTGCAATGAGAAGTTTATACATGCATCTTTTCCCCCCTTACTCTTGGTAATGACAACAAAATCGTGGTGCCGCGACCTTGCTTGCTTTTAATATCCACGATATCATGTACTTGGTAAAATAATCGCAAACGTCGAAACACATTTTCCATTCCTAATCCTGTTGAATGTCCTGTTGATTTTTTAATTGAAAAAGATGGTGACTCGAGTATTGTTTTCACAATCTTTTCATCCATCCCTACACCATTATCCGAAATTTTCACCAACACTCTTCCTTCTTTTTCTTTGACACTTAACTCAATAACAGCTCCTGATTCCATTGATTCGATCCCGTGGACAAAAGCATTTTCAAGCAAAGGCTGAATCGTAAGTGCAGGTATTGATTGGTCTAAACAATGATTATCAATCTCCATTTGAAATGAAATACGGTCACGAAATCGTGCTTTTTGTATGGCAAAATACTCTTTTGCATTTTCAATTTCTTCACGCAGCATGACAGGTTCGTTTAATTTCCGCAAATTATATCGTAATAAATTGGAAGTAGAAATGGTTAGTTCACTCGTTTTTTCAGCTCCTTCAATATATGCAAGCTTTGAGATCACATTTAATGTGTTAAATAAAAAGTGCGGGTTAATTTGACTTTGAAGTGCTTTTAACTCTAATTCTCTCATTAATTTTTCTTTTTCTAGTATTTCCATATTTTTAGAGATTAATTTTCGTAAATTTTCAATCATCTGATTAAACACTTTTCCTAGTACCCCAACCTCATCATTTGGCTGGTATATCGGCACGTTCGTATTTAAGTCTCCCGCAGCGACTTGTTTAGCTGTTTGAACAAGCTGCTGAATGGGAATGACGATACTTCGAGACAGCCAGATAGCAAATACGATACTTAATGCTGTGGTTACAATAAACAAACTTCCTCCCCATTTATTCATATTTTCGTTAATTGCCAACATACTATTATACACAGGCTGGTATTCACTCAATTCCATGTCTACTAGTTGTTGGCTATCCTCCCGAATGAAAGAAGCAACTCTTTCTATTTCTTTGAATTGATCAGCTTGATCCAGAAATTTTTTTTCTTTTAAGTTTGTTAAAATAGCTTCTTCCAGTTGGAGAAAAGTATTGATCATATTTTTGTAATTATCAACTACTAAAGCATTACTGGCCGAATTGTTGCTTAAATTATTTTGCAGAGCTTCTAAATTAGCTTTATGTTTAATTAGCAAGTTAAGATTTTCTTTGTCTTGATATATGAGATAGCTGCTTAAATAGCGAAGATTTTCTTGAGTTTCATTGGAAATTTGTTTGTATAAGTAAATACGATGGACCATGAAGTCATAGCTCTTTTGAACTTTTTTTCCACTATCAAAAATAAAAAATGCTATAGTATTGAGTAAAATGACGAGCAATGGAATAAAGATAAACAATTTTGTCCGTATATTCACGGTGTTACCTCCATTTGTACGTTTGATGCATCTACTTTTTTGCTTGAAGTAAAATATACGTTTGGTATAGGTTGTCCTTGCAAATGCTTGGACATTAATTGAACAGCAATAAAACCCATTTCATATGGTTTTTGAATGATGGTTGCTGTAATCTCTCCTTTTTTTATTGCCAATAATGTTTCTTCGACGTCATCAAATCCAAAAATTTGAATATCGGATCGTTGCAAATTTTTCACAGCCACTGTCATACCAATTGCATCTAAAGCACTTGTCCCAACCATCACTGAAATATCGGGATATTTTCTTAACATAATATCAGCTTGAATGGACGCTTGTATTCTTGAAATATTGGATGCTTGGACTTCCACTACTTCTAACCTTGGATGTTGTTTAATAACTGACAAAAAACCATCTAGCCGCTCCTGTTGATTGTCAGATGATTCACTCCCAATAATAACCCCAATTTTATGCTGCCCTGTTGTCATATCTACCACGGTTTTCCCAAGCAATTGACCAGCTGCAAAATTGTCTGTCCCTACATAGGAAAGACGACGGCTCGCTTTAGCATCTGTATCAATTGTGATAATTGGAATATTTTTGGATATTGCTTTATTAATGATTGGAGTAAATGCTTCTTCATCCAAACTTTGAACAATGATTCCATCTACTTTAGAAGCAATTGCTTTTTCTAATAGCTTAATCTGTTCTTCAATACTTGTTCGTAACGGAGCGACATATTCAACTTCTACTTGAAACTTTTTTGCAGCATCCTGAGCACCTTTTTCTACTTTCCGCCAGTATGGATTATCGAATTCTTGAGCAATAAGAATAAAATGCGGAGGTTCTTCATGTAGGGAAACCCTTTTGTCAAGAGCTTCCACTGTCTCTTCCATCTGCTTTGACGTCCATATAAATTGAATAAAAACATATAGAAACAAAATAATTAAGAATAAAAAAGTTAATGTCCATCTTTTGTTTGACATATATTTCACCTTTAGCTCAAATAAATTGTAACCGTTTACAGTTAATCCGATTAAATATTTTGATAATCTACAAGCCTTATATCTATTAATATTATTATAAACTAGTGCGATTTCCTTTTTATTTTTCATAAATTTCTCATGTATGACTCCTCATAGGGAAATAATTCATAGCTTTTGTCTTACACTGATCGCTTTTTCCCTTTAGGAGTCTCGCGAATTTCACTTTAAATGAGGATAGCTTTCCATTGAAACATCGTTCTACTATTTTTCGGTAAAAAGGTTAAAAATTAATTATCAAAAATGTTACGGCCGTAGCTTTTTGCGTACAAATTTCCATCCTCTAATCACCATTTCTTTACAAAATGAGCCAATGCCAGCAAAGGAAAAATATATTCATAGCTTGGATAATGAATGTAAAATCCGCCAGGTAAGCCTTGACCTTTTGGGTATGTGATTGTCCATGAATTTTCATCTTTTGAATTTAATAAATAGTTCACTGCTTGATTCATTTGTGGTGTAACCGTTTCTTCTGCCGCTGCCAAAGCGTCTAATGCCCACGCGGTATGCACTCTAGTACTAGCTGGTAAAGGGATAAATTTTTTCTGTATATCACTTTTACAAGACTCTCCCCAGCCCCCATCGTCATTTTGAATGGAGTATAACCATTTCACAGCCTTTCGTACGGCAGGGTGATCTCTTCTCACCTTTACTGCGATTAAGCCTGTTAATGCACACCATGATCCATAAATATAACAAATTCCCCACCGTCCATACCAAGAACCATCGCTTCGTTGATTTTTTAAAAGCCACTTTACCCCTTGCTTTATAAACGTTTGATTGTAGCTTGATCGTGTAAAATTACCTAAAAACTCCAACGTTCTTCCCGTTAAATCAGGCGTTGATGGGTCAAGAAGCATTTTTTCCCCGCCTTCTATCGGAAGCCAAGATAGCGATGACTTATTGACATTTTTTTCGAACGATCCCCAGCCTCCATCATCGTTTTGCATAGACAGGAGCCATTTCATTCCTCGATCCCAAAAGGAGCGATTATTTAATGCTTCTTTTCGCAACGCGCGTAAAGCCGCTGTTGTATCATCAATATCCGGATTCATCGTATTAATATTTGAAAATCCCCATCCCCCCGGTATTTGATACGGATTATGAACAGCCCAATCACCATATAGATAGTGCTGGCGAGAAAGCAAATATTGATTTGCTCTTTGAATAGCAGCTGACGCAGATGGCACACCAGCTTCTTGTAATGAATAGCTTAATAATGCCGTATTCCAAACAGTTGCCGTCGTGTATTGAATATGAGTGTGTCCATCTATTGTTGTCTTCATTGACTTTAGCCCTTGAACAGCCCGAACAATAACTGGATGCTTTTTCGAATATCCTAGAGCCATCAGAGCAAAAATCATTAAAAATGTTGAACTAAAGTAGCTATAAAAGGTACCATCTTGTTCAATTCGATTTAACATATATTGTTCTGCTCGATGTAATGCCAATCGATGAAGCTCAAAAGGAGTACCTACTAATTGTTTCATGCCGTCATATATACACGAAAAAAAAGAACGCCATTCAGAAGAGTCCAAGTCCCAAAGGTCTTCATTTCTATGAACATATAAGTCTGATAAGTCAGGAGTATGCTTTGTCTTTATACTAAACTTGCGATCAGCAGCAATCAATATTGGTATTAAATTGGCTCTTGCATAAACGGAAAAGTCAAAAAAATTTACAGGAAAAGTAGTCGGAAATAAAATGAATTCGATCGGCAGATGAAAGGATTTAGGCCATTTGATTTGGCCCGTTAAAGCAAGCATGACTTTCGTAAACATATTTACTTTTCCAATGCCACCATGGTTTATGATAAACTTCCTAGCTAGTCGCATGTTTGTATTGTTTTGATCGATGAATCCCGAATAAAGTAAAGCATAGTATGCTTCAACTGTTGTGGATAGATTTCCCTTCTCTTCATCGTAAAACAGCTTCCATGCTCCGTTTTTCTCCTGTTTACTTAATATCCTTTCAACGAGTGATTGAATGAATTGTTCATCATGAATTTCCAATGTTCGTAATAAGATAATCATATAACAATCTGTGGCAATACCCGTTTCAAATGGGAAATCCCAAGTTCCGTCAAAATTTTGCCTCTTTAGGATTAATTCCGCCAATCGATTGATTTCAGCTTCAATTCGTTGTTTCATCCTATTCACCACCACTTCATGTAGTAAGTTTTAGCTTATTCCTATACATATTCAGCTTTTATGGAAGCTATTCGATGAGGGAGGAATAGGATGGTCTTTCCATGGTTGAACAACAATAAATTGATCGATCAACAGCTTTTGAAAATTAAGGAAGATCTCGTCGAAAAAATGAAATATAACGTAAATCAGACTATGCCTCCATTACAAACATGGGAACAAAACATCATTGATTCCATTGTGAACGTGACAAATACACTCAACGCTAACAACGTAACTAGAACAGCTGCATATTTAAATTTTTATATCAGGCATCCAGACATCCATTGGGCGCTCTTAGGACATATGGTTTCCCGGAATGGAGGATGGCATATGACAGATTTAAAAGGAGACTTGTTAACAAGGCTAATATCAGAAAAGGAGCAAAAAAACTACTTTTTATTTTTAGAACGTGGAAATTGGTTAATCTTTCAAGATGTATTCCCGCAATTTTTACTTTATCACCACAGCTTGCGCATGAAACGAAACTTATTTTACCTCCTCCCCTATTTAAACGTATCAACATTTATGGAAACAATCTGGAATCACTATTGGGAAAACAGAAACTATTATCTACTGGCAATCGCAACGGTCATCAATGAACAAAACTATTTAGAAAAACATGTTATTCAAAATCATCATTTTCAAAAGACCGTATTAAACACGATTGGTTTCAAGCTTTATGATTTTTTGCGATTTAATCACATCATCTTTCCGTATGTTGAAAATGAAACAAAGCCTGCTTTAATGGGGGCGACGCTGCAGCATTTTGCATCGCTTCATGAACGAATTATGTTAGGAAAACGTTTATATTCTTTGCTTTTTCACCAAGAGAACGTTTTACAAGGAGTGCTGCGTTGGGCCAAAAAAAATAAGCATACAGGTTCGAGAGCAGATTACTGGGGGCACCTCTTTCATCATGTGAAAGAATCATAGCCAGGCACAATCTATAAACGAAGGACAAAAAAGTGCGAGTTGAAAAAAGGAGAGCCGCGCATTTACAGCCCTCAATTAAAATTCGCTTGGGGAAATATCAAACACGAAGACGCGGACGGTGGAGATTGGTTCCATGATTGGAAGGTCATCCACTATTTAAAAGAAGAAACATTTTCAGGCGGGGATATTTATGAAGATTATTGTAAAACAATCGAAAAAATTGAACTTACCATCATGGCGAAAAAAGCAATTTTTCTTAGAAAGGAATAACATTGCTTTACTTGCTGCAGCACTTTTTGCCTCTTTACTTGGAACATACTTAGATTTGATTTTTGTTGAATGCAGATTTTACGCCTTTCCAAAACGATTGTTCCCGAAAATCTTCTCTATTAACATCTTGTTTACGCTCGTCATTCTACCTATTATCACCGCCTCATTTTTAATCGTCATGCATAAAATCCGTCCTTTTGTTCGCCCAATCCTACTTTGCTTAATTGGTATTTTAGCCTGCATTTTTGAACAAGCGGCTGAACGAGCGGGCGTGTTTATCCATTCTTCTAATTGGAATCATTTCTATTCTTTTTTTGGATATATCCTTTTCTTTATAATTATATGGAGATTTTACAGCATACTGGTGAATTCTCCCCAAAACAATTAGGGCTGCAACGTTCAGCCCTTTTGAAGCTGTCGATTACGGGAAAAGAGGCTCCCAATAAAAGGATCAATGAGATCTTTCTGGAGAATGATAAATCGGTGATTTTTTCGGTCTTGACAATAATTGCTGTTTTAAGCCCGACAGCATAATTAACGGCATCGATTTTGAAATGGCTGAAGCATCTAGCAAAAATATTATTATATTTGATTTAACACATAATCTTCCAATTCGCTTTCGCTGTATTGATTGGCAACTTGATGAATTTTCCCGTTTTTCAGCAATAATATTTCATCGGCCAATTTATGGGCGATCGGGATCATATGCGTGGAAAGAAGAACAATATTTCCCCTTCTGGCATAAGAAACGAGCTTCTTATAAGTTTCAGCAATGTTAATCGGGTCTAAAGATACTAGCGGCTCATCCAACAGCAATACCTTCGGTTTTATTAAAAAAGCAACGGCTAAAGCCAGTTGGTGCTTCATTCCATGTGAATAATTGATGACCAGTTCGTGGATAAACGACTGAATTCCTTGTTCTTCACAAAACCTTTCCAATTCAACTTTCGACATATTCAAATGATAGATTTTTTGAATAAAATCTAAGTTGTCAAAGCCAGATAAAAAATCTAGAAAAATTGGCTTCTCTGAAACATAATGAACAAGCTCATTAAGCTTTTTGTTATCTTTTATTATAATCGTGCCGGAATCATAAGCTAAAATGCCGGACAAAATTTTCATCAATGTCGTTTTCCCCGCACCATTTCTCCCTAATAGACAATAGATATTATTTGGTTCTAATGTAAATTGAACTCCTTTTAATATTTCCATTTTCGCCCGATACGACTTTTTTAAATCCGCAACTTGAATCATCTATTTCAACCCTAACTTATGTTAATTTTTAACATTTCCCTCTATATTTAAAGAGGAGACAACATAATCCCATTGTTGATTCTTAATTGAAGCTGACTGCAAGCCAACGCGACCGCTGTCTTCCCAGCCTATATAAAATGAAGCGAAATGTTGATAAGCTGTCCATGACCGATCGCTGTTGAAAAAGCAGCAAAAATTAGCATAGTGAATAATGCGACAAAAATGGTGCGTTTTATCAATAAATTTTCGTAGAAGCCGATTGTTTAGGTAAATTCCAAGCACGCCATCATTCAAAAATCAATGAAATCGCTCATAAAAGAAGCCTCTTATTCGATCGATTTTATGAAAAATTAAAAATAAAATTGTACAAACACAAATGAGACTTAGCATTTCTCCTAAAAATAAATTGTTTAAACCTATTAGACGCAGCAAGGATTTTATAGCAGCAACGAAGGCAAAAAAGAGAACGATTAAAATCCCGCCTAATTTTTCAAACGCTTTTTCGTCAATAAAATATTTTTCAAATTGATAAATAAACGTACAATAAATGATTAGACTGGAAAATATAAAGGCAAATCCTAATAAAATAAAGGATAATGCTGCCAGATCAGCAGATATCAACTTCGCAGAAATTAGTAAAATCACCACAATGAAGTGTAATGCACCCCTTTGTCAAGACACAAATTGATAATATTTAAGTTATCCATTCTCTCCTTTCGCTATGAATGTGGTGCGTGTGCGATAAAGGCTTGACATGGAGCCTCTACGGGCACGATTTTTTGCGCTGGAGCGATGGACAGATAACATCGCATGGCTAAAACAGCCTATCATGCCCGTCTCTCCATATAAAGCCTCTCATCACGTTCGATGGTTAGGATGCTTGAGCCATCTTAGGTTGCTTGTACACTGTTGCTGGCGTCAAATAGTCCAAGGATTGGTGAGGTCGGTCTGTATTATAGAACGTAACATAGCGTCGAATGCCTTTTCGCAACTCTTTAGGATTATCGAATTCATTGAGATAGATACATTCATACTTTAAAGCTCTAAAGAAGCGTTCCGTACGACTATTGTCTGTTGCTCGTCCTTTGCCATCCATTGATACCTGGATGCCATACTCTTTCAACAGCCCGAGATAGTCAGCGTTTGTAAAATGGCTGCCCTGGTCACTATTGATGATGGTCGGCTTACCATGACGCAATGCCCGCTTCAGACAGTTGATGACAAATCCTTTCTCCAGCGTACTAGATAACTCGTAATCGATCACTTTGCGGCTGAACCAGTCGATGATGGTAAACAGGTACATAAAGCCCCGTCCCATACGAAGGTAGGTGATATCCACTCCCCATACATGGTTCGGACGGGTGATCTCCCATCCACGGAGCAGGTAAGGCCGGCAGTACTTGGCATGTAGCCTCTTACTAAGGTTGGGTTTTGGGTAAATAGCTTGTATACCCATAAGGCGCATGAGACGGCGTACGCGTTTACGATTCACATCAAATCCTTTCTCACGAAGTTTCGCAGTCATGCGCCTGTAGCCAAAGTAGGGATGAGCTGTATAAAGCATATCCATTTCGTGCATGAGCATGATGTTTTCTGAGCTTTCTGTTTGCCCCTTTGATTGGCGATACACGCTAGTACGATGAATACCTAATAACTGTGCCTGACGCTTGATGCTGATCGATGGGTGATTGAATTCGACCATAGCCTTTCGTTCGTCAACAGACTTATTTGAGTCCAGATTTTTTTTTCAGCCAGTCAACTTCAACCGTTAACTGACCTACCAATTTCTCTAAATTTTCTTGTTTGGCCTCATATTCTTTACGGATTTTATCCACTTCGCTTGAGCCTTTTTCAAAGACCATCGAGGATCGTTCTAGAAATTCTGCTTTCCAACGACTGACCATGACTGGGCTTAATTCATATTTGGCGGCTATTTCATTGACGGTTTGCTCTTCACGCAACACCTCAAGAACCACCTTAGCTTTAAATTCTGCGGTATATCGGTTTCTTTTTTTCATGGTATCATTATAACTTATTTATCACGCTCATGTGTCTCACCTTATGGGAGCATTATAAAGTATTGAACCCATAAAATATACGAAAACATAACAGACGTTTGAATGATCGAAAGTTTATGTCTTTTACAAAGCAAAATGATATTCGAATGATTATGATTCATGAATAGAGAAATAAATAGAAAAACTGTAAAAAGGGATATATCATTCACCTTTATAGGAAGAGATTCGACAAATAGAAACAGCAGAACAGTTAATGTATACGTCACGAAAAAATGGCTGTTGATGATCCCGTTTGATCTTATATAATTGAAAAAAATATATAATGACTTCTTTTTAGGCAAATGGTATTTAGAAAAAGATCGTATTATTTGCTTTTCAATGAATAAATAATCGCAGGCTTTATGAAAGAAAAACAAGCAAATTCCTATTAAAACAATGCCCAGCAAAAACAGCCATCCATGTATTCTCAACTCATATAAATTGACTTCGGTAGGGACAAATTTTATTACAAAATCCGCAAAATCTCCGTGAATAAAATAACGAACGGCAGAACCAACAAAAAATTCAAGATCTTCTTTTTTTCCATTGATGAATAAACAGAGAAGCAAATAAATGAAAGAAATAATGAACCGATTGCTTCCAAAGGGGTAGCTTCGCTTGAACACAAATAATAAAAATTTTATAAATGCCAGCACAAACCCATAGAAGAACAAAAATGAAAAGATTTGCAGAAGAAAAACAAAGCCTGCATAGGAGTTGTAATATGTCTGTACGATAAAAAAAGGCAATGACACGAGCAAAAGAAACAGCCATATTAAAAAGAAGCCTAAAAATTCATTAGTGATGATCAATTTCTTCTTTATGTCTGCTGAAAATCTGCTTTCAATTGCAAAATTGCGAATTTCATCGCTAACACCGCTTCCAGCCTGAATTATACACAGCTGCAAAATATATAAGATAATCAATAAATTCAATGTTTTTATGGGCAAGGAAATATGGTGAAACAAGATTTGGAATAAGACCGCAAGTACAAACCAGAATATATAAGCAGCCAAACATACAAAAACAGCATATCTTTTCAGTATTTGAAGGATCGGATTAAAAATATTAGACTTCAATCCAATTCCATCGCTTAAATAAAAAAGCCTGTTTATAAATACTTTGATGATTTTATTCGTTAATAAATAGCATAATTTTAAATACATGTCTTATCATACTCGCTTACACAAGTTTAGATCGGTTTTCTCGTGAATAAGGATGAATCATGTGATATTTTAAGAGTACTAAATTTTAAAAGCCGCTTTTAGTGCACCCTTTATAATAAACTGCATAACTTCATCCTGATGCCATATTAGAAAAGATCACGTCACATAATGTATTCTTCATCAAATACGTAACCTCCTAAAAATGTAAAAGCCAAATAGACGAATAAAGAAAAAATGGTGAAAAGGAGCGGCTTTTTCCAGCTTAAATTCGCCATTCTTTTCAATAGAATAAAAAGAGCAAAAAGACCTGAGAGTAAAAACGGATTGGCTACAATGAAAAAAATATTCGAAGTATCTCGGAACATAAACAATTGCCAAATAATCGATAGCGCTAAAAAAGAAGTGAAAATAAGATAAACTCTATAAAATAAAGAAAATTGTAAAGGAATTCTAAATAGAAATTTTACGAAAAAATGAGTAATGGAAGCTCCTACAAATAATTGCATTATGACTGATAATATAATAAACACGAGGACAATTCCGAAAATTGCATAAGCCGGCGCCCCTTCTTTTTTCAGCATGATTGGAATATTTTCCGCCTCTGAGCCCATCGATATATAGATGGACAGAATGATCGAAATGAACGACAATGTAAAAGCAATAAAAAACAATACATAGCTGGAAAATTTATTATCCTTTATCCATTGGATCATTTTTTATCACTCATCTCGCTTTTTAGCAAATGAATTATAAGTCTAGTTTTATATCTTAATGGAATATATAACCTTTATTTGAATTTATAGTAATTTATGTTGAAATTTTTATCAAGAAAAATTTTGTATTTTTCTTTTTCAAAATGAAAAATAGCAGAACGGTGCTCACGAGAAAGGAATCATGGCGAAATGAAAAAGCATCGGTTAAAACCGATGCTTTTTATCGTTATTTATTCAGCCAATCTGTATGGAAGATGCCTTCTTTGTCAACGCGCTGATACGTATGAGCGCCGAAATAATCGCGCTGTGCTTGAATTAAGTTTGCCGGCAATGTTTCAGTGCGGTAGCTGTCATAATAAGCAAGAGCGGCAGAGAAGCACGGCACTGGAATTCCTCTTTCGATGGCAATCGCAATAACTTGTCGTAAAGCTCCCTGATAGCTTTCAACAATTTCTTTAAAATAAGGGTCCAACAGTAGGTTTGGAAGATCAGGGTCGCGATCGTAAGCGTCTTTGATTTTTTGCAAAAACGCTGCGCGGATGATGCAGCCGCCGCGGAAGATCATGGCAATATCGCCGTATTTTAAATTCCAATTATACTCTTCGCTTGCTGCTTTCATTTGCGCAAACCCTTGAGCATAAGAACAAATTTTGCTCATGTACAGCGCTTTGCGAACAGCTTCAATGAGTTCTTCCTTGCTTCCTTCATAAGGCCGTACATTCGGTCCGCTCAACAGTTTGCTTGCTTTAACACGCTCTTCCTTCATGGCGGAAATAAAACGGGCAAATACCGATTCAGTAATGATCGGAAGAGGGATTCCTAAATCGAGCGCGTCTTGGCTTGTCCATTTTCCTGTTCCTTTTTGCCCGGCGGTGTCAAGAATGACATCGACAAGCGGTTTTCCTGTTTCTTCATCGATTTTTGTGAAAATATCTGCTGTAATTTCAATTAAATAGCTGTCGAGCTCTCCTTTATTCCATTCAGCAAACACTTCATGAAGCTCTTGAGCATTTAACCCTAGAACATGTTTTAAAATGAAGTAAGCTTCGGAAATTAATTGCATATCTCCGTATTCAATGCCGTTATGCACCATTTTTACGTAATGTCCTGCTCCATCTGGACCAATGTAGGTGGTGCACGGCTCACCATTTACCTTAGCGGCGATCGCTTCAAAAATTGGACGCACAAGCTCATGAGCCTCTTTTTGTCCTCCCGGCATGATGGAAGGGCCTTTTAAAGCTCCTTCTTCCCCGCCGGAAACCCCTGTGCCAATGAAATGGATGCCGCGTTCAGCGAGCTGTTTGCTGCGGCGTTGAGTATCTTTATAATATGTATTTCCGCCGTCAATTAAAATATCTCCTTCATCGAGATATGGAAGAAGCTGTTCAATAGTTGCATCAGTCGCAGCACCCGCTTTAACCATCAGTAAAATTTTTCGAGGCTTTTCAAGAGAATTGACAAATTCCTCTATACTATACGTTCCGACGATTTTTTTTCCTGCTGCTTCTTTTAGCATTTCGTCTGTTTTTTCTGAAGAACGGTTGTAGACAGAAACGCTGTAGCCTCTGCTTTCAATATTCAATGCTAAATTTTTTCCCATTACTGCTAATCCGATAACACCTATTTGCTGTTTTGACATATGAATACGTCCCTTTCTATTTCGAATAACTATTCTACAGAACTGAAAATACCATAATTAATAGATTGTTTTCAAGTCAAAGCCATATACAAAGTACAGGCTTAAAAAACTTATTTAAAGAAAAAATCTTTCCCGAAGCTCGAGCCGAAAGAATCAATCTCTTTATGCATGCTCAGTCCTTTTTTGATAATTCCTTCTCCATATTTTTCAGACAATTTTTCTATCGCCTGATGGAGCGGTTCATTTTTCGCTTCTTCTTCAAAAGTAAATAGATCAAGCTGTTTAAAAGCATTTTTTTTGTGCATCACATCCTGCCCTGTTATGCCGAGCAGGCGCACAGGCTCGTTTTTCCACAGCTTTTGAAAAACAATCAAAGCATGCTGGAAAATTGTTCTTTCATCATCGGTTGGGTTTTCTAATTTCATACTTTTTGTTACAGTCGTCCGGTCTTTATAGCGAAGCATCACTGCAACTTTTGTCGCTACCGCCTCTTTTTTCTTCAATCGGAGACTTACCGATTTCGCCAAACTTTTCAGGGCATTCTTTAACTCTTCTTCATTTGTTGCATCTTCGGGCAGCGTCATCTGATTTCCGACGCTTTTAAAATCATAAACGGACGATGGATCAACCGGGCGATGGTCAATGCCGTTTGCTTTTTCTTTTAACCTTAATCCATTAATGCCAATTATTTTTTCTAATTGAACGTCGTTTCCTCTTGCAAGGTCACCGATTGTCCGAATTCCGATCTTCTTTAATTTTTCAGCTGTTTTCGCCCCTACGCCATGCATCTCTTCTACATCAAGAGGCCACAATTTCTCTTTAATATCCCTCTTCCTTAAAACCGTTATGCCTAAAGGCTTTTTCATATCAGAAGCTGTTTTAGCCAAAAATTTATTCGGGGCAATTCCGATGCTGGACGGCAGCTCCAACTCATCAAGAAGCCGCTGTTGAATTTCTTTTGCCAGATCGAGCGGATGTCTTGCGACGTCTGTGACATCCATATATCCTTCGTCTATAGAAACCGGCTCTACAATCGGTGTGTATGAACATAAAATCGCAAACATTGCTTTCGATGCTTTTCGATAACGATCAAAACGGGGCTTTTTGACAATTAAATTCGGGCAAAGCTTCTTTGCCTCCCATACTGGCATGGTCGTCTTTACCCCAAACGCTCTAGCTTCATAGCTGCAAGTCACAACAATTCCTTTCCTCTCCTCCGGGTTGCCGGCTATCGCAAGCGGCAGCCCTTTTAACGACGGATCAAAGGCAGCCTCAACAGATGCGTAAAAACTATTCATATCAATATGCAAAATAACGCGGCTCATACACATCACCCAATATCATTGTACCATACATAAATAAAAGAGGCTCCCTTGTTCTTTTGAATGGGCGGACAGAGCTGAATGAAGCTGGCATTTCTTGCTGCCTGCTATGCAAATGCTTTAAAAATAAAGGAAAGGGGGTGTCTAATAAGTCGTTTTTACGGCTTATTGACGCCCCCATTAATGTTTTAGAAACGTTGATATATCGGTGTTTATGATTTTTATTTTCAATGGCGATTGGACTTTCTAGACAGCCCCGGGATTTCAAAATATAATTTTAAGGTAAATTCGTCGCTCCCATTAAGAAGCGATCCACTTCCCTTGCGGCACCTCTTCCCTCATGAATCGCCCAGACAATCAAGCTCTGTCCTCTTCTTGCGTCACCTGCGGCAAATACGCCTTCTACATTTGTTGTAAATTTGCCGTACGGAGCGTTCACTTTCCGGTTTACCGTTTCAACGCCAAATTGCTTCAGAACAGGCTGTTCCGGCCCTTCAAAGCCGATTGCGATAAAGACTAAATCGCACGGCCATACTTTTTCTGTGCCGGGTATTTCTTTAAACACCGCATTGCCGTTTTCATCAAATGATTTTTCCATTTGAATCGTATGCAATTCTTTTACATTGCCATTTTCATCGCCGACAATTTTCTTTGTTTGGATGCAAAATTGACGAGGATCCTGTCCGAATTTGCTTTTGGCTTCCTCATATGCATAATCTAACGTAAAGACCAGCGGAGCTTGAGGCCATGGATTGCCTTCCGCCCGCTCCTTCGGCAAGGCTGGATGTTTACCAAATTGCACAACGCTTTTACACTTTTGCCGCAATGCTGTCGCTACACAGTCAGCACCTGTATCACCGCCGCCAATGACGATGACATGCTTATCTTTTGCATCAATAAACTTTTTGTCTGCAAAATTAGAATTGAGCAGGCTTTTCGTCGTTTCTGTTAAATAATCCATCGCAAAGTGCACGCCGTTTAATTCTCTTCCTTCAATCACAAGATCACGCTGCTTTTGCGCTCCTGTGCATAAAACAACAGCATCATATTGGGAGCGAAGCTCATCAGCGGTGATGTCTTTGCCTACTTCCGTATTAGTTATAAACGTAATTCCTTCTTCTTCTAAAAGACGCACTCTTCTTTCAACAATTTCCTTCTCAAGCTTCATATTCGGAATACCGTACATTAATAACCCGCCGATTCGATCAGCCCGCTCATAAACCGTAACGGAATGTCCCGCTTGGTTCAATTGATCCGCACATGCCAGACCGGCAGGACCTGACCCAACAATAGCGACTTTTTTACCTGTGCGCTTTTCAGGAATTCTCGGCTGAACCCATCCTTCGTCAAACCCTTTATCGATTATTGCGCGCTCGATGCCTTTAATGGCAACAGCAGGATCTGAAATCGCAACCGTACAAGATCCTTCACACGGTGCAGGGCAAACCCTTCCGGTAAATTCAGGAAAATTATTTGTTTTTAAAAGACGGTCCAGCGCTTCCTTCCATCTACCTCTATAAACAAGATCATTCCATTCAGGGATTAAATTATGAATCGGACAACCTGATGTTAAGCCGTTGATCTCCATTCCCATATGACAGAAAGGAGTCCCGCAGTCCATGCAGCGGGCACCTTGTCTGGCAAGTGTTTCATTTGAAAACGGGAATGAATATTCCTTCCAATCATCAAGGCGGGAAAGCGGATCACGTTTTTTCTCTTCTTCGCGTACATACTCCATAAAACCTGTTGCTTTTCCCACGAGTCTCCCCCTCCTTTTCATCCATTCACTAGGTGTGCAATGAGGTTAATTTGCAACAGCCTGTAAAGCGAATGGTTCACCGGCGGTTGTTTTCTCATTCGCAACCGCTTCAAATGCTGCAAGTACAGCTTCTTCTTTCGTAAGACCTGAATTTTCCATTTTTTCAATCGTGCTGATCATTAATTTGTAGTTTCTAGGTATCACTTTAATAAATCTTCCGACATACTCTTCCCAATGATCTAATATATGCCGGGCCTTTGGACTTTCTGTATATTGGAAATGCTTCGAAATCATGTCATATACAGTGCGGATTTCTTCTTCATCTTCAAGAGATTCAAATAACACTAATTCCTTATTGGCTGTTCGTTTGAATTTCTCCTGATCATCCGCCAATACGTAAGCAATGCCTCCGGACATACCAGCTGCAAAGTTTTTGCCGACAGATCCGAGAATGACAACACGTCCTCCGGTCATATATTCACAACCGTGATCGCCGACACCTTCAACAACAGCATTCACACCGCTGTTTCTTACACAAAATCTTTCGCCGGCTCGCCCTTGAATATATGCTTCACCGCTCGTTGCACCGTAGAACGCCACATTTCCAATAATGACATTGTCACTTGATGCAAAAGATGCTTCTTTCGGGTGACGGACAATTACTTTTCCGCCGGATAAGCCTTTTCCAATGTAATCATTGGCGTCGCCAGTAAGCGTCATCGTCATTCCTTTCGGTACAAACGCAGCAAAGCTTTGACCTGCTGAGCCGTAGAAATGAAGATTGATCGTATCTTCCGGCAGCCCCTCTTCGCCATATTGTTTTGCAATTTCGCTGCCTGTAATGGTTCCAACGACGCGGTTCACATTTTTAATGTTCAAATGGAGTTCAACTTTTTCTTTCCGTTTAATTGCCTCTTCAACTTTCGGCAATACTTCGTTCACGTCTAATGACTGGTCGATTTTATGGTTTTGCGGACGTGCAAATGTTCGCGGACCCTCCACTTGATAAAGCAAGCGGGATAGGTCAAGATGCTTTGCTTTCCAATGTTTTTTTGCACGGTCGCTAACCTTCAATACATCTACTCTTCCAACCATTTCATCAATAGTTCGGAATCCGAGGCTTGCCATGATTTCGCGAACTTCCTGCGCGATGAAATACATGAAATTAACAACATGCTCTGGCTTGCCCATAAATTTTTCACGAAGTTCAGGATTTTGCGTTGCCACTCCGACTGGACATGTATCAAGATGACATACACGCATCATGACACATCCTAGAACGACTAGAGGAGCGGTTGCAAAACCAAATTCTTCTGCCCCGAACAATGCCGCCATCACAACATCACGGCCTGTCATCAGCTTGCCGTCTGTTTCAAGAACGACTCGGTCACGCAATCCGTTGAGCATAAGCGTTTGATGTGTTTCACTAAGGCCGAGCTCCCACGGAAGTCCGGCATGCTTAATGCTCGTCTTTGGAGATGCCCCGGTACCGCCGTCATAGCCGCTGATTGTAATAACGTCCGCTGCACCTTTCGCAACTCCAGCAGCAATCGTTCCTACTCCAGCTTTTGAAACAAGCTTGACGCTGATTCGGGCATCTCTATTCGCGTTTTTCAAATCATGAATAAGCTGCGCCAAGTCTTCAATTGAATAAATGTCATGGTGCGGAGGCGGTGAAATCAATTCCACACCCGGTGTAGAGCCGCGAACTTTTCCGATCCAAGGATACACCTTTTTGCTTGGCAGCTGTCCGCCCTCACCTGGCTTTGCTCCTTGAGCCATTTTAATTTGCAGCTCGTCAGCATTGACTAAATAATGGATTTTCACGCCGAAGCGGCCGGAAGCTACTTGTTTTATGGCACTTCGCTTCAAATCTCCATTTTCATCTGGAACATAGCGGTTCGGATCTTCTCCACCTTCACCGCTGTTGCTTTTTCCACCGATGCGGTTCATTGCAACCGCCAATGCTTCATGCGCTTCCTTGCTTAAGGAACCGAAGGACATTGCTCCTGTTTTAAAGCGGCGTACGATCGATTCCACCGGCTCAACTTCTTCAATAGGAATCGGTTTTCTAGATTCATTGAATTCAAACAAGTTGCGCAAAAACGTCACTTGCTCTTCATTGGCCATCTTCGAGTATTCTTTAAATAACTTATAATCGTTTTTCCGGCATGCCCATTGCAGCGTATGGATCGTTTTCGGATTGAATGCATGGTGTTCTCCGTTTCTTCTCCATTGAAATTCGCTGCCTGGATCGAGCGTTTCATCTCGATAAGTTGTTTTAAATCCTTGAGCATGACGCATTTTCGCTTCTTTTTCAATTTCTTTTAATCCGATTCCTCCAATTTGCGAGGCTGTTCCAGTGAAGTATTCCTCGATAACTTCTTCTCCAATGCCGACCGCTTCAAAAATTTGGGCTCCGCGGTAGCTTTGAATCGTAGAAATTCCCATTTTTGACATGACTTTGACGACCCCGTCTGTCACCGCTTTTTTAAATCTTTTTACTGCTTCTTTATATGAATATGGAATCGTTCCCTTTTGAACAGCATTTCGCACTGTTTCTAAAGCTAAATAAGGATTGACCGCATCTACACCATATCCTATTAGAGCCGCAAAATGGTGCACTTCTCTCGCTTCTCCGCATTCAACAATAATGCTTGCTTTCGTGCGGGTTCCTTTTTTCACCATATATTGATGCAGAGCGCTTCCGGCAAGCAGTGCTGGAATTGCTGCATATTCTTCATTTACTCCGCGATCTGATAAAACTAGAAGTGTAGCGCCGTTTTCCACCGCTTCATCAGCAGCTTGAAAGAGCTGATCTAATGCATTTTTCAAATCATCTTTAAACAAAGCTGGCAAAGTGACGCATTTAAATTCAGGATACGGATTATTTTTCAAAGCAGCGAGTTCTTCATTCGAAAGAATTGGAGATTCTAAGCGAATGCGTCGTGCTGCTGATGGATCAGGATCGAGAATATTTCCTTCTTTTCCTAACAGTGTCATCGTAGAAGTGACGATCGATTCACGAATCGCATCAATCGGAGGATTCGTTACTTGGGCAAACAATTGTTTAAAATAATTAAACAAGCTTTGCGGGCGATCTGACAGCACTGCAAGAGGAGTATCATTTCCCATTGCGCCGATCGGATCTTTTCCATCGATCACCATTGCTGCAATTGTTTTTTCAACATCTTCATACGTATAACCAAACGCTTTTTGGAGTTTGGTTAGATCGTCAACCTTTTCAACATCTTCAGGGACATTGATGTCGAAAATAGAAATCATCTGATCATTGATCCACTGGCGATATGGTTTTTCTTTGGCGATTTCTTCTTTGATTTCCTGATCAGAAATGATTCTTCCTTCTTCCAAGTCAATCAACAGCATTTTTCCTGGACTCAGCCGGTCTTTATAAAGCACATTTTCCGGTTCAACATCAATCACACCGACTTCTGATGAGAAAATAATGTAATCATCTTTCGTCACATAGTAGCGGGCTGGTCTAAGTCCATTGCGGTCCAAAATAGCTCCGATCTGCTTTCCGTCTGTAAACGAGATGGCCGTTGGACCGTCCCACGGCTCCATAAAACAGCTGTGAAACTCATAAAATGCTTTCTTATCATCATCCATTTCATCATCCCAAAACCACGGTTCAGGAATAAGCATCATCGCCGCGTGCGCCAGCTTTTTCCCTGCCAGCACAAAAAATTCAAAAGCGTTGTCTAAAATGGATGAATCGCTTCCGTTCATATCTAAAATAGGTGTGATTTTTGTCAAATCATCCCCGAAAACGTCTGAAACAAACAGCTTTTCCCTTGCAGCCATCCAATTCACATTGCCGCGCAATGTGTTGATCTCGCCATTATGGATTAAATATCTGTTTGGATGCGCTCTTTCCCAGCTTGGGAACGTATTGGTGCTGAATCGGGAGTGGACTAGAGCAAAAGCTGATTGAAATCTCTCGTCCTGCAAGTCTACATAAAATTCATCTAATTGTTCAGGCGTCAAGAGACCTTTATAAACAATTGTCCGGCTTGATAAACTTGCAAAATAAAATTCATTATTTTGAACAAGACGTTCTGCTTGTTTCCGAATAACATACAGCTTTCTCTCAAAAGTAAGCTCGTCTTGAATATCATCGCTCGCCCCAATAAATACTTGTCTGATGAAAGGTTTGCTCTCTTTTGCAAGCCAACCGATCTTTTCAGAATTTACCGGCACAGTTCTCCAACCTAATAATATTTGTCCTTCTTTTTCAATGATTTTATTGATTTCTGTTTCATAATGTATCCGATCATGTTCACGACTCGGCAAAAAGACCATTCCGACTCCATATCGTCCTTTTTCTGGAAGGTTCATTCGTCCGCAAGCAACTTTAAAATAATTGTGCGGAATTTGAACCATAATGCCTGCACCGTCTCCAGTTTTCGGATCGCTTCCTTGTCCGCCGCGGTGCTCCAATTGACAAAGCATGTGAAGGCCTTTTTTGACAATATCATGAGAAGGTTTCCCCTTCAGATGAGCATATAAACCGATCCCACATGCATCATGTTCAAATTCAGGACGATAGAGACCTTGTGCCTTTGGTAATCCTATCTGTTTCATCTCTTCTCCCCCATTCTCATGCCGATAAGTCTGTATGTATAATTGTAGTTTTCAAAAATAATATTAACAATATATAATTTAGATAATAATAATCTCATTTTGATATAAATTGCTTGGGGGTGAGTCAAATGGAACTGAGACAGCTTATATATTTTTGGGAGGTTGCGAAGCGGGAGCATGTTTCAGAAGCTGCTGAAGCCCTTCATGTCGCACAGTCGGCTATCAGCAGGCAAATAGCAAATTTAGAGGCGGAGCTCGGAGTGGAGCTTTTTGAAAGGGAAGGAAGGAATGTTAAGCTTACTCCAATTGGACGTCATTTTTTGCCCCATGTCGAGACGGCTTTAAAAGCGATCGAACACGCCAAACAGCAAATTGAAGAATTTTTGGATCCGGAAAGAGGAACAGTTAAAATCGGCTTTCCGACGAGCTTGGCAAGCCATACAATGCCGACTGTTATTTCCGCTTTTAAAGCAAAACACCCGAACGTTTCCTTTCATTTGCGACAAGGTTCTTATAAATATTTAATTGAAGCCGTCAAAAAAAGAGAAATCGATTTAGCTTTTCTCGGTCCTATTCCGACGGATGACAACGATGTGAAAGGGGATATTTTATTTACGGAATCCTTTGCAGCCCTTTTGCCGCACAATCATCCGCTTGCGCATAAAAAAAGCTTAGTGCTGACTGAATTGCGTAATGAACCGTTTGTGACGTTTCCAGAAGGTTATATTCTGCATAAAATCGTGCATGAAGCGTGTCAACAGGCTGGATTTTCCCCAATTATTTCATCGGAAGGGGAAGATTTAGATGCCATCAAAGGGCTCGTATCGGCAGAAATTGGCGTAACATTGCTGCCTGAAAGCACTTTTTATGAAACAATGCCTCGTTTTACGGTAAAAATTCCGATTGAAATGCCTCGTGTAAGCAGAAATGTCGGCATTATTATATCGAAAAATTACGAGCTGGCCCCGTCCGTTAAAGTTTTTTATCAATTTGCTAAAGAGTTTTTCTCAGTACTAGAAAAATATCAATAAAAAAGATGCTCTTCCAACACGACGCTGGAAGAGCGGAACGGCTGTCAATATTATAGAAGCCGGAGGTTGTAAAAACTATCAGAGGTCTTGCAGATGTTTTGGAGCTGTCAATTCTTATTATGAAGCCTAAGGCCTGGCACATCGGATCGTTTGCTGAGTGACGAGCTTCCGGCTTCAAATTTTCAAAGCTCTATTGGTTTGCTACCTCTTTTATAATGGCGACAACTAATTCTGCTGTTTTGACAAGCTCCTCAATCGGCATTTTTTCATTTGTTGTATGAATTTCCTCATAACCAACAGCAAGATTAACAGTCGGAATACCGAAGCCAGCGATAATATTCGCATCGCTTCCGCCCCCGCTTTTTAACAATCTGCTCTCTCTGCCGATTGTTTTGATAGCTTTTTTAGCAATTTGAACGACCTTATCTTCATCGGTAAACGTAAATCCGGGATACATTACGTTAATATCCACTTCTGCTTTTGCTCCCATTTCGGCAGCAGCTGTTTCAAAAGCTTCCTTCATTTTTTGTACTTGCTGCTCCAATTTTTCAGGTACAAGTGAACGCGCTTCAGCTAAAATATCAACGCGGTCGCATACGATATTTGTTTGCGTTCCCCCTTCAAAACGGCCGATATTTGCCGTTGTTTCTTCATCGATTCGGCCTAAAGGCATATTGGCAACTGCTTTTGCTGCAACCGTAATAGCGGAAATTCCTTTTTCTGGCGCAACCCCGGCATGAGCGGTTTTTCCGTGAATCGTCGCTTTAATTTTTGCATGTGTCGGCGCCGAAACAATAATGTCTCCAACTTTTCCGTCACTGTCCAATGCATACCCGTATTGCGCGGTAATCAGTTTTGAATCGAGCGCTTTTGCCCCAATTAAACCTGATTCTTCTCCAACCGTAATGACAAACTCGATTTTCCCGTGAGGAATGTTATTTTCTTTTAATACACGCACCGCTTCCAGCATTGCGGCAAGGCCCGCTTTATCATCAGCGCCTAAAATCGTTGTTCCGTCCGTCACAATATATCCGTTTTGTATAGAAGGTTTTACCCCTTTTCCAGGTACGACCGTATCCATATGAGAGGTAAAATAAATCGTATCAACGCCTTCTTTCGTCGCCTCTAGCGTACAAATTAAATTTCCTGCTCCATGTCCTGTTTTTTCAATTGATTCGTCTTCTATTACTTGTAGTCCAAGCTCGGTAAATTTTTGCTTTAATACATTTGCTATTTCCCGTTCAAATTTTGTTTCTGAATCAATTTTCACGAGTTCTAAAAATTCATTCACTAGCCGGTTTTCCTGAACCATTTTGTCTTTCCTCCTAATTATGTATTCATGTTTAGTGTAACCGATTTTGATTCCGCTTGTGAAATCAAAAAGAAGCTGTCGATGAAGGTTGTCCCCTCTAAAAAATCGTTGTACAATGTTTTATAAATCATGTATGTGGAGGGAATCATGATGACAAGCAAAAAAATGCAAAAGTGGGTTGTTTATATTATGTTAGGTTCATTGCTGATCACCTCAATTTTAACAGGCATCACTATGTGGCTTTAAAAATTCAACATGCACTTTTTACACCACATAGGCTGTTTGGTGAAAAACAATTTCTTTCAAATCGGTGCTTCCTCCTCTCGATTGCTCGTCCTCATACTACCTTTTGTTACATATTTTCCGATAAAGTCCATGAATTCCGCACATTCATTTTCGCAAAATCAATCTCGTCCGCTGCGGACTTTTGGCATCGTTGCCGCGAATTTTTTTACAGATCACGCTGATTTATTCCATAGCTGTTCACGAATATTTTCAGATCATGCGAACCGATATGGTGAACATTCTTAGCCGATTTTTTTCAGCAGACACGGTCCATTCTTCTGTTTGTATTTTGAAAAGTGCAGCTCGTAAAGGCGTTTCTTCTAAACATATGTACGAAAAAAGCATTGACACGATCTCTCGTTTTATTGTGCTCAATGACAAGCGCTTCATCCTTTTCCTTTTTTGGCGTCGGCAAGACCTTTAAACTGGCTTTTAATAATTAAATATTGCTCCATTTCATATAAAAAATGATAAAGCCTTGCTCTCGTTTCAAATTCCTTTCTTGTTTTCGGAAGCGGTGCCCTTTCCATCTCTTTTTTGATGTCATCTAGCTTTTTTAAAAATTTCTTTGCTGTATTTCCGGAATGAATGTTGTCTTTTAACTCTTCAATAAACTGTGCAATAAGGTGCGCTTGTTCTACGTTTGCGGTGATCATCGTGAACGTCGGCAGCACTCGTTCAATGATTTCAAATTGTTTTTCTCTCATTTTAAAATATGCATAATATTGGTCTTCATGTCTTAGCAAACGATTTTCTACATTTCGGAGCGCCAATCCTTTCCCTTTTTCAATGAGATCGGCTGTCTCAGGAATTTCTTTTCCATCCCACGTATAGTCGCCTTCTCTTAAAAAAGCTACAATTTTTTCAAAAATAACCGCAAAGTTTTTTTCTACTTCTTTTCGATAAACATTAAGGTCATTTTCTAGGCTCGGCATATACAGATTCATTAAGAGCGCTACTCCGATCCCTGTCACAATAATCAAAAGTTCGTTTTGAACAATATCCAGCGTTATTTGACCTGCTTCATATAAGTGCAAAATAATAACAGCGCTCGTTACAATGCCTTCTGTCGTTTTAAAAAGCACCATTGTCGGTATGAAAAAAAGCAACAGAAATCCAATGACAATTGGATGGTAACCAAAAATTTCAAAAAAAAGAAAAGAAAACATCATTCCCGTTATACAAGCAAAAAACCTGGACCAAGCGCTTTTCAATGATTTCTTTTTTGTTACTTGAATACAAAGAATCGCGATGATGCCGGTGGAAACAAAATGGTTTAAATCCATCAGCTGTGCTAAAAATATCGATAGAGGAGCACCTATCGCTGTTTTTAACGTACGATAACCGATTTTAAATTTTCTCATTACTCATCACCATCATTTGCCTATTCTCTTTTCGAAATAAAAAAGGCGCCACATCTAAAAATGGCAGCCTTTTCTTTTTATACTTCGTCACAATATTGCTCGAATGCCTCTTGCAATTTTTGGACAACAGACATCGGCTCATGTCCTTCGATTTCATGGCGTTCAATCATGGTAACGAGCTTTCCATCCTTGAGCAGCGCAAAAGATGGAGAAGACGGCGGATAACCGGTAAAATAAGATCTAGCTCGTTCCGTAGCTTCTTTATCTTGACCTGCAAATACAGTCACTAATTGATCAGGACGTTTATCATAATGGAGCGCATGATATGCAGCCGGTCTTGCGATTCCGCCTGCACAGCCGCAAACAGAATTAACCATTACTAAAGTGGTTCCTTTTTTCGTTAAAGCTTCATCCACTTCTTCCGGTGTTTTCAATTCCGTATAGCCAGCGGCAACGATTTCCTCACGCGCTTGGCGAACTATGTCGTTCATGAAGAAATTAAAATCGATGCTCATTCATTCGCACCCCTTTCCCTTTTTTTCACCATTATATTGTTATCTTACAATAACAGCAATCTTTGAAGCAAATGTTAACCAATTCTGCTTAAGCATTATTTCTAATAACTCAAAGGACTAATATACGGATGTCGTTTCTTTCGAAATACCTTCTAATATTTGTTTTACTCTTTGCAAAAATCTTCCGCATACAACCCCATCTAATACTCTATGATCGAGAGAAAGGCAGAGATTCACCATATCGCGCACGGCGATCATTCCGTTTTTCATGACAACTAATCTTTTCACAATCGTTTCTACTTGCAGCAAAGCCGCTTGTGGATAGTTAATAATTCCCATTGATTGAATAGAGCCGAATGAACCTGTGTTGTTAACGGTAAATGTACCGCCTTCCATTTCCTTCGCTTCAATCGTTCCCGTTCTAACCTTTAAAGCAAGCTCGTTAATTTCTCGAGCAATTCCTTTAATGGATTTTTCATCAGCATGTTTAATAACTGGTACATAAAGCGCATCATCTGTTGCAACAGCGATCGAAATATTAATGTCTTTCTTTTGAATAATTTTATCCCCCGCCCAAGTCGAATTCATTTGCGGATATTCTTTCAACGCTTCTGCAACGCTTTTCACAAAAAACGGGAAAAATGTTAAAGGAAAACCTTCTTTTGCTTTAAATTCTTCCTTGATCGAATTTCTTAATTCAACTAACCCAGTTACATCGACCTCAATCATCATCCAAGCATGGGGAATTTCTGTTTTGCTTCGCGCCATATTTTGAGCAATGGCTTTGCGCACCCCAGAAACAGGAATTTCAGTATCACCGGCTGTTTTAGGTGATTTATAGGATTTCGTTTCTTGGATCAAGGAGCCCTTTTTCGGTATATTACCTGCTTCAATCAGCTTCAACACATCTTTTCGGGTAATTCTTCCGAAAGCTCCCGTTCCGTTGACTTTTTCTAAATCAATATCATGTTCTTGAGCTAGCCGGAGCACTGCCGGAGAATACCTGTTTTTCATAGTCTTCTTTTCCGTTTCTTCTTTTTCAGCCGGCTGATGGTCATTAGCATAAAGACTGTCTTTTGGCTGAATGTTTTTTTCTTGTTCAACCGCCACAGCCTCCACTTCAATTCTGCAAATAACTTCGCCAACTTGGAGAGTATCTCCCTCCTCAGCTACAAGCTCTTTAATTACACCTGTATATGATGAAGGAACTTCTGCATTTACTTTATCCGTCATAACTTCTGCAATGGGATCATATTTGTTGACCTTATCGCCGATGGAGACGAGCCACTTGCTGATTGTTCCTTCTGTCACGCTTTCTCCTAATTGAGGCATTTTCATTTCTTCGATTAGCACGTTGATTCCTCCTTGAGATTAGGGTCAACTTTAAAACTCTGCCAATTCTCTCATCGCTTTTTCAATTTTTTCTGCATTCATCATAAAAAATTTTTCCATTGTCGGTGCAAATGGCATCGCAGGTACATCCGGGCCTGCAAGCCGTTTAATTGGTGCATCAAGATCAAACAAACAATGCTCTGCAATAATGGCGGATACCTCGCTCATTACACTGCCTTCTTTATTATCCTCAGTCACGAGAAGCACCTTGCCGGTTTTTGAAGCGGCCTCAATAATAGCCTCCTGATCAAGCGGATATACCGTTCTTAAATCTAAAAGGTGGACAGAAATTCCATCTTTTTCTAATCGTTCAGCTGCCTGCAGAGCAAAATGAACGCACAATCCATATGTAATAACGGTAATGTCATCCCCTTCCAGCTTGACATCCGCCTTTCCAATCGGCAAAACATAATCATCTGCCGGAACTTCCCCTTTAATGAGCCTGTATGCCCGCTTATGTTCAAAAAATAAGACAGGATCATCATCGCGTATCGCTGCTTTTAATAATCCTTTTACGTCATACGGCGTAGAAGGTATGACAATTTTCAAACCGGGCTGGTTGGCAAATACCGCTTCAACAGACTGAGAATGGTATAAAGCACCGTGCACTCCTCCGCCAAACGGCGCCCGAATCGTAATCGGACAGTTCCAGTCATTGTTGGAGCGATACCGTATTTTCGCTGCTTCTGAAATAATTTGATTGACAGCCGGCATAATAAAATCAGCAAATTGTATTTCACAAACAGGGCGCATTCCGTACATGGCCGCTCCTATTCCGACGCCAGCGATAGCAGATTCAGCAAGGGGAGCATCGATTACCCTCTCTTCTCCAAACTGTTCATATAACCCTTGAGTCGCTTTAAAAACTCCTCCTTTTTTCCCGACATCTTCTCCTAGTAGAAATACTTTTTCATCTCGCTCCATTTCCTCACGAAGTGCAGCTGTAACTGCTTCGATATATGACATAATTGGCATCTTTTTTCCTCCTTCAGTTTCCATACACATGTTTCAGTGCATGTTCCGGAGCCGCATAAGGCGCATTTTCTGCATAATCAGTTGCTTCATCGATTACGCTTGCAATTTTCGTCTGCATATTTTGTTCCAATTCCTCTGTTAACAATCCAATTTCTTTTAAATAGGATGCAAACGTATAAATCGGATCTTTTTTCTTAGCTTCTTCGATTTCTTCTTTTGTCCGGTAGCTCCGATCATCATCATCGCTCGAATGGGGTGTAAGGCGGTGCACAAGCGTTTCAACCAATGTCGGTCCCTCTCCTCGGACAGCTCTTTCTCTCGCTTCTTTCACAACTTTATACACTTCAAGAGGATCGTTTCCATCTACAGTCACCCCGTGCATGCCGTACCCTGCTGCTCTGTCTGACACTTTTTCGCAAGCTAATTGCTTTTGAATCGGAACGCTGATGGCGTATTGGTTATTTTCACACATCAAAATGACAGGTAATTTATGTACTCCAGCAAAATTCGCCCCTTCATGAAAATCTCCTTGGTTCGATGATCCTTCCCCAAAGGAAACAAATGTGACAAAATCCTTTTTATCGATTTTTCCTGCTAAGGCGATCCCAGCTGCATGAGGAACTTGAGTTGTAACAGGGGATGAACCAGTTACAATCCGATTTTTCTTTTGGCCGAAATGTCCTGGCATTTGCCTGCCCCCGGAATTCGGGTCTTCCGCTTTTGCAAATGCTGATAGCATTAATTCTTTCACGGTCATTCCAAAGTGCAGGACAACGCCTACATCACGGTAGTAAGGCAAGATATAATCCTTTGTTTTGTCCAAGGCAAAGGCTGCACCAACTTGAGCGCCTTCATGCCCTTGACATGAGATGACAAATGGGATTTTTCCTGCTCGGTTTAAAAGCCACATCCGTTCGTCCACTTTTCTTGCAAGAAGCATCGTTTCATACATGTTTAATACGTCCTGATCCGTTAAACCTAAAGACTGATGACGATTTTTGGGCATGACAAGACCTCCCTAGCTTATATATGTATTGCTTTGCCATTTACCGCAAGAGCCGCTTCCATTATCCCTTCTGACAATGTTGGATGGGCATGAATCGTACGGGAGAGTTCCCAAGAGCTTGCATCGAGAAAGCTTGCTAAACTTCCTTCAGAAATCAGCTCTGTTGCATTTGGTCCGATAATATGAATTCCTAAAAGATCATCGGTCTTTTCATCTGCGACAATTTTGACAAACCCTTGCGGTTCTCCATAAATGAGCGCTTTTCCAACTCCTTGAAAAGGAAATTTTCCGATTTTGATGGTATAGCCTTTTTCCCTCGCTTCTTGTTCTGTTAAACCGATACTTGCAGCTGCAGGATTCGAATAAATACATTTAGGGACTTTTTTGTAGTCAATTGGCAAAACATTCTCTCCTGCAATATGTTCTACGGCGCGTATTCCTTCTTGCGATGCGACATGGGCAAGCTGAAGACCGCCGATGACATCACCGACTGCATAGATGTTTGATTCCTTTGTTTGATAAAACTCGTTTGTCACAATATAGCCATTATGGATTTCAATTTCGGTATTTTCCAATCCAATTCCTTCTGTGTTCCCTTTTCTCCCTATTGACAACAGCAGTTTTTCACTGTGCAAACTGATTTCTTGTCCATCCTGTTCGATGAACACTGTGATTCCGTTTTGTATTTCTGTTTTTTCAGGCAAAATCGATATATTCGTAAAAATGCGGACTCCTTTTTTCCTCATTAGTCGTTCCATTTCTTTACTTATTTCAATATCTTCTGACGGCAAAATTCGATCCGCCATTTCAAGGATCGTGACTTCAACTCCGAAATCAGAGAGCATAGATGCCCATTCCATTCCAATCACTCCGCCGCCCACAATGATCATAGATGAAGGAAGGCGTTGTAATTGCAATGCTTCATCTGACGTCAAAATAGTCTCGCCGTCAATCGTTAATCCAGGCAATTCACGAGGGCGCGATCCAGTTGCAATAATAACGTATTTCGGAAGTAAAATTTGGTTTTCCTCCCCGTTTTCCATCTCTACAGAAACTGTTCCCGGCTGCGGAGAAAAGATGGACGCACCTAAAATTCGTCCGATGCCATGAAACACATCGATCTTTCCCTTTTTGACTAATTGCCTGACCCCTTGATAAAGTTGAGAAACTATCTTTTCCTTCCGCTCCTGCACTTTATCAAAATTGACTTGAACATTGGACAGCTCGATTCCAAAGTCGCTGCTTTTTTTTGATTGAGCAAATATTTCAGCGCTTCGCAATAAAACTTTGCTCGGGATGCAGCCCGAATGCAAACAGGTCCCTCCAAGCTTTGATTTTTCAACAATAGCTGTTTTCATTCCGAGCTGGGATGCCCGGATCGCTGTAACATATCCTGCCGTTCCTCCTCCTAAAATCACTACATCATATTCTTTGGCCATGAAACTCTCCTTCCTTCATCTCTTCTATGTATGCTAAAAAACCGATTTTTAAAAATATTTATATAGAAAAGACGTATGCTCCTTGTCCATTCATCGTTAATAAAATGGCATATCTTCATCATAACATGTTTATTTGTATTGACAAATTGTAATATGATCGTAAAAATGAAATTGATTCGCTCTATTTTAACAGAAAGGGATATAAAGTCAAATGATAAGGCTTATTGCATTGTTGATTATGGTGATTCCAGGGATCCTGGCGGTTTACGGAATTAAATTAATGAGAGACATGCTTTTTGGCATTTTACAGCCCCCGTTTCCTTATTTATGGCTGCAATTTTTAATGGGTTTATTATTTTTCCTAGCAGGATTGTTCTTTATAGGAGGATTTATTTTGCATAGAGATAGAAAACGCAATCGAGTTCAGCCGCGTTTTCAGAAAAAAAGTAACCGCCGTTAGGCTCAGCGGTTACTTTTTTTTCAGGAGGCCTTATGCTCCAATCTCAATTTATCTGCCACCATTGCAATAAATTCCGAGTTCGTCGGTTTGGCTTTTGACATGCTGACTGTGTAGCCAAACAGCGATGAGATAGATTCAATGTTGCCGCGGCTCCATGCTACTTCAATAGCATGGCGGATAGCACGTTCCACACGGCTTGCCGTTGTGTTAAATTTTTTCGCAATATCTGGATAAAGCACTTTTGTAATCGATCCTAACAGCTCGATATCATTATAAACCATGGAAATCGCTTCTCTTAAATATAAATATCCTTTGATGTGCGCAGGAACCCCGATTTCATGAATAATGCTTGTAATACTAGCGTCTAGATTGTCATTTTTATTTTCAGAAACAGCAGAGCCAGATTTATGTAAAGATATATTTTTCATTAGAGGCGAAGGTTTTCCACTCACTTGACGAATATTTCCAGCCAGCTGTTCCATGTCGAACGGTTTTAAAATAAAATAAGCAGCCCCTAGGTCGACCGCTTTTTTCGTTACATCCTCCTGGCCAAAAGCAGTTAACATGATCACGTTCGGTTTTTTCGCTTTGTTTAGCTCCTTGAGCTTTTGCAGCACTGCTAAACCATCTAAATGGGGCATTATAATATCCAATACAAGAACGTCCGGGCTTTTTTCATTTAAAATATTTAAACATTCCTGACCATTGTAAGCAACACCGATCACTTCCATATCTTCTTGGCTGGATAAATATTCATCCAAAAGGGCAACAAGCTCTCGGTTATCATCAACAATACATACTTTAATTTTTTCCACACGCACTCCTCCCAATCCTCTTTACAAAATTATACATTGTTTGATCTACAAGATATTTTCGACAACTTTACAAATAATCCTTTTCCTTTTTTAAAAAAAAGTGAAAAAATATGTGTTTTTTCAAAGTTCTTCTTTTTTCTTCCTATTTATTATGAATAAAGTCTTAGATTTCAACCAAATTTCTCCTCTAACAAACATAAACAGCGTTTTTGTAATAAATATGTATGTCGAATTAAATAAGTTTATACATAAATTTTCGCTTGATTCAGCCAGTACACTTCCCTTGCTTTTAAAGCAAACAGCCCACTTCACAAAATTCCTTTATGTGAACGTGACGTTTTTCGCAAAAGGATTTATGTCAGAACGCTGCATCATGTAATAAGAGTAGGAGGGAGCGATTAACTCCCGTCCTCTCACACCACCGTACATACGGTTCCGTATACGGCGGTTCCATTAAGATAATTGACGCAAGTCTTTATAACTTCCGTGAATAGCTGTTCTCTTTATGCCAGTGGTCACTCCACCCTCCAAGAGGTCTCCCACGGGATTCACCGCTTCCTCCCTCAAGTGAGGTACTACGTTTTCTGTGTTCATCATGACTCACTGAATGCCAAGGGCTATTCTCTCTTAATTGTTCGGTCCTTCTTAGTTGTTCTAGACCAACTAATACTATGACCTCTGCTGACTTCTGACGGTTCAGCTACTTATCACTAAGTAGGTTATGAAGAGTACTTCACATATCCGCCAGACCTCCCCGGGTAAGTACATGCACTTTCACACCATCTATCCGCCTCATTTACTCGATATGACCTTCGACAGAAAGCGCTTTGTTTTGTTATGCAAACTCACTCAATCATACCTAGCCTTATATGAGGTTCGTGTTCCTCGGACCGGTGTTTTGCCTCCAGCTTCCTTCAGATTCCGCGTCACCACGGACACCCTTTCGTTGAGCTAACCTCTACTTCTGTCTTCGGGGTTCGGGACTTACATCCTATAGTTCATGTACATGCCGGGCGCACATAAGAAAAAGCGAGTGCGTTAACTCGCTTTTTGCTGCTTTTCGTCAATACTAATCCCTGCATCTTGCAGCATCCATTCAATGTGAACACCGTAACCAGATGTCGGATCATTGACAAATACATGCGTCACAGCGCCAACCAGTTTTCCATCTTGAATGATTGGACTGCCGCTCATTCCTTGAACAATGCCTCCTGTTTTCTTAAGCAACTCCTTATCTGTCACTTTTATGACCATGCCTTTTGTTGCAGGAAACTTTTGATTCACTGTACTGACAATTTCCACATCAAATGCTTCCACTTTATTTTGATCTACCACTGTTAAAATTTTTGCAGGACCTTCTTTTACTTGATGTGAGAAAGCAACTGGTATCGGTTTGTCCATAATTCCGTTTTTCACTTCTTGATTCAGCCTGCCAAATATGCCGAATGGACTGTTTTTTGAAATAGAGCCGATCACTTCATGTTTTTCTGAAAATCTTGCTAATTTTTCACCTGGACTTCCGCCTCTACCTTTTTCAATCGACGTTACCGTTGAGCGGACAATTTTTCCATTTTCAACCACAATCGGTTTTTTTGTATCCATATCTGATATAACGTGACCAAGAGCACCGTATTTTTTTGATTTCGGATCATAAAACGTCATCGTTCCAATGCCTGCTGCAGAATCCCGTATATAGAGACCGATACGATACGTTTTGTCGCTTTTGTCTTTGACTGGTGTCAATTTCGTGTTGAGAACTTTGTTGTTGCGTTTTACTTCGATCGCTAAAGGGCGGCCTGTTCTTCCTGCTTCTTGTATAAATGGAATAATATCACTCATTTTTTCTATTTTTGTCCCATTAATTTTTGTTATCATATCGCCGACTTCTACACCTGCCGATTCACCCGGTGATTTTTTTCCGGCTTCAGTTTCAATTTGGTGAAAGCCGACTACTAAAACACCAAGTGTATTTAACTTAACACCGATCGATTGGCCTCCAGGAATTACCTTTAATTCCGGGAGAACTTTGACATTCACGTTTTTAACCGGCATGCCTTTTATTTCATAGAGAATTTGTCCATCTCCAGATTTCGTGCCTTTTAGCAGCAATTCGTCCCCGCTTTCCGACACTTTTAAAGCGTTCTGAACATCCTGAACTTGAGCTTGAGCTGGAATAACATTTTTTTCTATTGTATAAACGTCATGTTCAAAAATGGTGATTGTTTTCGGAATGTGTAAATATTGTCGCACCTCTTTTGAAAAGCCTAAACTGATTAAAGAAACAAGGAGAATCGTACCAATTATTTTTCTGATGTATTCTAAAGTCATTTCTTCACTCTCCTCGCTCCTAACCCACACCATATGACTATTTCACATGGCTACATCTAATAATTTTTCCTTGAGCGAGGCCATTTATAACTTTTTCTTAAAGAAATTATTTCCGCTAGGAGGATTTCACCGATATAGCCAGATCCAACAGCTCTTTTGCATGCTGCTTCGACAATTCCGTCACTTCCGCTCCAGCAATCATCCGGCCGATTTCTGCAATTTTTTCTTTTTCAGAAAGCGGAAGAACCTTTGTTTTCGTTCTTCCCTCTTTGCTTACTTCCTTAGCAATTAATAGATGGTTGTCAGCCATCGCTGCAACTTGAGGAAGATGCGTGATGCATAGCACTTGAGAGTTAATCGACACCTGATAAATTTTTTCTCCGATCGCTTGGGCGACACGGCCGCTTACACCAGTATCCACCTCGTCAAATATGATGGAAGTAATTCCTTGATGCTTGGAAAAAATCGTTTTTAAGGCAAGCATGATTCTTGATAATTCCCCGCCGGAAGCAATTTTCGCAAGAGGCTTAAGAGGTTCGCCTGGATTGGTGGAAATGTAAAATTCCACAAAATCCATGCCGTCACTTCCAAATTTCGCTGGAATTCCATCGATCAAAGCGGAATCTTGGGCCTCTTTCTGCGAAAATTGAACCTTAAATGTAGTTTTATCCATGTACAGCTGTTTTAATTCAGATGTGATTTGAGCGGTTAGCTTGTTTGCGTATTTTTTTCTTATTGCTGTTAAATGTTGGGATTTTGTCAGCAGTTCTTCGACGACAGATTTAAGCTCATTTCTAAGCGTTTGAATATGGCTATCACGGTTTTCAATCGTATCGATCTCTTTTTCAATTTCATCTCTATATTGCAAAATGTCTTTGATTGTTTGCCCGTACTTTCGTTTTAACCGATGAATGACATGGAGACGATCCTCTATCATATTTAACCGATCAGGATTAAATTCCATGCGTTCTAATTCATTTCTAAGCTGAAACGTTAAATCCTCTACAACGTAAAAACTGTTCGACAGCGTTTCGGACATTTCTTTTAACTGTTTATTAAATTCTGCTGCTTCTTCTAAATGATTCATGGCAAGTCGTAAAAAATCAAGCCCGCGCTGCTCTCCCTGCAGCGATTCATAGCTATTTTTCAAGGCTTCATAAATTTTTTCAAAATTTAACATTTCCTGCCGTTCTTCCTGAAGCTTTATATCTTCATCCATTTTTAAATCGGCATCGTCAATTTCCTTTAATTGAAACTTCAATAAATCCAATCGATGCGCCATCTGCTGCTCATTTTCTGAAAGGGCTTTTAACCGCTTTGTTAAGTCCGCGTATTTTTTATAAAGCTTTACGTATGCATCCTTTGCTTTTTTCACTTCTTCGCCGCCATATTCGTCGAGAAGATGAAGATGCTTTTGCTCGTCCATCAGCTCTTGATGATCGTGCTGTCCGTGTATATCGACTAATGTGCTCCCAATATCCCGGAGAATTCCGATTGTGACAAGCTTTCCATTAATTCTGCAAATGCTTTTTCCGTTAGCGGAGATATTCCGGTTTAAAACAATCATGCCTTCACTAGCATCTATTCCTAATTCATGGCACTTTTTCAAGCACGGATGGTCCTCTTCTTCCAATATAAACAACCCTTCCAATTCAGCGCGCTTTTCACCGGCTCGGACAAATTCAGAAGAACCGCGTCCTCCTACAAGAAGAGATATAGCATCAATAATGATCGATTTCCCAGCACCCGTTTCTCCCGTCAGCACTGTCAGCCCTTTTTCAAAAGAAAGAGATAGGGATTCAATAATGGCAAAATTTTTAATCGACAATTCCGCTAACATCGCATTTTCACCCCAAACTTGTTAAAGCATGTCCAAAAATTTTTCCGTCAACGTTTTGGTGTCTTCATTCTTCCTGCATATAATTAAAATCGTGTCATCGCCGCAAATTGTCCCTAATATTTCTTCCCAGTCCAAATTATCAATTAATGCACCAATTGCATGAGCATTTCCCGGCATTGTTTTCATCACAAGCAAATGTCCGGCAGAATCGATTTTAACAAATGCATCCATCAATGCTCTTTTCAGCTTTTGATGGGGATTGAAGCGCTGATCTGCGGGCAGGCTGTATTTATAACGTCCATCAGATGTCGGAACCTTCACTAAATGGAGCTCTTTGATGTCGCGGGATACGGTTGCTTGGGTGACATTAAAACCTAAATTTTTCAGCATTTCTACTAGTTCATCCTGCGTTTCGATTTCGTAATTTGTGACAAGCTCTCTAATTTTAATAAGACGCTGTCCTTTTGTCATTAGCGACCACCCCTATTCTCTTTCCTGTTATGATATCTCATAGAAAAACAGGAATAACTTGTATTCGTTATCCCTGTCTCTTTATTTTTAACGTCGAATGAGCATTTTTCACAATTTCTTCAATTGTTTCCGTAAATTTTATGTCACCTTTTTCTTTTGCCCCTCCCCAATACAAATGGAGCAAAAACTCTATATTCCCGTTGCTGCCAGTGATCGGAGAGTACGATAAATGTAAGCAATCAAATCCTTCACTGATTGCAAAGGCCGTTATGTCATGCAAAACTTCCTCATGAACCCGAGCATCCTTCACAATTCCTTTTTTCCCGACTTTTTCTTTTCCTGCTTCAAATTGCGGCTTAATTAGCGCGACGCATTCACCAGTGGGCACCAAAATGGTTTTTAAAACAGGGAGGATCAATTTTAAAGAGATAAACGATACATCAATGGTAGCAAATTCCGGAAGCCCCTTTTGAAAATCCTCCGGCTTTACATAACGGAAGTTTGTCCGTTCCATCACGATGACACGTTCATCTTGACGCAGCTTCCAATCCAATTGATTATACCCGACATCCACCGCATAACATAATTTTGCGCCGTTCTGCAAGGCGCAGTCGGTAAATCCTCCCGTAGAAGAGCCGACATCTACCATAATTTTTCCTGCCACACTGATTTCAAATTGTTTCAATGCCTTTTCCAGCTTTAAACCGCCTCTTGAAACATAAGGGATCGCATCTCCCTTTACAGTTAACGGGATGTCGCGATCAATTTTTTCGCCAGGCTTATCCAATCGTTTTTCATTTGAATAAACAAGCCCGGCCATAACGGCCCTTTTTGCTTTTTCTCTCGTTTCTGCAAGTCCTCTTTCTACAAGCAATACATCTAAACGTTCCTTTTTACCCATATTTGATTCCTTTTTCTTTTTTTGGTATTACTTCGAGCACATTTTTTATTATTCCTTCTTTTGTTAATCCAATCTCTTCTAATAGTTTTTCCACGCTTCCATGCTCGATAAAGCGATCTGGAATTCCCATTCTTTTCATTGTAAGATTTGTAAAGCCATGCTTTTCAGCAAATTCTAATACCGAGCTGCCAAAACCGCCTTCAAGAACTGCTTCCTCTACTGTTAAAATCGGTATTCCTTCGTTGAAAATCTCAAGAAGCATTTTCTCATCAAGCGGCTTTAAAAAGCGGGCATTGACGACTCGAACGGAAACATTATTTTTGGCAAGTGCTTTCGCTGCATCCAATGCCATTTTAATCGTCGTTCCAAATGTTAAAATGACAGCATCTTTACCTTGTAAAAGAACTTCCCACGTACCGATCGGAATTTCTTTCAGCTCAGGATCAAGAGGCACACCCAATCCTGTTCCTCTCGGATAGCGAAGAGCGATCGGCCCTTCATCGTACTTCAGAGCCGTATAAACCATATGCTGTCCTTCATTTTCGTCTTTCGCCATCATTAATACAATGTTTGGTATATGGCGCAAAAAAGCGATGTCAAATACTCCCTGATGGGTTTCTCCGTCAGCTCCGACGAGTCCTGCGCGGTCAATTCCGAAAAACACATTTAAGTTTTGTCGGCAAATGTCATGAACCATTTGGTCATAACCGCGCTGCAAAAAGGTTGAATAGATTGCCAAAAACGGCTTCATATTGGCAGCAGCAAGTCCTCCTGCAAGCGTCACCGCATGCTGCTCGGCAATACCGACATCAAACATTCTGTCCGGAAATTCTTCTCGGAATTTTTCAAGTTTCGAACCAACCGGCATGGCTGGTGTAATTGCAACAATTCTTTCATCGTTTCTCGCTAATTTTCGAACTGTTTCACTTACTAATTCACTCCAAGACGGAGCCGATATTTTCGGTTTAACAAAATCGCCTGTTTCAATTTTATACGGGCCTGTTCCATGCCATGTTCCAACCTTGTCTTTTTCGGCAGGCAAATAGCCCTTTCCTTTTTTCGTGATAACATGCACCAAAACAGGGCCTTTTGTTTTTTTGGCATAACTAATGTTTTCCATCAATGCCTGAAAATCATGTCCGTCAATCGGTCCAAAATAGGTAAAGCCAAGCTCCTCAAAAAACATGCCCGAAACGAATAAATATTTCAGACTGTCTTTAAGCCGTTCTGCTGTTGAGGCAAGCTTTCCTCCGACAGCTGGAATTTTTTTTAACAAGTATTCCAACTCTTCTTTTACCCAGTGATATTTGCCCGTTGTTCTTAATCTTCCAAGTATATGATGAAGAGCACCGACGTTTGGAGCAATAGACATTTCATTATCGTTTAACACAACAATAATATCCTTTTGTTCATGGCCGATGTGATTCAATGCTTCAAGCGCCATGCCTCCGGTTAAAGCACCGTCGCCGATAATCGGCACAATATATTCATCCGTTCCTTTTAAATCGCGGGCAATAACCATTCCCATTGCCGCAGAAAGTGAAGTTGAACTGTGCCCCGTTTCCCAAACATCGTGCTCGCTTTCTGAACGCTTCGGAAAACCGGACAATCCTTTATACTGCCTCAACGTATCAAACTCTTTCGCCCTGCCTGTCAAAATTTTATGAACGTACGCCTGGTGACCTACATCCCAAATAAATTTATCTTTCGGGCTGTCAAACATTTTATGTAAAGATATTGTCAGCTCAACTACTCCTAAATTTGGTCCAATATGTCCGCCGGTCACTGACAGCTTTTCAATTAAAAATTGGCGAATTTCCGCGCTCAATTGCTCCAGTTCTTTTATTGAAAACTTTTTCAGAAATTTTGGATTTTCGATGGACAATAGATCCAAAACGGATCACTCACTTTCGCTTTTTAGATATGCTTGCTTTTTTATGATTCTTTCCTTTTTTCTCTTTCATCAAAACAATATTAAATCTTTTTTCAAAAAAATAAAATATCTTTCCGACATAAAAAATAATCGGAGTTGAAAAACGGATTGCAAACGCCTTTCCAAACGCTTTTCCTCCGACAGTAAGAGCAGCTACAATGCTTGTGAATACGATTGAAATCGTAAACTCAAGCGCCGAAGTTTGACGGTCGGCAAACGTCAGCGCCAGCTGCACTACGACAACAGCCGAGGCTGTTCCGCTGATTATGCCGGAAATATCGCCAATAACATCGTTGCAAAAGTTCGAAAAGCGATCGGCATTTCGGATAATTTGAATGGCATGCTTGGCACCGCTCACACGCTTTGACGCCATCGCATGAAACGGAACCTCATCTGCTGATGTGGCAGCAATGCCGAGCATATCAAAAAAAATGCCGATTAAAACGATCACAAAAACGATCATCATACCGGCAGCCCATCCGACGCCTTCCAGAAGAACAGTTGATACAATTGAAAAAAGAGCCGCTAACACGAATGTGATAACGGCAATTCCTAAACTCCATCGTATTGAATATCGAATTAGCTCTTTCATCATGAAATGCATAACACCTGATTTCTATGTAAAAACTATATATAACGGAAATGGAGTGGTCATATATAGAGTAAACATTACGGCTTAGGTCCAGTAGGTTTTCCCAGTCAAGTACCAGGCGTTGCCGCCCCGGCGGTTTCCCTTTAAACCTGACTTAGCGCTGTCGCCAAACGCTAGACTGGATTGCCACTTAGTCCGTACTACAATCCTCTATATATGTCATGTGAACAGTCTAGGAGTTTTCCTCAAACAGCCTTTAGCCGGTTCCTAGCCTCTTTTGCAGAGCCGATTTCATATGTCACATAAGAAACTCTTTCATTGGCCATATGAAAAAGTTCCTTGTTTCCATAATCCCCTCGGCCTCCACTCAAGGCAGGCTACGCTGTCCGCGCCTCATTGCACTATGAAGCGCGTAGACAGGTTCATACCCATTTTGCACATAAAATGGGCCTCCGCGGAAAGAGGGTCAACGCCCACATGCCATTGTGGATCGCCCTCTAACCTTAACCCCCAGCATCAACCCAAGGCTGGGCGCCTCAAGCCAACACCAGGAACTTCATCGATGTGCCCTTTAGCGGATTTTTAGGCCCGCCTTCAGAACCGGAGGGCTGACTAGAATACTGCACCACTCCATCATGTTTTCTGACAGAATTATATCATATAGGAGTGTTTTCCTCAACTTGTTGGAGAATGCACACATTCAAATGCGAATCCCGTTCCTCACATTTTGTCGACCCGTTGGAGGTGCACCGAATTTTCATCGTTTAATGTTCGCGCTCCCCAATTAAATCACAAAACGATAATAGAAGCTCATTGTTTATGGAACATGTTTGCAAAATAGCCTTTGATGTTTCAATATGCTCCGACAATTTTTCCTTTGCGCCTTCCAAAGACAGTACGGACAAATACGTTGTTTTTTTATTCTCTTCATCGGAACCAACAGGCTTTCCGATCTTTTCTTCGTCTCCTTCAACATCTAATATGTCATCTTTAATTTGGAAGGCAATGCCTATATGGTATGCGAATTCCTTTAATTTATTTATTTCTTCAATCGACGCCTCAGCAATGATGGCACCTGCAATAATACTGAAAGCCAGAAGCTTTGCTGTTTTATGCTCATGAATATATTCAAGCTGTTTTAAAGTTAATTGTTTGTTTTCTCCTTCCATGTCGGCAACTTGTCCGCCAACCATTCCTTCTGCACCAGCCGCCTTTGAAAGCTCTGAAATGAGCGTCAATTTTACGCGATCTGAAAGCTCTTCAGCATCAGCAATCAGCCGAAAGCTTTCAGTCAGTAATCCGTCACCTGCCAGCACGGCTATGGCTTCTCCATATACTTTATGATTGGTCGGCTTTCCTCTTCTAAAATCATCATTGTCCATGCATGGAAGGTCATCATGAATGAGCGAATACGTATGAATCAATTCCACCGCACATGCGACCGGGTAACCAATTTTCTCTTCTTTTCCATACGAATGGAGAACGGCAAGCAAGAGCATAGGGCGCAGACGTTTCCCGCCGGCATTTAAGGAATAAAGCATCGATTCTTTAATAATTTTCGGGGCATTTAATCTTTCAATATATGTGGGAAGAACGGAATCAATGGCAGCTTTGCGCGTTTTTAAGTATTCCGGAAAAGACATCACTTTTGTTCTTCCTCCTGTGCTTGGAAAGGTTTGATCGTTCCATCTTCATCAAGAATAAAATCCAATTGCTTTTCAGCTTGCGTTAATTTTTCATGGCAAAGCTTTGAAAGCTTCATTCCTTCTTGAAAATATTGGATCGCCTGTTCTAATGGAACATCCCCGTCTTCTAATTTTAAAACAATTGCTTCCAGCTCTTTCATCGCTTCTTCAAACGTTAATTCTTTTTGATCATTCATGATCTTCTCTCCTCAATTTCAGATACTTCACAATGGATGGTCCCGTCCTGCAATTTAATTTGAATAAAATCCCCTTCAGCCGTTTGTTTTACGCTCTTTACCAGCTTATCTTGTTTATACACAAGGCTGTATCCACGTTCCATAATCTTTAATGGGCTGAGTGCATCAAGTTTAGAAGCCAATGCTTGAAAGCGATTCAGCTTCTGTTGATATAAAGCTGTCATCTCGCGCAGCATTTTTTTGTCCAGATCCTTCATTCTTGTCTTCGCCCGCTCAATTTGGTCATATGGAAGTTCGTTTTTAAGACGATTCGTCAATAACAAGTATCGGTTCGTTTGATCGCTTAAGTAACGTTTTCCTGCTTTTTTAAACCTTTCGAATAAAATGTCCAGCTCCTGTTCCTTTTGCATATAAAGCTTTTTCGGATATTTGAATGCATATGAGTTGGTTAAGCGGAAAAGCTTGAGCTTTTCCTTTTTGATCCGTTCCTTTAAAGCGTTCGTCATTCTAATGTTCCGTTCCCGGATCTTTTCGATTAAATCCGTTATATTAGGAACAGCCAGCTCTGCTGCTCCGGTTGGAGTCGGCGCCCGAAGATCGGCGACAAAATCTGCGATTGTATAATCTGTTTCATGGCCTACAGCAGATATAACGGGTATTTTTGATTTAAAAATTTCCCTTGCCACCATCTCTTCATTGAAAGCCCACAACTCTTCAATCGATCCGCCTCCTCTTCCAACAATGAGGACATCGAAATAACCGAGGGAGTTGGCAAGCTGTATTTTATTCACAATCGATTTTCCCGCTTGTACACCTTGAACAATTGCGGGAATAACCACCACTTTTGCCACAGGGTATCTTCGTTTGATCGTTGTGATGATATCCCTGACGGCTGCACCTGTCGGCGATGTGATCACACCGATCGTCTTTGGAAAGGCAGGAATCGTTTTTTTATGCTTGACATCGAACAGCCCTTCTTGCTCCAATTTTTTTTTCAGCTGCTCGAATGCAAGATAAAGCCCTCCTACTCCATCAGGCTCCATTTCCTTTGCATAAATTTGGTATATTCCTCCGGGCTGGTAAATGGTAATTTCACCGCGTACCAATACGTTCATCCCGTCCTCTGGGCGAAATGGAAGAGAACGGTTAAAACTTGAAAACATAACCGCCTGTATTCTGGCATGCTCGTCCTTTAACGTAAAATAAATATGTCCGCTGTCATGAATTTTTACGTTTGATAATTCGCCTTTTACCCAAATATCGCGCAAATGTGGATCAACATCAAATTTTCGCTTAAGGTATTTTGTTAACGCCGAAACGGTTACAAATTTTTTGTTACTCATGAACAACTCCTTTAAAGCAAGTTTATGGACGTACCCGCTTCTTTGCGGATTTAACCGTATTATAAACCAGCATCGTAATCGTCATTGGACCTACTCCGCCGGGAACAGGAGTAATGGCGCTTGCTTTTTCTTTTGCCTCATCAAATTTTACATCGCCTACAAGTTTTCCGTTCTCAAGTCTATTGACGCCAACATCTATTACGACTGCACCTTCTTTAATATGATCAGCACCTATGAAATGAGGACGCCCGACAGCAACGATTAAAATATCTCCTTGGATCGTATGCTCCCGTAAATTTTTCGTTTTCGAATGGCAATATGTAACCGTTGCATTTTCGTTTAGAAGCAATTGTCCGACCGGTTTTCCGACAATATTGCTTCTGCCAACAACGACAACATGCTTTCCGGGAATTTCGATATTTGCAGATTTGATCATTTCAACAATTCCGGCCGGCGTGCACGGCAAAAACGCATCCTGTCCCGTCATCATGCGTCCAACATTAATCGGATGAAAGCCATCCACATCTTTTTCTGGAGAAATTTTTTCAATGACTGCTGTTTCATCAATATGGTCAGGTAACGGAAGCTGAACAAGAATTCCGTCATAACGATCGTCCTGATTATATTTTTCTATCACTTCAAGCAGTTCTTCTTGTGAAATCGACTCCTCCAAATGTTCCAGCTTAAAAGAAACGCCGATTTCCTCCGAAGCTTTTTGCTTCCCCTTAATGTAAGAAAGGGAAGCAGGATTGTTCCCAACTAAAATAATGGCAAGGCCGGGTGTTACCCCTTTTTCCTTTAATTGTTCCACTTCTTTTTTTAACTCGCTTCGCATTTCTTTTGCCAATTCTTTTCCGTCAATAATCGTCGCCACCATCTTTTTCCTCCTAAGCTTTTTTTTCTAACTCTTCTTTTATACTTGAGAGGACACCATTTACAAATTTGCTCGACTGAACATCTCCGAACATTTTAGCAAGTTCAATCGCTTCATCAATTGTTACATTGAACGGAATATCCGGTTCATATTTCATCTCATATACAGCTAAACGCAAAATGGCACGGTCAATGTTAGCCAATCTTTCCAATTTCCAATTGGTTAAATTCCTTTTTATCAATTCGTCAATTTCGTTTTGATGTTCAACCGTTCCGAGTACAAGCTTATTTAAAAATGGATCATGTTCATTACCGTCCAAAACATGATTGATGGCTTCCTCAGGAAGCGCTTCAGCCAAGTCAATTTGAAACAGTGCCTGCAATGCCTTTTTCCTAGCTGTTCTCCGTTTCATCTTTTTGCTCCTTTTTTCAAACTATGTCGAAATGTCATATATGAATCATATCATAACTGCCTCTTGTATCACATATGAAAGTTTATCCGAAAAGAAATTTCAGAATCTTTCTTATTATTCTTTATTTTAAACAAAAAAGGGGAGGATATCCTCCGCCTTTACATTTCCTCTTGAATTTCAGGCTCTTCCGTCTTCGTTTCAAACTGAATGCCCACTACATGAATGTTGATTTCGTTGATTTCAAGCGCCGTCATCGTTAAAAGCGTTTGACGAATGTTTTCTTGTACTTTCTGTGCAACAGCCGGAATGGAAACCCCGAAATTCATGACACAATATACATCAATGACAATGCCTTCTTCACCTAAGTCTACTTTTACGCCTTTACCATGATTTTTTTTGCCAAAGCGTTCAGCGACTCCTGAAGCGAAATTGCCGCGCATTTGGGCTACCCCTTCTATTTCAGATGCGGCAATTCCGGCGATGACTTCAATGACTTCCGGAGCGATTTCCACTTTTCCAAAGCTTGCTTCATGATTCATTTCCAATCCTGTATCTTTCAAATAGTACACCTCCAAAATTATGACATGATTTTATAATTTTCAAGAAATCTAGTGTTGAACTCCCCGCTGATAAATTTTTCATGATCCATTAATTTCAGGTGGAAAGGTATGGTTGTATGCACTCCTTCTATAACAAATTCACTTAAAGCTCTTTTCATTTTGGCTATCGCTTCTTCCCTTGTCGCTCCGTGTGTAATCAGCTTTGCGACCATTGAATCATAATATGGCGGAATGGAATAGCCAGGGTAGCAGGCAGAATCAATGCGGACACCCGGTCCGCCCGGAGGCAGGTACATTTCGATTTTACCAGCTGAAGGCATAAAATTCTTTTCCGGGTTTTCTGCGTTAATTCTACATTCGATCGCCCAGCCGTTAAATGTAATGTCTTTCTGTTCAAAGCTTAGTGGTTCGTTTGCTGCAATCTTGATCTGCTCTTTGATCAGATCAATGCCTGTGACCATTTCAGTAACAGGATGCTCAACTTGAATGCGGGTATTCATTTCCATGAAATAAAATTGCTCATTTTTATAATCAAAAATGAATTCCACTGTACCTGCACCGGAATAACGCACCGCTTTGGCTGCTTTTACAGCCGCTTCCCCCATTTTATGTCGCATTTTATCAGATAGTGCAGGAGAAGGAGTTTCTTCCACCAGCTTTTGTAAGCGCCTTTGAATGCTGCAGTCCCTTTCACCTAAATGAACGACGTTTCCATGGTGATCGGCAAGAATTTGGATTTCAACATGGCGGAAATCTTCAATACATTTTTCAATGTAAACGCCTGGGTTTCCAAATGCTGTTTGCGCTTCCTGCTGAGTAATTTGGATCCCTTTCCGCAAGCTTTCTTCGTCATTCGCAACGCGTATTCCTTTTCCTCCGCCTCCGGCGGCTGCTTTAATAATGACTGGATAACCGATTTGATTTGCGATCTCAACTGCTTCCTCTTCGCTTTTAATGATCCCTTTTGACCCAGGCACAATCGGAACACCCGCCTGCCGCATTGTTTCCCTAGCAACATCTTTTTTTCCCATTTTTGTGATTGCTTCTGGACTAGGGCCTACAAAAACAATGTTGCAATCATTGCAAAGCTCGGCGAAATCAGCGTTTTCTGCCAAAAATCCGTAGCCTGGATGAATGGCTTCTGATCCAGTCAGCGTCGCTACACTCACGATGTTCGTAAAGTTTAAATAGCTGTCTTTAGATGCAGTCGGTCCTATGCAATACGCTTCATCTGCAAGCTGAACATGCAAGGAGTCTTTATCCGCCTCAGAATATATGGCGACTGTTTCGATCCCTAATTCCTTGCAGGCGCGTATGATTCTTACTGCAATTTCTCCTCTGTTTGCTATCAGCAATTTTTTAAACATTTTCTTTCCCTCACTCTGGTTTTACAAGGAATAATGGTTGTCCGTATTCAACAAGCTGACCGTTCTCAACTAAAATGTCGACAATTTCGCCTTTTACTTCCGCTTCAATCTCATTAAATAATTTCATTGCCTCTACAATGCAAACAACGGTATTCTCTTTTACTTTTGATCCTATTGTAACATAAGGATCTGCATCTGGGTTTGGAGCAGCATAAAATGTGCCGACCATCGGCGAAGTAATTTTATGTAAATTTTCTGTTTTCTGCTCGCTTTCTTCTTTCGGCAAATGCACCTCTTTTTTCGGCTGTTCTAAAGATTCAGCAGCTGGCTGCTTTGGCAAAGCTTGAATTTCAGAAGCATTGTTATAGACAACATGCTGATTAGCGCGAGCCGCAGTTTTTTTTAATTGGACCTTTGCCCCTTCGCTTTCATATGTAAATTCATCAATGGATGAATCATCGATCAATTTGATGATTTCCTTTATTTCCTTAAAATTTAACATGAAAAAACACTCCTTAAAATGAATTCCAATTTGCTAGATATTATCATCAAGTATTAAAAGTAACTATCATTTATGATACGATAACTTTTTGCTAAAATTCAATAACTATTAAAAATATGAGCAAACAATTCAAAGCAGCTTTTTCTTCACATGAAAAAATCCCCGATTTTTCTCGGGGAGTCATGTTACTTTGCTATTTCAAATGTTACGGCAACATCTTGCATGGACTGGATTTCATCCTTCACCAATTGAATCAGTTCGTTTGCTTGCTGCGGGGAGTGTTCTTTCGCTTTTACGGTAATTCTCACCTTGTCTCCATCAGCGCGAACTAATGCATCCTCGTAGCCTTTTGTTTTGATAAGTGTTTCTAATACCTTCTCTTTCTCTGACAGCTTGGATAATTCGCGCATCTCCTCATATGCATTGTTTTTTTCCTCAGATGAGACATCATTGGACCCAATAATTGTCTCCAGCTCCTGCTTGCGTTCACTTCTTTCATCTTCCACTTCCATTCTCAGCGCAGTAAATAAATCATCGTCCGTTATTGTGGAGACTACCGATCCATCTTCTGAGCTGGACTGCTTGCTCGATTGTTCTTTTTCTTGCTGCTTCGCATCAGTTTTTTGTTGCTCTGTTTGTTCTTTATTATTGTCATTTCCGCTTTCTTTTTCATTCGAATTCGTCTCTGTATCCGTCAACACCACATCAGGGGAAGATCCTCCTTCAGGAGATGTAATGTAATAAACGGACAGCACAACAACTAAACTTAACATGGTTAATAACCAAACAGTTTGTTTTTTTAACATGTCAAGCATCCTCCTTTACTTTTTTGGCAATACGGCTACTCTATGACTATCGACATCAAGCACCCTTGTAACTGCATCGGTGATCATTTTTTTAATTTGAACGTTTTCAGCACCTTTTGCTACTACTAATACTCCGCGTATTTTCGGCTTTTCGGTTTTTACAACGATGGGCGATTCTTGATCCCCTTTTCGAATGATTACCACTTGTTCGTCAACAGATTTATCTTCCACCTGCCGCTTTCCGCCTTCACGGTCCGTCTCATCTGTCGTTTGGTTTTGAATCGAGCGATTTTTTTCCAACACACTTTCAGATGAAGAGTCAACATTGACAATAACTTCTACCTCACCTACGCCTGAAATGGACTGAAGCGCTCCTTTTAGCTCATTTGCATACTGCTGTTCATAACGTTCAATTGTTCCTTTTTCACTTGTTGTTTGTTTAAATGCGGGCTCAACATCCTCTTCTTCTGCAGCGGTGTTTATCGTTTCTACTGTTTTGCTTTCGCCGGATAAAAAACTGCCGATCAGCATAAAAGCGATTCCAAGCGTCAAAAGTATAAGCATGAATGGATAGGTGGCTGATTTTTTGAGCATATTTCGTCCGGGAAGAAGAGAGGCTAGTCGCTGCAAAAAATTTTTCCTATCATTCACTTAGGCCGCCTCCTTCCATTTCAATCGAAATTTTTTCTTTCGATACTCCCCATGTTTCAGCAAGCTGGGCAATTATTTCGTTTTCATTTGCGAGCATTTTTTTGTCTTCTTCGTTCATGTTGATTTCAACCGGTTTAACCGTTTCAACCGTGTGGGGAAGATCTTTTTCTTCCACGAAAACTGTAACTTGCTTTAAATCGTTTTCTGATTCAATCTTCTCTTTTGTTTCATCAACCGAAAGATGAATTTTTTGAACCTTTAAACCATAGTTTTCTACCAGCTCCTCTTCCGCTAAATTTTTCATTTGGACAGCCATTTGTTCTAAAATATATGCACGGTTGTTAGCTTGTATTTCATTTTTCTTAAATTCTATTGATTTTTTTATTGAATCTTCTTTTGCTTCCGAGTTCAGCAGCTCCTCGGATAACAAGTTCGGAAAATCATAGGAAAATATTTTTAAAATCGGCGTAAGAATGACAGACACTAATAATAAACTAACAACGACTTTTACATATTTTTGCATTGCGGATCTCGGCAGCAGCATATCTAAAATAATGGCAATAAAAATAAATAATATGATATTAGTGACCCATTCGGTGATGAATGACATATACCACCACTCCTATCGAACCATCATGGTGACATTGCTCGCTGCGATAATAACTGTAATGCTTAAAAAAAACATGAACGATACAAGGATCAGTGCCGCTAGTATATAGATGATGCTCTTGGAGATGATGTCTAAACAGGAGATAATCTCTCCCGGCCCTAAAGGCTGCAAAACGGCAGCGGCAAATTTATAGATGAAGGCAATCGCCAGTACTTTCATTGCCGGAAAAATGGTGATCAAAAAGAGAATGGCAACACCAATGACGCCAATTGTGTTTTTTAACAGCATCGATGCGCTGAAGAGCGTATCAGCCGCTTCCGTAAACATTTTTCCAAGCACAGGTATAAAGTTTCCCGTTATAAACTTTGTCGTCCGCAAGGCGATCCCGTCTGTCACAGCTGCCGTCGCCCCCTGGACAGAAATCACTCCTAAAAAAATGGTTAAGAAAATGCCTAAAAGCCAGATGCTAATGCTTCTGAACAGCTGAGCAAGCTGAGTAACTTTATATTGATCCGTCATCGTGCTGATTAAAAATAACAAAGAAGACAAAAACAGCAGAGGGAGAACAATTTTTTCAATCAACAAACCGCTTCCGTTCATCAAGAAAATGGTAATGGGGTGAAAAAATGCAGCCGAAGCAACTCCTCCAGATGACGCCATTAAAGCTATTAACATCGGAATTAAGGCTAGAAGAAAGCTTGTCATCCCGTTAATCGCATTCGTTGCATAGGAAATGGCTACGTGAAAACTGTTTAAAGCTAAAATGACAAGCACCATATAAACAATGGAGTAAGCAACTTTGCTCACATTTTTTTCTTCAAAGGCGTTTTGTAAATGCTGGAGAAGAACGCTAAATATCGTTAAAATGATAATGGTTCCAAGAAGCTTTCCGTTTGCCAAGATTTCATGTAAAAGAAATTTCAAAATGCCAACGGCCCACTCTTTTATAGAAAATTGTTTTTCACCTTTAATAAAATCCATCAAGCTTCCCTTCTGGCTTTCCGGAAGAAGTCCTCCGTATGTCGTCATAATGTCATTCCAAAAATTTTTAATTTCCTCAATCCCAAGCTCGTCCATTTGTTCTGCCATATATTCTTGTTGAATCGCTTCTTCTTTTGGAGGATCTGCCGAGGAATTTTGCTCTTGAGAGGCTTGTACCATGTTTGGCACAGCGAAAGCAAAAAACGCCAAAAAAAGGATGCCGCGAAAAAATGATGACTGAATCCCCATCACCCCCTTAAAATTATATATTTGGGAGAAGCTTAATCATCGTTTGTATAATCACCGTCATGATCGGAATTGCCATAGATAAGATTAAAATTTTCCCTGCCAATTCAATTTTGGATGCAATAGAGCCTTGTCCGGCATCTTTCGTAATTTGCGCACCAAATTCAGCAATATAGGCAATTCCGATGATTTTTAAAATGGTTTCGACATAAATCAAATCAATGCTTGCTTCATTCGCAATTCTTTCGACCATTCGAATCAATTCATAAATTTGATCCACTAAAAAAAGAAAAATGGAGACACCGGTAAAGACGATTAATAGAAAGGCAAAGGTCGGCTTTTGTTCTTTTATGACAAGAGCGAGCAAAGTTGCAATCAATCCTAGCCCGACAATTTGAAAAATTTCAATCTCCAAAACCTCCTATCCTTGAAAAAGAAAAACCGCTTTAATTTTTTGGAACAAATCGTTGACAATGGAAGCAACCATAAAAAGTATGTAAATAAATCCCAACAATGTAACCCATTGGGCGTACTCTTTCTTCCCCATTTGATCTAAAATGGTATGAAGAAACGCAACGATAATTCCGATTCCAGCGATTTGGAAAATTGTGTTGACGTCAACACCCATGTCCCTTTCTCCTCCCAGCTTATATCGCTACATCAAAAGAATGATAATGAGCAATCCCGCTAAAAATCCTAAGCTTTTCGTCATTTTTCCGTAATGCTCTTGATTAAACAGCGCTTCTTTTTCTTCTTTTTCCAAATGAGCCATTGTCAATTTAATATGCTTTTGCTGGCTGATTAAATCATGCTGCCCCAATGTTTCTCCAAATTGCTTTAAAACTTCCAATTCCCCTTCCTTCAGCGATGTATAAGGCCATATTTCAAGCAGACTGCTTTCCCATGCGCTTTTCACATCAATGTCGCCTTGCGATAATTTCTCAGAAAATAATGTAAATAGATTAGAAAGCGGAGGGGCTGCCTGTTTGGCAATATGAAGCGATGCATCCTGCAATGGTGTGTGGCCGTACATGATCTCAGCTTCCAAGCTTTGCAAAGAAACCTTTAATTGCCGCAATTGTCTTGTCCGCTCTGTCAATCTTTTAGCCGAATCAAACCCAATCCATGTTGTTGCTAATAAGATGAATAAAGACCCTAGCAATTTCATCGCTATTTCACACCTGCTTTATACACAATCTCTTTTTCTTTTTTTCCAAATATACGGGAAACCGTCCCTGGAGTACCTTTTTTCTCCAATTCCATGTATCGGTCAAAAATGCCTAATTGAATAAGTTCTCTTAAAGTCGGACGGTGCAGCAAATCTTCAAAGCATTCGCCATGAGCGCTCACAAACAGCTGAACACCGCTGTTCACAGCTTCCATTAATGCATCGGTATCTTCCTTACGCCCTATTTCATCAGCAATAATGATGTCAGGGCTCATCGAACGGATCAACATCATCATCCCTTCTGCTTTCGGGCATCCGTCCAATACATCAATGCGAAGACCAAAAGTAAATTGCGGAATTCCTTTTACACTGCCGGCTATTTCTGATCTTTCATCCACAATGCCGACCTTTTGAGGCGGGATCGTTTTAACCCCAGTACTTATGATCCGGGCAAAATCGCGCAGCAGAGTCGTTTTTCCTGATTGGGGAGGTCCAAAAATAAGCGTATTTAACCATTTTTTTTCATATACATAAGGAATATATTGCTCAGCCAGGCCTATTTTCTCCCTTGCTATCCGGATATTAAAAGATGTAACGTGCCGTATGGCTTTGACATTGCCGTTTTCTGTAATCACTTTTCCAGCAAGGCCGATCCGGTGCCCTCCTCCAATCGTAATAAAACCTCTCTTTAATTCTTCCTCCAGTGTGTAAATCGAATATTGGCTGATCTTGTTTAAAATCATCATCCCGTCTTCTTTTGTCGCCTCGTAGTGAAGAAAGTGCGGTTTGCCGAAAGCGATGATTTCAATCGGCTTGTACAAACGTATGCGAATTTCTTCCATCTGTTCAAAAAAAGAAGAAGGAAGCTGCTTTAATTCATTTGCAATTGTTTCGGGAAAAATTGAGATGATTTCTTTCAATCTTCCTTCCCCCTTTAATACCTTATTTATTTTCAATGTATGCAAGCTTGGCCACTTTATGACTACCGTTTCTCTTATTCCTTTTTTTGCATTTATCTTTTCAATAGAATTTGATAGAATTTTCTGATTTTAATAGTTATAATGGAGTTAGGGGGTGGTGAGTGAATGTTGGTTCAAATTTATGATGGACTTGTATGGCTTCTTGCGGCTTTTATTTATATTGTTATACCTTTTGCCGTTTTCAGTGAATTGAGGAAAAAGAAAAAAGCGTGGATGGATCATTAAAGGTGGACAAGCTGTAATTGAATCCTGTTTAAAAAAAGGCCAGGTTGGAAAGCTTGTGTATTCTGATCTTTTATAAACGATTGCGAAAATAGCTATAAAATCTTTCTTTTCAAAAAAATAACCCACAGAAATCAGTTATGAATTCTGCGGGTCTTTTCGTTTTCTTTGTCTTTTTTCATTATTTTTTTAAGAATAATTACGCACGGGAAACATAAGAACCGTCAGAAGTATTGACGATAATAACGTCCCCTTCATTAACGAAAAACGGCACTTGCACGACAAGCCCTGTTTCAAGCGTAGCCGGTTTAGAGCCGCCTGATGCAGTGTCCCCTTTAATGCCAGGTTCTGTTTCCGTAACAGTTAATTCAACCGTGTTCGGAAGCTCAATTCCGATTGTTTCGCCTTGATACATCATGATGTATACTTCCATATTTTCTTTCAAAAACTTCAACTCATATTCAATTTGTTTTGAAGTAAGCTCAATTTGTTCATACGATTCTGTGTCCATGAAAACGTGCTGATCGCCATTTGCATACAAATATTGCATTTTCCGGGTGTCAATTTGAGCACGTGCTACTTTTTCGCCAGCCCGAAACGTTTTTTCTTGGATGGCACCTGTCCGAAGGTTGCGCAATTTTGAACGAACGAACGCCGCCCCTTTACCAGGCTTTACATGCTGGAATTCAAGAACGCGCCAAATCCCCCCATCGACTTCAATCGTTAAACCTGTACGAAAATCATTTACAGAAATCATATTTGGTCCTCCTATTACATTTTCTTTAACAACATTGATTGGGGCACTCGCTAGAGAATGATGAGCTCTTTCTTCGAATGAGTCAACACTTCATTTCCGTGCTCAGTGATCAAAATATCATCCTCAATTCTTACCCCGCCTTTTCCTGGAAGGTATATACCAGGTTCAACCGTGACCACCATGCCTGGCTGAAGAACGGTATCAGAGCGAGCTGATAGTGTCGGTCCTTCATGGATTTCAAGTCCGATTCCATGTCCAGTTGAATGACCGAAATATTCCCCGTACCCTTTATCCTCAATGTAGGTACGTGTGACAGCATCCGCTTCCCTTCCAGTCATTCCAGACTTGATTTCGCGCACGCCTTTCTTTTGTGCTTCAAGCACGATGTTATAAATTTCTTTCATTTCATCTCCAGGATCTCCAACAGCAATTGTCCGCGTCATATCTGAACAGTATCCTTTATAATAGGCGCCAAAGTCAAACGTTACAAGCTCTCCCTTTTCAATTGGTTTTTCACTTGCTACACCATGGGGAAGGGCTGACCGATAGCCTGACGCGACAATCGTATCGAAAGATGAGGAAGCTGCTCCTTTTTTTCGCATAAAAAATTCGAGCTCATTCGCTAGTTCAATCTCTCTCACACCTGGACGGATCATATGTAAAATGTGTGTAAAGGCAGCATCAACGATTTCAGCGGCTTCCTTTAATATCTTAATCTCTTCATCAGTCTTTATCAAGCGCAACTTTTCCACAATATTTGAGACAGGAACGAATTCAATCCCTTTTAAAACATCCTTGTACGATGTGTATGTTGAATAAGAAAGATGATCCTGCTCAAACCCGAGCGTTTTGATCCCCATTTTCTTCGCCTGCGCAGCGACTTCTTCAAAAATCGATCCTGAATGCTGCACGATTCTAAAATGCTTTACTTGTTTTTTTGACTGTTCTACATACCGGAAATCGGTAATAAAGCATGCATCCTCTTTTGCCACCAGTGCGACCCCGGCCGTACCTGTAAATCCCGTCAAATAGCGGCGGTTATATTCGTTTGTAATGAGCATGCCGTCAATATTTAACTGTTCCATTTGTGAACGAACTTTTTCAAGCTTCATGTGTTTCCTCCCTGATCAAATGTAGTAAAGATAAAGCTGCCAATTGATAGCCGTAAAACCCTAAGCCAATTATTTGCCCTTGTGTCACCGGCGCTGTGACAGAATGATGCCGGAACGGTTCCCGTTGATTTGTATTGGAGATATGGACTTCAATTACCGGTTTTGAAATGCTGGCAATTGCATCCCGTATCGCATAGCTGTAATGAGTAAAAGCTCCTGGATTTAAAATCACTCCATCAAATTGTTGATCGGCTTCATAAAGCTTATCGATAATCTCTCCTTCATGATTCGATTGAAAAAAAGAAAATTGAACTTGTTTTTTTTCACCGAGAGATTTCAATTCATTTTCCAAATCTGCCAATGTTTTTTTTCCGTAAATATGCGGCTCCCTCACGCCTAAATAATTTAAATTCGGGCCATTGATCACAAGTATTCTCTCCATCGATTACACCTTTCTATCATGTATTAAAAAAGAATGTCCAGTATTATGAACATTCTACCATAAGATTCTTGATCTCTCATCATTTAGTTTATGATTGGATCTTGTGACCCTGACACAGTTCTATAATCTCATCATTTAGTTTATGATTGACGCTCCCCATATTCGTAGGAAATGGAATACCCGACAAAAACGCCAAACAGCACATACAAGCAGATGGAGGTGACAATGGTATTTGTACCAAGCCGACCGAGCGGATCGATTTTTAGAAATGCCGGTCCCAGCCAGCAAAAAACAACGGCCCACAGCGCGACTCCGAAAACAATGCCTCCCCATATTGACCGAACTTTTTTGAACAGAACATAATATAAAAATGCAGTAAGTATAGAAATGATGCCTATGAAGGCAGCTCCCGCAAAATGCCCAGCGACTCCGTTCTTCCAATTATCAAAGGCAAATAACATGAGAGCTCGATTTGGCCCGATTTTCGTAAAGTTCAACACATACGCTAAATATCCTATCAAACTCCATAATACTCCGCCAGTAAAACCAATGACAACAATTTTCAGAAAAAAGGATCGGAATGGTTCTTTTTTCTTTTCCTTACCAGTAGAATTCTTTTTTTCGCTGTTAAGCATCCGTCCACCTCCCTTTTTTAATATGTCCACTTTTCTTTTCTTGATGAATTTTTCATGAAAAGTTTATTTTTTGTATAAAAAAATTTATTTCATTCATACTAAATAATGATAAAGTTTTTCACGCCGCCCTATTGGAAAAAAGACACATCCAACCTAGAGGTTTCATCTAATTTTTTGTAGAATAGTAATAAATAAAACTTTTCAATAGCTTTTTTATTATATAGATAGGCAGGTTGGTGCGTCATGAAAAACGAAAAGACTATGTATGGCGGGCAAGCGGTAATTGAAGGAGTTATGTTTGGAGGGAAGCATCATTTCGTCACAGCGATCAGGAGAAAAGACAATTCAATTGATTTTTTTCAATTGCCGCGAAAAAAACATCCTATATTATCCCGCTTCAAAAAAATTCCTTTTATTCGCGGAATTGCCGCCATTATTGAAGCAAGCGCAAACGGCTCCAAACATTTAAGCTATTCTTCAGATCGATACGATGTTGATCCAGCCGATGATGAAAAATTATTGTCAGAAGAAAAAAAAGAGTCGAAGCTTTCACTCATTTTAGGAGCTGCTGCTGTCGGAGTGCTGTCATTTTTGCTTGGCAAATTTATCTTTACTTTAATTCCAGTGTTTATCGCAGAATGGTTCAGGCCGATCATCTCATCGGATGTGGGGCAAATTTTGCTCGAAGGCTTTTTTAAGCTTTTGCTGTTGCTTGCTTATATTTATTTCATCTCGATGACTCCTTTAGTAAAGCGTGTTTTTCAATACCATGGGGCTGAGCATAAAGTGATTAACGCCTATGAAAACGGGCTCGCTTTAACTGTTGAAAATGTACAAAAACAATCAAGACTTCATTATCGATGCGGTTCCAGTTTCATTTTGTTTACGGTTATTGTTGGAGTATTTGTGTATCTGCTCGTTCCGACAGACCCGCTTTGGCTTCGCGTTGTTGACCGAATCGCTCTTATACCGGTTGTTCTCGGCATTTCATTTGAAGTATTGCAGTTTACAAATAAGCTGCGGCATAAGCCTGTTTTAAAATATCTTGGTTATCCAGGACTATGGCTTCAGCTGCTGACGACAAAAGAACCTACAGACGATCAAGTGGAAGTAGCGATTGCAAGCTTTCAAAAGCTGCTTTTATTGGAAGAAGAGACGGAAAAAATGGAGCGTATTGGTTGATTTGATAAACGAGAGCTTTTCTTTTTCTTGAAAACGACTGATGGAGGTGGCCTTTAGATGAACCGTTTTCCCGTCCATCCCGTATTCGCCGTTATCGCTACTTTAGGAGGTTTAGGGCTTATTTATATGCTCTTTTTCAATCCAAAGACTTTTTTCAAATTGTTTATTTGGGCGGTTGTCATCGGGATCATCATCCTCATTTATCGCTTAGTGATGAAAAAACGTACAAATAATGAGTATTCACAGTTTTTAAAAGCTGCGAAAAGATCGAAAAAAAGATTTAAAGATAAAAAGATACATTATGCTCAAAAGCACGTACTCCACAAAAAAAACAAAACGGCTATCTCTGCTAAAAGGCGGAGAGAAAACAATCATTTGACAGTCATCGAAGGTAAAAAAGGAAAAAAGAAAAATAGAGCTCTTTTCTAATAGGACCACTTTTTTAAAAAGGTTTCCGTTTTTTCTTTGCCGAGCTGAATTAATTCCTGTTTCTTCTCATTCGTAATTTTAAATTCCGTCGTTAAAATATTTTCAACCGGAATAAAAACGATGCTGCGTTCATGCCTTGTGGCAATATGCCTTGCATCGTGCGCTTCCTTCATCGTTTCAAATAACGCGTGAAACATTGATAAAGCGTTTTTTATTTCATTTCTTGGCCTTTCCTCTATATGCGCGCTAAGCTGAAAACCGAGGATCGGTCTTTTTTTTATTTTTCCATCAAAAAGCCAAATCGGGAAATTGCTGAGCACTCCTCCATCGACAACAATACTGACGCCATCCTTCGTCCATAGTTTGACAGGTTCAAAAAAATACGGGAGGCATGAGCTCATTCTGACTGCCTTTGCAACAGAAAATCTATTAGGATTGATTCCATATTTGCTTAAATCGTCCGGCAATACAACAATTTTTCCGTTCGTAAGGTCGGAGGCAATCACACGAAGCTTTCCTTTCGGCAAATCTGCAAATGTTGAAACTCCTTTTGCTTTTAATTTTTCTTCCATCCATTCTTCTAAAAATTGTCCTTTATATAGTCCCATCCGCCAATAAACACTGATCCATTTCATGAGCATAAATGACATAATTCCTTTTCTTTTATCTAAAAACTTTCGCAGCTCTAAGCTGTCCATCAAAGAAAGGATTTCATCACTTTTGTAGCCGGCTGCAATGAGAGCGGCAATGATCGAACCGGCGCTCGTGCCAGCAACCCTGGCGAATTCAAATCCTTTTTCCTCCAAGGCCTTGTATGCTCCAATAAAAGCGAAGCCTTTGATCCCTCCACCAGAAAAAACACCGTCAATTTTCAAAGCATTCCCTCCTTACTATTCCGTTACTACATTTTAAGAAGGGAAAACGATGTTTAGAAGTTTGTTTTCAATAATCGAGTAGGAGGGGGTGACTAACCCCCGACCTCTCACACCACCGTACGTACCGTTCGGTATACGGCGGTTCAATTAAGTATGACGTAGTGCTTGATATCTTTCGAATAGACTTCTTAACCCTCGACGCTTCCAATAGGAGTTGTCGAGGGTTTTGTGTAGAATGGGACTGCAGGCAATCCGCCAATATTTCTTGCGTGTATTGCCCCATTCGAATGCTTTATGGCTTGGAACCCCTAATCCTCTGAGTTTCCGAATTCTTGTTTTCGGGGTTTTCCATTCTTTCCACAAACACATCCGAAGCCTTCGTCTAATCCATTCATCAAATTCTTTGAACTTACTTGGTGTTTCTGCCAAGGCAAAATATCCGCACCATCCCATTAAATACTTGTTCAGATTCTCAATCCTTTTCTCCATTGGATACGGTTTCGACCTTGATGTAATTTCACGGATCTTGTTCTTCAAACGTTTCACACTTTCGTTCGCAATCCGTACCTTTGGAGTCTTATTGAGTGTGAAGCTGAAACCGAGAAACTTCCGTTTCCAAGGACGGTCTACCGCCGATTTCTCTTTATTTACCTTGAGCTTTAACTCCTTCTCTATAAAGTTCGTAATGGAGTTCATGACACGAATTCCTGCTTTCTTTGTTTTCACATAGATGTTACAGTCATCCGCATACCGAACAAACTTATGTCCACGTTTCTCAAGCTCCTTATCCAATTCATGAAGCATGATGTTTGATAAAAGTGGACTAAGCGGGCCGCCTTGAGGCGTTCCCATGTCCGTTTCCATTACCACTCCATTGATCATCACGCCTGATTGAAGATACCGGCGGATTACCTTCAGTAGAATTCGATCTTTGATCGTTTTCGCCAAGATCCCCATCAGTTTGTCGTGATTCACCTTGTCAAAGAATTTCTCTAGGTCTATATCGACTACCCAACGATATCCTTCTTTGATATAACCCTTTGCTTCCCTAACCGCATCATGTCCCCTTCTACCTGGGCGGAAACCATAGCTATGGTTCGAGAAGGTCGGATCAAAGATTTTCGTCAACACTTGGGCAATCGCTTGTTGGATGAAACGATCCGTCACGGTAGGGATCCCTAGAAGCCTTACTCCACCGTTCGGTTTCGGGATTTCGACTCGACGGACGGGTAAGGGCTTGTAGGTTCCTTCTCTCAACGACTGTCGAATGGAGTCCCAATTTTCGTAGAGGTGTCTTCGTAGGTCTTTTACGGACATGCCATCTACTCCGTGACCTCCTTTATTCTGTTCGACTCGTTTCAGTGCCGCCAGGAGATTTTCCCGTGACAAAATCATTTCCATCAACATTGATATCCTCTCCACGTGAACGAATTCTTCTATTTGTGCCATCTTCTGCTCCACCCTCTTGAAGTCCCCCGTGGGATTCACCACTTCCTCCTTCAAGTAAGTCCTATCGGATTGTCTGCTTCCACACAGAAGATGAACGCCTAGCGATTCGTTCTCCTTAATTGTTCAGTCCTTCCTCTTCCATCTCGAGCTTGGAAGAGTACTATGACTTCTGCTGACTTCTGACTGTTCAGCTATCTATCACTAGATAGGTTACCAAGGTTACTTGGCGTGCCAGCCAGACCTCCCCGGGTAAGAGTGTAATCTTTCCTTCCATCCATCTGCTTCATTTACTTTGTATCACCTTCGGCAGAAAGGGCTTTGTTTTGTTGTGCAAACTCACCCAGTGATACCTAGCCTCATATGAAGTTCGTGTTCCTCAGACCGGAAGTTTGCCGCTCGCTTCCTTCAGATTCCGCGTCACCACAGACACCCTTGCGTTAAGCTAACTGCTACTTCTGCCTTCGCAGCTCGGGACTTTCACCCTATAGATTACACCCATGCCGGGCGCACAAAGAATAAAGCAGCAGAACAAGTCTGCCGCTTTATTATAATCCACATTTCAATTGGGCACCGCATTTTGTACAAGTATTGCAGCCGCCGATTTCTTGAACCTTTCCTTCCCGGCAAACAGGACATGTATTGCCAACTTCGTTGCCATATGTGACATCAGTTGAGCGCAAATCTTGAACAGTGTTCATTAACACAACTTTACCTTCATTTTCTTTCGTCGATTCCGGAATGTCGTCATTCAATACATTTTCTTCCGCTTTTAATGTCAGGACTTGGGTATCACGGCTTCCGTCTACATAAACAGTTCCGCCTTTTGCTCCGCCCTTCCATAGGCGCTCATATACTTTTTGCACTTGATCAACTGTATAGCCTTTCGGTGCATTTACTGTTTTGGAAAGGCTTGAATCGACCCATCGTTGAATGATGCATTGCACATCGGCATGAGCTTCAGGCGACAAGTCCATCGCTGACACAAACCAATGCGGTAAATGATTCGGGTCAGCTTCCGGATGTTCATTTAAATATTCTTGAACGATATCCGCTTTTACTTCAATAAATTTGCCAAGACGCCCGCTTCGGTAGTATGAGAAGGAGAAATATGGCTCAAGACCTGTAGAAACGCCAACCATAGTGCCAGTTGATCCTGTCGGTGCTACCGTCAGCAAATGCGAGTTGCGAATACCATATTTTAAAATGTTTTCGCGAATATCTTCCGGCATTTTTTTCATATATCCTGTATTAATGAAGGCTTGTCTTAATTTTTGCGTCTCTTCCTCCGTTTCGCCGACTAGGAACGGGAAGCTGCCTTTTTCTTTTGCCAGTTCTATTGATGCCCGGTATGCGGTCGTTGCAATTACCTTAAACACTTCATCAACAAGCTTGTTGCCGTCCTCTGCTCCATATTCTTTTTCGCAGTAGATAAGCAAGTCCGCCAAACCCATAACGCCTAAGCCGATGCGCCGTTCACCCAGCGCTTGCTTTTTGTTTTCTTCGAGAAAATAAGGCGTAGCATCAATGACATTATCTTGCATTCTGACGCCGATTTCCACAGTTCGTTTGAGCTTTTCATAGTCAACAGCTTTCTTTTCCTTGTCGACCATCTTCGCCAAGTTTACTGCTGCTAAGTTGCAGACGGAATATGGTGCAAGAGGCTGTTCACCGCACGGATTTGTTGCAACAACCTTTTGACCGTATGCTCTTGCGTTCGTCATATCATTGGCATTGTCAATGAAGAAAATACCTGGCTCCGCTGAATAGGTTGCACAAATGTTAATCAGCTTCCAAAGCTCTCTTGCGCGAATTTTGCGGTACACGCGCACGCGATGCCCCATTTTCTCCCACTCGCGCACATCGCCAACTTTATGCCATTCTTCATTGTAAATCTTCATTTCTTCATCATTGTAGCTTTCCACATCTGGGAAGCGAAGCTCATACTCCCGATCTTCTTCCACTGCTTCCATAAACTCTTTCGTCAAGCAGACAGAAATGTTAGCGCCTGTTAAAAATTCCGGATTATGAACAGTATATGTTCCTCCGACTCGAAGCTTTAATTCCGCCTCTCTAATAACAGCGTCTGAAAAGCCTCCTTTGCCCGGAACATTTTTAAAGTTGACAATTCCTTGATACATGTCGCGCTCTTGCTGTGTAAGAGGAACAAATTTGAGCTTGTCTTCAGCCGCCTTCTTAATTCCTTCATCATTTGTATTTTCAATTAAGTAGCGCAAAATGCGCGGGTTTTGCATTTTGGAAACGATAAATTCAATGATGTCAGGATGCCAGTCGGCCAGCATAATCATTTGGGCTCCTCGCCGTGAGCCACCTTGTTCAACAAGATGGGTTAATTTTGCAATGTCATCCAGCCACGACACAGATCCTGATGATTTGCCGTTTACACCTCGGGCTAATGTGTTTCTTGGTCTCAATGTTGAACCGTTCGTGCCGACACCGCCTCCGCGGCTCATAATTTCCATTACTTGTTTGCGGTGTTCAGAGATCCCTTCACGGGAATCTTTTACAAAGGGCATGACATAGCAGTTAAAATACGTCACTTCGGTTCCTGCTCCTGCGCCGTAAAGAACCCGGCCAGCCGGAATAAAATGCAGATTGACGAGCTCTTGATAAAATTTTTCAAACCATTCTTTTCTTTTTTCTTCTGTTTTTTCAACAGCAGCAAGACCTGTTGCATTTCTTTTGGCAATTTGTTCATAAAAAATTTCAAGCGGTTTTTCGATGACATCTAAAGAGCGAACGATGATTCCCGTCTCCCGTTCTTCAGGCTTTTCAAGAGTATGACGAAACTCTTCTTCGACCTGAACCTTTGCCTTTTTATTTTCCCAATCAATTTCTTTAATGTAGCCTAGCCCTCTTGCAGGAAATTTTGGATCTTCCTTGATCGTCAGCACTACAAAATCGCCTTCAGATAGCGTAATTTTTTCAGTGTCTTTAAATGAATACCTGTCCAGCATTACAAGGCGCGAAACACCTTTGTGCGTGATTTTCATATCTTCCGTAATCGGATGCACCTGCGGGAAAAGGCTGATATCTTTATTCAGCTTCTCCACATCAATTTTCATTTTCTCATTCAGCGCCACTGTCATATTCACAACTCCCTTAAAAATATCGTACTTGATATACGTTACCACATTTAGATGATATTATCAACGAAAAAATAACAATATATTGTGCTAAAGAACATTTGTTTGCTCTATATATTGTATGATATACGCTACATTATGAAAATGTCAAATGTAAAACTAACCAAAAAAAGAAGCAAGGAAAAGAAATTTAATGATCTTAGAATCATTCCGGCGGTATTTGAAGAAATTTGTCAGTTGCAGTTTTTGAAAACACATCGGCACCTTGATTTACAAGCAACGATCCATTTCATTTTGATCATACAAAAAACGGCATGTTCGCCGCTTCATCTTCTAAAATTCCATTCTTCTGTTTCATATTTCTCTTTAGCCAGTTTTTTCACATACTCTTCTTGTTCGCTAGACAATTGGTACGGTCTCAACTCAATATCAAGCCCGTATTCAAACCCTTTTTTAAAGGCGCTCCATGCCTCTTCCATTGTGACTGGAGTTTCTCTAAGGTCGTTGATCGCCACCGCTTTATTTTTAAAGTTTTTCTCTAATCTTTCCCTGACTCGCTCATTAGGATATTTAAACAAGTCGAACAGCAGCTTTTCATCTAAATCTAGCAATATCGAGCCGTGCTGCAGGATAACGCCTTTCTGGCGAGTTTGGGCACTCCCGGCAACTTTTCTTCCTTCAACTACCAGCTCATACCAAGACGGTGCATCAAAGCATACAGATGACCGCGGATTTTTTAAATGCTGTTTTTCTTCATCCGTTCTTGGAATTGCAAAATGAGCGTCTAAGCCTAACAAGCGAAATCCATGTAAAATTCCTTCCGAAATTACACGATAAGCCTCTGTCACGGTTTTGGGCATTCGCGGATGATCTTCGGATACGATGACACTATATGTAAGCTCCTTGTCATGCAGCACGCCCCTTCCGCCTGTTGGTCTTCGTACAAAGCCAAGGCCGTGCCGTCTTACAGCATCCATATCAATTTCTTTTTCAACCTTTTGAAAATAGCCGATGGATAATGTCGGCGGATTCCATCCGTAAAAACGAATCGTCGGAGCGATTTTTCCTTCACTGTGCCAGTCCAATAAAGCTTCATCAAGAGCCATATTGTAAAAAGGGGATGAAAAGCCAGAATCAATATAATTCCATATTTCTTTTCCCATATCGCAACCCTCTTTATTTTATATTTGCTTTTTTAGTCTATCAAATGAAGAGGATATTGTTAAATAAAACGCCCGAAAAGAAATGACATTTCCATTCTTGTTTTATATAATAAATGTTGTCCAACATTCGTATGTATGTTCACATGAACTTCAAACAAATAAATTCAAACAAATAAAAAGGAGTCGAACAAGCGTGGAATGGTCATTGCTCATTCTTGCAGCTATTATCATTTATTTTTTGGCCACATTTTTATATCAAAAAAAGATTATGAAAGGATTAACGGAGGAAGAATTTAAAGCCGGCTATCGGAAAGCGCAGCTCATCGATGTGCGGGAGCCGAATGAATTTGAAGGTGGCCACATTTTAGGAGCAAGAAATATTCCCCTTTCCCAATTGAGACAGCGCTATAAAGAAATCCGCCCAGACAAACCGGTTTATTTATATTGCCAGTCAAGTGCAAGAAGCGGGCGAGCCGCACAAATGCTGAAGAAAAAAGGCTATCAGGAGCTCTATTATTTAAAGGGCGGCTTTAAAAAGTGGACTGGAAAAATTAAAAAAGGGAAATAAAATGAAGTATAAAAGATAAGGATTCGCAAAACGCGAATCCTTACTTTTTTTCATATTTTAATATCGGATTTCTTGCTGCGAGTGTTTCATCGAGCCTTTTGACGACTGTTGTATGAGGAGCTTCTTGAACGATTTCCGGTTCTTCCTCCGCTTCTTTAGCAATTTGAATCATCGCTTCGATAAAGGCATCCAATGTTTCCTTTGATTCCGTTTCAGTCGGTTCAATCATCATGCATTCTTCAACATTGAGCGGAAAATAAATTGTCGGCGGATGATACCCGAAATCGAGAAGCCTTTTTGCAATATCAAGCGCACGGACACCGAGCTTCTTTTGCCGTTTCGCAGATAAGACAAATTCGTGTTTACAAATGCGGTCATACGGCATTTCGTAATAAGGCGCTAATTTTTTCAGCATATAATTCGCATTTAATACCGCATTTTCAGAGACCGCCTTTAAACCGTCCGGACCCATGGAGCGGATGTATGTGTATGCCCGCACATTGATTCCAAAATTTCCATAAAACGATTTTACTCGTCCGATCGATTGCGGCCTGTCTTCGTCGAAACGAAGTCCATTTTCATCCTTGACAAGCACAGGCTTCGGCAAAAAAGGAATTAACTCTTTTTTCACACCGACAGGTCCTGAACCGGGACCCCCTCCCCCGTGGGGGCCTGTAAACGTTTTATGAAGATTTAAATGAACGACATCAAAGCCCATATCCCCTGGTCTCGCTTTGCCTAAAATTGCATTTAAATTCGCTCCGTCATAATACAATTTTCCTCCAACTGAATGAACAATCTCCGCCATCTCTACAATATGCTCTTCAAACAAACCGAGCGTATTTGGGTTTGTTAACATAAGAGCAGCTGTATTTTCTCCTACCACTCTCTTTAAGTCGTCTAAGTCGACAAGTCCGTTTTGATCAGATCGCACCGTGACAGTTTCAAAACCGGCAACGGTCGCTGAAGCAGGATTTGTTCCATGGGCTGAATCAGGTACAATCACTTGTGTTCGATGTTTTTCTCCATTTGCCTCATGGTAGGCGCGAATCATCATGAGCCCCGTCCACTCTCCGTGCGCCCCTGCAGACGGCTGCAATGTAACAGCATCCATACCTGTAATTTCTTTTAAATGTTCTGATAAATCATACATTAATTCCATTGCTCCTTGAACCGTCGCTTCATCCTGTAATGGATGAATATAAGAAAAGCCAGTTAATCTTGCCACATTTTCATTTATTTTCGGATTATATTTCATTGTACAGGAACCAAGCGGATAAAAACCGGAATCCACACCGTGGTTCCGCTTCGACAAAGCAGTATAATGGCGCATAATGTCAAGTTCTGATACTTCCGGCAGCTCGGCATCTTCTGTCCGCAAATAGTCACTAGGAATCAGCTGATCAATATTTTCCTCCGGTACGTCTAAATCAGGCAAGCTGTATCCGATCCGTCCCGGTTTTGATATTTCAAAAATTAACGGTTGATCCTTCATTGCCATCCCTCCAACTCGTTCACAAATAAATCGATTTCTTCTTTCGAACGAAGCTCTGTTACCGCTACAAGCATATGTTTTTCAAGTTCCGGATACGTTCTGCCAAGGTCGTAGCCGCCGATGATTCCCTTTTCGAGCAGCTTTTTATTGGCCAAAGAAACTGGTTTGGACAGCTTCACGACAAACTCATTAAACATTGGACCTTGAAACGGAATGGAAAAACCTTTCTTCTCAAACATCTTTTTCGCATAGTTTGCTTTTTGGATATTTTGATAAGCCATTTCTTTTACACCTGTTTTTCCAAGAGCAGTCATGGCAACAGAAGAGGCAAGAGCATTTAACGCTTGGTTGGAGCAAATGTTTGATGTAGCTTTATCCCTTCTGATATGCTGCTCCCTTGCCTGCAGAGTGAGAACAAAGCCTCTTTTCCCCTCTTCATCTACTGTTTGACCGACGAGTCGCCCAGGAATTTTTCTCATCAGCTCTTTTTTTACGGCGAAATATCCACAAGTTGGACCGCCAAAAGACATTGGAATTCCAAACGGTTGAACATCGCCTACTACGATATCCGCACCAAATGAACCAGGCGGTGAAAGCACACCTAAAGCAAGAGGATTGCTTGAAACGATCAATAAGCTTTTCTCGGAATGGGAGATGTCTTCGATTTGGTGAAGCGGTTCAAGTTGGCCGAAAAAATTTGGATGCTGTACAATGACTGATGCTACTTCGGCGTTCATCATTTCTTTTAATGCCTCTACATCGGTCACTCCGTTTCGGTAAGGGATTTCCACTACCTCAACGTTTTGTCCTTTTGCATAAGTTTTTAGCACATCTCTCGTTTCAGGATGCACCGTTTGCGAAACGAGCACCTTTTTCTTTTTTGTTTGACCTGCAGCTAATAATGCAGCTTCTGCTAAAGCTGTCCCTCCGTCGTACATCGACGAGTTGGCGACATCCATTCCTGTCAATTCACAAATCATTGTTTGAAATTCGAATATTGCTTGGAGCTCGCCTTGAGAAATTTCTGGCTGGTATGGCGTATAAGCCGTATAAAACTCTGATCGGGAAATGACATGATCGACAATTGCCGGAATATAATGGTCATACACTCCAGCTCCTAAAAAGGAAACGTTTGTTTTTACATCTTTATTTTTGGCAGCAAGTTGAGATAGCTCGCGAAACAGCTCGGTTTCCGGTTTCGCAGCCTTTATGTTGTATTTTCCTTTAAACCGTACACTTTCTGGAATGTCGGCAAACAGGTCATCGATCGATTCGACTCCGATCGCCTCCAACATCTCTTTTCGATCAGTTTCTGTCATCGGTAAATAGCGATGCTTCATCGAAAGCTTCTCCTTTCTTTATTTTCCATTTTTTGTTGGTCGTTTATAAAATGGAGTTGGTACTACTCTTGCTTTTAATCGTTTTGTCCGAACTTCCACCTCAATTTCATTCCCGATCTCCGAAAATTCTTTCTTGACGAGAGCGATTCCAATGCTTTTATTCAAAGTAGGAGAGTGCGTCCCTGATGTAACAACTCCAATTTGTTGATTTCCAGAAAACAATTTATAGCCTGAACGGGGAATGCCTTTTTCGATCATTTCCAAGCCGACCGCCAGCCTCGATACCCCTTGTTCTTTTTGTATTTGCAATACATCTTTTCCGATAAAATTCTCTTTTTTCGTAAGCTTCACTGCAAATCCGACTCCTGCTTCTATCGGAGTAATGTCTTCCGAAAGATCTTGACCGTACAACGGCAAAGCTGCTTCCAGCCGCAACGTATCACGAGCGCCCAATCCGCATGGAACAACTTTTTCTTTATCTCCTGCTTGCAAAATCTTCTCCCATAAATAAACGGCGTCCTCACTTTGGCAATAGATTTCAAAGCCGTCTTCCCCGGTATAACCAGTTCGGGCAATGAGCGCTTTTTTACCTGCGATCTCAGCACTTTCAATAAATTCAAAAAATTTCAACTCAGATAAGTGTACGTCTGTTAAAGTTTGCAGCACCTTTTCCGCTTTCTGGCCTTGCAATGCAAGGAGAGCACAGCTTTCAGAAATATTTTGCAATTCAACATCTCCGTGTTTTTGAGACATGAGCCATTGAAAATCTTTTTGAATATTCGCTGCATTGACTACTAAAAGATATTTTTCCTCGTTTAGCCGATAAACGATTAAATCGTCTACACAGCCTCCATCTTCATAACACATAATTGTGTATTGAGCCTTTCCATCCCGAAGCTTTGAAACATCATTAGTTAATATCTTTTGCAAAAACTGAAGACTGTCTTTCCCTTTTACAATGATTTCTCCCATATGAGAAACATCAAATAGACCTGCATTGGTGCGGACAGCGTAATGCTCCTCTTTAATGGAAGTAAATTGCACAGGTAATTCCCATCCTCCAAAATTGATCGTCTTTGCTCGATATTGTTTATACACTTCAAAAAGAGGAGTGCGTTTTAATTCATTCATCATTTCCCCTCCTGATCTATTTTTTGCATCTAATTTCTCTCAAAATTTTTCAGCTTAAAAAGCAGAAAAAAGGACAGAAAACGGCCTAGTATCGTCTTGTCTATTCCAATCGACAAGATTTTGCTACACCGTCTCTGTCCTTTCACCTGAAAGTTTACCTTATAAAGGCTTTCCCCTTTGGTGGTTTGCACAATATGCAAACACTCTCCAGAGCTGCGTCAAACAAGAGTCTTTTTGCCTGAGAGATTCACATATGCTTGCTCCTTCGGCGCCTCACAAAGGAGGTCTCTCCCCTTGCTCTCATCCGCACATATTTTCTTGTAAATTGTGAAAAAATAACAAATGACATATTCGACAAAAAGGAAAAAGATGAGTAGAAAACAAAAGAAAAAGACTTCAAACGTATTTTAATGGTATCATCTTTAAACGGTTTCAGCAATACCTTTCCCAAATAATTTTAAAAAATCATTGTTAATTGTTCGTGTTTATAAAAATTTATAATCAAAAAACGGGACGGTTTTTGAATTAGCGATAAAAAAAATGAACATTTCACTTTGAATATAAAAATAAAGGATAGGGTGTGGGCAATGAATATAAACATCCGCTATAAAACAACATGGGAAGAAGAATTTTTGCAAAGATTAAAGGAAGACGGTCCGTGGGCAAACTGGGAATTATACAAATTAGCTTATGAAGTTACGAATTATTTGACCATTCCATCATTTGAAGGTTTAGTAGCTCCTTTGCATCTTGATCATGTAACCCCTCTTCCCCACCAATTGGAGGTCGCACAAACAGTAGTAGAAAAATTAAACGGAAAAGCAATATTAGCTGATGAAGTCGGTCTCGGCAAAACAATTGAAGCCGGATTAATATTAAAAGAATATATGATTCGCGGACTTGTCAAAAAAGTGCTCATCTTAGTTCCAGCTTCACTCGTCTCCCAATGGGTGAGGGAATTAAATGAAAAATTTTACATTCCTGCCGTTGAGCAAAAGAAAAGCTATGTTTGGGAGCAATGCGATGTTGTCGTATCTTCCCTTGATACAGCAAAAAGAAGCCCCCATAAAGAAATTATTCACGGATTGGATTATGACATGGTCATCATTGATGAAGCGCATAAATTAAAAAATAACAAAACAAAAAACTATGAGTTTGTTCAAAATTTAAAGAAAAAATTTTGTTTATTATTGACGGCAACGCCTATTCAAAATCGCATTGAAGAAATTTTCAACCTTGTTTCTCTTTTAAAACCTGGACATCTCGGCAATGAACAGCTCTTTCACGATATGTTTAAGAAAAAAGGACGGAATATTCGTGACGATGAGCATTTACGAGAACTTGTCAATAAAGTTATGATACGAAACCGCCGCATTGATACAGGAATTGAATGGTCAAAAAGACATGTGGAAACGATTTGGATTCAATTTTCGAAAGCTGAACAGGCTTTATATGATGCCATCAGCCAAATTCGGTCGTCATTCTCTATTCCGACAAGCAGTTTCTCCATTTTAACGCTTCAGCGTGAAGCATGTTCGAGCAGAGAAGCAGTGTACATAACATTAAAAAAAATGCTTGATAAAAAGGATGAAGCTCCACAATTGCCTGAAAAGATCATTCGCAATCTAATGGGCTATATCGATCAAGTAACAAAAAATTCGAAAGCAGAAAAAACGGTCGAACTCATTCAAAACATTAACGATAAAGTGATTATTTTTACCGAATACCGGGCAACACAATTATATTTACAATGGTTTTTAAAACAGCACGGCATAACATCTGTTCCGTTCCGCGGCGGATTTAAACGCGGCAAAAAGGATTGGATGAAGGATTTATTTAAAAATAGAGCGCAAGTACTGATCGCGACAGAGGCAGGAGGGGAAGGGATAAATTTGCAGTTTTGCAATCATATTATTAATTATGATCTGCCTTGGAACCCGATGCGTTTGGAGCAGCGAATCGGGCGCATCCACCGTCTCGGACAAGAACGGGATGTGTTCATTTATAACATGGCGACAAAAAATACAGTAGAGGAGCATATCTTAAAGCTATTATATGAAAAAATAAATCTGTTTGAACGTGTTATTGGGGAATTGGACAGTATTTTAGCAAAACTTGACCTCCGCAATATTCATGAACATATAGAAGATATTATGATTCAGTCGAGTTCGGAAGGAGAAATGAAAATTAAAATGGAAAATTTAGCGGCTATTCTTAACTTTGGTGAACAATTACAACAGGCCGAGAATAACTGATTTCTTTATTTTCATAGCTGCTTGCAAAATTTTTAAATAGGAGGCGGAATGATGCAGCAGGCTCAAATTTCCACATTTTTAAAACGCTTTTTTCAGGCGACCAATTGTCCAATTATTGAAGAAAAAAACGGATATTTTACCGTTCAATTAACTGTTGAAATGGATAAAGAATTAATGAACCGGCCTTTTTACTGGCATTATTTAGAAAAAACCGGCGGAACTCCAAATCCGATGAAACTTACTTTCATCACGGATTCAAAGGAGGCTCCGGAAGATGTAAAAGGTGAATGGATTCATTTCGGATCGCCGAGACTGCACCAAATTTTTGCGGCAACGAAGAAAATGTCTTCTTATATTCGGTTATATGAACAGACAGCAGCTTCCAAAGCAAACGTGCCGCTGCACCCTTGGATTGGGATGAATGTAACGATTTCGTATATTTGTGACAAAAAGAAGGATCAAACTTATTCATTAGGACTGCATTTAATCAACGGAAGGATTGTTGAAAATTTTCAGGAGCAGCTAGAAAAAATTCATTTGACACCGAAAATTCCTGATTTTTGTTTTACCATTACGCCATTAATTACACCAAAAAGCGGATTAACTCGATTGAAGCATTACGTGATAAAAAAAATTGAAGAAGATGACCATCGGTGGGCGGAAGAAGCGAGAGAACGAATGAATGCCGATTTAGCATTGTTGGAGCATTTTTATGAAGATCTAGATGAAAAACCTTCTGTTTATTGGACAGAAAAGAAGGCGATTCAAGAGCTGTATGAACCGCGCATTGAAATAGAAGTCCACAATGGAGGAATTTTTTATTTATCATCGGATTCTATAATTCATTAAAATAAAATCAAGACGCAGAAAATACGCTCGAAATTGAATGATCTCATCACTTTTCAATAAAAAAGGAGCTGGTAAACGGCTCCTTTTCCTTTATTTCTTTTTCTTGATCAAAATTAAAAACGCCATCGGCAAAAATCCAAACCATCTCATTGATAATGGAAGACGATCTTTTTTCCGTTCCTCACGCCTTTGTTTCCTTGCTTCTTTTGGGGTGTCGATAAACTTTACAAACTGTTCGGTTACATATTTCACATAATCATTACCAGACATAAGTGGGCACCTCGAAATAAAATTTTTTTATATTATTTCCTAAACTCTGTTCATTTAAACAGACATTCTGGCAAATAAACGATTGGTTGAAGCTTTGATAAGGCGCTGAACGATGAAAGCTATGAATATTCATTCCAGCTCATAATCTGTTGATTGTTCAAATCATAATGAAAGTTTGCCGTATACTCCGTTCCTTTTAACGTCTTGCATGTAATGGAAATATTGACGATTCCTTTTTCTTTTTTCGTTCGTTTATACGAAATGGTTCCATTTGGGAGTTCAAGTATTTCCTGGGTATCAGAATAGTCAGCTTTTTTCAGCGAATATTGAACACCGGCAAGCATTAACGTTTCCTGCAAATAAAACTCTTTCGCATCATGCCGAAATCTTTGCTCTTGAATATATGAGGAAGCATATGCGGTAAGAATCATTATGCAAAGCAGAAATATGCCGATCGTCATTGGAAAAATATGACCATCTTCATTTTTCAATCAGGAATCACTCCTTTCACATCGCGAATGGTTCCTTCAAACCGCTTACCTTCTAAGCTTGTGATTTCAATTTTCACACCATGTGTTATTGGAATAAAATGAGCGGCTTGAACACCGCGCAGCACAATAACATGTCCTTTTCCGTCAACCTGATAGCGCAGCAAATCATTATATTGACTGAGTGTGACTACTTCTCCTTTTTGATTTTTATATTGTAAAACATTTTGCTTCACCATTATTTGTTGAGATGTTTTGATTTCACGATGAAGCTCAATTAGAAATAAATTCCACTCGCTTGGATGTAAATCTTGCTGCCTCGTATTCAATTTGAGAAAAAATGAGAGCATGGGTGCAAAGGAAGAGATGATGATGGTTGTCGCTAGAAAGGCTATCAGCATGTTTGCTGCCGTATATCCTTTATTGTTCATAAATGTAGCCGCAAACCTTTTGTTCTGCATTTTCATCCGAAAGAACACATAATTCAGCAAATTGCCCCTCCTTTCCCCACACCAGTTCGAACATCATCCCTTGCCGCTCAACTTGGCCATTTGTTTTTTTCTTTTCAAATACAAAACGTTCAAGTTCTTCTTTGAGCAGTTGATAAGCCAGCACAGATGCTGCTGCTTCTTTTTGCTGTTTCAATAAGGCTGTTGACACAGGGACCAGCGTCAGCGAAAGCAAACACCATATGGAAAATGCTATTAATATTTCTGTGATCGTATATCCGCTATAATTTTTCCACACGGAACCTTCCTCTCCCTAAATTAAAAATGATTTTGTACGTTTTTTTATCATACGAAATGAAGATTGTTCCAGCTTGATAAAAATAGCCGGAAGGAGAGTACTCGATTGGAAATTTTATGTTTCCTGATTCGACTTTTATGTTTTGATCGTATGCTCTTTCAAACAGTTCCCCTTTAAAGCCGGATCGTTCAGCTTCGTAGTAATGTTTGTCAGGATACCAAAACAAATAAATTTTTTCTTTATTAACGAATGCGTGCTGTTGTACATATAGCAAATCTTTTTCCAGTTGAACGAAAAATTGATCGATGACTTTTTCTCTGTAAATATTTACTGCTCCAATCCATATAAAAGAGCTGATCAATAAAAAGATCGAAAGAACAAGAAGCATCTCCAGAACAGTAAAACCACTTTGCCTAGTTGCTCTTAATGACGTTTCCATTTGCATCAATTTCAATCTCATCACCATTTGGACATTTTCCAGAATTATTCGGCAAGTACCCTTTAGTGATTAAATCATTAATTGTTGGTGTTTGATGAAACTCCATTTCATATGCGACGACTTGCCCCTGCACCATATCAATTAAACCTTCGCACCCTTTATTTTGAATATTTTTATTATGAGCCATAACATTCGGAATCGTTATAATAAGCAAAATCGAGATCACTAACAGTACAACCAGCATTTCCACCAATGTAAATCCATGTTCATTTTTCACTATTTTCATCCTCCTATACTTGACCCATCATTTGGTACATTGGAAGCAAAATCGATAAATAAATGATCAATACGAAGACCCCGATCATCAGAAAAACGACCGGCTGAATATAACTAATGATTCTCATTATTTTTTGTTCCATCCGCTCCAATACGAACCGGCTGTACATATACAACTCTTTAGACAATTGACCGACGGCTTGTCCATGTTGAACAACAGAGGAAAGTTCCTGTTCAAAAAATGGACTTTCAGCAAATATTATCTCTAGCGATTCTCCTTTCTTTAATTTCTCGATAAACAGATTGGCCTCTTCCCTATAAAAATGGAGAAAATGTTGTTCTTGAAACAGAGTAAAGCATTCAAAAACGGACAATCCTCCCTTCAACAAATTGCTCATTTGCAAAGAAAAATAGTAGCTGTGAAATAACCGCAAACCTTTTGAAACGATCGGAATTTTCATAAGCAGCTTCTGTTTTTCAAGCGGAGGCTTTTTTCGGAAAGAGACCCAATAGTAGAAAAAAAGGAGCAATAAGAAACTAAACAAAATGAAAAAAAACGTTTTGATGCCTTTAATGGTAAACATGACAAATGTCAGAAAGAAGGAGGCGTTCAAATCAACTGCTTCATACATATACGAAAATTGCGGGGTAACAACTGCTTGGATGACAAATAAAATAATTAAAAGAAGAGCAATTAAAAAGAGCGGATAGCGGAGAACTTGAATAAATTTTTCCAAATGGAGGAGTTGTTTTTCCAGCATTACTGAGCTTTCTTTTAAAGCAAAATGTATATCACCATGCTTTTCAGCAAAGAAAAGATAGCTTAGTACATCTCGATGAAATCCAAGCTTCTCAAAAGCCGTGTATAGCGAATTTCCTTTCGTCAACATCTGTATACAAGTCTCAATATCTTGTCGGTATTTTTCTTTTACATGAAAACTCATAAAGCGAATAGCTTCATTTAATGCATACCCTTCTGAAAGCAGCTCACTCACTTTCTTCAAAAATTGTGCCTGCATCTTTTTGTTCCATCGATGCCTATTCATATTCAAACACCCAACGATCATATATGTCCGGATATAAATACCCAAGAGCGATTCCTTTTTTAATTACATCTTTTAACTTCATATAATCTAACTCACTCTGCTCCTCTCCTTTTGCTTCCCGAATAGCGGCGGTTAAATTTTTGCCGTAAAGAAGTTCATAGACCCCAATTCTCCTAATTTCCTTTAATTTTTTGCAATAAGGCGGGCAATTCCCTTTGCAAAACGGGCATATTAAATGAACGAGACGCTGCGCAGCAACAGCGATCAAAGTTTGCTCAATTTCGGAAAAGGTTACACCAAATTCTAATAATCGATAAATAGCTCCCTTTGCATCCCGCGTATGCATGGTGGTCAGTACTAAATGTCCGCTAAGCCCAGCCCGGACCGCAATCCTTGCTGTCTCATGATCCCGAATTTCACCGACCATAATGACATCGGGATCGTGTCTTAATATTGCTTTTAACCCATTTGCATACGTAATTCCAGCTTTTTCATTGATCTGCACTTGAAGCATTTCATCGCTTTTCGTTTCCACAGGATCTTCAAGTGTGATGATGTTTCTTTTAAAATGTTTTTTTGCATAATGGAGAAGCGAATAAAGAGTGGTCGTTTTTCCCGAACCGGTCGGACCGGTAAGGATCAGGAGACCGTGAGAATGCTTTAAAAATGAAAGCATTTTTTTGGATTCTGACGGGAACAATGAAAGTTTTTCAGGCGATTGAATCGATTGCTCTAGCAATATTCGGATGACTAGACTTTCATCGAATACTGTAGGCAATGTCGATAAACGAAGATGCACCTCTCCGTAAATCGTATGGAAGGAGTAAGCACCGTTTTGCGGACGCCTTTTTTCGCCAATATCCATTTGGGCCATAAATTTAAAATGAGAAATTAAGCGTTCACAAATAGCTTTAGGCAGATGAAATATTTCTTTGATGTCATCGTCAATTCGAAATTGAATAACTGCTTTTTTCTTTTTCGGAACAATATGGATGTCTGAGGCACTAAATGAACACGCCAGTTCAATCAGTTTTTCGCTAAGCTTTTCAATTTCAATCATTCCATATCCCCCCTTTCTTTTCTTAGGATTCATCTTAACGAATTGAAGAGAAAAATGCGAACGTAGATAATGGATTTTTCTTTTCCCTTTCCTTTTGCAAAATTTAATTGAGCATAACCGAAAAATAACAATTGTTTGCAAAGACTGTTTAGAAAACAATTTTTTGCTATAAACTCATAATTTTTGAACATTTTTTTACAACATGTTTGAAAACAAAGTGGATACAATAACAATTGGAAACGGTATATTTACAATGTATCAAGCTGTACATTATAATATAAAAAGCGACCGATTGAGGGAAAAGGAGGGAAACACAATGGATCGCATGTTCCGTGTACTCGGTTTTTGGACAGGTATTTTTGCTATTATGTTTTATTTAGGCGATATGAAGACGACGTCTTTACTTTTCTTTGGTCAAACTGGATTTTTTGTTTTACTATCTTATTTAAAATTAACTGAACGTATGTATATTTATATTTTCGGAGCATATTTGACCATTTTCTTCGTCGGGTTTACATATTGGACGACGTTTATGATGGTCCCTGGACAAGGCGGCCATTAATAAAAACAGGCAATTCCGCAATGGAATTGCCTGTTTTTTGACCTTCTTCAATTTTTACGAAAGCGAAAATCCATTTAAAAAAGGATTTGTTTCCATTTCTTCTATAATGGTTGTTTCTGAACCGTGGCCAGGCAACACAATGGTTTCTTCCGGCAGCACTAGCAGTTTTTCATGAATGCTTTTCAGCAGTTCTTCATGATTCCCTCCAAGCAAATCCGTACGGCCAATGCTTCCTTTAAATAATACGTCGCCTGAAAAAACAGCATTTGCTTCTTCTAAATAGTAGGAGATGCTTCCAGGAGAATGCCCCGGTGTTTCAAATAAAGAGAACTGGAAAGAACCAATTGTCAAGCTTCCTTCTTCCCGAATGATTTCGTCCGCTTCCTCTACCATTACATTTTTTCCATTCATAAAATGACCAGATCCATTTAAAGAAGGATCGCCAAGCCATTTTTGTTCTTTTTCGTGGACATATACTGGAATATTCCAAACTTTTCGAACATCATCAATCGCTCCGATGTGATCAAAATGTGCATGTGTCAACAAAATGGCAAGGGGAGTCAACTGATGTTTGCGCAATACTTCAATTAGCTTTTCTCCTTCATCGCCTGGATCAAATAAAATACACTCATTTTTGTCATTTGTTAAAATATACGCATTTGTTTGCAGCAATCCGAGCGGGATTCTCATCCATTTCATGCTCTCACCTCAGGTCATTTTCTTTTCATTTCCATCATACAAAACATTCTTTTTTGGCGCAAAAGGAATAGTTAGAAAATTTTTGGCCAAACCTAAAATGTGCAGGACATACCGTTCATAAAATTGACATAGTCATTTTATGCAAACGTACCGTTCCTACCTCGACAAATCTAGTAAAAGAGATTAAAATATGAAGGGGAAGATATTTGCCGCACTTCAACGTATAAAAGATTGGGGGCTATACAATGGGTACTGTCATTATCTTTACTTTAGTAACTTTGCTTGGTATCTATGCTATTTTCCGTTCTTTAAAACAAAAAAACATATTGGGAATTTTGTTTGCGCTTGGAACAGTCGCTGTTTTTGGATGGTTTACCTATAAAACGATTGTTCACCACGGTATACCAGTGCCACACTAAAAAAGAAAGAATGGCGGGGCCATTCTTTTTTTTATGAATAAATAAACATTCAGTTGTCACACACCCGTCTTTTAACCTCCGCTTCATATTGCCAAAAAAGATGCTTTCACTCCTGTTTATTTTACAATCTCCTGAATCTTTTCCTTACTTAAATCCATGATTTTTTCCAATCTCGGCCCATACAAAGCATAATGACCGGATGGCGAAATGAGGATAGGATCGTTTGTCACGTTTTTGAAGATGGTTTCTTTTTTCTTAGTGATAAGGTTAAATCTTTGCAGTTCAAAGGAACCGTCCTGGGATTTGGCAACGGGCACAAATGTATAAAACTGCTGATTTTGAGCATTGAAGCCATAGTAGGGAAAAATCCATTGAGAGTAATCGGAAGCCAAAGGGACACGAAATGTAGACAACACTTTTTTTGATGAAGAATTTATAAAAACATATTGACCGAATCCTTTTTCCTGTTGATTTTCCTGCAAATACATGACAATCGATGAAAAATTTCCATTTCCGATGACATGATCAGCGATTTTTTTTTCGTGATGTTTCATTAAGTTCGCTTCATAAAGCGGAGCGCTTAACTCAGGCTCATCGTTATTCCATTTTACATATGTAATGCGATCTTCATCTGTCCATTGAAAAAAAGGTATTTGATAGGGACTATCCACAACTTTTTTCTCTTTCAAATCAAGCAAATAAGTCTTATATGACCAATCTTCAGCAAATGCTGTAACCATCAGCTCGTTTTCATTATAGGGATTCCATGTGTATTGAAGTTCAAACGCATTGATTTCCCAATGAAATAATTCCTCTCCTTCGGTGTTTACAAATGTCAGGATGGCTTGATTGGTTCCAGGGCTTGAATGAATGAGAAAAATTGTTCGGCGATCATTGGGCACTGTTTGAATAATCGGATGCTTTGTCTGAAAAAATAGTTCATCTTTTCCGCTTTGAAGATCGTGACAAATAACTTCCGAACGGTCTTCAAGATTTTTAATGTAAAGCACAGCCGTTTCATGAAACCATCCAGTAATATTTTGAAAGGTATTTTCCTCTGCTTCAATCGGTTGAATGTTCTCTAAAAGATTCTGTTCTGCTTTAAAGTTTTCAAACTCATTTTCCATTTTTTTCTCTTTTGTCACTTGTTTCTTTTCATCCGTAAGCTGATGAAATTCACAAGACGACAAAAGGAGAATCGGAAAGCACATGACGAAAAAAAAGGCTGCCCTCATCACCCTCATCCTTCTCATCCAATTTTCACTTATAATTTACGAATTTTTCAAAAAAATGTTTCAAAAAATTTATTTGCACAGCAAATATAGCGACGCCCAAAATATTCCCTTTGCTTTCCGATAAATTTCATCAAATTGGTCAAGCGGCAAAGGGTTCCTTCCTCTGCCTAATTCAACGGTAAATCCCGGCTTTCTGTATTCTTTAATAAACCAATCGCGAAAGCCGGCATGACTATCAATCATTCGGATTCCTTTATATCCGCTTAACAACTCATACTCTTTTACGATTTCTTCCGACTCCTCTGGTTCATAGTTTAAATACCCCCAATATATTTCTTCTCCTTGTGTGTGGAAGGCTACGATGAGATCAAATTGAGACTGCTTGACTAGTTCACTCACAGCAATTGCTTCCGGCTCTGAGAGAGGATAATCACCTGGATAATCACGAGGAGCCGGGGATTTTGGGCTTTTTCTTTCTTTTTCAATTTCCCAAAAGGCAGGAAATTGATTGTTCAGATCAACGCCGCGAATATTTGCTTTCCAATCGGAAAAATCTTCACAGTTATTATTTAACTTGACGGCCTGTTCTTTCACTTGAGGATCGAACGATTCAGCTGCTAAAACAAGATTCACTCCATCCGGATTCACCATCGGGACAAACGATAAAGTAATCTGCTCATAAAGCTGTCTTACAGAAATTCCATTAATCGATTCGTTTAAAATAAGCTTCCGAACATACTCATTGAGCCATTTCATCATAATGGCTGTCGTAATCCACTCATTTGCATGAAACGAACCGTTCATATGAACTTTTTTCGTTCCGGAACCGATAAGAAGTTCAACTAAAGGATTCCCTAGAACACTGCGGCCGATAATCCTCTCTTTAATAAATGGGTAATTTTTTTTTAACACCGCAATATCGCTTGTCAAAGCAAAAAAATGATAGGGCCGTTTTGGATCAATTACAGGCCATGAAATTGGGACAGCATTGTATGTATTTTTAGTCAAGCTTGGTGAAGGATGAAACGGATTATTTTGTACGAAACCCCATCCGGGAATGACGATTTTTTCCCCCTTAAAGATTTTTTCGTTTTCGAAGAAGGGATTTGAATCCAACAACAATCGTTTCGAAAGTTGATATTTTTTTTCCAAGTGCTCCAAATCCGCTGTTTCATTCATACAGATTTCCATAAAAAACCCCTCTCCCCTTTTTATTCAGTACATAACATATTATATGAACGACATCATGTTTCATTAATAAAACGTATAAAAAAGCTCTGACCTAATGGCCAGAGCCTTTTACTGTTTTTTTGCATCTTGCTGCTCGGTTGAATTCGGAGATGATTCATCCTCTTTGTCAAAAAACCGCAGCAGGTCACCATAAATAATTTCATCCGAATAATCAAGCTCATTTTTCGCTTTTTCCATATATGGTTCACATGCATTTTTATCCTCAACAGCTTCGCCTGTTGATTTGTCATAGCATATTCCTCTTGTATACACATATTGATCCGTAATAAAGCTGCCGTCCCTTAACACAGCAAACGGAATACGGTCTTTTGAAAAAATATCTGTACCAAATTCGATATCGTTTTTCGTATCAATGCCTAGCAGGTTTAAAATAGTTGGCTTCAAGTCAATTTGCCCGGCGACTTGATGGAACACTTTCGGATTTTTATCGGTAACCCCCGGAATATGGATAATTAACGGAACTCTTTGCAGCTGAATCGTATCAAACGGCGTAATTTCCTCTTTTCCTAAAAATTGTGCCATCGCTTTGTTATGGTTTTCGGAAATACCGTAATGGTCGCCGTACAATATAATAATTGAATTTTCATATAGTCCAGCTTTTTTTAGATCTTCGATGAACACTTTCAAGGCTTCATCTGTATAACGAACCGTCGTAAAATAGCGATTCACGACTCCATCTTCGGAATCAAATTCATCAATCAATTTATCTTCTTCACCCAACTCAAACGGAAAATGGTTCGTTAATGTAATATATTTCGTATAAAAAGGCTGAGGAACATTTTTCAATAATTGTACCGACTGCTTAAAGAAGTCAATATCCTTCAATCCCCATCCTACCGAATTTTCTTCCGTCACATTATAATCTCTGACATCAAAGAAACGGTCGTATCCAAGAGAATTATACATCACATCGCGATTCCAGAATGTGCGGTTATTTGCATGAAATACAGCTGTGTAATAACCGTAATCCTTTAAAATTTCCGGAGTTGCATTGTACTCATTGTTCGCATTTGTAAAGAAGACTGAGCCTCTTCCCAACGGATACAAAGAATTTTCCAATAAAAATTCTGAATCTGACGTTTTGCCTTGTCCTGTTTGATGGTAAAAATTATCAAAATAGTAGCTTTGTTTAATAAAATCATTTAAAAACGGGGTAATTTCTTGTCCGTTCAATTTCTGATTGATAACAAAGTTTTGGAACGACTCCATAGAGACGATAATGACATTTCTACCTTTTGCAATTCCATTCATTTCTTCACTAGGTTCTTTTTTGTTCGCATTTAAATAATTTTGAATTTCGACCAAGTTATTGCTGTCAGCTAACGCACGTTGTGCAGACGTTTTGGACTGCAGCAAAGAATCGTAAATATGAAAATTGTATACACCGATATTTTTGACGAGCATCTCCCTGTCAAATGTTCTTGTTAAAAGCTGCGGACGCTCTGTTTCAGCCAATCCAAGATTAAAGAAAAACACAGCTGCAACCATTAAATAATATGCTGTTTTTTCTTTGCGCATTAATTTTTCCTGTTTGCGGAAAACAGGTCTCCGTGAAAGCCAAATTAAAATGGCTATATCAACAAACATTAATATATCGACAGGTTGAATCAGCTCGGTTATGCTGCTTCCCAAATCTCCCATATTGCTAGCTTGGAAGAGCACGGGAATAGTCAAAAAGTCGTTATAAAACCGATAAAAAACAACATTAGCTAATAAGAGAAAGGTCATCACAATGCTGGCACCGATCACCCAGCGATTCCGGTTTTTGTCTTTCATAAATAATCCAATACCAAAAACAAACAGCAAAAAGCTCAGCGGATTGATGAATAAAATAATCTCTTGCTTGAAATTTTCTATTTTTATATCAAAGCTAGTTTTGTAGACAATGTACGTTTTAATCCACATAAAAAATGTCGCTAATAACAAAAAAGAAATTTTTGAAAATGTGCTTTTACGCATTTTTTTACCTCCTCAAACGGTGGACCTGCGCATTTCTACACTTAAGTGTTTTTTTCCATTTTTTAGGCATCTTAGTGAATAACTAAAGATTATCTTAATACTTCTTCCAAAAAAAATCAATGTTTTTTTACAATATATTTACAATAAGATGCTAGCTTTTTATATATTATTTTATCTCAGTACCTATTATGTTTAGACGGACAAAAATTAAAAAAGTTTCATATAAACAGAATTTGTTATAATCCAAATTTAGCTGCCAAAAAAATAGCGCCTTTTTTAAAAGCGCTATCAGATTTTCTTTGCTGGACCTCGACAAGGTACATGTCGAGTTTGGGATTGTGGCTTTAGCGCACACATACTGAAAGGAGCCGGCATCCGCCAGCTACTTTCAGATGAAAATCGAACAAATATAAAAGCAAGTGGAGAGAAACACATTGTTTTTCTCCACTTGCTTCATTTTAGGGGCTTATCGGACAATTCCTTTTTAGTCTTCCTCAATTTTCAAGTATGTACGTTTTAACCAGCCATGCGCCGCCAATTACACCTGCATCATTGCCAAGCGTTGCAAGAGCAATATCTGCTGCGGAAGCTTCATGAAAAACGAACTGTTGAAAAACATTTTTAACTCTTTTTATTAAAAATTCCCCAGCCTTTGATACTCCACCGCCAATGATAATTTTGGCAGGATTTAAAGCAGTAGCCAAGTTGGCAAGAGCAAGACCAAGATGCATCGTCATGTCGTCGACAACCTGCAATGCCATCTCATCGCCGTTTTTCGCAGCATCAAACACATCTTTTGCAGTGATCGATCCTTTTCTTTCCAATTCCCGATTCAGCGTTGATCTCCCATTAAACTCTTCCATTTTGGCTATAGCCATTCGAACTATTCCAGTTGCAGAGGCGACCGTTTCCAGGCAGCCCGTTTTTCCGCAGTTGCACGGAAAACCTCCATGCAAAACGGAAGTTATATGGCCGATTTCTCCGCCTGCGCTATTTTTCCCATGGATTATTTCTCCATTTGCAATGATTCCTCCGCCGACTCCCGTTCCGAGTGTGACGCATATTAAATCCCTTTCTCCATTCCCCGCTCCTTTCCACATTTCACCAAGAGCTGCAAGGTTGGCATCATTATCAACGATTACTTGCAAACCAGTTTCTTTTTCAAGATTTTTCTTAAGCGGATAATTATTTTCCCATCCAATATTGACAGTTCTAGAAATGATTCCCTCTGTTAAATCGACAGGGCCAGGCGCCCCCATGCCGATTCCAATCAGCTTTTGCTTCGATTCACCAAGTTCTTTCAACTTTTCGTATATAGATTGAGAAATATCACTAACAATATTTTTTCCTGATTTATCGGTAGGGATTTCCCATTTTTCAATAATCTCTCCATTTATATTGATAAATGCAATTTTTATCGTAGTTCCCCCTAAGTCCACACCAACTAGCCAATTATCGATCATATTTTTCATCCTTTACTCTTTTTCTCTTATCTTTTTCTATCATTATTTCTCGTCTTAACAATAGCATGGCCATTTCAAATTCTTTTGCGTCAATCAGCTGCGACTCAAACAGCTGCTTCACCTCCTCCTCCATTAATTCAAGATCAGCCACACGATCCCCGATGTATATGATAGTACCGAAACGTTTTAAAAGCTGTTGTATGTCGTAAATCGTTTTCAAAAACATCACCTTCTAAATAAAAATGCGGATAAGCTGCACATATTGCTAAAGTTCTTTTTTTGAAAACTTCCGAACAAGTCATCGAGCTATAGATTGTCAAGCTGTTGTTTTAGCTGCTGATATTCCGCTTTTCCCGGATCAAGCTTCAATGCCTTATCAATCGCTTCTTGTGCTTTCACAACATCATTCTGTTCTGCATATATTAGGCTAAGTACATAATAAGCTTGATGAAATGTCGGATCTTTTTCCAATACATTGTTTAAATATTCAATTGAGCTTGCCACATTGTTCAAACGATATTCCGTATAAGCAAGTAAATAGATGATTTCAACTTTTGCATCATCAAGCTCCTTCGCTTCCGAAAGCACTTCGGAAGCCTTTTGGAACTCCTTGTTCTCAATTAGTGCCTGCGCCCTTGCTAAAGCCATTTCCGAATTGCGCTTAGGGGCTATTTCATATCCATAATACCCAAGACCGAAAACGAAGATGATCGATAAAATAAGCCCCACTGCTCTCGTGAAAAATTTGGACATCCTTGGAATCTGCAGAACAAAAGCTGCCAGAAATCCGCCAATTAAACCGCCTATATGACCAGCGTTGTCCACATTCGGAATCGCCCAGCCAAGCATTAAGTTAATTAAAACTACAATCAAGATGTTGGGTCCTATTGTACGGAAAAACAATTTAGGGTTTAACACACCTAAAAACAAGAGCGCACCGAACAAGCCGAATATCGCACCTGATGCACCTGCGGACAAAAAGGGGCTGAAAGCAAAGCTTGCAAGCGAACCAGTAAATCCGGCAAACAAGTATATAAGCAAAAATCGAATCGAACCATACATTTTTTCAACAGTCATTCCAATATAATAAAGGGCTAAAGAGTTCATAATCAAATGCAAAAAACCGATATGCAATAAAATTGGTGAAAAAAATCTCCACCATTCGCCATCGTAAATGGCAGGATTGTATTTCGCTCCAAATTTTATAAGAGTATCAGAATTTGTGCTTCCCCCGTACCATTCAAGAAGAAAAAACATCACAATTTGTGCTGTTAAAAAAACATATGTAAAGAAAGGCCTGCCATTTTCAAAAAAGGAGCGTTCCAGCCTTTCCTGCCTTTTTATATAAGAAAATATTTCTTCTTTTATTCGTTCAACTGATTCAAAATTTGATTCTTCTGCTGCATAATCAAGTTTTTTCAACGAAGCCGAAAGAGCATCTTCCAAATCACCTGTTTTTTCCATTATATGCTCTTGATCCAGCAGCATTGTTTTGACGACTGTTTTCCCATGCGCAAAAGGTTCTTTAATCCGAAATTCCCAATCATCAACAGGAGGAAATGTGGTCACATAAATGTTAAGAATATTTAAGTCCCTTCTCATAGATTGTTTTCGGATCGTTTCAAAAATATGCGCCGTATGTTCAATGTCTTGAGAGATCCAATTTCCCCAGTCAATATCTTTTCTGACAAATCGCACAAGCTGAAAATATTTGTTGCGAAACGGCTCAAGCCAAACCTCCGAATGATCGCCGGATATATTGATTAGCCTGTAATTATGCTCCACCACAAGACTTCGCAAAATTTTCCAAAAAATAAAATCTAGCTGAGTCCCCATTTAAAATCTCTCCGCATGTTTTTCCTTTATTATACCAATGTGGAAGGGCAGTTTGAAGAAAAAAGCTGAATCAAAAACGATTCAGCTTTCCATTTCCACCTATTTAAAAGCACCTTGGAGAAATTTCCTGCCAATTAGCGGTATCTGCATTGTCAGTTGAATAAATTTCTCACGCATCCATTTGCTTTTTAGGCATACGTTCATAATTTTGTATCGATTTGAATATATGAAGAAAATGCCGAATACTAGAAGAATTCTTTTTAATCGCTTCATAATTTAATCCCTCCATTAATTAAAATAAACTTTTTGCTCAATTTTTATCCAAAATAAAATACGCAATTACTGTTGAAATGAAAATTGATAAAAAATTAACTGCGTCATTATTCATCCAGACAAAACCTTTCGTCTTTACCGTATATTCCCCGCAATGTATTCTTTTTTCCGTTTCAGCATGGCAGACGAGACATTTATTTTTTCGTTGAAAAAAGCATCCGAACAGCGTGTCAATCAAAGCTCCAATAAATCCAAATAATATAATGAAAGGTAAAATTTGAGCATCATTTTTTATAAAAAAAGAACTCCCCAGCGCAACAAACGAAGAACCGAGGATGGAAGCAAAAGTTCCGAGAACGGTAACAGCACCTGATGTTCCTTTTTCGACAAATTTTGGAGGAAATAAAAGAATCGGTTTTATTCGGCTTAAGCTGCCAATTTCGGAAGCCCATGTGTCCGCGTTGGCGCAAGCGAATGAAATGGTTAAAAGAATGAACCAAAAATTGCGGTCATCATGATCCACTATATTGAAAATGCTGATCAATACTGGAATCCCGCCATTTGCCAGCACTTGAACATAGTCGCGTCTTTCCCCTTTTTCAAGAATTGATGCCATTTGCGCTTTTCGTTCCTTCTTCCATTTACTGATCATGCTTGATGACGCAAAAAATAATCCAAGGGGGACCAGCCCTGGAAAACCAAAACTAAAATAGATGCTAGCGCCGACAAATACGGAGCTTATTGCTCCAGAAATCGACAAAGCTTTTGACTTATAGGAAATATAAGCGATAGTCGCAATAAAAATAATGAACAATAAAGGAATGATCATTTCCTGCACTCCACCAATTCTTTTTCAGTAATGATGATATCAACCGGAATATCATGGGATTCAATCGGCACTTCCTCAACTATTTGAAAGGAAAAAGCAAGCGCAATAGTTACATTTGCGTATTTATGTAAATAACGATCAAAATAACCCCCGCCATATCCGATCCTGTGCCCACGCCGGTCGAAGCAGATGCCAGGGACGATGAGCAAGTCAATTTCTTTTGGCGTTATGAGTGTTGTTTGCTCAAAGATCGGCTCCTGTAAATCTAAATAAACATTCTCTAATTGATCAAACGATTTTATTTCCCTGAACTCCATTTCTTTTATATTTGGGTCGCATTTAGGCACAGCTGTTTTTTTCTTTTCCTGCCAGCAGCGAAAAAATAAACTTTTTGTATCGACCTCGAAGCCTTTGGATACTGTAAGGCCAATGGTATTCGCCTCCTGCCAATAGTCTGTTTCAAAAAGAGTTTCAGCAATTTTGTTTGACCAGTCCGCATGCAATTCATGCCCCATGTTTTTTAACATCCGTTTCACTTCATTTCTGATTTCAAATTTTTTTTCCAACTTAAAAATTCCTCCCATTTACCTTTTTTATAATAAAAAAACAGCAGGAAATATCTTCCCACTGCTTTTACTTCGTTTCACGATGCAAAGCATGACTTTTGCATCTTGGACAATATTTTTTCAATTCGATGCGTTCTGTGTTTGTACGTTTATTTTTTGTAGAGATATAATTTCTATCGCCGCATTCTGTGCAAGCAAGAGTAATATTTACGCGCATATCTTTCCCTCCAAACTATTTCATGTTCAAATTCAGACTTTTATATAATATCATTTTTGCATTGTAAAATCTACATTATGTTTATTTTTGAACACAAAGTTTCAAGTCGTTTCAAATTACATTTTTTTTAAGTTAACATGAAATTTCGTTAAAAGCCGTTTTGTTCTATTAAAATATATGATATAACAATAAAGGGACAACTAATGGAAGGTGAGATGCATGGAAATTGTGATTATTATTCTTTTCCTTGTCAGCATTGCTTTATTAGGAATTGCTTATACTCAGCGTGACGATATAAAAGAGTTGGAACAAGAAGTTGAGCATTTATCCGTTTCTGCGATGCAAGAAATATACAAAATGAAAAAGAAAATGAGGGTATTGGAAGAAGAATTGCTGCAAGGAACAAACACAAAGCCTGTTTCGCAAGACACACAGTCCGTTATACACTTTGATTATTACACGAAAAACAAAATTTTATCAAAATATCAGCAAGGCATGTCAATTGCTGAAATTGCAAAATCGGAAAATGCCACAACCGATGAAGTAAAGCTAATAATCGAACAAAATAAGAGGGAACTATCATGAATAAACGAATTTTACAAGCATTCTCAGCAGGGATGATCGTTTCCACCTCAATTTTGACCCTCACTTTTTATTTAGGGAACTATGATCAAAAGGTTGTGGCTGAAAAAGAGTTGACGGACAAATCAGTTAACGAGTATTTAGCTCAAAATAATAAAATTGCTGTATCCAATAAAGAATATGAAGAATTTCTTTCTTACAAAGATACAAAAGTGAAAAATCTGAATAAAACACCTCAACAAAATGAACAGCAGCAGAAGCAGCAAAATCAAAATGCACAAAACCAAAATGCACAAAATCAAAACCAAGAACAAAAGAACAATAACCAACAAACTGAGGTAAAACCTGTAAAAGTAAATATTAAAGAAGGCATGACGACAAGCGACGTATCAAAAATACTTGAACAATCGGGCATTATTGATTCCGCCTCCAAATTTAATCAATACTTAATTAAACACGATTATCATAAGCGTGTACAAATTGGAACTTTTGAAGTAAAAAAAGGGATGAGCTACTACGAGATCGCAGAAGCCCTTACAAGATAAAAGGGGCTGCGATCCGTTTTTTTATAAATAAGATTTGAAACCAGCCGTTTGCAAAAAAAGGAAGTTTTTCAAAACTCAAAATGGTGAAGTTCAGAACCACAAAAAGATTGCCCTTATCATTTTTCTCCCATTCCCGACCGTGTTGATTATTGTCATTCCAAGATCATTGTCCCAGCCTCAATTTTGTGCTTTTCTCGGCTTTTAAATTGTCTTTTTTAATCAATAGTACTTATAAAAGCCCACCAAAATTCCATGCCTTTTCTTTCACAAAATTGCCTTATGGTCTGCCCGAAATTTTTCCATAACACTTGTCTCTTATATTTCAGACATAGACACGATATAATACTTACAATTCCATTTTATATGCGATAAACTATTTAAATCGAAAGACATAAAAAGTTCCCTTCCTATTTAGATAAATTTGGGCGGCGGACCAAAATTTATTTTAGCACTAGGAGGGGCTTTTTAGTATCGCGGAACCATTTACGAATAACATAGCGATTTTATTTATATAAAAAAGGTTTGCCTGAAAACGGCAAACCTCTAATCATTTAAAGCATAATGGCGGCCTTTAACTAAATATAAAACATTTTCCGCGATATTCGTCGCATGGTCAGCAGTACGTTCAATAAATCTTGCTACAAGAGAGAGCTGGGTAATTTGATTCATATACTCTAAGTTCTCAGGAATAATTTGCAAAAGCTCCTTAATTGCTTCACCATATAAATCATCTACTTCATCGTCTATTTCGGCTATTTTTCTTGCTAATGCAACATCTTCCTCATGGTAAGCTTTCAGCGATAAAGACAGCATTTCTGATGCCAGCTTGTGCATTTTTGTGATTTGTTCAAGCGGTTTTATAAGCGGTTCATTTCCAATTCGAATTGCTGATTTTGCGATGTTGACTGCGTTATCTGCCATTCGTTCGATATCAGCAGCTATTTTAATGGAAACAATGATTCTTCTTAGATCAATCGCAACGGGCTGCTGCTTTGCAATTAAAAGAATTGCAAAGTCATTAATTTCCTCTTCGAGCTGATCGACATTCACATCTTGCTCTAATACTTCAATAGCCAAATCGATATCCTGCTTTTCTAATGCGCGGATTGATTTGCCTAATGCAACTTCCGTCAAACTGCCGATTTCAATTAACTTGGTGTGTAACGTGTTCAAGTCAAGTTCGAATTTTTCTCTCATTTTTTTTCCTCCAACATGAACCGTGTTATTCAAAACAATTATTATCCGAAGCGTCCTGTAATATAATCTTCCGTCCGCTTATCTGACGGATTAGAAAAGATTTGGTCGGTTTCGCCAAATTCGATAACTTCTCCGTTTAAGAAAAAGGCAGTTTTATCAGATATACGTGCAGCTTGCTGCATGTTATGCGTTACAATAATAATGCTGTAATCTTTCTTTAATTCTTGAACCAATTCCTCAATTTTCAACGTAGAAATCGGATCAAGCGCTGACGTTGGTTCGTCCATCAAAATCACATCAGGTTCAATTGCTAAACAACGCGCAATACATAAACGCTGCTGTTGTCCTCCTGACAGGCCATACGCGTTTTCCTTCAACCGATCTTTTACTTCATCCCATATAGCCGCGCCTCTTAAACTTTTTTCGACGATTTCATCCAATATTTTTTTATCACGGATGCCGTGTATTCTCGGTCCATACGCAATATTGTCATAAATAGATTTCGGAAACGGGTTCGGCTTTTGGAAAACCATGCCGACTTGAGTGCGCAGTTCTTCAACACGATAAGATTTATCAAATATATTTTTTCCGCGATATAATATTTCACCGTTGATTCGAACGGATGGAATCAGCTCGACCATTCGATTCAATGTTTTGATATAAGTCGACTTTCCGCATCCAGAAGGACCGATGATTGCAGTTACTTCATTTTCATAAATGTCTAAATCAATGTTTTTTAGAGCTTGATCATCACCGTACCATAAATTTAAGCCGTTCGTTTTATAGACAATTTTCTTTTCATTCTTGTCTTCGCTATTTTGTTCATAAACGATTTCTTGTTCTTTTTTCAGTTCAGTTTTTTTCAATTCAGTAATTGCCAAAATAAAAACCTCCTTCATCCTTTTAGGAAAACCCATTTAATAACGCTTTTGAAATTTGTTTCGAATCAACACCGCAACCGAATTCATTACTATTAAGAAAATAAACAACACAATGATTCCGGCAGCTGCTACATTTTGAAATTCTGCTTGAGGTCGCGAAGCCCAATTGTAAATTTGAATCGGCATAACCGTATAGGAGCTTAATAAATTCTCTGGTAAATAGTTAACAAATACAAATGCACCCGCCACAAGAAGAGGGGCAGTTTCTCCAATAGCTCGTGAAAAAGCTAAAATGCTTCCGGTAAGAATTCCAGGAATTGCAGCTGGAAGAACAATTCGATAAATTGTTTGCCATTTTGTTGCTCCCATTCCATAAGAAGCTTCACGTAACTCTTTCGGAACCGAACGGATCGCTTCTTGTGCCGCCACGACAATAACTGGCAATATTAATAAACTCATCGTTAAACCGCCTGCCAAAATGCTTCTGCCTAAATCCATTCCCCGAACAAATACTGTAAGCCCCAACAAACCAAAAACAATAGATGGGACACCCGCCAAATTCGAAATATTCGCCTGAATAAAATTTGTAAGTTTATTTTTTTTCGCATATTCCTCTAAATAGATAGCTGTTCCTACACCAAGCAGGAGGGAAATTGGAATGACCACTCCCATAACCCAAATTGAGCCGACCAGGGCTGCTTTTATTCCTGATGCAGAAGCTCTCCTAGAGGCAAAATTTTGGAAAAATTCCGGTGTTACATAACTAATTCCTTGAGTGAATATCCGGTATAACAGAATAGCAAGGACTACTAAAGCGAAGATGGTAGATACAAAAAACAGTGTTTGAAAAAAACGATTTTTCATAGTCCTTTTGCCCATCATTTTTCGAACAACCGTTTGATCAATGTACTTCATGTTAATATTCCTCCCTGAATCGGCGCGAGATAAATTGAGCTAATAAATTCATCAGCATTGTAAAGACAAAAAGCGTGGCCCCGACAGCATAAATGCTGTAATAGATTGTTGTTCCGTATCCCGCATCGCCCGTGCTGACTTGAACGATATAAGCCGTCATCGTTTGAATAGATTCAGTTGGATCAAACGTTAATTTTGGAGTGGCTCCTCCAGCCAATGTGACAATCATTGTTTCGCCAATCGCACGGGAAATTCCTAGTACGAACGAGGCAACGACTCCCGATGTGGCAGCAGGAAGTACTACTTTTAAAGCCACCTCAAATTTTGTCGCACCTAAAGCAAGTGCGCCTTCTCGAATGGAATTCGGAACAGAGCTCATCGCATCTTCTGAAAGGGAAGCAATCATCGGAATAATCATAATTCCAACAACAATGCCCGGGCTTAATGCATTGAAAAAGCCAATATCAGGGATCAATTTTTGCAAGAGAGGAGTAACAAACGTCAGAGCAAAAAAACCATATACAATAGTTGGAATTCCTGCCAAAACCTCTAAAATCGGTTTGATAATCCTTCTTGTCCGATCTGACGCATACTCACTCAAAAAAATAGCAGATGCAAGACCGACTGGAAGCGCAACAATCATGGCAATAACCGTTACTAAAAGCGTGCCAGAAACAAGAGCCATGATTCCATATGAGGCATCATCTTTTAAAAACGGATACCATTCTTTTTCAGTGATAAATTCAAAAAAAGAAACTCGTGAAAAAAACATGATTGTTTCTGTAGCAAGAGTAGCAATGATTCCGATAGTTGTTAAGATGGAAATAGCTGCTGCAACAAATAAAACGGCTGGGACCATTTTTTCCATAAAATCGCGCGTGGATTTTTTTGTTTTTTTCTCTTTGATCATTTCCCGAACCGATTTTCCTGCAGATAAAGCCATCATGAAAACCCCTTTCATGCCCATAGGAAGATGAGAAGCAAGGATGCTTCTCATCCAACCAGTCTATTTATTTTTATTTTAAACCTTCAAGCGTTTTTAACTGTTCATCATATTGCTCTTGCGGAAGTTTTACATAGCCAACTTCCTCTGCCAATTGCCCAGCGTTTTCCAAGGCAAACTTCACGTATTCATACACTTGCGGCTTTTCTTTTAATGATTTGTTGTTCACATAAAAGAATAGCGGACGGGAAAGCGGTTCATAAGTTCCTTTTTCAATCGTTTCATTTGTCGGCTCGACTGCTTCCCCTTTAGAGTTTACAATCGGTACAACTTTCAACTGGTCTTTATTTTCTAAATAGTATGCATAGCCGAAATAACCTATTGCATTTTTATCGTTAGCGACTCCTTTTACAAGTACGTTATCGTCTTCGGACAATGTCGCATCTTTTACAATCGGCTCACCGCCTAAAACAACTTCATCAAAATAATCATACGTACCGGAATCTGTACCAGGCGAGAAGTATTTAATTTTTTCATCCGGCCACTCAGGGTTGATGTCAGACCATTTTTTCGGCTCGCCTTTCCAAATTTTTGCTAAATCTTCGATCGTAAGTTTATCGACCCAGTCATTTTCTTTGTTTACAACAACGGATAAACCGTCAAAAGCAATTTTGAATTCTGTATATTCAATACCATTTTCTTCAGCAACTTTTTTCTCTTCGTCTTTAATTGGGCGAGATGCGTTAGAAATATCAGTTTCACCAGCTGTAAATTTTTCAAAGCCTCCGCCTGTTCCTGAAATTCCAATTGGAGCTTTTACATCAGGATGTTCTGCAGCAAATTCTTCAGAAACAGCTTCCATTATCGGACCAACAGTTGATGATCCATCAATAGCGATTTCACCTTCTAATTTTTGCTCGCTTGATCCGCTTTCTGAAGATGATTGCTGTCCGGAGTTTGAACCATTTGTGTTTGCATCATCCGAATTACCGCAGGCTGCTGTAAAAGCTAATACAGAACTGATCATAATGGATGACGCCAAAAATTTAAAATTTTTCATTCGGTTACTTCCCCCTATTATTTCGTGATCTCATCTTACGTATATAAGATTAACTTTCAAGTATTAAACAAGTTTTAATAGAATGTAAAGCTTTTGTAAAGCTTGTTTTTTGTGTGTATAAAGAACAGCTGATGCTGCGTAAACGGCATTCCGCATTTATTTTATCCCTTCTCTCCATCCGCTAGATTTGGCCTGTGTATGCGCTTTTCTTGTTTTAACGGGCGGTTGCTTTCTTTCAGCCTAATTTGTTTAACAAACAGATATATGAACGCATGGCCTGAACCTATTAAGAGCAATAAAAAAGGAATGGTTTTTGTTTCATTTGTCAAAGCAACTGTAAAAATAAAAAAGAGGATCGATAGGATTCTTCCTGCATTTAAAAAAATTTCTCGAACAACAATATATTCGATCCTTGCTTGCGCAATATTCCACCCTTTTCCAATCACATCATACGTGATCGAAGAGTACGGAACAAGCAAAATTGGATAGGCAATTCCGATTGCAATAGCATATATTAACAATCTTTCATAGGAAATTTGAAATAAAATGAGAAACAAGGAAAAGTATAGCATAAGCCCGCCGGCTAGAATAGCTTTTTTCCTCATTTTTTTCGTAATCCACCGAGAAGCCACAATATAAGTGAAAAAGGCTACGAAAGAATTTAGAAAACTAAATGTACCTAAAGCCATCTCACTTTTGGTCACGATGTATACAAACACATTAATGAAAAATGTAAATGTTCCTTCACGCAATCCTTGAAACACATGAGCGTTTGTAATTAATCTCCAATTTTTGTTTCTTTTTCTTTCTTGAATGATTTTCAATAAAATGTAATCTCCGTGAGCTTTTCTAGACGTAAAAAAGAAGCTCAACATGACAGCAACAGTAAATAACATTAACGAAACTGCAAAAATCACTTTATACCCAATAGTATTTGTAAGTCTTGAAATAATCAGACCGGCTAACATCGGTCCAACCATCCCTGAAAGGGAAGTTAATATCCCAAGAAAGCCATTAAAAAAGTCCCGTGTTTCCGGTTCAGTAATTTCAAATGTCAACACATTAAAGGCCAGCCAATAAAAACCGTAGCCGATGCCAATGATTGCACCTAACAAATACATGTAGTTGACAGCTTGATCTTTTAAAACTAAAACGGTTAGAAAAAATGCGGCTAAAAAGGACACTCCTAGGCGAAGTACAACGACTCGATCAATTTTTTTGGATACTTTCCCAGCAATAATGAAAGCAAGCGGCTGAAAAATGACAATAAATAAATTGTATAATCCTAAATCAATCAATTCCCCTGACTGTTTCCATAAATAAACATTTACGAACGTATTCGAAAGTGCAATGCTTAATGAATAAAAACCGCCGATCATCAACAGCAGCATTAAATCATGGTCTGTTTTTCTTGATCCAATCCATTTTTTGACGTTTATCATATAAAACTCCCCTTTACTTGCTACTACTATTTTTCCTAGCTAAAGGGGAGTTATGTATAAAGAAAGGTGTTTTCGTTACCTTTCAGTGATCAACCTCAAAAAAATGCACAGAAACCGCTGAAACGCAAATTATGTCAGTCATTTCCAAAAAATAGTAGAGTAGAAAACTGATTTCAAGGGGCTGTCCAGAAAGTCAAATCCGTTTGTGTCGTCCCATAGGCTGACCAGTTTGGATTTTTCTGTGTTGATTTCAAGGTCTAGTTTCTCCACCAGTTGCCTGTCAGCTACCGAGCGTCCTGGCATTTACTCGAGTTGGACTTGCACCAACTAGCAGATAACAGCTTAGCTGGGCGCGCCAAATAAAAAAAGGCTGAGATTCGAATATCTCAGCCTCTTGTAACAGTTTATTTTGCAGCGCTGTAGCGTTTTGCCACTTCGTCCCAATTCACAACATTCCAAAACGCTGCAATATATTCAGGACGACGGTTTTGGTATTTTAAGTAATAAGCATGCTCCCAAACATCAAGACCTAAAATTGGAGTTTTCCCTTCCATAAGAGGATTGTCTTGGTTTGGAGTGCTTGTAATTTCAAGCTCGCCGTTGTTTACAACCAACCATGCCCAGCCGGAGCCAAAACGACCAGCAGCAGCTTTAGCAAATTCTTCTTTAAAAGCTTCAAAACTTCCAAATTTTTTGTTAATTGCTTCTGCTAATTCTCCAGTTGGCTCGCCGCCTCCATTCGGTGAGAGGATGGTCCAGAACAAGCTGTGATTTGCATGTCCTCCACCATTATTTCGAACAGCTGTACGAACAGATTCAGGAACAGCGTCTAAATTAGAGATTAAGTCTTCTACACTTTTAGATAAAAGTTCAGTTTGACCTTCCAAAGCAGCGTTCAAGTTCGTCACATATGTGTTATGATGTTTTGTGTGGTGAATCGTCATTGTTTCTTTGTCAATATGAGGTTCCAATGCATCATAGTCGTATGGCAATTTAGGTAATTCATAAGCCATAATGAATCTCCTCCTTAATGATTAATATGTACTAAATGCTTTCTTCCTTGAAGCTTTCATATTCAGATTACCAAACTTATTAAAATGATGCAATTAATGTGCAATTAAAAAAGCGGTTACATTATTCGACTAATTTTATGGACCCTGCAGGATTCGAACCTGCGACCGGACGGTTATGAGCCGTCTGCTCTAACCAGCTGAGCTAAGGGTCCTTTTCCAAACACATAAGTAAATTATCACTAAATAGCGGTTGAAGTCAATGGCTAATTTAGAATATTGTATAAAGAAAATGAATGATCATCAACAGCTGAATCAGCCCTTTTGCTACTGTGCTCGCCAACAACCCCAATAAAGAACCGACTCCAACCTTTACAGCCTCGCTAAATGTTTTGCGGTGTACGAGAAGCTCTGCCGCAACAGCCCCTAAAAAAGGTCCTAAAATAATGCCAACAAACGGGATGATAAATGGCCCGGCAATTAAACCAATCGTACTTCCCCATCCGGCTGCTTTACTTCCACCAAACCGTTTAACTCCTACCATATTTGCCAAATAATCCGATAGGAATAAAAGAATGATGAACATACTTTCAACAACCCAAAATGAAATGGTTAACTGGCTGAAGCTAAAACAAATCCCATAGATAAAAAAGGCTGCTACAATCAATAACGCTGACGGTAAAATGGGGAAAAGCAGCCCGACAAAAGATAAGATAAAAAGAGCAATGATCAAAATCCAAATGATTACATCCATTTGCTTATCCTCCTAGAAATTAGAAATCAATGAACAATTTAATCCACTTGAAACGATTATTGACGGTATCCTAAAACAGCTTCCGCAATATTCACCGAGTGGTCGCCAATTCGTTCTAAGTTGCTGATAATATCTACATATACTATTCCGCCTTGTCCGGTACAAATCCCTTCATTAATGCGGATAATATGTTTTTTGCGTAAAGTGCGTTCCATTCTATCGATTTTTTCTTCAGATTTCAATACTTTTTTTGCTAATACAACATCGTTATCATCTAAAGCGTTGATCGCATCCTTCACATTTTGCAAGGTAATTTCAAACATTTCCAATAAATCTTCCAATGCCTGCTCAGTAATGGTGACTTTATTATTATTTTTATAATCAATAAGCTCCACTATATTTTCAAAATGGTCGCCGATTCGTTCAATATCTCGAACAGTATCCATTAAAATGGAATGTCGGCGTGAATCATTTTGCGACATATCTTTTCCAGAAATCAATACGAGATAATCTGTTATTTTCCTATCTAAATTATTGATCGCCTCTTCAAGCTGCATCGCCATTTGTGCGTGCTTCTGCTGATTTGTCATCAAAAATTGTCTCGTTTCCTCTAACCCTAATGATGCATATTGACCCATCCGAAGCACTTCTTCCTTCGCTTGCCCTAAAGCAATGGTTGGTGACTGTTCAATAAAAATTGGATCCAAATGCTTCGCTTTATACTCTATCGCTAAATCTTCACCAGGTATAACTTTTGTGACAAGCAGTGCAAGTGCACCGATGAACGGCGCTTGAACGATCGTATTGACAACATTAAATATTCCATGAGCAAAGGCAATGGTCATTTCAGGATTTAAATACAAATGGGCTTGCAATGATTCGATAAAATATTTGAAAATTGGTAAAATAATTAGAAAAATTGCCGTTCCGATTAAATTAAACATTACATGCGTCAAAGCAGCCCGTTTAGCAGCAATCGATGCTCCAATTGATGCCAAAACTGCTGTGATGGTTGTTCCGATATTATCACCGAATAATAAAGGCAGCACAGCGTTGAGATCAATTAACCCTTGTGAAAACATCATTTGCAAAATCCCAATCGTCGCACTTGAACTTTGAACGATGATTGTAAAAACGGTTCCAATTACAACGCCAAGCAGCGGATTTGCACTTATGCTGACAGTCAAGTCATGAAAAATTTCTAATGATCTTAACGGCTTCATGCCGTCTCCCATCAATTCAAGCCCAAAAAACAAAGCGCCAAATCCAAAGATCACCTGCCCGATGCTGTTTATTTTTTTGTTTTTAGAAAAAAATAAAAGAACAGAACCTATAAATAAAATTGGCAAGGCATAAGCTTCGATATCGAATCCGATAATAAATGCCGTAACAGTCGTTCCGATATTTGCTCCCATGATCACGCCTATTGCTTGCTTTAAGCTCATGAAGCCGGCAGAAACGAGACCAACCGTTAAAACAGTTGTACCGCTGCTTGATTGAATTAACATTGTCACAAACATCCCAGCAAAAATACCCATAATAGGGTTTGTCGTAAACTTATCCAAAATATCTCGTAATTTATCTCCGGAGAATTTTTGCATACCTTCTCCCATACTTTTAATCGCAAATAAAAAAATTCCAATCCCGCCAAGAAATTCAAATAATATTTTTTGAACATCTACATCCACTCGTTTCACCTCCTTATTTTTCCAAATATATTAACGGTTAAATCATTTTTGAAAAAGAAACGTTTACATTTCCCATTACCAAATTCCTTAAAATCCAATTTTTTTATTTTGCAATCGGTGCAGGCTCCTGCAGCTTCTGTCTATAATAATGGACGAAACCGATATGCCCCGCAAACAAAATTAATTTTTAACATGTTCCTCCCACACATGTTACTTTTATATTTTAAATTTAACAAAAAAATTTTACATTTTGTTCACAATTGTTATTCTTATTGCCGAATCGCCTATATAACTTATTTTCATTATTTTTGTTTCATTGGTACAATCAAATAGAAATGTTATAAAAGGAAGTGTTTCGATCAATGAATTTATTTGTCCTCCTTTTTAAAAGCATATACTCTCCAAAAACGATCGCTCTTACAAGATTTCAAAAAATCGGCAAACCCATTCTTTATGGATTTTTATTGGCCTTTCTTGCCGCCCTGCCCAATTGCATATATTTAAACTTAGCTATTGTAAATGCTATAAACGGGCTTGACCAAACGATAAATGAAAAAATCCCTGAATTCACCATTCATAACGGAACTTTAAAATCCGAGGAAAATGCGGTTGTGAAAGCAAAGCATGATCAATATACAATTATTTTTGACCCAAAAGGAACTTTCACAAGGGATGACTTGAAATGGCAGGAAAACGTCATCGGCATCTTATCGAATGAATTTGTTTTCGTTTCCAATGGCGCAATGCAGCAGCTCGAGTATAACTTTTTTCAGGAAACAGAGATAACAAAAGAGGATTTGACATCTGCCATCAAACAGCTGTCTGAAGTTGCTCCAATTATCATTCCCGTGATATCTATCACACTATTTGCGATGTCAGCCACTTCTAAATTTGTGGAAATTACGTTTTTAGCTATTGTCGGGCTGTTGTTTAAACAGAGGATGGGAAAAAGATTAAATTTTAAACAGCTTTGGACTATTTCAGCCTACAGCGTCACGCTTGCAACCGTGTTTTTTGCCATTATGAACTTTTTTCTCATCGATATATCCTTTGCTCTTTATATAAACTGGTTTGTACATATAACTGTTTTATATCTTGTATTAAAAGAAATCCCGAGCCCGAAACAGCCAGTAAAAGCTGCATAGAAAAACCCCTTAAGGCAGAATTTCCAACTCAGCCTTAAGGGGGTTATTAACACTATGATTTCAACTGAAATTTGTTTGTAGTGGACTTTAGAGATTCGGACAGTTCCATTAAAGTTAGTCCAATGGCATGGGTTTCGCGAATTTGTTCCATCTGTACTTTTGCGACAGACTGCATTTGCTCTGCACTGGCAAACGTTTCTTGAGAGACTGATAAAAAATTTTCAGCAGATTGCTCCATTTTAGGCAGCCAATCATCTAAAGTATGTAAGCTGTGTCTTGTTTCAGACAATATTTCATTCACTTTTCCAATCTCATCTACCAGTTGATCAAATGAAAGCCGCGATTTACCTGCAACTTCTAAATGGTTTTGTACAAGCTCCAAAATTAGCTTAAACTGCTGATAAGCGCTCTGAGAAATATCATCCATCATTTTTACAGACTGTGCTATGTCTTCCGTCGCTTTGGATGACTGTTCAGCTAATTTTCGGACTTCCTCAGCAACGATAGCAAATCCTTTGCCTTCTTCTCCAGCTCTTGCTGCTTCAATTGTTGCATTTAATGACAATAGCTTTGTTTTCTCAGATATTGCATATATCATTTCCACAACCTTTTCAATCGCCGTCGAATGATCTCGAACACTTTGGATCGTTTTAGACATAGTTTTGCATTCTTTTTCAAAGCGATTTAACGATTCGATCATCTGTCTCATATTTTGTTCTCCCGTGTTGGCTGATCGGTTCATGCCTTGTGCGCTTGAGAAAAGGCGCTCTATTCTCTCCAGCACAGTTTGAACTGTATTTTTCATGGAATGAAATACTTTTGCGCTTTCTTCAGAGCTTGAAGCTGTTTGCTGCGCACCGTTTTTCACCATTTCAATCGCTTCAACAAGATTCGTATGTAATGTTAATACGTCATCAGAAGAGTGTTTAAGCTTCCGGCCTGTCGAAAACAAATTTTCTGTTGTGGTATTAATCCTTTGAATCATCATCCCCAAATAGCCTGCCAATTGCTTAAAGCTTTTGATGAGCGAAAGGATTTCTGGAAGATTTGTATTTATGTTTAAATCAAGCTGAATATCTCCTTCACGCATTTTTCTCATTTTTTCCCTCAAAATCGTCAACGGTTTTGTCATACTTCTGACAGCTAAAAACAATATTCCCATCATAAAAAGGACGCTGATTATTCCAATCCAGATTGTATTGTAAGCTAGTTCATGCACAGGCTTTATAAAACTTTCTGTCGGAACGGCAAGCAAAAAAATTCCTTTCAATTCCTGCATTTCTTTAAAAGCCAACGTATAATCTTGTCCATTGAAAGATTTATGAATAATTCCGCTATTTTTTTTCGTTATTTCCTTTACAATTTCAGCTGGGATTTGAGTTTTTGTTTTAACGCTAACCGAAAATGGTGTGGCCTTTTCATTTCGAACGAAAAAAAAGTCAGCATTTAAACCGTCCTGAATCAGCTGGGAGGATTGCCTTTGAACGACTTCTTTATCAAATCTTTCGAAAAAATCATCAGAGCTATTTACATAAGCATACAGAAGATTGCTGGCAGCAATATCTGTCATATATACTTCCCTTTTTAATCGATCCTCTATCAAATTAAAAGTTGTTTCACTTGCTTTTTGGTAAGCAGTATAACCGACAACAGTTATCGAACTAATAAGAAGTATGAGCGCAAACAAAATCAATCTTACAAATAGAGGTATTCGCTCTCCTATCGACATGTTCTTTCTCTTCTTTTTCACTATTATGATTTCCCCCTTTATAAGCTTAACAGCATTATGACAAAAGATTATTAAGGGAATTTAAAGTTTTTTTATTTTTATTGTAAATTCCTCCATATTTTACTACATACTATTTTCCAATTATTTTTAAATACGTATAGGAGTAAACATTGAACGAGCGACAACATAAAAAATAAAAGCTTAAACAACAACTGTTCATTGCCAATCCACAAGCTAAAAACAACCGGTCCGAGCGCAACCCCTAAAAAACGCGCCATCCCGTATAAGCTAACTACAATCCCTCTTTCTGCATCATCAACACTTGATATAATCAACGAATTAATAACCGGCAGCACAAAACCTAAGCCACCAAATGAAATAGTGATAAAAAACAAAAATAGCGAAAACTGTTGAAAAATCAAAAAACTGAAAAATGATAAAAACGTCATGAACATCCCTACCAATAAAAAAAGAAAACGGTTTTTTTCATAGTCCAATCGCTTTCCTGTCCAATAAGACGATATAGATAATGCGCCTAACGGAAAAGAGTATACAAATCCTTTAAAGAATCCATCGATATGATATAACTCTTCAATTAAATAGGCTAAGTAATACAGCAGCCCAAAAAGCAAAAACATACTTGTACCGCCATACAGGTAAAGAGATAACAATCGCGCTTTTTGCACCTTTAACACATCAGCTATTCTTTGCACATATTCGTGAAGCGATATTTTTTCCTCGCCTGATGGAGAAGTCTTTATAAAAAAAAGAATGAAAAAAAGCAAGAGAGTTCCAATAATAGGGAAAAGAATGAATGGAAAATACCATGCTACAAGGGCTAACAAAGCCCCTAAAATGGGAGCGGCTACTTTTGCAGTTCCGTTGAACACTTCTAAAACGGCAAGAGCTCGATCCCGTTTTTCGCCCGTAAACATGTCTCCTGCTAATGACATGGCTAGAGACGATATTCCTCCTGTGCCAAGCCCTTGCACCAAACGTCCAGCTAACAATGTCCAAAAAGCAATAGATTTGTTGACAAAACCGCTGAAAAAACAGATAGCCCCCCCTATGATCAGCAATAAAAGCGACCATAAAATAAATGTTTTTCGGCCGTAACGGTCGGAAAGGAAACCTACGATTGGGATGATGATCGCTGCAGGTATATTAAATATGCTTAAAATAAAGCTCGTCTGTGCAGCTGTAATTTCAAGCGCTTGTCCAAATTCCGGCAATATCGGGATCAGCATCGAATTTCCTAGCACCATCATAAACGGAAGCATCCCTAATAACATAATGATGATATGCTCTCTCATATTTATCTCCCTTCGTTTACTCGAATTTCGAATTGATGCATGAATTCATTGTTGACAGCAGGGAATGCGTTAAACCGAAGAATATCTTGGACGTTTTCAAAATGCTCTTCGATCGTAAAGCAGCTTCTACCCTTTAGGTTTAACTGAGCTTCCCTCTCGCATTAATTCAGGCACTGGCTTCAGCTTGAACATATTTTCGGAAAGAATAGCTGGAAAGGATTTGAATTCATAAATTTGAGCCCGCATTGCCTGAAAGCTTTAATCTGTATAAATTTTCCATTTGAGAAGGAAGAAAGATCGAAAAAAGCATCGAACTCGCTTTGCAACAGCTTCAGCAGCTTGTCTCAAGCGAGAAAAGAGATGTTGATTTCTCCCCAGGTCCTCCGAACTTGCTAACTTTTCACTTGTGTATGCCAGCAAAGACATAATTGGTATGTTTGTACATAAAAAAACATATATGTTAATAAAGAACAAAACGGGGGAACATAGAGATGAAACGTTTATTTTCCGCTTTACTAGTTATCTTTTTCAGTTTTGTTATTTATTATGATTTAAAAAACGGTACATTACCTGTATCTTCCATACAAAATGAACAGCATGCTGAAGAACAATTTATGGAGGTAAAAGTGAAGGAAGGAGATACGGTTCTTTCCATTGTTGAAAAAATACACAATAAGCCTGTTCCAGCAAGCATTGAAGAGATTATTAAAGATTTTGGGGAATTAAATTCAAATGAAGATGTGTACAGTATACAAGCAGGAAAAACATACAAATTCCCCTTATATAACAATTAGTTAAAGTTTTTAATTCTTGTCATTGCTTGGCTATGATTGGTACAATATCATAGGATGGCAAATGTTCCATCAAACGTATTTATATTTAAGGAGCGATAAACGTGGGCGAAATCACACATCGTACGAAAACACGTCCAGTCAAAGTAGGCAACATTCAAATTGGCGGAAATAATGAAGTAGTCATTCAAAGCATGACCACAACGAAAACGCATGATGTTGAAGCCACAGTAAAAGAAATTCACAGACTGGAAGAAGCAGGTTGTCAAATCGTTCGTGTTGCTTGTCCTGATGAACGGGCTGCAAATGCAATTCCAGAAATCAAAAAACGCATTAACATTCCTCTAGTTGTCGATATACATTTTGATTACCGGCTCGCTTTAAAAGCGATTGAAGGCGGAGCAGATAAAATACGGATTAACCCGGGGAACATCGGGCGAAGGGAAAAAGTAGAAGCCGTTGTGAAGGCTGCGAAAGAAAGAAACATTCCAATCAGAATTGGAGTAAACGCCGGTTCACTTGAAAAAAGGATTTTAGAAAAGTACGGCTATCCTACTGCTGACGGAATGGTTGAAAGTGCATTGCATCACATAAAAATTTTAGAGGATCTTGATTTTCACGATATTATCGTTTCTTTAAAAGCGTCTGATGTACGGCTTTCAATCGAAGCATATGAAAAAGCTGCAAAAGCGTTTGATTATCCGCTCCATTTAGGGATTACCGAATCTGGCACTTTGTTTGCGGGGACAATCAAAAGCGCTGCCGGCCTTGGAGCCATTTTAAGCAAAGGCATCGGCAATACTTTGCGTATATCATTAAGCGCTGATCCCGTCGAAGAGGTGAAGGTTGCCCGAGAATTGCTGAAATCATTCGGCCTGGCTGCCAATGCAGCAACACTTATTTCATGCCCTACATGCGGAAGAATTGAAATAGATCTCATTAAAATCGCGAATGAAGTCGAAGAATATATTTCAAAAATTCGTGCGCCAATCAAAGTAGCTGTTTTAGGATGCGCAGTAAACGGTCCAGGCGAAGCGAGAGAAGCCGATATTGGAATTGCTGGTGCACGAGGCGAAGGATTGCTTTTTAGAAAAGGAAAAATTGTTCGGAAAGTTCCGGAAGAAACAATGGTCGAAGAATTAAAAAAAGAAGTGGATTTAATCGCTGAAGAATATTTCAAAAAACAAGAAAAGGAAAAAGTTTAAAGCTTGGAGCGGATGCCCCAAGCTTTTTGTTTTTGTTAAAAAAACGGCAATACGAAAATTCCAAGCAGCAAGGAAACGATACCTATTCCGATCGCCCATGCTCCCAGATTTTCCGCACCGCGCCGACGGGCGATAAACCCAATAATGATACCCGTTGCTCCTAATAAAACGGGCAAAACAAATAAAGAAATAATCGATAGTGCCAGCGCCAGCCATCCTAAATTGCGGCCGCCAGCTTCATCGGCGTCATTATTATAATTATATGTTTCATTTGTATTTCTAGATTCAACTGCTCCAGCTTCTGCCGCAGTTTCTTCTAGATAATCTCGGTTTTCATTATTCCGGTTTTCAAAATTTCGGTTTTCCTGAATGGCATTTATTTCAGTTGATTTGCCGGCATGTGGGAAATTTTTGTTTGCCATTGCCATATCCCTCGCTTTCAAAAGATAGGAGCATTTATAGTATAAGCAAATCAATTCCCATTATTATGGAAATGTTTTCAAATAGGATCTAATGTTGGATCAGAGGACGGGAAGCAATATGTTGATCCTTTATTTTTTTACTATTTGTGAAATTTTATTCTTTTTTTAAGAAATGACAAAACTCGAGTTCATCCCTTCTTATCATGAATTCCCATAAAAAACAAACCTTGTGATCAAATTTCACAAGGTTTGTTCATGGCAATTCGGGCATAACCCATAAATTTCAAATTTATGTCCATTAATTTTATATCCGTCCAAATACTCCTCTATCGTATTCATTGGGCATGATTCGATCTCTTTCGTTTTTCCGCATTCCATGCAAATAAAATGGTGGTGATGATGTCCTAAGTCACAATGAAAGCGAAAGTGCTTTTCACCTGAAAGCTCTGTCGTTTCCAATATACCCAACTCTGCAAACAATGATAAATTCCGGTAAATCGTATCAAAACTTAAACCGGGATAGCGCTTATTCATTTTTTCCAAAACATCTTTAGCTGTCAAATATTTATCAGAATCGGCAATTAGTTGAAGCATTTCTTTCCTTTTGGATGTATATTTATATCCCTTTTCTTTTAAATATTGTAAAGCTTGTTCGACATTCATATTTTGCCCCTCCTAGCTTTTGACAAAATAATGGAAAAAATCAAAGCCAATACCTCTAAAATGACAATTGTTCCTCCCGGAGCAATATCTAAATAATAAGATAATACTAAACCGATTAAAACGGAAGCTTCTCCTATTATAACGGAAAGAAAAATTGTCTTTTTAAAACCGGTTGCTATTCTAATACTTGCAGCAACAGGAAGGGTCATAAGCGAGGAAACTAACAAAATTCCAACAACTCTCATGGAAACGCTTATCACTAGGGCAACTGTTAAAATAAACAAAAGATGCAAGCCTTTTGCCGGCAGCCCTAATGCAGATGCATATTCTTCATCAAACGACAGTAAAAACAATTCCTTATAAAACAATACGATCAATAAAATAACCAATGCTGCAACACCAGTAATAATATATAAATCCGTCCTAGAAACCGCACTAACACTTCCAAATAAGTAATTAAAAAGATCTGTATTAAACCCGTCTGCCAAAGAGATAAATACAACGCTAAAACCGATCCCAGCCGACATAATTATCGGAATGGCCAATTCCGCATAAAATTTATAAAAAGCTCGCAGCTTTTCAATCACAAGTGAGCCTAAAACAGAAAAACCCATTCCTACATAAATTGGATTCAATGAAGAAAAGAAGGATATTTTTGAAGATAAAAAAAGACCGCCCGCAATTCCAGCCAAGGTCACATGACTCAGTGCATCTGCAATTAGTGATAATCGTCTGACCACCACAAAAACACCTAAAAGAGGTGCGATAAAACCGATTAAAATACCTGAAAGAAATGCATTTTGCAAAAACTCAAATTGTAAAATACTGCTAAACATCTTCATTTCCTCCATCTACTCATGATCATGCGTTATTAACTGAACTGGATGCCCGTACAATGAGGTCAATTCCGTTTCTTTCAGGCGTTCAAATTCGTCTTTATTTCCATGGAAATAAAGTTGTTTGTTCAAGCAAGCAACATGCGTAACTTTATCTGTAATAGCTCCAATATCATGGGTAACAAGTATTAATGTGATTTCCAATTCTTTATTCAAATGATGCAAAAGCTGATAAAAATGATTGACTGTCTGACTATCTACACCTACAGTTGGTTCATCTAAAATCAATAATTTAGGTTCACTGACAAGTGCGCGAGCAATAAATACCCGTTGCTGCTGTCCTCCTGAAAGCTCACCAATATTTTGGTGAACTGCCTTTTCCATTCCAACTGCCCGGATCGCTTCCATTACCTTTTCCCGATCAGCTTTTTTCATTTTTTTAAACAATCCGAGTTTGGGAGTCAAGCCGCTCGCTACTACTTCAAAAACAGTAGCTGGGAACGAAGAGTTAAAGCTGTTTGCCTTTTGAGAAACGTAGCCAATTTTATGCCAATCGTTAAATTGATGAATATTTTCACCAAATAAATGAATCGTCCCTTTCTGAGGCTTTAAAAGCCCTAGCAGACATTTCAATAATGTCGATTTTCCGGAGCCGTTCGGCCCAACTAAACCTAAAAATGCTCCTTTTTCAATGGAAATATTGATATTTTCGAGCACATATTTTCTCTCATATTGAAAAAAAAGGTTTTTTACTTCTACTATTTTTTCCCCCATGCTTCTCACCTATTTTATTAGGAATCATTACGATTTATTTTTATCATTAAAGTATACAGGAGAAGAGCACATTTGTAAAGAAAAATGTGTTCTCCCTCTATTTCAATGTGTTAATTAATGGATGGCAGATTTAAATTTTCCGCCCTTCGTTTCTTGTGTATTCATAATGGTAATAAACGCGTTCGGGTCAATCTCATGTACAATCGATTTTAATTTTGCCACTTCAAGCCTTGTAACAACTGCATAAATGACGTCTTTTTCCGTATCCGTGTATCCGCCTTTTCCCTTTAATTTTGTCGTTCCGCGTCCTAAGCGTGACAATATGGCATCAGACACTTCATCGTAATGATCAGATATAATGATGGCGGCCTTTGTTTCATCAAGACCTTGAACAACCGCATCAATTGTTTTAAAGGCAATATAATATGTAAAGATGGAATACATGGCTTGCTCAATCCCGAAGACAAACGCTGCGCTTCCAAAAATGAAAATATTCAAAAACATCACGATTTCACCAACGGAAAAGGGAATTTTTTTCGTTAAAAGAATTCCTAAAATTTCTGTCCCGTCCAGAGATCCTCCGTGTCTGATGACAAGTCCCACTCCTGCACCGAGCAAAAAACCACCAAATACAGTGGCTAGCAAAGGCTCTGTAGTAAAGACCTCAAAATCATGGGCCAGCCTTTCCGCAATGGCCAAACAAATGATGCCAAATATGGACGAAAACATAAATGTCTTCCCAATCTGCTTATAACCGGAATACATAAAAGGAAGGTTTAACACAATAACTAATGTTGCGAAATTAATGATTTTAATATGATTCGAAAATATGTGGTCTAAAATAAGCGAAATACCGATGATACCGCCATCAATCATATGATTTGGGACTAAAAACAGCTCGATGCTTACGGCTGCCAGAACAGCTCCGATCACAATCATTAACAATCGATAAATGATGTGTCTTAAGCTTTCTTTTTTATGATACTTTTTACTCATCTTCTCCTCCTAGTTTTTTTTAATCATATTGTATTATAAAAATTTTGCTGAGACGATATTTATGTCATTTTCTCCACCCATTTTTTTTAAAAAAAGGCAACTATCTTCCCCTCTGTTCATACGAATAAGAGGGGAGGCGAGATCTTTGATTTTATTTGAAAAAATTATTCAACAAAAAATTAACAGTTTAAAACCTGAAGAACTTGTGTCATATGCAAAGCAATATGATATATCCATTTCGATTAACGAAGCAAAACAGCTGCTTCAACTCGTACAGGGAAAAAAAATCAACGTGTTTCATGAAGAAGAAAGAATTGCTTTGTTAAAACAAATTGCCAAAATCACTTCGCCGGAAACAGCCAAAAAAGCAAATCAATTATTTTTGCAATTCTTCAATGGCAATTGGAAATAAAAAAGGCAAGTTCCCTAAAAAAGGGAGCTTGTTCTTTTTTATTGATTCGCTATTTTTTCCAAAACATTTTCATCAAACGTCTTATTCTTCAGCATGTCAATTTCAAATTTATAAGGCGGCTTTTTATTTTTTTTGTCGTCACCGACATACGGAGTTTCTAAAATTTTTGGCAAGTCTTTTAATTGCGGATGGTGGACGATATAATTGATTGCTTTAAATCCTATGTGGCCGAATCCGATATTTTCATGACGGTCTTTTTGGGCCCCGCGCGGATTTTTGCTGTCGTTTATATGAACAACTTTTAAACGGTCGATGCCGATGATTTTATCAAATTGATTTAAAACCCCATCAAAATCATTGACAATATCATAACCGGCATCATGAGTATGGCAAGTGTCGAAACAAACGGACAAATGTTCATTGTAGGTAACACCATCAATGATCATCGCAAGCTCCTCAAACGTTCTTCCGCATTCTGAACCTTTGCCGGCCATCGTTTCAAGGGCGATTTGCACTTTTTGCCCCCTCTCCAGCACTTCATTTAAACCTTCAATAATTTTTTTGATTCCGGCTTCTGCACCGGCTCCAACGTGAGCTCCCGGATGGAGCACGATTTGTTTTGCACCGATTGCTTCCGTGCGTTCAATTTCCGATTTTAAAAAATCAACGCCAAGCTGGAAGGTCGCTAAATTTGTTGTATTGCCAATGTTAATAATATATGGTGCGTGAACGACAATTTCTTCGATGCCATGCTCTTTCATATGCGCCAAACCTGCTTCGATATTTAAATCTTCAATTTTTTTTCTTCTCGTGTTTTGCGGGGCTCCTGTATAAATCATAAACGTATTAGCGCCGTATGAAACTGCCTCTTCACTTGCCGCAAGCAACATTTTCTTGCCGCTCATCGATACATGCGAGCCAATTTTTAACATGTTTTTCCTCTCCTTACAACCTTTTATTTATTTTTTCTTGCTTGCTTTTTCTTTAGCTTTTCAATTTGTTCTTTCATCTTTTTTTTGTATCCTGGTTTTACCGATTTTGGCTTTTTGATGATTCCGATAATCGCGTTTGTTTCCATTGGTTGTTTTTTTCTTTTTTGTCTGCGATTTCGGTCATCGAGCGCTTTCCATATTCCGTTTTCAATATCTCGATTTTCAAAGATTATCCCCATTTTTTCAAGCTTTTGCAGCATTTGTTCGTTATCGTCTTCATAGATTGTATAGGCAAATCCTGAAAAGCCAGCCCGAGCCGTTCTTCCGGTTCGGTGAATATAAAAATCTAAATCAGTCGGCAGCTCGGCATTGATTACATGGGAAACACCTTCAATATCAATTCCTCTTGCAGCTAAATCAGTTGCTACTACAACTTGATAGGCAAGATCCTTTATTTGACGCATTTCTTTTTTCCGTTCACGCGGGGTAAGACCGCCGTGGATTTGCCCAACCTTTAATCCCTTTTCGGCAAGACCGTATGCCACATCTTGGGCATTCGCTTTTGTATTCACAAAAATTAACGCTAAATAAGGGTTTAAGGAAACTACCATATTGTATAAAAGATCTATTTTGTTTCGATGCCTCAGCGGAACAAGGACATGCGTGATGTTTTTGGCATGTACTTGTTTTGGAGATACATGAACATACTCAGGATTTTCCATATATTTTTTTAAAAAAGGCTTTAATTTTTCAGGAATGGTGGCAGAAAACACAAGCATTTGCAGTTCTTTTTTCATTCGACTAGCTATTTGGTCGACCTCATAAATAAAGCCTAAATCTAGCATTAAATCGGCTTCATCCACAACTATGCTTTTGGTCGAATATAAATCTAGCGCCCCTTCCTTGACAAGATCAAGAATTCTGCCAGGTGTTCCGATCACAAGATGGGGCTGAGTTTTTAGCTTTTCGATCGCCCGCATTTTATCTGTACCGCCAATAAAAAGTTTTGCATGTAATTCTTTTTCCGGCGGGGCAAATTTTATGATTTTTAACGCTTCCTCGTAAATTTGGGTCGCGAGCTCTCTCGTCGGTGCTAAAACAACAACTTGGACACGCTTTTCCTCTCCACAAATACTGTTGATTAACGGTAGCAAATAAGCATGTGTTTTGCCTGTACCTGTTTGTGATTGGCCGATGGCACTTGCTCCTCTTAATATGATTGGGATCATTTGTGCTTGAATTTCAGTCGGTTCTTTAAAACCTAACGACTGAACGGCATCTATAATAAAATCTTGAAATGGAAAATCTTTAAAATCAGCTGCCATTGCAAAACAACTCCTTCATAATCAATCAACCCATTTTTTGATTATAAACAATATAATGGAAAAACTCCAATTTTAATAAAACATTTTCCTAAAACGCCGCATAGTTTAATGTAGGTAAAACAGGAAAAGAAAGGGGAAAAGTTTATGCATCCTTATCGTGCTTTTCCTCCCTTCCGGCAGCAGCCATTGATCCGCCCTTTTTTTGGCGGAGGCTACCATCCTTTTTGGGGGCAGCCACCTGTTCAGCAATGGCCGGTTCCGCCTAGGGGAGGATTACAATCGCTTTTTTCGCGTTTTCTTCCATCGAGCACAATGCATGCAGGAAGTATACCGTCAAGCGGTGCTGTTCAAAGTTTAACAAACCCTGCCAATCTTTCAAACATGTTGACGAATGTCCAAAAAGTTCTCGGTGTCGCTCAGCAAGTCACACCGATGGTTCAGCAATACGGTCCTCTGATCCGTAATCTCCCGGCAATGTTCAAAATTTATAGAGAATTAAAAAATGCTGATACAGACAGTAGCGAAGAAGATGATATAAAAGAAAATTCGTCTTCTAAAAGATTGAAGGAACAGACAGCCGATGACAGCCCTTCAGATGAAAATACGTCGGGCGAATCAAAACCTAAGCTTTATATTTAATTGTGTTTTGTTTTCTTCCTCCATGTTAGGTATAATGATGTTAGATAGTCAAGCCGCTTGACGGCTTTTTTATTTTCCTTTACTAAATATCAGGAGGAAAAAACATGGAGGTTATTAAAATTTCCCCTCGAGGATACTGCTATGGTGTTGTTGATGCAATGGTGATAGCCAAAAATGCAGCAATGGATAAATCACTGCCTAGACCGATCTATATTTTAGGAATGATCGTTCATAATAAACATGTAACAGATGCCTTTGAAAAAGAAGGGATTATTACGTTAGACGGAAAAAATCGACTTGAGATTTTGAAAAAAGTCGATAAAGGAACCGTTATTTTCACTGCTCACGGCGTTTCGCCAGAAGTGCGCAAAATAGCGAAGGAAAAAGGGCTTGTCACGATCGATGCTACATGCCCTGACGTCACAAAAACTCATGAACTTATTAAACAAAAAAAAGAAGAAGGGTATGACGTCATTTATATTGGAAAAAAAGGGCATCCGGAACCGGAAGGAGCAGTAGGTGTAGCGCCGGATATCGTTCATTTAGTCGAGACTGTCAACGATGTTGAAGAGCTCGATATTTCCAACGACAAAATCATTGTTACGAACCAAACAACAATGAGCCAATGGGACGTAGCTGATATAATGGAAAAAGTGAAGGAAAAATATCCGCATGTCGAGTTTCATAAAGAAATTTGCCTCGCAACACAAGTTCGCCAGGAAGCTGTGGCCGAACAGGCAAAAGAAGCTGATTTAACCATTGTCGTCGGCGATCCGCGCAGCAACAATTCAAACCGGCTTGCGCAAGTATCTGAAGAGATTGCGGGCACGAAAGCTTATCGTGTGGCGAATGTAAGTGAAATCAAACTGGAATGGCTTAAAGACGTTAAAAAAGTTGCCGTTACAGCCGGTGCATCAACCCCAACGCCGATTGTCAAAGAGGTCATTCGATTTTTGGAGAATTATGATCCAGAAAATCCAGAAACATGGGATTTAACTTCAAATGTCCCTCTTGAAAAAATATTGCCAAAGGTAAAAGTCAAAAAATCATAGACAAAACCTTTTTAATGCTTAAAGGGGATCGGTCCGCTAAAAAGGACTGATCCCCCATTTAATTATAGAAACTTGAACGGATCTGTAGGAACAAGGGAAGGAATAATTTCTACTTCCAGATTTTCTTCAGCACACAGCTTTGTTAGTTTTTCCGCCACTCCCTCTTTCATCACCTTTTCAATGTTGTGACCTGGATCAACTACATGTAAGCCGAGCATCATAGCATCGTGAGCTGTGTGGTAATATACATCACCAGTTACATAAACATCTGCGCCTCTCATTTTTGCCTGATAAATGTATTTATTTCCGTCTCCGCCTAAAACGGCTACTTTTTTTATAGTTGCCTGTAAATCCCCTACTACTCTTACTTTTTCCACTTCTAAAGCTTTCTTAACATGCTCTGCAAATTCCTTCAATGTCATTTCTTTTTCAAGCTCTCCAATTTTCCCTAATCCAAGCTGTTTCCCTTCGTTTTCTAATGGATAGATGTCATAAGCAACTTCTTCATAAGGATGCGCCTTCAACATCGCTTGAATGACTTTCTTTTGGATTGACTGCGGGAAGATCGTTTCAATTTTGACTTCTTCCACCATTTCAAGCTTTCCAGTATCTCCGATAAAGGGATTTGCATTTTCCAAAGGTAAAAATGTTCCTGTTCCTGCCGAGGAAAAAGTGCAATAACTGTAGTTGCCGATAAATCCAGCACCCGCTTTGCCAAGCGCCTCCCGAACGTCCCCCTCATAGTCTTTTGGTACAAATACAGCAAGCTTTTTTAATGGGTCTTGATAAGTTGGGACAAGTATTTTTTGATTCACCAATTGTAAGCGGTCGGCCAAAAGATCATTCACTCCGCCTGGAGCCACATCCAAATTTGTATGGGCCGCATAAACGGCAATTTCATGCTTGATGCATTTTTCTATAATACGCCCTGCCGGATCATCTGTTCTAATATGCTTTAAAGGATGAAAAATGGGAGGATGATGAGCGATAATTAAATCAACCTTTTGATTGATTGCTTCATCAACGACTTCCTCCAAAACATCCAGAGCGACCATAATTTTTCGGACAGGCTTGTTTAATGTGCCGATTTGCAGCCCGATCTTGTCTCCTTCCAATGCATAATGCTTTGGAGAAAACCGTTCAAATAATTGAATAATATGTTGGCCGTTAGCGATTTTCTTCATTTATTTTATGACCTCCTCAATGATCTCGATCACCTTTTTTATTTCTTCTTTTTTTTGCATAAGCTGTTCATTTCCGTTGGATTGCTCTAGCTGCCGTAGAATGTCCTTCCGATGAGAAAGCTCGTGTTTCCATTTTTTTAAAAAAACGTTGTTCTTTTCTTTTAACAAAAATGGACCCATTAACAAAGCTGCTTCAAATGGCAAAGCTTCGTACGGTTTCATTGCATTTCCACGCTTAGCGGACAGCACCTCATATATTTTTCCGCTCTCTTCTAGAATTGTTTCTCCTTCGAGCTCCCAACCATTGTCAATCAGCCATTTTCGAACTTCAATTGCATGAATATTCGGCTGAAGTACAAGCCGTTCAACCTTCCCGAGCTTCTCTTTTCCTTCCTCCAAAATCGTTTTAATAAGCGAGCCGCCCATGCCAGCGATCGTGATGCATGTTGCCTCATCCTTTTGTAATACGGACAATCCGTCCCCTTTCCGAACGGAAATTACATGCTGGAGCCCGTTTTTTTCCACTTGCTTTTTTGCCGCTTGAAAAGGGCCTTCATTGATTTCACCGGCAATCGCTTTCACTGTTTTTTTGGCAAGCACTAAATAACATGGCAAATATGCATGATCTGATCCAATATCTGCTGTCACCTGATTATTCGGAACAAATTCTGCCACAGCCGACAGTCTTTTTGAAAGTTGGACACTGTTCAATTTATTTCACCCTTTATTCCAATTTGGTAAACATGAAAATACGAAAAAAGTCCCCCAAAAGGAAGACTTTTCAACCAATATGTTTTTTATTATTTAATTTTAGAAACCCATTCGGCCATTTCATCAAGCTTTTCTTCAGGTACTAGCCCGCCAGGCATCGCACCGCGGCCGTTTTTAATTGTTTCTTTAATTTCATCAACAGACAATTTGTCGCCAACACCTTTTAATGAAGGACCTGCTCCGCCTTCAAAGTTTTGACCGTGGCAGCTTGCACAGCTTTGCTTGAATATATCCTCCGGCTTTGCATTAGCGACGTCTTCCGTTTTTTGTCCGCCCCCCTCTTTTTCTTCAGCCATCTCTTTCATATTATCCAGTCCGATGAAAGAAAATGCAACCATTAGTCCAATTCCAAACACAATGATTAATGCAAATGGAATAAGCGGATTACGATTCATTTTGTAACCTCCCTTATGTATAACCGTACATTTGCTTTTTTCGCTCAACATGGACGAGCTGAAACTAACCTAAACAATCTCTATTGTACTTGAATTTTCTTTGAAGGAAAAGTCTTTCTATATAAGTTCCTTGTGATGTTCACGAATTAGACAAAAAAACAATTTAAAAAGATCTTATGTTTTTTCAACAAATGTCATTTGCAAAATGAAAGAAGATTCAGTAAAATATAGTACAAATAGTTATTGTTGTTAGCGTTTACATATATTGAAGGGAAGGCAGACGAATAAGTCTGCCCAAGGAAAGAAAAAAACATTTTTATTTTTATTCCAAAAAGTCTTTCAGCCGCTTGCTTCGGCTTGGATGGCGCAATTTTCGCAGAGCCTTCGCTTCAATTTGCCGAATGCGTTCTCGAGTGACACCGAAAACTTTTCCTACTTCTTCCAGAGTCCGAGTTCTTCCATCGTCCAGTCCAAAACGAAGGCGCAGAACGTTTTCTTCCCTGTCTGTAAGGGTATCGAGAACATCTTCAAGCTGCTCCTTTAATAATTCATATGCAGCATGCTCTGATGGAGAAGTAGCCTCTTGGTCTTCAATAAAATCACCTAAGTGCGAATCGTCTTCTTCGCCAATCGGTGTTTCTAATGATACAGGTTCTTGGGCAATTTTTAAGATTTCTCTAACTTTTTCTGGAGTCAAATCCATATCTTCAGCGATCTCTTCTGGTGTCGGTTCACGACCCAAATCTTGAAGCAATTGGCGTTGGACTCGAATTAACTTATTGATTGTCTCAACCATATGGACAGGGATGCGGATCGTTCTCGCCTGATCTGCAATTGCCCGTGTAATTGCCTGGCGAATCCACCATGTTGCATATGTGCTGAATTTGTATCCTTTTCGATAATCAAATTTTTCAACAGCTTTCATCAGCCCCATGTTGCCTTCCTGTATGAGATCGAGGAAGAGCATTCCGCGGCCGACGTAGCGTTTTGCAATGCTGACGACTAGGCGCAGGTTGGCTTCTGCAAGCCTTCTTTTCGCTTCTTCGTCCCCTTGTTCAATACGCTTGGCAAGTTCGATTTCTTCATCAGCCGATAAGAGATCAACCCGGCCGATTTCTTTTAAATACATTCGAACCGGATCATTTATTTTCACACCCGGCGGTACACTAAGATCATTTAGATCAAATTCTTCTTCATCTTCTTTGTCTAAATCCGGCAAATTGGAATCAACATCTTCGTTTTCGCTAATTAATTCGATTCCTTGCTCATTAACGTATTCATAAAACTCATCCATTTGATCTGAATCAATATCGAAATTTGCCATTTTCTCAGCAATTTCTTCATATGTTAAAACTCCGCGTTTCTTTCCTAATTGAATAAGCTGATTTTTCACTTCCTCAACAGTTCCATCAGCTTCTAAATCTTTTGAATGGGCTTGTTTTTCAGCCATTGGATCCCCTCCTTCCAGAGTTATACAAGCTTTCACATTAATCCTTTTTTCAGCTGAATTACTTCCATTGCAATTTCGGCAGCTTTTACATAATCTTTTCGTTTTTCAGCCTCTTTCTTCTCAGCTTCCTTTTCCTTTAGGATGAGCATTTTTTGATGGTTCAAGATATGTTTTACATAGTCTTGAAGCTCTTGCTCAGTCAATTGTTCGCCAATTGTCATCATGGCAATTTCCGATACAATTCGGCTTAATGAAGGATCTTTGAGCTTCGTCAAAAAGTGGCTTATGTCCGGATCGTTCCCTTCCTCATAATAAGCGTATAAATAGGATGAAATAGCCCGATGCTCCTCCACGTTAAAATTTCCACCAATCGCATGAAGAACCTTTTCTGCCACTTCCCTGCTTTTCAACATATGAGCAATTAGAAGGCGTTCTGCCTTTTGATAAGCAGGCATCAGTGCATTCCGTTGTAATGCATCAGTCTTGAGGCTCGTTTTTTCTGGTCTTCTTCTTTTCCGCTTATTTATATTCCGAAGCTCTGCCATTAACGTTTCTTTTAATACGGAAAATTCTTCAGAAAGCTGCGTGATATACAGCTCTTGTTCGATCCCGCTCGGAAGGCTGCTTAATTCGTTAAGCACTTCTTGAATGTATCTCGCTCGGTCCCCTTCATCCTGGAGATTTTTCCCCTTTCGAAAATATTCCATCTTAAATGCCATTAATGAGAGACTTGCCCCTATTACATCGTTTTTGAATTTTTCCTTTCCGTATGTCCGAATGTAGTCATCAGGGTCTAACCCTTCAGGCATTTTAGCAATCCTTACATTACATCCTGCTTCAACAAGCAATTTAGAAGCTCTGAAGGCAGCTTCAATTCCAGCGGAATCGGAATCGTAGCAAATGACAACTGTTCCTCCGCTTCTGGCTAAGAGCTTGACCTGTTCTTCCGTCAGCGCTGTTCCCATTGTTGCTACACTATGCTCGATTCCTGCATGAACGGACGATATAACATCCGCAAACCCTTCAAACAACACCGCTTCCTGTTTTCGTCTAATGAAAGGTCTTGCTTGGTGGAAATTATAAAGAATCCGTCCTTTGTTAAATATTTTTGTCTCAGGGCTGTTTAAATATTTTGGCTGTTTGTTTCCTAGCGACCTTCCGGAAAAAGCGACTGTACGGCCTTGTGCATCTTTAACCGGAAACATGATCCGATTGCGAAACCGATCAAAAAAAGAACCGTTAGATTCGCTTCGGATAATTAATCCTGTTTTTTCTAATAACGGAAGTTCAAAACCTTTTTTCAGCAAATATTTTAAAGAAAAGTCCCAAGAATCTAAAGCGTAGCCAATCTCAAATTGATCGATTAATTCTTTCGTAAAACCCCGATGAAGCAAATAATTTAACGCGTTTTGCCCTTCTTTTGTATTTAGTAATAAATGATGGTACATTTTTTTCAGCAGTTCATGCACTTTTATCATTTTCTCTGCTTCGCTGTTGTTTGGGTATGTCGATTCTTGAGAAAGCGCCGAGCCCCCTGGAATGTCCAAACCAGCTTTTTTTGCTGTCATTTGTACAGCTTCTGTAAAGCTGCATCCTTCAATTTGCATGAGAAAGGTAAAAACATTTCCGCCAGAACCGCAGCCAAAGCAGTGGAAAATTTGTTTTTCAGGTGAAACAGAAAATGAAGGTGTATTTTCGCCGTGAAAAGGACATAGTCCAAAAAAGTTTCGACCCTGCTTCTTTAATTGAACATATTCACTCACAACATCTACTATATCTACAGCATGTTGTACTTTTTCTATAAATTCCTCGGGAAGCATTTTCCCCATATGAACAACTCCGTGCCTTAAAATTTATTCAATATGAATTTTAAAATTTCCTGCATAATTCGACAATATTTTTTCAAATGCTGTGATAAAATGATGACGATCTTTATCTTGGAATTTTTTTGGCCCTTTGATATAATTGCCGTTTCTTCTTTCCCTTGCCGAAATATACCGGAGATGGAGAACAGAGTCGATTGTATCTTCTGTAAACAGCATTCCTCTTGGAGAGAGAACATGTGTGCATTTCTTAAGCAGCATACCGGCTAGTCCGATATCTTGTGTAATGATGATGTCATGTTTTTTTGAGTTGTTAAAAATGTATAAGTCGACAGATTCCTTTTCTTGATCGACAAATACCCAGCTATTCCCGTCATCCTTTTTACCTACATGAGCATATGATGCAATGAAACAAACCGGGACTTTATATTTTTTTGCGACTGATGCAATTTCTTCTTTGACGGGGCATGCATCAGCATCGACAAAAATAGTGATATTTTTCCCATCATATTTCTCTATTCTTCATCACCTCAAAGAATCCTGCCTGCAATTTAAACTTTTTACAAAAAGTGATTTGTCGAATTTTCTTTCTCCAACCCCCTTGACATCTTCCTGTAAATAGTTTATTCGTATTTTTTTTAGTCTAAACCTAAAAAGCATAATTTTATCACAATTTTTTATTATAATACAATACACTGCATTATTCCATCATTTTATCTTTCACCATGAAAAAAACCTACTATATTCTTAAGATCGGAATAAGCAGGTTTTATCACATGTTATTTTTTTAAGAATAAATTTTGGATATGATTGGCTGTTTCTTCAACTGCTTTGTTCGATACATCTATAACTGGACAGCCGATTTTTTGAACAATTTTTTCAAAATAAGCTAATTCTTCTTTAATTCTGTCTATATTGGCATATATAGCCTGATCATTAAGCCCGAGCTGCTTTAATCTTTCCTTTCGGATATAATTCAGCTTTTCCGGACTGATTTTTAGACCGACGCATTTCTCTTTGGAAACTTTAAAAAGTTCTTCAGGGGGTTCTACTTCGGGAACAATAGGAACATTAGCTACTTTTAATCGTTTTAGCGCCAAATATTGCGACAAAGGCGTTTTGGAAGTCCGCGATACACCGATCAAAACAATATCGGCTTTCAAAATTCCTCTCGGATCGCGGCCGTCATCATATTTAACAGCAAACTCAATTGCTTCTACTTTTTTGAAATAGTCTTCATCAAGCTTCCGAACTCTTCCGGGCTCATACTTCGCTTTTATTCCATATGACGTTTCCATTTTATCAATTAAAGGACCAATGATATCGTGGTAGATCACACCTTCTTTTTCCGCTTCTTGAATAAGAAGATTCCTAAGTTCGGGGACAACGATTGTGAAGCAAATGATCGCATTATCCATTTTCGCCAATGCGACAACTTCTTTGATTGTATTTGCATCCTCCACATAAGGCACCCTTTTCACATTCGTTTCATATTGAGAGCCGTTAAATTGACTGATAGCTGCTTTTACAACGAGATCTGCCGTTTCCCCGACTGAGTCTGAAACAATATAGATCGTACGATTATTCATTCGGATCCCCCATTCTTACATAATATCGTCATCAACTAATCTTACCAATATTTTTGTAATGTTTGTTTTCGTAATTCTTCCTATCACTTCAAATCCGCCGTCCACTTCTTTTACAACGGGCAGTGCATCGATTTGCTTTTCAATTAAAATCCTTGCTACATCAATAATAAGATCTTCCTTTTTGCATACGGTTATATTTGGCATTCTAGTCATAATAATATTGACGGGGATTTGGGTTAATTCCTGTTTGCCGATGCTTGCCCGGAGGAGATCTTTTCTCGACAGCACTCCCACTAGCAACGATTGATTATCTACCACAAATAATGTCCCGACATCTTCCAAAAACATTGTACAAATTGCATCATAAACAGAAACATTATCGTTGACAACGACTGGGATCGACTGAAAATCTTTTACTTGGAGCTTTTTTAATTTCTCTGCAAGCAAATTGGCGCCTGATTTCCCTGTATAAAAATAGCCGACTCGCGGCCTTGCGTCAAGGTATCCAGCCATTGTTAAAATTGCTAAATCAGGTCTTAGCGTAGCTCTTGTCAAGTTTAAACGATCTGCAATATGCTCACCTGTAATTGGCCCATGCTCCTTAACGATTTGCAATATTTGTTCTTGCCGTTTATTAAGCTCTATTGTCCTCACCACCTTGAAAAAGAGGCTGCATTATAAAAATATTATATATGATTTCAATATTTTGAAAAGGTTTTCTATTGCTCATTACGGCGAAAGGAAAGACGATTATCCTCGGGATAATCGTCCATTTGCATTTATTTTACGATAATTTCATTCACTTTGGCAAAAGATGTGATTATTTTTGTTAATTGTACCATTTGGGACAGCCTGTTTTGTTTAACCGACTCATCCTCTGCCATTACCATAATATTATCAAAATAACGATCAATCACCGGCTTTAAAGCTTTCATTTCCAAAAATGCTTCTTTAAAATTACCCTCTTTTTGCAATTTTACAAAATTTTCTTCAAGCCGTAAATACGCTTGATACAATGTTTTTTCTTCTTCCTTCTCGAACAGCTCTTCTTTAATATTGCCCTCTTGGCCCTTAGACGAGATGTTGACAACACGAGACAGCGATTCAATTACTTCTTTAAAGTCACCCTTTTGGCTTTCTTCTGACAGAACGGCAGCCCGCTCGAAATATGCATTAACTTCATGGTAATTGGATTGTAATACCGATTCAATTATATCATGGCGGACATTTTCTTCATGAAGCGCAAATTTGACTCTCATTTGGAAGAACGACAGCAATTCTTTTCTCAAATTGTCTTTATTTTCTAAACCATATACATTTATAGCAAGGTCGAACAATTCCTCCAATTCAAGCCGCCATTGTTTGGCTCGAAGAATTTGAACAATGCCGCTTGCTTGTCTTCTTAATGCATACGGATCTTGTGAGCCAGTTGGAATCAAACCGATCGAAAAAAATCCTGCAATTGTATCCAGCTTGTCCGCAAGCCCTACAATGGCTCCGCTCGACGTTTCAGGCGTCTTGTCGGAAGCATGCCGCGGCATATAATGCTCATTTATTCCTTTTGCAACCTCTTCCTGTTCACCCTTTAAAAGAGCGTATTTTTCTCCCATAATTCCTTGAAGCTCTGGAAATTCATAAACCATTTGCGTAACAATGTCAAATTTGCAAATGGAAGCAGTCCGTTTAATATAAGCTTTCTCCTCATTGGAGCATTCAAGCTTTTCGCTAAGCTTTTCTGATAATTTTACAATTCGGCGAACCTTGTCACCGATGGAACCCAGTTCTTCATGAAAAACAATTTTTTCAAGCTTCTCCAGTGCGGTATCGATGGCAAGCTTTTTGTCTTCTTCGTAAAAGAAATTTGCATCGGAAAGTCTTGCCCGAAGGACCTTTTCATTCCCCTTGGCAATCGTTTCAATGTTTTGATCATTCCCGTTTTTTACGGTAACAAAAAACGGAAGCAGCTTTCCATCTTTATTTTTGACAGGAAAATATCGCTGATGCTCCTTCATCGTCGTCACTAACACTTCTTCAGGCAATGTTAAAAACTGGTCTTCGAATGAACCGTACAGGGCGGTCGGATATTCCACCAAGTTTGTAACTTCCTCGAGCAAATCTTCATCAACAGGGATGATCCAGTTTTCCTTTCTTTCCAGTTCCTCCAGCTGTTGAATGATCATTTGTTTTCGTTTTTCATAATCGGCGACAACAAACTGGTTCAACAAAGTATTTTCATAATCGCGTGGAGTGGAAATTTCCGCTTTCGTTCCTAAAAAGCGATGGCCATACGTAACATTTCCTGTCGGAACATCGGTAATGGAAAACGGAATGATGTCTTGTCCAAATAAGACAACTAACCATTGGATCGGACGGATATAGCGAAGATTCCAATTTCCCCAACGCATATTTTTCGGAAAATGGATGGTTTGAATAATCTCTTCTAACCCTGGGAGCAGTTCTTTCGTTTCTTTCCCTTTTTGAAATGTTTGAACAAAAGCGTACTCAACACCGTTTACTTCTTTAAAGGATATGTCGTTTGTGGAAGCTCCTTGGCTCCGTGCAAAGCCTAACGCTGCTTTTGTCCAATTTCCATTCTCATCAACCGCAATCTTTTTTGCCGGTCCTTTTGCTTCGCCAAGCAAATCTTCCTGTTTTTCATTTACATCCTCTACAAGGACGGCAAGACGTCTAGGAGTTGAATATTTTTTTATTTTGGCGTAAGAAATGCGATGTTCATCCAGCCAAGCTCCTACTTTGTCAGCCAGCTGATCAATCGAAGACAGGATGACGCCGGCAGGCATTTCTTCAAGCCCGATTTCGATAAGTAAATCCCGTTTATTCATGATTTTCGGCCCCCTTGTTTTTCAGCATTGGAAAACCGAGTTTTTCCCGTTCTTCATAAAACGTTTTGGCAACTTTTCTTGCCAGCTTTCTCACTCTGCCAATATATCCGGTTCGTTCTGTAACAGAAATAGCTCCTTTTGCGTCAAGCAAATTAAATGTGTGCGAGCATTTTAAAACGTAGTCGTACGCTGGATGAACGAGACCTAATTCCATCTGTCTGTGCGCTTCTTTTTCATACGTATTAAACAGTTCAAATAGCATGTTTGTATCGGATGTTTCGAACGTATACTTGGAATGCTCATATTCAGGCTGATAAAAAATGTCCCGGTATGTAAATCCGTTTGTCCATTCAAGGTCAAATACATTTTCTTTTTCTTGAATATAAGACGCCAAACGCTCTATTCCATAAGTTATTTCAACAGAAATCGGTTTGCATTCCAGTCCTCCGACCTGCTGAAAATACGTGAATTGAGTAATTTCCATTCCGTCAAGCCAAACTTCCCAGCCAAGCCCTGCGCAGCCGAGAGAAGGATTTTCCCAGTTATCTTCCACAAAGCGGATGTCATGTTCAAGCGGATCAATTCCAAGAGCCTTTAATGAATCTAAATAAATTTCTTGTATGTTTTTCGGAGACGGCTTCATAATGACTTGGAATTGATGGTGTTGATAAAGGCGGTTCGGATTTTCCCCATACCTTCCGTCAGCAGGTCTTCTTGACGGCTCCACGTAAGCAACATTCCACGGTTCTGGCCCGATGGAGCGAAGAAATGTGTATGGGCTCATGGTTCCGGCACCTTTTTCTACATCATATGCCTGCATCAAAATACATCCATGATCGGCCCAATGCTTTTGCAGCGTCAAAATCATTTCTTGAATGTTCATTCATCATGCACCTCCACAATTAAGTTATGTTCGAACAAAATAAAAACCGTCCCTAATGCAACAAAGTTGCATAGGGACGGGATGACCCGCGGTTCCACCCTATTTGCTGAAAAACGTTTCAGCCTCTCGTAAACCGTTATTGCTCTGGAACGCCGTTCCCTGCATCCTCATACCTTAGCTCGCACCATCCTAAGGTCGCTTTCTATGAAGATTGCAGGTACTCTTTTCCTTCATCGCATTTTATTATTCAATTTGACACGTATCATTTCCGCTCATTACATGACATTAAATCGCTTTTTCTAACAGCATGAGGGGGGGATAAATCCTTCATTTGAAAGGTTTCACATCCATGTATATGGTTTACAACATTTCTTTTAAACTGTCAAGCTGATTTAAAAATTTTTTCGATTTCAGCGATAAACCTGCATATTCCTGATAATATTGATCAAGAACAAATCTCAGTTCTTTTTTTGTCTCAGCGGAGACGGATATTTGACCAATGCGGTTTAAGTCAATAGAATAAAACAGCCGCAACAGCTTCACTGTCTTCTGAGAAATATTGAGCCTGTAAGGATCTTTTTCAAAACAGCGGCTGCAAATCAATCCGTTTTCTTTTAATGAAAAATGAAACGGTCCGTTTGTTTCGCCGCTTACTGCACATTTGTTTAATTCGGGATATAAACCGAGAACGTTGAGCATCTTTATTTCAAATATATTGGTCAAAATTTCCGCATCCTTTTCTTCATTCAGCAGATGAAGTGTTTGAAATAAGAGCTCAAACAAAAAAGGGTTTCTGTCTTTTTCATCTGTTCCTTTATCAAGGAGCTCTACAATATATGAAGCATATGCAGTCAAAAAAATATTTTCCTTAATCTCTCTAAAAGCGGAAATGATTTCTCCTTGGCTTAAATTGCCCAATCCAGAAGATTGATGATACAAAAAATTTCCATACGTAAAAAGTTGGGTAACAGCTGCGAGGCGGCTGTTCGGTTTATTTGCGCCCCGTGCCATTACACCAACTTTCCCAAACTCCCTTGTATATATTGTAACAACTTTATTGGTCTCACCATATTCCGTTGTACGAATGACAATTCCTTCCGTCTTTACAAGCATTTCTCCACCATCCTATTGGATACAGCACTACTAAACAGGGAGATCAACCTCAGTCCGCTCTTCTTCCTTCATTTGACAATCTTTCGTTCGCTCCTTTTCAAGCTCTTTAAAAAGGAGATATGTGTCAATATTACCTGTAAACGTGAATACTTTCCAGGTAAAATCTAACATATTGTCCCCACCTTTCTGTCGTTGTTCCTAAGCTATATCCAATTCATTGTTATCATAGCCTTTTTGACTCATTTTCATGTTTTGAAAATATTTCTAACTTCCTTCAAGTCAATTAATATTCGTCTTCCCTAAATCCAAAATCTCGCAATTGCGACAGGCGATTTCTCCAATCTTTTTGCACTTTGACCCACAGCTCTAAAAAGACTTTTGATCCGAGCAAGTTTTCAATGTCAACCCTTGCCCTTTTCCCAATTTCTTTCAACATTCTTCCTTGCTTCCCAATGATAATACCTTTTTGAGAGTTGCGTTCCACAACAATTGTTGCAGCTATATATACTGCATGGTTTTCTCTTTTTTCAATAGAATCAACAACAACTGCGACAGAATGCGGGATCTCTTCTCTTGTCAAATGCAATACTTTTTCGCGAACTAGTTCAGAAATGATAAAACGTTCCGGGTGATCTGTCACCTGATCACTAGGATAATATTGCGGACCTTCCGGCAAATACGCTTCAATTTGCCCTAGCAACGTTTCAATGTTGTTTCCTTGCAGGGCAGAAATTGGAACAATTTCCTGAAACTCGAACTTTTCCCTGTATTGGTCAATAAGCGGCAATAAATCATCAGGATGAACCCGATCGATTTTATTGACAACTAAAAATACAGGAGTATCGGTTTCCTTCAATCGTTCCATGATATATTCATCACCGCGGCCTAATCCTTCTTCAGCATTAATCATAAACAGAATTAGATCCACTTCTTTGAGCGTATTTTGAGCGACTTTCATCATAAAATCGCCCAATTTATGCTTTGGTTTATGAATACCGGGAGTGTCGATAAAAATAATTTGTGAGTTTTCCGTCGTATAAACCCCTTGTATTTTGTTTCTCGTTGTTTGAGGTTTATCGCTCATAATCGCAATTTTTTGACCGATTACACGGTTAATAAAAGTCGATTTGCCGACATTCGGACGGCCGATGATTGATACAAATCCTGATTTAAATTTTGTCTTATTCATGTAAATCCTCCGATGTAAATGCTTCTGGTAATAGTTGTTCAACTGTTAGCTCGTTATAGTCTCCGTTAAGATTCGCCAAAATCACCTTCATATTTTTAGGACAGAGCTCTGCTATGACTTGCCTGCAAGCGCCGCACGGCGATACAGGGCGCTTTGTATCCGCAACTATGGCAATAGCTGCGAATTCATTTTCACCTTCTGAAACCGCTTTATATATAGCAGTGCGCTCGGCACAATTGCACATGGAATAAGCTGCGTTTTCAATATTGCATCCTTTGTATACTTTTCCATCCTTTGTCAGAAGTGCTGCACCTACTTTAAATCGAGAGTAAGGTGCATAAGCAAATTCTCTTGCTCTTTTTGCTTCTTCAATTAGTTGATGGGAGTCCATAGCTTCCTTCCTTTCGTTTACGTTGCAGCTTATACTCATTATTTTACATCATTTTTCATTTAATTTCACGTTTATTTTTTCAGAAAATTCTACATTTTTCACGAAAAAACTTCAATTATTTTGGGGGCAAAAATGATGAATCCGATGACAACCGAAACGGCTGCATAAACCAATACTGCTCCTGCAGCTGCATCTTTTGCAGTTTTAAGCAGAGGATGAAATTCTTTCGACACAGCATCAGCGATTCGTTCAATGGCAGTATTGACCAGCTCTAAAGCTAACATTCCGCCAATTAATAGGAGAATGACAATCCATTCAATTAAGCTAATGTTGAAAAATAATCCGGCTGCGATCACGATGATCGCAGCTGTCACATGAATTCTAAAGTTCCGCTCGGTTTGGAAGGCTGCAGCTATTCCTTGTACGGCAAAATAAAAGCTTTTCAACAAAGTCTTCATGTTTATCCTGTTCTTTTCAATCCAAATTTCTCTAAAATTTCCTTTTGCCTTGAAAACATTTTTTCTTCTTCTTCTTTTGTCATATGATCATAACCTAATAAATGCAAAAAGCCGTGAACAGATAAAAATCCGAGCTCTCTCATAAATGAGTGGCCGTATTCTTCTGCTTGCTCTTTCGCTTTTTCTATTGAGATAATGATATCCCCTAAATGAGGGGGGAGCTCAGCACCTTGGATCTCCACTTCATCTTCTCCTGTTTCTTCAAGCGCAAATGAAATCACATCTGTCGGCTGATCTTTTCCCCGGTAATCCCGATTGATCTCTTGAATGTCTTTATTAGTAACAAAGGTTACAGATACTTCCGAATCTTTGGGAACACGTTCTTCTATAGCAGCAAATTGCAGCAAACTTTCGATCGTTTCTATTTCCTCAGAAGAGAGTGTTTCCGTCTGGTCGAAAATGTCAATGGATAATGTCATGTTTTCTTCACCTTCTTTTCATGAAATTCCGGATATTCAATTCTTGAATGAAAAATCCCCTTCAATGTTTCACACAATATTTTTGCCACCGTTTCAAGCTCTTTAAACGTTATATCACATTCGTCGAATTGCCCGTCTTGAAGTTTATCTTTTATGATGGAACGAACAAGCTTTTCAATTTTTTCGGGCATCGGATTTTTCATTGAACGAACAGCTGCTTCTACACTGTCAGCGATACAAATAACGGCAATCTCCCGCGTTTGCGGCTTCGGACCCGGATATCTAAACTCACTTTCCAAAATAGGCTGATCACTATTTTCTTGGGCTTTATGGTAGAAAAATTTTAAAAGCGATGTTCCATGATGCTGCAGAGCAATATCGATAAATTCTTTCGGCATTTTATGCTTCCTTAACATTTCTGCTCCCTCTTCAGCATGAGCAATAATAATGTTTTTGCTTAGCTGAGGGGACAATTTATCATGCGGATTTTCCATGTTCATTTGGTTTTCAATAAAATAGCGCGGCCGTTTCGTCTTGCCGATATCGTGATAGTAGCTTCCAACTCTTGCCAACAATCCATTCGCACCGATCGCTTCGCAAGCAGCCTCGGCTAGATTGGCCACCATTACACTGTGATGATAAGTACCAGGCGCCTCCGTTAATATTTTCCTTAATAAAGGATGATTCGGATTCGACAGTTCAATCAGCTTCATCGTCGATAAAATGCCAAAACCTGATTCAAAAAAAGGCATTAAACCGATTGTCAAGACGGAAGAGATAACACCTGATACAATCGCCATAAGAAAATAAGAACCGATCTCTAGATTCGAATAAATTCCATTTTGAATGAATAAAATAGCGGTGATCACAACAATATTAACAGCCGAAACGAAAAGACCAGCTTGTAAAATTTTCGAACGGACGTTATGTTCCCCTAGAAACAGAATGGCTGCGATGCACCCGCATAAGTAGTAAAGACCAATTGTAAAATTAAATGTGCCAGTGACTCCATCATTAAAAATCAAGCTTCCGCAAAAAGCATATATAATGCTTGTCACGAACGCAAGGCGGTCATTAATCAAAAGCTTTGTCAACATGACTCCCATCAGCACCGGGACAATAAAGCCGATATGAGAATAGTCCATTTTTTGAAATAAGCTGATAATCTTCATGACCGTTAACGTTATCGCCAGGATGATGGTAAAGAGAAGCAATGACTGGTTTTTACTCGTAAAGAACGAGTTCTTTTCTTTTTCAAAAAAATATGCAAGATAGATCATCACTAATAAGACTAAAATGAAAAGACCAATGATCGGCTGAAATGTGTACTTATTATCTAAAAGGCCCAACAATTCCAGCTTTCTATATACTTCCCTGTCAATTAATTGGCCCTCTTCGACTATAATTTGACCTTGCTTAATTTGAACCTCCTGCACTTTTTCTTTTGCTTCTTCCCGCTTTTCATCTGTTGATTTAGGGTCAAATACATAATTGGAAATAATTGCGCTGCGTCCAATCTCTTCAGCTGCTGAGCGTATCTTATCCGGCAAATTCACGTTTTGAAGCCGTTCTTTCACTTTGTTTCTCGCTTCTTCTAATTTTTCAGCCGGAATCGGCTCGCTCATCGTTTCATTGACAGCCGTAACAACCGCATCTTTCGCCAGCGTAAGCTGTCCTTCATTCGCACTTAACAACGATGTATATACGCTTTCAGGATATTTATCATACATATCTCCTAAACTGCTTTTAAGCCTGTCAAGCTTCTCTTTGCTGCTCATTTCGGCATTAGAAGAAGCCTCCATGATGGCATCAAATAAAGATTCGACCAAATCCACACTGTTGTCCGCATATTCTTTTTTTAGCACATATTGATCTTCCACGCTTTCAGCAGCTTCTTCTCTTCTCTTTTCCGTCATTTCCTTATCGACAACGGTAACAGGTGCGTAAATCGTTTGGTCGGATACTGAAAATAATTTGGCATCAAACGTGTCCGGTTCTACATTGCTGTATAAAACGATAAACAAAATTACTCCAATAACGGGATATAAGAAAAGATGAAGGGATTGCATTTTTTTCAAAAAATGGAATATCGGCTGTTTCCTGTCTTTGCGATCCATTTTTCTTTTCATTTGTCACAGCACCTCCGATCAATTCTATGCAAAAAATGACCCGGTCATGATGAGCGGGTCTTACTGATCATCTTTTTCATAAGCCTCAATAATTTTTGAAACGAGCGGGTGCCGCACGACATCAGTTTCCTTTAAATATACGAATGAAATGCCCCGAATGCCCGATAATTTTTCATTCGCTTCAAGCAGTCCTGATTTTACTCCTTTGGGCAAATCCACTTGTGTCAGGTCGCCTGTAATGACCATTTTGGATCCAAAGCCTAAACGGGTTAGAAACATTTTCATTTGCTGAGTTGTTGTATTTTGCGCTTCATCTAAAATAACGAACGCATCCTCAAGTGTTCTTCCGCGCATATACGCCAATGGAGCAATTTCAATAACTCCTCTTTCTAACAAGCGCTCCGTATGGTCCACGCCTAAAATATCGTGTAGAGCATCATATAAAGGTCTTAAATAAGGATCTACCTTTTCTTTTAAATCGCCGGGCAAAAAACCTAAATTTTCACCAGCTTCAACGGCCGGCCGCGTTAATATGATTTTATTTACAAGCCCATTTTTCAAGCAATGGACGGCCATGACAACAGCGAGAAACGTTTTTCCTGTTCCTGCTGGACCGATTCCAAATACTAAATCATGCGTTTTAATTGCTTGAAAATACTTTCGTTGACCTAGCGTTTTTACACGAATGGTTTTTCCTTTTGCATTTTTCGCAACTTCTTCATCGTATAGGGATTCAAATTCATCGATCTTCCCACTTTTCGCCATTTTTGTTGCATAAAGTACGTCTTGTTCGTTAATCGAAATTCCTTTTCGAATAACCGAAAGAAGGGATTTCAAGATGTCTTCAACCAGTTCAGCTTTTTCTTTATCTCCTGAAACATATACCGCTTCACCGCGCGAAATGATCGATACGTTTAACTCTTCTTCAATTCTTTTTAAATGAACATCATGAATCCCAAATAAATTAATGGCTTCATTCGGATTTTCTAAACTCTGGCTGATTGTGACTAAATCTTCTGTCATTCTCTAATCTCCCTGAACCCGTTTTATTTTTACAATGTTTTCAATAACTTGGAAGTGTATTTTCAATCTTACTTTACCATTCTCGACGTCTTCGTGCAAAACTTTTTCGCCAACAATTTTGACATCTTTTCCAAGTTTTCGAAATAAGTCATTTTTCCCGGCAGCAATCGCTTGCCGTTTCGCTTCATCCACAGAATATTTTCTGTGAAAGGTTTCCGTCTCACGAATCGTTTCTTTCTTATAGTTAACTGGAAGATCCCATTTTAAAAATTTTAATGGACGCTCGTCTCTCTCCACCGTATATTGCGGATATTCCGATTCATCATTGCGAAACATCCCCCAAATAGGAAGGGAAAAAGAACGAAAGGAGAGAAAATGCTTCGTGACTGACTTTCCTGAAAATAACTGGAAAGTTGTTTGAAGCGGCACCTCCACTGTTGAAATATACCAAGTTTCGCCTAATACTTCTCCGTCTGCTGCCACTTTTCGTATTTTATCACCTTCTCCAACTACACCGGAAACTAATATTTGTCCTTTTCTAACAAAATCATGAACGTCTACTAAAGGTTGTCCTTTTTCAACATACATTTTTGCTATAACAGCTTCCTTCGCGGCCACTAAATGCCTCGGCCCCTCCACTTTGCTTTTTTGCTCTTTTTTCTTTTCGGCTACTTCCAGAGAATATGTCGTTCCTTTTAATTTGACACCGATCCATGTTATATCATCTATTTGGCTCATCAAACGATTTTGAACTGTTTGATTGCTCGATGTCAAAAACTGAAACGTCCCTCTTTTAATTCCTATTTTGTCCAATTCTTTTTGTATTAAATGCTCTGTTTTCGGACTAGCCCCTTTTATTTCAATATGCCAAATCATGTTGGATAAAAGAAATGTAATGGCAATGAACAGAACAATTCCAATAACAAAACCAAAATTTCTCCATGATTTTTTTAATAAAAATGGAAATCCTATCCTTTGGTGAAAGGTGCACTTACATTCATGTTTACGAACTACTTTTCGTAAAGCCTGTACATCTTTAAGGCGTATAAAAAAAGAAATTGCACCGTTTTCCAGCCGCTTTACATTTATTGTGACAATGCCAAGCCGCGTGCAATCGTTCAACATTCTTTCTGAGCCGGTTCCTTCCGCTATTACCTGAACGAAGCCTGTAAAATATAACAACCAATTGTTCCGCATCCCGATCCCCCTACTGATCAATATATAATACTTGTTCAATTTTCCCTTCTACAAGGAGCTCTTCTGGCAATATCGCTTTCATCACAAAATCGCTTCCTTTAATGAGCATCTGGCCTTGCTGCAGCAATACTCGAATCTCTTTATCTGTAAAGGAAAGCAGTCCTTTATGATTTTCTATATATATATGCAATGTACCGATCATCGTAACACGGGGAAGATCCATCATGACGTCAGCTGGTATTTGCAATCCTTCTGTCAATATGCTTTTTATTCGCTGATGCCATTTTTTGCCCATAAAAGAACCCCCTTCATCCTCATATTTATGAGAGACAAAAGGGGATTAACACCATTAATTCATTTATTTTATGAAATTCGACCGATGGGGCTTTTTGGATCGGGGTTCATCTAAAATGACGCTCCAAATGACTCCTTTTGCAGCTGAATGCATGTGTAAAGCTGATGGTTTCTGTTTTTTATTATGAAAAGATTTCATATTCGATTTGTCTTTTTCAGCTTTTTTTATTTGGCTGGATAGGCCTGTGTGTACATTTTGAATTTGATTCCATTCATTTGGAGGGCTTGTCGAAACATTTTTAACCCTTTGTTTTGTTTGTTTTGCTGCTTGTTTCCTTTTTTTCTGCTGCTCTTGATCTTTTTTATTTCTGCCAAACAAAGAAGAAATAATCCCGATTAAAATAACAATGAACAGCGGATTTTCAAATATTTCCATATGACACCTCCTTTGATGGACAGAAAGATCATTCTTCTTCATCACCAGCAGAGTTTTTTGTCATTTTTCCGATAGAATCACGCATATTTGTATCAGCAGTAATGTTTTTGATGTTCATATAATCCATAACTCCAATATTTCCTGATTTTAAAGCTTCCGCCATTGCCAGCGGAACTTGCGCTTCCGCCTCAACAACTTTTGCCCGCATTTCTTCAACTTTAGCGCGCATTTCCTGCTCTCTTGCCACCGCCATCGCCCTGCGTTCCTCCGCTTTAGCTTGCGCGATGTTTTTGTCTGCTTCCGCTTGATCTGTCTGCAGGATCGCACCGATGTTTTTGCCGATGTCAACGTCCGCGATGTCGATGGATAAAATTTCAAAGGCTGTTCCTGAATCGAGTCCTTTGTTTAAAACTGTTTGCGAAATCATATCAGGGTTTTCCAGCACTTTTTTATGATCATCAGAAGAACCAATGGTGCTGACAATTCCTTCACCTACACGTGCGATAATCGTTTCTTCCCCGGCACCGCCAACAAGCCGGTCGATATTGGCTCGCACCGTGATGCGGGCTTTTGCTTTCACTTCAATTCCGTCCATGGCAACCCCTGCAATAAACGGGGTTTCGATTACTTTCGGATTTACGCTCATTTGAACGGCTTCAAGCACGTCTCTTCCCGCTAAATCAATCGCAGCACAACGTTCAAAGCTCAATTCAATATTAGCTCTTTCAGCTGCAATTAATGCGTTGACAACTCGATCGACATTTCCTCCTGCTAAATAATGGCTTTCCAATTGATTTGTTGTGACATCAAGGCCGGCTTTATGCGCTTTAATTAACGGATTGATCACTCGACTTGGAATGACTCTGCGCAGCCTCATTCCAATAAGAGTCAAAATACTGATGCGAACGCCAGCTGCCAGAGCGGAAATCCAAAGCATAATCGGCACAAAAGAGAACAAAATGCCAAGCAAAATAAGACCTAATACGATAAGACCTAGTAAAAGAAAAAATGATACATCCATGTGACATACCTACCTCCTATTCATTTTCATTAATAGCTCTCACAACAATTCGTGAGCCTTCTACTTTAACAATTTTCACTTTTTTTCCTTTCTCAATATACGTCCCTTCTGTCACAACATCCAATCTTTCCTCTCCATCGGTCATTACTGTTCCTGCCGGCCGTAAAGCAGTCACAGTTACACCCGTTTTCCCAATTAAATCTGTACGATTTTGATTGGATACATAACCTTTCTCCGTGCTGATTGAATCATTTAAAATAATTTTTTTAAACCATTTCATACGCTTACCAATCACCTTTGACATAATGAATATTGTGAATATCGAAATGGAACCGGCAATAAAAAGAGAAACCGCCATATGTCCTATATGATCAGCTGCTAAAAATAAACTTAAAAGGACTGAAAGAAAACCGATTGCTCCAATAATTCCTCCTGGAACAAACAATTCTGCAATTATAAGCAGAACCCCAAGCACGAACAAAACAACCGTTTCCAATCCCGCAAGCCCTGCAATAAAATGACCGAAGAAAAACAAAAACAGCGCCAATAGTCCAATAAAACCAGGAATGCCAAACCCAGGAGTGTACAATTCTAACACAAACCCTAAACCGCTAATCGTTAATAATATCGGAATGGTATACATGTTTGTTACAAAACGGGCTATTTTTTCAGCAAACGTCTCCTCAGTCTCCTGGACTTTTGCACCTTCCATTCCGATCGATTTCAAAAGCTCTGCCCGGCTTTTGGCGATGCCTTCACCATACCCGACTTCCATCGCTTGTTTTGCTGTTAATGTTAGTAATTCTACTTTTTCTGCACCATATTCGGGCATATCCAAGCTGCTGTCTACCATCGCCTCAGCGAACATAGGGTCTCTGCCATGAACCTCAGCAGCATTTCTCATCTCTGCTTTCCAAAACGATTGCACTTTTACTTCTGCAGCATTGCCATTGGAGTCAATGACAGCTGCTGACCCAATGGTACCGCCAGGATGGTAATATATTTGATCAGCCCTTAATGCTATATAAGCCCCTGCGGAAATCGCATGTTTATTTACATAAGCGATTGTTTTGATATCTGTATCCATAATCATTTTACCTATTTCTATCGCTGCCTCTAAAGCACCGCCAGGAGTGTTCAATTCAAAAACAATGACATCCGCTTTTTCTTTTTCCGCCTCCTGAATGGATCGTTTAATAAAATGCACCAACCCTTTTTCAATTGTATTTTCAATCGGAATAAAATAAACGGTTTTCCCTTCAGCTGATTTGGCATCAAAAGACGCACAAATAATCGACAAGATGAGCAGCAGAGCGCAAATAGCGAAAAACTTATTGTTTGATTTCAGGCCTCTCCCCCCTTATTTTTTGCCTAATATTATTACGGACAATTGCGCAGAAAGTTTCAAAAATCAACAATTCTGCAAACATACATGAAACGAAAAAATATTTTCATTATTTTTCATATTATGTTACTATTAAAAAAAATATATAACCATCTACTAGGGGTGTCCAATTAGCTGGACTGAGAGAAGAACGCGCCTGAAGTTCTTCAACCCTTTGAACCTGATCTGGATGATGCCAGCGTAGGGAAGTAGGTAGCGGGAGTATTTGTATTGCCTTCTTTTTCTATATTGAATTGATCGGGTTCGTGCTAAAGCGAACCCGTTTTTATTTTTCACATCCCATCTCCCCTCCTATTTTTCTATGCACATCTTCAGATAAAAAAATGGAGGAGGAGAAAAATGAAACATTATTTCGAAAACATGCAGTTTCCAGCAAGCAAAAAAATTTATGTGACTGGGTCAAGACCCGATATTCGGGTTCCGATGAGGGAAATTCAATTAACTCCCACGAAAACGGAAGCGGGAACGTTTGAAAATGAACCTGTAAAGGTTTATGACACGAGCGGTCCCTATACAGATCCTGATTTTCAGGCAGATATTCATAAAGGTTTGCCGGCTGTACGCAAACAGTGGATTTTAGACCGTCATGATGTTGTAGAATATGACGGGCGCCAGGTAAAGCCTGAGGATAATGGATTTCGCAATTGGGAAGATCACAATATTGCCACACCTTTTCATCGAAAGCCTTTCAAAGCAAAAAAAGGTGCTGTCGTTACACAAATGCACTATGCAAAAAAGGGGATCATCACCCCAGAGATGGAGTTTGTGGCGATTCGTGAAAACATGGATCCTGAATTCGTTCGTCAAGAAGTCGCTGCCGGCAGGGCCATTATTCCGTCCAACATTAATCACCCGGAAAGTGAACCGATGATCATCGGCCGGAACTTTCATGTAAAAATTAATGCCAACATTGGCAATTCAGCTGTAACATCGTCAATCGAAGAAGAAGTTGAGAAGATGCTTTGGGCCATCCGCTGGGGCGCTGACACAATTATGGACCTGTCAACAGGAAAAAAAATTCATGCAACAAGAGAATTTATCATCCGCAACTCGCCCGTGCCGGTTGGAACCGTCCCGATTTACCAAGCGCTCGAAAAAGTAAATGGCGTTGCTGAAGAGTTAACATGGGAAATTTACCGTGATACATTAATTGAGCAAGCAGAACAAGGGGTCGATTATTTTACTATACATGCCGGCGTGCTGCTTCGCTATATCCCTTTGACCGTCAACCGGACGACCGGAATCGTATCCCGCGGCGGTTCGATCATGGCGCAGTGGTGTATGGCGCATCATCAAGAAAACTTTTTATACACTCATTTTGAAGAGATTTGCGAAATTTTAAAAACATATGATATTGCCGTTTCATTAGGTGACGGCTTGCGTCCCGGATCTATTCGAGATGCCAATGATGAAGCGCAATTTGCCGAATTGAAAACGCTCGGTGAATTGACGGAAATCGCCTGGAAACATGATGTCCAAGTCATGATCGAAGGCCCTGGGCACATTCCGATGCATAAAATTAAAGAAAATGTTGATTTAGAAAATGAAATTTGCAAGGGGGCTCCTTTTTATACCCTCGGTCCATTAACGACCGATATTGCTCCCGGCTATGATCATATTACGTCAGCCATTGGAGCAGCCATGATCGGCTGGTACGGAACGGCCATGCTATGTTATGTAACTCCGAAAGAGCATTTAGGCCTTCCCAATAAAGAGGATGTGCGCCAAGGTGTTGTTGCTTATAAAATTGCAGCCCATGCCGCAGATTTGGCAAAAGGGCATCCAGGCGCCCAAATAAGGGATGATGCTTTATCAAAAGCCCGTTTTGAATTTCGCTGGAACGACCAATTTAATCTTTCTCTCGATCCTGAACGGGCACGCGAATATCATGACGAAACTTTGCCGGCAGAAGGAGCGAAAATTGCCCATTTTTGTTCTATGTGCGGTCCAAAATTTTGCTCGATGAAAATTTCCCACAATTTAAGAAAAATGGCCGGTTCAAGTGATTCTGATTTCGTTCAGGAAGGTTTGAGGCAAAAAGCAAAAGAATTTATAGAGGGCGGGTCATCCCTTTATCGATAAATAATTTTCAAACTAATGCTCCTAGAAGCTTTAATGGCTTCCAGGAGCTATTCATTCATTAAACGTTTGATCAATCCCGCTGGTTCAATCGGAGCTAAACTTTTATGATATTCATCCACTTTCGATAAAAATTTTGATAGCTGCTTAGATTGCAGCGCTCGAATAATGGAGGCCGAAATATTTGTTTCCTCTTGCCAATTTCGAAAATCAAACACCATCCCGAATTTTGTTAATTTCTCCAAATTTATTTCTTCCTGTCCTGGAAGAGTGTGGTATACAAATATAGGAATTTTTTTGTATAAACATTCGCTGATTGTCACACCCCCGGGCTTTGTCATGATAAAATCGACGCGATTGTACAGATCGTTCATTTGTTCTCTTGAAGAGATGTAAGGTAAAGGAGTAATTCGTGGATGATTTTGTTTTATTAATCGATCATAAAGCTTTCTGTTTTTTCCGCATAACACCATATAATGGATATCATCATCGCGGCTGATTTTTTCCGTTATCTTCTCTATTGAACCGACGCCTGAACTTCCTCCCGAAATTAATCCTCGATAAAAGCGCATGCTATGTACATGTTCATCTTTCCTTTTTGTAAAATTTGGGTGAATAGGAATCCCTGTAACAAAAATCTGTTCTTTTTTTATACCTTTTTCGAGCAAATAATCTTTCATATATGAGTGACCGACAAAATGATAGTCAATTTCTCTTTTTCCCCAAAGGTGATGAATAAAAAAATCTGTGTATACATTGATAACAGGGATGTTGATTTGAGAAGAGGCTTTCAGCCTGGCAAGCAAGTAGGAAGGAAGAGCATGGGTACAAACAATCATTTTCGGATTCAATTCATCAATGATCTTTTTTAAATGGCGGAGAAAAAGTGCCTCATAATGGAAAAACCTTTTGCCGCTCTTTTGTTCCGCAAGCACTGACCTGTGGTACATATGGCTGTATGATTTAGGAAAACGGCCAATCCATTGCAAATAAAAGGAAGATATCAGCCTTTCTATTTTTCCAAATTTCGATGACAAAAGGTCCATTTTTTCGCAATGAATGTCAGGATCAAGCCGTAACAACCCTTCCATTAGGGCATCAGCTGTTTGATGATGGCCTGAAGGTATGGTCAAAAAAGGAAGATATAAAATTTTTTTCATATCGCTCACCATTGTTATTGATGGAGTTCTTTAAAAGTTTTTTCTTAATTTCGCATGCCTATTCGAAAAAAATTTTTTATAAATAAAAACAATTCGTATGCTAAAAAATAAACTGTAAGAAAAAAAGTGAAAGGTGTTGCAAATGGGAAGGTTGAGATATTGTTTTTTTAAGTTTTGGTGCCTATTGGATCCCATTTATTTCCTTTGTTCGCGGCTTGAGTATGTGAGGGACAAGGAGAATAATCGTGACATTTTCCGGGTTCGATTGACAAAATATAAAGGAAGGGAAATAATTCTTTCAGACGGAACAAAAATTAAAAAAAATGATCTTCTGTTAAAAATACATCTTCATAACGTCTATTTAATGAAGGAACTGAATCGTTTTAAGAGCGAAATTCAAAAAGGAAGATACATTTACTCTAAAACAGAAAAAGGGCTGCCAAATATCGTTCAATACTTGCGGAATCATTCACAATTTCATAATGTGAAAGGGATTATTGGAATAACTATTTTAAATAAAGGCTCTGAACGGCTGGGCTTTGAAACGTTTTCCATTCAAAATCCATTTTATAAATGGTATAAGCTTTTGACATTTACCCCTATGTATTTAATCATTCAATATCGTTTCGATAGCTTGAAGCGGCCGCCGAAATATTTAATGATGTCAAAAGAAAAACTGCTCAAACTATATGGATAGAACGGTTTTCCCTTCATCAAAAAAGAGCGTATGAACAGCTCAGGCGCCGCTTATACGCTCCGTCATGTTGATCCCGTTGAGGTTTCAATGAAAATATTTGGGTTAACTCCGAAATAAATCCTTTCCCTTTCAGAGCAAATAGTGCTGTCGTTTTTCCCTGTTCTCACAGCCAGATAGACGTGTGCTTTCTTTTCGATACGTTTTCCTTTATTGCCGCCGTATTTTCCCGATAATCTTCATTGAGATCAGCGATCTTTCCGAATGTTTTCCTTCATTGTTGCCCTCTGCTCAATTTTTTGCGGACATTTGCATAGCAGCTATATTCTTTCGCCGACAAGCTTGCTATCAACAACTGAACCACTATTGATGAATTGCAAGGCAGCTACATTCATTAATCGACTGCCGCAGTCCATAGGATGAATCCGCTGCAAAAACTTAAAAGCTTGCCGCACATAGAAAGCGGCAAGCTTTTTACTCGAATTATGAAAGCAAATCCTGAACCAATTTATTGACAAGCGAGCCATCTGCTTTTCCTTTTACTTTTGGCATAACGGCTCCCATTACTTTCCCCATATCGGATTTGGACGTTGCGTTCACTTCCGAAATTGTTGTTTTAATAATTTGTATTAATTCCTCTTCAGATAATTGCTCAGGCATATATTCAGTTATTACTGCAATTTCAGCTTTCACTTTTTCAACTAAATCTGAACGACCTGCATTTTCAAATTCTTGGAGGGAGTCTTTACGTTGCTTTAATTCTCGAGAAAGTACCGTTAATTCCTCTTCTTCAGTCAACTCACTTTTTCCGAGTTTAATCGCTTCATTTTGCAAGGATGCTTTTACCATGCGAATGACTGAAAGGCGATCTTTCTCTTTATTTTTCATCGCTTGCTTCATATCTTGATTTAAACGCTCAAGAAGACCCATAATTAATATACACCCTCTTTTAATATTTACGCTTTCTTGCAGCTTCAGATTTTTTCTTGCGTCTTACGCTAGGCTTCTCATAAAATTCGCGCTTTCTATATTCCTGCAAAGTACCAGTTTTTGATACTTGGCGTCTGAAGCGGCGAAGAGCATCCTCAAGCGATTCGTTTTTACGTACGATCGTTTTAGACATCCTTTTTCCCTCCCTCCGAACAAAGCCAGTTCATGTTCCTTATCAAAAAGAACATTTACTAAGTTAGTATCTGTAGATGAGCAATTTTCATAACAATAATTACCATACCAAAAGAGACAAACAGGGTACCCCTTATGCCACATGGAGCTGTTTTTTGACAACATCAATGGGAATATCTTGCTTCGCTGCATGGTAAATGAACTCGACGAGACTATGCCCTTTCTTCGTTCGGAGAAGATCAAGCCCAGTAGAGAAATCCCGGTTGGACTCGACCATACTGTACACATAAGCGAGTTGCACCAAGATCCAATACCGTTTCACCGCACGACGTTGACGAACGCGGTACCCATCGAGCTTCAGCTGGTCTTTCGCTTGTCGAAAAAAGCATTCGATCGACCAACGCTGGGCATAGTAGCGCAAGATCTCTTCATCGCTTAGCTCCCGGTCGGTGCTCAAGACGCAGTGAAGATGTTCGGGTGTCATCGGCTGATCGGCTTTCCAAGCCAACAACACAACGGCATCATCGAGACCTTTCAGCGATCCCTCGTAGCGATACACGCGATAACGCTCTTCTCCCACCGTGACGAGATGGGTGTCGTTCGGTTCGATATAGCGGGCAAACTGTTTGGCTTGGATGGCGATGCCTTTCGGATAGAGAATCCGGTTCGTTTTGAGCATCGCGATGACGTGAAATCCTTTTTTCAGACAGGCTTCCACGAGCGCTTGCGATGGATACCACGAATCCATCAGCACATAAACGGGACGGCGTACATCCAAAGAAGAAAGCATCTCGATCGCGAGTTCCCCCTTGCTTTTCCCAGCCGCCTTGTCGTAGAGGCGGAACGCAAAGGGAAAAGCTTGGGTCATCGTATGAACCATGAGCCAAACAAGAGAATGTCCCCAGATCGACTTTTTCTCTGTGTGAGAATAGTGCCAATCACACCCTTGAATGGCGTGCGTTGCCCGTGACGAAGGCTTGATTTTTTGGCAAATCGTATCATCGATCGAAACAAAAAGGGGTTGATTTTTCTGTTTGGCGATCCGTTCGACACGATGAAGCATCCATTGCTGGAGTTTGCGAAGCAGCGTCTCTTCATCCCAAGGGCTTTTCGTGAAAAAATGGCTGAGTGTCGTTCGATGATTGGGGTGAAAGCTCCAATGATGAAGATCGGTCAACGTTCCAGAAAAGCCTTTCGTGATCATCGCATCCACGATATGAACGAGATGCTTCATGACAGGTTTTGAAAAATAAAGTGCCAACCCCAACATCGTGAAAAACTTGTGGATTCCTTGATGATGTGCTAATCTATTCATGAGACATGAACCTCCTTGTGTGAATGGTTTGTTGGCACATCTATTCTAACCAAGGAATCGGGTTCATGTCTCCTTTTTTGTTTCGATGTAAATTTATGTTAGTGATTTTGCTCATCTACAGTTAGTATAATATAATCGATTTATTTGGTCAATGTTCAAAACATCTTTCCTATTCCTTATGACTTTTTTTTACCGGACAGGTTTACAAGACTGTTTTATATCAGCTTTTGTATGGAAGAATTTCCAAATTCATCATGTATATAAGGAAATGATTCAAGATCGTTTGAAAGCCGCTAAACAGCTGTCTGAAAAAATATAACTAGTTCGATTGAAAAAAATTACTCGTTCATAAGGTCTTATTGTGACACCTTGTCCATAGACTGTTGATGAGGTGGTTTTCATGGGAATGCAATTGCTGTTATTATTTTTTTCTTGTTTCCTTTTATTTTTTTGCGGAATGGCAATGATGAAATACGGATTTCAGCAAATGTCCCATAGGCAGCTGGAGAAATGGCTGTACAACTACACGAATGCCCCAATCAAATCCTTTCTAACCGGCATGATTGCAACAGCTCTTGTTCATAGCAGTTCTCTAGTGATGGTGATTACAGTTAGTTTTGTTTCCGCTGGTTTGTTAAAGTTTAAAGATGCAATTGGAATTATTTTAGGTTCCAATGTCGGGACGACCTTTACGACCGAATTTCTAGCCGTTGAAATAGATGACTATTTAGGGATGATGTTTGCAATTTCTCTTCTTCTCATGCTTTTTAAAAACAGAATTTTATTTTCATTAGGCTGTTCATGCTTCGGCATATCGTGTATTTTTTTAGCTTTGAACGGGTTTGAAAAAGCTGCTTTTCTTTTGTCTGACCTGCAGGTTATGTCTGATCTGCTTTCCAAATCGAGTGACCATTTGCTTTTTTCTGTCGGAATAAGCGCGGTCTTCACCGGAATTATTCAATCATCAACTGCATTAATCGGAATTGTCATGAGCTTTATGAACGAACAGCTGCTGCCATTAGAAACAGGATTAGCTTTTGTTCTCGGCGCAAATATCGGCACCTGCATTACAGCTTTATTGGCCTCGATCGGCTCTAAACAAGAAGCGAAATATACTGCTTTTGCCCATCTTTGGCTGAATGTGTTTGGAGTGATCCTGTTCGTTCCGCTTATTCCTTTTTTCGCAAATAATTTAAAATTGTTAACAAATGAACCAGATTTCCAAATCGCTCACTTTAGCCTGATTTTTAACTTGATAACTTCTTTAATCATTCTCCCGTTTGCGAATCAATATGCAAATTTTGTATTATGGTGGACAAAAACTATTTCAGCATGGATAAAAAAATAATCCCGCAACAAACTGCGGGAAAACTTTTTTAAACTAAATGTAAAAATCCATCAATTCTGTGATTATAATAGATTAACGTTCACTTCCTTTTATAATCGCCACTCCAGAACTAGTACCAATTCTTGTCGCACCGGCTTCTATCATCATGATCGCAGTTTTATAATCGCGGATTCCGCCAGATGCTTTCACGCCGAATTTCGGACCTACTACTGCACGCATAAGCTTCACATCGTCAACTGTTGCACCACCGGTAGAAAATCCTGTCGATGTTTTGACAAAATCTGCTCCGGCTTTTACAGCTAGCTCACACGCATTTCTTTTCTCATCAACATTTAATAGACATGTTTCAATAATCACCTTTATCAAAGCTTTTCCGTTTGCCGCTTCAACGACAGCACGAATATCTTCTTCAACGGCATGATAACGCTGATCCTTTAATGCGCTGATGTTTATCACCATATCTAATTCCGCTGCACCTTTTTGAACCAACTCTGTCGTTTCATATGCCTTTACTTCAGTAGTTGTTGCTCCAAGTGGAAAACCAATCACTGAGCAAACTTTCACATCTGATTTTTGCAGCAAATTAGCTGCTGTTTCCACCCATACGGGGTTAACACAGACAGATGCAAATCCGTACTCCTTCGCCTCAAAACAAAGCTTTTCAATATCTGCCTGCGTGACATCCGGCTTTAAAACAGTATGGTCAATATACTTCGCAATATCCCTTTTCATGAGAAGGCTCCCTTCATAAAAAGTGGTACAGCTTACATCAAAGTCTGTTTTACGCAAGAAAAAGCTAGATTAAGAAGACTTCTGTAAATAGTCTTCATCGACTATACGGACTACTTGTCCTTCATTATATGGATAGCCAGCCTTAGTTAATTTCACCTTCACAATTTTCCCAACCATCTCTTTCGTCGCCGGAAAAACAACTTTTAAATAATTGTCCGTATATCCTTCATATTTGCCGCTGTCTGGAGCTTCTTTATAAGGTTCTTCTGGAATAACCTCCAGTACTTGTCCCTCAAATTTTGAGGCATATTCTTTTGCTAGTTGATCGCTTAATGCGATCAGCCGGTGTACGCGTTCGTTTTTTATGTCTTCGTCAACTTGATTTTCCATTCGGGCAGCTGGTGTTCCTGTCCGCTTCGAATAAGGGAAAACATGAAGCTCAGAATAACGGTGTTCTTTAACAAAGTTGTATGTTTCCATAAATTCTTCTTCCGTTTCACCCGGGAAACCTACAATCACATCAGAAGTTACCGCAAGCCCAGGCAAAGCTTCCCGCAGCCGTTTCAGACGCTCAGCATAAAATTCCGTCGTATATTTACGGCGCATCCGCTTTAAGACGCTGTTTGATCCTGATTGAAGCGGTATATGCAAATGGCGGACAATTTTATCGGACGTTTTCAGCACTTCAATTACTTCATCAGTTATTTGGCTCGCTTCAATTGAAGAAATTCTAAGCCGCTTTAATCCTTTCACTTCAGAATCAATATCGCGAAGAAGCTGCGCAAAATTATAATCTTTTAAATCTTCCCCATATCCTCCTGTATGGATGCCGGTTAAAACAATTTCTTTGTATCCAGCATCCACCAGCTTTTGAGCCTGTTTAATCACTTCTTTTGGATCCCGGCTCCGCATGAGACCGCGTGCCCACGGAATAATACAAAACGTGCAAAAATTATTGCAGCCTTCTTGTATTTTTAAAGACGCCCGCGTCCGGTCTGTAAAGGAAGGTACGTCCATCTCCTCGAATACCCGAGCTTTCATAATGTTTGTCACACCGTTGATCGGCTGGCGCTCCTTCTTAAACTGCTCAATATAATCGAGCATTTTTTTTCGATCTTGTGTACCGACAACGATATCAACCCCAGGAATGGCCATGACTTCTGCGGGTGCCGTTTGCGCATAACAACCTGTAACGCAAATAACACTGTCAGGGTTTTTGCGGATCGCTCTCCGTATTACTTGGCGGCTTTTTTTATCACCTGTATTCGTCACCGTACAAGTGTTAATGACATATACATCCGCAATCGCTTCAAAATCCCGGCGCTCATATCCCGCTTCTTTAAATAGCTGCCAAATAGCTTCTGTTTCATAATGATTTACCTTACATCCTAATGTATGAAAAGCAACAGTCGGCATGTTTTTCACCTCGACAGTTCAAAATGATAGGATACTGCAGATAATAAATAAAGAGGAGCCGTTTCCGCCCGCAATATTCTCGGACCTAGCCCGCATAAAAGAAAGCCGTTATCGGATAACTGCTTAATCTCCTCGGCTGTAAAACCTCCTTCTGGTCCAAAAACAGCGAATAATGATCCTCCCCGCTGCAAAGAATTTAAAGCACGAAATAAATTGCTCGTTTCACCTTTTTTTGCATGCTCTTCATAAGCGACAATTTTTACATCGGCTGATGCAGCATAAGAAATGACATCCTTTAATGAAGCTGGCTTCGTCACCTCAGGAATTATGGTCCGATGTGACTGTTCCGCAGCTTCTTTCGCAATTTTATTCCACCGCTCTAATTTTTTATTTATTTTACCTTCATTTAATTTTACAATTGAACGAGCAGCATTAAAAGGGATAAACTTGGAAGCACCAAGCTCCGTCCCTTTTTGAATGACGAGCTCCAATTTATCCCCTTTAGGCAGCCCATTCGCTAATATCACTTTTACCGGAAGCTCTGAATTGTTCTCGATCCACTCTAAAATGGAACAGCATACTTTATCGGCAGATATTTGAACAATTTGGCAAAGGGCTGAATATCCATCCTTTGTTACACATATAATTTGATCATTCTGTTTCATCCGCATCACCCGGGAAATGTGGTGGACATCTTCCCCGGTGATGTCAATAATATCAGTTAATTCTTTTTTTGCATAATGAATAAAATAACGCTGCATCTTCAATCCCTCTATTTTTTTGCGATAAAGGCGACCCAATCTTCCATCGTCATCGTCTCTTCAATCGTAAAACCAGCTTCGATTAAAGCTTGCTCCACTTCGTGTTTTTTGTTTTGAATAATTCCGGAAGTAATAAAATAACCGCCGTTTTCTAAACGCTCATGCGCATCACGAACAAATCGCAATATGACTTCAGCTAATATGTTTGCAACAATTACGTTTGCTTTAACATCGATATCGTCCAACAAATTGTTTTGCTTGACTTGAACAAGATGCTGCACTTTATTCAATTTAACATTTAATCGCGCGCTGTCCACTGCAACTGGATCCAAATCAAGTGCGATGACTTTATCGGCCCCCAGCAAAGCACTCGCGATGCTCAATACGCCTGACCCTGTACCGACATCAATTACAATATTTCCCTTTTGCACCTTTTTTTCAAGTGCTTGTATGCAGAGAACTGTTGTTGGATGGGTTCCAGTTCCAAACGCCATACCAGGATCCAATTCAATGATCAGTTCATCGGTGTGAGCAGGTTCATACAGCTCCCATGTGGGGACAATCGTAAATTTTTTTGAAACCTTCACAGGACGGTAATATTTCTTCCAAGCGGTAGCCCATTCTTCCTCATTAACTTCACTAATTGTAATATGGTTCCGCCCCAAATCAATATCATACAACAGCAGGTTATTTATCCGTTCTTTTATCCCTTCCACCGTCTCGCCTAAAAAGCTATTCACAGGAAGGTACGCTTTAATGATGACACCTTCATCAGGATAGTCTTCAGGATCAAGCTGATATATTTCTCCATATTGATCTTCTCTTTCTTTTATAAGATCATACGGATCTTCAATAACTACTCCACCAGCACCCGCTTCATGTAAAATATTAGAGATAGGTTCAACCGCTTCTTCCGTTGTATGGATGCTAATCTCTGACCACTTCATTTTAGTAACCCCAATCCTTTAATCTCCTTTAAACGCCCGCTTCACTTTATCAAAAAAACTTTCTTCCTGTACATCAGGTTGATTCCCGCTGATAGCCGCAAATTCCCGCAGCAATTCTTTTTGTTTTTCCGTAAGGTTAGTTGGTGTAACGACGCGAACAGTTACATATTGATCTCCTATGCCATGGCCGTGAACATTTTTGATCCCTTTTCCAGACAGTCTGAATTTTCGGCCTGTCTGCGTGCCTGCAGGTATTTTTAATTTCACTTTACCGTATAAAGTAGGAACTTCAATCTCATCTCCAAGCGCAGCTTGTGCGAATGTCAGTGGCATTTCACAATAGATGTCATCACCATCGCGGACGAAAAATTCGTGTTCCTGTACGTGGAAAACAATATATAAATCACCTGATGGACCGCCGTTAATTCCCGGCTCTCCTTTCCCTTGTATGCGGAGCTGCTGACCGTCATCTACACCAGCTGGAATTTTTACTTGGATTTTTCTGCGTTTCTTCACTTTTCCGCTGCCGCCACAAGTTGTACAGCGATGTCTGATAAATTTACCTGTTCCGTTACATTGATAACAAACGCGCCGATTCACAAAAACACCAAAAGCTGTTCGCTGCTCTGAGCTGATTTGACCCGAACCTCCGCAATGCGGACAAGTTTCCGGAGTAGTACCAGGTTTCGCTCCTGAACCGTGGCAAGTATCACATGTTTCTTCGCTAGGAATTTCAATTGTCGTTTCCTTTCCGAACGCAGCTTCTTCAAATGAAATCGTCATCGTATATTGAATATCTGCACCTGCTCGAGGAGCATTCGGATCTCTTCTTCTTCCTCCGCCAAAGATCGAACTGAATAAGTCATCAAATCCAAATCCCCCGAAATCCGCTTCAAATTCTTCACCGTTAAAGCCGCCGAAGCCTTGAGTAGCACCTGCATGACCGTAGCGGTCATATTGGGCTCTTTTTGTGTCGTCGCTTAACACTTCATACGCTTCTTTTACTTCTTTGAATTTTTCGGGCGCGTCTGGGTCTTTGTTAATATCCGGATGATATTTTTTGGACAGCTTGCGATAGGCTTTTTTAATCTCCTCTTTTGTTGCGTTCTTACTAACTCCAAGCACCTCATAGTAATCACGCTTCGCCATATATTCACACTCCCGATTTCTCACATAGAGTAAATTTTAACATTGACAAACGGAAGAAAGCAACTGTTAACCGCCTTTACTGAAAAAAGTCAAAGTCAAGACATGCCTGACTTTGACTTATCCATTTTCAGATTAAAACATTTTATTTGTCATCTACTTCTTTATATTCAGCGTCAATCACATCATCGTCATTTTTATTTTTGTTTTCAGAATTATTTTGTTGATTATTTGTCTGTGCTTGTTTAGCCGCTTCCTCATAAAGTTTTACAGAAAGGTTCTGAACGATTTCTTGAAGTTCTTCTTTTTTCGCTTTTATTTGATCGAAATCATTTTTATCAATCGCTTCTTTTAATGCGTCTTTTATTTCGTTTGCTTTTTTCACTTCTGCTTCGTCAACTTTTCCTTGCAGCTCTTTTAATGTTTTTTCTGTCGTAAAGACAAGCTGGTCAGCTTCATTTCTCAATTCTGCCTGTTCTTTTCGTTTTTTGTCAGCTTCAGCGTTTTCTTCCGCTTCCTTAATCATGCGCTCAATTTCTTCTTCGGATAATCCCGTGGATGATTTAATTGTAATTTTTTGTTCTTTTCCAGTTCCTAAATCCTTAGCACTTACGTTCACAATTCCGTTTTTGTCGATATCAAACGTTACCTCGATTTGCGGCACTCCTCGCGGCGCAGGCGGGATATCTGTTAATTGGAAGCGTCCTAATGTTTTATTGTCAGCAGCCATCGGACGTTCCCCTTGCAGAACGTGAATATCGACCGCAGTTTGGTTGTCAGCAGCAGTTGAAAAGATTTGCGACTTGCTCGTTGGGATCGTAGTGTTCCGTTCAATCAGTTTTGTAAACACTCCGCCCATCGTTTCAATTCCAAGCGATAATGGAGTAACGTCTAGGAGCACAACGTCCTTCACATCACCTGTGATGACACCGCCTTGAATTGCAGCACCTAACGCAACGACTTCGTCCGGGTTAACGCCTTTATGAGGCTCTTTGCCAATTTCCTTTTTAATCGCTTCTTGAACAGCAGGAATCCGAGTGGAGCCTCCGACTAAAATTACTTTATCGATATCGTTTTTCGTTAAACCAGCGTCGCTCAATGCTTGGCGAACAGGACCCATAGTTTTTTCTACAAGATGCGCAGACAATTCTTCAAATTTTGCCCGCGTTAATGTCACTTCCAGATGAAGCGGTCCTTGTTCACCTGCAGTAATAAACGGCAAAGAAATTTGTGTTGATGTTACGCCTGATAAGTCTTTTTTCGCCTTTTCCGCAGCATCCTTCAATCTTTGCAGAGCCATTTTGTCTTTGGAAAGATCAATGCCATTTTCTTTTTTAAATTGATCTACTAAATAGTCAATAATGACTTGGTCAAAGTCATCACCGCCGAGATGGTTGTCGCCCGCTGTTGCTCTTACTTCAAAAACACCGTCCCCAAGTTCAAGAATGGACACATCAAATGTACCGCCGCCCAAGTCATAAACTAAAATGGTTTGATCTTCATCCATTTTGTCAAGACCGTAAGCTAAAGCAGCTGCAGTCGGCTCATTGATAATCCGTTCAACTTCAAGACCGGCTATTCTTCCTGCATCTTTTGTTGCTTGGCGCTGAGCATCGTTAAAATAGGCAGGAACAGTAATGACAGCTTTTTCTACTTTTTCCCCTAAATAATCTTCTGCATACGATTTTAAATGCTGCAAAATAATAGCAGAAATTTCCTGCGGCGTATATTTTTTTCCGTCAATCTCCACTTTGTAGTCAGTTCCCATGTGGCGTTTAATAGAAATAATTGTATTTGGATTCGTGATCGCTTGGCGTTTTGCAATTTCACCTACTTGACGCTCGCCGTTTTTAAATGCAACAACCGACGGTGTCGTCCGGTTTCCTTCTGGGTTTGGAATCACTTTCGGTTCGCCGCCCTCCAGAACCGCTACACAAGAGTTCGTTGTTCCTAAGTCAATACCGATGATTTTACCCATATATCACAACCTCCTGCTAATTATCATATGTAATTACTCATTAACCTTTACCATAGATGGTCGAATAACCCGGTCTTTCAGTTTGTAGCCTTTTTGCAGCTCTTCCACAACAACATTGGATTCGAAATTTTCGTCTTTCACTTGCATTACCGCTTGATGAAGGTGCGGATCAAACGGTTTCCCAACCGCTTCGATCACTTCAACTCCTTCATTTTCAAGTGCTTGAAGGATCTGACGGTAAACCATTTCCATGCCCTGCAAAACGGATTTTGTTTTTTCATCCTCTGCCTCAATTCTCAACGCCCGTTCAAAATTATCAATTGCAGGCAAAAGATCTGATATTAAACTTTGCGCACGATATTTTTGCTGTGCTTCCATATCAAGCCTGCTGCGCCGGCGAAAATTTTCAAAATCGGCTTGAGCTCTGAGCATGCGATTTTCCATTTCCTCCAGCTTTGCCTCAAGCTCAGCGATCTTTTCATTCGCTTTCACCAATTCCTCTTCAGCATTTGAAGAAGATTGTTCTTCACCTTTTTCCTCTTGGCTGCCCTCTTGGCGCAATTCTTCTTGATCAGGCATTTCTTCTTTCTCGTTTTCGGCTTTCTCGTTATTGTATTCAACTTCTTCTTGGATTGTTTGTTCTTTTTCAGTCTGATCGTTTGCCATCATTTCACCTCCCTTAAAGTGCAAAGGAAAAGGGATGGAGAATTCCCCCATCCTATCCTTGATATAGCTTTGTTAAAACTTGTGATAAATCTTTCGAGAAAAATTTTAAAAGGCTGATGACCCTTGAATAATCCATTCGTTTCGGGCCGAGCACCGCGACTGTGCCGATTTGCTTCTCGCCAATTGAATAGGTGGCAGTAATTAAGCTGCAGTTTTCCATAGCAGATATTTTATTTTCCGTGCCAATTTTCACCGTAATGCCTGACGGGTTTGTCTTTAGCAAATCATACAGTTCATCTTCTTGTTCTATGAAATCTAAAAATGTTTGAATTTGAGAGACATCGCGGAACTCCGGCTGGCTCAAAATATTCGTTTTTCCTCCGAAATATATTTTTTCGTGACCTACATTCAGCGTGCCAGTAATCAATTTTAATAAAATATCATAATTTCTAATATGCTTCCGTAAAATGTTTGCAATTTCCTTGTATATTTTATCCTTTAATTCGCTTAGAGGCACGCCGGCAAGCTTTTCATTTAAAATATTTACGATTTTTTCCAGTTCACTCATGTCTATTTTTTCTGGAAAAGTAATCATTTTATTCTCAACATGGCCTGTGTTAGTTACAAATATGGCAACCGCCTTATCTTCGTTAATTGGAACGATTTGCAAACGTTTGAGTCGGTTCTCCGAAACTTTCGGACCTAAAACAATCGCTGTATAGCTTGTAAGCTCAGATAAAATTTGAGCTGATTTTTGAACAAGCGTTTCTAATTCATATATTTTCTCGGCGAAAATGGATCTTATCGCCATAATTTCTTTTTTCGTTAATTTTTTTGGTGACAATAAATGGTCGACATAGTATCTATACCCTTTTTCGGACGGCACTCTGCCTGATGACGTATGGGTCTTTTCAATCAATCCTAATTCTTCCAAGTCCGCCATTTCATTTCGGATTGTAGCCGAGCTGAACGTAATCGATTCCTTTTTCGATAAAGAACGGGAGCCAACCGGCTGAGCATATTGAATAAAATCATCAATTATAATTTGCAAAATTAATAATTGACGATCTGTCAGCAAGGAACATCACCTCTGTTAGCACTCATATTACTCGAGTGCTAATTCTATGATAAAGTTATCAAATGAAAGAAGAATTGTCAATTAACTAACTGCGAGAAATGCTTGAAATACTTCATTGCCTAAAAGCATTCCTTTTCTTGTTAAAAAAAGATGTGATGCACTTTCAGATAAAAGACCTTTTCTTAATTGTTCTTCAATTTGCGGGCCAAATACTTCCCCAACATCTAATCCGTATTTATCTCGGAACCGTTTTTTGGAAACCCCTCTAATCGTCCGCAATCCGAGAAACATTTCTTCCTCCATCATTTCTTCTTTTGTCAGCATATTCTCCGAAACAAAAGCCGTTCCATTATTTTTATAAATCATTTCAATATATTTTTTCAGCGGTCGAGCGTTTTCCCGCCGGATCCCGTCCAAATAGCTGTGTGCTCCAGCTCCGAATCCATAGTAATGGTTATTATGCCAATACGTTAAATTATGTTTGCTTTCAAAGCCTTTGCGTGCGAAATTGCTTAATTCATACTGATGGTATCCGTGCCGTTCCATTTCATTCATAACGGTCTCATACATAAACGCCTCTTCCTCTTGAGAAGGAAGCAAAAGCTTTCCTTTTCGCATTAAATTATAAAACACCGTTTTCGGTTCTACGATTAGCGAATAAGCAGACATATGCTGGACCTCTAATGAAAATGCAACGGAAAGAGTTTCTTTCCATTCTTCTATCATTTGGCCGGGAAGACCGTACATAAGATCTATGCTAATATTTTCAAAGCCTAGCGATCTTGCCCGTTCAACTGCTTGAAATACTGTTTCTTTATTATGAGTCCTTCCAATTTTTTTCAGCAATGAATCTTGAAAGGCTTGCACTCCGATGGATAGGCGATTGACTCCGGCGTTTTTCAATACAGACAGCTTTTCCATCGTTAATTGATCTGGATTGCATTCAACTGTAAATTCAACTACGGATTGCATCGGCAAAGTTTGATGTATGCTCTCCATTAAATGATCGAGCTGTTTGGCTGACAGGGAAGTAGGCGTACCGCCGCCGATAAATATCGTTTTTAATTCTTCATTTAATACTTGATCCTCCATTGCCTTTATCATTTCCAAACGCAGTGCTTGCAAATAGTCATCAACAGGCTGGTTTTGTAAAAAAAATTTATTGAAATCACAGTAGTGGCATATTTGTTCGCAAAACGGGATATGAATATACGCGGCTTCAGCCATTTTTCATTCTCCTGCCTTTCCAAAGCGCTAATGCCGCAGCAATGGCTGCGGCACTCGTCAACATCATTTTTGGTTTTCATCCATTTTCAGCACAGCCATGAAGGCTTCTTGCGGCACTTCGACAGAGCCGACTTGTTTCATTCGTTTTTTTCCTTCTTTTTGTTTTTCAAGAAGCTTCCGTTTACGCGACACATCTCCACCGTAACATTTTGACAACACATTTTTACGTAAAGCTTTAATCGTTGAACGTGCGATGACCTTGTTTCCAATTGCAGCCTGAACAGGAACTTCAAATTGCTGCCTTGGAATAAGCTCTTTTAATTTTTCAACGATAGCTTTGCCGCGTTCATAGGCGCTGTCACGATGAACAATGAAGGATAAAGCATCGATTTTCTCCCCGTTTAAAAGAATATCCATTTTCACAAGTTTTGAAGGTTTGTAGCCAATGAGTTCGTAGTCAAACGAAGCATACCCTTTTGTGCTTGATTTCAACTGATCAAAAAAATCATAAACGATTTCCGAAAGGGGGATTTCATAAACAATATTGACTCTCGTTTCATCCAAATATTGCATATCTATGAATTGGCCGCGTTTTCCTTGGCAAAGCTCCATCACCGCACCAACATAGTCGTTTGGAGCCATAATCCCGGCTTTCACATAAGGCTCTTCTATTCGGTCAATTTTTTGCGGATCCGGCATGTTCGAAGGGTTATCAACTTGAACCATGCTGCCGTCTGTTAAATAAACATGATAAATAACGCTAGGCGCCGTCGTAATTAAATCAATATGAAATTCCCTTTCAATTCTCTCTTGGATGATTTCCATATGCAGCAGACCTAAAAAGCCGCAGCGAAATCCAAAGCCCAGCGCTTGCGATGTTTCAGGTTCAAATTGCAATGCGGAGTCATTCAGCTGCAATTTTTCAAGAGCATCACGTAAATCGTTGTATTTTGCCGTATCTATTGGATACATCCCGCAAAAGACCATCGGATTTAATTTTCGGTACCCCGGCAGAGGCTCGGCAGCCGGATTGACAGCGCTAGTGATCGTATCACCAACTCGTGTGTCACTGACATTTTTAATGGAAGCCGTTAAATAACCGACGTCGCCAACCGTGAGCTCCTGTACAGGATGCGCTTTTGGCTTGAAAACACCGACTTCCGTTACTTCAAATTCTTTCCCCGTCGCCATCATTTTTATACGGTCTCCGACTTTTACCGTACCATCAAAAATGCGTATATAAGCAACAACTCCACGGTATGCATCATACAGAGAATCAAATATAAGCGCTTTGAGCGGTGCGTCTGGGTCACCTTGCGGAGCTGGGACTTTTTGAACAATTTGTTCTAAAATTTCTTCGATGCCGATTCCTGCTTTTGCTGATGCCAACACAGCCTCAGAAGAATCAAGCCCAATCACGTCTTCAATTTCTTGTCGCACTCGTTCAGGCTCAGCGCTCGGCAAGTCAATCTTATTAATAACAGGCAAAATTTCTAAGTCGTTGTCAATCGCTAAATAGACGTTCGCCAGCGTTTGCGCTTCGATCCCTTGCGCCGCATCCACAACTAAAATGGCGCCTTCACAGGCAGCCAAGCTTCTCGAAACCTCATACGTAAAATCAACATGTCCAGGGGTATCAATTAAATGAAAAATATATTCATTCCCGTCTTTCGCTTTATATGATAACTGAACCGCATTCAGTTTAATTGTTATACCTCTTTCGCGTTCAAGATCCATCGAATCGAGCAGCTGCTCTTTCATTTCCCTTTGGGTAACAGCAGCTGTTTTTTCCAGAATCCGGTCAGCTAGTGTTGATTTCCCGTGATCTATATGAGCAATGATGGAAAAATTGCGAATTCTCTTCTGGCGTTCTAATTTTTCTTCCCTTTTCATATTTTTGTCACCACTCCTACTAGCCAACTACACTAGCTTTGATTATATCAGTAGAAAATTGGAGATTCAATGAAAATTTATTCTGTGATTGAATACGCAAAACAGGGATCAGAATGACTGTCTGAACCCTGTTTTGAAATAGACTAGACCTGCGGATTGCTTCAAGTCTTTCTTTTAAATTTGTTTAGGTGTATGCTTCAATCAGCTCCAATATTCCTTCAATGATCGCTGACGTTCCTTTTTGCACTAGATTCGCAAGCGATTTTCCAATTTGAGAGAAGAAATTGAATGCCTCTATTTTTTCAAGCTGCTCCTGCTTTTTTTGTAAATCGTGGCTTGTCACTTGATTTCCCAAAATCGTGGCTTCCAGTTTTCCGTCGTCCTTTTGCTTTAGTTGAACGGCTTCGACTGTCTCTTCCGTCTCATAGCCTCTCATTTGTTGAATGCCATGGCTCGCTTGCTGTATGCCAATTATTACTCCTAAAAACATAATGAAGGTTAGAAGCAGACTTTTGGCCATAAACTTCGCCATCAAACATTCCTCCTTTCAAGCCGTCACTCGTTTTGAACGCTCCCGCTCACCTTTTCTGCCTGCCAATAATATTCGCTAAATATGTTTGCAACCGCTTCGACAGTTCTGCTGAGTTCTTCCATGTTATTATCAACTCCCCCGAATTCAATCAGCAGCGAATTCTCTGATAAGTCTTGATTGTAAACGCCGTTAACTCCTTCGCCTTTTTTGGAAAACACACCACGGCTTAAGCCCGGATATTTCTTTTCAAACAATTTGTGCAAATTTTGTGCAATTTTTTTATTTTTATCAGCATTTGGATTATTCCCGCCAATCACAAATGCAATTTTGGCATAACTCTTTCCATTAATCGTAATGGTTGTTTTATCCCTTTTTTGTGAATCACGGTGGATGTCGAAAATGTATTGAAGATCTCGATTCGTTGCCAATGCTTCTTGAACAACAGGTCTTGATGCATCATATGATTTGTAATATTTCCATTTTTTCTCATTTAATACAGTTTGAAAATTCGTTTTGTCCACAACCGCTCCTATTCCTCTTTCTTCAAGCTCCTGTCCAAACTTTTCTCCGACTAATGTGACATTCGCCTTTGAATGAAAAGGAGATTTTGCCCCATTTAATAAAGGATAATAAGATTCGGTCGTGTGAGTATGATAAATGAATACGACTTTTTTTCCATTTGTTGTTAAGTTAGGAGACTGTTTTGGCTTTTCCTCGCCTTCCACATCTTCAAGCTTGTCAATCGAAGCTTCCCTTTCCTCTAAAAGCACTTCTGTCGGGGGAGCGGATTCAATCGGCATGTTCGTATAATTCGTCCCTTCTCCAGCCACAATGATGTCGCCATCGAACAAAGTAAACCCTGGAAGCTCCCGTCCGAGCAAGCTGCGCGGATCATCAGGATTTATGCTTGTCGTTAATTGAAAAAGGACGGAAGAAACTGAAAAATCCGGTTTACTTTCTTCTAATCCTTGAGAAAAATAATGGTTTTCAAAGTTTAATAAATGAAGAAACATTCTGCCGTTTATATTTCCCGTGATTTCATGAATAGAACTAGAGGCGGGACGATATTCAATCTTAATCGACGTCAAAAGCCCTGTAATGAAAAACATAAAAATGATTAAAAAAAATCCCGCTAAGATGATTTTTTTTAAGCTTGTCCTATCAACTGTTACGACCATTCTGCGATGCTTCATGAAAATCCTCCTCCAAGGCTTGTCTACAAAATATGTATGACAGCACTGGGAGGAATAGAACTTTTACTTTGTTTTTAATGTGTGTAAGCCCCGGTATTTTCTTCATTCACCGCGGAATGGAGCGCCATGTTTAAACCGCTCGCAAGCACATTCGCCATATCTTCAATAAACATATCTACTTCTTTCGGTGTTACCATTAAATTATGTCCAAGTGGACTCAGCACTTCATGAATCAGCATTCTCTTTTCATTTTCTTCCAGTGTACCGATTATCCCTAAAAACTGCTTTCTCTCTTTTTCCTCAGGCAAATCTTCATCCGTCAGCTTCTTTTTTTCAGCAAAGCTAAACCAAGACGGAGCCAACGCATTTTTTGGGCGATTTCCTTCCCGCATTTCTCTGCCGAGATGCTTTAATATAAAATCAATCGTATCACTAGTTATCGTTACAGCATCAACTACTGTCGGAATTCCGATTGATATAACCGGAACGCCTATCGTGTCCACACTCAATTCTTTTCTTTTGTTTCCTACGCCGGATCCAGGATGGATGCCGGAATCGGCAATTTGTATTGTGCTGTTTACACGCTCTATTGATCTTGCAGCTAATGCATCAACGGCAATAATGAAGTCAGGTTTTGATTGTTTTACAACTCCCGTTATAATATCAGATGTTTCAATTCCCGTTAGCCCCATCACTCCTGGTGCAAGGGCGCTGACAGGTCGATAGCCTTCTTTGACGTTTTCTGGTTCAAGCTGAAACAAATGTCTTGTGACCAATAAATTTTCACATGTTAAAGGGCCTAAAGCATCTGGAGTGACATTCCAATTGCCAAGACCGACCACTAAGCAGCTTGCATCTTTAGAAATTTGCAGCTGTTCCAAAAAAGAACTGAAATGCTTTGCAAACATTTTGATTACTTTTTCCTGCAGTTCGGTATCTTTATTGCGGATTCCCTGCACCTCTAGCGTTAAATATTTGCCTTTCTTTTTGCCGATTGTCTCAGCACCTTTATCCGTAATGTCCATATGGACAATTTTCATACCGTCTTCCTCTTCTTCTTGAACGATGACCCCTTCCATTTCTTTCTTTTTTTCAAGGGCCAAATCTCTCGCTTCAAGCGCCAAATCCGTTCTGATTGAATATTTGCTTAAATCAAGCGCATTGTTCATCATTGTCACCCCAAGTTCATTTTTATCTATTTTTTCCAAAGTCATTTCATTTCATCCCATTTCTTAGCTTCAAAGGGGGATTTCATTTACATTAGTATTGCAAAAGAAAAAACCGTTTGATAGAATAACTTTTGTTCTATATCCAAAAAAGAATGCGGCAGCTTTGATTTTATATAGTCAGTAGGAGGTGAAACAATGGCTAACATTAAATCCGCTATTAAACGAATGAAAACAAATGAAACACGCCGTGCCCGCAATACATCAATGAAATCGGCTATGCGTACAGCAATTAAAAAGTTTGAAGCGTACGTTGTAAATAAAGATGTTGAACAAGCAAAAGAAGCGTTTAAAGTAGCTGCGAAAAAAATTGATAAAGCTGCTTCCAAAGGAATCATTCATAAAAATGCAGCCGCTCGTTTCAAATCACGCTTAGCTAAAAAATTAAACAGCTTATCAGCATAAAAATAAAAGCAATCATCAAGCTTTTATCCCGCTTGTTGATTGCTTTTTTTCTTGCTGAAACAGCTTCAGCAGCAAAAACTCTAACGCTAATTGTCTATCTTTTTTTCCTGTTTTTATTTCAAAATCTGTCTCCGCAAGAGCTTTTATGATGCTCTGCAATTCACTGGCAGAAAACTGCTTCTCCTGTTTTAAAGCCAGCTTAATGCGAAACGGATGAACCTTTAAGGATGACGCCATCCGATCCTGTCCGTAACCGGATTTCGAAAGCTGCTTCACTTGATATAATAGACGGAATTGTTGTGTAAGGAGGCTTAAAATTTTAATCGGTTCTTCGTTTATTTTTAACAAATCATAAAAAATTTTAAAGGCTTCTTCTGTTTTCTTTTTGACGACGGCATCAATTAAATCAAAAACATTTTGTTCAAGCGAGCGTGCAACGAGCTGCTTGACTATTTCTACAGTCAACTTATTTCCGCTTCCAACATATGCACATAATTTTTCCATCTCTTTATCTATGATCATTAAGTTGCCAGATGTTTTTTCCATAAGCTCATCGATCGCTTCTTTTTCCATCGCCACATTTTCTGCTTCCGCTTTTTCCTTTATCCATTTGACTGTTTCCTCTTCTGAAAAGGAATTCATTTCAACTACTGTTGCCGCTTTCTTTATTTGTTTTGTCAGCTTTTTTCTTTCATCAATTTTTTCATGTGGAAGCAAAAAGACAAAAACAGTAAACGGGGCAGGATTTTCTACATATTGTTCAAGTTTTTTAAGATTATGCTCCACTTTTTCTTTTTTCTTTTCGCTCGTCAAAAAATAAGGATTTTTCACAACAACCATCCTGCGTTCACCTAAAAACGGCATCGTTTCCCCATCTTCAACAGCCGTTTCTATATTTGTTTCTTCCATATCATAGACGGAATAATTAAATTCCCGTTCGTCTTCACTAATTGCCTCGGTTAACAATTTGCGAATTGTTTCATTTAATAAAAATGATTCTTTTCCATAAAATAAATAAAGAGACTGAAATTGTTTCTTTTTAAATGAATTCCATAAATCGACAATCATCTTAAGATTCCCCTAAAAAATGAAGTGTGCTTCATTCATCATATATGGAAAAAAATTTTTTCGCAACACTTCAACATAATGGAGAATTGGCAGCGAAGCCAATCCTCCGATTTATATGAACGTTTTTTGTAAGCCCCGGGACACTTACAAAAAAACGATTACCCATTCATATATTCTCCCTTTCGAAAAAGAATATAGTTGTTAATCGTTAACATGAATCATTTTTAAGAATGTAGATTTTTTTGCTGAAATCGCTTATACTACTTATGACGATGAGGAGGGGTATAGATGAACGAATTTGAACAAAATGTAAGCAAACGTAATGATGCTGTTGATTCTGCCGTCGGTTTTATTGTTTCTTTTGGCTTTTTTGCCACATTGTTTATCATTGCAACAGCGATTAAATTGATCGGCTCGTAAAGAGAGAGGCTGCAAACGGCAGTCTCTTTCTTTTTGCTCCTTGTACAATCCGGACCCAGCCGTCCAATCATCTCTCCATTTTCAAGCTGTCAAAACTGCCCTATTTTGTTAATGTATCGTATGGCGGGTAGAATAAAAAGGTTCCTTGAGACTTTCGATATTTGTATTGGACAGCACCCATTTGATCTGTACGAAAAATGGATACGTTTTGTTTTTTTAATCGATTCAATACTTCTTGATGAGGATGTCCGAAACGATTGTTTCTTCCTGCTGAAATGACCCCGATCTTCGGATCAATTGTTTGTAAAAATATATCGCTAGTCGAAGTTCTGCTTCCATGATGCCCGATTTTGACCACATCCGCAGTCATTTTTGGATATTGTTTAATCATGTGCCGCTCTCCACTTTCTTCAAGATCACCGGTAAACAGCCAGCGCAACCCGCCTATTTTTGCCATTAGGACGAGAGAATCATTATTTTTAGAATCCGATTTTGTGAAAGGAGAGAGAACGTGGAAAGCTGTTCTGCCTGTGATCCGATCTCCTGCTTCTAATTCAAATATTTCAATTCCTCGATTTTTCGCTTCTTTTACTATTTGCTTTTCAAGCTCTTCTCTGGAAAAATATTTTGGAATAACCAATTTGTTTACTCGAAATTGTTTGATTAAGGTTAATGACTCGCCGATATGGTCATAGTCTCCATGAGTTAAAAACAAAATTTCAATTTCCTCTACCCCTTTCGACTGAAAATAAGGGATCAGGACGTCCAATGCGATGGAAAACGGTTTTTTTCGCATCTGCCAGCTTTCTTTTTCAAATACAGCCATTCCTCCTGTATCAATTAAATAACTGTTACCTAAGCCGGGCTCTCTAATAAAAATGCTGTCTCCTTGTCCGACATCAAGAACTGTTACTTCTCCCGGCATGGTCATTTTTCCTGCTATCAAAAGCAATGCAGTGAGCAAGCTGCTGCACAATATCGGTTTTCCCCATTTTTTCATCGGCTTATGCTCCATTTGAAAGAAAACAGCAATAAAAATGACGCATTGCAGCAAAAATAAATAAACAGTCGGTTTTCCAGTTGTTATCATGAAAAAAGGCAAATTACTGAAAAATAATGCTGTTTTGGACGACAAAGTAAAAGAAGTGTGAAGAAGGGAAACAAATATTGAACCGATGGAAGAAGAAATTACGGTTAAAATGAGAGTGATCATGGTAAGCGGCAGCAAAAAGAACGTGTATAGCGGCACAAACATAATATTCATGATAAAGCTCAATAGAGAAAATTGATAAAAATAGTAGCATATAATCGGCAGTGAAGCAGTTTGGGCAACAAATGAAACTGCTGCCAACAATTGCAATGAATTCCTGCATTTTTGAAAGATTTGTCTTGATAAAATTAGCGAAAATGTGACTGCGTAAGAAAGCTGAAATCCAAGATGAAAAACTTCATACGGGTCAAGAAATGTCATGAGAAGAAAGCTGAATGAGATTGAATCAGAAAGGGGCATATTTTGTTTAAAAAGTGTTCCTCCCATGATCAGCGCTGCCATAAGAGAGGCGCGGACGACAGGCGGAGCACCTCCTGTTAACAATGCATAAAAGGGGAGGAAGCAAATCAAAATCATAATGGTTTGTTCTTTTGAAATGCCCAGCCGCAAAAGGAAGATGTAAAGTGAGGCGATTAATATGCTTACGTGAAGACCTGAAATCGAAAGAATATGAACAATCCCTAGCTTTCGATAAGCGGCAAGATCTTCTTCTGGAATATTGTTCTGATAGCCTACCGTCAAAGCAAGGACGAAGCCGGCTGTTTTTTCTGGAAATTTATGATGAATCCATTCAATCATTTTTTGCCGGTAATTTTCCAAATGATCTTTCCATGACGGCTTATATGTACAATGCCCGATTTTGTCGAGCTTATACAGCCAGTGGATTTGCTGAAAATACAAATAGCGCTTATAATTAAACGCATTTTCATTTGTGTTATTTTTCGGTTTTTCAAGCTTTCCTGAAAAATTGCATATATCACCTGGCCGTATATTATTTGTACTTTTCATCTCTTGTTTTGTTTTCAATGTATAACGGGCCGTCAGCTTTTCTCCCTGATTCGTCTCGACCGCAAATGTCATCAGATCCCCGTCGATTTCAGGAGAGGAGATTACCTTTCCTTTTGCTGATAACATGCCTTCGTGATAATTTGTTTTATTTTGTTGATCATACCAATGAAAATATGGAAGCATGAACAAAAACGAGCAAGCAACGATGAAAGCTAATTTCCTTTTATGTTGAAGCCATAAGAAAAAAAGAAGTGCAGCAAAAATGAAAAAAGGAAGAAGGGAAGGAAAAGAGGTAGCGGAAACAATCGCCAACAATGCGGAAATCGCGACATATGCCCACTGGCCTCTCAAAAAAATAACCTCCTTTTCGATTAGATCAGCCGAAAAGTTGACGGGCTTGTTCATTCCATTTTTTCAAGTCCGTTTCTGATACGCCGAGATGTTTTAAAGCATTTAAAAGCTGCTCAACATATTCGCGCTTTTCTTCATTTTTTAAATCCAAAGTCGTTTCATCGAATGCGACTTTTTCTATATGAACACCTGCTTGTTCAAATAATTCCATTGCATATGGATGATTTTTGTAATCTTTTGCATAGTATACACTTTGAATACCCGCTTGAATAATCGCTTTTGTGCAAGCTAAGCATGGAAAATGCGTGACGTAAATTTCCGCTCCTGCTGTTGCCACTCCAAATTTGGCGCATTGCAATATCGCATTCATCTCCGCATGGATCGTTCGAACACAATGGTTATCAATCACATAGCAGCCTTCATCAATACAGTGAACTCCTCCTGCGATCGAGCCGTTATATCCCCCCGCAATAATCCGTTTATCGCGGACAATCGTAGCACCGACAGCAAGTCTTGTACATGTGCTTCTCAGCGCAAGCAAATGGCTTTGCGCCATGAAATAATGATTCCAAGAAATTCGATCCACTTTTACCCCTCCGAATTTTGTAAACATTCTTTTTCAGTTTATCGACAAGTCTTTATGTTCGTCAACGCTAATCTCATTTTTGATCTTTTCAAACGTTTTTTCTCCTATACCGGTAACCTCCAATAAATCCTCTTCTTTTTGAAACGGCCCGTTTTCTTCACGGTGTGCGATAATTGCTTCCGCTTTTGCAGGGCCGATTCCCGTTAATTTTTGCAGCTCTTCCTTTGTCGCCGTATTAATATTGATTTTTTCTTTCTCTTGCGGTCTTTGTAAAGCATCAGCATTTGCGCCGCTTTCATCCATAAGAGCATTTTCGTCAATTTTTTCGCCTAGCTTTGGCACATAAACAACCATACCGTCTGTTAGCTTTCTGGCAAGATTCACACGATTTCCGTCTGCCTGGTCATTCATTCCTCCAGCTTTTTCGATTGCTTCAAACACCCTGCTGGATGACGGCAATTCATAAACGCCAGGCTTACGAACAGCCCCCTTTACATCAATAAAAATCATCGTCGTCTGTTCGTTACGGCGCTCATTCTCTTCTTCGTCATCACCTTCTCTGCTTTTTTGCATCGGCGTTCGTTCATCCGTTTCCAGCAATGGTTCATCGGAAACTTCGATCTCGTTTGAATCACGCCAGTTGTTGATGATAAAAAACAAAATGGCAGCGAAAATGATTAACAAAAAAACCCCATACTTTTTTATAAAAAGGAAATGGTTCATGCACATGAATTCCCCTTTCTAAATATTCATTCATAAAATAAGGCAGCAGAACATATCGTGTAGGAGAACAATGTTAAAAAAAGGAGGGGTGAAAAGTGAAAATAGGGTTTATAGGAACCGGCAATATGGGGCGTATTCTCATTGAAGCTTTTTGCGAGGCAAAAGTATCAACACCCTCATCGTTGTTTATAACGAATAGAACGATTCAAAAGGCATATGCCATCAAACGGAAATATCCTGAAATACATGTTTGTACATCAAGTATAGAGGTCGTTCATCAAAGCGATTTCATATTTCTATGCGTTAAGCCTTTAGATATACACCCCCTTTTAAAGGAACTGAAAACTGGTTTACAAGGACATCAATGTTTAATTTCCATTACGAGCCCGATTTCAGTCGAGCAAATCGAATCGGCTGTTCCATGCCAAGTAGCCCGAGTCATACCAAGCATAACAAACAGGGCTAAAGCGGGAGCTGCTTTGCTGACATTTGGAAATAGATGCAGCGAACATACAAGAAATATCATTCTTTCCATGTTTGAAAAAATATCAAAGCCAATCTTAATAGAAAATAACATTACCCGTGTTGCATCTGATATCGTCAGCTGCGGACCGGCTTTTTTCAGCTTTTTGCTGCAAAAATTTATTGAAGCTGCTGAGGCGGAAACAGACATTTCGAAAGAGGATGCGGTTCAATTAGCAAACGAGATGATGATCGGCATAGGCAAGCTGCTTGAAAGCGGGTATTACACGCTTCCGACATTGCAGGAAAAAGTGCACGTAAAAGGGGGAGTTACCGGAGAGGGGATTAAAGTGCTTGAAAATGAACTAGGCGACATGTTTCATCATTTATTTCAAAGCACCCATGCAAAATTTGATGAAGATTTACAAAAAGTGAGGCATCAATTTGACAATGAATAATATTCTGCAGGGCTCATGAAAATTCCTGCTAAAATGAAAAAAACCATCGAAAAAAAATTACATTCGATGGTTTCAACTTTTTTTCGCAATATAAAATATTCGTTCCGCCTGCTCGATGTCCGGGCTTTGAAAAATTCCATCCGTTATGTCAACGATCGTAAAGCCGCACTTTTCCAACATATGTCGGTACTCAGAAATTGAAAAAGTTCTTTGATAATGGTCTTCATCCAACCGTACATAATCCGTTCCATTGTTCACAAAGAAGGTTAATTCATGAATGACACTGTTTGGATATTCACCGTCAAAGCATTTCCAAATATAGCTGACATCCTCATCATTATCAGCGAATACAGCATGTTTAAATATTTTCTCCATTTTATGAACAGAATGGGCATCAAACAGAAATAAGCCGTTTCGGTTCAAGTGGTCGTATACGGCTTGAAACGTTTTGACCACATCCTCTTCCTTCAGCAAGTAGTTGATGGAATCGCAATTTAATAACACCGCATCAAAAGGCTTGTAGCCTTTAAGCTCCCTCATATCTTGTTCAATAAAGAGCGCATCAAACCCTTTTTTCATCATCTTTTCCTGGGCAACGGCGAGCATTTCTCCGGAGAGATCGACACCTGTTAGCTCATACCCAAGCTCAGCCATCCTATACGATATTTCTCCTGTTCCACAAGCTAAATCTAGCACCCGGTTCCCGCCGTTTCCATATCGTTGAATCGCTTGATGCAAAAATTGCGCCCATTCATCATAAGGAACATCTTTCATTAATCGGTCGTACACAGATGCAAAATGCTTATAAATCAAGCTAACCACTCGCTCACTTCTTCGCGCGGAGCATCTCCCCATAATTTTTCTAAATTATAATAGCTTCTTTCATCCCTATGGAAAACATGAGCAACGACATCTCCTAAATCAATGAGAACCCATTTTGCCTCGTCAAACCCTTCGAGACGCTTGACGGGAATTCCGTTTTCCTCTGCTTTCTCTTTCATTTCTCTGGCAATTGCTTGCACATTTTTTTCGTTATTCGCATGGCATATCATAAAATAATCAGCTATTAGAGAGATTCCTTGCATGTTTAATACTACGATATCTTCTGCTTTTTTATCGCTGCCTGCTTTAACAGTTAAAGCTAGAATATCACGCGAATTCATCCACTTCACTCCTTCAATTTTTCATTACGAGCGCATTATAAGTTTTAAACGTTTCAGGGTAAATCGGCTGCTTTTTCTTCATTAAAAATGCAATCGTATTGGATATCGACTGAACGAGCGCTTCATTTAAATCTTTTTGTGCCAATTCCCTGACTTCATCGACTCCGGGGAAGCTTCTACCCGGTTCAATATAATCAGCTAAATAAATCACTTTTTCAAGAAGAGTCATGTTTTCTCTTCCGGATGTATGGTAGCGGATCGCATCTAAAATTTCTTTATCAGAAATGCCGACTTCCTTCTCGACTAAATAGGCGCCAACAGGTGCATGCCAAAGTTCTGTATTATATTCCAGCAAGTCCTTCGGCATATTTTGTTCAATAATAATTTTTCTCATTTCATCTTTTGGCCGAAATTTGGCATAATCATGAAAAATAGCTGCTAATTCTGCCTTTTTCACATCGGCGCCGTACCGCTTTGCCAAACTGATGGCTGTCTCCATTACGCCTAAAGTATGTTGATAACGCTGTTTCGTTATCGCCTTTTCCACAACTGCTAACGCTTTTTCACGTTCCATATAATCGATTCTCCCCTATATATTGAATAACTTTTTTGGGCAGAAGATAGTCCACCGCTTGTCCGTTTTTCAATCGCTCTCTGATCATTGTAGAGGAAACATCAAACTGAGGAACTTCCACCTCTTTTACGAAAAATGTGCTCTCATTCGAGTATCCGTTACGTTTCACGCCGACAAATTGCACCATATCCATCAATTCCTCTATTCGATGCCAATGAGGCAAATTTTCAATCATATCTGATCCAATAATAAAATAAAATTCTTCGTTTGGATATCTTTCTTTCAATATTTTCACTGTGTCATACGTAAAAGACGGACCCTCTCTTTCAAGTTCAATTAATTGGACTTGAAAAAATGGATTTCCTTCAATTGCTCTTTTCAGCATATTTACCCGGTGGTGTGTTTCTGTCACTGGCTCCTTTTGTTTATGGGGTGGAATATTGTTCGGCATAAACCATATTTTGTCCAGATTAAGAGAATGAAGAACCTCATTGGCCATTAATAAATGTCCGTTATGGGGCGGGTCAAATGTCCCCCCAAAAATTCCGATTTTACCCAATTTTTCCGCACCATCCGTTCGTTTATTCAGGCAAAATGATTTGTTTTTTTTCTTTTGATTCTTTATATAAAACAATGACATTTCCGATGATTTGGACGAGATGGGCATTTGTCCCATCAACAAGTGCTTGAGCAACTGCTGCTTTGTCTTCATCACAATTTTTCAGCACGTTCACTTTTATGAGCTCTCTTGCTTCTAAACAATCGTTCACCTGCTGAAGCAAATTTGAATTTACTCCGCCCTTTCCAATTTGGAAAATCGGGTTCAGATGATGTGCAAGAGAGCGTAAAAAACGTTTTTGTTTTCCAGTTAAAGTCATGATTTTCCTCCTAATTTTTCATATACGAGCTTTTTCATTCGACTGACATCAGGTTCCACATTCGTCCATATTTGAAACGCACATGCCCCTTGATAAACAAACATTCCTACTCCGTCAACAGTTTTAAGGCCCAGCTTTTCAGCCTCTTTTAATAACATCGTTTTCAGCGGATTATAAATGATATCAGCAACGACAGTTCCGCCATGAACGCGTCCGGTTAATTCAATCGGCTTTTCTTCGATATTCGGCTTCATCCCGATGGATGTCGTTTGAATGATGACATCATATTCATTGGACGTTTGATCGAGTTGTTGGAATGAATAAACGTTTCCTTTTGTCTCATAGCTGCAGTTTTCCTTTAACAGATGAGCCCGCTCTGCTGTTCTGTTTACAATATCAATGAACGCAAAGCCTTCTTTCGCCAGCGTTGTATAGATCGCCCGAGCGGCTCCGCCCGCCCCGATCAGCAGCACTTTTAAATCTCGGGGATTGGTATTGTCAATATGCTCTTTCAATGACAGGTAAAATCCGTATCCGTCTGTGTTAAAACCGATTAATCTCCCGTCTTCGTTTTTTACTGTATTTACCGCGTGAAGCAATTGAGCCGATTCATCCAACTCATCAAGAAAAGGAATGATTGACACTTTATGCGGAACCGTTACATTAAACCCCTTTATGCCAAGAGCCTTCATCCCTTTTACCGCTTGTTCAAGCTCTTCCCCTTTTACTTGAAATGCGTGATAGCGGGCATTCATATTTAAGTAATCGAAAGCATCGTTATGAATGAGAGGGGAAAGCGAATGACCGATCGGGTCGCCTATTACTCCGTAAACTTGCTCCATTTGAAATCCTCTCCACCTTTTTGTTTTTATATTAATGAATGACGGACGCCCACATGTACATCTTTAGGTGCATAAGCAACAACTCTTTTCGGTCCATCGTGGATCGTTACCCATCCAAGACCTGAAAACACGATATCTTTCTTTTTTCCATTTATAGTGAATTCGTGCGGGACAAGTTCTGGAAAGGATTCGACTGCTTCTTTTCTAGGAGGGGTTAAAAGCTCCCCTAAATGTGTTGCATATAAATGATCCGCCTTCTCCAGTTTTGTTCGATGAATGTCAATGCTGTTCGGAATATAGCACACAATGGAGGAACGTCCTCCCTTTATATAATCCAGTCTTGCCAATCCGCCGAAGTATAAAGTTTGCCTTTCATTTAACTGGAACACTCTAGGCTTAATTTCTTTTTTCGGCGATAGAAGCTTTAGGTCGCGCTTATCAATAAAGTGCGCCATCTGATGATCATTGATAATGCCTGGTGTATCGTATAAAACTGCGCCGTCATCTAACGGAATTTCAATTAGATTGAGCGTTGTGCCGGGATAATGGGAAGTTGTAATGATATCCCCTTCTCCCGTAACCTCCTTCAAGATTCGATTAATAAAAGTTGATTTCCCAACATTTGTACATCCAACAACATACACGTTTTCTCCGTTGCGATAATGATCTATTTGCTCTGCCGCTTCTTTAATGCCATGTCCCTTTTCTGAGCTGATTAAAAGCACATCCAATGGCGTTAATCCATACTCTTTTGCTTCTCTCTTCATCCAACGAATAACCTTTTCTTTTTTCACCGATTTTGGAAGGAGATCAGCTTTATTGCCGATTAAAATGACTGGATTGTAGCCGATAAAACGCTGTATGCCGTTGATCCAGCTTCCGTTAAAGTCAAAAATGTCGACAACCTTCACAACAAGAGCTTTCGTATTGCCAATGCCGTGCAAAATTTTTAAAAAGTCCTCATTTGTTAACGAGACATCTTGAATTTCGTTATAATGTTTCAGCCGAAAACACCTTTGGCAGATCGGCTGTTCTTTCTCAAGAGCAGCTTTTGGAGCATATCCAATTTCAGATGGATCTTCCGTTTGAATTTTTACTCCGCACCCGACGCAAACCTTCTCATCCAAACTCATCACTCCTCCCAATGCAGCATGCCTTTCTGTTTTAACAATTTTAAAATTTTCCTTTCAATTTTCCTGTTGATCCGGGTCCAAAAGCCGTCAGTAGACGATACAGGCACAACTAAAATCGTATGAAAACCGCAGAGATTCCCTCCGAGAACATCTGTCAGCAGCTGGTCGCCGATCACAACAACTTCTTCTTTTTTCAGCCCCATCTGCTCAGCCGCTTTTTTAAACGCTTTTGCACGGGGTTTTCCCGCTTTCGAAATGAACGGAATATTCAGCGGTTCAGAAAACGAACGGACGCGTTTTTCGTTATTATTTGAAACAATTGTCACTTTAATCCCGTTCTGTTCCATCATTTCAAACCAATTTTTCAATTTCGGAGTTGCGTTCGGCCTGTCCCATTCTACTAAAGTATTATCTAAATCGGTAATAATACCTTTTATACCTTTTTCCTTTAAAAAATGAGGATAAATATGAAAAACGCTTTTCGCATATTCTCCGGGCAAAAACCTTTTCAGCAAATTGAACACCTCTTAATTCAATAAATAGACTACTGTTAAACTATTTTTCATCATACCGAATTTCGAGTTTACTTTCAAAACAATATTGTTTTCACAAAAAAATTCGACAATTTTTTAACATATTCAACAGCTGTGGATAATTTTATACACAATATCCACCTATTCATATCAATCTTTAGTAAAGTATATAAACAAACTACCCACAGCTTTTCCACCGAAGGCTGTGGATAACAGAACGGTTGTTCTCTATTAAAAAACATGGTAAATTTATGGTAATAAATAAAGGAGGTGCTTTCTCCATAACATGATCGCTTCTATGAAAAATTTATCGGACGAATTTTTAATTGAATCTTACTATAAAGCAACCGAAATGAGGCTTAGCAAAGAATTCATCGAATTAATAGAATTGGAAATAAAGCGCCGCTCGCTCTCTCACTTATTAAAAGCATCATCTTAGCGGTGTCTTTTTTTTTTGCTTAAAAACCTACCCCCGGCGCATGGCTGCATGTTCCACAGCCGCTAAACTCCTTTAACAGATAATCGTTGATGTCAATCCACAATGACTTAATACCTTTCAACTGATGATCTCCGATACCAATCCATTTTTCTTCACTGTCTCATTATAACTAAAACTCAGCTGTTTTCCATACTCTTTCCCCTTTTTCATGAAGGACATACAAGGACAAAGCCGCAATCACATACAATTTAATAATACGTAATGCGGGGGTGAAAAACATGTCTGGAATTTTGACTGCACTAAGCTATTTTATAAAAGAATTGGTTTTTCTCGTTTCATATGTAAAAAACAATGCTTTCCCTCAACCGCTTTCCCCAAATGAAGAAAAAAAATATCTCCGCCTGATGGCCGAAGGAAATGACGAAGCAAGAAATATATTAATTGAACATAATTTGCGCCTTGTCGCTCATATTGTCAAAAAATTTGAAAATACAGGTGAAGACTCGGAAGATCTCATATCCATCGGCACAATTGGTTTAATTAAAGCGATTGAAAGCTATTCCGAAAACAAAGGGACAAAGCTTGCTACATATGCCGCAAGATGCATTGAAAATGAAATTTTAATGCATCTCCGTTCCTTAAAAAAAACAAAAAAAGATGTTTCCCTACACGATCCTATTGGCCAAGATAAAGAAGGAAACGAAATCAGTTTAATAGATGTGCTAAAATCAGAAAATGAAGATATTATCGACACGATTCAATTGAATATGGAGCTGGAAAAAATTAAGAAATATTTATCGATTCTAGACGAAAGAGAAAAAGAAGTCATTATCGGTCGGTTTGGATTGAATACGCAGCAGGAAAAAACGCAGCGTGAAATTGCGAAAGAGCTCGGCATTTCGAGGAGTTATGTTTCCAGAATCGAAAAAAGGGCACTTATGAAAATGTTTCATGAGTTTTACCGAAATGAAAAAGAAAAAAAGATGTCAAAAGAATAAAAGGAAAAGCATTTTCAACGAGATTTTGTGCGAAATTTGCGAGAGTTCCTGAATGATTTACTCGCGTATATCTGCAAAATTCATTTTAAAGTGGCTTTCCGATATGTGACATCCCATAAAAACTCAAAATTAACCTTGCTACAGGTTTTCCAGCGCATTGGCGCAAATCGAGATATAAAAACGAATCTCAAAATTGACCGATTAATAAAAATCGCAGAAAGCGAATCCGCTGTTTGACGTAAAATGGTGGTAACATTATTTGACAGGATGCGAACGTTACGGTTGAGAGCCCATTACAACTGCTTTCAATCTGTAAAAAGGCAGCCTTTATTGCAGCGCTAGTTGCTGTTTTCATATGAAACAGAACAATGCCGCCTTCATTCACCTAATGTTTTATCAAAAAAGAGGGGCTCAAAAGAGTCAGCTATACTGACTTTTTTGAGCCCTTTTTCAAGAAATGATTAAGATTGCAATTTATCAAGCTTTTTTTGATATTTCGATGACAATTTAAAAAATAGAATAGAACTGGCTAACATCATCGTTGAAGTTCCGATTAGCATTATTTCTTGTATATTTGTCCGAGGTGAATGATTAGGAATCCATATTCCGATGTATAAAAAGGTTCCGACAGCTAGCAGAACGAGAGCAAAATGCTTATAGTCTTCTATTAATTCTTTTAATTTTTTCTCCTCCATGATATCACCTAATCGAATTAGTTATTCTATATTATAAAAGAATAACATATCGATTCGGGCTGATAGGCTTGTAATAGTTTCCATTTACATTCAACTTAGTTCTTCAATCATTTTCAGAACCAATTCCGATGAATTGAAAGCCGCTTTGTCTAAAAATTGTTCAAAGGAAATGTTCGACTCTTTTCCGGCGATATCTGAGAGCGCCCGGATGATGACAAAAGGCGTTTGAAATTTGTAGCACACTTGCGCGACAGCAGCAGCTTCCATCTCAACAGCGTACAAATGGCTGAATTTAGACCGGACAAAAGCTACTTTATCGGGGTCGTTCATAAAAGAATCCCCCGTTGCGATCGCCCCTTTTACCGTCTGAATTCCTGAAATGTCTTTTGCTTTTCTTTCAGCGATTTCAATCAGTTTTTCATCGGCCTTAAAGGATGGAGGAAGCCCGGGAACTTGACCATATTCATATCCAAAAGCCGTCACATCTACATCATGATGGCGAACCTCTGTGGATATGACAACATCCCCTACGTTTAAAGACTCATGAAATCCTCCGGCGGAGCCGGTATTGATCACATAATCCGGCTGATATCGCTCCAGCAGCAAAGTTGTGCTTACGGCTGCATTCACTTTTCCAATTCCTGATTTTAATAAAATCGTATCAGTTTGATTGTATTTTCCAATCATAAAACTGCAGCCTGCAATCTCCTCTTCTTTTGTACAATCCAATTTCTCGCGCAGGATGCGAACTTCTTCTTCCATTGCACCAATGATTGCAATTTTCATATTCCAACATTCCTTTCTATCATGAATAGCTATAAAAATCATAAAAAAAGATCCCTCAAGTGTTTGACAGTCAGCTTTTTACACATGAGGGTCTTTTTTGTTTTTCAGTCTATTTTAATACTTCAACTCTAGTCGGTTTCCAGCCCTCTCCGTCTATCCATGTAATGGATACTCTATATTTTTTTCCGTCTGCTTTGTTTTGAATCGTTCCTTTCGCATCATTCGGGCTTCCGTTATTGCCGATCCAAAGGGTCTGCATATTTTCAAGAGAAACACCTGTTGCATAGCTTAATGCTTTCTCCATTTCCTTCCAATCTACAGATGACTTTTTATAAGTCGTAACGTGCTCACCTGTCTGGACTGTTCCGATCGGTTTCCAATTTGGATTTTCAATGATTTGTTCAACATCGGAACCCGCTTCTCCTTCAGTTACTGTTGCACCTTCAAAAGGATCATCGCTCGATTCCTTTTCTTCATTTGCTGATTGTGTATTTTCGTCCTCTTCCTCCTTAATTTCATTACTTTCATTCTGTTCAGCTGCTTTTTCTTCTTCCCGCTGATCGTTAGATTGTTCAGCTGTCTCTTCTTCGATATTTTTAGATGAGCTTGATTGCTCTTTTTGTTGTTCACTGTTGGAATTCGCTTGTTCAGTACCGCCTCCCAAAAAAAGCTGAGAAGCAATAACGAGGATGAGTAAGGCGACAATTCCAATTAAAATATTTAAAATCAAATTCGTTTTTCGTTTTTTATCCCGAATTTCATAACGAGAACCCGCCATTCCCCGTCAACTCCTTTGTTTCTCCAATCTTTGAGTTATTATTTTAACATACTTTATTCTTCATTAACATTATAAATCTGTTCAACCATTTCGTAAAAAACATCATTTGTCTTTGCTCTACCGCTCGTTTTGTTCATATCAACAACAACTAAGGCATATTTCGGATGTTCCGCAGGAAAAAAACCGGCAAACCATTTATGATATAATTTTTTTCCATTGTCGTTCAATGTTCCCGTTTCGGCAGTGCCTGATTTGCCGGCTACTTTAACAGGCAAGCTTTGAAACGCTCTGCCGGTTCCATCAGGATGAGCGACTACTTGAAGCAGGAGATCCGTTAATTTTGATGATGTTGCAGGGGAAATTTTTTCTCCTTTCATCAAATGGTTCTTGAATGTATACATCGTTTCTCCGTTTTTATATAAAATTTTATCCACGACTTTCACTTCTCTTTTTTCTCCTCCGCGAGCAATTGTAGCCATCATATTCGCGACAGCTAGAGGAGTAACCTTTACATTTTTTTGTCCGATGGAGGTTTGTGCGATGGCCTTTGCTGACCTTTTGTCGCTGTCATCTCCCCAAATCGTTCCTCTTTGCTCCCTTGGAAATTGTTTAAATTGATCGTAATGGTATACTTTTCCCGACCAGCCTGAGAAGCTGAGAAGGCCAAGCTTTTCTGCGTATTCCTCAATTATATTGCTCTTTTTTTGTATTAATTCCTGACCGATCGTAGCAAACGCATAATTGCAGCTTTTCGCAAAGCTTTCTTCAAACGTAAGCGTTCCAGCCCGCTTTTCTTCCTCTTTTTCTGTTTGGCCGTAGACATTCCGGTCACAATTAAATGTTCTTTCCGGTTTGATCATGTTTGTGTCGATCGCTGCTGCAGCGATAACGGTTTTAAAAACAGAACCAGGAAACATTGCCGAAAGCATTTTATTTTCATATGTTTTTGGATCATTCCGGTCCAGATCCGGTTTGGAGGCCATTGCAACTACTTCGCTGTTTTCAATGTCTAACAGAACGAGGCCGCCTTCATTTATTTGATGTTTTGTTAAAATTTGTTCAGCTTTTTCTTGCAAATGTTTGTCAATCGTTGTTTGAACGGCAATTGGGTAAAATGGATTGGAATCGGCAATATATTTTACATTGACGCCGAAAAGAGGCCTGCCGAGACCATCAACATGATATAAAAGTCTTGACGCATCTTCCGGCTGCAAAAATTCATCAAACGCCTCCTCCAGTCCAGTCACGCCTACTTCAGGACTTAATGACGTGATCTCTTTGTCAGGGTATCTTTTTTTCCATTCTGTTTCATTTTCGCTTGTCATCCCAATAAGATGGGAAGCAATATTGTCTGATTGCTCTGTTTTCATAAAGATGCCGAATACTCCCGGAATTTTTAACTTATTGATGGCTTTTATATCCTGTTCATCAAGTTGAAATCCTTTTTCTTTATTCAACAAAATAGGTTCATTTTTCGTTCCTTTCAATAATTGTTCGATTTCATCCTTGCGAACAGAAATGGCTGCCGCCAATTGATCGATCGGCCATTGATAATTTTTCAGAAATGGAAATAAAACGAGCGTAGGCAAATATGTTTCGTTCAAAGGTTTATTTTCACGATCAATAAATCGCCCCCGCCCATCATCTATAATTACTTCTTGTGTCCTCTGTTTGACGCTTTCTTTCATCAAATTGACATCTTGTTCTGAAAATGACTCGGTTTCAAGCAGTTGAATTTGCGCAAGTCTATATATGAGAACACCCATTAACAAAATGATGAAGACGCCTATATATTTTATTCGCTTATTCATAAAAAAACACCTCGTCTTATATTTTCGACGAGGTGCGCACATCTTAAACTATATTAAAAGGCTATCAACATTAATCAACACGTACAATTTTGACTGTCATATCGCCGCCAGGCGTCTGAACTACAACTTCTTCCCCTACTTGACGGCCGAGCAGGCTTTTAGCCATCGGAGAATCATTGGAAATTTTCCCTTCGAAAGGATCTGCTTCTGCACTTCCGACAATTGTATAAGTTTCTTCTTCTCCATCAGGCAATTCAATAAACGTAACAGATTTTCCAAGTGAAACAGTTGTTTTATTTTCTGTGTCTTCTTCAATAATTTTCGCATTGCGAATCATATTTTCGAGCGTTGTAATGCGTCCTTCTACAAAAGCTTGCTCTTCTTTTGCTGAATCATATTCAGAGTTTTCTGATAGGTCGCCAAATGATCTTGCCACTTTTATTCGTTCTACAACTTCTTTTCGCTTTACCGTTTTTAAATACTCAAGTTCTTGTTCAAGTTTTTCTTTCCCAGCTTTCGTCATAGGAAATACCTTTTCTTCCGCCATAATAGTCCTCCTTTTCTTTATATCCCCCTAATGGTTCCTAAAAAATGAAAGAACTTTTCTGCCGTTCTTTCGACAGAAAAGAATCTTTTATAACATAGTTATAGAAGGAAATATTTATCTATGATATGTTATTACAAAATAATCGGCAGTTCAAGAAACGTTTTGCTTTTTTATAAAAAAATCCAGATTCTTCCCCTATCTTGTCTCTTTTCTCATCATATTATACGGATATAGCGGATGCTCGCACTTGAAGCGGATTATTTGCAAAGGATGTCTTGCTGCATCCAATTCATTTCCATCTTCATCCCAAATTTTATCGATGACAATGCGAAAATTGTCAATTTGCGGACCGAAAAATTCTACTTCGTCACCGGGTCTGAAATGGTTTCTTTGCTGCAATGTCACCATTTTCGTTTCTGGATTCCAGTCAAGCACAAGCCCGACAAAGTCGTATGCTGTTTTTTTGCTGTGAGTGCCAAATAATTGCTCTTGATAACCAGGCACTCCTTCAAAAAAGGCAGGAGCCGTTTCTCTGTTCGCGCATTTATCCAATTCTTCCAGCCATTCCTGTTTCATGACAAAATGATCGGGATCGGCGCAGTATGCATCAATGACTTTGCGATATACACTGACAACAGTTGCAACATAGTGAATGGATTTCATGCGGCCTTCAATTTTCAAGCTGTCGATCCCCATTTCAATCATTTTCGGAATCGACTCAACCAATTTTAAGTCTTTAGCGCTCATTGCAAATGGCGAGTCTTGCTCATCAAACATAGGCACTTCTTTGCCTTTATAATATTCATATAAATCATAATCCCACCGGCAGGACTGACAGCATCCTCCTCTGTTTGAATCTCGCGCTGTCATATGATTGCTTAATGTGCAGCGGCCTGAATAGGCAATACACATCGCGCCGTGAATAAACGTTTCGATTTCAATATCTACTTTTTCTTTTATTTCTCTAATTTCTTCAGCGCTCGTTTCCCGTGCTAGAACGACCCGCTCCAAACCTTCCTCCTTCCAAAATTGGACAGCTTTCCAATTCGAAAGGGATTGCTGAGTGCTTAAGTGGACTTCCAATTTTGGAGCTACCTTTCTGCACGTTTCAATAATGAGGGGATCTGCGACAATGACCCCTGACACTCCTGCATCTTCGAGCGCTTTTAAATATTGATCGAGTCCAGGAATGTTTTCATTATGTGCATAAATGTTTGTCGTCACATATATTTTTGCCCCGTACTGATTAGCAAATTGAACTCCTTCTTTAATTTCCTCAATAGAGAAATTATCGGCATTGGAACGCAAGCCGTACTCTTGTCCGCCAATGAAGACGGCGTCAGCACCGTACATGACGGCGATTTTTAATTTCTCCAAATTTCCGGCAGGTGCAAGAAGTTCAGGTTTTTTCGTTATGACCCTTTTGCCGTTGATAATTGTTGAAATTTTATCTTTCACAACCGGCATGCGAACTCCTCCTTTAACGTTTTTTTAATAAACGGTCTCTTTAAAGAAAAATCCTGTATCCAACGGGCGGTTTGGCGGCTGTATTTCCTCAATTTCAGCGTACAGCTTGTCTTTAACATTTTCATATTGCTCTCGATCCTCAGCGCATAAATCGATCGCCTTTCGATACTTTTTCGTCACTTCTACAATATATTCCGGAGTTTTCAGCACGCCATCTATTTTAAAAGAATCAATTCCTGCATCAACCAGTTCCTCCAACTCGTCAATGATGCAAATATCATTCGGACTCATAATATGGGTTCCATTTTCATCCTCAAAAATTGGATATTTGTTATTTCTCTCTTTATCATGCAAAAACATATTTTTGCCGTATTTATAATTGTGAATTTCCATCGCTTTCCCACGATATTCAAAATAATTGCCGATAAGAGATCTTTTGGACTGAAACATGCACGTCATTCCGTGGACTTGGACTTCTATTTCCACTTCTGCATGCTCTTTCGTTTCAATGACAGCTTCCATGCTTAACTCCCGAGCTAGTACTGCACGCTTGGCGCCTTTCCTTCCCCAATAGTTGCATGCATACCAGTTGGTCGCGGTTGTTTCCGTATTCCAATGGAGCTTCATCTCCGGAGCAACTTCCCTAACAGTCATTAACACAGCTGGATCACCGAATACAATCGCATCTGCCTTCGCATTATGAACAAATTTTACATAATCTGCAAGCTCGTCTACTTTATCATTATGAAAAATTGCATTCATTGCAACGTATACTTTTTTTCCATATTGATGGGCAAGGTCAATCGCATCTAATACATCTTTTCGATGAAATTCCCCTGCAAGCCTTAAGCCATAACGCTGTTCGCCGATGATAAAAGCATCTGCGCCAGCTTTGCAAAGGCTCTCAATATTTTTGACATTTACAGGTGTGACGAGCAGTTCGGGTTTTTTCATTCCCCTTCACCCCTTTTTATACTGAAGGCTAATCCGTCGCCTATCGGAATAATAACGGTATCCCATTCGGACTGATTCATTAGCCATTCATTATATTCTTTAATTTTCTTCGCTAAAGATTTTAACCTTTTTGATTCTATCATTTCTTCAGCGACTAGTCCTTTAAAAAGAACATTATCCGAAAAAACGACCGCTCTTTTTGACAGCAAAGGTTCATATGCTTGAAAAAAACGTTTATATTGCCCTTTGCTCGCATCGATAAAGAGCGCATCAAACGGGCCGTCAAGCTTGACTTCCTGTACGATTTCTAGAGCATCACCGTGATAAATGGTAATTTGATTTTCAAGACCGCAAGCTCGAATATTTTGTTCCGCTAGTTCAAATCGATGAGGATCTATTTCAATCGTTACAATTTTTGTGTTCGGCAGCGCTTTTGCCATCCGAATCGCCGAATAGCCGATCGCCGCCCCAATTTCCAATATTTTGTTCGGCTGATGGAGCTTTAAAATATGAAGCATGACAGACAGCGCCCGCTCTTCCATAATCGGCACCTTCTGCTCTTTTGCATATGCTTCTAATTGAACTAATTTTTCATCTTTGTTAGTAGAAAAATTTGCTAAATATTCCTCGATTTTTTTGTTTGACAAAATGGACACTCCTAAAAAACTCCCTTAATCAAAGAAGAGTTCTGTTCGAACTCTTCAAGTTTGTTTTTTTAGCTCGATATATTTTAACATAAAAGAAAAAGGAATGCGAATCGCAAACCTTTAATCCTTTTCCGTAATATGCTTAGCTTTTTCTTTGTTATGCTCATCCAGCGTCTTCGTAAATATAACTTCCCCTTCTTTCGTTGCGAGAAAATAAAAATAGTTTGTATCGGCAGGATTTGCTACAGCATCTAGTGACTGCTTGCCAGCATTGGCAATCGGCCCCGGCGGAAGTCCTTTATTTTTATATGTGTTATAGGGAGAATTGACTTCTAAATCTTTATAGTATACGCGCTCCTTATGCTTTCCTAATGAATATAAAACGGTTGGATCTGTCTGGAGAGGCATGTTCTTTTCTAAACGATTGTAAAAAACGCTGGCTATTTTTTCCCTGTCGGCTTTTTCCGTCGCTTCCTCCTCCACTAAAGACGCTAATGTTAAAAATTGATGAGTGGAAAGACTCAGCTCTTTCATTTTGTTTCTATAAGGAACAAGCATTTCATCTGTCTTTTTAATCATTGTTTCAATGATTTCCGACAACGGAGGAGATTCCTCATAAAACGAATAAGTAGCCGGATACAAATATCCTTCCAATGCATATTTTATACGTCCGTTGAAAATGTCATCTGTTATTGTATTAGGATACTTTTTTTGCATTTGTTTGATAAACTGTTGGTTTGTTAATTGGTTCATAATTTCTTTTTTTGAATAGGGAGTATGTTTGGCGATGATGTCAGCAATTTCTGATAGTTGCAATCCTTCCGGGATCGTCAATTTAATAGCTGCTTCTCCCATTAATTCGCCTTTTTTTAAGCGTTCAACGATTTCTTGAATCGTCATCGATTGATTAAATTGATAATTTCCTGCTTGAAACCCTGATTCATTTTTAAATTTCACGTAATATTTAAACACGATCGCACTTTTAATGATGTCATTTTTTTCTAAAATAGAAGCAATTTGCGATACGGAAGATCCAATCGGAATTTGTACCTTTACAGGTTCCTTATTATCCGGATCAACAGGCTTTAATGCAGATCGCACATATAAATACCCGCCGCCAATCACTCCAGCAAATATAACAACAAAGGCAATCAGGACAGTTAACACAGTTTTTCGAACAATTTTCGCTATATACAGTTTTTCTTGGAGTTTCTTATCCAAAAATTCCTTATTCGAATCCGAATCCGCCATCAATTCATCCTCCTTCCGTCCCGATTATTATACTACATACACGCATTTATTCGTCAAAAATCTCCATTTTTTTATAGGAAGAAATTGTTTTTTTCATTTGGATGTAAATCACCTCAACAAAAAAAGCACCGCAAAACGGTGCTTATTCCTCTTCTAAAAATGTATTTAAAACGGCCTCGATCATTTCCCATTCTTCATCGGTTTCCACAGGCTCCAGCTTTCCGCCTTCACCGTCTTCATTGGGAATGTAGCTTGCTGCATGAATTTCTATTCCATCTTCGTCTTCCTCATCATCGATGCCGATCGGATAATAAAGAACGTAAGATTTGTCAAATTCGTCCGAATTAAACGTAAACAAAATTTCGTATAGTTGTTCATTACCGTTTTCATCAATAACGGTAATATGTTTTTCACCTTCCACTTATTTCACCTCAATTTATTGTTGACTGTCCAAATAACTTTGCAAAATAATCACCGCAGCCATTTTATCAATGACTTGCCGTCTTTTTCGCCGGCTTACATCCGCCTCAATGAGAAATCTTTCGGCTTCCATCGTCGAAAGGCGCTCATCCCATAAAATGACCGGAAGCTGAAACTGCTCCTTCAAAAGCGCGGCAAAGCGCTCGCTTGCTTCTCCCCTTGGTCCAACGGTGCCGTTCATATTTTTCGGATACCCGACTACTATTTTTTCTACCTCGTATTTCTTTATCAGTTCAGCGAGTCTTTGAATCCCGAACTCGCCTTCATCTTCATTTATGCTGATCGTTTCCACACCTTGAGCAGTCCATCCCAGCTCATCGCTTACCGCAACTCCTAATGTTTTTGAACCTAAGTCTAACCCAATGATTCGCATTTTATTCCTCACGGTTGTTTTTCAAATAAAATTTTACAAGCTCTTCAATTAATTCATCTCGTTCAATTTTTCTAATCAGATTGCGTGCGCCGTTATGTCTAGGAATGTAAGCAGGATCTCCGGACAACAAATAGCCGACGATTTGATTGATCGGATTATAACCTTTTTCTTCCAGTGCATTGTATACGGCACTTAGAACTTCCTTGACATTTGTCTCAACAGGTTCTTCTGAAAAATTAAACTTCATCGTTTTATCGAAGGAACTCAATTTTTGCACCTCTTTCCTAGACTAAAAAGCGAATCTGCTTGTCTACATCCATTTTACACTATGAATGAAATTTATGAAACGGATTTCACCCAGTCTTCGACAAAACGAAGAGCTTCAGCTAACCGTTCAGGATTTTTTCCTCCCGCTTGAGCCATGTCAGGTCTTCCGCCGCCGCCGCCTCCACAGCGGCTTGCAATTTCCTTAATTAATTTTCCAGCATGGAACCCTTTGTCAACTAAGTCTTTTGTGATGCCGGCTGCTAAATTTACTTTTCCGTCTGATACCGTTGCTAGCACAACAATAGCCGAGCCGAGCTTTTGCTTCAGTTCATCGACCATGCCGCGCAATCTGTTCATATCTTTCACTTGAACTTTTTCCGCAAGAACTGTTACACCTTTGATCGTTACCGCTTTTTCAGCGATGTTCCCCGCTTCCAGATTGCTAAGCTTCATCGTAAGAGATTCGTTTTCCCGCTGTAGTTCTTTTATTTCTTGCTGCAGACTGTCAATTCTCTCCGGCAGATTTTTTACATTCGCTTTCAGTTTTGCCCCAATTTCCTTTAACAATAAATATTGTTCATTCATAAACCGGTACGCTTCTTTTCCTGTCACCGCTTCAATTCGGCGGGTTCCTGCACCAATTCCAGTTTCGGAAACAATCTTAAACAGTCCGATTTCCGCTGTATTTGTTACATGGCATCCGCCGCAAAGCTCAAGCGAATAATCGCCTACTTGAACAACGCGAACAATTTTTCCGTATTTTTCTCCAAATAAAGCCATCGCGCCCATCGCTTTCGCTTCGTCAAGAGGCATGTGCTCGATAGAGACTGGAATGCTTTCCCAAATTTTCTCATTTACAATTCGTTCAATTTTTTCCAGCTCTTCTGTTGAAACTTGTCCAAAATGTGAAAAGTCAAAACGGAGACGGTCGGAAGCAACAAGCGATCCAGCTTGGTTGACATGTACGCCCAGCACGTCCTTCAGCGCTTGGTGCAGCAAATGTGTCGCTGTATGATTTTTCACGATGGATTTTCTAGACTCTGCACAAACGGAAGCGTAAACTGCTGCTCCTTTTGTCAAAACGCCTTTTTCGATGACAGCCCGGTGCAAGTGTTGGCCGTTCGGCGCTTTTTGCACATCTTTTACGTTTAAGACCACATCATCATTTTTGATGATTCCTTTGTCAGCAATTTGACCTCCGCTTTCAGCATAAAAAGGCGTCTCGTCCAATATAATTTGGACCTCTTCCCCGCTCTCGGCTTGATCGACTAATTCCCCATCTTTTATGATCACAAGCACCCGTGCATTTGCTTCTAGGGTATTGTAGCCGACAAATTTGCTTTCCTCTTTTAATTCCACAAGAATTCCGCTTTGCACTTGCATCGAGTCGACATCCTGTCTGGCTTTTCTTGCACGTTCTTTTTGATGCTCCATTTCTCGTTCAAAGCCTTCATAATCCAGCTCCATGCCTTCATCTTGTGCGTATTCCTCCGTCAATTCCACTGGAAAACCATATGTGTCGTAAAGCCGAAACACATCTTCGCCTGGAATTATTCGGCTACCCTGTTCTTTCTGCTTTTTGATTACATCCGCTAAAATGGCAAGCCCTTCATGGAGAGTCTCATGGAAACGCTCTTCCTCATTTTTAATTACCTTTTGAACAAAGGATGCTTTTTCTTTTACTTCCGGATAGTAATCGTTCATAATTTCCGCTACAACCGGAACTAATTCATACATAAACGGGCGGTCTATGTTGATCGTTTTTGCATACCGAACCGCTCTGCGGATAAGACGGCGAAGTACATACCCTCTGCCTTCATTAGAAGGTAGCGCACCGTCTGCAACAGCAAATGTAACCGTGCGGATATGGTCGGCAATCACTTTAAAAGCGACATCTTTCTCTTTGTCGGTTCGATAAGCTTCCCCCGAAATCTTTTCGGTAGCTTGAATGATCGGTAAAAAGAGATCTGTGTCAAAGTTGGTCGGCGCATTTTGAATGACAGAAACCATTCGCTCTAAGCCCATGCCTGTATCAATATTCTTTTTTGGAAGCGGAGTGTAAGTTCCATCAGGATTATGATTAAATTGAGAAAAAACAAGATTCCAAACTTCCAAATAGCGTTCGTTTTCCCCACCGGGATAAAGTTCCGGATCATTTGGATCGTTTCCAAATTCTTCTCCACGATCATAAAATATTTCAGTATTTGGTCCGCTTGGCCCTTCACCAATATCCCAGAAATTCCCTTCCAAACGGATAATTCGTTCTTCCGGCAACCCGATTTTATTTTTCCAAATGTCATACGCCTCTTCATCTTCCGGATGAATAGTAACTGATAATCTATTTGGGTCGAAGCCAATCCATTTTTCGCTTGTTAAAAATTCCCATGCCCATTCAATCGCCTCTTCTTTAAAATAGTCGCCGATTGAGAAATTTCCGAGCATTTCGAAAAATGTATGATGGCGCGCTGTTTTTCCGACATTTTCAATATCGTTTGTTCGGATTGATTTTTGTGCGTTAGTAATTCTCGGATTTTCAGGAACAACCCTTCCGTCAAAATATTTTTTCAATGTTGCGACACCGCTGTTGATCCACAATAGTGACGGATCATCAACCGGAATTAAAGAAGCGCTCGGTTCAACCGAATGTCCTTTTTCCTTAAAAAAATCTAAAAACATTTGACGAACTTGTGCTGAAGTGAGCTTTTTCATGGCATTCCTCCTAAAATGTCTTCATTTTTCTCGCAAAATAAAAACTCTCGCCTATGTAAATGCTCTGATTTACACAGGGACGAGAGTTACTCGCGGTACCACCCTGATTATGAGCCAATTGCTCATCACCTTCATTTGCCGTAACGTGGCATTTTCGTCAGGTTTTGCCTGCACTCAGAATTAGCGTTCTGTTGCCCTTCATCTAGAGCTTCTTTCAGCCTCGGAAGCCCCTCTCTTTTAAGATGGACTGCAACATACTCGATTCGTCATCGCTTTCATGCACTTATTCCATGTCTATCACGAATTATAGACAACGAAAAATCGCTTGTCAATGCGCTTTCCTCAGACGGATGATATGCAGCAATATCTCTTTCAGAACAGTGATAAAAGGCACAGCTAAAATTAAACCGATCACTCCGCCGATTTCTCCGCCCGCCAAGAGCGCCATAATAATCACCATCGGATGCATATGCAGGCTTTTCCCAACGATGAAAGGGCCAAGAATATTACTTTCAATAAATTGCAGCCCAAAAATGATGAAAAGCACTACAATTATTTTGTTAATGGAGAGCGTCGCAGCGACCATCAAAGCAGGAACCGCACCGATAAATGGACCGAAATAAGGAATAATATTGGTCATTCCGATAATCGTCCCTAAAATTAACGGATATTTAATTTTAAACAGCCAAAACAAAATCGAAGCCGCCAGCCCGATCAGAAAACAAACAAATAGTTGCCCCCGCAAATAACTTCCGAGCGACTCATCGACGTTTTCTAAAAAACGTCTCCCTTCACGTCTCCATTTCTTCGGGGTGAAGTACCAAATGGCCTTTTTCATTTTCTCATAATCTTTCAACATATAAAAAACGAGAAAGGGAATGACACCAATAATAACAGCATAATCAATAATTGACTTCATGCTTGAAAGCATCCGTTCAAGAAAGGCAGCGACGGATGTTTCCATTCCAGCAATAAAAGATTCAATTCGATGATGAATTTCTCCAGGTAAATTGGTTGTTCCGTCATGAATTTTATCCGTCCAGCTTTGGTAATATTTTGTAAACATAGGGATATTTTCGGAAAGGTCTTTCATTTGTTCAACAAAAATTGGGACACCTTTATAAAAGCTAAAACCGACTCCTCCGAAAAAAATAAAATAGATGATGAGAATCGAACATGTTCTTGGAACACCTGAACGGTAAAGTTTTTCCACTACGGGATGAAGCAAGTAGGTAATGAAGCCGGAAAGCATAAAAGGAATTAAAACAGCTTTTAACATTTTGAAAATAGGAAACCAAATGACTTTTAGCTGAAGAACCATATATACAAACAATGATAAAATGAGAAAAAAAATGATTCGGAAAAGCCATTTCCGCTCTCGCTCATTCATCCCGCATCCCTCCTCTTATTATTTTGAGGAATGCTCACGAAAATATGCATGAAGGCGCCCATTTTAGGCGCCTCAAATCGCACGATCTTCTTCAGGAAACAAGTCATCTAAAGAACTTAGTGTTCCGTCTTCTTCTACTTGATGTGTGTGAATAATGCCTTTTGTAACGGTAAGCTCAATAAAACAATGCCAACAATAATACTGATTGACTCCGATTTTTCCAATATCTTTGCTTTTACAATTCGGACATGTAAACAAACAGGGACACCTTCTTTATTCATTTATTTAATTATTTATTAATCCGGTATGTTCTCGCTATGCACACTACTATTTGTTACCATTTTCAAAAAAATTATACGTCTCTATAAAGCATGCTTTTTATGCTTAAACAATTTGTCCCCTGTTTGTAGCATCATCTGTCAATCGTTATCGATCTTATGGAAAGGAACAAATTTATTATCCTTCGCCCTCTTCCATAAAATCATATGGAGTGATGTTCTCCATCCCAATGTTGGCATCTTCTAGTGGAAAAGGAAGCTCCTCTTTCAGCTCGACAAGTTCAGACGTTTTCAGCCTCTCTTTTAAGGTTGTCTGCCTCATCGACTCCTGATTGTTGTATACTCCCATTTTTAACGCTTCCCATTCTCCGCACATAATTAAAAATTGCTTGCTCCTTGTAACAGCTGTATAAATCAAATTTCTTCTCAACATCCGAAAGTAGCCTTTTACTACCGGCAAAATGACAATCGGAAATTCGCTTCCCTGCGCTTTATGGATGGAGCAGCAGTAAGCATGAGTAAACTGATTAAAATCTTGCTTCGTATAGGTTACTTCGATACCGTCGTAAGAAATGACCACCATATCTTCTTTTTCGACATTTTCTTTTGCGTAAAAAATAGAAACAATCTCCCCAATATCGCCATTAAACACGTTTTGATCAGGCTGATTGACGAGCTGCAGCACTTTGTCCCCGATTCGGTAAATAACGTTGCCATGCTTGATCTCTCTTTTTTCTTTTGAAGGGGGGTTTAACATTTCCTGAAGCATTTCATTCAACTGATCAATGCCGGCAATCCCTCTGTACATCGGTGCCAACACCTGTATATCCTTCGCAGAATATCCTTTTTTCAAAGCGTTCTCAATTACTCTCGTTATAACTTCTTTTATTTGTGATGTTGTACAAGGAATAAACGATCTGTCTTGTGTCGTTTGCAAAAGGTTCGCTGGAAGAGTTCCTTGGCGGATTGAATGGGCCAAATCAATAATTGTAGATCCTTCTGCTTGTCTATAAATATCTGTCAGTGTAACAACTGGGATTCGTCCGGATTGAATCAAATCGCGAAGCACTTGGCCGGGTCCAACGGACGGAAGCTGGTGTTCGTCTCCGACAAGAACAATTTGTATGTCCGAAGGAAGCGATTTAAACAATTGATGCATGAGCCAAATATCAACCATTGATACTTCATCAACAATCAGAAGCTTTCCAGAAATCGGATGATCCTCATTGTGTTCAAATCCTTCTGAACCATTCCATCCTAAAAGGCGGTGGATTGTGACGGCAGGAAGACCGGTTGCTTCTGCCATTCTTTTTGCAGCTCGTCCGGTAGGTGCCACCAGTACAATGGGAAACGGCTCTTCCTTCTTTTGATATTCTTTTGGGTTCAATGAAAGGCCATGGAGGTTCGCATAAATTTCAACGATGCCTTTGATAACGGTTGTTTTTCCCGTTCCAGGCCCGCCGGTCAGCAAAAGAATCGGCGAATGAATAGCCCGCTGAATGGCTTCTTTTTGAGAGGGGGCATACTGAACATTCATTTTTTCTTCCAGTTTTCCTAACTCCAGCAAAAATTCTGATTCAGGAAACATATCTTGAAATTGGTTTTGGGTTAAAATTTCTTCAATGTTATTGGCAAGTCCCACTTCAGCATAGTAAAGAGAGGGTAAATAAATTCGATCTTCCTCGACGATAATTTTTCGATCTTCTTCCAATTCAAGAATGATTCTTTCAATATCCTGATCAGATATGTCTTCTCCATTTTGGGTGAGCAATTTTTTCGCTTTTTCCATCAGCTGAACTTTTGTAACATATACATGTCCTTCTTTTACAGCATCTTGTTCAATAGTGAACAAACAAGCCGCCTTCAGCCGGTCGGGATGATTGCCGGAGATCCCAAGCTCTCTCCCAATTTCATCCGCTCGAATAAAGCCGATCCCTTCAATATCTTCCACCAATTGATATGGGTTTTTTTGAATGATTTTAAGCGTATCCTCCCGATATAGCTGATAAATTTTCATCCCAAGTGCAGGCCCAATGCCAAGCTGATTTAATCCGATTAAAACCCCTTCTAAACCTTGATGTTCCTTCAGTGTTTCAGCCAGTATTTTGGCTTTTTCCTTTGAAAGCTTCTTCACTCTTTTTAATGAATCGGGATCCTCCAAAATAATCGAAATCGCATGTTCCCCCAGTTCATTCACGATCGCTTCCGCTGTTTTTTTGCCGATTCCTTTAAAAAGCCCGCTTGATAAATATTGAATAACTCCTTCTTTCGTAGTTGGAAGCTCCTTTTGAAAACGCTCAGCTTGAAATTGTACGCCGAATTTTGGATGGTATTTTTTTGCGCCAAAAAACGTATAGCTGTCATGTAATTGGAGAAGAGGAAAAAAACCCGTCACGGTCACTTGATCTTGCTCAAACTGTTCATTCGTCTCTTCAATTTTCACTTTAATAACAGTATAAAAATTTTGCTCATTCTGGAACACAATATGTTTAATGACTCCGCGAACAAAAGGAGTACTTTCCTCATGAAACAAACTCTCCTGTTGACCGCCCATCCTCTTTCCTCCTAATTTCGTTTAAATCATCTCTTCTAACAGCCTTTTCCCGTTGCCCGCAAGCAAATGATCCGGTTGAATGGAAAGCGCCATATCAAACATTTTTAAAGCTTCTTCTCTATTTTCTTCAAATGCGTACGCAACACCTAAATTATAATAAGCATCTGCGTGATGTTGATCGAGGTCGATCGTTTTTTCAAACTCTTTTTTTGCTTCTTGAATGTGGCCTGCTTGTGCTAAACATAAACCATATTGAAAGTGAGCGCTGGCGTCTTGTTCATCCAGCTCAACCGCCCGCAAAAAATATGGAAGTGCAAGACGGGGCTGTTCAAGCTGGTAAAGAGACATTCCAAGCATAAAATAGACATCTTTATGAGCAAGCCCATACTTTTCCGCCTGATCAAAAAATGTTTTCGCTTTATGATAATCTCCCGCATTATAATGAACGGTTCCAATGCCGTAATACGCAGTAGCCGTCCCTTTATCAATCTCAATCGCCTTTTCATAAAATTTCAATGCTCTTTCTGCATCACCTGAAGAGGCAAGCAAATTCCCAAAATTTACGTATAACACAGGGTCGTTTGGATTTTCTTCCAATGCTTCTGCAAAATATTTCGCTGCTTCTTCCCATTTCCCTTCTTTTATTGCTTCTAAAGCCAGTTGATTTTTATGCATCCATTTCATCCTTTCACATCCAAAGACAAAGAGGCTGCGCCAAGTTAACAAATCTCATTCCGATCGGTACAGCTTATCTCTTTAACCGACATACCACAGTTTTTCGCCGTTGCGAAATACTTTATCGATAATGCCGCCTCCCAGACATTCCTCTCCATTATAAAAAACGACAGCTTGTCCTGGTGTAACGGCACGGACCGGCTGTTCAAACGAAATTTGTGCAGTTTGATCACCGATCATTTTCACTTTTACCGGCTGATCAGGCTGGCGGTAGCGAAATTTTGCGGTGCAAACAAGCTCATCTGTTGGTTTTACACCGGTTATCCAGTTTACATTTGTTGCGATAATGGAGTCTGAATATAAATGTTCATTATGAAATCCTTGTTCAACATATAAAATATTATTTTTCAAATTTTTTCCAACCACAAACCAAGGATCGCCATTTCCTCCTATTCCGAGTCCATGGCGTTGACCGATCGTATAATACATAAGCCCGTCATGCTTCCCTTTTACCTCACCAGACAACGTCTCCATTTTGCCGGGTTGAGCAGGTAAATACTGGCTTAAAAATTCTTTAAAGTTCCGCTCGCCAATAAAGCAGATGCCTGTTGAATCTTTTTTCTTTGCTGTTGCCAAGTTTGCTTTTTCCGCAATTTCTCTAACTTCTTTTTTTTCAAGATGCCCGATGGGGAACATGACCTTTGACAGCTGCTTCTGATTCAGCTGATTCAAAAAATACGTTTGATCTTTGTTTGGATCCTTTCCTCTGAGCAATTTGTACACACCATCGCGGTATTTTACCCGTGCATAATGACCTGTTGCGATATAGTCCGCGCCTAAGTCAGCTGCATGCTCCAAAAAAGCTTTAAATTTAATTTCTTTATTGCACATGACATCGGGATTTGGCGTTCTTCCAGCTTTATATTCCTCTAAAAAGTAAGTGAACACTTTATCCCAATACTCTTTTTCGAAATTCACTGCATAATAAGGAATCCCAAGCTGATTGCATACACGGATTACATCATCATAATCTTGCGTTGCCGTACATACGCCATTTTCATCCGTATCATCCCAATTTTTCATAAAGACCCCGATGACTTCGTACCCTTGTTCTTTTAGGAGCAAAGCAGTTACAGATGAATCTACTCCGCCAGACATCCCGACTACGACTCTTGTTTCATGCGGCGCCTTTTCCATCTCTCTCACCTCTTTCTATTTTGACGTTAACCTTTTAACAATCTCGGCTGTTTTTTTGGCAGCCGATTCAATTTGTGCCTCCGTATTTCCTAAGCCGAAGCTGAATCGAACCGATGAAGTTATTTCTTTTGAATTTTTGCCAAACATTGAAACGAGCACATGCGACGGTTCAACTGATCCTGCTGTACAAGCTGAGCCGCTTGATGCCGCAATTCCCGCCAAATCGAGGTTGACAAGAAGCGATTCAACATTTGTTCCCGGAAAGAAAACGTTTAATATATGAGGCAGGCTGTTGTCAATCGAGCCGTTCACAGCGAAGGAAATGCCCTCTTGTTCAAACACATCGATCATTATTTGTTTAAAATGCACATATTGCTCTGTTTTTTCCTTTCTTGTTTGTTCTGCAATTTTTGCGCTTTCCGCAAACCCGATAATCGCTGGAACATTTTCCGTTCCGGCTCTTCTCTTCAATTCCTGCTCACCGCCATGCATGCGCGGAGTGAATTTCACCCCAGCTTTTGCATATAAAAAACCGATCCCTTTCGGCCCATTTATTTTATGACCGGAAACCGACAGCAGATCGACATTCAGCTCGCGAACATCAATTGGAACGAGTCCGTATGCTTGAACTGCATCGGTATGAAAATACGCTTGATGGTTTTGTAATAAGCTTCCTATTTCTGAAATAGGCTGTAAGGCACCTACTTCATTATTTCCATACATGACTGTGACAAGAATCGTTTCATCTTTTAAAGCTTTTTTAAGATCATCGACAGAAATAACTCCCGATTGATTGACAGGCAAATACGTAACGTGAAATCCGTTTTTTTCTAGATAGCGGCAAGATTGGAGGACAGCCGGATGCTCAATTTCTGTTGTGATAATATGGTTTCCTTTTTCTTTATTAGCAAGCGCTGTTCCAATCACCGCTAAATTATCTGCTTCTGTTCCTCCGCTTGTAAATATGATTTCTTTTGGATCGGCATGAATACTTTTGGCAAGGAGCTCTCGAGCCTCATCCACTTCTCGTCTGCTTTCTCTGCCAAAAGAATGGATGCTAGACGGATTGCCGAAATAATCCTTCATAAAGGTTGTCATTTTATCCAAAACTGCGGGATGGACTGGCGATGTTGCCGCATGATCCAAATATATCCGTTCCAAAGTTAATTCCTCCCGACTTTAAATGTAAAACATGTAAGCGTCCTGCTCATTATCTCCTGTATGGCTTGCTAAATCATCAAGTGTCGTGTTGTCAAGAACGTCCTTCACCGCATCGCGGATTTTTAACCATAGATGCCTTTGAGCAGGCGGTTCATCTTCAATTCCTTCAACAGGGGTGATCGGTCCTTCCAACACACGGATAACGTCACCAGCCGTTATTTTGGACGGATCGTTCGCTAAAATATATCCGCCATAAGCTCCGCGAATGCTTTTGACAAGTCCGGCATTGCGGAGAGGAGCAATTAATTGTTCCAAATAATGCTCTGATAAATCATGAGATTGTGCAATACTTTTCAAAGATGTCGGTCCTTCTCCGTACTTTCGCGCCAATTCAATCATAATCGTTAAACCATAGCGTCCTTTCGTTGAAATTCTCACGTTTCTACACTCCTATTTTTTAGTTTTTTTCAAGATTTTCACCATCTTGGTTCTACTTTAAACTTTAGACATTATAGCATATTATTTTATTAGTGGGTAAATGAGATGATATGATTTTTATTTGGGAGCGATAAAATGGAACCTTTAGCGTATAGAATGCGTCCAACCAAAATAGAAGATATTATTGGACAAGAACATTTAGTTGGAAAAGGAAAGATTATTGAACGAATGGTGCGAGCTAAATATTTAAGCTCGATGATTTTATACGGACCTCCTGGAATCGGAAAAACATCTATTGCAACAGCAATAGCAGGCAGCACTAACACGCCTTTTCGAAAGCTGAATGCGGTTGTCCACAATAAAAAAGATATGGAAATTGTTGTAGAAGAAGCAAAAATGTCAGGGCAAATCATTCTCATTTTAGATGAAGTGCACAGACTTGATAAAGGGAAACAAGATTTTTTGCTTCCATATTTAGAAAACGGCATGATTATTTTAATCGGTGCAACGACAAGCAATCCGTATCATGCCATTAACCCGGCGATTCGGAGCCGCTGTCAAATTTTCGAATTGCACCCTCTTTCTCCAGATGACATTATGATTGCCCTGAAAAGAGCTCTTACAGACCCAAGAGGACTGAGCGACTTTCCTGTTCAAATCAGCGACGAAGCTCTAAGACATTTTGCCGAAAGCTCCGGCGGAGATGTGCGTGCGGCGTTAAATGGATTGGAACTCGCCGTTTTATCAACAAAGGAAGATGAGAATGGGAACATTTGCATTACGGTTGAAATTGCTGAAGAGTGCATGCAAAAAAAGAGCTTTTCCCACGATAAAGACGGAGATCATCATTACGATGTTTTATCTGCTTTTCAAAAGTCTATTCGCGGGTCCGATGTAAACGCAGCGCTTCACTATTTGGCCAGATTAATTGTGGCAGGGGATCTTTCTTCGATTGCAAGGCGTTTAACGGTCATCGCCTATGAAGATATTGGCCTTGCAAATCCGCAAGCGGGACCTAGAACTCTTTCGGCTATAGAAGCAGCTGAGCGCATCGGTTTTCCCGAAGCACGCATCCCTTTGGCCAATGCGGTGATTGAACTATGTTTATCCCCTAAATCAAACTCTGCTTATAAAGCGATTGATGCAGCTTTAGCCGACATTCGCTCAGGAGTGACAGGCGAGGTCCCTTCCCACTTGCGGGATGCTCATTATAAAGGAGCAAAGCAGCTTGGCAGAGGAGTGAACTATTTATATCCGCACGATTATGAATCAGGCTGGGTAAACCAGCAATATTTGCCTGACCCCATCAAGCATAAAAAATATTACAAGCCAAAAAGAACGGGCAAATTCGAGCAGGCTTTAGCGCAAATATATGAAAATATCGAGAAAAAGAAAAAAGAAAAGGACGAATAGGAAGCTGCGGTCATGTCCGCGTCATCTTGGAAATATAAATAGGATTGTCCAAAATGTCAAAACCCCATGGAAAACGTAAATAAAAGGGGGCGTCAATAAGCCGAAAAACGGCTTATTTGACACCCCCATTTTTTAATCGTCGTCGCCGACACGATAAATTTTTATATCCTTCAGCAATTCATTAATCACATGACCAGCCATAATCAATCCGGCTACGGATGGCACAAAGGCATTTGATGACGGGGGCATTTTTGCTTTGCGGATCGTTGATTCGTTATTGCCGACTTCTTTTCTGACATCTTCTCTAATAACAACAGGGCGTTCATCAGAAAATACGACTTGAATTCCCTTTCGGATCCCTTCTTTTCGCAGTTTCGTTCGAATCACTTTGGCAATCGGATCTGTATGTGTTTTTGAAATATCTGCTACTCGGAAACGGGTTGGATCCGTTTTGTTGGCTGCCCCCATGCTTGAAATAATAGGAATATTCCGTTTCAGGCATTCCTTCATTAAATGAATTTTATAGCTGATCGTATCGCTGGCGTCAATCACATAGTCAGGGTTTAGCTTAAAAAAGTCTTCATACGTCTCTTCCGTGTAAAACATTTTTAATGCAATTACTTCACAATCCGGATTAATGTCAGCAATTCTTGCTTTCATTAAATCCACTTTCGGTTTTCCAACTGTCGACAAAAGCGCATGGATTTGCCGGTTAATATTCGTAATATCGACATCATCTTTATCGATCAAAATCAATCGCCCGATGCCTGATCGTGCAAGAGCTTCGACGGCAAAAGATCCAACTCCGCCAACCCCTAAAACGGCTACGGAGCTGTTTTTCAATTTATGTAAACCTTCTTTTCCAATCGCTAGTTCATTTCGGGAAAACTGATGAAGCAAAAAAAATCACTCCAATTTGTCAAAATTCAGTGTACAAACTAAAAAAGTCCCAATTGTGCCGTCGCCGTTTCCTTCGTTTTGAACCCGCTCTCAGCAGGTGGGTGCCCTGTTCTAAAGCTTTGTAAGTCCTCGTGCCATATGCATATGAGGCATTTACTCACTTTAGAAACTCCGGGCTCCCATTTAAATCGTTGTTCGGTCAAAACTAGGTGTACGACGCACACATCAGGACTTAAATTTTGAATAAAGAATATCATAATTAGCATGAGATTTCAAGATAAAAAACAAATAATGGAAATTATTACCTTGAGCTATGTTTCACTTCAAGATGCAGTTCATCCAATTGCTCTTTGCTTACTTGGCTTGGTGCCTCCGTTAACAAACAGCTCGCACTTGCTGTTTTCGGAAAGGCAATCGTATCCCGTAAATTTGTTCTTCCTGCCAAAAGCATTACAATCCGATCCAATCCTAGTGCAATTCCACCATGCGGCGGCGTACCGTATTCGAAGGCTTCCAGCAAAAATCCGAACTGTTCTCTTGCTTGTTCCTCTGTAAAACCAAGAAGTTTGAACATCTTTTCTTGAACGTCTTTTTCAAAAATCCGAATCGACCCTCCGCCAAGTTCATATCCATTTAACACTAAGTCATATGCTTGAGCCCGCATTTTGAGAGGGTCTTTCTCAAAGTACTCCAAGTCCTCACGAAACGGCATAGTAAACGGATGATGCAATGCATAATAGCGGCCGTCTTCTTCATTATATTCAACGAGCGGCCAATCCGTAATCCATAAAAATTCAAGTTTATCTTCTTCGATCAGCCCTAAATCTTTTCCTAGTTTTAATCTGAGAGCCCCCAACGAATCAGCAACAACATTCGGCTTGTCGGCAACAAACAGAAGCAAGTCTCCATTCTGTCCTTCAGCTGCTTGCAAAATACTATTTTGTTCATTTTCTGATAAAAATTTTGCAATTGGGCCTTTTACTTCATTTTCTTCTACTTTAAGCCAAGCCAAACCTTTCGCTCCATAATTGTGAACATACTCTTGGAGAGCATCTAGATCTTTGCGTGAAAATTCGTCTTTTTTTCCTTTTACATTGATTAGCTTTACTTGCCCTCCACCTGCAACTGCTTGACTGAAAACTTTGAAAGCGGAGTTTTTCACAATTTCAGATACATCAACAAGCTCCAGGTCGAATCGAACGTCCGGCTTGTCCGACCCAAAGCGCGCCATCGCCTCATCATATGGCATGCGTTGGAATGGAAGAGTAAGCTCGATTCCTTTCACTTCTTTTAACACATGAGCCATCATCTTTTCGGTTAGATTCATAATATCTTCTTGGCTCATAAAAGAAGTTTCTATATCTATTTGGGTAAATTCCGGCTGTCTGTCTGCGCGCAAATCCTCATCGCGGAAGCATCTTGCAATTTGATAATATTTATCAAATCCTGAAACCATTAGAAGCTGTTTGAATATTTGCGGCGATTGCGGGAGCGCATAAAATTCCCCCTCATGGACGCGAGAAGGGACAAGATAGTCCCGTGCTCCTTCCGGTGTGCTTTTCGTTAAAATGGGGGTTTCCACATCAATAAATCCATTTTCATCCAAAAAGTTGCGAATCGCTCTCGTAATTTGATGCCGCATTTTTAACGTTTCAAACATGACTGGACGGCGCAAATCTAAATAACGGTATTTTAAACGAACCTCTTCGGAAATGTCCGCTTTTTGATCCGCAAGTGAAAAAGGAGGAGTTTTGGCGCTGTTTAAAATGGTTACCGATTGAACAACCACTTCCACTTTTCCTGTTCGAATGTTCGGATTAATCGTCTCTTCCGATCTTTTCACCACTTCGCCTTCAATGTCCAATACATACTCGCTGCGGATTTTTTCAGCTATTTCTAACGCTTCCTTTGAAACTTCAGGATTAAAAACAATTTGGACAACTCCTGTCCGGTCGCGCAAGTCGATAAAAATAAGTCCTCCTAAATCGCGGCGTCTTTGCACCCATCCTTTTAAAACGACCTTTTCGCCGATTGCTTTTTCGGAAATTTCTCCACAATAATACGAACGTCCAAACATCCTACATACTCTCCTTTACTTTCTCTCTTTTATATACTCTGCAAGTCGTTCAAATGCCACCGCATCTTGTTCGCCTGTTGCCATGTTTTTTACGTTCGCCACGCCTTTTTCTAATTCCTCATCACCTATGATGATGACAAATTTGGCTTGAAGCCTGTCCGCTTGCTTCAGTTGTGCTTTCATTTTCTTATTTTCATAATCTTTGTCTGCAGAAATGCCGGCTTTCCGCATTTCCTGCAATAGAGATACCGACCGTTCCTTCGCCCGATCTCCCAGTGCCACAATATAACAATCTAGACCTTTTTCAATCGGAAGAGCGATGTTTTCAGCATCAATTGCTGCTAACAGGCGTTCAATGCTTAAAGCAAAGCCGATCCCCGGCGTGCTTGGCCCTCCGGCTTCTTCGACCAAGCCGTTATATCTTCCGCCGCCGCATAAAGTCGTAATCGCCCCAAACCCTTCCGCATTGCTCATGATTTCAAATGCTGTATGGTTATAATAATCCAATCCGCGGACGAGATTTGGATCGATTTCATACTCAATGCCAAGCTCCGTTAAATATTTTAACACTTGATCAAAATATTGCTTTGATTCATCGTTTAAAAAGTCAATGATGGAAGGGGCGCTTTTCATCAATTCATGCTCGCGGTCTTGTTTACAATCAAGTATTCTTAACGGATTTTGCTCAAGCCGCTTTTGGCAATCAGAGCAAAATTCTCCAATTCTCGGCTTAAAATGGTTGACTAAAGCAGCACGATGTGCAGCTCTGCTCTCTTGATCTCCCAAACTGTTAATGGCAAGCTTCAATTTTTTTAAGCCGAGCGATTGATAAAACGCCATCGCCAAAGAAATAACTTCAGCATCCAGCGCAGGGTCGTCCGAGCCGAGAGCCTCCACACCGAATTGAACAAATTGCCGAAAACGCCCTGATTGCGGTCTTTCATACCGAAACATCGGACCGATGTAAAAAAGCTTTACAGGCTGGTTCGGATCGGCGTACATTTTCTTTTCAACAAAAGCGCGGACGACTGCTGCCGTTCCTTCCGGTCTTAATGTTAAACTTCTTCCTTTCCTGTCGGAAAAAGTGTACATTTCTTTTTGGACAATATCGGTTGATTCGCCTACACCCCTTTGAAATAATTCCGTATGTTCAAAAATGGGGGTTCGAATTTCTTGAAAGCGATAAAGACGGCATATTTCCCTAGCTTTTTTCTCAACATATTGCCATCTTGAAGCCTCCGACGGCAAAATATCCTGTGTACCTCGCGGGATTTGAAAAGCCATTGTCGATTCTCCTCCACTTATAAAATAAATTCCATAAAAAAACCCGTCCCCTGACGATTCCCGTAGGGACGGGAGAGTCTCCCGTGGTGCCACCCTAATTGAAGCAATGCTTCCACTTAAAAGTTAACGCCTATTTACGTTTCCTCCTACTTTTACACCTTTCAGAGGAAAACCTCCGGAGTGTTCTTCACTAAGCGATCATGGGGAAAGGCTTTCAGCCTAAGGCCTTTCCTCTCTGTCCATGTGCATCCCAGCTACTTGTCTCCGTCATCGGTTGTTTATGTACGTTATTTTTAAATCTAGAATTTTATATTATCATACGAACAATACTGTGTCATGTCAAGAACGGCTGAGCCGATCACGGAGCTTTTTCGCCTCCTCTTGATTTAAACCATGCTCAAACGAAACCTCTATTAAAATATCCTGCATCGTACGATCAATGAAAGAAATACCAAACTGGTCATGAAAAATTGATGCGGAGAAAGAATGTTTTTCACTGGACCGCATATTTTTCCCCTTTCTTTTTCATCAGAATTTGCGTCTTAGTCTTCCCGCAAAAAAATGAAAAAATACTCAATGTAAAAAAGGAAATGCCGAAATAAAATAGAAATAGTTTTTTGCATGAATGTGAAAGGAGCATGGCCATTGCGAAAAAAATGCTTTTTAATCGTTCTGTTGCTTTCACTGCTTTTTACTTCTACCGCTCCAGTTTTTCATTCAGCCCAAGCGGATACGCAAAATGCAGTCATTAAGCAAGATAAAGTAAATGTCCGGACAGGTCCCGGTTTAAGCTATCCCGTAATGAAAAGCGTTCGGTACGGTGAAAAATACCCGATTGTCGCAAGGAAAGGAGATTGGGTGAAAATTCAATTAAAACAGGGCTCTTCCGGGTGGGTAGCCGATTGGCTTCTTTCAGTAGAAACCGAGCTTCAAAAAAAGGATTATGTCGTTTCTACGACTACCGGGTTAAGAATCCGTTCTGGCCCCGGGACAAACTATAAAGTTGTTGGACAGTTTCCTAAAGGGGAAAAAGCGCATGTGTTGATGAAACAGGGGAAATGGGTGAAAATTTCCTATAATGGCCGGCAAGGATGGGTCTCTTCTGCATATGTAGCTCCAGCAGCAAGCAAAACTCCTTCGAATCAGAAGCATAGCCTCGGTACGGTTACAGCCACTATATTAAATGTTCGTTCAAAACCAAATGCACAATCATCAATTACCGGCAAGCTGACAAAAAACATGAAAGTTGAAATCATTTCGGAACAAGGCAATTGGTATAAAATTCGCTACAACAATGTGACGGGGTGGGTGTCGAAGCAATATATTACCAAAGCAGCAGCTAAAAGCAGCAGCACTTCCCCGCAAAAAGGAAGGATTACAGCCAGTTCGTTAAATGTTAGAAGCGGCCCGTCTTTACACTCAAAAATTGTCGGTACCATTAAAAAAGGAACAGAGGTAGAAATCATAGGTGCAAACGGAGATTGGTATCAAATTAGATATGCGAAAAACAAAACAGGCTGGGCATCCAAAAGATATATCGAAGCTGGCTCAAAGAAAACAAACGGCGCTCAATCAGTTGTCCTTTTATACGACGGAACAAATTTGCGCAGTGCACCTTCCACTTCTGCAAAAATTGTTCAAAGAGGAAACAAAGGGCAGACTTTTCCAATTGTAGGGATTTATAATAATTGGTATAAAATTCAGCTCCGAAACGGTCAAACAGCTTATGTAGCAAGCTGGGTCGTCACAACAACAAGCGAAAACAATTCCAATAAAGGGACAAGCATACCGTCAAACGGTAAAAAAGTCATTATCGATCCGGGCCACGGAGGCTATGACAGCGGGACGATCGGTGTCAGAGGGACGCTGGAAAAACATTTAACCTTAAAAACAGCTAAACTTGTGTACAACAAATTAAAAAGAGCAGGTGTAAATGCAGTTTTAACTAGAAGCGACGATACATATATCAGCCTGCAATCCCGTGTAGGAATTTCTGTAAAAAACAACGCAAACGCCTTTGTGAGCATCCATTATAATAGCTCAATCATTCCAAGCGCAAATGGAATCACAACTTTTTATTACAATTCTGCAAAGGATAAAGCATTAGCAAATGTAATTCACAAAGAGATGGTGAGGCATGTCAATTTAAGAAACCGTGGTGTTCAATTTGGAAATTATTTTGTGCTGCGTGAAAATAAACGTCCTGCTGCTTTGCTTGAACTAGGTTTTTTGAGCAATCCTATGGAAGAGTGGACAGTCAGCACAAACGCTTACCAAGAGAAAATCTCACAAGCGATTTATAAAGCGGTCGTCAAATATGTAAACTCATAAAAAAATCGTGAGCAGCTCGCTCACGATTTTTTTATTTGCTTTCGATAATCAATGTTACTGGGCCAACGTTTGTAAATTCAACAGCCATCATCGCTCCGAAAGAACCCGTTTCAACACGTACGCCTTTTTCTCTCAGTTTGTCGTTGAAAGATTCATATAGTTTTTCAGCAATATCCGGTTTGGCTGCTTGCATAAAATTTGGCCTTCTTCCTTTCCGGCAATCGCCGTACAGCGTAAATTGGGAGACGGATAAAACTTCGCCCCCAACATCTAAAAGAGATAAATTCATTTTCCCTTCTTCATCCTCAAATATGCGCAAATTGGCCACTTTATCCGCTAAAAACTCTGCATCTTTTTCCGTATCCTCGTGCGTAACACCGACTAGCACCATTAAACCGAACTCAATCGAACCAACAACTTGTCCATCTACTTTGACATTTGCATTCCTTGCTCGTTGTACTACAACTTTCATCATGTATTTCCTTTCTTAATTCATAATTCTCCGCACTGAATATACATCCGGTATTTGCTTGATCCGATCCACAACTTTTTGAAGATGGCTGACATTTTGAATCGAAATTCCTAAATGGATGTTCGCTACTTTGTTACGGTCCGTTCTTCCCGAAATTGTCGTAATGTTTGTCTTCGTCTCTGTTACAGACTGGAGCACTTCATTTAATAAGCCGCGCCGGTCAAAACCTAAAATCTCAATTTCCACATTGTATTCCTTCCGGCCGTCCAGCTGATTTTCCCATTCCACTTCAATTAACCTGTCTTTTGCATCCTCTTTATTGACATTTGGACAATCAGACCGGTGAACAGATACCCCTCTTCCTTTTGTAATAAATCCGACAATATCATCGCCAGGAACTGGGTTGCAGCAGCGGGAAAGCCTGATTAACAAATTATCAATACCCTTTACAGACACTCCTGCATCACGGCGCTTCGGCCGCCTTGCACCTTGTTGAACCACCTTTTCCATCAATTTTTCCTGCTCTTCTATATCCCGCTGTTTGCGAATTTTTTCGACTAGGCGGTTTGCAACCTGTAAAGCAGTAATGCCGTTGAAGCCAACTGCCGCATACATATCGTCCTCGTTTGAAAAATTAAATTTTTCCGCGACACGTTTTATATTTTCCTGAGTAAGGACTTCTTTCACATCAAAATCCATCGCTTTAATTTCTTTTTCAATTAATTCTTTTCCTTTTTCAACATTCTCCTCTCGGCGCTGCTTTTTGAAAAATTGGCGAATTTTATTTTTCGCTTGAGAGGTCTGCGTCAATTTAAGCCAATCTTGGCTCGGACCGTAAGAATGCTTCGACGTCAATATTTCCACTATATCTCCGGTTTTTAATTTATAATCAAGAGGCACTATTTTTCCGTTTACTTTTGCTCCGATCGTCTTATTGCCTATTTCAGAATGAATTCTGTAGGCGAAATCAATCGGAATCGACCCGGCGGGAAGCTCAATGACATCTCCTTTTGGAGTAAATACAAACACCATGTCAGAGAACAGATCAACTTTCAATGCCTCCATAAATTCTTCGGCGTTGGAAGAATCGTTTTGAAACTCCAATATTTCTCTAAACCAGCTCAGTTTTTTATCAAAAGATGTAATGCTTTTTCCTTCTTTATAAGCCCAATGGGCAGCAATCCCGTATTCAGCGATCGCATGCATTTCGTATGTGCGAATTTGAACCTCAAGGGGATCCCCCTTCGGACCGATGACAGTCGTGTGAATGGATTGATACATGTTTGTTTTTGGCATTGCAATATAATCTTTAAATCTGCCAGGCATCGGCTTCCAGCATGTGTGAATGATGCCAAGCACTGCGTAGCAGTCTTTTATGCTGTTCACAATAATTCGCACAGCCAGCAAATCATATATTTCGTTAAATTGTTTATTTTGGAGAACCATTTTTCGATAAATGGAATAAATATGCTTCGGCCGGCCGTACAGCTCTGCCTTTATCTTTACTTCTTCAATTCGCTTCTTTAAATCTTCAATTACCTCTTCAACATACTTTTCCCGTTCTGCACGTTTCTTTTTCATCAAATTGACAATTCGGTAGTATTGCTGCGGATTTAAATACCGCAAGGCTGTATCTTCAAGTTCCCATTTGATTTTTGAGATTCCGAGGCGATGGGCGAGAGGAGCAAATATTTCCAACGTTTCATTGGCGATTCTTCGCTGCTTTTCCTGCGGCAAATGTTTTAACGTACGCATATTGTGAAGACGGTCTGCCAGTTTAATTAAAATGACCCGAATGTCCTTCGCCATAGCGACAAACATTTTCCGGTGATTCTCCGCCTGCTGCTCTTCTTTTGATTTATATTTAATTTTTCCCAGCTTTGTTACTCCATCCACAAGCATAGCGACTTCATCGTTAAATTCTTGTCGAAGCTCGTCTAATGTCACATCCGTATCTTCCACAACATCATGTAAAAAGCCGCCGGCAATCGTTGTAGGATCCAGCTCCAAATCTACTAGAATCCCGGCAACCTGCACCGGATGCATAATATATGGTTCGCCTGATTTGCGATATTGCCCATGATGGGCGTTTTTTGCAAACTCGTATGCTTTTTTTATAAACTCTATATCGTCAGGCGGAAGATACTTTTCCGCTTTTTCGAAGATCTGTTCAGCTGTCAACATTTGTTCGTTTGCCATGGGATCACCTTTAATTGTATATACGTTATTGTTTTTATTATTAAATAAAATTAACAAACATGTAAAGAGAAGAATACGATCCTTTTGAAAAGGGGTAAAAAAAATAGAGCTGCTGCAGCTATTTTGCGAGTGGATGGAAAATATTACAATTTCTAAAGTTTTTCATTTTATTGTTTTAAAAAAAAGCACCCATTAAGAGTGCTTCATTTATAGATTTGCGCCGATTAATATTTAATCAATGCTAATATATCATAGCCTTCAAGCCTTTTTCTGCCCTCAAGATAAGACAATTCAATTAAAAAGGCAATGCCGGCAACCTCTCCGCCAAGCTGTTCCACTAATTTAATGGTAGCTTCAATCGTTCCTCCAGTCGCCAGCAAATCATCGGTTATTAACACTCGCTGGCCAGGCTTAATCGCATCTTTATGAATGGTTAATGCATCTTTTCCGTACTCAAGCCCGTATTCCACCTTGATCGTTTCGCGCGGAAGCTTGCCTTCTTTTCGAACAGGTGCAAAACCAACTCCGAGAGAGTAAGCAACTGGGCAGCCGATGATAAACCCTCTTGCTTCTGGACCGACAACAATATCAATCTTCTTTTCACGCGCATATTGAACAATTTGGTCTGTTGCATATTTAAATGCTTCCCCGTTGTCCATTAATGTTGTGATATCTTTAAAAGAAATGCCCGGTTTTGGAAAATCTTCAACAATTGTCACGTATTTTTTTAAATCCATCACTCGTCCTCCTCGGTTGTTTACCATTCATGAACTTGTAAAAATTTATCGGCATCTCGTTTCAAGACTGCCTTTTCAAACCATTCCTTCAGTTCTTGATAAGAAGAATAGAGAAGCTGCTGTTCCAGTTTCATTTGATCCAGCTTCTGCTGATATGTCCCGGATTCTGATAAATCCCGTTTTTTCACCTTTTTGTTTAATGTAATCACACCATTGTTTATTGTAACAAATTCAAGTTCAAAAAACACCTTTGTCATAAAAAAGATCGTTTCTTTTGTCCAGCCACGGTATTTGGCTAAATCTTCCCCATATTTTTTGTAATCGAAAGAACTTTTTTTCGTTAAGAATGCGTAATACCATTTAAAATGCTCTCTTGTCGGCATTGTTTGAAAAAAGTGGTCTGCATGCTGATAAAAAATAGCATAAATTCTTTCAGGCATTCCTTGCTCAAATGCTGAAACAAGAAATTCGATTGCCGGGGGCATATCGAGAAATACAACATACTTATTGGAAACATCTATATTTTTGTAATCCTTTATTTCTGATATTATATGAATTTCATGAATGTACGGTTGATCTTTATATAATTTTATAGATTCTTCATGAAAGGCGATCAGCAATCGTTTTTCAGCAGGAAGTTTAGAGAGCAAAGCCTCCGTTCCTCTTGAACCTCGCCAATCAAAAAGCTGCCACGCTGGCACGGCAAGGTCTTGAAGCAATAGCTGCGGCTTTTTTACATAATTCCATTCGTTGATCGCAAGCTCACCGACAATAGAAACGTTTGCGAAAGGAGATATTTCTTCTGCCAATTCTCCCTGTCCAAAGCCGACGACATCTAATTCAAATTCCTTCTCCTCAATCTTCATTTTCAAATGATTTCCGTTTACCCCAATTTTTCTAACATCTGCCGCATTGACATTCTCTAGTAAAAAGAGCGGCTTCGGATTATCGACTCCGAAAGGGGCAAGCTTCTCCAGCTCTTCGACTGCTTTTATTGTGACATGCTCCAATGAACAGGCACATTCAATGTTTTTTACAGGAATAAAATCTTCATCTGAAAGCTGACTATTTGCAAGATCGATCATTTTTTGGCGCAGCTCGTCAATATGCTCTGCTTTCAGCGTCATGCCAGCAGCCATCGTATGGCCTCCAAAATGAGGGAGAAGCTCCCTGCATTCCGATAAGTTTTTAAATAGATCAAACCCTTGAATGCTTCGCGCAGACCCTTTGGCAAGACCTGTCTCACGATCAATGCTCAACACGATGGCAGGACGGTAAAATTTTTCGACCAATCTGGAAGCAACGATTCCGATCACTCCAGAATTCCAGTTTTCTTTTGCGACGACTAAAACAGGATTGTCTTCGATTGGAAAATTTTTCTCAATTTCCTTAATCGCTTCGTCCGTTATCTCTTGTACAAGCTTCTGCCTTTGCTTATTTAATTGATCGATTTCCTTAGCAAGCATATCAGCTTTTTCTTTATCATCTGTCAACAACAATTCAACGGCAGGATCGGCTTCTTGCAGCCTCCCTGCCGCATTGATTCTCGGTCCTAAAACAAATCCTATCGTTTCCTCATTTACGGAAGATTTGTCCACTCCAGCAATGGAAAGAAGCGAATTTATGCCAGGTCTTGTCGTCGTTTTTAATTTTTCAATCCCTTTTTTCGCAAGAAGCCGATTTTCTCCGTATAGAGGTACTAAATCAGCAATTGTTCCAATGGCTGCGATCTCTATCAGAGATTCTGGAACCTTTCCATAAAGGGCATGGGCCATTTTAAAAGCAACGCCTACACCTGCCAGCTCCTTAAAAGGATATGTTGAATTTGGCAATTTCGGATGAATGATCGCATACGCATCAGGCAAAACAGGCCCCGGTTCATGATGGTCTGTTATAATGAGGTCGATTCCAAGCCTTTTGGCTAAATCCGCTTCATTGATTGCCGCGATGCCGGTATCAACTGTTATAATCAGCCTGCATCCTTTTTCATGAATCATTCGGAAAGCATGTTCGTTTGGCCCGTATCCTTCTGAAAATCGATTCGGTATGTAAAAATCGACGTTTGCCCCCAATTCCTTTAATGCCGTCAACAGGACGGCAGTGCTGGAAACGCCGTCCGCATCATAATCACCGTATACGACAATCTTTTCACCAGCGCGGATTGCTGCAAAAATACGCTCACATGCCCGCTCCATCCCATCCAACAAAAAAGGATCATGAAATGAAGGTTCCTTTATATGTAAAAACTCTTTTGCTTCTTCAACATTTTGAATGCCGCGATTCACAAGTAATCGAGCAGTCAAATATGTAATATTCAAAGAGTCGATTAATGCTCGAACAGCCTCTTCGTTGGACTCATCCCTATATAAACGATTCCAACGAAATTTAGATCTCAGCATAATTTCACCCCTCAACTTCTCCTATTATACAGAACGAAATGAAATGTTTTCAAACACTATTTTCAAGGCGATGTTTCTTCATAAGAAAGAGAGGGGCTGTCCGATGAGTTCCTAAAATGAAGGAGTTTGGAGAAATACATTGTGAAGGACAAAAATAATCGAATAAAATTTGTAAATGTCCTTCATAGAGGCAATGAAGTCCAACTGGAATAAATTGTATGCACCGAATGTCCGTCATAAAACTTTTGGAGAACGTAATGAAGAAAGAGAGCATAAGAAACATACTAACATTAGTAGTACAGACCTAGGCCAAGGTTTGTGCTACTATTTTTTTATAGTAGAAGTGAAGGAAGGTCGAACATCCCCTGGGACCAAATAGAGTCCGTATTAAAAACAGACCAACTTCACATCCTTATTTGAATCAGTTTAGTATGTTGGGTCCGAAGAGACCGTGTATAAGAAAATGGAATCAATAAGGCAATGTGAAGAACTTCTATGTTTGGCTAAAAAGGAGAGGCAGAAAATATGAAACACGTAGTGGCATTTGATGTCAGTATGGGGAAAAGTACAATGGTCATTTATGACCGTTATCGTCAATGCGAATATGAGGGTGAAATAACCCATAACCGCTACTCTTTCGAGAAATTAAACGAAACCCTTATATCTTTAACACAAAAAGATGCACAGGCACCTGATATTGTCTTTGAAGCAACAGGCGTATATTCAAAACCACTAGAACGATTCTTAGGTGATCAAGGTTATATGTATTATCGAGTTAACCCACTCGAAGCGAATATTCAAATGGCTTCAATGAGGAGACAAAAAACAGATAAAAGCGACGCTCATGAACTTGCGAAAACTCACTTTAGAGTTGAACGTGAACAAACTTATCAAGAAGGGGAATATTATAAACAAATGCGTGCAATGACGAGATATTATGATGAATTAAGTAGTGAAATGACGCATTTATATAGTCGTTTACATGCGATTCTACAATTGAGTTTTCCCGAGTTAGAAAAGCTATTCAGTAAACGTTCTGCTTTATTTTTGAATGTCGTTCAATTATACCCTCATCCGGATCATGTGTTAGTTTGTTCAAAAACAGTGATTCGTAATCGTTTAAAAGCCAACACAAGAAAAAACTTATCATTGGCACGTGCTGAAGAAAAAGGGATCGCTTTAATCGAAGCAGCAAAAGAAGCGTATCCAGCAATTTCAAAAGATGATATTCGCTGTGAACAAGTGCGGGATTATGCCAAACGGATTGCAGACTTGAAGGAGAAAAGAGATCAACTTGTCCAAAAGATGGTTAAATTATCGAAAGATAAACAAGAGTATCAGATTTTAATTTCATTTCCAGGAATCGGAGAAACGACTGCAGTTCGTTTAATTGGAGAATTAGGAGATATTCGACGATTCAAAAACCATAAACAACTGAATGCTTACGTCGGTATTGATATTATGAGATATCAATCTGGGAATACCTTTTATAAAGACAAGATTAATAAAAGAGGAAATAACAAACTTAGAAAGATTCTATTTTACATGATCCAGACCATGATCCAACTACGGAAAAACACACAAAATCATATTGTAGATTATTATGATAAATTAAAAACGCAACCCCAGAGGAAACCTCATAAAGTTGCGTCCATAGCATGCGTGAATAAGTTCTTGAAATCGGCTTATCACCTTATCACACATAATCTGAAATACGATTACGAAAAGGCAACAATGCATCAGTAATCGTAAGTAAGATTATATCACAAAGACCTGACGAAAAAAATGGAAATCGTGAGGTCTATTTGTCATGCGAAAATTTATTTTGGAAGGAAGGGGTCCCCCTTCCTTCCAAAATAAAATCTATATTAACCAAATTATTTAATAAAAAATACTTGACTAGAGGTAAGAAGGGGGTGTCTAATAAGTCGTTTTTACGGCTTATTGACGCCCCCATTAATGTGTTAGAAACGTTGATATATCGGTGTTTATGATTTTTTGTTTTCAATGGCGATTTGACTTTCAAAGACAGCCCCTAAACACAAGATAGGAAAAATAGTCTGTCCGATAAATCCCTAAAATGAAGGAGCCCCAAAAAGTCAGTTAACCCTGACTTTTTGGACAGCCCCTTCGAACTTTTACAGCGGCTGTTCACTAGTTTTCTTTTACAGAACGTTTTTCAATTTGCTTCCATTTCCAAACGAGCCAAAGCTGGCTGGCGATAAACAAAGAGGAATAAACGCCTGCAATCAATCCAACCAACAAAGCAATCGAGAAATTTAAAATGGACGAGCTTCCGAATAAAATGAGAGCGACAACAGCAAAGATCACGGTTAAAACGGTGTTAATCGATCTTGTAAAGGTTTGCCGCAAGCTTTTGTTGACAATTTCCGCAAGCTGCTCAAATGTTTTTATTTTTTTCGCTTTTCCCATGTTTTCTTTTATACGGTCAAACGTAACAATCGTATCGTTGATCGAGTAACCAATAATCGTCAACACGGCCGCGATAAATGTAATGTCTACTTCAAGACGGGTAATACTGAAAAAGGAAACGATAAAAAAGGCATCGTGCAATAGGGCAAGCACAGCTGCAAGCGCCATATAAAATTCAAAGCGGATGGATACATATATGATAATCCCAATGGAAGCAATTGCAACACCGATGAGAGCATTTCGCGCCAGCTCTTTTCCGACTGTTGGCGAAACCGTGCTTATATTTGGCTCTATCCCATACAGCTCTGTGAAATGTTCTTTTACATTTGAAATCGTTTCTTTATCAAATGCGCCTACAAATCGTACAACTGCTGTGCTTTTATCATTACCAGATAATACAATTTCATCCGGCTTAAGCCCGATTGATTTGAATTCTTTTTCGATTGTATCAGCCGATAGCGGCTCATTTGTCGCTAGCTCGACCCGCGTTCCACTCGTAAAATCGATGCTTAGATTCAATTTAGCAACAAAGAGGATGATGATGCCTGCGACAATTAATACACTTGATAAAACGAAAAACTTTTTCCGATGTTTAACAAAATCAATATGATCAAAGCGAGTTGGGACATCGGTATCTTTATTCGTTTTCGTAATATCCAAAATATCGCTTTTCCTCACGCCAAACCAATGCGGCTTTTTGTCAAATGCCCGGCTCTCCACGAGCAATCCGAGCAGCAATCTGCTTAAATAAATCGCCGTAAGGAAGGATATAATAATGCTGACAATGAGCATTGTCGCAAATCCTTTTACAGAGCTTGTTCCAAAAATAAACAAAACAACAGCTGCGAGTATTGTCGTAATATTGGCATCAAAAATGGTTAAAAGCGATCTTTTGTTTCCTGCTTTAAAAGCAGATCGGACACTTTTTCCAAGCTTTAATTCATCCTTAATTCGTTCGTCTGTAATAATGTTCGCGTCAACTGCCATCCCAACCCCTAAAATAAGGGCGGCGATCCCCGGCAATGTAAGCACCGCATGCATCCAATTGTACACAACTAAAATGAGGTATATGTATGAAACAAGCGTGATAGATGCGATCAATCCCGGCAAGCGATAGTAAAAGATCATGAACAGCATAATGAGGCCTACGCCGACGTAACCCGCATAAATGGTTGATTGCATCGCTTGTTCCCCATATTTTGCCCCGACAGAAGTTGAATAAATTTCGTGCAGCTTCACTGGCAATGCACCAGCATTCAGCAAACTTGCTAATTGCTGCGCTTCTTCTACCGTAAATTGTCCTTCAATCGTGACCGTAGTCGTATCAAACACTTCATTTACGTATGGATCGGACAAAAATTTCGGATTCGCTTTTGCTGCTTCTTTTTTATACGAGTCGCCTTCTTCCCAATCAAGCCATATGATCAGCTTATTTTCAGGCGCCATTTTTACTATTTTCTCTGTCACTTCTTTAAATTTTTTCGCATCCTTTAGCTCAACGACAACGTTCGGTTTACCGTTTTGGTCAAATGATTGCTTGGCACCGCCTTGCACTAAGTCTGAACCGTTTAGTAATTCTTTGTCATTGACATCACGAAAGGTCAGTTCTGCCTGCGTCGACAAAATTTTCCGAGCTTCAGTCTGATCCGTCACGCCTGCAAGCTGAACGCGAATTCGGTCATTCCCTTCTATTTGGATATTTGGTTCGCTCACTCCAAGTGCATTCGCCCTTTTGTCCAGCGCTTCAACTGCACTTAAAAGGGCTTGACGGTCAATTTTATCTCCTTTATTTACCGGCTTCACTTCATATAAAACTTCAAAGCCGCCTTTTAAATCAAGACCAAGCGTAATGCCTTCTACGATTGGTTTTGTCGTTGCGCCAGTCAAACCTAAAAGGGCGAAAACAATGATAAAAAATGATATAATTCGGCCTTTTTTTGCCATGTTGATCCTCCTCAAGCTTATGTGCGAAACATCGCCTTATCATCTTTAGGTTAATTCTTTTAATATTTCTTGTCCTTCTTTACTATCTAACCATTTTGCATCTTTCATAAACTCAATGGTCGTATAATTCATGAAATCGGACACTTTCACTGACATAATCCCTTCTACTAACCGATGTACTCTGACACCCTCAATTTTTTTCCATTTTTTTCTTTTCAAAAAAGCCCACAATTCATCCTCTGTCATTTTATCGTATCCATACAGCCGGAATTCTTCGAGCTTGCTTTTCAAAAACGGCCTTAAATACTTGCGATAGGCATCTACCGAATAGTTCTCCACTTTTATGCTCCTTTCTTAAAAGGTTGTCATGCCTGTACTTCGAGTCTGCATATAGTAATTGTATATGATATCAAGTTTTTTGAGAAGGCAGGGAGAAAAATGCCGAAGCAAACCTTTTTAAAAGGAATGCTCATTTTAATGACGGCAGGCCTCATCACAAGAATTCTCGGTTTTATTAATCGAATTGTCATAGCCAGAATGATTGGAGAAGAAGGGGTTGGCCTCTACATGATGGCGATGCCTACGTTTGGCCTTGTCGCAGCAGCTACACAGCTCGGTTTGCCGGTTGCCATCTCCAAGCTGGTCGCGGAAGCGGATGCAAAAGGAGACAGCAAAAAGGTAAAAAAAATACTGGTTGTATCTTTAACAATTACGTGCAGTTTAAGCATTATCATCGCACCGCTTGTGTTGTTTTCCGCCTCATATATTTCTGAAACATTGCTTACAGACCCAAGAACATTCTATCCTTTGATTTCCATCACTCCTGTAATTCCTATTATTGCTGTATCCTCTGTTTTGAGAGGCTACTTTCAAGGAAAACAAAACATGACGCCTGCGGCATTCTCCCAGGTGCTTGAGCAAGCGGTCAGAATCGCCTTTATCGCCGTTTGTACAAAAGCTATGCTGCCTTACGGAATCGAATATGCAGCCGCTGGCGCCTTTGTTGCGGCAGCAATTGGAGAACTTGCTTCCTTACTTTACTTACTAATAGCGTTCCGTTTCAAAAAGCAAATTCGAGTGAGAAAATCGTTTTTCCGTTCGTTAAAAAAGGGAAAAGAAACATTCAGTCAGCTCATGAAAATTGCCCTGCCGACAACCGGCAGCCGATTTATCGGCAACATTTCATGGTTTCTCGAACCGATCGTTGTTTCACACAGTTTACTGATCGCCGGAGTTCATTCATCTTTAGCTACAAAACAATATGGGGAATTGACGGGGTATGCGCTTCCTTTATTAATGCTTCCCTCTTTCATCACTTTTTCGCTGTCAACATCATTAGTGCCCGCATTAAGCGAAGCGATTGCCCAAAAAAGGATTCGATTAGCAGAATATCGGCTGAGGCAAGCTTTAAGGCTCTCGCTTGTTACAGGCGGACTAGCAGTTGTTATTTTATACGTGTACGCTGAACCGATCATGATCTTTATGTATGGAAATGCTCAATCTGCCATCTATGTGAAAGTTATGGCTCCTTTTTTCATCTTTTATTATTTCCAAGGTCCACTGCAAGCAGCATTGCAAGCATTAAATTTAGCAAAAGCAGCGATGACCAACAGTTTAATTGGTTCCATTTTAAAAACAGCGCTCATTTTTGTTTTCGCAACTAGGCCGCAGCTCGGCATTATCGGCGCAGCTCTTGCCATTATAAGCGGGTTTATGATCGTTACTCTTCTTCATTATGCAACGGTGCTGAAAGTGTTTAAGTTCACAATTTATTTAAGAGACTATGTTCTATCTTTTGCAGCCATATTCTTAACAGGTTGGATCTCCTATCATATTTACGATATCTTATTGGAACAACTGCATTTGCTGCCAAAGTTAATGTATGCATGCATGAGCACAACAGTTATTTACAGTCTGTTTCTCATCATCTTTCGACTAGTCGAAAAGGAAGAAGTAAAGCGAATTCCCCTAATCGGTCCGTATATAGCAATCTTTATTCCGATGCAGAAAAATCGTTAAAATCTATCCGTTTCATTCCTTTCACCCTGATCTGGCAATTTTAATTCTAAATCTTTTTTTTATGAATATGCTTGTATAAAAGTGATTACCCTTGTACGGGTGAACATGGGAGGAGATGAATGGATGATTGAAGCAAAGCGGTGGGGGAAAGCTGTATTTTACGGTGTTTTTACCATTTTGATCATTGCTTTGATTTCCAGTTTTCTTTTATCTATTTTATTACGATTTACTAGTTTAACAGAAGATTCGCTCTTTTGGGTCATCACATCTATAAGTTTTTTAGCCGTTTTTATCGGAGGTTTTATAGCTGGCGGAAAAGGTAAAGAAAAAGGGTGGCTTTTAGGCGGTGCGACAGCGGTTGCTTACACGGGAATTGTGTTGTTGTTTCAATTTTTAGGTTACGGAAAAACGCTTTCGCTAGAATCGCTATTATATCACGGTGGATTTTTGATCACTTCAATAGTTGGAGGAATGCTGGGAGTCAATATTTCGTCGCCAAAACGGCAGGCTTAAAAAGAAAAAGGCTGACATTTAAGTCAGCCCTGTTTTTTGTAGAACTATGATTGTTCTACGACTTCTCTCACAGCATTTCGGTCAAAAGTTAAGCGGGAGCCGTCTCCCGTACGGATGACGATTTTATCTTCATCCAATGAATCAACCGTCCCATGCAAACCGCCAATCGTTACGATTTTATCACCCTTCTTCAAGTTTGCCTGCATGTCACGGATTTGCTTTTGCCTTTTTTGCTGAGGTCTGATCAACAAAAAGTAAAAAATAGCAATCATCAGCACAAAAGGCAGCACTGTTGCTACAAAATTCTCCGACATTTCTTCACCCCTTTCTAAGCATTAAAAGTTTTTCGCATTTGGTTTATTGAATCCGTACCGTTCAAAAAATTCTTCTCGGAAATCTCCTAAACGGTCTTCACGGATTGATTCCCTAATCTGCTCCATTAATTTTATCAAAAAATAGAGATTATGGTAAGATGTTAATCGAATCCCAAATGTTTCATTGCTTTTAATTAAATGTCTGATATAAGCACGTGAATAATTTCGGCAAACGTAGCAATCACAAGATTCATCCAATGAACCGAAATCGCGCGCATATTTCGCATTTTTTACGACAAGCCGACCTGTTGATGTCATTAAGGTGCCGTTGCGCGCAATTCTAGTAGGAAGCACGCAATCAAACATATCAATGCCCCGAATCGCTCCATCTATCAGTGAATCTGGAGAACCGACCCCCATCAAATAACGAGGTTTGTCGCTTGGCAATAAAGGCACGGTAAATTCTAGCACACGATTCATCACTTCTTTCGGTTCACCGACAGAAAGACCGCCAACCGCATATCCCGAAAAATCAAGCGAGACAAGATCGCGTGCGCTTTGCTTCCGCAAGTTTTCATATTCGCCGCCTTGTACAATTCCAAACATCCCTTGTTCATTTTCTCTTTTATGAGCTGCTAGACAGCGTTCAGCCCATCTGGAGGTTCGTTCTACAGATTGTTTCATATAATCAAATGATGCCGGGTAAGGCGGGCATTCGTCAAATGCCATTATAATATCTGATCCGAGAGCATTTTGGATTTCAGTTGCTTTTTCTGGAGATAAAAACAGCTTGTCCCCGTTTAAATGATTGCGAAAATATACTCCCTCTTCTTCAATTCGCCGGAATTCGCTTAAGCTGAACACTTGAAATCCGCCGGAGTCGGTTAAAATCGCTCCATCCCAATTCATAAAAGAATGGAGACCTCCTGCCTCCTTAACGATATCTTCCCCTGGTCGGAGCCATAAATGGTATGTATTGCTCAAAATGATTTTTGCGCCAATTTCTTTTAATTCCTCCGGTGACATAGTTTTGACGGTCGCCAATGTTCCCACAGGCATAAACACCGGAGTTTCAAACGAACCGTGAGGTGTATGTACGATTCCAAGGCGGGCGCCTGTTTGTTTGCATGTTTTGATCAATTCATATCGAATAGGTGGCTTATTCAATGAAAGCCCCTCCTTTATTCAGTGTACCTCTATTCTGCTTCAAATAATCAGCATGGCATCTCCAAAGCTGAAAAAACGGTATTTTTCCTTTATAGCCTCCTCATACGCGCGAAGAATTGTTTCTCTTCCAGCCAGCGCACTGACAAGCATGATCAGAGAAGACTTAGGAAGATGAAAATTTGTAACGAGTCCGTCTATTCCTTTAAAATTGTAGCCCGGATAAATAAAAATGTCTGTCCAACCGCTTTCTTCGACAAATTTGCCTCCATGTTTTCCAGCAATTGTTTCCAGCGTTCTAGTTGAAGTCGTACCGACTGCGATAATACGTCCTCCCTTTTCTCTTACTTCATTTAATAAGCGGGCCGTTCCCTCTGTCATTTGATAAAATTCCGCATGCATTTTATGTTCTGTAATGTTTGTGCTGCTGACTGGACGAAATGTCCCAAGCCCGACATGCAGCGTTATAAAAGCGATATGAATCCCTTTATTTTTTATATTTTCGAGTATTTCATCTGTGAAATGCAAACCTGCAGTCGGTGCAGCTGCTGAACCAATTTCTCGGGAATAAACGGTTTGATATCGTTCTTTATTATCAAGCTGCTCTTTAATGTATGGGGGCAATGGCATTTCCCCAAGCTGATCCAAAATTTCCAAAAAAATGCCTTCGTATTGAAATTCAATGATTCTACCGCCGTGTTCAAGAGTTCCTACACATGTTCCTTTTAAAAGGCCGTTTCCGAAATTTAATGTTGTCCCTACTTTGACTCGCTTTGAAGGTTTTACAAGGGTTTCCCAAACATTCCCTTCTTTTTCTTTTAGCAATAAAACTTCCACTTTGGCCCCGGTTTCTTCTTTCACCCCGTACAATCTGGCCGGCATGACCCGCGTATCATTTAAAACAAGGCAATCACCCGGAGATACATACTCAATTAAGCTTTTAAATCTGCTGTGCGTAATATCTCCGCTTTTTTTATCAACAATCATTAATCTTGAAGCATCCCTCTCCTTCAACGGAGTTTGGGCAATCAGTTCCTCTGGCAATTCGAAGTCAAATAATTCGATATTCATCCTGTTCACCTAGCTTCTGTCCATTATTTAAACCGTCCTAAAAAAGAAAAAATGAACGTTAAAAGCAAACTAATGACAATGCATGTGACAATCGGAAAGAAGAAGGTGAAATTTCCTTTTTTTACTACGATATCTCCTGGCAGTCTTCCGACAACTTGCATAAATAAGCCGACAAAAAGCAAAATACCGCCAAGCACCATCAATAGCTTTGGAAATTCCGTCATCTTTTCGGCACCTCCATTTGAAAATGTTTATACACAAGATCTGTTACTATTCTTCCCCTCGGTGTTCGCCGAATAAAACCGATTTGCAATAAATACGGTTCATAAACATCTTCAATTGTGTGCGCTTCTTCACCGATTGTCGCTGAAATGGTCTCAATTCCAACGGGACCTCCTTGGAATTTTTCAATGATCCCTAAAAGAAGTTTATGATCGATATGATCCAATCCAAGTTTATCCACTTGCAAACGCTCCAAGGCGTCTTCGGCAAGATGGGCGCTGATTTTTTCAAATCCGAGCACTTGCGCAAAATCCCTGACCCTTTTAAGAAGCCTGTTCGCAATTCTTGGCGTTCCCCGCGATCTTCTAGCTATTTCAACGGCTGCCTGCTCTTCAATCTCGATATTTAACAGGTTGGCCGTTCGTTTGACTATCTTTGAGAGCTCGTGCTCTTGATAGTATTCCAAGCGGCTTAACACACCAAATCGATCCCTTAAAGGAGCAGTTAATAAGCCAACTCTAGTTGTTGCACCAACAAGTGTAAACGGTGGCAGATCCAACCTGATCGTGCGGGCGCTTGATCCTTTTCCAATGACGATATCTATACAAAAATCTTCCATCGCTGGATACAAGACTTCTTCGATAGAACGATTAAGCCGATGAATTTCATCAATAAATAAAACATCCCCCGGTTCTAAAGAAGTGAGAATAGCCGCTAATTCTCCCGGCCGTTCAATCGCGGGCCCTGAAGTATGGCGGATATTCGTCCCCATCTCATTTGCGATAATCGTTGCAAGTGTTGTTTTCCCGAGCCCTGGAGGTCCATATAAAAGAACATGATCCAACGTTTCTTCTCTAAGCTTTGCCGCTTCAATAAATATTTTTAAGTTTTCCTTAATCTTTGATTGACCGATATATTGATCGAAAGATTGAGGACGAAGGCTGAATTCAAAATCTTTTTCTCCCGCTTCAGCTTCGCCTGCAACAATTCTTTCCTCCATTGCTATCACCTTATTTCAAAAGCAGTTTCAATGCTTTTTTCACATATTGATCAGTTGAGAGCGATTCGCCTTCCAATGACGGCTTGATTTTTGCTATCTCTTTCTCACTGTATCCTAAAACTTTCAGAGCATCGATCGCTTCCATAAGCGAATGATTGCTATGTTTTTGGTTTGTTTGTACCTGATTAGCTAACATGTTGGAAGACGGTTCTGAAACGAATTCGACGAGCTTCCCTTTTAAATCTAAGATGATTTGCCTCGCTGTTTTCTTTCCGACACCAGGAAATTTTACTAAAAATGCTTCATCTTCATTTTCAATGGCCTCCACTACTTGCTTTGCATCCCCATAAGCCAGGATCGCCAGAGCACCCTTCGGACCGATTCCTGTTACGTTTAAAAGCTTGGAAAAGAGAGTCTTTTCTTCACGGCTTGAAAATCCGTACAGAGCGAGGAGATCCTCCCTTACATATTGATATGTATAAACTGTCACTTCTTTTTTTATATGTTTTTGATAGCTGAAAGGATTGGGAGTGAAAATTTGAAAGCCGATTCCGTTCCGATCGATCACAATTGAATCTATTGATATATGATCTACAACTCCGCGGATAAACTCAATCACTGCGTTCACCTCTCATCACTTAACCTATTTTAACATAAAGAACTCGCTCCGTCAGGGAAAGAACTGCAAAAATAAACCGATGCAAAAAGCATCGGTCCTTTTATTTGAATTCATCAGCAGAATAAGCTTTAAAGGTATTGATGACATTTAAATAATTCTCTTTATTTTTTACGGGAATTCCTCTTTTTAGTTGCAGGTGGCGATAGCTTTCCAGTTTTTTTATATCGATCTGGAAAAAAGACTGAATGACTTCATTGTCTGCGTCAGGCTTCCCGTTAAAAATCGACAAAGTCCCGTCTTCCATAATACCGAAAAAACCATTTGTTTTTAATAAAGGAGAGAGGTCATCAATTTGCTTTTGAAAGACAATTTCGTCGCCATCCTGACGAACAACCTGCCAATCTTGATATTTCGCAATTACATCTGCGATAGAATGATGATGTTCTGTTTTGACCTCTTCGCTCACTTCGCCATCAAGATAAACTCTTCTCAAGATGACTTCAACTGTCGAGGAATGATGATTCGCATTTGCGAAAGATGCTTCAGGATGGAAATGACAAAAAGCTAAGATCATCAAAGTATAACAAAAGAGGCAAAATACCTTTTTCACATGCCACCACTCCTGAACTTATAACACATTTGTTTTTATTTATTGTAGCCATCATGAGAAGTTTTAACCCTTAGTCCTGATTCTTCATCTTATTACATATTATGGAAATTACCTTGTATATCATGGCATGCTTGTATATTAATACGTTTCAATTAGAAAAAGTAAAATGGATAACTTAACAATTTCATTTTTTCAGCTGTTAGATTTTTCAAATCGTTAATATCAACAAATTTTCAATCACTCATCTTCCTGCATATTATGGAAGACTTCTTGGACATCGTCGTCATCTTCAAGGACATCGATTAATTTGTACATTTTTTCAGCTGTTGTTTCATCTAGTTGCGTGTACGTTTGAGGAATCCATGTGATTTCCGCTGTTTCCAGTTTATATCCTTTTTCTTCTAAAGCGGTTTTTACATTATTCAAATTTTCAGGAGCGGTATAAATTTCAAACGCCTCGCCTGACGCTTCTAATTCTTCTGCTCCAGCGTCAATTGCTTCAAGAAACAAGTCATCCTCTTCAATTCCGTTACCATCAATAACAATATATCCCTTTCGTTCGAACATATAGGATACACAACCAGTTTCTCCTAAGTTTCCTCCGTTTTTATTAAAAGCAGTGCGAACACTTGTTGCTGTACGGTTTTTATTGTCCGTCAGACATTTTACCATTACAGCGACACCGCCGGGGCCATATCCTTCATATGTAATTTCTTCATAGTTGGCTCCATCTTGGCTGCCGGTCGCTTTTTTAATTGCTCGTTCTATATTATCGTTCGGCATGTTGGCAGCTTTAGCCTTGTCAATGGCAAGTCTGAGGCTCGGATTCGCGTCAGGATCTCCTCCGCCTTGTTTAGCCGCAACATAAATTTCTTTTGCCAATTTCATAAAAATTTTGCCCCGCTTCGCATCTTGGGCATTTTTTCTTCTTTGAATATTTTTCCATTTAGAATGTCCTGCCATTCTAAAAATCCCCTCTCATAAACAAATCTCGATTTTTAATATAACATATTTTATTTACCGGGAAAAATTGTTCTTCACAAAAGAAACAGGGAGGAGTTCTCCCTGTCTCGTTAGCGGTTATTTCCCTCAAAAGGCTCTGTTACTGCTTCTCCAATATCATTGAATAGACGTTGGATATCTTCCCCTACATCCGTACCGTTATTCAAGTTATTATTAATGTTTCGCACACGAGTAAAAGTTTCCTCGTCTGTTACAATATGGATGCTTTTATTTCCAGCCAGTCTTGATACAACTCGTTTGGCTCGATTTTTTACGTTCTGTTCGTTTCGATCAGTTGTATTGATCGCTACTACAACCCTGTCATTTGTTACGAGCGTATCAACATCCTGCACGTTTTTCAGCCGGCTTACCTGATCAGAAATTCGTTCGGCTAATTGAGCATTATTCGAGCCCACATCCCGTAAATGATTATGATAATTGACATCGCTTCTTTGGAAGCCGTTGTTTCTTCTATCGTTCACTGTCAGCGAGCGGTCTCTATTGCGGTCATTTGCATCGCGGAGCATATCATTGTCATCCATTCCGCCGTCAAACATTTCAGTGATCGGTCCATCATTATCAACGTAATCAAAATTGCGATCCCGATCAGCTGAATAGTAGCCAATTGGTGCTGCACCATTTCGATCACGGTCATCCAATGCACCATTATTGTTGTTGCACGCCGCAAGACCAATTGTCATAAAAGAAAGGGCAATAGCTGCGGAAACTGATTTTCTCAATGAAAAAACCCCCTGAAAAACAATTTGAGCATAATAGCTCATCCATAGCTTGTTCTATCAGGGGAGGTTTATTGCTGTTAGTTCCCGGCAATTAATTAAAATTTTGGCGGTGCTGCCGCTAAATTTCGTTTATGCTCAGAACGTCTATGCAGCGCTTCAATGATTTCTTTATCTTTCTCAGGAATTTCCTCTCCCTTTAAAAATTTGTCAATCATATCATATGTTGTTCCCATTTCGTTTTCATCCGTTTGTCCTTCCCACAAACCGGCGCTTGGAGCTTTATTAATAATTTCATCCGGAACTCCTAAAATTTTTGCCATTTCCCTTACTTCGCCTTTTGTAAAATGTACAAGAGGAACAAGGTCTACACCGCCGTCTCCGTATTTCGTAAAATAGCCCGTATACCATTCAGCTGCATTATCAGTGCCAACAACCATGTAACGATAATTGTTTGCCACAGCGTATAATGTTGTCATTCTGAGCCGCGCGCGCGTATTCGCGTCGCCTAATCTTGATGCTTCTTCATTCCAATCGTTTTTAGCTTGAATATTTTTTTGAATGGCGTGAAAAAGCGTTTCATGAGTTTCGGTCAAGTCGATCACCATATAATCAATGTTGCAGCTTTTCACTACTTTTAAAGCATCTTCTTGATCTTTCGGATTGCTTTTACATGGCATGATTAGGCCAAGCGAATGCTCAGGAAACGCTCGCTTAATGAGATGAGCAACTACGGCGGAATCAATTCCCCCGCTTATTCCAACAATTGCACCGTTTAATCCTGCGTTTTTTACTTGATTTTGAAGCCATTCGATTAGTTTTGCAATTTTTTCCTGCATTATGTCATGCACCTTCCTTAGCATCATTTCTTTTTATTATCCATTGTATCATATTGTGTTTTACGAAAAATAAATCATGTCATGAAATTTTCAAAGAAAAAAGAGACGATTTTTATCATCGTCTCCAATAAAATTAATCTTCATCTTCTTCATCTTGCGGTGCAACGAACTGGTTATAATCATAGTAAGGCACAGCATAAGGGTAATGCGGTATTCCATATGGTACAAATGGAGCCGCTCGATATCCATAAGGTACAGGACCTCCGCAGCCGCAGTCATCCTGATGACTCGGAAAAGCTCCAGTATGAGGTATATTCTCTGCAAATTCTTGATTTTCCGCCGCCTCCGGGCTTACCCATTGACCGTGCGGTATTCCATAAGGTGCAGCATAAGGTGTCGGCGCCAATCCTGATCCTGGATATACAGGAGATACCGGATGGCATCCTAAGAATGGAAACGGTGGACAAAGAACAGGATATGGTACATATGGAACTACGGGTTGCGGACTGTATTGTATTGGTGAAACGTTTGGCGGAATGTTAGGTGCAACATTAGGCGGAATATTGGGCGGAATATTAGGTGCAACGTTTTCGTAACCATACGCTTCATCATATTCATCATCATCATCAAAATCTTCGCCATATTGTTGCGGGCTTACAAATTGATAATTCGGGGCAGGGTTCGGAATATTTGGCCAGACAGGCGCGTAATAAGGCTGCCATTGGGCTCCATAATATGGATTGACATTCGAAAATTGCGGATTCGTCATATCTTTGTTGTCCTCCTCTTTACTTTCTTCTCCTTTATCCAAAACTTCATGGAACACATTTTCAGGCTTTTTCGGAAGCTGCGGTTTTGAATCTTTTGAAGCGTAGGGATACGTTGGAGCCTTTTCCGCTTCTTCATGGATATTCATCATCGGCATATTGAGCATAAAATAATTGCTTACATCAGTTTTTTTCGGATAGTAAGGCTGATAAACTTTTGGAACGGGAGGCACATATGGCTTAGACGGCTTCTCCTTTGCTTCCGGTTCCTCCGTCTCAATAGGAGCAACAGGTTTTTCCTCTGCAAAAGGATGTTCCTTTGCTTCCTTTTTAAAAGCTACTTTTGGCACTTCTTTCTTTAATTCATGTTTCACTTCCTTTTTAATTGGCACATCGCCAGTTGGAATTTTTATTTTCATTCCTGGCATAATAAGATCAGGATTGCTCAATTGGGAATTCAACTTTTTTAACTCTTGGAAATCGACTCCATATTTTTGAGCAATTTTCCATAGTGTATCGCCTTTTTGAACAATGTGGATTTTCACTGTTTCCCCCTCCTGTGAAAACGTACTGCCTATACAACTTTCGAATCAAAACATTCATAAATCTTCTTCATCACAACTTATGCAAATTTTAGTGGGATTATGATTTAAAAATGAAGGCTAAGAAAAACGATCCTCTTTTTTAAAAGCCAATTGATATCGATATCAGTACACAGCTGCTGATTTATGCTGCAAAAATACAAAAATAAAAATACCCGGGGAGGGACCCCAGGCATTCAAATTGTTCTTCGTACTTTTGCTATCCCGCATGCATATGGGCAATTGCAATATTTTTCCTTTTTATGAGCTATGATCCAGCATGCGATTTAATGCAAGAACTGCATACTCTTTAATTGATTCATCCACAATGATTTGATTAATTATTTTTCCTTTATCGATTGATTCCAGCGCCCAAACTAAGTGGGGCAGATCAATTCGATTCATTGTTAAACACGGACACATATATGGATTTAAAGAAACGATCTCTTTGTCGGGATTATTTTGTATTAACCGATTCACTAGATTCATTTCTGTTCCGATTGCCCACTTGCTTCCTTTCGGGGAGTTTTGAATCGTATCAATAATATATTTTGTGGATCCCGAATAATCGGCCATCTGAACAACCTCAAATGTACATTCAGGATGAACGATAATTTTCATATCGGGATATTTGCTGCGAATATGTTCAATATTTTTTACTGTAAATTTCTCATGCACTGAGCAATGGCCTTTCCATAAGATGATGGCGACATCTTCCCTTGTTCCATCATAATGCAGCTTTTGTTCAATCGGATCCCAGACAGCCATCTTATTAAGGGGAATACCCAGTTTAAAGGCAGTATTTCTCCCTAAGTGCTGATCAGGTAAAAACAAAATTCTCTTTTTTTGCTTCAGCGCCCAAGCCAGCATCGTTTCAGCATTTGAGGAGGTTACCGTTGCTCCGCCATTTTTACCGACAAAAGCTTTAATCTCTGCTGATGAATTGACATATGTTAATGGCAAAATCGTGTCGTCAAAAAGCTCTTGCAGCTTGCTCCAAGCGGCTTCTGTTTGTTTGATATTTGCCATATCCGCCATCGAACAGCCAGCTCTCATATCCGGAAGAATCACCTTTTGATAAGGCGATGTCAACATGTCTGCTGTTTCTGCCATAAAATGAACACCACAAAAGACAATATATTCGGCATCTTTTGTTTCTTGCGCTATTTGTGCCAGCTTTAACGAATCTCCTGTTACATCTGCAAATTGGATCACTTCGTCTTTTTGATAATGATGACCTGGGATCATCAGCCTTGTTCCGAATTTCTTTTTGATTTCTATCACACGGTTTTCCAATTCTTCCACAGATCGATGTTTATAATCTTCAGGCATCATTTCTGTTTTTGAAGCATCCAACAATTCAAAAAGATTCATAGCTCATTCCTCCCCGAAAAAGATAAACTAATGTCTATTGAAGGTGCTGAATGGGTAATAAACCCAAGCGATATAAAATCAACATTTGTATCTTTGTAATCCGCTAAATTTTTTAACGTAATTCCGCCTGAAGCTTCTGTAATAATATCAGGCGGAGTCATAGCAACAAATTTTTTCACTTGTTCAGGCGGGCAATTGTCAAACATGATAATATCGGGATGTACTGAAATTGCTTCTTTCAATTGCTCTTCCGTTTCAACCTCCACCTCAATTTTTACCATGTGACCGACCCGATTTCTTACCCTTTCAACTGCTTTTGTAATCGAACCGCAAAAGGCAATATGGTTGTCTTTAATCATCACCCCGTCATATAAACCAAATCTGTGATTATATCCTCCCCCTATGCGGACAGCATACTTTTCAAACATTCTAAGCCCAGGTGTTGTTTTTCTTGTATCACAAATTTTTGTATGCGTTGAATTTAACGTCAGCACCGCTTGTTTTGTCAAAGTTGCGATCCCGCTCATTCGCTGCAGCAGATTTAACACTACGCGCTCTCCTTGTAAGATGGAACGAATAGAACCTTTTATGACAGCAATCTCTTCCCCCGCTGTCAGCTCATGTCCATCTTTTACAAACATGTGAACTTCAAGGTTGGGGTTTAACATCGAAAAAGCGGTTTTCACCACGTTTTCTCCACAAAAAACTCCGCTTTGTTTTGCTTTTATGACGCCCGATCCTCGGTCGTTTTCTGAGAAAATCGCATCGCTGGACAAATCATTGTCTCCTATGTCCTCCATAAAAAATTGCTTCAATGCCTGCTCGAGTTTTATTTGATTCATGTTTCAACCGCCCCTATCCTTTGCTCGTTTGTTTGTACAATTCGTTTTTCCAGCCATTCAGGTTTTTCCCCTGGATAATCGATCCTGAAATGGCCGCCGCGGCTTTCCTTTCGTAAAAGAGCTCCTTTAGCTATTAAATATCCGGCTGTGATCATGTTAATCCGTTCGATTTCTTCAATTGAATAACTTATAGCATTTAATGGAAAATATTTGACATATCGCTTCAGCCATGAAACAGCCCATGCCAGTTCTCCATGCGTCCGTTCGATTCCAACCCATTTTGTCAATATTTTGCGTATTTCTCCTTTTTCTGGAACCTCTGTTTTTTCATGTTCGTTCCAATGGAAATCCCCAAAACTCTCCTGTGAAGACAGCCACTGATCCAGTATAAATTTTGCAATCCTTTTTCCGAATACAAGACCTTCTAAAAGAGAATTTGATGCTAGACGATTTGCCCCGTGGACACCGGTACACGCCAATTCGCCTACAGCATAAAGCCGATCGATATTCGTTCTGCCGACTAAATCGGTTTCAATTCCGCCCATTAAAAAATGCATGCCAGGCACTACAGGAATTTTCTTCTCGCTCAAATTTACCCGATTTTGCCAACACATCTCAGCAATCGTCGGAAAACGTTCGGAAAAAAATTGAATTTCTGAAATATCCAAATACACTTGATGTCCATCCCGATATTTACGATAAATTGCGCGGGCAACAACATCTCGAGGAGCCAAATCACCTAATGGGTGAATTTCGCTCATAAATCTTTGCCCCGTTTCATCGATCAATACAGCGCCTTCACCCCTGACCGCTTCAGAAATCAATCCTCTGCATGTCCCGTTTATATAAAGCATTGTTGGATGAAACTGTGTAAACTCCATATCGATCAGCCTGCATCCAGCCCGAAAAGCAATGGCAAGTCCGTCTCCCGTTGCGTTCGGATGATTGGATGTCCATTCATAAGCTTGACCGCAGCCGCCGGTTGCCAAAATAATATGGGAGGCTGTATAGACATGTATATTTTCATCTGCTGTTTTGGTAATAATGCCAACTGCCCTTCCGTCCTTTACAACGACATCACAAACAAACTGATATTCATTGATTGTTATCCGGTTTGTTATTTTTTTCAAAAAATGCTCTACCATTTTCCTTCCCGTCGCATCTCCTCCTGCATGGAGAATGCGGCGAAAGGAGTGCGCCCCTTCATTTCCTAAATCCACATTTCCTTGCTCGTCCTTGTCAAATGGAAAGCCCTCATCCATAAGGGATGAAATAATTTCCTTTCCTTCTTGTACGAGCAGCTCAACTGCTTCCTTTTTATTGTGGTAGCGCCCAGCATATAATGTATCTTCATAATGAAGGCAGCTATGATCATTTTCATGTATGGCACATGCAATTCCACCTTGAGCTAAATGAGAATTAGAACTAGTTTTCATCGTTTTTGTAATCATTAATATGTTCATTTTTTCACATAATTCGCTTGCAACCGTTAATGCGGCAATACCGCTTCCGACGATGATGACATCATAATGGGTCATCAACAACCCCCCTTATAAATTTACACATGTCTTGACACATATATTTACACAAAAATACAATATTGACAAGAGGAATTTTTCACAAAATTTTTAAGGCTTGAATAGAGAGGGGCGAAAACAATTGATATACTTTGATTTTGCAGCAACGACCCCCATGAGTGAAAAAGCGATTGCTTCATACACCGAAGCGGCAAAATTTGCTTACGGAAACTCAAGCAGTCTGCATGATATCGGCGGCAAAGCGTATGAACTATTGACAGCGTCAAGGAAAGCATTTGCAGCGTTATTAGGAGGAGATCCAAACGGTGTTTATTTTACTAGCGGCGGTTCTGAAGGCAACATACTGGCCATCCAATCATTATTAAATAGCACGCCAAACAAAAAGCATATTATTGCTTCTTCACTTGAACATGCATCCATTGACCATTATTTGTCTTTATTGCGTGCGAAAGGATATGACATTACATTTTTAAAGCATGATCAAAATGGAAATATTTTAATGGAGCATCTTGAAGAAGAAATCCGTGAAGATACGGCCCTTGTCACCATCCAGCACGGCAATTCCGAAATCGGAACAATTCAAAATATAAAGGAAATTGGCTTGTTTTTAAAAAAGAGGAAAATATACTTTCATACTGATTGTGTGCAAACGTTTGGAAAACTGTTGATTCCCGTCGATGAGATGAATGCTGATGCCTATACATTTTCTTCACATAAAATTTACGGTCCAAAGGGCGTAGGAGCAGTGTATATTCATCCAGCAGCAAGCTGGTCGCCAGTGATTCCCGGAACAACACATGAGGACGGATTTCGTCCAGGCACTGTCAACGTTCCAGGCATTTTTTCCTTTGTCACTGCCGCAAATGAGTTTTATAATCAAAGAGAGAAGCATTTTAACCATTTCATCAAGCTCAAGCAGCATTTGATCAGCCAATTAAAGAAACAGCTGCCCACGATAACGATTGTCAATGAAACGAAAAAAGAGGTTCTCCCAAATATTGTTGGTGTTGTCACAAACAGTTTAGAAGGTCAATTTGTAATGCTCGAATTGAACCGAAAAGGATTTGCGGTCTCAACTGGAAGCGCCTGTCAAGCTGGAAATAGTCATCCTTCTAAAACCCTTCTTTCAATCGGCTTTGACAAAGATTCCGCTCATCAATTTATTCGTATTTCCTTTGGAATTACAAATACAATCTCGGAAGTCGATGAGCTTATCAATGCGATTCTATCCATCGTTCAATAAGAGTTTTGAAAGGCTGGTGTTTATGGAAAAAATATTAGGGGACAAGCGGAGGGAAGTGATTCTCGAATGGTTAAAAAATGAAAATCGGCCGATCACGGGAGGGGAATTGGCCTCACGGACGAATGTCAGCCGTCAAGTCATCGTTCAAGATATTTCTCTTTTAAAAGCACTCGGAGAACCGATTTTAGCCACAAGTCAGGGATATATGTATTTAAAAGAAAGAACGAATGAGGCAAAAAAAGCGAAACGTCTTATTGCCTGCAAGCACGCTCCGGAAAAAACAAAGGAGGAATTGAACATTATTGTTGATTACGGAGCGACTGTAAAAGATGTGATCGTTGAACATCCAGTGTACGGGGACTTGACCGCATCGATTATGGTAAGCAATCGAAAAGAAGTAGATGAGTTCATAAAAAAAATCGAAACAACAAACGCCTCTTATTTGTCGGAATTAACGAACGGCATTCATTTGCACACCATTCTTGCCGACAATGAAAAAACTTTAAATGATGTTTGTGCAGCTCTTGATCAAGCAGGATTTTTAATTCGTGACGATCATTGATTAATCAAGCCAGGCATCCTGCAATGGATGCTCGGCTTTTTTTATAGTTTATAAGCCGGAAAGCTTCCGAGAATCTTGACGCCGCAGCCTAAAGCCTCCAGTTCTTGGATTGCCCCGGGTATTAAAACATCATCCATTTTTGATTCTATATCTATAATAAACAAGTAATCTCCTAATCCCGTTTTCATTGGACGAGATTCAATTTTTGATAAATTCAGTTTTCTCCATGCAAATGCAGACAATACTTGATGCAGGGCACCTACATGGTCTGTCGGCAACGTTACAACTAATGTCGTCTTTTCACCGACTTTATTATGGTGGTTATTTTCTATTTGAAAATCTTGATCCGGATGTAAAATAACAAATCGTGTATGGTTGTAATCATAATCGTGAATATTATATTTCACAATAGCTAAATCATACTCTTTTGCCGCCAACTCATTGGCAATGACAGCCATATTTTCTTCCGGATGTTGATGAATATATTCTGCAGCGGCTCCTGTCGATGTGGCATATTCGATCGAAACATCCGGCATATGCTCATGTAAAAATTTATGGCATTGTGCAATAGCATGTGAATGAGAAAATACTTTTTCGATTTTTTTCCAATCATCCTTCCTGCAAGGATGAACCATTAAATGCTGCTTGATTGGAACAACAATTTCACCGACAATATGCAGTGTATTTTCATGAATTAAATAATCAATTGTAAGATTGACCGACCCCTCAAGCGCGTTTTCAAGCGGAACAACAGCAATGTTTGTTTCTTGCTTGACGACTGCATCCATGACATGTGGAATCGTTCGGTAAGGGACTAGTTTTACATCGTTTTCAAAAAATTTTGAGACGGCCAAATGAGTAAATGTTGCTTTCGGTCCCAAATAGCTGATTTTCATCTGTATATCTTCCTTCCTAATTCTATGCACCTGAACTTAATAGTTCGACCTTTTCTACAAATTCTAGCTTCCGCAATTTTAATAATAAAACGTTCATATCCTCTTTCATTCCGTTCGTATTTAATGATAAAGTCACATTGGCTCTTCCTTGAATCGGAATGGTTTGGTGAATTGTCAGCACATTGCAGCCTGCTTCAGCCACAACTTTAAGCAAATGCGACAGCGTTCCGGAACGATCTTCTAAATGGAAAAACAACGTAATGATTTTTTCTTTGACAACAGTATGAAAAGGAAAAACCGCGTCTCTGTATTTATAAAACGCACTTCGGCTCAAGTCAACGAGCTGCACAGCTTCTTGAACGGACGAGACTTTGCCTCGTTCAAGAAGCTTTTTCACTTCGAGCGTTTTTTTCATTGCTTCCGGCAGCACATCTTCCCTTACCAAATAAAAAATTTCGTCTTTCATCTACCGTCTCCTTTCCCACCCATATGCGATGAAGCATGAAGGACACAGATTTTATGTGCAAAATGTTTTATTCAATGAATTCAAATTCAAATTCCAGCAGCCTGACTGTATCCCCGTCTTTTGCACCGCGCTCTCTTAATGCGTCGTCTACCCCCATTTTGCGAAGCTGTCTTGCAAAACGGCGAACGGATTCGTCTCTTGAAAAATCGGTCATTTTAAACAGCTTTTCAACTTTTTCACCTGATAAAATAAACGCTCCATCGCTGTCACGGCTGATGGTAAAGCTCGGCTTTTCATCCTTTAATGTATACACGACGCGATTCGGAGCAGATGTTTCCGTTTCGTCAAAGTAAAGAGGGAATTCCGGTGTTTTTTCCAGTAAATCGGCAATAGCAAATAACAGCTCGCGAATTCCTTGGCGTGTAACGGCTGATATTGGAAAAATGCTGACATTTTTGTCTTGCAGCTTTCTTTTAAATTGTGAAAGATTTTCAGCAGCATTTGGCATATCCATTTTGTTGGCGACAACAATTTTCGGCCGCTCCGTCAGCCTTAAATTATATTGTTTTAATTCTTCATTGATCGTCAGGTAATCCTCATACGGATCACGGCCTTCCATTGCGGACATATCAATGACATGAACGATGACTCTTGTTCTTTCAATATGACGCAAAAATTGATGTCCAAGACCTACTCCTTGATGAGCGCCTTCAATAAGACCCGGTAAATCTGCCATCACAAAACTGCGTCCGTCTTCGGTCTCAACAACACCTAAATTCGGCACAATCGTCGTAAAATGGTAGGCAGCGATTTTTGGTTTAGCACTTGATACAACTGATAAAAGAGTGGACTTCCCAACGCTCGGAAATCCGACAAGCCCGACATCAGCCAAAAGCTTTAATTCCAATGTTACATATCGTTCTTCGCCCGGCTCCCCTTTTTCGCATATTTCAGGCGCCGGATTCGTTGGCGAGGCAAATCGGGTGTTTCCTCTGCCGCCCCGTCCTCCTTTGGCAATCACGCTTCTTTGCCCGTGCTCGGTTAAATCTGCGATCACTTCTTTTGTATCATCATCTATTACAACAGTACCGGGAGGAACTTTCACAACAAGGGGTTCGGCATTTTTCCCGTGCTGATTTTTAGACATCCCGTTTTCGCCTTTTGGAGCTTTAAAATGTTTTTTATAGCGAAAATCCATTAACGTCCGAAGACCTTCATCCACTTCAAAAATCACATCTCCGCCCTTTCCGCCGTCTCCCCCTGCAGGGCCTCCTTTCGGAACATATTTTTCACGGCGGAAAGCAACCATGCCGTTCCCGCCATCTCCGCCCTTCACATATACCTTCACTTGATCGACAAACATTGAGCTTCAGCCTCCTTTCATTGTTTCATCACGACTTACTGACCATCAATGTAAATTCATATGTATCAAAATGTATTTGTTGAATGGTGATTGCATCTGATTGGTACTGCTCTAAAAATGTTAAAAGAGTCTTATCATCCGTTAGTATACCATTAAAATCATAAAAGAACCGGACATTGTTTTCTGTTTTAAAGAGTTCTAATGTTACGGTTATATGATTTTCTTGTTTTTTATCAATATTTTGATTAAGGATTTGAAAAAGATCTGTTGTAAAATGGAACATTTCCTCATCTAGACTAGAACAATCCATCGCTTCCCCTAGCACTTCATAATCCAAAATGAGAAGGTGTCCTTTCCAGTTATATGTTAAAAGCAGCTCTGCAAAACTGGGCATGTTTAAATTGCAAAGTTTTGATTCTTGCTTTGCTTCCACGACAATTTCATCAATAATTTCCTTCACCCGATCGTATTTTTTTAATGATAAATGGCCTTTAATTAATTGCAATTTATTCATCCAATCATGTCTGGAGTGGCTTAATGCGTCAACAATACTCCATCTCTCTCTTTGATCAGCCATGGTTCCACTCCCATCAAGCTATCTTTTTAAACATGTACAAAAATTATATCAACTTTCCATTAAAAAAACACCGAAAAAGAAAACTCTAACCAAAAAGGCTAGAGTTTTTCAAGTGTTTGCTTATGCTTCTTTTGCTATCGGATACACGCTGACTTTTTTCTTGTCGCGTCCATATCGTTCAAAACGGACGATGCCGTCTACTTTCGCATAAAGCGTATCATCCCCGCCGCGGCCAACATTCAAACCAGGATAAACTTTTGTACCTCTTTGACGATAAAGAATGGAGCCGCCTGTAACAAATTGGCCGTCCGCACGTTTTGCACCTAATCGTTTTGCGATGGAATCACGTCCGTTTTTCGTGGACCCAACTCCTTTTTTCGATGCGAAAAATTGAAGATCCAATTTTAGCATGAGTGCCACCTCCTAATCTTTTTTTGTAACGATTCGAATAAACTTTCCATACCCTCGCTCGATCGTTTGTAATGAAACAAGCATTCCTTCAAGCAATAATTGGATTTTTTCAAATGAATCCGTGTCAACTTGATCAGGAACCTGTACGTGCAAAAATCCGCCTTCTTCCGATTGTTCAACATTCATATCGACATTGGCTAAAGCTTTGATCGCATTTACTGCTCCAAAAGAAACAGCTGAAGCGCCTGCACATACGATGTCCTTCCCGTGCTCTGCGAAGTCCGCATGCCCTTTCATTGTAAACGACCGGATGAATCCTTCTTTCGAACGATGGATGGTCACATGTATCATATGAAACAGCCTTTATTATGCATTAATTTTTTCAATGACAACTTTTGTGTACGGTTGGCGATGACCTTGTTTTCTACGGTAATTTTTTTTCGGTTTATATTTAAAAACGATAATTTTCTTACCTCGGCCATGCTTTTCAACTTTTGCCGTAACCGTAGCTCCTTCTACCAGCGGGTTACCTACCTTTACGTTGTCTCCTCCAACGAAAAGCACCTTATCAAAAGTAACTGTTTCACCTTCTTGAGCGTCTAATTTTTCCACATAAATGGCTTGACCCTCTTCAACTTTCACTTGTTTCCCGCCAGTTTCAATGATTGCGTACATATTCTGCACCTCCTATTTAACTAAGACTCGCCAGATTAGGGTGTCGGATAACCGAGCTTCAAACCCAAACTGAGCGGTTGTAGCACGGGTGCTACAAAAAACAATAACAAATTGATCTTAACAAAATATGAATGTATATGTCAATACATTTTGGAGATCCGTAAAGACACTTCCTCTTCTGTTCCCCATTGGCGAATTTCGAATCCTTTTACATGATCGGAAGGACTGAAGAAAATCTTCATGCCTATTAGTTCTTCAAGCTTTTTTAAATGTTTCTCATATTCACATGTAAAAAAATCGCAAACTTCTGGGGCCGCTTCTACAAGGACGGCTTCGTCATCTGATCCAGCATGTTCAAGAAGGGTTCTTTCAAGTTCAAAAGCAATGCTTTCAACCGTCCTTTTTCTTCCTGTTCCGCCGCATGCTGGACATGGTTCGAGCAAAAGCTCGGAAAGAGATTTTCGAGTTTTTTTCCTTGTTAATTGCAATATATTTAATTCGGTAAAACCGATGACTTTTGTGAAAATGCGGTCCTTTTCCAATTCTTTTTGAAACAATCTCAAAATCCGGCTTCGATCTTCCTTCTCCATATCAATAAAATCGATCAAAATGATTCCGCTCAAATTTCTTAATCTTAACTGCCGGGCAATTTCTTTTGCCGCCTCCTCATTGGTTTTTAAAACCGTATCTCGGTACGTATTTTTCCCCGAAAATTTCCCTGTATTAACATCAATGACAATCATTGCTTCCGTTTCTTCAATTACGATAAACGCGCCGTTTTTTAGCCAAACAATTTTTTTCAGCGCCTTTTCGATTTCATGTTCGATTGCATAATAAGAAAAAATATTTTCGTTTTCGGAATAAAAATCAATGGAAAATGGGAACAAATCTCCGTAATTTTTTTTCAATTCTTTTACAGTGCTTATGTCATCAATGACAATTTCATCCAATACATGCGGTGAAATTTCAGCGATAATTTGCTCTATAAAACTTTCTGAACCGAATAATAAGCTCGGCACTTTTTTGCTTTTCAGCTGTTGTTCAAAACTGCTCAGCATGTCATCGAACCATTTTTTTATTGTTTGGTCATCCGCTCTTTCCGCAGCAGTTCGGAAAACGATGCCCCCTTTGTTTGAGCATAACGTTTCCCCGAGAAGCTGCAATCTTTTTCTTTCTTCCTGGGAAATAATTTTTTTAGAAATTGCCACCGTGCGGCCAAAGGGCTGATATACAAAAAAAGGGGACCGCAATTCAATATTCATTGTGACTTTAGGGCCTTTAAATTCTCCTGATTCTTTTACAACTTGAACGATTACCTCTTCACCTTGAGAAATAAAATGCCGGACATTTTTATTTTTTAATGCCTCATTCGTTCGGAACGCCTCAAAATACGACATAATGTCATTCCGGTGAAGATAGCCGTTTCTTCCCTGACCTAAATCAACAAAAACAGCCTCCATACCAGGAAGGACTTTTGTTACTTTTCCTTTATAAATGTTGCCGACAATCGTGTTTTTTTCTTTTATCCATACTTCCGCCAGTCGTCCGTTTTCCAATAATGCAATGCGTTCATCATCCGTTTTTTTATTTATAATTAATTGCCGCAACCCAACAACCTCTTTTCATGTATTGTTTCCTATTTCAATACCATGTTTTCCTGCAGGCGTCAATAAACGTACTGTAAATCGCCCATTTTTCCGTCCGTCTTTTTTTCCGAAAAAAAACTGTGCAGAAGCTCATTTTCATCAAGCTGAAAAAGTTTTTTTCCATCGTCCTCCACTATAATAGGGTGCTTGCAACCCCGCTGAAATTTCAGCAGCACGTGGTAAATCAAATCATCGCGATCAACAATGATCGGCTTTAACACTGTGAACGCTTTATGATTTCCATAATACCTTTCCATCAAGAAGCGAATATATACAAATTGTCTTTGTTTATATTCCGTATAAATGGAGTGGACGATAAAGGCTGCGATAATCCACCCGCTTAAAAGAGTAGGGTTAAAAAAAAGCAAAAAAAGGAACAAACATGAAAAAACAACTGCAGATATGCGAAGCATTTCCTTATGAGCAACTGAAAAAGGTTTTTGTTTGCTCAGCAAAATAAAAAGAAGCTTTCCTCCATCAAGGGGCCAAATGGGAACAAGATTAAAAAGGAAAATAGACATATTAAAAAAAATAAACATTTCATATGTAGAGTCGTTTATGAAATTCGCTTCCCAAAAAATCCATGCAGCTATTTGCATCCATAAATGCTGAATCGGTCCAGATATAACAACAAACAGATCTTCTTTCAAGGGACGATTTCCATGCTCCTCCATTTCCACTACACCGCCAAAAGGAAGAAGCTGAATGGACTTGATCCTCCATGAAAAAAAACTGGCGCAAACAGCATGCCCCATTTCATGAATAAAAACTATTGAGAAAAGGATGCAAAGAGCTTTAAATTGCGCTGTCATTGCTCCGATTGCAATCAACACCCAAAAGATAGGATGAATATGTATTTTCGACAATAAGGAAAAATATTTATTCAAATGAGATCACCTGACTCGGGTCAATAAATGTGTCGCCCTTTTTTATGGCAAAATAGTATGTTCCATGCTGGTTTTGGCTTTGCTTTACTTTGCCTACAGGTTTTCCTGTTTCGACAAAGTCATACAGCGCTACATTTAGCTCTTCCAGGTTCCCATACCAGGTTTCTATTCCATCAGCATGTTGAATCACCACAGTCAGACCAGTATCCTCCTTCTTTCCAGCTTCAATAACAATTCCTTCATTCATGGCCTCTACCGTTTTATTATTTGTTTCGATCATCACGCCTTGCCCGGTATCTTTAAAGCTCTGAAGCACCTTTCCTGATGCCGGAACCGCATATTGACTTTCTTTAGATCCACTTTCTTCTTTCGATTGTTTTTTCAAAAACGCTAATGGATTCCCAAATTGTTCTTCGTACCATTTGGAAACATATGCAAAGTTAAACTCCTTTTCCATCACATGGCTGACGAAATCTCTAGCTTTCAGAAATTCTGCCCGGTCATTTTTAAAAATAATACCGATCATCAGGACGATGCAGGCAGAGATTAGCAATTTTGTTATAAAAACGTCCGAACGGAACAATGGATGAAAATTTTTACTTCCTTCTGCCTCTACATAAAGAGGGGAGTCCGCGTCAACTTGCACGTTTTCTTGTGTGATTTGATTGATAAATGGAACAGATATATCATCACTGCTGCTTGAACTGCTCGAAAGCATGCTGTTCATTCTTTTTCGTTTACGCTTTGCTATTCGTTTTTTTATTTCTTTTGCTCGACGATTCATCATCCATCATCCTTTTGCAATTTTGTACAAGTTTATGCCCTGTCCTTACCGTTTATGACAATAAAGCCATTTTGCATTTCTTAAAGCGATATCTAGGCAAATGTTTATCTTTGACCTTGATAAAGAACTTTTACCTACAACCTAGTAAGTAGGTTCTTCACTGTTTTCTGGTTCAAAGGAATACTGGATGAAGCAAAATAAAATATGGCGCTATCCGAGAAAAGCAAAATTTTGAAATCAAAAAGAAGACCACAAAATGCTTTTGTCGTCTTCTTTTTGAAATAGTAGTATATGGTGAATTAACACAAAAGCTAGACTGCCTTTTATTTGAAGCCGCTTAACGAAATAGGTTGACTAGTTCATTGATCGATAAAATGAAAAATAAAACAATATTTAAACTCAAAAGTACGTTGAAAAACCATTTATTTCGATCTTCCTTATGAGGAAGATGCTTTTTACTATTAAGCAAATAGATAAGGGTCAGCGCCAGAAAGGGCATAAATAGCGCACCAAGGGCACCATACAAAATAATGAGGCTCACAGGTTTTCCTATAAAATGCAAGAGCATTGGCGGGAATGTTAACCAAAAAACAAAAAATTTATAAGCTTTTGTCTTACTTAATTGTTCTTTATTCACATCATGTTTTTTAACTGTATAGACAAAATCAGCAAATAAATAAGAGACGCCATTCCAAACACCTAATACTGATGTAAAGGAAGCTGACCAAAAACCGATGAGAAATAAGATACGTACAGTTGGGGACAGCTCGTTTCCTAAAATGGTAGCAAATGATATGAGACCTTGCTCACCGTTAATGTTTGTATTCGTTCCATATAGTAATGCAGCCCCTAAAATTAATAAAGAAATTGTAAAAACTGCTGTAGTAATATAGGCAATCATGGAGTCAAATCTAACGTAGCGGAGGTAGGATCGATCCTTCCAATTGTTTTCCTGCAGCCAATAGCCATAAGACGCCATGGTAATGGATCCGCCAACTCCCCCAATTAATCCGAGTGCGTAAAGCAGTGACCCTTTCGGCAACGCCGGAACAGCAGTGTCCATGATATCAGAAAGTTCCGGCAGAACAATAACAGCTGAGCCGACAACCGAAATAAACATAAGTAGAATTAAAAGATTCATAACTTTTTCAAATAGCTTATATTGCCCCATCCATGTTAATAAAAAACCTAACAAACCGCTTATAACCGCCCATACCCATAAAGGCAAGACAGGAAATAATGCAGACAGAGCCAATGCACAAGATGAAGTCGCAGCCGCTCCATAAACAAATCCCCAAATAACCGAATAAACGCCAAAATAGCTTGTTGCCCATAATCCCATAGAATGCCAGCCTTCTAAAATAGTTTTTCCAGTCAGCAAATGATATCGGCCAACACCCTCATTTAAGGCAAATTTTAAAATAGCCCCGATAATGATTGCCCATAAAAAGACAAGTCCAAAATTTGTACCGGCAACTAAGGCAGCAACTAGATCACCGGCTCCGACGCCCGTTGCTGCGACAATTAACCCCGGACCAACGGCCGGCCACTTTTTTGTGGATTTGCCATGTTCCATCACTGTCACCTTCCATCTGAGATTTGAACGTAGAAATGAGTCATCTAATATTTCTTATGAATGATCTTTCTCACTAGGGAATATAAATGTGCATGAATCAATTGCTGGATGAACATATTTTCGCATCATGCTGTTATATCTAGTTTTAGCAATTGTTCATCCATGCGAAACTTTCTCATTTATAGTTCTTATGTAAAGAATTCATATTTTATTAATTGAATATTCTGTATTTTTAAGTCGATCGTTTTCATTGCTCTTGTATCAGCTGTTTGAAATGATTTCTCGCACCTGTCTCCTTCCCTTTGTAAACGATTACGACTGTAGAAATAAACATTTACATATCACTTCAATTTTGAAATAATTCTAATTGAAAATCATTATTATTAAGGAGGCATCAGAAATACCAATGGAAACATACAAAGTAGCCAATATAATTAAAGAGCGTCGATCGATTAAAGAATTTAAGAAAGATCCAATCCCTAAAGAAGTAATATGTGAATTATTAAATACGGCTGTTTGGGCTCCTAATCATGGATTAAGAGAGCCATGGCGGTTCGTGCTGTTTATGAATGAAGGAAAAGAAAAATTAGTTGCTGCTATTGCACAAGAAACGAACAATGGAAAAAATATCGATCGATTACGAGAAAAGCTGCTGCCGATTCCAGCACATTTATTGGTAATCATGAAAGAGGATCCGCGTCAAAAGCAGTGGGAGGAGGATTTAAAAGCGACAAGTGCATTAATCCAAAATTTTCAACTAGCTGCATGGGAAAAAGGTATTGGCGTTATATGGAAAACAGGTGCTTATATTTATTCACCATCTTTCCGACAAAAAGTTGGAGTAGAACCAGGAGAAAAAATTGTCGGCCTTCTACATATTGGCTATCCTGCCTCAATCCCAGAACCAAAACAGCGGACAAACGCAGAAGAAAAATTGACGATTATTGAATCATATTGAAAGGGAAAAGATTCAAGAGGAAATATTTTGTACAGCCTTCAAAAAATCTCCCACCTCAAGAGATAGAAGAAAAAAACGATCAGCAGGTGGGAGATATATCAGTGTGATGGCAGTGATTCTAATGTGTGCAAAGAAAAAAGCTAATGCTTTATTCAAGGAAGTGTGATTTTTAAATTGATTAGGATTAAGCACGTACTCCAAAAAATTTTTTGATTTTTGCGATAACACCTTTTTCAGGCTCATCTAATGATTGAAGCGGAACCGCTTCACCTAAAATTCTTCTCGCAATATTGCGGTAGGCAATGGAAGCACGATTGTCAGGGTTCATTACAATCGGTTCACCATTATTAGACGCTTTTATTACCTCATCATCATCAATTACAATCCCCAACAAATCAATAGAAAGATGGCTGACAATTTCATCGACATCCAGCATATCACCGTTTTTCATTAAATGATTTCGGATCCGATTAATAATTAATCGTGGCGGCTCAATATCTTCCTTCTCCAGCAAACCGATAATTCGATCCGCATCTCTCACAGCGGAAACTTCTGGTGTTGTCACGACAATCGCTTGATCCGCACCGGATACGGCATTTTTATATCCTTGTTCAATCCCGGCAGGACAGTCGATAATAATATAATCAAAATCTTGTTTTAGCTGATCAATTAATTTTTTCATCTGCTCAGGTGTTACGGCAGTTTTATCGCTAGTTTGCGCTGCAGGCAGCAAATAAAGAAAATCATTAAAGCGTTTATCTTTTACGAGAGCTTGATGAATTTTGCATCGTTCTTGGACAACATCAACTAAATCATAAATAATCCTGTTTTCCAATCCCATGACAACATCGAGGTTCCGCAAGCCGATATCTGTATCAACTAGACAAACTTTCTTTCCCATAATGGCAAGGGCTGTACCAACATTTGCAGAAGTTGTTGTTTTGCCGACCCCGCCCTTGCCAGAAGTGACCACAATTGCCTCACCCATTCATTATTCCCCCTTCAAGCCTAGTTAAATTGGGTCTCAGATGAGCTAATTGTTGAATCCGTTCAATAATGATTGTCCCATTTTCATCAATATATGCGCATTCCATATCATTTCGAAATGATGGCTCCTTCTGATCGGGTGGCCTACTTAAAATATCGGAGATCCTCAGCTGTGTCGGCTTCATCAAGGAGGCGGCAATCACTGCATTTCGATTCCCTTCAAAACCAGCATGAGCTATGCCTTTTAAAGCCCCCATGACAAAAATATTGCCCGTTGCCATGACTGTCCCGCCAGGATTGACATCTCCTATCAGCAACAAATCCCCTCTAATTTTCAACACTTGCCCAGAACGGACGACTTTAGCAACTGAGATAACATCTGCTTCCTCTTTCCACTTCAACGCCTCTTCCTTTGAGATGACATTTGAATCAATTGCATCGACAATTAAATTTCTTTTTTTTCTTATTACGTCTTTTATTTTCTCCTCTTGTTCCTCCGTCAAAAAACGATTTCCAGCCTTTATCGTCACCCTGATCATCGGTTCATTTTCCTGAACATACTGCCTTTTGGAGAGCATCGAATCCAGTTCATTCACAATATCATGAAACGAACAGGAATCATCTAAATATAATGTCAATCCATCCTTTGTGCCTTTTATCGTTACATAATATGGTCTTTGAGCTTTCACGAAGTTCACCCCAACAAAAATCTATTTCGACAGCAATAACAAAAACTCCTCTATCAAACTTTAAAACCTAATCGTTGTGTTCACCTATTTTCAAGCCCAAAACGAATTTCTTTAAAGGATAGATTAACACACAAGCTAATACAAAATTCAGAGCAAGTGTCGGTAGCAGGCGTTCAATTGTAAACAATTGCAGAGGAACAGCTGTCATCCCGATTAGTAAATAAATACCGTATGTGAAAAATTCAAGCAATGCAACGGAAAGCTCAGTTAAAAAAATTAAAACAAAAATATTGGGATTGAGCACCCGCAAAGCTTGCATCACTAAATATGCCAAGGTCGGAAATGAGAAAGCATATATGCCGATAACTTGCGTGTAAACAACATCGAACAATAAACCGAAAACAATTCCATAAATGACGGCAATTTTCCGAGAGCCGTACGCTGCCAAGATGACAATCATCAATAGTAAAAGATGGGGAACTGCCACTTGGTGATCTGAAAGAAAAGGGATCGGAACAAGATCAACGATGATGCTTTCCAATACGAAAATAAACATAACCATTACGGGGAGGAAAAACGTTCTCAAGAGTCTTCCTCCTCTTCCAATTGATTGATATCAACTGTTGGAAGAACCCGCTCGATGATCATGACACGATCTATATCATAAAAGTCAGCTGATGGGGTTATATAAGCTATCTTTGTTAATCCGTACGAATCAAGTTCGACTTTTTTTACTTTTCCGATCACTAAACCTTCAGGAAACACTCCGCCAAGGCCAGAAGTCGCTACAATTTGATTTTCTTTGATTTGAGCATTTGATTCAATGATGTTCATTTCAAGAGCATTTTCCTGCTCACTGTAGCCGACAATGAGGCCGAATACCTTTCCGTTATTCGTATGAACCATTGCTGAAATCCGGTTTTTTCTGTCGGAAGCACTTAAAAGCTGAACGGTGGACGTAAATTCAGAAGTATTTTTCACTTTCCCGATCAATCCTTTTGCCGTTATAACCGCCATGTCTTTTTTGATTCCGTGCTGTTCGCCTTTATCAATTTTGATATAATCATGCCAACGATCAGGATTTCTTGCGATGACTGTCCCTTGGATCGACTTATATTTTCTTATATCGTTATCAGCAGATAATTTTAATTCTTCTTTTAATTGTCTGTTTTCCTGTTCTAATTCCTGCAGCTTTTCCTCCAATTGAATATAATTATTCAGTTGTTTGCGAAGCAGCTCGTTTTCTTCGTATGTATTTTTTAAATGATTCAAATTCTCAAAGAAGCCCGCAATATATTGTGCGGGCTGATGAAATACCTTCTGGACTAGTCCAACCGAATCTTGAATAAACTTCTCCTGCCACGAAAGATTGCGGTCTTCCTTTAGGGAAAAACCAATCAATGCCACCAAAATAATGATCCCGACAAGGAGCACAATTAATCGTTTATTTAGAAAAAATTGTGGCATGATTTACACCTCTAACTTATCTGTGGTCTTTTGTACGATTTTTAAATAGGTGGATATGTTCAAGAGCTTTTCCTGTTCCGACCGCTACACAATCAAGAGGATTTTCCGCAATGATTACAGGCATTTTCGTTTCGTCGCTTATAACTTTGTCTAAATTGCGAAGAAGGGCGCCCCCACCAGTTAAAACAATTCCTCGATCCATAATATCCGCCGCAAGTTCAGGCGGAGTTTTTTCCAAAGTAATTTTTACAGCATCTACGATCGCATAGACAGTATCGCGTAATGCCTCTGAAATTTCTGTCGCAGTAATTTCAATCGTTTTCGGAAGGCCTGTTAACAAATCTCTTCCGCGAATTTCCATGTTTTCAACACCTTCCGGAGCGCTTGCAGAACCGATTTCAAGCTTCACCGCTTCCGCTGTCCGATCACCAATCATTAAGTTGTAGGTTTTACGGATATAGTTAATGATGGCTTCATCCATTTCATCACCGGCAACACGGATAGATTGGCTTGTCACAATTCCGCCGAGAGAAATGATGGCAACTTCCGTTGTTCCCCCGCCGATGTCTACAACCATGCTTCCGGTCGGTTCCCAAACTGGAAGGTTGGCTCCAATAGCAGCCGCAAATGGTTCTTCGATCGTATACGCATCTCTAGCGCCTGCTTGTCTCGTTGCATCAATGACCGCACGTTCTTCAACCGCAGTTATTCCCGAAGGAACACAAACCATCACATAAGGTTTTCGCGAAAAAATACCTGCATTTTTTGTTGCCTGTTTTATGTAGTATTTCATCATCGTAGCAGTCGTTTCATAATCAGCAATCACTCCGTCTTTCATTGGTCGAAGTGCTACAACATTTCCAGGCGTACGCCCGATCATATTTTTTGCATCATTACCAACTGCAACAATTTGCTTTGTATCAGTTTGCAAAGCAACTACAGATGGTTCACGCACTACAATACCTTTTCCTTTCACAAACACTAACGTATTGGCTGTCCCTAAATCTATTCCAAGGTCTCTCGTACCAATTCCAAACATAGCTGTTGTATCTCCCTTTCTTCCAAAATAAATACGTTTTTATATTCATGTAAATGTCTAATCATTATTGAAAAAACCCATAAATTATATTATAACGTAATTTTTCAAAAAAAAAAGTGCTATCAATACCCTGCGTAAAATAAAAATTTGCGAGGTATTTTTCATGAAACTTGATGAAAAGCTGATCATTGTGTTGGACGCCTCAAAAATTTTTACTAAAAAATTTTCCTAGTGGAGAATAGAGGATGAAAAATAGATGTCACAGCAAATACCGCCCGTATGAAAACCTTGATTTAATTTATCCATTGAGAATAATAACTTAAAAATATTACAAGTCCATACAAAAAATATTATTTTATGTTTACAAATCCCCCCTTTGCACTCTTTATTAGCGATGGTTTAGAATGTCATAAAAAATAATGGTTTTTTCAGTTGATTGTGTTTCAATTCAAATGACTCCAATAAAGTATTACATAACAATTCTGCCGAAGTTTCAAGTTCATCTATTATTGAAAATCACTAAAATATGAGATTTTTCTCCAACTTTGGCTCTTCTTATGTCGCAAACCCTTTGTAAATGCGGACATCATTTGGAGCTCGCGAGGCCGTGCAAATGTTTTTTTGAAATTCCTTCTATCATGCACTTACGCGTTGTAATAACGTTACTGCCCTGCTTCAAGCAGCTTTTTATCGTGCTTTGCGAGGCTGGTCAGTATGTTATATACCGTTGATGTCTCCCATCTGTCCCCCTGCAAATTCAGCAAGACGGTGGTTGTTCGCATTACGTGTCTAGAAGCGCAAAAATCTGTCCGAAAAAGCGCTAGCAGTTCAGAATCCAAAGCTATTAACTGTAAAACGTGTTAGGATTGATTTTAAATGAAGGTATACTTTTTCACCCATTTATAACTCGGGAAAATAAGTTTTTTAACCATATAAAGTGTGTAAAAATAACTCCTTTTTCGCAATGACAAAATTTTGGGTGAAATGTAATGATTATACATATAAGTGGTTTTCATAAAATTTTGTTGCCGGAACTGAGGTAGAATGACTAGAGTAAAATGAATTGTTTTTCAATAATAAGTTAGCTGGTCTGATGCAGTTGCCAAAAAAAGAACATCAATACAAATTCAAGTGCACAATCACATGGGCAGCAGTACGACGAGGATCTTAACTTTAGAAGTCTGTAACTAAACAGGTAATCTTAAATGAAAACATGCTTCCTCACAATTCTTTATAAAAGACAGGAGCATCATATGAGTAATATAAAATAGAACCTTATATATGGAAGTTTTCCAATAAAGTAAAGGGATGCTATTGATTATATATCAAGCCATTCTCCATCAGCAATAGATATTCAAAGATAAAAATTCATAAAACTGCGAATGTCATTTTTAAGCTTAAAAAATTGGAAGTCATTTATCAATAATTTCATAGATCTAATCTTCACACATCATAAAAAGAGGTGCACTTCATATCCAGTGCACCCCAACAATTGACATAGAACCTTTTAAAAAAACGTTATAAATATCCCTTTTCTTTTAAACTGACGTATTTACGCTCTCCGATTATGATATGATCTAAAAGTTCAATCCCGATCAGCTTTCCGCATTCGGACAAGCGCCTCGTGACTTCAATATCCTCTTTGCTTGGGGAGGGATCTCCTGATGGATGATTATGGATACAAATAAAAGATGCAGCTGAACATTTCAATGCCTCCTTGAAGACTTCTCTTGGGTGAACAATTGATGTATTTAAACTGCCGATGAAAATCGTTTGCTTATGCAGCACTTGGTTTTTAGTGTTTAAATATAAACCTACGAAATGCTCTTGTTTTAAAAAGCGCATTTCTTCCATGACATAATTGGAGGCATCTTGTGGAGAACGAATGACATACCGATCTTCGTATGCGAGCTGATGAATTCTTTTTCCCAATTCTAATGCTGCTATAATTTGCACCGCTTTTGCTTTTCCAATGCCGGGTATGCCCATAATTTCCTGAACTGACGCCTCTTTTAACATTCTAAGACCCCCGAAAGTTTTTAAAAGCTTATTCGCCAGTTCAAGCACTGATTCTCCCTTTGTCCCTGTTCTCAATAAAATTGCCAGCAGCTCATGGTTGGAAAGGCCTTTTGGTCCGTTGTGTATCAATCGTTCCCTTGGTCTTTCTTCTTCTGGAAAATCTCGAATAGCGAGCATATCTTTCCCCCTTGTTTGTTACCAGTGAAATCCAAAATTTTTTAATTCTCTGTACAGTCTTGAAACAGGAAGACCGACAACTGTAAAATAATCGCCATCAATTTTTTTCACTAGCAATGAGCCGAAATGTTGAATTCCATAAGCACCCGCCTTGTCCATTGGTTCGTTTGTCTCAATGTATTCCAGGATTTCATCGTCTGAAAGCGGCCAAAAAGTAACTTTTGTTGATTCAGAAAATGTCGTATGCTTTTCACCATGAATAATCGAAACTGCTGTTAAAACAGTATGTGTTTTCCCAGAAAGTGATTTTAACATGTAATAGGCGTCACGGCGGTCTTTCGGCTTTCCTAGTATTCGATTTTCGAGGATCACCGCCGTATCTGCTCCGATGACATATGCATCTTTATACCTTTCGGCTACATGAAAGGCTTTTTGAAAGGCAAGTTTTTGAATGGCTTTTTCGGGTTCAGCTTCTTCGTCCAGCCTCTCTTCCAAATTGCTTTCAATCACAGCAAATGGTATTCCTAACAGCTTGAGGAGTTCTTTTCTTCGCGGAGAGCTTGATGCAAGTATGAGGCGTTCCATTTTTATTTCATCCTTTCAACCAATACTATCCGTATGTTATCAAAAAAGGCTTTTGCAAACAATTTTTCAAAAAAGAATTATCTAATCGCCATTAATAAAAACATTTATTCAATTTACAGAAAAAACTACATTATCTAAGGAAAACTGCTTGTGAAAATAAAAAAAGAAAACGTATGCTCGAGCAAACGCTTTCCCGTTATCAAGAAAGTTTTTCAAAAAAATCTAGCAGCGACTGCTGCAGGCTCCATAGCTGTTCATTTGCCGATTTTTCTGTTTGCAGTTTTTTTACTGCTGCCAAAATTGAATCGTCTTTTATTTGGCCAGCCTCATTTAATAATGACTCTACTTTCTCTTGTTCCGGGGCGGTTCCATTCACAAAAGACGAAGACAGCTTCAGCATCTCCTCAACGACCGTTTTTGTTTTTTCGTTTTCCACCTTTCCTTCCCATTTCATCTTTTTCACAAACGTTTCAATTTGATGTGATTCAGCCATGTTTTTCAACTCTTCTGCTGTCTTTTTATCCAACGCTGCCCCAACGAATACGTAATGATCGCCGCCTTGTGGAACGATAACAGAAGGCAATCCTTTAGCCTTTATCTGCCCGCTGACGGTTTCCGCCCCTTCTTTTTTTGTAAATTTTCCGGCTTGTACCATATAAACTTCAAAAACGATGTTTTCCGCACCGCTTGGCGCTGAAGCATTGCTAACGTTCTGTCTTTGAGGAGACTTTGACACATCCCTCAATTCAGATGATACAGGCATTGAATCGTTTGAAATAAATTGCAGGGCTAAAACACCAAAACTCAGTCCAAGAATAACAGCAAATATGATCGATATCACATAATTTTTTATTTTAGGAGGCAGCGTTCTGCTATTGTTCTTTGAGAAGGCTATTTTCGGGTTTTCTTTCTTATCCTCCTCATCATCCGGCAAAATCCAAGGAAAAGATGTCTCCTCTTCGTTCTTATCCTCTGATGCTGCCATTTCTTTTTCAGCCTTCACCTTTTCCTCCCAGCTGGATACTTTTAATTGTTTGCCAGTTTCACTTGGTTCAGCAGAAACATCCGTATCGTTGGAAAAATTGTTTTCCTGACCGTTGATTTTAATGGTTATTTTCGATGATGGCTTGTCCAAAATGATCACCGCCCTTTTTATGCTGGACAAACTTTTTTTTATGCTAACATATGTAAAATAAAAAAGAACGAGACATTTGTCGCCTCGTTCATAATTGTTGTCGTTTTTTTTCGACATCCTCGTACTCATGAGCTATGTTTTATATGTTTTCTCACTTCACCGATAAAATAAAGGGAACCTGTAATAATGAGAACCGTTTCGTCATCCATTGTGTTGATAATCTTTTCATAGGCAAGCTCCCAATTGTCTTCATACTCTTTATCCTTCATGTCGCAAGCCTCGTATAATTCTTTCGCATCAGCTGCTTTCGGGAAATGAAAGGTTGTAAAAATGATTCGATTTGCCGTTTGTGCAGCCTGCTCGATCATTTCTTTATATTGCTTGTCCTTCACACACGAAAATAACATGATGATTTTCTTATCAGGGTAAAACTTTTGTACAGTTTCTTTCAACGCTGCCATTCCTTCCGGATTATGTGCTCCGTCCAAAATGACTCTCGGTTTTTCCTTTACTTCTTCAAAACGCCCTTTCCAAAAAGTGCGCTTCAGTCCTTCCTGTATATGCTCCTCCTCTATGATAAACGAATAATAAACTCTTAAATAATCAAGCGTCATGACACTCAGTGCAGCATTGATCGCTTGATGGTTTCCTTTCATCTGTAATGAAAGGCTGTTATATCGTTTAAAGGGGGTTTGTACAAAAAATTCATCAAAATCTCCTGCGTGAAAATCCCTAGTGAGCCAATAATGCTTTGCTTTTTTTTCTTTTGCAACACGCTCAATGACATCAAGGGCTTCCTTTTGTTCCACAGCTGTAATGACAGGAACTCCGTTTTTAATAATGCCTGCCTTTTGCTCTGCAATCTCTTCTATCGTTGAGCCAAGGATGTTTAAATGATCATGTCCAATCATTGTAATCACTGAAAGAATAGGATTCGCAATATTCGTAGAATCCCATTTTCCCCCGAGTCCTGTTTCTAATAAAACAACATCCGGCACGTTGATTTTGCCAAAATAATAAAACATCATCGCAGTAATGACTTCAAACTCTGTCGGTGCTCCAAGCTCCGTTTTCTCAAGCTCGTCAACAACCGGTTTGATCACATTGGATAGCTGCAATATTTCCTCTTCAGAAATGGGATTGCCATCTATCGTAATTCGTTCATTGAATGATTCCAAATAAGGCGAGGTGAAAGCACCTACTTTATATTCAGCGGCTTTTAACACCTCTTGCATAAAAGCAATCGTTGATCCTTTCCCGTTTGTTCCGGCTACATGAATGAAGCGGCATCTTCTTTCCGGATGATCAAGCTTTTCCATCATCCATTCCATTCGCTGGAGACCAGGCTTTATTCCAAAGGTTAGGCGGGAATGTATCCACTTGAGTGCTTCTTCATATGTTTGAAACATATAAATTCCCCTCCTTGAACTCTCGAACATTTTCAATGAATTTGAATGGCCGGATGTATCATAAACGTTTTGATGGAAGAAAATCCGGGGCATACCCGGATTTGTTTTAGCCTTTCAGCTCCTGAAGGCGTTTTAACACCGCCTGCTGTTTTTCTAAATAGTCCTTTTCTTTTGCCCGCTCTTCTTCTACGACTTCTTTCGGTGCTTTTTTAATAAATCCTTCATTGGCAAGCTTTTTCTGAACGCGCTCGACTTCTTTATTCCATTTCTCTAATTCTTTTTCAAGCCGTTTGATTTCTTCTTCCACATTAATGAGTCCTTCAAGAGGAAGAAATACTTCTGCCCCGCTCACAACAGCTGTCATAGCCTTGTCAGGAGCTTCAATGTTTGTATCAATTGTTAATGAGCTAGGATTGCAAAATCTCTCTAAATAGCTGCGGTTTTTCTCCAACTGGTTTTTAACTTCTTCACTATGAGCATGAATGATCATATCCACCTGCTTCTTCATCGGCGTGTTCACTTCAGCGCGAATATTACGGACTGAGCGAATCACATCAACTAGAAGCTTCATTTCGTTTGCAGCTTTTTCATCAGAAAGCTCCCGACGTACAACCGGCCATGAAGCAATTGTAATCGATTCTCCCTGATGAGGAAGGTGCTGCCAAATTTCTTCTGTTATAAACGGCATAAAAGGATGAAGGAGTCGCAATGTTTGATCTAACACATATGCCAAAATGGAACGAGTTGTCTTTTTCGCTTCCTCATCATTTCCGTACAGCGGAATTTTTGCCATTTCAATATACCAGTCGCAAAAATCATCCCAAATAAAATTGTACAGCACCCGACCGGCTTCGCCAAATTCATATTTTTCCGCAAGTCTTGTAACAAGCTCAATCGTTTCATTTAACCGTGTGAGAATCCATTTATCTACCACTGATTTTTTTCCGTTTAAATCAATTTCTTCATATGTTAAACCGTTCAAATTCATCAGTACAAAGCGGGAGGCGTTCCATATTTTATTGGCAAAATTCCACACGGCTTCTACTTTTTCAAAGCTGAATCTTAAATCCTGTCCTGGGCTTGAGCCGGTAGCTAAAAAGTAGCGCAAAGAGTCCGCACCGTATTTGTCAATAACATCCATCGGATCGACGCCATTGCCTAATGATTTGCTCATTTTTCTTCCTTCTGAATCGCGCACAAGTCCATGAATCAAAACATCTTTAAACGGTCTTTTCCCAGTAAACTCCAATCCTTGGAAAATCATCCGCGAAACCCAAAAGAAAATAATGTCATACCCGGTAACAAGGACATCTGTCGGATAATAGCGTTTATAATCTTTTGCCTCTTTATCAGGCCAGCCCATTGTTGAAAACGGCCATAAAGCAGAGCTGAACCATGTATCTAACACATCTGGATCCTGCTCCCAATTTTCAATATCTTTAGGCGGCTCATGATCAACATAAACTTCGCCTGTTTCCTTATGATACCAAGCTGGAATGCGATGTCCCCACCATAACTGACGGGAAATACACCAGTCGCGAATGTTTTCCAGCCAATGCAAATACGTTTTTTCAAATCGTTCAGGAATAAAATGAACTTTCCCTTCTGTTTTCTGAAGGTTCAAAGCAGCTTCGGCCAAAGGCTTCATTTTCACAAACCATTGAGTTGATAAATACGGCTCGATAACTGCTCCGCTTCGTTCACTATGGCCTACGGAATGGATATGCTCTTCAATTTTAAATAAAATTCCTTCCTCCTGCAGGTCTTTCACCAACTGCTTCCGGCATTCAAAGCGATCCATTCCTTCATATTTTCCCGCTTTTTCATTCATTGTCCCGTCTTCATTCATGACTAATATTCTTTCTAAATTGTGGCGGTTTCCGATTTCAAAGTCGTTCGGATCGTGTGCAGGAGTTATTTTTACTGCTCCTGAACCGAATTCCATATCGACATATTCATCTGCGACGATCGGAATTTCCCGTCCTGTTATTGGCAGCTTCACTGTTTTTCCGATTAAATGCTTATACCTATCATCATCAGGATGAACTGCCACTGCTGTATCCCCAAGCATCGTTTCCGGGCGAGTGGTCGCGACTTCAATATATCCGGATCCATCAGCCAGCGGATATTTTAAATGATAAAGTGCCCCTTTCACTTCTTTATAAATGACTTCGATATCGGAAAGGGCTGTTTTTGTCACCGGATCCCAGTTAATAATGTATTCTCCTCGGTAAATAAGACCTTTTTTATAAAGCGATACAAAAACCTCTCTTACAGCTTTTGAAAGACCTTCATCAAGGGTGAACCTCTCTCTTGTGTAGTCAAGACCTAGGCCTAATTTTGCCCATTGTTTGCGAATATGGTCTGCATATTCTTCCTTCCATTTCCATGTTTCTTCTACAAATTTTTCCCGCCCGAGATCATACCGACTTTTCCCTTCTTCGCGCAGCTTTGCTTCCACCTTGGCTTGTGTGGCGATTCCCGCATGATCCATCCCTGGCAGCCACAAAACATCGTACCCTTGCATTCGCTTCATTCGGGTAATAATATCTTGAAGAGTTGTATCCCATGCATGTCCAAGGTGAAGCTTACCGGTGACGTTTGGCGGAGGAATAACGATCGTGAAAGGAGTTTTCCCCTCATCATCTTTTGCTTCAAAAAATTTTCCCTCGAGCCAAAATGCATACCGATCCTCTTCAACCGTTTTCGGATCGTATTTTGGGGAAAGAGTGATTTGTGAATTCGACATATTTATGAAAACCTCCTTATTTTCATTCTAAAATATAAAAACTCCTTCCATCCTAAAAGGACGAAAGGAGATGTTTTCGCGGTACCACCTTTTTTCACAGATACGTCTGTGCACTTCTTTCAGGTAACGGCTAATGCCGGCTCCCTTTACTAAAAGCTTTCAAGGAAGCTGCTCCAGGGCGACTTTCCAACGGGATCTCCTAGGAAATCTTCCAGCCTGCGATTTCCCTCTCTGGAAGGAGTCGTTCGTTGTACTACTCCCCTTCAACACATTTTCACAAACTATATAAATTTCTATATTTAATAGTACTAAAAAATTGTTTTTTTCGTCAATATTTTCCCCATCTTCCTTAACCTTTAAACAAAAATCACAAAATGTTCTTTATTTCATAATATAAATTAACAAAGTTGAAGGTGATCAGCATGAGAAAAAAAATAAAACCATACTATATTCAATCGTTTATTAAACAATTCCGATCTACTCTTGAACAGTTCATCGTTCCTTTAACGATTTTTCAGGGAATTCGAACAATCCTTTTACCAACTATGTTTGATATTATTTTATTAGCCATTTTACTATTTCTAGCAGCCGCGTTGTATATGGAACGGGGTTAAAGCTGACAGATCCCCCATTCATTCTGATGCCAATGAATCGTTTTCTAGTTTTTCATTCCATTTTAAAGCAATGTACCCGGTATTTTTCATTTGCCAGTATGCTCTTAACAGCTGTTTGCAATATTCTAATTCTCCCTTTTCGCTTTTCTTTTTTTGATATTGCCGGACAAGCTTTAATAATTTGGCTGGATAAGATAAATAGCTTATCAACAGCAATCTCTCAGTTTTTGTTAAAGGAAGCACTTTTTCGTACTCTGATATATATTGCACATTTTCATCACTAACGGTTGGTTCTGCTTCGGAGAGGTTCATAAACATTAAGAAAAGGTCATAAATTGGAGTAGCAAATGCTGCATCTTCCATATTAATAAAATAAATTTTCCCTTTTGGATCTAACAGAAAATGAGATAAGGAGACATTTACTTTGTTCAGTGCAATTCGCATGTGAGGGGATTGCTTTATTTCGTTATACCACTCATCAAGCTTTGCTTCAGCAAATAAGATGGCTTGCCTCGTTTCAAAATAATAGCTGAAGACCGCCAATTCAAAAGGCGACATATACCATTTTTTTTCGATTTGTTCCATAAATGCTTCCAGCAGGTTGAAATTTCTCTTCCACTTGTTCTGAATCTGTTGATACACATTTTCGAGCTGAACTAGAGGTATGTTGATTTCCTGTTTTGTTTTTTTATGGAGTTTCGCTAAGTGGTAAAAAAGGATTGAGGCATTTTTTTCATCAACGATTGAACCTTCCATCCAAGGCATTAAATAAAACGATTTCGTTGAGTCATTAACAAACACATTTCCGTTCGTTGTCCTATAAATCGGCACGATTCCTAAAGATGGAAAGTCGTGAAAAATTGAATATAATTTTAGAATGTTTCTTTGCTTTTTAATCGTTGTTCGTTTTAAAGCATATGTTCTTTTTTCACAATGAATTTTCAAGACATTTTTTGTTTTTTTCTCTAAATAAATCGGTTTGATTGGATAATGCTGCAAAATCCTCATGGCCGTTTTCAGATCATCGCTCATCTTCCCACACGCCTTTAAAGAAAATAAAGAAAAGCTTGAGGTGGTTGGATCCCTCTCAAGCCGCTTGCAAAAATTACGTTTGTTGTGTTTCAAGAACCGGGATATATAAAATGTCTCCTTCACTAATCTCTTTATCATGGTGAAATTGATTTACTCGATTGAGCTGCTGAAGCGTAATGTTGTAGCGTTCGCAAATATTTTCGAGCGAGTCTCCCTGCTGGACAATGTACATTCTTAATTTAGAAAATTCTTCTTCCTCATTTTTCGTAAACAATTTTGTTAAATATAAGGTGTTATCATTTTTCCTTACAGATTCTTTTTCTTCATCGTCTTTTTCGACATAATTGGAAATTTTATTGATCACTGGCTTTTCTTCTTCTATGCGGCCTTTCTCTTCCAAACTGACTTGATTTTTCTTCGCTTCAACAGTGAATGTATCGTAATCCGTTTCCGTTTCTTCTTCTCTCTTTAATGGCATCATAAAAACAATGTCTGCCGTCTCTTCATTGTCATCCTTTTGAACAGCATCACGATCATGTTCGATTTGCTCATTTTGATCGCGTTCGGCTGTATCGAATTCGAAATATTCATTAAGACTTTTCTGTTCATTGTCTTTTTCAATATTTTCCGCTTTGTTGATTGGTTCATCGTTGAAACGATTTTCTTTGATCGTTGATTCGGTTTCATCTTCTTCCCTTACATCAGACTGTCGAACGGATGAGATTTCCGCTTCAGCATCTATGATCTCGTCCACTTCATTTGCAGCAGTTTCTTCCGCCTGCTCTTCTCGAATTCCGTAAATGGATAGATCAGCTATAAGCTTTAAACCATTTGCTTCCGGAAAATCATAATCAAATGATTCAATCGCCACAAACACCTCTTCTAAATTGGCAATTCTTTTTTTCGGTATTGTAATATCGACCGGAAGCTCGTGTCTAAATTCCATTACACCGTCATTTCTCGCTTCTACATTTTGTATATAACGGGCGATGGAGGAGGTTTGAAGAAGTTTATCATTCTGTTGCTCCTCTCCATCGAATTTGTATTCTCCGGAAAGCTCTAGAGCACCTTTTATCGTTACATATCCATCATGTTCTTCAATTGAGATGTCAGGTTCCAGTGAAATGGACAATAGTTCAGAAGGTTGAAAATGATGGCGAAACAAGACCGATTCCTCTACCGAAAATCGTAAAACGGACGTTTCTTCAATGGACATGCGGACTTCCTCCTTTCTCCAATCAATCTAATTTATCGTGCCATTAAAGATGTATGAAGGAGGATGGCAAAATATGCACGGGAAACAAAAATAAAAGGACCAGCTTCAATCAGAAGCTAGTCCTTTTAGCTCGTTATCTCAAAACCGAAAAAGCTTTTTCACATGCTTCTATTGTTTTTTCAATATCTTCATCCGAATGCTCTGTTGACAGAAACATTCCTTCAAATTGGGAAGGAGGCAAGTAAATGCCTTCATCCGCCATAACACGATAATACTTTGCAAAAAAATCAAGGTTTGATGTTTTTGCTTTTTCGTAATTGACAACATCTTCATTTGTAAAGAAAAATCCGATCATTGATCCCGCTCTATTAATCGTATGAGGGATTTCATATTTTTGAGCAGCTTTGCGCAATCCTTCCTCTAATTTATCCGCTTTTCTTTTAAATTCTTTATATGTGTCTGGTGTAAGCTGAATGAGTGTTTCATATCCGGCTGTCATCGCAAGCGGATTTCCTGAAAGTGTCCCCGCTTGATAAATAGGACCGACAGGAGCGATTTTTCCCATGATGTCCGCCCGTCCGCCATAGGCTCCGACTGGAAGTCCTCCTCCAATGACTTTTCCCAAACATGTCAAATCCGGGGTCACTCCAAAGTATCCTTGGGCGCAATGATAGTCAACGCGAAAACCGGTCATCACTTCGTCAAAAATCAGAAGCGATTCGTATTGTTTGGTGATCTCGCGCAAGCCTTCTAAAAAGCCTTCTTTAGGCGGTACAACACCCATATTTCCAGCTACTGGCTCGACGATCACGGCAGCTATGTCTTCGCCAAATTTTTCAAAAGCAAAGCGGACGCTCTCTAAATCATTATATGGAACAGTAATCGTATGCTGGGCAATTCCTTCCGGCACCCCTGGACTATCCGGAAGCCCTAATGTGGCAACTCCTGATCCAGCCTTAATGAGCAGCGAATCTCCATGGCCATGATAACATCCTTCAAATTTTAAAATTTTATTTCTTCCCGTATATCCGCGGGCAAGGCGCAATGCGCTCATTGTCGCTTCCGTACCAGAGTTCACCATCCGCACAATTTCAACGGAAGGAACCCTCTCCACAACAAGCTCCGCCAGCTTATTTTCAATCAAGGTCGGTGCCCCAAAGCTCGTTCCTTGCTCCGCTATTTTCTTTAATGCTTCAACAACTCTGTCATTGGCATGTCCTAAAATTAACGGTCCCCATGAAAGAACATAATCAATATATTCGTTGCCATCAATGTCATACACTTTAGAACCTTTTCCGCGCTCAATAAAGATCGGATTCATTTGAACGGATTTAAACGCGCGCACAGGGCTGTTGACCCCGCCGGGCATCAATGTCTTCGCTTTTTCAAATGCTTTTATCGAACGTTCATATTTCATGAAATGAGCCCCCTTTTCAATAATCAGACTGTTCATCTAACCAACGGGCAACATCTTTTGCATGGTACGTAATAATTAAATCCGCGCCGGCTCTTTTCATGCTTGTAAGCATTTCAAGGACAGTGCCTTTTTCATCAATCCATCCATTTTCAGCTGCCGCTTTAATCATTGAGTACTCGCCGCTTACATTATAAGCAACGACAGGAAGGTTAAAATGATTTTTAACATCACGGACAATGTCTAAATAAGAAAGCGCCGGTTTCACAATTAAAAAATCGCATCCTTGTTCAACATCTGCTTCTGCTTCCCTTAATGCCTCCAGCCTGTTAGCCGGATCCATCTGGTACGTCTTCCGATCACCGAATTTCGGCGTGCTTTCAGCCGCTTCCCGGAACGGTCCGTAAAAAGCACTGGCATATTTGACCGCATATGACATAATTGGAATATGAACAAATCCTTCTTCATCAAGCGCTTCCCGAATGGCTGCGACAAATCCGTCCATCATATTGGATGGAGCAATTATATCCGCCCCGGCTTTTGCCTGGCTGACAGCTGTTTTGGCTAATAATTTTAACGAAGCATCATTTACAATTTGCCCGTTTTCCACAACTCCGCAATGACCGTGATCAGTATATTCGCATAGACAAGTATCTGCGATAACGACAAGATCAGAATGCTGCTGTTTAATTTGAGCGATAGCCCGCTGCACGATGCCATGATCATGGTATGCTCCTGAACCGACTTCATCCTTTTCATGAGGAATGCCGAATAAAATAACTGATTTAATTCCCAGCTTGACAACTTCTTCAATTTCTTCATTTAACAGGTCCAATGAAACTTGAAAAACTCCCGGCATCGATTGCACTGGATTTTTTTGATTTTCTCCTTCGACAACAAAAATCGGATATATTAAATCTTCTTTATGAAGGCGGGTTTCCCTGACCATAGCCCGCAGATTAGCTGTATGCCGCAATCGTCTGTGCCGTGCAAAATTCAGCATGATCTATTCCTCCCTTTTTTCTGCGTATGTACACATTTTTTCCAGCATTCCATCAATTGTATATTTTTCCGGCATAATGCAAGTACACTTTATTTTATAAGACAACAATTTATCTCTTGTTATCGGTCCGATGCAAACAAACACAATATCCCGAACCCTGTTTTCCAGCCCGTTTCTTTTGACAATTTTCATAAATGCAGAAGCTGTGGAAGAACTCGTCAGCGTAATAAAATCAATCGTTTTATTTTCAAGCAAATGCAACACTTCTTTTTCATTTTCCAACAATTGTATTGTTTCATAAACAACAAAATCAAAGAAAAAAATCTTTTTTTCTGTTAATACTTCACGTAAATAAGTGCGTGCCAAATTCCCGCGGGCAATTACTATTTTGCTGTCTTGCCGAACATGATCGATTAATTCTTCCGCTAAGCTTTCGGCACGAAACTCTTCAGGACATAAAGATACCTTCCATCCTATTTTCTCCGCAGCTTTTTTTGTCTTTATACCGACACAAGCAACGTTGACGTTTTTCAGATCTTCTAATTCCAATGACAAGTCTTTTACATGTTCGGAAAAATATTGAACGCCGTTTGCACTAGTAAAAACAATCCAGTCTTTAGATGTTAACTGTTTTAAAACGGGGAGGGCATTGAAATCCGTTTCTGTTTTCCTCGTTGCAATTAACGGAACTTCTATAGGACAGCCTCCCGCCGCTTGAATTTTCTTTGAGAATTCGGCAGCCTGGCTGTTCGCTCTCGTCACTAACACATTAAAACCATTCAATGGTTTTTCAGCACTCATTCATGGTTTAGCTCCTTTCTCACTTGTTCGACCAGCTCTTTGGCGCCTTGAGACGATAGAAGTGCTGCCATATCCTTTCCAAGTAAATTCGGATCTTTTCCAGTTTTCGTCTCTTTATATACCGTTTTTCCATTCGGAGATGCAACAAGTGCTGTCAACACAATTTCTTCATTTTCATCAACTTGAGCTAAACCGGCAATAGGCACTTGACAGCTTCCTTCCATATCATGCAAAAAAGCCCGCTCTGTTAAAACGGCTTTCTCCGTCCGTTCGTCATTTAGTTTTCTTAAAGCTGCAAGCAGTTCATGATCATCTTCTCGGCATTCTATCGCCAAAGCTCCCTGACCGACTGCCGGAACGCACATATCAGGCGGTAAAAAGTACGCTTTTTCCAATTCGTCTTTCCAGCCCATTCGTTTAAGACCTGCTGCTGCTAAAATGATTGCATCATAATCGTTGCCTTCCCGCAGCTTCTTTAGACGCGTATCAATATTTCCGCGAATCCAACGGACGGTTACATCGGGGCGGACGGCTAAAATTTGGGCGCTCCTTCTTAAGCTGCTCGTTCCAACAACAGCGCCAGCTTTCAAATCTCTTAAAGTTTGGCAATCCTTCGAAATCAAAACATCGCGGTAATCTTCTCGTTTAGGAATGCAGCCGATCGTCAAGCCATTCGGCAAGACAGACGGCACATCCTTCATGCTGTGCACGGCCATATCAATATCACCGTTTAGCATAGCCTGCTCAATTTCTTTTACAAAAAGGCCTTTCCCGCCTACTTTTGAAAGAGTGACATCAACTATTTTATCACCTTTTGTGACAATTTCTTTTATTTCGAATTCAAATGGGGCTCCAAGCTCTTTTAATCTCTCGATCACCCAATTTGTTTGGGCGATTGCTAACCGACTTCGCCTTGACCCGACAATAATTTTTCGCATAAACATCCTCCTGAGCACATGCATTAATGGAAATTCGATAAGCTTCCAAATAAAAAGAAATTAACTAACAGCACTAAAAATGAGGCAACGTTTAAAAAGGCAATTCTTTTCCATTGCCACTCTTTTACTACTCTGGCATACAAATAAAAACTGTATATGCCTAAAACAGAAAATGAGCCGATCACTTTTGCATCATACCAGTTCAAATTTGGCACCTTTAAATAAGCCCATATCATTCCTAAAATGAGAGCTAATAGCAATATAGGTACACCGATCATATTTAAAACATATGTCATATAATCCAGTTTTGCCAAATCTTGAATGCGATGAAGCCTTTTCCCCCATTTTTTCTTTTTTAATAAGTTGTGCTGTATCAAATAAAGAATGGAAAAAACAAATGAAAGCGAAAACGCTCCGTATGATAGTATCGCCATCGTGATATGGATCAATAACAGTTCTGAAATTAACCTGCTGGATACTTCAGTCGATACTGCCTCTGAAGGAGCAAACGTCCGGATGGCCATAATGATAAAACCAATGACATTCGTAAAGAAGACAATAAAATCGACTCGAAGCAGCCGGTTGATCACAAGGGAAAGAGTGACCAATACCCATGCATAAAAATAAAGACCTTCCGCTATGTTTAAAACCGGAAATCTGCCCGTTTGCGCCATTTGCGAAAATAAAAAAAAGGATTGTAAAACCCAGACAATAGAAAGTAACCAGAAGGCTATTTTGTTTGCCTTCCGGTTATGATGCAAAAAATCTATAAAATATAAGAAAACGCTCAATGCATATAAAACAATCATCAATTCGTTTAATCTAATGATATTCCAATCAAACATATATTAGTTTTTCCTTTCACTTACATTTCAAGTGAAACATTTTTTGAATGCGTTTTTAATTGAACGGAAGGAGTTTGTTCTATTAATTCTTCATCTAAATCTAAATTAAAAATCTCTTTAAATAATTCCAAAGATTGTTCGCCATTTGGAAGAGCAGCCAGCTCTTTCACTTTTAAAATCGGATCTCTCAACATTTGATTGACAATGCTTTTCGTATGTTTATTTAATATTTTTCTTTCGCGTTCTGTCAAATTCGGCAGCTTCCGTTCAATACTTTTCATTGTTTCCGATTGGATAAGAAGAGCTTTTTCCCTCAATGCAGCAATAACCGGAACAACCCCTAATGTATTCAGCCATTTCGAAAACTCCAAGACCTCTCGCTCGATCATGATTTCAATTTGTTCAGCCGCTTCTTTTCTTTCCTGCAAATTCGCTTCGACAATTCCTTCCAAATCATCAATATCATATAAAAAAATGCTGTCTATTTCACTCAATGCAGGATCTAAATCGCGTGGAACCGCAATATCCACCATCAGAAACGGGCGGCCTTTTCTTAACTTTTCAACATCTAACATCATGTCTTTCGAAATCACAAAACTCTTTGCACCTGTTGAACTAATTAAAATATCTGCCTCAATAAGCGCACACTGAAGCTCAGACATCATTTTTGCTTGTCCGGAAAAACGCTTCGCCAATTCATTCGCCTTTTCAAATGTACGGTTCATAACCGTAATTTGTTTGACTCCGCTGCCATGTAAATTTTGTACGGCAAGCTCTCCCATTTTTCCTGCGCCTAAAATAAGCACATGCTTGCTGGATAGGTCGCCGAAAATTTTTTTTGCCAATTCTACGGCAGCATAGCTGACGGAAACAGCATTTGAACCGATTTCCGTTTCCGAATGGGCTTCTTTAGCCAATGTTACTGCCTGTTTAAACAGTTGATTAAAAATCGTTCCGATCGTGTTATGTTCTTGAGCTAATAAAAAGCTTGAACGGACTTGTCCTAAAATTTGCGTTTCGCCTAAAATCATAGAATCCAGGCCGCATGCCACCCGAAACAAGTGCTGAACAGCCTGTTCATTTTCAAAGTATTTTAGATACGAATCGAACTCCTCAATGTCCATATTGAACCATTCAGCTAAAAATGCTTTTATATAATAACGCCCTGTATGAAGCTGATCAACAACTGCATAGATTTCTGTCCGGTTGCAGGTGGAAACGATCACGTTTTCCAAAATGCTTTTTTCATTCTTCAACCGTTTCATTGCAGAAGCTAAATCATTGCTGCTAAAACTCAACCTTTCGCGAATTTCAACAGGGGCTGTTTTATAATTTAACCCAACAGCTAAAATATGCATCTCCGACCCCCCAAAAGCAAATACATACTGACTTTATTATAACAAAATATCGACAAAAAAATGTGAACAGTATATGAAACTGTATGATATGATGATAAAGTAAGAAACAGATATAAATTATATTAATTATTACATTAAAAATATTATCAAAAAAGAGAGCCGGAATCAAGTCATCAAAACAGAGGTGATCGTTAAGTGCGTTGGACGTTTGTTGCTATGATTATGCTGGAGATCGGGCTTTATTTCTTGTTGAAAAATTTCGATCTCTTTTTCAATATGAACATGAACACTTTGCCTTTCTTTTTTATCATGTTTGGCATCGCCTTTATGGTTCAGGCAAAAGCGGAAAAGGATGACCAAGCAATCGTTCCTGCCGTTCTGCTGCTTGGCCTTGGCATCCATTTTTTATGGGGAAAATCATTCCCGTTCTGGCCTGATGATTTAACCGCAATGATCTGGATCATTGCCCTTGCTTTCATTATTCGGTCTGCTCAAGCAAAAAGCGGGTTTGCACAAGGATTTATCCTTCTTTTGATCGGAAGTTTCCTTTACTATTTTCCTTCCGCTTTGACATCTTTTATTCAAAAGAGCGTTTCCAATTGGCAAGCCTTTTGGCCGATTCTTTTTGTTATTGCAGGTTTGTATTTATTGTTTTTCAGAAAAAAATAAAAGGAAACAGCTCGAAGCGGTTAAGCTTCTCGAGCTTTTCCTTCTGTATCCAGCCTAAAGCAATTTCATTTTATGATAGGAATGGATAAATGGCTGACCATGCATCCTCTTTTCCGTAACCAGTTTCTGCTGAAAAAAGAATAAGCGGATCATTTTTTTCCATTTTTAGCGTTTCTTTCACTACTTTTAAGTGTTTTTGCCATTTTCCTTTAGGAATTTTATCCGCCTTTGTGGCGACAATTACAGCAGGAATTCCATGATATTTTAAAAATTCGTACATCATGACATCATCAGATGTAGGTGCATGGCGGATGTCTATGATAAGAATACATGCTTTAAGCTGTTCTCTTTTGAGCAAATACGCTTCGATCATTTTCCCCCATTTTTCCCGCTCCCTTTTCGACACTTTGGCAAATCCATATCCGGGAACATCAACGAAATAAAATTGATCGTTAATTAAATAAAAGTTTAACGTTTGCGTTTTCCCAGGCTTTGAAGAGGTTCTCGCCAAATTTTTTCTATTGATCATTTTATTAATAAACGAAGATTTCCCGACGTTAGACCTTCCTGCCAGAGCGATTTCTGGAAAATCGGTTGATGGATATTGATCAGATTTAACCGCACTTATGACAATTTCTGCTTTTGTTACCTTCATTCTTTTTCTCCTGCCAATGCATGTTTTAATACTTCATCCATATGTGAGACAAGAACAAAAGTCAATTCTTTTCTCACGCTTTCTGGTATATCATCTAAATCCTTTTCATTTTCCTTCGGCAAAATAATTTTCTTTAAACCGGCACGATGGGCGCTTAATGTTTTTTCTTTTAAACCGCCTATCGGCAGAACGCGGCCTCTTAAAGTAATTTCACCTGTCATTCCGACTTCTTTTCGAACCGGTCTTCCAGTTAATGCTGAAATAAGCGCCGTTGCCATCGTAATGCCTGCAGACGGTCCATCTTTTGGAACAGCTCCTTCAGGCACATGAATATGGATATCATATTGTTCGTGGAAATCTGGATCTATCTTTAGTTCTTTTGTTCTAGATCGAATATAGCTGAAAGCGGCTTGAGCCGATTCCTTCATGACATCTCCGAGCTTTCCGGTTAAAATCAACTTGCCTTTACCCGGAGAGATGGACACTTCAATGGACAGCGTATCGCCGCCGACCGTCGTATATGCGAGACCGGTCGCCACACCGATTTGATCCTGCAATTCTGCCTGACCGTATCGAAACAATTTTTTGCCCAAAAAGTCTTCAAGAGTTTTAGCGGTTACAACAATTCTTTTTCTTTCACCTGTTACAATCGTTTTCGCTGCTTTTCGACATATTGCTGCGATTTGGCGTTCTAACCCTCTTACCCCTGCTTCGCGCGTATAATAACGAATTATATTTAAAATTGCTTCTTCTCTTATTTGCAAGTGACCTTTTTTCAGTCCATGCTCTTTTAATTGTTTTGGAAGAAGATGATCTTTGGCGATATGAACTTTTTCTAATTCGGTATAACCGGCAATTGTGATAATTTCCATTCTGTCGCGCAGCGGACCTGGAATAGTTGCTAAATTATTAGCTGTCGCAATAAACATGACTTTTGATAAATCATACGGCTCTTCAATATAATGATCGCTGAAATTATGGTTTTGCTCCGGATCCAGCACTTCAAGAAGAGCAGCTGAAGGATCACCGCGAAAATCGCTGGACATTTTATCAATTTCATCCAGCAAAAATACCGGATTAATCGTTCCCGCTTTTTTCATCCCTTGAATGATCCGACCCGGCATCGCACCGACATATGTTCTTCTATGGCCTCTTATTTCCGATTCATCCCGAACGCCGCCAAGAGAAATTCGAACGAACTTTCTATTTAATGATTTTGCAACAGAACGGGCAAGAGATGTTTTCCCAACGCCAGGCGGTCCCACTAAACATAAAATAGGGCCTTTAAGCGAATTTGTTAATTTTTGCACTGCTAAATATTCAAGCACCCGTTCCTTTACTTTATCTAGTCCGTAATGCTCTTCATTTAAGATCACTTCCGCCAGCTTTATATCCAGTCTGTCCTCTGTTGCCTTGTTCCACGGCAAGGAAATGAGCCAGTCTAAATAATTGCGGATCACCGCACTTTCAGCGGATGTTGAAGGGATTTTTTCATATCGGCTGAGCTCTTTCATAGCCGTTTTATAAACATGTTCCGGCATTCCCGATTTTTCGATTTTTTCAGTCAAATCTTCTATTTCGCCCGTTTTCCCTTCCTTTTCTCCGAGCTCTTTTTGAATGGCCTTCATTTGTTCGCGCAAATAATATTCTTTTTGCGTCCGTTCCATTGATTGACGGACCCGCTGGCCTATTTTCTTTTCAAGCTGCAGAACTTCCTTCTCATTATGAAGCATTTGAATAATTTTATTTAATCTTTCTTTCACATCAAATGTTTCTAATATTTCTTGCTTATCTTTCAGCTTGATCGGCAAGTGGGAAGCAATAATATCGGCCAATCTTCCTGGTTCATCTATATCCAAAACGGTTGCAAACGTCTCACTTGAAATTTTTTTAGACATTTTTATGTATTGCTCAAAATATTCAAGCGCAGTTCGCATCAAAGCTTCTTCTTCAACATCTTTTTGAAGCGGTTCTTCATAAATATCAACTTGTACAGAAATATATGGTTCCTTGCTTTCAAAACTTTTGATTTCGCCTCTTTTTTGTCCCTCGACAAGCACGCGAATGGTGCCGTTCGGCAGTTTGAGCATTTGCTTAATTTTCGTCAGCGTTCCAATATGGTATAAATCATCCTCTTTTGGATCATCTATTGAAACTTCCTTTTGTGTTGTTAAAAATATCATATGATCATCCATCATCGCCTTCTCAAGCGCCTGTACAGATTTATCGCGTCCTACATCTAAATGTAGCACCATCGATGGATAAACTAACAAACCTCGAAGCGGTAGGAGGGGGACGATTCTATTCTCTTTTTTCGCCATATTTTTACACCTCCATCATGTGAAAAATAGATTATACAGCGTCCTTGTTCAATTCTATCCTATTCTTTCTGCACTGTCTATTTTCAAACTTATCTTTATTGAAAGGAATAAATAACTGCCTCAACAAAAATAAAGGTTCAGTGCCACGGCCTGAACCCTGTTAGGCATTTGGAATGAAGACGCTGCTTTAAACCGATTTTTTCTCTATGATTGTCTCTGGATAAATTTGCTCCGTTGGAGGATTGATGAGCGCACAATCTAACACTTCCTGAAAGCTTCGAACAGGAATAATTTCAATGTCTTCAATCGTTTTTAAAATTGACTGCATATTCTCCTCTGGTATGATCACTTTTTTTGCACCTGCCATCTTGGCAGCTTTTATTTTTGGAATAATTCCGCCAATCGGTTTTACATTCCCATGAATGCTGATCTCTCCAGTCATCGCAACGGTATTATCAACAGGAATTTTGTGGATGGCAGAAAAAATGCCGGTTGCCATCGCTATTCCTGCACTCGGTCCATCAACAGGTACCCCGCCGGGAAAGTTTACATGAATATCATAATCATGGGCATTAACTCCCATTGATCGTAACACTGTTATGACATTTTCAACGGAGCCTTTGGCCATGCTTTTTCTTTTGATGGATTTTCCGCGGTCGCCAATGTTTTCTTCTTCTACAATACCTGTAATGTTGATCGTTCCTTTTTCTTTTGCCGGAATAACCGTCACTTCCACCTCTAATAAAGAGCCGCTGTTTGGTCCGTAAACAGCAAGACCGTTCACCAGTCCAACTTTAGGTTCATTTCCAATTTTCTTTTCATATTTTGGTGTAAGCTGGCTGGAATGGACAATCCATTCAATATCTTCGACTTTCACTTCATTTCGGTCCTCGGTGATGGCAATTCCAGCAGCAATTTGCATCATATTGGCAATTTCTCTTCCATTGCGGGCATAAGAAGTTAAAATGGATATTCCTTTTTCTGAAATTTTTACATTTACTTTTTCAGCCGCTTTCCGAGCAACGACCGCGAGTTCATCGGCCGTTAAATCTCTAAAAAATACTTCAAGGCAGCGCGAGCGAATGGCGGGCGGTATTTCAGATGGTGTTCTTGTAGTTGCCCCGATCAAGCGAAAATCAGCCGGGAGACCGTTTTGGAAAATATCATGAATATGACTTGGAATTTGAGAATTTTCTTCACTATAATAGGCGCTTTCTAAAAAAACTTTTCGGTCTTCAAGTACTTTTAACAGTTTATTCATTTGAATGGGATGGAGTTCGCCAATTTCATCAATAAACAACACGCCGCCGTGTGCATGAGTCACTGCTCCTTGTTTCGGCTGTGGAATTCCGGCTTGTCCCATCGCCCCAGCACCTTGATAAATGGGATCATGAACAGAACCTATTAAAGGATCAGCTATTCCCCGTTCATCAAATCTCGCTGTTGTTGCATCCAATTCAACAAAAACAGCATTATGTTGAAAAGGAGACTTTTTATTTCTTTTCGCTTCTTCAAGAACGAGCCTTGCAGCAGCCGTTTTTCCTACACCAGGAGGTCCGTAAATAATAACATGCTGGGGATTCGGCCCGCATAAAGCTGCTTTTAATGCTTTGATGCCATCTTCCTGTCCGACGATGTCAGAAAAGCTTTTTGGTCGAATTCGTTCTGAAAGCGGCTTTGATAATTGGATAGCTCTCATTTTTCTCAATTGTTCCATTTCTTTTTTCGACTCGCGGTCAATGGAAATTTTTTGCGTCCGCTGATTCCGCAATAAATTCCAAAAATAAAGACCGACAATGACTCCGAAAATTAATTGTATGAAAAGGGCAATCCCTGTCCAGTTCATCCTGAGTTTCCTCCTCAACAAATGTTTATCCCCTATTATCTCCTTTGCATATACGGATTAAACATATGTTGAGGACGGATTTTCATGAAAAGAAGGATCGAGTTGTATGAACTCGATCCTTCTTATTTTTATGAGAACAACTATCCTTTTACAAAACCAAACTGCTGCAAATTCAGACTAAAAAGCCCGTCAAAACGTGTCTTATGCGGAAGTTTTCGTATCTTCATTTATAATGGTTCCATCATTTGCAATCAGCTTCGGAGGAATTTTTTCTCTTACAGTGTTTGCCGTGATGACACATTTTGTAATATCATCACGAGACGGCAATTCAAACATCACATCAAGCATAATGCCTTCAATGATAGAACGAAGGCCGCGCGCACCTGTTTTTCGTTCAATTGCTTTTTTCGCAATTTCTGATAATGCTTCTTCTTCAAATTCCAGCTCAACGCCATCTAGCTCGAGCATTTTTTGATATTGTTTAACAAGCGCGTTTTTCGGTTTTGTTAATATTTCGACAAGTGCTGCTTCATCAAGCGGTTCAAGGCTGGCAATGACAGGCAAACGCCCGATAAATTCCGGAATTAACCCGAATTTTAATAAATCCTCAGGTAGCACCTTTGAAAGCAGCTGCTTTTGATCAAGCTCTTTGTTTCGGCTATCTGCTCCAAATCCAATGACCTTTTGCCCTAATCTGCGCTTGACGATTTGCTCTATGCCGTCAAATGCTCCGCCGCAAATAAATAATATATTAGTCGTATCGATTTGGATAAATTCTTGATGCGGATGTTTTCTTCCGCCTTGTGGAGGAACACTTGCTACAGTTCCTTCCAAAATTTTCAGAAGTGCTTGTTGGACGCCTTCACCAGACACATCTCTTGTAATGGATGGATTTTCTGATTTTCTAGCAATTTTGTCAATTTCATCGATGTAAATAATTCCTTTTTCCGCTTTTTCCACATCGTAATCAGCAGCTTGGATTAGCTTCAGCAAAATATTTTCAACATCTTCCCCAACGTATCCAGCTTCCGTTAACGACGTTGCGTCAGCAATTGCAAATGGAACATTCAAAATGCGTGCAAGCGTTTGTGCAAGCAGCGTTTTTCCGCTTCCTGTCGGCCCGATTAACACAATATTACTTTTGGACAGCTCAACATCATCAATTTTATTGTTTGAATTAATCCGCTTATAATGGTTGTAAACTGCAACCGCCAAAGATTTTTTTGCCTGCTCCTGCCCGATTACATATTCATCTAAGATGCTGAGAATTTCTTTCGGTTTCGGAACATCCTTAAATTCAGCCTCTTCTTCCGTGCCAAGCTCCTCTTCTACAATTTCTGTGCAAAGTTCAATACATTCATCGCATATATAGACGCCAGGACCAGCAACCAGCTTTCTCACTTGATCTTGAGTTTTTCCGCAAAACGAACATTTTAACTGTCCCTTTTCATCGTTAAACTTAAACATGATATCACCCCTTAATTTCCTTCATTGCCTCCCCACCCATATATAAACCGCACGCATGAATCGGGGAACAATGCTTTTCAAACAAAAGAAAAGTATGTATCGCATTTTATCATAAAACAAAAGAAAAGCGGTAATGAAAAGTATGTATAGTTATGTGACAATTATTATGTACAGTTTCGAACGATTTAACGCTTTTCATTTTATAAAACAAGGCACGATCAAATCGCGCCTTGTTATCAACTTTATCAAAGATCATGATGTTCCTGTAACTATATTATGCAACATCTTTTCTATTTTCTACAAGAAAATCGACCGCTTTTTTAATTTTTAAATCTTCTTTTATTCCTTCTGTTGAACCGAGTGCTCTCTTAACGCTTTCAACTGGCATATTGTACATGTCAGCCATTTTTTGCAGCTCTTCATTTACTTCTTCTTCTGTCACATCAATGTTTTCAGCTTTCGCAATTGCTTCTAATGTTAAGTTATATTTCACGCGCTTTTCAGCGTCTTTTCTCATTTGTTCACGCAATTCTTCTTCGCTTTGGCCAGAGAATTGGTAATACAGTTCTAAGTTCAAGCCTTGCAATTGCAAGCGTTGTTGAAATTCATTCATCATTCTTTCAAGTTCATTGTCAATCATCACTTGCGGAATGTCCACTTCAACATTTTCTGCAGCTTTTTCAACAAGTTCATCACGAAGTTTATTTTCAGCTTGTGTGTTCTTTTGCTCTTCTAAACGCTCTCTAATTTTCGCCTTTAATTCTTCAAGTGTTTCAACCTCATCGTTTACATCTTTTGCAAATTCATCATCCAATGCAGGGAGTTCTTTCGTTTTGATTTCATGAATTTTCACTTTAAAGACAGCCGGTTTTCCAGCAAGCTTTTCCTCATGATATTCTTCAGGGAACGTTACTTCTACATCCTTTTCTTCGCCTGCTTCAAGCCCGATCAACTGATCTTCAAAACCAGGGATAAATGTGCCGGAGCCGACTTCCAAAGAATAATTCTCAGCTTTTCCGCCTTCAAACGCTTCGCCGTCAACAAAACCTTCGAAGTCGAGGACGACTGTATCTCCCTCTTCCACTTTTCCTTCTTCTTTCACAACCAATTCAGCATGCCGTTCTTGAAGCTGTTTTAATTCGTTTTCCACATCTTCATCCGTAACGGTTGTATCTTCTTTTTGGACATCCAAACCTTTATATTCGCCAAGTTTCACTTCTGGTTTGACCGTTACTTTAGCCGTAAAAATAAGCGGTTTATCTTTTTCAATTTGTTCAATATCAATTTCAGGACGGTCTACCGGTTCAATTCCAGCTTCTTCAACCGCTTTTGGATAAACTTCTGGAAGCAAAATATCAAGCGCATCTTGATATAGCGCCTCAACACCGAATCTCTTTTCAAAAATAGGGCGCGGCACTCTTCCTTTGCGGAATCCTGGAACGGCTACATTTTTTACAACTTTTTTAAATGCTCGATCCAGCGCTTCTTTAAATGTTTGTGCATCTACTTCAACGGTTAAGACTCCTTCGTTTTTCTCTAATTTTTCCCATTTAACTGACATTTGTTTCCCTCCAACAATCTATAAATATTATTCGTGAGTACACGATAAAAATTTTTTATATGCCTTGTCCGTAAAGAAACAAGCCATAAAATAAATATGTCAAAAAAGGATAACCGCACCAATAGCAAGAAAGGTGCATACAAAAAATATACATTTTACAACCATTTTATTATACCATAGGATACAATCCTTTCAATAGGACTCTACCATCTAATGTTTGAAATTTCTTCAATTTGTCTAATTTTATCGCAAACTGAAATAAACTCAGCACTTTTTATGTTGTAAATCCGCTCAACTTCCGTCAGCTTGATGACGATCCCAAAAATTTCGTAGCCAACGTAATGAAGCGCTGCTGCCCAAATATTTGCATTTTCCGGTTTAGGATGAAAAGGATACATGACATATAAATGACGAATCCATATATCTTTTACAGCTTCGAAAAGGGTTGGATTTTCATTTCCTAAAAAATCGTCCAAAAGATTGAGCACTTTTTTGGCAAACGTCATTTCTAATAAATCTTGAAGATGGATAGGATTTACAGCGGTAGTTTCCCCGAATTTCTCAACGGTCATTATTCGTGCTATTTCATGATCTCGCAATATTTGCAGCAGCATTGTTTTCACAACCGGATGGACCGTTTTTGACTGAAGCATCTCTTCAATCGTATGTAAATTTTTTTTAACATTATTATTATTTTTGATCGAATGTATGTAGGAAATTTGCTTGTCCAGCCTGCTGAAAAGATCATCGTCATTCGGTTCTGGACTGATTTGCTCTTCGCTCATCCTCCGGCTAAAATGAAGCAGCTTGTAAAACTGTTCTGCATGTGCTGCCGGAAGTTTATTTTCTTCCAAAACCGCTTCAATCGTCGTTTTTACCTCATCATATTGTCCAAGCTGTACTAAAATCGTTAAATACATCTGCAATATTTCAAAATAATTTCCTTTTGCTTCGTGAAGCATTTTTTTACAAATTTGTTTTGCTTCCTGATATTCTCCAAGCTCCATTAAGCATAAAGCAATTCCTATTTCAATATCAGGGTGATTTGAATTCCAAGATCTCGCCTCTAAAAAAAGGTCGAGCGCTTGTTCAAATTGTTTATTATGTAACGCATTCATTCCTTTTTCAATCAATCGTTCTTTAAGTCGGGGAAAGGGAATGATTTTTCCATTCGCTTTTTTCATTGTAGAAAACCTCTTTATGATTTTGCTACAAGTTTACCAGCTGGGCAACGAGAAAACAAGAATCAAAAGAAAAAGCGGAGGATGCAATATCATCATCCCCACGCTTTTGCCTTTTGTTCAAATTGGCTGATCTGCTCTTCATATAATAATGTAAATCCTATTTCGTCGCGTCCATTTAAAAGCATTTCCTTCCAATGCTCATTAATGTCAAAATGAAACTCAAATCCTTCTTGATCAAATACTTTTTGCTGTTCTAAATCAATCGTACATTCGTACACATTTCCTTCCGCTTTTTTGAGCAATGTTTCAAACACTTCTTCATTGACCCGTATCGGCAGGATTCCGTTTTTTAAACAGTTTTGATAAAAAATATCTGCGAAGCTAGGCGCGATAATTGCGCGGAAACCAAAGTCTGCTAAAGCCCATGGAGCATGCTCTCTTGATGAACCGCAACCGAAATTTTCGCCAGCCAGCAAAATTTGTGCGCCTTTGTAGACTGGCTGATTTAACTCGAATTGTGGATTTTCCTCACCATTATCTAAATATCTCCAATCAAAAAAAGCAAATCTTCCATAACCTGTCCGTTCAATTCGTTTTAAAAATTGTTTCGGAATGATTTGGTCCGTATCCACATTTGTTCTATTTAATACTGCAATATGGCTAGTTAATGTTGTAAAAGGCTGCATGCTGCTTCTTCCCTCCTCATTTTACTGCTTCAAGCTTCTCTGTCCGAATATCAACAAACTTACCATAAATTGCTGCCACTGCTGCCATTGCAGGACTCACTAAGTGAGTTCTTGCCCCTTTCCCTTGACGTCCTTCAAAGTTGCGGTTGGAAGTAGACGCACATCGTTTTCCAGGAGGCACGACATCGTTATTCATGCTTAAACACATGCTGCATCCAGAATCTCTCCATTCAAAACCAGCATTGATGAAAATTTCATGCAATCCTTCTTGTTCTGCTGCTTGTTTTACTTTTTGGGAGCCTGGAACTACGATCGCTTTCACATTTGGAGCAACCTTTCGTCCTTTAATTACATTCGCCGCTGCACGCAAATCAGTTAGTCTTGAGTTTGTACATGATCCAATGAATACATAATCGATTTCAATGTCTTGAATGTTCGTTCCCGGTTCAAGTCCCATGTACTCATACGCCCGTTTGAAGGAAGCAGCTTCATTTTCATTGCGTGCATCCTCAAGTGTCGGAATCGAATGGTCAACAGGCAGCACCATGCTTGGATTTGTACCCCAGGTAACCATCGGTGCGATGTCTTCCCCGCGGATTTCAATTGTTTTATCAAATGTAGCTCCTGGATCAGATCTTAAAGATTTCCAGTAAGCAACTGCTTTTTCGAACTCTTCCCCTTTCGGAGCATATTTTCTTCCTTTTATATAATTAAAGGTTGTTTCATCCGGAGCTATTAAACCGGCGCGGGCACCTGCTTCGATTGACATATTGCAAATAGTCATCCGTTCATCCATTGATAAGCTTTCAATCACTTCACCCGAATATTCAATAACATAGCCTGTACCGAAATCAACACCAAATTTTCCAATAATGTAAAGGATGACGTCTTTGGCCGTGACTCCTTCTGACAAAGATCCTGTCACTTTCACTTGCAAAGTTTTCGGACGGTGCTGCCATAATGTTTGAGTGGCCAAAACGTGTTCTACTTCACTTGTTCCGATTCCAAATGCCAGCGCCCCAAAAGCGCCGTGTGTCGATGTATGGCTGTCTCCGCATACAATAGTCTTTCCTGGAAGAGTAAGCCCTAATTCCGGACCGATAACATGGACAATTCCTTGATCATCGCTGTCTAATCCTGCCAGAGTAATTCCAAATTCTTGGCAGTTTCTTTCTAAAGCACTTATTTGGTTTTTAGCTACATCATCTTCAATGACAAAGCGGTTCACGGTTGGGATATTATGATCCATTGTGGCAAAGGTGAGATCAGGACGTCTCACTTTCCGTCCGTTTTGTCTCAATCCTTCAAAAGCTTGCGGTGATGTAACTTCATGTATGAGATGAAGGTCAATATAAAGCAGATCCGGTTTTCCCTCTTCCCTTACGACCACATGATCATCCCAGATTTTTTCTATTATGTTTCGAGGCTTCATTTTCTTTTTCCCCCTATTTCCTGTTTTGTATCTATTAAGAAAACGGTGAGCTCCTCCTGCCGGAAAAGCCCACACCCCCCCATTTTATTCGTAGGAATCGATAATATTTAATAGTGCATAATCGTTCGCAAGCACTTCTTTGATTTCTTCCACCATTTCAGTTGTATGAATAAATGCACCTTCATTATTTGTTAAATCTCTCGTGCACTTTCCGGAATCCAACACATGTTTAACCGCTTTTTCAATGGCTCTAGCTTCTTCATGAAGATCAAAGGAATAGCGGAGCATGAGCGCACCAGATAAGATCATTCCGACAGGGTTTGCCAGGTTTTGGCCGGCAATGTCAGGAGCTGATCCATGCACTGGTTCATATAAGTGCAATCCACTGTTTGATAAGCTTGCTGAAGGAAGCATGCCCAACGATCCAGTGATCATGGATGCTTCATCGCTTAAAATGTCACCGAACATATTTTCCGTCACAATCACATCAAACTGGCTTGGCATGCGGATCAATTGCATGGCCGCATTATCAACAAGCATATGCTCCAATGTGACATCAGGGTATTTTGAAGCCAATTCTTCAGCAATTTCACGCCAAAGCTTGCTAGTTGTAAGCACGTTTGCCTTATCAACAGACGTTACTTTTCCTCGGCGTTTTTGCGCCATTTGAAAAGCTGTTTCTAAAATGCGTTCAATTTCTTTCCGTTTATAAAAAAGCGTGTCAACCGCTGCTTCTTCTCCGTCTGAAACGATTCTTTCACTCGGTTTCCCGAAATAAAGTCCGCTTGTCAATTCGCGTACAATCACCAAGTCAACATCTTCTATTTTTTCTCCCTTTAACGGAGATATTTCTTGAAGGGCTTTATAAGTTTGAACAGGGCGGATATTTGCAAATAAGTCCAACTCTTTTCGAATGCCTAGCAATCCTTTTTCCGGACGGAGTTCAGGAAGATTTTTATCCCATTTCGGACCGCCTACAGCTCCTAATAAAACCGCATCGCTTGAACGACATAATTCAATCGTTTCTTCAGGAAGAGGTGTCCCGCACTTATCTATCGCTTCTCCGCCAATTAAGCCGAATTCAAATTCAAAATCATGTTTGTAATATTGTCCAATAGCCTTTAAAACCTCAATAGCTCCGTTCGCTACTTCTTTTCCAATGCCGTCTCCCGGCAAAACAGCGATTTTTTTCTTCATCACGTTCCACCCCTTTCATGATTTTATACAGTCGCCTGATGTTTTTCCTTCGCTGTATGTTTGAGTAATATCGCCCTGTTGACAGCATTTAGATAGGCTTTGGCAGATGCTTCAAGCACATCCTGGGCAATGCCGCGTCCTCCCATTTCAATTCCGTCCACGTTAACTTTTACATATACTTGCGCTAACGCATCGCGTCCTCCTGAATTAGATTGGATTCGGTAGTCCAGCAAAGTGACGGACTGCTTCAAACAGCGTTCTAACGTATTGTAAATAGCTTCTACGCTTCCATTTCCTGTCGCAGCCTCTTGAATTTCCTCGTTTTCTTTCGTTTTCAGCGTCACAGTGGCAGACGGGACTCCAGTCGTACCATATGTTACCTGCAGCGCCGCAAGTTCATATGTTCCTTCTTCACCTGTTAATTGTTCTTCTAATACAAGAGCTACAAGATCATCTTCCGTCAATTCTTTTTTCTTTTCAGAAAGTTCCTTAAAAGCAGTGAATAAACGATTTGTCGCTTCTTCATCCATTGTAAAGCCTAATTCCTTGAGCTTTACCCGAAATGCGTGACGACCAGAATGTTTCCCTAATACTAAACTGTTGGACTGTACCCCAACAAGTTCAGGAGATATGATCTCATATGTTGTTTTTTCTTTCAGCACACCGTCTTGATGTATGCCAGATTCATGGGCAAAAGCGTTTTTCCCGACGATCGCTTTGTTTGGCGGAACTATCATTCCTGTCAATTTGCTCACTAAATCACTTGTTCTCTTAATTTCATTTAAGCGGATGTTTGTTTCAACTTTGTAATAGTCTTTTCGAATGTACAGAGCGACAGCCACTTCCTCTAAAGCTGAATTGCCCGCACGCTCTCCAATTCCGTTAATCGTACCTTCAATTTGCCCTGCTCCATGTTCTACAGCGCTGAGAGCGTTCGCTACTGCCATTCCTAAATCGTCGTGGCAATGAGCGGACAAAATGACTTGATCAATGTTTTTCACATTTTGTTTTAAATATTCAAATATTTTGCCATATTCAATCGGAGTGATATAGCCTACAGTATCAGGAATATTGATGACTTTCGCGCCGGCTTCAATCACTTTTTCAACAATTTCCGCCAAAAAATCGAGTTCAGTGCGGCAGGCATCCTCTGCAGACCATTGTATAATAGGGAAAAATTTCGCTGCATATTTGACGGATTCTACTGCACGCTCGATCACTTGCTCCTTCGTCATTTTCAATTTATATTCCCGATGAACAGGCGATGTTGCAATAAACGTATGAAGTCTTGGCTCCGCCCCGTCTTTCAATGCTTCCCACGCCGCATCGATATCTCCTTTAACAGATCTCGCCAATCCTGTAACAGAAGAATTTTTGATTGTTCTGGCAATTTCCTGTACTGAGCGAAAATCGCCTGGAGAGGAGGCAGGAAAGCCTGCCTCAATAATGTCCATTCCAACTCGTTCCAGCTGTTTTGCGATTTCTAATTTTTCTTTTAAGTTTAGGTTTACTCCAGCGGATTGCTCGCCATCTCTTAAGGTTGTGTCAAAAAAGTTAATTTTTCGCACCAGTTACCACCGCTTCCTTATTTTTAGGCTTTACAAACGGCATCATGTCTCTTAACACTCTTCCGACCTGTTCAATTTGATGCTCATTTTCACGATTGTTGATCGCGTTAAACTGCGGTCTTCCTACTTGGTTTTCCAAAATCCATTCTTTCGCAAATTTTCCAGTTTGAATATCATTCAATACAGCTTTCATGTTTTCTTTTACATGCGCATCGATTACGCGCGGTCCAGATACAAAATCACCCCATTGAGCTGTATCGGAAATGGAGTATCTCATGTTGGAAAGCCCGCCTTCATACAGTAAATCCACAATTAATTTTAGTTCATGCAAACATTCAAAATATGCAACTTCAGGCTTGTAACCTGCTTCAACAAGCGTTTCAAATCCAGCTTTTACAAGGGATGTTAGCCCGCCGCAAAGAACTGCTTGCTCACCGAAAAGATCCGTTTCTGTTTCTTCTTTAAACGTTGTTTCAAGAACGCCGGCACGTGCGGATCCGATTGCTTTTGCATATGCTAAAGCCAATTCTTTCGCTTGACCTGTTACATTTTGCTCAACAGCAATCAATGCCGGAACCCCAGCTCCTTCAGTGTAAGTTCTTCGCACAAGATGACCTGGGCCTTTAGGTGCAACTAAAAATACATCCACATCGCTTGGCGGAACAATTTGATTGAAATGAACGTTAAATCCATGGGCAAATACGAGAGCATTTCCTGCTTTTAGTCCCGGCTTCACTTCATTTTCATAAAGCTCTCTTTGCTTTTCATCCGGAACAAGCACCATGATAATGTCTGCTTCTTCAACAGCTTCACGAACTGTTTTAACTTCCAATCCATCCTCTTGAGCTTTTTCAAATGATTTACCTTTTCTAACGCCAACTACTACATCTACGCCGCTTTCTTTTAAATTTAAAGCATGCGCGTGACCTTGAGAACCATATCCTAAAATCGCTACTTTCTTCCCTTCTAATACAGCTCCGTTAATATCTCCGTTATAGTATACTTTTGTCATTTGTACATCTCCCTTTCTTAAATGTTTTACTATATTTAAAAATGTATTAGACGATTGAAAAAGTTTTTTCGGACTGCTGCAGCTTTTGTGTACCGCGAGGAAAAGCTGTCAGTCCTGTTCTGGCTATTTCCTTGATGCCGTACGGTTTCAATAAGTCAATCAGCGCTTCAATTTTGTTCGGCTCACCTGTTACCTGTACGACAACGCTGTCTCTGCTAACATCAATGATCGATGCGCGAAACGGTTCGATCACACCGTATATTTCCATTCTTGTCGATGGATTTGCAACAACTTTAATTAATGCTAGTTCTCTTGCAACAATTGATTGATTTGTGATATCCATCACTTTCAACACATCAATTTGCTTATTTAATTGCTTTGTAATTTGTTCAACTTCTTTTTCTTCTTTAACATTTACAACAAATGTAATTCGCGAAACGCCTTCTATTTCCGAATGGCCGACAGAAATGCTTTCGATATTATAGTGTCTTTTCGTAAACAGGCCAGTAATTCGGTTTAAAACTCCTGATCTATTCATGACAGTCAGCGTAATGATTCGCTTCATTTCTTTATCCCCACCATTTCATTCAGTCCTTTGCCAGGAGCAATCATTGGATATACGTTTTCTTCCGGTGCTACGACAATTTCAATCAGCTCCGGCTCTCTGTTTGCAAAGCTTTTTTCCAACACTGTCTTAAGATTTTGATGATTTTGGATTCTTACTCCTTTTATTCCAAACGCTTCTGCCAATTTAATAAAATCAGGCTGCGTTTGAAAGACGGAATGAGAATAACGTTTTTCATAAAAGAGTTCTTGCCATTGGCGAACCATACCGAGCGAATTGTTGTTCAGAACGATTACTTTGATTGGCAAATTGTGCTCTTTGATTACCGCAAGCTCTTGGAAGGTCATTTGGAACCCTCCATCACCCAATATCGCGACAACCGTTCTGTTGCGGTCAGCAAATTGCGCGCCGATAGCTGAAGGGAGTCCAAAGCCCATCGTTCCAAGTCCGCCCGATGTCACCCATCTGTTTGGCGAATTAAAGCGATAATATTGCGCAGCCCACATTTGATGCTGGCCTACATCTGTTGTAACAATTGCTTCTCCTTTTGTTTGTTTATAAATTTCTTCGATCACTTCTTGAGGTTTGATTTCATTTTCAGATTTTTCATACCATAATGGATATTCTTTTTTATATTCAGCAAGATGCTGAATCCACTCTTGATGATCGCCTTTATTTCCTTCCTGCTCGATCAAAAGCTTCAATACTTGCTTCGCGTCGCCGACAATCGGAATTTGTGTGGGAACATTTTTACCAATTTCGGCAGGATCAATGTCAATATGTGCTACAGTTGCATTAGGCGCAAAATGTTTAAGATTTCCTGTTACTCTGTCATCAAAGCGGGCTCCGATGCTAATCAATAAGTCGCATTCATAAAGAGCCATGTTAGCCGCGTATGTTCCATGCATTCCTGCCATTCCTAAAAATAGAGGATGATCCGCTGGGAAACTTCCTAATCCAAGTAGAGTGTTTGTGATCGGAATTTGCTGCTGTTCAACATATTCTCTCAGTTCATTCGCAGCATTGGCATGGAGAACGCCGGCACCAGCTAAAATCACCGGTTTTTTTGCACTGCTGACCGATTCCACCAGCCTGCGGATTTGCAAGTAATTCGGCTCTAATTTCGGCTGGTAGCCAGGCAATGACAATTCCATATCATATTCGAAATTGCCTTCCGCCTGTGAAATATCTTTTGGAATATCGATCAATACAGGTCCTGGTCTTCCAGTTGTTGCGATATGAAACGCTTCTTTAACAATTCTCGGTAAATCATTTATATCCCGAACTTGATAATTATGTTTTGTAACGGGCATGGTAATTCCGATCACATCTGCTTCTTGGAAAGCATCAGAACCGATCACAGTTGTTGCTACTTGCCCTGTAAAGACGACGAGCGGCAAAGAATCAATTAATGCATCCGCAAGCCCTGTCACTAAGTTGGTTGCACCAGGTCCTGAAGTGGCAATGACGACACCCGGTTTTCCGGATATACGTGCATATCCTTCAGCAGCATGGATTCCTCCTTGCTCGTGTCTTGTTAAGACGTGAAAGACTCCAGAATTATATAGCTTATCATATATTGGCAAAACGGCTCCACCGGGATAGCCGAAAATGACTTCTACATTTTCCCTTTTTAAGGCTTCGATGAGCATTTCCGACCCCGTCATGGTTGTTGTTGTACATTTGGTTTTCAACTCATCCAACTGTACATTCGCAGTCATGAATATATCCTCCTTTTAAACAGATGTGATAGAATTTTTAGATAATGAAAAACCTTCCCGCCCCTATGAAACCCACTTATAGCAGGCCAAAGGGGCGAGAAGGTTGAATTCCCGCGGTACCACCCTTCTTCGTGATCAAATCGATCACCTCATGAACGGAATATCCGTTCTTTTCCTAACGAGTGCATTGGGATGCACCCGGCCAATCCTACTCGCTGTCCGCTTTCGAAAAGGCACTCGGAGGCGAGTTCATCCTTGGTGATAACGCCGGTTTTCAGCTCCCCCGGCTCTCTGGAGTTATCTTAACCAAAGATTACTAATCCTCTTCATCGTTTTCATCTATAAATTTTTACATTCAATCCTTATACGAAAATTTATGTTTGAGCCTTATAATACGCTGATTTTTCAAAAGTGTCAACACCATTTTTATGAATTATTTGATTATTTTTATGAAACAGTTTTTTGGTAACGTTTACAAACTCATTATTTCAACATTTTATAATACAATGAAAATTTTTTATGCTCTAAATTGAAATAAATATCGATTCCAAACCATTAGGCAAAATGTGCGTAATATTTTATTTAAATTAATTTGAATAGCCAACGTTTTCAACAAATGCGGCAAAAGAAAAAACATCCATTTTATTCGAAATTACACCAGTTTTTCTTAAAGGCTCGGCAACCCGAACACTTCAGAAAGAGGGCTGTAATCTGTTTTAAACAGTAATGCAGCATATGTATGTTCTAAAACCTTGAACGTTATTCGATTTTAAATAAAAACCCTTCACTTGAAACGAGCAATTTCGGAAGAAGGAAAAAAGACAAAGTATGTTGTATAAAAAATATTTGGAACAATATATGGTGGAGGAGATTATATGATGAACAAACAAAAGCTTGAATCTTTCTGTCTCAAACTTCCCGGTTCTGTTCATGATTACCAAATTGATTGGGAAGCAGACCGATATAAAGTGGGAGGCAAAATATTTGCGATTATAGGATGTGATTCTGAAGGAAAGCCAATCATCACGTTAAAATGTGATCCGCATCATTCTGAACAATTAAGAGAAAATTACGATGGCGTCATTCCAGGCTACTATATGAACAAAAATCATTGGATCTCAATATATTTTAACACGAACATCCCGGAGGAAATTTTGGAAAACCTGATTTTTCGTTCCTACGAACTTGTTTTTCAAAAATTGCCGAAGAAAATACAAAAGCAAATAAAACTGCAATAACTTAGGAAATAATGACATTGCTGTTTTGGGCGTCACTTATTAGATGTGAACTCCTCCTCAGTGAAAAGCCTCAAATCTTTTTAAATGGAGCTTAGAATGGATTTGCATCCACGGATTTCGCTTATACACATGCTAGTCTTTTAATGCATAGAAACCATAGGCCTGCAGCAATAAATTTTTAAACATTGAAACGATAAAAAGCAGAGCAAGCTAAATCCTTACTCTGTCTAATAAACTGTATTAATTATTTTTTTAAATTACTAATTGTTCAAACTCTTTATCAGAAAAGCAAAAATTAAAAGCTCATAAATATTGACATATCAATATCTATGAGCATTATGTAATAAATTCATCCTATTCAAAATTAACATAAATGGCGTCCCAGGAGAGATTCGAACTCCCGACCGACGGCTTAGAAGGCCGCTGCTCTATCCAGCTGAGCTACTGGGACATCGGATAATTTTTTATTATTTTTTCGAAAGACAATGTTTATTATAATTTCATGCTAAAAGTATGTCAACTACTTTTTTAAAAAAATTTTTTGAGGGAGAAAAATTCTCCCTCAAGGAAGAGTGGTTAAGCAAATTGGAATTTAGTGGACAAGTTTGAAATTTTCTCTCCATGAAGATTGTAAAAATCTACAATTGCTTGGCCATTCATCAATTCTAGTATAGCATAAGTTTTTTCATTTCTCATCCTCGGAAGGAAAATACTTCCTGGATTAATAAACAATGTCCCGTCTACAAGCTCGACTCCGGCTATATGCGAATGGCCGAAACAAACAATGTTTGCTTGCGCTTCCTCTGCACGATATTTTAATTTCATTAAAGTCGTTTTGACAGAATATAAATGGCCATGGGTGATAAAAAAGCGATAGGTTCCAATTGTTTCAATGATTTCATTCGGGAAGTTTCCAAGGAAATCGCAATTTCCTTTCACGATCAACATATCTTGAATTTGTTCCGCTCCATCATTCAGCTCTGAATCACCGCAATGGATGATTGCTTCTACTTCGTTTATATGCCTTTTCTTAATTTCCACAAGCTCATCCGTAAGACCGTGACTATCACTTATAATTAAAACTTTCACGATTAGCCTCTCCCCAATCGCCTATTAATTTTTCTAGTTTCTTCAAAGCTTTTGCACGATGGCTGATTTCGTTTTTTTCGAACTGCTCTAGTTGAGCCATCGTTTTTTCTTTGCCGTCCACAAGAAAAATAGGATCATATCCAAAGCCATTGTCACCGCGAGGTTCAGTTGTAATTTGTCCTTCACACACACCTTCCACCGTCATCGTTTCAAGGTCTGGAGCAGCAAACGCCAAAACACATATGAACCTTGCTTTTCGATTTTCAACGCCTTCCATTTTTTTTAAAACCTTTTGAATATTTTTTTGATCATCTTTTTCATTTCCTGCATATCGGGCCGAATAAACCCCCGGTTCGCCATTTAAAGCATCAATCGAAAGCCCGGAATCATCTGCAACAACGGGTTTATTAAGCAATTGGCTGATTGTCTCCGCTTTTAGAACAGCATTTTCATAAAAAGTTTGGCCGGTTTCTTCAACATCTGGCAAATTCGGATAATCCAACAGTGACTTGACCTGTATTCCTTTTTTTTCTAACATCGCGCGAAATTCTTCGATTTTCCCTTTGTTTTTGGTGGCGATCACCAATTCTTTCATGAGCATCCCTCTTCCCGCTGATCCCTGTTATTGATAATTTTTGCAGTCCATTCCCCTAATGCCGCTTTTTGTTTTTCGATTAGTTCCAAAATTCCTTTTTCAGCATATTCCAACAGTAAGTTCAGCTCTTCTTTTGAAAACGTGGATTCTTCCCCAGTTCCCTGCAATTCAACAAAATGGCGGCTTGATGTCATAACAACATTCATATCAACTTTTGCCGCTGAGTCCTCTTCATAATTCAAATCTAAAATGACTCCGTGTTCAGGAACGATCCCTACAGACGTAGCTGCTAAAAAATCTGTTACTGGATATGTATCTAGTACACCGTCATTGAATAATTTACCGAGAGCGAGATTTATTGCAACATAAGAACCTGTTATGGAAGCCGTTCTCGTTCCCCCGTCCGCTTGAATTACATCGCAATCAATCCATAATGTTCTTTCACCCAGTTTCTCCAAATCAACTACTGCACGCAAGCTTCTTCCAATCAGCCGTTGAATTTCCATTGTCCTTCCGGAGATTTTTCCTTTTGATGCCTCCCGGACCGTTCTTTGAGCCGTTGCACGCGGAAGCATGGAGTATTCTGCGGTAATCCATCCTTTCCCTTCACCTCTCATAAAAGGAGGGACACGGTCTTCTACACTTGCGCTGCATATCACTTTTGTATCTCCAACCGTTATTAAAACAGACCCTTCCGGATGCTTCAAATAATCCGTTACTATTGTGACTTCTCTTAACTCATCTTGATTTCTGCCATCAAGGCGCATTGTTTTCCCTCCTACCAACTGCAATGTACGAAAACATGAAAGAAGAGGCAGCTATCATGCTCGCCTCTAAAGTCTCATTCTTATAGTATATCAAAAATAGATGTTTAAAAACTACCTGTGTTTACATTTTCAGGTCTTGACACTGGCTCTGACAAACTTTTTCCATCTTCATTCACAAGGTCTTGCTTGCCGTTCACTTTTAGTGCTACTTTTTCTATTCCTTCCTGCTCCGTCAATGTAAGCACAAGGGAGTTTATAACATGATTGGAAACGATCTTTTTCTCCTCATCATAGCTTCCATAAATCGCTTCGTTGAAGTTTAAAGTGACTTGACCGCCTTCATATTTTGGCTTTTCAATCAGCTTCACTTCAGACTGAAACTCGCTTAATAATCCGCTTGAACGGTCTGGACCTTCAACTAATGCGTTAACAGCAGCTACGACTTCGTCTTTTTCTTCATTGCTGATCCTCTTTGTCACGGGAACATAATATACGTTATCCCCTTCCTCCCCAATATAATACACGGTTAGAGGATGAGTATCCGTAATATCAACGGCATCGCTCGTATCAATATTGATGCCGTCTTTTCTAGTCGTTCCTTCGCCGATTGGGGTTCCGTTTACTGGCATTTCTTTCAGTTCATGGCCGTTCACCCAGAGCTTTACTTTATTAATATTTTTAAATTGGGTTAATGTCCATGTAATTGCCTGCAAAATTTTTTCTTCATCTTCCGGCTTGTAGTTAGTAAATTCATTTGAGAAATCTACAATAGCCGTTCCGTCTTTAATATCTACTCCTTTAACAACTGTATCTTCCGGCAATACCGCACGGAACCCGTTCGGGAGAATGTTTGAAACGGGCCCTCCAGCCACTAAATATTCAACGGCTTGTTTGGCTACTTCCTTCGTGTTAGGCAGCTCCAATGTTTGTGGAACGACCATTCCGTTTTTGTCAATTAAATACAGAACTCTTTTCACCGTTTCCTTTGAGGATTCCTCTTTGTCGGACGTTGATTTCGCTGAGTCTAATTGTTGATCAAGCTGATCCCCGTCCTCCAAATAGGTAATATCCTGCGGCGGATCTATTTCTTGTTTTGAACTCTTGCTTCCAAATGAAGAACACCCTGAAAGCAAAACAAAAGTAGCCAAAACTGCTGCTGTCACATTCACCCATCTGTTTTTTGGCATAACAATCCCTCCTAAGGCAGTTTGTACTACTATGTATACGAGCATTGAAAAAAAATAGACCAGCTCCAACCAAAAATTCAATGGACAAAAAAACAGCTTGCTCATTTAGAGCAAACTGTTTTCGTTAAAGTTATACTTTCTACATGATCAATGTGATGACCGAACCATTTTGAAGCAATCTTTTGAAACATTTGTTTCGACCCAGTAGTTAAAAATTTGTGGTTTTTATTGCCATCCTCTTGGTTTAAACAATGATGAAAGGATAAAATAGCGCTCACTTCCCGGGCTGTTTCATCTCCCGAGGTGATTATTTTTACGTCTTTCCCGATATATTTTTGAATTAAAGGCCGTAATAGAGGATAATGTGTGCATCCTAAAATAAGCGTATCAATTCTCTTTCCTTTAAAAGGAAGTAAAGATTCTGCAACAATATATTCCGCCCGTTCACCTTCAAATTCGCCGCTTTCTACTAACGGCACAAACTCAGGGCAAGCGAGACTCTCCACAATGACGGAACTATTAATCGTTTTGAGCGCACGAACGTACGCGCCGCTCGATATAGTTCCTTTTGTTCCGATCACACCAATATGGCCTGAGCGTGTAGCATTTATGGCAGCTCTTGCCCCTGGTTGAATTACACCAATCACAGGGATATCAAGTTGTTCTTGAATTTCTTTTAATACAACTGCTGTTGCAGTATTACAAGCAATGACAAGCATTTTGATATGAAAGTTTGAAATTAAATAGTTGGTCAGCTCCCATGTAAATTGTCGAATTTCCGTTTTCGGCCTCGGGCCGTACGGACATCGGGCGGTATCACCCAAATAAATTAATTCTTCTTTTGGAAGCTGCCTCATCAACTCTTTAACAACAGTTAATCCACCAACACCTGAATCAATAACTCCAATTGGTCTATTCAAAAAATCGCCTCTATTCTTTCATTTCTTGTTGCAATTTTGCTAATAGCTTTTCCAATTGAACAATTTCTTGATCCGAGAAGTTTTTCAAAACTTCTCTTAAATATTCTTGCCGCTTCGCTAATGCAGCCTCGATAACGCGTTGTCCATTTTCAAGCAATTGAATCCTGACTAATCGACGATCCTTTTCGTCTTTCACCCGTTTAACAAGGTTGTTTTTTTCCATTCGATCAATTAAATCCGTGATCGTGCTGCATGCAAGATACATTTTATTTGAAAGTTCTCCAATTGTCATGTTTCCTGATTCATTCAATAACAGAAGCGCATCAAATTGCGGAGGAGTAATCGAGTAGTTGCTTAAAATATCACGGCCCTTCTTTTTTAAAATCGCAGCTATGCAGCGGAGGGATTTTTCTATTTCTTCAACAGTATTGAAAACGTACGTCATAACGGGGAACCCTTTCTTTCAAGATTAACAAATAAGATCAAATCTATTTTCCATTTTTTTATGTAAAATTTCAAGCATAGCCGTATTTTCAAAATGTGGAAAGACGAATTTTTTCAAAAAGTCACAAGCCTTTTTAAGAAGCCAATGATTCATAGAAAAAGAGTAAAACAAACTCTTTCCTTATCAATCTAAAAAAGGCAGCCGACGGCGAAGTTCCACTAAGGCTGCCTCTTCTGTTTAAAGCTTTAGTTCTCCCATACGAAGAAGTTCTACGACTGCTTGTGAGCGCCCTTTCACACCTAATTTTTGCATAGCATTTGAAATATGGTTCCGCACCGTCTTTTCGCTTATGAAAAGTTCACTAGCTATTTCTCTTGTAGTCTTATCTTGCACTAATAACTCAAATACTTCTCTCTCTCTCTTTGTTAGCAGCGGCTTTGGCTGAAAATCCTTCTCATTCAAGTATTGTAACCCTCCTTGCAGATGAGAGCCAGTCGACAGGATGGATTTAAAAATTGTCACCATATAGTATGATCGCAAAAAGATGACCGTGACAAGATTCATAAAAGAAAGGTGCATTTTAGGCGAAAAGAAGCTTTTTTACGTTAAAGGGACTCGTTTGAAGGAGGAAATGTTCGAGAAAGATTCAACCGTTTCTAAAATTAGGAACACCTTGACATAGCAAGGTGTTCCTTTTTCACAATATACATCAGCTGTCAATATAGTCGCTTCCGAACATTTTACGAAATGCGTGAACAGTTGTTTCTCTATTTAATGCTGCAATCGATGTTGTAAGCGGAATTCCTTTTGGACAGGATTGAACGCAGTTTTGGGAATTTCCGCAGTTCGCAAGTCCGCCGTCGCCCATAATAGCTTCCAAGCGTTCTGATTTATGCATCGCGCCTGTCGGATGAGCGTTAAACAAACGAACTTGTGATAATGGCGCTGGACCGATGAAGTTCGATTTGCTGTTTACGTTTGGACAAGCTTCAAGGCATACGCCGCACGTCATACATTTTGAAAGCTCATATGCCCATTGGCGTTTTTTCTCAGGCATTCTTGGTCCTGGTCCTAAGTCATACGTACCGTCAATTGGTATCCATGCTTTTACTTTTTTCAAAGAGTCAAACATGCGGCTGCGGTCTACTTGAAGATCGCGAATAACCGGGAATGTGCGCATCGGCTCGAGACGAATAGGCTGTTCCAGCTGATCAATAAGCGCTGTACATGATTGGCGGGGCTTACCGTTAATGACCATTGAACAAGCACCGCATACTTCCTCTAAACAGTTCATATCCCATGTAACAGGCGTTGTTTTTTCGCCTTTGGCATTAACAGGATTACGGCGAATTTCCATTAAGGCCGAAATAACGTTCATATTCGGACGATATGGCACTTCAAATTCTTCTTGATATGGTTCCGTGTCTGGTCGATCCTGTCTAGTGATAATAAACCGCACTTTTTTTTCACTCATTGTTTACTCCCCCTTTTCTCCCAGCTTTTTTAATGTTTCTTCGTATAGTCACGCACACGAGGCTTAATGAGTGATACATCAACATCTTCGTAGTGGAATTTAGGAGCTTCCTTCAAGCCGGCAAACGTTGCCATAGTTGTTTTGAGCCACTCTTCATCATTTCGTTCCGGAAATTCTGGTTTATAGTGAGCACCTCGGCTTTCATTACGGTTATAAGCCCCAAGCGTAATAACCCGAGCCAACACAAGCATGTTTCTCAACTGGCGAGTAAAGCTTGCGCCTTGGTTGCTCCATTTCGCAGTATCGTTAATATTAATTCTTTCCCAACGTTCCATAAGCTCTTGAATTTTTTCATCTGTTTTTAGAAGTTTATCATTGTAGCGTACGACTGTAACATTATCCGTCATCCATTCACCAAGCTCTTTATGAAGAACGTAAGCATTTTCGTTTCCATCCATTTTCAGGATTTCGTCCCATTTGCTTTGTTCTTCTTTTACGCGTGCATCATATAATGTGGATGGTAAATCATCAGCTGATTTTTCCAATCCATTCATATATTCAACAGCTTTTGGTCCTGCAACCATACCACCGTAAATTGCAGAAAGCAATGAGTTTGCTCCAAGCCGGTTCGCACCATGCTGAGAGTAATCGCATTCACCAGCTGCAAACAAACCAGGGATGTTTGTCATTTGATCGTAATCGATCCATAGACCTCCCATAGAATAATGGACGGCAGGGAAAATTTTCATCGGCACTTTTCTTGGATCTTCACCCATGAATTTTTCATAAATTTCGATAATACCGCCTAGTTTAATATCAAGCTCTTTTGGATCTTTATGAGAAAGATCAAGATATACCATGTTTTCGCCATTAATGCCTAATTTCAAGTCTACACATACATGGAATATTTCTCTCGTTGCAATATCACGAGGAACAAGGTTTCCATATGCCGGATATTTTTCTTCAAGGAAATACCATGGTTTTCCGTCTTTATATGTCCAAATTCTTCCGCCTTCGCCGCGTGCAGACTCGCTCATTAATCGAAGCTTGTCATCTCCAGGGATGGCTGTCGGATGAATTTGTATAAATTCCCCGTTTGCATAATAAGCTCCTTGCTGATAAACGATAGAAGCAGCCGATCCCGTATTAATCACAGAGTTTGTTGATTTACCAAAGATAATTCCAGGTCCTCCTGTCGCCATTATTACGGCATTCGAACGGAAAGCTTGAATCTCCATTGATTTTAAATCTTGAGCAACGATGCCGCGGCAGCGTCCTTCATCATCTTGTATGATTCCTAAAAACTCCCAGCCTTCATATTTCGTCACAAGACCTGCTACTTCGTGACGTCGAACTTGCTCGTCCAATGCATATAAAAGCTGTTGTCCAGTTGTTGCTCCGGCAAACGCTGTCCGGTGATGCTGTGTTCCTCCAAAACGACGGAAATCCAACAATCCTTCTGGTGTACGGTTAAACATAACACCCATGCGATCTAAAAGGTTAATAATTCCCGGTGCTGCTTCACACATCGCTTTAACCGGTGGCTGGTTAGCCAAAAAGTCTCCGCCATAAATCGTATCATCAAAATGGATCCACGGAGAGTCTCCTTCTCCTTTCGTATTTACCGCCCCGTTGATCCCTCCTTGAGCACATACTGAATGGGAACGTTTTACAGGTACTAACGAGAATAAGTCAACAGACACCCCGGCTTCCGCAGCCTTTATAGTTGCCATTAAGCCAGCCAAGCCTCCGCCGACAACAATTAATTTTCCTTTACTCATTTTTTCGCCCACTCCCTTGAACGCAATTTAGTTAGATTAGACAAACGCAAAAATGGCACGAAGACCTACGATTGAAAGCAACACAAAAATACCTATTGTCACATAAGTTGAGACTAGCTGAGATTTTGGAGTAACCGTAATTCCCCAGCTGACTGCAAAAGACCATAGACCGTTGGAAAAATGGAAAATCGCTGAAAGAACGCCTACTATGTAAAACACTAAACTAACAGGATTGCTTAAAATGGATTCCATCATATCAAAATTAACTTCAGCCCCAAACATCGCGGCAATACGAGTTTCCCATACATGCCATGCAATAAAAACAAGGGTAATAATACCAGTTACACGTTGAAGCAGGAACATCCAATTGCGGAAATAGCCAAAGCGGCCCACATTGTTTTTTGCTGTGAAAGCAATATAAATCCCATAAATGGCGTGGTATAACAGAGGAAGGAAAATAACGAAAATTTCCAGAAAATAGCGGAATGGTAAATTTTCCATAAAATGCGCTGCGTTGTTAAATGCTTCTTCGCCCCTTGTGGCGAAATGGTTGACAGTCAGGTGTTGAATTAAAAATACGCCAATCGGTACAACACCTAAAAGAGAATGTAGTCTGCGGTTTGCAAATTCTCTGTTTCCAGACATATGCGTTTACCCCCTAATCTTAATAAATTGAAAGATTTCTTAAAATCTCCTGCTCCCCCTGCTTGGCATGTAAAAATCCGCCGACAAAATATGACGAAATCTTAAAATAATAGGACAAATTCATTGTACTCCCATAAAGTAGTACCGTCAAGAAAACGTCTACAAAGTATTATTCAGTAATATCATTTTTTCTGATCGGAAAATAGAATATTTCCCGTATCCGAAATTGATTTTATAAACTCTTTCATCTTATGTGAAAGCTGATATAATATAATTGTTCGCTAGAAAGAGGGGAAACGATTGAAAGAACTGTCATATCACGATCAATTAAAAGAATTAGAAGAAATAACCTTACATCCTTTTAGCGTTTTGCTGCTTCGCGACTATTTACTTCCTGAACTTCTAGGAAAAGAGCATCATTCCATTTTGTATTGGGCAGGCAAACAGCTAGCTCGAAAAATTCAATTATCTACGTTAGAAGAACTTATATCTTTTTTTTCATCAGCCGGATGGGGCGATCTTCATATTATTCGCCAGAAAAAAAACGAAATGGAATTTGAATTAACAGGCCAATTGATCGAAAAAAGGATGAAGCTTTTCAAAGATTTATCCTTCCAACTAGAAGCAGGATTTATCGCGCAGCAAATCGAATGTATGAACGGTGTCGTCACAGAAGCGTATGAACAGATAAACAAACGCTTAAACAAAGTTATTTTCATTGTAAAATGGGATGAAAAAGATAAAATTTAACAGAATGAAAGGGCAGTAGGAGGATTTAAAAGCTTCCTCCTATTTGTTTTATTACATCGCTATTCGCTGAAATATTGTAAAATGTTTTGTGCTGTTTTTTCAGGCATTCCTGCCTGTTTTAGCTCTTCAAGCGATGCCTTTTTAATATTTTCAACGGAACCGAACGATTTTAACAGTTGTTTTTTACGCTTAGGTCCTATGCCGGGGATTTCATCTAATACAGACTTAAACGTATTCTTTTGGCGGACTTGTCGATGAAACGTAATGGCAAAGCGGTGCACTTCATCTTGAATGCGCTGAAGCAAATAAAATTCTTGGCTGCTTCTTGACAATTGAACAGCAGCTTCCCGGTTGCCGAGAAGCAAATCGCTCGTTTTGTGCTTGTCATCTTTCACAAGCCCGGCAACAGGAACGTCAAGTCCCAGTTCGTTTTCTAATACATCCATAGCTGCTTGTACCTGTCCTTTTCCTCCATCAACAATAATAAGGTCCGGCAACGGCAGCTCCTCCTTCAGCACTCTAGTATATCGCCTGCGAATTACTTCCCTCATCGATTCATAATCATCAGGCCCGCTGACTGTTTTTATTTTAAACTTTCGATACTCTTTTCTCGCAGGTTTTCCATCTATGAAAACAACCATAGCCGAAACAGCGTCCGCGCCTTGAATATTGGAATTGTCAAAAGCTTCAATCCGATGTGGTGTAGGAATATTCAACTGCTTTCCTAAATTTTCAATTGCTTTGATCGTCCTTTCTTCATCTCGTTCAATGAGTGAAAACTTCTCTTTTAACGAAATTTTTGCATTTTGATAAGCTAGCTGTACGAGATCTTTCTTTTTTCCTTTCTTTGGTTTGCTGACCTGTACTTGTACTAAAGCTCGAACCATTTCCTCATTGACATCTTCCGGAATGACTATTTCTTTCGGAAGAAAATGGTCGTTCTTTGCGTAAAATTGACCAATAAATGTTAAAAATTCCTCCTCTGGCTCTTGGTACAGAGGGAAAATGGACACATCCCGTTCTATCAGTTTTCCTTGCCTGATAAAAAATACTTGGACGCACATCCATCCTTTATCGTAATAATAAGCAAATACATCGCGATCAATAAAATCATTGAGAACCATTTTTTGCTTTTCCATTGTTGCTTCGATATGCGCGATTTGGTCCCGATATTCTTTTGCCCTTTCAAATTCAAGATTTTCTGCACATTTCAGCATTTTTTCTGTTAATTCTTTTTTGATCTCCTTATATCCGCCATTTAAAAAACGGATGATGCTTTCCACCATTTGTTTGTTCGTTTCTTCGGAAACTTCGTGAACACAAGGCGCAAGACACTGGCCCATATGATAATAGATGCAAACCCGGTCTGGAAGCGAATTGCATTTTCTCAAAGGATACATGCGGTCAAGCAGCTTTTTTGTCTCTCTCGCAGCTTGGACGTTTGCATACGGTCCAAAGTATTTTCCCTTATCTTTTTTTACTTTTCGTGTGACGATCAGCCGCGGATGGCGCTCGGAAGTAATTTTAATATACGGATAGCTTTTATCATCTTTTAGATTGACATTGTATTTCGGTTCATGTTTTTTAATTAAATTCATTTCTAATAGAAGCGCCTCAATATTCGAGGATGTTACGATATATTCAAAATCGGCAATTTCTTGAACGAGTCTTAACGTTTTTCCGTCATGTGATCCAGTAAAGTAGGAACGAACCCGGTTTTTCAATACTTTTGCCTTTCCAACATAAATGACGGTTCCGTTTTTGTCCTTCATTAAATAACAGCCAGGCTTATTCGGAAGAAGCGAAAGTTTTTCTTTTAAATGCTCATACATCGGTAAAACACTCCAACTTATTCTAATCTGTGCTGGATTTATTCAGCCGTTTTCATTTAAAAGCAAGAAGGCGCTCCAAAAGGTAACTTTCGAGAGCGCCTCTTTTTATATTTTATATTACAAATGTTTGTTAAGCAATTGCGCTAAAGCTTCTTTCGGCTGGTAACCGATCGCTTTATCCACTGCTTCACCATTTTTAAAGACGATTAACGTCGGAATGCTCATGACTCCGTATTGACCGGCAGTTTCTTGATTTTCATCCACGTTAAGCTTAACAATTTTTACTTTGTCACCAAGTTCTTGATCCAATTCTTCAAGGACTGGGGCAATCATTTTACATGGACCGCACCAAGGCGCCCAGAAATCTGCCAATACTACACCCTCGCTTGTTTCTTGGGAAAAATTCTGGTCAGTAACGTTTACAATTGCCATCTTAATTCCTCCTAATTCACTTTTTCTATGTGAAGTATACCATGTTCTTTCGCTTGAAGCGAATGTTTTGATCTGCAACTATTTTTTCATATTTTTTGTATTTTATGTACGTCGTGACCCGTCTCCACTTATACTAGGAGGAATGGATTTGTTCAAAAAAATACGAGTCCATTCAGGACACGTTAAGAGGAATGGATTTTTAATTTTTTAAATTCTTCCGTAAGCATTGGCACAACTTCAAATAAATCTCCGACAATACCGTAGTCTGCGACGTTGAAAATGTTCGCTTCCGGATCTTTATTGATTGCAACAATTACTTTAGAATTCGACATTCCCGCTAAATGCTGAATGGCTCCAGAAATTCCGCAGGCAATATATAAATCCGGTGTAACGACTTTTCCCGTTTGTCCGATTTGCAGCGAGTAGTCACAATAGTTTGCATCACAGGCACCGCGTGACGCCCCTACTGCTCCTCCGAGCACAGATGCCAACTCTTTTAGCGGTTCAAACCCTTCTGCACTTTTTACCCCTCTCCCTCCGGCAACGATCACCTTTGCTTCAGATAAGTCAACGCCTTCCGCTGCATTTTGGACAACCTCACGCACGATCGTGCGCAGATCTTTTATTTCTACCGATATGGAAGCAACTTCTCCGCTCCTTGATTCATTTTTTTCGAGAGGTGGAATATTGTTCGGACGAACGGTCGCAAAAATAATCCCATCCGTAATGATTTTTTTCTCAAAAGCTTTTCCTGAATAGATCGGTCTTGTGAAAACAACGTTACCGCCCACTATTTCTACAGCGGTAGCATCAGAAATAAGACCTGCGTTTAATTTAGCCGCTATTTTTGGAGATAAATCTTTGCCTAATGCCGTATGTCCGAAAATAATAGCGTCAGGCTTTTCACTGTCAATGATCGCCATGACAGCTTGTGAATACCCGTCCGGACTATAATATTTCAATTTTTCATCTTCCACGATGACAACCCTATCCGCTCCATAATAAATCATGTCATTTGCAAGCGTTCTAACGTTCTCTCCAATTAATCCGGCGACCACCTCTCCGCCTTCGGATATTATCTTGCCGGCTGCAAGCGCTTCAAATGATACGTTCCTTAAAAATTGATCCCTTATTTCTCCCAATACGAACACTTTTCGAGCCATTTTTTCATCCCCCTGCTATATTCGTCTCCACTAAATAACTTTTGCTTCTGATCTCAATAAAGAAACAAGTTCCTTCACTTGATCCTGCAGTTCCCCTTGCAATATTTTTCCTGCTTCTTTTTTAGGCGGCAAATAAATTTCTAACGTTTTTGTTTTCGGCATGACATCTTCTTCTTCAAGATCTAAATCATCGAGCTCCAACTCTTCAAGCGGTTTTTTCTTTGCCTTCATAATTCCCGGCAAAGACGGGTATCTCGGTTCGTTTAAACCTTGTTGGGCAGTTACTAAAAGAGGGAGTGTTGTTTCAATGATTTCCGAATCCCCTTCAACATCTCTCACAATTTTCACGTTTTTTCCATCTATTTCAATATTTGTGATCGTTGTGACATACGGAATGTCAAGAAGCTCCGCCAAACGGGGGCCTACTTGGCCAGATCCTCCGTCAATGGCAACGTTTCCAGCTAATATAATGTCCGCTTCTTTATCCTTCAAAAATTCATATAGAATTTTTGCTGTTGTAAATTGATCTCCATCTTCCAAATCTTCCTCAATATTTATTAAGACAGCTTTATCGCATCCCATCGCAAGAGCCGTTCTCAGCTCTTTTTCGCTTTCTTCTGATCCTACTGTAACAACAGTTACTTCTCCGCCATGAGCCTCCTTAAGCTGCAGCGCTTCTTCAATGGCATATTCATCATAAGGGTTTATGATGAATTCTGCATCATCCTCGGAGATTGATCCGTTTTCAATTAAAATTTTTTCTTCTGTGTCAAAAGTTCTTTTCATAAGGACAAAAATATTCACTTTTCCCATCCCCTTTTTAAAAATTGATCATTCTCTTTTTATGAATGATTGCTTTTAAATCCGTTGATTAACAGCTCAGGAATTTTTTCTGCAATTGCGAGGAGATCGTATTTTTGATCTTTCATTACCCACGTTGTCGCCGTTTCGTCCATCGTCCCAAAAATCATTTGTCTTGCCAGCCTTAAATCCAAATCTTGTCGAAACTCTCCCGTTTTTTTTCCGAATTCGATCACTTCGTCTATTACTTTCAAATATTCTTTAAAAATTTCATTTATGCGCCGGCGCAATTCTTTGTTTACTTGCCGTAATTCCAATTGAAGAACCACTGCCAAATTCCGATCATGAACTAGCATTTGAAAATGCTTTTCGATCAGCGCAAACAATTTTTCTGCAGCAGTCTGCTTTGCATCAATGCTTTTTTTCACTTCAGCGATATGATTCATCAATCTTTCTCGAAAAAGGGAGATTAAAATATCCTCCTTGTTTTTAAAATACAAATAAATCGTTCCATCTGCTACGCCCGCCTGTTTGGCAATTTTCGAAACCTGAGCGGAATGATAGCCGTTCTCCGCAATGACGACAATAGCTGCATCAATGATTTGTTTATATTTTGCCTTTTTTTCTTTCAACGTGTATCTTCCCTTCAAAAATGAATGAATGGTCATTCATTTATATGATATTTAGATTAAGCCTTTTTGTCAAGCATTGAGGGAAGTTTTTATTCTCGTTCAAAACCGATAGATGTCCGTTTTATATTTTTCTTTCTTCCTCTACTAGTTTTCTTCTTAAAATTTTTCCTACTGCTGTTTTCGGAAGCTCGTCGCGAAATTCGTATTTTTTCGGCACTTTGTACGGGGCAAGATGTTTTCGGGCGAATTGGTCAAGCTCTTGCTCTGTAAGCTGTGCTCCTCCCTTTGGTACAACATAAGCTTTCACGGTCTCGCCTCTGTAAGGATCCGGAACACCTGCAACGACAACCTCTTTAACCTTTTCATTAGCATACAACACTTCTTCTATCTCGCGGGGATAAATATTGTACCCGCCAGCAATAATCATATCTTTTTTACGATCGACAATATAAAAGAATCCGTCTTCATCCATATAGCCGATATCTCCTGTAAAAAGCCATCCGTCTTTGAAAACCGCTTCCGTTTCCTCTCGGTTGTTCCAGTAGCCTTTCATCACCTGCGGTCCTTTTACAATAAGCTCACCGAATTCGTTGACATCTGCAAATCCTTCTTTTTCAGCCGAATAAATGGCTGCATGCGTATTGGGCCAAGGGATGCCAATGCTTCCCTTTTTCTTGACATCTGAATAAAATAAGTTTGCATGCGTAACGGGAGAAGCTTCCGAGAGCCCATATCCTTCAACAAGCTTCCCGCCTGTTTCTTTTTCAAAGCGCTCCTGAATTTCTACCGGAAGAGGAGCCGAACCGCTGATACAATATTTAACCGAGGACAAGTCGTATTTTCGCAAATCTTTATGATTTAAAAGAGCAACATAAATCGTTGGCACTCCTGGAAAAAGCGTTGGCTTTTCTTTTTCAATCGCTTTCAAAATTTCGGTTGAATCAAATTTAGGGATTAAAATCATTTTAAAACCTTCCATGATCGATAAATTCATTACAGTCGTCATGCCATATACGTGAAAAAAAGGCAAAACTCCTAGTATGGACTCTTCTCCTTTCCTGCATTTATACATCCAGGCAGCACACATTTTCGTATTGGAAATTAAGTTTTCATGCGTCAACATCACCCCTTTAGGCGTCCCTGTCGTCCCTCCTGTATATTGCAAAAGGGCAATATCTTCTTTCGGATCAATATTTACTGTCAATTCTTTAGCAGGCGATGTTTTTAAGATCTCTGTCCATACATGAACACCATTTGCTGCGTTTACCTTTATTAAAAGATTTTGCTCCTTCTTTTGAATGAGCGGGTATAGAAGATTTTTTGGGAAAGGCAAATACTCTTGGATCTTTGTTATTATGATATGTTTGATATTTGTGAGAGATTTCAATTTCGAGGCTTTTGGATAGAAAAGATCTAATGTAATGAGATGTGTAGCACTGCTGTCATTCAACTGGTACTCCAGCTCTGATTCTGTATAAAGAGGGTTCAATTGAACGACTATTCCGCCTGCCTCCAGAACTGCATAATAAGCAATAACTGCCTGTGGACAGTTTGGAAGCATAATCGCTGCCCGATCCCCTTTTTCAAACCCTGTTTGCTCCAAATAATTAGCCAATTGAAGCATCTGTTCGTATAGCTTGCGGTACGTAATGTTCTTTCCAAGAAATGAAACGGCTGTATGATTCGGAAACTGATTAGCCGTATCTTGAAAATATTTGGAAAGCGGCTTATTCTCCCAAGAGATATTATGCGGAATTTCCGAGGGATAAAAATTGAGCCAAGGTTTTTGACATTCCATTTATCTCCTCTCCTTTGAAAAATAATGATGATTTTATTTCATTATATCAAAATAAAATTCAGAAATATAATTATTTTTAGAATTTTAAATAGGAAAAAGCGGAGACCTTTTCTTTTCTCCGCTTTTTCAAGCAAAAAACACCATATAAATAATACCGATCGCAATAAACAGACCGCACAAACCAAATAAAATTTTAGCCAGCGTTTCCATGTTCCCCTCTCCTAATTTGTAATTCCTGCTCCGATTACAAAGGACAAGCCTATGGATATGACCATTGAGATAAAGCCAACTGCACGGTTATCCTTTTGAATTTCATCATCAATATTAAATTTAGGAGTCAGAAATTCAAAAATAAAATATCCGATTAAGAGCAAGGCAAATCCGTAAAAGCCCCAGCCAATCATTTCAAAAAGACCGTCATGCTGTTCAATTGAGAAGCGGAAAACGTTTGAAATCCCGAAAATTTTGCCGCCTGTTGCCATTGCAACAGCCACATTGCCTTTTTGGATTTCTTCCCAGTTTTTATATTTCGTCACCAATTCAAAAATGACTAAAAATAAAACCCCGCACAATATGACAACACTATAATTAGCAGCAGTTTGAACATATACGTTTTCCCAAAACAGATTCATGTTTACTCTCCTTAAAGAAAAGTTTATTTGAACTCCACAATCGTAACACCTGTTCCGCCTTCATTTGCTTCACCGAAACGGACGTTTTTAACAGCGCGGTGGTTTTGCAAAAATTCCCGCACCCCTTTTCTTAAAGCGCCCGTCCCTTTGCCATGAATAATGTGCGCCCGCGGATATCCTGCGAGAAGACAATCGTCAATATATTTTTCAAGACGGATGAGCGCATCTTCATATCGCTCTCCCCGCAAATCAAGTTCTAATGAAACATGAAAATCCTTCCCTTTTACTGTTGCGAGCGTTTTTTCTCCCTCTTGTTTCGGGCTGCCAATATATTCAAGATCTTCTTCTTTTACTTTCATTTTCAATATTCCAATTTGTACAAGCCATTCACTTTCATTTGCTTTTTCAAGCAGATGTCCTTTTTGATTTAAGTTGATCACTTTTACCTCATCGCCGGGGCGCAGCTGCTTTTTGCTTTTTTGTTTTTCAGATTTTTGTTCAGTATTTATAAATTCAGGCGCTGCATATTCAAGCCGCTTTTTTGCTTCTATTAATTCATGCTCTTTAATAGCTGAACTGTGCTCTTTTTGCATGTTTTTCAATTTTTGAATAATCTGATCTGCTTCTTTTTGCGCTTCTTCCAGCCTTTTTTTCACCATTTCCTCAGCTTCTTGATATAGGCGGTCTTTCTGCTTATTAAATTCAATGATTTGTTCTTGTAGTTCTTTATGAAGTTTTTCTGCTTCTTTCAGCGTTTTTTCAGCTTCCATCCAATCCTCTTCAGCACGTTTTTTGCTTTCCTCAAGGGAGGCAATCATTGCATCCGTTTTGGATCTGTCAGCGCTCATGAACGATTTGGCGCGCTCAATAATTTCTTTGCTCAATCCAAGCCTTTTTGATATTTCAAACGCATTGCTTCGGCCAGGTACACCGATCAACAATTTATACGTCGGCGATAATGTGTCGACATCAAACTCAACGCTTGCATTGATCACGCCCTTACGGTTAAATCCGTATGCTTTCAATTCGGGATAGTGGGTGGTTGCAACAACTTGCGCTCCTCTGTTTAAAGCTTCATCCAAAATTGCAATGGCTAGAGCAGCACCTTCTCCAGGATCTGTACCTGCCCCAAGTTCATCAAATAGTACGAGTGAGCGATCATTAAGTTCCTGTAAAATTTTGACGATGTTCACCATATGAGAAGAAAATGTACTCAAATTTTGTTCAATTGACTGTTCATCCCCAATATCTGCGTAAACTGCCTCAAATACCGGCATTGTAGATCCTTCTTCAGCAGGGATTTGCAGACCTGATTGCGCCATTAGTGCGAGCAGTCCAATTGTCTTCAGCGTCACCGTCTTACCGCCGGTGTTTGGACCGGTAATGACAATCGATTGAAAATCTTCCCCAAGTTCAATTGTATTTGGCACAACGGTTTCAGGGTCAATAAGAGGATGGCGGGCTTTATATAGCTTCATAATGCCACGATCATTTATATTTGGCTTTGTAGCCTTTAATTTTTTAGCATACAATGCCTTGGCAAACATAAAATCGATTTCACCCATTACAGTGATATTATGAATGATTCCCTTGCTTATGTCAGCAACCATTTTCGACAATTCCGTTAAGATCCGTTCAATTTCGCGCCTTTCCTTAATCCGCGCTTCATTTAAAGAGTTGTTCGCTTCTACGATAGCCTGCGGCTCAATAAACAGAGTTGCTCCTGAGGAAGATTGATCATGGACGATTCCTCCGTAAACTCCTCTATATTCTTGTTTGACAGGAATGCAATAGCGGTCATTTCGAATCGTAATAATGGCATCCGAAAGATTTTTTTGTGCAGATGGGGAGCGAATGATCGATTCCAGCTTTTCGCGAATACGAGCCTCCAGTGTACGGATTTGACCTCTTATCGCTTTTAATTTATCGCTCGCATCATCAACAATTTCCCCGTCATCGCGTATGCAACGTTGAATTTCTTTTTCTTCTTTTAAATAAATTCCGATTTCGCTGACCAATTGTTCTAAATGAGGAAGTGAAACCTCCTCTTCTTGAGTCAACTTTTCAATAAATTGCTTCATTTGTCTTGAAGCATATAACACGGCAGAAACAGCCACAAGCTCTTGCGGACCTAAAGTTCCGCCTATTTGCGCACGCTTTACACTCGGCCGTATGTCGCTTAATCCTCCGAAAGGGGCAGAGCCTTTCAATCGGAGCACTGTTAGTGCTTCATCTGTCTGCTCCTGCCTCTTCAGTACTTCGTTGATGTCTCCTGATGGCATAAGCTTTAACGCTTTCTCTTTTCCTAAAGAAGAAGAAGCATGCTCTTTCAGCAGTTCCCTTATTTTATTAAATTCCAAAACATGTAACACTCGTTCCTGCAACTTCTCAAAACCTCCTGACAGTTGAATGGTCAGTCTTTCCTTTTTAAAAATTGCTTTAATTGTTCAACATCCCACGTATTCACAACGTCATCCGGCTGAATGAAAGCTTTTCGCGCATACGCAACCCCTATCTCCATATGTTCTAGCATGTTTATGCTGTGGGCATCTGTATTAATCACAACCTTTACACCGTATTCCTTCGCTTTCTTCAAATGTTCTACACATAAGTCAAGCCTGTTCGGATTTGCGTTCAATTCTAAAATAGTATCTGTTTCCTTTGCAAGTTCTAAAAGCATTTCTATATCAACATCGTATCCTTCTCTTCGCCCAATTAACCTTCCAGTCGGATGAGCGATAATATCAACATGGTAATTATATAGGGCTGCTTTCAGCCTTTTCATAATTACACTCTGCGGCTGGGAAAAGTTCGAATGGATCGATGCAATAACTATATCTAGCTCTTTTAGACAATCGTCGTCATAATCAAGTGTACCGTCCGGCAAAATATCCATCTCGATTCCTCTGAAAATCGTAAAATCAGAATATTGTTCATTCAACATGTCAATTTCTTCTTTTTGTTCTTTCAGCTGCTCAGGAGTCAAGCCGTTGGCTACTTTTAAAAATTGCGAGTGATCTGTAATCGCGATGTACTTGTAGCCTTTTCTTTTAGCAGCCTCAGCCATTTCCTTGATTGAATGAGCGCCGTCGCTCCATGTTGAATGCATATGGAGATCTCCCTTTATTTCCTCGAGCGAAATAAGATTTCCTTTGTATTTTTCCACTTCCTCCCCATCTTCCCGAACCTCTGGCGGAATGTAGGGAAGCTGAAAGTGTGCATACAGCTCTTTTTCTGACTCAAATGTGAGCACTTCTCCGGTTTCTATTATTTCTACGCCGTATTCGCTTATTTTTTCTCCTCTTTCCTTCGCTAGCTGGCGCATTTTTACATTATGCTCTTTTGAGCCTGTAAAATGGTGCAAAGCCGAAATGAATTCCTTTGGGTGCACGATGCGAAAATCGACCTGAACCTTGACATCAAACTTGAGTTCAATCGATATTTTCGTATCGCCTTTCGCAATGATTTCAGTTATATTCGGCATTGTTAAAATGTAATCTCGCACAGCTTCTTTATTTTCCGCCGCAATAATAAAGTCAAGGTCTTTTATCGTTTCTTTCATTCTTCTTAAGCTTCCTGCGCGAGAAAAGCGAACTATTCCGTTTCCTTGTCCTTTTTCTAAAAATTTCTCTATTTTTTCTGCAATCGGCAGCATATAAGCAAGAGGCAGTCGGCCCGGTTTTTTATTCATTTCATCGATCGCAGCCAATATTTTTTCTTCCGTTACTTTTCCAAAACCTTGTAAACTTTGCACTTTATGTTCTTCACAGGCTTTTTTTAAAGAATCGATGTCCACAACACCTAAATCCTTGTACAATTTTGCAATCTTCTTTCCGCCCAGCCCTGGCAATTGAAGAAGAGGGATTAACCCTTCAGGAACTTCCTTTTGCAAGGTTTGCAGCGTTTTTGACTCGCCGGTTTTTATGAATTCTTCGATGACTGCACTCGTTCCTTTCCCAATCCCACTGATTAAAGTAAAATCGTGGATGTCTGATAGGCTTCTCGCATCCCTTTCAAGGGCATTGGCAGCTTTATAAAACGCGGAGATTTTAAAAGGGTTTTCGCCTTTTAACTCCATATATACCGCAATTTTCTTTAACAGGCTGACAACATCCTTTTTGTGAACCGTCATGTTTTACGTCACCTCTTGAATCTTAAACAATATAAAAATCACCTGCTATTGAACTATTTAATAGAAACAGAGAAGGACGATGGGGGTCTAAATAAAGATGTTTCCATCGTCCCTTTACGTCTAACTTCCTTTACCGAAATAGCCGATCCAAAGATCGTGAATTTTATCAGATAAGACAGGGGTATGATTGACAATTAAATCAGCCAGCAGCGATTTATCGATAAGATTTTGAATTTGCTCGGCTGGAATGAGCGCTGCCAAAAAAAGCAGAATGAATAAAATGAGGTAAGTTTCCGCAAAACCTAAAACCGCACCCAGCAAGCGGTTGATTTGCTTAAGTATTGGAAGCATCGCAACAAAATCAAACATAGATCCGATGATGTGAAGCGCTATTTTTGATCCGATAAACAAAAGCACGAATGCAACTCCGCGATAGTAAGCTTCCTCCAAATGGCCCCCTGTCAATATAGATAGAGCAGCATTTGAATCTCCTATATTTGGATACGGTACCCATAATTCCAGTTTAGGAGCAAGATCGTCAAAATATGTTTTGGCAATTATGAAAGACACTATAACACTTGATAAATAAACTACTTGGAGAATAAATCCCCTTTTAAGGCCAGTGAGCAATCCGAATACTAAGAAAAATAAAATGATCAAGTCAAGCATTTTAAATTTCAATCCTTTTCCTGAAGTTGCTTTTCTAGTTCTTCAAATTTCTCCTTTAATTTGAGATAATCATGAACAGCATTTACCGCAGTTAGTACTGCCAGCTTGTTTAAATCTAGAGATGGGTTTTTTTGACTGATTTCCCGCATTTTTTCGTCAACAATTGAAGCGACAAGCTTCATATGATTTACGCTCTCATTTCCAACAATCGAATACTGCTGTCCATATATATAAACAGTCGCTTTATTTTTAGGTTGATCAGACAAAGCGAATCCTCCATCCTCTATGAAAAAATATCACAAAATGATTCAAAATCCTAATCATAATCATAACATGTTTGTCGAAAAGATGGAAAGAAGAACAAAAGAAAGGGTACAATAATATAGCATCCATTTTAGGAAAGCGAGGCGTTTTTTATTGTCCAATATCGTCATAAAAGTTGATCATGGGGGAATTCAAACTTTGAAAGATTTTTATAATCCTTTCATTATAGACAGAACCCCCCCAGGTGCCGTCTTTTCTGCCAAATTGACAAACTGTACGATCACTGCTTACAAGTCGGGAAAAGTGCTTTTTCAAGGATCTGCCGCTCAGCAGGAAGCAAACAGATGGGAAAAAATAGCAAAAACAGCCCCTTCTCAAACAGAGGATGAGCTTCAACAGCTTCAACAGATGTCAGTCATCGGCTCTGATGAAGCAGGAACGGGGGATTATTTTGGACCGATCACGGTTGCTGCAGTATTTGTCCCTAAAGAAAAAAGAAAACTGGTTCAGCAGCTTGGAGTAAAAGATTCAAAGGCTTTGACAGACAAACAAGTTTTTTCAATCGCCAACACTTTAATAGAGAAAGTTCCGTACAGCCTCTTAATTTTGCGCAATGAAAAATACAATCAATTGCAAAAATCTGGAATGAACCAAGGGAAATTGAAAGCTATCCTTCATAATCAAGCGATTCATCATTTACTCAAGAAAATTTCTCCTGATAAACCAGAAGCTGTGTTAATCGATCAGTTTGCAGAGCCGAATGTTTACTTTCAATATCTTAAAGACCGGGATGTTCCGTTTAAAGACATAACCATCTTTAAACCGAAGGCGGAGCATATACACATATCTGTCGCTGCAGCATCCATTATCGCAAGATATGCTTTTTTAAAAGAATTAAACAGCTTATCCAACGCAGCCGGATTTTATTTACCAAAAGGAGCCAGCCATACTGTTGATGAAGCTGCTGCCAAATTAATAAAGGAAAAAGGGAAAAACACACTTGGCAAAATGGCAAAGCTTCATTTTGCCAACACCGAAAAAGCTTTGAATCTATTGAATTGAAATGACGAATCCGGAAATCTTATTTTCTGAGGTTAGCAGGACCAATTTATGATTTCAATAAAAATGAAGGTGCTATCTGCACCTTCATTTGTTAGCTGGAATTATTTTAGGGATTTATCGTCCTGCGTTAGCTGCGAAGAACTGCTGAAAATTTTTCCTCTACCGCCTTAATTACTTTTTCATGAGCTTTTGCTGCTTCCTCATCCGTCAATGTTCGTTCAGGATCGTAGTAGCGGAGTGAAAATGCGATCGATTTTTTCCCTGCTCCCAAACGTTCTCCTTCATACACATCGAAAATGGAAATCTCTTTTAACAGTTTTCCGCCCGCTTCCCGGATCGTTTCTTGAAGCTCGCCAGCATGCACATGCTGATCAACGACTAAGGCGATATCCCTTGTAATAGATGGGAACCTTGGAATCGGCGTATATATGACTGGCTTAGCTTCATATTGAATGAGATCGGCTAGCTTCAGCTCAAAAACATATGTTTCATCTAAATCATACTCTTTTTCAACTTCCGGATTTAATTCGCCGACAAATCCGATGAATGATCCGTTTAAATAAATATCTGCCGTTCTGCCGGGATGCAGCCCTTCACGTTTTGCCTGTTTATACTCAATTTCATCCAACAGTCCAAGCAGATCAAATAAACCGTTTAAAATTCCTTTCACAACATAAAAATCAACTTTTGTTTTTTCCCCTTGCCATGGGTGATAAACGTAGTGACCCGTCATGACGCCTGATAAACGTTCTTTTTCCAAAGGCTTTTCTAAAGCATCGTCCGAAATGAAAACAGAACTAATTTCATAAAGATGAATATCATCGATTTGCCGCGCTTTGTTATATTTTACAGACTCAAGCAAATGAGGAAGCAGGCTTAAACGCAAAACACTCCGCTCTTCACTCATCGGCAATGCTAATTGAGTAAAGCTTGACGTCTCCAGCGTAAATTGTCCCGCCTTTTCTTTGCTCGTTAATGAATATGTGATCGCTTGATAAAGCCCGGCGCCTTCCAAAAATCTTCGCACTTTTCTTCTTTTCAATTGATAGTCTGTTAATGCTCCGGATGTTGAAGATCCTTCAGGCAATGTTGACGGAATATAGTCATATCCGTAAAGGCGGGCTACTTCTTCAATTAAATCTTCTTCAATCGCAATATCGCCTCTTCTTGTCGGAACGGTTACTGTAAAAAGACCGTTTTCTTCAACGGTTTCAAATTGCAAGCGGTCAAAAATTTCTTTTATTTCATCTACTGCAATGTTTGTCCCTAAAACGTTGTTAATTTTCTCAGCGGAAATGGTGATCACTTTTTTCTCGATTGAAAAATCATGAAATTCTGCTTCACCTTCTAAAACAGTTCCGGAGGCGTATTTTGCGATCAATTGTGCTGCCCGCTCTGCTGCAGCTTTTACCCTGTTCGGGTCAACTCCCTTTTCAAATCTCAAGCTCGCTTCACTTCTAAGTCCGAAATCCTTCGACGCTTTTCGGACAACACTGCCTTTAAAATAGGCGGCCTCAAGCAAAACGGTCGTCGTATCGTCTCTTACTTCAGAATCGGCCCCTCCCATTACACCAGCTAATGCAACAGGTACTTTGCCATTTGTGATCACAAGGTGATCGCTTGTAAGCTTTCGTTCTTGATCATCAAGGGTCACGATCGTCTCTCCGTCATGTGCGCGGCGAACGAGTATTTCCTTTGATCCGAACCGGTCATAGTCAAACGCATGAAGCGGCTGGCCGTATTCTAATAAACAATAGTTTGTAATATCGACGACGTTGTTATGCGGTCTGATTCCGGCTTTTATTAAGCGCATTTGCATCCATAAAGGGGAAGGGGCAATTTTGACATTTTTAATAATTTTAGCTATATAGAATGGATTATCTTCTTTTGCTTCAACATTCACAGTAATATAATCAGTTGCTTTTTCTTCGGCAGCCTCATAATGAACTTCCGGCTTTCGAACCTCTTTCTTTAAAATTGCTGCAACTTCATAGGCAACACCGATCATGCTTAAACAGTCAGAACGGTTTGGTGTAAGACCTAATTCAAGTACATAATCGTCCATAAACAGCTGTTCAATCGCATTTTTTCCAACTTCAGCATCACTAGGGAAAACAAAAATGCCGTCAGAAAACTCTTTTGGGACAAGCTTTCCTTCAATGCCCAGCTCTTGCAAAGAACAAATCATACCGTTAGATTCTTCACCGCGCAGCTTTGCCCGTTTAATTTTGAAATTGCCCGGCAAAACCGCACCAACTTTGGCTACCGGCACTTTTTGACCTTTTTCAACGTTTTGGGCGCCGCATATAATTTGCACTGGTTCTCCTTCACCGATGTCAACTAAACATTTGCTTAATTTTTCTGCATTTGGATGCTGTTCTTTTTCAAGCACCTGTCCAACTACAACATCTTTTATTCCTTCATTAACAGCTTGAACATTTTCAACTTCAATGCCGCTCTTCGTTATTTTTTCAGCCAGCTCCTCAGGGGAAATGTCTAGATCAACATATTCAGAGAGCCATTTGTATGAAACGAACATGAGAAAACCTCCTTTTAAGCTTGTTTAAACTGTTTCAAAAAACGCACATCGTTTGTATAAAAATGACGAATATCATCAATTCCATATTTCAACATGGCAATCCGTTCCGGTCCCATTCCAAATGCAAAACCACGGTATTTTTTCGAATCGAATCCCGCCATTTCCAAAACGTTTGGATGAACCATCCCTGCTCCTAAAATTTCAATCCAGCCTGTTCCTTTGCATACATGACAGCCTTTCATGGAGCATTTAAAACAGGATACATCGACTTCCACCGACGGTTCAGTAAACGGGAAAAAGCTCGGACGCAGACGAATTTGCCTGTCTTCACCGAACAGTTTTTTCGCAAACACTTCGAGCGTTCCTTTTAAATCGCTCATGCGAATGTTTTCATCCACAACGAGCCCTTCAATTTGCGTAAATTGATGGGAGTGCGTTGCATCATCTGTATCACGTCTGTATACTTTCCCTGGACAAATGATTTTTACAGGACCTTTCCCTTTATATTTTTCTAACGTTCTCGCCTGAACTGGAGATGTGTGTGTGCGCAGCAAAATTTCATCAGTTATGTAAAAGGAATCTTGCATATCCCTTGCCGGATGGCCTTTCGGCAAATTGAGCGCTTCAAAATTGTAATAATCTGTTTCAACTTCTGGACCTTCCTCTACTGTGTATCCCATGCCGATAAACAAATCTTCAATTTCTTCAATGACCGCTTGGAGAGGATGATGGTTTCCTGTTCGAACCGGTCTGCCTGGAAGGGTAACGTCAATCGTTTCTTGCTGTAATTTTTTCTCGATTTCTGCTTTTTCGAGTTGTTCTTGCTTACTTGTTATTTCCCCGGCAATCACTTCCCGAATTTCATTTGCTAACGCACCTATTTTCGGCCGTTCTTCTTTCGAAAGCTTTCCCATTCCGCGAAGAACTTCGGTAATCGGTCCTTTTTTTCCAAGATATTGAACGCGAATATTTTGCAATTGTTTTAAATCCGTTGCTTCCCGTACCTTTTGCAACGCTTCATCGCGAAGCTTTGTTAATTCTTCCTGCATGTAAATTCCTCCTTTTTTAAAATAAATAAAAAAACCCATCCCAAAAAAGGGACGAGTTGAATTTCGCGGTACCACCCTTATTAACAAAGAAAGAATCTTTGTTCACTTCATTATCATAACGGCACAGCCGGAGCGCCTTTACATGCTTCCGCATGGTCCTGGCGTCAACTCTGGAGGTGAATTCGTTTGCCTCTACCATAAAAATGCTTCCAGTCTACGGCATTTTCTCCCTAAATGGCGACCTGCAAACTACTCTTCTCCGTCATCGTTATTCCTTTATTCAATTGCTTTTAATTATAAAAAAAAGAAATTAAAGGCGCAACACTATTTGCGAAGATGGTACATGAAAATAGCTGAAGCAACGGCAACATTTAATGACTCCGCTTTTCCATAAATCGGAATGTGTAAATTTTGATCCGTCATATCCAGCAGCTCTTTTGAGACCCCATTTCCCTCATTTCCTACAAGGAGGGCAAATGTTTCAGATGGAGGGATCTCTTTATAGAAAACAGCATTTTTTGTTGAAGTTCCAAATACAGGAATTTTCTCTTCCTTCAATTTGTTTATAATCTGTTTTAATGACGAATTGACCACAGGCAAATGAAAAATTGATCCTTGTGTCGCCCGGATCGTTTTACTATTGTACAAATCAACCGTCCCGTCACCTAAAATCACAACATCCATTCCAGCCGCATCTGCAGTACGAATGATCGTACCGAGATTTCCTGGGTCTTGAACCGCATCTATTAACAGCCATTTTTTGGCGTTCAAATCGATTTCCCACCTAAGCTGCTTACAAACAGCCATGACACCTTGCGGGGAATCCGTTTCAGACAGAAGCGAAAACACCTCTTTGGAAACAATCGTTGTCGGAATAGTACCTTCGAAAAAATGATTTGGCAGCTTCGCTCCGTCTAAAACAATTAACTCTTGAACAATTGATTTGTATTTGAGAGCTTCCTCGATTAAATGCAAGCCTTCAATTAAAAACAGCCCGCGCTCTTCCCGTTTTTTTCTTGATTGCAGCTTTTTCCATTCTTTTACTCTTTCATTTTTAGTTGACGCAATCCGTTTCAATGATGGTGTCTCCTTCAACTGATAGTTCATTTCATATACATATTATAGAAAACAAAAGAAAAAATAAAGAAGAATGAAGAAAAACGAGGTGAAGGATATGAATTTTGATTTGCGCAATGCAGTCATTGCCAACATATCGCAAAATTCAAAAGACGAGCTGAGAGAAACGATCGTTGATGCCATCAATAGCAAGGAAGAAAAAATGCTTCCAGGGTTAGGCGTGTTATTTGAAATTATCTGGAACCATTCAAGTCAGCGTGATCAGCAGGAAATGGTTGAAACACTTGAACAAGGATTAAAAGAGACTGGAGCTGGGAAATAACCAGCTCCTGCTTTTTAGTTGTACGTAATGTTTTCAACCGTTTTTTTGTCGAGGCGTTTAATGACTTCTGTCAATAATTGAACCGTATGTTCAAAGTCTTCGCGATGAATCATCGCAGCGTGTGTATGAATGTAGCGCGTTGCAATCGTAATGGAAAGCGTTGGAACACCATTTCCTGTTAAATGAATCGATCCGGAGTCTGTACCGCCACCCGGCATAGCATCATACTGATATGGAATGCCGCATTCTTCAGCGACCCCTACGACAAAATCGCGAAGCCCTTTATGGGAGACCATAGAAGCATCATATAAAATAATTTGCGGACCTTTCCCCATTTTTCCCATCGCTTCTTTTTCGGAAATGCCTGGAGTGTCGCCGGCTATTCCGACGTCTACGCCGAAAGCAATATCAGGCTCAATATAATGGGCTGATGTGCGGGCTCCTCTTAATCCTACTTCCTCCTGAACGGTTCCTACACCGTAAACGACGTTCGGATGGTTTACCCCTTTCAGCTTTTTCAAAACTTCGATCGCTATTGCACAACCGATGCGGTTATCCCAAGCTTTCGCCAAAAGGATTTTATCATTTTTCATAACGGTGAACTCAAAATAAGGCACAATTTGGTCGCCGGGACGAACACCAAATTCCATCGCTTCTTCTCGGCTGCTGGCGCCAATATCAATAAACATGTCTTTGATCTCTACAGGCTTTTTTCGTGCTTCTGCCGGCAAAATATGCGGCGGCTTGGAACCGATGATGCCGGTCACATCTCCTTTTTGGGTGACAATCGTCACTCTTTGTGCGAGCATAACTTGATTCCACCAGCCACCAACAGGCTGAAAGCGAATGAACCCTTTATCATCAATTTGCGTAACCATAAAGCCGACCTCATCAAGATGGCCCGCGATCATAATTTTGGGTCCGCCTGATTCTCCTTCTTTTTTGGCAATTAAACTGCCGAGTCCATCCGTTTGGATATCATCCGCATAATCTTTTATGTACCCTCTCATTACTTCTCTGACTTCCCGTTCATTGCCGGCGATGCCTTTCGCGTCTGTTAAATCTTTTAACATTTTCAATGTTTCATCCCATTTCTCCACACTGAAACCTCCTTTAATTTATATTCTTCATTTTTTCCAAACGGAATTGTTAATATCCTTGATTTTGTCTAGCATGATTGACTTCATTTTTCGCCATGTATGCTGAAATAATATCTTCCTCTGAAAAGCCCAGCGCAGAGCCGAGTGTAACATAGTCGTTAAATAAATCGATATACGCTTGGACAGACAAATATTCATTGAATTTTGCCGTTTTTTGATAAACGTTTAAAAAAAGATCGGTCAGGCTTTTATCGATTTTTCTTGCTTTCATTTCCGGCAGTTTTTCAATATACAATTCATGGCCGATCGACAATAAAAAATGAAGGCCGTCTACATACTCTTCCAAAATAACCTCTCTGTCGGAAGGCGGCTTAACGCTCCAAAATTTAAAGCAGCGCGTTTCATTAGCCAATTCGCCAATTTCAACAAGCAAGGCTAAAACTTTTCTCTCGATCAGCCTTTCTTCCTCCAAACCGTGTTTCTTTTCAATTTTTTCATCCAATTCTTTTTGCATTTTATATAACTGTTCAAAATCCATTTTCTCAACCCCTAAAATATATCTAAAAAAATTATAGCAAATGTGATCATTAATGAAACCCCTTCAATTCCTTTTTCGTAATGTATATGTATGAATATGACCTTCGGGGAGGTTTAAAGTAAATGATTGTCATCCTTCTTCGTCTTTTCATAATTGCTGCGATTATTTTCCTAATTTATTCATTCATTAAATATTTATTGAACCCGAAGCGAAAGTTAGAATTGGCTCATGAGCAAAAAAAATTTTTCTTTCTTGATGATAAAGAAAATGTCCACAAAAATTTTTTGTTAACGCATAAAGGAGTTTTATTTGAAGGGGAAAAATATTTAGGCACGACTGAAACTTCTTTTGAAGTTATCTCCGTTTTTATTTGGACATCTACTCCAAATAAGTTAAGGGGGTTTACAAAAGAAGATTTTCAATTTATAGAATCGAAAATAAAAGAAGCATATCCTTACGCCAAAATCGACTGGAAAAGTCCAATTAAAGAGTTTTTGAATCGGAACGAATCGGAATTCCCGACACTATCTTAAGACAGCAAAAAAGAAAGAGCAGCTTGACATTCCCGTTCAAAATTGACAGCGTTAAAAGACTATGCGGTTCATGACTGGACGATCATGGTGTCGCTTTTTTGATCAATCTATGCAACATTTCTGATTTAAAAAGAAAATAAGCATTCTGAAGGCAGTTCCCATTGCGGGAGCTGCTGTTAGCTTCCATTTCTATTTTTATCCCATTACCTTTTCTCTTCCTCTATGAAATTTTGTAAAACAGCTCGGTAATTGATTATAATTTTTCGAAGTCTCCTTTTTAATTGGGTTTGGTCACTTTCATTATAAAACAGAGTGCTTCGTAAATGCTTTTTTCATTTTGATGATATTCTTGATCCCAACATTTAGTATAGAACCTAAATTTTTTGCATCGGCCTAAAAAACCCTTGAACTTTTGACTTTTTTCACTGTTGAGAAACGTAAAGCCATAATCGTTTACCTTTTCAGCCATATAAAAATCCCCTCCAAATAGAAGTGCAGCATCCGCGAGTCATTGCGCAGATTTTTTACACGTCTACTTAAAGGGGATCAATTATGTGCTGTTCAATTATGTCCAGCCCAAAGGGCAATGTACGTTTATAGGTGGCTTGCTTTTTCGATTACTTATTTAATTCAGCTTTAGCTGTTTCGGCGAGTTGTGCAAATCCTTTTTCATCATTTACTGCTAAGTCAGCAAGCATTTTTCTGTTTACTTCAATGCCAGCAAGCTTTAAACCGTGCATGAACCGGTTGTAGGAAAGACCGTGAATGCGCGCAGCAGCATTGATTCTCGTAATCCAAAGCTTACGGAAATCGCGTTTTCTTTGGCGACGGTCACGGTATGCATACATTAAAGATTTCATTACTTGCTGGTTAGCAACTTTATATAAACGATGCTTCGAACCGTAATAACCTTTTGCAAGCTTAATAATTTTTTTGCGGCGTCTGCGTGTCACTGTACCGCCTTTAACACGTGCCATAATGCATTCCCTCCTAAAAAATCGAAGTTAAAAATTATTTTATATTGTCAAGCATTTGATGAATACGTTTAAAGTCACCTTTGCTTACTAATGCTGGTTTGCGAAGTTTGCGTTTTTGCTTTTGAGTTTTGTTAGCGAATAAATGACTAGTAAATGCATGAGACCGTTTCAAATTTCCGTTCCCAGTTTTTTTAAATCTTTTCGCAGAGCCGCGATGAGTTTTCATTTTAGGCATAAAAGGATCCTCCTTCTATTTCTTTTCGTTTTTCGGTGCTAGCACTAGAAACATGCTGCGCCCATCCATTTTCGGCTTCGTTTCAACAGAACTGATGTCAGCGCATGCTTCAGAAAATCTTTCTAGAACTCGTTGGCCGATTTCTTTATGGGTAATCGCTCTTCCTTTAAAGCGGATCGATGCTTTCACCTTGTCACCCTTCTCCAAAAATTTCCGAGCATTGCGAAGCTTTGTATTAAAGTCATGCTCTTCAATTGTTGGGCTTAGGCGGACTTCCTTCACATTAATAACTTTCTGCTTTTTACGCGCCTCTTTTTCTTTCTTTTGCTGCTCGAAGCGGTATTTTCCGTAATCCATGATGCGAGCAACCGGCGGTTTTGCATTCGGAGCAACAAGAACGAGATCCAAATTGGCATTTGCGGCAATATCAAGCGCTTCTTGCCGTGATTTAATGCCTAATTGATTACCGTTTTGATCGACCAGTCGAACTTCACGAGCGCGGATGCCCTCGTTTACTAACATGTCTTTGCTAATAATGAGCCACCTCCAAGATTTTATAAACAAAGTGCACGTTCGCCTTGACAGAGCTTATACATTCGTTTATGCAAATAAAAAACGCGTAGACGCACACTGCACCCACACGTTGAATACACGAACTTTTTGTCCAATGTATAAACCTGTCAACAGCAACGATGTGCGTCAATCAGGTGAGAAGCGGGTGCTTCTGCTTGTTCTCCTTGACTATAATATTCTATCATGGCAAAGCAGCTTTGTCAAAACAACATTTCTTCAAAAACGATACCATTTTAAACTATTCAAACAGAAAATGCAAGAGACTATTTGAATGAACATACATAAATCGGAATGGAGTGGACATGATAATCAATATATCATATAACTATTGGAGTGATCGAAATGGATGCAAACCGCGTAAAACAAATTTTATCCTCGCCGGCTGATATTGAAGTTCTCTATAACGGAGCTTCCGTTTGGATTGATCAGCTAAATGAAGATGGAAAAACAGCAACCGTTCATGTAAGAGGTCCGTTTAAAGAACGTACGGTTGTAAATATTTCTGAGCTTGAAGAAAAATAATTCCTCCATTGTTTTAAACTTTATTGATATAAAATAGCTCCCAATGCTCCGGTAAAAGAACCGTTTGATAAAAATATGCTTTGCAGACCTGTCATGGAATCAAAGCTTTGGATGATTTGTTGTAATGGAGGGTTTTGCGAAATTGCAGCTCCAACATAGACACACGTGTCCACTTGATGAAGCTCGGCACATTGCTTTGCCAAAAGAACGATCGTTTCACCAATCAATTGAAATAACGCTGCAGCAGCATCTTTTTTCCGTGCTCTCGATAAATCCGGATTGCCAAAATTAGCAGCGGTTAAATCTCCTAAAATTGGAGGAGCCTCTTCTCCATACAAATCTTTTACCAACAAATCAACATGGCTTCGATCACCTTTTTTCGCCAAATCAACGATTTGATAAAAATTGCTCTCCTGCAAAATGAGCCGGCTTAAACCGGAAATAACACCGCCGCCGATACCGCTACCAAGCAGACGCTCATAACGCTCGCCCTTCATAAGGAAAAAAGATGTTCCCGTTCCGATGCTGACGATTAAAAAATCGCTCTTTGGCTCCTTTCCTTCTTTTACTAAAAGCTCTCTTGTTCCTATACAAACTGAATCAAATTCTGGAATAAAGGTCACATCAGCTCCGGTCAATTTTTCTTTTACTTTTGCAGCTCTGCCTCCTGTTATTCTATAGCGGGCAGCCGGCTTCAATCTCTTCATCCAAGAAAGAGCTTGATCCATTTCATCAATTGGAAACCATTTATACCGATATCGCCCATGTTCAACATAAGCAATTTTTAATAAACTTCCCCCTGCATCAATTCCTACTATTTCCATCCGTACACCCCTCGCTTATGTTTCAAAAAAAGGAAATCAGCAAACGCCGATTTCCTTATTTTCTCCCTTCTTTTCCAACAGATACAGCAAATGTCTCCAGCGGCATGGATTCTGATTTTTGTTCTCCATACTTTCTGACATTGACCGTCTCATTTTCTGCTTCTTGATCACCGACAACGACCATGTACGGGATTTTTTGCATTTGTGCCTCACGAATTTTATAGCCGATTTTTTCATCCCGAATATCGACTTCAACACGCAAGCCTTCTTGCTGAAGACGCTGTTCTACTGTTTTGGCATAATCAAGATGCACTTCCGGCGAAACAGGGATGACTTTCACTTGCACAGGTGCAAGCCAAGTTGGGAAGGCGCCTTTATATTCCTCAATTAAGAAGGCAACAAACCGTTCCATCGTTGAAACAACTCCGCGGTGAATAACAACTGGCCGATGATGTTTGCCGTCTTCGCCAACATATGTTAAATCAAGCCGTTCCGGAAGGAGAAAATCTAGCTGAACAGTCGATAATGTTTCATCTTTTCCTAAAGCCGTCCGCACTTGTACATCCAATTTCGGTCCGTAAAATGCCGCTTCACCTTCCGCTTCATAATAATCCAGCCCGAGTTCGTCCATTGCGGCTTTCAGCATCGACTGGGCCTTTTCCCACATTTCATCATCATCATAATATTTTTCTTTATCCTCAGGATCGCGGTAAGATAATCGGAACGAATAATCTTTTATACCAAAATCCTCGTATACCTCTTCAATAAGGCGGACAACTCGGATGAATTCGTCTTTAATTTGATCCGGCCGCACGAAAATATGCGCATCGTTCAACGTCATCCCGCGAACACGCTGCAGCCCTGTCAATGCCCCTGACATTTCGTATCTGTGCATTGTTCCAAGTTCTGCAATGCGGATCGGCAATTCCCGATAGCTGTGAATTTCATTTTTGTAAATCATCATATGATGCGGGCAGTTCATCGGACGCAATACAAGCTCTTCGTTATCCATCTTCATTGGCGGAAACATATCATCTTGATAATGGTCCCAATGGCCGGAAGCTTTATAAAGATCGACGCTGCCGAGAACAGGTGTGTATACATGCTGGTATCCGAGTTTAATTTCTTTATCAACAATATAGCGTTCGATAATCCGGCGGATAGTTGCACCTTTTGGCAGCCAAAGCGGCAAGCCTTGTCCAACCTTTTGAGAAGTGGTAAACAGGTTTAATTCTTTTCCAAGCTTGCGATGATCCCGCTCTTTCGCTTCTTCAAGCATGCGGAGATGTTCTTTAAGCTCTTCTTTTGTAAAAAATGCTGTACCGTATATGCGTTGAAGCATTTTGTTTTTGCTGTCTCCACGCCAGTAGGCGCCGGCTACGCTGAGCAATTTAAATTCCTTTATTTTTCCGGTAGAAGGAACGTGGACTCCTCGGCATAGATCGAAAAATTCTCCTTGCTCATATATGGAAATGATTTCGCCTTCCGGAATATCATCGATAAGCTCAAGCTTTAAATGGTCGCCGATTTCCTCATACATTTTTTTTGCTTCATCGCGGCTTACTTCTTTACGAATAACCGGCAAATTTTCGCCGACAATTTTTTTCATTTCTTTTTCGATTTTAGGCAAATCTTCGTGAGAGATCGCTTCATCCATATCGATATCATAATAAAAACCGTTTTCAATGACGGGCCCAACTCCCAATTTTACATTTGGGTAAAGCCGTTTAATCGCTTGCGCCATTAAATGTGCTGTACTATGTCGTAAAATTTCTAACGCTTCTTTTGTATCAGGCGTCAAAATTTCAATATGGCCGTCTTGTTCAATCGGGGTTTTTAAGTCAATAAGCTTTCCATTTATTTTACCTGCAATGGCTTTTTTCTTTAATCCAGGGCTGATGGATGCAGCGATTTCTTCCGTTGTTGTTCCGTACGGAAATTCTTTTACAGAACCGTCTGGAAAAGTAATTTTAATGGCTTCTTTCATCTTCTTTCCTCCTTTGTTTTTTCTTGCAAAAATAAACACCCGTCCCTAAAAGAAGGGACGAGTGTTGTATGTAAAACCCGTGGTTCCACCCTAGTTCCCGCTCAAAACTTTGAGCGGCTCATTTTGATAACGGAGCAATCCGCCAGCTATTACTTGGCAAAAGCCGTTCACAGCTGAAGTTTAGAGGTGGTAAGAGCATTACACGAGTTAGGAAGGTTTCAGCCTGTGCCTTCCCTCTCTTTGAACTGTGATAATACTCCCGTGTCCTCATCATAACCTTTTCGTGATGAATGATTTCAACCGTATTATAGACTGATTCGCCACCAAAAATCAAGGAGTACTGAAAGAAACTTATCGTTTTTGAAAGCTAGCCCTTGAAAAAAATCGAACCCGTTCCTGAAAGATGTTTTGGATCGTTTGAATCATTGCTTCCTCCTGTTGATCGGAGTATATATAAATTTCTAAAGGAGCAATGGATACAAGCGGGGCCAGCAAATGGGAATCAATATACATCGGGTGGCGATAAATAAATTCCCGATCAATCCACTTTTTCAATTCCAGCTCTTTTATTTCGATGAACTTTTCATTAAACACTTGAAAGGAAGTATCATGCAAAATATGAATCGTTGATAATTTCGGTTTTTTATTGAGAACATATTCCCGCAAGCTTTGAATAAAATTTTGGTATTCCTGCTCCATTTTATACTCTTCAATGGAGAGACCGACATATTCCGAAAGTCTTGATAAATAATCAGACAAGCGGAATTGAATAAATGATTCTATAGAAAAAGATTGGTTTGGCCGAAGGAAATTCGTTAAAGCAGAAATAATTAAGTTTTCTCTCGGCTCAAAATGTTTGATCATTGGAATTTCCGCCCGCTCTCCTTCCAAGATCGATTGAGCAATATGTAAAATTTGCTGTTTTTCATCTTCATCCTCAAAATAAAATTGTTTTTCAATTATAAAAAGAAGGAGACGGGGCTCTTTCACATTTAGAAAAAAGTCAACAAATGATGGTACGAGCACATCAGATATAAATGTTTCCCAATCATCTGTTTCACATGTTAATACTGTGCCGTTCAGCAAGGCTGCTTGGAAATCAAAGTTTTCCTTCTCTGTATTAAGCAATTGATGCAGATAAGAAGCTTCTTTTTCCGTTTGAAAAGTTATTTCCAGCAAAAAAAGATCCCCCCCTTTATATAGCAAGTCCTGTTTCTATATATATGGGGGGATGGCATTATTTAGAAGTGTTTGCTGTCCAGCGGTTATTCTTGTCTGCGATTTTTTCCTTTCAATTCCACGGGAATGGCCAAAAAACGAATCCTTTCCATAATTCTTTTTGCCTTTAGCTGTTCTATTTCGCCTTTTTGTGAATAAGTCAGGTGGTGTTCCAATTCGCTAAAATTAAAGTTGGATGTAAAAAAGGTCGGTAAATTTTCAAGCATGCGGAATTGGAGAATCGAGCCTAAAATGTCGTCTCTCATCCAGCTCGACATCGATTCAGCACCAATATCATCAAGCATTAATACCGGAATTTTTTTTACCGCATCAATCTTTTCATTCAGTGAATGATCTTGAAGAGCGCTTTTTAACTCCCTGACAAACTCCGGAACATATACAAGCATGGAAGGAACGCCTTTTTCCGCCAGCTCATTCGCGATCGCTCCAAGAATAAATGTCTTTCCCACGCCGAAGGAACCGTATAAATACAATCCTTTTAACCGATCATTCTGACCGTATTGCTCAACAAAATCTTGCACGAGAGACACTGCCTTCAGACGGTTCGGTTCGTTTAAATCAATATCCTCAAGGTGTGCATTGAGGATTTCCTTTGGTACATACATGCATTTAATGAGCGATTCTTGTTTTTTTCGAGCATCATATGCTTCTTTTCTCGGGCATTTATCATATTTCAGGTCGATTGTTTTTCTTTCAATAATTAATGTAGGGTGATATCCTTTTAAAATATTTTTGCACTCATCTAAATTTCGGCATTCACGGCAAAACTTGCTCTGCGTTACAAATTCATACAGTTTGCCTAAGCTGCGGTCAATCATATGTTCATCGATTTGATTTTTATGCTTTTCTAAAAATAACCTGACATCTTTGTCCGATTTTATTTGCTGTTTCAAGTTCAAATACGTTTCCCGAAACCCTTTGCTGTTCATGAATTGTTTTAAATGATTTTGCAGGGATTCCATCTTCCTCCCTCCTTTCACCTAGTCCTTCTGTTTATTTTTATATTTTTTAATCCGCTCCTGCAGCTTTTGTTTTTCTTTTTCAAACGCTTCCGGATCGATGTTTTCTACCTGTTGATTTTCGTTTTCCAAAAGCCATGAAGGGAGTTTTTCTTTTCGAACGATTTTTTTGCTGTCAGTCTTCTTATCCTTTGTTTCCGCCCAGGTTAAATATTTCTTATGTTCTTTTTTCGCCACATCCACTGCATCCTTCACAGTTTTAATTCCTAATCGAGCCCAGTGGCTGGCAATTTTCTCAACATACGCTCTTGACAATCTCATATTTGTTTTTAGCAGGACATAATAAATTAAAACATTGACAACTCCGGGAAGCAGCTTTTGCTGAAACATGACATCTTCAATAATTTTCAAATCCGCTGCGGACGGTTCAATCCCGCCTGAAATATCTTTTAGAAACTGTCTTGGAGAGATGGATTCAAGCTGTCGAATTAATTCCTTATCTTTTGACTGTTCAATTTCTTCGTCTTTCACCCGCTGATTCAAAGGCTGAAGCCTATCAACAAGCTCTGGAAGACGGTTACCGTGATTCAGCTTATACCAATCCCTCGCCCATTTTCGCAGCTCGTCTAAATTAATTTGCTCATCATGATCCAAAGAACGGATGACCAGATTTTTCATTTCAATTGGATCAATTCCATAAACATATGCTAATTTCTCAACAGCTTCCTTAACCGCAGGCGTGATCGCTTTTTTGGGCACAATATGCTCTGATAAACCGGCATAAAACAATTGAAAATCAAAGGACTGGTTTTGAATCGAAATCGGTTTCCCAGGCGCATGATCAAAAAGCTCCTGATCGTTTTCCTCAGGTTCCATTGCAATATTGGCTGAAAGCTCAGATGGGTGGATCGATTGGTATACTTCATGAAATGATCTTGTCACATCTTTGGCGTTGCTATCAACCGATTTATCGGAAAAATAGCTTTTCAATCTTTGGTACACCGTTTTTCCAACTCTGTTATATAAATATATGTTCAACATTCCATCATAAAAAAATTGTTTGGGGGAAAGAGGTCGTTGAAGTTCATAAATATATTTTTTCGGTTCGCTTTCATCGACAAGGTATGTTTTTAAAAGACCTATTCCTTCTAATTTCAAACGGTCATGATAAATTTCATTTAATGGGGATTGAGTAACAGCCATTAAAAAATGGTGGGTCGATTCCGTCCCCCAAAGACGGTTTTGTTCAAGCTCGCTCCAAAGCGTCATGTATAAGTTTAACGTTCTTGGCCCGATTAAGGGCTGGTACAGTAATGTAAGAACTTTTCGGTCAAATTCATGAATCAAACTGCTCGTACATTTCACAACGTAGCGATCAACAGGCAGCAGCTCTTTCCAGTGATGATGTCCAATCATTTTTTCAAAACCTTCCCAAATAGCATGTCATAATCTCGCAGCTCTTTATGAACGTTCTTTTTTGATCAGTTCTTTCAATTCCTCAATAAAGACATTTATATCTTTAAATTGCCTGTAAACAGAAGCAAATCGAACGTATGCGACTTCATCAATTTCGGCTAGTCTGTCCATCACCATTTCGCCGATCGTTTCGCTTGATATTTCCGATGTACCTAGATTTCTTAGTTCTTTTTCAATATCATGCGCAGCATCTTCCAATTTTTTTAAAGAAACCGGTCTTTTCTCACAAGCTTTAATCATCCCGCGCAAAACTTTTTCCCTGCTGAACTCTTCTCGTGTTCCTTCCTTTTTCACAACGATGAGCGGAATTTCTTCCACTTTTTCAAACGTTGTGAACCGATATTGACATTCCTCACATTCCCTTCGCCTCCGAATTGATCTCCCTTCATCGACTGGACGCGAATCTAAAACACGTGTTCCAAAATGGTGGCAGGAAGGGCATTTCATATCACCAGCTCCAATCTTTTTAACTAAATCAAAAAAGCTCTACCTACATCTTATTAAATAGCATTGGATCAGACAAGAAACTTTCAAGTTCTTGTATTTTTGTTATAGATAATTCGACTGAATGAAATGGATTTCTGTCAGTCCGGTCCAATCAAATGATGTTCGAACCGCCAAACAGTGATGGCAGCCATGCCAATAAAAGCTTTTTTATTTTTGCATCACTACAATGAATGATTTTAAAAACATCAAAGCCTCTTTTTCATAACGGCTTTGCAGGGGGGGGAGAATAACTCGGTACTTTGAGGCCGCAAATAAGATGCCTCTAAATACCATTCAATATGAAATATTATTCTTAATTATAATATAAAAAGAGGTGCAGTAAAAAGCTGACACCTCTTTGCATTTCCATTCAAATTTTATTCTGTTTTCACTTTAAAGTGCTTTTGCTTGACCCTGTTTAATTTGAACAGGACCCATACCGCGAGGAATTTCAATATTTTCGCGCGTTTGAGCACCTAAAGCTTCAGAAATGTAATCCGCTGCAATATTTGGATTTAAATCACCGCAAGTGTACACATCAATGCTAGCATATCCATGCTCTGGAAAACTATGAATTGTTAGGTGTGACTCTGAAATGATCACAACTCCGCTTACACCTTGAGGCGCAAACTTATGAAACGCAACCTCCCGGATTTCAGCACCTGATTTTAATGCTGCATTTACAAACGTTTTTTCAATAAATTCCAAGTCATTCAACTTATCAAAGTCGCATCCCCACAGCTCAGAGATAACGTGACGTCCCATTGTTTCCATAGCCATGGATCCCCCTTTATAAATTTTTATGAATTCTTCGCACTCTGGTATGTTTAACTACCACGGGGGAAAGTTAGTCCAAAGAGGTCCTAACCCTTTAAGTAGCCACATTACCTTGCGTTTAAGAAGTTCACGAAAAATAGTATATATGGTTTGATTTGTTTTTGCAACATACTTTGTCAAAAATTTTGCGCTGAAAAAAGTATCCAAACAAAAAGAAGAAGAGGGTCAATCTTTGTAAAGATCAACCCTCCCATCATTTTATACAGCTGCGGCCAATTTATTCAATTTGCTTGCTACAAGTTTTGCTAAATCCACAACGCGGCAAGAGTAGCCCCATTCATTATCATACCATGCAAGCACTTTTACCTTTCTTGTTCCCATAACCATTGTCGTTAAACCGTCGACAATAGCAGAGTGCGGGTTTGTGTTGTAGTCAACTGATACGAGCGGTTCTGAAGAAAAATCTAATATCCCCTTCAGCTTTCCTTGAGAAGCTTGGATAAACGCTTCATTTACCTCTTCAACGGTCACATCGCGTTTTAGATCTACAACAAAGTCTACGAGGGAGACGTTTGGTGTAGGCACTCTTAATGCAAGACCGTGCAATTTTCCTTTTAATTGCGGTAAAACTAAACCGATCGCTTTTGCTGCACCGGTAGTTGTCGGAATGATTGATTGGGCGCACGCTCGCGCTCTTCTTAAATCTTTATGCGGATTATCAATATTTCTTTGATCGTTCGTATATGCGTGGACAGTAGTCATTAAACCATATTCAATGCCAAACTGTTCATCAAGAACTTTTGCAACAGGCGCTAGACAGTTTGTTGTGCAAGAAGCATTCGAAATAATGACATGGTTGTCAGGATCATATTGTTCTTCGTTTACACCGATAACAATCGTTACATCTTCATTTTTTCCAGGTGCTGTTAAAATAACTTTCTTCGCCCCTGCCTCAACATGCATCATCGCTTTTTCACGGGAGTTGAATTTTCCTGTCGCTTCAATCACTATGTCCACATCTAGATCTTTCCAGGGAAGTTCAATAGGATTTCGATTGTTCAAAAGAAGCACTTTATGGCCATTTACAATTAAATGATCTTCTTTTGGAATGACTTCTCCTTCAAATTTCCCATGGTTTGTATCGTATTTAATTAAATGAGCCAATGTTTCTGCTGGATAGCTTGCATTGATTGCTACGATATTCAAATCTCCTTCTAAAATTGCTTTTCTGAATACCATTCGGCCAATTCGGCCGAAACCGTTAATGGCAACCTTAGCACTCATGTGAATATCCCCTTCCGGCATTATGTTACACTTTTTATCTCCTATTCTGTTAATTAGTATATCATATTTATAAAATAACGAAACAATTATTTTAATCGTTTCTTAAAAAATATATACTAAAAATAAAAAAACCGCTCTATTCACGAGCGGATTAACCAATTCCCCAATTCATGAGAATGTTTTCCAATTGCTGTTCCGTTTCTTCTAATGTTCCATCATTATTGATCACTGCATCGGCAAATTTTACTTTTTCTTTCAAAGGCATTTGTGCATTGATGCGTGATAAAGCTTCTTCCTTCGAAAAATTATTCCTTTTCATTAATCGTTCCAGTTGATTTTTTTCTTCCGTATAAACAACAATCACTTTATCCACTAAATGCTTCAAATTGCTTTCAAATAGAAGGGGAATATCGAGAACTACTGCTTTCGCACCTTCTGAGATCAATTGTTCCTGTCGCCTTTTCATTTCCAGCCTGACCTCAGGATGTACAATACTGTTTAGCTTCTCCCGCTTATCTTCGTTTTGAAATACAATGGAGCCTAATCGAGCTCGGTTGATCGTTAAGTCTTCGTTTAATATTTCCTTTCCGAAAGCATTTACAATCTCTGTATATGCTTTTTTGCCGACTTCTACCACTTCTCTTGCAATTAGATCTGCGTCAATAACTGGAATGCCTCTTTTTTTAAGCATTTCAGACACAGTGCTTTTTCCGCTTGCTATGCCTCCAGTTAATCCAATAATCATTGTCATATCATCATTCTCCTTTATCCTTACATGGCCCAAACACCGATCATTATTAATAATAAACCCGGGATAAATGAAAACTTTTCAAAAAACGAATAGGATGAAGCAAATCGGCCGGATTTCATTCCAATATAAACAAACATCGTGCTCATACAAGTGACGAAAATAGCTGTTAAAAAAGGTTCATACCCTGCTAAAGCCGCACCGATTCCTGCTCCGAATGAATCGAGCGAAAGAGCGATTCCAAGCAGCAAAGCTTCCACGCCTGTAATCTCGCCAGATCGATCCATATCAACTGCAGCAGGCTTTTTCAATATATGAATGACAATGCCTAACGATTTTAATTCCATATTTAAAATCGTTTTTTCACTCTTTTCCTCATCTTTCTCATCCTCTGATTCATTGTTGCGGAAAAAGGAATATAACACAAACATGCCAAGCAAAATGAAAATAGCTCCGCCAAGCCTATCCGTAAAATAGGGAGGAAGAACACTTTGAGCTATTTGTCCGGCCATCATCGCAGCGAGCAACACAATCGCCGAACAGCATGAAATAGTGATAATCGATTTAATTGGAATTTTTACTTTACGCAAACCGAACGCTAAGCCAACAGAAAAACTATCAAGACTGACTGCCAACGCCAATATTAAAACCGATCCGATTTCCGTCATTTTATCAAATGCCCCTTCTTTCCTTTTATTGCTAACATAGTAATATGAAAACCGCCTAAAATGTGTTCGCTTCAGAAGGTGGCATAAATCTTTCTACACTTGGCAAGATGAACAAAAATGTGTGCCTCTTCCCCCAATTTTTATTTTTTGGATAGGGCTTCCGCAAATTTTACATTGTTCTTTTTCTCTTGCATAGACAAATAAGTCCAGTTGAAACATCCCGATTTGCCCTTGTGAATTGACGTAGGATCGGACAGTACTTCCTCCTTTTTCAACTGCTTCCTTCAGCGTTTGAATAATTTCCCGATGCAATATTTTCACTTTTTCCGCTGTCAAATCTTTTGCCAGCCGCTCCGGATGAATGCCTGATCGAAACAATACTTCATCAACGTAAATGTTTCCTAATCCCGCCACTATTTTTTGGTCAAGCAAAACCGTCTTGATGTTTCTAGAGGTAGACTGAAGCTTGCTCATAAGTCTTTCAGCAGTAAATTGTTCCGAAAAAGGCTCCATCCCTAACTGGGACAAAGGAGGATGCTTCTCCTCCTCGCCCTTTTGATACAGATGCATAGTGCCAAATTTGCGAACATCCCGATATCTTAATTCCGTTTCATCTTGAAAGCGAAAAATGACATGTGTGTGAGGTTCAATGGGCTTTATTTTTGGATACAGTCCATATCTTCCTTCCATTCGTAAATGTGATACAAGAACATATCGATCTAAATAAAATTTTAAAAATTTCCCTCTTCTTCCGATTTCATTGATTGTTTCCCCTCTCAAAACGCGGCAAAACTGCTCTGCGTCTTCGGGACGTTTGATGATTTTCGGCCATGATACGATAACTTCATCGATGACTTTTCCTATGACAAGCTCCCTTAATGTTTTTCGAATCGTTTCTACTTCAGGAAGCTCAGGCATTATGTTCACCCCTTATCTACACTCGAAAAAGGCGGGGGAGCTTCCCTTTCCGCCTTTTTCAAATTATTTCGCTTCATACCACGTAGAACCGTAAGAATAATCAACCTTTAACGGCACTTTTAGCTGAATGGCATTTTCCATTACTTCCGGAACAAGCTTTTCTAAAATTTCAATTTCATCCTTTGGCGCTTCAAACACCAATTCGTCATGAACTTGAAGCAGCAGTCTCGTTTGCAAATTTCGTTTTTCAATTTCTTGCGCCATATCGATCATCGCTTTTTTGATAATATCCGCTGCACTTCCTTGAATCGGAGTATTCATGGCTGTTCGCTCGGCGAAGCTTCTGATATTGAAATTTCTGCTCGTAATTTCCGGAATATATCTCCGACGCTGCATTAGTGTCGTTACATAGCCTTTTTGCTTCGCCTCTTGGATTATGCCATCCATATATTCTTTAACGCCTTTATAAATTTCAAAATATTTTTTAATAAATTCACCAGCTTCTTTTCGGGTAATTCCTAAGTTTTGCGACAATCCGTAATCGCTGATTCCGTAAACAATCCCGAAATTAACTGCTTTTGCCTGTCTTCTCATGTTGGAGGTCACTTTATCTTCTTCAACATGGAACACATCGATCGCCGTTTTTGTATGAATATCAAGATCTTGTTGAAACGCTTCAATCAATTTTTCATCTCCAGATATATGCGCAAGCACTCGCAGTTCAATCTGGGAATAGTCCGCTGCAAAAATGACCCAATCTTTTTTAGAAGGGATAAATGCTTGACGAATTTTGCGGCCTTCCTCAAGGCGAATCGGAATGTTTTGCAAATTCGGGTCTGTGGAGCTTAATCTTCCGGTTTGCGTTAATGCTTGATTAAATCGGGTGTGGATTTTATGCGTATCACGATGGACAACCTTCAGCAGCCCTTCAATATACGTCGATTGAAGCTTTCCGAGCTGCCGGTAATGCAAAATTTTCTCCACAATTTCGTGCTGTCCTCTCAATTTTTCTAAAACGTCCGCAGAGGTCGAATACCCCGTTTTGGTCTTTTTCAAAACCGGTAGATTGAGCTTTTCAAATAAAATCGGCCCAAGCTGCTTCGGAGAATTAATGTTAAATGACACTCCAGCTAGACGATGAATATCCTTTTCTAATTGCTTCAGCTGTTCATCAAGCTCTTTTCCCATTTCTTTCAGACGGTTGACGTCTATCTTTACTCCTGTTGTTTCCATGTCAGATAAAATGGCTGACAGCGGAAGCTCCAATTCGCTGAATAAATGAAATTGTTCATTTTCTTCTAATTCTTGTATTAATAATTCTTCCAGCTCATAAATGGCTAACGCTTTTCTGGCAAGATGTTCGCCTAAAATGTCTTCATCAGGGATATGACGTTTAGCGCCTTTTCCGTAAATCACTTCATCCTTTTGAACTAAATGTTTATTTTTTGCCTTGGCAAGCTCGGCTATGTCGTCAATCGTTTCAGACGGGTTTAAAATGTATGAGGCAATGAGAACATCAAACTCAATACCTGCTAAATCAATGTTTCGCCAGCGCAGCGCCACAATTGATTTTTTTGCATCATACACCACTTTCCGCTTTGTTTCGTCCTTCACCCATTCTATGAACTCTTTTGAATGTAGCGCAATTTCGGCTGGAATGTAAAAACATCCATTTTCGTTTGCGATAGAAAACCCGATGATTTCTCCAGTATGATAATTTTCATCAATGATTTCCACTAAAAGAGCTGCCTTCTCTGATAAAACCTTGTCTGACAGCTTTTCAACTTTTTCGAACTTAATCGTCGGCATTTCATCCGCTTCTTCATTCTCATGCTCTCCCATTTTGTCTAGGAGCGATTGGAAGCCTAGTTCCTTAAAAATTTTCACTACTTTTTCTTTGTCATAGCCTTTATACTCAAGGTCTTGAATTTTTATTTCGACAGGAGCTTCACAATGAATTGTCGCAAGCTGTTTGCTCATTAATGCTTGCTCTTTATAGTTTTGTAAGTTTTCCTTTAATTTTTTTCCATTTACTTCTTCAATCGAATTTAAAATATTTTCGACTGTCTCAAACTGTTTCAGCAATTTAATCGCGGTTTTCTCTCCAACGCCGGGCACACCTGGGATATTATCTGATTGATCGCCCATCAATCCTTTCAAATCAATAATTTGTGCCGGGCTTAGCCCATACTTCTCTTGAATCGATTCAGGCGTGTGCGGTTCAACATCTGTAATTCCTTTTTTCGTGATGGAAACGGTCGTTTTTTCAGTTGCCAGCTGTGTTAAATCCTTATCTCCGGAAATAATTTTCACTTCAAAATCTTGCTTCTCAGCTTGTCTCGCAACTGTTCCAATAATATCATCAGCCTCATAATTTTCGAGTTCATATGTTGTAATTTTGTAGGCATCAAGCAAATCCCGTATAAATGGTAGCTGCTCCGACAATTCAGGCGGGGTTTTTTGCCGAGTTCCTTTATATTCTTTAAAAGTTTTATGCCGGAACGTTGTTTTCCCTGCATCAAATGCAACAAGAATATGTGTCGGTTTTTCTTCCTCCAGTACTTTTAACAGCATATTTGTAAAGCCGTAAATTGCATTCGTATAAATCCCCTTATCATTATTTAAAAGCGGCAAAGCGAAAAACGCTCTGTAAGCAATACTGTTTCCATCAATTAAAACTAGCTTCTTTGTCACTACTACTAGCCTCCTTCAACTAAAAAAGCCATGCCTTCCTTCTATTCTACCATTACTTTCAGCAGAAGAAAAAACATGGCTTATCGATTTTATTCTGTTTCTCCCATTAATATTTTGGCGTATGGAGAATCGAACGGGAGAATGATGACTGTTTCACCGTCGATTGTTTTCTTGTAGGATTGAAGTGTTCTATATAATTCATAAAATTTAGGATCTTTTGAATAAGCCTGGTTATAGAGCTTCGCCGCCTCCGCCTCTCCATGACCGCGGATGGTTTCAGCTTGAGCTTCAGCTTTTGCCAGCATTTCTTTTACTTGTCTGTCCGTTTCAGCAACAATTCGATTTTTTTCTGCATCCCCCATCGATAAATATTCTTGGGCTTTTGATTCCCGCTCTGATATCATCCTAGTAAATACCGATTTTTCATTTGCTTCCGGCAAATCCGTCCGTTTAATTCTTACATCAACCACCTTAATGCCGAAATGATTTTGTTCAAGCAGGTTATTAACAATATTTGTGATTTTGTCATTGAGGCTCCCGCGGGAAGACTTTTCATCATTAATAATTTCATCATAATTCAGTTTTCCAAGCTCCGATCTCACAGTGGAAAAGATAAATTCCGACATTTTTGCCTCTGCATTGACAACTGTTCTTGCATTGGCGATCATTTCTTTCGGATCTTCGATTCTCCAAACCGCATAGTTGTCAATTAATATTCGTTTTTTATCCTTTGTATTGATTTCCGCTTCCTCCACATCATACGTTAATTGATGCTTTGGAAGACTTTCAACTGTTTGTATGAAAGGAATTTTTAAATGGAGGCCGGGCTTCTCTATAATTTTTACAACTTCGCCAAATTGACGAACGACTTTATATTCATTTTCTTTCACAACAAAAACGTTGCTGAATAAAAATAGCAAACACGCAAATAAACCGGCTATAACAGACCCTAGGCGTATGTATTTCTTCCATTCAAAATTAATTTTCTTTTCATTCTTGTCCATTGTTTTCACCTCTTTTTTGCGTGTTCTCACTCGATTGATCAGCTTTTTGCTGACTTTGCTGATCATTAGGCAGCACTTGCTGCATAGGCTGAACAGGAAAATACTTCATTGTATTTCCATCATCCTTCATAATGTAAATTTGCGCATTTGGCAGCACGCTGTCTATCGTTTCTAAAATTAGACGTTTTTCTGTGATTTCTTTCGAATTTTTGTATTCATTGTATAAAGAATTAAATAGTGCGACTTCCCCTTTCGCTTGTTCAATTCTGGACGCTCTGTCCCCTTCAGCTTTGGAGATGATTGCATCGCGCTCTCCTTCTGCCTCTTTTGTTCGTTTATTCCTATATTTATTGGCTTCGTTTATTTTCGTATTCATCATTTCTCTTGCATCCGTAACGTTTGTAAACGCCTTTCGAACTTCTTCGTTCGGCAAATCAACATCCTGCAATTTGACCGCAATGATTGAAATGCCAATATCATACTTTTTCATCAACGAGCTTAATAATTCTTGCACTTGAGCTTCAATTTCCACTTTTCCGCTCGTTAAAGCATTGTCAATTTTTGTGCTTCCAATAATGCTTCTTAACGAAGCAGATGTTGCATCCCGCAAAATTTCCTTTGGATTTTCAGCATTGAACAAATATTTTGCCGGATTCGTTATTTTCCATTGAACGACCATATCTGCTAACACAATGTTTTCATCGCCTGTAATCATTTTTGTTTCCTTTGGAAAAGACTCAACTTTTCCATCTTTCTCTTTATATCCAAATTGTAAACTGAATGTTTCTTTGGATAGTTTTTTTACCGATTGAATCGGCCATGGCCATTTAAAATGAAGCCCAGGCTCAGTTATACCCTCTTCCACTTTTCCAAATGTAGTAATAACCGCTTGTTCCGACTCGTCTACAGTATACCAGGAAGTAATCGCAACAAGGCCGAGAATGCTGATCAGAAAAATAAATCCAATAATTGTTAATAATCTTCTTATGCTTACCATTATATCCCCCCATCTCTGTCTATTTATTATTTCATACGAAAAAAGTACGATTTTGTTTCATTTAAAAAGCGCAGCCATAAAAAAAAGACGGAAACGTAATTGTTTCCATCTGCAAATGGGCTCCTTGGATGAAGGGGTTTTCGAATGACATTTTAGCAATCAAATGTTAACTTAGCATAAATTGGATGTAAATCTTATGTTAAACTATTAATTGTATCTTTGAAAAGTCACAGTAAAAGTCGTTCCAACACCAACGGTGCTTTTGACTGTCAAATTTGCTTGGTGTGCTTCTACTAAATGTTTTACGATCGCAAGCCCTAAACCAGTTCCACCTGAGTTTCTGCTTCTAGCTTTATCAACTCTATAAAAACGCTCAAAAATTCTAGGAATTTCCTCTTCTCTAATTCCAATTCCGGTGTCTTGAACAGAAATGGCTACATCATCATGTCCAGCCTTAACAGAAAGGGTCACTTTTCCGCCAGCTGGCGTATACATAATTCCGTTGCTGGCTAAGTTTATAAAAATTTGCTTTAGCCGATGAGGATCGCCTTCAATAAAAACAGGCTCGTCTGGAACATCCAATATAAAATCAATATTTTTTTCTTTCGCTTTTCTATCTAGCAAATGATGAATTTCTTTTAAAAACTCGTTTACATTGCATTTTCTAAGCTCCAGCTGAAAGCCCTGCTGCTCGATTTTTGATAAATCTAATAAATCTTGAATTAAAGATTGCATTCGTTCGCTTTCTTTTAAAATGATGGATAAAAAAAAATGCAATGTTTGTTCATCTTTCATGGCGCCATCCAGCAATGTTTCAGAAAACCCTTTGATGGAGGTGATCGGTGTTTTTAATTCATGAGATACATTTGCTACAAAATCTTTTCGTATTTGTTCAAGCTTTTTCAATTCGGTAATATCGTGAAAAACAAGAACGACGCCTTTCCATACTTCGCTTTTTCCAATGATCGGAGCACCGTAAACTTCAAAATGCTTTCTTTCGATGTTAACAGGAAGCATAATATGCTTTCTTATATTTGATTCCGTCAAAAAAATTTCTTCGACCATTTGAATAATTTCTTTATATGCGATCGCTTCTTGGTAAGATTTATATAAATAATCCTCTTGATTAATTTGAAAAATTTCTTTAAACGCTTTATTCATAAGGCTAATATAGCCACGTTCATCAATGAAAAGAAGACCGCTTCCCATGTTTTCAATCAATGTTTGCAGCCTTTCCTGGTGCAATTCCTGGGTTCTTGTCATGTCTTGAAGGTTGCGTGCCAAAATGTTGATGGATTTGCTCAACATACTCGTTTCGTCGCCTGATGAATTTTCATATGTTCTCGCTTTGTAATTTCCTTTTGCAAGCTCCATCGCCACTTCTGTCGCCGATTCGATCGGTTTCGTATATTGCTTCATAATGCGGGTGCCAAAAATTAAAATGATCGTTAATGCCGCAATAAGACTCCCTATAATGAAAAACCAAATTTCTTTATTCATCGCTTCGAAATATTTGATGGAAGTCCCGAAAACTAAAAATCCCTTTCGTTCATCTTGTTGAAAGATGGGAATACCGTAAAATAACAAATCAGCTTGATCGAGATCTAGGCGAAATCCTTCCTTTGCATTTCGGTGGTTGGTCAAGATCAGTTCTGATAATCTTTCGTCGCTTTGATGAAAGCTAGGACCTGTTTTAAAAACGATGTTTCCGTCCATATCCATAAAAAGAAGGAGTGAGTTTAACTTTTCGCTCATTTCCTCCATTTTATGCTTCATTTCGGTAGAACCTATCTTTTCATTCTCAATGACCAGCTTGATCAACTCGGCTTCTTTTTTAAATTGCTTCTCATAATTGATGAAGTAAAACGATTGAAATAATTGTCCTAAAATAAATCCAAAACCAAGCAGAACAGTAATAATTAATGCTGTAAACGCAAGAAGCAGTTTTGAACGGAACTTACTCATTTAGCTTTGGATCCTCCAGTTTGTAGCCTAGACCTCTGATCGTTTTAATATATTCAGGCTTTTTCGTATTCCGTTCAATTTTTTCTCTTAAATGGCTGATATGAACATCCACAATTCTTGTATCACCGGCAAAATCATAATTCCAAACAGCGCTTAATAACTGATCCCTTGTCAAAACTCGGCCTTTATGTTTTGCAAGATAAAGAAGCAGTTCAAACTCTTTCGGTGTAAAGTCAAGTCTTTCTTGTTCAAAATAAGCTTCATATCGTTCAGGCATAATTTTTAAATCACCGATAATAATGTTGTTTTCTTCCGCTTCTTTTTTTACATGCATGTGAGCATCTTCTGATCTGACACGCCGCAGGATTGCTTTTACCCGAGCGATAATTTCTCTTGGACTGAACGGTTTTGTCATGTAATCGTCCGCACCTAACTCAAGCCCAAGCACCTTATCAAATTCATCATCTTTTGCCGTAAGCATTAAAATGGGCGTCATCACTTTGCGCTGTCTAAGCTGTTTACAAATTTCCATACCATCTATACTCGGGAGCATTAAATCAAGCACAATTAAATCCGGTGCATCTGTAATTGCTTTTTCAAATCCTTCGCTTCCATCCTGAGCAGTAATGACTTCATAGCCTGCTTGTTCAAGATTATACTGAAGAAGAGTGACAATCGATTGTTCATCATCCACTACTAATATTTTTTTACTCATAAAATCCTCCAATAATTTTCTCCTACTGTTCTTATTATTCTTTATTATTATTATAGTCCACGAAGCAGAAAGAACCAATACAAGAAAAGCTGCTTTCAGAAGATTTTAAAGAATCGATAGAAACATGATGGAGCGGTTTTGAAGCGGAAAATTGAAAAAGCGGACGAATTTTCTGTGCAAACTCTCTTTTTTCTTTTATAAGAAAAAGGAGGAACATAACATGTCCTCCTTTTTCTATCATGCACTATATTAATGCTTTCATAACATTTCTTACAGATTCAGCAGATTTTTCCAAAGCTGCTTTTTCTTCATCCGTCAGTTCAAGCTCAATAATTTGCTCTAAGCCATTGCCTCCAAGAATTGTTGGAACGCCTAAATAAATACCTTCAAAACCGTATTCTCCTTCTAAATATGCAATGGCAGGCAATACGCGGCGCTGATCTTTAACAATCGCTTCCACCATTTCTACAAGAGATGCGGCAGGTGCGTAGTATGCGCTTCCGTTTCCAAGCAGGTTAACAATTTCTCCCCCGCCTTTTCTAGTTCTTTCAACAATCGCATCCAAGCGCTCTTTCGGAATTAATTTTTCTAACGGAATGCCCCCTGCGTATGAATAGCGAACTAATGGCACCATATCATCTCCGTGGCCGCCTAACACAAATCCTGTAATGTCTTTGACTGATAAATTCAATTCTTGAGCAACAAATGTGCGGAATCTTGCGGTATCTAAAACTCCAGATTGACCGATGACGCGGTGTTTTGGAAATCCGGATTCTTTATAAACAGTGTAAGTCATTGCATCAACCGGATTTGTCAGCACAATGATAATGGAATTTGGGGAATATTTTACAACTTCTTTTGTGACGCTTTTCATTACTTTTTGGTTGGTCTGCACTAAATCGTCTCGACTCATTCCAGGTTTTCTTGCAATTCCTGCCGTGATCACAACAATATCGGAATCAGCCGTTTCCTCATAGTTTGATGTTCCGATAATGTTCGCATCAAATCCAAGAACAGGGCTTGATTCAAGCATGTCCAACGCTTTCCCTTTTGTCGGATTCTCTGCTTGCGGAATGTCAACGAGCACAACATCTCCCAGCTCTTTTTTTGCCAGCAAAAAAGCTGTTGTCGCACCAGTAAATCCAGCACCAATGACAGAAATTTTCTTTCTTTTAATCGCCATTTCAAGCATCCATCCTCTCTTTTATGTAAGTGATTTTTTCAAAAATGAATCTAAATGGAGAGCTACTTCGTAAAGAAGCAGCTCTCAGTTCTTTGTTTAACCCATGTTTTTAATCAATTCATTGCCGAATTCAGAGCATTTTACTTCCGTAGCTCCGTCCATGAGGCGTGCAAAGTCATAGGTGACAACTTTTGAAGCGATCGTTTTTTCCATTGCTTGAATGATTAAATCAGCTGCTTCTTTCCAGCCTAAATGTTCGAGCATAAGCACTCCAGAAAGAATTACGGAAGATGGATTCACTTTATCAAGTCCGGCGTATTTTGGTGCTGTACCGTGTGTTGCTTCAAAAATCGCATGCCCTGTCTCGTAGTTAATGTTTGCTCCTGGAGCAATACCGATTCCGCCTACTTGTGCAGCCAAAGCATCCGAAATGTAGTCTCCATTTAAATTCATCGTTGCTACTACATCAAACTCGCGCGGACGAGTAAGAATTTGCTGTAGGAAAATATCTGCAATTGCATCTTTAATTATAATTTTTCCAGCTTTTTCTGCTTCTTCTTGCGCTTTGTTAGCCGCTTCTTTTCCTTCTTTTTCAACAATGCGGTCATACTCAGCCCATGTGAATACTTTATCGCCAAACTCTTGCTCAGCCAATTCATATCCCCAATTTTTAAACGCGCCTTCTGTAAATTTCATAATGTTCCCTTTATGAACAAGGGTGACAGATTTTCTTCCGTGTTCAATTGCATAGTTAATGGCCGCCCGGACAAGCCGTTTCGTTCCTTCTTCAGAAATAGGCTTAATGCCGATTCCGGACGTTTCAGGGAAACGGATTTTGTTTACTCCCAGCTCTTTTTGTAAAAATTCAATGACTTTTTTTACTTCTTCTGTCCCTTTTGCATACTCTATGCCAGCATAGATGTCTTCGGTATTTTCACGGAAAATTACCATGTCTGTATCTTGAGGACGTTTTACAGGGGAAGGAACTCCGTTGAAATAACGGACAGGTCTTAAGCACACAAATAAATCCAGCTCTTGGCGAAGAGCAACGTTTAAAGAACGGATTCCTCCACCTACAGGAGTTGTTAACGGACCTTTGATCGCAATCATATACTCGCGTATCACATCAAGCGTTTCTTGAGGAAGCCATTCCCCAGTCTCTTTAAAAGCTTTTTCACCAGCAAGCACTTCTTTCCAAACGATTTTCTTTTCGCCATTGTATGCTTTTTCTACAGCTGCTTCCAGCACTTTTGACGCAGCTCTCCAAATATCAGGACCAGTGCCGTCTCCTTCAATAAACGGAATTATAGGATCATTTGGAACGTTTAAAGTACCATTTGTCATTGTAATTTTTTGACCTTCTGCCACAATCATTACCTCCTAAATATGTATTCTCTATTTGTGTATAAAAGCATGGCCATGCTTAACAGGGAAGAAAAAGGAATCCCTTTTCTATTTTACCTGTTAGCTGCGCTTTTCGATAGGGATAAATACTTGTTTTTCTGGTCCTGTATATTCCGCACGAGGACGAATCAATCGATTGTTTTCATATTGCTCTAAAATATGGGCTAACCATCCAGATGTGCGGCTTATTGCAAAAATCGGCGTAAATAAATCATGATCAATACCTAAGCAATGGTATACAGACGCTGAATAAAAATCAACATTCGGCGGTAAAGATTTTTCAGATGTTACGATTTCCTCAATTTTAGTTGACATTTCATACCATTTCGTTTCACCGGTGATTTCTGTTAGTCTGCGGGACATTTCTTTTAAATGTTTGGCACGAGGATCCCCTTTGCGATAAACTCGATGACCAAATCCCATAATTTTTTCTTTGTTTGCTAATTTTTCGCGAATGTAAGATTCTACATTTTCAGGTTCACCAATTTCTGTTAACATTCGCATAACGCGTTCGTTCGCACCGCCATGCAACGGTCCTTTCAATGCTCCAATTGCCGCAGTAATTCCGGAATAAATGTCCGAAAGCGTTGCCACACATACTCTTGCAGTAAATGTCGAAGCATTCAATTCATGGTCTGCATGAAGAACGAGCGCTTTGTTGAAGGCTTCAATGGAAGTTTGATCAGGTTCTTCACCTTTTAACATATATAAGAAATTAGCGGCAAAGCCTAAATCTGTTCTCGGTTGAACAGGCTCCAATCCTTTGCGGATGCGGGCAAAAGCAGCGACAATTGTAGAAATTTTCGCCTGCAATCGAATTGCTTTTCGATAATTTGCCTCATCAGACATGTTGTCCGCTTCTTCGTCATACAATCCAAGCAAAGATACAGCTGTTCTCAAAGCTGCCATCGGATGTACTTTATCAATCGGATAAGTTTTAAAATGTTCTAATATTTCATTCGGTATCGACGCATTCTCAGCAAGCTGCTTTCTTAATTCCTCTAATTGCTCCTTATTCGGAAGCTTTCGATGCCAAAGCAGGTAAACAACTTCTTCAAAGCTTGCGTTTTGAGCTAAATCGTCAATATTGTAACCAACATATGTCAATGTATCATCAATAATAGAACTTATTGATGAAGTTGTGGCTACCACGCCCTCTAGTCCACGCGTTGCTGTCATGGCTATCTCCCCTTTACATAAAAATTTTCAACTGCAATTCAAATAGAAATAAACAAAATTCATAAAACTTTCATTTTTTCACAAAAAGAAAATGCTTTCATTTCTTTTGTGAAATATTTTTTATCAGTGAAATGATCACCAAACATATGAATTAAAAAATACACCTCTATTATAAACAATTATCAGACTTTTGTGAATCAGATAAATAAGATATTTTTTACGGAATTCTTTTTTTTAATAAAAAAATCTTATAGAATTGAATAAGAATTACTTATTTCAGCATAATAAATCTTTTATTGAATTATGGCCGAATAATATGGATCGTATGTTTATCAATCCATTTTTTTATGAATTGAATAAGAAAAGGCTTTACCCAATTTCTTGTGATTGGAAATAAAAGAAACAAACCGACGATATCCGAAATAAATCCCGGCGTCAATAGCATGATTCCTCCGACTAAAATAGCAATTGCATCCAAAATGGCATTGCTTGGAATGCGCCCATATTGAATTTCCTTTTGAAGATTTCGCACAGCCTGAATTCCTTGTTTTTTCGCCAAATAAGCCCCAACAAAGCCTGTTAAGATAATCAATAGCACAGTCGGAAGCACCCCGATCGTCTTTCCAGATAAAAGCAAAACCCCTATTTCACAAGCCGGTGCAACAATAAAAAAAATCAATAATGTTCGCATATGCTATCTCCTCCATATATAAAATACCCGTTCCCTACTCTTTACTATACAAAAGAGAGATGTAAAATACTCGTTTCTTAATCTTTACTATACAAAAAAAGAGAAGGAACTGAAATCCTTCTCCTTTCAAGCAAAATTATAGAACGCTCGCATGTCCTTTATATATCATCCCTTGTATTGCATCCACAGTGACTTCCATACCATCCTTCAAAATTTCTGTTGCATTTTCTACCCCGACAATGACTGGAATGCCAAGGCTCAAACCGACTACGGCCGCATGGCACGTTAAGCCGCCTTCTTCCGTAACAAGTGCAGCTGCTTTTTCAATCGCTTCCATCATGTCTATGTCGGTCCCATTCGTAACGAGAATTGAACCTTTCACCATTTTCTCAACAGCTTCTTTACTATTCTTTGCAACGATAACCTTTCCAAATGCCGATGCTCGTCCAATCCCTTGACCTTTTCCTAAAACATCGCCAACAACATGGACTTTCATCAGATTTGTGGAACCTGTTTCTCCTACAGGTACTCCGGCTGTAATAATCACTCGATCTCCATGTGTAATAATTCCAGTGTTTATAGATTCACGCACAGCTATGTCAAGCATTTCATCTGTTGTTGTAGCAATTTGTCCTATTGTTGGATGCACACCCCATACAAGGGCAAGCTTACGGCATACTTTACTGCTGGATGTTACTGCAATAATCGGCGCTTTTGGCCGATATTTCGAAATCATTTTGGCCGTATAGCCGCTGACTGTTGGCGTGATAATGGCCGAAACGTCCAAATTAATCGCCGTATAAGCTACTGATTGTCCAATTGCATTTGTGATCGTTGAATCAGCAACTTTCGTATGTTTCGTTAAGGCTTGGCGATAATCTAAAGCTTGTTCAACGCGGGAAGCAATTTTATGCATCGTCTCCACTGCTTCTACCGGATATAAACCGGCAGCTGTCTCGCCTGAAAGCATAATTGCATCGGTTCCATCAAAAATAGCGTTTGCTACATCGCTGGCTTCCGCCCGGGTAGGTCTTGGGTTTCGCTGCATCGAATCAAGCATTTGAGTAGCAGTAATAACAGGTTTTCCTAATTGATTGCATTTGCGAATCAGTTCCTTTTGGACAAGCGGAACATCTTCAGCGGGAATTTCTACTCCTAAATCTCCTCGAGCAACCATTAGCCCGTCGGAAACTTCCAAAATTTGATCAATATTGTCAACGCCTTCTTGATTTTCTATTTTCGGGATAATTTGAATATCGTCAGCTTGGTGTTCCTCCAACAGTTGACGAATTTCCAATACATCGGAAGCGCGGCGAACAAATGATGCAGCGATAAAATCGACTCCCTGCTCAATGCCAAACAAAATATCTTTTGCATCTTTCTCCGTAATTCCAGGAAGATTGACACTAACTCCGGGAACATTGACTCCTTTTTTATTTTTCAAAATTCCGCTGTTTAATACCTTCGTTTCAATTTCCTGTTTTTCTTTATCAATCTTTGTAACTTCTAAACCAATTAATCCGTCATCAAGCAATATTTTAGAACCAACGGACACATCATTGATTAATCCTTTATATGTAACCGAAATTTTTTCTTTCGTGCCGACAACCTCTTCCATTGAAATAAGAAGGCGGGATCCTGCTTCTAATTGTATCTCCCCGTTTTCCATTGTATGCGTTCGAATCTCAGGGCCTTTTGTGTCCAATAATATTGCAACACTTTTGCCCAAGCGCTTCGCTGCCTCCCGAATGTTTTGAATTCTCGCTTTATGCTCCTCATGATCTCCATGCGAAAAATTGAGCCGAGCCACATTCATGCCGGCCTTAATTAGTTTTTCCAACATTTCGATGCTCTCGCTTGCAGGACCTATTGTACAAACAATTTTCGTTTTTCGCATAAATTGGCATACCTCCTAAACATTATGAAAACGATCCCATGTTCATACTTTATATAGAAAGTTCTTTTGAAAGCTTGTACATTGACTTATCAACCGTATGAGGCTGATCCAAAATTTCTAAAATGTCATGATCCACAAGCTGATTATTTTGGATGCCTACACATCGTCCGCCTTTACCATTAAGAAGCAGTTCCACCGCATAAGCGCCTAGTCTGCTTGCCAATACTCTATCAAATGCGGTAGGCGATCCGCCGCGTTGAATGTGGCCTAATACAGAAACACGCGTTTCAAAGTTTGTCATCTCTTTGATCTTTTGGCCTATTTCGACGCCGCTTCCCACACCTTCAGCGACAATAATAATACTATGTTTTTTCCCTCTTTCATGGCCTCGTTTTAATCGATCGATGATTTCCTCTATTTTGAAATCTGCTTCCGGAATTAAAATGGTTTCCGCACCTCCGGCAAGCCCGGACCATAAAGCGATGTCACCGGCATCCCGACCCATTACTTCTATTACGTATGTACGCTCATGGGAGGTAGCTGTATCACGAATTTTATCAATTGCTTGTATCACCGTATTAAGTGCTGTATCAAAACCGATCGTATAGTCAGTTCCAGGTATGTCATTGTCGATGGTGCCCGGCACCCCAACGCATGGATATCCATGTTCAGTCAACTTTTTTGCGCCCATGTAGGAGCCGTTTCCGCCAATAACGACAAGACCTTCAATCCCGAATTTCTTCAATTGTTCAATTCCTTTTTTTTGTCCTTCGATTGTTTTAAATTCTTCGCACCGTGCCGTATAGAGCATCGTTCCACCGCGATGAATGATGTCACCTACTGAACCAAGTTCAAGCTTTTGAATTTTTCCCGAAATAAGACCTGAGTAACCATTATAAATTCCATAAACTTCTAATCCATGAAAAATTCCTTTGCGGACAACGGCACGAATTGCAGCGTTCATGCCAGGAGAATCGCCGCCGCTCGTTAAAACGCCGATTTTTTTCATAATTTCACCTCTCTTGGACTGCTCAAACAAAGCTTACATAAAATAATGATCATATTATCTGATAATCGCTGAGCATAGTAAGCTTAGAATAGTTAAATTCTTTATTATTATACACAAAAAGAAGCGATGCGAAAGATAAAAATAAAAAAATAACGTGCGGCTCCATCAAGGAGCGCACGTTACTGCGTATTTGTCACTTGTTCGTCAATAACGGCCCCAATACTTTTAAATTTTTCGTACCGATGCCTGATCAGCTCTTCTCCGCTCATATTGGTCAATTCTTTTAATGAACGTTTTAAAGCCTGTTCAATGTGTTTAGCTTGCAATTGGACATCCCTATGTGCCCCGCCTTTTACTTCCGGAATGATATCATCAATGACACCAAGCGCTTTTAAATCTTGGGCAGTGATCTTCATTGTTTCTGCCGCTTTTTTAGCTAAGCCGGCATCCTTCCATAATAGGGCGGCAGCCCCTTCGGGAGAAATAACTGAATAAGTAGAATTTTCCAACATATATATATGATTTCCTACTCCTAATGCTAATGCGCCGCCGCTTCCCCCTTCTCCAATGACAATACATATAATTGGAACAGAAAAACCGGCCATTTCAAACAAATTTCTGGCAATTGCTTCACTTTGTCCCCGCTCTTCTGCAGCTTTTCCTGGGTAAGCTCCTTTTGTATCGATAAATGTAATAATAGGGCGGTTAAACTTGTTCGCCTGTTTCATAAGGCGCAATGCTTTACGGTAACCTTCAGGATGCGGCATACCAAAATTTCTTCGGATATTGTCTTTCGTATCTTTTCCTCTTTGCTGCCCGATTACCGTTACAGGGATCCCATGAAATTTTGCAACGCCTCCTACAATCGCTTCGTCATCACCAAAATATCTGTCTCCGTGGCATTCGAAAAAATTTTCAAATAACAGCTCAATATAATCAAGCGTTGTAGGGCGATTCGGATGGCGTGCGATTTGGACGCGATTCCACGGGGAGAGGTGATCATATATTTCCTTTTCTAAATTTTTTAGTCTTGTTTCCAGCTTTTCAATTTCAGCCGACAAATCTACATCCGCTGTTTTTGTAAATTCCTTTAATTCATGAATTTTTTTCTTTAATTCTATAATCGGCTTTTCAAATTCCAGTTCTCCTACCAATCTACATCCCCCTTTGCTTGGTGTATATCCAAGAGGTTGATTAACGTATCCCGCAGTTGGTGGCGGTGCAATACAGAATCAAGCTGCCCATGCTTCAGCAGAAATTCAGCAGTTTGGAAATCTTCCGGAAGCTCTTCTCTGATCGTTTGTTCTATGATTCTGCGCCCTGCAAAACCGATTAATGCACCAGGCTCGGCAAAATTGTAGTCACCTAAAGAAGCGAAGCTAGCCGATACTCCCCCTGTAGTCGGATGGGTCATAACCGAAATAATGAGTCCGCCTTCATCGCTGAATAATTTTAAAGCAGCGCTAGTTTTCGCCATCTGCATTAAACTGAGGACGCCTTCTTGCATACGAGCACCGCCTGAAGCTGTGAAAATAATAAAGGGGATGTTTTTTTTCTTCGCTTTTTCAATTGCCCTTGTAATTTTTTCTCCAACTACCGAACCCATGCTCCCCATGCGAAAACTCGCATCCATAACGGCAATCACTACTGGAAATCCGCCGATTGTTCCTTCGCCTGTCACGACAGCTTCATTTAGCTTCGTTTTCTCTTTGTCTTTTTCTAGCTTTTCTAAATACCCTTCAAAATTAAGAGGGTTTTCAGAACGCATATCGCTGTCATATTCTAAAAAGCTGCCATGATCTAAAAGGCTGGCAATTCTTTCTCTCGCTCCCATTTGAAAATGGTAGCCGCAGTTGTTGCACACTTTCAAATTTTTTTCAATTTCTTTTGAGTACATAATCTTTTTACATTTTGGACATTTTGTCATAATACCTTCAGGAACATCATATTTTGCATGTCCGGAAGGGATCGATGCATATTTTTTCTTTTTTGAAAAAATGTTTTTTATCAAAATAGAACCTCCCTTTTTGGCTGAATAATGTCTTCATTGCAAGGGATGACACCTTCAATCAATCTTAAATCTTCCGGATCTTCTTCCTATATCTTTTGAGAGGTATTCAAATATTATAAATATATCATATTTTTCTTTCTCCCAACAGCAGAGAAGAGAGGTTTCTCATTCTTTCGCCATTTGTAGCCGCTTTTATTTTCCAATAATAGCAAGCTTTCTTGTTTTTTCCGCAACTTCTTCCGGATCTACTTTTATGCGTGCAACACCTGTTTCCATTGCCGTTTTCGCAACAGCTGCAGCAACACATGGTGCAACCCTTGGATCAAACGGCGCCGGAATAACATAATCAGGACGAAGCTCATCTTCCTTAATAAGAGAAGCAATCGCTTCAGCAGCAGCCATTTTCATCTGTTCATTTATATGTGTTGCTCTTACATCCAATGCTCCACGGAAAATCCCTGGAAATGCTAAAACGTTATTCACCTGGTTAGGGAAATCTGAACGTCCTGTTCCAATGACTTTTGCTCCAGCTTCTTTCGCATCGTCAGGCATAATTTCCGGATCAGGATTGGCCATAGCGAAAATGATCGGATTATCCGCCATTAATTTTACCATTTCTTTTGTTAGGGCTCCTGCGACTGACACACCGATAAAAACATCCGCTCCTTCGATTACATCGGCCAAAGAGCCCTCTAAGCGATTATGATTTGTATATTTAGCCACTTCAGCTTTTATGCTGTTCATTCCGTAAGGGCGTCCGTCGAAAATGGCTCCTTTTGAATCGCACAAAATAATGTCACGAACACCATAGCGATATAATAATTTTATAATAGCTATTCCAGCCGCTCCTGCTCCGTTTGCGACAACTTTAATATTTGACATCTCTTTGCCGACCAGCTTCAACGCATTTAATAAACCAGCGACAGTTACAATGGCGGTTCCGTGTTGATCGTCATGGAAAATCGGAATGTTCGTTTCCTTTTTTAAACGCTCTTCAATTTCGAAGCAATTTGGTGCGGCAATATCTTCCAAGTTTATGCCGCCAAAAGTCGGCTCAAGAAGCTTTACTGTCTCAATAATTTTTTCCACATCTGTCGTATCTATACAAATCGGGAACGCATCGACACCTGCAAAGCTTTTAAATAAAACAGCTTTTCCTTCCATGACAGGGAGAGCTGCCTCCGGTCCGATGTTTCCAAGCCCTAAAACGGCTGTTCCATCAGAGACAACCGCCACCATATTCCCTTTCATCGTATACTCATACACTTTGCTTTTATCATCATAAATTGCCTTGCACGGCTCAGCCACTCCAGGAGAGTATGCTAAACTTAAATCTTTTGCATTTCGTACCGGAATTTTTGATTTTGTTTCAAGTTTTCCCTTCTGAACACTATGAATATGTAATGCTTCTTCTCTTAATGACAACCTTTATCACTCCTTAACAACATGGATAATCGTCAAAATGGAAAGACCACTTTTTAGATATTTCTAAAATATTATACATGCAATCCGTTGTAAAGAAAAAGACATGTTTATTCTCTCAAGGCGACATTCCTTTCTCCGAGCAATGCCCGCAATCGATTCAAACATTGTTCAGACGGTTGTACACCAAATGTTTCGGGAAGCTTGACCGCTTTCTTTTTTCGTTCATGGTAAATAAATACAGGTATGCTGCCTGGATAATCCTGCAATACTTTTTTTATTTCGAGAAGCTTTTGTTTCTCTGATGCTTCATCTGCAATTTTTAAAAATAAAGCACGCTGCCGTTTAAATTCCGAGATGTCTTTTACGTCTTGAATTATATATTGAACATGTTCATTTCTAATTTCCGGTTTTCCGGTCAACCAATATACATTCCCTTTCTTTATTTTTCCGCTGAACTTTGCGTATTCATTAGGAAACAAGACCGCTTCTACATCCCCGCTTTGATCGCTTATATTGAGAAAAGCCATCGCCTGGCCGCTTTTTGTGCGAATTGCCTTTACGTTCGTCACATACGCGCCCACATGAACTTTTTTTTCAATCCATTGCGATAAATCCATTAATCGAACTGCCCCCAGCTGCTTCAAAACCGAATCGTAAGGCTGAATCGGATGGCTTGATAAATAAAATCCTAATGTTTCCTTTTCGAATTTTAATTTTTCTTCAATGGTGAACGGTTCCACTTCCACATACTTTGGTTTAATCGCAGCAAGATCGTCAAGCGGAAAAACGATTTGCTCTTTTTCATCCATTTTGAACAATTCTGCATGCTCGAGCGCAACATCAATACTAGCAAGCAACGTTGCCCGATCTTGCCCAAAATCATCCATCGCACCAGAAAAAATGAGCGCTTCTATTGTTCGGCGATTGACTGCCTTTGAAGACATCCTGATACAAAAATCAAACAAATCTTCAAAAGGCTTCTTTTTTCTTTCTTTTGCAATTTCTTTCATGGCGGCAATGCCAACATTTTTAATCGAGGCAAGTCCGAATCGGATAGATCCGTTTTCCACTAAAAAAGAAAAACCGCTTTTATGAATGGACGGCGGCAGGATTGTAATTCCCATTTCTGAAGCTTCTCGAACATATTGCGCTAATTTTTCTTGATTTCCTCCGATGCTCGACATTAACGCAGCCATAAAATATAAAGGATAGTGGGCTTTTAAATAAGCAAGCTGATAGGCAATCATGCTGTAGGCAACAGCGTGGCTGCGGTTAAAACCGTAGTTGGCAAATTTAACAATGAGATCGTATACTTTATTCGCGGTTTTTTCGTCGTATCCTTTTTTTAAACAACCTATAATAAAGCGATTTCTGTTTTCATCCAAAATCGTTTTAATTTTTTTGCCGACGGCCCGTCTCAACAGGTCTGCTTCCCCTAACGAAAAACCGGCCATTTTCGCTGCGATTTCCATTATTTGCTCTTGATACACAATGACTCCGTATGTTTTTTCTAAAATAGGCTGCAAATCTTTATGCAAATATTCTACCGGCATCCGGCCGTGCTTCCGTTCGATATAGACAGGAATGTTTTCCATCGGTCCTGGACGATACAAAGCATTAACCGCAACCAAATCTTCCAAATTAGTAGGTTTTAGCTTTTGTAAAACTTTCCTCATTCCTTCTGACTCAAATTGGAACACACCTGTCGTATTTCCTTCCGATAAAAGGGAAAACGTTTTTTCATCATCATAATTTGTAAAGTGAACAGAGAGCTTTGTTCCCTCGTAACGTTCAATTAAACGTTTGATATCTTCTATTAACGTTAAATTTCGCAGACCTAAAAAATCGATTTTCAACAGCCCGATTTCTTCTAAAAAATCCATTGAATATTGTGTTAAATATATATTGTGATGACCATTTTGAATCGGAATGACTTCAGTCAGCGGATAATCGCTTAGCACCACTCCCGCAGCATGCGTCGATACATGGCGTGGCAAGCCTTCCAGCTTTAAAGCCGTTTCAAAAATTTCCTTTCCTTTTTCCATTGAATGAAGGATGTTTCGAAATGCTGCCGATTGTTCAAATGCTTCTCTTAAAGTAATTCCAAGCTTTGAAGGTATGTGCTTTGCGAGCACATCCACCTCTTTATTCGAAGCTCCAAGCGCTTTTGCCACATCTCGAATAGCAGCTTTGGCCGCAAAAGTACCGAAAGTGATGATTTGAGCCACATGCCCTTTTCCGTATTTTCGCGCAACATATTCAATCATTTCATCCCGTCTTGTATCCGGAAAATCAATATCGATATCTGGCATAGAAACACGTTCAGGATTTAAAAAACGCTCAAACAATAGATTATAGCGAATTGGATCTACATTCGTAATATCTAGTACATATGCCACTAAAGAGCCGGCTGCTGAACCGCGGCCTGGACCGGTTACAATACCTTTTTCATGCGCGTATTTCATAAAATCCCAAACGATTAAAAAATAATCGCTAAAATTCATTTTTTTTATAACAGACAGCTCATACGAAAGCCTTTTGACATACTCGTCCGAAGGGGATGTTACTTTTTTTCTTAATCCTTCAAAGCACAGTTGTTCAAGAAAATCATCGCTGCTCAATCCTCCAGAAAAGGGGTATTTGGGCAATTTTGTTTTGCCTAATTCTATTTCAACATGGCATTCGGAGGCGATCCGAACAGTATTCTCAATGGAATCAGGAAAGTTCGCGAAATTGTTTATCATTTCCGCCGGGGATTTTAAATAATATTCGGAAGCAAACGCTGCGTCTTGTTCTTCTACAGTCGTTCCGTCTTTAATCGCCAGCAAACAGCGGTGTGCAAATGCATCATCCTTTTCAACATATAAAACATCGTTCGTTGCGACAATCGGAACTTTGATCGTTTCTCTCAGCTCCGCAATTTTTTCATTTAATTGCTGCTCTTCCGGCAAGCCGTGATTTTGTACGGATATGTAAAAAGAATTGGGATCGAGCATGCTTTGAAAAAACTCCACCGCTTTTCCTGCCTCTGCAATCTGTCCGTTTATAAGCAACTGCTCAATCAAGCCTTGTCTGCCAGGTGTGATCACAAAAAGATCCCTGCTGTATTGTTTAAAAAAAGAAAGCGGAAGTCCTTTCGGAAACTTTGTTTGCAGCAAACTGCTTAATTTAAGCAAATTGCGGTATCCGCTGTTATTTTTAGCAAGCAAAACAAAAGGATACGGTTCGTTTTTTATGATAACGGTAGCAGTTAAACCGAAAATCGGTTTAATCCCGTGTTCTTTACAAATTTTATAAAAAGAGATCGCTCCATACATGACATGATGGTCTGTCAAGGCTAGAGCTGTTTGACCAGTTTTTTTCGCATAGCGGACAAGCTTGTCCAATCCAGCAGCACTAGCCAGCAAACTATAGGCGCTCTTCACTTGTAGGTGAACAAAAGGCAATGAAGACCCCACCTTTTTTCAATGATTTCTTAAAACAATTATAGTCATTGTTTTCAATGAAAGACAAACTTCATACTTTCATCTTCCCATCCATATACATATAAAGAAAGAGAATAAACCAAGCCTTTTCACTGCTTGCTGAAACCGGCTATTTAGCAAGTTTATTATAATCATATTTCCCCAATGAACGGAAGAAAGGATGGTGGAAGCTCAATGGAAACAGATACTTTTATTGCAACCTTTATTAAAGTGTATTTTATTGCGTTAGGAGTCATTTTCGGCGGCTCGTTAATCGGCGGTATTGGCGCATATATTACAGGCGATGCTCCTCTCACCTCCATTTTCAGAATGGCAAACAAATTGAAAATTTGGGCTCTTGTTGCAGCTATTGGAGGGACGTTTGATGCGTTTTACAGCTTTGAACGAGGGATTTTTGAAGGAGCGACAAAGGACATTGTGAAACAGATTTTGTTAATCATTTCCGCCATGGGCGGTTCTCAAACAGGCTGGCTCTTAATCTCTTGGTTCACACAGGAGCATGTTTCGCAATGAGAATCCCGCCTTATTATAAAAAGCCTTCATGGCAGCGTTTTTTTGCCGGAGTTGCCGTAGGAGCTCTTATTAGCTGGGGGTTTTTTCTATATTCCTTTGGCTATTACCAAGAAAAACAAGTAAAAATCATTTCAACACAGCAAGAAACGATCGAACAATTAAAAAACGACATTCAAATTTGGCAGAGGGATTACAAAGAGCTAAATAAGAGAAACTTAGAATTATTGACTGTACAGGATGTCAAAATCGAAATTAAAAATGCGGAAAAATATAAGCTGGATGAATTAATGAAATATTCGATTGAAAATACGATCAAAAACGATTTAGCTGATTTAATTGCAAAAGATATTGACAGTGTTGTGAAAACAAGGCATTTAATTGCCAAAACGATTGAAAATAGAAAATATAAAATAGATGACAAAGAATACAACGCTACTGTCGTGGAGCTTGTCATTACACCGACCATTATTGTTGAAGTAGAATTGAAATTGAGCAAATAATAATGCCAACTTTTCTCCTATTATGAGGAGGGAAAAAGCGCCCTCCTTAAGATGTTTTACATAAAGCGACCAGCTCTTGAATGATTTGATCCGCAGTTTCCCAGCTGTCGATCGTAGCTCCGGCCGCAAGCGGATGGCCTCCGCCTTTAAAGCGTTTTGCAAGCTCATTGATCACGATTCCCTTCGAGCGGAATCTGACCCGAATTTCGTTGTTTTCCTCGACAAACAGCACCCACGCCTTGATCCCTTCAATATTTCCTAAAGCACCGACGAGCTGTGAAGCTTCGGAAGGAGTGACGCGGTATTCGTCCAATAGTTCTTTAGGAAGCTTTATATAAGCGGCCCCTGAATCAGTCAAAACGAAATTTTGCAGGACGTAACCGTTCAGCTTCGCCACATTAAGTTTCGTTTTATACATTTCGTCGTATATTTGCGTAAATGAAAACCCATAGTCTATAATCTCGCTTGCATATTGGAACGTTTTTTTCGTCGTATTTGAAAACAAAAATCTTCCTGTATCCCCAACAATTCCGGCATAAATGAGACTGGCTGCTTTTTTCGATAACGTTAAGCCTTGATCTTTGCCAAATAGATAAAATTCATAAATCATTTCGCTGACAGAGCTGGCAGATGTGTCTACCCAGACTATATCTCCATAAGGATCTTCATTTGGATGATGATCGATTTTGATCAATTTTTTCCCTTTATCATATCTTTGATCGCAAATTCGTTCTTGGTTAGCTGTGTCACATACGATGACGAGCGCTTCTTGATAGACGTCATCTTGAATTTCATCCATTTTGTACAAAAACGTTAAAGAAGGCTCATCGTTGCCGACTACATATATGTTTTTTTCAGGAAACGATTCTTTTAACAATTCCGCAAGCCCGCACTGAGAACCGTATGCATCAGGATCCGGCCGGACATGTCTATGTATAATAATCGTATCGAATGCTTTTATTTCATTTAAAATCTGTTGTTTCATTTCAGCTCTCCTTTATCATCATAAATGTTTTATTTCATCATTTACTAATGGTAAAATGATATACGATACTTAGATGGAGGTTGACATCATGCCTGTTTTAGCTATCCTAACGGTCATTTCTTTATCTTTTTATGTTTTTTACAAAATCAAATATTTTCGCACGAAACGTCCGATGGAAAGAAGCTGGATTTCATCTAAATCTAGCATTTCTCTAGGATTGTTTGTTTTCTTTTTCGGATTAAACCAAATGTTTTTAAACCGATCCACTGTTGCGCTCATCGTCGGTGTTGTTTTTATTATAACAGGTTGTCTGAGCATTTGGGCAGGATATAAAGCTTACAAATATTATTTGCCTTTGGCAATCAAAGAAAGCGAAAATGCCCGCTAAGAAAATTATATGGAAGAGACTGTCCTTATTTTTCAGACAGTCTTTTTTTAATTACGATCCATGATTTGCACCATTAACATAGCTTTGCCGACTAAAGTGTTTTCATGGAATACTTCCACATCAATTTTCCCGAATTTTCGACCCACGTCCAATATTTTCGGATGAATTTCAATCATGCTTTCCATTTGAACAGGTTTCAAAAAATAAATCGTCATATTCTCAACGACAAGCTCGCCTTTCTTTTTCTGTCTCAAATGATAATTGGCCGCTTCTGTAACTAGAGTTGTGAAGGCACCGTATGAAATGGTACCGAACTGGTTTGTCATTTGCGGTGTTACTTCACATTTAAAAATGTTTGATTCTTTTGCTTCATCAGAAAGATTGATCATCTGCCTCGTGATGATGTCATCAATTTTTTCACCTGTGTGCGGCTGCCGTTCAATTGAATGGAGAGCCTTTAAAACGTCCTGTCTGGAAATCATACCTGATAGGCGGCCGTTTCCGTCCACAACAGGCAATACTTCAATTCCTTCCCAAACCATTATTTGCGCAGCTGAAGCGACAGATGTTTTTCCTGTAACGGTTATCGGACTTTTTGTCATCACTTTTTCAATGGATGTTTTTCGATCTGACGTCATAATATCCTTTGCCGTGACAATTCCAACAACCTTCAAACCTTGATCAATGACCGGGAATCGTCCGTGTCCAGTTTGCCGGTTGTATTCAAACCAGCGTTCAATCGGATCATTCGGGGTTAACGTGACAGTTTTTTCTAATGGGGTCAAAATGTCTTCCACTAACACGATTTCCTTTTTGATCAGCTGGTCATATATCGCTCTGTTTATCATCGTAGCCACTGTAAAAGTATCGTAGCTAGTGGATATTATCGGGAGCTCGAGCTCATCCGCCAGTTTTTTTACATAATCATCTGTGTCAAATCCCCCGGTTATTAAAACGGCGGCTCCTGCTTCCAAAGCCGACTGCTGAGCTTTTGTCCTGTTGCCGACAATGAGCAAGTTTCCAGCACCTGTATATCTCATCATCGCTTCCAATTTCATGGCGCCGATAACGAATTTATTTAATGTTTTATGAAGGCCGGCCCTGCCGCCTAACACTTGTCCGTCGACAATATTGACAACCTCCGCAAATGTCAGCTTTTCAATATTGTCTTTTTTCTTTTTTTCAATTCGAATGGTGCCGACCCTTTCGATTGTGCTGACAAAGCCTTTATTTTCCGCATCTTTAATCGCACGATAGGCAGTTCCTTCACTGACATTCATAACTTTGGCAATTTGTCTGACTGAAATTTTATCTCCGACGGGCAGAGACTCAATATAGTTCAAAATTTGTTCATGCTTTGTCGCCAATTTCTTCCCTCCTTTTAAGTTACATGATTGGCGAATTCTTCAAACATTTACTTATTTTTTCCTAAAATTTACTGTTTAGCAAACAAATGCTTGGAACTCATAATACGTAAAATGAACGGCTAAAAGCCGTCCATCAAAAATCTCACAGTTCGATTGTTTCTCCTGGTTTCAATAGGAGACCGACACCGTCTGGAAGCTTGGAAACAAAATCTTCAGGGTTTTGCTGGATCACTGGGAACGTGTTGTAATGAATTGGCACGACTTTTTTAGCTCGAATCCATTCTGCTGCTGTAAGAGCATCCTCCGGCCCCATTGTATAATTATCGCCAATTGGCAAAAAGGCTAAATCAATTTCATTGCGTTCTCCAATTAATTTCATATCAGAAAACAATGCTGTATCGCCTGCATGATAAATCGTTTTGTCCTCAGCTGTCAACAAAATTCCTGCTGGCATGCCAGTATACACAATGTTTTGGTTATCTTCCGTATAGCTGGAGCCATGGAAAGCCTGAGTCAGCTTTACTTTTCCAAACTCAAACTCGTATGCTCCCCCGATGCTCATTCCATGGGTTTTAATCCCTTTCCAGCTCAAGTATGTAGCCAGCTCTGCAATCGCCACGACTAACGAATCATTTCTTTTTGCAATCTCAACCGTATCCCCTACATGATCATTATGGCCGTGTGTCAACAAAATGACATCTGCTTTCACATCTTCAACCTTCAAATCAGTTTGCCCGTTCCCATTAATGAACGGATCAATGATAATGTTTTTCCCATTTGTTTCAATTTGAACGATGGAATGACCGTGAAAGGAAACCTTCATAAAAAAACCCTCCTTTTTGAATCTACTTTCATTTTACTGGAAACTTATGCTTTTGAAAACGTTTTATCGTTATTGATGAAATCGATGAATGACATTAGCGGCTCCCGTCGCTTCAATTATGGCGCCTGTAATAAAATCTGACTGTTCATCGCACAAAAAGGTTATAATTCTTGCGATATCTTCCCCTGTACCTGATCTTCCAATCGGCGTGTTCACGTCAATATGCTTTCTAGCTTCTTCAATGGTCGCCTCTTTCATTTCCGCCGTAATGTTTCCTGGACAAACCATATTCGCTGTGATGCCGTTTTCCGCCTCTTCAATAGCAATCGTTTTTGTCAAAGAGACTAGTCCGGTCTTAGCCGCGCTGAACGCCGAGCGGTGAAGCCAACCTGAAGCATCCCCGGCACCTTGGAAGCCGTAGGTAATGATTCGGCCGTACTTTTGTTTCCTCATAATCGGGATTGTTCGTTTCACTAAATGAAACACCGAGCTTAAATTTCCTTCAATCATTTCATACCATTCCTGATCAGAATAATCAGCAAGCTTTTTCCTCTCAAATATATACGGACCCGCATTATTAACTAAACAGTCAATACGGCCAAAGCACTGATAAGTTTGATCAATCAGCCGAATTAAATCTTCCTTTTTCGTCACATCACATCGTATAAACAGCAAACGGTCGCGCATAGAAGCATATTTTTCCTGCAGTTGTTCAACTCCTGTTTGATTATTGTGATAACTGACCGTCACGCTGTACCCCTTTTCCAAAAATAATTCGGTCACCTTTCTTCCAAGACCTCTTGAGCCTGCCGTAACAATTGCATGGCGCACCCATCAATTCCTCCCTTTATTTACTACAATCATTTTACAATAATTTTTTAAAATGCAAAAACGGAATAGCTTCCACGATTTTTATCAGCAAGAGGTTGGAATGCAAGTGCAAGGCGGCCTTTCCATACAAAAAAGCGGGCACAATGAGTACCCGCCTGTTTCAGCTTATGCGCAGAAGACTGATTTTTCATTGAAGGTCTTTATTCAATTAAAACAAATGGAGTTGGATTTATATAATCGCCTTTGCTTTATTGATTTGCTCCTTTACTTCCTTAAATCCGGTTCCACCTAAGCTGTTTCGTTTGTTGACCGCTTCGTATGGGTTCAGAACTTCATATACATCATTTTCAAACAGAGAGGATGCTTCCTTATACTCTTCTAATGGCAAGTCAAGTAAATAGATTCCTTTTTGAATGCATTTATATACAAGTTTTCCGACTACTTCATGAGCTTCGCGGAAAGGAAGACCTTTTTTCGCCAAATAGTCAGCGAGTTCAGTAGCGTTTGAAAAATCCTGCTTCACCGATTTTTCCATCTGCTCTTTATTTACTTTCAGCGTTTCGATCATTCCCGTCATAATTTGCAAACAGCCCTCTACTGTTTTCACAGTATCGAACATGCCCTCTTTATCTTCCTGCAGGTCTTTGTTATAGGCAAGAGGGAGACCTTTTAAAACCGTCAGCAAACCGACGAGGTTGCCGACGACGCGACCGCTCTTCCCTCGAATTAATTCCGCCATATCCGGATTTTTCTTTTGTGGCATGATGCTGCTGCCGGTCGAATAAGCGTCATCCATTTCAACGAACTGGAATTCCTGCGAGCACCATAAAATTAATTCTTCGCAAAATCTTGAGAGATGAATCATCAACAGCGAGCTGTTGCTCATAAATTCAACAATAAAATCCCTGTCGCTCACCGCATCCAGGCTGTTTAAATAAACTTCATCGAAGCCTAAAAGCTCAGCCGTATATTTCCGGTCAATCGGAAAGGTTGTCCCAGCTAATGCGGCAGCGCCAAGCGGACTGATATTAATCCGTTTCAAAGATTCTGTAAATCTAGATTTGTCACGCTCAAGCATCCAAAAATAAGCCAATAAATGATGGGCGAATGAAACCGGCTGCGCCCGCTGCAAATGTGTATATCCCGGCAAAATCGTCTCAATATGCTGTTCAGCTTTGTTTACAAGCGCTTTTTGCAATTCTCTGATCAGTTCCACAATGGCTTCAACATGTTTTTTTAAGTATAGATGCATATCGGTCGCCACTTGGTCGTTGCGGCTTCTTGATGTATGCAACTTTCCACCGATCGGTCCGATTTCATCTATTAACATTTTTTCAATGTTTAAATGAATATCTTCATATTGAACGGAGTATTCAAGTTCCCCATTTTTTGCTTTTTCCAAAAGACGGTGCAGCCCTTTTTCAATCGCTTCTCCTTCCTCTTTTGTTAAAATGCCGCACTTGGCAAGCATTTTAACATGGGCGAGGCTCCCTTGAATGTCTTCCTCTACGAGCTGTTTGTCAAACGTGATCGACGCATTGAATTCGTCGACCCATGCTTCGGGCGTCTTTTGAAAACGGCCGCCCCAAAGTTTTTTCATATTGTCACCTTCTTGTTTTTCACGATGCTGTTCACCGCTGTTGGAAGGCCGAACAGTTTAATAAAGCCGACTGCTGCTTCATGATCAAATGAATCTTCTTGCGTGTAGGTGGCCAGCTTTTCATCATAAAGCGAGTACGGAGATTTTCTTCCTTCAACAATTGCGTGCCCTTTATACAATTTTACGCGCACTGTCCCTGTTACATATTTTTGAGTTTCTTTCAAAAATGCTTCCAATGCGCTTTTCAGCGGAGAGAACCAAAGACCGTTGTAAATAAGCTCGGCAAGCTTTTGTTCGATCAGCGGTTTAAAATGCGCTACTTCTTTAACCTGTGTTAAATCTTCCAATTCTTTATGCGCTTTGATCAATGTCATAGCCGCAGGGCATTCGTACACTTCGCGCGATTTAATGCCGACAAGTCTGTTTTCCACATGATCGATTCTGCCGACGCCATGTTTTCCAGCGAGCGCATTCAGCTTCAAAATAAGTTCATCTAACTGCATTCTTTGACCGTTCACTGCTACCGGTACGCCTTGTTCAAATTCAATTTCGATGATGTCCGCTTCATCCGGCGCATTTTCAATGGAAGAAGTCAGTTCATAAGCATCCTCAGGCGGTGCAGCCCATGGATCTTCTAAAACTCCGCATTCATTGCTTCTTCCCCATAAGTTTTGATCGATGGAATATGGGCTGTCAAGATCAATCGGAATTGGAATGTCATGCTGTTTCGCATATTCAATTTCCTCTTCACGCGACCATTTCCATTCCCGAACAGGTGCCAAAACCTCCAGCTCAGGATTTAACGCTTTTATGGAAACTTCAAAGCGCACTTGGTCGTTTCCTTTTCCGGTACAACCGTGAGCAACTGCGACAGCGCCGGTCTTTTCCGCTATTTCCACTAATTTTTTGGCAATGAGCGGTCTTGAAAGAGCGGAAACAAGAGGATATTTACCTTCATAAAGGGTGTGTGCCTGAAGGGCGATCAACGCATATTCTTCCGCAAACTCTTTTTTCGCATCTATAATATAAGATTGTACAGCACCGACTTTTAGTGCTTTTTCTTTAATAAACTCTAAATCCTTCCCTTCCCCAACGTCCAGACAGCAGGCAACGACGTCGTATCCTTTTTCTTGCAGCCACTTGATGGCGACAGATGTATCTAAACCTCCAGAATAGGCCAATACTACTTTTGGTTTTGACATGTTCATTCTCCTCTCCGATGTATACAAAATGAATAAAAATACTTTTTTATTCATAAAAATGCAATCATTAATTAAAAATGTAACAGTTTTGCTGACTTTTTTCAATAGTTTTTTTAAAAAAGCATTATTTGTTTATGATATAATTTGCATAATAAAAAATGGAGGAATGGAAATGTTTGAATATAACGAAAGATTGGGGATTCCTCTTCCTGCATTCAGCAAGCATTGGGAGGAATATCCAAATGAGGTTCAACAGCAAATTTTATCGGATTGGGAATGTATACGTGGACAAATCCCTGACCGCATTAAACATTTAGAAGCGATAATAAATAAAAAGCAAGAGCAGTTGAATGACGAAGAGGATTTTGAGCTTTCGTGCAGACTAAATGAAGAAATCAGTGAGATTGCTTCCATCATCAATGATTTATGGCTTTGGTACCGGATTGATCCGCATATAACAAAAGCTTGAGAAATTATATTTTCATCTCAAGCTCATCCCTTCATAATGATGTCTATATTGATAAAATTTATGGGCAAACTCAATGGCCACTTTCATTGAACGATAGCGAATGCCGCCTCCGATCATTAAGCTTAAAATCGGTTTTCCCCGAATTGTTTTATATTTGAATGTTTGCACGGCAATGCATTTTAAGATTTGGTATACAGTTTGATGGTTGACAAATGGTTCGTTCTGCTCATAAAAATAAGCATCATCTCCATTTTGTAATTCCTCTTTTAATTGATTCCACGCTTCAAATTTTAAATGTTTCGGCATTAAAGAGCCGTGAAAAACCTTTAGAGACAGCATCATTTCATAAGGGGACGAAACTTCATAACCATACGCAAGAGATAATGTTTGCACAGCCCGCATATGAAAAATCATTTGCAGCACAATATCTGCACTTAGCGAAAAAACTCCACCGGAAGAAGCGATTCCTCCTTGAATAAAGGAATACAGCCGCTGCTTCGCCATTTCCTTCTCAGCCAATTGATAGCATTCTTCTAAAGGGAGCTTTTTTAAATCAGTGATCGTTTGAACTTGATCGGAAATAACACGTGCAAATGAGAGGATCCGCTTCCGTGTTTCTGAATAGAAGATCGAGCTTTGCAAAATCGAATGCATATGAAACAAAACGTAATCGACCTTCTCAAACATTTCTTTTTGAATATGCTCAGGAAGGTCATTCAATCTTGTTTCCAGCCATTTGTCAAATGGAAGCGTGCATTTACATGCACATTTTTCCAACTCTTCCTCCCAGCATTTCATTTGATTTACCCAGCTTTCTTCCAAAATGGCCCCCAAAAATGCACCGCCTTTCTTTTTAAAAAAATGCGCGCAAATATACAATGATATTATATCACGGAATTGATATAACTCTTAAGAGTCGAGCATTGATAAAATCCAATCCTTTACATCTATCATCCGATTATACTTCGGCAATCGCTCTGTCCCTGAAACGATGATTGCTGCTAAAGAGTCATGCTGGTGTAAACCGCCATGACTCGCACCGCCCACATGCACTGGAGATGACCCGTACTTGAATTCAAAGCCAGGATAAGCGCTAATCATAAGAAATTGTCCTTTATGTGACAAAGCGGCTGCATGTAATCTTGCCAGCGCATCCGGATATTCCCCGTACTTAATTCGGCTTCCTTCCGTGAAAATATCCAACACTTCAATGTCTCCGTTTAAAGTCCACATACTTCCATACGGATCTTCCCATTGACCTCCTTTTTTAAACATCAGCATTCCTTCCCGCCGCCCTGAAACAACTTTTATTTTTTCCTCTTCTTCCCGCCAAGCGATGACATCGATGCGTGCATCTGTTTTCAAAATGTTTGCAATTTCTTCAAGCGAATGGTTCGGCTGTAATAAATATACGAACGCCATGCGTTGATTGACCGCAAGTACGATATCATCATCCTTCCGTACACCTTTTGACAGCTTGGTAATACGATATGGGCTGAGTAGCTTTTCTAAATGGATCAGAGGATTTTGATTTCTCGGGCGGACAACCGCTTGGCCGTTATCGCCCATAATGATCCAAACATTGTTCTTCAGCGCTTCCTCCCATGAATGAAAACTGTCTAACACTTTTTGCAATTCACGATCTGTTTTTACGATTCCTGACAGATCCTCAACTCCTTTTTTATGTATAATTTGATCCATATCAGGAAAATAGACCATTGTAAAAGGAGGCAAAGAATGATTTTTAATAAGATAAATAAGCTCCTGAGCAGAAAATCGATTATTAAAGCCAAATCTTTGCCAGAAGTGTCCATACTTTGCAAATGGGTTTTGTTTAATGAAGGAGCCGTAAGTTAACAAATCCGGTCCCTTAACAGTAAGGCTTCTATGAAAAGTAGGCAGCAAAGATAATAAAAACGGAAGCTGCATTACTTTTTCCTGACTTCCTCGATAGAGAAGTCCATTAATAGACGCGGAATTTTTCCCCTTTTTGCTCAGTTCTTCAAAAATGGTTGCGGCCTTTTTGTTTAAATGCTCATGATTTATATTGTACAGCGGATCCTTTAATGAAGTTGCGAGCCCCAGCTGTAAAAGCTCAGATGCATTGGTTCCATAATTAATAAGACGCTTTTCTTCATCATGAAACCAGACTAATCCTGGAACGTGATGCACATCTGAGTAATGCCCGGTAAGCAGACTGCTTTCCACATTGACGGACATCGTCGGAAAAGGACTGATAATTTCTGAAGCAGTACCATGCTTCATGAAAAAGGCGAAAGCCGGCGCCATTTTATTGTCTACTGCTTTTTTCAAAAAAGGGAGCATGAGAGTATCGATAATCAACAATATCACATTTTTTTTAGCCATTTTGTTCCATCCTCATCGTTTATTTGCTATTAGAATTTGTCTAGAAGGTGAAAATCATGCAAAAAACTCCGGTTTTTTAAACCGGAGCAATATTAAACGCTATTATCATTCTCATCACCCTTCAATCATCACTACTTTATTTTTGAAATAAAAAATGTTGGAGGGAATGAATCATTTTAGTTCCCATGCATCGTTCATCATATAAATAGATTATTTCCACTTTTTATTGGTAAAAAAAAGCAACCTCCTTTCATATCCATTTCGGAATATGAAAAAAGGTTGCGTTGGTTACGAGTTCAGGTTTTGCTGTTATCCATCGGCAAAACCTTATAAATTCGCTATTCTCATTACATCTCTTGCAATCATCACTTCTTCATTTGTCGGTATAACTAGAACTTTTACTGGTGAGTGTGGATAGTTAATAAACGCTTCTTTTCCACGTACTTTGTTTAAGGCAGGATCCCAATAAACGCCCATAAATTCCAATCCCCGCAGCACTCGTTCGCGGACAACGTCACTGTTTTCACCAATGCCGGCGGTAAAGATAATCGCATCCACACCGCACATCCGCGCCGCATAAGATCCGATATATTTATGAATGCGGTCAGCAAAAACCGCCAATGCCAATTCGGCGCGAGCATTCCCCTTCGCTGCAGCATCTTCGATATCGCGCAAATCGCTCGAGAAACCGGATATTCCTAAAAGTCCGCTCTTTTTATTTAATACATTAATAACTTCATCAGCGGTTTTACCTGTTTTTTCCATGATATATGGGATAAGCGCTGGATCAATACTTCCGGAACGAGTTCCCATCGCAACACCTTCAAGAGGCGTAAATCCCATCGATGTATCGATTGATTTTCCGCCTTCAACTGCTGCAATGCTGGCACCATTTCCTAGATGGCAGGAAATAAGCCGCAAATGCTTTAAAGGTCTTTCAAGCAATTGAGCTGCCCGTTCCGTTACATATTTATGAGACGTTCCATGGAAGCCGTATTTGCGAATTCCGTATTTTTCATAATAATCATATGGCAAACTGTATAAGTAAGATTGTTCCGGCATCGATTGGTGAAAGGCAGTATCGAACACCGCTACCGCTGGAACGTCCGGAAGCACCTTTTGGAAGGCGCGAATGCCAAGCACATTGACTGGATTATGCAAAGGCGCCAAATGAGAGAGTTCTTCAATTTTCTTTAAAGTTCCATCCGTAATAAGCGCTGAGTCACTGAAGATCTCTCCTCCATGTACAACCCTATGACCGATTCCGTCAATATCATTTAACGTCCGGATAATTCCATATTCAGTTAATTTATTTAGCACAAGCTGTACCGCTATTGAAAAATCGGTAATTTGACAACTTTCTTTCTTTTCTTCTCCGTTAACATATATCTTAAAAAATGATTGGTCCAAACCAATCCTTTCAACTACCCCTTTTGTTAAAACTTCTTCATTCGGCATTTCAAACAATTTAAACTTTAATGAAGAGCTTCCAGCATTTACAGCTAAAATCTTAGGCATGTATTTTCATTCTCTCCTTCTTTTTGTTGATGAAACTTTTTTAAAAATTCCTGCATGTGACATAGAAATTAGCAAAATATGTGAAACACCAGACTTGTCTAATTTTAAAAAGAGAGATGATCGCTCTATACATTTAAACATTGATAAAGCAACATTTCAAGTGAAAAATAAATGTTTATCTGTATACAAAAATTTCTAAAAATAAAAAGCGCTTCCATCCACTTCCTAAATGAAACGGAAAGCCACTATTCGCTAAAACCGAAGATTTCTTTTCTCTAGTTTAGTTTTTATGAAAAATAGAAGAAATAAACCGAATCCTAAAAAAAAAGGCGACATGGCTGTCACCTTTTAGTGTCTTCATCTTTTCATTTATTTGTCCGGAGCCACTCATCAATTTGATCCATAATCGAAGCAAGAGCTTTTTTATTCGAAAATTTCGGTAGATCAACAAGCATAACCCGTTTGGGCGGTACAATTCCTTCTCCCTTTTTTTGCAAAATAAAGATGCTTTTTCGACTATTTTCCGATTTAAACATGGAGCGCGGGAGCTGCAACAGGCCTTGGATCACTGTATTTTCTTTTAGATATCGATTCAATTTTGGAGCTTCAGGCGTCTCAAAAAGATGGTTTGGTATAAGGAAAAACAAATAACCGCCTTCTTTTGTATAGCGGATGCTCTGCTCAATAAAAAGATGATGGGCGTAAGAATGGCCTTCATCAGCCTTCAATTCAAAATGCTTTGCGACGTCATGATCGGGATAATAGCCGACTGGCAAGTCGCACACCACCGCATCCACAGGGTCGATAAAAAGGTTTTTTAAGCTGTCCTGATTATAAAAGTCAATAGAATGCTTCTGCAAATTTGCATTCACATAAGCGATTTTAACTAACAAATCATTTATATCGATTCCAATGCTTTCAACTTGCTTTGCTTCCAGTTGGTTTAAGACAGCCGAGAGTAAATTACCCGAACCTACAGCAGGGTCTAAAATCATTAAATTTTTTTCATCTTGAAAAAATTTTTGCACAAGATAGCCGAGCAATATGCAAACGCTGTCAGGGGTCATTTGGTGGATTTGCTGATTATCTTCCTTTAATCCTTTTAAAACAGCGAGCTGAAAAGCTCTCCGAATTTCTTCATTTGAGTAGTGATCCAAATGAAACGTCCGGTATATATTGTTCAGTTTTTTACTTGTAATTTCGCTAATGGAATCTTGAACTGCAGTTCCGTGAAACAGGTTTTCTCCTGTGTTCGCTATCGCTTCAATGTATGTACAATTCATTTCGTTTTTAATGATTTCTGCCGTCTCATTAATGAGTGAAAACAGTTTTTCAACATTTGAAAATCCTTGCATAAAGGCTTCCTCCTTTAAGCTCGTCACATCCTTTCATTTTAGCGTTTCATTGTTTTATAAGCAAGAAAAAAAGGACCTTGCATCAGGTCCTTAATTTGCTGCTTTTGCAGCTTCAATCGCCGCTTCATAGTTTGGATGATTTGTCGCCTCGCTGACATATTCTACATATGTTACATTATCGTTTGAATCAACAACAAAAACAGCGCGAGCAAGCAGACGCAATTCTTTGATTAATACTCCGTACGCCTGTCCGAAAGAAGCGTCGCGATGGTCAGATAACAATTGTACATTTTCAATTCCGTTCGCACCGCACCAACGTTTTTGCGCAAAAGGAAGATCCATGCTGATTGTTAAAATTTTAACATTATCCAGCTTGGAAGCTTCTTCATTAAAGCGGCGTGTTTGTGCATCACATACGCCAGTATCGATCGAAGGAACAACAGAAATGATTCGGACCTGCCCTTTTGTATCAGCTAAAGTAACTTCCGACAAATCATTCGCAAGCACTTTGAAATCAGGCGCTTTATCTCCAACCTTCACTTCATTTCCTAAAAGAGTTACCGGATTTCCTTTAAATGTTACGTTTGCCATTTTATCCCCTCCAAATCTATGTATAGTTTAACTATAGCTTGTTTTTGAAGACTTTTCAAAGAAAAAGTGTTTGAAAATTTCAAAAAGCTGCCAAAGCAGCTTTAAATGTCAAAATCAATTTTTTCTTTTTCATTGTTATCGTCTTGTATATGTTTTTTCTTTCGAAACAGTTCTTGAATTTTTTCTACCGTTTGAGGGGTTGCATCTAAAATTTTTTCATAAAGATGGGTATTTTCATCTAAATGAAGAATTTTGATTCCATTTGTTCCAACAATAAGAAATGCGATTGGCGTAATCGATACACCGCCTCCGCTTCCTCCGCCGAAAGGAAGTTTTCCTTTTTCACCTGTAGTGCTGCTTCCATAAGGACTGCTTGAATGTTTTTCACCTGTCGGTCCGTAAAATTCACTGCCACCTGCCGCAAATCCGAATCCCACTTTTGAAACGGTTAGTATAACACTCCCATCAGGAGTTTCAACTGGATCGCCAATTATGGTATTGACATCGATCATTTGCTGCAAGTTTTCCATTGCCGTTTTCATTAACCCTTGAATCGGATGATCGCTCATACTTTTGCCTCCTCTAAACTATGTTCATTCTTCTTGTTTTTCTTGGCAAACGGTAAGTTTCGCCATAATGCTGTTTTTGATCTCGACCATTTTACGAGACGCAATCCTGCTATGATAGCATTCCCAAGTCGGAATTGCATCATACATACAAATGTCGTTTTCAAAACCATTCGGTTGAAATTAGGAAAGATTGAAACAACTGGATAACCTATTAATGTAAAGTATCGGGAAGCGAAATAAATAATAGAGCTTTTCATCCCCCATAGTGTACCCGCCGACATTCCTGTTGAGGCAGCTTCTCCCGTTCCGATTTCAGTACGCCACTCCCATTTCACAATCCGAACCTTCTTCAAAAATTTCCGAATAATAAAGGAAAAATGGATAACATTTTCCAATATTTCTTTAAAATTTTGCAGCTTCTCAAACAGCTCTTCAGGAGTCACTTTTTCGGACGATTTTTGAGTTGAATGTTTCGTTTCTTTTTCTTGTTTATAAACAATATTTGGACCTTCTTGATCCAGTTTTATAAAAGGGATTTTGATTGTGTAGCGAATAAGGCCAACAAACAATAGAAATGTCACTCTTAACCGATCGTCATATTTATCGTGTTTATATGAAAGTACAATCGTTAATTTTGTCATTGCAACAAGAAGCACAAATATCAAAAATAGGAAAAAGACTATTGCAAGCCAAAATGGCATAATTTCACATCCTTTCAGTGAACCATTATCACCTCTCTATAAAAAAATAAACCTGCCTTTTCGGCAGGTCATCTTGAAAACCGTTCATCATGAATAACTGTTGTATCGCTGAATAAATCGTGCAGTCCTTGTTTCTTTTTTGTAAAAGCAACGATCAAATATCCAATCCACGTAACCTTGGAAATGTACCGTCCGATCCATTCCCTGAAGAAAACATCGGTCCATGTAAGCTTATCATTTTTTAAAGATATAACACGCAGGCCAAAAACCATTTTCCCGAGCGTTTGTCCTAAAAACTTCGTCATAAGAATAAAGTAGGAAAAGAAAAACAAGGCGCTTAAAATTCGATAAGGTGAAAAAATAAAATCGCTTTTTTCCAATCCGATCAGTAAAAAAAGCGGATTGGCAACAATTCGGATGACGCTTGAAACAACAATGAGGTCAAGCAAGTATGCCCAAAACCGCATCCAAAATCCCGCAAAGTGATAAGAGATGTCTGTTTGAACCTCACGCTTTTGTTCAATTTGATTTATTTCTTCAAATGTTCCATCCATGTTGGCACCTCCTACTCCGAATATAAATACATCAGGCGGGGAGAATTCGGTTGTGAAAACAATTTGTATAGTCCCTGCATTTCCAGATCTTTAGAGATCACCTTCCCAGCCATCATGGAAAGGAACGATTCAAATCCAAAGCTCGATTTATATTTGAATACATATGGATCTGATAAGTCTAAGTCTTTTTTCATCATTTCCACCGCATCATCAAAATAGCCTAGCTCGTCAACTAAATGGAGCTGCTTCGCCTGCCGGCCGTCATAAATTCGTCCATCGGCAATTTTCCGCACTTCCCCTTCATCCATCTTTCTTCCTTGCGAGATTACGTCTACAAAGCCTTCATAAGCGTTATTCACCATTTTTTGAAGAATTTCTCTTTCCTCTTTTGTCATATCTCTTGTTGAAGAAAAAATGTCTTTATATGGACCACTTTTGATCGTTTCTACTTTCACCCCAAAGTTTTTTGCCAATTCACTGTAGTTTATTCCTTGCATAATGACCCCTAGCGAGCCTGTCATCGTATCCGGTGCTGCAATAATTTTATCGGCAGGAGTTGAAATATAATATCCTCCTGAAGCTGCCATGGTTCCCATCGAAACATAAATCGGCTTTTTCGCCTTTTCTTTAACTTCCATTAGTTTTTTATGAATTTCTGCACTTTCCACTACTCCCCCGCCAGGAGAGTTGACTCGCAAAATTATTCCTTTTACGCTTTTATCCTCGCCGGCCTTTTCAATCAATTTCAAAAATTCTTTATGATTGTAGCCTTCACTGGCAAAAATCGATGTAACATCTTCTCCCGTATCTTGAATCACTCCATTTACTTCCAGCACCGCAATTTTTTCATCCGGCATTCCTTCTTCAAGGACTTCCTCGGAAAACTGCGATTCAAAAAAATTCTCAGACAATTTTTCTGCATTTGAAACAGCCATAGAAGTAAAGCTAATGATCATCGAAAAAACAAATAATGCTGCGGCAATTCCTAACGCAGCCCACCTTTTTCCACTCAAGATGTTTACCTCCTTGATTCAATTTCACCTTTTTTGACATGTTCCATTATAAAAATGTTAAACTATATATCATAGTGTATTTTAACATTTATTTATATAATTGTGGAGAATCTTCCAAAAAGAGGAGGTTTTTTTGATGGATCCACGCCGAAATATCTACTTCTTTTACAAACATAGCGATCACCTTGAACAGAAAATAGCTTCGTTGATTGACTTGGCGAAGCAGTATGATTTTCGTCCTGTTGAAGATTGGAGACATGCGAACATTATCGTAGCAATCGGAGGGGACGGAACATTTTTGCAAGCGGTTAGAAAAACGCAATTTCGCGACGACTGTCTGTACATAGGCATCGCAACTGAAGGGCATATCAGTTTTTATTGTGATTTCCATATAGATCAAAAAGACAAATTAGTTGAAGCTTTTCAGCTGGAAAAGGTCGAGGTAAGAAGATATCCAACCATCGATGTCACCGTCGACCATGAAGTAAAGATTTCCTGCTTAAATGAATGCAGTGTCAGATCAGCAATTATTAAAACATTTGTTCTGGATGTATTTATTGATGATATGCATTTTGAAACGTTCCGAGGCGACGGAATGATTATTGCCACTCCAACAGGGAGCACAGCCTACAATAAATCTGTGAAGGGAGCTGTCGTCGATCCGCTCATAGACTGTTTACAAGTAACTGAACTTGCATCTTTGAACAATAATCTATATCGGACGTTAGGATCCTCTTTTATTTTAAGCGGAAATCGAAAGCTTACATTAAAAGTAGTGCAGGACGGCAACGATTATCCGATTATCGGAATGGACAACGAAGCTCTAAGCATTCGTCATGTCAACCAGCTGGATATTGAATTAGGAAAGAAAAAAATTAAAACTGTTAAATTAAAAGATAATTCTTTCTGGGATAAAGTGAAAAGAACCTTTTTATAAAATGAAAATGAGCGAAAAGGATCACCTTTTCGCTCAAAAGCCAAAATATTCATTTATTGAAATGTTCCGCCACCGCCAGATAGTTGCTGCTGAGCAAAAGATACAAGCCGCTTTGTAATTTCTCCTCCAACGGAGCCGTTCGCGCGGGATGTAGTATCAGGACCTAAGTTTACACCGAATTCTGATGCGATTTCAGTTTTTAATTGCTCAAGTGCTTGTTCAGCACCAGGAACTAAAATTTGGTTAGAGTTGCTAGATCTGTTTTGAGCCATGTGTCATTCACCTCCTTGTGGATATAGAATGTGAAAAAACACATGGCTTCATGCATAAAACGAAATGGTAATTGTTTTGAACTTGTGGAATATTATAGTAAATTTTCAAAATCCTCTTCTATTTTTTCTTGTATATCATGTTTTCTTGGAAATTCAATTGTTACTGTTTCCTCAATCGCCTTCTGAATGAGAGGTTGAAAATCTACATAGCTTTCAAGCTTTAATATTTTCTCCCTTTTCGGCTTCGTTTTCGGTGAAGCTGGTGTAAAAATAGTACAGCAGTCTTCATAAGGTCTGTTTGAAATCTCAAACGTATCAATTTTTTCGGCAATTTCAATGATTTCATTTTTATCCATTGAAATTAAAGGTCTCAGTATAGGAGTTGTCGTCACTTCATTAATAGCATACATGCTCTCAAGCGTTTGGCTTGCTACCTGCCCTAGACTTTCGCCTGTTACAATGGCTAAGGCGCCTCGGTTTTTCCGAATTTCATCGGCAATTTTTAACATCATTCTTCTAGTCGATGTCATTGTATAATTTTCTAATATTTTTTGCTGAATGGTCACTTGAATTTCTGTAAACGGAACGATGTGAAGCACGATTTTGCCGCCAAATTCGGTTAATTTTTCTACGAGATCCATAACCTTTTGCTTCGCTCTTTCATTCGTATATGGAGGGCTGAAGAAATGGATCGCTTCAATCTCCAAGCCTCTTTTCATTGACAAATACCCAGCGACAGGGCTGTCAATTCCTCCAGAAAGCATCAGCATCGCCTTTCCGCTTGAACCAACCGGAAGCCCTCCCGCCCCTTTAAAATCTTTGCACATTATATATGTGGCATGCGGACGGACCTCTACGCGCACGTTTATGTCCGGATGATGAACATCTACTTTCAAACCGTCAGTATGAATAAGTATATGCCGGCCAATTTCATAATTGAGTTGGTCTGAAGTTAACGGAAACGATTTATCTGCTCTTTTGGCCGACACTTTAAAAGTGTCTCCGTTTTTATACAATTGCTTGACTGCCTGTAAAGCCGTGTCCTTTATGGCTTCGATGTCGCTTTTCGTTCTGATTGCCAAACTGAAGGACTGTATGCCAAAAACTGTTTGCAATTTTTCCGCTACCTTTTCCCCGTCTTCTCCATTTAATTTGATGAAAAGACGATCTCTGTTCGCTGTATACTCTAAAGACGAAAAGGAAGACAATGCAAGTTTTATATTGTTCTTCAAATGGTTAATAAAATGTTTGCGATTTTTTCCCTTTAAAGACATTTCACCATATCTGACTAAAATATGATCATATTGCATGTTTATAACCCCATTATATTTTTTAATTTTTGTATAGATGATGGCAGGACGTCAATCAACGGCTTGACATCATCGATCGTCTGCCCAATTGAAAGGCTTATGCGGATGGCGCTTTCGGTGATGCTGCTTTTTTTGCCCATCGCCTTCAATACTTTGCTTTCTCCCTTTTTCCTTGAAGAACAAGCTGAAGTAGTGGAGACATAAATATTCTCCTCTTCAAGCATATGAACTAAAACTTCCGCTTTTATACCAGGTACAGAAAAGTTGATAATATGAGGGGCGGAAGATTCCTTTGGTGTGTTGATAATAATGCCATCTATTTTTTCAAGCTCATTTATAAGATAGTTTTTCGTATTAATCAGACGATCGATCTTCTCTTCATAGTCGTTGAATGCCAGCCTTAAACCTTTCGCTAGGGACACGCTGCCCGCTAAATTTTCGGTGCCTGATCTAATGCTTGCTTCCTGGCCACCCCCTGATAAAAGAGTGAGAATTGGTGTATTTTTTCTAATGTACAACACTCCTGTACCGTTTAGGGCATGAAATTTATGGCCAGATATTGTACATAAATCAATTCCCGCTTTTTTTATATTTAAAGGAACCTTCCCGACTCCTTGCACGTGATCGACATGATAAACGATGTTCGGATAGTTTTTAAGTATTTCGCCAATCTCTTCAATTGGCTGAATCGCTCCGATTTCATTGTTGACATGCATAACGGACACTAAGATTGTATCGTTACGTACAGCCTTTTGTATGTCAGCTGGAGACACAATGCCATTTTCATTTACAGGAATCCACGTCACTTCAAACCCGAATTCTTTTTCAAGCTGTTCAAATGCTTCGCTGACAGAAGGGTGTTCAATTACAGTCGTAATCAAATGCTTTCCTTTATGTCTTTGTGCAAAAGCCGCGCCTTTAATCGCCAAATTATTTCCTTCCGTTGCTCCAGACGTAAATATGATTTCCTGTCCGCTTACACCTAGCAAATCGGCTACTTGTTCTCTTGCTTTTGTTAAAAGTCTTTCCGCTTGAACACCCAAATGATGAAGAGATGATGGGTTCCCGAAAAACTTTTCCGCCACTTGCCGGTACGTATCAAGTACATCAGGGTAAGGCTTTGTAGTTGCACTATTATCCAAGTAAAGCATCGGTTGTATACCCCTTTGAATTATATTTTCTAACACTTTGCAATGCAATATTAACATAAGTAAATTGAAATGAAAAAGAAAAGATCATCACATAAACGGGCTCATTCAGACGAAAGCCTTTGTCCACGCACGTAAGCCGCTTTTTTTGTGAATTCAACAACGTCATCTTCGATCATCGTCGTCTTCCCGCATCCGCCGATCCCAAGCAGCGTGTAAAACTTCCCGCGTTCAATCTTAAAAACTGACATCATCAAGCACGACTAACCTATCGTATTCCTTCGTCACTCGCTTCACAAAGCGGATGATTTCTCCATCAATCGTTTCCTACTCCTTGCGCCGAAAATAAAATTTCATTTCTCTCAATCCTTTACTAGTGAGATCAAACTCTTCCTTATTCCTATCAATGACGCTTAGAACATGCACACAATAAAAAACTCGTTTCTCACTAGCATTACGCTAGAGAGAAACGAGAAAAAGCTGATTTTCGCCGCTGTTCATTATGCCATAAAAAGTTGATAAAAGCATCGGCTTCTATTTTTCAAAATAACCGGACTATCGTGAATTACTTTTAAGCAGCTCATAAAACGCCTATAGCGCAAAGCGTAATGTCGTTCCAAAAGACTGCCGGAATCCTGCCACAGCTGCCAGCAGGTGCAATAGTTTAAGCTGCTGATGATTCGTTTCTTGAATCCGTTCATTCATCATGTCCTTTAGCTGCCCTTTTTGTATGCTCCTTGCCTGCCTGAGCTAACTCGGGAAACGTCAATCCTTGAAAAAAAGTTTTCATGACGACCTTCGTTTCTATTTCCTTTTAATGAAGGGGCTGTCTAAAAAGTAGTTTTTTCGGGTTATTGACCCCTTTAATGTTATAGAAAACTTTGATATATCGGTGTTTATGATTTTTGTTTTCAATGGGAGGTTGACTTTCTGGACAACTCCAGCGTATTACCGAATATTGCTTCAGCAACATGTTAAATGATATCCAAAGGCACTTTTTTACGAGGTTTTGGAAATGCCTCATCAAGTCGGTTCAAGTCTTCTTGGGTTAATTCAATAGCAGCAGCTTCAGCATTCTCCAGCACATGCTGCTCTTGCCCAGCTTTTGGAATAGCAATGACATCATCCGTGCGTATCGTCCAAGCAAGTGCAATTTGTAATGGTTTTACATTATATTTTTTGGCAATTTCATTAACAGTTGGATCCGTCAACAACTGCTTTCTTAATGTACCTCCTTGGGCAAGGGGGCTGTACGCCATAATCGGTATATGATGTTCCCGGTGCCAAGGCAGCAGATCAAAATCAATTCCTCTCGAACCTATATGGTATAACACTTGGTTTGTCGCACAGTTTGATCCGTTGAGCGTGTTCCATAGCTCTTCCATATCGTCTGTGTCAAAATTGGAGACTCCCCATCTTAATATTTTTCCTTCTTTTTGCAGCTTTTCCATACCTTCGATTGTTTCTTCTAAAGGAATGCGGCCTCGCCAATGTAAAAGATATAAATCTAAATAGTCCGTCCCCAGCCGTTTTAAGCTGTTTTCACATGCAACGGAAATCTTGTCTAGTCCTGCATTATGCGGATACACTTTAGAGACTAAAAACACATCATCTCTGCGCCCTTTGATTGCTTCGCCGACTAAGCGTTCAGAAGCGCCATTTCCGTACATCTCAGCAGTGTCAATTACTTTCATGCCCAATTCTATTCCAAGTTGTAAGGCTTTTATTTCTTTAGCTTTCTCCTGTGGCTTATCTCCCATGTACCATGTTCCTTGACCTATACATGGAACAGTCGTGCCATCAGGCAGCTTCACTACTCGTTTTTCAACATGACTTCTTATTTCCATGATTTTATTACTGTCCAATAATCCCATCCACTCTCGACCCTTTCCGTTATATTGTGAATTTCCCATTCTATAAAATTCCGCTTTCATACCTTTTCGACTTCAAAAATATGTACGTGCTTTCGAAACTTGTTTTTAGTGTTTGTTTGATTGCTATTGTTTCCCTTTTACACCTTTATAACAAATGTGGCAATGAATTACAATAAAAAAGCCCTTCACAGCGGCAAGCGCCTAGATGGGACAAATAAAAATAAGGAAAGGACGATTCACAAAATCATCCGGCTGTGGAATTTCATTATCTTATAGATAACAAGCTCTGCAATTGCTCGTGTTTGTACGAGTGGAGTTTCAATTTCTTATAGGTTTTCTCATGTTAAGTGAAAAAATATACTCTCCAAACCGACATTTCGCACAGCATTATTGCTTCAACTCCTCATAGTTAAATAAAAATGCTTACTGACTATAGTCCATATGGGAGCATGGGCAATAAAAATGCCCGTCTTTCAAACGAAGACAGGCATAAATCATAGATCTTTCAATTCATTTTCAACAAGCTTCTGTATTCTTTTCATCGCTTCCGAATCGATTTCCTCTATGGCAGCAGCCGCTTGCTCCAAAGATTTGCTGTATTCATAATTTCTGAACAACTGTTCAGCTTCTTTTAATTTTTTATCAAGGCCCGAATACGTGCTGCGGTATCGATTACCGTATTGTATTAATCTTTCGACTAAACAAACTTGGGCAATGATCTCATCTGTGTTTTCTTTTAATTGTTCGATGATGCTCACAGCATCGTTTAAATACGTTTGGACTCGATCCATATCGAGCGGAATTTCTTCAAGCGCATTGCTGACCTTTTCAAACGATTGCTGAGCAGTTTGTAATTGCTCCACGAAGCTTTCCGGAAGGCCGGGAATGTTGTTTTTTCGAATCGCCCGTTTAATCTCAGCCATCATTCGCTTTAGTTCTGCTAATTTGTCGCGCGCGTTTAATTCATCCTTTCTCAATGCCTGAAGCATCGAATGCCATTCGTTGTATTTTTCCTTTGCTTGATCAATTTGCTTATTAAAACTTTCCAGTTCCTCCTGTAAAACGGAATACGCAATATTGGAGTTCTCTATGCTTGCCAAAATATGCTTGTAATGATTTTTCAGTTGGTTCATCAGTTTATCCAACTCTTTTAGCTTGTCGACATCATCATTTGACAGCTGGTAGCTCTGCTGTACAAGACTGACTTGTTCTTTTAAATCATTTTTTTCCTCTAATAAAGATTGCAGCTTTTCCCCGGTTTTTTCCGCTTCTTGTCTTACATATTGGCTCGCATACACTTCCTTCTCAAGCATTTCGTAAGTGTTATCAATCGTTTCTTTTATGGAATCAAGACCCATTTTCACGTCTTCTGTCTCTGCTTCACTTAGCTTCTTTTTCAAGCCCTGCATTTTTTCCTCGATATGCGAAATTTCTTTTTCCACTTCCAAATGCTCAAGCTTGTAGCCATCCTCGAGCAGTTTTTTATACCCATCTTTCAATTCGGAAATCTCGTTCGGCACAATCATTTGACATTCAGTTAAAAGCTTTGGAATCTCCTCTACTTTTAATTGGAGTGCTTCAAGCTTCTGTTTTTGTTCATCCAAAATTTCCTTCGCTGTTACGTAATTTCCCGAGTTCATTTCCTCATCAAATTTTTCCATTGTATGTAACATTTCATACAACTCTTTTTCCAGCCGTTCATACGCAGTTCCAAATGTATGGCGATGGGAGAGCAGTGTTTTTTTCAACTCTTTTAGCTGTTGTTTGACTGCTTCACCTTCTGTCTTATTATTGCTTTCTGTTGCAACAAGATCGTTAATGTGCTGAACAATGCCGGCTATTTGTTCTTCTATTTCTTTTAAAACCGATTCAATATGTAATAAAACTTCTTTTGACTTTTTAAAGCGGTATTTTTCAGCATATTCCTCCGCTTCAAACAGAAGCTCTTCCACCTGCGGAAGCCTGCTAGTGACGATATCGTCCCAATCTTTTCGCCAGCGTTCAAACAATTCTTCTGTTTCTCCACTCATGATTAATTCTTTTACTTTGGACAGTTCATCTGTTATGGACTGATTCATAATGTCTATTTTCCAAGCTTCAAGACGGTCTACTTCTTTATAAATATTTTTTCGAAATCCATAACCGATTCCAAATAGAAGGAAAATCAATAAAATTAATACAATCACAACTTCCATTATGAGCCCCCTCGGTCCGTTTCACTTTCTTAAAGGGTATGTATATTTTAAACGACGTTGTCGAAAAAACTTTCAAAAGAAAATAATGTGTTCTCAATGTATTTATGATACCATGATAACGACATTTTTTGAGCAAAATTTTTAATTTTTTCACATAAATCTCGACAAACTTGAGGTGATTTCTATGAAAAAAGATGGACATGTTCACACCCCTTTTTGCCCCCACGGTACGGACGATTCATTTGAATTGTATATTGAAACTGCCATAAAAAAAGGATTTTCTGCTATAACCTTTACAGAACATGCTCCATTGCCGGAAGGGTTTGTTGATCCAACTCCCGATAAGGACAGCGCAATGCCCTTCAGTGATATCGACCGCTACTTGTCTATTTTGCTAGACTTAAAAAAACAATATAAACGCGATATCGATATTCATATCGGTTTAGAAGTAGACTATATTAACGGTTTTGAAAGAGAAACAGCGCAATTTTTGGACAAATACGGTCCTTTTCTTGATGACAGCATTTTGTCCGTACATTTTTTAAAATTAAATGGACAATATTATTGTGTAGATTTTGATGAACATACGTTTCAAAAAATGGCGGAGCTGTCAGGTGGCATCAATCATTTATACGAATTATATTATGCGACAGTATTAAAAGGGGTTGTTTCAGATCTTGGAAAGTATAAGCCGAAGCGGCTTGGACATATTACGCTAATACACAAATTTCAAAAGCTTTTCCAAGCCACATTTGATGAAAAGCCTTATATTGAACAGATTTTTGCTGAAATGAACAAAAGGGGGATGGAACTGGACGTCAACACTTCCGGTTTACGAAAAGCCTTTTGCGGAGAAATTTACCCGCCAGAGGATATTATACAAGCGGCCAAAAAACAAAGCATCCCTCTCGTTTATGGTTCTGATGCCCATAGCGCGAAGGATGTAGGCAGCGATTTTTCACTTTTTGAAAAAATGGTTTAGTCATTTGATTGTTTTTCGTTTTTCTGAAAAAGTATTTGTTCCAGCCATGAAACCAGCTGTTTACTATATTGCTTGACAAAATATTCTTCGTACGGATTAATATGTAAAACTTCATACATGTATTGAGGCTGTAAAAACGGCATATTTATTAAGCTTTTGAATTGTACTAAAAAATGGGGAATGTCTACTTGTTTAAATTGGTTCGCTCGCATCCCTCGTTCAAGCAGGTTAAGCAAATAATATTTTTCTTTCGCTAAATAAGTCATCATCACCTGGCGAATGAGAGTCGAATCAAGCGTTACTTCTCGGTGGACAAAACGGGCAAGCCGGCGGTTTTCATATTGATAGCGGAGAAGTTCTTCAACGATTGCCATAAGAGAGAGTTTTGGAGATTCTGTACATTTTTGATAGCATTGATCGATTACGTCTAAATAACCTTCATAAAACTTGGACACTAAATGTTCCAATAATCCGTTTTTTCCTTTAAAATAGTAAGAAATATGGGCGATATTTGCATTGGCCCGTTTGGCAATTTCCCTAACCGATGTTCCGGTGTAACCTTTTGTATTAAAAAGGAAAATTGCTGCATCAACGATATTTTCTTTCGTAACAGTGTTCGTTTTCGTTTGCAAGTGGATCACTCCTTTTGTTGATGGCTGTTAGAAGTTTTCTACCCGCAACGATATTTTCCTGCTATAATTTCTCGACAAAGTTCGTACTTACTTGTCATTTTGAAAAAGAAAGTGAGGAATTTCCATGTTTGTCGTCGAAAGCTATAATGGAACAAAAGAAGAAAATTATGAGCTTGTGTTAAAACAGCTTACAGCATTGATTGAAGGGGAAAAAAATGTCATAGCGAATTTAGCTAATGCATCCGCCTTGTTGAATCAATTTTTGTCAGAAATCAATTGGGTTGGTTTTTATGTAAAAGACGGAGATGAGCTTGTTCTCGGACCTTTTCAGGGGCTGCCGGCATGCGTTCGAATTCCTATTGGCAAAGGTGTATGCGGAACAGCTGCTTTCGAAAAAAGAACGGTGAGAGTGGCTGATGTAAATGAGTTCCCTGGACACATCGCCTGCGACGCGCGATCACAATCGGAAATCGTTGTCCCGCTTATTAAGAACGATGAGGTAATCGGTGTGTTAGATATTGACAGCCCGATTAAAAACCGATTTGATGAAATAGACCAAAGATATTTAGAAAAATTTACGAATATTCTTACAGAATACCTTTAATAGCCTTGTTTTTCAAACGCCGGAAGTCGTGAACAGGTGGAAATGAGCATTCAACTTTTGAACCCTTTCAAATGATATAAAAAAGGGTTCCTAGTTACGATCTGTCAAACGATTTTAACAAATCAGAGCAATACCTAGGAACCCTTTATGCTCTTTCTTGGTCTAAAACCGATACTTGATTTTTTCCATTGCGCTTTGCCTGATACAAGGCATCATCTGCTCTTTTAAAAAGAAGGGCAGGCGAATCATTTTTATGAGCTGCATCCCAATAGGAAACACCGCATGAAACTGTTACAGGCGGTTTCGTTGATTTCCGCACAGCTGAAACAATTCTGTTTGCCACTTCACATCCGATTTTTAAACCCACTTTAGGAAGATAAATGGCCAGCTCTTCTCCGCCCCATCTAGCTCCTACATCTTCCTCCCGTATGTTGTTCCTTATCGTTTTAGCAATTTGAATAAGCACTTTATCGCCTACTTGGTGGCCATACGTATCATTGATTTGTTTAAAATTGTCTACGTCTATTAAAATTAATGTGCCTCTTTGGTCTTCTTTAAACGATTGATGAACAACCTCGTCAAAATATTTTCGATTAAAAAGATTTGTAAGCGGATCTGTAATCACGAGCAATTCCAGCTTTTCCCGAAGCATGGAGTTCGTAAAGGCGAGTGTAGAATGAGACACAAGCGATTCCATTAATTTGTACATATCAAACGTGAAGGAATACGGTTCCTTACGCAGCACAACAGCAAATCCGATGATTTTTTCACTGTCGATCATCGGAACAGCCATTATTGATTTATAAACGGCTTCCCCGAGAATGGAATTGGAAATATCGCCAGTGAATACACTATTTTGCTCCAATATATTTTGTGCAACCCAATCAACGTAAGCCTTCGATTCATCTGAATGGAAAAACGATGTACTTTCTGAAAGCATGTTCCATTTTTTATTTTCATCAAAAATAAAAAAAGCGGCCTCATCTGCAGAAAATGAACGAAGCATTCTTTTAACCATGTATTTCATCGTATCTGAAATCCGCAAATTTTTATTAATTTTTCGAGCCGTATCATTAATGAGCTGCAAATCGTTTACATGCTGCTTCGACTGTTCATACAGCTTGGCATTTTCCAGCGCTTTGCCGCCGGCCTTTGCCACTTTTTCGATCATATCTATTACGTCATCGATTTGTTCAATATGCAGTGGGATATGTACATCAATTAATCCATAAACACCCTGCCTTCCTGCAATCGGGACATAAATATAGAGCCCGTTTGACGAGCTTCTTACGACCATATCGCCTTTCAAAAAGGCTGTCATAGCTTCCTCATACTGATCTATTTCCTTCTCCAAATTTTTCACAGGAATTTCATGTCCTAATGAATAATCCATTGGCAAAATGAAATGGCATAATAGGTCGGGATACATTTGCCTCAAAGTGTTATAAAGCTTGTTTAACACTTCTTCTTCTTTCATAATGGAATAAAGTTCATCAGTTAATAAAAACAATTGATAATATTTTTCTTTAAGCGTTTTTTGCAAATATAATTTTTTTCCGTGAAAAAACATGGCAAAACATATTTTAGAAATTTTTTCTAGTTGTTGATTAGAAAGTTTGTGAAGTACACGGCCTCCTCTGAATTCCAACAGCATTTTTGGAGAGGATTCTGTCGAATACTGCAAAAACAAGCGTCCTTTTTCTTTGTAAACTACAAATTGTTCATCGTCTTTGAAGCTAAATGATTTCGAAACACCTTTTACATCGTCATTGCTCGAGTATTGGCATAAAAAAAGATTCGAACCGATCTCTTTCCAAATCGACACATTTTGAAGATTAAATGCTTTGATTAAAATTGCAAACATTTCATTAATAAATTCATCGAAATGCTGTCTGTCCGAATCATTCATAAGTAATCGGAAAAATAAGTTTTCAAAATGATCCCAATCCATACTCCACCACCTATAACCGGGAAAATAGACCTTATTACTTTAATAGTATTATAACATGAAGCACATTTTTTTTTGTGAAAAAATTGGTATTTTTTTCACAAAAAATAGAAATGAATGTGTGAAGTTCGTCGGATTAAATATTCCTTTTCGCTGACAGCAAAGGAAATAATCTTGACACCGCTCATTTAAAATCATATAATGATCGTTGTGTAAAATATAGCAGCCTAAGGATTCGACAATTATGATGTCATTTTGTTCCTCAAATCTGAGGTGTACCGTGTAACTCTCTGCTGCTGGAGCGAAGGTACATGAAAACAAAATGTGCATAATTGAGAGAATCAGTCTGTTTGTATTTTACAATCGAAAATACAAAAGGAGGAGCAATATGTCTCGTTATACAGGTCCTACATGGAAAATTTCCCGCCGTTTAGGCATTTCTTTGAGCGGCACAGGCAAAGAGCTTGAAAAACGCCCGTATGCACCTGGTCAGCATGGTCCAGGCCAACGGAAAAAACTTTCTGAATACGGCTTACAATTGCAAGAAAAACAAAAGCTTCGCCATATGTACGGAGTTAACGAACGTCAATTCCGCAATACTTTCGTAAAGGCGGGCAAAATGCCGGGTATTCACGGTGAAAACTTCATGATCCTTTTAGAGTCTCGTTTAGATAACATTGTTTATCGTCTTGGCTTGGCTCGCACTCGCCGTCAAGCACGCCAATTGGTTAACCACGGCCATATTTTAGTGGATGGAAGCCGCGTGGACATTCCGTCTTACCAAGTAAAACCAGGCCAAACGATTTCTGTCCGTGAAAAATCCCGCAACCTTCAAATCATTAAAGAAGCGGTTGAATTAAACAACTTTGTTCCTGAATATTTAACATTTGATCCGGAAAAGCTTGAAGGAACATACACTCGTCTGCCTGAACGCTCTGAATTGCCTGCGGAAATTAACGAATCGCTCATCGTTGAGTTCTACTCTCGTTAATAAAATTAGATTGTATAATTCAGTATTTAAAAACCCTGAAACCCTTGAGAAGAAAGGATTTCAGGGTTTTTTTGTTTCAATTTAGGTTTTCATAATGTATTATTTTGGGGCAAGTGGGGCAGCTTTTGGAGCTACTTTTTATAAAAATGCGGACAGATGCTGAATTATTTTTATATACACGAAAGTACCAAAATGAGATTTAGAGCCTGTGGAAATCCTTGAAATCGTATCAGTAAATTCAGATCTATCACGATTCATAAAATGTATGTGCATAGTAAAACGTTTTTATAACTTAAAATTTCCCCTATTTTTAACCAATTCTTTTTAATCACATAAAATACATGGGAAATTTGTTCTATTGAATTTAAATTGTTTAGTTTTGTGCCTGCATACCATATCGTTGCAGAAAAAAGCTTGAAGACTCACTTCTTAAAACAAAAAAAGGAATTGAGTGCATAATGAAGAATATTTATATACGGCAATATTCTATTAGATTTATTTGTAAAATCCCACTAACGAATGCTTTCACAGCTGGTGAAATAATATCGATTAATGATCTTCTAATGAAATAGATGCTGATACATCGGATGACGAAGCAAAATTTGAGGTAGGAATTTAGTTCTTTACTCAAATTTAAAATTAAAAGTTGATGATGAGTAAGAAATCAATTTTTTAAAGGGGCTGCCTGATGAGTTCCTAAAATGAAAGAGTTTGGAGAAATACTACAGTGAAGGACAAAAATAATTGAATAAACTTTGTAAATGTCCTTCATAAGAGGCAATGAACCCAACAAGAAGCAATTATATGTGCTGAATGTCCGTCAGAAAACTTTTGAAGAACCAATTCAGAAAGAGGGAGCATAAGAAAAGTCCTTCATAAGACTTCTGAAGGATATAAAAAGATAGAAAAAATGGTCTGCCCGATAAGTCCCTAAAATGAAGGGGCTCGAAAAAGTCAGTTAACCCTGACTTTTTGGACAGCTCCTAGTTTCTTTAAATATTACAGTATTTCACGCAGGGGGTGGACGATATATTGGATGATTTTAATTTGATTATATTCTTATGGAGAACTTCATTTGTTATTTCAATACTTACATTTATAATTGGTTTACTCCATCGTTCTTGGCTGTTTATGCTTATTAGTACTGTATGTAATGCACCCCTTTGTCAAGACACAAATTGATAATATTTAAGTTATCCATTCTCTCCTTTCGCTATGAATGTGGTGCGTGTGCGATAAAGGCTTGACATGGAGCCTCTACGGGCACGATTTTTTGCGCTGGAGCGATGGACAGATAACATCGCATGGCTAAAACAGCCTATCATGCCCGTCTCTCCATATAAAGCCTCTCATCACGTTCGATGGTTAGGATGCTTGAGCCATCTTAGGTTGCTTGTACACTGTTGCTGGCGTCAAATAGTCCAAGGATTGGTGAGGTCGGTCTGTATTATAGAACGTAACATAGCGTCGAATGCCTTTTCGCAACTCTTTAGGATTATCGAATTCATTGAGATAGATACATTCATACTTTAAAGCTCTAAAGAAGCGTTCCGTACGACTATTGTCTGTTGCTCGTCCTTTGCCATCCATTGATACCTGGATGCCATACTCTTTCAACAGCCCGAGATAGTCAGCGTTTGTAAAATGGCTGCCCTGGTCACTATTGATGATGGTCGGCTTACCATGACGCAATGCCCGCTTCAGACAGTCGATGACAAATCCTTTCTCCAGCGTACTAGATAACTCGTAATCGATCACTTTGCGGCTGAACCAGTCGATGATGGTAAACAGGTACATAAAGCCCCGTCCCATACGAAGGTAGGTGATATCCACTCCCCATACATGGTTCGGACGGGTGATCTCCCATCCACGGAGCAGGTAAGGCCGGCAGTACTTGGCATGTAGCCTCTTACTAAGGTTGGGTTTTGGGTAAATAGCTTGTATACCCATAAGGCGCATGAGACGGCGTACGCGTTTACGATTCACATCAAATCCTTTCTCACGAAGTTTCGCAGTCATGCGCCTGTAGCCAAAGTAGGGATGAGCTGTATAAAGCATATCCATTTCGTGCATGAGCATGATGTTTTCTGAGCTTTCTGTTTGCCCCTTTGATTGGCGATACACGCTAGTACGATGAATACCTAATAACTGTGCCTGACGCTTGATGCTGATCGATGGGTGATTGAATTCGACCATAGCCTTTCGTTCGTCAACAGACTTATTTGAGTCCAGATTTTTTTTTCAGCCAGTCAACTTCAACCGTTAACTGACCTACCAATTTCTCTAAATTTTCTTGTTTGGCCTCATATTCTTTACGGATTTTATCCACTTCGCTTGAGCCTTTTTCAAAGACCATCGAGGATCGTTCTAGAAATTCTGCTTTCCAACGACTGACCATGACTGGGCTTAATTCATATTTGGCGGCTATTTCATTGACGGTTTGCTCTTCACGCAACACCTCAAGAACCACCTTAGCTTTAAATTCTGCGGTATATCGGTTTCTTTTTTTCATGGTATCATTATAACTTATTTATCACGCTCATGTGTCTCACCTTATGGGAGCATTATAGTAACATTTTTACCAGTTGCATATTATTTTCTCGGTGCGTTAAACGCATGGCGGTTAGTTGGATATATACCAATTTTATTATTTTCACTTACAGTCCTGTTCTGGTTTCTTAAAAAAAGAAATAAGAGCGGAGAGAAAATAAAACGACAAGATCTTCCTCTTCAACAAAAGTATTTGAATAGATAAATGCAAAGATTGACCATAAAATTTGGCCAATCTTTTTTGCATAACCGTGTTATGAAAAAACAAGTGGAATATTGAAAAATCCAAGATTTAACATTCAATTGTCTTTCCTTTTCCCAAAGCCTACCGCAAGTCCTAGAAAAATATACGCATAGGACAGGATGATTAATTCCAAAAAGCCAAATTTATGAAAAATAAGTGAATCCTGAGCTTTTTCATCGATATAATCCCCCTTGCCAACCATATAAACCCCGACCAAGAGATAGATCACAATGGATATTGCCAAAAATAATTTACCGAATATAGTAAAACGAAATTTAGAAACAACTAACGCAATTATCATCCAATATCCTAATCCAAGTAAGACTAAAAAAATTGAAATATAATATGGCTCGTAAACAGCCAATTCACTAATTTTCATTGTTATCGTTCTCCTTGATTCCTTTTTATTATGGATTACATCCTTATATCCCGTCTCCACGGCTCCAAATTCCTTGGGGATTTCCAATTTCAATTCTCTTTCCTTTTCCCAAACCCTACTGCAAGTCCTAAAAAAATGTACGCATAGGACAGGATGATTAATTCCAAAAAGCCAAATTTATGAAAAACAAGCGCATCAGGTGCCTCCTCATCGATATAATATCCTGTTCCTACCATATAAGCTCCGACCAATAAATAAATTACAATGGATATTACCAAAAAAATTTTACCGGAAATCTTAAATTGATATTTGGAAATAGCTAATCCTATTAAAAATAAATAACCTAAACCGAGTAAGATTAACAAGATGGATATATATGTAGGTTCATAAACACTTGGTTCAATAACATTCATAATCATCTACACTCCTTCTCACAAACAAAAGTGTTCCATCATTCTCTAAGTTTGGGGCATCGACAGAAACCGATAGCTCCGAGCCCGCTTCTTGATCGTCTATGTCAATTTTCACTTCAAATCCATCTTGCCGAGAGATCACCTCTTCTCCCTTCTCCGCAGTCGGAACTGTTTCTAAATCTTCAATCACAGGGCAATTCGTCATATAATCAGGCGATGATAATTGTCTGAAGATTACTTTGTGCATTTACTGGAAAACTCGTATAAAAATAAGGACAAAAAAGTGCAATGAAACCAAACAAATATTTTTAATTTTCATATAATTACCTATATAACTAGTATTTTACAATTAAAATAAAATTTGACAAGCTTTTCTTTATTAAAAAACCCACTCCCAAAGAGGGTGGGATGCTATGGATGAAGGTTATTCTTGCACATGTATTGGACATGCACTGTTAGTATTTAACTGTAGATGAGTGAATTTCATTACATTTATTACCATCTTCAAAAAGTAAACAAAGATACCCTTATGCCACTCGTAACTGGTGTTTAATGGAATCTAGTGGCACTCCTCGTTGAGCTTCGTAATAAATAAACTCAATGAGATTGTGAATTTTTCTCGATCTCACACTCGCAAGACCGGTTGAAAAATCACTTGAATGTTCTGTCATGCAATAGATATACGTAAATTGTACGATGACCCAAAATCGTTTAATGCCTCGCTCATGTCGGGGCTGTCTAATAAGTCGATTTTCCGGCTTATAGACGTCCCTTTAATGTTTTAGAAATGTTGATATATCAATGTTTATGATGTTTCGTTTTCAATGGATTTTGACTTTCTGGACAGCCCCTAAAAGAGTATGAAAGGTTCGCCAACTGCACTTCTCTTCCGGCAACCCTCAAATGGTTACTTTTTATCTCTTTCCCCGTGAACGGATCTATCTTATTTGATCTGTAACTATATCATCCTGTATTTGATTCCGTATATATTCTTCAATTACTTTCTTATTTCTTCCTACCACATCCACATAAAAACCTCTGCACCAAAATTTTCTGTTGCCATACCGATATTTTAAATGTACATGTCTATCAAATATCATTAAACTGCTTTTCTCTTTTAAATATCCCACAAACGAGGAAACATTCATTTTTGGCGGGATATTTACTAACATATGAATTTATGAAGAAAGATACGAAACTTTATTTACTTTCCATATAAGCTGCGTTTCTTTTTCTAAAAAAGTTACAACCCACCCAAAATGATGTAAATGATCGGTAAATGTTACCTTATGATTTAGTGTCCATGTTAAATCCCCTAAATATCTCCAATAAAAAGATTCGTGTGGTCTGTCTACTCTTACCAATCTTTCTTTTTTTAAAACCTTATTTCCTTTTTGACGTTTTATTTCTAAATATATATCTACATAAGAGACTTCGTGTTCACATATAATGCTACATATATATCTACGATTAGGGCTGCTCTTTTTCTTATAGATAAATGTATTTTTGTAATTTAATTCTTTTATCTTGTTGTATATTTCACGAAAAATTTGCTTATCCCATCCTCGCTCATCAGCAAGTTTTTCCATACCCTCTTGTAACACTTCTAATACCATTTTCTTTTTTTCCAAGTCATCCGTAAGAGAGAAGTATTGATTATAATCCATTTCAACATAAACAGTAATAAAATCGGGTACCATTTCCATTTCAATTTCTTTCTCGCTTAATTTAGATAGATCCGGTACGCATTGAATGATAACCCCCTTTTCCCCATCTGTATGAATTTCGGGCAAAAGACGAGTATAAAGTGATGTAATACATCTTGTTTCATAATGAAAGATGGCGGACTTGCTTTGCCTATAATCGGTAAAGGGGCTTGTCTCACCAGTATCATAGTCAACTATTACAGTATGATCAAAATAGTTTATATCACTTGGAATAGAAAGTTGAATATCCCTTATAACAGTCATTTTTTCACTTCCTTTTATTAAATTTATGGACGATAGTGAAATGGAGGTGATAATTTGTTGTTAGGCTGGATTCTATTAATGTATTCCTTATGCCTTTTTTTCCATCTCAGTGCATTATACCTACCACGTATGTTAGTTTTTACTATTCGTGAAGCATACCGATCTGTCCTGTATTGCCTATTCCACTTTCTAACTTGTCTTTCAGCGCGATATGATTTTCCCTTTTTAGAAATCCTTCCACTACTAATACCAACTTTAACTACTTTATTAGTTTTTTTATCATAAATTTCATATCCATGTATCGCAGAATTTCTTTTACGATTCGAACGATATTTTTTTGAAATTTTTTTATACTTCTTGTAGACCTTATAAATCTTATAAGCTCTATAAGCCCCCATTCCAGCTATAATAACAATATGAGCATAATGCCCATCCGGATCGACCAGCATCACCGGGTTGTTGTTTGCATACGTATAGCCGTTCTGCGTAAGAATGTCATCCGCATCGCCTGGATCTGGATCCAAGAACAAGAACACGCCATGAGTTGGATGGTAGTATCGGGCGATCAAGTAGTATAGACCCGTTTCTTGGTCATATTTGGTATCCCGCATAGCGGTAGGGTTTTTTCTTCTGTTTCCCGAATTCTGAGATGGTTTCCCCAAACCTCGTAATTGAAAAGGCAGATTTCCCCTAGCTAAGAAACCTGCCTTTCTCTCTTATAAAATTTCTTACATAGTCTATAACTTCTTATCTTTTTGAGGTGGATTTAAAAACATATCATCATCAATGCCATATCCTTCTGGAGCCCAATAAGTTTCAGGATAACAATATTCATTAAACAACTTCCTCAAATACCTTATCGTTTCACTCCATGTCAAAAAAGTAACAAAACTATAAGGTGGATCTCCTTCATTATTCCATACTGCCCAAGTTCTATTTGGCAATTCAGTAACATACCATCCCCCGTCTTCTGGAATATGAAACATAAAGAATGTATTATCACTAGCCTCAGACCATGTACGATAGCCAAGCTCTTTAGCAAACTGTTCATATTTGCTAAAGAAAATCTTTTTAAAAAAATTCATTTTTCCCTCCACATATAAACATTTTACAAAATATATAAGCTATTTTTTCCTGTTCTTCACTTTCCATATTGTAATCCTCCAGGCTTCTCCACTTCTATAAAATTTACCTTTAAAATGAGGATGATTTTTAGTAAACTTGTTACTTTGTAAATGATAACCATGGTTATTATGCGGAGGATGGAGTTCTATAGATCTATATTTCCTTTTACCTTTATTATTTTTAGTAGAATAAAGAACTCCCCAATATCCTTTACCCGAATCGTTTGCCCCCTTTATCCGTCCTATTTTGTGAATTTTAAAGCCTGTTTTCTTTATCTTTTGAAATATGTCTTTAAATAATTTAGCCCTGTGCCCATCCGGATCGACCAGCATCACCGGGTTGTTGTTCGCATAACTATACCCGTTTTGCGTGAGTATGTCATCGTCATCCCCCGGGTCGGGATCTAAAGATAGGAACACGCCATGCGTTGGATGATAGTAACGGGCGATCAAGTAGTATAGACCCGTTTCGTTGTCATATTGGTATCCTGCATATCGATATGGGTTTTCCGCTGCCATATCCCCCGATTGGGAAAGAATATTTCCCCACGTATCGTATTGATAGCGCGCGGCAATGTTTCCTTGGGCATCCGTTAAAGCAATGACATCGCCATGGGCGTTATAGTGGTAAAAGTAGGTGGCACTACCTTTTTTCATCGCCAACAGCTGGCCGTTTTCCCCGTATATATACGATCTTACCACATTTCCGCTCGCATCCGTTTCGTACAGAACATTCAAGCTGTCGTCTTGGTATGGTAGTTTGTAATTACGCTATTAATGTTCTTTTGAATTCGTTAACTATCTTCACTGTATAATAAAAAAGGTTATCCCTTAAATCACGGGATAACCTTAAAGAAGCTAATTACTATTTTCTCGTTTGCTTTTCATAGTAAGATTTTACAAGCATTTCCACTATATTATTACTACCAATCAGACCAATTGGATTTTTTATTTTTTCCCCTTCCTCTTTAGAAATAGGCTCTAATTCTGCTATTGGTGTATTCGCATCCCCTCGACTCACAAAATATTCCTTACCATTGTAAAACACAAAATCAGGTAACTCATATTCTTCAGGATTGAATTTTCTTTTAGACAATTTCCCAATAATTTTCCATTCTTTATTAACGATTCCATATATTCCACTGTTAATAGTATATAGAACAGAAAGTTTTTCAAATTGATTACTAAAGTTTTTTATATCTAATATTTCATTAGTGAAGATATCAAAATATTGTATATAAATGTCATCCTTTAGACCTTCTCCTTTTACTACTAAACCATAAGCATATTTTTCAATTTCTTTAAGCGGGATTGCAAATACAATGCCTGGTTCAATGTTAGGAACCTTTTTTCTCTTTTTCAACTTAAATTTTACATCGGAGATTTCCATTTCCTCCAATTGTTCGGCTATATTTGAATCAAGTTGCATAGCCTCCATAATCAATGCTTCTAATTCAACCACCGTTGGTTTTCTTTCTAAATCTTCTTCATAAATTTTTTTGATTTCTAATAGCGTATCACTTAACAAATCGATTGCATCGTCACTTAAAATAATTGTTTCCTTGTTCTTTATGCTTTCCCAGAATGACATACAATCACCAACCATATCTTCTTATTACTTCTTTATAAATCCTTCTAGATTCGCTCATATATTTTCTATACTTTTTATTTCTTTTACTAATAGGTCTTATCTTGTTTCTAAGCTTACTTTTTCCACCGTGTTTCAAATATAGGCGGTGTTCTAATCCACGCGCTTGTCCCCAGGACAGATTGCTAGCAACTTCTTCAAAATCTAAATTAGAATGGTTTTTACTATGGACATATCTTCTCTTCTTAATATTTTTAGTTCTTCCGACATATTTTACTACATTTCCTTTCTTTAAGACATAAACAGAGTGTTTTGCCGCTTTGAGTCTTCCTCCACCAACAAAACCAATAGCTGCAGCAGTTGCGACACCTTTCCATCCTTTTCCTGACTTGTACGCCTTATACCCGTCATAAACCGCAAACCCTGCATTGATAGCCATCCACACAAAATGCCCATCCGGATCGACCAACATCACCGGATTGTTGTTCGCACTATACCCGTTTTGCGTGAGGATATCATCGAATCTCCTGGATCAGGGTCCATGGATAAAAACACGCCACGCTCTGGGTGATAGTATCGGGCAATCAGGTAGTATAGACCCGTTTCTCGGTCATATTGGTATCCCGCATATCGGTATGGGTTTTCGTCGGCCAAGGAGCCGGATTGGGAAAGAAGGTTCCCCCACGCATCGTATTGATAGCGCGCGGAATGTTTCCTTGCGCATCCGTCAAAGCAATGACATCGCCATGGGCGTTATAGTGGTAAAAATACATGGAAGTACTTTTTTGTGATGAGAAACTATATAAGTTGCAATTTTGTTTTACATGGCATTGTTCGCTCTTCTTGTCACCGTGCCAGCTTGTCAGGTGATAAAGACGGGACATGGAGATCGGAAATTCTTTATTACAACCTATATACCTAAATTTTTTCTTTGTTTTCTATTCATTTTTTTCACAATAATAAATAAAAAGACTATCTCATAAATCATGAGATAGCCCATATTACAGCTGTTTTTTAAACATAATTTCCATGTTCGTCTATTCCTATTGGATAAAATGGCATTTTTTCAATAATTCTAAATAGCTCCTCATGTTCACCTGACAACCAATCAACACAAAAATCTTTTGGATTTACATAGTATTCATTTTCCTCATTATCGTTTAACTTGTCACACTCAAACCAATATTTCCTAAATACGGCAATTACTCTTCCGCTAATACTTAATTCGTATTCATATCTCTCTTTGTCAAGATTCGGATCTAAAAATTCCTTTTCTTCTTCAATTGTCTCTTTTAATTCTTTTACATATTTTTAAAAAAGTATTTCATAGTCGTTCATTATCATGGCCTCCATTCATCAGGATAATATCTTTCCTGTTTACTACGATTACATCTTTGACAAGCAGTTTTTAGATATTTTGGATTATTGGCATATTTTATACGTGCTTTTCTAGACATGGCATACCCTTTCTTATAATAATGAATGATGGATTATGATCGACCTCTTGTTTACCCCCTTTTCTACCACAATACTGACAAGTATAATTATCTCTTTAAAACTGCATCTCTTACACTCTTTCTAGTACCATTTCCGTAATGTTTTTTACGATTGTGAATTCCTTTATTTACCTTTATTTTTTTCGGTTGCAGTTGGCATCGTACCTCATCGTTTCGCTGCCAAACCGAATAAGCTGATTGGCCCGTTATAATCGGCATTTGTCGTCGTCGATTGTCCATCCTTTGTTTTCGCAACTTTCTTTCAACTAATTAAATCCGTCATAAGTATAGTTGTTGTTCATTGTAACTAAAGACTGTTTAAACGAACCTATGTCTTCAAAGGTTAATCTAGCTAAAATTAGGCTAAACGATGTTTATAAATAATCCTCAAAAACTTAACTATAAAAAAAGGGGGTGATTCCCCCTTTTAAACGATAAATTTCACTCTCATGTTTAAGGTTTTAATTTCTTACTAATAAAATTCTGTCAATACCATCTGAAGTTGAAGTAATGATTAACTCTTGTAGAATACAACAAAAAATTTTTCGTGCTCTTCTAACAAAATAGCCATCCTCAATTCAAAATCAAATAATAAATTATTTTTTTATATTTATTATTTTTCCATCTAGAGAAATTTTTCTTGTCTCAATCAACAAAATTGAATCCCAAATTTCTATTATAATATTTACTTTAGAATGATATTGTTTACTCCATTCCTCCTCATTTGGTAAGCAAAAATGTAGTTCACCTAAAGGTTCGTTTTGATAATGGATGGAGGTTAACTCTAAAAAATCCACTTTTTCCCTATCATAAAAATTAAATCTAAATTCCTCACTATCCTTAACAAAGTAAAATGAAGAAACATCAATAAAAGCTATTTCATGAAATTTTACAACCTTATCATCCGTAATCTTAATCTTAAATTTTATAATGTCATTTAGTAAGTCTACTTGTGTATCTAAAATTTCAGCGCCCCATAGCTTATCAAGTATTTTCTGTATATCAACGTTCCCCATATTACTCCTTCTTTCTGTTCTAATATTTTTTATTTAAAATACGGCTTATTTCTTTATAAGATTTCCTTGAAAGATTAATATGTGTGTGTAGCCTATCACTACTTTTGTTGCCATACCTATCGAATGAACCATATTTGGAATGACTTATTCGATAATATGCTTTCTTTCTATTACCAGAGCCAGCATTCATCACTCTAACCCGATAGGAGTGCTTTCCATCAGGAATAGATACTTTCCATCCATTGCCCTTAGCTCTTTCCAAAGTACCTCCATGTTTTTTTGCAACTTTTTTCGCTAGCCTATAAGTTCTTGAAAATTTACCTGCTTTATATGCCCTATACGCAATTTTGGCACCTTTAAACGCAGCACCGCCAACCAATCCCACACCAACGGCAATCGCCGCAGCCTTCCAACCGCCTTTTTTAAATGCCTTATACCCATCATACGCCGCAAATCCCGCATTGATAGCCATCCACACAAAATGCCCATCCGGATCGACCAGCATCACTGGATTGTTGCTCGCATACGTATAGCCGTTCTGCGTCAAGATATCGTCCGAATCTCCCGGATCAGGGTCCATGGACAAGAACACGCCATGAGTTGGATGGTAGTATCGGGCGATCAAGTAGTAGAGTCCCGTCTCTTCGTCATATTGGTATCCCGCGTAGCGATACGGGTTTTCTTCTGCCATCCCACCGGATTGGGAAAGAAGGTTCCCCCACGCATCGTATTGATAGCGCGCGGCAATGTTTCCTTGCGCATCCGTCAAAGCAATGACATCGCCATGCGCGTTGTAGTGGTAGAAGTAGGTGGCATTGCCCTTTTTCATCGCCAACAGCTGGCCGTTTTCTCCGTATATATACGATCTTACCACATTTCCGCTTGCATCGGTTTCATACAGAACGTTGAGGCTGTCGCCTTGATAATGGTAGTTGGTCACAACCCCATTTACTTTCTTTTGAATGCGCCGGCCGTCTTCTTTATAACAAAAAGAGATTATACCCGAAATTCCGGTATAACCTCTGACCAAGAAACACTTTAATGCCGTTCTTGCGATTGAATCATCGAGTGTAGCCAAAAGATCGCTTTCTCTTTTTTTAAATGCTAGGATTCATCTCTAATTTATAAGGTTTTAACTCTCTTTTAATAAAATCTTATGAATATCCTCGATGTTTGAGGTCGTAGGGAGCATATACGGAGTATTTCCAAGGCTGATGAAAAGTTTCTCATCATGATTTGGCTAACATGCTTCAAAAGTGAAAACTAGTCCACTAGAGTTAAAATAATAGTCTTCTTCTAAAATGTTTATTGCAAAATAAAAATGCAGAGCTTTGCAGAGAATTTGGCTTATGCCAACTTTACATGGAGTGGTGGGCGTGATAGCCTTGTTAGGCGAAGCCAGCCCTTGATATTGCTGGCTTTCTGGCTTTTTAATCACGCCCACAGAGGCTTCATGTCAAGTTGCAATTCTCTGCACTTTTCTTTGCAAAACTCTGTATTTTTTCTTTGCTAAAAACAGCCAATGGCTGTGGCTGTTTGGGCTTCGACGGGAGATTGAACGGGTATTTAACGAGTAAAGAGTAATGGGATGGAGCCCCCCCATGATATGGATTTCATCGATATTTACTGCATGTGTTATGTTGCATTCTTATGCATAATTTCGAGTTTTTACTCTAGTTTTGCAACACCATCGAGCATATTCAACCTCCACCTCATGGATACGCAGGACGAAGGAATGTGTGGACCATCATCTAGTGATACATGGGAGGGTGAGCGACCATGAGAAGTGTGGAGACTTTTAGCACGGTCATACGCAGTATTATAGATATTGTAAATATGTTCCGTAGGATAGGTCTTAACATGTAAATATATTGTATAAATTCAAGTAATATTTATTTATATGAGGTGGCAAAGCTATCATGTGTTCTGCAAAATTTAAAAAAAACGTAAGAAATCTGAAGAAAATTAAAGTTTATAGAGGGAGGTTCTAAAAATGAATTTACAAAAAGAGCGGCAGTTACTGAACTGCCGCTCTTTTACCCCAAAATTTTACTATAGATAACGTTGCTATCAAAAGTCTAATAATTTTCTAATTCACCTTCTAAATCTCCTAACAAAACTTCAACTTCCATTACTGCGGAATCATAACCATTCCAAAAAATCGATGGTCTATATCCATCTTCTTTTATCCTAGGAAGCCATTCATTCATAAACTCATCGAGTTCAATTGGTTCAGGAGTATATCCTTCCCATTCTTTGGCGGCACAATATTGAGCAAATTCTCTTTTAGGCCAAAAAGGAATTAGTAGATTGCCATTATCATCCTCAGTCATTGCCCAACCGTCTTCGTAGAGTCCCCATACCTCTCCCCAATCGACCACTTTTTTTATAAAGTATTCATACCTTTTGTTAGCTGGTAAGTTAAGAACAGAGTAAAATTCTTTTTCATTTATCATGTTTTTACCTCCTTCTTCCATAGCGATCATACTTGTGCTGAGTTCTATGATTTCTTATTGTTTGTATATCACTGTGTTCGTACCCGTATCCTTTTCTTGCCTCATATCCACGTCTATGAGCTAACTCATATCCCTTTGGCACTCTTATAGTTCTTCTTTTCCCCCTTTTAATCTCATTAATATCACGTCGAATTTCACCACGTAAAGCTGATGATAATTTATCATCATTTGCTAATTCTCTTAAACGTGCTTGTTTACCTCTTCTACCACTAGCAAAAAACTGTAAATCCAACCTTCCAGCCCGTCTAACTTTATACACCCTATACGCAATTTTGGCACCTTTAAACGCAGCACCACCAACAAGCCCTACGCCTACTGCAATCGCCGCCGCTTTCCAACCGCCTTTTTTAAAGGCCTTATACCCGTCATAAACCGCAAACCCTGCATTGATGGCCAGCCATACCCAATGCCCATCCGGATCGACCAGCATCACTGGATTGTTGCTCGCATACGTATAGCCGTTCTGTGTGAGGATATCGTCCGAATCTCCTGGATCTGGATCTAACGATAAGAACACGCCATGCTCTGGGTGATAGTATCGGGCGATCAGGTAGTATAGACCTGTTTCGTTGTCATATTGATATCCTGCATAGCGATATGGGTTTTCCGCTGCCACATCCCCCGATTGGGAAAGAAGGTTCCCCCACGCATCGTATTGATAGCGCGCGCCAATGTTTCCTTGGGCATCTGTTAAAGCGATGACATCGCCATGGGCGTTATAGTGGTAAAAGTATGTCGCATTGCCTTTTTCATCGCCAAGAGCTGGCCGTTTTCTCCGTATACATACGATTGTACCACCGTTCCGCTCGCATCGGTTTCATACAAGACATTGAGGCTGTCGACTTGGTAATGGTGATAGTTAGTGATTTTTCAGTTGTGTATAGTTAAACATAGGGATCTTTTTCAGACTTATTTTGTGCGTACAAGATAACTCAAAAAATTATCATTGCAGGGGTTTCGGTGATAATGTTTTTTGGTTGTAACAATCGGTTTATCCGGTACTCCGCCCATGTAAAAAGCCTTAAGAGAATAATTCTCTTAAGGCAATATTAAGATAATAACTCTATAATAACTCTTTTCACAATACTTAATAACCACTTTTATAATTTAAAAATAGTTTGTCTTTAACGTCTTTTGGAATAGTGAAGTTTTTATAATTAAGGCCAATCCAATCAGTAACCTCATTATCAATTGGTCTCCAATTATTGAATATCGGATTTAAGGAGTCCTTATACATTTTTTCACTGAATGCAATAACGCAAACCTCTTTTTCTCTTTCTGCCCATATTCCCCACTTCATTGAAGGAGAAGCCCATACTACAGTATAGGAATTAACAAATATGGAGTCGGCTGGACTATCTTCTGGACTGAAATTCAAAATATCCAAGTATTGATCAGGGGTAATACTTATTTCTAACTTAACCCAATTAAAATAACCGAACTCTTTAAAATAATAGGTTATTGGATCAGGATCAAGTACAGCCATTATGATAAAATCATCATTTGTTTTATTAGCTAATTCCCTGATTTCACTCCAGAATTCGTCTGTCATAGTGAAATCAAATTCTTTAAACAAGTAATTTGTAAACTCTTTATGAAATACTTGGTTTGGTAAAGAACTATTAGAAATAAAAATTGTATTTATAAGATTTTTGAGATTCTCAAATTCCCTCATATTATCAATAAATTTATTTTTATATTCCATTATTTCGCTCCTAACCTTATTTTTAAAGTATCTTTTTTACCATTGGGACTATAAATCGTAAATCTGAGAAATTTCACCTTTTAAACAGACATACTTACATAAAACACCTTCCAATTTCGTCTATTAATCTCTCTAATTTTATCCCCAGCTCATTTGGTTCATCATCATTATTTAATCCTTTTTCCAAAAACTCTTCATTTACAATATCTCTCAATTCGTTACCTAAAGTTTCATTTATATTAATTTCATTATTTAAAACCCACAGAAGGTCGGGTCTACGGGATTCCAAGCATTCTCTTAATAAAAGTAACATATCTGCGCTTAGCTTTAACATTTACTTCCTCCTTATACCTTTTGAGCCCTTTGCGTAAGTAGTAATTATTTTTCCGTTCTTATTTAGAACTACAACCGCATTCTTACCCACATATTTCGTTCTTCCTCCTGACTGTTGAACCACTTTCTTTGGGTTTCTAGTTGCATCTAGAATAGCTTTAGGAGCCACTCCTCTACCACCATCTCTTTGCATAGCCTGTGCTAAACCATGTTTAGTATATCCTGTTATTTTTCCAGCTACAGCCTTTCTAGTAACTTTAGCAAAATTTAGAGCCCGTCTAGCTTTATACACCCTATACGCAATTTTGGCACCTTTAAACGCCGCACCACCAACAATCCCTACGCCTACTGCAATCGCCGCCGCTTTCCAACCGCCTTTTTTAAAGGCCTTATACCCATCATACGCCGCAAATCCCGCATTAATCGCTATCCACACAAAATGCCCATCCGGATCCACCAGCATCACCGGATTGTTGCTCGCATACGTATAGCCGTTCTGTGTAAGGATATCGTCCGAATCTCCTGGATCAGGGTCCATGGACAAGAACACGCCATGCTCTGGGTGGTAGTATCGGGCAATCAGGTAGTATAGACCCGTTTCTCGGTCATATTGGTATCCCGCATATCGGTATGGGTTTTCGTCGGCCAAGGAGCCGGATTGGGAAAGAATATTCCCCCACGTATCGTATTGATAGCGCGCGGCAATGTTTCCTTGCGCATCCGTCAAAGCAATGACATCGCCATGGGCGTTATAGTGGTAAAAGTAGGTGGCACTACCTTTTTTCATCGCCAAGAGCTGGCCGTTTTCTCCGTATTACATACGATCTTACCACATTTCCGCTCGCATCGGTTTCATACAGAACGTTGAGGCTGTCGCCTTGGTAGTGGTAGTTGGTCACAACCCCATTTACTTTCTTTTGAATGCGGCGGCCGTCTTCGTCGTATTTTGATATAACAAAAAGAGGTTATCCCCCCGAAACACTGGGATAACCTCTGACCGAGAAACACTTGGAAGCCCTCCTTACGATTTTATCATCGAGTTTAGCAAAAAGATCGCTTCCTCTTTTTAAATGATAGGCTTCATCACTAATGTATAAGGTTTTAACTCCCTTTTTAATAAAATCTTATCAATATCTTCGATGTTTGAGGTCGTAAGGAGCACATACGGAGTATTTCCAAGGCTAATTAAAAGTTTTTCATCATTATTGGCTAACATAAGGGCTGTCCCTGCCTCAAAAGTAAAATCTAGCTCATTAGAGTTCGTTTTACAATAGTATGCATCCTCTAAAAAAGTAATAAGCTGAAATCCATTTTGAGATTGCATTTCTTTTATTTGAATAAACTCTAGTTTCTCTTTAGGATTAAACGATTGTAATTTTGGCATTTCTTTTTCCTTTACAATTAAAAGATGGTCAATCTCCGCTTTATAAGCGATTTCCGTTTGTTCCGCCGTCACTACATAAAATTCATGATGATTCACCTGTAATACGACTTGCATGCAGCTAAAAGCTTCCCGATAATCAGGATCCAAATCTGAAGAACTTATGAATACTCTTATATGTTGTGATTGAGAAATACTACGTAAATCATCAAGCTTTGTTTGGATCGGAATAAGGTAATGTGGTACCGATGACAATTGAACCCCTCCTTTTTAAAAATGTATATCCTCATAAACTCCGCCGCGTTTTAAATCTAGATTAATCTTCCATATTCCGTCTTTTCGCTTTTTATATCGAATTTGATATTTATTGTCAGGGGTATACCTTCTCACAGAATTTCCATCTCTTTTTTGAATGACTTTTTTCCCTTTCGTTAAGTGCCTAAATATACTTTTAGCTACAGCTTTACCACCGGGCAAATCGGTATTAATCCTAGTCCGATGTTTTTTATCATTTTGTAAGCGTAAAATAATCCCCACCTTTTAATGATAGGGATTAAATACTATTATTGTGATAAGTTATTAAAAACCCGACAATTCAAAGGAATTGTTTTGGACCAAGGAAGTAGTTGATCAAGCTCATCCATATTGCTTATATCCATATTGGGAAGCCTTTCAAATAAGTAGCGAAGATAATAAAATGGATTTAATTTATTCTCTTTTGCTGTCTCCACAATACTGTAAATGATTGAGCTGGCCTTAGCTCCTTTCGGAGTATTGCTAAAAATCCAGTTCTTCCTTCCGATCACAAATGGTTTAATGGATCGTTCACTTCGATTATTATCGATTTCTAAACGTCCATCCTCTAAAAATGCCACGAGTTTTTCCCATTGGTTGAGGCAGTATGTAATGGCTTGACCTAATAGACTCTTTGGTAAAACATTGCTTTTCTCTGTTTTTAGCCATGCTGAAAAAGCCTCCAACAATGGTTGGCTGTGTTTAAGTCGTTTTTTATATCGTTCTTCTGGTGTACATTCTTTCAAATCACGCTCGATGGCAAATAGCTGATTACAGAAATTGAGTCCTTCCCGAGCTGTGACTGCTGAATGACGTTTGGATTCAGGAAGTACGTTTAAAGCCTCATCGAACTTTCTGCGGGCATGAGCCCAACATCCAACTAATGTTACGCCGGATACCTTATGGTATCCTGCATATCCATCGACATGCAGGTATCCTTTAAACCCTTTTAGGAATTCTTTGGCATGTTCTCCTGCTCTAGTTTCCTGATAGTCATAAAGGACAAGTGGTGGATCCTCTCTTCCAGTCCGATAAAGCCACATGTAAGATTTCGATGTGCTTGACCTTCCAGGTTCATGTAAAACCTGAACAGTTGTTTCATCCGCATGTAGAATGTCTTTAGAGAGGAGATGCTCTTTCATTCGTTGATAAATTGGCGCAAGCCATTTTTCGGCACCATAAAGCATCCAATTGGCCATGGTTTGCCTGGATAAGATCACACCTAATCGTTTGAACTGTTGTTCTTGGCGATATAGAGGTAGCCCCTCTACATATTTTTGATTCATAATATATGCCATGCTTGACGGTGAAGCTAAACTTTTTGGATACACAGATTTTGGGGCAGGTGCTGTAACGATTGGTGTCTCTATTTCATTACGCTCACAATGACGGCATCCATAGACATATCGAACGTGTTTTAAAACTTTGACTTGAGCCGGAATAATCACTAATTCTTGTCGTACTTCTGTGCTCATTTCGTGTGTTTTTTCACCGCAACACGAACAGACCTGCTCTTCTTCGGGTAAACGATATTCAATCGTTTCCATAGGCAGGTTTTCAAACGTAGCTTGACGTTGACCACGTTTCTTTTTACGACGATATGTAATTGTTTCAACAGTTGGCTCTTCGGCTTTTACATTAGACTCTACCTCTGCTTCATTGAATAAAGGTAGTTCTAATTGATTAGGATTTGTTTTTTCGCTTGAAGAGCCAAATTTTCGTTTTTGACTAAGACGATACTGTTCTTCATACCATTGTAATTTCGCCGTCAATTCAACGATTTGCTGTTGAAGTTTTTCAATTAATTCAAATGGGTTTTGGTTAGGATTCTTTAAATTTTTCATCATGTAGTAATAATTCGACGGTTTTAGCTATTTTCCTCCAAGGTTTTTGTTAAAAGTAAAAAATTCATATAACTGTTCTAGCCTTTACTTCTGGGTGTGCTTTCTTTTGCTCCATTGCAAGACCATCCAATAACCAGCGTAATTGCCGATAACTAATTTGTATCGTTCCAGTGTCATTTTCATTTGGCCATTGAAATTTTCCTTTTTCCAATCGACGATAATAAAGCCAAAAACCATTATAGTCCCAGTGAAGAATTTTTAATTTATCTCGCTTTCGATTACAGAACACAAAATAGCTTGATGAAAAGGGATCTAAATCAAATCCCTCTTTCACCAAAGCAGCTAATCCATCAATGGATTTTCTCAAATCAGTACTTCCTTTTGCCAAGTAAACTCGTTCAGCTCTTGTACCAACTAACATGTTGATTTCAACGTCCTAACCACTTCTGAAAGAAAGGCCGGATCGAAACCAGGTTTTACTTCAATTGAAATCCCACTAATTTCAATCCGTAATGAATTTTCAACTGTTTGTGAATGATCTTCTAGGGTAACGGATGCCCATTTTGTAGACTTTCCTTGATTTTTTATTGGATTTTCAATTTTTCTTAACCAGTATTTAAACTGGTGAATATTCCATTGATTTTCCTTGCACCAGTTTACTTGAGTTTGACCGCTTTTACGATAGTCAGCGATTCGTTGTTCCCAAACCTTTCGTAATTCAGGATTCTTAGGCATAAAAAAACCTCCTTCAATTTCATCTTGAGGAGATTATCTCATGAAATTAGCACACCAAGAAGGTGTGCAAGATTTGACGCTTACATCATTTTTACCAAGAAGCCACACAAATTTAAGGCTTTTCCCTGTATGTCTGACAAGTTTTAATTTTCCTCCACCAATCGCACCTAAGGCCGCTTTTTTAGCTACGTATTTCCATCCTCTTCCGGTTTTATACGCTTTATATCCTTCATACACCGCAAATCCCGCATTAATCGCCATCCACATAAAATGCCCATCCGGATCCACCAACATCACTGGATTGTTGTTCGCATACGTATAGCCGTTCTGTGTGAGGATATCGTCCGCATCCCCCGGATCTGGATCTAGGGATAGGAGCACGCCATGCTCTGGGTGATAGTATCGGGCGATCAGGTAGTATAGACCCGTTTCGTTGTCATATTGGTATCCTGCATAGCGATATGGGTTTTCGCCAAGGAGCCGGATTGGGAAAGAAGGTTCCTCCACGCATCGTATTGGTAACGGGCCACGATGTTTTCTTGTTGCTCATTTAGAGTGTGAATCGTCTATTTCTTTCGTTCAATTTCTTTATTGTGATGTTGATATCATCTAACAGTGCACTTTCACTTAACCATTTCCAAAATTTCCTTTTTGTTAAATACTTTTTTTCCTCAACAATTCTTTCAAGTCTTGATGCATCATCAGTATTTCCATATCTACCTATTGCAAGAATGGCATGATTCTTTAGTGTTGTATTAAAATCACCCGTTAAAATTTCAAAGAACTTATTTACTACATCTCTAGTAACTTTGTCCTTAGGAAATTTTTCCGTGAAAGCAAGTAGAGTAACGGCACTAAAAACACGCTCAAATTCCTCACTAAAGAGATCTTCTATTATAACTTTTGATGCTTCTGGATGATCAAATGAATGATAAATAGCCTCTGCTAATGCTTTATGAGAATAACTGGAATCTGGTTTTCTGTACTCCTTAATTATTTCTTCTAGTCCACATATTATTTGTAATTTTGCTACCTTGATTTGTTCCAGTACCTCTTTGTTATTCGTCTTGATTTTGTCTAATTCTCTTATAGCATTGTAATCGCCAATTGTTCCTATCATAGCTATATCTGCGATTAAATCCGTGCCACTTTTTTTAGATAAATTGTGAATTTTTCTTTTTAATTGAGTTTCTTTACCCTCTAAAAAATCCAATACACTTTCTGCATAAGCTTTAACAAAAAATATCTCTGTCTCATTTTCAAGAATAGCTTTCAGAAAAGGGATTACACTACTGTCATTTAATAATTTCAATGTTTCTAATATTCCAATCTTGCCATTAGGATCTACTTTATAAAAGTATTTTTGTAAGATAGTAATTATGTCCCTTCCCATCTTAGCTAAATCTTGAGCAACTATATCTATATTATGCTCATTAAAATTATTAACTAAATTTCTAACCGTCTCCTCATATTGATTCATATTTTTCACCCCTAAAACTATTAAAGAGGGACACACTCTAAGTGTGTGTCCCAAAATATCTTTAGTAATATTGTAAATATTTCTTGCAACCTTAGCTGCACGGTAAGCACCTGAACCTATTCCACCGATAGCACCTAAACCAGCTCCTATTGCAACAGAACCCCACAACTTCCAACCTTTGAGACCTCTACTTTTTGCAGACTTATACGACGATACTCCTCCGATTAACGCTCCTACTGCCATCCACACCCAATGCCCATCCGGATCGACCAACATCACCGGATTGTTGTTCGCATACGTATATCCGTTCTGCGTGAGAATGTCATCTGCATCCCCTGGGTCTGGATCCAAGGAAAGGAACACGCCATGCTCTGGATGGTAATAACGGGCGATTAGGTAATAATGGTGTTATGTCAAGAAAACGGACACGTTAAACAGAGAGAAATAGCTGAATTTAGGCAGCTACTTTTCTCTGGTTAGCGTAATACTTCTAAAAGTAATTCCCGAACCCTTTCGTGAACTTGTAATTCTTCGGAAAAATGGGGGAATTTGTTTAAATATTTCCTTAAAGGTTCGTAATAAGGATACAAAGCAAAAAAATCTTTATACAACAATTTTCTTTGATACCTAGGTATCTTTTTATGAGCAAGGACATAACTTAAACTTCCACTTATTAATGAACAAAAGCTGTCAAAGTCCCCTGTCAAACAGTATTTATCATTATCTTTAAAAATGGTATTTTCAATTCTTTCTATATCTTCTGAGGGAAAATCATTGTTTAATAATATACTCATTTTTTCAAGTTCTAATATTACATCGTGATTAACCTTCATAAATTGTTCACCTCTTTCTCTCTTTAACTATGTTAAAAATGATAATATTCATATTTCTACTTTTTCTTGAGTTTCCAACCGTTATGCCAAAATGTCACTATTTTCCCTCTTTTGGTATAATAACCTCCAACCTTTCCTTTCTTAATTCTATATCCTTTTTTGCCTGTAGATAGTGTCACTTCTTCTCGCAAATGTTTATTTGAACGATAGAATGCTCTCGCTAGTTTTGTGTATCTTTCTGGACTATAGGAGCGTCCCTTTCTAACGACATGTTAGTTATGATGATATGCTAGCGATTCTATACTATTTTTAAAGGTACCTTTATACCAAAACCGTGCGAGACCCTTTGCTGCTTGTGCTGCTCGAAATGCCTTAAATGCAGCACCACCAACAAGCCCTACGCCTACTGCAATCGCCGCCGCTTTCCAACCGCCTTTTTTAAATGCCTTATACCCATCATACGCCGCAAATCCGGCGTTAACCGCCAATCAGAAAAAATGCCCATCCGGATCGACCAGCATCACCGGGTTGTTGTTCGCGTACGTATAGCCGTTCTGTGTGAGGATGTCATCGTCATCCCCCGGGTCCGGGATCTAAAGATAGGAACACGCCATGCTCTGGGTGATAGTATCGGGCAATCAGGTAGTATAGACCCGTTTCGTTGTCATATGAGGTACCAGTTGATTAACAAGCGGGAATTATTTTACACAAACTCTTCCTTTAGGAAAACGGCTGCCCGAAATGTCCAATCACAACATAGGCAGCCATCATTTATACTTACTTATACAATAATCATTTTGGCGGTTTTTTATCCATTAGCTTAAGTCTCTCTATTTTTTAATAAAAATTTAATTGTCTACGTATTATAAAGAAATCATTATAAATTTCGAACACTCAACATAGTAATTATTACAATATCCTTTATCTTTTTAGATAATTAAAAAATATTAATCACTTGAATTTCAGAAATAATATCTTTTAATTTTTCTTTACCGATTAGTGCTTATTTATAAGATGCTCTAAATTTTTATATACTTGATGTTGTAAATCATAGTACTGTGTACGACAAATGCCTCTTTGAGTATCAGTGATTGAATAACGTTCGCCCTTATAAGTGAATTCTATTTTTTTCATGGCCTATCCTTAGAAGCCCTATTAATTGTTCAAGATTCATCTTCTATCTCTTCACTTCCTTCTATCTTTATTCAAAAGTATGTCGCATTGCCTTTTTCCTAAGAGTAAAAAATCAGAAGGACGAATTATGTCCTTCTAAAAAATTTCTAACTGCCCAAGTGTGAAATATTACTTAACTATATCCATAAAATACTCTTTATAATACTTCTGATAATTTTACAGAGACATATCGCTTTGAATATTTCTCGTAAAGGGCTATCTCATCATCGCTTATCCACTGTAAATGACCTAAAAACCTATCATAAATAAGTTCATCCGGTTCAGTTGATACTATTTCTTTTTCATGCAATACTTTACCATTTCTATCTTTAATCACTATCTTTAGTGTAAAATCATATAGATCGTGATTGCAAATTACCTCAGCTTTATATTTTCTATTTGGACTAAATTTTGGTTTATCCCATATAAATTCATTAATATAGTTTAACTCCTTTACTCTCTCATAAGCTTCTTGAAAAGGATCAGGATCCCAATTTTTCTCCCTAATAACGAAATCGAGGCTATTTTTTAACAGTTCTAAAATTTCTACTTTCTTCTTGTTATCTGGATACTTGAGAAATTCTTCAACATTATATGGTACTAAAACTTGACAGAAACCATCAAAACATTCTAATAGTTTTATTTCGGGATAATTACCACAATGGAAATTTAATTGCCTACAATCAACAGTTTTATATTTTTTATCAAAGACTCTTTCATACAATTTGGTCATGCATCTAGTTTGAAAGGAAAAGCTTTTTTTAACATCAGTTATCCCTTCTTCGCCTAATAACAGAAATGTTTTTAGTAACATAGCTTTCCTCCTTTTTTTATGCAGTTAAGGTCTGACGTGAAGATACATGTTGCCCCCAGCCTTTCTCACTGCATAAGCTCTTCCTCTTTCCCACTTTAGGGCATTCTCTCTTCCATAAATATTTCTCTTAACAATTCGTGCATAATATCTTTGGTATCCTACCTTTTTATTCCACTTATTGATCTGACGGTTAGCCCTAGGGGATGTACCATTTTTATTCAACTTAGCACCACTAATTCCTACTTTTACTACGTGTTTTTTACCTTTGACTATTTTATAAATTTCATATCCATGATGAATCCTCTTGGAGGATCGGCTATTACCATGTATAGCTTTAACAATTTTACTAGCAGCTTTAATCCGTCCCCCACCAATAAATCCAAACGTCGCTGCTGTTGCGACACCTTTCCATCCTTTTCCTGACTTATATGCCTTATACCCGTCATAAACCGCAAACCCTGCATTGATGGCCAGCCATACCCAATGCCCATCCGGATCGACCAACATGACTGGGTTGTTGTTCGCGTACGTATATCCGTTTTGTGTGAGGATATCGTCCGCATCCCCCGGATCCGGATCTAGGGATAGGAACACGCCATGAGTTGGATGGTAGTAACGGGCGATCAGGTAGTATAGACCCGTTTCTCGGTCATATTGGTATCCCGCATATCGGTATGGGTTTTCGTCGGCCAAGGAGCCGGATTGGGAAAGAATATTCCCCCACGTATCGTATTGATAGCGCGCGGCAATGTTTCCTTGCGCATCCGTCAAAGCAATGACATCGCCATGCGCGTTGTAGTGATAGAAGTAGGTGGCATTGCCCTTTTTCATCGCCAACAGCTGGCCGTTTTCTCCGTATATATACGATCTTACCACATTTCCGCTTGCATCGGTTTCATACAGAACGTTGAGGCTGTCGCCTTGATAATGGTAGTTGGTCACAACCCCATTTACTTTCTTTTGAATGCGCCGGCCGTCTTCATCGTATTTGTAGGTGACAAACGGAGTGCTTTCGCCTTTTCTTGTAATCGAAACCAATTGGTCCGCTTCGTTCCATTCATATCGATACTGGCCGTCTTCCAATCGATTGCCGTTGGCATCGTACGTGATCGTTTCACTGCCAAACCGAATAAGCTGATTGGCCTCGTTATAATCGGCATTTGTCGTCGTCGACTGCCCACCCTTTGTTTTCACGACTTTCGTCCGGTTGCCGAATCCATCATACGTATACTCGATCTTCGTTCCATCTGGAAGCTCTTCTTCCACTAATTGATCCAGCTCATCATAACGGTAATCGATTGCTTTTCCTGTTGGGAATTCCACTTTCGTCCGATTGCCGTTTTCATCATAACGGTACGTTTCGGACAGTATTTCTTTTCCGTCCGCTGTACCAACCGATACGTTTTCGACGAGGCCACGATCATCATATATAAAGGTTGAACCGGCTCCGTTTCCTGTCGTGAAGGTGCGGATGTTTCCTTTCTCGTCGTAGTCAAAGCGGTACGTATACGTCCCGTCTGTCACAATTGTATTTTGGTCCAAGGCATTATATTGAAAATTCACTGTTTGGCTAAAGGAGCCGTGGGAAAACATAAACTGCTGCAATTTATCCGATGTCGTTGGATATTGCCATTTTTGCAGCCCACCGCGATCGGATTGTTCGATAACACGGTTCGCCGAATCAAATTTTCTTGTCTTCGTCGTGCCGTCTTTTAGATATTGGACGGAAAGTTCGTTTCCATTTTTATCGTAGCTGAATTCGTAATATGGGACGTTATTGTAGGAAATTGTTTTGACTCTTTCCGTTCCGTCATAAGACCATTGAATCGTGTTTCCCTTCGGAAGGACTGTTTTAGTTTTATTTCCATTTGCATCATATTCATTCGTCGTCGTATCTTTGAGCGGACCAACAGTTTTAATGAGTTTATCAGCTGCATCATACGAGTAGGTAAAGGTTTGCGACCGGCCGCCGCTTGTCCGAATGACTTTTGATGTCATATTTCCGTTCGCGTCATAATCATAATTGACGGAAGTGCCGTTCGCTAACAGCAGCTGTTTTAAGCGATTCGATAAATCATACGTGTATTCTTTCTTGTTTCCTTTCTCATCGAACTCGCTCAATATATTACCAACGGCATCATAATTCTTTTTCGTAACATATCCGGCTTCATCAGTTTCTTGAATAACATAATTTCCGCTAGAATCATACTTATTTTTCGTCACGACGTTTCCTTCCATCAAACGGATCGCGTCAAACCACACTGTTCCCGTGTAATTGCCTCGAAACACAACGGATACATCGATTTTATCGATGGGCTTCGAAGGATTGATGGAAACGGCGGCACGGTTCCATTCTTGGGTTCCGATCGGAAAGTCTGCAGTATACGTTTGAGTTGCGCCGTCTGTAAAATACGCTTTAGCCGTTATGGAATAGTCGCTCGGGCTCACCGTACCGTTTGCTTTGACATCCTGCGCTTTCGAAAGACCTGTGAGTGTCAAACGAAGCGGTGTATCATTTGATGTTTGGCCAACAATCACCGTCTGTTTATATTCGCCGGCCGATTGCGTGGTGCTTGTTCTTAAAAATTTTAAAGAGGATCCTCCGTCAAAGGATTGCGTAGAATCCACACTTCCTCCTGTTCCGTTCCAATTCGCAATGGCCCCTTCAAAACTGCTATTGATAACTGGGTTATAACTCGAAGAAACCTGTGCCTCTTCCAATTGGATGCTATCAAACCAGGCTTCTCCGGAAGCATCTGGAGACTTATGATCGACCTCTAAATACACGCGAATTTTGACGACACTCGGTGGAGTAGTAAACGTCACTTGCCGTTCTGTCCATGGTCTCGTACCGGTTAGTTGGCTGTAGCGATTGTCAGCCCAAGAAATCCGGCGATTTTGACTGTCTAAAAATTCGATATTAAAGAACGCATTGGCCTTCGTCAAATTCGTTTTGATCTTCCCGCTTAACGTATACGTCGTGTTCGGTTTCACGGCAATTTCTTGGGTAGCCGCCACATAGCCAAGTTCCGTTCCAGGCGAACTTGAGGCAGTGACGATTTTTAAAGTTTTTCTTCCAAGCGACCGATGATGACGATTCGTGTCTTCAAACAATTGTCCGGAATCGTTAGAACGAAGAAGATTCCAAGCTGTGATTCCCTGTTCGAAGCCGCTATTTGAGAGTAAGTTCGCTGCACTGCCTAATGTATTGCTTTCTTCAATAATATTCCCATAGGTATCGTATTTTGCTATAGAAGATGTTTTTCCGGATTGATCAGTTTCGGATACAGGATTTAAGCCATCGTAGGCAATCGTAGTGGTATCACCTTCCGTATCTGTCTCTGAGATGACATCATTATTTTTGTTATACTTGTATGTTTCTGTACCGTACTGATCTTTCACCGTTAACACATTCCCGTTTGCATCATACGTATATGTTTCAGTAGGTTTTACAGCATTTTGATCATTCGGATCCCGTGATTCTACTAGATTATTTCCCTCATACACGTAGCTTGTCGTAATGTTTAACCCGCCTGCATCTTCGATTATTTGAATGGGGTTCGCTGCTTCATTAAAGGTATACTGAATTTTGCGGCCATTCGGCTGGATCACGACGAGCTGCCGTTTCGTTTGATCATAATTCAACTTATAAATGCGGTTCTCGGGATCTATTACTTGACTGATCCTGTCTCCATTGTAAATGAATTGATTGACAACAGCTTTAGCTTCTGTATGCGTCGGTTCATATACTTTCTCTAGACGGCCATGTTCATTATATTCGTATCTCGTGGTTTCTTTGCCCGCCTTGGTGACTTTTGTTAACAAACCATTCTGATACTCAAACGTGATCGAACGGTTTAGTGGATCGGTAATTTTTTGAATTTTGCCACTTGCGTTATACTCCATAGTCAGTTTTCTTCCTGATGCATCAATAATGGACACAAGCTTTCCATTCGCATAACTATAAGTCGTTGTATTTCCATGACCGTCGACCATTTTGGTTAACTTTCCGTCGCTTTTTCGGAAGTGAATTTTCGTTTGATCTTTGTCGGTCAATATATATTCATCGGCTGTTTCGCTTAATTCCAAATAAACACCTGTCGGAGCTTTATACGTACCATCGGATAGCTTCGTGAATATATGGAGCGTACCATCTTCATCTGTAAATCTCGCTTCTTTACCCTGAGCAATGATGCTTATTTCCGCATCACTCTGCCATCCTTTTCCAAATAATCCATCCAAAGTAGATAGACTATTGTAAGTTCTTGTCATTCCTAGCCCCGGTCCTCTTCCAGAAATCGATACATCATCTTCGTCGACGATGAGGTTACCGGTAGCGGCATTCACGCTTGCATAAGGAACATCAATGATGGACCAGTATTCCTCCTTTCCTAAATACTCATTCCCCTCCGGAATTTTTACCGTCAACGCCTGATTGGAATATATTGTTTCCCCATCTGCATCGTATGCACTGAGTCTAAACCAGTAATTGGTGCTTGTCGCGTAATTTGTCCCCATTTTTGCATATAATGGGGAAGGATCCTTCGGAAGCTCCATTCCCTTTCCATCATGATGCAGCGTTAAAGATCCGGAAGCCCCTTTTTGGATTTCCTCTGAAGTAGGCCAGATTCCTTTATTTTGGGTCGTCCAATGGTCCACATCTCCTACATCAAATGCTTCATAGTACTGGCCGTTAAATATCCACACTTTGTAGCCTGTTGCACCGGGAATTTTTTTCCAATCCAGCATAACATAACCGGATTTGCTTCCTAATTGGTTGGCGTAAGCAAATCCAGAAGGAGCTGACGGCACAGGTAAATCCGAAATGCTCGGCTTATACGCATCCGAGTAGACGGTTTCCCCTTGAGCGTTATAGGCACTGACACGAATCCAGTAGTTGGTCGCCGTTGCATATTTTGTTCCTGCATTTTCATAGACTGGGGAAGGATCAACGGCCAATTCTGCGCCAAGACCATCATGTAAATGGAGTTTATAGCGGCCAGTATTTATTTCTGCAGCAGTTGGCCAATATTTTTTGTTTTTCGTTGTCCAAGAAGTGACGTTCCCGACATCAAGCGATTCATAGTTTGAACCGTTAAAAAGCCAAATTTTATACCCCGTCGCTCCGCTCACCGGTTTCCATTTGAAATCGATATATCCTGTTCCGTTGCCATTGGTATAACTAACCCCCGTTGGTGCAGATGGTTTCTTCAAATTAGGAATGGTTGGCATAAAGGCTCCAGACATGGCGCTTTCGCCTTGGGGAAAAATCGCGCTTACTCGGAACCAGTAGTTCTTGTTATTCGGATAACTTCCTCCTGAATTTCGATAGACTGGGGAAGGATCGACAGCCAGCTCCGTTCCTTTCTGATCTTGGTGCAGGTCGTATTTTCCGGCGTTAATTTCAGAAGAAGTCGGCCAAATTTTCTTTCCATTAGTGCTCCAAGAGGTAACATTGCCTACCTCAAAGGCTTCGTATGATTTACCGTTATATATCCATACTTTATAGCCCTTTGCCCCAGGAACCGGATCCCATGATACATTCACATATCCTGTGCCGTCTCCATTGCTAAAAACTGTTCCTTTAGGAGTTTGGGGAGCAGGGATCGTATACGTCACCGACAAATACGGTTTATAATTACTATTCGTAGAAGAAACGACTTTTTTCCAATAGGTTTTTCCATTTCCATTCGTATGAAGTTTGAAACCATACTGTTGCTTCTTGCCAGAAGCCCATTCTTTAACTGTATTCGTTACATTAAATTCCGCCCATTGATCTCTGGCCACATCAACTTTCCCAATATTAGTTGAAGAGGGCTTATTATTCCAATTCAATGCACTAGCTGACCATGAACCATTCACAGCATCTAACCATAACCCCGTTTTGGTGGTAGAGGAGTATGAATGGGTTACATAAACATTAAAAGTGGCATTCGTAATATTCATATTCTGTATACTTGATAGATTGTGATTTAAGAAAGCATAGCAAGTGCCGGTTGTGTTATCATAATAACCAACTTTTAAAACATACTGTCCTTGTACTGAATCCCATTTACTGGATGAAGAACTGTAATTAGTCGTTGGATATGCACTCATCACAAATGTATCCGTTGACACATTTATTGAAGTGCTTGGATCAATATAAACTGGATATACGCGTTTAGGATCTTTCAACCATTCAGGATCAGCTTTGATCGTTAAAACATATCCTTGCGCTTCTTTTTGCAATTCGTATGTTACATCTTCTGAACGCTCTACTTCACCAGAGTATTCATCGACATTGGAATCTACCATAAACGGCTTCGGCAGTTCAAAAACCTTTTCTTTTTCTTGATTCATAAACAGTATTGAACCATCATTTTGGACTTCAGCCTTTAAATCCGTTTTCAAATAAAATTTAAATATATGATAACCGGTAAATGAGTGAAGAACTAAATCTTCTTTTGTCGCTTGATTGAATGTAATATTCTGTAAATCTATAAAAGGAAAAATATTTTTGTGAAAAATTTTATTATCTTTTTTCTTATAAATAGCAGAAACATCCTTCGCCTTTATTGGCTGTACACCATTGCCGGCTGCTTCTAAAATGGAAAAGGAAATTGAATGTCCATTATAATGGAAAGTGGCATATTCTCCTTTGACCATTTTTTTATGAAAGTTTGTCTCGATAATAGTATTCTCTGTTTCGACAGAATTCGACTGATCGGTGCTTTCTGTTAGATTTGGAGAAATTTCCTCAAATGGCTTCCCCTTCTTTTTCCTTATATGGATCGGCTCAAAATAAATCTTTTTGGTAAATGTGCCATCACCATTGTAAAAAACTTTTGTATTCTCTGTCCGTTCCTCAATGATTTCCCCTCGTTTAAGGTTAATTTTAGGGGTCGGGACTTTTGACGGTAAATGACTTTCAGTAGAGTTGTTGTCTTTAGAATGAATGGTTTCTGCGAAAACGTCTAAAGGAACGGATGAGAAAAATAACAGATTCACAATTGCCCATATCAACCATTTTTTTAAACGACTAATTTTCATATAATTCCTCCTTTTCAATAATTTGTTAAATTGATTATACTTTATAAAAACTAGATTTAGGTACATTTTTTGACATACAAAATTCTGTATTTTTCGACAAATTTTGCTTCTTTTGTACGAAAAAACCCCCCTTCAATGAATAAATTAATTCCATTCAATTGAAGGGGGGTGCTTTTGACTTATTTAATAGAATACGGGTATGAGCGGTGGTCGTTTAGAATCACTCGCCCGTATATTTTCCAATTGATTTTAATAGGCCCCTGAAAGTTTGAGCAGAGGCATATGATTATTTGAAATGAATTAAGAAATATTTCTTTTTGCCCCGGCGGATCACAGCAAATTGACCTTCGATGGTGTCTTTTTCAGACACAATATAATCAAGCTCCTGCACCCGTTCGCCGTTAATGTAAATCGCACCGTTTCCGATGTCTTCTCTTGCCTGCCGTTTCGATGGAGAAATTTTCGCTTGAACCAATAAATCGACTAATCCGATTTCATTTTCGGTCGTTTCATACGAAGGCACATCTTTAAAGCCTTGTTTTATTTCTTCTGCTGTTAAAGCTTTTATATTGCCGCTGAACAGCGCTTCGGAAATTTTGACTGCCTGTTTGAGTGCTTCTTCGCCATGGACAAGTTTTGTCACTTCTTCCGCTAACGCTTTTTGCGCAGACCGTTTTTCAGGAGCATTTTTCACTTCTTCTGCCAATTGTTCAATTTCTTCTTTTGATAAGAAAGTAAAATATTTTAAATATTTGATGACATCCCGGTCATCGGTATTGATCCAAAATTGATAAAATTCGTAAGGCGATGTTTTTTCTTTATCGAGCCAGATGGCTCCTCCTTCCGTTTTGCCGAATTTTGTGCCGTCGGCTTTCGTGACGAGCTGGAGTGTAAGACCGTATGCTTTCGCATTTTCTTCCGTTTTTCGAATTAGTTCAAGTCCTGACGTAATATTTCCCCATTGGTCGCTTCCGCCGATTTGCAAGCGGCAATCATAGGTTTGGTACAGCTTTAAAAAATCGTACGATTGCAAAATCATGTAGCTGAATTCCGTAAAGGAAATGCCCGTTTCAATTCTTGACTGCACGGTTTCTTTCGCCAGCATATGGTTTATGCCAAAGCTTTTGCCGATATCGCGCAAAAATGTGATGACATCCAATGGCCCGATCCAATCGTAGTTGTTGGCCAAAATGGCCGGATTCCCTTCTTTTTCAAAATCCAAAAAGCGGGAAAGCTGTTCCTTAATGCGTTCTGACCACTGCTTCACCGTTTCTTTTTCATTTAATGTTCTTTCCTGTTTTTTTCCGCTTGGATCGCCGATCAAGCCTGTTGCGCCGCCAACAAGAGCAATCGGTTGATGACCTGCCTCTTGAAATCTTTTTAACGTTAAAATCGGCAGCAAATGCCCGATATGAAGGCTGTCTGCCGTCGGGTCAAAACCGCAGTACAGCTTCACCTGTTCCTCTGACAACAATTTATCTAATCCTTCTTCATCCGTTACTTGATTAATGAGTCCGCGATATTTTAAATCTTCTAGCAAAGCATTCATCAAACCCACTCCTTTTCAAATTTTATCCAAATAAAAAACGCCCCTTCATGAAGGGACGTATAATTACGCGGTACCACCCTGCTTAAGAACATTTGCATGTTCTTCACTCATTCTGATAACGGCTAAAACCGTCCTTTGCTACTTCACTTTCACAAAGAATGCTCATGGAGGTAATTCACAAAGCATTTATGTGCTGATTCGCACCGGCCATCAGCTCTCTGAAACAGGGAAATGCCTGCTACTTTCTCCAATCAACGCTCAAGTATTTTTTTCATTAATAAACATTTTTAGCATAATTGACATCCTTTGTCAACTAAGATTAGAACAGAGGGCGTCAACCGGAGAAAAAAATATGCTATAATAAACTAGATTTTGTAGAGGGATGATGAAAAATGGAGAAATGGTACGAATTTTTTAGGAAGGTAAGCTCCTTTTATCATAAGCACCAGCAAAAAATGGTCATTGCCTATAACGTAACATGGAACTTATTTCTTTTACTATTGGTTATCGGTTTAATAGGCTTCTCCTTTATCGGAGGATTAGGAGCTGGTTATTTTGCATCGCTTGTAAAAGATGAGCCGATCCGTTCCGAAAAAGAATTGGAAAAAGACATTTACGATTATTCTGAAACAACGAAAGTGTACTTTGCAGACAATGTCTATTTAGGGAAAATTCGCACAGATCTTGAACGTGAAAAAATCAAAATTGATCAAATTTCCGAGCATTTAAAACATGCAATTGTTGCAGTGGAGGACGAATATTTTTACGAGCATAAAGGGATTGTCCCAAAGGCGATCATGCGGGCGATTTTCCAGGAGTTCTCAAACTCTTCTGTCAGAACCGGTGGAAGCACCCTCACACAGCAATTAATTAAAAACCAAATATTGACCAACGAAGTGTCATTTGAAAGAAAAGCAAAAGAAATCCTGCTAGCATTGAGATTAGAAAAATATTTTACGAAAGATCAAATATTAGAAGCCTATTTAAATGTATCATCATTTGGACGAAACAGCTCCGGAAGAAACATTGCAGGCGTGCAGGCTGCAGCGCAGGGGATTTTTGGCATAGATGCGAAAGACTTATCGATACCGCAGGCAGCTTTTATCGCTGGTCTCCCTCAAAATCCTTTTGCTTATACACCGTTCACAAAGGACGGAGAAGTAAAAGAAGATTTACAGCCTGGTATAAACCGAATGAAAACCGTCCTAAGAAAAATGTTTGCAGAAGGATATATTACAAAAAAAGAATATGAAGAAGCACTTAAGTTTGATTTAAAGGCTCATTTAGCCAAAAAGAAAAAACCTGATATTGAGCAATATCCTTGGATTATATACGAAGTTGAAAAAAGAGTGAAGGATATACTGGCTGAGCAGCTAGCGAAAAAAGACGGTCACAAGCTGGAGGATCTCCGAAAAAATAATAAAGAGCTGTTTAATCGATACATGGCGCTGGCCGATCAAGACATGAGACAAAACGGCTACAACATTCATACGACCATTGACAAGAAAATTTATGACAAAATGCAAGAGGTTGTCAAAAACTACAAGTATTACGGAAGTCCAAAGCTTGAAAAGAAAAAAGATCCTGAAACAGGCAAGACCGTAACCATCGAGGAACCGGTTGAAGTCGGCGCTGTTTTAATCGAAAACAAAACTGGAAAAATTATCTCCTTTGTTGGCGGCCGTGATCATAACAGGGAGCAGACAAACCATGCTACAAGAGCATTAAGACCAAACGGTTCAACAATGAAACCGCTCGCTGTCTATGCACCCGCGATGGAAATGGGCATCGTCCAGCCGGGAACTGTTGTGGCAGATCTTCCATTTTCAATCGGGAAATATCAGCCGAAAAACTATGGAGGCGGCTATCACGGATTAACAAGTATTCGAACAGCATTGAAACATTCATATAACATTCCGGCGGTAAAAACCTATGCAAAAATTATTTCGCAAAATCCGGTATCCTATTTAGAAAAAATGGGATTTAGTTCACTTGCTCAAGAAGATTACAGTTCATTCTCCCTCGCTCTTGGGGCAATGACTTACGGAGTAACCGTGGAGGAAAACGTAAACGCCTTTTCAACATTTGCCAATAACGGTGAATTTGTCGACGCCTACATGATTGAAAAAATTGAAACACAAGACGGAAAAGTTATATATCAACATAACAGCAAGAAAGAGAAGGTCTTTTCCCCTCAAACAGCCTATTTAATGATTGATATGATGCGGGATGTCATTCAAAGCGGAACGGCTTCCTCTTTAAAAAGGTATCTATCATTTCAATCTGATTGGGCTGGAAAAACAGGAACTGGGCAGGATTATCGGGATGCATGGTTTGTTGCTGTAAATCCTAATGTATCCTTCGGCACATGGATCGGTTATGACACGCCGAAAAGGCTGGAAACGACCTACAAAGGTTTGACCTACAGCAATAGAAATATATTGCTTTGGGCAAAATTAATGAACGCCGCATACAGCGTCAAACCTGACTTAATAGATCCTAACACTTCCTTTAAAATGCCTAAAGGAATTGTTTCAAGATCGTATTGCGCCCTCTCTGGGGATCTACCTTCTGAATTATGTAAGAAAGCTGGACTCGTTCAAACTGACTTGTATAACGCTAAATTTCTGCCGAATAAAGTGGATAAAAGCTTGGCGTACGGCAAATTTGTTTTAGTAGACAACGTAGCCTATCAAGTGCCGGCAAATGCACCGGCTGAATTCGTCCAGGAAGGGCCTCTGCTGAAAAAAGAAGTATTGAATAATCTTGGGATTTCAGACGTGTCCCAATTGACTAAACTTCTTCCTAGCGGAGTTAATTTAGAGGCTTTGACGTTGACCGGCAATAGGGTTCTTCAGGATAATGGCAAAGCTCCTTCTAAAGTGCCCGCTGTAAAGCTTAGCGGAACAACATTATCCTGGAGCAAAAGCGGTGAATATGATGTTATCGGGTACAGAGTTTATGCAGCTCCATCTAATTCAAATAGTTTCAAAAAAATTGCCAGCATACCTGCAAAAAATAACTTAAGCATCTCAGTCGGAAAATCTCCTGCCTCCTATTACGTCGTTGCAGTTGATGTGGCAGGAAAAGCGTCTCCTCCTTCAGCCATTGTAAAAACGGCGCAATCTGGAAAAACAGAGCCGCAGCAAAAACCGAAGCAGACGGCAAATGCAAGACAATAGGCGAATGGAAAAGATGCATTAAACGATCAATAAAGTAGACGAAACAGAAAAAACAGCCCAGCAAAACTTGCTTTCACCCAATAAATATTTTAAAAAGGACCGCACGTGGTCCTTTTTATCTTTTACTGGCTAGTGTGACGGCAGCTTTTTTAAGAAAACATAGCTTACTTTATTGTATCGCATTTTTTCTTCATAGAAGCGGTGTGCGTCAACGCGCTGCAAGCCGGAAGATAAAGAAACAATATTATAGCCATTTTCTACAGCATATTGATGAACATACGTTAAAAGCTTTTCACCGTATCCTTTTGATCGTTCTTCAGGCAATGTCACTAAATCACAAACCCAAATGAAACGCCCGTAGTATAAAGTGATCATTGGCATAAATCCGATGATGGCAACCATTTTATTATGATCGTAAAGAGCAACTAATTGATATCCTTCCTTTTGTTTAGCTTCAAGCACCAATTCAAGAAATGATTGTTCATCAAGATGAGTCCGCAAATGTTTCATCACTGAAAATCCTTCTAAAATTTCCTCTTTCGTTCGCAATTCTTTCAATAAAAGGGATGATTCCATAAGCTTCTCTCCTATTTCCATTTTTAGCGTTTATTTTATCAATCTATTATTAATGCCTGAACCGCCAATAACAAAGCCGCAAGCCTATTTACTAGACTTACGGCTTCTATTATTTTTAATCTTCCAACGTCGACAAGTCACCTGTTGGCAAGTTAAGCTCCCATGCTTTCAACACGCGGCGCATAATTTTTCCGCTTCGAGTTTTCGGCAGTTTTTCGCAAAATTCTATTTCCCGTGGCGCTGCATGTGCTGCCAGCCCTTTTTTAACAAACTGGCGAATATCCTCTTTCAAATCTTCTGATGCTTCATAGCCGCTGCGCAATGCAACGAACGCTTTAATAATTTCTCCTCGAACAGGGTCCGGCTTGCCGATAACTCCAGCTTCCGCTACGGCAGGATGTTCAACAAGCTTGCTTTCTACTTCGAACGGTCCGACCCGTTCGCCGGAAGTCATAATGACGTCATCAACCCGTCCCTGGAACCAAAAATATCCATCTTCATCCATATAAGCGGAGTCTCCAGATACATACCAGTCGCCGATAAAATAAGATTCATATTTTTCAGGATTATTCCAAATTGCTTGCATCATGGAAGGCCAGCCTTTTTTAATTGCTAGATTCCCCATTCGGTTTGGAGGCAATTCATTTCCATGATCGTCAATAATTGCTGCTTTTACGCCGGGGATCGGCTTGCCCATTGATCCAGGCCGGATATCCATACACGGATAGTTGCAAATAAGATGCCCGCCTGTTTCCGTCATCCACCAAGTATCATGAATGCGCTTATTAAATACTTTCATTCCCCAGCGAATAACTTCAGGATTTAAAGGTTCTCCGACACTTAAAATATGGCGCAGAGAGCTTAAATTATATTTTTTCACCAATTCGTCTCCTGCACTCATCAGCATCCGAAACGCTGTTGGAGCGCTGTACCAGACAGTGACACCGTATTTTTCGATTGTTTCATACCAATAATCAGGGCTGAATCTGCCTCCAACAATAACATTTGTAACACCTAGGAGCCACGGACCAAAAATACCATAAACTGTTCCGGTTACCCATCCAGGGTCTGCCGTACACCAATAAATATCTTCTTCCTTCAAGTCAAGAACCCATTTTGCTGTTTGATAATGCTGAATCATCGCATTATGGACATGGAGAACGCCTTTCGGTTTTCCTGTTGATCCGGAAGTATAATGCAAAAGAAGTCCGTCTCTCCGATCCACCCATTCAATTTCCAAATCTTTGCTTGCATTTTCAAAATGAGCAAAGAAATCGATTATTTTTCCTTCTTCTTTTACATCTTCTCCAACAACCACCACATGTTTGAGTGCAGGCAATTCATCTATTGGAACTCTTGGCAGCAGCTCTTTTGTTGTTACAATCACTTTTGCTTCACTATCTTCCAAACGATCCTTTACCGCGCTCTCCATAAACGCTTCAAATAAAGGACCTACAATAGCTCCCAGTTTAATTGCGCCCAAAATGACAAAATAAAGCTCTGGACTTCTAGGCATAAATACGAAAACCCGATCACCTTTTTGAAGGTCGGTATGCTGTTTTAAAACATTCGCAGCTTTATTGGAGAGCTCTTTCATCTCTTCAAACGTATACTTTTCGTCACGATTCGCATCGCGATAATAAAGTGCGACTTTATTTTTTTTGGCCCCATCTGCATGACGGTCAATCGCCTCATAAGCCGCATTGATTTTCCCAGTTTTACTCCATGAAAAATTCTCCTCTACTTCTTTCCAGTCAAAGCTTGCATATGCTTCCTCATAGTTTGCTAAGTTGTGGTTTCCTTTTATTGCTGGTAGCGCTTCCACTTTCATCGAAGTACCCCCCTAAAAATTAGTATATTTGTTTATCATTATATAACTTTTTATTCCATTTCGCAATTTTGTAAAAATTTTTTACAAAACAAATCCGATTATGTTCGACAATTCCTGTATAATATGAATAGGTTATTAGATTGGTAGGCGGTGTAATGAATGGAACATAAAAAAACATATCATGCCAAAGAAATTGAAACTCCAAATGGAACGGTGATTGTCGAAGGGCCAATTCCCCCCGATAAACTGGCAGGCTATAAATTTCATGAGGATTTAACAGCTTTCCGTCCTGCACCAAGGCAGCACAAAGCGCTTGTAGAAATTGCCAAGCTTCCTGAAGGACGGATTATTATTGCCAGAAAAGACGAAACAATCATCGGGTATGTTACATTTTTATACCCTGATCCTCTAGAACGATGGTCTGAAGGAAAGATGGAAAATTTAATTGAGCTAGGAGCCATTGAAGTGATTCCAGAATTTCGCGGATGTGAAATTGGAAAAAATTTATTGATTGTTTCGATGATGGATGATGCAATGGAAGATTACATCATTATTACAACGGAATATTATTGGCATTGGGATTTAAAGGGAACTGGCTTAAATGTTTGGGAGTATAGAAAAATGATGGAAAAAATGATGAATGCAGGCGGTCTTGAATGGTATGCAACAGATGATCCAGAAATTTGCTCTCATCCTGCAAACTGTCTAATGGTTCGTATTGGAAAAAGGGTAGATAACGAATCGATTCAGAAATTCGACCAATTAAGGTTTACAAACAGATTTTTGTATTAATCGCCATGCTATTCTTGGAAAGGGGATGGATAACATGATTATTGAAAAAATCATGCAAAAAAACGTACTCACGCTTTCTCCGGATCACTCGATCCAAGATGCTTTAAACTTAATTAAAAAAGCTAGAATCAAGCATATTCCGATCATCAGCGAAGAGAATACCCTTATTGGCATTATATCAGACAGAGATATTCGCGATGCTGCTCCCTCTATATTAAGTAAAAATGAAAAATTGGATGCGCTTTTAAACAAGCCAGTTAAAAACATTATGAAAACCGATGTCATAACCGGACACCCTCTTGATTTTGTTGAAGATGCTGCTACGATTTTTTATGAGCATAAAATCAGCTGCCTCCCCATTACTACAAATGGAAAGCTTGTCGGAATTATTACCAAAACAGATGTTTTGAATACGTTTGTAAAGTTGACTGGAGCCCATCAGCCCAGCTCCCGCATTGAAGTAAGAGTTCCCAATATAACCGGAATGCTTTCAGAAGTCGCAACAGTATTTCATAAAGGAAAAGTAAACATTTCCAGCGTTTTTGTGTATCCGGAAGAAAACGAAAAATTCAAAACACTAGTTTTTCGGGTGCAGACGATGAATCCAATGGGGCTTATTACTGAGCTTGAGAAAAAAGGTTATGCCGTTGTATGGCCTCATATGTTGGGGGAATAACATGAAAGACAGCGTGTTTATTTATTCCCCTTTATTTTTAAATTATAAATTTAGTAATAAGCACCCATTCAACCAGCTGCGAGTAGAATTAACAGTTGATTTGCTAAAAAAATTGAAAGCGCTTGAAGATGATGAAATAGTTGAACCAAGATTTGCAACAGATGAGGAGCTGGAGCTTATTCATGATGCCGGCTATATTCGTGCAGTAAAACAGGCAGGGGAAGGAAAGCTGTCTGAGCATGAAGCTTTAAACTACGGACTTGGTACGGAAGATACACCTATTTTTCAAAACATGCATCAGGCCAGTTCTCTTATTGTTGGCGCGACATTAACAGCAGTTGATCATGTCATGATGGAAAAATCGAAGCATGCCTTAAATTTAGGCGGAGGTCTTCATCACGGCTTCAGGGGGAAAGCGTCTGGATTTTGTATATATAATGACAGCGCAGTAGCGATTAAATATATTATCGAAAAATATGGGGCAAGGGTGCTGTACATTGACACGGATGCGCATCACGGAGATGGTGTTCAATGGTCGTTTTATGATGAGCCAAACGTTTGCACACTATCTATTCATGAAACTGGGCGATATTTATTTCCTGGGACAGGAACAGTTCATGAGCGGGGACAAGGTTCTGGATACGGTTTTGCCTTTAATATTCCGTTAGATGCATTTACCGAAGATGAATCATGGCTAAAAGTTTACAAAGAGGCCGTTACAGAAGTTGCAGAGTACTTTAAGCCTGATGTCATCGTCACTCAAAACGGAGCTGATGCCCACTATTTTGATCCACTAACTCATCTTCACGCCAGCATCAATATTTACCGGGAAATTCCGAAGCTTGCACATGAAATTGCCCATAGCTACTGCGATGGAAAATGGATAGCTGTCGGCGGAGGAGGCTACGATATTTGGCGGGTTGTTCCAAGAGCTTGGTCGCTCATTTGGCTGGAGATGAAAAATTTAAGCTGCAAAGCACAAGGGGCTCTTCCGAAAGAATGGCTGGAAAAATGGCAGGATAAATCTCCCGTTGAATTAATCCCAACATGGGAAGATCCCGATCCGTTATATCAACCGATTCCAAGGAAAAAAGAAATTGAAGAAAAAAACAATCACACTCTTGAATTGGCTCTGCAATTCATCCGGCAGCAAAGGGAATATAATGCAAAAAAAAAATGTTAACGGCCAAACTTTTTAAAAAAAGCTTGGCCGTTTTTTCTTCAGCTTAAAAAGATTATGATTTTGTCGATTGCCGAATTTCAATACGATGCGGGAGTTCAACAATATGATTATCTACTTCCTCTTTGTTCATCAATTTTGTTAACAGGCGCATCGCAACCGCACCGATATCGTAAGATGGTTGGACAACGGTTGTTAATCGCGGACGAACCATAGTCGCCAAACGAGTATTGTCAAAGCCGATGACATCAAAATCTTTCGGAATTTCATAGCCTTTATCTTGAGCGGCATGAATCACGCCCAATGCCATTTCGTCCGTTCCAACAAAGATTGCAGTCGGTTTTGGCGACAGCTCCAACACTTTGTCAAATGCTTCAATCCCGGATTCGTAGGAATAATCTCCTTCTACTACAAATTGTTCATCGTATTTGATCCCTGCCTCTTCAAGTGCACGTATGTATCCTTTAAGTTTTTTCACTTTATTCACAGGCTCTTCCATCGGCCCGGATACATAGGCAATATGTTTGTGTCCTTTATCGATTAAAAACTTAACCGCATCATAGGCTGCCTGTTCATAATTGATATTAACAGAAGGCAGTTCATTGTTCTCATCAAAAGTTGATGCAAGCACAATAGGAACCGGTGAACGTTTAAATTCTTCCACATGCTCCTCTGTAATATTGCCGCTCATAAATACAATTCCATCCACTTGTTTCCCTAAAAGGGTGTTAAGCAAATGCAATTCTTTTTCTTTATTTTGGTCAGAATTGCTTAAAATAATATTATATTTATACATCGTTGCGATGTCTTCAATCCCGCGAGCCAATTCTGAATAAAATGTGCTTGATACATCCGGTATAACAACACCTACAGTCGTCGTTTTTTTGCTAGCCAGCCCTCTTGCGACAGCATTTGGCCGATAGCCGAGACGCTCAATCGCTTCCAATACTTTCTTTCTAGTTGTCGGCTTTACATTCGGGTTGCCGTTTACAACTCGTGAAACTGTCGCCATTGAAACGTTCGCTTCACGTGCAACATCATATATCGTCACATTATTCATGATCAACACTCCTCATCTAAATGATCTATATCAAATAAATAACAGTCTCTTCCGTATAACTCTTATCATACGATACAAAGCATTCGTCCGCAATGTGCTTGGCGTGTTTTCTTATATTTTTACCTTTTTCGTTAAAAAAATATGTTCATTAAAGTATATCCTTCATTAAATAATGTAAACGATCTACGCAAAAAAAGGAACCTTAAAAGGCTCCTTTTTTAAAAAATAGACGATATTCAATTAGGCATTTACTTTCGCTAATGGTCTTAATTCAGAAATAAACTGATTGAATTGCTCAATATTCATTTGCTGCGCAGAATCTGACAAAGCTACTTCCGGATCCGGATGAACTTCAGCCATAATACCGTCTGCCCCAATAGCAAGAGCAGCTTTTGCAGCAGGAATTAGAAGGTCTTTCCGGCCTGTTGAATGAGTGACATCAACTAATACAGGCAAATGTGTTTCCTGTTTTAAAATCGGAACTGCTGTAATGTCCAGCGTGTTTCTTGTAGCGCGTTCATACGTGCGAATTCCGCGTTCACAAAGAATGATTTGATCGTTACCTCGAGAAATAATGTATTCCGCAGCATTCATAAATTCTGATAACGTTGCAGAAAGACCGCGTTTTAACAATACAGGCTTGCGAACAGATCCTGCTGCTTTTAACAATTCAAAGTTTTGCATGTTCCGTGCCCCGATTTGGATGACATCGATGTAATCAAGGGCCACATCAATATCTTGAGGCGACACAATTTCACTAATAACTGCCATATCAAACTCATCAGCAATTCTTTTTAAAATTTTTAAGCCTTCAATACCTAAACCTTGGAAATCATATGGTGATGTTCTAGGTTTAAATGCACCGCCTCTTAGCAGCTTCAAGCCTTGTTTCTTCGCTGCTTCCGCAACAGCAGCTACTTGCTCATAGCTTTCTACCGCACAAGGACCGACAACAAAGTATTGACTGCCATCCCCGATTTTTTCGCCTTTGACGTCAACGATTGTATTCTCTTTCTTTTTCTTTCTTGATACTAACAATGCTTTGCGATGATCGTCCTCTTGAAGCTCTAATGCCGCTTTAAATATTTCCTTAAAAATATGCTGTAAAGTGGAATCTTCAAATGGACCATTATTATGTTCTTTTATTAAATCGAGCATTTTTCGTTCACGGACAGGATCATATCGGTTAACTCCTTGCGCTTCTTTCGCTTTCCCAATTTCTTGAACAAGCTTGCCTCGCTCGTTAATTAATTTTAAAATTTGCAAATTGATTTCATCAACCCGTTCCCTAAGCGCTTCTAATTCTGTATTGCTCATTTTTTCCACCCTTTCACATCCGTCAAAATTTTAAGCATTTGATTTTAATTAGGGTTTATTATAAACCATATTCCTTGAAATGTCACTAAAAATTTCTTTATCGATTAAACGCTTTTAAGCGGTAAAGCGTTTATTTTTTTCAAAATATTTTCTTCAGTTCTTCACAAGTCATTTTCCAATGATCATCATGCCAGATAAAATTATTATACAATATTTGGGGGATTTATGTTTATTTTATGTTATGTTTCAGTTATGGAATCGGACAATTCTTGTACATGTAAACTAAATGATTAGGGCTTTGGCAATCAGCAGCAAAAGCTTAAAATTCTTGAAAACCTTGCCGGCTGATGGACTTGTAACACTGTTCGAAAAATATTCCCCATGAAAATTTTCACGCTTTTTTCCTCTATTCGCTGCCTATTTTCCTGTAAACGAAAATCATCGGCTTGTTTGCCGATGATGATTGTCTTGCCAAACCTATGACTTTGTTTCTTTATTGTTTTCGCTTTGAAGCTCTTCATCTAAGGCTTGTGAAGTGTCAGTCAAATTTTCTGTTTTCTGACTTTGTTCGTCGTCAAGCTCGGTGTCAGCGGAATCTGAAGGATTTTCTTTTTCAGAAATTTCATTTTCATTGCTTCGTTCCTTTATTTTTTTTACCAAGCCCTCAGACTGCTCTTGGATTTTCTGTTGAATATTTTGTGATTTTTCTTTTGCCAAGCTGATAAACTGTACTCCTTTTTCATATGCTTCGCTTGTAATTTTTGATGTTTTTTCCTTCACTTTTCCCGCCTGATCATTAAAATTTTCGCGAAGCTCTTTTCCTGACTTTGGCGTAAGCAATAATGCGGAAGCTGCCCCAACAACAGCGCCTATAATAGAACCTATTATGAACCCTTTTTTATTCGTGCTTTTTTTTGACATGTTTGCGCCTCCTGTTTTTTAAGTAAAATTAATTAATCAGTTTGCTTCTTTGATCGTTTTCTCTGCTTTACTTTATCAATCAATTCCATCACAGCATTTGTCCACTGGATGGCTTGAGCAACTTTTTCTTCATTTTTTTCCAATTGTCCAGTTACACTCGCTGAAACTTTTTTCATAGACCGATTAAATTGTTGAATGGATGTTCCGATCTCTTTTACGGCATCCACCACTGAGTTGACCTTCTCAGATTTTTTCTGAATGTCTTCCGCCAATTGGTTTGTTTTATGAAGCAAATCTGTTGTTTCTTTTGTAATGCCCTCCACCTGCTTTTCAAGGCCCGCAAGCGTCCCGGCTACTTGATCGAGTGTAATGCGCAGAGATTTTAATGTTTTGGCTAAATAAACAACTAACACTGTAAAAGCTACGGCTATTAGCGCAATGCTTGCATATAATATGAATTCCAACTGCTGCACCTCCAAGTAAAACCAATAATACAATTCCCTAATTTTTCGGAATGCAAACATAAAATCTGCAATCATTTATCTATTCGACATTTTGTCAATTGAATCCTTTCGATCATATCAAAAATAGAACAAGTTTTAAATCCAATCAGGAAACGCTACAATATTATTGTATAACGAAAAAAAAGGAGGCCGGCAAGTTGAAAGATCCAAGAATCAAAAAATTGGCAAAAATTTTAATTCATTATTCATGCCAACTGCAAAAAGGCGAAAAAGTGCTTATTGAAAACTTTGGTCTTGAGAAGGAGCTTGTGATTGCTCTCATCCGCGAGGCTTACAAAGCTGGCGGGCATCCGTTTGTTTCCATTAAAGATCATCAAATAAACCGAGCTTTATTGCTTGGAGGACAAGAAGAACAATTCGAAATGATGGCTGATTTCGAAGCAAATGTCATGAAAGAAATGGACGCATACATAGGCCTCAGATCAGGCAAAAACATTAATGAATTTGCTGACGTTCCAGAAGAAAAAATGAAGCTGGAAGGCAGAACAATCGGGCAAAAGGTGCATCGTGAAATCCGCGTTCCGAAAACAAAATGGGTGGTTCTCAGATACCCGAATGAATCCATGGCACAGCTTGCAAAAATGAGCACAGAAGCGTTTGAAGACTTTTATTTTAATGTCTGCACTCTTGATTACGAAAAAATGGATAAAGCGATGGATGCGCTTGTTGAACTGATGAACAAAACTGACAAAGTACATATTAAAGGTCCTGGCACTGATCTGACTTTTTCAATCAAAGATATTCCTGCGATTAAATGTGCAGGACGCATGAATATTCCTGACGGTGAAGTATTTACAGCGCCTGTTAAAAATTCTGTGAACGGCACCATTACGTTTAATACGCCTTCTCCGTACCAAGGATTTACATTTGAAAATGTTCGGTTAACATTTAAAGACGGAAAAATCATTGATGCGTCAGCTAATGATACAAAACGATTAAACAGCATTTTGGATACAGATGAAGGAGCAAGATATATCGGTGAATTCGCCATCGGTGTCAATCCATATATCCTTCACCCGATGCAGGACATTCTGTTTGACGAAAAAATCGCTGGAAGCTTCCACTTTACGCCAGGGCAATGCTACGATGAAGCGTATAATGGCAACCATTCCAATATCCACTGGGATTTGGTCGTCATTCAGCGTCCGGAATATGGAGGCGGAGAAATTTATTTTGACGACGTATTGATCCGAAAAGACGGACTGTTTGTCATTCCGGAATTGGAGCAGCTAAATCCTGAGAATTTAAAATAGTGCATTCTTCGCTATAAAAACAAAACGACTGTAACATTTTTTGTTACAGTCGTTTTGTTTTAAACACACAGCTTTTCATAGGCATCTTGATATTTTTGAATATCTCCTGCACCCATGAATAAAATAACGCTGCTTTCATGCTTTTTCAAAACTTTAATGTTCGTCTCATCGATTAACTCTGAATGTTCAATTTGCGCCTGCAAATCTTTTATCGTGAGGTTCCCTATGTTTTCACGGGCAGAGCCAAAAATTTCGCATAAGTATACTTTGTCGGCGCTTTTTAAACTATCCGCAAACTCATTAAGAAATGACTGTGTTCTTGAAAAGGTATGAGGCTGAAAAACAGCAACAATTTCCCGGTCAGGATATTTTTGCCGCGCAGCTTCAATTGTTGCTTTTATTTCCGTAGGATGATGGGCGTAATCGTCAATCAGCACTTGTCCTCCGAAATTTTTGGCGCTGAATCTTCTTTTTACGCCTTTAAACGTTTTGACGCGCTCCTGAATAACATCAATTCCAATATTTTCGTATTGGCATAACGTAATAACCGCCAGCGCATTTAGAACGTTGTGATCCCCGAATGCAGGAATTTCAAACGTGCCGTAAAACGTATTCCGAATATATACATCAAATACAGTTCCCGTTGTGCTTTTCACCACATTTCTCGCTTGAAAATCGTTTTCCTCATGAAAACCGTAATATAATACCGGAACTTTCGCTTGTATTTCCTGTAAACGCTCATCATCTCCGCAAGCGATAATTCCTTTTTTCACTTGTAAAGCCATTTGCTGAAATGCTGAAAAAACATCATCCAGATCACGATAATAATCAGGGTGGTCAAAATCAATGTTCGTCATAATCGCATAATCCGGATGATAGGATAGAAAATGGCGCCGGTATTCACATGCTTCAAAGACAAAATATTTGCTGTTTTGAACTCCTTTTCCCGTTCCGTCTCCAATCAAGTATGAGGTAGGAAAAGCACCTTGCATAACATGAGACAGCAAACCGGTTGTAGATGTTTTACCGTGCACGCCAGTTACCGCTATGCTTGTGAATTTGTTCATCAATTCCCCTAAAAATTTGTGATAGCGGTAAACCGGCAATTGAAGTCTCTTTGCTTCTTCAATCTCCTCGTGTGTATCTGGAAAAGCATTACCAGCTATTACAGTTAAACCAGGGTGAATGTTATTTTTCGAAAAAGGAAATATTTGAATTCCCCGTTCCTCCAAGCCTTTTTGTGTAAAAATATATTTTTCAATATCAGATCCTTGTACATTTTCATTCATATCATGAAGGATTTGAGCTAAAGCACTCATCCCTGTTCCTTTTATGCCAACAAAATGATAAGCAGTCATATAAGAACCTCCAACAATCGTCTATCTGTAAAATAATATATGACGAATGACTAGTTTTGCAACTATAATATTTATTTCCTGCAAGCTTCATAACGCAATATTGTATACTTTTAGTGTTTCCTAATTGAAAGCAACGTATATCGTTTTAAATCGGCATTGCCAAAATCAGCCCAACATTTTAATAATATCATGTTCAGTACATCTCAACTACTCTCTTTTATTGTTTTCAATTGTTCTTCTGACACTAGCACGTCTCGCGGCTTGCTTCCTTTCGGCGGGGAAATGATCCCTTGCTCCTCCATTAAATCAATCAATCTGGCCGCTCTATTATAACCGATTCGAAAACGGCGTTGAAGGCTTGAAGCCGAAGCATGCCCCTGCTCTACAACAAACTCGCAGGCTTCATAAAAAAGATCATCTTCTTCTGCTTGGAAATTTGTTTTCGCAAGCAATTCCTCTTGTTTAAACAAATAATTGGGAGCCATCTGGTTTTTTACATGGTGAACGACGCGATCAATTTCATCATCAGAAACAAAAGTTCCTTGAACTCTTACCGGTTTTGCAGAACCGTTTTCTAAAAACAGCATGTCTCCTCTTCCTAGGAGTCTTTCTGCACCGGAAGTATCAAGAATCGTTCTTGAATCTATTTGCGATGATACGGAAAATGCTATTCTTGTAGGAATATTCGCCTTTATTAAACCGGTTATAACATCAACAGACGGTCTTTGTGTGGCAATTAATAAATGGATGCCGCAAGCTCTCGCTTTTTGGGCAATCCGGCAAATCGCCTCCTCCACATCGTTCGGCGAAACCATCATTAAATCAGCGAGCTCGTCAATCACAATCACGATGTACGGCAATCGTTTCTCCTTTTCCTTGTCGCCGACTCGTTCATTAAATTTCTCGATATCTCGAACGCCTACATGGGCAAATAATTCATACCTTCTTTCCATTTCATCTACCGCCCATTTCAGTGCAGCAGTAGCTGCTTTTACATCCGTAATAACAGGGCTGACGAGATGAGGTATGCGGTTATACGGTGCAAGCTCCACCATTTTTGGATCAATGAGGAGCATTTTCACATCATTTGGAGTTGCTTTATAGAGCAGGCTGACTAAAATCGTATTGATACAAACGCTTTTTCCTGACCCTGTAGCTCCCGCAATCAAACCATGCGGCATTTTTTTCAAATCCGTCACAATCGGCTCCCCTGAAATGCTGAGGCCCAGAGCAACCGTTAACGGAGAGCGGTTGGCTTGAAAAGCTTTCGACCGTAAAATCTCTCTTAAAAAAACCGTTTTGCTTTTCCGGTTTGGCACCTCAATCCCTATTGTGTTTTTCCCCGGTATCGGAGCCTCAATCCGGATGTCTTTTGCAGACAAGCTTAATTTAATATCGTCTATCAAGTTAGTTATCTTGCTCACTTTTACGCCGGGTTCAGGGTGAACCTCAAACCTCGTGACGGAAGGTCCTTGTGACACATTGACCACTTTTGCATTGACATGAAAATTTTGCAGCGTAAGATCGAGCAAATTCTTTTGCTTTTCTATCCACTGATCATCCGCTTCTTCCTCAAACGGCTGAACGTTCAGGAGGGTGAGCGGCGGAAACAAATAATTTTGCCGTTTTTCCTTTACTTCAAGCTTTCGTTTATCTTGTCCAAACATAATGACATTATATGGAATAATTGTCTTTTCGTTTTGATTTGATGAAAGCTTTCCTCTGGAAACAGGCTTTCGTCTGTCATCGAACTTTTTCTCTAAATGCTTTGGATCCGCTTCCTGTTTTAGGCTCGTCTCCTGTTTTGGACCTTCCTCCTGATTTAGATCTGTTCCTTGTTTTAGATCTGTCTCCTGTTTTAGATTCGTCCCCTGCTTTAGAACTGTCTCTTGTTTTAGATCCGTCTCCTGATTTAGACCTGTCCACTGTTTTAGATTCGTCTCTTGCTTTGATCCCGTCTCCTGGTTTAGATCCGTCCACTGTTTTAGATTCGTTTCTTGCTTTGATTCCATCTCCTGGTTTAGATCCGTCCACTGTTTTAGATTCGTCTCTTGCTTTGATTCCGTCTCCTGGTTTAGACCTGTCCACTGTTTTAGATTCGTCTCTTGCTTTGAATCCATCTCCAGCTTTGAAGCCTCGACCGATTGAGCTTCCTCAGCTTCCCGCTGTTTATCCTCCGAAGGCGGTGCTGTTATTTCAAAATATGAATCCTCAGCTTCGTGATCTTGTGTTTTTGATATTTCTTTTTCATAATCGTTTTCATATTCTATCATTTCATTTATTTCTATTTCTTCTGCTGCAGCAAACTCCCTTTGCACTTCTTTTTGTTTTTCCAGATCATTGACGAAAATATCATGTACGTCTATGTCCGTCTGTTGCTGATATTGCTCTTCAATTTTTTTGAAAAATAAATCATCTCTATTCCTTGGTCCAAATCCAAAAATCGGTGAAGGGATTTCCGTTGGCTGAAAAGATTTTCTTTCCTTTTGTGCGCCTTGTGCACTATTCAGTCGAGACTGCTTGCGTTCAGAAGATGTTTTTGCTTTTGATTTTGCCGCATCCGCTGGGCGTCTCGTTTCTCGCAATGTTTCATCATCGGATATTAGCGGAAACCGAAAGTTTCCTTTCGGATATTGATATGTAACTCTAGCTTGCATCTCTAATCTATCGTCAGTTAATGATTGATCTTTTATTTTTTCAGTAGAATTGTTTTTATCTATCTTTCTTTCATATTCTTCTTCCTGATTATCGAAAAACAACCGCAACAGTTTTGACAACCAGCTCATCTATGATCACTCTTTCATTCATACTAATCTCATCCTATATTTTATCAATAAAAATACTTTTTGGAAGTTTAAAAAGCAATGACAAACATTAATATTATATTGCTAAAATCACAGATTTAAAAATAAATAAGACTCCCTGTATAAACAAGGAGTTTATTCTTTATTTTTTATATTTTCGATATACATTATTCGTTCAATCAGAGGCGGATGATCGTAACGTAAAAATTTCACTATTTTCGGCGGATTTATTTCGCTGCGGCTAAATTTCGCCAAATGTTGAAATGTTTTTACAGCCGCTTCCTCGTTTTTTGTCATTTCAATTGCATATAAATCCGCCTGTTTCTCTTGATACCTTGATACTATGCCGGATATAGGGCTTGAAGCGAACGATAACATCCCCAGCAGCAAAAGAAATAGAGGAAGCGACGACAATTCACGTATAGATTGAATGTTCAGCCTTTTTCCCCATCGATTTGTACAAAAAATCATTAACCGATGAATGATATATAAACCTGCCAAGGAAAGAAGCAAATACCCGGCTATTCCGATATAGATGTGCTTCATCACATAATGTCCCATCTCATGAGCCATAATGAATAATATTTCATCTTCGCTTAATTTATTTAACGTCGTATCCCACAAAACGATTCTCGAATTTGATCCTATTCCTGTCACATAGGCGTTCAACGCATTTGTTTTGGTGGACATATCCACTTCATACACATGCTCCGCGGGAATATCTGCTTTGGAAGCTAGCTGTAAAATTTCTTCCTCCAGCTTTTTATTTTTCAACGGGTAAAAATCGTTGTACAGCGGATCAATGATTACCGGCTGAATAAACATTATAAACAATGTGAATGGTATCGATGCAAACCATGCCCAAAGCCACCAGCGCTTTTCAAATTTTCGAATAATGATGTATAGAAACGTGACGACAACCGCCATTAAAACATAATTAACAAGAAAATCGGTCACTTCATCCTTCAGCCACGAGTTCAACGTCTGGGTCGAGATTTGAAAATCCTTTGACAGTTTGTAGTTCAGCCAGCTGACAGGTAATGTTAGTAAAGTGACAAGCAATGACAGCCAAAAATAGTATAAAGCTGTTTGGACTATAAAGAAACGGGATGCTGTTTCCGCCCATTGCTGAAATGTTTTTGAAATCCCAAAGCTTAGCACAATAAAAAAGATGATCCACTCTAACGGAATAGATATGAAAAATACCAAATTTTTCAATTGCGAATAATTTTCTGACAGCTGCAGCTCCTCTGCCGTTAAAAACGTTTTCGGATCGGCAGAAGTACCTTTAATTCCCTTCGGCAGCTCATAACCCGTCCAGAAGAATAAATAGAAGTATAAAACCAAACCGTAAACTGCATATAATAAAATGATCGTTAGAAGACTCTTTTTCAAGCCGAATACCCCCTTGAGCTTAACTCCCTCCTTTAGTAGTTTAGATAAAAAAACATCGTAATAGAACTGCTTTTCCAAAATATTTAGAAAAAGAAGCTGTAAAAAGATAAAACGGCAATTGAACACATAACTACAAAAAAGACGTTGGCTCCGAAATAAGCAGCAATGAACGCTGTAAATGCACCGACTGCTCCAAACAGGAAATCCTCGTGAATAAAAAAGACCGAGGGCACGATCAATGCACCTAATGTTGCATATGGTACATTTTTTAATACATTTTGCCAAAACGGAGGGAGATGTAATTGACTGAAGACAACAAAAGGAAGCATTCGCGGTATGTATGTCACAACGCCCATTCCGATAATCAACCAAAATATTTGGCTATTCATCTTGCTGCACCTCTAATTTTCTAAAGATACATTCCACAACAACGGAGGAAAATAAGGACGACAATGCAATAGACCAGCCTATAGACAGCCGTCCGGTCGTCAATAAAACGGAATTTATCACTGCAGATAATAAAGCTAGTACGATAATTTTCCGATGTTTTTTTAATGAAGGAACCAATAAGCCGATGAATAGGGCATATAGAGCAATTCCCATGCTTTCCTGTAAGAAAGCGGGCAAATTTTCTCCAACTATATAACCGATTCCAGAATTGATCACCCAGCTGCTATATGCCATCAAGCATAGTCCAAACATATATGGTGCTGTGACCATTTCCTGTCTGACAGCCGCAACTGCATATGTTTCATCTGTTACACCAAAGCCGTACAGAGCTTTTATCCATATGGAGTCTTTCTCCACTTTCTCATTTAATGATGCTGACATAAGGAAATGGCGGATGTTTACAATGAAAGTTGTCATAATAATTTCCCAAGCACCAACATGCGCAGCAATTAGGCTTAATGACATATATTGAGCCGCTCCTGCAAAAACGATTGCACTCATCATCACCGTTTCCGCAATCGAAAGTCCCGTTCTTTCAGCAAGAAGGCCGAAAGCGATGGCAACGGGGAAATAGCCGATGGCAATGCTGATTCCTGCTTGAATGCCTTGGATTAATTCCGATTTATATTTTGCCAATGCTGTCGAATGCAATCGGAATCACCTCCATTTCTAGTTTTCCGGATAATAAATGATCACATAATATTTAACTTTTTGATCCGTTATATTTTTATAATCATGCTTTTTGTCCGCTGCAAATCGGATCGCTTCCCCTTCGCGAACAACATAAGAACATCCATCAATTACAATTTCTAAAGCTCCCTTTTGAATGATCAAAATTTCTTGCACCCCGTGCGCATGTTCATCCGATTGATGGACATGTCCAGGCTCTAAATGTGCTTCAAACACCTCAAACGGCTTGCCGATTTCAAACGTAAACATCGGGTATACTTTATACTTTTCATCATCATCAGATATAGCCGGTATGTTTGATAAAGATATTTTTTGAACGCTTGACGCCTCCTCCTTCATCAAAGCGGAAAATGATACATGAAGTCCGTTCGCTATTTTCCACAGCGTGGAGACAGTCGGATTCGCTTCCCCCCTTTCAATTTGTGCAAGAATCGCTTTGGAAACGCCTGTCTTTTCAGACACCTTGTCGAGGCTTAGCGCCATCCTTTTTCGGATTTTACAAAAATTTTCCCCAATAATTTGCTGAATCGGCTTCATGTTTTCCTCCTTTTTTATGTTTTGTTTATTATATCATACATTTGTTTTATATATTGAACAAAATTGCATTTAAAAACCTCTCCCCTGAATGGAAAGAGGTAAATATCAGCTTAAGAGCACCCGGTCAGATACTGCATCTTGAATTTTGGCAAATTCGTCCATTAATTTCGGAATGGTCAGTTTTACTTTTTCTTCAGCAGATGCCTCAAAAATGATTTTTCCGCGATTCATCATCAGCAATCTGTTTCCTAGATCAATCGCCTGCTGCATATTATGTGTAATCATAATCGTTGTTAAATTATATTCTTCAATAAATTTTTTCGTAAGCGACAGGACGACCTCTGCGCGTGCGGGATCTAATGCGGCTGTATGCTCATCAAGCAATAATATTTTCGGTTTCGTAAATGTTGCCATCAAAAGCGACAACGCCTGTCTTTCCCCGCCTGACAGCAATCCTACTTTCGCATTTAAACGGTTTTCTAATCCAAGCCCTAAAAGCGACAGCTGCTCCTTAAAATAATTTTTCCGCTTATTCGTTACACCTCTGGCCAAAGTTCGTTTATGAACACGGCCGTAAGCGATCGCCAAATTTTCTTCAATGGTCAACGTCGGCGATGTGCCTGACAACGGATTTTGAAACACTCTGCCGATATATTTTGATCGTTTATGCTCAGGAAGTGTTGTTATATTTACGCCGTCAAGCCAGACTTCCCCCTCATCGGGAAACAGCTTTCCAGCTATGATGTTCAGCAAAGTCGATTTCCCTGCGCCGTTGCTGCCAATAATCGTAATAAAATCGCCTTTTTCGACCTCTAAATGAATTCCATCTAAGGCGATTTTTTCATCCAATGACCCTTCGTTAAACACTTTATGAATGTGTTTTAGCTGAAGCAACTTGTTCACCCCGCTTTCTTGCCAATTTTCTTTTTTTCTCACGCCGTTTTTCAAAATATCGCGGGATGATTAACGCCAAAATGACGATACAAGCTGTAATTAATTTTATATCGCCTGTTTCAAAAAAGTTAAATCTAAATGCAAAGGCGACTATGAAACGATAAATGACAGCACCGATTATAACAGCTAAGGTAGCCCGAACAATCGTCTTGCTGCCGACAATTGCCTCTCCAATAATAACGGAAGCAAGCCCGATCACAATCATTCCAATTCCCATATTGGCATCGCTGAAGCCATTATATTGGGCGACAAGTGCACCTGACAAAGCAACCAAACCATTTGACAATCCTAATCCTAATACTTTAAGAAAGTTTGTATTCGCCGAAAAACTTTTAATCATTTCTTCGTTATCTCCGACAGCTCTTATAGCAAGTCCGATTTCCGTTTTTAAGAAGTAATCAAGGATGAGCTTTAAAAAAGCGACCAATAACACCATTGAAATGATGACTGACCATGTGGTCGGGGAAAAAGAAATGACGCTCTTAACGGCTTGATCGATCGGTGCCAGCGCATCGGCCAGCTTTGAGAAAAGCGTTTCCTCCTGTAAAAGCGAAACATTCGATTTTCCCATAATTCGCAAATTAATGGAATAAAGAGCGATCATCATTAATATACCGGATAACAACGGATTAATTTTCCCATACGAAGCAAAATTCCCGTTAAGATCCCAGCTAGAAAGCCGACAATCATTCCGGCAATCGTCGCCATAACAGGATGAGCTCCGTCTATGATCATGACGGCTGCGACGGCAGCTCCAGTAACGAAGCTACCGTCAACCGTTAAATCTGGAAAATCTAATATTCTAAAAGATAAATAGACTCCGAGAGCCATTATTGCGTAAATAAGTCCCGCCTCAAGTGAGCCATATACTGCTGTCAGCATGTAAACACCCTTCCAAATTACTCAATAAACTCTGCTTCTTTGCTCCACTCGTCTAAAATCTTAACGTTCATCTCAGCTGCTGCTTTTTTATTAATAAGAAGCTTTAAGTTTTGCGGATATTGAACAGGCAGTTCAGACGGCTTTTTCCCTTCTGTTAAAATTTTTGCAGCCATTTCTCCTGCTTCATAGCCAATGTCATAATATTCAAATCCGTACGCAGCAAAACCGCCTTTTTTGACTGAATCTAATTCACCGACAAACAGCGGGATATCGTTTTCATTTGCAACGGAAATGACCGAATCAAGCGCAGAAACAACGGTATTGTCAGTGATAATGTAAAAGCAATCGACTTTGCCGACAAGAGATTCAGCAGCTTGTTTCACTTCAGCTGAAGTAGAAACAGAAGCTTCGACAATTTTCAAATCCGTTCCTTCTGTCGCTTTTTTAACAAGGTCAATTTGCGCAACAGAGTTTTGTTCGCCTGAATTATAGATCATTCCTATTCTTTTGCCATCTAAATATTGATCAATAAATTTCACCGTTTTCGGTATGGCATCAGGATGGGTATCAGTTGTTCCTGTTACATTCCCTCCTGGATTTTCCATCTCTTTCACAAGCCCGGCGCCGACAGGATCTGTTACGGATGTAAATACAATTGGAATATCCTTTGTAGCATTTGCTGCAGCAAGTGCACTAGGCGTTGCATTCGCAAAAATTAAATCGACGTTATCTCCGACGAAGTTATTCGCAATCGTTTGGGTATTCGATTGATCCCCTTGAGCGTTTTGAATATCATAATCTACATTTAACCCTTTATCTTTAATTGCTTGTTGAAATCCCTTCAATGCCTCATCCAGCGACGGGTGCGCTACAAATTGAGTGATACCAATTTTAAATGTTTCTTTCTTTCCTTCTTCACTATTGCTTTCGCTGCTGGACCCTTTGCTGCTTCCACAACCTGACAGCACGAGGAGCGCCATCAAAAAAATTCCTCCGATTGCTCCTATCCTAGTTTTCAAAATTTTCTTCCCCCTTTTTTACTTTTATGCTTTAAATTATAACAATATATTTTTGATTTTCAATTATTTTCTGACGAATTTTCCAAAAAAATAAGGATGCCAACATACTGCACCCTTACAGAAAATGGAACACTATTCTGTCAAAATGAAGTTTGCAAGTAGCTTTAAGTTTATGAAATGTTCGGCAAAAGGCTGTCCCATAATTTTGCTAATATAATTTCTCTTTAATCAATATGTAACGACAACCCTGTTTTAGCCAGCTTGATCGATCCATTAAAAATCGTTTTAGCTTCTTCTATCAATTCTTCATGATTGCCTTTATGAGGCAAATGAGTCAGCAAAAGTTCTTTTACATTTGCTTCCTTAGCAATTGTCGCAGCTTCGTGGGAATTCATATGCCCAAACTTTTTGCCGTCTTCATTCGCATACATATTGCATTCGCATATAAGCAAGTCCGCATTTTGGCTGAATGGAATGAATTCATTTTTAAAGCTTGAATCTGCCGTGTATACAACCGTTTTATGTCCTGAAGTAAATCTCATGGCAAAACAGTCAACAGGATGATCTGTTTTTAAAAATGTAATCGTAAACGGACCGATCGAAATCGATTGATCAGGATCGTATGAAATTCCTTTTGTCACATTCAAATGTGTGAGTCTGTCAAATTCTTTTGTATCAAGGCTATGTCCGTAAATGGGCAAAATTTTGTTTGATTTTTGCAACATGCCGGTAATTTGTCTTGCATATTGCAGCGGTCCAATATCTGCAATATGATCATGATGATAATGAGAAAGGATCACAGCATCTAAATCTGAAAGTGATACAAAATTTTGCAGCTGTGATAATACAGCACTTCCGCAATCAACTAACAGGTTAAACCCCTTTTCCTGAAATAAATAGCCTGATGTAGCCTCATTCGCTTCTGGATAGCCTCCCCAGAACCCTACAACTGTTACTTTCATCACCCTTATCCTCCTCAATAAGAAAAAATGTTTTAAAACAGTATTGACATTTTTCATTCTGTTATAATACAATGTTAATAACAACAGCACGGGGGGATAATAAATGTTAGGACAAAAAATCACTGAATTTTTTAGAAACTTGCCAAGAAAAAAATGTATTGAATGCGGAAAAGAAATTGAAGAACAGCACGAATGCTACGGGAACAAATGCAATCATTGCTTACATGTAAAATAAATTTATTCAGGCAATTCTAAAAAGAATTGCCTGAATATTTTTTCTCTTCTCTTAACCTGTACTAATACACATTGTAATTGGCTAGCTTTGAAGAATCCCTTACAATTAATGTAAGAGGCAAAAGATGCACCTCTCTTTCTTTATACCGTCTCGTTTTTATTTTTTCCATCATCACTTCCATTGCTAAATGACCCATTTCTTTCACCGGCTGATTAACCGTCGTAATCATAGGCTCCATCAGTTCAGTTATAGCCTGATTGTCAAACCCGACGACCGCTAATTCTTCCGGGACACGGACGCCAAGTCTCTTTGACTCAGAAATCATCCCGGCTGCCACTTCATCAGAACCTGTGAAGACCGCCGTTGGAGCTTCAACCATCTCCATCATTTTCCTCAAGACATTTTTTCCGTCTTCAAATGTAAATACATTTCGGAAAATATATTGCTCAGGAAGGTACAATCCCGCTTCACGAAGTGCTTTTCGAAAACCTTCTTCCCTAGCTCTCGAAACATTACTGTTTACATTTCCACAGCAAAAAGCAATTTTATTGTATCCTTGATCGATTAAATGCTTAGTTGCAACATACCCTCCGTAGTTTTGATCCATATGAATCATCGGGACATTTGCCTGTTCATCGAATTCGTTGCATAAAATAATCGGACCGTATTCTAAAAACGGCTCAACAGCCTCCCAGCCATTTAGCAATGTCGTCATAATCACTCCATCTACTTGTTTCGTTTTTAACAAGTTTAAATAGTCTAATTCTTTTTTTGCTGAATATAACGTTTGACAAACAATCAATTGATAATGGTATTGAGACGCAACGATTTCCAGCGATTCAACAAATTGTCCAAAAAACGGGTTCATAACCCTAGGAATAATGACAGCAATAATTTCAGTTTTTTGATTTCTTAAACTTCTAGCTGAAGAATTAGGTACATACCCTAATTGCTTCATTGCTTCTAGCACTAATTGTTTTTTTTCCTCCGATACGTAAGGCTGATTATTTATCACCCTTGAAACTGTCGTTTTCGATAAACCAGCCAGTTTTGCCACATCTTCAATTGTAGCCACTTTCATTCCTCCAAAAACTTTGGGATCCCTTGATTTTCTTTTGATTATAGATCAATGGTCAACAGATGTGCAATGAATTTTTTATATCTTTCCAGATCGCTTTTTCTAAAAAAAACAGAAATGCTAACTTGTTCAACAAATATATATTTTCTTCAATTTGAATTGTCGGACTTTAAACAATGGGAACCAACCAAGGCGTTTTAAAGATCAGAAGTCGGAAGCGTCAAAACTTGCTAAAATGGATGCCTCCTCTGAAAAAATAAGAGACAAGCCTGCCTTTTAAGCTTGTCCCAAATGTAAAAATTGAAGAACATCTTTCACCGCTTTTTTACCTTGATCAATGCAGTCCGGGATCCCCAATCCTTCAAAAGAGGCACCCGTTAAATATATTCCGGGGTATTTTTGTCCCATAATACTTTTTATATTTCTTATGTTGTCAAGGTGTCCGACAATGTATTGAGGCATTGCTTCCTTCAATCTTGTAACAATAGAAAAAATCGGTTCTCCTTTTACCGGCATCAATCGATTTAAGTCATCCAAAACGGTTTGAATGATCACATCATCCGGCTGGTCAACAACCGCTTCATCTCCTGCTTTTCCAACATACGCTCTTAGCAGCGTTTTGCCCTTCGGAGCAGTATGCGGCCATTTTTTGTTGGTCCATGTACAAGCAGTAATCGTATAGCCGCTGTTTCTCGAAACAACAAACCCCGTTCCATCTGCGGGCAGCTGAACAGCTTCTTCCGGATAAGCCATTGCAACGGTTGCAACAGATGTTGAAGGCATTTTTTTGAAATAAGCGAGTGTTTGCTGCTCATTCGGAAACATAGATGGAATAGCATCATGCTGAGCGGTAATGACTATCGCATCCGCCTTGTCAACAGTTCCGTCAGATAATTCCAAATGGTAGAGATCATCTTCCTTTTTAATCTCCGAAACTTTTATTCCTTTTTTCACTACCGTATGATCCAATTGGCGTTCTATTGCTTCAACAATCGATTGCAAACCAGTTGAAACGGTTTGAAAAATCCCTTTATGTTGCTCCTGTTGTTGTTTTTGTTTAGACTTTTGCGCCTGCTTGGCCATTCCTAAAATTAAACTGCGATGCTTTTGTTCAATTTCATAAAAGTGCGGAAAGATTGCTAATAAACTTAAATTATAAATATCTCCTGCATAAATCCCGGAAAGAAGCGGTTCAATCAAATTTTCAACCACTTCGCTGCCGAGCCTGCGGCCAAAAAATCCGCCTAATGACTGATCTCCGTCCACTTTTTTCTTCGGCAGGAAAAGGTCAAACGAAGCCCGCAGCTTGCCAGTTAACGAAAACAAACCGGAGGTGGCGAAAGAAGCAATATTTGTTGGCACGCCCATAACCGCTCCTTTTGGGATCGGATGGAGCTTGTCGCCAACAAGGACAAAAGATTGCCCCACGTCATTGTTCACCAAATAATCTCCAAGCCCTACGTCCTTTGCAAGCTGCGTAGCGCTTTTTTTCCGCTCCAAAAAGGAATCCGGACCTCTTTCAATGATAAATCCGTCCCTTTTTATCGTTTCTATTTTTCCTCCTAATCGCGGCTTCGCTTCAATCAGCACAACATCTATTGGAAGATGATTTTTTTTAATTTCTGACTGCAAGTAGAACGCAACTGAAAGCCCAGTTATTCCCCCGCCAACAATTGCTACTTTTTTTCTTCCCATAAAATCTCCTTCTTATTTTGACATTCCTAAGTGTTTTAACACGACTGTAGCTAAACAATCGATGAATTCAGGTTTTGCATTCGGCATTTCTGGACGATAATAAGCTGCTCCAAGCTCGTCTGTTACTGCCTTGCACTCGACATCGTTATCGTATAGAACTTCCAAGTGATCAGCCACAAAACCTACTGGAGCATAAACAAACGTCCGGTATCCTTTTTGTTCAAACAGATCTCTTGTTAAATCTTGAACATCTGGTCCGAGCCACGGCTCCGGAGTATTGCCTTCACTTTGCCAGCCAACAGCAAAATGCTGCACTCCGGCTTCTTTTGCAATTAATTCAGCTGTTTCTTGTAATTGATCTGGGTAAGGATCCCCTAATTGCACAATTTTTTCCGGCAGACTATGTGCTGAAACAATTAATACAGCTTTTTCCCGTTCTTCTTCAGTCATTTTCGCGTACGTTTCTTTTATTTGTTTAGCCCAATATTCAATAAATTTCGGTTCTTTATACCAGCTTTCGATAGAAGTGATGGAAGGTCCTCCGAGTTTTTTTGCAATTTCCTTTGCCCTGCCGTTGTACGACTTAATGCTGAAGGTCGAATAGTGCGGAGCTAAAACGATGCTGACCGCCTCAGTAATTCCATCTTTATTCATTTGTTCAACTGCATCTTCAATAAACGGCTCAATATGTTTTAATCCTAAATACATATGGAATTCTATTTCATTTTGAATATGATTTAAATATTTTTCTAAACCTTTCGCTTGTTCCTCTGTTATTTTAGCAAGAGGAGAAATGCCTCCGATCGCCTTGTATCGTTCTTTTAAATCTTCCAGACTTTCTGGATCAGGCTTTCTTCCATGGCGAATGTGGGTGTAATAGCGTTCAATATCCTCTTCTTTATATGGTGTACCATAAGCCATCACTAACAAACCCATTTTTTTCTTCGACATTACGTGCACCTCCAAAATTCAAGTTGATCATTTATTTCGATCTATTTTTGCTTATAATCATGAATAAATTCCGTTAATTTTTTTAATGTTTCCGGTTTTACTTGTGGAAAGACGCCATGTCCAAGATTAAAAATAAAACCTGGCTGTTTCATTCCTTCATCTAAAATAGCCTTTACCCGTTCTTTCACAAAATCCCACGGCGCAAGCAAAACTGCCGGATCAAGATTTCCCTGCAATGTTTTGGAAATCCCCATTTCTCTGGCAGCAGAAATCGACAGACGCCAATCTAAACCGATCACGTCTAAAGGCAAATCATTCCATTCTTCTACTAAATGTCCTGCACCCACTCCAAACATAATAAGCGGCGCCTCTTTTTCCTTTAATTCCGAAAAGATGCGGTTCATCACCGGCTTAATATAATATCGATAATCAGAAGCATTTAATGCTCCGACCCATGAATCAAAAATTTGCACCGCTTTAACCCCTGCGTCAATTTGCGCTTTCACGTAAGCAATGGTCATATCGGCAAGCTTTTCCATTAAAAGAAACCAAGCTTCTGGTTCAGCATACATGAATGCCTTTGTTTTGTTATAATTTTTGGAAGGGCCTCCCTCAATCATGTAGCTGGCAAGTGTGAATGGTGCTCCGGCAAATCCAATCAACGGAACGTTCAGTTGCTCATTGACTAAAAGCTTAATCGTATCTAAAACATATGGAACATCTTCCTCAGGATGAATTTCACCAAGTTTTTTTACATCCTCCAGCGACCTGATCGGATTTTCAATAACAGGCCCTGTTCCCGCTTTAATTTCAACTTGAACTCCAATGGCAGGCAGCGGCGTCATAATATCTTTATATAAAATTGCGGCATCAACCCCGTACTGCTCGACAGGAAGTCTAGTGACATATGCACAAAGCTCTGGTTGATGAGTAATTTCAAATAAGCTGTATTTTTCTTTTAACGCCCGGTATTCAGGCTGGGATCTCCCGGCTTGTCTCATATACCAAACAGGAACATAGTCCGTCGCTTCGCCTCTGCACGCTTTTAAAAAAGTATCATTAAAGCTTTTCTTCCTATCCATGTAAATCCCCCTTTAAAAACGATTCCTTTCTAATACTCTTTTTAAACTATACCTCTTCCCTTGCCCGATTGTATAGGAATATAAGGGAAATGTCATAAAATCGACGAAAGATCTTTCCAGCATTTTGTTATTCCCAGCGCGGGCTGACAAAATCAGTACCTTCCCCTTCCTGATGGGTTTGTGGATTATAAGGGACAACTTGATAAAAATGCTCTGAAAAAATGTTAATATACGGTATTTCATATTCTCCTTTTCCCTTTACAGATCCGACCAAATTCTTGCTTTCTCCGCTTCGTTCATAAATTCGGTATACGACCCGGTCATCATCTTGAGCAGGCCATTTTAATGTCACTTTAAATAATTGAAGTGCGTGAAATTGATATGTGGCGGAAAGCGAAGGGATTTGTGAAAGCCTGATTGGTTTTTCTAAATCTTTCACTTTTTTCGGAATCGTAAAGGATGTTTTTTCCTCAAATTTCAAACCGCTTAAAATATTTTTAAACATTTTCGTTGGATAATCGCTCCCACCCTTTAAAAAATGTTCTTCATCTGTCCGGTCATATCCGATCCACACTGCCCCCGTCACGTCAGGAGTATATCCGACAAACCATGCGTCCATCACGGCGCCCTTTTTCCCAGGAAATGATGTCGTACCCGTTTTTCCAGCTAAAGCTCCTTCATATTGTCCCGCTTTGGCAGTTCCTTCTTTAACAACCTGCTCCAGCATCCTCGTCATATTCCACGAGGTTTGCGGAGAAAAAACTTGATATTTTTGTTTTTTTACTTCTGCCACTACATCGCCGTTGGCATTCACAATTTTTTGTATGAAATACGGCTTGCTGTATTGGCCATTATTGGCAAAAGTTCTGTATGCATTTGCCAAATCAAACGGCGACACGCCGTACTTTAGTCCTCCTAAAGCAATCGCCAGTCCTTTATCCTCAATATAAATCCCGTTTTTCTCTAAATACTCTTTGCTTTTATCGATTCCAAGCTTATCGAGCACCCATACAGAAGGAGCATTTTTTGAATGGATTAGCGCATCATACATGGTTACATGTCCGTCATAACGTCCATCGTAATTGCTTGGAGAGTATCCTTTATAATCCAATTTCTCATCTTTTAGAAGAGAATAAGGCTGAAAAAGTCCTTCCTCCATTGCCGGAGCATACACAGCTATCGGCTTAAACGTTGACCCCGGCTGGCGCTTCGCTGTCAATCGATTAAATCCTTTGGAAACATAATTTCGTCCGCCGATCGCAGCGAGCACACCGCCTGTTTTATTATCTAATAAAATAAAAGCGCCTTGAGCATCATCTTTCGTACCTTGAAAATAAGCCTTTTCTTTAAAAACTTTGAATGCTTTTTCCTGAACATCGATATTGATCGGAACGGTAATTTTATATCCGCCTTTTAGGAGTTCTTCATTTGAAAGATGATACTTATTTTCCGCTTCCTCAAATACCATGTCAATATAGGCGGACAGCCAAGGCTTATCTTCCGTTTTATGAATATTCAGACCTAATGTTTTCCCCTGGCTTCTGACAGCTTGCTCCGGAGAAATATAGTTTTCGCGCTCCATTAAGGTTAATATCGCATTTCTTCTTTCTAAGCTTTTTTCTGGGTGCAAAATCGGAGAATAGGCTGCTGGAGCCTTCGGCAGGCCGGCTAGCAGCGCCCCTTCTTCAATAGTCAGTTCAGAGGCATCTTTATTGAAAAAAAATTTTGATGCAGACTGGATGCCGTATACGCCATGTCCAAAATAGATTTGATTCAAATACATCTCTAAAATTTTTCTTTTGCTATATTTCTGTTCAAGATAAATGGCAATGATAGCTTCTGTCATTTTTCTCAAAACCGTTTTATCGTTTGTTAAAAAAACATTTTTGGCGAGCTGTTGGGTGATTGTACTGCCGCCCTCTACTTTTTTGAAAGCAGCAATGTCCTTGAACAGCGCCCTTGAAATTGCCCGAAAATCAATGCCGTGATGCTCATAAAACCTTTTATCTTCAACAGCGATGAAAGCATTTTGTACATGCTTCGGAACTTTATCAATATCGATGATCTCTCTGTTTTCTAAATATAATTTCGTAATGGGCCGTCCTTCTTGATCGATCAAAGAGGTCGCAGAATGCAAAACAAGCTTTTTTTCATCCACAACGATAGCGCCTATCCAAATCATGGCAAAGTATGCGATAATACTTAACACAGCAGCAGCTAAAACGATTCCCGAGATCATCTTTATTTTTTTCAACAATGTTTTCACCTCTGTTTAACTCCCATAATTAGTATTGTATAATTTTGGATACAGTATGTAACATGTTTAACTTTTTTCGCAAATTGTCAAGTGATTTTCGTGCGAGGTGACTGTTATGAATGTTTATATAGCTTTCGGCACTATTGAATATTTAAGCAAAATCAAAAAAAATAATCTAGCAGAATGCATGTTATTCATGCATGACGGTGAAAGCGCCGTCCTTATGCATGAAACAAAAGGAACAACAATTTTTAAAGAACCCAAAAAATATGAAATTATTGATAAAAGAGGAAGCATCTGCAGCGATGGAGGGTTTGCCGTGTTTACCTATATATCTGTTACAGATGAAGGAAAACCTCTATTTGAACAGCAATTTAAAGAGCTATCTCGATTCATTGAAAGCCATTCGGGCTTTGTTGCCTTAAGAGTTCTCCGCCCTCTTTTCAAAAACACTTATATCATTTTCACTTTATGGGAGACAGAACAAGATTTTAACAAATGGGATCAAAACGAAGCTTTTGCTAACCACTTTAAAAAAGCTTTAGGGATGAGCGATAAACTCATTTTTCCTTCTCCACCCCGAGTAAAGAAATATTATATTGTAAAAGATGAGAAGGAATGATTTAAAATGGAAAGAGAGAAGAATGGATCAAAACATGCAAAAATCGTTGAAACGGCTAAAAAAATCAAGCCTCATTTAATTTTAAAAAATAAAGGGGAGAGGCGGAAAATATGACTTTATTATCAGTAGATCAGATTACCGGCGGGTACACAAATAAGCCTGTTTTAAAAAATGTTTCATTCACTGTAAACGAAAATGAAATGGTCGGTTTAATTGGATTAAACGGTGCGGGGAAAAGCACAACGATCAAGCATATCATCGGTTTGATGGAGCCAAGTGACGGGACTATTAAAATCAACGGCAAAACATTTCAGGAAGATCCGGTGCAATATCGAAAGCAATTTAGTTTTGTTCCTGAAACCCCTATTTTATACGAAGAAATGACGCTATTTGAGCATTTGCAATTGATGGCTATGGCGCACGGGATCAGCGAAGAGACATTGAACGAGCGGCTCGATCCTCTTTTAAAAACATTTCGAATGGAAAAGCAGTTGAAATGGTTTCCGGCACATTTTTCTAAAGGGATGAAACAAAAGGTCATGATTATGTGCGCTTTTTTAGTTCAGCCATCCCTTTACATAATTGATGAACCGTTTGTCGGGCTGGATCCGTTAGCCATTCACGCCCTGCTTGATCTCATGAATCAGGCGAAAAAACAAGGTGCTGGAATTTTAATGTCAACCCACATTTTAGCAAATGCAGAACGGTTTTGTGACACTTTTGTGATTTTGCACAACGGAACCGTCCGGGCTCAAGGAACTAAACTTGAGCTGCAGGAGCAATTCAATATGCCTGGTGCAACATTGGACGATCTTTATATTCGGCTGACAAAGGAGCAAGACGATGAGATCAATCAATGATATTTGGCCTGCCCGTTTTGCAGCACATATAAAAGAAACACAAACGTACTTGCGTTATATGCTGAACGATCATCTGCTTTTAGTGATTATGTTTTTATTAGGCGGAGGAGCCTATGCGTATCAGCAATGGCTTGACCAACTCCCACCTCATTTTCCATCAGCATTCTTAATGGCACTCTTGTTAGCATTAACGGTAACTTTTTCGCAAGTGCGCACGTTGTTAAAAGAACCTGACATCATCTTTTTACTGCCTATGGAAAAAGGATTAAACCATTATTTTCAGCGTGCTTTTATATACAGCTATATCCTTCAGACTGTCCAAATGATCGTATGCCTAATCATTCTTGCACCTTTATATTTTCAAAGCGGTGAAGGTGAAGGGATCAACTATTTATTCCTTATCTTCCAGCTGCTAGTTATTAAATATTGGAATTTGTGGATTCAATGGAAAATGACGCATTTTCCGGAGCGGTTATCCCAGATAATGGATAAGTTTGTCCGATATGCTGTCAATTTCACGGTAATTTATTTGGCTGTTAAGGAAAGCATGCTGTCCCTGTTTATTTACGGCATTATGGCATTGGTAACCATTTATTTCTTCAAGATAACGAGGAACAAAACGCTGCAGTGGGAATTTTTAATTTTGCAGGAAAATCGCAAATTGCAATCATTTTATAGATTGGCCAATATGTTTACTGATGTGCCGAAACTGAAGGCTGAAGCAAAAAGACGGAAATGGATGGACTGGATTTTGTCTTTCATCCCTTACAAGCAATCAAATGTATTTTTATATATGTTTTCCAGATCCTTCATTCGTTCGGGAGATTATTTCGGATTGTTTATCCGCTTATTGATGATCGGCGTTATTGTCAGCGTCTTTTTGCCTTTGTCACTTGTATCTTGCATCATTTTGCCGGCAGCTGTTCTCTTCCTAACCGGAATTCAATTAACGAGCTTATACAAGCATTATGATGCTCTTTTTATCGCTGACTTATATCCAGTTCCACAAAATGTAAAGAAAAAAAGCTTTTTACGCCTTCTTTTTACCATTCTTTTCATTGAGCTAGCCGTTCTTACCATTGTTTTATTAACGCAAACGAATATTTTATTTGTCGGCGTCCAGCTGGCAGTTAATGCGTTATTTGCATATATTTTTGTTTATATGTACTTTTCGGGAAAGCTTTTGGCAAGGTAAAGGAATGGAACGGAAGAATCTTCTTGGACATCTGTTTTTTATCGTTTTTCATGGACGGTTTGAATAAACTTTATGGCATTTAAGGAAGCGTCCTAATTTATTTTCAACAGGAAGCTCTTTTTCATTTGGATCGTGAGGAAAAGCGTTCATTTTCCAAGCTAATCTGTTTTGACAGATGGCTGCGAATGCTAAAAACATTTCACAAAGCCAATCTTCTCTTACGGCGCCGGATTGTTTTTTTAGAGCAAACGGTTTTTTGACTTAACGCTTTTGGCTTATGCCGCCAATTTTTTAAAAAAAATTTCATGACAATGCTGAGAGCTTCCCGAGGAGTTAAACGCCTTTTGATGTTTATCATCAAAAAACGCTCAATTTTTTTTATTTTACACAACATAAAAAATAAATTAGTGGGTATGCTATTGACTGAAGAGGGTGACCACACACTTAAACAGGTGTTTGTCATTAAAATTTTTTCATGTCGTGTTCTAACAAAAGTTTAAAGTGTCAAAAAGGAATACCATTCATTATTTGAAAATGGGGTGTTGACGAAAGACACTTTTAAATCGCTTTTTTAACATGTGCATTGAAACCCCTCTTCAAAGGAACGGACTTATGTTCGTTCCTTTTTATGTTTTCTTTCATTTTCAACACGTGGTAAAATAAAGAAAAAAATGGCGGGGAGTGTTATTATGAGCGATTGCATTTTTTGTAAAATTATTAACGGAGAAATTCCTTGTGCAAAAGTATACGAGGATGAACACGTTCTAGCTTTTATGGATATTATGCAGGTAACGAAAGGACATACACTCGTCATCCCAAAAGTACATAAAGAAAACGTTTTTGAGCTCACACCTGACATCTCAAGAAACTTTTTTGAAGCTGTTACGAAGGTCGCAAAGGCGGTAAAAAAACAATTGAATCCAAAAGGATTAAATTTAATCAATAACAATGGCGAAGAAGCCGGTCAAACAGTGTTTCATTACCATATGCACATAATTCCTCGACACGGAAAAGAAGATGGTTTAGGCATAGTATGGAAATCCCATCAAAATGATTATACTCCAGAAGATCTTGCACAGCTTGCTGAAACAATAAAAGGCGGATTGCAATAAAAAATAAACGGCTAAAGGATCCTAACAACAGGATCCTTACTGTTTTCTAACCGACACAAAATTTTTTATTTCCCCTCTCCTTTTTTCATGATAGGATGTTTTTATAAATGTGTTAAAAGGAGGACGAATCGTGGATCGAGTATACAATTTTAATGCAGGACCAGCAGCTATACCAGTCGAAGTATTACAAAAAGCTCAAGGCGAGCTGTTGAATTTCAATCATACAGGCATGTCCGTCATGGAGCTGAGCCATCGGAGCCAGGCGTATGATGAGGTTCACAATAATGCCAAAAGCTTATTGAAAGAATTGCTTAATATCCCTGATTCGTATGATGTGTTATTTTTACAAGGCGGGGCAAGTCTGCAATTTGCCATGATCCCGATGAATTTTTTGAATAATGAAAATATCGCCTATTATATTTTAAGCGGAGCATGGTCTGAAAAAGCGTTAAGCGAAGCAAAAAAATTTGGTGAAACAAATGTGTTGGCATCAAGCAAAGAGTCAAATTACACACACATCCCAAAACAATTCGAGGCAAATTCGCTCCAAAATGCTGCGTATTTGCATATTACGTCAAACAACACAATTTTTGGGACGCAGTGGCATGAGTTCCCAAGCACGAATGCACCGCTGATTGCGGATATGTCCAGCGATATTTTGAGCAGAGAGCTGAATATCGAACAGTTCGATCTCATTTACGCAGGGGCGCAAAAAAATCTAGGACCTTCCGGAGTCACTGTTGTCATCATTAAAAAAGATCTAATTGAAAAAGCAAATAAAAATGTACCAACTATTTTGAGCTATCAAACACATGCAAGCAAAAACTCTTTATATAACACTCCACCGACCTTTGCCATTTACATGCTTTCTCTAGTGTTGGAATGGGTAAAAGAACAAGGCGGAGTAGCTGAAATTGAACGCAGAAACAAACAAAAAGCTCAAATATTATATAACGCTATAGACGAAAGCGATGGCTTTTACAAAGGACATGCAGAAAAAGAAAGCCGTTCATTCATGAACGTAACATTTACGCTGCCGTCTGATGAATTGACAAAAGCGTTTGTTCAAGAGGCAAAAGAAAATCGATTAATAGGTCTATCCGGTCATCGTTCTGTCGGTGGCTGCCGTGCATCCATTTATAATGCGGTAACGATTGAAGCATGTGAAAAGCTCGCCCAGTTTATGAAAGAATTCAGAAAAAACATTAAAAGCCTATCCTAACTTTAACGATCATACGCTTATAATAGTGAAAAGTTTATTAAAGATGAGAACAGAAGAGGAGAGTTTAGAGATGAGAACGAAAGAATTAGTCATTTTATCTTTATTTGTCGCCATCGGCGTTGCTCTTCATGCGATTGTGCCGCCCATATTTAACGGGATGAAGCCGGATATGATGCGTTGATGATGTTTTTAGGAATTTTCCTGTTTCCTGGGATGACAAACGCCGGTCTGCTGGGCATTGCAACTGGCATATTATCCGGATTGACAACCAGTTTTCCCGGCGGACTCGTTCCGAATATTATTGATAAAATTTTGACGGCATTTTTAATATATTTTCTATTTCTAGCCTTAAAACCACTCAAACAAGCAATAGCAAGGGCGGGAATTTTAACAGTCATAGGAACATTAATTTCCGGCACAGTGTTTCTTTTAGCAGCGCTCTTACTTGTAGGTCTCCCAGGAGGCGCCGGATTTACTGCATTATTCCTTGCGGTTGTATTGCCGGCAACAGTTATCAATACAATTGCAATGGTGATTATTTATCCCATTGTTGAAAGCATTCTTAAACGTTCTAACGTTCTATCAGAAAATAAATAAAACAGATTGACCCGATCTATGATCGGGTTTTATTATTGTATATAATAAAGAAGAAAAGCTATTAAAAGTGACGTTAATCCGCCAATCGCTAAAACTGACGCCCTCTTTTTCAGAAGATGTTTTGGAGGATATGAACTCGCAGAATTGGCTAACTTCAAATTATAAAAAGCTCCTACAAGAAACAACATGCTAATGATAAAAAATAAAAAAATAACACCCGCCATAATTTCCCTCCCTTACTTTTAGTTTATGCATCTTCAACTAAGGCTATGTTTTTATTGACGGATTTTGAAAACAAGGAACTAGGAGTGGTAAAAATGTCAAAAGGCAAATCTTTTCTATATGGATTTTTCGTCGGCGGTGTTGTTGCCGGAGCAGCTGCACTGATTACGGCTCAAGCGAGGAACGGCAATGTTTTAAAAAAGACAAGATGCAATTTGCATAAGCTTGAAAACATATTTGGAGACTTGAAATCTGATGGGGAATCGTTAAAAAAGCAAATCGCACAATCAGCGAAAGAAGGCTTGCAAATTGCTAAAGAAGTCGCTGCAGATGTCAATCGGTCCATTCAAGCATGGCAGATGGAAATTGATCCGAATAAAAAAAACTTGGAGCTGCATGTAAAAGAGATTAAAGATAAATTAACAGAGCTAGAAAATCAAATCAAAAAAGAAAGAAACTGACGCTTCAAGTTTGCGGAAGCCTTTTACAATTAAAAATATTAAGCATGTCAAAGAATTGGCAGGGTGTCAATTCTTTTTTGCTATAATTTATAATCATGAAAAATTGTTACAGTATAGAAAAATCTTGATCGTTCTCATCATTCTTCGCAAAATTTATTACCGCTTCTATGTGTACTATTTTTAGTGTTTCACTATTTATTTAAAAATTTCGTAAATTACATCTTTATAAATCTTTATTTTATTGGCATAATAGAAGATATTAAAAATGTTAGTATTATACAAAGTAGGTGGAAAAATTGAAGAGATCGCTCGACAGCTATACAATAAAAGATGCCCTTCTGTTCAGCCAGCGTGTCGCTCAGCTAAGCAAAGCGCTTTGGAAATCCATTGAAAAGGATTGGCAGCGCTGGATTAAACCATATGATTTAAACATCAATGAACATCATATATTATGGATCGCCTATCATTTAAAAGGAGCCTCGATCTCAGAAATCGCAAAATTTGGGGTCATGCACGTATCGACGGCATTCAACTTTTCGAAAAAGTTAGAAGAACGCGGTTATTTAAAATTTTCCAAAAAAGAAAATGATAAAAGAAATACTTACATACAATTAACAGAAAAAGGAGAGGAAGTGCTGCTTAAGCTTCTTGAAGATTATGATCCATCCAAAAACACCGTTCTGAAAGGCGCACTTCCGCTGCAAAATCTATACGGAAAATTTCCTGAAATGATCGAAATTACAGCAATTATCCGAAACATTTACGGAGACGATTTCATGACAATTTTTGAACGCTCATTCAATAATATCGAAAATGACTTTGTCATTGAAGACGGAAAAATCAAGAAAAAGAAAGATGTGGAGGAACATTCTTATTTAAAAACTACAGTGAATCAATAGTTCGTTTTAAGTCTTTCATTAATTCAGTATACAGCCCTTGTAAATAAAGGGCATCGATCGTTTCATTGACATCCAGCTTTGGCGTCAGCTGTCCGGCAAAAAGCGTAAGGAGATTTTCAAAATATACAAATCCTTGCGCTTTTTGCTCCTTATGCTCCTTTGCTAATTCATCGCATATGCGAAAAACCTCTTCTATTTCCTCCTTCATAAGCCCTTTTTCCATCACGAGCTTGTAGAAAGGATACATTTCAATATTCATCATTTTCATAAACAAAGACATATAATATTCTAGAGTTTCCAGTCTTCTTTCTAAATCTTTCATTCCATCACATCTTTCTTCGGTTCATAATGGAGGCTGAAAACTCCCCAAAAATTTCCCATAACCCTATCTTTTTTGTCATTATTTTGATATTGTAATAGGTATGAATGGAAGGGGGGATTTCAAATGCTATTATATTTTATCATTTTTGCCGTCTTCATTCTATTTTATATAAACAAACTGACAACTGCTCTTTGTTCCATTCGTGAACTCCCTGAAGAAAAACAGTCAAACGTATTCCGCACCATTAATGTCTTAATTACCATTTTACTAATTTCATCATACATAGAAATTTCCTTTACTTAAAAGTTTTTTTACTTCATTAAAAAAGCCGGCAGAAAACCTCTTCTGCCGACTTTTTTGAAACCATTAATAGATCCAAGCAGCACCAACAATAATTAGTAAGATGAACAATACAACGATTAACGCAAAGCCTCCACCATATCCTCCGCTCATCACGACACCCCCTTTTTGTGTCTTTACGTTATCGTATGCACTGTTCTTTTTTTCGCATAGGCATTTGTCCTTTTTACTGGAATTTTCTTAACCCAAATTCAAAATTCGAAACGATTTTTCCATTGCTTGGACAAACAGTTGCAAATCATATAGTTTCATGTCAAAATGTGAGTATATTTGTTTTAGATAGACAAAAAAAGGTAGGAGTTGTAAATTATGAAAAAATTTGCATTAGCGGTTGTCGCAACGGCCAGCTTATTCGCTTTGAATGCATGTTCAAACGGTGCAAATGATGCGGTCGTTGAAACAAAAGCCGGAGATATTACGAAGGACGAATTTTATGAAGCATTGAAAAACCGTTTTGGTAAAGATGTTTTACAAGAACTTGTGCATGAAAAAGTATTAAGCGAAAAATTTAAAGTCTCCGACAAAGAAATTGATGAAGAGCTCGAAAAAATGAAACAGCAGTACGGCCCCCAATACGATTTAATTGCTCAGCAATACGGAGACAAGGTTTTGAGACAAATCGTGAAGGTCGACTTGCTCCGCAAGAAGGCAACAGAAGCGAATATTAAAATTACAGATAAAGATTTAAAAGAATATTATGATTCATTGAAAGGAAAAGTACGCGCCAGCCACATTTTAGTGGAAGATGAAAAAACAGCGAAAGAAGTAAAAGAAAAACTTGATAAAGGCGAAAAATTTGAGGATTTGGCAAAAGAATATTCGATCGACGGATCTGCCTCCAACGGCGGAGATCTTGGATGGTTTGGCAAAGGCCAGATGGTGAAAGAATTTGAAAATGTGGCATTTAAATTAAAAGAAGGAGAAATCAGCGACCCTGTTAAAACAGAATACGGGTACCACATTATTAAAATCACTCAGACGGTAAAACCATTCGAAGAAATGAAAGACAGCCTGAAAGAAGATGTCAAAAAACAGAAAATATCTGATCCGTCTTTGATGCAGGAAGCTATTGACAAAGTAATTAAAAACGCAGATGTAAAAGTAAACGACAAAGATCTAAAAGATTTGTTTGAAACCCAAAATTAACATATGGCATATAGAAGAAAGGGGGACTCAAAGCAAAGCTTCGTCCCCCCTTTTTAGCATTCAAAACATGTGAGCGTATATAAATGTTTTTTTATCAACCTGCACCAGCTTTGCCGGGTTGACAATGGATCTTTTTATCCGGATTAAAGCGGCTCACGTTTTGTCTGATGTCTTTTGAATGTTTGATGATGTTTTTCCGAAAATCGTCGCGCTCCCGCTGGTCGGATAGATGAAATTGAAAGCATAGTAGAAAAGCCGACACAATTTAGTTTCTAATTTGCAGATGTCATCTTTTCTTTCGCTCGCTTTTCTTTTTCTTTTTTCATTCTTTCGATATATACATTTCCTTCCCGCTCAATAAAAATTTCTTCTATTTCTTTGTCTTTTTTAGCTGTTTTATATGCCATATATGCACTAAAAATAATTCCAACAATACATAAATATACCCACCACGGCAGAAACGTCATTCCATCTCCTCCTTGCATAGACAAGCTTTTTTTATTTCATTTTATGCAAGGGGCTCTATATTATGATTCTCTATCGATGAAATGACGGTTTATAGAATGAGCGATTGTCCAGAGCGAAAATCCGTTCCGTAAATTCTCCCGGCTTGACTCGTTCAAGCGCCCGGTCCAGCATGTTCATTTTAGCATCGATATTATCAATATGATGGAGAATTTCCGCTTCCTTAACCATCGGCATTTTCGGACTTCCCCATTCCGGTTTCCCGTGATGGCTCAATACCATATGCTGCAAAATGACGACCTCTTCGCCGGAAATCCCAAGTTCCTTCGCTGCTTCTCCAATTTCGTTTACCATGATGGAAATATGCCCAAGCAAATTCCCTTCAACTGTATAAGAAGTGGAAATGGGGCCCGACAGCTCAATTACTTTGCCAAGATCATGAAGTATGACCCCGGCATATAATAAATCCTTGTCTAAACTCGGATAAAAGTCAGCAATCGCTTTGGCAAGATCAAGCATGGAAACAACATGATAGGCAAGGCCTGATACATATTCATGATGGTTTTTCGTCGCCGCCGGATATAAGAGAAAAGCGCTTTGATGCTTGTTCATCAAGAATCTTGTTATCCGTTGAATGTTTGGATTTTTCATTTCAAATATGTACTTCGTAATTTTTTCAACCATTTCTTCTTGAGATAATGGCGCTCTTTCTACAAAATCCTGTACATTTAAATTTTCATGCGGCTCTGCCAATCGGATGTTGCGGATTTTCAGTTGATTTCTTCCCCTGTAATGATGGATATCGCCAAATATTTTAACAATCTGTTGAGGCAGATAATTTTCTTCATCTTCTTTGCTCACATCCCATAGTTTTGCTTCAATTTCCCCGGAACGGTCTTGCAAAATTAACGTTAAAAAAGGTTTTCCATTGCTTGCAATACCTTTTGTTACTGATTTTATCAGCAAAAAAAGATCTACCTGCTCCCCAACATTGTAATGAATAATTCCTTTAGCCATCGTATTCTCCTTCCACTTTCCGCCTCGTAACTTATAGTATAGCATACGAACCAAATGTGCGACGGTCTGACAAATATATTTTATAAGTAAATGATTTCTTCGTCTTGAAAGTAAGATAATATATGCTGATGGCAAGTAAACAGCAGCATTTGATGATGATCCGACAGCTGTCTCATAATACTCACAATATTTTTTATGCGCAAATGATCAAAATTCACAAAGCTGTCATCGATCATTAATGGAAGATGAATTCTCTTTTGCATGCTTTCTGCCAGCGCAAACCGGATCGCCGTGTACAGTTGTTCAGCTGTTCCTTGACTCAGTTCTTCAGCCGTAAAAACAAGCCCGTCTTTCCTTTTCACTGAGAAAGAAGGCGAACCCTCCGCCAGATAAATGTTTTCGTATTCCCCAGACGTTGCTATTCGGAAAAAATATTCCATTTTATGCAACAACTTCGGCATTTTTTCATTTCGAACATAATTCGTCGTATGTTTCAGCATCTCTCTTGCCACTGCCATTGCCGCCCATTTTTTCGCAAGCTTTTTTGCTGCAGAACGCTTCATTTCAAACGAATATTTCAACTCAGAATATAGACCTGATAGTTCTATTTTTCTAATCTCTATTTCTGTTTCCGCTAATTTCTTCCGGATAGAATCCTCCATTTTTTCGAGTTCTTCTTCTTTTTCCTCAAGAAATGTTTCTCGCTCTTTCAAAGCCCTCTCATTTTGATAATCGTTCATATCGCTTGATGTCAATAATCCTTTCGTTCGCAGCTGCCCTTCAATCCAGTTTAATTCGGTTTCGATTTTTTCTCTCTCTTTTTTGAGCATTCCTATTTTTCTATATTCTTCCTCGCTTGCTGCTCCGGCTGACTGAAACAGCTTCTCTAATTCTCTTTCAATGCTTTGAAAGGTCAAACGAAATTTTGTTTTTTCCTCTTGAACCTCTTTTAGCTGCTTCATCAATGCCTCTTTTTGCGATCGTTTCTTTATATTTTCTTCCATTATTCTTCTCAGTTCTGAATAGCGTTTCTCAATTGAGTCGGCACGAATGTTATAATATTCACACAAAGGCTCAAACTTTTTTCTAAACTGATTTAAGTTTTCTTCATACAAACGAACTTTTTCCTCTAACATTCTTTTTTCTCTTATCAGCTTTTGACAGCTTGCGATGCGTTCAAACTGCTCAAGCAATTGTGATCCTTCGGCTTCTTTCGGAAGATGAAAATGTTCATAAAACGGGAAAATTAAATGTTGCAATTGATACTTTTCATGTTCCCATTCGTCATATAACGAAAGAATCCGTTCATAAGCTTGTTCTTTACCTTTATAATTCATCTTCTCGATCTCAATTTTTTGGCGGACTTGCTGATCCTTCCATAATATTTCCTTAATATGCTTCAAACGCAACGTTCTTTCCAAGATTCGGGAATCATTTTGTTTATCAAGTTTTTTCACAAGCTGTCCATGCTCATTTTGTAAATGCTTTAACAGCTCATCATCCTGTGGACGGAAGAAAAAGAAAACAATGATGAAAGGAAGAAACGCTGTTAAAAACAGCCAATTCTTATAAACGAACGAAAGAACAATGGCAAACGCAAAAACAGATAGCAAAGATACAGTGAGAATTTTCCATTTTTTTAATTTTTCCCGATTCTTTTTTTCTCTTTCATTGATTTTTGCTTTTAACTGGGCAATCTGCTCTTTTAAATAATGTTTGTCGGCCGTTTGCGCCATTTCTTGTTCTATGGCTGACTGCTCCTCTATTAATCTTTCCCTTTCAGATGGATCAAGCAGAAAAGATTCGTATTCTTTTATGCGGCGCTCACATTCTTCCAGCGAATATTGGGCACGCTCATATTGTTCATCGAGAAGCTTTTTTCTTTGAAATAATTGTTCATATTTCTTCGCAGCATCCTTTATTTTTTCCTTCATGCGAACAGATGTGTCGATTTTTTTTATAGCATTTTCATCTTGATGGCCGAAAATATAGATGAGCTCCTCATGAATCTGTCCTTCCAGCATTTGTTGTTGAACAATGAAAAGTTTTTGCTCTTCTAATTGTTTTTGGATGAGGGGAAATTGGCTTTTTAATTCCTCAAATATTGTCTCGTCAGCTGGACGGCCGTCGATCTTCAAGGCTGATAAGGAATCCTCGATCCCCTTTTCTTTTTCCTGCACCCTTCCCAGCTGTTCTAAAACTTCGTCTCTTCTTGCCGAAAGCTTTTCCAGCCGCACAAGCCCGTCCTCCGGGAATTGAATGCCGTCAGGAAAATCTTTTAGCAGCTGCAAGCATTCTTTCCGTCTTTCCAAAAGGGGAAGAACTGCTATTTGTTTTTCCACTTTTTTCCGTTCTGTTTTCAGCGTCACCTTCTCGTTCTGGCAGTCCTTCAGCTGCTTCTCTAAGCTGTCCCTTTCTTTGATCAAAAAATTGTAAGCGCGCTGCTGTTCTTTTGCATGTTGCAGTTCTGCAAAGTCCTCCATCAGTTCATTTAACGATCTGTTCAGCAACGGTTTTCGTCCGTTCGGTTTAAACAAATCCTCCTGCTCTCTCTGCAGTTTCTCCTCTAAACGATATAACTGATCAGACCCGAATACACTTGTTAAAAATAAATATTTTCCCAGCTTCTCACGATTCAGCTCATACACTTTTTGCAGCCCGAATAAATCAAAGGAAAAAATCGCTTGATATGTTGGTCTGTCGGTTCCTTTTAAAATTTCAGCCAGCTCTTTATCCCCTCCTGTCCGTCCATCTTGGAAATAAAGAGTTACATCCCCCGCTGCGGCTCTCCCTTTTACGCGTTCCACTTTTACTGTTCCGTAAATTTCACATTCGATGATTAATGCCCCGCCGTATTTTCCGCCCGCTTTCGGTTCGAACCGTTTATCCGGATGCTGTTTAACGGGAAATCCGAACAGCATGCTATGGATAAAAGACATCAGCGTCGATTTTCCGGCTTCATTTAAACCGTAAATGACTTGTATGCCATGATCCGAAAATGAAATTTTTTTATCTGCAAATTTTCCGTAGCCATAAATATGCAGTTCTTTTATTTTCATCTTATCACCTTTTTTACGACCGCTTCCATTCTTGCTTAAACAGCTCATAATAAATCATTGTTTTCGCTTCTTTTATCAATTCTTCTTTTTCATTTTCTGTGAAAGATTGAAAGAAACGCCGAAATAAACGATTTTTATATAAAGGCTCCATCGCTTCGTCAAATTGATGAAAATGATCCAAAATTTGTTCAAAATCTTTCGAAATGTAAGAGGAGGAGAAAAAGTCGTCGCTCGGCACGATTTGATGTTGAATGGAAACAATCCAAACGAATTCGTTCTTTCCTTCTTCCTCTTCATTCAATATTTGCGCAAGCTCATCCAAATGATCCTGATCCATAAGATCCCAAAACAATGATGAAGCTCCATCTAGCATAATTGTCAAAAGAGCCGAGCCATTTCGTCTCTGCTGTTCCTTTACCGCTCGAATATGATCATATAGCTCGCTAACAGCAGCTATTTCATTTACAGAGAGCTTGATTTCATTCCAAAGTATGTCAAATACCGGCACAAATCGGTACGCGCTTTTCCCGCCTTCTGCTAATTCTACAAGATACACTCCCTTTTCTCCCGTTTCTTTTTTATGGCGGCCTTGAATATTTCCCGGATAAATAATCGGAGGGTCGGAACGATGTAAAATTTGCCGTTTATGTATATGTCCTAAAGCCCAATAATCAAAATCTTTTTCCAATAAATTTTGAATCGTAAAAGGACAATACGGCTCATGTCCTTCCGTCCCTGACGCGGTGCCGTGAAGAAGACCGATATGAAGCGGCGCTTCGCTTCTTTTTTGAAATTTATAGACAATATTTTCTGTAACCGAACGAGTCGGATAGCTGTAGCCGTAAATGTTGGCTAAAACCTTTCCGTCGCGGACAAACGGTATACATTCTACATCACGATCGGAAAAAATATGAACGTTTTCAGGCCATTGAATATGAACCCAATTACCTCCTGTATGATCATGATTTCCAAAAATAATAAAAACTTGGATGCCTTCTTCATTGAGCCGTTCAAACTGTTTCTTTAATCTCAACTGGGCTTTCAAACTGCGGTCTTCGTCATCATACAAATCTCCTGCGATCAGTATAAAATCGACTTTTTCTTTTGCCGCCAGTTCAATTACACGTTCAAATGCCGTAAAAGTACTTTCTTGAATTCTTTTAAAGATGCTTTCCGGCAAATGCTCAAGCCCTGTGAACGGACTATCTAAATGCAAATCTGCCGTATGTATAAATGTTATGCGGCGAGTCATAGTCTCCCTCTTTTCACTCGTTTCCGGAACGTACGTTTGCTTTTCCATATTATATCATTTTAATGTGAAAAAATACATCCCGGTACCCGGGCCCCCTGCCAAAAAATTTTTAAAAAAAAGCTGAAAGGATTTTTTTTCAGGAAAAAGAAATATATTTTTTAAAAAAGGAGGATGTTTGAAATGCCGACATATTTTTTAACTGCGTTTACAAACAAAGGAGAACTGCTTTTAAATGAAAAGTTTGAAGCAAATTCAGAACAAGAGGCAAAAGAAATCGGTTCAGAAATATTGAAGGAGCATCAATGTTTAAATACCGCGCATCGCTTAGTTACTTCTTCTGGCCGGCTTGTTTTATTTCATCGCTAAAACTTAACAGGATTGACAGTCCACAAAACAATGACAGGGGAAGTCTTTCACAACAAAAATACTGCGCGGCATAAGCCGCCCGCTATATTCATCCTGCTCCCCAAATTTTATGAGGCTAATTTAAAATATCTAAATGGATATGACGCTTTTTAGCCATTTACCCGTGTGGAAAAATTGTAGTGGGCATCTAAAATCAGTTTTTTCCTAGTCCCCTGCATTTTGTGGGGGGCATTTTTCTTTCCAAAACTGCCTCTCAAAAATTAGGATGATTTTGGTTCTGGAGCTCACTAAAATCCCGATCACAACAATGCTAATAATGGTCGCGACGACATCATGTTTAAGAACTAAATTTGAAAAAGTAATAGCTAAAAGACCGACTATTCCAATTATGATGAACATCTTATTATCTCCCATTTTGTTCACAGAGCCCCCTTCAATATCATCCCATTAATTTAAAGCTAACATGATGAAACAGATTTATCAGAGGCTGTCCAAGAAGTCCTAAAAATAAAAGCAAGTAGAGAAGAGCTCGTATTTCTCTACTTGCTTTTGTATGTTTTGTCTGAAGTCTGCCGGCTACGTTTGTTGCAGATTAATGGCGCAATCGCTTTTATGATTAAGTCTCGCGATCTCATCTATTAAAATTTATTCTAAAGTGTTTTTAGGGAAATACGGGAATCGTTCTCCATTTTCGACGTTCCCAAGCTCCTGTTTTCTATCGGGCCCTCCTTTCAACACGACCCGATACGTATGTGGAGCGTAAAATTATCAATTTTCGCCATAAAGAGCGTTTAGCAATTTGATTTTTTCATTTGTATAATGTTTAAAGCCATCGTTATACGATTTCGGATCTTTCGGATTGGCGAAATGAGTGATTTCCCGGGAAACCGGGTCGATCAATTTGCTTGATGCCCCGCAGCCTAATCCGATAATCGTTTGCATTTCTTCCATGATGATTATATTGTATATACTCTCATAACCCTTCCGGGAATATCCGACATTTTCTAAATTTCCTAAAATATTTTTTTGACGGTACAAATAATAAGGCTCATAATGATTTGCCTTTGTCCATTCAACCGCTTTATTCATCATTTTTTCTACTTCGCTTCGTTCAGCTACTTTATATTTTTCTTTGTTTTTTGTCATTTCCGATGCCCGCTTAAAGGAAAGCGTGTGGACAGTCAATGATTCAGGCATCAATTTGGCTGTCTCCTCAAGGGTGAACTCAAATTCTTTTAACCCTTCCCCCGGCAGTCCAATAATTAAATCCATGTTGATGTTGTTGATGCCCATTTCCCTAGCTAAATGAAATTTTTCAATCGTCTCCTCAACTGTATGATGTCTTCCGATTGCTTTCAATGTTTCCTGTATATATGATTGAGGATTAATGCTGATTCTGTCTATGTTCCATTTTTTTAAAACATTCAGCTTCTCTCTTGTAATTGTATCCGGCCTGCCGGCTTCTACTGTGATTTCCCGAATGCGATCAACATTTGGAAAAGATGTATACATTTCTTCATAAAGCATATCCATTTCTTCTGCCGTAATGCTTGTCGGTGTCCCTCCGCCGTAATAAACGGTCGTAATATTGATGCCTCGTTCTTTTAGCCATTCGCCGATCATTCTCATTTCATAATGCAGACCGCCGAGAAAAGAATCAACTTTTCCTTGCTTGCCGCCAATAGCATAGGCAGGAAAGGTACAATATGCACATTTTGTCGGGCAAAAAGGAATGCCGATATAAATGCTTACTTCTTTTGTCAAATTGTAAAGATCAGGAACAACAGTTAATTGTTTTTCTACAATTTGTTCCATGATGCGAATTTTTTCATTTGATACGAGCAAATCTTCTTTTAATTGTTTATAAATTTCTTCATTTTTTCTTCCTTCAAGCTTCTTTTTATGAAAAAGCTTAGTGGGTCGGACACCTGTTAAAATCCCCCATTTTTGCGTAATTCCCGTATACTGTTGAAGAGCTGTTACATAAACATTCAATACCGCCTGCTTCATTTGTTTGAATTGTTCTTTTTCATCTGTTGCGGTAAAGCTTTTTTCTAAAAAAGCTTCATACGTTTTTCCTTCTGCTTTTAGCTCGCAAGCCAACCGAAAATCACTTTGTCTGAATTCGAAATTGAATAATGCTTCGATATCATGTTCAGAAGGTTTTAAAAAAATTTCGGCTTCTTCAAAAAACAAATTAGATATTAACTGAAGAGGCCGCATAAAACGTTCATCATTTATGCCGCTGATTTGAATGCGCATGTGATCACCTTGTCGAATAGAATAAAACTCCTTATAGTGTACTAAAGGGGATTTTTTCAGTCAATACGAAAAAAACATCCTAAGAAGCGGATGTTTTTTATCTGTTTTTAATTTTATTTAAAAATTTAATTGGGTATTGTTTTCGGAAATGCTCTTTTACCATATATGAAACGCCTTGTTCATCATTCGACCTCGTGATCCAGTCTGCTGCCCGTTTTACTTCAAACGGGGCATTCCCCATCGCAACCCCCAAACCTGCCTGCTGGATCATATCCAAGTCGTCAAGGCCGTCGCCGATTGCGACCATTTCATCCAGCTTAATGCCTAAATGATTGCCAAGTACCTGCAAGCCATTCAGTTTAGATATTCCCTTTGGAACAATTTCAATTTTTCCGTCATGAACCTCGATCACATCTACATCATAAAAAGAATCAAGTATCGTTTTTTCCGCCTCTTTCAATTCCTCCTTCGTATCAAAATATACATCAATTTTTGGGGCAGCTACTGGCTCATCAATTAACGCATCAGCAAGAGATTCTACAAATTGTATTGGATAAAAAAGCGGATCTGACGAATTCAATAGCATTTTGCTTACAAGATTTGAAGAGATTTTTTTCCGGTTGCCGATCGAAAAACGCTCATGAATGATTCGAATATTACAATTAAAATATTCGAGCACTTGCACAATATTAAATGTTTTTTCTTCTGAAATTCGCTTCACATAAAGAGGTTCATCTAAACGGTTTCCGATGAACGCTCCCCCATGAGTAATTAAGTGGCTGTCTATTTTGAGCGCCTTTGCAACTTTTTTTGCCGATTGAAAATGGCGGTTCGTCACCAAAGTAATATATACATCCTTTTTTTGAACAAATTCTATCGCATCCTTCGTAGAATGCTGAAGGCGTCCATTTGAACGGAGGAGCGTTCCGTCGATATTTAAGGCAAGCAAGCGGTAGAGCATGTGTTGTCCCCCTTCTCTTGTTGTTAAATTCTATTATGAAAATATGTCCTTGTGAGACAAATTAGAACTTTTGTGTACTAAAGGAAGGGGAAACATTATGACACCGATTCATATTGAACAGAAAACATTTCATTTAGCACTAGGGCAACAGCGCCAATGACCGTCGCTTGATCTCCCAGCTTTGACAACACAATTTCTGTTTTTTTCGCTTGCTCTGTCAAAGCTCTTTGTTCAACCACTTCTTGAATCGGAGTTAAAATAAAATTCTTTGCCTTTGCCAATCCGCCCCCAATAATAATCCGCTCTGGATTGAATAAATGGATAATGTTCATGATGGCAATTCCTAAATACCTGCCAGTCTCCTCTAATATGTCTTTAGCAAGCAGGTCTCCTTCTAATGCAGCCTCATAAATCAGTTGTCCGTTCACATTTTCTATCATTCCGTTTGTCCGTTCTATTAATTTCGTTTTATACCCAAGCGATATTTTGTTTAATGTACGCTGTTTAATCCCTTCAGACCCAACAAGCGCCTCTAAACATCCGTCATTCCCACACGAACATTTCAAACCGCTGCTTTCTATAAACATATGGCCGATTTCACCCGCTAGTCCGTTCGTTCCATGAAACAGCTTCTTATTTAAAATAAAACCTGCCCCAACTCCATGACTGATCTTAATGCATACAAGATTGCTAATTCCCACCCCGCTGCCAAACCAGTTTTCGCCTATTGCCATGGCACGAACATCATTTTCAATTTTGACAGGAAGACGAAATTCTTTTTCAAGCTCTTTTTTTAACGGTACATTTCGATGCTGCAATTGGAGAGCAAAACCGCTTGAACCTTCATCTGCGTCAATCCTGCCATGAATACCGATGCCAATTCCTACAAATTTTTTTAATTCTATACAAGCTTCATCCATCATAATGTAAAGCTGTTTGGCAATCATTTGGAACAAACGTGAACTCGTCATCTCTTCTTTCATCGTGATTGTTTTATATAAAAGTGTTTGAGCGTTTAAATCCGTGATGGCAAATCGGATTTCCCTCGGGCTAATATCAATACCGAAAACATAAAAATTCGATGAGTTGATTTTCAGCAAAATGGGTTTTCTTCCCCCGCTGGAAGATCCGGTCTGCCACTCTTTTACCAATCCTTCTTCCAACAATTCATTTACAATATTTGTGACTGTCGGAGGTGTTAATTTTGTTTCTTTCGCAATGTCAGATCTTGAAATCGATCCGTGTGTCCGAATTGTATTAAGAATTAAAGATTTATTCAATGATTTCATTAATTGGAAACTGCCGACAATTTTTTTATCTTTCATGACAACCACCCCGAAATATACAGAGGCTCGTAATGTAAACCCTTACATTTTAGTATCTCAATGAATCAAGGTTTTCGCAAGTAATATTTTATTAGAAATTCCTACAGCTCGACGCTGCAAGAGGAAATGAAGAGAGTATGAAAGGGGATTTCTCCCCTTTCATGTTTCATAATTTATTTTTCTAAATAATGGATTTCAGAAATTTTAACAGCTGTTTTTCCTCCAGGTATGTCTAAATCAATCGAATTTCCTCTCATTTCAAGCAGCAGCTGATTACCGATGGGAGATAAAAATGAAATTTTCCCTTGGTCAGGATCAGCTTCTTCAGGAAAACAGATTGTATATGTTTCTTCATCCTCTTCTTCCAAATATACAATTTTCACTGTCGCCCCAATAAAAACTTTTGTGAAAATATCTTCATCTTCTTGATTAAAAAGCTGTTCCAATTCCCTTACATATTGCAAAAACTTTTTTTGATTATTCATATAAAATCGGCCGATTGGAGAAGTTCTGTCATTTTGTTGTTTCTGAAAAAGCGTTAATTGTTCTCGCAATGCCGTTTTTAAGCTGGATAGCGTACTATGGCTCATAAAATATGCCACCTCCTTTTTCTTTAATAAAAAAATGGAAAATGAGTCTTTGATTCATGATCTGTTCCCTCCAATTTTGAAAATGAAAAAAGAGATGCACAAAAAGTACATCTCACTCTAGACTACCAAATATTTTACTTTTTTCAATAAAATCCTTGATTTGATATTCTTTTCTTTTACTATTCACTTTTTTTATAAAGCTCATCAAGCGGCTCCAAAATAATGCTGGTTATCCTCTGTAAAAGCATATTCATGCTTTCCTCTGCTTTCAACAATGCAGCAATCTTGCCGTTTTGCTGTACTAATTGAACGCATTTTTCTGCATGAATAATTTCTTCTTCAGTAATTTCTTTTCCGGTTACTTGTTTTTCATGCAGGTTTAATTGAGTGCTGCGAAAGTTGTGGAAAATGTTTTTCGCTGATTCATCGTGTTGGACATCATCATACAATTTTTTTAATTGAATATATTCCTTGCTTTGTTCTAATGCTTTTTTCAAATCGTACGCGGAATTATATAAAATATTAGACACTCCTAATCCCTCCTCGCTCCGCGAGCCCTTTTAGCTAATATAAAGGATGACAAGGCCGCCTGTCAAAAAAGTTTTAAAATTCCCTTACACCCTGAGGAATTTTTTTTTGGAAGTTCGGGAAGCTACGGTTTCATTTCATGAAGAGGAGAGTTATTAATTGTGCCGATTCTCCTTAGCTTTACGTCAACATCCACATGAACCGGTATATCTTTAAAATGAGAGTGCCAATCTTTTTTAACTTTATGCCAAATCGACGGATGGCTGCGATGAAGGGCTTCTCCAAATCCAAAAATATCTACTTCATATTTTTTCTGGGAAGCTTGAATAGCTGTCAGAATATCTTTTTTAACCTTTTCCTCAGCTTTTTTCTGCAAAAGGTTTATCGTTTCTATTTTCTCCAAATCCATTCGTTCGCATTGAACCTCGGCTACCGCCCCATCTATATGCAGCTGAACGGTGCCTTTAAACTGATGACCGTCAACTTTTGTTTGAATCTTGCTGTTTGTTCGGATCGTTTCAATTGCCACCTTCTTCTCTTTGCATGGCACATTAATGACTGCTCTTTGCACTTTTCCTAATGCATAATGGAGACCATTGCTTTCCTTCTCCGTTAACCAGTCAACTAACTTATCTTTCCTCATGATAGCTACACTACCAAATTTGAGATACGCATCAGCTTTTGTTTTTTCAACATTTTCTATTTTTTCTCCAGCTTCAGGATTGCCTATTATTTCTACACCTATCACATGAGGTTCAATGCCTTTATAAACTAACTCGTTGACAAATTGATTGATTTCTATTGTTTCGATAGGCCCCCATGATTTTTCAGATAACTTTAATGAAGAACTTAATTTATGTGCAGGAATTGTCTCCAGCTGGCTAAGTACTTTTAAAATGTTTTCAGCTCTAGTGTTTTTAGCGATAGAGAGATAAAAATCTGTCCGAAATTCTTTCCCCCTTACTACATAATCAATAATTTCCCCCATTCCTTCTTTTGCTAAATCCTCTCCAATAATCAACATGCGGAGATGACTTGAATAAACGGCTCTTGGCGAGAAAGTTGTCACTTTTCTCATCGCCTCAGACAATGTACGCGCTTTCGACTGGAATGTTCTAACAGGAGCTTTTGTTATTCCCCCTTGTTTTACAGTTGCTACCTGTCCCGGGTTGATCACTTGTATCGTTACAAGTAATTCATCATCTACTTTGTCTATTCCTAATGCTGAAACGATTGCGATGTCATTTAACTCCCTCCGATCCCAGCAGCCTGCCAGCAACATGATGGACGCCAATATGAATAAAAGACTTGTCAACCGCTTATTCATCTATTTCCCCTCACATGACGCTGACGTTTTTTCATTAGAGCTGTACCCAACAGGATGAGAGGAAAAAGAAACCCGATCGTTAAAGAGTACAAAGGCCAAATATTATGTACAAACTCAAAAAAGTGAACGATGTTCGGATGGAAGGCGATCGCATACACAATCAGCATCATAGAAATAGGAAGAGTAATCGAACGATAATCTTTTATTTTAAATAGTTGAGAGAGACCTAAAACAAAAGCATAAAAACTGATGGTTAGCTTATAAAAAATAGATAAAAACCAAATTCCCGCCATAATAACCTCTACGCGTTGAAAAAATTTTCCTATTTCAATTTTTCTTGCCAGGGCATAGCTCGGATATATTTGTCTGGCTGTATTTTCGACACCTAAAACAAGAATAGAAAACATGACAACAAATGTAAGCAGGATTCCTCCAATTATAACGCCTACTAAAAATCCTTTTTCTGCTCCTTTTTGATGATTGACAAAGGGAGCAATCATTAAAAAAACGATTAATTCTAAATACGGCAGACTAATAAAATGATAAAACCCAAATAAAATCGGTTTCATTCCTTCTCCCAATATCGGTTGCAGGTTTCCTATTTTGATTTGAGGCAAAATCGCGATGAAATAGATTGCTAAAAGGATGAATAGCCATAATGAAATGATTTCTGAAGAACGTCCAATCACTTCTAATCCTAAAAGGGTTGCCATAACAACGACTCCCATAAAAACAATATGGATAGCATCGATCGGTGTATCAGGCATCATTTGAGTAGTTGTAAAATCGCCGATTTCCCTGAGCAATTCACCGGATAAAATAAAAGCATACATGAGAAATAATGCAACCGCGAATTTTCCAATCCATTTTCCGAGCAAAAGCTCGCATATTTCTACAAGAGTCATATTTGGAAAAATTGAATATATTTTAATGTACATAAGCACTAAAAGAATGGAGATGATGACCGTAAAAATGGTTGCTATCCAAGCATCCTGTTTCGCATCATTCACTAATGCAGTAGGAGCAACGAGAATTGAACTTCCAATCGTAAATAATAAAACTAACATTTTATATTGATTTGCTGTTATTTTCCCGTTGTCTAACATACCTTCACCAACCTCTTATTGAAATATTTTGTTCACTGCTTCGCTTAGCGGCTGGTAGATCCATGTGAGCAATTCAATCGGATTTGGAATAGGAAAATTAATGCATCTGGCAATACTTAATCCTGTTCCTAAAAAAAGAAAAATGATAAACACAATAAAATCCTTCCAGAGCTTATGTTTTAATAGCAGCAGAGCTTCGATTATAAAAATACATGCAGAAACGAAAAGAATGCCGATTATGTTCCACATTCATTTAATACCCCTTTAGGTAATCTATTTCTTCTTTCGTTGATTTTCGTTTTGAAAAAGTGATTTCTCTCTTTTCGTATTTTGCTGTGAACTAAAAACTCGTGGTCGAAAAATAAGCAGACGGCGGGGCAGACGAATAAAAACGTCCTTTTGATCTGCCAGCGTAAACGGAGCCATTGGACTTAAATAAGGGACGCCAAATGAACGAAGACTGCTCAAATGAAGAACTAGCGCCACCAATCCAAGGATAATTCCGAACAAACCGAAAGATGCGGCAAGCCCCATAAAAACAAATCGTAACATCCGCACGGTGATCGCTAGGTCATACGAGCTGACCATAAAACTTGAGATAGCTGTAAATGCTACAACAATTACCATTGCGGCGGAAACAATTCCCGCGTCTACTGCTGCCGTCCCGACAACTAATGTTCCAACAATTGAAACGGCTTGTCCGATAGCTCTTGGCATTCGAAGTCCTGCTTCCCTTAAAATTTCAAGCATAATTTCCATTAGAAATGCTTCAATAAATGCGGGAAACGGAACGCCTTCCCTTTGGGCGGCAAGACTGATCAAAAGCTGTGTCGGCAGCATTTCCTGATGAAAAGTTGTAATAGCAACATAAAGAGACGGTGCAAGGAGCGCAGTGAAAAAACCGAAAAAACGGAGAAAACGAATTAATGAACTTATATCTGCGCGTTGATAATAATCTTCAGGGGATTGCAGAAATTGCACAAAAATTGACGGTACAGTTAAAACGAAAGGAGTGCCGTCCACTAAAATGGCTACGCGGCCTTCGAGAAGATGTCCTGCCACGATATCAGGACGTTCCGTATTATAAATAGTTGGAAATGGCGTGTATGAGTCATCTTGAATCAGCTCTTCGATATAACCGCTCTCTAATATTCCATCAATATCAATTTGTTCAATTCTGCTTCTGACCTCCTGCACCACTTCTTCTCTCACAATCCCTTTAATATACATAATGCTGACTTCCGTTTTTGTTACTTTTCCGACTTTTTTTGATTCAATCCATAAACGATGGTCTTTTATCTTTCTGCGAATAAGGGAAGTATTGACACGCAAATTTTCCGTAAATCCTTCCCGAGGACCGCGAATAGTTGTTTCAGTTGTTGTCTCTTGGACTCCCCTCTCCTTTCCGCCTTTCATTTCAACGGCAAAGCCTTGTTCGTATCCATCGAATAATAAAACAACTTTTCCAGACAGAACAGCATTCGTGATAACGTTGAAATCATGCACATCTTCAATCGAACCGACGGTCAAGACCATTTCTTTTATATAATTGAGCAGCGTCAAACCTGCCAGATCTTTCAGATCCACTTCATTTCTTCTCAATTCAAACATTAACGATTCCATAACAAAATTATGATTCGCTTCACTGTTAATCAAACCGTCCGTATAAATAATCCCGACGCGGATTTCCCCTTGTCTTCCTATTCTTATTTCCCTTGTAACAATGTCGCTGCTGTTGCCAAATGCTTCTCTAATTTTTTTTAAGTTTTCATGCAAGCTGCGTTTGAGCGTTTCATTGCTTTGCGGTTGCTTGCTGCTATCTTGCTTTTCCTTGTCTGCTAATAGCTGTTCAAATGACTTTTTATCGATCGATTTCTTAAAAAATTTTAAAAAGCTCATGCCGAATCCCCCTAACGGTTTTTGAACCTTTTACTTGTAAAGTGCCCAATTGTTCTTTTAATATGTAAAAAATCCCATGAAGCAGGCGGTTTGCCTGTTTTCATGGGATTAAATAAACAGAATGATAATCGATTGTACGAACCCGATTATACCACCAAGGAGAGCGCCTAAGTAGGTAATCATTTTAAATTCCCTTTTGGAAATAGTCAGTACAACTTCTTCGAGACGTTCAACCGAGAAGGATTCTACCTGTGCCGTCACAATTTCATCGATATCGAAAGCTTTCATAATCTGTTCCACACTGTTTTGCAAATAAAGAACAGAGCTGGAAATGACGGCTGGCAGCATTTTTTCCATAATTGCTTGTTTATACGGCTGGATAAGCTCTGAAATTGGTTTATCCAATGTTTCGTAGATACGTATTTTTTCCGAAATAAGTTTTGCAATGGACAAGCTTGTCTTTTCTTTGTCCATCCTGCTTGTAAACTCAGAAACCGGCATATCAAGCAATCGGCTCCATTCTTTAAAAAGAATGGAAGAAATCAGATCAATCGTCCCTTGATGACGAAAAAACTTTGCTGCTTCTAATTGAATTTTATCTGCGATATTCAAGTTTCCTAAAAACATTTGAATCATGCCGCCAAACGTTCCTTTTTGTTGAAGAAAGTCATCGATCATTCTTTGCAGCGCTTGTTTCCCTTCATCACTTTCAACATATTGAACGCCTTTCATTGCAATCCATTCTGCAAGACTAGGAATTTGCAATTCGATGTTCTTCTTCCATTCTTGCGGCAAAAAATGACTGACTTTTTGATCTGTATTGAAAAAATGAAGTATGCTTTTTTCAATCGCTCGTTCAAGTCGGGTGGCAATCATTTCCTTGCTGTTGGATACTCCATACTCTTCCAGTAATTCCGTTAAAGTTTTTTGTTTGGCAAGCCAAGCATCTATCGATTGAAGCAGGAATGATTGTATTTTCTGCTGGAAGGAGACCTCCTCCATTTTCTTTTTGATTCCTTCTGGTGTAACTAAATGCTCGATCACCATTTTTCCTAGCTGCCTAGCCAGCTCATCCCGGCGTTTCGGAATAAGGCCTGGCGTAAAGGGAAGCTTTTTTCCAAACAAATAGATTGGTCTATATGGGCGAAAAAGCATTTTAATGGCAATGTAATTCGTAACACCGCCAATAAATGCACTAATTACGACCATCATAGCTGATGTTAATATAAATTCCATTTGCATCTTCCTCACTGTTTATTCACAAGATCAACTGCCAGACATACGATATCATAGCATGATTTACCTAAGTTAATATTATAAATCGGTTAACATTTGTAAGCAAACGGGGTAATTCAAATGGCAGAAACAAAAATTTTAATGATTCCACTCGAAGAAAAAAACGGTTTCTATATGGAAATAAGCGATTCTTTGCAAAAAGCTTTGACCCTTCCACTGATCCAAACGTTTTCCTTACATTGCGGCCAAGAAACAGTTAAAACAAAAGCCTCCTTCATCCGAAACGAAAAAATCGTTCTTTATGCCAGTGAAGAGATTTACAACGCTCTTCATCTTCCTATAAAATCTTTAACGCTTCGTCTTCAGTATGATAAATTCACCAACACCTTCAAACTTGGACCGGTCATTTGTGTATTGATTGATTCTATTCAGGACGATGAAAAAATCCAGTTTGGAAATATTGATGATTTTTGTAAAGAGATGGCGAATTACTGTGCGGAAATTGGCGCATTTTTTTGTATTTCAACATTAACTGATCTGCAGCAAAATCAGAAGAAAGGGTTTCATTTATCTCATCAAAATTGGAAAAAGGAAACCATTCCTTGTCCTGACGTGATTTATAATCGGATTCGATCAAGAAAATTAGAGTATTCTCAAAAATATTTGAAGTTTTTGCAATTTGCAGCTGCAAACGATATACCGGTGTTTAACCACCGCTACTTAAACAAATGGGAAATTCATAAAATTTTTGCGTCCAACCAGCATCTTCTTCCCTACCTTCCAAAAACGATGCTTTTAACAAAAAAATCAGATTTGCAAGTGTTTGTAAATGATTTTCAAGACGTATTTATTAAACCGATTAACGGCAGTCAAGGGAGAAGAATTATTCGCTTGAAAAATAGAAACGATCTTTTCGAAATATACTTTACCCATCCCGGTAAAAGCGAGCAGCCAATTATTTTTCATTCCTTTCAGGAAATGTATAAACATCTCTTTCCATATCTCAAAAGAGAACCGCATATTATTCAGCAGACAATCGACACAATCAAATTGGATAATCGACCGCTTGATTTCAGGTTTCTATGTCATAAAATCAATCATCAGGACTGGAAAATAACCTCTTCTGTCGCCCGCCTTTCCGCTAAAGATCAATTTGTTAGCAATTTAGCTAAAGGCGGTGAGCTGTATAAAATTAAAAAAATCTTATCTGACATTTTTGATAAAAGCACTTGTTTACATCTTTGCAGCATTCTTTCGGAAATAGCACTGGAAGCCGCCAAAACAGTTGAAATGAACGTGGAGGGAGAATACGGGGAATTTGGAATTGATATGGCTGTAAGCGAAGATCAGAAACCATGGATTTTAGAAGTCAATACAAAGCCATCTAAAAATATTGAATACTCTCTCAATCCTTCCATTCGTCCGTCTGCCAAAGCAATCATCCGTTATTGTTACTTGATAAGTGGTTATGATGTTTCATAACGATTCATATAATAATTGGGTAAATATAGATAAACGGAGGCAGGCGGATATTTGTGGCAGAACCTCTTTTGTCTTTCGGATTTTTAGTCAATAAATATTTTCATGAAGCAGCCTATTTTAAAAATATTTCAAAAGCGGCAAAAAAATTGAATATGAAATGTATTATGTTTCGCCCGTTGGACGTACAATTTGCAAATGGGACGTTAACGGGATTTACATTCAATTTGACATCTAATAAATGGGAGCGAAGTACTTTTCAGCTTCCACATTATATTTATGACCGCTGTTTTTATGGCAAAGATGCTGCTTCCATTCAAAACAAAAAAGCCGTTCAAAAATTAAAAATACAACAAAATGTTTCTTTTCTAGGCTACGGATTCCCAGATAAATGGAAACAATATAAAACATTAAAAACTGATCCATTCATTTATCAATATCTTCCTGAAACAGAATATTTCCATCATCCCGATCAAGTTTATACATTTTTGCAATCATATGAGGAATGTATCTTAAAACCAATTCACGGCAGTTCAGGAAAAGGAGTGCTTGTAATTAAAAAGGAAAAGGAGACGCTATTTCTATACTTTTTCATTGGAGCGAATCAAAGGATCGTCCGTTTGAAACATTTCAATCAATTGAAACCATTTCTTGCGAAGAGACAAGTTGACTCATACATTCTTCAACGATTGCTCCCTTTAAAGGACAAACAGCAGCGTCCATTTGACTTGCGCATTTTATTTCAAAAAAACGAGTTCGGTCAATGGATTATGCAAGGAAAAGGAATTCGAATCGGTCAAAAACATACGTATGTATCCAACTTGTCAAAAGGCGGTTCTGTCGTTTCCCTTGAACAATGGGAAAAAGATATTCCAAGGCAGCGATTGAACCATATTTATAACCAAATCGAACAGCTTGCTCACCATCTTCCGCAAAAAATTGAAAAAAATTTTGCTCCTTTATTTGAGCTTGGTGTGGACATCGGCATTGATTTGCAAAATGAAACGATATGGATTTTAGATATTAATTCTAAACCAGGGAGAAATGTCGTTTTAAAAACAGATCCTGCGAGAAAAACAGTTCTGTACGAAGCTCCTGTCCGCTATGCCCGCTACTTGCAACATTCTCTACAAACCGGGGTGGAAATAAATGATTTATCAAATTAAACAGGCAGACCACCTAAACCAAACCGTATTGCTTCCTAGCTCTTTTTCCCATGTAACGATCGAAGCGATCTCTTTCGGCAAACGGAAAATAGCGTGCCGTTCTATTCTCCATGACGAAGACAGCCAAAGCATTTATATTTCAAAAGATATTGCCGAATCTCTGCTTTTACCTAAAAATATTAGGATCAAAGCTTTAGTCCATAGTGAAACGCTATTTTTAGGCCCCGTTGTCGGCATTTTCACAGCAGGTTTTTATAAATCCCTTTTGCGCCCATTGGGCGACAGATCGATATTTTTTTCAAAATTAGTGGTCAACGGCTGTTCAACAGGCGCTTTTTGTTTTGTATTTGGGATACATCAAATTCATTGGGATTTAGAGATGATTGAAGGCTATTCATTCAATGAATCCGGATGGGTAAAAATAACCGTTCCATTTCCAAATGTCATCTATGATCGTCTTCCAAATCGGAAGGTAGAAAACTCAGACTACTTTCAGTCTGCGAAAAAAAACTTATTTATGCGCTCAATTCCGCTTTTCAACTCAGGCTTTTTCAACAAATGGGATGTCCATCATATTTTATCCAAAGATGGGACAGTAAGGCATTACTTGCCGGAGACATATCATGCTCCGTCTATAAAAACAATTGAACAGCTGATTAACCGCTTTCAAACGATTTATTTAAAACCTGAAAACGGAAGCCTTGGCCTAGGAATATTTAAGCTGGTGAAAAATCGGAAAAATGGATCAATTCTTTGCTGCTATTATGATGAGAACGGAAAAGGCCAGTTGAAGCTGTTCTCTTCTATTGAAGGCTTTTTGCAGCGTTTTTTTGCACAGCGATCATTAGATCAATATATTGCTCAACAAGGCATTTCCCTTCTTCAATCGAGTGGAAATCCTGTCGATTTCCGCGTGCACACAAACAAGAACGAAAACGGAATCTGGCTTGTCAGTGCAATCGCTGCGAAATTGGCCGGAAAGGGAAATCCTACAACACACGTAAAAAACGGAGGAACAATAAAATCTTTGCATGAATTATCATTGCCGCTGAATAAAGAGGACATTTACCGTTCACTTTCCACCGCGGCTCTTTCTATTAGCAAGGCAATTGATCGCAAAATGGACGGTGAAATCGGAGAAATCGGTTTTGATTTCGGCATCGACAATAACGGGAACATATGGCTATTTGAAGCGAACTCGAAGCCTGGCCGCTCCATTTTTATGCATAAAGATTTGCAGCAAGAAGACCGGCTAACATTGCGCTTTCCATTCCAATATGCCGAATATTTAATGAAAAAAACAATTTCAACTGAGGAGATCTATGATGCCCCATGAAATGCTCGTCGGAATTTTAGCTGGTGATAACGATCGAAGCGGTTCTTTTTATGGAAACATTTCGTTATTTAAAGCTATACAAAGACATTTGGCTGAGCAGAACAGTTCAAGCTTTGTTTTTACACCTTCTGGCATGAAAGAAAAATCGATCGTCGGCTATATATATGAACCGAACGAAAATCGCTGGTTGAAAAAAAAGTTTCTATATCCAGATGTTGTCTATAATCGCTATCCGTTTCGCGATACAGTTCAAAAAACAGATTTCGTTTTCCGCTCTTTAAACAAAAAAAACATCCCTTATTTCAACAGACATTTTTTTAATAAATGGGATGTCATTACTTGTTTGCAAAAAAATAAGCACCTTCTTCCTGTCATACCTGAATCGCAATTAGTAACATCGAAACAAGATTTTTATACATTTTTTGAAAAATACCCCTCCGTTTATTTAAAGCCTGTTGGACAAAGCCAAGGGAAAGGAATCATTAAAATAACAGCCGAATCCAAACATAACTACATTATCAAAACGGTAAATTCTATAAAAAATGAATCTTCATTGGAAAATATTTGGAAAGAAATAAAACACATTCTAAACGAGCCGTATATGATGCAGCAGGAGATCGTTTCCGATCAGATTAACAGTCAGAAATACGACTTGCGCATTCTCGTTCATTACAGTCAAAACAAATATGTTATTTCGGGAATTGGCGTGCGCGCATCTAAAAACATCACAACACATGTAGTACATGGAGGCTCTATCCTTCCCTTCTCCTTTGTCAAAAACCGTGTCGATACTAAAAAAATGGAAACTATTTGCCATGAAATTGGCAGCACACTCTCTCAATGTTTTCAATTCATTGGGGAATTTTCTATTGATGCAGGAATTGATACAAAAGGAAATATTTTTATTTATGAGGTTAATTCGAAACCGATGGTGTTCGATGAAAAAGACATATTCCAAAACGGAATTGTCCAGCTAAGCAAATTGTTCCATCATTTAGCAAAAAATCGAATCGATTTCAAAAAAACTTGATAAAAACGGATGCACAAGCCACAAATTTTTGTAATCATCCATGATATCATACATTCTTTTTATAATTTTCCCTTTTCCTGAGCAACCTAATGAATAATTCCAGTGAATAAGGAGGGTAATACGGTTATGGATAAAGATAAGGAAGTAAAAGATTCGCTATATGAAGGTCGTGATCAATCGTTTATGGACATTGACAGAATGATTAATGAGGGTCTTTCAGGAGGATCTGTTCACTACCGTTACAATGCGACCAATATTGAAGAAGCAAGGGACCTCGAGGAAGAAGAACCGCCATTTGACATAGAGAAAATTAACGAAAAGTAAGCCTGATGTTTGAAAAACACATCAGGTTTTTTAAATTTTAGCTGTAAAAGAATTCAGAGCTTAAAGCTTAAAAAGCCCCTTTCGTTATGTTTCCTGAATGATTGCATGCTCTTCTTCATGGCATTGGCTGCAATATAAAAGATGTATGCATTGATGATTTTTTAGTGAATCTCTTTTTCCATCTAAAAGCTTCATCAAGTCCATTTCCATATAAGCACTGTAGTCATCTAAATAATCAGTTATTTTCCCTGCATCCAATAAAATGCCTCCGCATTTGGAACAATACTTATGAAGTTGCTGAAATCCATTGCATAACGGACAGGCTCGCATGTGAAAACTCCTTTATTTGTTGTTGATTTATGTATAATGTTCCCTTTCTAGTCTGATTTACAGAGTAACGACACAAAACAGAAATTACCATTTCTCATTTCGAATAGATTTTTACATCCTACTCATACTACTTAATGAACACCATACATCCCGGTGGGTTAAGCCGAGTTTGGCAGTGAATCTTTTGATTCACGCTGGTGCAACTCCAGCTAACCCAGCCAAAAAAAATTTCACAAGGAGTTGAAAATTATGGCTCAACAAAACCGCAGCAACAACTCAAACCAACTTTTAGTTCCTGGTGCACAACAAGCGCTTGAACAAATGAAATACGAAATCGCAACAGAATTCGGAGTAAATCTCGGACCAGACACAACTTCCCGTGCCAATGGATCTGTTGGTGGAGAAATCACAAAGCGTTTAGTTGCACTTGCTCAACAACAAATTGGCGGTTTCCAACAACAATAACTAAAAAATTAATATTCATGGCTATGGAGGCACTACCCGTGTCTCCTTTTATTTGAGAATAAGGAGGTTTTTCAAATGACAGTTGGTACAAAATTGATGGAAACTATTTCAAGCTGTGAAAGTGCGGTTGCAAACTTACATAGCTTCGCACTGGAAACAGAAGATCAACAAGCTAAGCAGTTATACCAAAACCTTGCAAAACAACAACAGGAAGTGCTTGACCATTTAAAAGCGAGGCTAAATTACATTCAAAACGAAGAGCCGCAATTTAAACAGCTATAAATCAGGAGGGGACCATTCACTCTCCTGATATTTCCCATTTTGTGCTTGAACCCTTCCAATTCAGATTCCTCTTTCTTTCTAGACTTCATCTTCATTCATTTTTCTTCATTGTCTGTTTAAAATCAACAACACGCCTGTACACATTATAAGAAATTTTTTCTACAGGAATTGAGGCACCGTTCGCTTTCAAATATGCGATTTGAATGTGGATCTTAGGTATTTTATTAGTACCTATGTCAACCAGCCGAACCGGAATCCTTCCCTGATGAATTTGATCAAAAAATTGAGTTATGCTCGATTTTGGAATAATCGTATAACCATAATCGCCAGCGACAAGATTGATCATAACATTCATATTATCAATTATGTGAAACTTCGCGATCTCAAGCTGCTGAATGATTTGGGACGTAATGTTGCTGTGATAAACAAGTACTGGATTATCAAAAAGCAAAAACGGTTTGTTTTTTAATAAAGAAATGTTCGATAAATCATTTTCGATCTTAAAACTATTGTTAGAACAGTAAAGAAGAACCATCTCGTCTTCGATTAGCGGTAGACTATTAAAAACGCTTTTTTGCTCTTCAGTATAAAAAATTCCGATCATTACAGCTTCATTTTCAATTAGTGTAATAATGGTCTCTGTTGGCAGCGACAAAATTTTAAACTCGATCTCAGGATCATATTGAAATTCAGCCAAAATGTGTTGAACAAAAAGAGGGACAAGCCAGGAATCAATTCCAATATATATTTTTTTTATATCAATAACCTCTTTATAGGATACCTTAAATTCATGACACACAGTTAAAGCGTTACTAAAATCTTGCAAAAATTGAGCAACATAAGGCAAAAAATATCTCCCTTTTTCAGTTAACCTTACTCCTTCCCAGTTTCGTTCAATCAAAGAGAAACCGAGACCCTCTTCAAGTTTTCGAATGCGCGCACTAAGTGTAGGTTGTGTCACATGCATTTGTTTCGCCGCTTTAGAAATACTTTTCGTTCGAGCAACCATTAAAAAAGAATATAAGCTTTCAAAATCCATGCTAACCTCCTCCAACGAAACCGTTTTCTTAACAAATATGTTGCAGTGATGAAATAAATAATAAAATGGCTATAAAAAACTTCTATATCCATCATATAATCAATCCATGCTATACTATATCAAAAATTATAGCAATATTCACAAAATTAAAAAAAGGATGGTGAATGCTTCTTTTTTTAAACTAGGATATCTTTAAATATTTAAAATTCAAAACAATAAAAATATTATGGAGGGATTTCTATGGAAAATTTTATTGCATGGAATTTCAATAAAAATAAAGCTGTTCTTCTTGTGATTGATATGCAAAATGATTTTGTCAAAGAAGGCGCCATCATGGAAGTTCCAATGGCACGCCGCAATTTGCCGAATATGAAAAAAATTCTTGATTCATGCCGCCAACATCATATACCGGTCATTTTCACGACACATGTGCTTTTCGACGAATATGAAGTATCTCCATTAGAAGTTGCTTACCAGCCTTGGCTAAAGAAAGAAGGAATGCGAAGCGGTACACTAGGTGTACAAGTGGTCGATGAATTGAAACCGCTTCCAAGCGAAATAACCATCCAAAAACATAGATATGACGCTTTTTACAATACACAATTGGAAACTATTATACGGAACATCCGAGGAGCAGGAATAGTGGATACTGTCATTATTACAGGAACAGTTACGAACGTCTGCTGCGAAAGTACAGCTAGAAGCGCTTTTATGCGTGATTTCAAAGTAGTCTTTGTCGGGGATGCCTGCGGCGGATTTGACGATGCTTCTCATCAGGCAACATTAACTGTTATCGATAAAGTTTTTGGACGAGTTATGTCAACAGAAGAGCTTATTCAACAAATCGAAAAAAATTAGATATCAATTAATACATTTAGGGAGTTGGAGTGAATATGCGAGAAAACATGTTGAATAAATGGGATCGGTCATATGAAAAAAAGTCTGTTCCTCTTCTCGCCATTGGTTTTGGACTTGTAGGACTAGATAGATGGATCATTAGTCCTCTATTCCCAGTAATGATGAATGATCTAAATTTAAACTATCAAGATTTAGGCATCATTGTCGCGATCACGGGAGTTTTCTGGGGTTTGTTTTCCATTATTATGGGCGGTGTATCAGACAAAGTCGGAAGACGTGTTATTTTAGTACCCGCTATGATTATTTTTTCGTTATTAGTTGGCTTTACAGGCTTAGCTGCCGGATTGATGAGTTTACTGTTTATAAGAGCTGCCATGGGTGTTTTTGAAGGTGCATTTTGTTCGGTTAGTGTTGCGGCAACAGCTGAAGCCTCTCATCCGAAAAGAAGAGGGTTTAATATGGGGGTTCAGCAAAGTACATTTGCTCTATTTGGTCTAGGTTTAGGCCCAATTATTGCTACTCAATTGTTAGGCATTGTTCCTTCATGGCACTGGGTATTTGCTGTTGTAGCTGTTCCCGGATTGATCGTTGCTTATTTGTTGCATCGCACAATTCGTGAACCAGATCATGTAATGTCAAACAGTCTTGACAAAAGCCAGTTGTCAGAAATGGGAAAAACGGAACGGGCGCCTTGGATCAAGATCTTTCGTTCTCGCAATGTCAACTTATCTATGATCGGATTGATTGGAATCATGTGCTGTGTTTTTGTTTTAAGCGCGATGCTGCCTAACTATTTTACAGATTATTTACATTTTTCTGTTGCTCAAATGGGCTTTGTGATTTCAGGAATTGGGTTCGGTGGATTCCTGGGGCAATTAATCCTTCCGGGGATTTCTGACTTGCTCGGAAGAAAAACAACTTTGATTGCAGCTTTCATTTTAGCAATAATTGTTCTCCTTATTTTCATGAACATCGGCGCTCAACTCGTTTTACTGTTTATGCTTCTGTTTATATTAGCATTGCTTGCCTTTGGAAGTTTATGCTTAATGGCAGGTCCTGTACCGGTTGAGTCAGTGCCGCCTTCTCTTGCTGCTTCTGCAGCGGGTATTCCTATTGGGATCGGCGAGATTTTTGGCGGCGGAGTGATGCCGGCATTAAGCGGGTTCATTGCGCAAAATTATGGCATCGAGAAAACGCTTCTCCTTGCTCTTGGAGGCTTAATAGTATGTCTCGGCATTGTTTGTTTTATAAAAGAAACTGCGCCCACTAAAGTAAAAAAAGGAAATGCTGTTTCCATTTAATTTTCGATATAGGGAGATAAGTTGTTAAGGAGCAATTCAGTAAAATTGGGATGTATAGCTCTTTTCGCGTGTTTTTCATATAAACAATTTTAATCCGAATAAACAGCTTCTGCTTTAACCGAAACAGTCATAGTCACATTAGGAATTTATAAATTTGCTAAGTGCGATAAGAATCATCTTTCTGGACAGCTGTTTATTTTAAAATTATAAAAATTATTCATTCGTTGCACATTCTGAAACAACGATGTTGTGAAGCCAATCTGCAGGCAATAATATAAAAAACAATAATAAAAAAATTTGGAATATTAAAAAATATAAAGAAGGGAGGGAAAAGCTTTTTAACCTTGCAATTCAAAAAATGAAAGCGTTTAACTAATGCTTTTAGGGGGGTATAAAATGGTGGGAAAAGGTAAATTTTGGAGTGTTCTTTTTATTACTATAATGTTGATTTTATCAGGTTGTTCAGGATCGGCTGTAAGCAATAGCAAGTCTAATTCCAGCGGTGAAAAAGACACAATCAAAATTGGCGTCATCCTTTCTTCAACTGGAACATTCGCTCCGCTTGCGGAAAGCATTAAAAACGGATTTAACCTTTATCTTGAAGAAAATGATAACAAGTTGGGCGGAAAAAAGGTGGAAATAAAATTTGAAGATGATGAAGCAAACCCGCAAGTTGCTTTAAGGAAATATCGCCAATTAGTCAAGAATGAAAAAGTAGATATACTTGTTGGACCAATTTCTTCAGCAGTCGCTTACGCATTGAGAGACGAGGTGGAGAAAGACAAAATTATATTAATTGATGCCAATGCTGCCGGAAACGATCTTTCCTGGAGCAAAAAAAGCGATTACATTTACCGCCTGTCATTTTCCAACTGGCAAAATGGCAGCAGTGCTGGAGAATATTTAGCAAAAAATGTTGGAAAAACAGCGGTAGCGATTGCACCCGACTACCCTGCAGGAAAGGAAGTTGTTTCCGCTTTTAAAGAAGCTTTTGAAGCTGCTGGCGGTAAGGTAGTAAAAGAAATATACCCTAAATTAGGAACGAATGATTTCGCAACGTATCTTACTGATGTAGCCCAAGTAAAGCCTGAACTAGTTTTTACATTCATGGCAGGCAGCGATGGAATTCGGTTTGTTCAGCAATACAATGATTTTGGCTTAAAGGGAAAAATTCCGCTGTCAGGTCCAATGGAATTTGGCGATCAACTGATCCTCGAGCCTACTGGTGAAGCAGCAGAAGGAATCATTTCTGGCATCCTGTACTCGCCTTGGCTAGAAAATGATGAAAACAAAAAGTTTGTAGAGGCATATCAGGAAAAATACGGAAAGCTGCCAAACACTTTTTCAGTGGGAGGCTATGACTCCGCAAAAGTCATAGATATAGCGATTAAAGAAGCAGGAAGCACAAATGCAGAGGATTTAATAAAAGTCCTTAAAGGGATTTCCTTTGACAGCCCACGCGGACCAATTACGATTGATCCAAAAACGAACAACCCAATACAGAATTTCTACATCGCAAAGAACACAAAAAAGGATAATCAAATTGTCCCTGAAGTACTGGAGACAGTCGAAAAAGTAACGATGCCTGAAAAAGCTCCTGCAAATTAGTCCATGTAACAGGATTGGGATCTGGGGCAAAGTTCTCCAGTCCCAATTTGTCGTTTCATAAATTGAGAAAGTGGGGGATCGTTTTGTCATTGTCTATATTTTCTGTACAGCTATTAACGGGATTAGCGTATGGGATGCTGTATTTTATGATAGCAGCAGGGTTGACGATTATTTTAGGAGTTATGAATATTGTTAACTTGGCGCACGGTACATTATTTTTACTTGGATCCTATATGGCCTTTACCTTTATGAATCAACAATTCAGTTTTTGGATTGCTTTATTGCTATCAGTTGCTGTTACGGCTGTGATCGGGATTATTATTGAAAAATTATTTATTCGGCAAATTTATGGGAAAGAGCTTGAGCAGGTGCTGCTCACATTTGGTTTAGCCTTCGTTATTGCAGATACCGCAAAGTGGATTTGGGGTACAGAGCCTCAAACGATGGCTGTCCCTGCTTTGCTCGATTCGTCGATCTCCATTGGACCGATGGTTTTCCCTTTTTATCGGTTGTTTGTTGTTTTAATTGGCTGTCTGCTAGCGCTGCTTCTTTGGTATTTTGAGAGCAAAACTAGAATCGGCGCGATTATTCGTGCAGGTGTGGATGACAGGGCAATGGTTTCAGCTCTTGGAATAAATGTTGGGGTCGTATTTACTGGAGTTTTTGCTTTCGGTGCAGGATTAGCTGCGTTGAGCGGAGTATTAGGAGGACCGTTAATCGGGATGTATACAGGTATGGAATCAGACATTCTCGTTACATCATTAATTGTTGTAGTGATCGGCGGCTTAGGTTCGTGGAAAGGCTCTTTCATTGGTGCAATTCTCATCGGATTGATTGAGACCTTCGGCAAGATTTGGTTTCCTTCATTATCAATGCTAATCGTATTTCTTCTCATGGTTGTAGTATTAATTATTCGTCCTCAAGGGCTATTTGGAAGGGAGGTGGCATAGTTGAAAAAGAATATTCTAATTTTCATTGTATTTCTGCTTATTGCTTTCGTTCTGCCCTTCGTTTTAAGTGTGTATGGGATCGATCTTGTTTCCGAAATCTTCATTATGGCTATTTTTGCCATGAGTCTTGGTTTAATAATGGGGTATGCAGGAATGGTTTCACTAGGTCATGCAGGATTTTTCGGTATTGGAGCCTATACCGTGGCACTTCTCGGACCGCATATTCCAAATTCCTACTTGTTACTATTTTTTTCTATCTGCTTATCTGGTCTTCTTGCATTAGTTACTGGCGCGATATTTATACGCACTTCGAAATTTTACTTTTTAATGATTACTCTTGCTTTCGGACAATTGCTGTTTGCTCTGGCTTGGCAATTAAAGCAATGGACTGGTGGAGCAGACGGCATGAAAGTTTCCGCTCCTTTGAATCTCGGTTTTGGCGAAATTGTCAGTCCTATAGGGATTTATTCCGTAATGGCAGCAGCTTTTATTATTGTTTATTTACTGCTTAGATTTTTTGTTGAATCTCCAGTCGGTAAAATTGTCAAAGGAATAATGGAAAACGAAGCACGAATGAGTGCATTGGGGTACGATGTACGCATTTATAAGCTTTTAACATATACATTTTCCGGAGCCCTAGCAGGATTTGCAGGATCTTTATACGGATTTTACAACCTTTTTGTAAGCCCAGATGTATCGAGTTGGATGTTTTCGGGTCAAGTTATGATGATGGTAATAATTGGAGGAGTTGGTACGCTGATTGGTCCGGCAATCGGAGCTGGCCTATTCATTTTTTTACAGAACTTTATCAGCACGTACACAGAACGGTGGCCAATTATAATGGGAGCCCTGTTAGTGATTCTTGTGCTGGTTGGCAAAGGTGGAATTATCCATTGGTTTGCTTTATTGAAATCTAAGATTTTTTATAAAAAACGAAAAAATAGCGATGATTACGCTCCGCAGCATGTTGAAAAAGAGGAGGTAGTCAATTGAGTATATTAAAAGTAGAAAATATAAACAAATCATTCAAAACATTACAAGTTCTTCAAAACGTATCATTGGAAGTTCAGCCAGGAGAACGCCATGTTATCATCGGCCCTAACGGTGCGGGGAAAACAACTCTTTTTAATTGTATTACAAATGTCCTGCCAATTGACTCAGGAAAAATATTTTTGGAAGGGCAAGAAATAAGCAATATGCCTTCCAGTAAATTGGTTCATTTAGGAATGTCGCGAACGTTTCAAAAAAACAACTTGTTCGGAAATTTGACAGTCGAAGAAAATCTTCATCTTGCTTTAACAGCAACGAAACGATATCGCTACCAAATGTTTCATGCGTTGACAAAGCATATCGACCTCAAAAAAGAAACAGATGAAATCCTTGCACAATGGGAGATTTCTACACGCAGAAATGTCAAGGTGAACAATCTTTCCTATGGAGAGCAGCGGCTTCTTGAGATTTTGCTAGCGATGGCGTCTAAACCGAAGATCTTGCTTTTGGATGAACCGACATCAGGAATGTCTCCAGCAGAAACTGCACAGACAGCTGAAATGATTCAAAAGCTTCCTCGGACAGTATCTATACTAATTATTGAACATGATATGGATGTTGTATTTTCCATTGCTGACAGAATTACTGTTCTTCATCACGGAGAAGTGATATTAAGCGGCACTCCCGAAGAAGTTCGAAACAATGAAGAAGTAAGGAAAATTTACTTTGGGGGAGGTGCAAAAGCTCATGCTTGAGCTTCAAAATGTCCATTCTTACTACGGAACGAGTCATATTCTTCAAGGTGTTTCATTTTCAGTTCCAAGCAAGAAATGTGTTGCTCTTCTTGGGAGAAATGGAGCAGGTAAATCAACAACGATTCATACGATTGCCGGGCTGCTTAAACCGCGGAGGGGAAAAATTCAATTTAAGGAACGGCAGCTGAATAACCTGTTGCCTCATCAAATTTCGTGCCTTGGAATTGGATTCGTTCCACAAGGAAGGCGGATTTTCCCATCTCTTACCATTCGTGAAAACTTGACAATGGCTGCCCGTAAAAATTTAATAGACCGAAATAATAATTGGGATTTGGAAAGGGTATATGAATTATTTCCTGTTTTAAAAGAAAGAGAAAAAAATATGGGTACTGAGCTTTCAGGCGGACAACAGCAGATGCTTGCAATCGGAAGAGCTTTGATGACAAATCCCAGCTTTTTATTAATGGATGAACCATCGGAAGGATTAGCCCCTGTCATTATCGATCAGGTCGGCGATATAGTTGTAAAACTGAAGCAGGAAGGACTTTCGATCTTAATGGTTGAGCAAAATATATCACTCGCATGCAAAGTAGCAGATGAAATTTTAATTATGAACAAAGGTACTATTGTATGGCAGGGCAGCCCAGATGAATTAATGAAAAATAATGAAATACAACATAAATATCTTGGGGTATAGAAAAACACCACATAACATTTGGAAGAATATGAGGATATATGTTCAATATACGAGCATATATCCTTATTTTTTTAATCTCCAAGCAAAACGATAACGATGTTAGAACTGCGCAAACAATTTTTATAGATCCTCGTACTATTAAATTTGTACAGAACCAAAGTACTTGTTCAGCTTTTTGTGATTCATCCAGAAAAAGAAGGAAAAACATTTGCAACAAGCGGATTTGCCGACGGTACAGGCGGTATGGTGATTTATGAAGCAAACATCTCCCGGCCGCCCTCCTTTTCATCTATCTATTTATGGTTCAGTACCAATAAAAACCCCATCTCTCCTAAGTTCGGAATGATGGGGCTCAAGCGTCTGAAAAAGAATTTATATATGATTGGCCAGCTTTTTTAAATGTTCTGAAGTCTCATTGATTTGCGCAATGAAATTTGTTATATCATCAATGATTTCAGCAAAGTTTTCGAGTTCATTTTTCGTCTTTTCAGTTTGTTCTTTATTTTTGTCGAAGGCATACAAAATATTGTCGAAGAATTGGTTCATCTCTTTCATTCTTTGCGAACCATTGCTTGTAAGCTCTGTTACTTCCACAATAGATGAAGCGGTATCGTTAATTTTCGCTCTGATTTCCTCAATTAAATTGGAAACGCCAAGCACGGAATTTTTTGTTTCTTCCGCCAGCTTTCTCACTTCACTAGCAACAACAGCGAATCCTTTCCCGTATTCCCCTGCGCGCGCCGATTCAATTGCGGCATTTAAAGCCAGCAAGTTAGTTTGTTCAGCAATAGAAGTAACAATCGAGACGACATGATTAATTTTTTCAGAAGTTTGTTCAAGCGACTTTATTTTTAAAGCAATATCATCAGTCCGTTCTTTTATATTGACCATTAAACCGGAGTGAAAATTCAAGTCTTCTCTCCTTGAACTGACCTCTGCTTCGGTTGATGCCGCTGTTTCAAAACGATCAACTGCAATTAAGGCAAATTGTTTGGATCGTTCGTTAATTTTTTGTATAGCTGAATTGGCTGATTCAATAAGATCAGCAAGACGAATGGAGGTTTGGGCGATGTTTTCATGAAGCTCCTGTTTTTCCTTTTCGATTTTTTGCCGTCTTTTTAAATACTCCTCATTATATGCTTCCAGCACAATTTGCTGTTCAAAGTTTAACATTTTTGCAATGGTGACCACCGCTTTATGATAATCTTCCTTCGATGGACACGCTTTCGCAACAACGGAAAAAATAGATTTCTGTAATTGCTGGAATGAACTCATGTACCAAATCGTATCTAATCCAATGCGGACGTGGGCTACAGCAATCCGCTTCATTCTTGTTATATCTTCATCTGTCAAGGATCCGCTAAACATAAGCAGCACATGTTTTTTCAATCTTTCCTTCTGCTTTTCGATCGAGCTGTATTTATTAATTAAGTCAATCAAAAATTGTTCTTGATGGAGAGCATCATAAAATGCATCGATAATAAACTTTATGTTTTCTTCAATCGCATCTTTTAATATAAGAGTACAAATAAGATCATCCTTTGTCAGGCCAACCATCGCTAATTGTCTTTGATATTTTTCATCAGTCACTTCAAGTTTTACTTGTTGAAGATCTACTTGTTTTTCAAAAAGTGATGGAACTTGTTTTCTTTTTTTAAACATTGGTTGATTTCCCCTTCAAAATTCATTATTAGTGTCCATTGTATATATCGGCAATTAAAAATAGATGATCAACAATTTTTTCAATTAATTTTTAAAATTTATTCAAATTCGTTAAATTCAATATTCGAAAATGAAATATTTTCTATAAAACTAAAGATTACTGTTGACGAAAAACATGTTTAAAGGCGATTATAAATAGTAAAAATCTGAAAGAGCTCTATTCCGAAATAACTTTGGATACACCGGACATTGAAAACAATAATTGGAATTTTGCTTTATGTATATTTCTCTTCCCAACACAAATAATATTTTCTGTAAAAAAATCAAAGGAGGAACAATCATATGGCTCTCATTCCTTACGATCCTTTTTCTGAGATCAACCAATTTAGACGAAACATGAATCGCGTTTTTTCTGAAAGCTTCCCGCATTTTTTTGAAAACTTTGAGACTATGAATACCCCCCGGCTTGATATTCATGAAACTGCTAATGAAGTAATTGTTACGTGTGATTTGCCCGGCCTTGAAAAAAAGGAAGACGTTGACATTCATCTTGATCGCAACGTTCTTACGATCAGCGGCACAATTCAAAGAAGCAAAGAAGTAAAGGAAGAAGAAATGCATAGACGCGAACGGTTTGTCGGGCGGTTTCACCGCGCTGTTGCATTGCCGGCAAATGTAAAAGAAGAAGAAGTGAGCGCGACATATAAAAATGGCGTTTTGGAAATCCGTATTCCAAAACAAACCGAAAACAACAAAAAGAAAATTGATATTCAGTTTCATTAATTGTTTCGTGAGGTTGCAAAATTTCAATCAGCCTCACTTTTTTATTGCAATTTTCGCCAAGTACGATTATGATGAATATATAACATCAAAATCTATATATTGTGTAATAAAAAACAATTAAATACTATATATTGAAAACCTAACGACAAAGGTGCTGTTTTCAGCTTAAAAGGGAATCCGGTGAGAATCCGGAACTGTCCCCGCAACTGTGAGTGCTACGAAATGAATAATCCACTGTACGTTTCGTATGGGAAGGATTCAAAGTAGGATGAAGCACGAGTCAGGAGACCTGCCTTTGTCCGAACGTTTCTAATTCTTCGGGGGTTGGGAAGATGAAACGATGGTTTGAATGGAGTAGTTTCGCCTTGTAAACTGCCTCCTTTTTAATCATCGTTTGATCCGCTCAGCTTCCTGAGCGGTTTTTTATTTTGATAAGGAGGATGTTTGATGAATATTACGAAAGCATTAAATCTATACGAGGTTTTTCAAAATCATTTTAACAGGAGCGATTTGGAACTTTATCTAAGGCAGCTTGAAGAAAAGTTTCCGTCCCTTTCCTTTCATGAATACAGCGAAAGAGTGCTGACAACCTTACAATACCAGCAGATTGATGATCTTGAAAAATTTACAAACCTGCTGATTATTGAAGCTTTAGCAAACATTTCGGAAAGTGAGCCGGATTGGACTTTTTTAGCTGCACACGTATTTCTTGAAAAAATTTACCATGAAGCGAGCCAAAACAGAAATTACAACCAACCGGGCTACGGCGATTTTTATTTGTTAATCGAAACATTAACCGATCTTGGAATCTACAGCCCTCTTTTGCTAGAGCATTATTCAAAAGAGGAAATTATGGAGCTGGGAAATGCCATTGATCCTGAGAAGGACAAGCTGTTTACATACATCGGATTAAGGACCCTTTACGACCGGTATTTAGCTAAAGATTTTCATAAACGAACATTTGAGCTTCCACAGGAACGTTTTATGATCATCGCTATGACGTTAATGATGAAAGAGCATCCATCCAAACGTTTGCATCTTGTAAAGGAAGCGTATTGGGCATTGAGCCATTTATATATGACGGTTGCAACACCGACATTGGCTAATGCAGGAAAATCAGTCGGTCAGCTTTCAAGCTGCTTTATTGATACGGTAGACGACAGCCTTCAAGGCATTTATGATTCGAACACTGATATTGCCAATGTTTCTAAAAGCGGCGGAGGCATTGGAGTGTATTTGGGGAAAATCAGAAGCCGCGGAAGCGATATCCGGGGGTTCAAAGGAGTTTCATCAGGTGTCATTCCTTGGATGAAGCAATTAAATAATACGGCGGTGAGCGTCGACCAGCTCGGCCAAAGAAAAGGAGCAATTGCCGTTTATTTGGATGTTTGGCATAAAGATATTTTCGCTTTCCTTGATGCAAAATTAAATAACGGAGATGAACGGCTGCGCACCCATGATTTATTTACAGGTGTATGCATTCCTGATCTATTTATGGAACAAGTTGAAAAGCGCGGAGACTGGTATTTGTTCGATCCCCACGAAGTTCGCAAAGTCATGGGATTCAATCTGGAAGATTTTTATGATGAAGAAAAAGGTAACGGCAGCTTTCGGGAAAAATATTTTGAGTGTGTGAATCATCCATCCTTATCTAAAGAAAAAGTGCCTGCGATTGAAATAATGAAACGGATTATGATCAGCCAGCTTGAAACGGGAACGCCTTTTATGTTTTATCGTGATGAAGTGAATCGGAAAAACGCAAACAAGCATGCCGGCATGATTTATTGCAGCAATTTATGCACAGAGATTGCGCAAAATCAAAGCTCAACAACTGTTGAAGAACAATATGTCGAAGATGGAAAAATTGTCATTGTGAAAAAGCCCGGCGATTTCGTCGTCTGCAACCTTTCTTCCATCAATTTGGCACGGGCTGTCACTGATAATGTTCTGGAACGATTAATCCCTATTCAAGTGCGGATGCTGGACAACGTCATCGATTTAAACAGCATTCCGGTATTACAGGCGAAGCTTACAAATGAAAAATACCGTGCAATCGGTCTTGGAACGTTTGGCATGCATCATTTATTTGCACTAAAGGAAATTGCATGGGAAAGTAACGAGGCAGTCCAATTTGTCGATCAATTATATGAAAAAATTGCGTATTTAACCATTCAGTCGAGTATGGAGCTCGCAAAAGAAAAAGGCGCATACCCTCTCTTTAAAGGCTCGGAGTGGGATACGGGCCGATATTTTGAGATCCGCGGTTATACGTCAAAAAAATGGCAGGAATTAAAGGAAAAGGTGCAGACTTTTGGCATCCGCAACAGCTATTTAATGGCGGTCGCACCGAACGCATCGACCTCCATTATAGCCGGAAGCACAGCAAGCATCGATCCAATTTTCCAAAAAGTTTATTCAGAGGAAAAGAAAGACTACAAAATTCCAGTTACTGTTCCGGACTTAAATGCAAAAACGACTTGGTATTATAAATCCGCTTATTTGATCGACCAAACATGGAGCATTAAACAAAATGCGGTGCGTCAAAAACATATTGACCAGTCCATTTCGTTCAACTTTTACGTTCTAAACACGATCAAAGCGAAAGAATTGCTGGAGCTTCATTTGACTGCTTGGAAATCCGGATTGAAAACAACGTATTATGTCCGTTCGACATCAAGCGACATTTATGAATGTGAATCATGTGCAAGTTAAGGAGGAATTAATATGGAGCAAACATTAACAAAACGAGTTATTATGGATCCTGATGCACCAAACCGTTCAACAGCAATAGTGAACGGAAAATGTTCCAACGTGCTCAATTGGGATGATGTCGCCTACCCGTGGGCATATCCAAAATATAAACGGATGCTCGCAAACTTTTGGACACCTTTTGAAATCAATATGGCTCAAGATGTGAAGCAATTTCCTGAGCTTTCAGAAAGAGAACAGGACGCATTTTTAAAAATTATCGGCCTCTTAGCTTTATTAGACAGCATTCAAACCGATTATGCCGGAAAAGTTGCCGATTATATTACAGACTCGAGCATAAACGCCTTAATGATTTTGCTCGCCCAGCAGGAAGTGATTCATAACCATTCATATTCGTATATTCTCTCAAGCATCGTGCCTAAAAACGTACAGGATGAAGTATTTGAATATTGGCGGAACGAACCGGTTTTAAGGAAGCGAAATGAATTTGTCACCAACGGGTATAAAGCATTTGCAGAAAATCCGAATGTGGAGAATTTGTTGAAATCGATCGTCTTTGATGTCATACTGGAAGGTTTATTTTTCTATTCCGGTTTCGCATTCTTTTATAATTTAGCCAGAAACCAAAAGATGGTAGCCACTAGCACGATGATTAACTACATTAACCGTGATGAACAAATACACGTAGGTTTGTTTGAAAAAATTTTCAAAGCGGTGCTGAAGCAATATCCTGAATATGATACAGATGAACTGAAACAATTCGTTTCGAAAACATTTATGAAAGCAGCCGAGCTGGAAATCGAATGGGCCGGTGTAATTATCGGCAATGACATTGAAGGCCTGCATTTAAAAGATGTGGAGAGCTATATTAAATTTTATGCGAATTTCCGTGCCAATCAGCTGGGATTCGAACGTCCTTTTGAAGGCTATCGGACAAATCCTTTGAAATGGATACGGGCTTATGAAGAAGTGGACTTAGGAAAATCAGACTTCTTTGAACAAAAATCGAGACAATATACAAAAGTCAACACGATTGATAACGGCTTTGATGAGTTGTAAAAATTTACGTTCTCATGATAACGGGCAGCAGAGACTGCCCTTTTTGTTATCTGCTGCCAAACCAAAAGGAATGCTATGAAAGAATTTTTCGCAAATACTTTCTCTTAAAAGAGCTTATCCTTTTGGGGACCTAAGCATCCCATTTTTCCATACCATGGTATAATATGTGCGGAGGGGATCTATGTTAAAATCAACCTTGATCATAATGTCAATTTTGTTAGTAACAATTCATTTCGCTGTTCTATATTTTTGGATGTTTGATTGGCCAAAATTAGCTACGAAAACAGGCTTTATAAGTTGGTTTGCCTCGATTCTATTAGGCATCTTTGTATATTTTGCTTTTCAAACTTTCAGCAGATGTGACAAAGCTGCTGTCGTCATCAGAAACATATTGTTATGTTCAACTTTACTGACTATCTTTTTAGCTTGTATTGCGTTCATTATAGAAGCAATTACAAAGGCGATGCCCTAAAAAAAGAAATATAGTTTTCACGAAGATTAAGAAAATCATATTGGCTAAAAAGAGCTATGTTGTTTTCCACCATTGCGAGGTGAAGATAATGATTTATTTATTAGTCGGTTTGGGCGGGATAGCAGGTGCCTGTCTTCGATACAGTGTCGGCCTATGGACTTCCAGATTTTGGACAGGATCTTTCCCAGCAGCGACACTTTTAGCCAATTTGGCTGGAAGTTTTCTTTTAGGATGGTTGACTGAATATGTATTTAAAATAAAAGGATTTCCTCCCCATTTTGCCGCAGCGATCGGTACTGGCTTAATCGGGTCATTCACAACATTTTCAACCTTCAGTTTTGAGAACATTCAATTGATGATTGCCGATAAATGGGAAACAGCCATTATGTATACATTGTCAAGCTTAATAGGCGGTTATTTATTTGTTTCGTCTGGTTATCATCTTGGCCGAAAAATGCTTTCCCAGCACAACGCACGAACGGCCCGTCATGAATAGGAGTGAAGAGTAATGCTTTTCAACTTTATCGTTGTAGGAATCGGAGGTTTTTTAGGAGCTAATGCCCGCTTGATCGTCACCAATTGGATTAAAAAGAAAAGCAATATGAAGTTTCCTGTTGCGACATTTATTATCAATGTCAGCGGATCTTTCCTGCTCGGCCTTTTGATCGGCATGAATATTTCAGAAGCATATCTACTGTTATTTGGAACAGGATGTTTAGGAGCCTTTACCACCTTTTCTACGTTTCAGCTTGAAAATAAACAGCTGTTAACAGAAAAACAAAAAACAGTGTCCATTTGCTATTTTCTTTCAAGCTATGCGTTCGGTCTTTTGTTTGCCTTTCTCGGCTACCAGCTAGGCGCTATATTTTAAAAACTTATTTGAATCATATTGTCATGTATCGATTTTTTCTTTATAATACAGATTGTCCAGCGGGATGTAGCTCAGCTTGGTAGAGCACCAGCATGGGGTGCTGGGGGTCGCAGGTTCGAATCCTGTCATCCCGACTCTGTAAATCTCCTAAATCATCATTTAAAATCAAAAACGCCGCTTGAGCTTTTTCAAGCGGCGTATATTTTGAATTACGTCTTTTTAATCCCTTTCCTCAGTTTAATTAATTTATATAAGTTAATCACAATCGTTTTGGTTACAGCATATGTTGGAACAGCCAAAATCATCCCCAAAATTCCCGCGATATTTCCTGCAACAAGCAACAATATAATAATGGTCAGCGGATGTGTATCAAGCTTCTTGCCAATAATAAACGGAGAAATCACATTTCCATCAATTTGCTGAACAATTGTCACGACAATAATCGCAAGAAGTGCTTTAAAAGGTGAATCGAGCAAGCCGACAATAACGGCCGGAGCAGCCCCAATAAACGGACCTAAATACGGAATAATATTGGTGATTGCCACAGTTATTCCAAGCAGCAAAGCATACGGCAGATCAATGATTAAGTATCCGATAAACGTAAAGAGCCCGACAAACATGGAAACAAGCATTTGTCCTTGAATATAGGTAGATAAGGTTTCGCCTGTTTCCTTTAAGATAATCATAACTTCATCGCGGAAATCACTCGGAAAAAACTTTACGACCTGATGCGGCAGCTTATGTCCGTCCTTGATCATATAAAATAAAATGAACGGCACCGTGACAATAATGAGTGTTATATTTGTGATAACGCTGAAAACGGACTGAACGCCATTCGTAATATTATTTGTAATTCTCGATGCATATTGCGTAATGGTGCTCTCAATTTTTTCAATGGAAAAATAATCTTGCGTCAATACCCATTGGAACCAGCTTGTTTGATACAGGTTTTCAATGATTTCTCTCGTTTTTGTTATATAAAAAGGAATGTTTCGAATTAAATCATTAAACTGCTTAACAATCGTAGGCCCTACCAATCCGATGGCGATCGAAATTCCGCCGATAAACACGATATACAAAATCAAAATGGCCAGCACTCTTGGAATTTTTCGCTTTTCAAGAAAGCCAATAATCGGAGCAAACAAAAAGTAAAGAAAACCGGAAATAATTATAGGAAAAAACAAAGTAGTTATAAAGATCACAATGGGCTCAAAAAGAAAAGATATTTTTGTGCTGAAATATAAGATCAAAATGATCAAAAGTATTTCTAACGTCCAAAAATGAAGTTTTGATTTAAACAAAATGCTTGCCTCCCGCATCCAATTTTGCAACATTCGTTCCAATATTTAGAATATCATGTATTTACATATTCTAAGCAATTTTTTTCAATCCTCCTATTGCTTCTAATCCAAATTTTCCGCTCAAATTTAAGGAAAACCTTTTTAAATTTTTATGTTAAGCTTTATAATGTTTGCTCTTCGCAATGTTTCAAACAAAATCACAACAACTGGACCTAAGAATAAACCTAATATACCGAGCATCTTTAGTCCAATGAACATGCTGATCAAGGCGGCAAGAGGGCTTATTCCCATGTTGGTTGACATAATTTTCGGTTCGACAGCACGTCTGACGACAGTGATCACAAGAAATAAGACAACTAATCCTATTCCGAGATTGGTTTGCCCCTGGCTAAATGCATAAATAGCCCAAGGAACCAGCACTGATCCTGTTCCCAATATAGGAAGGATGTCAACAACCACGATAATGATCGCCAAAATCAAGCTATAATCCACACGAAGCAGCACCAACCCAATATAAGCTAGTATAAATGTCAGCAAACTTAAGATAACTTGCGCTTTAATAAAGCCGAAGCCTGCTTTATAAAGATCATTCACAACATATTTTATTTTATTTCTCGTTTTTTCTGTCAGCATGGTCTCGAGCGAAGCCCATATTTTCGGCAGATCCAAACTGATTAAATAGAGAGCAATCAAATAAATCAGCGCTTCAATGAAAAAGCCAGGAATGCCGGAAACAAATAATATGAGCGATTCCATCAATTGCTTCACAAGACCGTCAACTGCATTGACAGAATTATTAATGGAAATTTCAATAGACGTCATGACACCTTCTGGAAGGGAAGCGGAATAATTTTCCCACGTATCAAGAAGAGGATTAATAAAATCATGATTGAATTTTCTAACATATAAAGGGATATTTTCTATAAAACTCACAAAGTTTGTATATATAAAGTTTATCAAACCAAAGCCTAGAATACATAATAAGAGTAAAAAAACAACAAAAATGAGCAAAACTGCATAAGGTCTTTTTATTTTAAATCGATTTTGGAGAATGCTGATAGGCTTTTCAAGTACAAGAGCTGTAAGCAGCGCAAGCAATATCGGGATGCTGAACGGTATTAGTATAAGAATGGCAATACCAATGATGATAAGCGGAAGATACTTTTTCATTTTCAATACATCATTCTCCTATCTATTCTATACTCAAAATCATCATGTTATCCTTATTATATCGTGGATTTTCCATTTGAACTATTGAAATTCCTTATTATTTTTATAAATTGTTATTTGTTCGACATTTTGCAAAACACATTTACTTCAGTAAAAAAAATACTAGACAAATCGCAATTTGACCAATATAATCAAATTAGAAAAACGGAATAAGAATAAAAATTCCCAAAGGGGAGTAGCTTAACAATAAAGTCGTCATTTCGTGGAGGAATCCACCGGCTTTATTGAACAACTGGATGTTGTTAGCGAGACCTTTGCCATAAAAATGGCAAAGGTCTTTTTGCATCTTAAAACAATTTTTGGGAGGATAATTTGAGTTGCTGCTTAGAAAATATATGTCCAAAATCGGAATAGGCTCTGCAACAGTCGATCTTGTACTGGATAAAGAAACGTATTCTCCAGGAGAAAAAGTAACAGGCACGCTCTACATTAAAGGAGGCACTATAACTCAAAAGATTAAGCAGCTGCAATGTGATCTTATGAAAATAAACAATCAGGCTGATCAGCAATCAATCGCCTCCATTACGTTATTCGCTCCTGACATAATCGATCCAGCTGATTGCGCAAAAATTCCTTTTGAATTTGTTTTACCAAAGCATCTTCCCGCAACAACAGACAGTTTAACATACCGTTTTAAAACAACATTAGTGTTTGAAGAAGGAATCGATAGTCTGGATCATGACACAATACAAATTTTAAAAAATAAACCTAGTGGAGGGGAAAACGATGAGAAAAATATGGAAAAGAATTCGGTTCATTTATAACTTTCGTTCATTTTTCCCTTTTATATTTGAATTTTTCTTATCGAAGGAGGTGAATAGGAAAAAAAAGCTATTCTCGATCGCTTTCATAATTGGATATTTCCTGTTGCCGTTCGATGCAATACCAGATTTCCTGTCCTTAATTGGAATTGTGGATGATGTCGTTATATTTACTTTTATCATGCAGCAAATGATCAAAATGGCTCCGAAGGAATTACAGGAAAAATATTGTCTTGCATAACAAAGGATAAAAACATCGAAATGAGTATAAAATATTTGAGGAGTGATAAATATTGGAACTATTCTCACCTGAGTTTTTTTCAGCATTACTTTCGATTGTTATCATTGACCTTGTTTTAGCTGGTGATAATGCCATTCTAATCGGTTTAGCAGCTAGAAATGTGCCGAAACACCAACAAACAAAGGTCATTATATGGGGGACATTTGGAGCGATTTTTATCCGGGCAATTGCGACGCTTGCAGTTGTTTGGCTATTAAAAATCCCTGGACTGCTATTAGTCGGCGGAATTCTTCTCCTTTGGATTGCCTATAAACTTCTCATCGATAAAAAAGAGCATAACGTCGATACCGGGAATAGCTTTTGGTCCGCTATGAAAACGATCATTGTAGCAGACGCTTTAATGGGGCTTGATAATGTTTTAGCGGTTGCCGGTGCCGCGCACGGATCGTTCCTTTTAGTCATAATCGGATTGTTAATTTCTATTCCAATCGTTGTGTGGGGCAGCACGCTCATCATCAAATGGATTGAACGGTTCCCAGTTATTGTGACAATTGGGGCTGCCGTTATTGCCTTTACAGCAGCCAAAATGATCGTAGATGAAAAATTTCTAAAAGGCTTCTTTGAAGAAAACCCGCTTCTAAAATGGGGCTTAACGATTATTCTTGTTGCAGGCGTTATTTTTGCCGGATATTTAAAAAAGAAAAAAGCTTCCCCTGTGGAAGCAAAAGAAGAAGCATCTTAAAAAATGATGCTGACACCGTTTTTCCTAAAGCCTAAAAACAAATTCCGTGGGGCAAGACAATCTTGCCCCATCATTACAAATATTTTCGATGGACATTCCGGCCGTCAAAATTAAATAAAACAGGTTTATCCTCAATAATCGTTTCTAAATGGACACCTCTCCCCCAAAGCTGATAAATGTATGGAAGCACCTTTTCAAGGTACTTAATATCAAGTTCAATCCCTTCATACCAATGTTTTAAATATAGTTCGCCGTTTTTCATATAATCCCCATCCATTACCGTAATGTACGGAAAACCGCCATTCACCCGCATGCTTACGAGCTGATCCCGCACTTTTTCCCAATCTTTATCAACAATTTTATAGTCTTTGCCTTGTTTTTGAAATAAGTACATGTCTTCCCGCATAACAAGATCTTTTGTTAAATAGTTGCGAAGAAATGAAATATCCGATTCAATTTCCCGCACCTCAAACAGCTTTTCCCTGCCCGAACCGGGTTGAACTCCCCGCTTTTTCATTTCCTCGGTCGGATTGTTATACCTTTCTTCGATATCCTCAAATATTTTTAAACCTAAATAATAAGGGTTAATGCTCGTTCTTGACGACTGTACGACACCCGCATTTAATTTAGCATATTCAATTGCTTCATCAGAGGTCAAATCCAGCTCTCTCATGATCCGCTGGTGCCAATACGTCGCCCAGCCTTCATTCATTATTTTTGTTTCAAGCTGAGGCCAAAAGTATAGCATTTCCTCTCTCATCATTGTTAAAATATCACGCTGCCAGTCTTCAAGCTCCCGGCTATACTCTTCGATAAACAAAAGCACGTCTTTCTCCGGTTTGGGAGGGAATTTTTTCTTTTTCTTGATTGTCTGTTCACTTTTTTCTTTTTTTTCTCCTAAAGACCAGAGATCATCATACGGTGTTTTGTATGTCTTATGCTCTTCTTCCTCATCAACATCATCCAAGCTCCAAGAAAGTTTTGTCCGAACTAAAGACGGATCAATATGTTCTTGGATGGATAAAACCGCGTCTAAAAATTTTTCCACTTCTCTTTTTCCATATAAAAGTTCATATTTCTTGATTCTTTCCGCTGTTGCCGCCATGCTTTCGACCATATCCCGTTTCGTATTACTAAATCGGATATTGTTTTTAAAAAAATCACAATGCGCGAGGACATGTGCAACAATTAGTTTATTTTGAATAAGAGAATTAGTATCAAGCAAAAAGGCATAACAAGGATTTGAGTTAATCACCAGTTCATAAATTTTACTAAGACCTAAATCATAATGGAGCTTCATTTTATAAAATTGCTTTCCAAAGCTCCAATGGGAGAAACGAGTCGGCATTCCATATGCACCAAATGTATAAATAATATCAGCTGGACAAATTTCATATCTCATCGGATAAAAATCAAGACCAAACCCCTTTGCGATTTCTGTTATTTCTTCAATTGCATATTGAAGAACTTTATGATCCTCCTTGTTCATTGTTCATCCCCCTTCTTTTTCCTTACAACAATTTATGAAAACAAACGGGAGATGATGAAAAACATTTTGAACGTTGTGTCAGATTGCACTATTTCCATTTCACATCTTAAACTGCCTGTCACCAAACGAAAAGCTAAAAAGGGAGACATTCCTGTTCAAAAATACACAATCTTATAAAAAAATGGTGCCTTCTCACGGCACCAAATATTAAAAACTTTTTTGGAAAAACTACATTAAATGGTCGAACCTTCAGGCTGCGCAATTTGTAAAGCTGGGCCAAAAAATTCGTAATGAATATTTTCGGAAGCAACCCCCAGCTCCTTTAAATAATTAATGACTGCTTTCATAAATGGCACAGGGCCGCAAATAAAATAATCTGCATTTTCAGATAAGAATTGCTTAAGAATGTCTTTAGTCATATAACCTGTATGATTGGCGCTTTCTTGACGTGACGGCTCCGTATAACAAATAAAGGATGTTCCATTTGGCAACCTGTTCATTAACTCTTTTACTTCCAAACGAAAAGCATGAACATCTTCATTTTTAGCAGAGTGAACAAAACGAACCGGTCTAGAAGGATTTTCTTTTGCTATTGTATTCAGCATGCTCATAATTGGCGTTACTCCAACACCGCCGCTGATGAAAACAACCGGCGAGTTTTGCGTGACATCCAATGTAAAATCGCCAGCAGGCACGCTAATATTAAGCTCATCGCCAATTTGAACATCATCGTGCAGGTAATTCGATACGACCCCTTTTGGTTGATCCGGTTCTGCCTCACGTTTAACAGAAATTCGAAAATATTCTTTGCCAGGAGCGTCTGATAAGCTGTATTGACGATTCAGTAAATATTGATGGCCGTCTATTTTTACTTTTACGGTAACATATTGTCCGGGCAGGAATGATGGCAATACAGCATTATCTTTCGGTTTTAGGTAAAACGATGTAATAACAGAGCTTTCTTTTACTTTATCTACAACAACAAACGGCTTAAAGTCTTTCCAGCCACCTTCCATATTTTCAGCGTCAGCATACATTCGTTGCTCCAATTCGATAAATACGTTTGCAATTTCGTTATAAGCTTCTTCCCACGCAGAAATAATTTCATCTGTTGCTAAATCGCCTAACACTTCTTTCATAGCTGCTAATAAATTTTCGCCGACAATTGGATAGTGTTCTTTTTTAACCCCTAAGCTTCTGTGTTTATGAGCAATTTGCTTCACAGCTGGCAAAATCGTCTCCAATTGATCAATGCGCTCGGCAGCAGCATAAAGTGTGGTTGCTAGCGCTGTTTGCTGTCTTCCTTTCTGTTGGTTTGTATGATTAAAAATATTTAATAACTCCGGATGATTGGAAAGCATTCGTTTATAAAAATGACTTGTGATTTCTGTTCCTTGCTTAGCTAAAACTGGCACGGTGGACTTTATAATTTCAATAGTACGTTCGGATAACATAAATTTGCACTCCTTTGTTTTTAAAAAAAAGATGTATTTTATATATATCTTTAAAATAGTTGATCTTCGTCTTAAAAGCAATATTTTAAATACATCTTTTGAAAAGATGTCACATTTTTGAACCTAAATTATCCATCAGTGTATAATGGAGCTAGTACGGACAAAGAGAGGGAGGCCAATGCGTCTTACAAACTATACTGACTATTCGCTCCGTGTGCTCATTTACATTGGCACGAAAAACCGAGAGGAATTATCCAATATTAAAGAAATTGCGGATGTGTACGGCATTTCAAAAAACCATTTAATGAAGGTCATTTACCAGCTTGGGAAAAACGGGTATATTGAAACGATTCGAGGACGAAATGGCGGTTTCCGTTTAGCACGTCCTGCATCCGAAATAAATATTGGCGATGTGGTCAGAAAAACTGAAGAAGATTTCCATCTTGTCGAATGTTTTAATGAAAAAAACAGCGAATGTGTGATCACATCCGCCTGCAGGCTGCGCCATGTTTTCCAGCAAGCCTTGCAAGCTTATTTACAAGTGCTGGATCAGTACACACTCGCTGATTTAATCATAAATCAAAACGAATTGAAGCATTTGTTTAATGTGAAGTAGAAAAAAGCCTTAAATGGTCTTTCGTTTTTTGAATGAGGCATTTATACATTTGTTTTGAAAGAAACGGCTGTTGTTATGTCCAACATTTGCAACGGTACAAAAAACCGATTTATTCATACAATAAACATAACTCCTTTTAGGGAGGGATGTTTATTATGAATAAAATGGATTACGACAAAGCATTATATTACACGCACCGTTCGCAATGGGACAATTTGATTATTTTAATGGTGCGCACAAACGACGATTTTCTTTCCAAAAAAATTGAGCATTTTTTACACGCTTATAATTTTGAACACGATTATCAAATTATTGAGCATAAACTATATGCTTTACTTCGTTATATTGACCATGCATTAGAAAACGTAACAGAGGTTGAACCGGAAATCGCGCTGAAATAGTTTCCAGAAAGGTGACTCAATAGTTTAAGCAACCTTTTTTCAGAAAAGTTATTTCTGAAAAATGGGGTTGCTTTTTCTTTCTGTTTTAGTCGTTTAAGTTATTGCTTCAATGCTGAAAGCGGCGATCGTTTTTGCCGAAAGCCCGTTTTTTCAGGAGCCTTTTTTCATGGCTATTGATCCGCTGCTATAATCGGCTATCAACTTTGCCAAAACTCGGGACTTAGCTCGCTTTTTCAAGAGCGTAAACGAAAAAGCGAGGGTGGAAAAACGTCTTGTTTTTCTCCCTCGCTCTTATTTTTAAGACTTATTGGATAGACTGAAGGGATCTCAATCGAAATGGAGTTAAGCTTTTTTAACTGTCAGAATATCATTTACTTTTTCCATTACGGCATTTATTAATTCTTCCAATGCCTTTTCACTATTATTCAGTGAATCGGCCTGAACAGCAAAATAAAATTTCACTTTCGGCTCGGTTCCCGAAGGCCGCAAACAGAACCAAGATCCGTCTTCAAGGAAATATTTCAATACATTTGATTTTGGCAAATCAATTGTTTCCTTTTTGTTCGATTGAAGCAATGTACGTTCACTTGTTAAATAATCCTCGATAATCGTAACCGTTTTACCTGCAATTTCAGCAAGCGGATTTTGGCGGAAAGATTCTAAAATTCGCTTAATCTGTTCTGCTCCGTCCTTACCTTTTAAGGTTAACGATTTTAACCCTTCTCTGTAATACCCGTATCGATTGAAAATTTCCATTAATCCGTCATAAAGTGTGAGCCCTTTTTTCTTATAAAATGCACATACTTCAACAGCTAAAACGGCCGCTTGAACGGCATCTTTGTCTCTGGCAAAATCGCCAATTAAATATCCGTAGCTTTCCTCATAACCGAATTGAAATTTGTATTGTTTCGTTTGTTCAAATTCTTTAATTTTTTCCCCGATAAATTTAAACCCGGTAAGCGTATCAATTGTTTTTAGTCCATATTCCTCCGCTATTGCGCGTCCTATTTCCGATGTAACAATCGTTTTTAGAACAACGCCATTTTCAGGCAGCAATCCTTTTTTCTTTTTCTCAGAAAGGATATAGTTGAGCAAAATCGCACCCGTTTGGTTTCCTGTTAACACAATGTATTCGCCTTTGTCATTTTTGACAGCAACTCCTAAACGGTCAGCATCAGGGTCAGTTCCGATTAAAATATCAGCATCAATGCGTTTCCCTTCTCTTATCGCTAGCTCAAACGCTGCATGCTCCTCAGGATTCGGCGAAGCCACTGTCGAAAAATTTGGATCTGGAAGCTCCTGCTCTTTGACGACGGTTACATTTTGATAGCCTAATGATTGAAGAGCTCGTCGAACCGGTTTATTGGCTGTACCATGAAGCGGCGTAAAAACGACCTTTACATCTACTTCTTTTGCCAAATTAGGATTCAGTGAAATCGTTTTGATCTTTTCATTATATGCTTCGTCTATTTCCGCTCCAATGATTTTAATCAAGCCTTTTTGTTTTAAAATATCTTCATTTTCAACAGCAACTTCTAATTCATTTTCAACTTCATTCACTTTTTTGATGATTTCATCAGCTATTTTTGGAGGAATCTGACCTCCATCCTCTCCGTAAACTTTAAATCCATTATATTCCGGCGGGTTATGGCTTGCCGTTATTACAACACCTGAAAATGCGTTTAAATAACGGACAGCAAAAGATAATTCAGGAGTTGGCCTTAATTCATCAAATACATAAGTTTGAATACCATGCGTTGCGATAGTTTTTGCCGCTTCCATAGCAAATTGCGGCGATTTGTGGCGGGAATCGTAAGCAATTACCACGCCGCGTCTTTTGGCTTCTTCTCCAAAAGATTCAATATATCTTGCCAATCCCTCAGAAGCCTTGCGGATTGTATAAATGTTCATCCGATTTGTGCCTGGGCCAATTTCTCCCCGCATTCCTCCTGTACCAAACTCTAAGCTTTTATAAAAGCAGTCCTCTAATTCGAGTTCATTGTCTGCTTTTTCTAGTAATTGCTGTTTTAGCTCTTGATCTATATCTTCTTTCGATATCCATCGTTGATAATTTTCTTTCCATTTCGCCATAACTTAACACCCCTCCAGTTCCCCTTCTTTTTCTCTCCTGAAATATTTTATCACAAATTTTATGGAAATGAGATGATCATCCCTATTTTTAGAACTGTTCGAAACAGCTTTTACATATTTTTCGCAAATGATCGTCTTTCCATTTCTCAAGTTATTTATAAATTTATGTATTATTTGTATCATTTGAAAAAAAACAAACCGAGCGACAAAGCTCTTTGCCACTGAACGGAAAAAAAGAGCGCCAAACGGACGCTCTTTTTTCAACAAGGCACTCCCATCCCGGGATTGCAAGAGGATTTATTGAAGATCTTTTTCAGAAATATTTGTTAATGCTTCTCCTGCCGCTTCATCGGACGTCTTATTAGTTGCTAAATCTCCTAATGCGACCATGCCGACAACTTGATTATTTTCCACTACAGGCAACCGGCGAATTTGATTTTGTGCCATGATTTGGGCAGCTTCTTGCAGACTCGCGTCTGGACTACAGCATACAGGGTTTGTCGACATAACTTCTGCAACGGTTGTGCTTTCGTTTTTGCCCTGAGCTGTTGAGCGAAGCGTAATATCACGGTCTGTAATAATTCCTTTTAATTGTCCATTATCTGCAACAGGGATCGCACCAACATTATGCTGTCTCATTAACTGAGCAGCTTCCTGAACAGTTTGATTTGATGAAACGGAAATGACATTAGAAGACATGATATCGCGAATTTTATCCATTGTCTCACTCCTTTCGTTGATAGTTTGAACAATATGTAAAAATTTATGAATGATAATAATTCTTAGCTGATGTTTTATTGATTTCATCGCAAAATCATTTTTAATTCAGGGGAAATGTATTATAATGCCTTTAGAAAGAAAACAGAGAGGTTAGTTGGATGGATGATAAGCGAAAAGACAATTTGCTGTTGATAGGCTGGATCGCTTCTTTAATTTCTACCTTAGGAAGCCTGTATTTTTCTGAGATCATGCATTTCGAACCATGTAAATTGTGCTGGTTTCAAAGGATATTTATGTACCCGCTCGTTGTTATACTTGGAATAGCTGTAGTAAAAAAGGATTACAAAATTGCAAGCTATTCCTTAACTTTGTCCATTATGGGAGGCATGATTTCCATTTACCATTATTCTATACAAAAAATTCCTTTTTTAGGGGAACATAGCCTCGCATGCGGAAGAGTTCCTTGTACAAGCGACTACATTAATTGGTTTGGATTCGTTACAATTCCTTTCTTGGCTTTAGTTGGCTTTTCAATTATTTTCCTCACAAGCTTTTTCATTTTACGGCAGAAAGGATAACGTTTCCGTTATTTTCAGATTTTTCAAGAGGTGAATAATTCTATAGACCAGCAAACAAAACCTTTGGATTTATAGCTTTCAATTATGTTTTTTTACCCATATTAAGACTTAATCGCAATCCGGCAAGTTCATGAGGTCTTAGAAAGATAAACATTTATTTTTTGCGGTTGCCGTCATTCCCGTCATTTATGAAAATCGGTTTACATTTTTTAGTGCAAAGGAACGAAAGGAGTGAATAACGGCGATACTTTCCCCAAAATTTTTAAAATTACGGGGTCTTCTCGCCAAATTATATGAAAAAACTGCTTATATTCGGCGGAATCATTATTGTACTGTTCGCGGCACTGGCAATTGTAACAAATTTGCAAAATAAGCAAAAGGCGGAAGGAAATCCGTACAAAAAGTCGAGCCTGCATCCTGAAACCGTCAAACTGCTGGATGATCCAAATTATCAAAACATCATACTTCCGGATGAGCTAGAAACAAAATTAAATAATCAAGAAGATGTCATTGTCTATTTTTTCAGTTCTACCTGCCCGCACTGTAAAAACACAACACCGATCTTAATGCCTTTGGCAAAAGAATTAAATGTGGATATCTACCAATACAACCTTCTTGAGTTTGAAGAGGGCTGGGACGAGTATAAAATTGATGCAACTCCAACGCTTGTCCATTATGTAAACGGAAAAGAAGCCGATCGTATCGTCGGTTCACAGGAAAAAAGCGTTTTTCGGGAAGCGCTGGAAAATTGGACAAAATCAGAATAAGGAAAACCTGTCTTTTCATGACAAACATGGAAGCTGTAAATGCCTGCTTGGCAATATGGAACAATTGTCTGTCGGAGAAAAACAAAAACTTGCACAAGAAAGTTAAAGCCGCTTTTATTTCAAAAGCGGCTTTTTGAATAATCAAATTTTGTCAGTCTTAACAAGAAAAGCGGACAGAATATCCGTAGCTCCAATATTTAGAAATTTTGTTCATACTGCAATAAATCGTCTTCATACGCTTGGCTCCAGCAAAATGATGAATGATTTGCAAATCACTATCGCAAAATAATCAATTTATCCGGAAAGATTTCCAAACATATTTCTTCTTCAAGCTCACAAATGTATTTCCATTGAAGCTGAAGCATTTTTTCACCTTTCAAAAGCTGCTGAACAGCATATAGGAAAGGCTTGTAGTATTACCGATTTCTTATTTCTTACCTTTTAAAAAGTATCAGGATCAGGACCTATCCGCTCATTTTTATTGAGGGAATCGATTTTTTCCATATCTTCTTGAGATAGTTCAAAATCGAAAATAGAAGCATTTTCAATAATTCGATGCTCTTTTGTCGATTTTGGAATTGTCACGACCTCATGTTGAAGATCCCAACGGAGAATCACCTGTGCGATCGTTTTATTGTATTTTTCAGCAATCTCGGCTAAAGTTTCATTATCGAGAAGCCCACCTCTCATAAGCGGGGACCAAGCTTCAAATTGAATGTTTTGCTCTTTGCAATATTTTCTAAGTTCCTCCTGTGTTAATCTTGGATGAAATTCCACCTGATTAACCATCGGTTTAATCTCCGCACTTTGCAATAAATCCTCTAAATGGTGAACATGGAAGTTGCAGACTCCAATCGCCCGAACTCTTCCGTCTTTATACAACCGTTCTAATGCCTTCCATGTTTCTTTATATTTTCCTGAAACTGGCCAGTGGATTAAATATAGATCCAAATAGTCTAATCCTAATCGATTTAGGCTGTCATCAAACGCTTTTAATGTAGAGTCGTAGCCTTGATCGTCATTCCAAACTTTTGTTGTGATAAATAGTTCTTCTCTCGGTATTCCCGATTCTTTTATCGCAATTCCGACTCCCTCTTCATTTTTATAATATGCCGCCGTATCTATGCTGCGGTAGCCCGCTTTAATTGCTGATTTTACAGCTTGAATTACTTCTTCCCCTTCATTGACTTTATATACGCCTAAACCAAACCACGGCATTTTAACACCATTATGTAAAGTCACCGTATCTTGCAAGCTTTTGACCAACCAACTCCACTCCCTTTCTAGTTTTGGTGCATCATTTCTATTATGCATGATCCTTATCAAAAAGTGAATATTTCGAAAAGATTAAATCATTTCAACTATATCTTCTACTTCCTTTAGCATCGCCTTTTTTGTATTTTCATCGACATAAGGAACTGAATAAAAAAACTTATGAGTGATTGTTTCAATCCCGCAAAAATTTAAAATACCGACATCAACGATTGTCTCCATTGATGCAATTAACTGATATGGCTTTAAATAATTTTCCGGATGAGATGTTGTTTGAAAAATAATCGCTCTTTTATTTTGCAAAAGCCCTTTTGCCCCTTCATCCGTAAACGTAAAAGCGAAGCCATTCGTGAATATTTTTTCGATATATCCTTTTAAAATAGCGGGCATGCCGTTCCACCATGTCGGATAAATAAAAATTAATTGTTTTGCCCACGAAAAATGCATTTGTTCCTCTTGTATCGCTTTGGATACGGCTGGATTTTGTTTTGTAAAGTAATCTTCTTTTAAGACAGGATTAAAATTCATTTCATACAAATCCCGAATTCTAATTTCATGCTGTTTCTGCTGAAGTTTTTGTACAGTAGTCTGCAAGATCGCATAATTAAAACTGTTGGGATTAGGATGGGCGTAAATAATCAGTGTATTCATAAAACTACCTCCAGACGATGTTACTTTTAGTATGAAAGTTCTTGTTGATCTTCATGCACGACAGCACATAATGAATCCCCTTTCATTTTTCATAATTTTTGAAAAGGAAAATAATCTTAAAATAAGGTTGAAAGTTAGTTGGAACTTGGTAAAATAACAGTAATCTAAATCTTTTTTAAAAGGTTGGGAATACTATTTGAGTACAAAAAAAACTTGCCGTTTTATTATTCATGCAACTGGAAAAAATGGAGAAACGTATTTAGCGACCTGTCAAAACAAAAGGGAAGTAAAACAATGGATTACAGCCAATCACTCGAAAGTAAATAAAAAAGAATTGAAAATCATTGACAAACAGAAAAAACAAATAGTAGCCAAAAACATTTTCATTGTGTCCACCGTTCTACTTGTACTTTATCAGCTTTATATACTTCTTTAGGGACATCCAGTCAATTGGCTGGATTTTTATTTTTGATCATTTAGGACAATTTCTTTAGTATAATATATAGAGAATTTGTTCTTTATAGGAGGAACTTGAATGGAAAACTGGATTACAGATTTTATGGAACAATATGGCTACCTCGGGATTTTTTTAATTATTGCGCTAGAAAACATTTTTCCACCGATTCCGTCCGAAATTGTCCTTCCTTTTGGCGGTTTTATGACCACTTATTCGAACCTGACAGTTCCAGGAGTTATTTTGGCGGCAACTTGCGGCTCCGTTGTCGGTGCAATCATTTTATACGGCGTCGGTCTGTTGCTGGATGTTGAGAGGTTGGAAAAAATTGTTGACCGTTGGGGATACATATTGAAAATTTCAAAAGAGGATATACATAAAGCAGACAATTGGTTTGATCGTTACGGCATATGGACTGTGTTATTTTGCCGAGTTATTCCGTTATTGCGAAGCTTAATTTCCATTCCTGCTGGAATGTCCAACATGAATTTCGTTTTATTTTTGATTTTCACTACGATCGGTTCTCTCGTATGGAATATATTTCTCGTATCGGTTGGCGCGGGATTAGGAGAAGCTTGGCCTCTCATTACCGAATACATAGATATTTATTCGAAAATCATTTATGCTGTGATCGCCGTTCTTGTATTTGCTGCAATCATCATTTGGTATTTTTTTCGATTCCGACGCTCCAAATCATAACGCTTTGCCTGAAGCGCTGAAAAATAATATATGCGCGTTTTTTATACTTTTGGCTCGCCTCAATCAAACAAATACCGCTCGCAATGATGATTGAGGCTTAGCTATTCCATTCATCGCTGATAAGCGATTATTTCCACTTGTCTGGCCGAATGAAAGGATATTGGAAAGCTGCTTCGAAAACGCGCTTTCCAATGATTTGTTTTATGCGTCATACAATTCAAACAATGTAGCGAGGCCCAGACCACCTGCGATTCCTAATGTTGCGATTGCCCGTTTGCCTCTCAATCTTTTCATTTCTGTGCAAAGCCTTGCAACAAGAATAGCGCCTGAAGCACCATAAGGATGTCCGATGGCAATAGCCCCTCCTCCCACATTCAGCTTTTCCAATGGGATGTTTAATTGCTTAACAGAAGCCAATACTTGAGAGGCAAAAGCTTCATTAAATTCGATTAAATCGATATCCTCCATTTGGAAGCCGGTTCGTTTCAGCAGCTGTTGCACTGCTGGAACAGGACCAATGCCTAAAAGGTTCGGATCGACACCTGCACTTGTACAATCGACAAATTTCAGAACGGGCAGAAGCCCAAGCTCTCGGCATTTTTTTTCAGACATGACAAGGACGGCACAAGCCCCGTCATTCAATGGACAAGAATTTCCAACAGTCACTGTGCCATTTTCTTTAAATATCGGCTTCATGGCACGAAGCCTTTCCAAGCTCAACCTTTTCCTTGGACATTCATCACGATCCATGCCATTTACAGGGACAATTTCACTGCTGAATCTGTCATTCTCCATCGCTTGAACCGCTTTTTGATGGCTGCTGTATGCAAACAAGTCCTGCTCTTCCCTTGAAATTTGAAACGCTTCCGCAACATTTTCCGCCGCTTCCCCCATTTCAGGATCACCGAACGACTCCGGCGAAAACCGTGCTCTCGTATAGATCTTAGGTGGCTTCATTTCATATAAAGATAAAGGTTTTTCAATTTTCCAAGGGGCAAGGCTTGTACTTTCGACTCCTCCGGCAATATAAATGTCGCCGGCTCCTGATTGGACAAGCCGGCAAGCGAGATTCACCGCTTCCAATCCTGATCCGCATTGGCGATCAACAGTAATACCCGGAACTTGATCGGGAAGCCCCGCTAAAAGGAGTGAGAGTCTAGCGATATTTCCTCCTGGACCGACCGCATTTCCTAAAATAACTTCATCAATTTCCTGCGGATCAATTCCGCTCTCGTCTACAACCGCTTTGATGACTGCAGCAGCCAGTTGTTCAGGGCGGACGTATTTAAACATTCCCCCCATTTTTCCAATAGCCGTTCTTTTTGCCATAACAATGACAGGGATCGTCATTTTTCTTCCCCTTTCACAATGAATTCAAGTTCTTTTCGCGCAATCTTTCCGCTGGATGTATAAGGGAACTCGTCCACTTCATAAAACGTTCGCGGGCATTTATATAACGGGAGCTCAGATCGGCAATAGCGCTTTAATGCATTGAAGCTTCTATGCTGAGCTTTCTCTTTCCATTTAATAAATGCAACCGGCTTTTGCCCCCAATAATCGTCCTCTACTCCAATAACAACCGCTTCCTCAACCTCATCCCGTTCCTTCAAAACTTTTTCAATTTCTTCCGGATAAATATTTAAACCGCCGCTGATGAACATATTTTTCTCGCGCCCAACGATCGTTAGAAAACCGTTCTCGTCTAAGTACCCTAAATCACCAATTGATGCGCCGTCATCCTTCAATACATTTTTTGTTTCAATCGGGTTGTTGAAATACCCTGAAAATAATAAATTGCTACGTACGACTACTTCCCCAACTTCATTAAAGGATGCTTCCGATCCATCTTTTTTTCTGATTGCTACTTCCACACCTGGAAAAGGAATGCCGACACTTTTTGGCGCTTTTTTAAAAATTTCATCATCGACATAACTGACAAAGCTTAATTCTGATGCGCCATAAAACTCAAACAACTGTCCGTTCGGAAACATTTCTTTTAACTGCTTTCTAGCTTCATAAGAAAGCTTTGCACCAGACGAAATGATTGTTACATTGTTCATTATGCATTTCTCTTCATTTTTCTTCATTTGAAGCAAAGCTTGAATCATCGTTGGAACACCATAAAATACAGTTGCCTCTCTCTTTAACAAAATATTAAATGTTTCCTTTTGAGAAAAAGCCGGGAGCAAATAAAAAGTCGCCCCGATATGTAAGGCGTGAACAGCCGCAAACAGGGACAACGAATGACATAAAGGACCGGGAGCAAGGATGACATCATTTTTTCCATATCCAAAAATTTGTTCTCCGACATTAAAGCTTTCCAGCCAGGATTTATGATTTCTCATATATCCTTTCGGTTTTCCAGTTGAACCTGAAGTAAAGCCGAGATAAAACAATTCTTCATCAAACTCTTCCCACTTCTCGTGATGATCCGTTTGGACATCTTTTTTTATTTCGTCAATTAACATGACGTTCTCCTGCTTTATTCCGGTCCGCTCCAAAAAATCGCGGCTTCCAATGCATACATCCAGCTGGCCGCTTTCCAATACATGCCGGATATCGCGCTTTCTCCATTTTGGATCAAAAGGAACAGCAATCCCGCCAAGTGTAATAACGGCAAAAAACACTTCTAAAAATTCTGAAGTGTTTCCCATTAATATGCCAACTTTTATATTTTTTTTGTTTGTCATTCGAACGAAAGCTGTTTGTATTTTTTTTATATTTTCGTACAGTTCATAATATGTAACTGTCTCTCCATTTATTTGTTTAATTGCCGGTTTTTGAGGATGTTCGTATGCAAATTGACTAATGTTTCTCCCGATCCCCATCAGCTCACCCCTTAAGCAGCCTGTTTATTACGAGCTTTAATCAATGGATACGATTTTTGAATTCTTACTGCCAAAAATGCTGAAATCACCGCTTTTGTTAAATCTCCTGGAATATAAGCCAACGCCGATATGCTCGCACTTATCCAATTCATATTGGCAATCCAAGACAAATAGGAAATGCCGCATAAATAAACAAATAAAATGCCTCCAATTATATTAAATACTAACACTTTCCAAAATGCTAATTTTTCAAAATTCTTTTCAACTAAAAAACCGATTATAAAGGATGCAAAAGGCCAAGATAAAATATATCCACCGCTCGGACCAAATAATACTGCCAGCCCGCCTCTTCCGCCAGCAAGAATCGGTGCTCCGGCTCCTACAAGTAATACAAACAACAATAAACTGATAAATCCTCGTTTGGATCCTAATATTGCCCCTGCCAGCATCACACCCAATGTTTGAGCGGTGATTGGCACTGGCGTGAACGGAAGCGCAATCGGCGGTATGAGGCCGAGCACAGCAACAACAGCCGCGAACATTGATACTAATACCATATCATATAACTTCATATAAATAACTCCTTTCGAAAAAATTTTATAATCACATAATAGTTGAAATAACGATTTTTGTAAACCTAAAATTTATTTAAGTTTACATTAAAATGTTTTTTCATAAAGAAATGACAATTAGGCTTGTTCACGATACAATATCTTTATAATTGCTATTGAGGTGACTCTTGTGCCCGAACTAGAGCTGACTTTTGATACATTAATCATCGCCCTTTCACTGCAGATCTGCATACAGATCGGGCTAAACTTTTTTCATCGTTATGTCCGTACTGGTTATCAAATTTCTGCCAAAGCGAAATTTGAACAGTTCAAAAACAGCTTTTTTGACAGCATTTCAAGAGAGATCCCGTATTTCACTTTCCTTTTTCTTTCATTTCTTATAAAGAAAAGAAAGCGGAAAGAGGGACCGGACGATATGGAGGATCATCTTTTTCCTTCCCTGTTGGAGACACATTTTGTTTATTTATAAGGAGGAAAAAGATGCGAAATATTTTGTATATCGTAGTCATGATCACTTTTGTTGCACTAACTGGATGCAGCGCTGGCAGCTCAAATCAATCAGGCTTTTTCCATCAAACATTCGTTGAACCTTTTTCAATTATTATTAAAACTTTTGCGGACTGGTTTCACGGCAGCTATGGAATCGCGATTATTTTAATTACGGTCTTGATTCGGTTGATTCTTATGCCGTTAATGCTTCGCCAATATAAAGACCAGCAAAATATGAAATTGAAAATGGAGAAAGTCATGCCGGAGATGAAGGAGCTGCAAGAAAGGTTTAAAAAGGCGAAGGATCAAGCAGAACAACAAAAAATTCAAAAGGAAATGATGGATTTCTATCGAAAGCACGACATCAATCCATTGAAAATGGGCTGCCTTCCCATTATTATTCAAATGCCGATCATCATGGGGCTGTATTATGCCATTCGCGGTTCGAAAGAAATTGCAACACATTCATTTTTATGGTTTAATCTCGGAACACCTGACCTTATTTTGACGCTTTGTGCTGCAGCTATTTATTATGTGCAATTTAAAGTTTCCATTAGAACGGTACCTGAAGATCAATTGCAAGGACCGATGAAAATGATGGGAATGCTGTCGCCGCTAATGATAGGAACAGCTTCTTTTGCTTCACCAGCTGCCTTGCCTCTTTACTGGACAGTAAGCGGATCATTCCTTATTCTGCAAACATTACTTGCGCAAAAGCTCTACTATAAACCAATAGAAAAAGAAAAAGGCAAGAACTCTGAACAGTAGAATCAGTAGCCGTACAAAAATACCTTTTGCGAACAATATGAATAAACTAGCGAATTGATCTTTCCTCTTGCGTTAGACAGTAAAATCACCTGTCTAGCGCAGGAGGAAATTTTTTTGGTTGAAGGGGACTGTGAAAATCTTCGTGCTTATCTTCTCTCCAACATGCAAATGAATCTGCTGAAATTTTCCTTCAAAAAATCTTTTTGAACAGCTGTTACTAGAAACTGCAAAACAAAAGAAGGAACCTATGTCAGGTTCCCTTTTCACACTTAGCCGGTTTTACTTTCTTGTTTTTTAAAAAAAGTTTTCATCGCATGAAACACATCTGCTTTTTGCTTTAACACAAAATAGCGGAATTTTGGATTGTTGATGTTTTTATAAGCTGACATTAAGGTGGAGTATCTGTTGTACTGGTTGACCTCGCCGTAACAAAAGATGTTGCAAATTTTCATTAGTTCTTCGACAAGCTTCACGCATCGGCTGTTATCTGAAGTTAAATTATCTCCATCGGAAAAATGGAACGGATAAATATTGTACCGGGAAGGCGGGTATTTTTCTTCAATAAGTGCTAATGCTTTTCGATAGGCAGAAGAACAAATGGTGCCTCCGCTTTCACCTTTTGAAAAAAATTCATCCTCAGTGACAACCTTTGCCTCCGTATGATGGGCAATAAATTCAATATCTACCGTTTCGTATTTCGATCTTAAAAATCTAATCATCCAAAAGAAGAAACTTCTTGCCATGTATTTTTCCCATATTCCCATAGAACCGCTCGTATCCATCATTGCAAGCACAACAGCTTTTGACTCTGGTTTTTCCACTTCGTTCCAAGTCTTAAATTTCAAATCTTCCGGATATATCGGATAAAAACTTCGTTTTCCTGCCATCGCATTTCGTTTAAATGCCGAAAGCATTGTCCGTTTTTTATCAATGTTTCCCATAAGGCCTGTACGGCGAACATCGTTAAATTCTATTTTTTCAGCAATATTCTCATCCATTTCTTTTTGCTGTAAATCTGGAAGTTCAAGTTCCTGAAAGAACGCTTTTTCCAAGTCCATAATCGACACTTCAGCTTCATAATAGTCCTCTCCAGGCAAATCTCCAGCGCCTTCGCCTTTCCCAGCTGCTTGTGCATCATTTGTGCCATCCCTCGCAACGACATCGCCAATTTTACTGTCTCCCTTTCCTTGGCCGACATGTTTGTTTTTGTCATAGTTATATCGAATTTTATATTCATCAAGCGACCGTATCGGAATTTTTACTACATTTTTTCCGTTTGACATGATGATGCTTTCTTCTGAAATAAGATCAGGGAGATTATTGCGAATCGCTTCTTGCACTTTTTCTTGATGGCGAACTTGGTCATCATGGCCTTTACGATGGAGGGACCAATCCTCTCTAGAAACAACAAAGTGATGGTTCCCTTTGGATGTCATTTTTTTCCCTCCCTTAAAAAACTTGGCAATTCTTTTATTATATTCAAACGAATGAGTTCGTTTGGACAAATAAAAGATTATTCTATCATATGCTCGAATCTTCCAAAATTGACATGCTGTTGCACACCTTTTTTGATTAGAAATTTTGAAAAAAATAGCGCCCATTGGGCGAATCATGAACGAAACCAGCTTCAATTGTCAACGATTTAGTAAACTGCCTACATAGCGAAGAAGTTCATTGGCAGATGTTGAATTGTATCCATATTCATCAATGAGTCTCGCTACAACCTCGTTAATTTTCTTTAATTGCTGTTCGTCAGGCGTTTTAGTTGACGTTGTAATTTTCACAACGTCCTTCAAATCTGCAAACAATTTTTTTTGAATAGCTTCGCGCAACCGCTCATGGGAATTGTAGTCAAAACGTTTCCCTTTTCTTGCATATGCTGAAATGCGAATCAAAATTTCTTCTCGGAAAGCCTTTTTTGCATTTTCTGAGATGCCGATTTGCTCCTCAATCGAACGCATCAATTTTTCATCCGGATTCATTTCCTCGCCTGTCAGCGGATCGCGGATTTTGCTTTTATTGCAATACGCTTCAACATTATCTAAATAGTTGTCCATTAAAGTTTTTGCTGATTCTTCATATGAATAGACAAACGCCTTTTGAACCTCTTTTTTCGCAATTTCATCGTATTCTTTCCGCGCGATGGAAATGAAATTCAAATAACGCTCACGGTCTTCTTCTGAAATCGAAGGATGCTGATATAAACCTTCTTTTAACGAACGAAGTACATCTAACGCATTGATAGAAGGCACTTCTTTCCGAATAATGGTAGAAGAAATCCGATTGATGACGTAACGAGGATCGATGCCGCTCATTCCTTCTTCCGGATATTCTTTTTTTAGCTCTTCCACATCTACAGCATTAAACCCTTCAACCAATTCTCCGTCGTAAAGCCGCATCTTTTTCACAAGATCGATATCCGATCTCTTCGGCTCCTTTAAACGGGTTAAAATAGTAAACATTGCCGCTACTCTCAATGTATGAGGAGCGATATGAACATCGGATACATCGCTTTCTTTAATCATTTTTTCGTAAATTCTTTCTTCATCGGAGACCTTTAAATTATACGGGATCGGCATGACGATAATTCGCGAATGGAGAGCCTCATTTTTTTTGTTTGAAATAAATGAACGATATTCTGTTTCATTCGTGTGAGCGACTATGAGCTCATCAGCTGAAATGAGCGCAAATCGGCCCGCTTTAAAATTTCCTTCCTGAGTTAGAGATAGCAGATGCCATAAAAATTTTTCATCACATTTCAACATCTCTTGAAATTCCATCATTCCTCTGTTTGCCTTGTTAAGCTCTCCATCAAATCGATAAGCTCTCGGATCGGATTCTGAGCCGTATTCAGCAATTGTAGAAAAATCTATACTTCCCGTTAAATCGGCAATATCCTGCGATTTTGGATCAGACGGACTGAATGTGCCGATTCCTACCCGTTTGTCTTCTGAGAAAAAAATTCGCTCAACTAAAACATCCTCAATTCTCCCGCCGTATTCTTCTTCAAGGCGCATCATATTAAGCGGAGATAAATTGCCTTCAATTCGAATGCCGTATTCTTTATAAAAGTCGTCGCGAAGATGGTGCGGAATTAAGTGCAAAGGATCTTCATGCATCGGGCAGCCTTTAATTGCATAAACTGCACCTCTATCGGTTTTCGAATATTCTTCTAATCCCCTTTTTAACAAAGTGACAAGTGTAGATTTTCCGCCGCTGACAGGACCCATTAACAACAGAATTCTTTTTCTTACATCCAGCCGCTTAGCAGCGGGATGAAAATATTCTTCCACAAGCCGTTCCAATGCTTCGTCCAGTCCAAAAATTTCCTGGTTGAAAAATTTATATCGTTTTCGGCCATTAATCTCCTCAATCCCTGCATCTTTTATCATATTATAAACGCGAGAGTGGGCGGATTGGGCTATCCATGGTTTTTCTTTTAATATTTCCAAATATTCAGCGAAGGTGCCTTCCCATTTTAAGCGCTCTTCCATTTCTCTATGCTTTTCGATTTTTTTCAAAATATCCATCAGGGACCTCCTCCATCGTTGGTTTGAGCACCAGATTAATACAATTTATGCGAGGATGTCCTTAAAGATGCTTTTTGATTAGCTTAATGTTTGAAAATGAGTTAAAAAATTTTGACAAAATGACAAACCTTAGGGAAATTCTTTCACTCGTTGGGAATGTTAATGTATAATAAAACTAGTAATTTTTGATTACGTTGTACATATGAAGGAGGGATCTTTTTCATGAAAACTGCTTTAGTTTTAGGTGTCTGCATCGCATTTTTAGTTGCTATTTTCACGGCAGGATACAACGATAAACCTGGTGTCAACAAAAAATAATTTTGTGCATATTGATGATTTGTTCACAAGTAGTCCTCCCGGTAATTTTGTGAAGCGGTAAAGCAGGTAGGGAATTTCGGCTTGTTTTAGTTCCATGAAAATAACTCCAAAACATAAAAGGGGTGCTAATAATGGCGGCAGAAAGAGTATTTATCAGCCCTGCAAAATATGTTCAAGGTAAAAATGTCATTACAAAAATCGCGAATTATCTTGAAGGAATTGGAAACAAGACAGTCGTGATAGCTGATGAAATAGTTTGGAAAATAGCTGGGCATACAATAGTAAACGAATTAAAAAAAGGAAATATTGCAGCCGAAGAAGTAGTTTTTAGCGGAGAAGCTTCAAGAAACGAGGTAGAAAGAATCGCGAATATTGCAAGAAAAGCAGAAGCTGCTATTGTAATCGGCGTTGGTGGAGGAAAAACGTTAGATACCGCAAAAGCGGTAGCGGATGAATTAGATGCTTATATAGTGATTGTGCCGACAGCTGCTTCAACTGATGCGCCAACTAGTGCTCTTTCTGTTATATATTCTGATGACGGCGTATTTGAAAGCTACCGTTTTTATAAAAAGAATCCAGATCTTGTACTTGTCGATACGAAAATTATCGCCAATGCTCCGCCACGTTTACTTGCCTCTGGAATCGCTGATGCACTTGCAACTTGGGTGGAAGCACGCAGTGTTATAAAATCCGGAGGAAAAACGATGGCGGGCGGTATCCCTACAATTGCAGCTGAAGCAATTGCAGAAAAATGTGAACAAACTTTATTCAAGTACGGGAAGCTTGCCTATGAATCAGTAAAAGCAAAAGTCGTCACCCCTGCGTTAGAAGCGGTCGTCGAAGCAAACACGCTCCTTAGCGGACTAGGTTTTGAAAGCGGCGGTTTGGCAGCGGCTCATGCTATTCATAACGGATTTACCGCGTTAGAAGGCGAAATACATCATTTGACACACGGAGAGAAAGTGGCATTTGGTACTCTTGTCCAGCTCGCTCTCGAAGAACATTCACAACAAGAAATTGAACGCTATATTGAGCTTTATTTGAGCCTTGATTTGCCAGTCACGTTGGAGGACATTAAATTAAAAGATGCTTCACGCGAAGATATACTAAAAGTCGCTAAAGCAGCAACCGCAGAAGGGGAAACAATCCATAATGCATTCAATGTGACAGCTGATGATGTAGCAGATGCGATTTTTGCTGCTGATCAATATGCGAAAGCATATAAAGAAAAACACCGCAAATAACGTTTTGAATTGGCATTTCTTCATGGGATACCTTGATGACTGCAAAAAAGGCCAGGCGCTTTGACAGCTCTGGCCTTTGTATTTGCTTTTTTAACCTTATGGTAGTCCGCTTCCTTCTCATACTTCCTTTAATAACCGCCAAAAATAATGTATATTTACAATCCGAAAGAAGCCCAAAACTAAAAGTGTTTAAGATAATCCATGAAAGCTTTGCTGTCTTAGCGCCTCATACACTAAAATAGCGGCAGTGTTCGACAAATTTAATGCCCGAACGTTTTCCGTCATTGGAATGCGCAAACACCGATCTTCATTTTCTGCAAGCAATTCTTTTGGAAGTCCTGTTGTTTCACGTCCAAAAATGAAGAAAATCTCTTTGGAAGGATCACTAAAATCATAGCTCGTATAATATCGTTTTCCAAATTTAGTTATATAGTAGAAATCCCCGTTCTGGTTTTGCTGAAAAAAATGGTCAAGAGAATCATAATAATGAATGTTTACAAATTCCCAATAATCAAGCCCTGCGCGTCGAAGCATTTTATCATCCGTTGAAAAACCTAAAGGACGAATTAAATGAAGGGCTGTATTAGTCGCTGCACAAGTTCTAGCAATGTTTCCAGTATTTGCAGGGATTTCTGGTTGAAATAAAACAACGTGTAATGCCACAATGATTCACCTCGAAAACTATTATAACATTTTTAAGAATCCTCATTATCATCAATGATATGAAAAAATTTATATTGAATGTTTTCTGTATAGGCAGTTGAGTCTTCGTACGACCAATATCTCATTCGGCTGTTGGATGTTTGGGCATTGACAAGCGGCATATCGCTTTTATCTTTTGCAACAACAAATGTTGAATGGTCAAATCTGCCGTCGCCTTGAAAATCATAACAAATCACATCCCCGGGCTTAAGCAGCTCAGGAGACGAAACTTCTTCCGCTCTAAGTCCTGTTTTTGATGTGGACAAATACAGCATCAGCGCATGAGCTACAGACCAGCTGTAGCTCCAATTATTATTCGCAAGCCACCATCCTGATGACCGGTTCGGGTAGCCTCTCATCGGCGCATCACCGGCACGTAAACATTGGGAAACATAATTTGTACAATTTACGTCAAAATAAGGATAATTCGGATTTCTGCTGTTCCACCACCGTTCCGCATATTGGACGCTTTTCAACCGATCATATTGAAAAGAAACCCGTTCATCTTTTCCATGCCACTCTTCGTTTGACCAATCATCCTCTTCATCTTTATGAAAACAGTCTTTTAGTTTAACTTCATCAGATATTAAATGACCTTTATTGGAAAACTTCGCTACCCGCTCTTCCCCAATTTCTTCTATATATAAAAAATCACCCTGCTTATAAAGAAGCCTGTAATCACATAAATAATCTACAACGGTTGCCTCATCTTCGATCTGTTTCGGCCATTTTATGAGACAAGTCGCTTTCACTATTTCCGCTTTTCGTTTTGCTGCCAGCTCTTTTTTCTTTTCACACCATTCAAGCTCTGAAGATTGCTGCCGATTGTGATTGACAGATTTGTTCACTAAAAATTGCAGCTTTTCATTTATTTTTCGATAAACAGCCTGTACGTCCACATTTGTCACCACCATTTTCGTTTCTTCTATATACGTATGATGGTGACAATTAAAATCATGCTTTCAACATTTCAATTCCTTTGACAATTTCATTCTTTACTTCTTCATCTTGTTCTTTTTCCAGAGCTTTTTCCAATTCAAAAAGCACTGATTGATCTCCTATCCTTCCAATCGCCCATGCGGCGGTTCCCCGAATAATCGGTCTTGAATCTTCGTGCATCAGTTTAATTAAGTCAGGCAAAGCCGTTCTATCTTTATAATGGGCTAAAGCGATGATCGCATTTCGCTGAATCGGTTTTTTTCCTCTCCATGAACCAGCTATATGGCCGAATTTTTCTTTAAACTCGCGGTTTGAAATATGAAGAAGCGGCTTTAATTTTGGCTTTGCAATTTCAGGATCCGGTTCCATTTCAGAATGGATATGGAAATCCTTTCCTTTATTTTCCGGACAAACAAGCTGACAAGTGTCACAGCCGTAAAGCCTGTTTCCGATTTTCCCACGATATTCATCAGGCAGAAACCCTTTTGTTTGCGTTAAAAAAGCAATACATTTCTTTGAATCGAGCTGCCCGCCTTGTACGAGCGCACCAGTCGGACATGAATCGACACATATGTTGCAGGATCCGCATCGGTCTTCAATGGGGCTGTCGGGAGGAAAAGGAATATTTGTAATCATTTCGCCCAAATATACATAAGAGCCGAATTCCGGTGTAATAATCATGCAGTTTTTTCCGCTCCATCCGATACCGGCTCGCTCTGCTACGGCCCGATCCGACAGCTCCCCCGTATCGACCATCGATTTAACCTGTGCTCCGTCCACTTTTTCTAAAATAAATCTTTCCAGCTTTTTCAACCGATCTTTTAGAATCACGTGATAGTCTGTCCCCCATGAAGCCCTGCAAAATAAACCGCGCCGCTCTTTTTTTGTACTTCTGGGAGCATTTTTCATTTTTGAAGGATATGCCAACGCTATAGAGATAATCGATTTTGCTTTTGGAAGGAGCAGCTCAGGATTTGTCCGCTTTTCGATATCAGGCTCCTCGAATCCTGACTGATATCCTAACTGCTGCTGTACAATTAACCGCTCCTTCAATGTTTCAAAAACATCAGCACTCGCAAAACCGATTTTATCGATTCCAATTTGCTTGCTGTATTCAATAATTTCTTGTTTGAGAACTGCGAAATCCACACCGCTCCACCCCCTTTGTTTTTATTTCAAAAAATATATAAACTATGTTAAGATAAAATGGCTGAAAATAGGAGGGAAATCAATGGAATTTTTTATTGCTGAAGAGGTCAAACAACGAATTCCTCACTTTAAAATAGGCTTAATTGAGTATGATCATATTCAAGTATCCGAATCCCCCCAAATGTTAAAAGGGAGACTTCGTTTCTTTCAAGAATCTATTTTTTTCGATCTAGAAAATAAAAATGCAGCTGAATTAGACGGCATTCGAGAATGGCGGGAAGTCTTTAAGCGTGTTGGCACTGATCCTAATCGATACCGCCCATCCAATGAGGCTCTTTTTCGCCGCGTTCAAAAACAGCAATACTTACAGTCTATCCATTCAGCCGTTGACTTAAATAATTTTTTCTCCTTGAAATATGAAATTCCGTTAGGCATCTACGACCGAAACAAAATAAAAGGATCTATTACGTTAAAAATCGGTGAAAATGATGATTCATATGATGCCATCAACGGCCGCCAAGTAAATTTGGAAAATAAACTAGTAACCTGTGATGCAAACGGACCTTTCGGAAGCCCCTATGTTGATTCCAAGCGAACAGCAGTACAGCTTTCGACAACAAGCGCTTTACATATCGTTTATTTAAAGCCATCGATGCGGACAGAAGAAGCAAAAAAATTACTTGAAGCGATGGCAAACATGTTTGTTCAAATTCACGGTGGAGATGCTCGCCAACAAATTTTCGCTTAAGCCTCTCCCTTTTCTTTCTTTTAATGGCATGGCAGCCATATACAAAATTTCTATAATGAAAAAACGCAATGCTTCGTTTGCTTATAAAAACGAAACACTGCGTTGATGAATGATATGTATGGAGCGGGTGATGGGAATCGAACCCACGACATCAGCTTGGAAGGCTGAGGTTTTACCACTAAACTACACCCGCATACATTATTTCTTTTCTATCAAGACGAAAAACACGCACTTGCCATGCCTCTTCCTCTTCCAGCTTATTCGAGGAAGTAGATGCGTCGAGGCAACTCGATGCTTATTCATCGAAGCATCGCTCGTGGCTGAGGTTTTACCACTAAACTACACCCGCATACATTATTTCTTTTCTATCAAGACGAAAAACACGCACTTGCCATGCCTCTTCCTCTTCCAGCTTATTCGAGGAAGGAGATGCGTCGAGGCAACTCGATGCTTATTCATTGAAGCATCGCTCGTGGCTGAGGTTTTACCACTAAACTACACCCGCATACATTATTTCTTTTCTATCAAGACGAAAAACACGCATTTGTCATGCCTCTTCCTCTTCCAGCTTATTCGAAGAAGGAGATGCGTCGAGGCAACTCGATGCTTATTCATCGAAGCATCGCTCGTGGTAGCCGTAATGCAATGACGGGTTTTATTATAGCAAAGCGAAAATGACGGTGCAACGGAAAAATGTAAAAAAAACGACATTTTTTTATGTTTTTGTCGAAATTGTGAACAAAATAGATACCAAGCTGTCCATTTAACACCCTATACCACTGAAAAAAGCATTAAATCAACAGTTTTTCTTATTTTGTTCATATATTTACAAAGCTGGTGGTAAATGTCCGGCGTTTAAATGTAAACTCCGAAATCATGGCAAGCTTAGATAACAGTTAGATTGAACCCCTCAGTCATTCCTTCGCAAACTAAATTTATCAACCAACATAAAATACTAAGAGCTGAGAAGATTCCTATAAAATCAGAGTAAAGTTAAGACCAAATGATAACTATACCTCAAAAACTACACCATTTTGATTCATTGAAAAAATGTGATGAGCGCACTTATCCCATATCTTTTAACTTTCTATAGCACTTTCGTGACTACAGCTCCCATACCTTGCCCATTTCAGAGCTGTCAAGAATTTTTTCAAAGATAAATATACACTTATCCGGTGGATCAAAAATCTGCCTTTTTTATATTACTATAAACAACTTGCTCTTCTAAAAATTCAGCTGATGAATCGTTAAAAGAAAGTAAAAAATCGACGTTCAAAAACGCCGATTTTCACCTTATTTTTTCAACATTTCAAACACTTGCTCGACATCCTTATCTCCTCTGCCAGAGAGATTAACGATCACAATATCCTCCTTGCTTAGCTGCGGGGCAAGTTTCATCGCATATGCTACAGCATGTGAACTTTCAAGGGCAGGGATGATTCCTTCCAACTTAGATAATTGCTGAAAAGCTTCCAAAGCCTCTTTTCCAGACACCGTAACATATTCTGCCCGTCCGGTTTCCTTCAAATAGCTGTGCTCTGGACCAATTCCAGGATAATCAAGCCCTGCTGCAATAGAGTAAGTCGGCATTGGATCATTATTTTCGTCAAGCAAAGTTAAGCATTTAAATCCGTGAATAACAGCTGGAACACCTTTCGTAAGCGTTGGTGCCTCTTCCGGCTCCACTCCTATTAATCTTACGTTTGGTTCGTCCAGATAATGCGCAAAAGCTCCGATTGCATTGCTTCCTCCTCCTGCACAAGCAATCACTGCTGTTGGAAGCTTCCCTTCTTTTTCAAGAATCTGCTTTTTCGACTCTTCACTAATAACCGATTGAAAATGCTTGACAATTGTTGGATACGGATGCGGGCCGACAGCAGATCCAAGCAAGTAAAACGTGTTTTGGTAATTTTCCACATAATCAGCTAAAGCTGCATCCACCGCATCCTTCAAACGTCCTTGTCCTTTTTCAACCGGTACTACCTTTGCACCAAGCAGCTCCATCCGAAACACATTTAATGCCTGCCGCTCTGTATCGAGCTTGCCCATATAGATGGTGCATTCCATTCCAAACATCGCACACGCGGTTGCTGTTGCAACACCGTGCTGTCCAGCACCTGTTTCTGCAATGATTCTAGTAGCCCCCATCCGTTTGGCAAGCAAGATCTGTCCAATTGCATTATTGATTTTATGTGCTCCGGTATGATTTAAATCTTCACGTTTTAAATAAACTTTCGCGCCCCCGAGCGCTTCTGTGAAATTTTTCGCATATGTCAGCGGATTTTCTCTACCAACATATTCTCTTAAATAATATGCCAATTCTTCATTAAACGTTGAATCGTTTTTAAATTTTTCGAAATTCTCTTCCAGTATGTCCAATGCTCTTTGCAAATCCTTTGGAACAAAGCTTCCTCCAAATTGGCCAAAATAACCCTTCTCAACTGTTTGCTGACTCATCTTACTCATCTCCTCTAAGCTTTTATTCAATTATAGCAAAACATGTTCAAATCAAACACTTATTTTTAGAATTTCTGCCGCTTATTATTTTGCATAGTTTAGCTCCCAAACTACACCGAATTTATCGATTACCACACCATATTTTGAATTCCAAAAAGTATCTTGCAATTCCATTTTGACCTGTCCGTCTTTCGCTAATGTTGTAAAAATTGAATTTATTTCATCTTCTGACTCCAAATCCAATGTCAGCCATATATTGTTCCCCTTCGTCACCGGTGAGAAAACATCGGCAAAATAAAGTACACAGGATTCGTTAATATGCAGCTCGGCATGAATATATTTTCCTTCGTGGCCTTTAAACATTTCTTTTCCATCGGATGTCTCTACATTTTTAAGTTCTCCTCCAAATACTTGCTGATAATATTGCAACGCTTCCTTACAGTTATGCAAATAAATATGAGGGATTATTTTTTTCATCTTTTTTACCCGCCTTTGCCAGATTGTAGGGATAAACATTCTTCTCGTCCATTTTACCATAAGGGAATGACACCTTGTTTTTAAGAAGAGGAGTGCCTCCTGTTTCTGTGTAATGATTCAACATCGCATTTTCCTAGGGCCAAGCTACAATCTTTTTTGAAATAGAGCATTACTAGAAACAATTGAAATATTCTAAAATATAAAATGGAGTTAAAAAGCGCAGCGTGATGCAGGTTACCTGCTCCGAAATTGCTCTTCAAATTGGTAAACAAGAAACATCTTGTTATATTGTGTAATCTTTCTTAACGAGATACTTAGCAAAAAATTCAAATTATGTAAAAATCAATTTGGAGGACACACTCATGAAGAAGAATGACTACTTTCATTCGAAAAATTACACCGGGAATCATTTACATGTAGACAACTTTAAAGATGAATTTTCCCCTTTCATCGAAGGAATTGCCTGGGAAAGAACTGATGGCACAATGGATTTATTTTTTGATGATTTAAAAGAGGAAGAATTTCAACAATTATTTGTAAATAAAGAGCATTATTATGATAAATTTAAAGGTGGATTTATAGAAAATGTTCAAACAAATGAGGAAGCGTATGAAAAATTTCGTCAATGGGTGGATGAAGTACTGGAACCGTTTAGAAATGGCCAAAAATAAGCGAATGTTCCATTGAAATGCATTTTGCAAAATTCCCCCATATTTTTACTACAAATGAAAGAAGGGATCCTATCACATGAAAAAAGACAGTTGGAATGCAGCTTTGTATGATGCAAAACATTCATTTGTTTCCAAATTTGGAGAGCATTTGCTTGATCTGTTGGAGCCAAAAAAAGGTGAACGTATTCTTGACCTCGGCTGCGGTACGGGAGATTTAGCCTGGAAGCTTTACGAATTAGGAGTTGACGTCGTCGGAATTGATAAATCAGAAAATATGATTAATCAGGCTAAAGCAAAATACCCCGGTTTAACCTTTGAGGTGAAGGATGTTCTAAATCTTGGATACCGCAACGAGTTTGATGCCGTTTTCTCCAATGCAGTTCTTCACTGGATCAAGCCGCCAAAACAGGCGTTAATCAATATATACCAGGCCTTAAAGGAGAACGGCCGTTTTGTAGCGGAATTCGGCGGCAAAGGCAATGTCAAAACGATTACCGATGCCATCCGAAATGAATTCAATAAATTGGGCATGGAGGAATTAGCAGACCAATTTCCTTGGTATTTCCCGAGCATTGGTGAATATTCATCGTTGATGGAAGAAGTGGGGTTCCGTGTCGTGTTCGCCCAGCATTTTGACCGCCCAACGCCATTACATGGGGAAAATGGGGTAAAAAATTGGATAGAGATGTTCGCTGGCAGCCTGTTTAACAGTTTGACAAACGAAACAAAAAATCTTATCTTCACAAACGTGGAAAACAACTTGAAAAACGTCATATATAAAAATGGCATCTGGTTTGCCGATTATAAGCGAATTCGTGTCATCGGGATTAAAGAATAGCACGTAAAGAGGCGTCTCATATCTTCGCGAATTGTTGAATCTAAAAGAAAGTGAACAATATGTAACTTTCTCAAAAAAATTTTGGAAAAAGCTAAATCTCCAAGAGCTTAAAGTTGCTTCTTATTTTCTCTTGATTTATGCTCAAATTAAAGGCTATTAGAATAACAGCTAAGAGCCTCCATATATTGACAGAATATAAAAATGATGATAGCATAAAGCGAACTATTTCAATAAGATTTATATGTTTTTTAGAATCGTAGAAAGGAGCATAGTAGTAAATGAGCAAAGTTGTAATTATCAATGGAAGTCCGTTTCCATCATCAAGATTAAATGGATTAATCCAATATGCTGAACAGCAATTGCAGCAAAAAGGAATTGAGATTGATTACATTCAAGTAGCACAGCTGCCTGCGGAAGATTTAATCAAAGCTAAATTCGACAGCGAGGCGATTCTGAACGCCAACCAAAAAGTAGAACAAGCTGACGGAATTATCATCGCAAGCCCAGTGTATAAAGCAGCTTATACAGGCGTATTGAAAACATACCTTGACCTACTTCCGCAAAAAGGGCTTTTGGGTAAAACAATACTTCCGTTGTTTATTGGTGGCACATTGGCTCACCTTCTATCTATAGATTATGCGCTAAAACCAGTGTTATCCACAATGGGAGGCAGATATATTCTAGGAGGCGTTTATGCCGTTGATGCCTGGGTAACCAGAGAAGAAAATGAACAATACAGCTTGTCAGAAGAGCTAGTGCAAAGATTGGACGCAGCAGTAGAGGAATTTGCGAATGCTTTAAATGGACAAAAAGCATGATCAGCTCCTAATCGAAACTCAGAGGTTTTTTTGTTCGTTCTTGATTTCGCAAAATTGCCGCTAGTAAATTAAAAGCAGACTGCCCGTACGGTGCAATCTGCTTTTTTCATTATTATTGTTAATGAAAAATGAAAGCATTTTGAGTAAAATATTGAATTTTCCTTTATACAAGATGAAGATTAACGCCACTATTTTCCCATTTTTTGATTTCAATCTCACTTAATTCAGAGCCTATAATTACCGCATCAATTTGATTTGGACTGGCAACAGTATGCAAAGCAATCCTTCCTACTTTCGTATGATCCGTTACAACATAGACGCTCTTCGCAGCTTTTATCATAGAACGCTTCGTTGCAGCAATCTGTTCATCAAAATGAGTAAGGCCAAATTTGTGATGAAGGGCTGGCGTTCCGATGAATGCTTTGTCCACATGGAGATTGCCTAACACTTCATCAGCAATGAGTCCATTTAACATATAGCTTTCCGGATATAGCGTACCACCTGTTACAATAACTTTAATCCCATTTGAAAAACGCAACTTTGCCGCAACATTTATATCGTTTGTAATCACTGTTATGTTTTTTCTATCTAATATCGCTTCAGCAATATGAACGGTCGTTGTTCCTGAGTCTAGTATAATATTTTCGCCATCTTGTATAAACTGTGCAGCACGCATGCCAATTCTTCGTTTTTCCTCGAACTGAACGGTTTCCCGATCCTGAAAAGACGGCTCCGATTTTACTTTATCTTCCTCAATGACAACGCCGCCATGGGTCCTTCTCAATTTTCCCTCTGATTCTAATAGCGACAAATCTCTTCGAATCGTTGCCTCATGGACATGAAAATATACAGCCAATTCAGCCACAGTAGCAATTTTCTTTTCCTTTACGTATTCTACTATTTTTTTTTGCCTTTCAAGAGCTAACATAGTCGAACTTCCTAACAATTTAAATTTTTCTATTCTTATATTATTCTCTTTTCATTAGGAATTCAATCGACTATGTTTTTTCAGATCTTGTTATTTCGTTTCTTCAGGCAATGTAATAAATTTGGTTAATATAGCGCTTACAAAATAAAGTATTGCCAGCACCCAAATAACTCCTACATTTCCTATTGAACCAATTAACAGGCCAACGATAGCAGGACCAACAAAAACAGGCAAGCCAGCGCCTAAATTTAGAACAGACATTGCAGCTCCTTTGTCCTCTTTCACCAACGAAGGTACTAAAGCAGACAACGGAACATATCCCGCTAACAATCCGCCCCATAAAATGGCTACTAAGCCAACGATCCAAATATTACCATTAAACCACTCTGGAAAATAATATATAGCTAAAGTAGTAACTCCGCAGCCAATACCGCCAAAATACATGATGGTATTGCGCCAGCCAATTTTATCCCCTATATATCCAAAAAATAGATTAAATAAAATATTGCTTGTAAAAATTGTCCCCCAAATAGCCAACCATGTAGATGTTGGAATTCCGTGTCCAGCAAGATAAGTAGGCAAAAAAACAGGAAATGCAAACTGCGCAGTAGTATTAATGACACGAACAATGCCGCCTAATAATACTTTCGGCTCTTCCTTGACAATTGTGACACCTTTTATTAGCTCATATAATTTTTCTTTTGCAGAACTTCCTTGATTTGGTTCTAATTTGTCTTTATTAACTATTAATGCGATTATCGCCCCTAATACGACCCAAAAGATTGATGACCACAACGTAGTATAGTGCCCAAATAATTTGATTGCAACTACGGAATAATAAGCCCCTAAAACATTTAAACCTCCTGTAAATACAAACCAAAACCAGCCGACAGCTGTTCCGAGACGCTCCTGATCGGCACGGTAAGCAATCCATACTAGGAAAGAGTATGCAAACAGCGGGTATCCCAAGCCCCTTAATGCATAAAACGGAACCATCCACCAAATATTCAAATTCGGCAGCCCACAACTCAAAAATCCAATTGTTCCCAGTATATAAAATAACACCCCTAGCCACATCGTTCTTTTTGTACCAAGCGCTTCAACTAATACTCCGGACAGCCACGAAGAAACAGCGACTGTCACCCCATAAGCCGAAAACAATAGGCTAGTTTGCTGAACTGTAAATCCTTGATCAATTAACCAAGGACTTAGCCAGCCAATTTCCAGTCCATCTCCCATCATGAAAATTAAAATCCCTAAATAACCCCATGCAATCGAAGAAGGTATACCTAATTTTTCAGTCCATTTCACTCCAGTTACTTGTGTCATTATTTTACACCCCTTTTATTTAGTTCCATGAAAAAGATAAATATGTTTTTTTCCACCCTTTATGTTCAGCAGCTTCATCCATTGCCTTTTTTAAATCTTCTGCGTTTCGGATTGCTATGCTTTTTTCCGGTATCAACTTAGAGAGAGTTTTCTGATAATCTTCATTTAGAAATGCTTGCATCAAAGTTTTAAAATCTTCACTTGAACTTCTGGAACTTCCGTAAAGCTGCAACCCTTTTTCTAATACATCTCTTGTATTAATTGGTACACGCTGCTCTGTCACCCCCATTAAAATCAATTTGCCTTCAGGCTCCAATAAATCAATCGCTTGGTTGATAGCGCTTTCGCTAAACTTGCCACCTGTGCATTCAATTGCAACTGTCACCCCTTTAGCTTCTAAAAAAGGAAAATCGTTAACTAAGTGTACAGTGGCAAAATCAAACTGATTCAGTTTTTCTTCCACTGCTCCAAACACTAATAGCTGGCTTTTAGGAATATGAAAATAATGATATAGCATTGCGGCTGTTAAATATCCTACTGGTCCATCGCCGAACACAGCAATTTTCCCTTTATGAAAATCTTCTTCTTTCAAATGATTCAGTGCATGCAGTGAAACTGAGCATAACTCTGCTAATACAGCAATCTCATCTTTCAGCTTTTCTGGAATTGGTACAACATTTTCGCTTGGCAATACTAAAAACTCCTGACCAATGCCATCATATCCGCTTCCTAAAAACACTCCAGTTTTACAATAGTTATCTGCGACATTTCTCCTGCAGGATTCACAACAATCTTCTTTTTTCTTTTGTTCTAATCTGTAACCAGGGATGCTTGGCACAATTGCAACCTTTTGTCCAACTTGTATAAACTCATCTTTTGAAATGACTACTTCTCCAATCCCTTCATGAAATAATGCCATCGGAAGCTTTTGGTTAAGAGCTTCTTTTCTTCTTTTGCCGGTATAGTATCTTAAGTCTGCATGACAAATACTGGCTAAAATAGGCTGGACGACTACTTCACCTTCCTTTACTTTATGTTCAATAATTGTTTCTTTAAATTTTCCAGGCTCTATTAACCTATAAGCCTTTGAATGAATCACATCTGTCATCCTTAATCCTCCATGTTCATTTATGTTCTTTCTTGCTTGTTTTTGATTGTTTATAATGAATATAATTCGATATTGTTTAAATTGTCAATATAAATGAACAAAAATATGTTTATTTTTGCTCGATTATATTAATTTTATGCTTGTAAATTTTATTTTATTAGTTTAATATAATCAGTACAATGAAAGCATTTTCATGGAGTGGTTGGTATGGAAAAATATACTATTGGAATTGATTTCGGTACTGAATCTGGGAGAGTTTTAATAGTAAACATTGACGATGGATCTATTAAAGGACAATGTGTCATTCCATATGCGCATGGAGTGATTACAGAGATGCTTCCGACGAACGATGGGACGAGATTACCCAGAGATTATGCTCTTCAGCATCCGGGCGACTATTTAGAAGTCATTATGAAAGGAATTCCTCATGCTATAAAAGATGCAAATATCAGCTCTTCACAAATTATAGGTATTGGCATTGATTTCACCTCATCTACTATGGTCGCAGTAGATGAAAAAGGAAAACCATTATGTTTTCACAAGGAATTTCAAAACAATCCCCATGCGTGGGTAAAATTATGGAAGCATCATGGACCAAAAAAAGAAACAGAAGAAATGTTCAAATTAGCTTCTTCACATAAAGAAAGCTGGCTAAAAAATTACGGCTACAACATTTCAACAGAATGGTTTATCCCAAAATGCTATGAAGTTTTTTGCAAAGATCGTGAAGTGTATGAAAAAGCTAGCTTATTTTTGGAAGCAGGAGATTGGATTGTTTCACAGTTAACAGGGAAAGTTGTCAGAAGCAATTGCTCGTTAGGCTTCAAAGCTTTTTGGAATGAAAACAGCGGTTTTCCCGTGCAATTTTTCGAAAAGCTCCATCCTGAATTTAAAAACATTGTTTCTTCAAAGTTAAAAGGTAAAATTGGATATATTGGTGAAAAAGCTGGGGTCCTCACTGATGAAATGTCAAGTCTTTTAGGATTGCCGAAAAATCTGCCTGTCGCCGTTGCCATTATCGATGCTCATTCCGCAGTATTAGGAGTCGGTTCATCCAAACCGCATCAATTGACAATGGTAATGGGGACGTCCACTTGCCATATTATGCTGAGCAAAAAAGAAATTCATATACCGGGTATTTCGGGAGTAGTAAAAAATTCTATTATCCCAAGATTATATGCATACGAAGCCGGACAATCCGCTGTAGGCGATTTATTTGGCTGGTTTGCAAAACAAGTTCCGGAATCATTGATGAAAGAAGCGAAAGAACAAGGAATTTCAGTATTTGATTTACTGGAAAAAAAGGCATCTCACCTAGAGCCTGGTCAATCTGGTCTCATTGCATTAGATTGGCATAATGGAAACCGATCTATACTTTCAGATGCAGATCTTTCAGGAATGATTGTAGGACTGACCCTCGCTTCCAAACCTGAGGATATCTATAGAGCATATATGGAAGCTACAGCATTTGGCGCAAAAATCATTATTTCAAATTATGAACAAGCAGGATTAAAAATTAATGAAATATTTGCTTGCGGTGGTTTGCCCCAAAAAAATGATTTACTCATGCAAATATATGCAGACGTTTTAAATAAAGAGATTATTGTTTCAGCCAGCGATTATACCCCTGCAGTTGGCGCTGCCATTCTTGGCTCTGTTGCAGCTGGCAAGGAAAATGGAGGATATGATAGCGTAGAAGAGGCTGTTGAAAAGATGAAACAGCCAATTTTGAAAACTTACAAACCAATTCTCAGCCATGTAGAAAAATATAAAAAATTATTTCAAATATATCAGCAATTACACAATTATTTCGGAATTACGAAAAAAAGTTGGATGAAGGATTTAAAATCTCTTTAATCCGAACATGTCGCCCCAAAAAATATCTGCATGGAAGCATATCGTCAGTGCCGAAAGCAATATGATCATTCATGCTTGAGCAAAAACTGAACACTATATTTTTAGCAGGTTTCTCATTGGAACAACCTGCTTTTTCTTTTCACGCAACAATTCTGCCAATATTTTGTTCAAGTCTGCCAAAAATTCGGCAAAAATCTATTTTGTATTTTTCTAATATTCCACAAATTAAGCGCTTTCAATTTTGGTACGGTTCTTGCATGATATAAAGTCGAAAAAAAAATGAAAGGGGTTGTTTTGAGTGAAAGCAGCAGTAGTTAACGAATTTAAAAAAGCACTTGAAATTAAAGAGGTGGAAAGACCAAAACTAGAGGAAGGTGAAGTTTTAGTTAAGATCGAAGCATGCGGTGTGTGCCATACGGATTTACATGCAGCCCATGGTGACTGGCCGGTTAAACCCAAATTGCCGTTAATTCCGGGGCATGAAGGAGTCGGAATTGTTGTAGAAGTCGCAAAGGGAGTTAAATCAATAAAAGTGGGAGATCGCGTCGGCATCCCATGGTTATATTCTGCATGTGGTGAATGTGAATATTGTTTAACTGGTCAAGAAACACTTTGCCCGCATCAATTGAATGGCGGATATTCCGTTGATGGCGGATATGCGGAATACTGTAAAGCTCCCGCAGATTATGTGGCGAAAATTCCTGATAACTTAGATCCAGTTGAAGTAGCGCCAATTTTATGTGCAGGCGTAACGACATATAAAGCGTTGAAAGTATCAGGTGCTCGGCCAGGTGAATGGGTGGCCATTTACGGTATTGGAGGACTTGGTCATATTGCATTACAATACGCCAAAGCGATGGGACTTAATGTGGTAGCTGTTGATATCAGTGATGAAAAATCAAAATTAGCCAAAGATTTAGGTGCAGATATTGCAATCAACGGTTTAAAAGAAGATCCTGTCAAAGCGATACATGATCAAGTAGGCGGTGTTCATGCTGCTATTAGTGTAGCGGTGAATAAAAAAGCATTTGAACAGGCCTATCAGTCAGTGAAACGGGGAGGCACATTAGTTGTTGTTGGTCTGCCAAATGCTGATCTGCCTATTCCGATCTTCGATACAGTATTAAACGGCGTTTCCGTTAAAGGTTCCATCGTCGGTACAAGAAAGGACATGCAGGAAGCATTAGATTTTGCTGCTCGCGGAAAAGTCCGTCCAATTGTTGAAACCGCTGAATTAGAAGAAATAAATGAAGTATTTGAAAGAATGGAAAAAGGAAAAATCAACGGTCGTATCGTACTAAAATTGAAGGAGGATTGATGATGAGCTCAATTGCAGCCCCTAAATTAAAAGAAAAAGTTGAAAAGTTTTTATCCGGTAAGAAAAAAATGTATATAAACGGCAGCTTTGTTGAAAGCGCTTCAGGAAAAACATTTGACACTCCTAACCCTGCAACGGGAGAAAGATTGGCAACAGTTTATGAAGGAGATGCTGAAGATATCGACCGCGCTGTGAAGGCAGCCAGAGAAGCGTTTGACCGTGGACCGTGGTCAAGAATGAGCGCAGCAGAAAGAAGCAGGCTCATGTATAAACTGGCGGATTTAATGGAGGAAAATAAAGAAGAACTGGCTCAGCTAGAAACATTGGATAATGGGAAACCAATTCGTGAAACAATCAATGCCGACGTACCGTTGGCAATTGAACACATGCGTTATTATGCTGGATGGTCTACGAAAATTGTCGGACAAACAATTCCAGTCAATGGACCGTATTTTAACTATACACGTCATGAACCAGTTGGCGTCGTAGGGCAAATTATTCCTTGGAACTTTCCATTGCTCATGGCAATGTGGAAGCTTGGCGCCGCGCTTGCAACCGGTTGTACAGTTGTATTAAAGCCAGCTGAACAAACACCTCTTTCAGCTTTATATTTAGCTGAACTTATTGAAGAAGCCGGTTTTCCTGCCGGTGTTGTCAATATTGTTCCCGGATTTGGTGAAACAGCAGGTGATGCATTAGTCAAACATCCACAAGTTGATAAAATTGCCTTCACAGGTTCAACTGAAGTCGGAAAATTAATTATGGCAAACGCTTCGAAATCTCTTAAACGCGTTACGTTAGAACTAGGCGGTAAATCACCGAACATCATTTTGCCTGATGCTGATTTTTCAAAAGCAATTCCGGGTGCTTTAAATGGCGTCATGTTCAACCAAGGACAAGTTTGTTGTGCAGGCAGCCGCGTCTTCATTCAGAAGAAACAGTATGACAATGTTGTGGCTGATATGGTATCCCATGCAAAATCTATTAAACAAGGATTTGGACTAAAAGCAGATACAGAAATGGGACCGCTTGTTTCTTCCGAGCAGCAAAACCGAGTCCTTGGATATATTGAAAAAGGGCTGGAAGAAGGTGCTGAACTTTTAACAGGAGGACAAAAACCTTCCGAACAAGGGTATTTTGTAGAGCCGACTATTTTTGCCAACGTTGAAGATTCTATGACCATTTCAAAAGAAGAAATATTCGGACCGGTAATCGCCGCTTTGCCATATGAAGATATAGATGAGTTGATTGAACGTGCAAACGATACAAATTATGGATTAGCAGCAGGGGTTTGGACGCGCGATGTTACAAAAGCTCATTACATTGCTAACAAGCTCCGTGCTGGAACAGTTTGGGTAAACTGTTACAACGTCTTTGACGCTGCAAGTCCGTTCGGCGGATATAAAGAATCCGGCATAGGAAGAGAAATGGGATCCTATGCATTAGACAACTATACAGAAGTGAAAAGCGTCTGGATTGCCCAGAATTAATACAAAATAGGGGAGTGCTCGATAGGCCCCTAAATAATTCAAGTAGAGAAAAACAAATCGTTTTTCTCTACTTGATTTCGTATTTTTGTCTGAAAGTAGCTGGCGGATGCCGGCTACTTTCAATATGTTGTGGTAAGCAATGAATTGTTGCTTGCCACTTACATATTTTGTTTACCTTTTACATATTAAAAGGATTTTTTTATTTTTATATGGAATTATGTATTTATGGAAAAACTGTCAATGTTAAAGGGGGGACATAATGAACATTCATAAATTTGTCATGCCGGAGATAATATTCGGAAACGGTTCCATTTCTGAAGTCGGCAACTGCTGTTTACGTTTGGGCGCATCCAATGTGCTCATCGTCAGTGATCGCGGTATTTCGGAGGCCGGCTGGCTGGATGTAGTCATTGATAGCTGCGTCAAAGCCGGTTTAAAATACGAGACATTCATTGATATTACGGTTAATCCAAAGGATACAGAAGTGGATAAAGGGCGAAATATATATCTTAAATATGGATGCGATTCGGTGATCGGGATTGGCGGAGGCAGCGCTATTGATGCAGCCAAAGCTATTGCTCTGTTAGCGACAAATGGCGGAGTCATTCATGATTATGAAGGCGTCGACAAAATTAAGCATCCCCTCCCGCCTCAAATCATGATTCCTACTACAGCCGGCTCGGGATCAGAGGTTTCACAATTTTCTATTATTTTAAATACAGAAAAACAGAAAAAGATGACCATCATTTCAAAATCATTAATACCAGATATTGCTATTATTGACCCTGAAACACTCGTGACAAAAAGTTCCCATTTAACTGCTTCAACAGGAATCGACGTTTTAACACATGGGATTGAATCGTATATTAGTTTGGCCGCAACACCGCTAACTGATGTTCATGCCAAAAATTCTATATCGCTTGTCGCTAAATATTTACGGCCTTCTGTCGCCTCTAAATTAAATAAAGAGGCGAAAACCAATATGGCAATGGCAAGTTTACAAGCTGGAATTGCCTTTTCCAATGCCATTTTAGGAGCTGTTCATGCCATGTCTCATGCAGTTGGTGGCAGATATCCTATTTTGCACGGCGATGTGAATTCTATTTTATTGCCTCATGTCATGGAATTTAATTATTTAGCAAATCCTCAAAAATTTGCAGATATTGCGTATCTCCTTGGATTAAATGATTGCGACATATCGAAAATGGAAGCAGCCAAAAAGGCGATTGACCTTGTGAAGGAATTAATTCAAGATGTTGGAGCTCCGCAAAGGCTTTCTGAAATTCATGTAAAAAAAGAAGAAATTCCTCAAATGAGCTTAACTGCTTTAAATGATGCATGTATGATCACAAATCCAAGGGATGTCACTGTCGAAATTATTGAAGAACTTTTCAGAAAGGCTTGGTAGAAATGTTGCTAAAAGATCGGGAAGAAATGATCAGCAAGCTGACTGGCGTCCAGTCTTCTAAAAAAAGCTACTATAATGAATTGAAAGTCATGGTTGAAGAGCTCAAAAAGAAAAACATGCAGCTAGAGGTGATAAATGAGGTAAATAGAAGCTTCAATATCGATATGTCAATAGATGAAATGCTGAAAAATATATTTGAAAAGCTAAAAGTTTTTTTTCCGCTTGAACGAATCAGTTTATCTTTATATGAACATGATAAGCTGACGCTAACAAATGTATATCCTCCCAATTCTTTATATTTTCCTATTGGATTTGTTTTTCCAAAAAAAGATTCTTTATATTGGCAGGCAATTGAGTCGTCACAAAAAATTTTTTACCAAATGAATAATGATCTTCATTATTTCATTGAAAAAAAGGCGTATCAATCATTAGGTATTCAAAGCGCCTTAGTCATTCCCCTCGTAAGCAAAGAAGCGGCTATCGGTCTTTTAAGCATTGGAAGCAAAAAAATCAATCATTTCGATGAATCGGACCTTGCGTTTTTTCAGCAGCTATCCGATCAAATTGCCGTTTGCATCGAAAATGTCCGTCTTTATCATAAAGTCTTAACAGCCAAAAAAGAATGGGAAGAAACGTTTCGTGCGGTATCAGATATGATGTTTATTACAGATTTAGAAGGAAATATATTAAAATCGAATGATTCTGCAAAAGAATATTTTAAAACCGATCTTATCGGACAGAATATACACAAGTTATTAGAAATCGATAAAAAGGAAGCTACTCAGGAAAAATATCTCTCAGTCAAAGAAAATATTATTGATGAGTTTCATTTAAAAAATCACGTCTTTGAATTCCGCTCATTTCCGATCTTTAATAGGAGCCATGAGGTTTATTCATATATCATCTACATTATCGATATTACAGAAAAACGAAAGATGGAAGCTCAACTAATTCAGTCTGGAAAATTAGCGGCTATTGGAGAAATGGCAGCCGGAATCGCGCATGAACTGAACAGCCCTTTAACAGCTATCCTTGGCAATTCTCAGCTTTTATTAAGATCATTCAAACAGGACGACCGCTCCTACAAACTTTTATCAGACATATATTTATGTGGAAAAAGATGTAAATCCATTATCCAAAATTTACTTACTTTTTCGCGTCAAGATGAATATGTGTTCGAAGAATGCTCTATCAATGAAGCGGTGGAACAAGTATTAGGAATTTTTAGCGACCAGTTTAAGCAACAAAATATCATCATTCAACAAGAACTGGCTGAGCATATAGATCATGTGAAAGGAAATATTCAGCAAATCGGACAGATCATTTTAAACTTGTTAATTAATGCAAAGGATGCCTTGGAAGAAAAAAATATACCGAAGAAGATCATCAAGATTGAAACAAAAGAAATAATTGAAGACAACAAAAAATGGATCACACTGTCCATAACAGATAATGGAATCGGAATTCAAAACCAGCATTTGCAGGAAATATTTAATCCTTTTTTTACCACGAAAAGTCCAGGAAAAGGCACTGGACTAGGGTTGTCCGTTAGTTTAGGGATCGCTGAAACACACGGCGGTACAATTGTCGTGAACAGTAAATACGGAGAAGGCAGTGAATTTATTTTAAAGCTCCCAGTTAGACACGAATAGAAAGGGAGATGATTTGCAATGAAAAAGGTACTAGTAATAGACGACGAACGTGAAGTAGGAAACTTTTTTCGACATCTTTTAGAAGAAAAAGGATATGATGTAAAAGTAGGTTTGAATGCTGAAGATTTTTCCAACTTAATTTCGCTCCATTCCTTTGATTTAGCACTAATTGATGTCAAGCTGCCTGGTACAGATGGTCTGCATTTGCTTAAGCAATTAAAAACAGCTCATCCTTCCTGTAAAGCTGTCATTATGACAGGATACAGCACAGTGAAAACGGCTGTAGAGGCCATTAAGAATGGTGCAAATGATTATATTGAAAAACCGTTCGATGATATAAGCCAATTAGAGAAAACATTAGAAGATTTATTAAATAGCGAGAAATTTTCTTCACCAGCAAACACCGACAAACTGGCCGATACGATTGGATTTATTATCGGCAACAATAAAAAGATGAATGAATTAGTCAAGCTGGCGGAAAAAATTGCTAAGAAAAACATAAATGTATTAATTGAAGGAGAAACAGGAACAGGCAAAGAGGTGCTTGCCCATTTTATTCACAACATGAGCTTAAGATACGATCAACCATTTGTCCGAATAAATTGCGGAGCTGTTTCCGAAACGTTATTGGAGAGTGAATTATTCGGGCATGAAAAAGGTGCTTTTACTGGAGCCATTAAACAGAAAAAAGGAATATTTGAAATAGCCAATAACGGTACACTGTTTTTAGATGAAATTGGTGAAGCAAGCCAGGCCATTCAAGTACAGCTGCTAAGAGTACTAGAGACGGGGGAATATTTCAGAGTAGGCGGTGAATCGATCCGTAAAACGAATACACGGATCATTGCGGCCACGAATAAAAATTTGGCCGAGGCTGTCCAAGAAAAAACGTTTCGAGAAGATTTATTGTATCGTTTAGATGTAGTGAAATTAAGAATTCCCCCACTGCGAAACAGAATAGAAGATCTCCCGCTGTTTTTGGATTATTTTCTAAAAAAGATAAACGCTTCACATCTTACATTCTCAGATGAAAGCATTGAACTAATGAAAAACTATAACTGGCCGGGAAATGTCAGAGAGCTATTTAACATTGTCAAAAGAGCCGCAACATTGGCAGATGGAGAGACAAACATAATTACGCCAAAATATTTACCCGACAAATTAAAAACCAGCTTCAGCTTCCAACTAACAAAATTTCCAAAAGCTAGCACAGTTCATGATGATTTAGAAGCTTATTTATCGAATTGGACGAAACATATTTTATCGTTATGGAAGCAGCAAGATGACATCGACCTTGAACAAGTATTGGATTCCATTAAAGAATTAGAAAAACAAATTGGCCGATCATTTGTCCTCAAATCACTTAAAAAACATACAGGAGATCGAAAAAAAACAGCAGAAGCACTAAACATTACAACTCGGCAGCTACGATATTTGCTTAATGAAAAAGGGAAAATTTAAATTAAGCACTTCTTAAATAAATAAAAATTATTGTGAATGAGAATTAAATGCTGCCCGTAAGCTAAAACAAGCGGATCATGAAAGATCCGCTTGTTTTATTAACGCATTACTTTTATAGTGAAAAAATCAAGCAAGCTTGAAAGCCGAAAACTCACAGCCATAAAAGCTGATACGGCTTTTCTAAATATTTTTTCACCAGCCCGAGAAATTGGCTTGCCGGAGCTCCATCAATTACTTGATGGTCAAACGTTAAGCTGAGCGGCAAAATTTTTCTCTTTTGAATGGTATCTCCTGAAAACACTGCCGTATCCGCAGCTGTTCCTACTCCGAGAATGCCCACTTCCGGAGGATTCAAAATCGGGGTGAAAAATTCAACGCCGTAAGCCCCTAAACTGGTGATCGTAAAGGTCGAGCCGCTCATTTCTTCGCTGCTTAAATTTCCTTCTCTTGCCTTCTTACTTAGTTCCTTGATATTTTTCGAAATTTCGTTTAAGGAAAGCTTGTCGGCATGGCGCAAAACCGGCACAACGAGCCCGTTCTCCAATGCAACTGCAATGCCTAAATGCACTGAATCATACGTTTGAATCTGCCCATTTTCATACAAACTGTTCATTTGCTTTTGATTTCGCAGCGACAGAATGACCGCCTTAGCTACAAAGTCAGTAATAGTCAATTTTAAATTCTGCTCATCCTGCAGTTCACTTTTAATCTTTTCTTGCAGCTCAAATAAAGAGGTCACATCGGCTTTCATATGAATCGTCAGCTGTGCTGTCTGATGCAGACTTGTAAACATCCTTGATGCAATCACTTTACGCATGCCAGTGACAGTTTTTACTGCAATATCTTCTTGCTCTTCCGCCGGCTTATTTGTCGGGATTACTACTTCTTGTTCAGGTTCTAAATGGGGGGATGCTTTTTTCGATTGAATCGCTTTTTCAACGTCCGCTCTTGTAATTCTTCCTTTTGGCCCTGAACCCGAAATACTGCTCAAATCAATCCCGGCTTCACGTGCTAGTTTTCGGGCGGCAGGTGAAACGCGAATTGTTGTTTGAGAAGATAAGCTTTCTTCTTTCAAAATGGTTGTCGCCACTTCTTGGGCAGCATCGTTCGTTATGTTGTTGATTACCTCCCCTTCTTGACCGATATAGCCAATGGCTTTTCCTACTTCCACTGTTTCATCCTGCTCGGCAGCAATCTCTAATAACACGCCATCTTGCGGTGCTTCGATATCCTTTTCAATCTTATCAGAGCTGATCACCACAACTGGTTCTCCTTTTTTTACTGGATCGCCCTTTTTCTTTAACCACTCTACTACCGTTCCTTCTTCCATGCTCATTCCCAGCTTTGGCATGATAATTTCAACTGTCATGTTTCATCTCTCCTTTGATGAATACTAGAAATGCTATGCGTGTTGATGTCTCCATTCATCAACACGCACAGCTTTTTTTATGCGGTCACGATCGCTTCGTCTCCAATTATTTCAGCCGCTGCCTTAAGCACTTTTTCCGGTGTCGGCAAGTAAAGATCCTCCAGCGCAGGCGAAAAAGGAACCGGACAATGCGGAGCCGTAATCAGCTTAATTGGTCCATCCAGATAATCAAATCCTTTATCTGCTACAAGAGCGGAAATGTCAGCAGCTGCACTGCAGCGAGGATTTGCCTCATCAATGACAATTAACCGGCCTGTCTTCGATACAGAAGATAAAATCGTTTCTTCATCAAGCGGGGACAGTGTTCTCGGATCAATTACCTCCGTTTCGACTCCTCTCGTTTTTAATATGTCGGCAGCCTTCAAGGCCGTGTGCACTTGCTTCCCTATCGCTACGATGGTCAAATCGCTGCCTTCCCGTTTGATATCCGCTTTTCCAAACGGGATCGTATAAAATCCTTCCTCTACTTCTCCTTTCAGGTTATAAAGTGTTTTATCTTCAAAAAAGATAACGGGATCATCGTCAAAGATGGAGGTAAGCAACAGTCCCTTCGCATCCGCCGGTGTAGAAGGAACAACGACTTTTAAACCGGGTATATGGGTAAAAAGGGCATACAGGCTTTGGGAATGCTGTGCCGCCGCTCGAAAGCCGGCACCGTGCATTGTTCGTATCGTTACAGGCACCTTCGCCTTGCCTCCGAACATATAACGAAGTTTTGCCGCTTGGTTCATAACTTCATCTAAGCAGCTGCCGATAAAATCGTTAAACATTAATTCGGCAATCGGTCTTAGTCCTGTTGCTGCGGCGGTAACTGCTGCACCAATATAGCCGGCCTCCGCAATAGGCGTATCCAACACTCTTTCTCTTCCAAACTCTTGAACAAGACCTTTCGTAACCCCCATTACTCCTCCCCAAGCTTCATCGTCCTGCAAATGATCCACATTCGCTCCTCCTGCAACGTCTTCTCCAAGTAAAATAACATTTTGATCTTTGCGCATTGCCAGCTTCATAGCTTCATTGACCGCACCAGAAAAAGAAATTTTTCTTGCCATTTTTCGTTCCTCCTAACTCCTTTGATTTAATAAGATACATAAACGTCCTTTAAAAGATCCTCAGCAGACGGAAACGGGCTTTTTTCAGCAAAATGTACCGCCTCCTCAACCGCTTTTGTTACCTGTTGTTCGATATTTAATAATTCTTGTTCGGATATTAATTGATTGGAAAGAATGTAATGGCGGAATTTTGCAATTGCATCATTCTCCTGTAAATGCTTTTGTTTTTCTTCCGCAGATTTGTAAGTCTGGGCGTCACCTTCAAAATGTCCGTAATTCCGATATGTCTTACATTCAATTAATGTCGGGCCCTCTCCATTTCGAGCTCGTGCAACTGCTCTTTCTGCCGCCTCATATACAGCTACCACATCTTTGCCGTCGACCACTTCTCCCGGGATATTATAGGCCTGAGCCCGATCCGCAATGTTTTTACAGCTGGATGCATATTCAAATGGGGTCGCTTCTGCATATCCGTTGTTTTCCGCCACAAAAACAACAGGCAATTTCCATATAGCTGCAAGATTAATACCTTCATGAAATGTTCCATGATTGTTCGCGCCGTCTCCGAAAAAACAAACTGCAACCGCTCCCGACTTCTTCAATTTTGCTGTCAGGCCTGCCCCAACAGCTAGCGGGAACCCCCCGCCGACAATTCCGTTGGCCCCAAGCATTCCTTTTTCAACATCGGCAATATGCATCGATCCTCCTTTTCCGTTGCACAATCCTGTTGCCTTTCCGTAAATTTCAGACATCATTCCGTTCAAATCACAGCCTTTGGCAATGCAATGTCCATGTCCGCGATGCGTACTTGTGATATAATCTTTGTCATCTAAATGCGCGCAAATTCCTACAGCGACCGCTTCCTCGCCAGCATATAAATGGACAAAGCCAGGCAGCACTCCTTTGCTGAAAATTTCATGAACCTTGTCCTCAAACTGGCGAATTTCATGCATTTTCTGAAATATCCATTTTGCTTTTTCTTGTGTAATGGGAGTAGATGTTGATTTGGCAATCGTCATAAAGATAACCTCCTATTTGATTGGCTTCACTTTTTTCATTTGCAACTATCATGCCAATAAAAAAATGCTTACAAATCAACATTCTTTGTAAGCACTTTATAAAAAATATTTTTTTCATCTCATTTTGTCCTAATTTTTATCGTTTTGTCGCAAATTAGCTCAATTTATATTTTTTTAATTTGCGATACAGTGTACTTCGAGAGATATTTAACGCAGCAGCCGCCTCACCAATATTTCCATTTGTTTTCTTCAACATATTTAGAATGCGTTCTCTTTCTAGCTGATCCCGATACGACAAATTACCTTTATGGAATGTTTCGGAATTTTCCTGTTCTTGCTCCCAAGCAATCAGCATGGATTTCAAGTGGGAAATGGATGGAATACGGTCTCCATATTCCACTCGTATACGCTCGAGCACGTTAAACAGCTCCCTTATATTTCCGGGCCAGTGATAAGCTGAAAACAACTGTATGACATCATCTGGAAAAGAAATGAGCCAATCATTTTTTTGACAATAATACTCAATAAAGAATGGGATATCTTCTTTACGCTCTCTTAATGGCGGAACGTTAAGCGTGCATACATAAATGCGGTAAAATAAATCTTCACGCAGCTTTCCTTCCTTTACTAATTTGTATAAATTGCGATGTGTTGCAGTTATGACTCTTATATCAACAGGAATGGGCTTTTCCCCGCCAATCGGTACAACTTCTTTTTCCTGAAGCACTCTTAAAAGCGCTACTTGCATTTCCGACGGTATTTCGCCGATTTCATCAAGAAAAATGGTTCCGCCGTCAGCCTGAACAAATTTCCCTTTATGTCCCGTCCGTTTGGCTCCTGTAAATGCTCCTTCAACGTAACCAAATAACTCGCTGCCGATCAATTCCTTTGGAATAGCTCCGCAATTTACTGCAACAAACGGCTCATTTTTTCTCACGCTATTTTGATGAATCGAACGAGCAATGAGTTCTTTTCCTGTTCCTGTTTCTCCCATGATACAAACAGTCGACTCCGTTTTTGCAACTTTTTCACAGATCTTTAGAAGATTTTGAAATGATAAGCTTTTTCCAACTACTCCTTCAAAGTGATAAATTGTTGTAGGAAATGGAAAAGCTTCATGATAATTCGTCTTCTGCAGGGTAACTTCATAGCCAATCAAATCATGGTAAATGGAAGAAAAAATAGGAGTCTTCGTTTTGATTCGCCAATTTTTATCACAAATTTCTTCAAGCGGTTGATCCATCATGCTCGCGAAGAAAGAACGTAAACAATGGTTGATCCATACAATCTTCCCTTGATCGTCACATATCATTGAAGGGAAATGAGGATTTTTCACTTTCGATGAATATTTAAGCAACTCCAACATATCGTCCTTTTTTCTCATGTGAAATTGTTGTTCAATCGTATACGCTGCAGCGACAACAGTGGCTAAGGCATGGTTGGAAAATTGAGAGCAGTCGATGGGGTAAGATAAGTCGATAATTCCGACAAGTTCTTTTTTTTCGTCATAGATCGGCGTGGCTGAACATACCCACTGCTGAGAAGCAAGAGAGTAATGCTCTAACCCAGTAACCGTAATAGGTTCACGAATCCTCAATGTTGTTCCAATTGCGTTCGTCCCCACCTCATCTTCAGTCCACTTCACCCCCTCAATAAATTTGATTGCTTCTGCCTTGTTCATGGCCTGTTTATGGCCGTTCATATACAAAACGTATCCGTTACTATCAGCGAGAAGAAGAATTGATTTCGTTTCTTGAAACACTTTTTCCAAATGTCCTAATATCGGAGCAGCAATTTGAAGCAATCTTTGATTCTTTTTCCTTCTTTCCGTCAACAGCTGCGAATCGAGCACAATCCTTCCTTTTCCATCGTAAGGATCGACATTTTGTCGGCGGCAAATATACCATGACTCTTCAATTCTTTTATTCATCCTCCCATGATCCAATACTCCCTCCCGAACAAAACGGCGCCAAATTTCGTGTTTCAAAGGATCAACGATACTCATTTTTCTCCTCCTTCCCACATTTTCCACCAATATGAACATTCGACTTTTTATGCAAAATTCCTTTTAAAATACGCTAATCGTTGAATTAAAGCTTTTACTGCTGAACAGTTTTTTATTTTAGATAGCGACTTGTCTGGAAAAGTTTTTTAGATAAACACTTCTTAGGTCATCGTGAAAATGAAAACGATCCAAGCGACAGCCATGGAACTTTTCATTGTCAAAATCAGATTATTATGATGCGGTGAAAACAATGAAACGTTGTGTTGACCAAACATTGATTAAATGATTTTTCGTCATAATCAAATATATGAAACTGAAAGACTGAAATTCTGGAAGTATCTTAACATTTGCATTTCGAGGATGTTAGTCATTCAATATTTTCATGCAGCAAAACGTATAGGCTTATCTAGCGAGCAATATTGACATACAATTTTCACCTTTAAGTTCTAGTAACAGGAAAAAACTATTGAAGTTGATTTTCATTCCCAATATAATTGAGAATGAAAATCATTAATTTGAGGGGTTGTTGATCGCATGAAGCGCTATAAATTGCCTGTCATATTATTTTTATCAAGCAGTTTGTTGTTTAGCTGTTCCCAATCAAATGAAAGTTCAACAACGGAACCGGCAAAAAAAGAGACAGCGAAAGAAAGCTCCCAAGTTGATTTAAATCAAATATCTACAGATTATCGCACGTTTGCGATCGCTGAAATAGATGAATTTGTTAAAAAGACAGAAGAGTTTGCCAATGCAGTGATCGCTGGGGATGTGGAAAAAGCAAAAGAACTTTATGCGCCGGCTCGCATGCACTATGAGCGTTCTGAACCGATTGCTGAAGCGTTTGCAGAACTCGATCCGAAAATTGACGCTCGTGAAGGTGATGTCCCTGATGCAGAGTGGGGAGGTTATCACCGGATTGAAAAGGGACTCTGGGTTGAAAATACGACGAAAGGCTATGAAAAATATGCTGAGCAGCTTATAAAAGATGTGAAGCTTTTGCGCGCAAAAGTTGAAACTGTTGATGTGACACCCGATCTTTTGATCACCGGCGCAGTCGACCTTTTAAATGAAGTTTCAACATCAAAAGTTACAGGTGAAGAGGATCGTTATTCCCATACAGATTTATACGATTTTGTTGCCAATGTTGAGGGTGCTGAAAAGATTTATGAATTAATGAGCCCTGCCCTTAAGGAAAAGGATGAGGCGCTCGCTAAGGAAATCGAACAGCGGTTTCAAGCAGTTTATGCACTTCTTGACAAATATAAAAAAGGCGACGGATATATTTCATATACTGAGCTGACCAAGGATCAAGTAAAAGAATTGAGCCAATCGATCAATGAACTGGCAGAGCCTCTTTCTAAACTAGGGGTTGTACTGGAGGGATAGCCAATGTCTGAACCTGATAAAAAAGAAACGACATCTGTCTTTAACAAGAACGTATCAAGACGTGATGTGTTGAAGGCTGCGGGCATCGGAGGAGTCGGCGTGCTAATCGGTGCATCCGGCATTGGTGGAGCGCTAGCATTGGCAGACGTGTTGCCGACCTCTCAAAAAAAAGAAAATACAAATGCGGTTGTTCCGTTTTACGGAAAACATCAGGCAGGCATTGCAACTGAAGTGCAAAACCACATTTATTTTGCTGCATTTGACGTGACAGCTGAAGGCAGAAACGAGCTTATTCAGCTTTTTAAAGAATGGACGAAGGCTGCTGCAGCTATGACAGAAGGCAAATCGGTTGGAGATCCAGCTAATAATAAATACCTTCCTCCAGATGATACGGGGGAAGTTGCAGGACTTAATGCGTCAAATTTAACCATTACTTTCGGCGTCGGCCCGACGCTTTTTACAAAAAACAATAAGGACAGATTTGGTTTGCAAAAAAAGCAGCCGGATGAACTAAAAGAACTGCCGAAGTTTCCGCTTGATTCATTGGAAGAGCAGTGGACAGGAGGAGATCTTTGTATTCAAGCATGCTCGGATGATTTGCAGGTTGCCTTCCATGCGGTTAGAAATTTAGCGAGAATTGCCCGCGGCAAAGCGGTTCTTCGCTGGGCACAGGCCGGCTTCCAGCGTACAAAGCAAGCGAGTCCGAAAAAGGAAACGCCGCGAAATTTATTTGGCTTTAAGGATGGAACAGTGAATCCAAATGTGAAAAATTCTGCTGAAATGAATCAATACGTTTGGGTGCAGCCCGGTGACGGACCTGATTGGCTCGTGAACGGAACGTATTTAGTAGTAAGGCGGATTCAAATGTTTATCGAAGTTTGGGATCGGACTACTTTAAAGGAACAAGAAAATACGTTTGGCAGATACCGGGATTCAGGTGCATACCTTGGGCAAAAAAATGAGTTCGATCCGCCGGATTTTGAAAAGAAGGATGAAAACGGAGAATACTACATTCCAATGACCGCCCATGTTCGAGTCGCTCACGGTGACGGAAAACAGAAAATTTTGCGCCGTTCTTATTCATATGCGGATGGAATAGATGCAAAAACTGGAACATTTGATGCCGGATTATTGTTTATCAGCTTTCAGCGCAGCATAAGCAAGCAATTTATCCCAATTCAAAAGCGGCTTTCGCAAATGGATGAATTAAACGAATATATCGTCCATCGAGGAAGTGCCGTATTTGCCTGTCTTCCTGGAGTAAAAAAAGGCGGATATATTGGAGAAACGTTATTTTCATAATCCCTTTCTCTCTTTCATAGGAGTTGAAGCTGATGTATAAAAAATTAGGGCTTATTGCCTTCGCAATTCTTTTCACAATGGGTATTTTCTCAAATAAAGCCGTAGCCGCAGAGAACCTTGATGATTTATATGTTTTGATAGGCGATGCCATCATGAAAACAAAGGAAGCGAACTGGGATGTCGTACAGGACAATTTGGAACAATTCTCACAGCAATGGAACGAAGTAAAAGCTGTTGATAGCAAAAAAACAGCTGAAGTCGATAAACAGTTAAAAAATGCGAAAAACGCCCTGGCTCAATCTGAAAAAGATGCTACGAAAATAAGTGAAAATTTGTCCGCTTTATCAAAAGCGCTTACTTCGTACGAAGAAGAACAAAATCCGACAGATCCGCAAAAAGAAAAAGAAAAGCTAAAACAGATGTATCAATTTATTGATGAAATCGAAAAAATGATTCAAAACAATAATTTTGATCAGGCGGCCATGAAATATCAGCAATTACTTTCCACTTGGACGGCAAACGAGAACATTGTTCGTACCGAAAGCGTTGTTTCGTATGGCGAAATTGAAACACAGCTTGCTTTGTTAAGAATTTCACTGACGCAAACTCCGCCTGATCGAGAGAAGGCTTTAAAGAGCCTCAAGGATCTGACAGCTTCTGTTGAAAATTTTTTAAGCGGGAAAAATGCGGGAAAATCCGCTGGAAATGAATACACATTAAGTGATGTAACAGATTTATTGGAAAAAAGCGTACAGTCGCTAAAAGATCATAACCCATCCGAGGCATCAGAACATTTAAACAAAATATTGCTTATATGGCCGGTAGTTGAAGGGGAGGTTCGGACAAAAGACTACTCCCTATACAATCGCATGGAAACTGAAATTCCCTCCGCAATCAGTTTATTGCAGTCTGACAATAAAAACGTAGAAAAAGCTCAAACGATGATTAGTGAATTATATGATTCCCTTCAGCTCATCGCAGCCAAAACAAGCTATACGTATATAGATGCTATGCTTATTTTACTGCGTGAGGGATTTGAAGCTCTTTTAATCATCGCCGGTTTGCTTTCATTTTTGAAGAAAACGAATCATGCCGACAAACAAGGTTGGATTTGGATCGGCGTTTTGTGCGGCATCATTTCTAGTGCTATTCTAGCTGTTGTCATGAACATGTTTTTCTCCAAAATAACTGTTGCCGGAAGCCGCGAATCGATCGAAGGAATCGTCGGCATCACTGCTGTTGTAATGATGATGACGGTTGGCGCTTGGCTTCACAAAAAGTCAAATATCGCCCACTGGAATCAATATATTAAAGAGCATCTCGGACACGCATTGGCAAAAGGAAGCTTGTTCTCCATGGCCTTGCTAAGTTTTCTCTCAATTTTTCGCGAAGGTGCCGAAACGATTATTTTCTATGCCGGAATGGCTCCGTCGATGGAAATCAGCCAGTTAATTTTAGGAATCGCTATCGCCATGGCGATCTTAGTGATCCTCGGGTTTATTATCATCCGCTTTAGTTCAGCGATTCCCGTCCGGCCGTTCTTTATGGGCGCAACGCTGCTAATTTATGTATTATCATTCAAAATGCTCGGAATCAGTATTCATGCCATGCAGATAGCAAACACGCTGCCAACACATTCATTGCCGAATGTTCCTTATATTGAACCAATCGGTTTCTATCCGACGATTGAAACAGTAGTGCCACAGCTGCTTCTTATTCTTATCATCATCGGCGTAACGATGTATGTGAAAAAAACGGCTGTAAATGAAAAGGCAGTTGTTGAAAAATAAAGGATCTTAAAAGCTTCAATAAAAAAATGTACTTCGGTGAATACCGCAGTACATTGGCTGAATGCACGAGGTGCTAGTTGAGCTTTATTATTGTACGACTAGCACCTCAATATTTTTCATTATGGAGTTAATTTTAAATCCGCCCAGTGCGGGTGTGCCTCAACTCTACGCTCCATATCACGGAACGCATTGAGTGAACGTCTCAGCTTACTATAAGCGTCGCCGCCTTCACTCCAACCTAAGTAGCCGATCATTCCGTTATAACCGATCTTTTTTAACTGTCCAAGCAACGCAAAATTATCTAACTCCCCAACATCCAAAGGCTCGATTGTTGCCACTCCGCCAAAACCGTGCGGATTGCGGCTGCTGCCGGACATGTTTACTTGTTTTAAGTAAGGAGCTACCGCTTGAATCGTTCCTTTTAGATTTGTTCCATCTGCCGCATACCAATGGTAGCCGCAAAAGACAATTCCAAGATTAGGATGGTTCAGGCGTTTGCATAGTCTCACTGCATCTTCATGGCGTTCAATCCAGAAGGATAGATGCGTGTAAAGCAAAATGTTAATATTTCTTCGTTCGGCAATCTTCAATGCTTTTTCCAGCCATTTTACTGCGATGTCGTCCCCTTTTGGATCTGAAGGGCGGATATGCTCTCCGACAGATTGAATCGCCAGCTCAACCGTGCTGCACCCTTCCATAATCTCCAGCATCTTTAAAATGCCTGCATTTCTTGGATGGTCCTCGCCTAGTGAAAGATCTAACACAACGTACACGCCTGCGACGTCCAGCCCATATTTCTCCTTAACGTTTTTGAGCTTTTCTACATCTCTCCATCGCTCTCCGTGCCAGACGGATAAATGGGTTGCGTCATAGCCAATTTCCTTTAACATTTCACATCGAGCTTCAAAACTATAAATACCCATTGAATTATAGAAAGCAAAATCCATTGCGTAAAAAGGGTAAGCCATTTTCTAATTTCTCCCTTCCTTTTCCGTTGAACGGTACATTACAGTGATTTCAACGCTTCGCTAATTTCTTTATCTCCTGACATTAAATCGAATGCTTTTCTATACGTATTTGGTTCATCAAGAGCTTGAACAATCGTTCTTGCTACATCCTCCCGAGGAATGTAACCGACAGGTAAGTTTTCGGCTGCGGTAACCAGTCCTGTACCTTTTTCATTCTTTAGATAACCAGGACGAATAATCGTATAATTTAGGCCGCTATTCATCAACACACGGTCGGCATAATGTTTGGCGACATAATATGGCTTAAGGTTTTCCGGCCAGTTCTGACGATTATGGGCTTGGAATGAGCTCACGATAACAAAACGTTCAATTCCGATTTTTTCAGCAGCCTCCATGGCTTTTACAGCGCCGTCTAAATCTATCAGCAATGTTTTATCAGCCCCTGTGTGTCCACCTGAACCAGCTGAAAATACGATCGCATCGCAGCCTTTGGCCGCTTCGGCAATTTCATCGACAGTGCCTTCCAAATCAGCGAGCACCGCTTCAATTCCTTTTTTCTGAAAATCCTCCAATTGCTCTTGCTTTCGAACCATTGCACGAACAGAATGCTGTTCATGCGCATGAAGCATATTTACTACTTGTTGTCCTACTTGCCCGTTGGCTCCAATGACCAAAACTTTCATCATATCCATCCTTTCTCATATTGATGGTTTTTAAATTTTCTTATCATGTTAAAGCAGGGAAATGCGGAAGCACATACTCGCCTAATTCTTCAATCACTTCTTCGACTGGACGCTGTCCATATTTTAAGTTGATGATGACATGGTTCACACCTGCATCCTGTAAAGCTCCAAGAAATTCGATTACGAAATTTCGTCCCGTACGGAATCCAAGATGTATCGGAATTGGTACATGATTTGGATCTTCCGTTAAGTCAATGTAAAGAGATTGGGAAAATGGCTTAAATTCTTCTGTTAGCGAACGCCAATTATCGATTAATGCTTTTTGAAACTTAATTCCACGCGGATAGTATATCCATCCATCACTATGTTCAGCAATCCATTCAGGAGATTGTCCACTGTGACCTGTTACCATTAATGGTATATCTGACAATTTTGGTTTTGGCAGCATATCTCCACTTGTCATATGCACTCGTGTCGTGTTAATCGTCGGAAAATGGTCACGCCAAACCTTTCTTATAGCAGCTACTGATTCTCGGAATAATTCGCTCCGTTCTTCTGGATTCACAGAAAATGCTGGAAACTCGATTGGACGGTCACCAGTTGCGACGCCGAGAATGAGTCTTTCACCAGATAATCTGTCTACAGAAGCTGCCGCTTTTGCCACATGAAGTGGGTGACGCAGCGTTAAAATAATGCTTCCAGTTGCTAAAGCAATCTTATCGGTGTGAGCCGCAACATACCCTAAATACGTAAACGGATCATACATTTGTCCAACATCTCCGAAATTTGGATCGCGCAGCGGCACATCTCTCACAAACAATGAAGCGAAATTCAGCTCTTCTGCTCGTTTTGCCAGCTTCATTTGCTTTTCGATATTCATCTCAGGGACGTCTCCCATATACGATTCAATCGGAAAGAACAGCCCTAAAGTCAGTTTGTTCTCTTGATACATGCGTGAATACCCTTTATGATTTTTAAATTTTTCCATTGTTTTTACCACTCCTTAAGAAAAGGTGGGCCGTATATAAAGGAAAGGCCCTGTTTAAAATAATTTGTTTTACAGATATGAACAATATTTATAATTTGTACAAAAACATATATTATATCTGTAACGAACTTTTTATGATGCAACCGCGGCAATAGCAGCATCGTCTTTTATCACTTTGTCAATAATGGCGCTGCCAAGACAAATCTCACCTTCATAAAATACCGCTACTTGCCCTGGTGTCACAGCCTTAACTGGTTTTTCAAATTCTACAAACACCGTTCCATCCGGACGAATATGGACACGCACCTTTTGATCCTCTTGACGGTAGCGGAATTTAGCTGTACATGCAAACGTACTAAGACGAACATCCCCATTTATCAAGTTCAGGTTTGATGCAATCAGTCCAGTAGAGAACAATGCCGGATGGTCTTTGCCTTGAGCAACAAGTAAAACATTGTTGTCTAAATCTTTATCGACGACATACCAAGGTTCTCCTGTTCCTTTGCCGCCGATGCCAAGCCCTTTTCGTTGGCCGATTGTGTAATACATTAAACCATCATGAGTACCGAGCACTTCTCCATCAAGCGAACGAATTTCTCCAGGCTGTGCCGGCAAAAAATTCTTTAAAAAGTTTTTGAAATTTCGTTCTCCAATAAAACAGATTCCGGTACTATCTTTTTTATTGGCGGTAATAAGGTTCAATTCTTGGGCGATTTTTCGCACCTCACCCTTCGTTAACTCACCCAGCGGGAACAGAACTTTAGACAAATGGTCCGATGTTAGCTGGCTAAGAAAATACGTTTGATCTTTATTCGCATCTTTTCCACGCAGCAAGGTGATTTGGCCATTTTCTCTGTTGATTCTTGCGTAATGACCCGTTGCGATATAATCCGCATCAAGTGAAAGAGCATAGTCAACAAACGCTTTAAATTTAATTTCAGTATTGCATATTACATCTGGATTCGGTGTTCGGCCTCGCTTCAGCTCATCCATGAAATACGTAAATACACGATCCCAATATTCTTTTTCAAAGTTGACGCCATAGTAAGGAATCCCGAGTTGGTTGGCAACTCGTTTAACATCTTCATAATCCTCAGCTGCCGTACATACACCATCATCATTCGTATCATCCCAGTTTTTCATAAATACCCCGATGACGTCGTACCCTTCTTTTTTAAGAAGATAAGCAGCTACAGAGGAATCCACTCCTCCAGACATTCCGACGACTACTCGTTTTTTCTTCATTATCATTCACCTCCTTAAACTGAAACGTTTTTGATTACAGTTTTATTTAAAAAAAATTTTTGCCGCAACAAACTATTTTGTTTCAGGCATGAAACGAACTTTTTGAGCTATTATTATGAATTTCATTAATGATATCTTGGACCGTCACACCTTTTAAATAGTTTAAAAAATGTTCTTCTGCATTATGAAAAATACGAATGAGTACATCTGACAGATGTTTGCCTATTATACAGTTGTCATTGGAATCGGGACATTTCGGCACAAGCGTTTCCTCACTAGTGATTCTAAAAATTTTGTCTAACGTAATTTGTTCAGGCTGAGCGTTTAACGAAAATCCGCCCTTTGCCCCTTCTTTAGAAGCAATTATATTTTCTTTTCTTAATATGCTTAAGATTTTTCTTAATCTTACTGGGTGGACAGAAACACTTTGAGAAATGTCTTCACTGGTTACTCGCTGATTTTGCTTTTCAGCCAGATACGCAACGCAGTGAACGGCAATCGAAAAATCGCTATTCATATTGAACCTTCCTCCTAAATGTAATAATAATCATTACAGTTTATATTGTCAACTTAAAATTACTTCTTTTCATCAGCCGCAAATAAAAAATTCGGATCATTGGCCTAAACTTAGTGTCGAGTAGTAATGATAATAAGCGATATAAAGCCCATTAGAAAAAAACAAAAATTAGCATTTTAATCATGATTCCATTCAACTATATGAGCTGCGATTGCTGAAGCTTTGCCAGAGCATCGATTCATTTCCAGACGATCAAAGTTAGTCATGTACAGTGTTTACATGTAGCGCACAACGATTAAAAAATTCTTTGTAAAAAATCTTCACATTGGCAGAAACCTTTTGCTATTTCATTATAGACATGATCGATAGATTTACTATACAATTATCTGCTCATTGTGTCTATATAGACTGACATCAGAGAGCAACCTGCTAGTTAAGAAAGAATACTATCAAAACAAATACTCCTCTTTGAAAAGGTGAATCTCAAAGAGGAGCAGAGAGCTTTCATTTTATTTTTTCCACGCTTATCCAGTTGGCGGTATTTAGAGTTCCATAAGTACGGAAAGTTTTATCTTGCATAAGTCCGAGTAATCTGCTTCCAATCTGGTGCAAAAATTACGGAATTTCCATGCGGTTTTCGCCTAGTTTATACTTTTGCTTGTGCAAACCCCGTCTAAATTTATTGAGACGCTTTCGTTTGAAATAATTTTATACTAATCCCTATAAAATCACCCCTGTTAAACAGGCATCGTTCCGAAACTCTTCGCCTAATTAGTGATTAAGCAAAACCGGTGATAATCCGTAATTTGCAGCATTTATGTATTCAACGAGAAAGCAGTATCATAACAATTCTGAAAATAAATAACAACAAAAAAAGAAAGCTTCTTATAGAAGAGCTTAGTCTAAATTATATTGCCTAACTTTGTAATATGGGTAGTCCATTTGTTTTTGAATGCGAAGAACAGCTTCTCTGCCTGCAAGCAGCTCACAAATAAATAAACCGAGATCCACAGATGTTGCGACCCCGCCGCCAGTAATAACATAACCGTCCTTCACAATTCGATCTTCTATAACTTCTGAACAATAAGATCGAAGTAAATCATACTCGTTTGGATGGGTCGTCGCTTTCTTTCTATCAAGAAAACCAGCAGCGCCAAAAAGTATGGAACCTGTACAAACGGACACTTTATACGTCGCATTGCTGCCCGTTTTTAACCATTCGATAAATTCAGAATCATGCAATAATTCTCGAGTACCGAACCCCCCGGGGACAAATAACAAATCATACTGAGATAAATCAGGAGCCACTTCTTGAATCTTAACTGTAATTCCCCGATCATCACTTATTTCATCTTTCATTCCACACAAGGTCCAGCTTAATTCTTCATTAAAACCCATTGTTTTCAAGCGTGTTACCGCATCATAAAAACCTACAAAATCAAGAGCTGTCATTCGATCAAAAAGAATAAATGCAATTTTCATAGAATACCTCCAAAAATTGAAAAAATTGCCTAACTTATTGCTATCATACGGCATTGCTTTTCATACTTACAAGCTTTTATTTTGTCTTTCACCCGAAATCTCTCTGAATAACTTTTTCTCTTATCCATTCATCGTTCGCCAAATTTATTGTCTGCTAAAGAATATGATTGATTTTCGTGAAGTAAAGGTATTTCAAATTTGGAGGGATCATGTATTTAGGAAAGCTGTTTTTATTTGTGAATGAATGAAAGGCAAGGGTGTTTACAAGGAATTTGCAATTGAGTTAAAAAACGTCCGCATGGTCTGCAAACAGGAATTGATATCGGCTGTCTTAAGACTTCTCCCTTTTATAAGATACGATTATAAAATCAAATGTCTAAATTCATTGAGAGATCAATAGGGTAGAAAAGTGATGCAACAGAGGCAAGAGGCAAAAATAAATGGCACTGCATATGTTTATTCGTTGATCTTTATAATTGAGAAACTATTGCTCACAGATCGGGTGCAGCTGCTTCCGCTTTCAAGTGAACTAATGCTCAATTAGTTTTGATTCCTTGTACTTAAAAACCGCAAAAAGCGAGCACTGAAGCTTCAAGATATGGCGTTTCAATTCCTTATAGTTAAGATAAAAACTTCAAGCAGATGGGATTTAGTGCCGAGGAATATTTCGTTTCAATTCCTTATAGTTAAGATAAAAACAAGAAAGATCCAAAACGAAATCTTTTAAAACTGTTGGAGAGGTTTCAATTCCTTATAGTTAAGATAAAAACCTATTTGTCCTTATGGCAAAGGAGTGATCGGTGGCTCTGGTTTCAATTCCTTATAGTTAAGATAAAAACGATTTTGAAACATCGAAAAATGAAAGAAAAAATACAAGTTTCAATTCCTTATAGTTAAGATAAAAACCCCAAAAAACGTTGATGTTAGTATGTTTTCTAAATAATGGCGGATGTTGGTTTTAATTATAACGAACATAGAAAAATTTAGCAATGACCCATTATTCTGCTGTTTCCTTCAAAAAACAGCTGTCGTCGATCTCCAGGGATTTTTACACGATTGGAGGTCGACGACTTTTTTCACACTTGGGCGATGTGATTACTGCGTTTGTTTCAAAATTCATACCAGAAAAAATATCGTCATTGTTTTGAAACTAAACCTTGCCTTCTCCAGCTAGCCTGCCAATTAGTCAATCATGAAGGGAGCTTCACCACAGATAAAGAAGTTAGTCCGCTTTTCCATCGGAGTTAATACGTCTAAATGTTTCCAAAAGAAAAAACAACATCTGGTAAAAGCTTTTTTTGCTGATGCTTCGTTATATTTTAAAGAGAATGGATCGCTGAATCCATGTTGTCCATTCAACTTATGAACCTCAACATTATGCTTGTTTTCTAAAGCTAAAATTAACTCATCAACATTAAACAATTTTTCTTCTTCTGGAAAGAACAGCAATTCCGGGCATTGAGGCGATATTTCCAATATAATTTCTAATACGGAACCATAATACCCAATAATTCCATCAACAAGTCGTTCTTCACTACATAGCCATGCAACGGTTGCTCCTGCACTGAATCCGGCGACAAATATGTTTTTATATCCATCCTTAATCTCCGATAATAAACTTTTAATTATGACCAAAGCGTTTGTAAAACCTATGTTCTCCATAAAATTAAAGTAAGCATCTTCCTCTTGAGAATAATCAAAAGGAGTTTCCTGTTCTAACATATTCGAACAGAAGACATCAAAGTCGAATTTCAGATAATGATTGACAAACATGTTTCATATGTTGATTGATTCCATAAATTTCGTGAACAAGATAATTGCAGCATCCGAATCTTTTTGTATGCTAATCATTATTGCTCCTCCACTAAAGCTGTTGCACCTACTTTAAATTCTTTTTTTTCTTTTTCATCACTATACTACCAGCAGCGCAGCAATCTTTATTTTTCAACTCAAGTTTATATATCAATGATTTTCAACAACTTCTTCAATAATTGAATTTCCTTCCGTTTCCTTATCATCGAGCCATTTCCAATTCTCATACAGTCTAATTCGCCCATCTGGTAAGATTTTTGGAGTAGAAGTACATTTTCCACCCCTAATCTCGTTTTTGATATTCACATGGTTATACCTAAACTCTAAGCATCCATTTTCTTTTACTATCCCAATTAAGAATCCTTTTATAATTTCTCCACCGCTATACGTTGCTGAGATTATATTTCCTTCTTGTTTATATTCAAAAAGCGTTTCTGAAGAAACTTCTCCATTATCTGTATTTTCAATTGAAACAAACTTGCGGCCATTATAATTTATCACAAACAACGCTCCTCTAATTTTTAATTTTCACTATTTTACCACATGTTTTATCCTTTTTTAGCCATCAAATTTATTTTCTCATGTTCAACTATTTCACAAGGGATACTTTGAGAAATACTTAATCAGATTTTCTAGTGCGGAATCTGTCAAAAAGGGATTCCTACATTCAGCAGGAATCCTTGATACATCCAATGCCGAACTTAAATTTTAGTACAAGAAGGCGGGGTTATCGCTCTGCCTTTAGCTTCTCCGGATTCCTTACTTTCGTTCCCCCGAGTTCAGCAGAAGTTAAAAGTAGATCTCCATTTTTGATACCGCTTTTACTTTTAATGAAAAAATTATTCTTGAGTTAAATAATTGAAATGTTTATCAGTGATATATGTTAGATCAATTCCAAAATTCATCTTATTTAAAATAGGTTTAATATATTCTATTAAATGTGCACCAGCCTCAAAATGATCAGGAAATTTACTAATATAAAATGAATAGTTATTGTCACAATTTGGCTTATGCTCCACTAATCCTTCAATTACTTCAATAATTCGACCGACAATATTTTCTTCTAATTTTTCCTCTGAAATTATTACAGTGTGGATATAATTCTCCGCGCCTTCAAATGAATTTTCATCCTCTATTTCCTTTAAAATTGGAAAATCATCCAAAACACTTGGTCTTCTGTAATCTAAAATCAACAGCATACAGATAGTTTCATTATCTTGATTATCTATACGAAACAATTCTAGATCTCGCAATTTTAGCATTCTTACCAATTTGAACATTAAATATCATCTTTCTAACTTTGGATTCCTTTTTCATTGAAGTATACTAAAGAATTTAGAATAACTATACTATACTTCATATAAAATTATATCCGTAAGTTAGAGTAAGCTGAATACACTTTGAGATGAATAACTTATACCGAGAAAAAATTTTTTATGGTTTTTCCGCAACTTTGATCGTCTCAGAAATAAGGAATAATGCTCACTGATTTACCTTCCATACATATAAAAGAGGTGCACTTCATATCAAGTGCACCTCAACAATTGACTGAGAACCTTTATTTAAAAGCCATCGCAGCTTTTACAGCTTTTTGCCAGCCTTCATATAATTTGTTACGTTTTTCTTCATTCATAGATGGTTCGAATGTACGGTCAATGTTCCATTGTGTCGCGATCTCTGATTGATCTTTCCAATATCCTACTGCCAAGCCGGCTAAATAAGCCGCTCCAAGAGCAGTAGTTTCATTGACAACAGGACGTTCAACAGGGACACCTAACAAATCGCTCTGGAATTGCATTAGAAAATTATTTTTTACTGCCCCGCCATCTACACGCAAGGTTTTCAAGGAAATACCCGAATCCGCTTCCATAGCAGTCAGCACATCTTTTGTTTGATAGGCAAGGGACTCTAAAGTTGCACGAACAAAGTGTTCTTTTTGCGTTCCCCGTGTCAAACCAAATATAGCTCCTCTAACATCGCTGTCCCAATACGGTGTTCCTAATCCGACAAACGCCGGTACTACATATACACCGTCTGTGGATTCTACACGTTCTGCATATTGTTCGCTATCAGCAGCATTTTTTAACATACGAAGTCCATCTCTTAACCATTGAATGGCAGATCCTGCAACAAAAATACTTCCTTCTAAAGCATATTCCACTTTTCCGTTTAATCCCCAAGCAATCGTTGTTAATAGTCCGTGGTTAGAAGCAACAGCTTTTTCGCCCGTGTTCATAAGCATAAAGCAGCCCGTACCGTACGTATTTTTCGCCATGCCTTCTTCAAAACAAGCCTGACCGAATAGTGCTGCTTGCTGATCCCCAGCCGCTCCAGAAATCGGAACTTCTTGCCCAAAGAAATGATACGGAACTGTATGTGCATAAATTTCTGAAGATGGACGTACTTCCGGAAGCATGGATTTAGGCACGGTTAAAATTTCTAACAGTTCATCATCCCATTTCAGCTCATGAATATTGAACATTAATGTTCTTGAAGCATTTGAATAATCCGTCACATGTGCCTTTCCACCCGAGAGCTTCCAAATTAACCAAGTATCAATTGTTCCGAATAAAAGCTCTCCTCTTTCCGCTTTTTCTCTAGCCCCTTCAACATGATCTAATATCCATTTGACTTTTGTTCCTGAAAAGTATGCATCAATTAACAGACCTGTCTTTTCACGAAATGTATCATTTAATCCCTTCGCCTTTAACTCCTCACAAATATCTACCGTTTGCCGTGATTGCCAAACAATGGCATTATATACCGGCTGACCTGTGTTTTTATCCCAAACAACCGTTGTTTCGCGTTGGTTCGTAATTCCGATGCCTGCAATTTGCTCAGGTTTTATTCCTGACTCAGACAAGGAAGTGGCGATGACGGATAAGATGGAACCCCAAATTTCATTGGCATTATGCTCTACCCAGCCTGGTTTAGGAAAATATTGCGCAAATTCTTTTTGTGAAATATGAACGATTTCCCCTTTTTTATTAAAAATGATCGCACGTGAACTTGTCGTTCCTTGGTCTAGAGCTAAAACATATGTTTCCATTTTCTTCACCTCATTTTTTTATTAAAATTATAAACTTAAAGTGTTGCTTTCGTTTTCTTATAGACATTCAAGCTTTGTTCTTTATTGCTTACTAGCGCTGCCACAACGATAACTGCTACAACAATTGTGAAAATCCAAAAAGTAGAGGTACTGACTCCTTCAAAAGCCCATTTATAAAATAACGCTCCATACGTTCCCCCAATAATCGGCCCTACAACAGGAATCCAAGCATAACCCCAGTTAGAGCTTCCTTTACCTGGAATCGGCAGAATAAAATGAGCAATTCTCGGACCTAAATCACGGGCAGGATTGATGGCGTAACCCGTAGTTCCGCCTAAGGAGAGACCTATTGCAACGATGAGAAATCCAACGATGAACGGGTTCATTCCTTCTGCAAATTTATTCGCTCCAAGTGCCAAAAATCCAAGCAACAAAATGAATGTACCAATGACTTCACTTAAAAGATTCGCTGCAGGATTTTTGATTGCAGGATCTGTTGAGAATACGGCTAATTTTGCACCTTGGTCATCGGTTGCTTTCCAGTGGGGCAAATAGTGCAAATAAACGATCACAGCACCGATAAATGCGCCAATCATTTGGGCAATAATATAGGTCGGTACATCACTCCATGGGAAAGAACCGATTGCAGCTAATCCGATGGTTACAGCCGGATTAAGATGGGCTCCGCTAAATTGACCTACAGCATATGCCGCCATCGCTACGGCAAGACCCCATCCCATCGTAATAACAATCCAGCCTGAATTTTCAGCTTTTGATTTTTTAAGTACAACACCGCCGACAACTCCACCCCCAAAAACAATCAAAATCATGGTGCCAATTAGCTCACCTAAAAATGCAGACATCAAAGTTTCCTCCTTTTTCATATATTTGTTATCTCTTGCGAAAAGACTACAATTTTGGTCAATAAAAAAGATCCGCAGCAAATTCCCCCCTTAGTATGCAGGCTGCATACAGGGAATTACTGTGGATCTCCATTTCTCCATCACAAATATTAACTTGATTTCAGATTATTACAAAAAGAAAGCGTTGTCAATCACTTTTTTTTTGAATTATGATATTATTTGTTTTGAAGTAAGTTAAAGGAAATGGGACCCATGAACCTAATATGAATTTTGCAACAATTCAAAAGCAAAGGCTTGATTACGATTCTTTACCTGATTGGAGAAAAGAATCAATAAACGCTAATGCGTCTTTCTCATCTTCTCCATCAGTCATCACTTTGATCGTCTGTCCCTCCATTATGGCAACGCTCATAAGCTGAAGAATACTTTTCGCGTTAATCCTTCTGTCGCCGATCATTAACTCAACCTTGCTTTTATACTGGTTTACTTTTTTCACAAAATCTGCTGCTGGTCTAGCATGCAGACCATTTTCAATGGTCACTGTAATCTCTTTTTCGATCATTGAGTTCACTCCTAATTTTTCTCGCTAGTCATTGATTTTGACAAGCTCCTTTGCACTCTCGCCAGCTCGAACGACCTCTTCAATCGAGCTTCCCAAACCAGCCTCAACGACCGCTGCATAAGCTCCTTCTACGAGAGGAGCATCGGCTATTATAATGTTTTCATTGTTCTCTAGCATCTCAATAGCCATTTCAGCATTAATGAGTGCACTCCCTAAATCAAACAAAACGACAACGCCTTTCTCAGAATAGACTGATTCAATTGCTTCCTTAATGTCTAATGCATTTGTTCCGATATCTCCTTCAACCCCTCCAGCGATGGCTACAGATACTTCAGGTTGAACTTGATTCAGAAGCTTTTTTAGGCCGCTTACAATTTCATAGCTATGTGAAATTAAGACAAGACTTACATATTTCATTGGGCCACCTCTCCTTCTTCGAGCAATTCAGCTAAGGAAGCAAACAATAAATACGATGAAGCTGCCCCAGGATCAATATGACCAATAGAACGCTTTCCTAAATAAGCCGCACGGCCTTTCTTTGCCTCAAGCTCTTTTGTGTCGTCCATTTTCTCTTTAGATAAATCAGTAAGCTCTTTAGAATGAATCGTTTCATGATTTTTCATATACTCAATGACAGGCTCCCAAACATCGATCATCGTTTTATCTCCTACTTGTGCCTTTCCCCTAACTTTTAACCCATCCAATGATGCTGCTAATGCCTCAACTAAAGCCTTTATATCAACTTCTTTTTTACCCTTTAAAGCAAGAGAAGCTTTCATGAAAGCTGTTCCATATAACGGACCTGAAGCTCCGCCTACTTTAGCAATTAAAGTCATGCCAACATCTTTAAACAAAGAACCAAGATCATCATATTTGCCTTCTGTAATTTTCTTGACGGTTTCCTGAAATCCCCGTGCCATATTTAATCCATGGTCTCCATCGCCAATTGCTTGATCCAGCTCCGTTAAATACTCCTTATTTTCCTGAATTTTATCGTTAAAAGTTATGATCCATTTTTTAGCCTGTTCAACGTCAAATGTCATTGATCATCTCTCCTCATATTCCTTCTATAGGCAGACTGTAAGAAAGCGAGATTGCTATTTTTTGAATGCGATTGTATCCGCTTGTGCGTCTAACAACTCAATGAGTTGATCGTCTAATTTTAATAACGAAATAGAGCAGCCAGCCATTTCAAGCGATGTCATAAATTCACCAACAAACGTTTCATGTATATAAATGTTCTTTTCCTTTAGGACCTCAGAGACTTTTTTGTTCATAATATATAATTCCATTAATGGTGTTGCACCTAGACCGTTGATCATGACCGCAACCTTGTCGTTTTCCTCAAGTTTTAAGTCATCTAAAATTTTTTCAAGAAGTATTTGTGCGATTTCATCCGCTGGCTGGATTTGTGTTTTTTCAATGCCAGGTTCTCCGTGAATCCCCATTCCAATTTCGATTTCATTTTCTCCGAGCTCGAAGCCAGGTTTTCCTGCTGCTGGAACAGTGCATGGAGTTAAGGCCATTCCCATTGACCGCACATTTTCCACAACTTTCTTAGCTACTGCTTCTACTTCTTTTAGCGTTGCACCCTTTTCCGCTAATGCACCGGCAATTTTATGAACAAAAACCGTACCTGCTATTCCCCGCCGGCCTGTCGTATATGTACTATCCTCCACAGCTACATCATCATTCACAACCACTTTTGCTACGTTGATTCCTTCTGCTTCAGCCATTTCGGCAGCCATTTCAAAATTCATAATGTCGCCAGTGTAATTTTTAATAATCAATAACACCCCATTTCCGCTATCAACCGCTTGAATCGCCTCAAAAATTTGATCTGGGGTTGGGGAAGTGAACACTTCTCCACATACCGCTCCGTCTAGCATTCCTTTACCTACATAACCAGCATGTGAAGGCTCATGACCGCTTCCTCCACCGCTAACCAAGCCAACTTTTCCTTGAATAGGTGCATCTTTTCTTACGATTACGTTTGTATTTGGCAATCTCTTCATTCGATTAGAATGAGCCGCAACCATCCCTGCTAACATGTCTTCAACTACTTGATTAGGATCATTGATTAATTTTTTCATAGACATACCTCCTCTTAACTTTGCACTTTTTATTAATGCAAAAATGATGCCAACAACGAAAGCGCTTTACGGATGCGTTTTCATATTTTTATGGCGAGTTCATTGGAAAAAAATATCAATCCATTTGATACTTTTTCCCAACTAAATGCTCCAATCCATATTCTCTTATTTTTTTAGCTGCCGTTTTATGAGTGATCCCAAGCGCTTTCGCTAATTGGTTATAGCTTGGGTAATATTGACAAGCAAACGAAAAAATTTGTTTTTCATATTCTTTGAAGGTCAGCACTTCGTTGCCAAAATTGATACTCTGTTTCTGCATTATTTTTTTATTTTCTTGACATTGAGGGTTCGAGATGTAGTAAGGTAAATCCTTGCATCGCAAAATTTCTTCATCTGCGAGATTAAATAACCGTTCAATCACATTTTGTAATTCTCTAATATTTCCTGGCCAATGGTAACTGCATAATGCTTCCATAAATCCTTTTTCATACCCTTTGATATTTTTTCCCAATCTAGCATTCAATTGTTTTCGAAACGCCTCCACCAAAAGCGGAATATCTTCTTTTCTTGCCCTTAAAGGCGGCAGATGAATTGGGACAACATTCAACCGATAATAAAGATCCTCGCGAAAACTGCCCTCATCTACCATTTTTTTGAGATCACGGTGAGTCGCGGCAATTACCCTAACATCAAGCTGAATGGGCGCATATCCGCCAATTCTTTCCACTTCCCTTTCCTGCAGCACACGTAAAATTTTTGCTTGCAAATCCAAACTTAAATCACCGATTTCATCTAAAAAAATCGTACCTTTATTAGCGAGTTCAAATTTTCCTCGATGTGTTTTATACGCTCCTGTAAAGGCTCCCTTTTCATAACCAAATAATTCGCTTTCCATTAATTGAGGAGGGATGGCTGCACAATTCACTCGAATAAATAGGTTATTCTTTCTGTCGCTTGCTTCATGAATGGCCTTAGCAACAAGTTCTTTCCCTGTTCCGCTTTCTCCTGTAATAATCACTGTCGAATTTGTTTTTGCAACCTTTGCGGCGATTGTTAAGGAATCTTTTAATGTCTCACTGTTTCCTATGATCTTATGAAATGCTTCATCAAATCCTTGATGTTTGGACAGCTCCATTTCCAAATATTTCGTTCTTTGCTCCATTAGATCAATTTTTTCGAGGAGCTTTTTAATATCATCGAATGGAGTCATGGTGGCGACTGTTCCGCGAAATTCATCGTCAACGAAAATAGGATTTATTTTTGTAATATAACTAGATTGTTGGTTTACTTGAATTAGTTTCATAATCTGATTTTGAGTGCTTTTAATATTTTCCCATTCATGTTGCCCGATTATTGATTGAATGTTTGGGACACTGTTTAATTTTTTTAACAAAACATCCATTTCATCATTTTTGTATATAAAATTTCCATTTTTATCTGTTAATCCGATTAAATCTGAGACAGATTTTAAAACAAGATTTAGTCGCTGCTGCAGCTCTTTTACTTCATTCAATTCTTTACTGATTTTCTCAATGGTAGATATATCTTGAAAAATAGCAACAGCCCCAATCGTTTTTCCATTAAAAATAATTGGCGAACGGGTTGTTAACAATGTATGATGGTTGATTTCTTGCTTTTTGGATAATTCCATTTTTCCTGTCTTCAGTACTTCATGCAATCTTGAATGGGGAATCACTTCGTCAGCGCGTTGATTGATAAGCTCATGAGGATCTTTTTCCAAAAGTTTTGCTGCAGCTGCATTGACATAAGTGATGATATTGTCGCTATTCACAACGACGATTCCATTCGGTAAAGCAGATATGGCCTCATGAAGGGTAATGGAATTTTCCATGAGAAGTCGATCTGTTTCTGCTTGCTGGGAATCTTCAAGATCCGTTTGTTCAAAAAAATCTTTTATCTGCTGGACGATTTGATCGTCTATTTTTTCTTCAAAATGCAGGATAAATTCCTCTCCTTGTCCAATCTTTAAGGACACTAAAGATAATAGATTATTCACTTGAACTTTTTTATCCTGATAGAGAACGTACGTCTTTTTTAATATCTCTTTATTTTGTATGAGATTTTGAAGCAGCGAAATAAAAGCTGCTGCCATCCGGACATGAAGACCGTTCTTTTTGTAAACTGTTAATTTAATGAACATGAAATCCCCTCCTTTTTCCATTTTAATATACTTGTTAACAGGATTACTGGAAAATTTTTTGAAATAGATAGTAGTTATGAATCTCACGATTAAAAAATTTTTTTCACCCTGTAAACGATCATGCGTGGATGTTCTCATTGCTTTGACAGCGCTTTTGTTTATGGTACAATATTAATAAGTTAATAAATTGTAGCGGAGAGAAGGAGATCCACATCAATTCCCTTTAGTCGTTTGGATGAAGGGGTGTTTTGTTGTGGATTTCTTTTTTTCTAGAGACTTGAAGCAAAGACCTCTTCTCTGTTTCAATTAAGTTTGAAAGCTGAATTCACACTGATTTTTTGCCAATAATAAAAAAGGTGGAACGAACAATGGAATATAAAGATCAAAAAATTATTCCAGCGATTCGCAATATGAAGGATTTTGAAATTTTTCTTCAGAGTTCCTATGCATATGGTGTGTTATTAGATGTCCATATTGCCCAGTTGAAAAATATCGTCAATATTTCTAAGCAGCATTGTAAAAACTTGTTATTGCATGTTGATTTAATACATGGTCTTAAAAATGATGAATACGCAACCGAATATTTATGCCAGTCCTTCAAGCCCTATGGACTGCTTTCGACAAAAGCAAGTGTCGTTTTGAAAGCGAAACAAAAAGGCGTATTGGCTATTCAACGAGTTTTTCTCATTGACTCAAACGCTTTAGAAAAAAGCTATTCCTTATTAGAAAAAACAAAACCCGATGTGATTGAGGTTTTACCTGGCGCCATGCCGAACATTATTGCTGAAATTCATCAACGAATTCAAATCCCGATCTTTGCTGGTGGATTTATCCGCAGTATTGACGATGTCAACAATGCTTTACAAGCTGGTGCTGCAGCCGTGACAACATCCAATAAGCAATTATGGAAAGAATTTGAACAGTCATAATTTATTTTGAATGGCTACCCAATTTTTCGATGCTTTAGGTTTTGGCGGCAGTTTTAGACATTCAGTTTCAGAAACGCTGTAGAAGACATGAAAGACGCAAGCCATCTTCATCAATTGAATGAAGAAAAAATGGCTTGTGCGATGGTGTCAATAGCGTTTTCAAACACTGATTCTTCATCAACTGAATAAAGAAAAGTTCATTATGGGGAAAAGCTTTGAATTTTAAATTCGCATACAAAAGAATTTTCAGAAGATGAAGAATATGCTATAATACATTCAAAGTTAATATTCGGTTGGAGACAAGGAGAGACCACATAGCATTACGTCTGTAGAAGAAGCGTAGTGTGTATGTGGTCTCTTTTTTTAGGACTTTTGACGGATCACAGGAGGAATAACAAATGAACAAAAATGTATTTGCTTATCAAAGACAAGAAATATTAAAAGACGTCGATGGAAAACAGTTTGATGTAATCATTATTGGCGGTGGTATTACAGGTGCAGGAATTGCACTTGATGCAACAACACGTGGAATGAAAACAGTTTTATTTGAGATGCAGGATTTTGCCGCAGGAACCTCAAGCCGTTCCACGAAGCTTGTGCACGGAGGCCTCCGTTATTTAAAACAGCTGGAAGTGAAGTTAGTCGCTGAAGTTGGGAAAGAACGCGCGATCGTCTATGAAAATGGCCCGCATGTAACTACACCTGAATGGATGCTTCTTCCGATTTATAAAGGAGGAACATTCGGTAAATGGAGCACATCCATTGGACTGAAAATTTACGATTACCTTGCTGACGTGAAGAAAAGCGAACGAAGAACGATGTTGAATGCAAAGCAAACTATTGATAAAGAACCTTTATTAAAGCAAGATGGATTATTAGGCGGAGGATATTATGTCGAATATCGAACTGACGATGCCCGCTTGACAATTGAAGTTATGAAAAAGGCAGTCGAATGCGGTGCAAAAGCGATTAACTATGCAAAGGTAGACGAATTTATTTATGAACAAGGCAAAGCCGTAGGTGTAAAAGTTGTTGACCAATTAACAGGAGAATCATATCAAGTGTTCGCAAAGAAAATTATAAATGCAACAGGCCCTTGGGTCGATACGTTACGGGAAAAAGATCACTCTTTAAAAGGAAAACATTTGATTTTGTCAAAAGGAATTCACCTTGTTTTTGACCAAAGCCGATTCCCATTAAAACAAGCGATCTATTTTGATACACCTGATGGACGAATGGTGTTTGCCATTCCGCGTGATGGAAAAACTTACGTTGGCACAACAGATACTTTCTATGATGGGGATATTGCACATCCTAAAATGACTGTTGAAGATCGAGATTATCTTATTAAGGCCATTAATTATATGTTCCCAACGGTCCATATCACCGTGGAAGATATTGAATCAAGCTGGGCCGGGCTCAGACCATTAATCCATGAAGAAGGAAAAAGTCCTTCTGAAATATCACGCAAAGATGAAATTTGGACGTCTGATTCAGGTATTATTACCATTGCCGGCGGAAAATTAACAGGATACCGTAAAATGGCAGAAACGATCGTTGATCTTGTTGCCAAATTATTAAAAGAGGAAGAAAACGAAGCATTTTCCCCTTGCAGAACGAAAAACCTGCCGATTTCGGGAGGAGATTTCGGAGGTTCAACAAATTTTGAATCGTTCGTAACTAAAAAAGTTGAACAGGGAGAAAAATTGGGATTTAGCAGAAAACAATCGGAAAGATTGGTCCGATTATATGGAACGAATGTAGACCGGGTGTTTGAACTGGCAGTTGAATTAAAGAAAGTAAGAGGTGAGTTTCAATTACCGATTGATGTTTTAGCCCAGCTTCAATATGGTTTGGAAGAAGAGATGGTCGTAAAACCGGAGGACTTCTTTATCCGGAGAACGGGATCGTTATTTTTTGAAATTCATTCAGTTCACCAATGGAAGGAATCCGTTATTCAATATATGGCGAAAAACTTGGAGTGGACAGAAGAGGAGCAAAACCTTTATCGCAAAGAATTAGAAACATATCTGCACGACGCCGTCACGCCTGTTGATGAAAAACAATAATAGACAAAATATATTTGACAGCAAAGGCTTTTATTATCCGGTTATTTGAACGAAAAGGAAAAAGTAGCCGAATTTTGACAGCATCCCCCTATAAGGAGACAGTAAATATGCATCAATTTACTGTTTACTTATGAGGGGATTTTTTTCGATAATGGTGGTGTTGAACTTTGCACCGGTTATTTCTTAAATTCGTAAATACAAAAAATCATATTAAAGAAAGCTTATTATGTAAAAAGTTTTTAAGAAGTGGATGACGCAAAGTAATGCAAGGTCTAACTTAGAACAGCTGTATCAAGCATTTCACATCCAGTGCACCCCAACAATTGACATAGCCTGACCAATCTGAAAAATTCAATCCCTGACCGGCAAATGGGATTTGCCATGGAAGGGGTTGGGGACGTTAAAGTTCCGCCCAAGAACACCAATGGATTGGAGAATAAAGTTCGAGCTTATCTGAGTGAGAAGACGGGGTTAAATCTAGGCGAAGGTAAAGCAGGCAACGATGGCATTGAACTTAGCACTAAGGGTACTGGCAAAACAGTTGATGATTTAATTAAAGTTGCTAAGCCTGGAAGAGCAACAAAAGGAAGAACTATTCAGTATGAGTTATCTGGTGGATTTAGTGAAGCAATGAATGACTTTCACTCGTTGGGACCTAAAATTACTAAGGATACGCCTGACCTCAAAGTCGGTATTTTAAAGGATGGAAGAACAGTTATTGTTAGAAAGAGAAGTAGTGATGGCCGTCCTACACTTGAAATTCAAGATGGCAAGAAGAGAATAAAGTTTCGTTACTAGAAAACAAATATGGAGGAAGTTTTATGGAACAATGGAAAAGATGGATACCGCTAGATGATATACCTTCAACAATTTATAATGATATGCTTTTGGATGGTAAAGATGGTGTTATTTTAGAATTTAGTGATGAAAATGGTGAAAAAAAAGTTGTAGTGAATTTTAAAGAAGGAGTATTATCGTATAGAAATACTGATGAAGGTTCGTTATTAGAAACGCTAAATTATTTAGATCAATATTACGGTACAGATTTTTATAGTGATTGGTCTTTATTTAAAGTTAAAAACTCAGAATATTTGAAATGGTTTCATAAAGAAAGTTGCGGTATATACGAGTCAAGAGAGGTAGAACATTATGTATTTTTAACTTCTAATGATGTAATTGAAATATTATCAATATATCCTCCTAGTATTACGGTAAAGTAATTTTGTTATAGTGTGTGAAGCAAGATTCCCTAATATATCGATAAATAAACAATCCGCTTGAACAAAAAGTTCAAGCGGATTGTTTATTCCTCAAGGAGCACTTCGAATAAACTATATAGAGCAATGCTCTATACAACGCGCGCGGACCTTGCTTTCCCAGGAGATTCCCTCTTTTTGCCATGGAGATTCCCGGCATCGGTTCCGCCGCCATCCGCGAGCTTACAGACGAACTGATTCATTGGCTCGACCGCTATGGAGAAAAGCTGAATGAAGCGGAGGAACTGCTGTATCAGACGGCCGCGTCCATCAGACAGGCAGACCAAACGCTCGCCGACAACATAAAAGAATTCAGTCTGGAGCTTCTTGGCTGGTATGACTTGTAGCGGTTGTTTGGAGAATACGACCCGATTACTGGAGAACGGATATCCGGATGGGACCGCCTGGTTACGGGAGGAATGTTATTGTTGTCCGTCATTCCTCCAGCCAAAGGGGCAGGAATCGCTGGAAAAGCGGGGATCAAAGGAGCGAAAGCGGCCGGGATAGCAGCGGATGTTTCGAAATTGGTCCCGCAAATGAAATATGTTCTCCGCTATGATAAAATGATGTCTGTCTTTCAAGCGGCGTACCTCCAAGTCGTGAAAGCGCCGATTACCAAAACGCTGCGATATTTTAAGAAGCAATGGGATGACCGTCTTACCAGCGTTTCGTCTGTCCAATGGCAGCCAGCCTTGGCGGGAATTGGTCCAGCGTCCCGCGCATGGATGAGCAAGGCTAAGGAAGAAGTAAAAGAAACTGCGATTAACATGATTGGCAAAACTGGGGATGAGGTGGACGGTAAGGGTACGGGTAAATTTAGTAAGTATGATGTAGGATTATATAAAGAAATAAAAGGTGTACCGAGGTTAGATGCACATCATGTTGGACAAAAAGCAATTATGAAAAAATTCATTCGAAATTATGATCCAAATAATGCACCAGCAATATTAATACCAAAAGCTGGACATACAAGAAAAGGTCCTAGGGGAATAGTTTTGAGAAGTTCAAAAGGAATTGAGAGTGTAAGACAATTATTAGCAAGAGATATAATGGAGTTAAGAAGAGTATATCCAGACATTCCTAATTCTCAACTTCGAAAATTAATTGAATTAAATAAACAATTGTATCCAGAGATGAGAAGGAGATGAGATATATGAATAAAGAAGAGTTTGTTAAACTTTTACATCAGTCAATTATAAAAGAAAATCGTAATTTTTATCGAGATATATTCAATAATACTGATATTAATGAAGTTACAGACCCTTATTGGAAAGAAGCGTTGATGTTTTATTCAGAACTATCAGATAAAAATAAAGAAATATTATTTAAAATAATCGAACAAGTAGAAGTGGATGCTGTATCTAATATTTTAGGGGTGTTAGATGGGGTAGTATCAATAGGAGAAGAGGATATTGAGTTTAAAGTGACAATTAACAATAATAATGAACCAATTAATGGAGATTTACAAGACCTATTTTTGGAGTATGATGAAGAGAATAGGTAACAAGTAATGTTAGACTAAAAGTAGACACAGATTATTATAGTAATAATAGACTAAAAAATGAGGTGTCTACATGACAAAAAAACAAAGGCGGTACGATCGGGATTAAGCCAATTACTTGTTATGGCCTTCGCCACACTCACGCATCAATGCTCCTATATAAAGGGGTGAATATTAAATACGTTTCTCGACATCTTGGTCATAAGGACATTGTGACAACATTGCAGACGTATTCACACATTTTGGACGAGATGGAGCAAAAAGAATCCCGGCAGGTAGACGTTGCAATGGAGGAGCTCTACCATACAAAATAGCCGTGCAAAATTTTTTCGAATTCTATCGGATTCTTCCGGTTTTCCAAAAAATGAAAAACGAATGCAAACGCAGTCGTTTTAAAGCTTCCACGATTTTTGATCGTGAGATATCGGATACTAATGATGCCGATGGTGGGAGTCGAACCCACACTCCCTCAAGGGAACACGATTTTGAGTCGTGCGCGTCTGCCAGTTCCGCCACATCGGCGTAATGATATTGATGCAATTCCTCACTGGTGCCGAGGACCGGACTTGAACCGGTACGGTAGTCACCTACCGCAGGATTTTAAGTCCTGTGCGTCTGCCAATTCCGCCACCCCGGCTTGTAATAATGGAGGCGGCACCCGGATTCGAACCGGGGATAAAGGTTTTGCAGACCTCTGCCTTACCACTTGGCTATGCCGCCATTATTGGAGCGGAAGACGGGATTCGAACCCGCGACCCCCACCTTGGCAAGGTGGTGTTCTACCACTGAACTACTTCCGCACTTAAATTTAAAAGGTGGCTGGGCTAGCTGGATTCGAACCAGCGCATCACGGAGTCAAAGTCCGTTGCCTTACCGCTTGGCTATAGCCCAATGATATTAATATGGGGCGACTGATGGGAATCGAACCCACGAATGCCAGAGCCACAATCTGGTGCGTTAACCACTTCGCCACAGTCGCCATCTTATAAATGGCAGGGGCAGTAGGAATCGAACCCACACCGGAGGTTTTGGAGACCTCTGTTCTACCGTTAAACTATGCCCCTATCATGGTGGAGGGGGACGGATTCGAACCGCCGAACCCTAAGGGAGCGGATTTACAGTCCGCCGCGTTTAGCCACTTCGCTACCCCTCCGATTGTAAAAAATGCCGGCGAGAGGAATCGAACCCCCAACCTACTGATTACAAGTCAGTTGCTCTACCAATTGAGCTACACCGGCATATGTATACATATAATGGTGGCTCGGGACGGAATCGAACCGCCGACACAAGGATTTTCAGTCCTTTGCTCTACCGACTGAGCTACCGAGCCTTTTATGGCGGTCCCGACGGGAATCGAACCCGCGATCTCCTGCGTGACAGGCAGGCATGTTAACCGCTACACTACGGGACCATTGGTTGCGGGGGCAGGATTTGAACCTGCGACCTTCGGGTTATGAGCCCGACGAGCTACCGGACTGCTCCACCCCGCGCCGATAAAACAATAAACACTCTTCACACAAAAATTATGTATACATATCATAACATGCTGTGGCCCTAGCGCCGAAATTCATTAATATTCATTTTATTTACTATGTACATGGTGGAGGATGACGGGATCGAACCGCCGACCCCTTGCTTGTAAGGCAAGTGCTCTCCCAGCTGAGCTAATCCTCCATGGTGACCCGTACGGGATTCGAACCCGTGTTACCGCCGTGAAAGGGCGGTGTCTTAACCACTTGACCAACGGGCCAAAAATTTCATTCTGGCGGAGAGCAAGGGATTCGAACCCTTGAGACGGCGTTGACCGTCTACACGATTTCCAATCGTGCTCCTTCGACCACTCGGACAGCTCTCCAAATGGCTCCGCAGGCAGGATTCGAACCTGCGACCGTTCGGTTAACAGCCGAATGCTCTACCACTGAGCTACTGCGGAATGTAAAAGAAGACTAGCTGATGTTACTATTATGTAGAATGCCTCATTTTCTATAGGCTGAATCAAATTTGAAAGAAACAAACTTACAACTTCTTTTCTATTGTAAAGTGATTGCCTGGCAGCGTCCTACTCTCACAAGGGATAGACCCTCACTACCATCGGCGCTGAAGAGCTTAACTTCCGTGTTCGGGATGGGAACGGGTGTGACCTCTTCGCCATTGCCACCAAGCAAATTATTGTATTCATTTGTCCCATTCAGTGGATAGACAACTACTATTATAACTTTTTGACCGTAGTTGTCAATTCCTTTTTGAACATGATTCTTTCAAAACTAGATAACGGTTCCTTCACGAATAGATGCTCTTACTTGGTTAAGTCCTCGATCGATTAGTATCCGTCAGCTCCACGTGTCACCACGCTTCCACCTCGGACCTATCTACCTCGTCATCTTCAAGGGATCTTACTCGCTTATCGCGATGGGAAATCTCATCTTGAGGGGGGCTTCACGCTTAGATGCTTTCAGCGCTTATCCCTTCCGCACATAGCTACCCAGCGGTGCCCCTGGCGGGACAACTGGTACACCAGCGGTGCGTCCATCCCGGTCCTCTCGTACTAAGGACAGCTCCTCTCAAATTTCCTGCGCCCGCGACGGATAGGGACCGAACTGTCTCACGACGTTCTGAACCCAGCTCGCGTACCGCTTTAATGGGCGAACAGCCCAACCCTTGGGACCGACTACAGCCCCAGGATGCGATGAGCCGACATCGAGGTGCCAAACCTCCCCGTCGATGTGGACTCTTGGGGGAGATCAGCCTGTTATCCCCGGGGTAGCTTTTATCCGTTGAGCGATGGCCCTTCCATGCGGAACCACCGGATCACTAAGCCCGACTTTCGTCCCTGCTCGACTTGTAGGTCTCGCAGTCAAGCTCCCTTCTGCCTTTGCACTCTCCGAATGATTTCCAACCATTCTGAGGGAACCTTTGGGCGCCTCCGTTACCTTTTAGGAGGCGACCGCCCCAGTCAAACTGCCCACCTGACACTGTCTCCCGCCCCGATCAGGGGCGCGGGTTAGAATGTCAGTACAGCCAGGGTAGTATCCCACCGTCGCCTCAGCGCAAGCTGGCGCTCACGCGTCTCTGGCTCCTACCTATCCTGTACAAGCTGTACCCACATTCAATATCAGGCTGCAGTAAAGCTCCACGGGGTCTTTCCGTCCTGTCGCGGGTAACCTGCATCTTCACAGGTACTATAATTTCACCGAGTCTCTCGTTGAGACAGTGCCCAGATCGTTACGCCTTTCGTGCGGGTCGGAACTTACCCGACAAGGAATTTCGCTACCTTAGGACCGTTATAGTTACGGCCGCCGTTTACTGGGGCTTCGGTTCGCACCTTCGCTTTTCGCTAAGCGCTCCCCTTAACCTTCCAGCACCGGGCAGGCGTCAGCCCCTATACTTCACCTTACGGTTTCGCAGAGACCTGTGTTTTTGCTAAACAGTCGCCTGGGCCTTTTCACTGCGGCTCATCATGGCTTATCACCTTGATGAGCACCCCTTCTCCCGAAGTTACGGGGTCATTTTGCCGAGTTCCTTAACGAGAGTTCTCTCGCTCACCTTAGGATTCTCTCCTCGCCTACCTGTGTCGGTTTGCGGTACGGGCACCTCTCACCTCGCTAGAGGCTTTTCTTGGCAGTGTGGAATCGGGAACTTCGGTACTTCCTTTCCCTCGCCATCACAGCTCAGCCTTCCGGCAAGCGGATTTGCCTGCTTGCCAGCCTAACTGCTTGGACGCGCACATCCAGCCGCGCGCTTGCCCTATCCTCCTGCGTCCCCCCATTGCTCAAACGGTGAGGAGGTGGTACAGGAATATCAACCTGTTGTCCATCACCTACGCCTTTCGGCCTCGGCTTAGGTCCCGACTAACCCTGAGCGGACGAGCCTTCCTCAGGAAACCTTAGGCTTTCGGCGGAGGGGATTCTCACCCCTCTTTCGCTACTCATACCGGCATTCTCACTTCTAAGCGCTCCACCGGTCCTTCCGGTCCGGCTTCGATGCCCTTAGAACGCTCTCCTACCGCTGACACCAACGGTGTCAACCCGCAGCTTCGGTGATACGTTTAGCCCCGGTACATTTTCGGCGCAGAGCCACTCGACCAGTGAGCTATTACGCACTCTTTAAATGGTGGCTGCTTCTAAGCCAACATCCTGGTTGTCTAAGCAGCTCCACATCCTTTTCCACTTAACGTATACTTTGGGACCTTAGCTGGCGGTCTGGGCTGTTTCCCTTTTGACCACGGATCTTATCACTCGCAGTCTGACTCCCAAGGATAAGTCATTGGCATTCGGAGTTTGACTGAATTCGGTAACCCGATGGGGGCCCCTCGTCCAATCAGTGCTCTACCTCCAAGACTCTTCCCTTGAGGCTAGCCCTAAAGCTATTTCGGAGAGAACCAGCTATCTCCAAGTTCGATTGGCATTTCACCCCTACCCACACCTCATCCCCGCACTTTTCAACGTGCGTGGGTTCGGGCCTCCAGCAAGTGTTACCTTGCCTTCACCCTGGACATGGGTAGATCACCTGGTTTCGGGTCTGCGACCTCGTACTATTTCGCCCTCTTCAGACTCGCTTTCGCTGCGGCTCCGCCTTTCGGCTTAACCTTGCACGAAATCGCAACTCGCCGGTTCATTCTACAAAAGGCACGCCATCACCCGTTAACGGGCTCTGACTACTTGTAGGCACACGGTTTCAGGTTCTCTTTCACTCCCCTCCCGGGGTGCTTTTCACCTTTCCCTCACGGTACTGGTTCACTATCGGTCACTAGGGAGTATTTAGCCTTGGGAGATGGTCCTCCCTGCTTCCGACGGGATTTCACGTGTCCCGCCGTACTCAGGATCCACTCGGGAGGGAACGGAGTTTCGACTACAGGGTTGTTACCTTCTCTGACGGGCCTTTCCAGACCTCTTCGTCTACCCCGTTCCTTTGTCACTCCTTAATCGAGTGTCCTACAACCCCAAGAGGCACGCCTCTTGGTTTGGGCTGTTCCCGTTTCGCTCGCCGCTACTCAGGGAATCGCTGTTGCTTTCTCTTCCTCCGGGTACTTAGATGTTTCAGTTCCCCGGGTTGCCCTCCATACCCTATGGATTCAGGTATGGATACTGCCCCATTACGGGCAGTGGGTTCCCCCATTCGGACATCTCCGGATCGACGCTTACTTACAGCTCCCCGAAGCATTTCGGTGTTTGTCCCGTCCTTCATCGGCTCCTAGTGCCAAGGCATCCACCGTGCGCCCTTTCTAACTTAACCGTTTCTTCCTAACATGAGCGATCTATTCGTGAATGTCTTTCCGTTATCCAGTTTTCAAAGAACAATCAAGAAGGATATGATCCTTCAAAACTAAACAAAACGGAAAAGCGTACCCTATTTCAATGTATATATCCTTAGAAAGGAGGTGATCCAGCCGCACCTTCCGATACGGCTACCTTGTTACGACTTCACCCCAATCATTTGTCCCACCTTCGGCGGCTGGCTCCCGTAAGGGTTACCCCACCGACTTCGGGTGTTACAAACTCTCGTGGTGTGACGGGCGGTGTGTACAAGACCCGGGAACGTATTCACCGCGGCATGCTGATCCGCGATTACTAGCGATTCCGGCTTCATGCAGGCGAGTTGCAGCCTGCAATCCGAACTGAGAGTGGTTTTTTGGGATTCGCTCCACCTCGCGGTTTCGCTGCCCTTTGTACCACCCATTGTAGCACGTGTGTAGCCCAGGTCATAAGGGGCATGATGATTTGACGTCATCCCCACCTTCCTCCGACTTTTAGCCGGCAGTCACCTTAGAGTGCCCAACTGAATGCTGGCAACTAAGGTCAAGGGTTGCGCTCGTTGCGGGACTTAACCCAACATCTCACGACACGAGCTGACGACAACCATGCACCACCTGTCACCCTGTCCCCGAAAGGGGAACGCCCTATCTCTAGGGTTGTCAGGGGATGTCAAGACCTGGTAAGGTTCTTCGCGTTGCTTCGAATTAAACCACATGCTCCACCGCTTGTGCGGGTCCCCGTCAATTCCTTTGAGTTTCAGCCTTGCGGCCGTACTCCCCAGGCGGAGTGCTTAATGCGTTTGCTGCAGCACTAAAGGGTGGATACCCTCTAACACTTAGCACTCATCGTTTACGGCGTGGACTACCAGGGTATCTAATCCTGTTCGCTCCCCACGCTTTCGCGCCTCAGCGTCAGTTACAGGCCAGAGAGCCGCCTTCGCCACTGGTGTTCCTCCACATCTCTACGCATTTCACCGCTACACGTGGAATTCCGCTCCCCTCTCCTGCACTCAAGTTCCCCAGTTTCCAATGGCCGCTCGCGGTTGAGCCGCGAGATTTCACATCAGACTTAAGGAACCGCCTGCGCGCGCTTTACGCCCAATAATTCCGGACAACGCTTGCCACCTACGTATTACCGCGGCTGCTGGCACGTAGTTAGCCGTGGCTTCCTCGTCAGGTACCGTCAAGGTACCGCCCTGTTCGAACGGCACTTGTTCTTCCCTGACAACAGAGCTTTACGATCCGAAGACCTTCTTCGCTCACGCGGCGTTGCTCCGTCAGACTTTCGTCCATTGCGGAAGATTCCCTACTGCTGCCTCCCGTAGGAGTCTGGGCCGTGTCTCAGTCCCAGTGTGGCCGGTCACCCTCTCAGGTCGGCTACGCATCGTTGCCTTGGTGAGCCGTTACCTCACCAACTAGCTAATGCGCCGCGGGCCCATCCTGCAGTGACAGCTAAAAGCCGCCTTTCAACCGAAAACCATGCGGTTTTCGGTGTTATCCGGTATTAGCTCCGGTTTCCCGAAGTTATCCCAGTCTGCAGGGCAGGTTGCCCACGTGTTACTCACCCGTCCGCCGCTAACCTAAAGGAGCAAGCTCCCTTCGGTCCGCTCGACTTGCATGTATTAGGCACGCCGCCAGCGTTCGTCCTGAGCCAGGATCAAACTCTCCAAAAAAAGTTTGTCACCAAATGCTCTTGTCAGAATCAACAGGCACGCTTTTCGTTTTGTTCAGTTTTCAAAGATCATTTCCGATCAGGTTTTTTATTCTAGCAGATAAATGAAGTTATGTCAACAATCGGAATAAAATTTTTAAACTTACATTTATAGATTATTTTGCTGTTTCGAAGATTATTCATCTTTTCAACAGCGACGCTTTATAATATATCATCATGAAATTTTAGTGTCAACACTTTTTTTAAAAAATATCAATAAAAACTGCCAACGCCTGTTCCCTTTGATTCTAAACAACTGAATCCGCTCGATTAAATATTCCAGCAGCACACTTAATCCGCAAAATACAGTCTGACTTTAAGATGTTCAAATAACTCGGAAAAACATTTTTTTGAGCCGCACAGAAATCAGCTTTTGAACGGATTAAACAGCCAAACGCAGTAAAAAATAATTTGAAACGTTTTTATACTGCCCTTTATCATACTCAATTAATTTAATTATTTATACAGCTTGGTTTACTTGAGCACATATAGCAGCCAGAAACCGATCACTTCCGGTCTTTACAAGTGATGCAGTGCAGCAACAATATGATTATATGCTTCAAAGATATCGTTTTGCATCAACAATGCTTTTCCTTTAGCCAACACTGTCTAATTAATTTTGCAAATTCAACTGAATTTTTCCACCTTCTCTCTTCTGGTTGAGTTCCTGATTATCTTCGACGATGGTAACTTTTCCGCCCCGAAATGGTAATGTATTTTAACGCTCGATTCAGATCGGAAAGATACTCGTTCCAGTCAAACAATATTTTTCCATTATTTAAACATCAGTCGATAATTCTCCGGCTACTGCCTAAAAAATTTGTTGCTATATTGAGTGCTGCCTTTTCATTAAGTAATCCATAATATTTTATAGTCAAAGGTTTATCGGAGGTTTGTATAAACAACAGCAGCAAAGCAAAGGCCAAATAATCGGATTGCAGCGAAGCAGCATCTTTTTCTATTAAATAATACAGCTAATGTATCTGGATGGCGAGTCCTTTCTTTAAGTGTATATAGATTCTCTGCAAATCATTTATTCATCCGCTGTCTGAATAAAACACATTAAACAAAAGCTTCTATAAATAAAAAAAGAAATACTGTTAGCAATTGGCCGTTCTGTGACGAAAAAAAAGTGAAAATATGCTATAGTAGTGTTCAGGAGGTTTGTACAATGGCTAAAAAATATACAAGCAAAATAAATAAAATCCGCACTTTTGCCTTAAGTTTAGTATTTGTTGGTTTTATCATTATGTACATAGGCATCTTTTTCAGAGAACATGTATGGGTCATGACCATTTTCATGCTGCTTGGTTTATTATCCATCATCGGAAGTACTGTCGTCTATTTCTGGATCGGGATGCTATCGACGAGAGCTGTTCAAGTTGTATGTCCTTCATGCGGGAAAGTGACAAAAATGCTCGGTCGTGTGGATATGTGCATGTATTGCAGAGAGCCTTTGACTCTTGATAAAGAGCTTGAAGGCAAAGAATTCGACGAAAAGTACAATCGTAAAACAAGGAAAAGAGAAAGCTGATAGTTTGTTTTCCTACCAGCTTTCTCAGTGCATATTTTTTTCTTTTTGCTGACATGCAGGGCATTTCCCGTATATTTCCATTCGGTGGTGGCTAACTTTAAAGTTCGTTACATGCTCTGCAAGATCCTCCACCTCGTCTAAACCTGGATAATGGAAATCAACGATTTTTCCGCATTCCTCGCAAATGACATGATAATGCTCCGTTGTCACAAAATCGAATCGACTAGATGCATCGCCATACGTTAATTCTTTTACCAGTCCAACTTCACGAAATACCCGAAGGTTGTTATAAACAGTTGCAACACTCATGTTTGGAAACTTACCTTCTAACGCTTTATATATATCATCAGCAGTTGGATGATTCATTGAATTAACTAAATACTCCAAAATCGCATGACGCTGCGGAGTGATGCGGACTCCCGTTTGTTTTAAAATTTCAAGAGCTTCCTTTAACGTATTGTCTGACATCGCCATGCACCTCATTTCTTGAAAACATTCTTATTTTGTATCATTATTACTTTATAATATTTATAATTAGTGTACATTGATTATAAGACTTTTGTCAATGGGAGCGTTTAATTTAGTAGAACATTTTATCTATTCATTGAAAAAATGCACCAATTTAAGAAAAAGATTTTCGCTTTTGCACGGGAAAAAGCGGGCACAAATGCCCGCCTTGACAACATAGGTGAACAGAGCAAATCATTTGCTGTCATTCTTCTCTATTTTGAATAAATGTGAGAGCTTCTTCAACATGTCCTTTCACTTTTACTTTTCGCCATTCTTTCACTAATATTCCTTGTTTGTCTATAATAAAAGTAGATCGTTCGATTCCCATGTATTCTTTTCCAAAGTTTTTCTTTAATTTCCATACTCCGTATTGTTCCGCAACTTTATGATCTTCATCAACGAGAAGCAAAAAAGGGAGCCCGTGCTTCTCTTTAAATTTTTGATGTCGTTCCTGCGGATCAGGGCTTACTCCTAAAATGACGGCATCAAGCTCTTGAAAGCTTTCATATTTATCGCGAAAATCGCACGCTTCCGTTGTGCATCCCGGAGTCATATCTTTCGGGTAAAAATACAGCACTACATATTTTCCTTTAAAATCAGAAAGTTTTACTTTTTCTCCAGTGTCAGCAGTCAGCTCAAAATCTGGTGCAGGCTTTCCCACTTCAGCTGCCATATCTAATCCCTCCAGTTGTTCATTTTATCTTCAGCGTACCGAATTTCGCTTCATGTTACAACTATTGTTTCTTCTCAATATCAATCATTGTTTTGGCAACAACAACCGTAGGCAATATGTAGCCAATCATCGCCTGTACAATTGCAATCCACCTTCCAATGCCGAAAGGAGTGATATCCCCATAGCCTACAGAAAACAGCGTAACTGCACTAAAGTATAAGCAGGTGGTTAAATTTTCTAAATACGTCCCATAAAGAGGCCGCCCAGATTCAGCTAAAATCGGAAAGCCGTATTGAGTTAAAATTAAATAAATCACACCAAATCCTAACAAAAAAGAGGCATATACTAAAGCAATTAAATATACAGTTTCAAACGTAAGGAACGTACCTCTTTTCACAGCAGAAAACATCGTTCGAATGCTCATAACCAAACAGAACATTATCCCTGTTCCTACGACAATCGCCATAATTTCCCCCGAAAATTATTGTTTGTACATGTTATTCAGCCTTATTGAATTTTATCACTAGCTAAAGGAAACTTGTTCGTCAACCAAACTGATGTCAACAGCCTCTTTGAATTTTATCGCTTAACGAAAGGAAACTATGATCAGCTTCCTGCCCCTCGATATCGCTTCACTCCAATATTCCAAATAATAACCGACAAAATAAAAAACAGAAGGCCTATCACAGGAGTTAAAAAAGCGTAAATATACCAATCCGTTTTTCGTAAAAAATAGGAAGCCGGATAAACTCCCACAAAGGCAAACGGCAAAATCCACGTTAAAATAAAACGTATCACATCGTTGTAAATATTTACTGGATAGCGGCCGTAGTTTCCAATGTTATACATCATTGGCATAATCGATGTTTTAGCATCCGACCAAAACCCAATCGATGCAAGCGCAACAAAAATACTGCCGCAGACAAGGGTGCCGCCAAATACAAATAGAATAAAAATAAAAATGTCATACCAATGAAAAGTAAGATTCAGCCGGGCTGCTGCATACCCCATGACAACAAGCCCTGTAATAACGCCAAAAAGCGATTCAAGCTCCATTCTCTCCAATATCACCTGAAACAAACTGTGGATCGGTCTCGTTAAAATGCGATCCATTTCACCGTTTACAATATATCGTTCATTAAAATCCCAAATGTTAAAAAAGGTGCTGAATAAAGCATAAGGAACTAAGAAAAAGCCATAAATGAAAATAATTTCATCTCTTTGCCAGCCGCCAAGCGATTCTGTATGTCCAAATACGACGAGAATGAAAACTAAATTTACTGCCTGAAACAATAGATCAGACAATATCTCTACAATCATATCCGCTCTGTATTCCATCCTTGTTTTTAAATATTGAGCGATATATTGAAAAAACATTGACACATAAAACATCTTTTCACCCCCCTTGAATAATCATTTTTCTTTTCGCAACCGCCCACATAGCACAAATTGGAATGATCAATAAAATGGACCAAAACAATTGAAAAAGAATAGCGTCTGTAATTTCAGCTTCTTGGAATCCTTTTGTAAAGATCATGCTTGGAATATAACTGATTGCTTGAAAAGGCAAATATTCCATTATTTCTTGAGCCCAAACTGGGTAGAAGCTAATGGGGAGCAGCAGTCCGGAAAACAAGTCAATGATGACGCGTTTCGCTCTCATTAGTCCGTCGTTGTTAAATAAGAAAAAAGCTGAGATTCCTGTCAATAAATTAATTTCTGTATTAATAACAAAACTAAAAAATATGGAAATGGCAAAAAAACACCACGCCTGCCAATCAAGCGGTAATTCGAGCGGAAAAATAAAGCTTACAATCACCATTCCAGGCATGGAAAAAAAGAAAAGGCGAAAAACGCCTTCTCCAAACGCCTGCATCGTTTTCATGCCAAGATAATTGTAGGGACGAATCAGCTCCACTGCCACTTTTCCTTCTCTAATTTCCATTGCGATTTCCCTGTCGATGTTGTTAAAATAAAATGCTCTTGCCATCCATGAAATTGCCACGTATGTCACCATTTGCGCTGCATCTAAACCTTGAATGCTTTCTTTTCCCCCATAAATGGCTGTCCATAAAAAGTAGTAAGCACCGATATTAATGCTGTATATGAGAATTCCAGAATAATAGTTTGTCCTGTAAGCGAGCATCATTAAAAAACGGATGCGGATCATTTCCAAATATTTAGACATTCATGATCACCTTTTCTAAGTTACTGTTCGCATCACCTTTTTCATAAATGTTGCGTATAATCTCCTCCGTTGATATTTCTTTAATGCTTAGATCCACGATAGTTTGAGCCTTCATGACGCGGCTAATGATTTCCGGCATTTCCTCATGATTCGCAATTTGCGCGATCCAAACATTGCTTTTATCTCCCTTCATCCATTGCACGTGAAAACCATTCGTTAATTGCAATAAAAGGGATTCATCAACAGAAGAGGCAAATTGAAATTCAATTTGCTTCCCTTTTCCCCAATTCCCGCGCAAATGGTCCAAAGAGCCGTCATATATAATCTTTCCTTCATCAAGCATTATGACGCGTTCACACAATGCTTCTATATCCGCAATATCATGTGTCGTCAGCAAAATCGTTGTTTTGTATTTTGCATTTATCTCTTTCAAAAATTCACGAATTTTCAGCTTGACTAAAACGTCCAAGCCGATCGTCGGCTCATCCAAAAATAAAAGAGGAGGATTATGAATTAATGCTGCGGCAAGCTCGCATCTCATCCGCTGCCCTAATGACAGCTTTCGCACCGGCTTATCTAACAAAGGGCCGATATCCAGCGTTTTAATGACATGATCCATATGTTCGTTATAATCTTGATCGGACACTTTATATACCTTTTTTAAAAGCCTGAATGACTCTTGAACAGCAATATCCCACCAAAGCTGTGAACGCTGTCCGAATACAACACCGATTGTCCGGACAAACTTTTCCCGTTCCTTATGAGGATTCATATTGTTCACCAGGACCTTCCCTGATGTCGGTGTTAAAATCCCTGTTAGCATTTTGATCGTTGTCGATTTCCCTGCGCCGTTTTCGCCTATATAACCCACCATTTCTCCCTGTTTCACTGTAAAGGAAATATCATTAACAGCTCTGTTGATTTTATAGTTTCTAGTGAATAAATCGCGAAAAGCCCCCTTTAATCCAGAGCGGCTTGAATAGCTTTTAAATTCTTTGCGCAAATTCTCTACTTCAATGACATTCATAGCTGTAACCTCCATCGATCAATCACAAACATTAGTTTACTCGAATTATTTGAAATTAACAATTTGCATGCACCTTTTTTCTTTTTTATGAAAAGTGCTAGAATAAACGAGGATGCTTGAATATTTTTGGCTGTACAGTTAAGTAAAAAAGAAGGTGAAACAATGAATTTTACAAAATCAGAACAGCTGCATAAAGAAGCGCTCGAACATATTGTAGGAGGGGTAAATAGCCCGTCCCGTTCTTATAAAGCTGTCGGCGGAGGAGCGCCTGTTGTAATGGAGCGGGCGCAGGGCGCCTATTTTTGGGATGTTGATGGCAACAAATATATCGATTACTTAGCAGCATATGGCCCGATCATCACCGGCCATGCACACCCTCATATTACAAAAGCAATCAAGCACGCTGCCGAGACAGGCGTCCTATATGGAACACCGACGCCTCATGAAATCAAATTTGCAAAAATGTTAAAAGAAGCTATCCCTTCTCTAGAAAAGGTCCGCTTCGTCAATTCTGGAACAGAAGCAGTAATGACAACAATTCGAGTTGCCCGTGCATACACAGGAAGGGATAAAATCGTTAAATTTGCCGGGTGCTACCATGGACATTCCGATTTGGTGCTTGTCGCAGCAGGATCAGGTCCATCTACCCTTGGAACGCCTGATTCCGCAGGGGTACCAAAAAGCATTGCTCAAGAAGTTATCACTGTACCTTTTAATGATGTGGAGTCGTTTGAACAAGCTATTCATAGATGGGGAAATGAAGTTGCAGCCGTTTTAGTTGAACCAATTGTCGGAAACTTTGGTATTGTGGAACCTAAGGAAGGATTTTTAGAAACAGTCAAACAGCTTACTCACAAAGCAGGCGCGCTGCTTATTTTTGACGAAGTTATTACAGCGTTTCGATTTATGTACGGCGGTGCCCAAAATCTGCTTCATGTAGAGCCTGATTTAACCGCACTTGGAAAAATTATCGGCGGAGGCCTTCCGATCGGAGCTTACGGCGGCCGTAAAGAAATTATGGAGCAGGTGGCGCCATTAGGACCGGCTTATCAGGCAGGGACGATGGCAGGAAACCCTGCATCGATCTTAGCAGGAATTGCTTGTTTGGAAGTGCTGAGCGAAGAAGGAGTTTATGACTATCTTGATAAGCTCGGCAGGATGCTTGAAGAAGGCATTTTAAACGCTGGAAGATCATATAATATACCGATCACCATCAACCGTTTAAAAGGTGCATTAACAGTATATTTTACACGCGAAAAGGTGACGAATTATGAGCAAGCCGAAAAAACAGACGGAGAAATGTTTGCTAAATTTTTCAAACTGATGCTTCATCAAGGCATTAATTTGGCGCCGTCTAAATATGAGGCCTGGTTTATTACAATCGCTCATACAGAAGAGGACATTAAAAAAACCATTTCGGCAGTCGAACAATCGTTTAAACAGCTTTCACATGACAAAAAATGAGTCTTACTAAAGCGCCTACTGCACAAGCAGGCAAAATGAAAAAGTAAATCTTTAAGCAGCCTGAGCCCGATATTTATGGACTCAGGTTGTTTATTTCTTTTGGAAACGATGGAGGTGATGTAAAACTGCCGCCTCTTCAGTTGTACAAAAAAAGTGCAAAAGTTCGCTCTATCACAACGTAGCTATTTGGTCTGTCTATATTAAAGGATCATATCATATTACAAGAGTGTTAATTTTTTCCTTTCTCTTAAAATAACCTTGAATATTCGTGTTAAACAATGTATAGTCTGAATAGCTTACAACCTTTTTGATGAAAGGAAGGAAAAATTTTTATTCAACATGAAACTTGGAGCCCGTATCTTAAAAACAGGTATTGCAATTACACTGGCATTAATGCTGGCAGAGATGCTTCATTTTCCATCTCCAGCATTTGCAGGGATTGCAGCTATCTTTGCGATACAGCCGTCAATATATAGATCATATTTAACCGTCATTGAACAAGTTCAGGCAAATATAATCGGCGCTGTTGTCGCAGTTTTATTCGGGATTTCTTTCGGAACAAACCCGTTTATTATTGGTCTTACAGCAGTGATTACCATTGCTATTTGTTTAAAATTAAAGATTGAAAACACAATCGCAATTGCTTTAGTAACGGTTATTGCGATACTTGAAACAACAGGTGACGATTTTGTACAGTTTGCTACCATACGGTTTTTAACGATTTTACTTGGGGTTTTATCAGCTTTTTTTGTTAATTTGATATTTATGCCACCAAAATACGAAACAAAGCTTTACCATAAAATCACCGAAATTTCCCATGAGATTATGAAATGGATTCGGATCAATATTCGAAATAAATCTGAGTTTGCCCCTCTTAAAGAGGAAATAGACAAAATCAAAGATCAGCTGATAAAACTTGATCATTTATTTTTGCTTTACAAAGAAGAGCGAACTTATTCTAAAGCGAAGGTATTGCCAAAATCAAGAAAACTTGTCCTGTATAGACAGATGATTATCACAACGAACAGGGCATTTTACACATTGCGCCAAATTCATTGCTTGGAAAACGAACTTCGGCAAATACCTAGAAAGCTCCATGAAATGCTTATATCAGAGCTTGACTTTTTATTAATTTTGCATGAGCAGGCGCTGTTAAAAATAACAAAAAAAATTAAAAATAATCACGCTGAAGACCTGCTTCCTTATGACAAATTTAATCGAAAAGAATTCATTCAAGCGTTTTTGAAATTTGAAAAAGAAGCGGAAGATTCCGATTCGTTTTACCAAATACTATCTTTAGTCTCCGCCATCGTTGATTATCACGATCAATTGGAGCATTTAGATACATTGATTAACAGCTTTCAACATTTCCATAAAAAAGAAAATAAAATTCATGTGGAGGATGAAGAGTAAACAAGTTCATCTCCGTGTCTTACAGCCTTCAGAAGGCGATGAAAAAAGCAAAAAATTGTAAAAGACTACAGAATTTCATTCATAAATTCTGTAGTCTTTCATCTTTTTTAAGACAATCATTTAATTTATTTGAGAAGCTGAATGACCTCTCTTCTCTCAGAAAAGTATCGGGAGCTTTTCTGCCTTGGAAATAAATCTTATTTCATTTTTATCCTCTGCAAATGATAACTGGAATTTCATGGACGCAGCTTTGCAGATAAAGGCTGCGTTTTAATTTGTCTTCAAGATCCAACTGATCCCCGCCGAAACGCTGTTTCCAAACCGCTTCATCTTGTTAAATTGAAATCGTCTTATATCATCCAAGCGCAGGCAAGTTTTATATCATTTGGAACAGCTGTATTTTCTCAGCTTTCCAACTCAAAGCTTTGTTGGATGTTATCACAAGGAGGCTCCTTTAGAATCACGTCAGCTTTTTGAGCTCAAAGCTCTCAGACAGTCTCGACCTGCGTTTCACTTCTACTAATAAAATAAATAGGAGCTGTCTAATAAGTCGTTTTTTCGGCTTATAGACGCCCCCTTTAATGTTTTAGAAACGTTGATATATCGATGTCTATGATTTTTTTGTTTTTCAATGGGGATTTGACTTTATGGACAGCCCCTAATCTAAAAATGTGCTAAGCATTGCTTTAATCTCCGCTAGAAAACTTATTTATATTCGTTTCGACCGCTTTATTGTTTAAGGAATGGTATTCATTCAATATTTCACATTGTCTTAAGTTTAATTCAAAAACTGTCAGCGGATCATAATAAATCTCTGGGTTTGTTTTCAAGCTGTCCAATTGTTGTTGATCTGTCCAAATTTGCTGCTCTCCTTCTTGCACAATTTGTTCAAGGTTGTGAACAGGTTCACGGAAAAACATTTTCACATCTCGTTCAATTCCTTTTTCAAATAAGTCGAATTGAGCAAAAAATTTTCGGATCATCGATTGAATCGCATCGTCGAATGTTTCAGTTTCAATGTATTTTTTGTATTGCTGTGCGATAAACAGCTTGTTTTTCCCAATGGACGAAAACAGCTTTCCTGCTCCTTTTAATATAACTTGTGCAGGCTTAAAGCGGTTCATAATATTTTCTTCTTCGATGTTCACCACTGTTGTCAGACGATCAATATCCCGCCGCCAATCATCCACTACTTTGAAATCAGACATAAGCTTCACACGGTCATGACCGTACAATGAATTAAACGATTCACACATTTCATCTAAATAGACTTGGCATTGTTTTAGCTCGCTTTCAGCAAATGAAACCCATTCTCCCATTTTTTGCGACATTTTTGGAAGCAGCGTTTCAGCAAAATGCGCCTTCACCTGATCGTTCATTTTTTTGTTCAATTCTATGTGTAAATGGCTGAAATCGCTGTTTTCCGTTATGAATTTCGATGCAGATCGCAAAATAGTCCTTAACTCATCATGAAGATCCTTTTTTATCTCTTCCAATGTGGAGCGGAGTGACTGCCTCAATTCCTTAGCTTTTTCATTTTCCATATCGCCAAGGCTGTGTATTAATCCTTTTAATCGAGACACGATTTCTTTATTTTTATCGATGTTTTCTTCTAAATGCTGCTCTAATTCCATCCGTTTGCTATAAGCGTATTTAATAGCTTTTTTCAAGAAAAACAGCAGCTTCTCCGTTTTGTTATCTTGATGAAACGGAAAACGTGAATGAATAAATTCAGCGAAGGACTGTTTCCGCTTCTCTCCTTCATTTCTTGAAGGGAATGGGAAAAATTCAGCTTCCGGGAAAAAGTCAAGTATTTGTTCTTTAAAATGATCATGAAGCATGCCGCTATCTTCAAGCAAAAAGTAAATTGGAAGCTCCTTTTTTAAAGCAATCGGTGCCAGGCTTTCTATCATTTTTTCAACTGAAGCAGGTTGATGCTCTGGATGGACATATACCAACCCATCAGCCAGTTGTATATATTCCTTTAGCTCCTCTTGATCAACATGCTCTATGTCAGGTACTTCTATTAAACTTAGCTTATGATCGTTTAACAAATTATTAGGCGCACATACCGCAACAATTGTTCCATCTTCACGAACTGCCGCATCTTCTTTAGCGAATACATCTGTTATGCTTTCATTATTTATTTGCTTTATGTCTGTCCGGTCTTCATGGGAGTAAATTGTAATTTTTGATGAAGGAATGCTTGGAAGAGAATGGCCAAGCAGAGATCGGGCAAAACCGCTTTCTCCAACAATGAGCAAATAATGTCCGTTCTGTTCAAAAATCTTTTTTAATATCCAATGATTTTTCTGCCCAAGATTTACTTGATTTATTTCCGCCCAATCGACCAGCTTCGCAAATAGCCGTTTTTTGGCTTCATGACCATCAGCACGATCATGACTAACTGATGCCAAAACGTGCTCCGCTTCTTCAATCACTTTCTCATCTAAGCTTGAACGGTAAATTTCACTCCATGCAACGACAGCTGCTGCAGCGGTCGATAGTTGTTTTCCTGTCGATAGTTTCAGCCAATTGGCCAAAATGTCCGGCATAATATCTTGAAGCTCTTTTAGTAAATATGATCCGCCAAGAAGCTTATTATAGGATTCTTCATAAAAGCGCGATATTTCATCCCAATGCTGAAATTCGTCCACTTTCACATTGAAAATTAGATTGTTGATCGTTTTTAACCATGGAATAAAATATTTTTGATCGTGTTTATAGCATCGCCACAGCGAAACAGCAAGCTTCTCGAATTGCTCTACGTCGGTTCTGTATAAAACCGTTAATGCTTTAAAGAAATAATCCGGCTCTTTTTCTTTGACAAAACCTTGTTCAACATAATTGATCAAACGCTGAAACCATTCCGCTTTTTCAGTCCGAATTAATTCTTCAACCGTAAGATGGACAGCTTTGTCCCAATCTTCCTGTTCTTCATAAAATTGAATAGCGATGGTGGATGCTTGACCATGGTCAGGGTTGATCGATACCGCATCACGAATCGCCTCATACGCCTTTTCTTTTTCTCCTTGAAGGCGGTAAAGCGAAAACAGCTTTAGCGATGCTTCTGCTTTAAGAACTTTTGAATCCGTTTCAATGGAACGGTACATTTCTTCCGCAGATGAAAATAATCCTAATTCAAAATATGCATCTCCGATATTTTTTCTCGCCCATGGCGCCAGCTCATTCTCTATATTTTCCCATTTAAAAATTGCCGCTTCATAATCTTTGTGGTGGAAATATACTTCTCCTTGAGCATAGCGTACATAAGACAGATCATATGCGACCTTTTTTTGTTCTTCTTGAAAAAGCTCCCCAAGCAGTTGGATCGGATGTTTCGTTTCATTTTCTTTTAATAATGTTTGATAAAAGTTTTTTTCAATTAACTGCTTTTCCGCCGCCATGACAACCTCCGTTCTTATACGAATTTAGTCTTTTCTTTTATTCTACCAAAATCGTTTTTTCAAAAGGGATTGAATCAAAAATTTATGAAAAACTTGACTGGCAAAAGTCTTGCTAAAATTAAAGTATATTATGGATTTCAAAGCAAATGACTAATTACCCATTTTACTACGGTATTTTTTACCATTCACCCAATTGCTGAATTTGAAATAGTTTATAGTAATGTCCACGCTTTTTCATCAGTTCTTCATGAGTTCCGGTCTCAACAATTTTCCCGTTTTCAATTAGTACAATTTTATCTGCATGAGTAATTGTAGACAGACGATGGGCAACAATTAAGGTCGTACGGTTTTTTGCCAGTTTATCAAGGGCTTCTTGGATAAATTGTTCACTTTCTAAATCCAAAGCAGACGTAGCTTCATCCAAAATGAAAATCGGCGGATTTTTTAAAAATACTCGGGCAATTGCAATTCGCTGTTTTTGACCGCCGGATAACTTCACGCCTCTTTCGCCCACTTTCGTATCATAGCCATCAGGCAAACTCATAATAAACTCGTGAGCGTTAGCTGCTTTGGCCGCTTTTATGACCTCTTCATCCGTTGCATTTGGTTTGCCAATTAAAATATTCGTTTTTATCGATTCACTGAATAAAAAAGGATCCTGCAAAACTATGCCGATCTGCTCCCTGACGCTTTGCACTTTATAATCTCTAACGTCAATGCCGTCCAACAAAATTTTTCCTTCCGTTACATCCCAAAACCTCGGAACAAGACTCACAAGGGTGGATTTTCCCCCTCCGCTCATCCCGACAAAAGCGACCGTCTCCCCTTTTTGAATCGTTAAATGAATATCCTTTAGTACAAATTCTTCGTTGTCATGATAGCGAAAGGATACTTTGTCAAAAATAATTTCCCCCGAAAGTTTGTCTGCTGTTATTGCATCCTGTTTATCAACAATATCGTAAGGTTCGTCAAGAAACTCAAATACTCTGTCCATTGAAGCGAAAGCCTGTGTTAAGGTAGTTGATGAATTGATCAAACGGCGAAGAGGATTGTACAACCGATCAATATAGGCTGTAAAGGCAACCATCGTCCCGATCGTTAAATTCCCTTGTATCACTTCATAAGCCCCGTAAAAAATGACGAAAAGAGGCGCTAGGTCAGTAACGGTGTTAACAACAGCAAACGTTTTTGCGTTCCATTTTGTATGATCAATCGCCCTTTCAAGAAAATTGCGATTTTCACGATCAAATTCTTTTTGTTCATGATCTTCATTCGCAAAGCTTTGAATGACAGCCATTCCGTTGACCCTCTCATGCAAATGCCCCTGCACCTCTGCCAGCGCCTGCGACCTAACTCTTGTCAAATGACGAAGCCTGCCGTAAAAATATTTAACTGACAATCCGTATATAGGAAGCAACATAATCGATACAATGGTCAACGTAACATCCATCGTAAACATAATCCCAATGGCAAATATAATAGTAAAAAGGTCAAGCCATAGATTCATAAGGCCCGTAATAACAAACGTCTTTGTCTGTTCAACATCATTAATCACCCGCGAAATAATTTCTCCCGCACGATTGTTTGAATAATATCTTAAGCTCAGCCGCTGAAGATGAGTAAACAGTTGATCGCGAATATCATATAAAATTTTGCTTCCCGTCCATTGCGCAAAATATTGCCGATAATACTCGATCGGCGGCCGTATGACGAGGAATATAAACAACATGATGCCCATTAAAAAAAGAAGCATCTCTATCTTTAAGTCATTTGATAATGATCCGTTTAAAATATTGTCGACGATATATTTCAATATGAGCGGAATTAACAAAGGAATGCCAAACTTTATAATCCCGATGAAAATCGTTAAAAAAATTTGTTTTTTATATGGTTTTACAAATTGAAAATAGCGTTTAATCGAACCCAACCATTTCTCTCCTTTCAGATCAATGCAAAGCGAAAAGTCTGTTGATATTCCAACAGACTTTTCCATCATAAATATGTTAAATATCTTTCATACCACTGATCGATAAATTCAGGGGAAAACGGACCTTTTCTACCGCGTATCCAATAAATTAATTTGTTCACATTATTCTTTAAGATACGGTCAATGACTTGCGGATATTTCATTGATTTCTTATGCCGTTCATATTCATCTTCATCTAACAGTGTATAGGTCATATCCGGGAACACTTTAATATCCAAATCATAATCAATATACTTTAATGCCTCATTATCCCAAACAAAAGGAGAACTGATGTTGCAATAATAATAAATGCCGTCACCACGAATCATTCCAATTACATTAAACCAATGACGTGCATGAAAATAACAAATCGCCGGCTCCCTTGTAATCCAAGTTCTTCCGTCAGCTTCGGTAACCGTTGTTCGATCGTTGCCGCCAATAATACAGTTTTGCGATCCTTTTAAAACGGTCGTTTCCTCCCAAACACGATGAATGCATCCATTATGTTTATAACTGTGTATTTGAATGATATCTCCTTCCTTTGGCAGCGCCATTTTGTTCCCTACTTTCTAATGAACAGTTCACTTCAAATCCGAAAAAATCATTTTTCTTTATTATAACGTTTGATATTCAAAAAGAAAATAAAAGAGCCATGCCGCTAAAATGGCTGACTCGAGTCATACATTTCGATTTGGTACATTTTAATAACTTCTTCCGTTTGCTTTTCAAACGTTTTTTGAATGTCTATCAACTCATTTTTCATTTTTTCAATTTCTTTTTGCACAGAACGCAATTTCTTATCATCATTTTGTCTCAAAAATTCCAATTCCATTTGTTGATAATGCTCTATTTTAGATTGAAGCGATACAAGCTTATCCATCGTTTCAAGCTGTTCGCCAACTAGCAGATCAAAGCGGTTATATGTATTCAAATGAATCCCTCCCTAATAAAATGTTTATGGATACATATTCTAACTATTTCACTTGATTCCTTTGACAAGTTATGTAGACAATTAAGAAGTTTTGTCGTATGAACGCTTAGGTCAAAATTATTATTGACTCTCCATTCATTCATTATGTACAATCTGACAAGATTGAATCATTACAAACTTTGATTTTTTAAGAGAGAAAGGAAGTTACTATATCGTGTGGGAAATCATCACAGCTGTCATTTTAGGCATTGTTGAAGGGTTAACGGAATTTGCCCCTGTTTCTTCTACTGGACATATGATTCTTGTTGATGACATTCTTCTAAAATCTAAAGAATTATATTCAGAGCCTGTCGCCAACTCTTTTAAAGTCGTCATTCAGCTTGGATCAATATTAGCAGCGGTGATCGTATTTAAAGATCGCTTTTTCGATTTATTACAGATTAAGAAAATGCAGCATCCAAACGGTCAAAGATTAACGCTTGGCCTTGTCATCACAGGACTTCTTCCTGCTGCCGTCTTAGGTTTTTTATTTGAAGACTATATTGATACGTACTTGTTTTCCGCTCATAGAGTATTAGTCGGCCTTGTGTTAGGGGCATTATTAATGATTGCAGCAGACCTATTTGGTCCAAGAAAACCGAAAGCAGAAACGGTTGATCAAATTACATACAAACAAGCGCTAACCATCGGCCTCATCCAATGCATTTCCCTTTGGCCTGGTTTTTCGCGTTCCGGTTCAACGATTTCCGGCGGGGTTTTAGCCGGTTTAAGCCATCGTGCAGCTTCCGATTTTACGTTTATTATGGCTGTGCCGATAATGGCGGGGGCGAGCGGTCTTTCTCTTATTAAAAATTGGGAGCATTTCACGATCGACGTCCTGCCGTTTTTTATCGCCGGATTCATCAGTGCGTTTATTTTCGCGCTTTTGGCCATAAGATTCTTTTTGCAGCTGATCAACCGCATTAAACTTACACCATTTGCTATTTATCGGATCATTTTGGCGATCATCATCTATGTTTTTTTCCTTTAATGAAAGAAAGCGGAGAGCTGAAACGTTCTCCGCTTTTTGCCTGGCTCTTTTAAAAGAAACATTCAAAATTAATAGTTAAGAATTTTGTTGTTTATTTTGTTCAGATTGTTGATTTTGTTGTCTTACTTGTTGTGCATCTGTTTCAGCAGCAAATTCTGTTCCAAATCCTTGAGCTGATTGTTGGTTTTGCTTTCTCACTTGTTGAGCATTTGTTTTGTTTTGCTGTTGTTTTGCCATCATTTTTCACCTCCACGTCATATATCATGTCCAGGAGGGAAAAAACTTATCCAAAAAAATTTGCAGTTACAGCAATAAGGAAATGCCTCCATCTACGATCAAAGTTTGCCCTCTTATCATGAAAGCTTTTTCAGAGAGCAAAAATTCAACTGCATTTACGATATCCTCTTTTTCAATCATTCTTCCAGCAGGAGTCTTTTCTTTTGCTTCGTTTAAAATTTCCTCCCTGTTCGGAAAATGTGTCAATGCATCCGTATCGACAGCTGCGCCGGAAACCGCATTTACTACAATATTTTTCGGTGCTAATTCAACTGCTAAATATCTAGTTAAAGCTTCAAGAGCTGCTTTAGAAACCCCTACTGTCGTGTAATTTTTTAAATAGCGAATAGACCCTAAAGAGCTGATGCTCACGATGTGTCCGCCGCCGTGTTTTTCCATCAATTTTGCTGCTTCCTGCGCACAAAAAAGAAGTGCTTTTGCATTAATATCCATCGTCCAATCCCAATGGGATTCTTCAATTTCCATTAGAGGGCGTAAAACTCCAGATGCTGCATTGTTTACTAAAATATCAAGCCGTCCAAACGTTTTGTCAATTTCTGCAAACATTTCCTTTATTTTTTCAGGTTTTCCGACGTTTGCCTTCACCACAAGCGTTTTCACACCAAGACGTTCAATTTCTTCCGCGGTTTCGATCGCCTTCGATTTGCTGCGAGCATAATTAATGACGATGTGATACCCTTTTTCAGCAAGCCTCAAGGCAATAGCTTTGCCGATTCCTCTTGAAGATCCTGTGACAAGCGCTACTTTTTCATTCATATTTTACATCTCCTTATGTATTGAATAGTTATTTCTATCGTAACAAAGAATAGATATAGAAAAACATATAAAAAGGAGTTTTTGTAAATTGCCTCACTAGCGTTGCATTAATTTAATTCGAAAATTCCGAATTGAAAAAAGTCCATAAAAAAATCCTTTATAATGGATGGTACAGGTGGTCCCTGTCCAAATCCAATATAAAGGATGAAGCCTATGGACAAGGATACACTATTTTCTTCATTTGGTAAATGGGTCACTCCTCTCAATTCTGTTAAATTTACACAAAGAATTGAAGAGATGAAACAAGATAAATATACGAAAAAATTAACCACAAAAGCGTATTTACTTTTGTTTTTGCATGCTCAACTTCAACAACGAGAAGGACTGCGCGCCATCGCCGATGATGCGTTACTGGATGATTTTCAGCGAGAATTAGGATTGACATCTATTAGTGCTTCACAACTTTCTCGAAAACATCGCCAAGTAAAACCCGAATTACTCGCAGAAATCTTTCTGGATTTAGTGAATCAAATCCGCCAGATGTCCACGAATTCCTCCAGTCAGGTGAGTGGCTTAAAAATCGTGGATTCTACGACCATTTCACTGAATCTGAAAAAATATCAATGGGCTACGTTTCGCAAAACGAAGTCGGGAATTAAGGTTCATTTACGACTGGTGTTTGTCAATGAAGATACGGTTTATCCGGAAAAAATGGTCATGACCCCAGCAGGGAACAATGATCGAACACAAATGGAACAACTGATCGACGAAACAGATGCCATGTACGTGTTTGATCGTGGTTATGTAGACTACGAAAAGTTCGATTATTACTGTGATAAAGGCCTCTTTTTCGCCTCCCGTCTGAAAAAGAATGCCTATGTTCGATTTCTTGAATCGTTCTCTGTCCCATCCAATTCCTCTATTTTATCTGATTCGATGGTGGTCATTGGGACACCACAAAAACGAACGGAAAATGTCTTTCGATTAATCGAAACATTCGATTCGGACGGGAATCGAATTCGAATCATTACGAACCGATTCGACCTAGATCCAGAAGAACTTGGTGATATCTATCGTTCTCGATGGGCCATTGAACTATTTTTTAAGTGGATTAAGCAACGTTTAACACTCAAACATCTTTATGGAACGAGTCCAGAAGCTGTAGAAAATCAGGTTTACTTAGCTCTGATTTCTTACTGTTTACTCATTCTTATTCAACTTGAAATGAAATCGAAACATTCTCTCACCCAGATTTATCGTTGGCTGCGCGTTTTTCTTTGGAAACCAAGTACCGTGTGGGTGGAACGAATTCAACGGGAATGAGTTGAAAAAAGTCGGCGAAGCGCAGTAGCCATGTAACAATAAAACAAATACATTTATTACCAAATGGATAGTGATCACCTTTAGTTGGTTACTGCCTTGTTTTTCGTTTATCATAAAATATTTTATCCAGAAAATTCTGCATAAAATGTTTTTATTTTTTATGCAACGCTACTGAAATTGCCTATACGAGATATGACAGAGCTCTCCATGATCTCGAAGCAAGCTTGGAGCAGTGAGGAGCTTCAGCATTATCACCGCGCCTTTCAACAAATTATGCCTTACCTGAATATAGAAGGTCATACTATTCACCGTGAAATTATAGAAGAAATTGAAGCGCGCGGCGGTATTAACAAAGACTGATTAAACCAATTTTTAGAGGCATAATGGATGCAATCGGTACATGCCGATTGCATTTTCATTCACTTCCCAATGGAATTACGGCTTCACTTGTATGCAGCTTTTTCCTTATAAAGAGCAAATATTTTTTGATGAGGTACAGGAAAAGCATATCGATCAATATCCTTGATGAAAACTTTTTCAAGCTCTTTCATTGATTCATCGCTACAAACTTTGCCGAAATAAACATTAATATTCCATGTCAAATGAGAAAAAACATGCTGAATCGTTCCTTTTAGCTCGCTTAATTCCGCTTCAACACCGTATTCTTCCCGCAAAAAATTTTCTAGATATATCCTTTTAGGAATTCTGTTTGTGCGAACTTCGCAATTTGGAAATTCCCACAAATTCGCAAGCAGTCCTGTGTCAGGTCTTTTATGAATATATAAATCGTTGTTTTGCACTAAAACCGCGCAAGCAATCGAAACTTGCTTTGTTGATTTGCTTCGTGTTTTTACTGGCAGCTTTTCCTGTAATCCTTCTGAAAAGGCAAGACAATGCTCCTGTACAGGACAAAGCAAACAGGACGGAGAAGTCGGCGTACAAACCATTGCTCCCAATTCCATTAATGCTTGATTAAAATCGGAAGGACGTTCTTTTGAAATAAGATTTGCAGCCGCTTCTTCAAATATTCTTCTTGTTTTTGGCTTTGCTATATCTTCTTCAATCAGTAAAATTCTTGACAGCACTCTCATCACATTGCCGTCAACAGCAGGCTCAGGCTTGTTATAAGCAATGCTTAATATTGCTCCTTTCGTATAAGGCCCAATTCCTTTTAATTTTCCAAGCTGCTTCGGGTCATCCGGAAGTTTTCCTCCGTATTTTGCTGCCACCTCTTTCACTGCACTGTGCAAATTTCGGGCGCGCGAATAATAGCCTAGGCCTTCCCATGCCTTTAAAACCTCTTCTTCATCCGCATTTGCCAGCGCCTCAACATTCGGGAATTTTTTAATAAAATTGTTAAAGTACGGTATAACCGTTTCCACCCGTGTTTGCTGAAGCATTATTTCAGATACCCATACTTTGTATGGATCTTGGTCCTTTCTCCAGGGCAAATCTCTTTTTTCCCGTATATACCAGCCGATCAGGTCCTCCTGAAATGTTTTAATATCGAAATTCTCAATTTTTTGCAGTGATTGACCCATTTTTCAATATTTCCTCCATTATGCACTTCAAAATATGTTACACTAAAAAGAACTTATGAATTTATCGTACATTATTTTTTTTTGGCATGAAAGAAAAAATGAATTTATGTTTTTTGCGTTCAATGGAAAAAATTCAAATATCATCATAACGATTGTTTTTTCAGCTAAGGAGGATGGCTTTGGATACAGGTACACATTTCGTCATGGGAATCGCATTGGGAGGCTTAGCAACTTTGGATCCGGCTGTCGGCGGTTCCTTTCTGACAAGCGAGGCAGTTCTTGTTGGCACGATTATCGGTTCACAAGCACCAGATCTTGATACGGTTCTTAAATTTAAAAATAATGCAGCTTATTTAAAAAATCATCGCGGAATAACTCATTCAATTCCCGCAGTTTTATTATGGTCGCTGTTGATCACTGGAGCAATTCATTTTATTATGCCAAGCAGCAGCCTCATCCATGTATGGATTTGGACGTTATTAGCTGTTGTTCTTCATGTTGTTGTCGACATTTTCAACGGCTACGGCACTCAAGCTCTCAGACCTTTTTCTGAAAAGTGGATTGCGCTGGGCACAATTAATACGTTTGATTCGTTTATCTTCATCGCTCATATTGTCGGCATTGGCATTTGGCTTTCCGGCGCCCATGGGGGCTATACCTTTTTAATTATTTATTGCATAATCGCTTTATATTATGTCGTTAGACTTCTAATGCAAAGATCGATTAAGAAAAAAATCTTAAACAGATGGAAAAATGTTGAAAACGTCATATTTAACCCAACAATGAAATTCCGCAAGTGGCAGCTCGTCATTGTGACAAAAGAACATTATTACGTTGCATATTCAAATTTTACCGAAATTCAAATCGTCGACCAATTTGAGCGCAAAGAGCTGCCGAATCACCCTGCAATGGAAGCCGCAAAAAAAGACCGGAATATTTCAGCATTTTTGCATTTTTCCCCTGTTTTCCATTGGCAAATAAAAGAGCAGCTTGATTATACCGAAATCCGTTTGATTGACTTGCGTTATTTCAGCAAAGGTCATTATCCCTTTGTAGCAGTTACACAGCTCGATAAAGACCTCAACATTGTTCGTTCGTACACAGGTTGGATTTTCAGTAAAAAAAGAATGAAGAAAAAACTTAAACCGCTAATTGATTGATTATGACATTTCCTTAATTTTCTTTTATATTGGCTTCTAATAAGCAAATACTATTTATGCGCGTCCAATAGCGCAAATTTTTTTCTCCTTGGAGGATCTGCGATGCGCAATAAAGCAAAAGGATTTCCGAAGCATGAAAAATTTGACGGTGAGCCACGTGCTAAAGCGGAATTCGCGTCACGTCGTGCGAACGGAACCATTAACACACACCCTCAAGAGAGGATGAAAGCTTCAGGAGAACGCGATAAAAATTTTTCATAACCATTGACCTTTCAAGAGGTGTTTACTAATGGACACAAACCGATCATCCTTATCAAAAAAGCAGAAAAACGAATTTTTAGGAGCTTGGGGAAAACCGAAACATTCATTCCGTCAAGTAAACGGGGAAACCCAGCAAACCCAAAGCTTAATCATTTTGGAAAACGAAATGCGAAAACGTTCATAAATAAATAATACGAGATCATGCCATTATTTGGCATGATCTTGTTTATACAGACCTTTTTTAATTTTTAAAAATAATCGCCTAGATTCAAAACTCAACTATGATTTCCTCGATTAAATTTAATAAAGAAAATATTTAGTTTCAACATTGCTTGAGTAAACGATTTTCCATTATTTTACTTATTTTTTCGATACTATTTGTTTACAAAAGATTTCAAGCTAAAAACGAAATCCGTATCCTTTCAAGGTCAATTGAGAGAGTATTCAGTTTGATAACCATAATGCAAAGTTAGGCGCGAGGAAGCATAGCCACGAACAGGAAGAAAAAAAACGATTGAAAGAAATCAGCGGCCACTCTTTTCCCCAACTTCCTTCATTTTTCGTTCTCAACTTATTTCTCATTTATATTACTTTTTTTAATCAACATCGATATCGGCAGTGCTTCCTCCTTTAAAGGAGATGATAATCGATACCCCCAAGCGAAAACTCCTTTTAAATATTCAACTTTGAAATATTCACCAGGAGCTACATCGATTTCATACGTCTCACCTGGCGGAAAATCGTCAGGATTCAACATATATGCTTTTGCCATAGCAATTTTCCTTTCCAGGACAGCATATTCGTTGATCATTCCGTGCTGTTCCGCTTTGCGCGCTTTTTCTTTTAATCGGGCAATTTCATTTTTTAGCTCGTATTCCGTCATTTCACTGTACCGTTTTTCCATTCCTATTCCTCGCTTTTCTCTAAGTGTTTTTGCAAATATTGCTGAATAAGTTCTTGCGAAAAACCTTTTCGATATAAAAATTGCGCAAGCTTTTGACGATATGTGTACATATCTAGATGGGAATACTTTTTTTTCCCTTTTTCGCCTTGTATTAATAATGCTTCCCATTCTTGGTCATGACGTTCATGTAAAGGCAGCATCTCTAAAACAGCTTGAATCACTTCGGATGAAAAACCTTTCCTAAACATTGCCTGCTCTATTTTTTGCTTTAGCTGCGACATAGATATGTTCGCTTTTTTTCCCAATTGCTTTTCAGCTAATTTATACGCTGCTTCTATTTGTCTTTCTTTCGTGAAAAGATCAAGAGCTGCTTCTATCAAATCGCTCTCAATCCCTTTTTGTCCCAGTTCTGCTTTTATTATGCCGGGCCCTTTCAAAGTGGTTTTCATTTGCGTTCTTACAAAGGCTTCCGCAAACTCCTTGTCATTTACATAATTTTTTAATTGAAGCTCAACCATTACACGTTCAATAACACTCTCATCTATACCTTGACTTACAAGATAGTCACGGACCTCTTTTTCCGATCTCATCCGATAGCCAAGAAAAGTTAAAGCTTTGTTGAATGCTGCTTTTATTTGATCCTCGTGCAAAATCGCATCTATATCCAGCTCATCAAGCTCCATCCCTTTTCTTAGCCCGTGCTTAATTAAAACATCTTCCCCGACGCTAAAAGCAAATATTTCACCGTTTCCTCTATCGACGTAAATATTAAAACGATTTTTCTTTTTAGGTTGAACTTCTATTTTTACAATAAACATGTACAGACACCTCATATTTATAGTACCATAGAAAAAATAAATAAATGGAAGTTTTAAGCATGAAAGTGTATGAATACTGTAACAATAGATTTTTCAGCTTGTAAGGAACATTTTGCTGACTTTTCTAGCCGTTGATGCTATAAAACTATGAAGTAAAATTCAACCGTTCTTATTATGATTTCTAAATATTTTGCTGGCAGCAGGCAAATCTGCTTCAGTCAGGAAATGCGGTCCTCACTGTTATTGCATCAAAGCAATAGGAAAAAAATATCGTCAAAGAAAATATTGTAATTTTGCCCTATTCACTGCTTATAAAACTCTTAAAGTAGTAAGAAAAAAGTAAAATTTTCTTAATAATCTTTTTACAAATTTTTTGTTTTCTTTTCCATAGAAATCAAGTATGATACTAGAAGAAATGCTGACAATTAAATTTATTTGTTTTTAAGGGAAGGCAAATGGTGCGCCACCGGTCTTTGACCGGTTCTAGTGGGTTCGATTCCCACCCCGAAATTTTTACTTGATAAATAAAAATTTCGAGGGTGGGATCCGTTAGATTTCGTGGTAACCGCCCTCGTTGATAGAGGAGGATGAGCATGTTAAAAAAACGTGATCTAGCGGATTGTCAAGAGTTGTTCGAACTTATGGTTCATCCAGAGGTCTTCCCTTATGTTCGTCATAAAGCAACGTCGATTGAAGAATACATGTTTATAACAAAACAGTTGATTGAAGCAGAGGAACGAGGGGAATTAATTTCCCGCACCATTTTGGATGAATGGGGCTCTCCTATTGGAACAATCAGCTTGTATGATATTTTTGATCAAACGGGATTTCTCGGAACTTGGCTCGGCAAGCCGTACCATGGTAAAGGATATAATCAGCTTGCTAAGGACGCTTTTTTTCAAGAGATTTTTTATGAATTTGGAATTCAAACGATCTTTATGAAAATACGGAAAGACAATGAACGTTCCATGAAAGCCGCGCAGAAGCTTCCATATGTCTCCCTTGCCGATGAATCTCGTCAGCTTCCCCATATTGAAAACAAAAACTTATACAACATCTTTGAAATTTCAAAGGATATGTACACACTGTATACAAAACGAAACGGTTTCATGACAGACGAAGAAAGCAGATTGAAGGAAGCATAAAAAATTGGAAGAAGACATCCGAACGAATCAAGATGTCTGCTTCCATTTTTTTATCATTTCTTATTCTCTAATCTGTCCGCTTCCTTTAATAATATATTTTGTAGAAGTCAGTGCAGGGAGTCCCATCGGTCCTCTGGCATGGAGCTTTTGCGTGCTGATCCCGATTTCTGCGCCAAACCCAAATTCAAATCCGTCTGTAAAGCGCGTCGATGCGTTGTGGTAAAGAGCTGCGGAATCAACTAATTTGAAAAACTTTTCTACATTTGCGGCATTTTCTGTGATAATTGCCTCAGAATGGTTTGTTCCGTAACGATTAATATGCTCGATTGCTTCATCTACATTCGAAACAAGTTTCACTGCCATTGTATAATCTAAATATTCCGTTTCCCAATCTTCTTCTGTCGCTAATTTCAAATGCGGGAATTCATTGTACAATGCTTGATCGACTCGCAACTCCACATTTTTCTCCTCGAGCTTTTCAATGAGCTCGCGAATATACTCCTTATTCCAATTTCCATGGATGAGAAGAGTTTCGGCTGCATTGCAGACGGAAGGTCTTTGTGTTTTTGCGTTTACAGTTATATCAATCGCCATCTTTTTGTCTGCTGATTCATCAATAAACACATGACAATTGCCTGCGCCCGTTTCTAACACAGGGACAGATGAATTTTCAACAACTGTTTTAATCAGATTTTTCCCTCCGCGAGGAATTAGCACATCTAAATAATCATTTAATTTGAACATTTCCGCTGCCGTTTCCCTGCTGGTATCTTCCAGAAGCTGTACACTGTCGGCAGGAAAATTCGCTTTTTCTAACGCCTCTCGTATCACCTTTACGATCGCCATATTTGAATGCAATGCGGATGAGCTGCCGCGAAGAAGAACAGCATTCCCTGTTTTTAAGCAAAGGCTTGAGGCATCAATTGTCACATTTGGTCTGGCTTCGTAAATCATCCCAACAACTCCGAGCGGCACCCGAACTTTTTCGATTTGTAAACCGTTCGGACGAGTCCAGCTTTCCAGCACTTCCCCAACTGGATCTTGCAAATAAATCAATTGTCTTAACGATTCAATCATTCCGTTAATTCGTTCTTCGTTTAAAAGAAGACGGTCAATTAGAGCGTCGGATAAACCATTCGCTTTCCCGTTTTCAATGTCTTTTTCATTTTCTTTTAAAATATAAGGCGTTTCTTTTTGCAATTGTTCAGCGATGATTGATAATGCGTTGTTTTTTTCTTCAGTAGTCTTTGCAACCAGCTTGGCAGCAGCTTCTTTTGCCAGCTTCCCTTTTGTCAACACTTCACTCATATCATCATCTCCTTACTCGTTATCGCTACAAATTGATCACGGTGAACCACTTCAGGATGTATGCGCTTTGTCATTTCCATCGCTTTTTGACTCGGCATGCCCATAATTTCTTTTAATTCTTCAGATGAATAATTGACTATGCCTTTTCCGATCAGCTTTTGTTCCTTGTTTAAAATTTGCACCACGTCTCCAGATTGAAAGTTGCCGCTGACACGCTTAACGCCAGCAGGAAGGAGCGATTTCCCTTCCTTCAAAATAGCCGCTACTGCTCCATCATCGACTTCCACATCACCAGATATGATCGAATGAAGAGCAATCCATGCTTTTGAATTACGAACAGCACTTAAATCGTTTTTGCCAATATATGTTCCGTCACCGTTCCCATTTAAAATTTCGATTAATTTCTCTTTTCCTTTACCTTTCCCGATAAATACGGATACACCGAGGGCAAGTGCCGTTTTTGCCGCCATGAGCTTTGATTTCATGCCACCTGTTCCAACTTTCGAACCGGATGTTGCCTCTGTTTGTTCAATTAATTCATCTGTTACTTCCGGCAAAAAATCAAATCGTTTCGCATTCGGATTTTTGGTAGGATCTTCTTCATATAAACCGTTAATATCCGTCAAAATAATAAGAAAATCGGCATGCAATAATCCGCTCACAAGAGCTGACAGCATATCGTTGTCTCCAAACGTCAATTCCTCAATCGAAACCGAATCATTTTCATTGATGATCGGGAGCACTTGCCGCTTTAGAAGCTCCGATAAGGTGGCGTATGCGTTTTGATATTGCTCTTTATGCTGAAAATTGCTCCTTGTCATCAAAAGCTGGGCACATACAATGCCGTATTTTTTAAATGCTTCTGTATAAGCCTGGATAAGCAGCCCTTGGCCCACTGCCGCAGCCGCCTGTTTTCCTCTAATTGTCACAGGCCTAGAAGGATATCCAAGATCTCCATACCCTGCTGATACCGCTCCTGACGAAATTAAAATTACTTCATACCCTGCTTCCTTCAATTTAGCAATCGCTTCAACATGCTCGTGCAGCTTTTCTTTACTGAGTCCCCCGTTGTCATCTGTTAAAGAACTGCTTCCTATTTTTACGACCACTCGCTTTTTCCTCACTAAAAAACACCTCTTCATTGCTTGACAGTCATAAAAAAGACTCATATCATCCTTTCGAAAAAGGACGAATATGAGTCTATATCCGCGGTACCACCTTTTTTAGCACTAGTTTAGTGCTCCCTTTAGCCTGTAACGAAGGATACGGTCAGGTTATGAGCCTGACAGCTCCAGGGGTAGGTTCAATAGCTTATCAGCGATGAAACCTTTCAGCCATAGGGTTTCACTCTCTTTTTCGCCTAAAGTCTATTTACTGGCCCCTTTCAACGCCGAAAATATACTTTTTTTAAAATTATGTTTCAAAAATTTTTAAAAGTCAAGATGATTGCTGCATTTAAACATTTGCTTGTTGATTGAATTTTTTGTTTGTAAATTTATCTCTCAAATACGGCAGGATAAACCGATCAGCTCCCCAATAATACGCAGCTGCGCCTACTGCCATTAAAATGATTGCTTCAGTGTACATAATCGGATTCGTGCTTGTTGTTCCAGCTAACATAAAATTCAAGTTCATAAACGCACCAGCAATTAATGCAGGAGTTGTAAACAATCCCAAAATCAGTCCGATGCCAACTAACACTTCTCCAATTGGAATAATAAAATTAAAAAGTTCTACATTCGGAAGAGCAAAGTTTTCAAGGAACGCTGCATACCATCCTTGAACGGCCGGATGTTCTCCGGTTGCTTTAGCAATCGCCCCTTTTAAAAATCCTGTCGCATCAAATCCACCCAGCTTTTCGACTCCCGCGACAAACCATTGATAACCGAGCCAAATTCTAAGAGCCGCCCAGACAACCGCCATTTTTGGACCTTTCAGCCATTCCATCTTCAACCATCTCCTTTGTTTGTTTTTTCACTTTTATTTTTCGAAGAAGTTTGTGAAATATTTCACTAACCTCTTCAATTTCAATATATAATTTTCTGAATTTAACTTCAATATATTTGTGAAATATTTCACAAATTGTTAACAATTACTATAGTTATCCACATTCATAGTAGGATTTTATGAAAAAATCCAGCTTCTTAAGCTCCAACAGTTACATAATATCCACAAAAACAGTATGGATAATGTGTATAAGTTGTGAATTATCTGAAATATCTGTGGATAAAATAAAAAAGCACTCACCTTCTCTGGACGATGAATGCTTATACACAAAGAACGATCTCTCGAATTTACATGCAAATTAGAGCTGTTGCAAAAGAAACCGTCATTTTACAGAAGTGTGCATATTTTCAGATAACAAAAATTTTAGACATAACTAAATCTATTAAAACGTGGAATTTCTTTTCATAAAAAACAGGCGCCGTTTCAACAGCCGCCTGCTAAGCACTATGCTGCAATTTATTTTCTTTCTCTGCACGCTTATTTTTCTCATAACCGATCGCTAACACAATCAATGTCATAATTCCGATAAGTAAATATTCGATCCACAAGTTTTGGATGTGAAACCATTGTTCAATATGTTTATCCTTAAAGATCATCTCACCGGCGGTCCAAGCTAAAATTCCAGATCCAACATATACAATCCATTGAAATTTGTTCATTAATTTTACGATCGCTTTTGATCCAAAAATCATAATTGGAATACTGATCAAAACTCCAACCGCAATCATGCCGATATGGCCGTGTGCCGCACCTGCTACTGCAACCACATTATCCAAACTCATGACGGCATCTGCAAGAATGATCGTTTGAATAGCTTTAAGCAGACTGCTTTGAGATTGGACATGCGCAGCTTCTCCGTCATCTACCAAAACTTTATAAGCAATCCAAAGCAGCAAAAATCCGCCGACAATGTTGACAAATGGGATTTTCAACAGGACAACAATAACGGATGCAAACAAAATCCGTAATGCGACCGCACCTCCAGTCCCCCAGAATATAGCTCTGTTTTGCTGTTCTTTCGGCAGATTTCTCGTTGCCATTGCAATTACAACTGCGTTATCGCCGGATAAAATAATATCGATTGCAATAATTTTTAATAAGGCAATGATGGCGTCAGATGAAATAGATATACCAACTGAAAATAAATCCAATTGTTATTCGCTCCTCTATTAAAAAATGTATACGTATAGATTCTATCCCTACCTTCCTTTGAAAGCAAATCCAATATTTTACCTATTTAAAAATTAAAATGAGTCATCTCCTTGTCAGCTGCTGGATAAATGTTCGAATGGCAGTGGAAGAAAGAAGACCTTTTCGATAAATAATTGCAACCTCTTTACGCGGAAGTTCGTCTGCAATTTTCAAAAGCTTGACAGAAAACTCCGGGCTGTTTTCAACATAAAGCTTTGGCAGGATCGTAATTCCGTTATGTAAAAGCGTCATCTTTAACAACGAATACGTATCCGACAATTCCACAATTGGGTTTAACTTAATGCCTTCTTTATTACAAAATGAATCGATCGTCTGTCTAAGAACATATTGCTCGGGCAATAAAAAGATCGGGTACGATTGAAGTTCTTCCAAATATATTAAATTTTTTTCAGCTAAAGGATGATCAAGGGATACAATGGCAAAAAACTCTAATGAAAACCATTTAATAACCTCTACTTGCGGATGATGAACTGGTAAATAGACAATCCCTATATCGAGCTCAGACTTGACTATTTTTTCTAACGTTTCTTCCGTTTTTAGATCGTAAACAGAGAGTTTTATATTTGGAAACTGTGAGTGAAACGTAAGCAAGGAAGAATAAAGAAGATGATTGCCAACACATCCGATTTTTAAATGGCCGCGATTCAATCCTTTTAATTCATGTATTTTAATTTTTGCTTGATCAATTTCAGAAAAAATTTTTTTCACATGTTCAAGTAAAATCTCTCCGCTTTCCGTTAATTCAATTTTTTTCCCCATTCTTCGAAAAAGAACTGTATCAAGACTGTTTTCAAGAAGGCGAATTTGCTGGCTTAATGTTGGTTGCGTAATCCCCAGCTTTTCTGCAGCTTTCGTAAAATGCAGCTCTTGACTCAATATTGCAAAATATTGCAAAAGACGGAACTCCATTTTATAGCTCCTTTCTATAGATATTTTCTATTATTATGATAGTTATTATAGTATTGTACTATCTTTTCTTTTCAAGTACAATTCTGATTACGGAATTATCTGACTAGTATTAATTATCTAAATTATGTTGAAAGGGTGTGTGTTGTTTGACCAGCCGATATACGACAAGCAAGGCACTTTTAGAAGCGTTACAAGAAGCTGATGTTTCCTTTATTTTTTCAAATCTAGGAAGCGATCACCCTGCCATTATTGAAGCCCTTGCCGAAGCTGAAAAAGAGGGAATTGATTTTCCGAAAATCATTACTTGTCCACATGAAATGGTTGCCTTAAGCGCTGCACATGGATATGCTCAAGTAAGCGGGAAACCTCAAGCTGTTTTAGTGCATGTTGAATGCGGCACGCAAAACCTTGGCGCTGCCATTCACAATGCTTGGAAAGGTCGGGTGCCTGTCCTCATTTTTGCCGGAACTTCTCCATATACTCAAGAAGGGGAGCTTCGGGGAAGCAGGAACGAATTTATTCACTGGATTCAGGATGTTCCCGATCAGCCCGGAATTGTAAGGGGTTACATGAAGTATACTCATGAGATTCGCACCGGGAAAAATGTAAAACAAATTGTCCATCGTGCACTGCAAATTGCTCAAAGCAGCCCGAAAGGACCCGTATATTTGACGAGCGCTAGAGAAGTTTTGGAGGAGGAAGTAGAAAAAGTAGAAATTCATCCTGAGCAATGGAGACCAATTGCAGCGCGTGCACTGGCACCGCAAGAAATAGATCCTTTAGTGAAAGATTTACTGGCAGCAAATAATCCGCTCATTGTCACGTCATATATTGGCAAAAACAAACAAGCGGTGAAAGAACTCGTTCAATTTTGTGAAAAACTTGCGATACCTGTTTTAGAGTCAGTGCCAAACTATATGAACTTTCCATCTGATCACCCGCTTCATTGCGGATATCAGTGGAATACATCAACACAAAACGATTTAATAGAAAAAGCAGATTTTATAATGGTCATTGACAGTGATGTTCCTTGGATTCCAGTGAATAATAAACCATCGCCAAATTGTACGATTTACTATATTGATGAAGATCCGCTGAAGGAAGGGATGACATTATGGTATATCCCATCAAAACGTTTTTTCGCAGCTGATGCCGAAACGGCCTTGCGGCAGTTGAACGAAGTGATTAAAAACGCTGACATTGACAGCTTGCAAGTAAATGAAAGGAGAAAACAAATAGAAAAATATCATAAAGCTCAGCGTGAAGAATGGAAAAAAGCTGAACAATTTTTTGACGACATTATCACGCCTGAGTATTTAACTGCCTGCATACGGGAAGTGTGCGATGAAAACACGATTATTGTCAATGAAGGCATTTCAAATTTCCAAACATTATATACCCATTTGCAAATGACCAAACCAGGTTCTATTTTTGGCAGCGGCGGAGGCGGACTTGGATGGAACGGCGGAGCAGCGATAGGAGCAAAACTGGCAGACCCGTCTAAAACAGTGATCAGCCTTACTGGAGATGGATCTTATCTGTTTAGCGTCCCTTCGAGCGTTCATTGGATATCGCAAAAATATGACGCGCCATTTTTAACCGTAATTTATAATAATCGCGGTTGGAAATCTCCGAAACTGTCAACCTTAGCTGTTCATCCGAATGGTATCGCAAATGAAACGAATCAATTTTTCGTAGATTTCACTCCTCATGCTGATCTTTCGAAAATTGCAGAAGCTGCAGGTGGCGCCTATGCAAGAAAAGTAGAAAACCCTCATGAGCTGAAAGAGGCTCTGAATGAAGCAATAAAAACTGTCAAGTCTGGCCGTTCCGCTGTTTTAGATGTATATTTGCCCGCTATTAGTCAAGAAAACCAAATGAGAGAGGAAAAAAACCATTCCACAGTTTAAAAAGCGGGAGCAAAAAGCATTTAAAATTTGAATTCATTTGGAATAGTTGAAAGTACAAAACTTTAAAGCTGCGGAGAAAGTTCAAAAACAAGATGGAATCATCAAGAATGTAGGCTAAAAAAGTTTTATATTCCTTTCATCTCACATCGTCCGAAATATAGAAAACCAGCAGCCAATTGATCTTATATTCAACCAGAAGCATTTTCTATTTCTTTTTGCTCTTTTATGTAAGCGCTATCTAAAGGTTATGTTAAATTTTAAATCTAGATAGGAGTGAAAATGATAATGAAAAAATGGGAAAGGTACCATACAATATGGGGAATGCTGTTCCTAGGATGGGTTGTTTCTTATATCGACAGAACTGCGACAGGCCCAATTGTTACTTGGATGATAGAACATAAAATATCATTTTTTTCAGATGTCCCGAATCCTCATGAATTTGGGGGCTTAATAGGCAGTTTGTTTTTTGCCGGATTTATGTTAAACCAATTTCCTGGAGGAAACTTGGGAGATAAATTTGGATACCGCCCTATTATTATATTAAGTATTTTGTGGGCAGCCGTCGCCACTTTTTTCACAGGCTTATCAGGCGGACTCGTCATGTTTGTTTTATTCCGTGTATTACTTGGATTAGGTGAAGGAATCCTTTATTCAAATGACAGATCCTATATTGCTTTCAACACTCCTCCGGAAAAAATGGGCTTAGGAATGGGAGTTGTTATTACTGGCCTGTCTATCGGCTTAACGTTGGCAACAATCGGTACACCTCTTCTTCTGGAAGCTTTTGTTCCTCTAATGGGAAATGAGGCTTGGAGAGTTCCTTTTCTATTCATGGGATTCATTACTTTAATCGTTGCTGTTCTTATGTTTAAATTTATGAAGCCTGATAAAAAATTGATACAATCAGCAGATCCAAATTCACCTGGTGTGAAGGAATTTTACGGAAAATCGTTATATCACTTAAGTATTTATTCACTTGTGTTTTTGGTTATCATCATGGCGATATACTTCACATCAACAAAATTAGGGCTCTCATCGATTGTCATAGCTTTTATTTTGGCTAGTTTAGCCCCCATATTGATCATATATCTTTATGTAACAAAAAAATCAGAAGTGCACCCTTTGATTATGAATAAAAACCTGTTTTTCCTTTATCTATCTTTCCTGCCGATTTTATGGCATTTATGGTTGTATGGATTCTGGTCTACGGCAATTGTCCAAGAATTTGGCGGCGGAGCACTAGTTGCCGCAGCAGCAGTAGCTTCATTTAACGCAGTAGCAGGGGTTATCGGGTTCCCGCTTGGCGGAAAAATTTCTGACCTGTTAGCTGATAGACCGAACGGCCGCAGAAATGTATTAGCGCTTTTAACTTTTCTTTTAGCTGTTTCAATATTTGTTTTTGCTTGGTATATTCAAACGGAAAATAGCAGCCCGATTATTACATCAATCATTTTATTTATATCAGGATTATTCTTTTTTGCATTGCAGCCGGTTTCACATGCATTAAATGCAGAATTGGCGCCGGAAGGCAAACAAGGCGGGGCATTTGGCATGCTGAATCTGATAGCAGAAATTGGCGCCGTATTGTCGCCAGTCGTATCAGGATATTTAAGAGACAGCACAGGCAGCTGGGGAGCTCCGCTAATATTGGACGGAGTTTTAATTAGTATTAGTTGTTTATTTGTTTTAGCAATCTCAAGCAAAGCTGTACAATCTGCTCAACCAAAAAATATCTCGTCTAGCGAAGCAAATATGTAAACAAGTTATGTATAGCGATGAAATTTTTCTAAGCAAATGATGCTGTTGTTAATTGGCGAGTATCATTCATTTATCAGAGATAGATCATTTTCACATTGATGAAAAAGATTTCCATTGAAAAAAGGGCTTTGCAAAAAGTTAATTGAACTGACTTTTTGCGGGCCCTTTCTTTTTAATACTATTCCCGATCAGGTTTGCGATAAGTCTTGACTTGAAAGGGTAACTGTGACGGTCTTTTCTTTTCCGTCCCGATATAATTTGACTTTGACTGAGTCTCCTGATTTCTTTTCACTGTACAAATATTTTCTTAACTCACTCGTGTTGTGAATGCTTTGCCCATCCAATGCGACGATCACATCCTTTTCCTGCAATCCGGCCTGATCGGCGGGAGAATTTGCCTGAACTCTTCCAACTACCGCACCTTCTTTAACGTCAGATGGCAAATTGAGTGTGTCTCTAAGGAAATACTCAGGAAGCTCGCTTACATTTAATAATGCAACTCCAAGAAACGGACGGTCAATTTTTCCTTTTTCCATTAATTGATTGATCGCTTTCACAACATCATTGCTTGGAATAGCAAATCCGAGCCCTTCCACACCTTCCTGGCTGATTTTCATACTGCTGACGCCGATGACTTTCCCATCCATGTTAATTAAAGGGCCTCCGCTGTTTCCTGGATTGATCGCTGCATCAGTTTGAATGACATCAAGCGCCCAGTCTCCTTCAGAAGTTGTAATCGTCACTGTGCGATTGACTCCGCTGATAATCCCTTCTGTTACAGTTCTAGAAAGATCGCTGCCAAGCGGATTCCCGATTGCAATGACCTGATCGCCGACTCGTATATTATCGGAATCACCAAACTCAGCTACTGTGTTAACACTATTGTTATTAATTTTTATGACTGCCAAGTCTGTCAATGAGTCAGCACCGACTACCTCTGCTTTTTCCTTATCGCCATTGGAAAGCGTTACCTCCAATGAAGAAGCCCCTTCAATAACATGGTTATTTGTAACAATAAAAACATCATTGCCGGACTTTTTAAAGATAATTCCTGTTCCGCTTCCGCTTTCCACTTCTTCGCTGGAAGAATCTTGGCGCGATCCAAACCAATCTGTCCTTTGCTGCTGCAAATTAGAAATGCCGACAATCGCTGGTGAAAGTTTTTCAGCTATTTCTGCAATATCGCCTTGATTGGAAATCTTCGCAACATTAACAGATGCTTCCTGATCGTTTGTATTTTGACTGACCGCTGCATGCTCTGTTTCATTTGAAGCTTTGTTATGATCTTGGAATGGCAAGTAGGTCAACGCACCGTATACAACAGCTCCGCCCAAAACACCGCTGATTAAAGAAGAAAGAACCGGCTTCAACAAACTGTTCTTTTTTCTTTCCACACGATTGTTTTGATCTATTTCATCATAATATCCCATAGCAAAAGCCCTCCTCTTCTTCATCGTTTGTCTTATTGACATACTAGGCAAAAAATATGACGAAACGATGAACAAAAGGTAAAAAAACATTGAAATATAAAAAAGATCGGACGCCGCTCGATATTATGCGCCTCTTACCTTTTCGCCAAATCCATAGTTCAAAAGCACTTTTCAAAAATCGTTTCTCCTGCCAAGCCCTAACGAAACGGTGAACATCAATCCGGATCGCCCGCGGTACTTTCATTTATTACAAAAAATGCAATTCTGAAACACATAGATGTTGTTGATTGAAAATAAGCCCTTCTGAAAAATTGGCATTTGAATTCGTATGCATGCCCCGGATTTCATTCAACGTATTCAAACTTCAACTGTTTTCCCTTCTTCAGCAACATGGAAAAGAAGATGAGCAAGATGCTGAATGGGGCCGTATATTTCCTCTTCCTCCTGCTCCGCCATCACTTCATCACCGAATTCTAAGTCATTTAGATAAAGAGCTATAAATTCATAAAAGTCTTTTAGTTCAAACCGGTAGCATTCGCTCGGATCTTCCTCGTCCTCCTCGTAGCGAAGGGAAAGATAAGACATATTGCCATCGCTGTCCCCAGCGTCAAAAAAGACGAAAAAACCAATGTTTGTATCGAGATCAAACAAATGTCTTGTCCCTCCTTCTGTCACCCTTTCAAAATCATCCGGGCTCAGCTTTTGCACTTTCATTTCTTCCATATCATCTTCAAGGTGAAATTTAACAGTGAATTCAAGCATCGTATGTCTCCTCCTCAAATATTAGAAAATACTTAATGAATATGTTTTAGATAAAAATTCAAGCAGTTTGATGCCGGTCAGACTATTGCCTTTGTCATCCAATGCTGGACCGAATATGCCGATGCCGCATCTTTTTGGAACAGATGCGAGTATGCCTCCTGAGACGCCGCTTTTTGCCGGAATCCCGATTTTAATCGCAAATTCTCCCGAAGCATTATACATGCCGCAGGTGACCATAAACGTTTTGCAAATACGCGCTACATCAAGCGGCATGATTTCCTCTTCTGTAAACGGATCGCGCCCATCCATCGCAAAAACGAGGCCGATGCGCGCCAAATCGATGCATGTCATTTCAATGGCGCATTGCTTCGTGTAAAGCTCCATCAGATCTTCGACATCTTCGTTTATAATATTATGCTGTCGAAGAAAATAACATAAGGAGCGGTTTAAAAACGCGGTTTCAAATTCGGATTGAGCGACTTCTTGCGAATAAGAAATGGTTGGATTTCCTGTTAGCTTGCGGACAAAACGAATGAGTCTCTGCAGCCGTTCTTTCACCGTTCTTCCCGAAATCATATGCGTTACGGCAAGTGCACCGGCATTGATCATCGGATTCAGCGGCTTTGTAGGCTGTGTTTCCTCAAGCTTGGCAATGGAATGAAACGGATCGCCCGTCGGCTCCATCCCGACTTTTTGGAATACCTCCTTTTCACCGTGATCCATAATGACAAGAGCTAAAGCGATAATTTTTGAAATGCTTTGAAGCGTCACTTTTACCGTTACATCCCCCGCGTCAATGATTCTCCCATCAGGCATATATATAGCAATAGATAAATCATTTGGATTTGCTTTGCCAAGAGCCGGTATGTAACTGGCAACTTTCCCCTGATGCCCATACTTTTTCGCTTCTTGGACAAAGCGGATCAATTCTTCTTTTTCGTACATTCAGCCATCACCATTATTTAGTATGGCTCGCTGTATAAAATTTTATAAACAACCCCTTTGATATTTGACAAATGAGTATGATATGTTTATTCAATCTGGAGATAGTCATTGTTGCATAGATTGTTTTCTCTCACTTCCATGCTTTCTTTTGCTTGATAAAATCCCCCATTGTCCCAGTAATGTCACTAATGCAAGGCCGCCGGCGGCAAACGGAAGTTGGGAAGGAGCCAATCCAGCCAGCATCACTATCCCTCCAAGAAGAGAACCTATTGCACTGCCCAAATAATTTGCGGAACTGTTCAAAGCAACGGCCGCTGCACCTTGATTAGGCTGTATGTGAAGCAATTCATGCTGCTGCGGGGCTTGCGATGCCCAGCCCATCGCCCCCCATAGAATAAAAGGCAGAAATGACAGGATCGGAAATGAAAGGGCGAATGGCACACTGAACATGGACAAAGCCATTATGGCCAAAATTCCTGCCATGAGCAAACCCGGTTTGCCTGTCCGGTCAATCAAAGCGCCGATGGAAAAACTGCCAACTACGCCGCCAATTCCCCATGCCCAAAGATATGGCGTGTTGTTGGAAATGTCCGCCAAGTTATTCAAAATAACAGCAATATATGTGTAAAGACCCAAGCTGGCAACACTGGTCATAAAAGTGATGCCAACAATTGCTGCAACCCGTCTATTTGTCATCATTGCGACGCGCTGGCGGAGTGAAGGTGGAGCTGAAGCTGCAAAATGTGGAAACCAGATGGCAATTCCCATCATGGCAATTAAGCCTAGTGCAGTGATCACCCAAAGAGTTCCATTCCACTTCAGATGTTCCGCAATCACCAGTCCAAGAGGGACTCCTATGACTGTTCCAGTGCTCATGCCGCCAAGAGTCATGCCAAGTGCTCTGCCGCGTTTCTGTTCGGGCACTAGTGATGCTGCAGCTGCTGATGCTAGCGGAGAGTAAAGTCCGGCGCCGATGCCTGCAATTGCTCGTGCAATCAGCAACATGGAAAAATTTGAAGCTAGTGCACTTATCCCGTTGCCTATCGAGAATACTGCGAGCGCCAACAATAAAATATTGCGCATCGGTTTTCCAGCAAGCAGTGTTGCAAATACCGGAGCGGCCAGTGCATAACAAAGCGTAAAGACGCTCACGGCTTGCCCTGTTTGTGAAGGGGTTATATGAAAAGTTGCACCGATATCCGGAAGCAAACCAGCTATCACATAAGCATCAAACCCAAGAGCGAACATACCGATCGTCAAGAGAAAAACTTTTTGCATAATAACTTAGCCTCCATTTTTACGGAATTATCTTTACGGAAGATTTATCTATTTTTCACTTTACAAGACGGAATGTAATATGTCTAATATATATTTATAAAACTACTAATATCTTATAAATATTAATAAAGGAGGAGATTAATTGGAACTGCGCCACTTGAAATATTTCTTAACAGTTGCTGAAGATTTGCATTTTGGGAAAGCTGCAGCCCGTTTAAATATGGCACAGCCGCCTTTAAGCCTTCAAATCCGACAATTAGAAGAAGAAATAGGCGTGCCTCTTTTCCATCGAACGAAAAGAAAAGTAGAACTGACGAAAGAAGGCCAATTGTTTTTGGAAAAAGTTAATCAAATTTTCAAAGATCTGGAGGAAGCTGTCGAATCAGTAAAAAGGGTGAACCGTGGAGAGGTCGGAGAAATAGCGATAGGATTCATTTCCTCATCAGCCTATGATATTCTTCCAACAATTATAGAGCACTATCGTAAAGCATATCCTAATATTCATATAGATTTGCAACAATTGACAACTAGAGAGCAATTAAAAGCTTTGCATGAGGGCGCAATTGATATAGGAATCCTTTGCCAACCCGCCAACATAAAAAATGACGGAATTCATTTCGAGGTTATTCGGCAAGAACGAATGATGATTGCTCTGCCAGAGGATCATCGGCTAGCTTCCGGCACTTCCCCGATTCATCTTGAAGAATTGGCGGGCGATTCATTTATTTTGACGGGAAGGAAGGCAAATCAAAGCCACTATGATACTGTGATAAACAGTTGCTATCAAGCGGGATTCCATCCTAAAGTAGTTCAAGAAACACAAGAATTGCCTACAGTCCTATCCCTTGTTTCATCAGGAATGGGCGTAGCGATTGTACCATCCTCTATCCAGCATGTATTAAAAAATAAAGTTGTCTATCGCGACATTTACAACAACCCAATTACTACTTCAACTGCCTTTGCGTGGAAAAGTGGAAATTTGTCTCCAACTGTTCATGCATTTCTTAACTTAATGAGAAAATCTGTCATTCCGTTTTTTCACCAAGTTTAATAGAAATAATCTCATGAAATGATACTGGCAATTAAAATTCTCTATCAAATCCTTAATTAAACAAGGAGAATAATTGAAATAACCGCAATAAAAAAAGAAGCAGGAGTACAATGAAAATAATCATTTCCCTCTCTGCCAAAGTAAATTTCAATGCATTTTAGCAGCCGATTTGATGATTGGGGAAAGAACTCTTGTATCTGTCTCCTCTTTTTTTGTCTTTAACATCATTTTGCCGTTAAAAAATTGGTTCAAAAAACCGATAAATTTACAATTATTATCAATTGAAATTTTGCATTCATTTAGCCTAGACGCTCCCAATCATTTTCATCGTTGTAAATTTCCCGTTGTGAACCAACAACATAATTTATCGGTCCAATTGTCTGAGCATCACGTTCTATTGTATTTAATAATTTTTGGAGCTTCAAAGCTGTTTGAAGGCTAGCAAACGGTTGTGAAGGAGCTGCTCCGTTTACTACATACCCGCCAACATCATTAACCAATCTTACCAATTTGCGTATTGTTTTTAGTTCAGGCTTCGAGTCATCAATATTCGTTTTCATGTCCATTATGACCTGTTCTCCGAAAGGAGTTCTTTCCCATATACGAAGATGGTCAACATCCCATACAGGTGTATCAAACACCATATTGGCAAAGATTAGACGGTTTTGTGGAGAAGCGAATACAAGATCGACTTCTCTCTTTCGGACAATATTTACGAAGCTGCTATACCCGGTTATTGCCGCTTTTCCTAAACATGCAGTTACGGCTGCACTGTCAAGTACGTCAGAACCTGATACGGAGAAGTCTGATCGAGTGCCTTGAATAGACTTTAACTCCAGATCAGTATTGGATGCACAAATCCATTGGATAAGATCTAGCGGATGGATTATTTCGCTGATCACACCTACAGTTGGCCTATAATCATTCATTCTGTTCTTTCCCCAGTAAAAATTGGCCCGAATAAGCTGCAAATTATGCTCTTCAACAAACTTTTTCAAGACGATGGTTGCATCAGAGTAACGTTCTATAAGGTTAAGACAGAATCCAGATACACTTTTAAGTTTCGCTTCCAGCAGCTCTAAATCATCGTTCGTATTCGCCAAGGGCTTCTCGCAAATAACAAAGCCTTTGTATCCTTCCAACTTTTTAATTATATCCATGTGGAACTCATCATTTACACTAATTACAATAATGTGAGGCTCAAATTGTTCAATAGCAGCATCCACCTCTTTAAAGTATTGAATATCCCTGCGTTTAGGATTTCTATTAACATATGCAAAATTGATTTTTCTAGCTCCAACAATATCTTTATTCATATTGGAAAAAGCTTTAAGAAATCTTGTCCCTGCATATCCCAAACCACAAATTAAGACGTTCATCAGTTGCCTCCCTTTAACATTTAAATTTCTTTTATTAAAAGCTCTTCGCCTGAATCAATAAATCCGAGCTTTTTATATAAATTTTTTGCAATCGGTGTTGTTTGTAAGATAACTTTTTCAACATTATTGGCCTGAAACCAGTCCAAAATATAGTTCATTAAACATTCTGCAAACCCTCTACGGCGCCGTTCAGGGTGAACAACAACCGATTGCACCCACCCAACAAGTCCGTTTAAACATCCTTTCATCGGCGCACGTTCATCAATGATTCCTATAGCACAGGCCGATATTTCGGTTTCGCCATCATAGTGGGCTACAGCAATTACCATTTTTTCATTTGCAGGTATATTGTGAATAAGCCATTTCCGATAGCTTTTCTGCCATGCCATTTGTTCTTCGGGTGATTTCGAAACATAGTGGCCTGCCCCTTCATTGAGCAACAGCTTCCTTAAATCAATCAGCATGTCAACATCATTGATGGTTGCCTTTCTAGCAACAATTTTTAAATTATGATCCATGAATAAATATCCTCTCCTATTCTGTTGTATACGTTAAGGGTGGCAAAAAACTATGGACTACTCTTATCTCAGAATTGTAATAGGTTATCTCTAACCAATTATGCGAACACATCGGCCGATTGTGCAAATGGAATATTAAAGTGGCAAAAAACTTCATTTAATGCATCGGTTAGCTGCAACATCTGCTCTTCAGTGTGGTTCGGTGTAACATTGACTCGAAACCGTTCTGTACCAACAGGAACTGTCGGCGGGTTAATAGGCTGCAGATAGATTTTATGTTTTTCAAGCATTCTTTGAGCAGCTGCCTTACATTTTTTTGCATCCCTAATCATTACAGGAAGAATGTGTGTTACACTCGATGGCATTACCGGTATACCTGCCTGAACGAGCATCTTTCTTAGCTGATTAGTCTTTCTATGCAGTTCATTTCTCTCTTTATCAGAAGATTTCAAATACCCGATGCTTGTATAGCATGCAGCAACAATTGCCGGCGGCAGGGAGGTAGTAAAAATAAAGCCGGATGCAAAGGAGCGGACAGCATCAATCAGCAATTCCGATGCAGTAATATACCCGCCTATCACTCCTATCGCCTTCGCCATTGTTCCTTGTATAATGTCAATGAGATTGGCAACTCCAAGCTCTGCAGCTATTCCTGCTCCTCGAGGACCGTACATACCGATAGCATGAACTTCATCGAGAAATGTTAGTGCGTTATATTTTTTAGCAAGATTCACAATTTCCTTAATCGGTGCGATATCGCCGTCCATCGAATATATTGACTCGAATACGATGATTTTGGCTCGATTATGCGGCTGGGAAGCTAGTAATTCCTCCAAATGTTCGACATCATTATGCCTAAATATGGCGCGGTCAGCTTTTGCACTTCGTATCCCATTGATAATGGAGGCATGATTAAGCTCGTCGGAAAACACTATGCAATTAGGGAACAGACGCAATAAGCATTGTAATGTTGCATCATTTGAACTGTATCCGGTCGGAAAAACGAGTGCTGCCTCTTTACCGTGCCAGTCAGCCAATGATGATTCAAGCAAAGTGTATTGGTAGTGTGTGCCGCCTATGTTCCGCGATCCGCCTGAACCGGCTCCATTTAACCGGATTGCTTCTTGCATCGCTTCAATTACTAAAGGATGCTGGGACATTCCCAGATAATCATTGCTGCACCAAACAACAACAGGCTGCTCATCTTCCTTGCCATTCAACTTCGCCAAAGGATACTGGCCGCATATGCGGTTAATCGTAATAAATTCACGGTATTGCCCTCTTTCCTTCAACGAATTTAGCTTGTCGCTGAGAATTTCTGTATACATAACTCTATCATCCTCCAATAAATATAAATTCCATTCAAGAAGGAATTGTAATTTTTGTTTTTCAGCCGCACTCTTAATGTAAAATCAATTGTTTGTTAATATTCTCCTCCTGTGCAACGGGCGGAAAATTGACAGAAAACCTAACAGGCATGCCTTTTATAAATCGCAAAACTTCCTCGGCAATTTGTGCAGCGACCTTAAACTGCGCTTCTTTTGTCGAGGCTCCTATATGCGGCGTCGCAATTACTGACGGATGATCAGCCAATTTTGAATGAATAGGCGGTTCGACTTCAAAAACATCAAGCGCTGCACCTGCGACATGGCCATTTTCTAGAGCTTCTAAAAGAGCTTCTTCTTCAATAATTCCGCCTCTTGCACAATTGATAATCCTTACCCCTTTTCTTGTTTTTGCCAATGTATCTTTATTTAACAATCCTCTCGTTTTTTCGTTCAGGGGTGCATGAACTGTAATTATGTCCGCACTTGAAAGAACTTCATCAAAAGAAAGCATTTCGACACCGAAATTATTTGCTCTCTCTGGAGTTAGGATTGGATCAAATACATGCACTTTCATTCCAAAGGCTTTAGCCCGCTTGGCAACTTCAATACCAATGCGCCCAAAACCGATAATGCCTAAGATCTTCCCGTAAAGTTCAGATCCAACAAATGCTGACCGATTCCACTCTTTTGCTTTAACTGAAATATTCGCTTGCGGAATGTGCCTCATCAAAGAAGAAATCATCGCAAGTGTATGCTCGGCTACCGAAATGGTATTTCCATTGGGAGCATTAATGACAATTACTCCTTGCTTTGTTGCCTCATCAATATCAATGTTATCTACACCGACTCCGACTCTTCCGATAATTTTTAAAGAGGTCATCTTTCCTAAAAGCTCTTTCGTTACTTTTGTGCTGCTCCTCACCAAAAGAGCATCAAAAAGATTTAGTTCATCTTCTGCTTCCGATACACTTTTTTGGACAACTTCAACCGCTTCTGATTCTATCAACGGTTTCAGTCCTTCATTGTTCACTTTGTCAGAGACTAGTAGCCGAAACATTGTTTAAATACCTCCTGTAATTTATTTTTAGGATCTATTAGCGCACGCTTACAAAGCAATTCTATATTTGCTTTTATTTTCCTTGTAAAAAAAAGTTAATTTTTTTGTTAATTTATAGTTAAAATTGTGAATATTACTAAAATACTATTAAAAAATGCTGATTCATGTAACGTCATTATTGATGCTCCTTACCAGTTCTGCGTCCAATTGGCGAATAAAATAATTAACACATCAATGCCTGAAATTGCCCTTAAAAAACCCCTTCAATATAGGCAGAAATGCCTTAATTGAAGGGGATGCTCACATAACGTTTTATTAATGCTTTTTTGCATAAAAGCGTTCATTTTGCATTTGCCGCATACTTTTTTTCAGTAAGCGCATGGTGATAAACTTTTTCAAGCATGCGTCCATAAAAAGAAGCTAAAACCTGCTGAAAAAGCATGCCTAAGACAACCGGTACCGCCACTTGCGGCGGAAAATAAGTGATCGCAAGCACTGCACCGGCGCTAATATTCCTCATTCCGCCCGTAAACGTTAAAGTGATGATATCATCCTGTTGAAATTTTAATAGACGCCCGGCCATCCATGAAAAAAAGTAGCCGCTTGTAGCAATCAAAAAAACGAAAAAACCAATCAAAATTAATTTTTTATTCGGGTTCGCCAAATAAGGAGCTACTATCGCGCTGTTGATGATCACTACAAGCGATAAGGCTATTTTCGAAAACGGACTTAAAACGGCTGCAATACGCTGTTTCAATTCTTTTTTCGTCCACTCATTTACAAGCATTCCTAAAATGGAAGGCAGGATAATCATGAAAAATAAGCCAGACATCATATTCCATACGTCGATTTCTACCGTTCTCTCCACCAATACTAATAAACTGGCAGGAACGACAAAAGGAGAAATAAACGTATCTATTAATATAACAGCAAGAGCTAAAGCCAAATTTCCTTTATGGATTGATACCCAAATAAAGCTTGTAACACCAGTTGGAATGATCACGGCCAAAACTAAACCAATGATTGTGAAGCTGTCTTCTTGAAAAGCAAGATGGCCGACAGCAAACGCCCAAAGCGGGATGAAAAGATGAAGCAGCAAAAGAACGACGAAAATCGGCAGCGGATGCAAAAGAGCCTGCTTAAACGCATGAAAACTAAGATTTAAACTGCCCGCAAACGTAATAAAAGCAAAAATCCACGGAACAAGCTGAGAAAAATCGTCAAATATAGTTGAAAATACAATCCCGATCACAACACTTGACGGGGTTAAAAAAGGAAGCATCTTTTCCATTATGCTGTTTATGTTTTTTAACATTTTTCTCTCTCTCCAGTGTTAAGCTAAAATGAAAAGTTGCGCAATCCTAATGTTCACAAATAGTGAACAATCTTTACTTCATTATATAATATGCAATTTTTTCTCACCAATCCAGCGCTATGTCAAAACATTTTGCGAAGTTACTATGAACCTAGTCTCATGCTTTTCCCTTGGTTTTTTAGGGAAGCGGCCATTCTTCTGGGCTATAGTATCTATCAAATATGGAAAACCCTTTCCTCTTCTACTTTGCAAATTCTGATTGTATAACGTTTATACCATTCCTTCCTGCCTTTATCCTGCGCCGCTTTATGCAAAGCATTTTCTTTCCAGCGTTTGATATCATCCAATGATTCCCAATATGAAACTGTAATTCCGTACCCATTCTCATTTCTTGCACTCTCTGCTCCTAAAAAACCGGGCTGTTTGGACACCAATTGATCCATTTCCTTTGCCATTTCCTCATAACCATTGTCCCCTTCTGTTCTTTCCGATGTGAAAATCACGGCGTAATACTCGTTTAAACGTTTTGTATAATTCATTTTTCAAGCACCCTTTCTTATCAAAACGAAAAGTTTCATACTGTTTTATCATATAATGAACAAAAATGAATTCTCAAACTAGTTTTATTTTTTTTAATAATAGATATATAATATCTATAAAATTACTTTGATTTAAGGGAGAAATAAATAATGAAAAGAAATGAACAAGAACAACGGAATCCTCAAGCACTCAGAGATGAAACAATTGTCATCCATGGCGACGATTCTATAACGGACGAAAAAGGAGTCAATCCTGCTATTTACTATTCCGCAACATTCCAGGCACATAGTGCAAGCGAATTTTCTGAAATTGCTGGAACACCTCGTCATCCGCGATATTACACACGTTACGGAAACCCAGTGCATGAACGGGTTCAAAAAATTGTAGCAGATCTTGAAGGAACTGAAACAGCCTTAGTAACCGGCTCTGGTATGGGAGCGATAGCGACAACTATTTTATCGCTTGTAGCAGCAGGCGATCATGTGATTGCCCAAAAAAATCATTATATGAGCACAACGAAAATTATGGATGAGCTGCTGCCGAAATTTGGTGTTGACGTGACGTTCGTTGACCAATCCGACACTTCTGCGTTTGAAAAGGCAATTCGTCCGAATACAAAACTTATTATGGTTGAGACGCCTGCCAATCCTACATTGGTATTGACAGATTTAGCTGCAGTGTGTGATCTTGCCCGCCAACATGGAATTATCGTTGTCGCAGATAATACGTTTGCTTCCCCTATCAATCAGCGTCCACATGACTTTGGGGTTGATGTTGTTGTCCATAGTGCAACAAAATACATGGGCGGCCATCATGATTTGACAGCTGGCGTAATTTGCACAAACGAGGAATTAGCTGAACGTATTTGGAATACGCATATTTCCATCGGTTCAGTGCTTTCGCCAATGGATGGTTGGCTATTGCTGAGAGGCTTGCGCACGCTTCCTATGCGGATCGAACGGATTAACGCGAACGCTTTGGCGTTAGCCGAATTTCTTGAGAATCAGCCTCAAGTTGAACGGGTATATTATCCGGGGCTGCCAAGCCATCCGCAGCACGAGCTTGCTAAGCGGCAAATGAAAGGCTTTGGTGCCGTTATTGCCTTTTCCATTAAGGGCGGTTATGCTGAAACACAGCGCTTTGTTTCCGCATTAAAGCTTCCTCCTAACGCTGTAAGCCTTGGCGGAGTCGAGTCTCTCGTTGTACATACAGCAGCGATGTGGGAAGGAACAATGAACGAAGAACAAATGCAGCTCGCAGGAATCCCGGCAAACTTCGTGCGCTTCTCTGTCGGCATAGAACATATCGAAGATTTAAAAGAAGATGTCAGACAAGCTCTGCAAAAAATTTAATGAAGGAATGTGCGGACAATGGCGGGGGGCTGTCTAATAAGCCGTTTTATCGGCTTATTGACGCCCCCTTTCATCTTTTTGAAAGTTTATGATTTTTTGTTTTCAATGGAGATTTGACTTTCTGTACAGCCTCAATTAAAAATGCATTTCATTTTAGGAGCTAGTGCTTGCAGAAAAATCTTGATTTTATTAAACATACATCTTGCAATTTGAAACACTCGAAATCTATCATTTCTAAATATCACTATTGAACACACTACCTGAACAAGCTTTGGCAGCTTATGATAAAAAATAACTGCTTCATCAGTTCTATTTAATGGGATGTAAATTTTGCCGTATTAATAGTAAATAAGATTAGTTTCTCCCCATCCTTGGAGCAGATGAGTTATGTCAACACAGCACTCCGCCTCGCTTCTTAAAGTTAAGCTGATTTGTTTTACATACGCACTCCAAGACAGCATGTGTTGTCAATAAATCATCGATATAGAGGCCCGCTTGACAGCTATTTTTTATTTAAAATGATTTTAACTTCCCCACTTGCACGCTTCTCGAAAAAAACAGCATTCCCTTCTCCATGTGATTTCAATCTCTGCCATTCCATTCTAAAGAAAGATGCCCAAAAAAATGAATCGTTCCAAAATTTTCTTCTTCATATCAGAACATATATTCGCATATAATAAAAATAGAACAAACGTTCTTTTTTGTGAGGTGAAAATCATGAACGGTTTGCTGCTGAATGCCAAAAAGTACGGTTTTGCTTTAAAGATGATCTACATGACCGATCAAGGGGTAATAACAGAAAGATTGATTACAGTAAAAGACTTTAACGATAAATACATTCGCGCTTACTGCCACTTTCGAAAAACTTTCCGAACGTTTAAACGATCCAACATTCTTTCAATTGGTCCCATAAAAAAACGAAAAATAGGGTGAAACGAATGGGTAGATATCACATTATGCTAACATATTTTAAAGGTCGGCAAAGAGTTGTACAGGTCATGGATTTCAGCGGTGCGCAAATGATTACTTTTACAATGGATGAGCTGGAAAATGACGAGATGCCCGTTGAACTAAAGAAATATATTAAAACAATCGAAAAAGAAATAAATGAAGGACGATGGGATTATTGGAAAAGAATTTAAGAAACGGGCATTTACTCTGCCTTTCCGTAAAGAAAATGCTGCCTTATCATTTGAGGAGAAGATGGCAATAGCTAAGCTTCACATTACAGGGAATAATAAATTATATTCCAAACCAGTAGCGTTGCATAAAAAATAAAAACATTTTATGCAGAATTTTCTGGATAAAATATTTTATGATAAACGAAAAACAAGGCAGTAACCAACTAAAGGTGATCACTATCCATTTGGTAATAAATGTATTTGTTTTATTGTTACATGGCTACTGCGCTTCGCCGACTTTTTTCAACTCATTCCCGTTGAATTCGTTCCACCCACACGGTACTTGGTTTCCAAAGAAAAACGCGCAGCCAACGATAAATCTGGGTGAGAGAATGTTTCGATTTCATTTCAAGTTGAATAAGAATGAGTAAACAGTAAGAAATCAGAGCTAAGTAAACCTGATTTTCTACAGCTTCTGGACTCGTTCCATAAAGATGTTTGAGTGTTAAACGTTGCTTAATCCACTTAAAAAATAGTTCAATGGCCCATCGAGAACGATAGATATCACCAAGTTCTTCTGGATCTAGGTCGAATCGGTTCGTAATGATTCGAATTCGATTCCCGTCCGAATCGAATGTTTCGATTAATCGAAAGACATTTTCCGTTCGTTTTTGTGGTGTCCCAATGACCACCATCGAATCAGATAAAATAGAGGAATTGGATGGGACAGAGAACGATTCAAGAAATCGAACATAGGCATTCTTTTTCAGACGGGAGGCGAAAAAGAGGCCTTTATCACAGTAATAATCGAACTTTTCGTAGTCTACATAACCACGATCAAACACGTACATGGCATCTGTTTCGTCGATCAGTTGTTCCATTTGTGTTCGATCATTGTTCCCTGCTGGGGTCATGACCATTTTTTCCGGATAAACCGTATCTTCATTGACAAACACCAGTCGTAAATGAACCTTAATTCCCGACTTCGTTTTGCGAAACGTAGCCCATTGATATTTTTTCAGATTCAGTGAAATGGTCGTAGAATCCACGATTTTTAAGCCACTCACCTGACTGGAGGAATTCGTGGACATCTGGCGGATTTGATTCACTAAATCCAGAAAGATTTCTGCGAGTAATTCGGGTTTTACTTGGCGATGTTTTCGAGAAAGTTGTGAAGCACTAATAGATGTCAATCCTAATTCTCGCTGAAAATCATCCAGTAACGCATCATCGGCGATGGCGCGCAGTCCTTCTCGTTGTTGAAGTTGAGCATGCAAAAACAAAAGTAAATACGCTTTTGTGGTTAATTTTTTCGTATATTTATCTTGTTTCATCTCTTCAATTCTTTGTGTAAATTTAACAGAATTGAGAGGAGTGACCCATTTACCAAATGAAGAAAATAGTGTATCCTTGTCCATAGGCTTCATCCTTTATATTGGATTTGGACAGGGACCACCTGTACCATCCATTATAAAGGATTTTTTTATGGACTTTTTTCAATTCGGAATTTTCGAATTAAATTAATGCAACGCTAGTGATTCCAAACAAATGGATGAAAAACGGTTTTCACGGCGAAAGCGTTCAAAATCAAAAATAACTGATCAAGGCTCATTCGTAGATCAGCCATGTTTATTGACCGATAAGACGTGAAAAACAAATTAGACAGCTGAAAACAAATTATTTGACTAAATTTGGATAAATTTTTTTGCAAACAAATCATTTGAAATCTAAAACAAATTCCTATAAAATTATCTCGAAATAAATATTTTCAAAATAAAAATTTATAAATTTTATTTTTTCACTAAAAAACTAAAATTGCACCAAGAGAGGAAGGTTTACGTTGACAAAAGTATTGTACATTACAGCACATCCACTTGATGACACCCAATCTTACAGTTTGGCAGCAGGAAAGGCTTTTATCGAAACCTATAAAGAAGCGAATCCTGACCATGAAGTAATTCACCTTGATTTATATAAAGAACATATTCCCCAAATCGATGCTGATGTATTAAATGGCTGGGGGAAACTGAGATCCGGAAAAAGCTTAGATGAGCTTACTTCCGAGGAAAAAGCGAAAGTTGGACGTCTTTCAGAGCTTTGTGAACAATTTATTGAAGCGGATAAATACGTTTTTGTTACACCTTTATGGAATTTTTCATTTCCGCCTGTCTTGAAAGCATATATTGATGCAGTTGCAGTTGCAGGCAAAACGTTTAAATACACTGAACAAGGATCTGTTGGGTTATTGACTGATAAAAAAGCCCTGCATATTCAAGCGCGTGGAGGCATTTATTCAGAAGGTCCAGCAGCTCAAATGGAAATGGGTCACCGCTATTTGGCTGTTGTGATGCAATTTTTCGGTGTTCCTTCATTTGAAGGCTTGTTTGTAGAAGGACACGCTGCTCAACCTGAAAAAGCAGAGGAAATTAAACAAAACGCAATTGCGAGAGCAAAAGATTTAGCGCATACGTTTTAAGTAAAAAATAAAGAGGCTGATCTTTCATGATATGCTCCCCTTAAGGTAGACAGATTAAAATATAAAACATCTGTTTTACCTTAGGGGGAGTTTTTCTATGTATAAGCAATATACTACAGAGTTCAAACTTGAAGTTTTACTTGCATATGAAAACCGAGAATGTACTATTCAAGAGCTTTGTAAAAGGTATCAAATTACTAAATATTCTTTAAGGCAATGGATAAATGAATTTGAGGAATTTGGAATAGAGGGTTTAGAACGTTTAAATTCTTGGAAAGGTTTTAAGGAAGCAACTGTAAAAGATTATTTATCTGGTGAGTTCTCACAATACGAGATTGTCAGGACATATGGTATTTCAAGTAGATCGGTACTTCAACGATGGATGAAGAAGTATAATAGCCATAGAGATTTAACGTCGAAAGGAAAGACAAGCTCTATGACTAAAGGAAGAAAAACGACTTGGAATGAACGGATACAAATTGTGCTTAATTGTTTAGGGAACGGAAAAGATTATAAAAAAAAACAGCAGAGACTTATGAAGTTTCTTATCAACAAGTATATCAATGGGTGAAGAAGTATGAAAATGGTGGAGAAGAAGCGCTTAAAGACAAACGAGGAAGAAAAAAAGAAGAAGCAAAGTTATCTCCAGAAGGAAAAATGAAACTGGAGATGAAAAAGTTAGAAAGAGAAAATGAACGCTTACGTGCGGAGAATCTATTTTTAAAAAAGTTAGAGGAAATCGAAAGGAGGCGAAAGTAAACCAAATCCGTTTTGAAGACAAGTATATCGCAATCCGGGAACTTCATGAGAAAGAAAACCTAAGCATAATCTTATTATGTGAAATCGCCGGTATTTCACGAGCTGCTTACTATAAGCGGTTAAAACGTTCGCCTTCCTCCCGAGAACTTCAGAATGAAGAAATCGTAAAAGAAATGAAAGCTCTCCAGGAGAAAGTTAACTGTTTTCTGCAAGAAAAAAATACAGAGTGTTGCAGTATATCTTTATCAAAATTTTGAATAAATATACATATATGTGATCTATCCATCAAGGGCTTGACATGGATCCTCTATACCCATGATTCTTTAGCCAAGCGCCAGCTTCAACAGTTTTGGCAAAACCAAAAAAGTTATCATGGCTCCTCCTCCATGTAAAGCCCCATTGCAAATCACTGCATAAGGATTTCACTTTTATTTTGCAAAAAACAAGTTGACGGCATCTATGGTTACCGTCGAATGACTTTGAATATAAATCGAAAGCTTAGTCAGAACTTCAATCACAAACGAATTTATAGACTGATGAAAGTTGCCGGTATGCAATCTGTTATTCAAAAAAAGAAGAAATCTTATAAGTGATCTACCCCTCAGCATGTTGCAGAAAATATATTGAATCGTGAATTCACAGCGGAAAAGCCAAATGAAAAATGGGTAGCTGATGTCACAGAATTAAAATATGGTTCATCAAAGAAAGCATTCCAAAGACCGAATTGTAAAAAATTCTTTTCAATTCATGGTATAAATTCGAACTGCATCCCTTAAAAATTCCGCTGCTCCAAGATATTTTTTATCATAATACGCTTTAAATCTTTCATCTGCTACATACATCTCTGTTACTCCTCTATGAGCTTCCTTCGCATAATGATCCCAAAAATAGCAGAGCCATTGACGATGCAAATCAGCTGCCTTCTGTGCCAGCTCACTCGCTGGATCTCCAGTTACAAATGCTTTATTCAGTGTATTCAAGACCTCTTCCTCAAGGTGTTTCAGCTGTTCGAACTGCTCTTTTGTCATGTTTTTCAGTTTTTGATTAGATCGATCGACGACTTCGTCTCCATATTTTTCTCTAACTTCATACCCATATTTTCTTTCATTTTCTTCAATTAATTTTTGTTTAAAAGCTTCAAATTTCTCTTTATCGTTCATCGTGATCCTTCCTTCCTTTGCCGCTATTGTTTTCTCCACATTTGCGATTAATGAATTTAGCTGCCTGCGTTTTGCAAGAAGCTTTTCGCGGTGTTCCTTTAAAGCTTTCATGCTGTCGAAGGATGGTGAATTGATGATTTTTTTAATTGTATCTAAATCAACTCCAAGCTCTCGATAAAAAAGAATTTGCTGCAGTTTATCAACCTCTTTTTCCCCATATATGCGATATCCGGATGAATTGATTTTCGCTGGCATAAGAAGCCCAATTTCATTGTAATATCGCAATGTCCGTGTTGTAACTCCGGTCAACTCTGCTAATTGTTTTACCGTATATTCCATCCTTTCACCTCCTGACAAGATCATCATAAACCTTTACGCAACGTCAATGTACAGAGAAAAATTAATGTTATAATAAACATAATATTGAGAAAATAATATAAGGCTGTGATCACTTAGTGTTTTTACAAAAAAATATCCTCAATGCTATCTCTTATGTTAAACCCAAATTAACCGGCGCCGGATTCTCACTGTTTATTTTTTTTACTGTTTTTTTCATTGCAGCTGATTTTGACTTGTATGGAGTTTCAAAAGATTTGAATAACCCTTTTCTTTGGAGCATTTTTTACGGATACGGAATAATTTGTTCTATTTTTATTGACCTGCTGGCTGTGAAAATTCCTAAAATCACTGGAACCATTAAAATTGCCTTTTACGTTTTGGCAGGATATCTCTTTTTTTTGCCTTTCGGATGGATGATGGTGATTGTTGGCGGAACAGTTGGAGCTCTTTGTTCATTAGTTTTTTATTTTGGAACATACATGGCGCGAAAAAACGCATTTTTTAAATATATTTTTGCAATCTGTGCTCCGTTTATTTTGTGTATTATTTTAAACACGGATTTTACTGTAAAAAAAGATTGGCGCGAATGGAAAAGGAATTCAAGCTATATCGCACTTTTCGACTATTTCCACGGAGAACACGCCATTCCGATTTATGCGGAAAAAGGTCAAACGATTACGTTTTCCGTTAAAATTCAAAACAATAACGGAGGCGGACATGGTTTTCATGTATTGAACAAAGACGGTGACGTTGTCGCCATGAAAGAAGTCGACGAAAGCACATATCAAATCAAAGCGGCAGAAAAAAGCATCTACCATATCATCGTCACAGGCGACAAACTGAAAGGAAGCTTTACAGTTACTTGGGATGTAAATGAGTAATAGAATCCTGCAGCTGCGATTAAATGAAACACAACAAACGGTGAATACGTATGAAAACATCGATAATGGAAAAACGGAGGTTTTCTCTGTGGAGAAAAAAAAGAAAATTGAAAATGTTCTTTTGACACTTTCAATTATTGGGCTTTCAGCAATGTTCATTTACGTCATTTTCATTTGGGAGCATTTGCCGGATACTATACCACGGCATTTCAATTTCAAAGGCGAACCGGATGGATTCGGCGGAAAAGGCTTCATTCTTGTTCTGCCTTTTACAGGACTAGGAATATTTGTCTTGACAACATTATTGTCCCGCATTCCCGACGCATTTTATTATCAGTACAATGCTACAAAAGAACAAAAAAAGCTTCTTTATAATCAAGGAAGGATTTTCATCCGTTTATTGCAAGCAGAAGTAGTCTATTTCTTTTTATTCGGGGTCTGGCGAACTGCTCAAGTCGCACTCGGAAAAGCAGATGGACTTGGAGTCTTCCCGCTTTATATTTTCTTAATTGTCATACTAGGGACATCGATTTATTTTGCCTTCCGCACAAACAAAGTTCTGAAAGAAACCAGATGACATCAGTTCGATGATCATCTGGTTCATTTCATCAACCGCGCATCACAAAACGTAGAAGGGCCGTATTCCCCATTTCCCGCACATAGACGAACAACTGTCCTTTATGGTGGATTTCATGATCCATCGCAGTTTGCAATCATTGCGATCCAGACATTTTCGCTCAAAAATTTTGGAAAGATCGACTTGGCGATCTAGATCCTCATTCGTCACGGATTCTAGCAGGCTTTTTGTTCTTTCAGTATACATTTCTGCTAGTTTTTTTAAGTCTTTTTCCGTCTCTTTCAATTTTTCGCCAAATACATCCGGATTTCCGGTTTTCACTGTTTTTGCAAATCGATAAAAGGCCGATAACATATGAATTAAAGAATTTGATAAAATGCTACTTGTACTTCGGACGGTTTTCTAATTCCTTCTCCTACAAATATCATCTTGTTAAGGAAATCATACTTTTTATTACCTACTTCAAAAACGGGAGATGTTTTAAAATAATACGAGTCTTGTGGAACTTCCTCGCCGCAAATCAACTTATTCATAATTTCTTTCGGTCCGTGCCTATATCCTTTATTAACTACATAAATAGGCACTCCGTCGTCTGTTTCAATTGTATAATGGGCTAACAGTTCCGTCACCCCATCTTTTCGTATTAATTGGTAATCGGCTCCTCCGGAAAGTACTCTTCCCTTTATGTTAGGGCCTTCAAATCTTCCACCAATAATCGGAATAACCCTCCTTATCCCTAATCCAACATCACCAATAATAATCGGCTCTTCTACCTTTATGCTGGCAGTTAACAGATGCTCTATTTTTATTGGCATTTTTCTTTCACCTTCCAAAGTTGAGCGACTTTATTTTTTACAAATCGCTTTACCGCTAAGAATAATTTCAAATCCCGAAGAAAATATCTCCTCGGGACTTTACAAAAATTATTTTTCAACGGCTACATCTTCATTGATTATCTCAGATTGTTTTTTCTCTTTGTAATAGACTGAATGCTGCTCTTGAATGAACAATACTGCTAAACCGCCAAGCACTGCTGCACTGGCAATAGCTGCAAAATTATATTGCGGCTGTAAATTTAATGAAAGTAAAATCCCGACAAATGTAGGGGCAACTATTCCGCCTAAACGGCCAAATGCCATTGTACTTCCTACAGCTGTTGAACGCATATTAGTAGGATAATATTGAGAAACGAATGCGTTCGCCATATTTTGAACCCCGACGGATGCTGCACCAATAACAGAAATCAGGGCAAAAGCGATGAATGTACTGTTGGCAAAACCGATTAAAGATAGTGCAATGGCTCCACAGAAAAACAATGGAACAAGCACTTTTTTAAAGCCTAGCCGGTCAACTATAGGGCCGAAAACAACTGTTCCGACAATCGCTCCAATTTGCATGACAGCAGTAAATGCAAGGCTTGAGCTTAAATCATAGCCAACTTCCATCATAAGGCGCGGCAGCCATGTATTCATGGAATAAATCAATACAAATGCGCTAAAGCAGGAAATCCAGAACATAACGGTGCTGAATGCACGTTTTTCCTCAAACAAACTGACAATAGGCGATCCCGCTTCTTTCACTTTTTCCTTTTTTTCAAATTCCCCATCGCTGCTAATTCCCGGCTCAATTTTGGCAAGAATTTTTTTAGCTTCTTCTTCCTTTCCTTTTTCCAAAAGAAAGTCGATGGATTCTGGAACACTTTTCAACAAGAAAGGAATGAACAATAAGGGAATTCCGCCTACCCAATATACTGACTCCCATCCAACTGTAGGAAGGAGCTGCCTGCTTGTAAGCGCTGCTAGAATAGCTCCTGCAGAATAACCGCAAAAAATGAATGAAACAATTGCTGTGCGAACCCGTCGCGGTGAATATTCAGTTGCTATTGCAACGACATTAGGCATAACTCCGCCTAGACCAACACCTGCAATGACGCGAAAGATCGTAAATAAGACAGGATTTGCTGCAAAACCTGCGAGCAGCGTGAAAAAGCTAAACAAGAACGTAGTCAACAAAATAATATTTTTTCGCCCTATTTTATCCGATAGCAATCCAAACAAAACAGCACCGATTGCTGTTCCGACAACTGTATAGCTGCCAATAGCCCCGGCAGTGACATCCGAAATTCCCCATTCCTTAATAAGCAGCGGGACAGAAGCACCGTAAATGACAACATCAAATCCGTCAAACATAATAACGATAAATAACCAGAAAATCAGCCAAATATGGAATGAATGAATGCGGCTGTTGTCAATTACGTTCATTGGGTTAATCCGTTTCATATTATGATAGACCTCCTCATCAAAAATTTTTTGTATTTCACATTTTAAGTAAGCGTTTGCAATTTATCTGAAACACCTCTCTTTTACTTAATATTTTGAATTATCTTTAAGTTGATTGTAGCATCTCATTATCATAATTGTTATCTACTTATTGTAGAAAAAAACACATTCATTTTCCTAAATTATGTGGTCAAATCTGCAGAAAAGAAGATTGACAAATACTCTTCTATTTCTCACTCTGACTGCTAGCGGACCAAATTGGTTTTCGTCTTCCATTACGATTTTCCCGGCATTGGGAAAAGGTGAAGACAAAAAGATTATGATCAGCGGATACCCATAAAATACAAAAAGCCGGCACTCAAAATGCCGACTCAATATGAAAATTCGTCACATTTTCTCGTATGGGGGTTATGTTTGTATCGTTTAATTTTTAATAAGCATTTCAAACGATAAAAATGATTCACATGCTTTCCATTTTATTCTTTTTATCAGGAAGCGATTCGTAAAAACGCTCTTTCCACCACTTTCGTATTTTTTTCATGTTCCATTCCGTTCCAGTTTCCTTTAAAGATTGAATACGCCAATACATTGGCGGGTGGATCATAAATTGAAATTCTAGAAATCTGAAAAACCATGAATCCCGCTCAATCGATGAATTTTTTTCTTCATTACTTAAATTGTAGCGTTGTGCTTTGTATGTCAACTCATCTTGTTTTACAGCTAAAGCAGTTAAACCGTCTGCCATTTGATCATTTCCGTTGTCAAGCCATATAGCCCCTAAATGATCTGCCCGCACTTCCATCCATTGCAAAAGAAGAGACTGGATAAGAGGAAGGAATAAAATAAGAACAAAAACAATGTAAAAAAGAAGAGACTCATTTCTTAGTAGAAAAGAATGGTATAACCAGTAAATAAATAAAACAATTACTAAAAGCGCAAGTATACGTATAATTTGACCGATCATGACATCCCGTTTTTTTACATGCACAGCTTCATGAGCAAAAACCGCTTCGATTGCTTCCAACGGAAGCTTTAACGTTTCCGACGTTAATACGATCATTGATCGACCGATGTTTGCCCCAGCTGCAAAACCGTTTAATTCATTCGCCTCTGTTTGAAAAACTTTCACATCAGAAATTCCAGCCCGACTTAGCACTTTGTCTGCAACAGCTAAAACATTTGGATCATCTATCTCTTTCACGTCTAATGCAATTTTTAATAATCGATCAGAAATGTAAAGATTAAATATCCACAAAACAATGACCGCAATCGTGATCGCCCAAATAGGAACCTTTAGCAGTGATAAGATAACAGTCAATGTCGTGTAGGCGCCGACTCCTTTGACGGAAATGGCAAAGTACATTTTGCCGAGAAGTCTTTTTATATTTTTTTTATGATAAAATGGAAGCACTTCAACTTGTGCAATTTCCGACGGTAGTTCCTTTTCTTCCCGGCTTTCAATGGTCGTAAGCCAAGAAGTGTTTTTAGCATTAAAATAGACAGTTTCGCCTGAAAATACTAGCTTTAATGTTTTTCCCATACTTGTCGTGAAATCTTCATTTGTTGAAAACATCGTAAATAATGGGAATAATTTAAGTACATCAACATTTGACTCGAGCTTTGCTTCCGAAAGTTCTGAAAGCGGATATCGTTTCGCTGTGATGTTCGATAATATGTAAATACAATTTGTTTCTTTGCTGAAATACACTTCAAGGTTTCGATAAAGAACAGCTTTTTTTAACAATTGACAAATCATTACAACATTCGTATATAACAAAATGAGAGACCAAACAGAATCGTATGAATTGAAAACAAAATATAAGACAGATAGACCAATGAATGTCATCGCAAATGCCGCATCAACCCAAACCCGACTCGAATGTTTATTGAGTTCAATCTTTTCAATTTCCACTCTGTTTGCTTCATTTTTTATTTTTTCGTAACCCGATTCATGGGAAAACGTGATTAAACACATAAGAAAAGAGTATCCAAAGCTAGACATCGCTCTAATTGTAAAACCTAATTCATATGCTATAAATAAATAGACTGCAAGAACAGATAACAGTACGATTTCTATCACCAATAACGGAAAAAAGGATATCCGCTTTTTCAACCAAACATGCAAAAAACCAGCTAACACTCCTCCAAGCATAATCAATACCAACGCCCAGATCATGAGCACACCCCGTTTTTTTTATATTCCTTACATATGTATTAACGTTTTTTTTCTATAAAAGTTTCTAAAAAATTGAATTCCTCGCTTCACCAATTCAACAGCAGGGGCTTCCTAAGAACGCCAGCAATCTTTTTATATACTAAAAAAATTGCAATAGCTTGACATTAAGGAGATTTTCGTCCATTTTTTAAAGACTCGTTGGATTGGTCGGGAATGGGAGCGATCTGTTATTCAAATAAAACAAAAAAATCATTTTGATTGCACCTTCCGCCACGCTTGTTGCCATTATTCAGAGCCTGTAATATCTCTGAAGTGTAACGGCAAGCTGAAGCCTTTATTAAAAAATCGCACATTATCGGCATCACCGGAAAAAAGTCATTCAGCATAACGCTAAAACTGTCAATTAATTAGGATGCCATACTCCCTATACGGAATTTGTCTTGCTCATGCTCGATATGTTCCGAGAAAGCTTACTCACTCGCACATTATTTAATTGCAGCTATTCTATTAAAAATCCCTATCAGAATGGACAGTCTAATGTCTTGGACCCCAAAGCATGATTGAAACTCCAATTAAACAAATGCCTGCTCCGATCCAATCGTAAATATCAGGAGTTTTTTTATCAACCCACCATCCCCACAAAACAGAAAGAATAATAAACACGCCGCCATAAGCGGCATATACTCTACCGAATGTAGGAAAGTTTTGCAAAGTAGGGATCAGCCCATATAGAACCAAGATCATACTACCAATAACTCCGTACAAGTAGTGTTTTCCTTCACGTATCCATAGCCAGACTAAGTACCCTCCGCCAATTTCAGCTAAACCAGCAAGAATAAATAAAATAATGGCGTAAATCATATTTCACCACTTTCCTATCGCAATTTAACACTATAGAAGGCCATAGCTTCCAGACTGCCTTCCATTTCAAAAGCTCTCTTTTCAATCAGCTTTCTTAGCCGATATTCCAAGAATTCATCTCCTACATATTGGTCTAGATGCCCCAGTACTTCACCGATTAATCTAACTGATTTTATAAAATCCTTCGTCTTCATTTCATTATGCAGCTTTTTCGCTCTGTTTATTATGAAAAGATCATAATAATCTTCCGAAACGCTGTGTATCGTTCCGTTTTGCCAAATTCGCAATACTTCGCGAGTATTTGCAAGAGCGAGCCATTCCTTTTCAAAACTCTCTCTTTCATGCTGGGAAAGAGGCGGTTCATTTTTACTTTGTTCATATATGAATCGAAGCTTTTCAGGAGGAATTTCACCTGTATCCAAAACAGTATATTTTTCTTTTCGTTTCTTAAAAAGCTCGCCATATACCTTTGTCGTGTTGATGAGGAAGATGTCATTATTTTTATTCTTCAATAGATATAAAACAAATCGCAATCCGGTCTGTTCATGAGCGTTGTCAGAAATCCATATCATAATAGGTGATCCTTCTGGAATCGCTGTTATTTCATTGACTGTTTTTTGAAAGTTTTGTTCATACTCATGAAACTCATTGTATGCATCCGTCAAATTATTTTTTATCCAATGAAATCTCGCTTCTTTTCCAATGTCTTCATGCAGTCTCCAGATCGGACCTACCGAGAATGTTTCCCAAAAAGAAATGACGCGCTCTTTTTTCTCCACATCTAAATCCCTTAAGACCATTTTTAAACTTCCCGAAGGTGAAGCGCCAAGCAGAATATGTATCATTTATAATCTTCCTTCCGCTATCTTATTACTTTATCCTAATCTTTCAAAGTCTTTACGTAAACACGATTTTTTCAGCTTTTTCGACTTTAAGAGGTACTTCATATCAGAAAAATTGTCATATGAAAGCTGAATATGAAAATAGTTTATATACTCAAGTATGGCAAAAACATAAATAAATCCCGCTATGTACAATCCTGTTGCAGGTACCGACGGATACCATCTGACTAGATCGACAAAAAACATGAAAGGCGAAATGATGATAAACAGTGTATTCCATTTCTTTATATTTTTTAATCGATGGACGATATAAGCAGGAGTTATGGCAGTATTTTCTTTTTTTAATCGCTTCCATTTTGCAAACCAATACACACTACCCTGAAATAAGAGAAACTCTAACAGAAAAAACGAAATCCAAAAAGAGTACAGCGAATATAAATGCAAATGGGCAAAGACTTTATTCCAAATGAAACTAATGATAAAAAAAATGACTGCTGCCATTGCCTCCCCAGTATATAAATAGAAAAATCTCTTCTCCAATTTTCCCCTCAAGTGCATCACCTAGTTCCTTCGTCTCGGATGGCTGATTAATCGTTAAGGATGTAAATACGGTATAGCACCATTTTCATACGTCTCAGCTCTTGTTTTGTTTCACTAGATGCTGTATTCATTGATATTTAACGGAGAAACTTTATGTGCTTTTCGCACCGAACAATCCTAATTTTCCATTGCCAACATCTAGGACACAACTTGAATCGCAGTGTTTAAAAATTGACTAAGGTACTTTATTTTTTAATAAAAAATGGGTTAAAATTCTGAATTGATTCATTGCCCTTTTCCATGAAAATGTTTTATCATTTTTTTACTTTCTCCTATTTTTTGATTGAACGATCAAGAGCCTTCTCTTCAAACTATTTATTGGCAAATAATTTAAATTGCAACAATTTTACAATGAGAAGTGAGCAAAACATTATTTTGGATCCACGAACATATTCTCGTTCTAAATAAAGTTAGATTAAAAAAGAGACACAGATTAATATAGTAATAGACTAAAATCCATAAAAAATGCGTTATGAGTAAGCTGTAATCATCAAACAGTTCGTTAGCGAAATCAAATGTACAAACGCTCATGAACTCTGAGAAAAAATACAAACTTGTACGAAAAATATCAGAAACTCGCCACATCTTCCAAAAATTTTTATTTTCTGACTTTTTCGGTGTAAAACTAATATATCTGCAATGTTGAAAAGATTAAAATTTATTATATTTACAAACATTCAGTAAATAACTTTTGCATTTAAAGTCCAATAACGATTTTATAATTCCCCAATTTTCAAATTGATAATAAAGCTATCTTAAGAAAATCTTTTTATTGAGAGACATTTACATCCCTTATAAGTTAACAAGAAAAGACTTGGAATGCATGTGTATTAAATTGTTTTTCCATTTTTATACTAATTATGGTGAATGACTTCCCAAACAGAAATACCTAAGTCGTGTTCTCACTAAGATCATTCATCTTTACAACCACTATTTAAATGATAAGCAACCCACCTCTTTGAATCGTCACACTCATCGGAGTTTTAGTGAGAATCTCGCCATCTCCTTGCACAATAACAGGTAAATCGGAGATAACTTCCACTTGTTTCCCTGTTATCATAGTTACACCAGGATGTAGTATATGTTTGCCTTTAAACGCCTTTGGAAAAGTGCGCAACAGCTCCCATTTATTCATGCCGTGTACTATACAAATGTCAAATAGTCCATCATTATAACAAGCATTTGGACATATTTTAATACCTCCGCCATAGTTTGAGATATTGGCAATTGCAATTAACCATACATTACAAAAAACTAGTTTCTCCCCATCAACCATTAATTGAATGCTGACAGGACGATATTTTAATAAAACATGCAAGAAGCTAAGTCCATATGAAAGATTACCTAATCTAATAAAATTCAGCCAATTTTTATATTTCGAGCCATTGTTTATCTCGGCGACTTTACCGTCAAAACCGATCCCCATTACAGTAATGAAGTATTCGTTGCCAATTCTTCCAATATCAATTTTTCTTTGTTTTCCCATTAAAATACGTTTTAAAGCCTTTTTATAGTCCTTTGGTATATCAAGAGCCCTTGCAAAATCGTTTCCCGATCCTGCAGGAATAACACCCAAAGGTATATTCGAATTGATTAACCCGTTAGCAACATCATGGATTGTACCATCTCCTCCTACGGCTACAACAGCATAACATTTTTCAGAAGACAACTCCTTAGCAATTTCTGCTGCATGTTTTGGACGATTGGTAAAGCGCACTTGATAATTTATCTGTTTTTCTTGAAGCAACTTTTCAGTCTTTTTCCAAACTTTTAATCCTTTTCCGTTTCCTGAGATTTTATTGACGATAAAATAATACATACTAAAGATCTTTCCTTTATTAAAGATATGAAAGTTTTATATATTATGCCAAAACCGTTTTATTTGGCATGGTTTTATCATCTCCACATTCACTTCGTTTAGAGGTGGGCGTTTCTCGATGAAGCTTCTGTACAGAAGAAGGTTGTCAGAAGTTTTCTAGATGGATTAGAAAGCAACAACTGCTTGTTTGCCGATTAAGCGGTCCAACCACTTTCCTGCTTGGTTACCCAATCCGTTGATACATTCATCTCGTTTGCACATTCAAATGGAAGATGTTCCCATGCACTGTCTTGCCAAGTTTTTTGTAAATTCTCTATCTATTTTATTACAATTTTCTCCTATTTACAGGAATCTATTCACACAACTCAATTTATGCTGTCAATGTGAAAAATCCCCAATGACCGTCGGCTATCACTTGAAATACAAGGAATTGATCTTTGTTTTTTCCTAAGTTTACTGGCAATCCTTTAAAAAATTTTTTGATGAGTAACAAAAGACAAAAGAAAAAACTTCTTTACTATCTTTGCAGAAAAAATGAATGAGACATAGATTGAAGGAGTTGTCTTATGTTGCAAAAGGGATGATTGCTTGACATATCCAATAAAATGTTATTTTTTGTAACAAAGAAAAATTAGGTGAATACAATATAATCGAATTTCAGGAAAGGAGAAATCAATATGCAATATGATTATAACTTGAACTATGCTTATAACCTAGATCAACAAGTTCCATATGCGAATCCTCAGGAGCCGTATGAAGAAAATATGCATTATCGGGATCATTATGATCACCATGTGAGCAAGCATGATTTTTGCAAAAGACATAAGCATTATTACGTCTTGCTGGAAATGGACGATGGAAAAATGTATGATGGCATTATTGATAAAGCCGATAATGATCATGCCTATTTATTAGTACCTATTGGCGACCAACGAGAAGAAGATAACGAAGAAGAAAGACAATTTGGCTTTGGTGGATTCGGAGGTCCTTTTGGTGGATTCGGAGGTCCTTTCGGAGGATTCGGATCTCCTTTCGGTGGATTCGGAGGTCCTTTCGGTGGATTTGGAGGGTTTGGGCATTTCCCATTTCGTTTTCGGAGATTTAGGAGATTCCGATTCCCGTTTTCAAGGATTCGTCGTTTTTCATTTCCGTTTTCTTAAGTTAATACATTTATGTGGTCGGCAGCTTCCTTATGGAGTTGCCCGTTTTTTGCTTGAAAATTTGCTCCGCTTATATTGAAGCTATACTATTGTACACCCCTTGATTTAATTTCCTGCTACCACATATAATTTCCATTTATCCATCCGTTAAGTGTTTTGCGGCTTGTTCCAAAAACAATTTTTATTCTGATCTGCCGCCTTTTGTTTGGATTTACGCTTAACAGAATTAAGCGGTGGAAATAGAGTACGGATTTGCTTCAAGTACTGATCGGAGAGTGGTTTTTGCACTAATATTGGCTTGGCATTCTATTTTTATTAGTACAAAAAAATTTTGATGTTATCGTTATCATCAATATTTGCTAACTAAATGTCGTTTACGTCCTTTACGGTACCGTCAAGAATTTTGTGTGTAATGCAAGATAGATAGGGCAGTCTCCTGTTTGGAAAGGAAGAATCCCTTTTCCCCTTTTTTTAATATAATAATATGGTTAAATGTAGCCATTTACAAACATATTCGCTGAGTTTCGATGGTAGCTTCTATGCCGTTCCTCCTGTTAGATTTCGAGGAAATTTTTGATTTCTTCCTTCATAATCAGTTCTAGCTATGGGAGACTAACCTTTTTTGATTGCTGCAGCACCATCATAAGTTTCATAACAGCCTCTGCAAGTACGGTATAATCTGAACTTTTAAATTCATTTAAATATATCATTGGCCCAATAACAACTTTTACTGGCTTTCGAATCCACTTTTTCGCATCTAGACAAATAATCGCAACCGGAAGAACAGGCGCTCCTGTTTTTAACCCGAAAAAGCTACCCCTTTTTTTCGGATTGACACTTTCCCCGTTTTTACATCTTTTACCTTCAGGAAATCAGCCTATCCGTATTTAATCAGGTCTTTAGCAAATCATTTATGTATATCTTAGATAACGATAATGAAACAACAGATATTTATTTTCTTACACCTAAACAAGGTATTTATAAATTGGAGTATAGAAAAGGAGAAGAAGAAACATTTTTTAAACAAATTTTTGAAAGATTGGAACCGCTCGCAGCTTCGCAGTTAGTCATTGACAATAATTTTTATGATGATCTTCCGGAAGAGATGTGGAACGGAGATGAGATTACGAGATCATTAAGCGAATACGGAAAAAAGCTTGATCGCATGAATTTACTTCCCGCTCCATTTCCATTGGAGGAATACCTTACACCTCGTGATCTCCGTCATCTAAAAAAACTTTACGGATTAGGAGGTCTAAGCTATGGAAACCTCAGTGCCAGACGGGACAGTGAAAGCTTTTGGATGAGTGCAAGCGGAATTAACAAAGCAGATATGAAAACAGTTGGTGAAGATTTTCTCTTAATAAGTGGATACGATCCTGATAAAAATGCCATGAAAGTAAGCGTTCCTCCGAATATAACACCAAAAAGGGCATCTGTCGACGCTATTGAGCACTGGATGATTTATAAAGAGCACCCGGAGGTAGGAGCGATTGTACATGTTCATGCTTGGATGGACGGCATAAAGGCTACAGAGATTAACTATCCTTGTGGAACAATTGAACTTGCAAAAACGGTGGCTGAACTTGTCCGAGCTTCAAAAGAGCCTTCTAAAGCTATTATTGGTCTTAAAAACCATGGACTAACCATAACTGGCGCTGATTTAGATGACATCTTTGAACGTATCGAAGGCAAAATTATCCCTCAAGTACCGATGTCTTAACGTATTTACATGTTTTTGAACCAACGGAATTTTTATGGAATGATAAAGGCTCATGAAAAAATTTGGATAGAGAGAGGGGATTTAACCTTACTTATTTGTTTGTATATATTTTCAAGCATCGGCAAATCCCCTGCAACTTTCTCCCTGCTTGCCAAACGGTGCACGCGTTTTTCGCATTGCATCCATCTATTGAAGCTTCAGCTTGTCCGCACCGTTTTCTCCCTACTCAATTTAAATGTTTATTCTGGTTTTACCAAAATTTTCACTTGGTCTTTTTCTTTTATCAGCGTTTCAAATCCTTCTGCTACAATATCATTTAGCTTAATTCGTTTCGTAACGAGTTTTTCTGCTTGGAAGTAGCCTCGTTTCATTAATTCCATTACAGCAGGGAAGATATCACGGTATGCAATAATTCCTTTTACGTTTCTTTCTTTTAATACGATATTATTTGGCTGAATGCCCGCTTCTTTTTCCCATATGCTAACGATGACTGTTTCTCCTTCAAATGCAGTGCTGTCAATAGCTTGTTGCAAAACAGCCGGTATTCCCGTTACTTCAAACGCAACGTCGACTCCGCCATCGGTTAATTCATGAAGCTTTTGAACCGGATCTTCCTCTATTGGATTGATGACAGATGTAGCACCGAGTTCTTTCGCTTTTTGCAAACGTTCTTTGGAAACTTCTACTGCATAAATTTCTGAAGTGCCAGCTGCTTTTAATGCTTCAATCACAAGAAGACCTATAGGACCTGTTCCAAACACAGCGGCTTTATCACCAGGTTTGATTTTGCTTAATCTAACAGCATGCAAGGCTACAGCCGCAGGCTCCACCAATGCTCCTTGTTCATAAGAAAGACCTTCAGGCATTTTATGCACCATATGCTCATCAACGACAGTATACTCAGAGAATCCGCCGCCGCCACCGGATAAACCGTGGAATCCTAAAGATTCGCAAAGATTGTACTTACCTTTTTTACAAGCTGGGCATTCTCCACAGCGAAGAATAGGTTCTACAACGACAGGATCCCCAACCTTTACTTTCGTAACACCTTCTCCAACTTCAACTACTTGACCAGAAAATTCGTGGCCCATGATAATAGGCGCCACATCTTTACTGACAGGATGAGGCTCTTGAACAGGAACAAAAATTGGACCTGCCGCATATTCGTGTAAATCGCTTCCGCAAATTCCTGCCCATTCTACTTTAATTTTTACTTTTCCTTTCCCTGCTTTCGGTTCTTCTACTTCCTCTACTCGAATGTCTCTAGCGTTGTGCCATCTTGCTGCTTTCATTTCATTTCCCCTCCCAATTTTATAATCGCTTTCATTGTATCATTTTTTAGTCCTATTTTTATCATATCGAAAAAATTCGATATTATTTTATAAATGAAATTGCTTATTTTGTGATTGGCTCTTTTTCAAACCATGATATGTACAAGCTTCATGGAACAGGATTGCATATTTGTCATGCGGCAATTACCATGATCATGAGGTCAGCTCAAGCCTTAAATTACAAAAATATCTCATTATAAAAGTCAGCCCTCTTCTTTCAAATGTTCTATTTGCCAAATGCCTCTTTACCTGAATTTAGTGATATTTGATCAATCATATAGGTTTCTGCCAACTGTCTGCAGCATGCACACACTGTTATGAGGGCAAGCACATTTTTCACAGGTTTTAGGGTTTGCAAATTCCCTTCCTTACCGGATCATGCCGATTGAAAAAGGAAATCCTCATTTCCCTGACCACATATCAAAAGCCCCAAGTTTTTCCAAATACCACCTCCTGATAGAACTAAAGTTCTATGAATCTATTTTCATTTTATTACAATACAGGAAGGTATTTCAAGAATACCATGATAAAAAAACCTGATTCCTCCCCCCTTCATTACATTTAAAGGTGCGGGGTGAATCGGCAGAAATGAAATGCTAGTTTAAGAATGCATTAAAGAGATTGGATAATGCGCGACCATGATTAATATTGTACATATCAAAATCACTTAAAGAGAAAAAAACATGTACACTCTTAAACAGTCAAAAATGTACATGTTTATGGTTCTTACTCAATCTTGGTGATGGGAAGGGGGTTAATGGGGAAAATGAGTGTACAAATATGTATTTTTAGCTCTGCGTTATCGAACGTAGGAACCATGTTTATCCTGCTGACTTTTACAGCAAAAAAAGAAATTCCATTCGTTTATTTGTAAGCGTCAAATACTCAGCACCTTCTAGTTGTGAATGTTACATGAGATAATCTCCATAGAAAAAATGCTGGAGGTTATGCTATGAATGATGCTGACAAAAGAATAGAATGGAAATCCAGGTATGATGCTTGGAAAACAAGTGGATTGAGTGCTGCTGAGTGGTCTCGCATCAATGATGTAAAAATACATCAGATGTACTACTGGATTCGAAAGTTTCGTGAGGAAGAAATTTCTACGAACGAGCATCAATCAAAATGGTTGACGGTGGATGTCCAAGAAATCTCCTCCCATCATACGGGTCAGGAATCTGTGCTTATTCATTACGGTGCACTGTCCATCGAAGTACGTCCAGGCACCGATTTGAATCTACTTTCCGATGTAGTGCGTGTGATTCAAAATCGATGATATCTAACGCAAATTTTGAACGAGTGTACCTTGCACGTGGAAGCACCGATCTCCGGAAATCGATTGATGGTCTCGCAGTCATCGTCAAAGAATGCTTCGATTTGGATCCATTTTCCCCTTGTTTATTTGTTTTCTGTAATCGGAAAAGGGATAAACTTAAAATTCTACAGTGGGATAATAATGGGTTTTGGCTCCATTATCGAAGATTAGAAAGAGGAACTTTCAACTGGCCATCTGAACAAGAAGGAGTGCCGATGGATATCAGTCCTCGTCAGCTACGCTGGTTATTAGATGGCTTATCCATCGAACAAAAACAAGCCCATCCCACAGTGAAAGCACGCACGATTCTATGAAATTAAAAAACTTGAGAATCCGACTGGTCAAGCCGGATTCTTTTGCGTATACTGGAACTATGAAAAACACGGACACAAAAATTCAGGAAACAATTGAATACTATAAAGCGCGTAACGAAAAGCTTGAAATAGAAAAGGAAGCTTTGGAAGCGAAGCTAAAATGGTATGAGGAGCAATTTCGGTTAAGTCAACAACGTCGTTTTGGTTCTTCCAGTGAGAAGACCAATTCAGACCAACTGTCCCTTTTCAATGAAGCTGAAGCTACCGCAAATCCTGATGATGAAGAACTGACGATTGAAACCATTACATATACACGCAAGAAGGAGCGAAATCGTCGAGATGAAAAACTAGAAAACCTGCCTACTGAAACGGTGGAATACCGTTTGCCAGCTGAGGAACAGGTTTGTTCGTGTTGCGCTGGACCTCTACACGAAATGAGTACGCAAGTACGCAGAGAAATAGAAGTTATTCCAGCACAAGTAAAAGTGAAAAAGCATGTCCAATATGTTTATAGTTGCCGTCATTGTGAACGCCATGAAATAGAAACGCCTATTGTCACGGCGAAAATGCCGGCTCCTGTTTTTCCGGGAAGTCTGGCATCTCCATCGTCAATGGCTTATACGATGACGCAGAAATACGTTGAAAGTATGCCTTTGTATCGCCAGGAAAAACATCTGGAGCGATTTGGCATATTCATTTCCAGGCAAACTTTATCCAATTGGATTTTGTATGGAGCCGACACCTGGTTGAGTCCTGTTTACGACCGAATGCGTAACCATCTATTGAATCAGGATATCCTCCATGCGGATGAGACCACCTTACAGGTTCTTTCAGAACCTGACCGACGAGCGACTTCCAAATCATTTATGTGGCTTTATCGGACAGGACGAATGGGGCCTCCAATTGTTTTGTATGACTACCAGCGAACCCGTGCATCCAAACATCCTTTACGATTTTTGGAAGGTTTCCGTGGATATTTACATGTGGACGGGTATGCCGGTTATAACGGAATCCCTGATGTCAGTCTGGTCGGTTGTTGGGCTCATGCCAGACGTAAATTCACAGAAGCTTTGTAGGCTCTTCCTGAATCGGCTAAAACTACTCACGTTAAAGCCAAAGAAGGTCTTGCATTCTGTAACCAACTTTTCTCGATAGAACGGGATTTAAAGGACGTTAGTCCTGAAGAACGTTATAAGAAACGTTTAGAACGCAGCCAACCGGTATTGGAGGCTTTTTTGGCATGGCTTCATGAACAAGCCCCAAGAGTGTTGCCAAAAAGTGCACTTGGGCAAGCCATTAAATATTGTCGTAATCAATGGGACCGTTTAGTAGCTTTTTTAGAGGATGGTCGTTTAGAAATTGATAACAACCGCGCAGAACGATCCATTAAACCGTTTGTAATCGGGAGGAAAAACTGGCTGTTTAGCAATACCATAAAGGGGGCTAAATCCAGCGCAATCATTTATAGCATTGTGGAGACTGCGAAGGAAAACGGATTAAACCCATTCAATTACCTTAAATATTTATTTGAACAGCTTCCAAATATTAATCTGACTGACAAAGAAAAATTAGATCAACTCCTTCCTTGGTCCACAACAATTCCAGAAGAATGTCGTGTTCCTAATAAAGCTAAATAAATCATAACAATAGTCCACATCTAAAGGTAGGTGTGGACTATTTTACGCTTACAATTCTAACATTTTGAGAAACATACAGATAAGTTATAAGTGTACCTAATCCTGTAAATTAGCACACTATTTTAGAACCACTTTTTTCAAATTATTTTGGACTAAAATCGGAAATACCTCGCAAAATGTTTGCGAATTCTCTCCGATTTTGCACGCTTTTTCCGATTGTTTGCGCACTATTTCAGACGAGAATCGTAAAACCAAAAGGAGCCGTTCGGCCCCTTTCATTATGCCCCTGTTTCCTCCACCGCCATTCGAACAATTTCTTCGTCAATCACGTCTTTTTTTAGCTGGTAGCCGTATAAAAGGCAGGTAGTCGTTAACGTATTGATGACTCGTGGCCATCCTTGCGACTGTAGGGCAATTGCCTCTAGAGCCGCAGGGGTAAAAATCGAGTGTTTTACCCCTGCTTGCTTCATTCGCTGCTCAATGTACGCTGCCACTTCTTCTTTGGAGAGTGTTCCCATCCGATATCGCATGATGATTCGTTGCTGAAGCGGACGATGGTGATTCAAGCGCAGTCGTATCTGTAAGTGCGGCAGCCCTGCCAAAATCAACACGAACGGATTCGTTGAATCCATGTGAAAATTAAACAGAATGGCGATATCCTGCAAAAACGCATCTTTCGCTAGATGCATTTCATCAAGCAGAATCACAGGGGTGATTCGACGTTCATGATACATTCGTTCAATTCCTTGTTGAATTTGGTAAAACAAGTCCACCTTGCGGTATTTCGGCTCCTCGCCTAACCCTAAGGCTAGTCCTCGATAAAAATCCATCACACCACCCGTTGATAACGGGAAATACACCACGTGATACAACGAAGGATGTAACGATTCTTTGAACGTCCGAAGGGCGAACGTTTTCCCCACCCCCGGCTCTCCTGTCAGTAGACCGATTCCTTTCGTTCGTTTCACGTAATCCAATGCATGTAATGCCTCTTCGTAAGAAGACCCTCGATATGCTTCAGACGGACTTGTGTCTTTCGAAAACGGCTCTCGAGAAAGGGAGTAGAACGTTTTATACATCCGTTCCTTCCTCCTTTCCTAGTCCCGTAAATGGCGATCGATGGCGTTTCACGTGGGCATTATCGTGCAGACGCACCAGCGTCGCTTTCGCTGCTTCTTTGCCGTCTTCGTATACATACACCCCTTGCTCATCATACCGAATTTCCACTGATTGTCCGATAAACCGAGGTGGAACCTCATACAGCTGTTTGTTTAACGTAATCGTCCCATCGGCTTTCACTTTGCGAAACTCTCGCTTCAAAAAGACCGTATCCAGCCAAGTCGCATCCTCCACGAATGATACTACTTGCACTTGCGATTGAAACACTTCATGCGGCGTTTTTCCGTCTAACGACGCATGGGGCTTCCGGTGGTAGTCTTTTTCGAGCCACTTCCAGAAGCGTTCGTTCAGCTCTTGAAGCGACGTAGCCGGTTTCATCTCCAACAACGGGGAAAACCGAGTTTGCACCGTCTTAAAAAATCGCTCGATTTTCCCTTTGCTCTGTGGATCATATGGCTGCGTATGAATGAGCGTGATCCCTAATTCTGCGCAAGCATATTGTAGTGTCTCCGATCGATAAATTTTGCCGTTGTCCGAATAAATTCGTTTCGGCTTCCCGTACCGAAGCAGCGCTTCTTTGGTCACGATCCGCAACCCGTCAAATTTCTCGGAAGAGAAAAACTGAGCGTACGGTACGACCCGCGAACAGTCATCGATGTAGGCAATCAAAAATGTTTTTTGCGCTTTTCCATTCTCTCGTATCATTGGACCATGGGACAAATCCCCTTGCCATAACTCATTGACTCGATCGTACGCAAACCGTTTTCGTTCAGGAATCGGTAAAATTTCTTTCCCCACGAGGTTGTATTTTTTGCACAATCGATATATAGTAAAGTAAGATACAAGTTGTTTTTCGATTTCCCCCTGCTCAATAAGGTGTTGGTAAAACACCGTCACGGGCATGTGGGGAAGTTTTTTTCTTAGGGTTAAAATATGATCTTCGTCTTCAGGTGACAGCCTTCGGGAATGACCACGGTCTGACCGTCGTTTTGGCTTCAGCGCCTCAAAGCCCCCTTTTTTGTACTGCGTGCACCAATCTAGAATCGTCTTCGCTGCGATCCGTTTCTCTCCATAGTGCGGAACCCAATGCATGCGCGTTGACACCTCCTTCAGGTACGATGTCCGATCCACCTGCCCATTGACTAACGGTGCGATCAATCCATACCGAAATAGGGCGATTTCTTGTCTCACCGATTCGTCCATCAGGGTTTCCTCCTTCTTCGATTTTGCGGAAGAACCAACAGGTTCGTCCTGCCTTCATCATAACCCATCACTTTCCACTCGTCGACGCAAAAGGTTTGTGGAATCGATTGCTTTTGGAAATAGATCCAAAAAGAAACAAATTAGGCACCGAATCTATTCGCTAAAAAATGGGTAGATTGTTCATTCCACATCGCTTGGATGAGTTTTTCCAAACAGACCTCCTCCATTTTTTGAATCCACTCCTGTGCTTGAACGAGTGGTTCATCGGACAACCCAAGAATTCGCTTCCCTTTGGTTTGAAAAAACCAACGAAGCCACGGTAAGTTGGAGAGTAGTCGACGCATATAAAAATAGACTCCTTGTCGGGTAGGAAAGAACCTTGACGAACGTGTCCCCTTGTCTAAGAGAAACGAGAGGCGCTCGTTGATGCATGGGAGGATCGTCCAAATCGTGTATTGGAAATAAGGGAAGAGAAACGTGGGAAGCACCGTAACCGTCTTTTGGCATATCGTGCATCGATAACGAGCAATCCAAATCCGATAGGCTTCTTGTCCCATTAATGCATTTCGTTCATAATAGCCGTGACGGTAAAGGGTTCGCTTGACTTGGCAATGTGGACAACGATGGATCGACGGAAAAGCATTCTGTTTTCCTAAGTCCGCATAGGTTTGCACATCGATTCCAAAGTCGTACAATCGAATCACGGTCTCGTTCTCCCCCTCCGAAACAATTTACTAAAAATTTAGCACACTCTTTCAGAAAAGGGGAGAAGAACATCCCGAAGGAATTTGCAAAAAAGAAGGCTTTTTATGCGGAGATAAAATGATAATTTACACTAATCCATTAAAAGTGTATGAATGGAATTGAAGAGAGTGTAAAATATTTTGTGTAAATAGAAATGCATTAAATAATGTCCATAGAAAAAGGAAGACCCGTTCTGTAGAATAAAGTTATCCGGGGGAAAAGGCGAAATCAGAATGGATACTGATGTTTGAAGCCTTTGAATAACAATTTTGATTTGGAAATACAGGAAAGTTTTATTTTGGAAAAAGTTTTTACGACTAAAAAAACTCTAAAACTATTAATATTACTGTTAGTCGGGAGGTTAAATGTGAAAGAAAGTATACTTATCATAGAAGATGAAGTCGGTTTAATTAAAATGCTAAAACGTTTATTGGAAAAGGAAGGATTTCAAGAAATATATCAGGCTGAGTCAGGATATGAAGCTTTGGAGACGATTAAGAGAAGCAGGGTTGATTTAATACTGCTCGACGTCATGCTGCCTGATATAAATGGATTCGAATTATGCCAAAAAATTAGAGATATATCAGATGCACCTATTATCTTTTTAACTGCACGTACAACCGATATGGATAAATTAACCGGTTTTTCCGTTGGCGGCGATGATTACATCACGAAACCTTTTAATCCGCTCGAAGTAGCAGCGCGAATAAAAGCTATATTACATCGTCAAAAGAAAGCATTATCGAAATTAAGAAATATATTTCAAACCGATTATTTTACTCTTTACTTTGACCAAGCAAAGTTAGTTGTAAATGGTGAAGAAATACGTTTACCAGCTATGGAATTTCAATTGCTAAAATTCATGTGTCAAAATCCTAATCAAGTATTAAGTGTTGATCAGTTATATGAAAACGTATGGGGAGATTATAATGCTGTAGGCAAGGAGAATACAGTTATGGTCCATATCAGTCGTTTGCGACAAAAAATAGAAAGAGACCCTAAAAATCCAAGATATATAAAAAATGTAAGAGGGTTAGGATATATTTTAAGTATTGAGCATTTTGCAGATTTTTTAACCCAAGAGTGACAAGGTTTTTAACGAAATAAAAAAGGACTTCACCCCTAAAATGTAGAATTTTTGAAGTGACGAAACCACAAAAATTCAAAAGGAGGAAGTCACTTTGTATATTCTACAAGAAAGCCTATTTTCCTTTGAAGAACTGCAAAAATTAGAGTCAAAAGAGAAATTACCTATCTTTTTTAGCTCGCTTGATTTACGCCCTTATGCTAAACAGTTGAGAAGTTCTTCACCCCGAGGGGCTGACGGTCATTCCAGAGAAGGGATTCTAAGGGCTCTCATCGCTGCCCCACTCGAAGGCATCGACACCTTTACCGCCCTTCATCATCGATTGGATAAAGACCTTCGTTTCCGTTATCAATGCGGTTTATCGATTGATCGCCCCGCACCGTCTATCTCCACTCTCAGCCGGGTTTTTGCGGCACTTACCAAAAAAAAGCTGGCTGAAAAGATCTTCCTTGACTTGGTACAGTTAGCTCAGGAGGAAGGAATAATTGACGGCAGCCACCAGGCCATCGACAGTGCCGCCATTGATGCCTATGAAAAGAAACAGCCCAAAAAGCGTAGTGAACAAACGGGTAATGCTAATTGGGGCGCAAAATATGATTCCTTCGGCAATAAAATTACCTGGTTTGGCTATAAGATGCATCTTTCAGTCGATACCGCAAGCGAACTGCCAATGGCCATAAAAGTAACCCCCTGCCCATGTGAACGATGGAGAAGTCGCACCAGAATTAATAGAGCAAGTGGCAGAGCGTACCAAATCCAAAATTGAATTTCTGATCATGGATGGCGGATATGACCAACTAAAAAACTATGAATCTGCCAAAAACATTGGAGCGCAAGCCATTATCCCGCTCAATTTGCGCAACGAAAAAGAGCCTCCTGAAGGGATTTCTTCCAATGGAACTCCGCGTTGTTCCATGGGTTATGAAATGACTTATTGGGGAGCTGATAAGGACCAGCTCAAGTTCAGATGTCCTCACGCAACCGGCAAAGTGGATTGCCCATTAGGAATGGTAGCCTGTTCATCTTCCAACTATGGAATGGTGGTAAAAGTCGACATCAAAAAGGATGTGCGCCGATATTCCAATCCGCACCGTGATACAAAACGTTGGAAAGAGCTTTACAACGAGAGGACAAGTGTAGAACGCTGTAATTCAAGAATGAAAAGCTACCTTACGGCGAACTCCCTACATGTATGGGGAATTGAAAAAGTAAAGACCCATATTTACCTGAACGCTATTGTATTACTTGTTTCAGCGCTAGCGATGGCAAAGGAAAATAAAGGGAAGAAAGCCGCTTAAAAAAATTCAATGTGAAAAATTCTGTAGGTATGCCCGAAAACAAGATTATTGTAATATTTTGTAAAATAACATACTGGTAGCTATTTGTCGAGTGCTTTATTTTTTATACTTTTATCCAAAAAATCTAATTTTGCAAAATGCTCTATTAAAAATCGTGAGGGACTTAAATGAAATTAGAAAAAAAAATTACATTAACGATCATTACGATATTTCTAACTTTCGGTTTTCTTTTTTTTATTACAGGATTCTCTATTTTTCAGCTTATAAGTGATATTTTTACGATGGACAAAGTATTTTCCTATAGTTTATTTCTGCTGTTCTTTATATGTATTTTCATGCTTATTGGGTATACTATTAATCAAAAAATTAGAAAACCGCTTACCTACATTGTACGTTGGATCGATCAATTATCAAATGGAAACTTTAACATGCCTGAAACAACAAAAGATGACACTATAAAGAAAATGAAATTTGGATTTTTCTCTGAATTGAAATTAAAACTAGAGCGTTTGACGACTCAGCTTAAAAGAGCGGAGGACGAGAGGAAAGAATTAGATGAAATAAGAAAAAAATGGACAGCCGGGGTAACACACGATTTGAAAACACCACTTTCGTATGTGAAAGGCTATGCTGCTATTCTTCGTTCTGAACATAAATGGAATGAGGATGAGATTAAAGAATTTGCTGGCATTATTGAAGAGAAGGCTTTATACATGGAACAGCTGATTGATGATTTAAGCGTGATTTATGAATTTGATAAAATGCAAATCCCATTAAATCTACAATCAATTAATCTAGTTGAGTTTATAAGGAACGTATTAGAAGATTTTAAAAAATACCCAATGGCAACAGATTATCCAATTTATTTCCACACGCATGGGATAGATGACATCTTATTATCCGTTGATCCGACATTGTTAAAAAGAGCGTTGGAAAATTTTTTGATGAATGCCGTTAATCACAATCCTATCGGGACAATGATTACAATAACGTTAGAAAGATTAGAGAAGGAAACGATGATAGAAATTAGTGATAACGGGATTGGCATGGATCGTAAAATGCTAAAACGATTATTTAATCAGTATTATCGTGGAACATCAACCGATAAAACACACCTCGGTTCTGGCCTGGGCATGTCTATCGCTAAACAGTTTATCGAAAAACAAAACGGGGAAGTACATGTCATTAGTGAGAAGAATAAAGGAACGAAGATAATAATTAAATTTCCAAATTAAAAATTAAGATTCCGTTAAGACACCGTTTAAGAGGTGTTTATTTTTTTGTTTTAAAATGAGCATCGAATGCGATATTTAGAAGTAATACGATGAAGCAGGTGAAAAAAATGCTTATTGAAGCACGGAATATTTCAGTAAAAATTGGAACCCGAACAGTACTAAAAGAAGAATCGGTTACGTGTAAGCCAGGGATGGTGACAGCTTTTATCGGCCCTAGCGGAGCGGGAAAAACAACTTTGTTACATTGTCTTGGTTTGTTGTTGCCGATAGATAAGGGAAGTATCTATCTGAATGGAATGGATATAACAAATTATAATACTTTTCAGCGTCGTCAATTTTGGCAAAAACATGTGTCTTTTATCCTTCAAGATTATGGAATTATGGACGAGGAATCAGTAGCTTTCAATGTAACTATGAAGTCTAGTCTTTTTGGAAAGCGTATCGGCGGAAATAAAGAACGATTGCTGCAATCGCTCGATCAAACGGGACTTAAAGGAAGGGAGAGTGAATTGGCCAGCTATCTAAGCGGTGGTGAAAAACAACGATTAGCGTTAGCTCGTGCAATTTACAAAGATGCAAATATTTTATTAGTAGATGAACCAACTGCATCACTGGATAAAGATAATCGCCAACTGGTGATACAGTTACTAAAAAAGTTTGCTAGACGCGATCGAACCGTTGTTGTATCCACGCATGATGCCGAGATGATTGCTGCGAGCGACGTCATTCATGAACTCAAATTTCCAACTTAATTTTGATAAATGTACAAGCGGCAAAACACATTGTGAAGCGATCTGAATTTGAGCTGCTAACATCTAACGTAAAATGAAAAGAGCCGGAAACAAAATACGTAAAATTGGATGAAAGGAATAATCACAGTCCCCATTGACAAATACGATAATAGTCTAGTTGTGAAGTGTCAAGGGAGAAAGGAGAAAATAGCTATTGTCAAATTCAGCTTAACTATGGATTGTTTGCGTTTCTCAAGCTCAGCTATACAACAAGATATAGAAAACTAAAATTCAATTACGGGGAGGATATCTATGAAAACAACTTATAAAAGAGTCATAAGTGTAATAATGATGATATTAATAACGGTTGCATTTGTACTAATAATGGTCGGATACCCAATGCCATCCAAAAACGCTCATCCACCATGTGAACAATTACCATCTGTCCAGGAGGTTGCTAAAGCATTAGATGACCATCAAGATTTCGTTAAAAAAATTGAAAACATTGGAAAAAACATTCAAGTCGAAGTCGGGCAACCGTGTTCCGATGATTCAGACCGTGCCTTAATTGAAGTTACGTACGATTCGAAAGATGAAGAAGAGTCCATTCGTGAACTGATTAAAAATAGTGAAGGATTAGGTGTGCCAATCTATTTAGTGAAACGATAGACCAATGTGGAATTTTCATGTAAAGAAGTGGTGATGGGCAGATGAACATTTATAAAAAAATAATTATGATTGTTTCATGTATATTATTTTCTTTACTAGCATTACTCGCAGCAATTATTACCGATTTAAATGATCGGGATTTTCCACAAGCGATTGGAAGTAAAAGCAGAATTTATCTTAATTTTGCAGAATCAGAAATTACGATTAATGATACGTATTTAAAGTTGACAGAATTTGATAAGGAGCTTAATCTTGGGCTTGTTAAAATCGCCCCAGACTTGGATGATGATGGAAGTAGTGAAGTTTTTATTTCGCTTAATCATCATTCTTTACCAAATCAATTTACATGGTTTCGCGGTAATGAAACGGGGAAAATAGTTCAGAAAAATCGGCTTGCCAACTCTTTTCCAGACGGAGTATATCTAGTTACGAACGATACTTCACATCTAGAGGAATTTGTCGATACTTTACAAAATATGGGGGTAGAAGTCGTTCGGCGCGATGCTTCGGTTATTGAAAATCTTCTATTTGTTGTAAAAGAGAAGGGATTTGCCATTGCTGTTCTTGCATCACTTGCACTAATTACGTCGCTTGCTTTATTTTGGTTGTCGATTAAGGCACGCGGAAGAGCAATACGGCTTTTAAATGGTTCTCCTGCAATGGAAATTCAATGGCAAGATCTCAAAGGATTTTGTGAAGCATTGCTCCTATCAGCAGGAATAATAGCTGTCGTTTCCACGTTCTATATAGGTCTGTTTCATGGCTTCATGTATATTCGCGTATTTCTGAAAGTGTTAATAAGTTTACAAGTAGCAGTGATTCTTTGCTCTATCCTTATCGTACTCATTATGTCTTTTGTTGCACGGCCAAGCACGGCGATGTTTGCAACAAGACAGCCGCCAGTAAAACGTTATCGGCCGGTTGCAATTATGATTCAGGCATTAACATTCGTTTTGGTCATTTCTTCAGTAGGTTCTACATGGTCCATTTATAAGCAATCATCAGAAATGGCAGCTGAGCTGGCTCAGTGGAAAAAGCTTTCAGATCAAGTCTCAATTGTGTTTGCTACAAATAATGATGAGATGAATCGTACAGAGTCAATGATTAGCGAATTGGTAAAGGATGCTGAATCAAAGGAGTTGGCAGCTTTTTCTTACACTTATACTAAGGAAATGTGGCCAACGGTTAATTTTCATCATTACTCAGCTATTTCTTTTGTGAACGAGAAGTGGCTAGACCTGATTACAGCCGAAATTGACAAATCGGCCGTGGAAAATGTTTCCAAACAGGACGTCCCAAAGGAACTTCTTCATGAAGTGAAGGAAGAGATAAGTGTATTCACGAAAGAAGAAAATGTAAATTATTTATTCGAACAAATACAATTGCGACAACCTATTAAAGGTTCAAAACTTCCCGTTATGTTGGGCGGCGGAGATAGCAGTCTTTATTTTGGAGATGATATTTTATTCGTTATTCTTCCTTCATTGCACGATACCTATAGTGATTCGAATTTAACATCTTTAATTTCTACTGGAAATATAATTTTTACAGGTGTATCCGAAACGCAAAAACTGTTAGAACAACATAAGCTCGATGCACAATCTCTTCGCAGCCAAGGGATTACAGGTGAATTACACGTAGTTTATATTGCGGAAGAAGGAATACTGCGTGCGCAGTTCACAGCATATTTAGCTTGGTTACAAAGCCTTTCATTCATTATGTTAGTTGTTGCTTTCACTATTTCTACTGCAATTAGTGCATTAATCACTGCAACTTTAAAAGCCAAACGTGATTTTCCATTAAGATTAGCGGGTAATCTTTGGATGCGAATTCTTCAAAGTCGAATATTAAAGGAAATTGTGACAGGAATTATTTTAATAATAATTGTTTTCCTAATCCAAGGAGCTGATAAGTTAGGTATCGTGTTATTAACGTCAATTTATGGGCTTATTATCGTTTTGATATCCCATTTGTTTGCAGTAAATTGGTGTTTTAATGGAGTCAGAAGAAGAAGAATTTAATATATGAATCTAGGAGATTAAGAGCTGTTTTGAAGTTTATAGTGAAGATGTCGTAAACAATAATCGATGTGCAGAAATCCCAAAAAAACAAAAGCTAACAAAGGATGAACTAAAATTATTTATCATCCTCTGTTAGCTTTAAATTATCTGCGTAATTATTCAACTCAAGAATTAGCAGATACCTCTATTTCCATTTCCCGTTTGTACTTTTCGATTAGACTACATCTGGAAAAGTGTCCCCCACCAACTTCGACAAAAGGCGGAACTTCTTTACATATGTCTTCAGCCAAAGGGCAGCGGGTCCGAAAGCCGCATCCGGAAGGCGGGTTGGCCGGAGACGGTACGTCTCCTCGTAAAATGATGCGGTCTCTTTTCTGCTTGATGTCGGTAGACGGGATTGCAGAAAGCAGAGACTTCGTATAAGGATGGGAAGTTTCCTCAAAGACTTGATCCACCTTCCCTTGTTCGACAATTTATAACGTTATCCTTCAAGAGCAGTTTTATGGTCATCATGAAAAGCGTTGACAACTTCTTTCATACATGGGTCTTTCTTAATCAAAATACGGTGCATTATATATGTTATGATGTGTCAGCCACTTCGGATCAATTTTATGTTTCTGCTCTGTCTTTTCGGCAGGATAACCCATCGGAATCAGACCAAGGGGTTCCACGTAGGAGGGCAGCTGTAACAGCTTTCGCACTTTGTCTTCAATAATGCCTCCAACCCAACAGCTTCCTATCCCTAATTCCGTCGCAGCTAACAGCATGTTTTGAACAGCCGATGCCGTATCAATCACGGCCCATTTGTAAGCTAAATCTCCATATCTTGCAACAGTACGCTTATAATTGACACACGGTACAATGATGATTGGTGCTTTTTTTACCCATGATTGATTTTTTGCGCCTTTGGAATAAAAGCCGCTAAAAGTACAGCTGCATAGTTTGTCTTTCATATCCAAATCATCAATAATCAGAAATTCCCAAGGCTGCATATTTCCGCTAGCCGGAGCCCTTGTCCCCGCTGTAATAATTTCTTTTAAGATATGCTGCGGCACCTGTTTATCTTGAAAAGCACGACAACTTACACGTTTATAAATGGCTTGAATTCGTTTGAGCTGATTCACCTTATTCAAATCCAAACCTCCTCGCTCACAATCTCTGATACGGACAATCGCGGAGGCTCTTCTGCTTTAACATCACTATAGCCTGCAGTCAGAATAGCAACAGGCATAACATACCAAGGTAAATCTAAGTTTTCTTTCAATTGATCCTGATCAAATTCACGAACACAAGCCGTAGACAAACCAAGGGATTGGGCAAGTAAGCGGAAATTCTGAATCGAAGCGTTCACCTCTTGTTTCGCAATGGATAAACCTTGTTCTCCCACCCTTGCAACAGCTCTTCGTTTCTCTACTAAAACAACACAGACAAAAGGAGCATTTAGCAACCATGATTGAGCACCGTAGCTATCCTTTGTTAAATAAGGGTTTAGCGTTGCCTCAACCAGCTTATTACGTTTTTCTTTGTCCGAAATAAGTAATAGCTCACCAGCTTGAGAACTCATCGTAGTTGGCCCTGCCGCAAAGGCAGTATACAGTTTGGTTAAAATGTCTTCAGAAATTGATTCGTTTTTGTAATTTCGGACATTGACAATGCCACGCATTAACTTTAATAAATCCTCTGACATAATCATCTCTCCAGTTTGATCGCTTATTCAAACAGCGCTTTCCCATTGGCGGGATTCTATATCGGGTCCAATGAATGCTATTCCATTTCTATCGTCGGATTTTTCGTTACACAGTCAATATGCACATCCGCCTTTATAGTACCTCCAAATGTATGATTGGAACCAAAGGCTACATGTATAGTATTATAAGCCTTTTCATCCTCCAAAATATTCCCTGTTATCCGTGCTGCATAGTTTGTACCAATTCCCAGTTCAGCAAGCATACGGCCGTCTCCTTCTCCAAGTAGTTTTAATAGGGCAGCTCCATCCTCGCCGGTTGCGTGAACAAGTCTACCTTCCTTTATAGTTAGTACAATAGGAGAATCCAGCAACCCAATGCCTGCAATAGAACCGTTTATTTCAATTGTCCCTACTGCCTTCCCTTCTAATGGAGCAATAAAGGCCTCCCCGGAAGGCAAATTCCCGGAAGCAGCTTTTTTCCTGAAGACTCCTGTACTCGGAACCCCGCTTCTTCCTTCCACGGGCACAATTAACTTATGATTATCTCCAGTATAGATTGTCACTTTGTTCGCAGCAGTCAATCTATCAGTCATTTCCAAAGTTTCCTTCTCGACCCTGCTATAATCTGCACTCATCGCTCCGTGAAGAAACATATCCTCTGTAATTCCCGGCATTGTAATGACACTTATCCCCTTGGCATTCGCATTTTTTCGGGCTTCCGTATGGGTTAGGGAATGTTTTGTCAAACAAAATACCAAGTCATACTGAAGCATGGCATTCGCCGCGTCCGAAGGCGGCTCCTCGCCTGACTTATTTCGGTCCTCCATTATGTGCAGCGCGACATTCCAGCCATCCCCTTGCAGCGCTCCAGCGAATTTTTCCCCTAATGATCTTGTACTCTGATCCGTTAATACAAAAATGCGGATATTCCGGTCTACAAAAAAATTATTTTTCATCAGCTTTGATACGATTTCCTGAAATTCCATATCTTTTTTACCTCCTTTGTTTTGCGTTATATACACACTAACTAATACAAGAATTAAGGCAATCATCGTTCCTATGTTCAGGGACTCGTTCAAAAAAAGTACTCCAAGAAAAATGGTTGTAATTGGCATTAAAAAGGTTATCAACATCGCAAAAATCGGACCGCCACTCTTTACTAAGTAAAAGAATATCACATTACCAATCCCTGAATTAAAAACGCCTAATATTAAAAGAGCTGCAAGATTTTCCGCTTCTGCCAATTGATGGATACTTTGCGGCTGAACCGCTGCCATCAAACCCCCTGCAACTACAGTGCCGATAACCATTGTCATAAATGATAATGTAAAAACCGATAAATGCTGCAGGTACTTTGTGATTAAAACAGAAGATAATGAATAAAAAATGGCTGCAGTAATTAATAAAGACGCACTGCCAACTTCAAATCCTGCCCCAGATGCAGGTCCGAGAAAAAAAGCAGTCACTATACCTGTAAAACCAATTAAGATGCCGAGAAATTCCTTCCACCGAATATTCATCTTTAAAATCAGCGCACTGAACATTAAGCCAAAAATCGGCACCGTTGCATTCAGTACTGCACTAATGGTAGTATCCAGTTCTTGTTGACTGTAACTCATTAAACTCCATGGAACAGCTGCATTCATTAGCGCAATGCTTAAGAGTATTGGCAGACGCTGGAATTCCTCTTTATTTCCTTTCCAAATAAAAAAGGGAAATAAAGCAGCTGCACCAAATAAACAGCGATAAAAGACGATCGAAAATGGATGAAAATCCGGCAATACGATTTTGGTGAAATAAAAAGTTGATCCCCATAACAAACTCAATAAAAATAAAGCGATGACTGGCATATCAATTCCATCTCCAAACAGGGATAGATCCGGCTATCGCCGGATCTGATTAAAACACATATTCTGCTGCAATACGCGCTATTAATGTTCTTGGCAAGATGACCGGTCCGTCGAATACTTGTTTTACTTCATTTTTATGGGATTCATGATATCCCATACAGTCCAGAACAATCAGGTCTGCTCCTTTTTCCTTCAGTCTTGCTCCGGCTCCTTTCAAATCGCTTTCTTCATATGGAGAAGCAGCTTCAACGACTATGTCCATTCCGATGCCATGCCATTTCTCGACAAGAGATTTCTTTTGTTCTTCTAAAGGAATTATTAATCCTAGCGTTCCTTTCGTCATAATTGCTTGGACCGAGTGTCTCAGCACTTTGTCTGGATAAAGCACCGGCTTTGTATTTTTTAATGTTGGAAAATCGCCAGTGCAGAGCATAATGGTGACATCTGTTTCTTTCTCCAACTCCGTCAGCTCTTCCTGCAGCAAAGGGAGCAGTTTGTTTTTATCGATTTTCACGCTTTTGCCATTTCTAAGCCTTGATATATAGGTTGTTGTAGTAGTAGGACCCGGGGTGATTTCAGATAGCGTTTCCTCTGTCAAACGATCTAATCCGCCTCGTTCGATAATTTCGATATTACTCCCTAATATTCCTTTTATAGACGGGGTAACATCGGTGCGGGGTGACTGGCCAATGGTCAGTACTCCTACTCTTCCTCGCTCCATATCATTCATTCCCCAACGTTTGTAAATGTTTCATAGAACCATATAGCGCTTCTATACGTTTATATTCTTCTACGTCATAGAATTCGAATTGTTTTTTAGTATATTCTTTCGCCACTTCGATAGAGAAACGAACAGCTTGTGCAATATCTACTTCATGGCTTGCCCCGGTGCCGCATCCAGGAACCGCTGTCCTGGCAACAATTGCTACACCGACAACCGGCGCATCCGTTGCGACAGCAGGCTGAAGAATACTGTTGATATGGTACAAGCCATTTCCATATGGAGTAATGTCTTGTGTCGTTACCGCAAACGTAGCTGGCAGATCCCCTGTCGTCATTTCCATAATACGAATTAGATCATCATTAATTTTAAGGATATAGCCGGATTTCACGGTTGGAGAAATGGCAATGCCCTTATGATTAAATACTTTATTTCCCTTAGTCGTATCAATGGATAAAATAGCATCCATTTCTGGTGTTACTTCGTATTTGTTCATGGTGAATATATCTACCGGAGAATTCATAAAATCTACCGGCTCATGCGGTTCGGTCGGTGCATCTGGACATATATGCGTTGTTACACAAACATCTCCTGGTAATCGATCTCCTTTTTCAGACATGACCGCAAGCTTTAACGCCGTTGCGATGGCAGCAACCGCACCATCCGCATCTGAGACTAAACCAATTCGGCTTGGACGTGCACCGATTCCGCCTAATCTGCCGACAACTCCTAATGTTGGTGCATCGCCACCGGAAGATTTACCGTTTTCCCCTTTGATCGTTATTTTAACAAAGTCGGTCGATCCTTTATCGCCTTTCACCGTCTCGTAGGATGCCTCAACATATTTTTTGTCTTTAAAAAGATCGACTACTTGTTGACCATTGATATTTGCATCATCGAGCAATTCCATAACTTCCATCGTGTACTTTAATGACATAGTAAACCTCTCCTTTAAATAATCTCTTTTTGGATAATTGGTTCGATCTTTTTCAATAGATTTTTGTTAAACATCGTAGAACTTAATAGTAGATTATCCTTTGGCACCGAGATTACAGCGATATGAAGCCCCTCTTTCATTTCCGCACTGACGATCGGCTTCCCTGTCTGGGCATCGAATGTCATGATGAGATCAGGAAACGTTCCTTTGCGTACACCTTCCACTTCAACCGTCATATATTCATTCCAAAATGTTAATTCCAAATCATCTACATGCACGTAGCCAACGTCAAAGCCGCCTTCCTCTTTTAACTCAAACTTTGAGACTCGGCCGGAATGAATAACACGGCCCTTTAGATAGGAAGCAACAGCTTCAATGCGCTCCGGTCCTTCTGGTACAGAGAGAAACACTTTACCTAGCTCCATAGCTTGGGTAATGCCTCCAACGGCTGCATTTTCTTTAATAAATCCGATATGAACAGGGTTTCGGCAAACTGCAACCATCCCTCCAGCATAAATGGAAACATCGCGAACAACATTGGAAGCAAGGTCTAAACTCCCTACAACAGAGCCGGCTACTTTTCTCTCTCCTTTTCCTCCTGCATAAGTTTGCACTGACTTGTATTCTTTAACTTCGGATAAATTCATTGATCCCATGGACCCTGTTGGGTGGGCTCTCCCGTTACATGGTGCGTCAATGACAGGCAAGCCCACCGCTGCTGCCTGCAACCATCCATTAATAGTAGTGGCTGCTCCATTTTCATTGGTCATCAAAGCTTTAATCGGTTTGTCAAATTCCTTTTGCATCCGCTTGACCGTATCGATTAATTGACTGCTGTCGACGTAAATATTCTTCGCGGATGGAGCGCCTACAAGAGAGACACAAGCGACATAATCTTCTGTCGATAATTCATCAACAGAGACTAATGCAGGGGAGCCGAAGGTGAAGGCTTGTTTCGCCTTTTCCAGACCATCTTGGATCCACCCGCCGCCTCCTCCTCCTAAGATGCAGCCGCCATACACCGCATGTTTCGCATCTTCCATTGTCAAAACCTTAGTTGCCATAAGAAGAACCTCCCTTATCTAGCTTTCCAGATGGATGAGAAGAAACTATATAAAGCATCTCCAGCGATAAAGCCGGCTGCCATCGTAAACATTGTGTTTTCAGCCTCTTTGCCGCGCAACTTAATCACTGTAACACGGATTAAAATACCTACCAATACTGCCCACCCAGCAATAGGATTTGTTATTAACAGTCCCGTAGCTAACAAAATACCCATTTGCCGTTTGGAGCCGCCAATGAACTGAATGATTGCGCCAGGAATTGCCCAAAGCAAGAGCATGAGTGCAACATTTCCAGATAATCCCGACTCGATCGTTACTGCATAGGTCCGGTCCACCGGAGGAACTAAGTCTTGGGCAAAGAAATTATTCGCAAACAATGTCACCATGACAATCGCTACACCAAACCCAATCAGCGCACTCTTCAACTGTAATTTACGACCATAAAGTTCCTGTTCTAATGTAGAACCTTTGCGAAGAAGATATCCTGTCCTAAAGTCATATCCCAAATCGGCAAAGGCTGGTCCGGTTGCAGCGGTATATCCGGTAAGCAAAGCCAAAGCAATTGGAGGAAAGCCTAGAATTAATCCGATAATTAAGGAAATTAATGTAACCGCAAATGCTGGGAACCACCCAGAGTGCATCGCCGCAATACCTACAATAATCTCCGTAACCAGGGCTGCAAAAGCTGCAAATAGTACAAACAGAACGATTTGATGTACAGGCATTTCCGCAAGCAAACCACCCATGATTGCAACGATAGCTGCTCCGACAACATACAGTATGAAACCGAATCCAAATCCTTTTTTTCAAATCTTCCTCTGTCCGAGTAAATTGACGTTGCTGTTCTGCGCTATTTGCCGCTTCTTTTTTATCATTCCTTATTTTTATAAATGCGAAAATAAATTGGAATAACGCAACAATCCCTGCGCCGATCATCATTCCATGGGGAATATAGTAGTCCCCTAAATTAACTCCAAACAGCGGTTCCGCATAACCATTTAACAATAGACCTGCACCAAACATCGTTAACGCCCATATATTCCCGATGAAGGCAACCCCAAAGGCTGACATGGAAATTCCTAAATAGGATCCCGCTATACCGCCAAGAATACCTAAACCTAGGATTTTTGCCTTCTTTCCGCCTTCGTCTCCTGCTTTTAATGCCTCTGCAGTCGCAACTCCTGGCGGCCACGTTTCTTCTGCACTAAAGAAACTCGTATCAAAAACTTTGTAAAGGATAAGTGCATCAATAATTAATGCGATTCCCGCACCAATCAACATCGGAACAATTAATTCCGGCAACCCCATTACATAAGGAATACCGACAGGAATTAACAAACTGTTGGCTGCACCAAACGTTGCAGCAGAAATGGATGTTTGAATTAAGTTTTGATTTTCCAAGGAACGGTATTTATAAAATAATTGCATAGGAATCCTCGCAATGAGCATGGCAATCAGTGCTCCGATGATCGAGGTATTCGGTGTAATTCCGAGAGAAGTAATCAATTGCATTCCAATAATTGCACCAAAAATAGAAATTAAAATGGAAAATATGACAAATGATAGATCAAATGTCTTTGCATTCATTCGTTTCCCCCCCTATTTACTAATTGATAAGCAATCCCTTGCGCTTCCACCAAATCAATAATTGGAACATTAACTCGGCTCCTTAAATAGTCTTTGAGACGAATCGTTGAAAAACCGGTACAAGCGAACAAAATTGTATCCGCTCCAGAGCTAATTACTTGCTGTACTAATGCAAGCAATTCCGGTTTGGCATCTTCCCTAAACAAATCTGTAGTTTTCCGCAACGTTGGCGAGTAGGAATAAGAATGAAATTTTTCCCTTAACTCCTCCTTCATCCGTTTCGGCGGATCACTTGATATTCCGATTACACCAATCTTATTCCCTACCATACTTGCTGCATGTGCGCCGCAAATTCCTGCTCCGAGAACGGGTATCTTTACCTGCGCCCTAGTTTCTTCCAAGGCGGGATCCGCAGCACAGCTGATGGTAAGCACATCTACTTTTCCTTCCGCTTCCATTTGTCTGGCTAGTTCGATTATTTTTGGAATCGCAATCTCTTCCGAACGGTCATCATATATCCCATTTGGCTGAGATGGGATACATCTTGAAATCGAATTAATCTTGTACTTTTCATGCAGTATTGCTCCATGTTCTTGTAAAATATCATCTTGATCAGTCGTTAAGACACGAATGATTCCTAACATTTGCAACACTCCTCGTATACTAAGTTTCAGAAAGTTTTTTTATCGAATTTCCAGTCCGATACGCTCCTTGACAATCGCATATCTTGGGTGGTTGCCTTTGTGGGAGGGGCGCGCCCCTCCCACAAAGGGTTGAGCGTACCGGGGTTGGACTTTTCGCAATGTTCCTGGATAATGGTCTTAGGATCATCGGGGATACTCTTCTCACTCCTGTAGCTTTGACTACTTGTAAAGTCTGTCTCCTCGGCCCCTGTTTGGACGTCTAACCCGCAGGCTGTTCCCGTTGGTTTTCCCCATGCTGGAAGGAGCAGCTTCCAGGGCAGCCCATGGTCCAACGTGAGTTCTCATATGCGAGGGTGACTGGTCAACAGGCGCGATCCGGGGGCATCCCGAAGAGTCCTACCCCTCGATCCTACAACAATAGGAGGTGATCTCATGAAACTCTACGTCGGGATCGACGTGAGCTCACGCGACTTAGCCACCTGCATTATGGATCATGAAGGAAATACGTGCGCACGCTTCAAAGTGGATAATCATCTTCTGGGCGCCACCTTCCTTCGGGATCAAATCCTCCTGTGGGCTAACAAGCGAAAGCCAACCGAAATTCTGATCGGGATGGAAGCCACCTCGGTCTACAGTTGGCATCCAGCTATGTTTTTCCACCAGCAGGAGGCCTTGCAGGCTTGGAACGTCAAGGTGTTTACGATCAATCCAAAGCTCATTCGCAAGTTTAAAGAAGCCTATGTCGACTTGGAGAAAACGGATGACATCGATGCTTGGATCATTGCGGATCGGCTTCGCTTCGGCCGTCTGAAGATGACGGCTGTCCTCAAGGAGCAGTTTCTCGCGCTTCAGCGACTGACACGCATGCGATATCATCTCGTCCACCAGTTAACCCGTGAGAAACAGTATTTTCTCCAGCACTTGTTTTACAAATGCAGTTCCTTTACCCAAGAGGTGGACAGTTCGATCTTCGGACATGCCATTCTCGAACTGCTGCTTGAGTCGTGGAGCCTCGATGACATCTGCCAAATGGATGTCAAGCAGTTGGCCGACTTCCTGCGCCAAAAAGGGCGCAATCGCTTTGCCGATCCGGAATGCATCGCCAAGTCGATTCAAAAGGCGGCCCGTTCGTCGTATCGGTTGTCCAAGTGTGTCGAGGATTCCATCGACTTGCTGTTAGGGCTGTCGATTCAATCAATCCGCAGCCTGCAATCGCAGCTCAAAGAGCTCGATAAAGCCATTACCCGCCATCTTGAAGGCATTCCGAACACACTGCAAACCATCCCAGGCATCGGACCGGTTTATACCGCAGGCATCCTGGCCGAAATCGGGCAAATCGAGCGGTTTCACAACCAGGCCGCCTTGGCAAAATATGCCGGCTTGACATGGTCCAAGCACCAATCGGGCCGTTTTCAAGCCGAGGACACCTCCCTCATTCGTTCCGGCAATCGCTATCTCCGTTACTACCTAGTGGAGGCTGCCAACTCGGTGCAACGGCATGATGCGACGTTTCGTGCGTACTACCGGAAGAAGTATGAGGAAGTGCCCAAACACCAACATAAACGAGCCCTCGTCCTCACCGCTAGAAAACTCGTGCGTGTGATCGATGCGCTGCTACGCAACGGTCAAATCTACACGCCAAGAAAGGGGGAAGATCGATAAGAGGATCGATCTGGTATACCAATATCAACCTTTAGACCCAGTTTATTACATGTACCAATACTGGGTTTCTTCAGTATTGCCTTTTTTCGGATCATCGGACAAGGGAATTTCCAATTTCTATGATTTTTCACCTTGACATATTACCGCAGGACTTTTATTAAATTTCCTAAGCTGAATGCTCTTTTTTATGATCATTTTGCGATTTACTGACCTCATCCCGAAGTAAATCCCAAATTTGATGGCGAGTCTTTGCAAATTCCGGCGTGGAACGCGCATCGTCTTCCTTTGCTTGGGAATGAGCTGAGTTTGTAATAATTTGTTTTATCGTCCCCGGACGTGAAGTCATTACGGCGATACGCTGTCCTAAGTACACGGCTTCATCAATTCCATGAGTAATGAACACGATCGTCTTCTTTGTTTTTTCCCAGATACGAAGCAATTCGTTTTGCAATGTTTCGCGTGTTTGAGCATCCAAGGCCGCAAACGGTTCATCCATTAATAAAACGTCAGGGTCAAAAGCCAAACTTCTAGCAATAGCTACACGCTGCTTCATCCCGCCTGATAGTTCGTGGGGATAACGTTCTTCAAAGCCGGACAAGCCGACTAGCTCCAAAAAATGACGGGCGATTTCCGAACGTTCCTTTTTTGGCACACCTTTCGCTTTTAAACCAAACTCAATATTTCCCTTAGCTGTTTTCCAAGGAAACAAGGCGTACTGTTGAAAGACAATTGCTCGATCTAAACCGGGGCCGTCGATTTGCTTCCCATCTATTAAAATTTTCCCAGATGTTGGTTGAGACAATCCGCCGAGAAGATCAAGCAAAGTTGATTTTCCGCATCCTGACGGCCCGACTAACGTTAGAAATTCTCCATTTTTAACGGAAAAATGAACGTTCCTCAATGCGGTAAACTCTTTAAAGCTTCCTTTTCCCTTTTCAACATCCCGAATTTTAAAAATTTTTGTGACATGGTCAAATTGAATTTTATCTGTCACCTGTTGAACACCTCCTAAACATTTTTGTTCAAGCTTCCTTTAGTAAGGGTTGAATTCATTTGTGTATAAGTCATCCAGCCCAATTTCGCCTTTTTTCAACTCACCGCTTTTTATTAGCCAATCGATCCACACTTGAAAATCTTTCTCCTGTATATAACCTCCTTTCGAGCCGATTCCTGTACTTTTCCAAAATTTAACTGTTTCACCATCTTCTTTTCGTTTTCTTTTTTCAATAATTGCTTCATAACGGGCAATGACTTCTTCTCTAGGGGTTGAACGCGCCCATTCAATTGCTTTCGCTGTTGCTTCAACGAATTTTCTCACAGTATTCGGATTTTCTTTAATGAATTTCTCAGTAAAAACATAACTGCCCGCATTAAAAGCACCAAACAAATCATAATCACTAAAGAGCTTCCGAATCCCGCCCCTTTCTAATGCCCGGTCTCGCAGCATTCCGCCTAACACAGCTACATCAATTTGTTTATTACGCAATGCTTGTTCTGCATTGACTGGCGGAATCACCACTATCGTTACTTTTTTAATTTCTTCCTCTGTTAATCCATTTTGACGCAAGTATTCTTTTAACACGAATTCATGGTGTGCACCGAGAGTATTCATCCCGACTTTTTTGCCAATTAAATCTCGCGCCTCTTTAATCGGACTATCCTCTAATGTATAAAACCCACTGAACGTATCTTCATCGCTGCCGTAATAACTGATCACGGCTTTAATCGGGGCGCCGCTGGCTTTTAATTTAATAATTGCTCCATTAAATGCACCGCCAAAATGAATTTCCCCTGTTGCAGCTGTTTGGATATCCTGTGGTCCACTCGTTGTATTTCCAACCCATTCAAGTTTGATTGGATCTAAATAACCTAAATCTTCCGCCAATTCCGGGAAAGTGACTTGTCCAGGAGATCCTTGATAGCGCAGTGTCAGCGTCTCATATTTGCCATCACCTCCGGCTTTGCCTTCTTTTTCAGCAACTGTTTTGTTCTGACAGCCAGCAGATAAAACAACTGTCCCTACTAACAATAAAATTCCTATCACTCTGCAATTCTTCAACAACTTCATCTTACTCCTCCCTTTTGATTTCAATTGAATAGGAAGAGGTGACTAACCCCCGACCTCTCACACCACCGTACGTACCGTTCGGTATACGGCGGTTCAATTAAGTATGACGTAGTGCTTGATATCTTTCGAATAGACTTCTTAACCCTCGACGCTTCCAATAGGAGTTGTCGAGGGTTTTGTGTAGAATGGGACTGCAGGCAATCCGCCAATATTTCTTGCGTGTATTGCCCCATTCGAATGCTTTATGGCTTGGAACTTCTAATCCTCTGAGTTTCCGAATTCTTGTTTTCGGGGTTTTCCATTCTTTCCACAAACACATCCGAAGCCTTCGTCTAATCCATTCATCAAATTCTTTGAACTTACTTGGTGTTTCTGCCAAGGCAAAATATCCGCACCATCCCATTAAATACTTGTTCAGTTTCTCAATCCTTTTCTCCATTGGATACGGTTTCGACCTTGATGTAATTTCACGGATCTTGTTCTTCAAACGTTTCACACTTTCGTTCGCAATCCGTACCTTTGGAGTCTTATTGAGTGTGAAGCTGAAACCGAGAAACTTCCGTTTCCAAGGACGGTCTACCGCCGATTTCTCTTTATTTACCTTGAGCTTTAACTCCTTCTCTATAAAGTTCGTAATGGAGTTCATGACACGAATTCCTGCTTTCTTTGTTTTCACATAGATGTTACAGTCATCCGCATACCGAACAAACTTATGTCCACGTTTCTCAAGCTCCTTATCCAATTCATGAAGCATGATGTTTGATAAAAGTGGACTAAGCGGGCCGCCTTGAGGCGTTCCCATGTCCGTTTCCATTACCACTCCATTGATCATCACGCCTGATTGAAGATACCGGCGGATTACCTTCAGTAGAATTCGATCTTTGATCGTTTTCGCCAAGATCCCCATCAGTTTGTCGTGATTCACCTTGTCAAAGAATTTCTCTAGGTCTATATCGACTACCCAACGATATCCTTCTTTGATATAACCCTTTGCTTCCCTAACCGCATCATGTCCCCTTCTACCTGGGCGGAAACCATAGCTATGGTTCGAGAAGGTCGGATCAAAGATTTTCGTCAACACTTGGGCAATCGCTTGTTGGATGAAACGATCCGTCACGGTAGGGATCCCTAGAAGCCTTACTCCACCGTTCGGTTTCGGGATTTCGACTCGACGGACGGGTAAGGGCTTGTAGGTTCCTTCTCTCAACGACTGTCGAATGGAGTCCCAATTTTCGTAGAGGTGTCTTCGTAGGTCTTTTACGGACATGCCATCTACTCCGTGACCTCCTTTATTCTGTTCGACTCGTTTCAGTGCCGCCAGGAGATTTTCCCGTGACAAAATCATTTCCATCAACATTGATATCCTCTCCACGTGAACGAATTCTTCTATTTGTGCCATCTTCTGCTCCACCCTCTTGAAGTCCCCCGTGGGGTTCACCACTTCCTCCTTCAAGTAAGTCCTATCGGATTGTCTGCTTCCACACAGAAGGTGAACGCCTAGCGATTCGTTCTCCTTAATTGTTCAGTCCTTCCTCTTTCGTCTCGAGCTCGAAAAGAGTACTATGACTTCTGCTGACTTCTGACTGTTCAGTTATCTATCACTAGATAGGTTACCAAGGTTACTTGGCGTGCCAGCCAGATCTCCCCGGGTAAGTACATGCACTTTCACACCATCTATCCGCCTCATTTACTCGATATGACCTTCGACAGAAAGAGCTTTGTTTTGTTTCGCAAACTCACTCAATCATACCTAGCCTTATATGAGGTTCGTGTTCCTCGGACCGGTGTTTTGCCTCCAGCTTCCTTCAGATTCCGCGTCACCACGGACACCCTTGCTCTTGGCTAACCTCTACTTCTGTCTTCGGGGTTCGGGACTTACACCCTATAGTTCATGTACATGCCGGGCGCACAAAAATACCGGAGACATTTTGCAGCAATGTCTCCGGTTGACCGGTGGGAACAATCAATTAACCGATATTTCCTATTGAATTAGTATACATTAGTTATCCTTAATGTTACTGAGCAAATGAAAAATAGTCAAGCTAAAATTTACTGTAAAATATTAATTTTTTATAAATAAAAAATTTTTAAAATTTAATATTGACATTTTTTCTTGTGAATCTAATATTTTTACTAAACCGATATGAATTCATCGGATTTACAACTGGAATAAAAAGCTGACCAGCCATCTGGAAGCCGGAGCTCATCTGCTCTGGCTTTCTTGCTTATTATCGGTTTATTAAAATGGCTCACTCAACGAGCAAGGAGGTGGGGCTTCTATTAAGTGCCGATGAAATTTTGAGAAAGATGAATATTCCGTAGAATCATAAACTTTCTTGAGGAGGCGATCTCTATGACTGATGTCAAACAAGTACAAAATGAATCAGAGATTATTGTCAAACCAGTTGCCGGACGAATTGGCGCTGAAATATCAGGCATCAAACTTTCCGATAAACTAGATGCTGAAACAATTCAATTTATTCGCGAAGCGATCTTAAAGTACAAGGTAGTTTTCTTCCGAAATCAGCATCATCTAGATGATGCGGGGCAGGAAGCCTTTGCACAGCTGCTTGGCAATCCTGTTGTTCATCCAACTGTTCCAGCAAAAGACGGCTCCAATTATATTTTTGAGCTAGACTCTGATCGTGGCGACCGGGCCAATTCATGGCATACAGATGTTACATTTGTAGATGCATTTCCGAAATTCTCCATTTTACGGGGGGTTGTGATCCCTGAAGCAGGAGGGGATACTGTTTGGGCGAACACAGCTGCTGCCTATGAAACTCTGCCAACAGAACTGCGGAATCTTGCTGATCAATTGTGGGCAATCCATACAAATGCCTATGATTATGCAGCACTGCGATATAATATATCTCCTGAAGCAAAAAAGCACTATGACGAAGTATTCACTTCCACTTTATATGAAACCGAGCACCCCGTTGTCCATATACATCCTGAAACCGGTGAACGCAATCTTTTACTTGGTCATTTTGTCAAAAAATTTGTCGGACTTTCCACCTTCGATTCAGCCCAATTGTTCACTGTCCTGCAGCAGCATATTATACAATTAGAAAATACAGTTCGCTGGAAATGGAGTGCAGGAGATGTTGTGATTTGGGATAACCGTGCAACCCAGCATTATGCAATAAATGACTATGGCGACGAACAAAGAGTTGTGAGAAGAATTACAATTGCAGGAGATGTTCCTGTTAGTATAGACGGCCGCCGCAGCATTACACGAAAAATAGAAAAATAGTCCCATCAGGATTTTTCTAACCAATAATTTATAAAAGCCTTTCAGTTAAAAAGTTAAACTTCAAAAATTTTTATAACCAAATAAAAACGGCATCTCCCTTATGTGAATATCAAGCTATATAAGTTCGGGACCGTTTTACGCAGAATCGTCATCCTCTGATGCGAACACTGCCTTTTATCTAATAACCTTGGAATCGTTTTTATCGCTAATGACTTTTGAAAATTGGGCATCCCCCCCTATTGCCCGGAAAAGAAAGTTTATTTGCAATTGGTCGACCATAAAAAGAAATGGATTTCACAATCTATTCAACAATCGTTTGCGGCATCAAAGAATACGGAAGAATCCGTTCACCACGTGAAACAGCGATGCCGCAATTTTACCTTATTACGGAATTTTTAAGACATAAAACTTAAACAGTAGAATAACGATCTAACAGCTTCTTTTTATGTGAATGAAATACTTCTTCCAAAGGAATATTGTATTTGTTTGCAATCACTATGATGTTTCCTAACACATCTCCCAGCTCTTCGATTAATGCCTGTTTATTTTCCTCAACTGAACCTGTTGATTCGTCTGGTCTGTCTCTGCCAATTTCAAGCGCTCTTATAGCTCGGGCAACTTCCCCCGTTTCTTCGGCTAAAAATCCAATGCGGACAAAAATATCTAATTCAGCCCAGCCCCTGCTGTCATAATACTCCTTCACCCATTGTTGAAACTCATTGATATCCATTTTGTTCACCTGCCCTTTCTCTCTTAAAAAGAGTCACATGAAAACTCTTTTCTTGTCAATATTCAAATTAGAGAATTCAAATGACTTTTGAAAAGATAGTAATTATGACCATTTTATATTGTGGTACTGTCAAGAATTTTGTATAATCTAAAATGAATCAGTGAATAAACGGTAAATTTTTTTGAGTTAAGTTAGTTATATGAATAACTAATAAGGAGTGATCATATGGCAAAGCCGAATGTTATTAGTAAAAATGAATTAATTCGTTCCGCGAAGAAGTGTTTAGTCAAAAACGGAATTGAAAAGTTCACATTGAGGGCAGTCGCCGAAACGGCAGGGGTTACGCAGGGGACTGTTTATTATCATTTTCGAACAAAAGAACAATTATTATTGGATATTGTAAAAGATATTTGCGGCAGTTCTTGGGACGAATTATCGAAAAGTGACGGCAACATCATTAAACAAGCGATTGAGACAGCGAAAAGCCGTTGTTCTCATGATTCTTTTTTTCATAAATTGTTCTTAACGCTCGTCGTTTCAGGTTTTCATAATGATAAAATCAGGGAACAGCTTGAGGGGATTATTTTACAAGAAAATAAAGCTCTAGCGGAAAATTTATTAAAAATATGGCCTTCATCACCAATTAAAGGAATTTCGCTTGACACATGGGCGATCATTTTAAACGCTGTTGTAGACGGAATCGCCTTACAGGCTCTATTGTCAAAAAATTTTCCGGTAGAGAAAACATACGCAGAACTTGAGAAATTATTTATAGCATTGAGCGGCTTACAAGAGGTGGAGAACAAATGAAAGGATATTTGTACACAGCATGCTGGAGCGTTTTTGTTTGGTTTTTTGCCACAATGTTTTTTGTTATGTTTGGGGACAGCGTTCTTTTCAGACCGGGTACAGCGGAGTTTGCTGTCAGCCTCTCTTTGCTAATAGCTGGAACAGGGGTGTTATTGGCAGGAGCCACGTATTTATATGTATTGTTTGACAAAGCCGAAAATGCACCGCTGAAATTTGGATTCATCGGCACGATCGTTGGTTTAATTTTAGATACTTTTTCTTTATCCAACCACCAGCTGATTTTTCCTAAGCTTGATGAGCCGCAGGTTATCGCTTTTGCAGCATGGATGTCTTTTGCCTACGCATTGTATTTATTAATACCTGCCATAATAAATGAATTAATGAAAAAGAAGCTTAAAACCGAATGAATTAAAATGCAATTACAAAATGTGGGTGTCTAATAAGTCGTTTTTACGGCTTATTGACGCCCCCATTAATGTTTTAGAAATGTTGATATATCGTGGTTATCAATGACGATTTGACTTTCTAAGACAGCCCCTTTAGGGCATTGTATGACTGTTCGAATTTAAAGGGATTTCACCTTATCAAAACGTAAGTCTTTTCTTTTCCTTATTTTCCTTATTTAAATAATCCATGCTGCCGCCTGCCTAATAACCGAATCAACATTTAGAAGAAAGCAAGATAGGTGTTGAGGACGTCTTTCTCATTTAAAAGAATTTCAAAATGTCCTTTTACGCTATTTATAAGCTGCCGTCTACCTGATAAAACTCAGAAGAACCTTTTATTTTAACTTATACGTTTGGATCGTCAATTTTATCATTGAAGCTAGACAAACTGTCCCAAATAAAACAACATATAAGAAAGGCCGATTACTAAAATCATTCGTATTTATAAAACAACATATAAGAAAGGCCGATTACTAAAATCATTCGTATTTATAAAACAACATATAAGAAAGGCCGATTACTAAAATCATTCGTATTTAGAACAGCAAAAATTAAAACTGTAAAAGTGAGAGTCAGCAAAAAGTACAACCTATATTTACCCAATAATTTTGAAATGAATCCTATTCCAACAACTAACAATAAGAATATGCCAATCTGGCAAAAAAAATTCCAAGCTCCTCACTTCTCGCATAAAGTTTAGAATTCCAGCTGATGGCACTTTTCTAATCTTTAAATTGTTTTTCTTTTACAGGAAAACCAAGTGCACGGATTAAGATATTTTTTGTACTTGGCAGCGACTTCCCGACCTGCGATTGCCAGCCCGGCCCACCAAACGATTTCGCCAATTGCAATCAGCGCCGGAACAGCCGCCGCTTTTTGAGAAAGAGTGAGCGGAAGCAATGGGACAACGGCGGCTAGTCCATACAAAATAAACGAGGCGATTATAAGAATGACAGCAATTTTGCGGAGATAGCCTCTTTTATGCTTATTCGGCTTTTGCTGTCCGCAATCCTCTGTCCTGTAAAAAAATTGTTGAAGCATTTTTCCATATTTTTTCATCATGATAGCATCAGCCAGCTTCGGCGATATGGAGTTAAGCTTGGCAAAAAGGATCGTGGACATCCCTCCCATAATTCGTACTGTCTTCTTCTTTTCAATTGTTTTAAGCAAATCCTCTGCCACTTTTTCAACAGGCATAATGGAAACACCCATTTTCCTCCAAAGCGGATGAAATGGTCTTTCAGCTTCAGTATCTGCAGGACTTGGCGAAAAAAAAGCAACCCTTGCTTGACTGCCTTCCAACTCCAATTCACGGTTTACAGCTTCAATAAATGTGAACAGCCTGCACGTGATGCAGCATCGACACTATAATACGGAAAAGCCAAGCGGCCATCTGCAAATCCCCCGATATGCACAATCGTGCTGCCTTTTTGTTCTCTCATATGCGGCAGGAATGCCTTCGTTATAAGAATCGCTCCTAAAAGATTGATATCAAGCGTGTTCTTCGCTTCTTCATAACTATGCTCAGCTAAAGACTTTCTCACGTCATAACCCGAAGCATTGACGACAATATCAATATGGGCTGACCACCTTTTTACAATATTTTTCAGTTCTTTAATCGATTGTAAATCAGTAATGTCAAAAACGGCTGTTGTTATATCTCCAGTTATTTGCTCTGCTGTCTTTTTAAGCTTTTCTTCATTCCTTCCAACTAAAAGAAGCCTTGCACCTTTATCGGCAAAAGCTTTTGCAAAGCTTGAACCTAATCCCCCTGAAGCGCCTATGACAATAACGGATTTACCCTCAAAACTCCTTTTCATGAACAGCTCCTCCATGTAAAAATGTATATGATGCATTAGCGATCTGTTTTTTGCAAATAACGAACGATTTCTGCCAATAAAGTTTCCAGAAATTCATATTTATGATCGCTTCCTAAACACTCTTTTATTTGCAAGTCAATTTTCTTGTAGAGCTTTTCATCACCTTCGACAATGTTCTTTCCTTTTTCTGTAACACTTACATAATAAACTCGTTTGTCCTCCTGCGATTGTATTTTTTCTATAAGGCCCATTTTTGACAGCTTTCTAATCATCGCTGAAACAGCCGGCTTCGTCACGTTCAAAGCTTCTGCCACCTGAGAAAAATTGGGTTTCCCCATATAGTAAATAGTCGTTAAATAATAGTAGTCATTGCTGCTGAAATTTTTAATCTCTGCCTCCGTCAAATGCATATGTAAATTTTTAATCGATTCCCTCCACAAATAATTTGCAATAAACGCAATGCTGTCTTTAACCATAAAATCCCCCAATAAATAGTTAAATATATTTAATTAATTATATTTAACTATTTACCATTATTTTTTATCAATCACAAAAAAAATTTCCCCAAACATAAGCGTGGGGAATAGCACTTGACAAAATTTGAATTCGTTTCTCGTTTTAAAACATTATCTCATTCGGTTTCATATGCGCACAGTGATTGCATGATTCTTTGGCGGAAACCGAAGATTGGCTGGATAAAATTTTAACTAGGAAAAAACTGTCTAAAAGAAAATTTTTTTCATCACAATTCGATTGTTATTCACAGCATAACCATTTTTTCTGTAGAAGCTTTCTGCGAGTCCTCCAGTGGATGTTAAGAGGTAAATGCTTTTAACTTGTTTCTTTTGTAAATCTTTCTCTAAATATTGGAGAAGCTTAGAGCCATAGCCTTTACCTTGAATTTCATGATTGATGCATAATTCCGCTAAATAAAAAGTTATTCCTTGATATGTTTTCTTGCTGTTCCCTGCTATAAAACCAATGGGAGTTCCATCGATTTCCCAAAAAAATCCTGTAAATTTCGGAGTATGCAGCAAATCTGTAAGCCTTTCTTTAGCCGTTTCATATGTCCAGCTTTCATTCCAAGGGTCACGATTAAAAACTTTCATATATAGTTCAATACATTGTTCCAAATGTTTTGCCGTCATTGGTGCAATTGTTTCTGCCACAAAAATTTCCCCCTATAGTAAATAGCTGGGGAGTGCATCCTGACTCCCGTCTGTTCAAAAACACTCCCCATTAAACTATTCGATTTGGTGTTGCCAGCACAGAAAACTTTCTCTGTTGTTTTTGCTTACCATTTTCTATCTATTTTAAATCTTAAAATCATTTTAATAGAAAATGGCCTTCATGTCATTTGCGGATTCTAGTCTTTTCGGCTAATTTTGTTTATGCTTCCGTTTCATTTTGTACATCTTTCGTAAAATCTTCAGAATTTAAATAGCCTGGTTCTAGGATAAGTTCCTCATCATCATAAAAAAATCCAGCGAACGGATACCGCTGACGGACTGGCTGCACAGCCTATGCTCATAATTAAGAAGCTTAATAAAGAAGGTGAGGCGAATTTTTCCTGCTGGCAGCTCTGCCTTTTTCCTTTCAAAACACAGCCAATTCCAAATAGCACAAGAAATATCTCAATGAATCTCGGAAAAAATGGCGCCTGACAATATATTTTTGCTATAAAAATCAGGGAAATGGCAAGCGTCGGCGCTAAGGCACATCAGCTCATATATAAGGGTGATAGAGTTTTGCTTTCATTTACCGATAAGAGGCCGAACAATACAGTGGTGAACCCGTCGATTTTTTCTCGGAAATAAACTTAAATGTCATATGTTAGCCGTTATCCCTCTTTGCGTTTTCTAAAGTCTGCTCGACACTTTGTAAATGCTTCTCCATGCTTTTCCTTGACCTAATTATGTCGCGCTTTTTGATCATTTCGACAATTTCTAAGTGCTCCAGCCACGAATGGTGCATCCGATCAGGTATTTTAGATGTCTCCACCCTGATATTGTTAAAAAGGCTAGTGAGACTGTTCATTATCCGATAAGCAATTGCGTTCTTGGAAAGCTCCGCAATTCTAATATGAAATTTGTGATCTCGTTCAGACAATATCTTTTCATTCACTTTATTTTCGCTGATTAATTGTACAGTCTCTTTCACAAACTGATACAAAACGTCAATTTCCGAATCGGATGCCCGTTCAACAGTCCATACTACCGCTTGCGTTTCAATGAGCATTCTTATTTCAAATAAATCTGCAAATTGGTCGCTTTTGACAAAGTAATGATTGGCTAATTGAGCTAAATTATTCGTTCCATCCGCTACAAAAACGCCATTCCCCTGTTTAATTTCAATAAATCCGAGCGTAGAGAGAACTTTGTAAGCTTCCCTTATTGTATTTCGACTCACATTTAATTTAAGAGAAAGCTCTCTTTCTGACGGCAGCTTTTCCCCGGGTTTCAGCTTATTTTCTTGAATAAGTGATTTCAATTCTTCAACAATCTTATTCGGAACAGTGGAACGATCAAAACGAATATTTTCAAACATAATGATCACCTGTGGTAGGAAATTCCAAATGCAACTGATTGGCCAGTTGCACTAAATCCTTTTCCACTTCCTGAGATAAATGAATACCACAATGTAATTTATGAATATAAGATTGTTCTCTTCGTTCCCCAGGGTACAAAATTGTATGGACTTCTTCTTTTTTAGGAACAGCTTTCATTTCCAAAAGCATTTTTTGCAGAAGAGAGGTAAATTGATCGACAGGCATAAATTTTTCTATATCGATTAAAATAAAAAAATGCCCTACATTTGCTATTTGGCCGTTATCGTCATATATATTTTCGACATGTGGGCCGTAAGCAGCACCTGTTAATAGCCCTGTTAATATTTCCACTGCCAAAGCCCAGCCATACCCCTTTACTCCTCCTGAAGGAAGAACGGCTCCGTTTAATGCTTCTGCAGGATCTTCCGTATCATTGCCTCTTTGATCGATTGCCCAGCCTTTTGGAATGGCTTTTCCTTCCTTTGCCGCTTCTATAATTTTGCCTCTTGCAACGACGCTTGCAGACATATCGATAATAACATCCGGTCCGTTTTTGACTGGAAAGCCAAATGCTATCGGATTCGTTCCAAAGAAAGCTTTTTTGCCTCCCCAAGGCGGAATCCCAGGCGGAGAATTTGTCATCACAATTGCTGCAAGGTTTTCATCGCAAGCTGCCTTGCAATAATATGATGCACATCCAAAATGGTTGCTTTTTCGAATGGCGATGGCAGCAACTCCCGTTTCTCTTGCTGTTTTGATTCCCTCTTTAATGCCATAATATGATGCAATCTGGCCCAATCCGTTATCTCCATCGACAGTTAAAATGGATAACCCTTTTTTTTGTATTTTTATGGACGGGTTCGGATTAATCCGCCCCTCTTTTAAACGTTTTGAATAGATCGGCAATCTGCTGATTCCGTGGCTTGTGATACCTTCAAGATCTGCCCTTATTAATGAATCTGCTACAACTTCAGCATTCTCTTTTTTAACGTTTTGCTTCACCAAAACATCTTCCACAAATTTTTTTAAAGCTTTCGCATCATAAACAGTCAAACTTCACTCACCCTTTAAAAATCAGATGAAACTAAAAATAGTGATTCTTTTCCCTCAAGTACTTTCATAATTTCATCTGAAATAATGTTAGTGATTCGTTCTTGGGACTCTTCTGTTAATCCTGCAATATGCGGAGTTACAGTAATCTTGCTGCTGTTTAATAGAAAATAGTCTTTTTCGACCGGCTCATTCTCAAGTACATCTAAGTAAGCACCAGCTATTTGCCCGGATTCCACCGCCTTGAATAAGGCGGATTCATCAACAATTCCCCCGCGAGAAGTGTTGATAATAATTGCATTTTTTTCATTAAGTTAAATTCTTTCGTACTAAGTAAATTTCTTGTTTCATTCGTTAGCGGAACATGAATGCTTACAAAGTCGGATTCTTTTAAGACCTCTGCTAATTCAACCTTTGTAATCCCCGTTTCAGAAAAAGGATAATCGAATTCTCTTATATAAGGATCATAGCCGATCACTTTCATTCCAAATGCAATGGCTCTTTTAGCAAGCCTGTGGCCAATCTCTCCCGTTCCGATTAATCCCAATGTTTTCCCGTATATCTCATTTCCCGTAAATAATTTCCTATTCCAATTTCCTTTTTTAACGTCTTCTCCGGCTTGTATGATAGGCCTCGATGCCGTTAAAATAACGGCCATAACATATTCTGCTACTGAAACCGAATTGGCATTTTTGGCGGAGACGATTTTTACATTACGTTGTTTTGCTGCAAGTAAATTTATATTATCAAGCCCGACTCCTAATCTGCCGATTACCTTTAATTTTTTCCCTGCATCCAGTATTTCCTGATCAACAATTGTCTGGTTTCGAACGACTAATGCGTCTGCATCTATTATTTTGTTTATTAATTCCTGTTTATTTCTCCATAAATCCGGATTGTATTCGACCTCCGCTATTTTCCTCATCCTGTTAATCCCGGATTCAGGCATATATTCAGAGATTAGTATTTTCATTACTTTCCTCCGCTCATGCACTGCGATAAAGTTTCGTCAAAACAAATTCTCTATGCCCTAATGTTTCCGCTGCAGTTAAACGTCCGTTTATTGTTCGGATCAAAATATCAAGCAGCAAATCGCCAGCCTGCTGGAGATTATATTCCCGTTTCAATATTCCTGTAACGTCTACATCGATATGCTCTGACATAGTAGAAACTGTAATTGGATTTGCCGAAAGCTTAATAACGGGTACTATTGGATGACCAATTATATTGCCTTGACCGGTAGGAAAGAAATGTACGACTGCCCCTCCAGCTGCCATTAAAGTAATGCATTCAGCTGCTGCAGAGGAGGTATCCATAAAATTCAATCCCGCTTTTACTGGAGCCTCCGCAGGTCCTAAAGCATCAACCACCGGTTTTGTGCCTGTTTTTTCGATATTGCCGAGCGCCTTTTCCTCAATTGTTGTGAGGCCGCCTCTTATATTTCCTTCTGTCGGCTGGCTGCCAAGCAGATCAACACCTTTTGATGCGATTTCTTCAACATAGTTTTGATAAAGGCTTAAAAATTTTTGTTTTACTTCTGGAGTGGCACAACGCTCTGCAATTAAATGCTCGCCGCCAGTTAATTCGGAGGTTTCACCGAACAAAACAGTTCCGCCTTCGTCGATTAAACGATCAACTACATTTCCTACCGTAGGGCATGATCCTAACCCGGTTGTCGTATCCGACTCTCCGCATTTAATACTTACTAAAATTTCTGATAATTCCACAGGCTCTCTGCGAATTTCAGAAGCATCCTGCAGAAATTTTTGTGCTGTTCGAGCTGCTTTTTCAATCGTAGACAAATCGCCATAACGTTCAATTGAAAATCCAGCTACCGGCTTGCCTGTTTTTTGTACCTCCTCAACAATTCGATTTGTCCAGTTAGGCTCAATACCAATCACAACAACAGCTGCTACATTTGGATTAGAACAGTTACCGATAATCGTTTTAAAAAACAAGTCTAAATCCGGCCCATATTGTAATCGCCCGTATGCATGCGGGATCGCTAAAGTACCAGGAACAATTTTAGCAACCGCTTCTGCTGCCGCATTAGAAATGTCATCGACAGGCATGATCACTACATGATTCCGAATACCAACTCTTCCGTTCTCTCTGCGATAACCCCAAATTTTATTCTCCATATTTCCACCTCGCCGTTTTTAAATTATGAGTATGAACATAGCTCCCTTTATAGATTTTTTTTGTAGCTACACCAATCGGTACGCGATATTCAATTACTTTGCTGTTTTCATCCAAATCCACTAAAGCAATCTTATGACCAAGAGGAATAAAATCTCTAGACTCTACTGAAACAACTGAATCGTCTTCTAAGATGACCCCTTGGATTTGCTCGCCTGCTTCAATGTCTTCTATTGCGACTCCCACAGAATCGCCGACATTATGTACTAAAAACTTGTGTGACACTATGAACCACCCCTCCATTTCCTTTTTTACAACGCATTTGGTTCAGACATTCAATGGTCCAACCAATTTCTTTAAATTAAATAAAAACAGGCCTTGCACGCCTGAAAATATATTATTTCCAAGCATTGCAAGGCCCTTCAGTCGTCTGATCGAACCTAAATTATTCCTATTGATTTACTGCGGTTTAAAGATTACCATGAATTGAATTTTTTGTCAATATTTTTTCAAAAAAAATCAATTAAATTATGTTCAAGATTGGCTCCGTTCCGGGAATAATCATTCAAAAATTCCACTCTTGCAATCTTTTCAACAACTCGAGAGCCGTTTATGGCGAATCATTAAGTTATGATTTTCATAAAATGGCGAAAAATCGTTACCGTTCCAGAGCCCGTTCCGCCTTGCCCAGCCGCCTTATATGCTTGATTCCGATGGAAGTAATGAAAATCAGCTGATAGAAAAGGTTCAGGAATAACAACAACGGCGCAGGCTGTAAAAAGAATAAAAGAACGTCTTCAAACGGCCTTGTGAATATGATAGCTGACCACAAAAAAATGAAATACGTATATAAAATCCAAATAAAGATATGAAAGGCAATCCGCACAAAAGCATAGAAGGAAAGCAAATTAATTTTCAATTTCTTTAGTTGATCTATTGCATTTTTCCACAAATTCGGCTGATTCAATAGATCAACGATCATCCAGTAGCCGTCTCCAGGAAGCAGCGGGAAAATCGCAAACAGCATTCTAAACATATGAACAATAAGAAAGGACCAAATCCATGGTGAAAGCTGTGCAAAGCATAAGCCGATCACTGATGTTAATCCGCATACAATCAAATCTGCCGTAAAGCCCGCGATGTTGATCCGCATGCGCTGCCATTTTGATAGCTTCCAAGCTTCATTGCAAACAATGCTAAATAACGGGACAGGCCCGGACCATTGAACAGAAATGGAAATGTTCCCTGTACGCGGCATTGTTAATAAGTGCCCAAGCTCATGGATGAGGACTGAAAATGTTAAAACTCCGGCGATGATCCATTGACCTTTTAGATCAGTGACGAGAAAAAATGGAGTGTTGATCATGAACAAAACGGTGCTGATGATCGAAATCAAAACAGCACCTGCGGTAATCCAGTTAAACCATTTACGCTCCAGCCAAGGATTGTAATAGGTTATGAGCGGCTTTTGATCCGGCTCAAAATCAGATTGTTTTTCTTCAATAAGGGAAAAGGCTGCATCCTTATCGATGCCTAACTTTTCAAGAAATAGTAAAATTTCCTTCTCCGATACTTCCATTTTATCTGCAATAGAAGATATAGGCTCTTTGTTTGCCAACTGCTCCAACAATTTTTTTGAATAGTTATCTATTTGCAATAAAAGTCCATCCGGTCGTTCAATCCAGTACCGATCTTCTTTTATCTTTCCTATTTTGTATACTAACGGTTTTTGAAATGACTGTGAGTAATTCACAAATACTCCCTCTCCAAACGTCAGTTTCTCACTTTCAGTTTATTTTCCTCTTTAAGAATGGCTTGTTTGATCAAGTATGAAGCCAGCTGGGAAACAATTGAAACAGGGGCAACCCGATCGAATCCTTCGAACATTGGGCTTGGATTACATTCAATGCATATAACAGAACCGTCTGGACGTAGTTTTAAATCAATTCCGCTGAAAATAAGCCCTAATGTTTCGCATGCCTCTATACATAACTGAGCGATCTCTGGCGTTATCTCAAAGGGTTTGACTTGATGGGCGCCTTCACGATAATCAATTCCTTCTCCCTCAATGATAAATGATGCGATGACTTTTCCGTCCAGGACAAATACACGTACATCCTGGCCTTGTATGTATTCTTGGAATTGCACCGGTGCTGTGCTCAATGCTTCTAATCTTTCAGGTTTTTTATCTTCCTCTGTCAATAGACGGCACAATGCTCCTCCAGCAACGGGTTTATAGATGACATCGCAGTTATGGCTGAATTCCAAAACTTTTTCCGGATTGCTGGTTACTAACGTTTTAGGAACGGGAATACCTGCTCTTCTTAGACACTCAAGGTGATAAGGCTTTGCAAAATGAATGAGCAGTGTATCAACAGGATTGACGATGAGTCTGCCGAAGTAAGAGGAAGATTTTAACCAAGACAGCCAAGCAGCATATCTCTCCCGCTCCGCCGCATATGCCAAAAATCCATTCTCCTTGATTTGTTCCTTTATTTGAGAAGTATCGAATGCAGGAGTAGGAACAAATAATGCTCTCAAAAAGTAAACGTTCGTTTCCGATAAATCACGGTTTTCATAATGGCTGTCTTCACCGCCAAAGCTTAAGGGGTAGGGGACATCCGGCGAATTATCTAAAATGAATGCTTGGGCGCCTTGTCGAACCAATTCCTTTTGTAAATAAAGACAATGCCTTTCAAATTGTGAACCGATAATACCAACAGATACTTCCGCCATTTCGCACCTCCGATGAAATAAATGAGAATTTTCCGAATTTTAGCGCCCCAGAAAACATTCTCTGGGGCGCTTGTCCAACTTTTAACAAAACCTATTTTATAAAACCGCCTTCTTCGCCAAGTGCATATGTGGTAACAATTGGCCCGCCTTCTTCCCCGATAGCTTGAGTTGTATATCCTCCTTCTTCGCCTAAAGCTAACGTTGTGGCATATCCCGGATCCACAATAGGGCTCACAAATAACGGAGAGCTAGATTGCCTTACTTCCAATTCTTCAATAAACAATTTCTTTTTCATTTTTGATTCCTCCTATTCAAAATATTAAAAAATTTTCTGTTTAAAAATAACATATTTACCTTTATCTTCCTATAGATAAAATATCCTATTCTGAATAGTGCTTAAGAATGAAATTGAGAGAACAAATAGGTCTTTTTGCTAAATCCTCCACCTGGAAAAGTCAAGTTTATACATTTCGGCTTTAAAAAATAAGAGAATCACTATGTTTGATAGACACTCTCACACACGGTACAGCGGTTTTGTTGTTTAAAGCGCAATTGAGTTCAGACACAATATCCATGTCTTGAATACCTACATGCTGGAATGTAGGCTTCCGATTTGAACAAAATATATCGATTTTAAATAGTTTTTAATAGTCCCAGTTTTATTCCTTTTACCACTGCACCAACTCTTGAGTACACATTCAGCTTTTTAATAATTGATGAAACATGGTGTTCGACCGTTCTTCTGCTTACCATCAAAATATCACTGATCTCTGCGTTCGTTTTATCTTCAGAAATCAGCTTTAAAATTTCTAACTCAGTTTTGGTTAAATAGTGATTCTGATATTCTATTTTTTTTCTAGGAATGATATTGTTGCCCAAAAAACTTTGTCTGATCGCATTTGCAAGTTCTGTAGCAGAGTTTTCCTTCGTAATGAACGCATAAGCACCGGCATGATAAGATGCGTCAATATATTCATCATCGTTATAAGCTGATAATATGACAATCTTCAGATTCGGATAGCTTTCGATTAATTTCTTTGTCAACTCAATTCCATTGTAGCCTTTCATTCTTATGTCCATTACCACAACATCCGGATGATTTTTTGATATTGCTGCATTGATGCCGGCAGGGTCGCAAATGGTATTTACAACTTCAAGATCTGATTCGTGTTCTAATAATTGTTTGATTCCTAACAAGACTAGTAAGTGATCATCTACCAGTAGTACTTTAATTTTCATTTCAATCATCCTAATCTCGGCAAAGTTATCAGGAAGTTACAATGCCCAGTTCTGACTGCATTTAAGCGTAGCCATCTTCGTCGAAGATTTTAGATCGTCACTCACCCTAATTGATTTTTTCGGAAAACTCAATATAAACACCCTTTTATTTTTAAAGCATTTTATAAGTCTAAAAAACATTGAAGAGAACAGATGTGAGAATAATTCACAAAATTTCCATTAAAGAATTTCAATTAGAACAGAATGTATTTAGACTAGCTTCACTAAAATCAGATGTACAATGGCACCAGCATAAACAATTAGCGATTATAGACTAAAAGCGTATACACATCTCGAAAAAAATAATCATCGTTTCCAAATCATTTTCCTCTAAAGGCGCAACAGTTTAAAGATGACTTTTTTCAAGCTTAGAGCTAAACAAGTGTTTTTTTCAAAAACTCATTTACTTTTCCGTTAAGTGTCCGTCTGTTTTTCATATATTCACAAGTGATGAGAACACATCCAAATCCAATCTTTTCTTTTGCGAATGCAAAGTTCAGTGAATCCTATCGATTCTCGCTTTTATCCCTCCTTCAACTAGTATTTATAGTAAAAATTTTACACTAAATGACAGTTTTTTTCATTGTTTTTTCTAAAAATAGGTATTTTCCGCATCATTTTTTGTGGAAAATACCGATGTTTTTTTAGAAGATTTGTAATATATTTTGAATTAAGAAGAAGAAATTGTAAATTATACCAAAAATATATCAATTCTTCTCTCTAAAACTTTAAACAACAAGCCGGAGCATTGTGATCATATGAAATATTGACATTGTTTTTTAGCAAAAAAATATCGAAAACTCATTAAATTATGTAAGCAGGTGATTTGATAATGCGTCTTGAAGAGCAAGAGCAATTGGTAAGAAACCCTAGTCATGTTTTTATCAAAAGGATATTTTATCCATTTAAAATCATTTATTCGCCGCAAAAAACTTTATTGAACATACATAATGAAAAAAAACTAGGAATACTAGCTACTTTGACATTAGTTATATTGTTTGCCGCAATAAGTATTGTTATAAGTCAAAATTTATTGGAATCCGAATATATAGCAGATCTTTTAGGAAACAATCCATCACAATCGTTTAAAAATGCTCTTACTATTTTTGCCGCAATTATGCAAGTCTTCTTATTTTTCGTTAATATTCTTTTACTTACAGCCTTAATAAAAATAGTTCTCTCCATCGTAAAATTGAAAGTAAAATTCAGGGAATTATTGAGATTTGTCATCATCGCTCAATCCCCTGTTGTTTTGGGGCTCGGTATAAAATACGTGTTATCTGATCCGTCTCAATATCATATTCCTGTCACCAGCTTGGCCTACCTATTTTTAGGATTAAACATGAATCAATTTCTGCAAATATTTTTATCGAAAATTGAATTATTTAATTTGTGGTCATTATTTCTAATTTGTTTAAGCTTAACAATTGTTACAAAGCAGTCTTTAACAAAGATAGTTTCCATATTATTTCCAGTAACAATTATATTTAACACACTAATTGAACTTATTTGAAAGGAGGTGAATTATAATGTTGGAACTTGATCTTTTAGTTGCTTATGGCATTAATGAAACTACTGCAAATACTATTGCTGCATTTTTGGACGCCGGTTTAGGAATAGCTTCATTCTTGACATTGATAACCGGAGCAGGTCTCACATTAAAAGCCTTGCAGATAGCTCTAAGAGCCGGAGGCAAAAAAGCTGTAGTAGCATAATGTTTTTAGGATAGGATAGAGAGCCGTTAGTCTTTCTCTATCCTACCTTCTATTTAATTTAAGAAAAAGTTAGCGAGTGAGTGATGTTGAACTATTTTTCCCGTCTACGAAACACTTTTATCCTTTCTGCCATTGTATTTGGTATAGGTTTAATTATTGGGGTCATGATAATTTTTTCGACTTCGCCTCAAATGGAGGAGGCAGCTGAGCTCCAAAGAACTTATAAAGCTGGCTGGTATTCAGTGTATTCTATTTTTTTAAATAATATACTTGTTTGTCTAGTTTTAATGCTGGGTTTATTTACATTTGGGATTCCTACGTTTATTTATTTACTCATTAATGGCATATCTATCGGAGCAGGTCTAACTCATCTTATTTTATCTGATCAACCTTTATTAAATATATTTTTAAAGGTTATACCTCATGGAATATTTGAAATCCCCTTTTTTTTATTAGCAGGAGCTATCGGCTTTTTAGGATTTACATTTTATTTTAATAGAAAATATGGGTTGAAATTTTTATTAAAACATGTCGTAATGGTAATTATAGGAATCCTTCTAGCTTCCATTGTAGAGGGATTGATTACATTAAATTTATGAAAGTCGGGAGTCAAAATGAGAGCAGCATGGATTAAATGGAAGATTTATATAAGATGGAAAAATCAATGGGGTAAATTTTTAAATAGAAGAGGGTATTCAGGATATATATTTGCGATCACAGCTTTTTTTCTTGATGTCATAGAGGCTATTTTTTATTTTTTTTCTGCATATGCTGTATTAAAACTGGTAATTATGAATGAATTTTTACATACAGCAACGACAGGTGCGCCATTTTTGGACTTTTTATTGCAAAAAATTTCCCAAATTAACAACAATGTTTATATTCTCTGGCAGTTTTATTTTGTATATGTAATAGTTTTCTCTGTTATTGCTGGCATAAAAGCTTCCAAGTGGAATTTAAGCTCAATGGACAAGGAGTGGCTGCTGTCACATTTTAAATTGAGTTTAAGTAAAGCCAACTCTATGGTTATTTTCGAAACAATCTGCTGGAACATAAGAAGTTTCATCATACATATTTTAACATTGCTTTTTAGCTTATCATACGCAATCGGTTTAAACATATCTATGGTAATTGGATTAACACTGCTCAGCTTTTCTTTATATTTGTTTGTCAGCATTGCTGTCTCTTTTTCGCACACATTTTATGTATACAAGTTTATAATAGAAAAACCTTTCGTAAACAAAGTAGCCAAAATTGTCATATCAAGAATGATCATATTTTCTATAGGCTATTTTTTCGCTGCAAAGTTTACAGGATGGCTTATTGATATTCCCTTTATTAAAGAAAATCCCACATCCGAGTCATTTGAAAAATGGTCTAACAAAGGTTGGGAAATTCTGTTTGACAGTGTAACGACGATCAAAATCAATTTAAGCTTTTTTGATATTTTCACTGCTAATTCTCTATATACATATATTGGCACGATATTGATGTGTATGTTTACTATGGTATTTTACTTGTTATTTATCATTCTTTTTAAAGAAAACCCCAACAGGCGATCAGCGGAGTATTTTGATCGGCTGCCTTCCCCGTTATTAAAAGTGCCGTTTTTAAAGAAAAAAGCTTTTACGATTCTTTTATTTATTAGATCGAGCTTTTTTCAAAAGAGGCTTCCGTATATGTTTGGCGATTTCGTTTATTGGTTTTCTGTTGGCATATTTAGCGGATTGCTCGCCAATTTAGATGATGAGTACAAAGTGCAGCAATTAGTATTTTCATTTTTTATTTTGTACCATATTTATTTTTTGGCGGAACGTCATTATCAGCATTTCATAGGGGGAATGGCCTTAGAAAGTGATGGCACCAATGTCTTAATTTATTTAAATGCTGGAAAAAATCTTTGGTATGTATTTAAACAAAAGTTTTTTGTTTACATCATCACGTTAATTCCTTTAATCATAATAGGTGATTTCATTGTTTATATACTCACTCCCATTTCATTAACTACTATTATATGGTTGCTCTCAATGCAAATTTTAGCTTTAAATGCTTTTGGCGCTTTAAATTATATTTCCAGCGCCTTCTATCCTCATTTTGAATTTCGAAACGCTGAAGAATTGAATGAATTTGGCGATAAAAAAATGGTCGATTCTATCTTAGATGCAATGTCTTTATTTATCATACTTCCTAGTATGACAATCCCCATGGTTTTATTTATCATGGGTTATTTAACAAAATCACAATATTTGTTCATCAATCCTATTTTTCTTGCTATTTATCTATTCGGAATGCTCTTTATATCACTTTTATTAGTAAAAAGAAAGCTAAATAAAAAACAATTTATTTATTAGGAGTGAAAATCCAGTGGGAGCAGCATCTTCTGATTATTTATTGAAAGTCCATAATCTGACCAAAATTGAAAATGGGAAAAAAATATTAGATCAAGCAACGTTTGAAATTGCTGAAAATAAAATTGTCGGATTTCTCGGACCAAATGGAGCGGGGAAAACCACAACCTTTAGAATTTTATCTGAATTGACCGGCTACGATGATGGAGAAATTTACGTCAATGGTGTAAAACTGTCAGATCTGGATCGAAAAGAAATCATGTTACTTCCTGATGCCCCATTATTATTTTCCGTGCTGACCGGAAAAGAATATTTAAAATTCATGAGCGAGTTATTAAATTTTGATATAGACAGTCCGGAAATTAAAGAAATGCTCCAGTTATTGGGATTATTAAATTCCTTAAATAAGCAAATTTTCAATTATTCGCTTGGGATGAAAAAGAAACTCAATCTTATTCCATTATTAATGAAAAAACCGAAGCTGCTTTTGCTAGATGAGTATTTATCAGGAATTGACCCTGTCAGTATGAAAGATATTAAAAACATCTTAATTCAATACGCACAAAATGGATGCAGTATTTTTATGTCTACACACCAACTAGAGGTTTGTGAAAGATATTGTGATTCAATTATTTTAATTTCCAATGGGAAAATATTAAAAAATAATATATCTATTTCCGAGATCAAAGAGACAGCTAGCAGTCTTGAGGAATATTATTTAAATGTATTTTCAACTGAGGAAGGATGAGGAATGTGTTCAAATATATTGGGGATATACTTCTCTTTATACTTTTTGCATTTGCCTTTTATTACGCAATTAAGGGATGGAAAGAAAACCGAAGCGAAAGTATATGGTATCTCATATTTAGTTTATTTATTTTGGGAGGAATCATCGTTAGATTTATATTTTAAATCGCTACCATTGCAAATAAATCCGATGATTCCACCACACTAACAATGTTCAAAAATGATAAAGTACATAACCCTTGGAAAAGGTGGTTCCTATTCGAAAAGTTACACTTAATCGAACAATAAAATGAAGTTCTTATCAAGTTAAGAAAACCATGGGGAAAAATCTTTCATGCACCACCGATCAAACGAAAAACTTTACGTTGAGTGGTTTGAATTAGCTAACTGTCTTCCTAGCAAAAAAAGCATACATAGTGGCTCAAAATCAAATCGCAGTATGTTCCCGTCTGCTTCACCTTAATTCATTAAGGAGACGATACAAGTCAAGTTTCAATGACTTTCGGGACAATCCCATTGTGGAAAAAGAATCCTTATTTTAGTCATAAATATTCACTATGATTCGGCAAGGAAATAATACTGTTTTGTTCATATCATAATTCAGAAACTTTCAATCTCCCTGGGGTTCTTCCTGCGAGAAATAAATTACTTAATAGTGCCAAAATGATTGTTCCAATTGTTAAAAAAACGACACCATGCCATCCGTAATTTTCCCATAAAAGGCCGGGAATCCAACCGCCAAGGCTTCCTCCTAAATAGAAAAACACCAAATATAAAGACGTAGCAGCTCCCCGTGAATCGGCGGCCATATCTGTCACATAAGCTGTTGTTGCTGATTGAGAAGCAAAATTTCCGAGCGTCAACAATGATGATCCCACAACAAGCGCAGGAATCGTTGGCCAAAGCGTTATGAAAATACCGATTCCGCCAAGAATATGCCCCATACTCATTGTCCAACGCCGGCCAATCTTATCAGATATCATGCCGGCTATAGGAGCGGAGAAAATGCCGAACGCATATGTAGCATAAAGCAACGAAATTTGTGTATTGCTTAACTGAAAAGGAGGTTGAGCAACATAAAAAGGAATATATGTGAAAAAGCTAATAAATGCGAAGAATTGCGAAAAACCTATAGTGAATGTACCTATCAGAGCAGGATTTTTAAAATGTATGCCAAAACTTTGTTTCTTCCTTTCTCTTTGATAGTTAGGTTTAGGGAGATATTTCCAAACTAAAAAAGCAACGACCATGGAATACACCGCGATTATTGAAAAAACAGTCCTCCAGGAAAATGTGTCGGCTATCGGTCCAGAAATAACCCGTCCCAGCAATCCGCCCGCCACATTAGCACTTACATATACTCCCATCACTCTTCCACGTTGATTTAGAGGAAATTCTTCAGATACATATGCCATCATCACAGCCAAGATGCCAGGTATGATGAGACCATACATACATCTCCAAAATAAAATTGATGAAAATGATTCACTAATGTAAATCATCATACTCGGAAAAATTAATAATATACTTGCAAAAAGAATAACTTTTTTTCGATCCCATTGGTCCAATAATTGAGCAAATACAAAAGATGACACGGCTAATGAAATAATGGTAATCGAAATAGCTGAGCTTGCCGTTGCTATCGATATATTAAATTCTTGAGTCCACAACGGGAGTAGAGGCTGTGGTGCATAAAGAACAATGAACGCATTTGCTGTAGCTACAAAAATAATGAATAAACGTAACATATAGTGACTACTCCTCCGCTATCATTTATTGTTGAAGTCATCTTTTTAAATGTTTACTGAGAGCATCGGCCGGTTCATATTCAATAATGCAGCCTATACAATGAATGACATCCTTATATGGAAAACAAATTACCGAGGATGAGAAGAGTTCTTTTCGTTTAACAAAAAAGTAACTCTTTTAAATAATTCGAGATACGAAAGAAATATCCTTCATTTTTTTATCCTCACGCCTCTTTCAATCTATAATCGTTCCAAATATATAGAAAAAAGAACAGCCAACCATATGAATGCGGCTGCACTTTCGAATCCTATTTAATAGAATCTACTTTTTTCGAAAATACAAATTCAGAGTCGCCAACGCCACTTATTCTATAAATCGTATCATTTTCCTCAAGAACAATATTGTCTCAGCCAATTCACTTGAAATAACCGTTACTATCAGAGCCTGTATCAACCAATATCCGATTGTATTTGATAATTGAATTTTGAGCCACTCCGATCTAACTTTGCAACTGGTAAATCTGCATAAATCTTGATGTCAAAAAAGCTTCCTTGTCTTATAATAGGCATAGGGGGTCAACCTTAAGTCGATAGATTGTTTGGCCGCTTACTTATTTCGACATTTTCGGGAGTACTTCTTATTTAGTGCTTAGAAATCTTTGAGTCTGGAGGATTAATATTTATAAAATTCATTCAATTTATTATTTTTAGTATTGTTCAAAATTAATGTAATATTAATGATGAAGAGAAAGGTAAAATTACAATACTAAACTCATACACTTGCTTAAATGCCTTGAACAAGAAACTAATTACAAAGCTTTGATTTATTTAGACTGCTAGCTTTTATCAGTATGGGAAACTTATTTGATATACCCAAAAACGGTTAATTCCAGTAAAAATATCCAAAGTTAAGGTAAAAGAAAGTCATTCCAAAATTATCTAGGTAAGCTACCTTTTATCACGGATTCAGGTATCTATAGGATATATGGGTAAAGATATATTTTAAACATTACAACTGCTTATAAAATTCTTAATAACCCAAAAATCTAAAGGAAGAAGGGAAAGCATTGAATTACTTAGTAAAGCAAAAAAGATTTGTAGCTAATTTGTTTAAAGCTAGATTCCCATTTATATATATTCCAACTTGGGAAGAGCAAAGAGCACTAGCACTTATTAATGACATTGCCTATGATCAACAGTTGATTAAAACAACAAGAAAATTATTTACTTGGAAGATTACGGAAGGGATTGTAGGAGAGGGTATACGCAAAGACGATACGAAGGTTCCTGTAAAAGCATTAGAATTTATTGAAAAGTATGATGAGCCCGCTATTTTTGTACTGCAAGACTTCCATGTTTATTTTGGTGATCAAGGAAGATTACCAGATCTTCTTGTGATAAGAAAACTACGTGACATTGTAATGAGTTTAAAACAAAGTGTTAATCCAAAGAATATTGTATTTTTATCTCCAATTCTTAAATTACCGCAAGATTTGGAGAAAGATATTACAATTGTTGATTTTCCTTTACCAACCTTTACTGAAATGAAGCAACTGCTTGATGAAATGATTGAAGTAAACCGACAAACAGGAAGAATTGAAATTAACTTAAATGAAGAAGAAAAAGAAAAACTCGTAAAAGCATCATTGGGTTTAACACTTTCGGAAGCCGAAAATGCCTTTGCACGGGCAATGGTTGATGATGGAAAATTATCAATCAAGGATGTTGAAGTAATCCTTCAAGAAAAAGAACAAATCATTAAGAAAACAGGGATACTAGAATTTATATCGAGTAATCTTAATATGGATGAAGTCGGTGGATTAGAAAATTTAAAACGTTGGTTGAAAAAAAGAGATAAATCTTGGTTAGAGTCTGCGCAACAATATGGTTTACCAGCTCCAAAGGGTGTGCTCATTACAGGTGTTCCAGGTTGTGGTAAAAGTTTAATAAGTAAAGCGATTAGTGGAATGTGGCAGCTTCCATTACTGCGATTAGATATTGGAAAAGTGTTTAGCGGCATTGTTGGTAGTAGTGAAGAAAATATGAGAAAAGCGATTCAAACAGCTGAAGCCATTGCTCCTTCCATCTTATGGATTGATGAAATCGAAAAAGGATTTAACGGAACTAGTTCATCTGGAGATAGCGGGACAAGTTCTCGTGTTTTTGGACACTTTTTAACTTGGATGCAAGAAAAAGAAAAATCCGTATTTGTAGTTGCCACTGCAAACAATATATCGGCACTTCCTCCTGAAATGTTGCGAAAAGGTCGATTTGATGAAATTTTCTTTGTTGATTTACCAACACATAGAGAACGTATTGAAATCTTCCGAGTTCATTTAAAGAAAAGATTAAATAACCCAAGCGTAAAAGGTAATTTTGAAATTAGTACTGAAAACCTGGAAAAATTGGCTGACATGACGGAGGGGTTTGTAGGAGCAGAGATTGAACAAGTTGTCATAAATGGATTATTTGAGGCATTTTATGAAGAACGAAGTGTTCAATTTAGTGATTTTGAAAAAGTTTCGAAATTAATTGTACCACTTGCGGTGACACAGGCTGAACAAATTAAAGAGATTCGTGAATGGGCTAGTGTTAGAGCGGTTGCGGCTACGCCTAGAGAAGATCGAGCGGAGTATTGCGAATCAAATAGCTCTAACATGGATATGGATATTAAGTCCACTCGTGGCGGTCGTGCGATTGACTTTTAATAGAAGTAGGTGAATGAATTGAGCATTGAACTTTTGTTAGTTCCAATTGGTATTGCAACAATTAGTTCGATTAAAGCCTTTGCAAATCAAAAAAATGATTCCTTTATCATTCCAACGATTATGAAGAAAGAAGATTTACTTCAAAAATCGATTGAACAGTATGGTTGCAAAGTGACAAAATTGACTGAACAAAATTACCAAACGACAATTGAAGATCTTCAAATTTATTTTCAACTAACTGAACAGGGGTATTTTGAAGCGATATTTAACAATAGTGTTGACACACAAGCTGCCATGGAATTTATTGAAAATTTACAGACAGAATACAAATATCTAATACAACAAGAAACTTATCAACATTTACTTAAACAAGCAGCAGAACATGGCCTACATCTGGAATCGGAAATTATGCAAGAAGACCGAACAATTGTTTTAACTTTTAATGTCAACAATATTTCTAAATAGGTGATGCTATGGGAACCAAAAAAATACAGATCAAATTGACAGAAGACGGTAAAATCTTTGCGGAAACAATTGGCATGAAGGGACAAGAATGCATCAAGTATATTGACCTTTTGGAGAAACTACTCGAATCGGAAACAGTTGATTCAAATTATAAAGAAGAATATTTTCAATTTGAAGAAACTATAACTGAACAAAATAAATTGAAGCTAAAGGAGGAGTGAATGATGCGGAGTATAACCGAGAAGGGGATAGGTTGGGAATTACGTAACTCCATCTGGATGCTATGGGTCTTTTTCCCTTTTGCTTTTTTTAATTATATTTCTTTTTTCTATGCAGCTTTCAGAGTAAGACAAAGAAAATGGTTTTTTGCAGGACTCATATATACTTTACCTTTTATCATATTTTTAATTGCAGAAGAAGGACATTTCTTATTTGATATCGCGTTTGCATTAGCACTTATTAGTTGGGTTTCTTCCATCTTTCATGTTTTTAGAATTAGACCTGAATATTTACTCCGTCTTGAATCACAGCAAAAAGTACAAGAAAAAAATTTAAAGCAATTAAAAGAAGCTATTGCGAAAGAACATATCCTTGAATCGAATGATGAACAGCAAGTGATTTCTCCAAAGGAAGAATTTATAAACCCAATGCAGCCATCAATTGAAAACGAAAGCGTAAGTAAACGAATCGATGTCAATCATGCTTCAGCAGATGAAATTGCAAAGGTACCTGAGGTTGGATTGATTTTTGCGAAAAAAATACTTGCAGAGAGAGAAAGGGTAGGATTCTTTCAAAATTTCGAACACTTTATCCAAGTTCTTGGGATTAAGCCTCATGTAGCTGAAAAAATGAGACCATATTTACAGTTTAATACTGACGATAATAATCAAGGAAATCAAAAGAAAAAAATGGAACGAGGAAGAGTTGTGGACTTTTGATGGAACTGTACATACATCGTTATATTCCAGTTACTGAAGTGGAAGGACCAGGCAAAAGATTTGCAATTTGGGTACAAGGTTGTTCAATTCGTTGTAAAGGGTGTGCCGTTCCTTGGACTTGGGTAAATGAAAACGGTACAAAAATGAATGTGGAGAATTTATTTGAATTCATTAAAGATAGTAAAGAGCAAAACGAGATTGAAGGCGTCACATTTCTTGGAGGAGAACCGTTTGATCAAGCTGAAGCCTTAGGGGAACTAGGAAGAAAAGTGAAACAACTCGGCTTAACAGTTATGACATTTACAGGGTATTTATATGATGATTTGAAAAAACAAAAACAAAATCAACAGCTGCTATCAGTGACAGATTTGCTAATCGATGGACCTTTTATCGAAGAAAAATTAGATTTAAGCCGTCCTTGGGTTGGTTCATCCAATCAAAACTATCATTTCCTCACGGATGTTTATAAACATTTAGAAACGAACTTTCATCAATTTCAAAATAAAATTGAAATTCGAATTTCTCAAAATGGTACAATCTCAGTGAACGGAATGGCAACGAAAGATACATTGAAAGAAATATTGAATCAGCACACTTTTAAACGTATCCGATCAAATACTTAATTTTTATTTGTTAGGTGCACTTGATAAAGAAACAATAGATAATCCCCTACCTTTCAGGTACCGTCAAAAATTTTGTGTAATACAAGATAGATAGGGGGTCTCTGAAATGGATTTGGAATGTTTCTCCACACGGGGCTGTCCAGAAAATCAAATCCCCATAAAAAACAAAAAATCATAAACATCGATATATCAACGTTTCTAAAACATCAAAGGGGGCGTCAATAAGTAGTAAAAACGACTTATTAGACACCCCCATGTGGAAAGTGGGAATCCTCCTATTTTTTTGATTTGCATTATTTAGTTCTTCAAACATTTGCTCGAGGGCTGCTTGTACTTCGGCCAATCCTGGCAACTTTCGCTCTGCCCATTTCTCATTAGCTGATACAGGATTAATTTACCAAATCCTCAATCATAAGGGTGTGGTTGCCAGGTCATTTTCACCTAGGCAATCGATTACTTTCTCGTATACCAACCGGCGGCAGATGTTATTGCGAAGCTTTATAATGCAGGATGATAGGCTTATTTTTTTCATTGTTGCTTTATATAAACTAATTTCACCAGTTGTATGTTCGGAGTCTGCGGAATCAGCCACAAAATTTTCATTTAATGATATAGTCCAAATCTCTTCGTTATGTCTCATTAAAACAACAGCAAGAGTACCAAACTGAGTAATATGATCCCAGTAAAATAATTTCCTTTTTACCATTTATGAGTAACAGAAATTCCTTCTGAATGGCTCACAACCTCAACGTTATTTCCTTGCCATCGACCATGGATTTCAGCCCCGACATAATAATAGAACCTTCCGTTTCCGCGATCACCATAAGTCCAGATAAATTGTTGAATCGTATGATCAACGGTTTTATATGTAACGGCGGCAATAACATTCGCTAACTATTCCACTTTAAAATTCCCCATCTGTTTTATAGGGAAGCCTTTCTTTTGGACGAGACAGAATTCCGTAATAAGACCTCAAGTAAACGGCATCCCCACTCTAATTGATAATACATGTTTAAAATCAGGCGATATACTTATGATATTTTTAACTTTTTTACCATTTGCAACAAACAATCCCTCATTGACTACTTATTCCATCCAATTTCTGGCTGATGTGTCTCAAACCCTAGGATATTTTACTTAAAATAGAAAGTTTTAGGTAGATTATTTAAATTTTTCCTTATAATCATTTAACTATTTATTTAAAAAGCCGATTATAAATAATGAAATTGTTTGGTTTTCAATTTAATTTTCACTTTGATGACTATTGTGTGCAGAAAAGCTTTGCGGAAGACCAACCAAATATGAACTCTGCAAGTTCCGATTTTGCAATTACGGTATGTCTGGAAGTAGGTACGCTTTTTACATAGCACGAATCACAATATTAATCTGGTCCAAACCCGTACTACTATAGTTCGTTTGTTGATACTTAAAAAAACAACACAACGCAGACTGGAAACTGACGATTTTAACTATGGCAATCACATTTTAATCGTCGATTTAATAACAGGTAAATCAATCGATTTCTTTAGTGCGTTGAATTTTTACTATGAAAGCAAAGTGGAACTATTACCTTCCATTAATTATTTAGATAGGAGGGAATAACCGTGAAAATTGATCTTGGATATATCGGAGCAATAGTCGCTCGAAATAGAGCCAAAATGCCACCCGTACACGAAATCAAAAATCCATTGGCCGGACAACAAGTGGAAGTCAACCGAAACGGACAAGCCTATAAACTTACGATTTCGGATGAAATCAAACAAGTTCAAGGCTTGATGGCCATACCGATGGAAAAGTTTTTTCACGTAGAAAACGCTGACCCTTCTGATATTTTCTCTTATCGGCCAAAGGATCAATGGCTTGTGTTCAGCCAATATTTATATGAATCCAAATACTTTGATTCGCTAAGTAATGAAGAAGTAAAAAAAGTAGAATCCATCTTACAACACATAACGGACGGAGTAGATAGTTTGTCGCCATATCTAGGGATTAGCCTTTTTGGAATTAGTAAAGAACAACAGCATTCTTATGAAGCCCATCTTGAATTGGCTTCTTCAACAGTTGCACTTCAATACTTCAGTGATACGTTTTTAAGCGGTGATGTAAAAAAAGGATTTGATCAACTGATTCAAGATTATGTCCGCCACAATACGAAAATAGCCATAAATCACCAATCGGTAGAGGAGCGATTCATCGCAGCACGAGCCAAAATCAGGTCACTAAATGCTCCTTTAACATACCAACAAAGCCGTGAGCTGTCCATGACAAATAAACTTGGGAAAACGGTTTATACACAAGCAGAAATTGAATCAGTCATCAAAAATTATCAAGAAATGTTTGAGAGCATTCAAAATGAGGAAGATTTGTCTGGAGTGCTTGCAAAAGCAAAAGAACAACTGCTTTCATTTGCTACGAAAGGCATCTCACCAAGGGATATAGATTACCAATTGGCAAGAGATTTTGTTACACAGCGTGCCGATGACACATTCAATCGAATTGAGAATTACTGGCGTATGTTATTGCAAGAAAAATAAATTGTTCATTTGATCCGTGTTAAAAGATAGGGGGAAGTTTTTGTACTTTTTAACAAAAGTTGAGCAAAATATGGAAAAAGCTCAATCAACAGAAAATTGCTTGCAATGAAAATTACCGTTTAATAACTGAAGAAATCAATAATCTGCTTTCGAATAAACTGAAGCTTAAGCTGGAAAAATCTACTATCAATCCAAACGTGAACGAAAGAAATATGAGGAAAGACTACAAAATGATTTAATAGACATTTCAATGAACTAACTTCTGAGATGCTTCACCGTTTGGTTGATCGAATCGAAATAAAAGAAGATGTTTCACCAAAGATTTATTATCATTTCAAAAATGATGGTTTAAAAGAATAAAAGATATAGGAAAAGCACGTTTCATGATTTCCAGAAACGTGCTTTCAGCTTATCGACAAAGTCGACAAACTTAGATTAGTTTAAAAAACTAATCTTTTTGATTCCATTAAAAACGAGTTACGAGTGGCATAGGGGGATACCGCGATAATAAAGAAAAAGCTGAGGTTCTATGAATTAAGACTTCATATTTTAGTGTTTATGATAAATTAAATCAGTTTCGTAACTATCACCGCTGTAATTATTTTTTTAAATACAATCTCTTTAATTCTTCTGTTTCTTCTTTCTTTAATTTTAAATTGTAATGTGAAATGATCTTTTTCATTAAGGAGTCAAATTGCTTTAAATAAAAGCCATAATTGTAAATTATCACAAATGCACTTGGCAATCTTTTGTTTCGGACAATTGGGATTATATTATTCTCAAAAGACAAGTAAAAAACATCACAACGATCGTCACTTATTTTTCCAATTTCTTTCCTATACAAAGAAAAATAATTTTTCCCTATATGATCTTCAAGGATTTTATTTGCTTTATTTACATCTTCTCCTATATTTCGCAGCATTTTTCTTACGCTATTACTTGGTTTATCTTGATTAAAGTAACTATACACAACAATATAAAATGCCAATTGGCCAAATTCCGAATCGGCATATTGTCCAATCAAAAATTCTTTATTTCTTTGGACTTCATATAATCTCATTTTTTTGTTGACAATATCAGTTTTACATTTTATAGACATATCGAAATACACATTGTCTTTATCATAATTTTTTTGATAGACAGAAACTTTGTAATGCACCCCTTTGTCAAGACACAAATTGATAATATTTAAGTTATCCATTCTCTCCTTTCGCTATGAATGTGGTGCGTGTGCAAAAAAGGCTTGACATGGAGCCTCTACGGGCACGATTTTTTGCGCCTACTTGATGTACTAATCACATAGTCTAAAATTCTTTCTTTCGATAAATAATTACAGCAATTAAATATGAGAGAGTAAATACAGTAATACCAAGTACTATAAATAAAATCGGAACTAATAAAGACGAATCTATGGATAACGGTAATTTGTCTATTAAATCTTCTACTAAGAATTTGATTCCATAATAAACAAATAGACCTACAAATCCTCCTCCAAGTACAAATGCATCAGATTTGTCTGCACCAAAGATATAGAGGAACGGGTATATAAGCGCACCTGCTAAAAGAACTACGAAAATTCCAGAAGAAATAATATTAATTATGCCATTTATTTGTGTTTCAAAAATTAGATCATATGTATAAATAACAATATATGAAAGAAATGCTCCGATAATCACAACCGATAAGTAAAAAATATAGTGACTTCGGACAATATTAGACCTACTAACCGGTAAGGTAAGTACATATTTATCATAACCAGACTTACTCTCTATTTTTATAACTTCAAGTGAAGGCAAAGTCATTAATAATATAATTAACATAGCGGCCACACCACTTACCATAGGCCCTGCAAAAAATAAAAGTACACCAGAAATCAATAATGCGAGACCTACATATGCAAAAATACTTCGATAAACTAGGTAATAGTTTGTCAATAATAGACCTTTCACTTAAATTTCACTCCCTGTTAGTTAGTAAGAGACTAAGTTCTTCCATTGAAATCTTTTTAGAGCTAAGGTCCTTTGGCAATTCCATTTTATTTGATACAAGTATTCTAGAATAAGAACCATAGTCCCTTTTTGCAACAACTATATTTCTATTTAGTAAAGATAATCGTTCCTTTTTGATATCAACAATTGCAAATTTTTCAAGAATCTTGTCCTTTCTCTCATTTAATAAAATTTCACCATTTTTGATAAAAACAATATGACTAGCAATTTTCTCAATATCACTCATAATATGAGAAGAAAGTAATATCCCACCACTACTCTCTCTCACAAAGCTTTTTAACTCACCTAAGACTTGTTCTCTTGATGAGGGATCAAGCCCTCCTGTTGCCTCATCTAGTAATAGTAGTTTTGCATTATGTGACAGTGCAACAGCTATAGAAAGTTTCATTGACATCCCACGAGAAAATTTATATATTTGTTTATCTTCGGGGAGAGAAAAAGAATTAACCAATCGGAAAAAATCATCTTGATTCCAAGTATTAAATATTCTCAAAAAAACTTTATTTAGTTGTTTGATTGTTAGGTGCGCCGGTAAATTCATAGCATCGAACACAACTCCAATTTTTTCCTTCATCTTAGGCTGTTTATGTATATTTTCTTTGCCAAAGATTTTAATTCTACCTGAATCCTGAGAAACTAGACCTAGTATTGTTTTAAATGTAGTAGATTTACCTGCACCATTATCACCAATAAAGCCAACTATTGATCCTGACGGAACATTGAATGTAACATTTTTTAAAACAACTTTATTGCCATATCGCTTTGTAATATTTTGAACATCTAATAAGTACGACATTTTCTCACTCCAACATATTATCTTAGTATATATATGTATTCTACTTACACCCGTTAAATCATTTATTTTTTCAAAAATTATCTTTCTATTCAGAATAATAATGTAGAATAATACATTTTAAAAGGGGCTTTTGAATCGTTTTGTTTTTTTATTAGGTCTAAGAGCCTATGTTTTTACTTATTTTTGTTTGTACATCCAAGGTTATGAAAATAATATAGGAGAGAATAAATAGTATTTTTCCATTGATTGATGTTAAATTAATAGATGGATACTACCTTAACACTACATTAAATAAAAAAAATTTATAGAAAAATAACAAGTATCATTTACTTAATGATTAGTGTCGAACTCGATTCATCAGAAAAATGTAAGTGTAGTACTTCTTCTAGGTCCTTTTCGGTTAATTTTTCTAATATTTGTATTACGTCAAATAAATTCGTCCCATTGAAATGATAACGTGTGAATTGATTTGCAATAAATTGAGGCGAATTAATAGACCTTAAAAAGCAACCAATTTCCTTATTTATTACACGTTGTGCATTATCTCTTTTTATCGGATCCCTTTTAAATCTAGAAACCGTTTCATATACAGTATTAATAACTTCTTGAGGCTCTTTACTTTCCCCACTAATTATGGAGTAACCAAAATTCCCCTCAATTCCGCCGGAACCTTAACATCCCCAACCCCTTCCATGGCGAATCCTATTTGCCGGTCAGGGTTCGCATTTTTCAGATTTGCTATGGCGTTGTCTACGAATCGGCCGACTTTAGGCGCACCGTTTGCTGCGCCGGTTTTCAAATGCTGCAGTATTTCTAATTCATTAGCCTCCTACTCGATGTTTAGGGAAGCTAAAGCTACATAGTGAATAACCGTGAGAAAGAAATTTTATATGTTTTTCCAGTTTGAAAAGTTCGTGAAATTTTTCAAACTGTGGGAAAATGTTCAAATGGAAAGGATAAGTCCCGACATCTTGCCAAGTTATTGTTAAAAATTAGATTTTAATATAACTTAATTGTAAGCGCTGACAATTTATAGTTGCAACTATAAGCACCTTGACATTTTTGCTATGGCAATCATCTTTTGCATGAAATAACAGATCCCACAAATTACTTCTTAAGTATTGTTATTTAATTGCTAGTAAAGGAGTGGATCAAGGATGATGCAAAAATTCCAACGGTTCGGTGGGGCGATGTTTGTGCCAGTATTATTATTCCCATTTGCGGGGATACTTGTAGGTCTCACAATTTTATTTAAAAACGGGGATATTATGGGTTCTTTGGCTGATCCAGATGGAGCATGGTATAAATTCTGGACGGTAATAGAGGAAGGTGGATGGACAGTATTTAATCAAATCCCGTTGCTTTTTGTTGCCGGCATCCCTATTGGATTAGCGAAAAAAGCACATGCGAGAGCTGTTTTAGCAGCACTCGTAACCTATTTAACTTTCAATTATTTTGTAAACGCTATTTTAACGATTTGGGGGGAAAATTTTGGTGTCGATTTTAGCGAAGAAGTTGGAGGAGTGAGCGGGTTAACGGAAATTGCCGGTATTAAAACTTTAGATACAAATATTATCGGTGCGATTGTTATTTCTTCCATTGTTGTTTTAATCCACAATCATTATTTTGACAAAAAACTACCAGATTTCCTAGGTATCTTCCAAGGAACATCCTTTGTTGTCATTGTTTGTTTTTTTGCTATATTGCCTCTTGCCTTGCTTACCTCGTGGGGATGGCCGATAATTCAGAACGGAATTGCTTCTTTACAAGGGTTTTTGGCTTCCTCTGATGTATTAGGGGTTTGGTTGTATACATTCCTTGAAAGAATCTTAATTCCAACGGGACTGCACCATTTTATATACGGTCCTTTTATCTACGGCCCGGCAGTTGTTGATGGCGGAATTGCAAAATATTGGATGGAGCATTTATCGGAATATGCAACAAGTGCTCATTCATTAAAAGAAATGTTCCCGGAAGGCGGTTTTGCTTTGCATGGTATGTCCAAAATTTTTGGAATCCCTGGCATTGCATTAGCGATATACGTAACAGCAAAACCTGAGAAAAAGAAAATCGTATCAGGTATGTTGATTGCAGCAACTTTAACATCTGTTGTAGCTGGGATCACAGAACCGATAGAGTTCACATTTTTATTTGTTGCTCCTCTTCTATTTGCTGTACATGCATTTTTAGCAGCTTCTATGGCTGCGGTGATGTATGCGTTTGGTGCAGTTGGTAATATGGGTGGCGGATTGTTAGAAATTGCCAGCTCCAACTGGATTCCGTTATTCAAATACCATACTTCCACTTATATCACTCAGTGGATAATTGGATTGGCATTTACGGTTATCTATTTTTTCATGTTTCGTTATTTAATTGTAAAGCTAAATGTAGCTACCCCAGGTCGTGAAGCAGATGACCAAAAAGAAGTAAAACTGTATACAAAAGCAGACTACAAAGCTAAAAAGCAAGAAGAAAATAAAAATAGTGCAAATAAAGAAAATGCTTATTTTGTTCAAGCTAGTGAATTTTTAGAAGCTCTAGGCGGATCTTCTAATATTGCCGATGTAACAAACTGTGCTACAAGACTCCGCGTAACAGTAGTAGATGAATCAAAAATAGCGCCTGATAGCCGATTTAGATCAGCTGGAGCCCACGGAATTGTTAAGAATGGGAAAGCAATTCAAGTGATAGTCGGTTTATCGGTTCCACAAGTAAGGGAACAATTTGAGAATTTATTGAGTGATTCTAGCAAAAAACAATATAAAGAAAACTGAAAGGCTCCACATTTACTTGCAAATTCTAAAATGTTGTTTATTTGACAAGCGGGAAAATTCCCTTCTTATGGGAAATAGAACTGAACTTGAGATAGCGACCAGAATGGTTAAGGAATATTGTTTTCATACAAATGAATTGTTATAACTTGGATGAAAGAGGATATTGCATTAAAGGAGGAAACCTAAAAATGAAAAAATTCTCGGTATTAATTGCAGGCGGGGGAAGTACTTTTACTCCAGGGATTGTTTTGATGTTATTAGATAATTTATATAAGTTTCCAATTCGGAAATTAAAACTTTATGATAATGATGAGGAACGTCAAGCAACAATTGCAGGAGCTTGCGAAATAATTCTCAAAGAAAGAGCTCCGGAAATAGAATTTTTGGCAACAACAAATCCTGAAGAAGCCTTTACAGATGTTGATTTTGTCATGGCGCATATTCGTGTAGGAAAATATGCAATGCGTGAATTAGATGAAAAAATACCTTTGAAACATGGTGTAGTTGGTCAAGAAACATGCGGGCCAGGCGGAATTGCATATGGAATGCGTTCTATTGGAGGAGTATTAGAATTAATTGATTATATGGAAAAATACTCTCCGGATGCATGGATGTTAAACTATTCCAATCCAGCTGCTATTGTTGCTGAAGCTACCCGTCGTTTGCGGCCAAATTCCAAAATATTAAACATTTGCGACATGCCTATTGGAATTGAAATGCGCATGGCACAAATTTTAGGTTTAAATGATCGTAAAGAAATGAATGTCCGTTATTTTGGATTAAACCATTTTGGCTGGTGGACAGAAATCCGTGATAAAGATGGAAATGATTTAATGCCAAAACTAAAAGAACATGTAGCTAAACATGGATATAATGTACCAAATAGCGCAGATAACCAGCATGTAGATCAAAGTTGGAATGAAACATTCTTAAAGGCGCGTGATGTATATGCATTAGATCCAAATACATTGCCGAATACGTATTTGCAATACTACTTCTTCCCAGATTATGTTGTGGAGCATTCTAATCCTGAATATACAAGAGCCAATGAGGTAATGGAAGGCCGTGAAAAATTTGTTTTCGGCGAATGTAGAAAAATAATTGAAAATCAATCGACAGAAGGCAGTAAACTTCATATAGATGAACATGCAGCATATATTGTAGATTTAGCACGTGCCATTGCATATAACACTCATGAAAGAATGTTATTAATTGTCGAAAATAAAGGATCAATTATTAATCTTGATCCAACTGCAATGGTGGAAATTCCTTGTATTGTTGGAAGTAATGGTCCAGAGCCATTATCGATAGGAGAAATTCCACAATTCCAAAAAGGATTAATGGAACAACAAGTATCAGTTGAAAAATTGGTTGTTGAGGCGTGGGTTACCCGTTCTTACCAAAAATTATGGCAAGCAATAACATTATCCAAAACAGTACCGAGTGCAAAAGTTGCTAAAGAAATATTGGATGATTTAATTGAAGCAAATAAAGATTTCTGGCCTGAACTTCATAAAGATGATGTGGTAGTGAGCGAATTTTTTTAAGATGATCGATTTTATCAAACAAAAAGTACAAAAGGGTAACAATCTTTTGTACTTTTTTGTTTCACTCCTCCCTCTGTTAATGAATAATTATTTTTTGCCAAGCAGCAGACTTACACCTTTTTTTCCTTTAAACTAAGTATTGTAGTGTTCTGGCATTACATTTGGCTGCTTCCGAAAGAATGTAAAGGATAATAATCCAGTACAGTTCCATATAGTTCTGCCAGCGAATTTATTCGCAGTTAACGGCACGGCCATTGGAGATGACAAGAGCAAACATAAATTATTTATTGAAGGAGGGGATATGGCTTGAGATTAGAAGAACTTATTAATAAACATTATAAAAAATTAAATGAGACAGATTTACACATCTTAAAGTACATTATGAATAATAAAAATACTTGTTATTCGTTAGGGATTAATAATCTAGCTGAAAAATGCAATGTTTCCCGCTCTTCAATATTGCGGTTGGCACAAAAATTGGAATTTAGTGGATATAGTGAATTCCGAGTGTTCTTAAAATGGCAAGGTCGAGAGGATCCGGTAGAAGAAAAAAGCGGTGTAGAAATTTTGCAGGAAGATCTTCATGAAACAATCAAATATATTCAAACCAAAGATTTTTCGGATGTTTGTGAATTGATATATAATGCCAATCAAGTATTTGTTTTTGGGACGGGCACTGCACAATTACATTGTGCATTAGAGTTGCAAAGAATGTTTCTGCCGCTTCAAAAGTATTTGAATGTTATCCACTCCCAATTGGAGTTTGAAATAATTGTAAAGAATTTGCAGAAAAACGATGTTGTGATCATTTTTTCTTTATCAGGAGATACACCAACAATTTTTCCTGCAGTGCAAAATTTAGTTGCCAAAGGAATTCCTTTTATCTCTATAACAAATTTAGTAAATAATCGTTTGGCTAGAATGACTCCGTATAATTTATATGCCAGAAGTTCAAATCTCGCAAGCCATAACGGAACAAAATTGAAAACATTTGCCCCTTTTTTTATTATTGGAGAAGCTATTTTTAGCCATTATGTTGACTACCTGAAAGAGAAAAAAGAAACAATTGAAAGGGCGGGAAAAGATGAAGACGCATAATACAACGTGCCAACAAAAACATTCGAATGATTCCCCTTCCATATTACAAAGTTTGCGCATTTTTAAAATATCGGTCATCTTTTTTATACGTCCCATTTCTCTTTCTTAATTATTTATATATAATGTCGCTGCAGGCAAACCAACCTTTTTTTGCTCAAGTAAAAGAGGATCCTTTCATTAAAATTTGTTTGTGTTTGCCATGTTAAATCTTTTTTTGGTGTATTGACAAGAATGGTGTTGTCAGATTTATAAAACAGATCCAGTTAGAAATAGGAAGGTTGGCGATTTCATTATTGCTGGTTGAAATATATTTGGCAGTATGTTGCTTCTTTTAGCTATTAGCAAATACCGGAAAGCACATAAAGAATTAATAAAAAATAGTACGTTGAACCGGAAGGAAAAAGGAGCAAATTTAAGATTTGTCGGAAGTACCATTATTGTTGGATTGCTGTCTGTTCTTTGTCTTGTCTTTATTATTAAAATACAATTTTCATAAAATTATTATAGATAGAAAGAAGGAATTAGTATGTTAAAAAAAATATTTGCGAAAAATCCCAAAACTATTATAGAAGAAATTTTTTCACCTATGTATGGCGAAGTAATTTCATTATCAGAAGTACCGGATCCCGTGTTTGCCCAAAAGATGATGGGGGATGGGATAGCGGTTATTCCTAAAGACGGAAAGGTTGTGTCCCCTGTAAAAGGACAAATTATTCAAGTATTTCCTACTAAGCACGCAATAGGTATTCGAACAAAACATGGGTTAGAAATATTAATTCACGTTGGACTAGATACGGTTGAATTAAATGGTGAAGGTTATGAAGTAACTGTGAGTGAAGGGCAAAAAGTAAAAATTGGAGATCCCATAATGAATGTTGATATAGAATTTATTGAAAAAAATAATAAAGAAATCGTAACGCCAATTATTATTACAAATAGCGCTGAAAAGACTGAGAAAATAGTTGTGCGGGAAGCTGGTGAAATACAAAGGGGAGAGTATATATTGAAATGCTATGTTGTAAATTAGGGCAATTTCATTCTAACATCCGAAATACCGCGAAAAATTTTGCGAATCCCCTAGATGATGCACATTCTTACCAAGCATTTGTGCATTTTCCAAATATATTTCTGTAAAATGATGCAAGTTATTTTCTACAAGAAGAAAATTCAGAGTGTCGCAGTATATCTTTATCAAAATTTTGTATAAATATACATATATGTGATCTATCCATCAAGGGCTTGACATGGATCTTCTGTAGCCATGATTCTTTAGCCAAGCGCCAGCTTCAACAGTTTTGGCAAAACCAAAAAAGGTTATCATGGCTCCTCCTCCATGTAAAGCTCCTTTGCATATCACTGCATAAGGATTTTGCAATTCTCTGCACTTTTATTTTCAAAAAACAAACCTATTGTAATTAAGTTTATTATAATCTCCCTGTTCTCCGTGTCTAATTTTTAGACTAACATCAATTTTATGTTTCTATTACTTAAATACCTTATTGTTCTTAGCTAATATTATATATCCTAAAATAACAGCTTTTCTGTTCTAAGCCTTTTTATAAAGTTATCAAGGGCATCACTTTCATTATTAAATATTACTTCCGAACCTGTTACAATATTGGATCTTTATTATCATGGATAACATAAAAAGGATTCAAAAACCCCTCTTCTCTGAACCATTTATTACGGTCAAATTTAATTTCCATTAACTATTAATTTTATTTCATCGACATGGAATAGCTTAGAAGCTTTGGATAAGAAGTGCGGTCAAATTAAAATGTTTATTTTCTATCTACCTATTTTTCCCATCGTTATCATATATAAAAATTTGAAAATTTGATTCTCATTTCCCCTCTCGATAATTGAAAAATTTTGTCTTTCATCCACATTATATAAGATCCAATTATCACCTTCAAAGTAGCAACCTGTTGAAAATGGTACATTGGTTTTTCTACCAATAACAATATTCAATTCTTCCAAATCTATGCCTAACTCTTTTATTTTATTTTCATATTCAGTTCGTGTCATTTTTTACCAACCTCCTTTATTTTGTAATATACCGATATCCTCTAAAGCTTTCACATTTATTGGAGTGTTAATTTGTTTCGCACCACCCGTAGTTATTATTTCACCGTTTTTTTCCCATGGAGCTGCTTCCCCCATAACACCATATGTTGAGTCTATTTCTTTTTCTTTACACAAAGCTACCAATTCAGGATTTGATTGAAAAGCTTTATATTGAGAATACCAATTGGCAATAACATTTTCAGTAATATGAGGATTATTTGTTCCATTCTTTATATTTAATTTATCAATAATAGAATTTATTTTGTTAACAGAATATTCTGGATGGTCAATACTAAAATTTTTAATAGCATCTATTGCATCTTTATAGTACGTTTTATCAAAATAATAGGTGTTCCTCGCATACTCATTTTCAATATAACAAATAGAACGTTCACTTTGTGTACTATGATAACCATTTTCTACCACACCTAAATTGTTACCAAAAGGACTTCCAATTCTATCTAATTCACTTGGAATTAATATTTCTCCAGTTTCTTTATTAAATACACCAATTGCAGTATCTTTATTCAAACCTGGAAAACTTGGCCAGTCAATATCTGGCCATTCTCCCCAATTAGAATAATCAGCATTTTTTATCACTCTAACATCATTTAAAACATTAAAATTTATTTTTTGTTCCGGTGTTAACTTATTAAAGTTAGCTTTCATAATTTCAATCTTTTCAGCATTAGATAACGTTTCATCACACCAAACATTATCTCTGAGATATTTATTGAAATTATCTTGTGCCTCTTTCCCTATACCTTCAAATGATTCACAAACATATTTTTCTAATTTAGGATCTATAGTACTTTCGCCTGTTCCCGTATCCTTAATGTTATATTCGAAGCCATCGTTGTTAACTTTATTCCCCCCAACATTCACCCCATCGACCTTGCTCAAGTATGCCCGGATTTTATTCTCCACCGCATGCGTATTTTCCGCCGGAACCTTAACATCCCCAACCCCTTCCATGGCGAATCCCATTTGCCGGTCAGGGATCACATTTTTCAGATTTGTTATGGCGTTGTCTACGAATCGGCCGACTTGCAACGCACCGTTTGCTGCGCCGATTTTCAAATGCTGAGGCACTTCCTTCGCCCATGCTTTCGCATTTCGAATGCGGGCAACGATGTCTTTTTCAGCATGGACAACTATGTCGGAGGCACGTTGTGATTTTTGCTGGAAGCCCGTTTTTAACCCCGTTAATAATTGAAGATCACTTGCTTCTCTTAGAGGTGAAAAGCGGGCGGCGCTGCTGAATCTAGAAAGCGCGCTAACGCCAGGGACGATATCCAATGGAGCGAGGACACCACGGAATACTCTTTCGCCTGTTTCTAGTTCCCTCCCTGAAATCCAGTCTTTTCCGGAAACGGCCGAGCTTAATTCCAGTGTACCATAGGCCATGCCCAATGCCATCCCTGCTGGCGGACAAATAAATGAGACGCCGACAATCACGACGAGCGCCGCTATTTGCCCCCAGAATTCTTTGTTCATTTGCCCGTCTTTGATCGATTCATACTGAAAGGCGTAGGAATTCAATGCATTCTTTATGTATTCTTTTTCCGAAAAGTCCTGGTGGGGATTCAGTTCTTTCCATGAGGCGTATTCCCGTTCCATCAGCCTGGCATAGTAGTTGCTGCCGCTGAACAGATCTTCTAGTCCGACCTCGGCTTTTGGCACTTCGATCGTCTCTTGTGTGCCATAAGTTCCTGGAACGACGATTATTTCTTTAACACCGATGTGGTTTTTCGTCTTGATCTCTGATATCGATAAGTTGCGCATCGCTTCGACAAAAGCATCGATATCTTGATAAAACGGCTCATCGATCGTACGGTCGACAATATCTCCGACACGGCCGCTAAAGCGGTGCAGGACGAGATAATCTTCATATAATTGTTGATATTGGCTTTTGCGGTCCGTGTGGGTGAAAGAGATGACACCGTCGCTATCATATTTGGCGATGTCTGATTGGGCGTCTTCCAAAAGATCACTGATATCTTTTAAGTTGTCGATCATGCCTTTTCCCCATGCACCGAGGCCGATCAGATCGCCAATGCCTTTCTTGGTCCTTTCCCATTCGGAAGGTATATATTTGACATCCATCCGATTATACCTCCAATTTTGCTATAATCTGTTCCGCAATTTGTTGGTCCACTTCCATCATGGTTAATAAAATGTCCATTACTAACGTTGCTGCACGACTGTAATGATCGTACAAATCCATGATCTTTTCATTCGCTTCATCGTATACAGCCATCGCTTTCATCGCTTTGCCCGCCGTATAGTAATCAAGGCTGCTTAGTTTTTTTATATTGGGAATTGCCGTTTCCTCTAATTCCGAAAGAATTCTGTTCAAATAATTAAAAACAGTCGTGATTTCATCCGGATTGACATCAATGGTGCCGGATCCTCCTCCGCCCATATTCGCGTTAGCCATGCGCTTTTGCCTCCTTATAAGGAAATTCCAATTCGTCAAAGAGCAGTTTCAGAAACCAATATTGGCTTGCATGGTAGTATTTCTTTTGTGGGATATCCACCATAATCAGATTTTGATCTTTCGTAAAAATCATCCACTGCTGATAGAATTTCGGATTGTCAGGCTCCATCGGCCGTTCAGTCATATGAAAGAATTCAAGATTCATAAACATTTTTTCCGGTTCGAAACTTTCTACTTCTCGCCTTTCTTCATGGGTTAGTTCACGCTTTAAAAAAGTTTTTTCAAGCGGCGCCGGTTCTCTTGACATTAACGGAAACTGTTCGCTTAGCAATTTGAGAACAAAAGCTTTGGCCATGATCCTTAATTGATATAAGTTATTTTCTAGTTCCACCAAAACGATCAGCTTGTCATTTGTTTTCTCGAAGAAAGCAAACATTAAATTATTAATTCGCACATATTTTTCACTTTGAGCATAATGTTCCAGTGCTTGAATGACCAAGGCCCCCGCCTCTGTGATTTTGCCGGCAGAATCTAGTATTTGTTTTTCTTTTAAGCGTTCGTGAGCTTCTTTAAAAACTTCTTCTCCCTTTAATTGGTAAATTTGTTTATCCGGGAGGCCGAATATCGTATTGCATCCAAAAGCCGCAGCTAACAAATATAATTCCGGTACGTTAAAAGCATCGCGAGCAGCGTTCATAAGTTTCTCACTTCTTTAACTGATGGATCGTTCAAAAAGTCATGGAAATAACTTTCCAAATTATTCAGGGCTTTTGTCTGTTTCGCTGCAGCCTTTTCCATCTCTTGATGATATTTGTGTATAATCTCGAGATAGGTAAGAAATGCGTCTCGTGATTTTCCACTCCACCCCGCCGAGTGAATATAGGAAATTAATTGGCTGCATGTGTTCTTCGTGTTTCTAATCGACTCTTCAAGCGCTTTTGCCGTTTCTTTCGCTTCATTTACTTTGGCACCGTTGATTTTAACGCTTCCCATATAACCGCTCCATCCTTTCTTCCCGTTCTCTTTCCTCTCTTTCCGCTCTCTCCCTCGCTTCTTTAATGGCTAAGTTTTTATAGTAAATGTATCTTTCGTATGCCTTATTTTTGGCGGACACAAGAGAGCTTCTTTTCTGCTTTTCCAGTTGGAAATATTTATTCAGCTTCTGATTGAGTTCTTGCCGCTTAGGTTCGAAGTCGTTTGATGGAATGTCTGAGATGGATAAATGAGCTGCTTTTCCTACATAGCTTTCGTAGATTCCTTCTGCTTCCGAAACATTTTGATCATAATCCGAAAGTGCATCATGAAGTTTTTCGTAAAGCTTATGGTAATCATCTCTTTTTTTCTCCGTCGCCGTTTTGAACCAATCAAACATGTTCGCTCACTTCCTCCTTTGTACGATATGGCGCGGCGATTTTAATTTTTACCGCTTTTCCATATCGGATATAATAAGCTTCGTAAGGCAGCAGGTTCTTTTCCTTATACGGCCGATTCATCACTTCCAAAATATTTTGGTCGGCAACCCTGCCAATCAACACACCCGTTTTTTGTTTTTTGATCATAGTGGAAATGTCATCATACATTCTTTCAATTCTTCCCGGGATTCCGCCAATAATGAAATAGATTCCAAGTCTTGCTCCCGTTTCCATCAGCTTTGCAAGCGTTGACTGCGACAGCGCCGACATCGTTTCAACGACAAAGGAGGCATCGGTGATTAAAACAACGAGCGGACGGATTTGGTTCTTAAAATCGCGTATGGTCGCTCGCCCGTTTGTTTCCAACTGGATTTGGCGAAATGCGTCTTCCCTTGCCTCGTATAGTTCTTGAATTTTGGCTACAAACAAATCCATTGAAGCTCCATTATCCGCATACAAATTGACATGGTTTTGATACAATTGGAATGCTGCTGCAGCATTATCCAACAAACCGACATCAATATGCTCATTGAGCGAAATGCTGGATAGAAGAGTTAAATACGTTTGTTCCACTGCATCAGCCATTTCTCCTAAAATTAATGTATTTTGGTCTTCAACAACCTGTAGTGCTACAGGCTCTACTTCTTCAAAATCCACCGCAAATGGAATGCCTCCTGACGCCAACATATCTTTTGCCTTCGGATGTTTAATGAATGCAGAAAATTCAACCACTTCCGGAACCATTGGAATTGGAGCCGGCGTTTTGCCTTTCCACGCTTCACGCATACCTTTGCTCTCCGTTTGGATTCCCTCAATGATTTGCAGCGTATCTTCGCCTTTTACAGGCAAAGCTGTTTGAAAAGCAGTTGGCTGATCCAATTTGATTAGGCCGCGGCCTGGTATTTCCTCAATCGATAAATCCGTTCTCCCTACAATATTGCGAACTTCTGTAGCATCTATCATAAACAAGGCAATCTGATGTTTAATATTGGCGAGGAGAGGCGCTCTTAACGCGCTTTGCCTTCCTGCGCTGATGGCAAGATGTATACCGACGCTGACGCCTTCCCTTGCAACTTGCGCGACCATATTCTCAAAATCATCCTTATAAGAAGAGTCTAAAACGGAATCATACGTATCGATTATGAGTAGAATCGCCGGAACGTTTTCGCCGATTGCCTTTTCGTACATGCGAATGTTGGCAACTCCGTATTTACTTAATTTCTGCTTGCGCTCCTTCATCTCGTTTCGTAAGCGGCGAATAAGCTTAGCCATTTTCACTTCGTCATCCGCCATAATGGTGTCGGCGACATGGGGCAAATCTTTCAATGGCAACAAACCGTTAGTTCCTAAATCGATTAAATACATATGAACTCTTTCCGGGTTATACTGTCTGGCAATATCCACTGCCAAAGTCTGCAAAAAGGTTGATTTCCCATAGCCTGGGCTGGAATAAACAGCTAAATGTCCATCCTTCTCCAAATTCAAGGTTAATGGCTTTTGCTCTTGCATTTCCGGCAAATCTAAAAAGCCGATGGTCGCTTCAAGCCCTTGCTTCTCTTGATACCAAGCTTCTGTATATTCTACTTGATGCAGCTCCGTTAAATAGATCTTCTCTTCTAACGGCGGCAGCCACGGTCTTGGCAATTCTTCCACACCGATTTTTTCAGCGTAGGCGTTGATCCAGTCGACGACAGCTTCGAGTTCAGTCGGGACTTTTACTATTTCTTTGCGGTTGGAAAGGCCGCTTAAATCCTGAGAAATCGGCTCATATTGGCCAAGCTCGTTAATCGCGTAAATCGTCGTGTCCAAAAGGTCTTGGTCCTCCTGATCCGGAACATAATTTGCGCCGCTCCATGCGCTTTGAAATAGTTCGTAAATTTCATTGTTGCCGACTTGCAGGTAGGCGCGTCCCGGCAAGGTGATTTCAGCGGCGTCCGGTGTTTTTAAAATTTCCATCGAGTCGCTTGTATTTTGGACTTTGAGTGCCAGTTTAAATTTCGAGTTGGACCAAATTTGATCGTCGACAACCCCGCTCGGTTTTTGCGTTGCCAATATCAGATGGATGCCGAGCGAACGACCGATGCGGGCGGTCGAGACAAGTTCTTTCATGAAATCCGGCTGCTCCGCTTTCAGTTCGGCAAATTCGTCTGAGATCAGGAATAAATGCGGCATCGGCTCTTTCGCTTCGCCCGTTTTATATAACTTCTGGTATTGGTTGATATGGTTGACGTTATGCTCTCCAAACAAGCGCTGGCGCTTCTTTAGTTCGGCTTTGATCGAGGCAAGCGCGCGCATCGACTGGACACCGTCAAGGTTTGTGATGGTGCCGAGCAGGTGCGGCAGCTTCCGGAACAGATTCGCCATCCCGCCGCCTTTATAGTCGATCAGCAAAAATGCAACTTCATGCGGATGGAAATTAACGGCAAGCGAGAGAATATAAGATTGAATGATTTCAGATTTCCCCGAACCCGTCGTCCCGGCGATCAGCCCGTGCGGTCCGTGCGCTTTTTCATGGAGGTTCAACTGGACAATATCCTCTTTTCCCCGCAGTCCGATCGGTACTGCCAGGCTTTTATATGTTTCGTTTCGTGCCCAGCGTTCTTCAATCCCGAGCTCCTCAACCTTTTCCACGCCGTACATTTCAAGGAAAGTCACGCTTTCCGGAATGGAATTTTTCAAGTTTTGCAGGTGGTTTAAAGGAGCCAAAGCACGGGAAATGTCTTCTTTGTTAAAACCGTCCGGGAAGTGATCTGGAACAAACCGTTTGTTTACCAATTCGCCGTTTTCGATAATGATGTTGCCATAGTGGGCATCGCGTATATCAATCACCGTTTTTACATGCTCAGGCAATGACTGCATGACATCTTCCACAAACACGAGCGAAACACCAAGTTCGATTGGATCTTCATTAAAAAACTCCATGATCGTATGGTCTAAAATCAGCTTTTCATCTGTAATAAAAATGACAAAATGCGGTGAAAAATAGATATTCTCATTTTTGTTCGCTTTCTCATCAATTGTTAATTTTCTTTCTTTTAAAATTTGAGAGAGCGAATTGAGAACTTGGTCGCGAGATCGCTCGTGGTATATAAAACCTCTAATATTTAAATCACGCAAACTGGCATGCGGCAGCCAGCGCATCCAAGCCCATTGTTGCTTTTCTTCCTCCGGGAATATCGTCACAAATTGAACATCGTGATAACTGTGAAATAAGGCTGCTTGCATGACGAGCATTTGCAGCTGTTCCAACACAAGACGGCGCTGACCGATATATCCCACAGGCCCATTTAACAAGGACGTTACAATCGGAACATCATGCAATTTTAAAAATTGTGATCGAAGGCTGCGCGCCTCCTCGACCAGTTCATCTTTATCCTGTGTAAATTCTTCCATGCTGAATTCGATGTCAAAGCTGGCATCCACTGTCCCTGTTCCAACGCGATACATTAAAAAGTCATGGTGAAACCTCGTCTTTTCGTAAATCCGCGAGTCCACCCTTAAGGCCATATCACGGATTTGCTCCACACTTGGGTAGTGATAGTTTAAGGCATGGCGCTGTTCTTCACTTGCTTGATACAATTCATGTGTTTTTTGCTTCAAATAATCCCGGTAGCTCTCCTCCCGTTCTTTCATATCCAATCGATATTGCCGCAAGCTTTTCACATAAGAGGTGATGGAAAAAATAACTGTGACAATCGTCATAGACAGCATCACAATTAAATAAATGCCGCTTCGCTGAAAAAAGGAAACGAGTACGAAGGCTGCAATCATGACTAGCGGCGGAACAATGACACGGGCAAGTTGTTCACTCGGTTTGCTTGGCTTGCTGGATGGTTTAGCAATTTTCCGTTTATCTTCCGGAACACGGTAAATAATGCGCGGTGAACGGTGATAATCAGGATAATCCGCGTTATACTTGCTTTGTGCGCTATATAATGGCACCAATTTAGATATATAGGGTTCGGAGGCCAATATCTCCAAACGATCTCTGGTCACTCTGACCATTACACCGGCAAAAAAAAGCTCATCCCCCGCTTCAATCTTCACTTCTTCTCCATCCACAAATGTATAGTTATGATAGACAGTGCCCTGATAGACAGCCATTTGAAAAGAGTCTCCCAATTGATCACGGAACAATACGAAATCAATAGCAGTATTGGGAATCTGCACATCATCATACGTATTTTTGCCAAAGGTAATGTTCAATTTATTGGAAATATCATAGTAGTGCCAATCATTATGCTCCGTAAGGTATATTTCCAGCGGAATATTGTTTATCTGTAATGAAATGGCACCATTTATCAATGATTTATTTTCAACCTTGCATGTTTCACCATCCCAATCCACCCAAATGGTGTCGGATAAACCGCGAAAGGTAATAGTGTCAGACCATTGGCCGCCGATTGATACTCTTTTCGGTTCATGGTCATGTAAATGGCATTTATGCAATTGTTTATCATAACTCACCAGTAATAATCGTTGTGCCATCTCTTTCTCCCTCTCTACATGCAATTAAGAAAGACGCATGCCTTTTTTTCCAGTAAGCGAAATGATTGGGGTACATGAAGCGTAACGTTTAATTCTTTAAAACTAAAAATCAGCTGAACTATTAAAATGATAGCCGCTCATAAATGCAGGCAAGATCCCCTCATTTCGTTTCTTCTGTTTGGTTTTGATCAGGAACCTTTTTCTCCGTTCGATCTGTCTGTGTCCCCTTTGCTTGATCGGTTACTTGTTGTTCTGCAGCTGCCGGCGCGGATCCACCCGTTTCTTCAGTTGGATTGGCTTTCTCCGGATCCGTCACAAACAAAGATTCCAGACCATATTTTTCTCCATACGATTTTAACTTCTCTTCATATTGTTGCACCTGGTTTTGCCGTTCGGTTCCACTTAAGTTTGGATCATTTTTTGCCTTCTCAATTTTTTTAATATAGCCGTACATGATTAACACCGGATCATCGAGATACATCGCTAAATCAAGTGATTTATCCAAATCTCCGCGGCCATTGTAAATCCAATACAATAAGTAGTTAGGATCGCTTTTTAAGCTAATATTATTCATAATGGTGTCTTTTTCTTCATCGCCCAGATTTTCGGATTTAACATATGAATAGGCCAATATATATTTTCCCGAATCTGGCAATTTTTCAGGATTGACACTTTCGAGATCTGAAATGACTTCTGAATAATCCTTGGATAAAAAAGCCCTATGCGCTTCCAAAAGGTGCTGCTGAAACGGCAGCTTGAAAAAGCCGAAGTATACAACAGGAACAGCCAAAATGACTGCAGCTGCGATCATGGCAATGGATAAACGTTTAAATAGCTGAAATCTTTTTTTTGGAACGATTTGCATATTTTTCTCTGTTTCGCGCTTTTCCTTGCTATACTGATTGTGTAAAAATTCAACAAAGTCATCAAAATGATCAATTTCACTGATTTGACGTTCAAACTCGGTATCTTTTGCATTTTTCCATGAACCTGCATATAGTTCATCGAAATTATATTTTTTTGAAAATAGGGCGATACTCAAGCATTTATATTGCAGCAGGAAGGTTTCGTCGTTGATCTCATAGGGGGGTAGCACCTGTCGAATGCCTCTGTAAACCAAAAAAGGTATAAGATTATCGTCAAATATGAGATTATGTGGATGCAGGAAGAACGTAATTCGCGTATCTAAAATTTTTCTGAAACGGGCCAGATTGCACAGCAATCGCAACTTGTCACTTCGCCCCAAGCTTTGAATGGTTTCCCAATGGTTCATATTGGAATCAACTTGAAATTGGAAAGTGAGAACCTCTTCCCCGTCCTCCACTTCTACCGGAACAAACTGGTCTGTATTCTCCTTCATCAGAGCCAATTCACGAATATCTTTCACGCGGGTCTGCGATTTTGCCAGTTCTAATTTCCATTGATTGTTTTCAATAAAAAAATGATAAGACACGGAATCCATTTTAATTGTTTTTTCCTTCATGATTTCTGACTCCTTTTCAACGTTACACAGGCTATGATAAAAAGCATGGTTCTTGTTCTATAAAACAAGTAAAATATCTCCATTCGCCACTGGGAACTCGCTAATCTGGTCGTCATCCGCCAGTAAAAGTTCTTTAGTCGGGATTTTTACCGCAAAAAGGGAATAATTAGGGAGTTCGAGCCTTAAAGATTCATTCAAGTTCGACAGCAGCTGTTTTATCGGCTGATGTGCCGGTATCCTCACATCATATCGACCTTTCCCCCATTTACTAAAATCAACGGTCACATTGATATGCGTTTCAACGGGCATTCCTGATCTCCCCTTTACTCCATTATTTTTCTTATAAGAGCCAAAATTCCGCCGACCAACATAACAGCAAATCCGCTCAGAAATCCAATGGCTATCTGATTTACCCTTTCCTTTTTCTCTGCATGATCCGCAGTGCTTTGGCTAGCGGGAGAAGAATGCTGCGTAAAAAAATGTTGTGAAAATAATGTCTTTTTCGCATCGTAAAAGCTTGTTTTTGCATCGCTCGCCACCGAATCGGCAAAAATTTCTTCTTTTAGATGATTCACTGCATGATCCAGCTCTTTTTGTTTTTTCTGGACCGCAGCCCGAGTTTGTTTTTTAAACAAACCGGGCGCGATTTTTTCCAGTTCAGTTTCACTCTCACTTTGGGATTCTTGTGATTTTATGTCATCGCTGATACGGTCTACTTGTAAATCAAGCTTCCCACTGTGATCCAAATGTTCATCTGCCAACGAATGTGCAGAAAGCAAAGGCTGGACGCCTATAGCTGCAGCAACTAAAATACTAATTCGGATTAGCTGCTTCATCCCTTGCCTCCTTACTTTGTGTAAACCCATTTATCACAAATAAATGTCCGACAAGACTTAAAAATGCTGTCCCCACTAATATGGTGATGATCAATGGATCGTACTTTGTATCGTCAACAAAACCTAATAGCAGCTTCTCAATATATTGCAGTGGCGACAATTCTTGCAATGTAGATGCTAAAGACTGTTTGTCGAAATTCAGCCCAAGAGTTTCTGTCAACAATACATAAAGGCTTAACATGCCAAGAAGTAAAAACATCCCGATCATTTTAAGCTGTCTTAGCAAATAAGCTCCTGCCAGCACCATGGTGAACATAATCAGGGAGATCAGGCCAATCCATTGAAAATATTTTTCTTGTGGAATATCGATAAAAGAACCTGACAGCAAACCGATGATGATTCCTTCGATAACGCCAATTCCTGCTGTCACCCATGTGATCGGAGTATTTTTCCAAACCAATGTTCTGTTTTCTGAGAAATCATCCTTTATCAATCTTTTTCTTTCAGACGTTGCAATGACGTATGCAGAAAATAAAGCCAAAATAAAACAGATTAACACCAAATAATAAGGGATAAAAGTATCTTTAACTACTTTCACTTCGCTGTTTTTTGTCTGCACCGGATTTGATAGAAAATTCAACAAGTTTTCATTTGGACGGTCGCCTATACGGCTGTTGGCTAACACTTGTCCAAAGTTATCAGCAAACTCTTGATCCTTCAGCAGCTTATTAGTCAAATCATTTGAAAGCTTTTGAGCCTTTTTCACTAATGTGTCGCCGCTGTTTACAATATTGTCAGCCTGTTTATCAATCGCATCAAAAGTTTTATAGACGCTGTCTGTTGAAATCAATACATTTTCAGATTGATCTGCCAAGGATTGGCTTGTAGCCAGCAATGTTTGAAGTTGATCGTCTAAGGACAGAACAGCGCTTTGTTCTTTATTTTGACCGGCTTGTATCTCACTATTTGCGTTTTGCAGCTTCAAACTGGCTTCCCGCCATGCTTCCAACCGCTGTAATGTATTGGTAATGCGATGATTCAATTCTTCTGCTTGTATCGTCGCTTGTTGGACTAATAAAGCCATTTCGTCAGAATGATTTTGAGTTTTCTGAACTAGCTGCTTATAACCTGCTATCTTATTTTTAAGGTCTTCCGTTTCAGCTCTGACATCCTCAGTTATTTTCCCGGCCATATAGTCGGATATGGCTTCTACAATATCTTGTTTATGGAACAGGTAATAAAGAGAATCCTCTGCAGCCATATCCCCCAAGCTACGTTGTTCCAATCCATTGGCTAAATCGGAAATACTTTTCCCAAAATATAATTCATATAACATCGCTGTTTTTTGATAATCTCTGATACTTTCATTAAGGCTTTTCATGAAAGTATTAGCCGGATCACTTATCAGCTGAGACATTACTTTATGATAGATAACATTGTTAATATCTTCTCTTTCAACAGGAGGTTCATTTGTATTCTCATCATTTGAATCGTCCTGTGTCGATTCGGAATTACTGTTTTCATTCATATTTAGAGCTTCAGGATCAGGCTGTTGCTCTTCTGGCGGCAATGGATCAGATGGATCAGACGGCTCTGGCGCCTCTGTATTTTTATGCTTTTGAATAATCTTCCATTCCCATGCAACAGGCTGAAATAAATCAATTTTCGCATTTTCGTCCTTCAAGCTTATTTTTATGTTGACTGTAATATTTCCTTTTTCAGTGACAGGAAGATCAAATGTAACGTTGTTCTGATCTCCATCCACTTTAAAAACATTTGTTTGCCCATTAGGAAGAGTCAATGTCACTTCATGAATACGAAAAAGTTCAGGAACTGCCGCATTTATATTTTGACTCTCAATATTTCCGCCTAGAATAGCTGCATTGTCCGACAAAATGATGCCTGATTCCGTTAAATCCTTTTTCACTTTGTTTATTAAATTTGTTAAAGGAAGCCCCGTACCGTTGGATGGTTGTGGCTGATATTGAAATTCCCGATTAAATTGGTTTGTCACCTTGATAACCATTTTGATATCGCTCTTCACCGACTCATCGATGTTTAAATCATCAATTTCTTCCCGTTTTAACGTTTGAAGTTTATCAATTTGGCTTTTAATCGTTTTTTGGACAATTTTATCGGGAGTATCAAATATTTGATTTAACGAAACGTAACTGTTTCCGACACCATCTTTCATTTGTTTTGCCAGTTTTTTCGCAATATTTTCCTCTGTTTCATTTTCTAGCTTTTTCGTTAATTCTTGCTCATAGCTGTCTATTGTTTCCAATGTTGATTTTAACGACATCTTCAGCGCTTCAGACTTCAAGAAAATATTTTGGTCCTCCATGGAATTGAAATGGAACTGATTATAAATTGCTTGATTGGTTTCAACCAGTCGGTTAATATTTTGCTGAACGTCTGCAGCGTTTAGACTGCTGTCGAATGCTGTTAGCTGATCTGCAAAACCTTTTGCCAAAGTTTCATGAGCATTCTTCATTTGTTGGAAATCTAAAAAATTTGTTTGATAAGCATTTGTTGCTTTTGCCCCTTCAACAAAGGAGCTCTGGTAATTTTGCAAGATATCCTCCAGACCTTTGAAAGCATCGGTTGATACCTTTGTTTGATCCTTTACTGTCGCAAACTGATTAGTGAAACCAGATAATGGTTGATGAATATCATGATTATATATATTGGTATGATTCCGTTCCTTCCTGACAAGTTCAGCAACATTGTCTTGGGCCTTTTGTAAGTTTCCTATTACACTAGCGAAGTAAACATCAATAATTCGACGATTAAAATCCTCTAAAATTGAACTAGCCGTTTTTTCCGCCCGGGCTTTCATGCTGCTGTTGCCCGATGCATTAATCTTATAGTTTAAAGTGATTTTCTCCGGATTTTTATCATTCATTGATAGTGCTTTTTCTGTAAAATCATTTGGAATGATAATAATCATGTTGTACAAATTGTTTTTAAAGCCGCTTTCAGCAACACCACGGCTGACAATATACCAATCATGTTCATTATCTTTTTCAATACTTTTCACAAATTCATTGCCAAATGCGTATTTTTTGCCATTAAAGGTGCCGCCTTGATCTTCATTTACTAAAGCAACAGTCATTTTTTGCTCATCATCATTTGTACTTTTCGATACTTGGTTTAATGCTAAGTAGGAACTTCCTGAGGAAAGCATGAGCACCAGTCCAAGAAACAAGAAAGAATTGAGCACAAATTTCTTCATTCCATTCACCCCCTTTTATGTGAATGACATACAGATATGTTGGGATGAAAACCAAACATGACAAACATCCTCAAAGGCACTGCCTTCTTGCCAACGCCTCATTTTTCCTTGCACATCCATTCCGAAAATATTTATGTATTAAGAAAAAAGCCACACAACATCGTCGCGTGGCTTTTTTGACAACACGGAAGTCGTCCAACCATCTAAGCCTGGTATTAGACATGAAGTCAACGCGGATTGATTATTGAAGCCCAAAATTGCGTGATAGCTGCTCATCATGTTGAGCTACTGCTTCCGCTGTTCTATTCAATTGCGTATTAATATCATGCATAAGCTGGGCAAAGTTTTGCACCTTCGGTTTTAGTTGATTAAATTGATCATCAAATCCTTGGAAAGCACGGCCTTCCCACTCAGCACGAAGTTCATTTTGTAAATTTGTTAAATCTCTTAAAATTTGCTCAATTTGCAAACCAGCTTGCCCATAACGCTGAGCCTTCGCTTTTAGCTCCTCTGGGGTCATTCGAATTTGTCCTGCCAAAATATCCATCTCCTTCAAAATAGTTTTGTGGCATTCGTTTCTTTAAATAACCCGTGGTGCTAGATAAAATCAGACAAGCATAAAAATAGCCCTTGCATGAGGATCTCCTTAAAATGAAAGTGCGACCAAACATTTAAAAGGAGAATTCACATGCAAGAGCACTTTCATTTTACAACAGATCGAGCCAAACTTCAAAAACAATATGTATCGATTTTGTGTTTTGTATCAGCTCAACTATCGAGTATCCAGATTCATCTTCAACGTCGAAATCTTCATTTGTTGAAACAGAAGGACGAGGTCATCATCGCCGTCCATGTCCTTGGAAAGTTGTTAGGCTTCACTTCCGAACGGGCTTGGCACCGGTTTGTGATCGGGAATTTGTTTTCCAAGGACTTGTTCCCTGAACGTTCTCGATACAACCGTCGCTGCCGAGCGCTTGGCTTTGCGATCAAGTGGATGCGGCACCAGCTGGCCAAGCGTGGACAACACCATGCGTATGCGGTCGTGGACAGTTTGCCGATCGAGCTGTGTCATTCATCCCGAATGTATCGCGCCAAACGGTTTCGTGGAATTGCGGATATTGGCTATTGTGCTTCGAAAAAGATCGCTTTCTATGGGTTGAAACTTCATCTGCAGGTCACCGACCAAGGGCTTCCGATGGGATATGTCGTCACTGAAGCGTCTTGTCACGATCGGGTGGCCGCTGAAACCGTCATGACGCAAATTCCACATCCATATAACCTAGGTGACAAAGGGTACATCAGCCAAAAACTGCAAAAGAAGCTGTACGAAGAGCATCGAGTCGCTTTTTGGACGCCCGTTCGAAAAAATCAGCGAATTCTCCAATCCGACGCATGGAAACAGTGGATGAAACGAAAACGCAAAGTGATTGAAACCGTGTTTTCGATTTTAGTCGATTCGTATCGGATCACCGAGATTCGAGCGAACTCGGTTTCTGGATTTGAAACGGCACTGGATGGTATTTTACTGGCTTACTCCCTTGTTGTTCTTGGGCTAGTTGAGCGTTAAGACTCAACTAGCACCACGGGTTTAAATAATATCGAATGCTTAATAAATATTTTCCTATAAATGTATTTATCAATAGTTGGAAAAACAGTCAAACGCCCGATGAAAGATGTCAAATTTCACACAGTACTTTTTGCCCAAAATTATCTCGAACCTATGATTTTTTCTAAAAACAATTGATGGCATACAATTCCATTTAACCAGTAATTCGGAATTCTAAAATTGGTTATTTGTGGTTTTTATGTTACATTTTATGGTGCATATAACTTATTTTTTGTAAAAAAATCTAGGTAATGGAAATTGTTTATATTGCGCTTTCATAATTGAGGATTTTTTGTTAGGAGGATGCCGATTGTAGTTAAAAATGCTGTCTTTTTTTGAAATTTTGATAACCCTAAGGACCTGTTCTTTGATGCAAACGCGGAAAAGTATGCTTACAACAGTTAATCCCGTATAACATCTAATACCCTTGCCTATATTGGCAAGAAAAAAGGAAGCAATTACCTCTAAATAAGACAATTACTTCCGGGATTTTTCTTCATTTCTACTTTTTTTGGACTAGACCATTGCAAGGCAAGGCTATCAATTTTTTGGATCTTCACTTGGCATTCTCTTTTTAGTTATATTTTTTTCTTACAACAGCAAAACATATACTCCCCATTCCAAGTAAAATAATGCCAATCAGTAGGAAATTAAATTGATTGGTAGCTGTATTTGGCAATTTTTTACCTTCTAGTTCCTTCTTTTCTTCTGCTAACTGTTCAGATTTTGTTGGTTGTCCGATTTTTTCTTCCGGCTGTTCAGGTTCTGCTGGTTGCTCAGGATCTTCTCCCGGCTGTTCAGGTTCTGCTGGTTGCTCAGGATTTTCTCCCGGCTGTTCAGGCTCTGCTGGTTGCTCAGGATTTCCTCCCGGCTGTTCAGGCTCTGCTAACAATTCGGCTGTAATAAGCGCAAAATATACAGAGTAAGCAGCAGTTTCCCCATTATTTGAAATCTCTATAGTATACGGTATGGATGGATCAATATCTTTAAAAATATGTGAAGAATCAGCTGCTATTTCCTCACCCGTTTCTTGATTTTGTAAGCTAACTTCGACATTAGCTTTCGGAATGATTTGTAAGCTTAATTGACCATTTTCATCAACAATTAAATGGCTTTTTTCAACAAAATTCGCAAAATCCGCTCCAAAATCTGCTAAACTGAGAACATATGTGCCTGCATCATAGTGTTTCGTTTTTAGAATATTTGTTACTGCTTCTTTCAATGCTTGCGTAGCAGATAAAATTTCCACTCTTGTTGCGGCTAATTTGTTACTAACCTTCTCAGCTTCATTAAGTGACGTTTGAAAAGTATTCACATGCTCCCCATCAGCTTCCAATTTACTTGGATCGATTTTCTTTGCAAGTTCAACGAAATCTTTTAAGTCTTCTTGGATATTGACATTAAAGTTTAAATATACTTCTTTTTCCACACCATCCGTATTATATTTCACATAAGAAATGCCTTTCCAAACATCGTCTCCAGCATCCTTGTGCCTAATGTTTATTTGATAAATATTAGTATCATTTTTCGCTTCTACAAAATACACTTTAGACATAGCACTTGAAAAACCGCCATTTGCAGTATCTGCGGCTTTATAAATTTGTAAAGTTTCTTTTGGTAAATGAACAGGAATATTAGCAACAGTTTGATATGTTCCAAATTGCTTTAATACTGCTGTTGTTTCTTCGCCGAAATCACCTGCATGCTCGGACAGTTCTGCATCATCACCAATAGAGTTTAAAACTCTAAATCTTAAAGGCTCTATCTTAAAGAATTGATCCCTCTTTACAGAATCCATTGCAAATTTTAGACTTTCTATTGCTGCATCAACCTCTGTTTGTGTAGCATTTGGATTATTATAAACGTTTTCAGCGTTGGCAAGCCTTCTTTGAATTTCGGGGACAGCATAGCCATGTTCTCCTTCAGAATAAACATATGGAATCAAAGTCCCTCTAGGATGCACTGTATTAAAGAGGTGTCTTGCCTCCTCAAGCACTTTTTCCAATTCAGATTTATCCGTTTCAACATCAATCGGTAGAGTACTTGTATCTAATTGTAATTGAACATTGTACCAATTATCATATATGCCACCAGGCATACCAGGGACATTTTCCATATGCACATGCATTAAAATATCTAAAGCTTTTGTTACATCCTCCATTTTATAACGAATCACATAATTCCCATTATCTTTTCGTTCTGGCTGAACTTGCTGATACCCATCCATACCAGATATGTTATCACCTGAAATAACAGCCTTTGGCTTACCTGGCAGTCGATAACCAATATAAGGTAAATAATCTTTGTTTACTGCTGTAATTTCATGCTCAAATATTATCGTATCATCTTCTATAATCAATCTTCCTGAATTAGCAACATACAAATAACCATGAGCTGCTGATGTTTCCGCAGTTCCATCTTTTAAATAACGATAATCAACTCCTTCATATGTTCCATTTACTAATCCTGCCCCTTCCGCATGAACATTATGAAATATTGGAAGGATAGGTGATAAAGTCAACAGGAATATTGCAATACCTATCCATAATAACCTACTTTTCCTCTTCAAGCTGATCTCTCCCTAATCACAAAATTTTTCCAATGGAGAGTGAATGGAAAAACCCCGCCACTCTCCAAATATTCTGAAAATATCAAAGCCATTGAATAAATAGAGGAATATATCCACTATGCGGACCAGCGTTTACATATAATTGAACAGCTAAATTTACATCGAAATCATAGACGTCAAAAGTAAATTGAACATTTCCATCCGCATCAACTGTCCGATTGGCGGAAACATAATCACTGCCATCCCATACTAATAAATCACCAATATAACTAGCATCCTTCAATGTAATAGTTGCAGAATTACCATCGATAACGGCATCACCAACAATAAACGAACTCGCGTGACTAGAATAATTCCCATTAGAATCTAAAAACTGATAATTTAATGTTGCGGCAGATACAGATACAGCAATCGCTATGGATAGCAATAATACACTTATGAACATCGCAACAGTTCTTTTATAGCTTAGATTAGTTTGAATCATTCTCTACCATTCTCCTTCATTTCTTGGTATTACATCCATTCTCATAAACCCTGCCATTACTTATTAAATCAATTGCGTTTACTTACTCCTCCCTCCTTTATGTTTTTATATGCCAGGGCATTTAATGGTAACGATAATCATTCTCAATATATGACGTAAAAAAACACCATTGATTATGATTGTGTTTCAATAATGATAATCATTATCAATGGTGCGCGAAAAAAAATGCCCTGCTTAATGAGCGGCATCTTGATGTAGTAAATAAAATGTTTGCCTATCAAGTATAGTTTTACCATTTACATGTATAATTGTCAACTTTTTTTGTATTGGTATGTCAACACTAAACTAGACAATTTTTTTGAGGTGTTTCTCTTTGTACTCCACCGGGCTTAAATACCCAAGTGTTCCATGTATTCTAACATGATGAAACCAATGAACATAATCATCTAATTCCAGTTTTAATCGGTCTAAATTTTCAAAATATTTACCTTTAACAAATTCTGTTTTGATAATTTTAAAGGTTGCTTCAGCTACTGCGTTGTCATAGGGACAACCCTTCATGCTTAACGACCGATTGATATTAGGTCAATAAAGTAGACACAAAAATTTATAAATTTTTTTCGCAGCTACCGCGCTATCGCTTGGTGGCCTTTTAAAAATAATTACGACGTTGTCCTAATTATTTTTAAAGGTAAATTTTCGGGATTGACAAAAACTTAAAACGAGATCCAACGGCTGCAAAAAATAAAGTTGACTATGTTACTCCTGGTATAAACGTACAAGCTGTAAAAATTAATAAAATGAGAGATAAAAGTCTTGATGGAACATCATATGCAACAGCTTATGCAACGGGAATTATTGCACAACTCTTAAGCGAGCAAAAAATAGATCGAACTTCTTATTTCAAGCATTTAAAAGACTACGCAAAACCTTTGGGCAAACAATCAGAATACGGAAATGGATTATTAACATTAAAAAAAGGGGATTAGAATGAAAAAACTATTGATTATCTCATTATGTTTTACTTTAAGTTTTTTAAGTATTGGACCAACTGCAAGTAATGTATATGCTGCTACCTCTGAAAATGAAGTTCCTGTATCTGTAGAAAGTAACATTCAAGAAGTTTTTAACTATGCAGCAGACGAAACAGAAGAAATTGTCCAAGAACTTGAAGAAGAGTTTAATACTGCTGAGGATACTGAACTAGAAGTTTCTAACTTAAATGTTCAGAATGATAGGATTATTATAGAAAGTAAAGTTTCAACATATAACTATGATGTGGATACTACTTTAGAAATACAACCTGAAGAGAATACTGCCCAGTATAACATTACATATGAAGAAAATGGGGATTTAATTGAAAAAGAGTATGATTTAAATATTAATGTTATAGATGATGAAAATTTTATTATAGAGTTTATTGATAAAGAAACTGGTGAAATCACAATTTATGATTCTTCAGTTGTATCTGCCTCAGCGGTTCCTTATGTTGCATATATTATAGGTTCTCAAGTTGTTCGTTTAGCAATTAAAGGTCTCGCGAAAAAATCTATTAAAGTTGCCAGTAACATGGGGAAAATTCTAAAGCACAATAGTCGAGGCGTTCTATTTGAAGGTAATGCTAGCAAAGGATGGAAACATATAAAGAATGGACATATTTTGGGCAAAGGTGCTAAAAAGGGCGATACATTATTCCCCAAAAACTTATCTGAATCTCAAATTAAAAATATTATTATGGAATCTTTACAAAAAGGTACTTATAAAGGTCAAGCAGCTAATGGTTATAAATCTTATGAATATAACCTAAATAAGTATGGTATAAATAAAATGAAAGTCATTGTTGATAAAGATGGTATGATTGTCACTGCGTACCCGTTGTCCGGAAAAAGTGTGATAAAAGTTAAATAATAAGGAGCAATCCTGTTAGAAGGATTTTCGGGGTCTTGAAAAAATAAAAGCCCTCTAGTATGATGCATGAGTGTCAACGCTCATTGACCCATCATCATACAGAGGACTCTATCATATGAATTTTAGTACAAACCATAAAATTAATCAAGTTCTTGAAAACACGTTAGTAATTGGCAGCGATATTGCCAAGCAGAAGCGTATCCTCAAACTGTAAATCAATAAAGTAATGTAAAATACTAAAATATATATCAGTAAAAATATTTTTTTAATAAGGTATAAACGGGTTAAACCGTTGATATCTCAACATTTAAAGAGGGAGTTATTATAATGAAAATATCTTTTTTTGTTGAATTATATGATGAAATGATTGGACAACCTTTTAATATAGATGACTATTTAGCCTGTCGTTTATCTATTTTTGTGCAGCAAAATGGGGAAAAAAAAGAACTTTGTAATTCCACTTTCCATGACGCCTTGCTTTTAGGTATGGGGAAAATTCTTTTGGAATTAAAAGAAAACCATACATCTTTTTCTAATGGATTTGAAACCTATGAAAATGCAATGGAATATACTTTAAACAAAACTGGTAAATTGCTTATTATTAAAGCCTACAGTGAATACGACAATACAACAGAAATCGCCTTTCAAGGTGAGTTTGAAGATTTTCTTACAGCTTTCTTTAAAGAATATGAACGCTACTTTAAAGGACTTCTTCAGAAGGATCCAAATGCCATTCAACACGATTCTGTTGAAATGATGGAGCAACAATTAAAAGCCTATAAAGAACTAAAAAACAAATATTAACTTACAATATTTAAAGGGAGTATGATTTAAAAAAGTTTTTGGGAGTATGAAATATTTTGTGTAAATGAATAGAATGATAAAAAAGGAAGACCTTTTCTTGATAGAATTGGGTTATCGCAAAAAATTCACAGAAAAGAGATCTCCCTATGAATCAGTTTACAACAGAGCTTGTCGATGCACTAGTCAAAAAAACAAGATATCACCGAGGTTTTCCGTACGCATTTAGAAACGGCAGTGAATACGTTACTTGCGACAGAACTAACATTCTTTTTAGACTTCGAAAAGTACGATCGTATCGGCTTTAACTCAGGTAATTCGCGCAATGGTTCTTATTCTCGTAAGTTACACACCGATTTTGGTGACCTAAATATCCGACACGTGATCTAATGGCGAGTTTAAACAACAACCGTGGCTCCATATAAGTGCTCAAACGATACGCTTGGAGCAACCGTCATTCTTTTGTTTCAAAAAGACATCACAATGACTGAAATTTTATATTTGCCTCATTTTGGGAAATCCTTAATAACACCATTTTTTAATCGAATAAATAATAATTTTGTTTATCTTGCTCATGATGATGGTTGGTTTTGTAAATTATATTGTAATGACATTCTATAGTAATAAAAGGTCCATGGACATGTTTCCCAAACAGGCAAATTAGGCAGACATCAATTCTATCAACTCGAGCCATGTTGAATGTGTGTCGCAGATAGTTTTGAGGAAAAATTAAGCAGAAAGAGCCGAAAATCTGTAAAAGATTTTCGGTGTTCCATCTGCTTTTATTTCAATTCTTCTAACAAATCGGTGTAGCATTTCCTCTGTTAAATCATTGAACAAAAGGTATTTGTCTAACTCGGCTTTTAGCTTAGCAATTTCCTCATGGATATTTTTACTTTCCAATGAGTGTTGTAATTCAGTCTTTTGAGCAGACAGTCTTTTCAATTCTCTATTGATTTCTTCAATAGCCCGTTGAAATCAGCTTTAGTAATGATTTCATTTGCTAACAGGTTGAGAAATTTACTTTTTCTTTCAACTAGCCGTTTCATTTCCCTTTCAATGCTAGCTAGCTTTTTGTTCGTCGTTTTCTCGGCTCTCACCGTTTGTTGTTCTAGTTTCTTTATTAAACCTTCTTTACTGATTTCCCTTGCGTATTTTTTTAGATCAGAAAGGATAATTGATTTAAGGCCACTTTCTTTAATAGCATGGTGACTACATTTTTTGCTTCCATGCCTACCGTATCCCCCACATATATATCCCTTTCGATTTTGTCTGTACCACATGCCTGTTCCACAGTCTGCACAAAAAGCAATATTAGTAAATAAATGCTTTTTAGGAGCAGTTATGTCCTCTTTCTAATTTTCATTTGTGCTTGTACAGCTTCAAAATCTTCTCTAAGATAATGGCAGGGTGGGAGTTTGATACAATTACTTGATTTTCAGCAGACACTTTCTTTCTCCCTTTTATTGAACGGATAGAAGTAGATAACAACCAAAATGTTAAAATTTACCACAAGCTTACGCCGATTTAGTGTGTAAAAGTTTAAACACGCTCAATCATTTTTTAACACTAGCCGTGAAACACACTCCACATGCGCCGTGTGCGGGAACATGTCGACGGGCTGGATGTATTCGACTTTGTACAAGCTGGAAAGAAATTGAATGTCTTTTGCCAGGGTGGACGGATTGCATGAGACGTAAACGAATCGTTTTGGCTTCACTTTTTTGATTGTTTTGAGAAACGCTCGGTCGCAGCCGGTGCGGGGAGGGTCGACGACGACAACATCTGGGCGCCAGCCTTCTTTTGCCCATTTTGGCATCCATGTTTCTGCTTTGCCTGTGACATATGTTGCATTTTTGATCCCGTGTTTTTCGGCGTTTTTTTTCGCGTCACGGATGGATTCTTCAATGACATCCATTCCTCTGATTTCTGCTGCATCCTTTGCCAGCCACAAGCCGATCGTGCCGACGCCGCAATAGGCATCTACGATTTTTTCGCTTCCTGTTAAACCTGCTGCTTTTTTGACTTCGTCATAAAGTTTGACCGTTTGCACCGGGTTAAGCTGGAAAAAAGCGCGGGCGGATAGTTCAAAGGAAAGGTCGCCCAATGTTTCTTGGATGACTTCTTCACCTTTTAACAAAACCGTTTTGTCGCCGAAAATCAGCGATGTTTTGCTTCCATTTATATTTTGCATGACTGATTTTACTTCCGGCGCGCGCTTCATGATCTCCGCTGCAATCAGTTCTTTTCGCGGCAATTCTTCCGCTTTTGTAATGAGGACGACTTGCACATGGTTCGTCTGAACGCCGGCGCGTACAACGATTGTGCGAACGATGCCCGTCCGTTTTCGCTCATGGTAAATCGGAATGTGAAAATCCTCCAGTACTTGTTTTACCGTTTGGGTAATTTTATCTGTCAGCGGGTGCTGGACCATGCAAGAGTGAATTGGAACAAGCTTGTGTGAATTCGCACCATACAGGCCTGCTATCACTTGCTGTTTTTCATTTCCGAGCTGAAATTGACTTTTATTGCGGTAATGCCAAGGGTCGTCCATACCGATTGTCGGACGGATGTCGAGGGTGTCAACCTCTAGGTTCGTATGCCGCTCAAGCGCTTGAATGACAATGTCCCGTTTGGCAGCAAGCTGCTGTTCATATTGCAAATGCTGCAATTGGCAGCCTCCGCATCGGTCATAATAGATGCAGGGCGGTTTCACACGATGAGGGGATTTTTTCCGTATTTTTTTAATAACGGCTTCTGCATAATTTGGTTGAATATTCTCTGCTTGAACGACCACTTCTTCCCCGGGCAAAGCTCCCGGGACAAAGACGACTTGTTTCTTAAAATACCCGACACCTTCTCCGTTAATGCCAAGCCGCTTAATTGTCAGCGGAAATTGCTGTCCCTTTTGAATCGTCACAGATGTCGGTCTATTTTTTATCTTCATTTCGCTTCTCCCCGTCTCTTTTCGATGCTTCGCCATAAATAAAAAGCTGCATAGCTTAAATAAGGAGCCCACTCGCGGCTGTAGTTTTCCATTTCTTCTTTTGTCGGTTTCTTTTCCAGTTGAAAATAATGCTTGATCGCATTTTGCAAGCCGATATCAGCAGCAGGAAACAGATTCGGCCTGCCCAGCCCAAATAAAAGAAAATTTTGCACCGTCCACGGGCCGATGCCGCGCACTTGAACCAATTTTTTCATAATATCATCATCGCTCCATTCATGGAAGGCCTGAATCGGCAGTGCTCCTTCTGCAATCAGTCTGGAGGTATCAATAACATATTCCGCTTTTCTCATGCTGAATTTCAGCGCCCGCAAATCTTCATAGTTCAATTTGGATACTGTTTCCGGTTTGGGATAAAACCATACATTATCTACTTTAAACCCAAAAGTTTGCACAAAAGCGGTCGTCAACTGATAGGCAAATGATAAATTTAATTGCTGATGAATAATGCATTTCATTAAACAAGCATACGGATGAAAATCTAACACGAGCGGCGTCCCTTCATGCTCTTGAAAAAGCGGAGCAAGGTTGGTTTGCAGGAAATGATCTTGAATGGTTTTAAGCGAATTCTTCCATTGAAATATGCGTGTCAGCTCATGGATGGCTCGTTCTTTTTGTTCATCCTGTTCCCCTGATATTTCAAATACTGGGTTTTCCTTCGATCCGATTGCTTTTACAGCGGCAACAAAAGGTTCTTCTTTTTCACTATAAAGAGGAACAAGGACGGTTCGCTTGTGCACGTCCACCTTGTTCAACGGATCAAGTGAAAGGCGCTCTAACACGCGGTCGAAGTCATACGGCGGCGCCGCTTTTATCGTCACATTCCACATGTTTTTACCGACCTTTATCGTATTTTTTCGGAGCTATTATATCACATAATCCGCTTCTATTAATAAAGAAATGGACTTTCAAACATTTTCTCCATCACTAGTTCGTCTAAGCTTTTAAAAGTATAGCCTTGCTGTTTTAAAGTTTTAATCGCTTCATCAAGCGCATCAGCGTTGTCTTTTGATACGGTGTGCAACAAAATGATCGCGCCCGGATGAATTTGATTGATAATGTTGTCGTATGCATATCGCCAGCCTTTTTGTTCATTCACCTTCCAGTCGACAAATGCAAGCGACCAAAAAATATTGCGATAACCGTATTTTTCGGACAATGCAAGTGTGCGTTCGCTAAAAATGCCCCTTGGCGGTCTCACATATACTGTTCCATCTTGGCCTGTAAGCTCCTTTACTTTGTCGCTGACGGCATCAAGCTCCTTCTTTATTTTATCAGCACTGATTGTCGTCATATCTGGGTGACTCCATGAATGATTGCCGACAATATGCCCTTCCTTCACCATTCTCTTTACAAGATCAGGGGCTGTTTTTAAATAATGGCCTGTTACAAAAAACGTCGCATGTACATCGTGCTTTTTCAGTACGTCCAAAATTTTCGATGTATAGCCGTTTTCATAGCCATTATCAAACGTTAAATAAATCTCTTTTTTGCTGGGATCTCCTAAATAAAACGCTCCATATTTATTTAAAAGTTCACTCCATTCTTTCCCGGCATCAGGAGGCTGATGATTGTTGTTTTTTTGAAAACCCCAATGAATCGGGTGATTGCTGACAGCAGCAGAGGCGCAGCTAAAAAAAGAAAAAAATAACAAGACAGAGCAATATAAAATCCGGAAATAATTCAAGCTGTGAATCTCCTTTCCATTATTTTTACTATTAGTCTTTATCCGTTTTTAGGAATTATGCTCCATCTTGATTTCAAAAAAATACCATAGCCAATCATCTGGCTATGGCATTGAGTTTAATATTTAGCTAAATACCGGCTCTTTAAATTGAGAAAGCTTTTCTAATGACGATTTTTCAATGTCTTCATGCAGGCTGTTGCCGTGTGAATCCATTGTGACAACGGCCGTGAAGTCTTTTACGCGCAAATGCCACATAGCTTCTGGAATTCCAAACTCCAGCAAGTCAACACCTTCAACCGCTTCGATGCAATCCGCATAATATTGAGCAGCACCGCCAATCGCATTCAAGTATACTCCGCCATGCTCTTTTAAAGCTTGCAGCGTTTTTTGCCCCATGCCGCCTTTGCCCATTACCGCACGGATGCCAAATTTTTTCATAATATCCCCTTGATAAGGCTCTTCGCGAATGGAAGTGGTCGGCCCAGCCGCTTTCACTTCCCAATTGCCGTTTTCATCTTTTAACATGACAGGTCCGCAGTGGTAAATAATTTGACCGTTTAAATCAACCGGCGCATCATGATCCATTAAATATTTATGGATGGCATCCCTTCCTGTGTAAATGATTCCGTTGATGCGAACAACGTCGCCGACTTTCAGCTCGCGGATTTGTTCTTCTGTAATTGGCGCTTGCAGCGTGATGACACGTCTTTCAGAGTCCGTTGATGCTAAATGTTCTTCTTGTGCAGCATTTTCTTGAAAATCAACATCTTCTCCATCTTGATAAAGCCATTTTATGATTTCACCCGTATTTGGATCGATATGCACACCTAAACGGCGGAATGCCCAGCAGTTGTATGCGACAGAAACAAAAAAGCTTGCAGGGATTCTGTGCATTGCGCCGACTTTGCAGCCTAATAAAGTGGTTTCCCCGCCAAATCCCATCGTTCCGATGCCAAGCTTGTTCGCATTTTCCATAATATATTCTTCCAATTGCCGCAATTCTTCGTTCGGATTTACGTCATCGACTTCGCGGAATAATTGTTCTTTCGCTAAATCGTACCCCGATGAACGGTCTCCACCGATTCCAACTCCAATGAATCCTGCGCTGCATCCTTGGCCTTGTGCTTGATATACCGCATGCAAAATACATTTGCGGATTCCATCCAAATCTCTCCCGGCTCTTCCCAATCCTTCTAGTTCGCACGGCAGGCTGTATTGAATATTTTTGTTTTCGCAGCCGCCGCCTTTTAATATTAAGCGAACATCGATATAATCTTTTTCCCATTGTTCAAATTTTACGACTGGAAGCCCTTCGCCCAAGTTATCGCCGGAATTTTCTCCAGTGAGCGAATCGACCGAGTTCGGGCGAAGCTTCCCGTCCTTCGTCGCTTGAGCGATCGCTTTTTTTATTGTTTCCTTTATTTGAATTTGATTGATACCGACTGGCACTTTAATTTTAAATGTCGGCAATCCGGTATCTTGGCAGATCGGCGATACATTTTCATCTGCCATTTTAATATTTTCGGTTATCGTGGCAAGCGACATCGCAGCTCTTGTACCAGCATTTTCACGCTGCTTCGCCTTCAAAATAGCGCGGCGGACATCCTTCGGCAATTTTGTAGACGTTTCCACAATTAATTGATACATACTCTCATATAATTTTTCCATCCCGCTTATCCCCCTTACATTCAGTCAAAAAACTCCCACTTAACACAATTTTTATTATACTTCTTTTAATTTTGATTGGAAAGGCATTCACGTGCTGATCATTTTTTAGGGGGATAAGGAGAGTGTTTCAACATTCATTGCAGCAGTTAAAAAAGGTTCAGCTTGCGAATTCTATCAACCGCTTCTAAAAGCCTGCTCTCATCAACTAATAAACCAACGCGTATGTATCCTTCTCCATATTGCCCGAAGCCGTTTCCTGGCGCAACGGCGACATCTGCTTTTTCAAGCAAATAATCGGCAAACTCTTCGCTAGTAAAACCTTTCGGAACAGGGAGCCAGGCAAAAAATGACCCTTTCGGAGCTTGAGCGTTCCAGCCAATTTGCCGAATAGCATTGATAAACGTATTTCGCCGTTTTTCATAAAGGGAGACAAGCTCCTCTACACACGACTGATCGCCTGTTAATGCGGCAGCTGCTGCTAATTGTATTGCTGGAAAAAGGCTGCAATATAAGTGATCTTGAATAAGATTAATACTTTCAATGATATTCTGGTTCCCTACAGCAAATCCAACGCGCCAGCCGGCCATATTGTAGGTTTTCGACAATGTGTACATTTCAATGCCGATGTCCTTAGCTCCTTCCGCTTCAAGAAGGCTGGTCGGTTTTTTGCCGTCAAAGCCGATCGCACCGTACGCAAAATCATGGACAACGGAAATTCGATGCTTCTTTGCAAACGTAACCGTTTCCTCAAAAAACTTAAGATCGGCCGTTGCTCCTGTCGGATTGTTCGGGTAGTTTAAATACACCAATTTTGCCGCTTCTTTATCCTCCAACGGAATGGCGTTGTAATCAGGTAAAAAACGATTTTCTGCCAACAGCGGGAACGTTTTAAATTGAGCCCCGGCTAAAACAACGCCTGATAAATAGTCTGGATAACCCGGGTCGGGCAATAGCATTAGATCTCCTTCATTTAATAGGCACATCGGCAATTCAACAAGTCCAGTTTTCGTACCGAATAAAATCGCCACTTCTTTTTCCGGATCTATATCGACACCGTATTGTTTCTTATAATATTCACTAGCCGCATGTTTTAACTCGCTAAGACCTGAAAATGGTGAATATTTATGTGTTTTCGGGTCTTCTGCTGCGGTTTGCAGCGCTTTGACGATATGCGGGGGAGTCGGCTGGTCAGGATTTCCTTGTCCTAAATTAATAATATCTCTTCCTTCGGCTACAGCGTTATTCACTTTTTTCACAAGGGCAGAGAAAAATTGTGTTGGAAGCTTTTTTAAACGTTCTGAAATCTCCACTCTAATCCACCTTTTTTTATAAAAATAGTTGAAATTATCATAAAAATTCTATAGTCTTTATATAAAAATGTCTAGGGGCTGAAAATCATGAAAGTTGCTTGTATACAAATGAATATCATTTTAGGCGAACCGGACCAAAACTATGAAATCGCTCAAAAAAATATAATAGAAGCAGCAAGCCATCAAGCGGATACAATTGTTTTGCCTGAAATGTGGAATACAGGATACGCCCTTGATCAGCTTGATGAGCTTGCAGACAAAAATGGAGAAAAAACAATTGAGTTGCTGACATCCCTTGCTAAAACATATCATGTCAATATTGTCGGCGGTTCAGTTGCAACGAAAAAAAACGGACAATTTTTTAATACCATGTACGTTGTCGACCGATTCGGAAATATCACCGCTGAATACGACAAAGCCCATCTGTTTAAATTGATGGATGAGCATAAATTTATGAGTGCCGGCCAAAAAGTAAATATATTTGAGCTGGACGGCATCACTTGCGGTGGTGTTATTTGTTATGATTTGCGTTTTCCGGAATGGATTCGCACCCATGCATTAAAAGGTGCAAACATTATGTTCATTCCTGCCGAATGGCCGAAAAAGCGAATTGACCATTGGCAATTGCTTCTCCAAGCACGGGCAATTGAAAATCAAATGTTTGTTGTAGCAGTAAACCGGGTCGGAGCGGATCAAAATAATGAATTTAATGGACACTCAATGGTCATTGCCCCTTGGGGCGAGCTTCTTGTTCATGATCAAACAGATGCAGGAATTTTTTACGCCCAACTGGATCTTCAAGAAATTGACCGTGTAAGAAAAACCATTCCTATTTTTCAAGACAGACGTCCGGAATTATATTTCGAATAAAATTTTACACCCCTTAAAAGAATGTGAAAGCATTCCCTTTTAAGGGGTTTTTGTATGAAAAGGCAATTAAACGCTTTTCATGTGTTTTAAACTTTTGGTAAAGGGTGGATAGGCAATCCCTTTTTCTGTAATAATTGCCGTAATGAGTTCATGATCGGTCACGTCGAATGCCGGATTATATGTTTGCACATTTTCCGGCGCCATCGGTTTTTCATACCATTTTGTCGTGATCTCCTCTGCTTTTCTCACTTCGATCGGTATATGTTCCCCTGTCGGACAATCTAAATCGATTGTTGAAAGCGGAGCACAAACATAAAACGGGATTCCATAATATTTTGCTAAGATTGCCACTCCGGAAGTTCCAATTTTATTGGCAGTATCTCCGTTTGCGGCAACTCGATCACACCCGACTAAAACCGCTTGTACTTTTCCCTCCTTCATCACAATGGATGCCATGTTGTCACAAATTAACGTTACATCCACACCAGCTTCCTGCAATTCCCATGCAGTTAGACGTGCACCTTGAAGAAGCGGTCTTGTTTCATCTGCAAAAACTTTGAAATGGTAGCCTCTTTCTTGGCCTAAGTAGATGGGAGCTAACGCAGTCCCATACCTCGCCGTCGCAATTGTTCCTGCATTGCAATGGGTCAGAAGACCCCAGCCGGGTTTTAATAATGACAGGGCATGCTCGCCAATCGAATAACAGACTTGTTCATCCTCATTACGGATATGTTCTGCTTCTTCCTTCAGTGCGTTTTTAATTTCCTCGATGCTTTTGTCTTTTTCTACTTTGAGTCTATCCTCCATGCGATCTAAAGCCCAAAATAAATTCACTGCAGTCGGCCGCGATGAAGCCAAATACTGTTTGATTTTTTGAAAATCATCCAAAAGCTGTTCATAAGTCGACGCTTTTGATTGCTTCGTGCCTAAATAAACACCGAATGCAGCAGCAATTCCGATCGCAGGCGCTCCTCTAACCTTCAGATGGTAAATGGCCTCCCATATTTCTTCTGGAGTAGAAAGATGCAGAAATACTTTCTCATTCGGCAATAGCGTTTGGTCGAGTATGATCACCGTATTGTTTTCATCATCCAGTTGTACGGATTGAATGGCTTTTACTGCTGTCATAAAACTTTTCTCCTTCAATAAATTTGCGGACACTTTGTAATAAAACATTCACAAAGTCGTCGCCTGTACGAATGTTTGCCCGTTCAAGAATAAAGGTTTTACCAGCTGTTAAACAAATTTTTTCAGCCAAAGTTCGGGATTCTTTATTTTCAATTGACGTGATGTCTTTTACATGGGCGATCCCAATAATTCTTCTGCATAATTCAAGTCCGGCAGCGGCTGAGGCATCCTCAAGGATGGAATTTAAATACCATTCTTTAAAACCAGGTGCACTTGCAGTTCTTTCTTTTATATTCTCATCCCAAGCATGTAAAAATTTTTTTGTAAACAGCTCTATTACGTCTGAGATTGTTTGTTGAATATATTGCAAGTAGTCTTCCTTTGTTTCTTGATCTTCAATTGTAAAGCTTGCATTTACATAGGCGAAAATAAGGTTTGCAATCACATTCCCAATATCGAACCCAGCAGGTCCATAAAAAGCAAACTCAGGATCGATTATTTTTGTTGAATCTTCCTTTATAAAAATGGAACCGGTATGAAGGTCGCCGTGGAGGAGGGACTGTGCTTTTGTCATAAAATCAAACTTCAGTTTAGCTGTTTCCAATGCAAGCTTTGAATCATTCCAAATTTCTTCGCGGATGAATTCTCTCGTTTCTGGAAATACATCATTTTGCTCACAATCGTAAAAAGGTTCTGTATACACGAGATCTTCTGTTATTTCACATAATTCTGGGTTTGTAAATTTTTGCACCAATGCTTTCTTCTCTTTATGATCGATAACGGCATCTGAAGTAAGCAATAAGGTGTTGACAAGAAACGTTGTAATATGGTCGGCAAACAAAGGAAATTTTTTATGTTTTAAAAGAGCTGTCCTCATAATTTCATGGTCAGATAGATCATCCATCACACAACAATTCATAATCGGATCATACGAATAAACCTTAGGTACAAATCCAGGCGCTAATTCCCCTTGCAGCTTCAATGCTTCGCTTTCAATCCGATTGCGATCTGGTGAAACTTTAAAGGCGTCTGAAATACGCGCAACCGGACCAGCTTGTTTAATAATGACAGACTGACCGCTATTTTGATCAACGACTCGAAATACATAATTTAAGTTGCCATCGCCAATCTCTCGGCATTCCAATTCTGCGTTTTGTTCAAAAATATCGAGTTTTTTCTGTACATATTCGATGACATCTTGCTCAGTCATCGTAAAATATGTTGTAAAATCCTTCAAAAAAATTCCCTCCTCATATCTTTGTTTGTCATAAAGTGAAAAAAGAGTCTTTCATAATATCCATTCACAATATGGGGACGACATTATTACAAGACCACTTCGTCACCTGCTTGTAAAAGCCGATTCCGGCAAATGCTCCAAATGGATTCAGATTTCTAGATCCAAAGCAGCCGCCGCATCCATTAAATAGAGGGGGCTGTCTAATAAGTCGATTTTCCGGCTTATAGACGCCCCTTTAATGTTTTAGAAACGTTGATATATCAATGCTTATGATGTTTCGTTTTCAATGGATTTTGACTTTCTAAGACAGCCCCTTCCTAAAAATATAAATCTGCATCATTTATTCTTGATTTTCCCCATCCCGCCATAATACTTGATAAATTATCTGTGTTTACTTGGTTTTCAAGTGAAACTATATCCTCTTGTAACATAAGACAAGCCTATTTTTGTGGTGCTCTTTTAGCTGCAAGCTTCTTCGCAAAAATGTGTAAACCTATTAAAACCGGGTCAGCAGCCGCTGTGGTATTTTCATAGTTTCTTTGCATTCAGGAACATTGTTCACTGAGCTGATGAATTGTGTATCCGAAGAGCAGCCAGTCATATGAAAAAGATGATGTTAAGCTTGCAGCTGTGAATGTTTAAAGCCGCTTTTTCATAAATTTTTTGTAAACTTAATTTACTTCTTCTTTTTCGTAAACTGGCACCCAGCCTTCTTCTGTCACAAAGATGCGGATCGCAACAACTTTTCGGTCATCAGCTAATGTGAAATAGTGGCGTCTGCCCTCTGGAACAGAAATAAGGTCTCCCGGATTAAGATGCACTTCAAAAAATTTCCCGTCCTGTCCTTGAATAACAAAAATTCCATGGCCGCTTACAATAAAGCGCACTTCATCATCTGTATGATGATGTTCACGCTGAAAATTTTTCAGCAGCTCTTCAAGGTTTGGCGTATGATCTGCTAAAGAAATGACATCCCAAGCTTTGTAGCCACGTCTTGCTGAAATATCTTTAATTTCATTTTCAAAAGATTGTAAAATCGTTTGTTTTTCCTCATCATTTAAAAGATATTTCTCTTTTAAATGCTCTGGTAATTTGGCAATATCCCATTGCTCGTAAATAACACCTTGTTGATTTAAAAATGAAATCACTTCCTCTTGATTGCTGATAACTTCGTTTGTTCCTTGAATTTTAATCGTTGTCATGTAAAATACCTCCTTAAAATGTTTAATTATTTAAAGCTCCTGTACTCGCAAGGAGACCGGCTTTTGCTTGAATAAGAGCAAGCTGATACTGAAATAAAAATTCACAAGCTTCTAAAATTTTCTTTGCTTCAAAGCTATCTTTTCCCCATACAGTAATTCCGTGGTTGCGAATAAGAACTGCCCCTTTATCCTCCTTCACGAAATCGCCCAAAGTGCTTGCTAATGTAGGAATATGGGCATAATTATAAATAATCGGAATCTGTAATTCTGCATCTTCCTCCCAGCGGTCAAACGCTTTTATCAGTTCTTGTCCTTGAAATACAATTTTTCCAGCTTCACCATAAAGTTCAGAGATGACATTATTTGCAACCGTATGTACATGCAGGCTGCAGCCGGCTTTGCTTCTTTTATATATTTCGCAATGCAATAGCGTTTCTGCCGAAGGCTTCAGCTGTGTTGCGCCTACAGGATTTCCTTCTCCATCTACAAGCAAAAAATCTTCCTTCGTTTTTTTTCGTTTATCTTTGCCGCTTGCGGTCACAAGAAACTGAAGCGGGGAATCTTGAACTTTTATGGCTAAATTGCCGCTTGTCCCCATAAACCAATCCCTCGCAGCAAGCTCCTCTTTAATCTCCGCAAGCTCATGAACACGAGTTAAAACGACACTCATTTTGCGCCACCTTTTTCTTCTATGAAATTTGTTTTGTTTATTGTCTTCTCTAAAATGTCAATACAGTCGTAAAATGTTTCGAAAGATTGATAAGGAATAGAAAATTCTTGACATTTTTTTGATAAATAATCACGTGCAATAACTGTATCTGCAATCTTCGCGGCTTCTAAATCTGTGACGGAATCCCCGATGATGATGGAATGAGTGTCAGCATTTGCAATTTGCCGAATAATTGTCGGTTTGCAGCACCCACAATTTTGGTTGGGACATTTTTCATCACACGTATAAGGCCAATGAATGGTGATCGTTTCTCCGCTAAAATCCGCTTTATTGCAAAACAGTGCGGTAATAGAATCAAAAGGGCGCAGCAGCGGTTTAATAAAAAAATCGATTCCGCCGCTGACAATGTATAAAGGAATGTTCATGTTTTTCGCATAATGAACAAAGTCGCGAAATCCTTCCCTTATTTCTGCAGTTTCTAAAATATAGTGAATGATGTCACCCTTTAAAGAAGATGGAAGAAGTGCAAACATCTTGCCGACTCCTTCCTGAATACTAATCGACTGGGAAAGGACGCCATCCTTCAATTGCTCCCACTCTTTTGGAGCGAAACGCTTCATAATGCTAACGATGTTATCTTTTTTTGTCACCGTTCCATCAAAATCACAAAATATTACTGGCTTCAATTGGACGGTGCCTCCTTCCATCCCCAGAGCCGAATTGCTTCTTGTAATTCTATGTCTTCAGCTGCTTCATTAAGGGAAACACCCCGGGAAACAGCGTCAACTGCCTGACGGAAAGCTTTTCCTCCGCCCTGAGCACCTTGCGGGTGACCGTGAACACCGCCTCCTGCATTAATGACACAATCTTTTCCAAAATCATGAATTAAAATGGGAACAAGACCCGGGTGAATGCCAGCAGATGGAACAGGAAAAACTGGTTTTAAAACTGATTCCTTCACCAATTCTTCTTTCACTTTTAAAACTTTGTCACGCTCCAATGCAACGCTGCCATATGGTGAAGGGAACAACGAAAAATCTGCTCCAGCAATTCTTATCAATTTTCCAAGCAATAAGGAATGAGAGAGCCCATATTTTTCGGATGAAGTAAACGATCCGCTAAACGCCGGATGAGCCATAATTGGGAGGACGATTTCATCATCTTCCCTTAATGCTTGCAGCACATCGAGGCCATATGTAAAAACATTAAATAGCAAAATATCGGCACCTAATTCTTTTGCTTTTCTTGCCTTATCTTTCAATTCAAATGTTTTTCCCGTCAAATTGACCGCATACAAAGTTCGGTGTCCCTTTTCTTGATACACGTTATCAAGAACTTTTTTGCCTTCCTTTATTCTTGTTTCAAATGATGTGAGCGAATTTTCAAAAAGTATTTCATCATCCTTTACTAAGTCGACGCCCCCGAGAGCCTGCTCCCGCAATTGGGCAAGAAGGTAATCCATATCACGTCCAATTACACCTTTAAAGATGCTCATCACTAACGGTCTGTCGTAAACGCCAAGTTTTTCTCGTAACCCCTGAATTCCAAATCGAGGACCTGGAAAATACCGAAAGATCTCATCGTCAAACTGCAAATCTAGTAATTTTATTTCTCCATCTAGTGATAATTTTCCAAAAGTTGTCGTTAAGATGGCAGGAATGTCTTTAGAAAAGTTTTCTCCCGGAAAGCGAATGTGAAGCTGTGCAATCGTTTTGCCGGAGGATGGATCCTCACCTGTTTCTTTTATTTCAACCACTTGTCCTTTATGCTTTTTTAACTGCTCTTGCACTAAAAGAGGAAGGTCAGTCCACGAACCTACCGTTAATCCAAGAGCAATGCCTTCTGCTTTTTTTTCTAAATCTTCTCGTTTCGCAATGATTTGGTATACTGCTGTTACGTGACCCATTTTTTCAATCCTCTTCATTCAGATTTTTTTATATAAATAAAGGGGCTGTCCGATAAGTCCCTAAAATGAAGCAAGTGGAGAAAAACAATTCGTTTCTCTCCACTTGCTTTTATATTTTTTCGATTTTTATCTGAAAGTAGCTGGCGGATGCCGGCTACTTTCAGTATGTTGTGGGCTAATGCCACAATCCCAAACTCAACATGTACCTTGTCGAGGCCCCGCAAAGAAAATCTGCGGAACGACCGATTGCCCTTGATGTGACCGAACACACTTTCTGCCTCGACTTTGCGTCGAGCGTAGATGGCGGCTTTCTCTTCACATTCAAGGGCTGTTTTGGCCTTTGCTTTCATTTCTTCGAAGATGGGATTCCAGTGAACTTGACGATTTCCCTTCGCTTTTGTGCATTTCGCTTTCAATGGGCAATCGGTACAATCTTCACATTCGTATATTTTGAAGCTTTGTTCATAGCCAGATGGATTCTTTTTGTTTTGGTATTTTTTAAACGTTACTCTCCTTCCATTCGGGCAAATAAAACAATCATCCTCTTCACAATAGGTCCAGTTTTTGGCATTTTTAATGTCTTTTTTGTATGTACGTGTTTGTTCTTTTACATAGCTCCCATAAGGAATTAGAAACTCAAACCGGGGCTCTTTCTCATCACCAACTGCATATACATAGTTTTCTTCACTACCATAGCCTGCATCCGCAATAACTGTTTGGGGCATCGGTAATGAAGTGGAGGCTAGCTTCTCCATATGTGGGATAAAGCAACGTGTATCGGTCGGTCGTTGATGAATGGTATAAAACAAGATAAACTGATTCTCTGTCCCCATTTGCACGTTGTATCCGGGCTTGAGCTGACCGTTTTTCATATGGTCTTCTTTCATGCGCATGAAGGTTGCGTCTTTGTCTGTTTTCGAGTAGCTGTTACGGTCACCGAACATTTCCTTTTGTTCCTTGTATCTTGCCATTCGGGGCAGGAAATCTTCCCGAATTTGTTTCACCGATTTCTTTAATTGACTGCGTTTTTTTCGCTTCTCTTTCCGAATGGATGTATCGGTCTCCTTTTCGATTTCTTCCGTTAGCGTTTCAACTTTTTCTTCTATTTCTTTTGCGATTTCCTCCAGGTTTTGTTCGGTGATCTCTGTATGTTGATCGCTTTCCTTTTGCCCTGTTCCGGCTTCTAATTGGGTTAATTCATGAATGTGCTTTAGTGTTTCTTGGATTTTTTCTTTTAATTTCTCTTCGAATTTCAAAGTGGATTTTTTCCACACAAAAGAATACTTATTGGCATTGGCTTCGATCTTAGTGCCATCCAAAAAGTAGTTTTCCATCGTGATGTAATGTTCTTTTATCAATTTGAGAATCATGACTTCAAAGAGCTCATCCATGAAAGCTTTCATCCGTTCCCCTCGGAACTCATTAATGGTGCGAAAATCTGGTTGTTGCATCGCTGAAAGCCACATGGCAGGAATATTTTCTTTAACGAGTTTTTCGATTCCTCGGCAGGAATAAACCTTTTGAGAATAAGCATACAGAATGATTTTCAGCATCATTTTGGGATGATAGGAACTTCTGCCGCCGCCTTTATAATGAGAAAACAATTGTTTATCTGGTATCGCCTCCACCATTTCGTCCACGACACGTGCCACGTGATGTTCGGGTATAAGAGATTCAATATCATAAATCATTTGAACTTGACGGTTGTCATATGGTTTGAAAGTAGGGGCTAAATTTCTTTTGGCAGGAGTTTTTTCTTCTTTTCCATCTAGAGGAAGTGTCATTTGTGTGTTATAATTTTCACGAGTAATCATTTGATTGCTCATAAAAAATCGTCCTTTCTGTAATGTTGTGTGGTAACTTCATTTTACTAGAAAGGACGATTTTTTTGTGCATTTTTTTTAAAAAGTGAAAAAATGAGGGGCTCCAAAAAGTCAGTTACCCTGACTTTTTGGACAGCCCCTTTTGTCAAAACAACTTCTTATCTTTCAACATCTCTGTTGGGAGAATTAGCACCGTGCTCATCATATGAGTCGGTTGCCGGGCTTCATTGGGCTCATCCCTCCACCTGCTCTTGATAAGAGTTTTATTATTAACTTTATAATTCTTATTCGGTTACTTGGATTATGCCACTATCCTTCCCCTCTGTCAACACTTTTTTACATCATATTCGATTCAAATTCGCTTACATTTTTCTGATGGCATGCTACAATTATTTAATGGTGCAGTTTACAATTTGAGGTATTTACCGGAACTTGAGGTTGAGCCAAAACAGGAAAGCCTAAAAAAAGAGGACGAAAAAAGAAGGTACAACATCTTATTAACGTCTTCCGATCGCATCATGCTAGATTACTAGACTTAGAAAAACTGGTTGAATTACGCAATTATAACGTTACTGGTTATCGTGAGACAATTTGTTTCTTGTACCGTTATTGGTTATGTTGCTTTTTGAATGATCCAGAAGAAGCCTTAAAACAAACGCTAACGTTTAATTTACAGTTTAATGAGCCTTTAAGAAGATCCACCAGAAGCGCTGAAAAGGCCTATTATGCACGGAATAACGAAGAAGCAAACCGAATAGCTAGAGAAAAAGGGTATCCTGGCGCTGGATATAATATCAGCAATAAAAAATTAATTGAATGGTTAGATATAACAGAGGACGAACAACGCCATTTAAGCACGATTATAGATGCGAATGAAAAGCGGAGAAGGAAACAAAAACGCCGGGAAATGGGCGTAAAAAGCCGTGAGGAGTATTTAAAAGAACAGCGCAATAAAACGGATAAGAACTTAGAAAAACTTAGACAAGCAATTGAGTTGAATCCTGATTTCTCGAATTACAAATTAGCTAAATTGCTAGGAATAAGTGAATCGTATGTAAGGAAAGGATGTTATATGTTATTTACTGGAACGGATGATTTAATTAAAAACGAGGATCGATCAATTAAAGAACATGATGTTTTATATTCTAGAATTAAACCTTTATCTTCACAAAAAATGGAAGGGTTAGTGGTGTACTTTCAACCCCATTGATGAAATTAAACCGTTTCTCAACTGAACAATTAATAGAAGTTTCATATAAAGTTAGGGAAATCCACGGTATGGTACACAAATGGATACCAGAGACAGTTATTGATGATACATTTATTAAGCAATATGTTGAATCATTTACTGTTGCCTTTGAACAGGAAATCACTGTACTTCCAAGGACATTTTTACGTGAATTTATATTCGTATTAGACGCTGCAAAAGAGGGGAACGATGTCCATTCTCTTCCATCTTGCCCTTATTGGAATGGGGGCGATACTTTTTTCTGATAATGGAATAAATGCCTGCAGCCTTCATCAAATGCTGAACCCGTTTCAGGCTGACTTTGAGCCATTCTTTTTCAAGCATATGGTGGATCTTCGGTTCTCCGTATCTCTGCTTGCTTTCCGTATGGATTTTTCGTATTCTGTCTGTCAGCTCCCGGTTTTCCGTTTTGTTTTTGATTCTGTTTTTTGTTTGGATTGATAGTAGGTACTTCTCGGCACGCCAAGGACCGTACACATGGTTTTAAGGTCATAATGGTGTCTGGCTCTTATCTCGTCAATCATGGATATAACAGTGGTTTGATCTACTTCTTTGCGAATATGACCATAGCTTTTTTAAAGATTTCATTTTCCTCTTTCAGCCGATGCAATTCTTTTTGCAGGTTCAGAAATTCTTCCGGGGTAAAAGAGCCCCCGTCATCCACCTTAACCGGTTTTTGTTTTCTGATCCATTTGTAGAATGTCGTTTCAGACAGGCCATATTCGATCAAGATCTGTTTTACTAGTGTTCCAGTTTGATAAAGCTCAACCACCATTTCCTTAAATTCAGCATGATAACGTTTACGTTTTTCGCTTGTGTTACCTATATCAGGACACATCCCTTCGTTAATATTATATTTCACTAAAGGGTGTCCATGAAACTATACTAGCATCAGTAGTTATATTATTTAAAAAGATTCTTAATCCAATTTCTGTCTGACACATGTAATAAACTCAACACTCTTGATGCGACTAAGTCAAAATCTTCTTCATTCTTTGCATCCTCATAGTTAAACCAAGTTTCATTGGATTCTTTTATATTTTCTGTGAGTCTATATCGGTAATCTATACCTACATCGTGTGCAGTCACTTTACTTGGCGGAATTTCTTCTCCCCAACTCGTTGTTACTCCTTCAATTGGGCAAATAGCTAAAACTACAACAAAAGATCCACCATAACGATTAAACTGAAAAGTTATTAAGTCAATATTATCTTCATTTTTCCTTCTAAAATGTGGAAATGAACCTTTAAAACCATGTTCTCTTAAATAAGGAACAACAATCTTTTTTAATGCATTAGTCATATTTAGACGGTCATTGGAAGCCATATTTAGTATTCCTCCAAAAATTCATTTTGTCTTTTATATCTTAATTATATATTATTATTAAAAGAAAGAGGTTCCCATGTGATTCAAAACGAACTAGTACACTTAAAATTCACAATTCTAATTTTAGTGACCTCTAGTCTAAATATTATTTATAAATTTTATAAGGTATTCCTTTAGATTTCAAATAGTTTAGTACAGGTTTACTTGCCCCTACTTTTCCTGTAGTATCACTTCTAAAGAAATGCCATTTAGCACCTTTTAGTTCCTTCTTTTTGATTAATAAGGCGTCTTTATCAATCTGTTTTCTTATAGTTGAAGTTAACGAAACATAACCAACTTTAGATTCATGTCCAATTCCAGAAGTATCGAGCACGTCTATATATCTACCACCTAAAGGAGTTCTAAAATATTCTTGTTTACTTCTTACTTTTACTAATGTTTCTAAATACTTCTCTCCAGCTCTTCCACTACTAAAAGATAATTTAGCTTTTTTTGCAGCTGATTTTGTAACTTGTTTACCTGATTGTTTGGAAACATACTTAATTGCTCCGCCAATTATACGTACAACAACACTTATTATAGATGCTTTAGCTTCATTTTCAGAGATGGTTATTTGTTCACCAGTATTTTTTTCTATTAAAATAGCTTTAAATTGTTCTTCAGTATTTTCAATTATTTTTACATCATATACTGTTTTTTCAATCTTATCCCCAACATCTAATACGGAACTAACTGTTATATCATTACCTTTTAGATTTGAATCTATAATTAAATCCGTAGCATATTCATCTGTATCAATATCTAATTGAAGTTTGATTCCATTGCTGTCTAGGTTTTGAATAGTAGGTTTAATTTTTTCTGCATTATTAATCCCGATACGGATCATAGGCATATTCGTTCATCAAAAATTCCTCGAAGCCTTCCCACACCTCCCTCTTGCCCTCATGGACGTAATGGCGCTGATTCACGAATTCGATCCGTGAGCCGTTGCGCTTCCACCCTTCGTGAACGATCAGGATTTGTCTTCCTTAGCCCGTTTTCTCTTCCCTTGGCGAGAGACAAACAGTCCATCGGCCTCCCACAAACAGCATCCGTCCATATTGCTGGTCAACCGGGCAGTGCAGCGGAGCTTCGGCTTCGAGCACCAACTGGCGGATCGCCTCATGGCTTATCACCGGATACCCGACCATCTGGGCAAGCGTACAAGCCGCTTTGCGATAAGAAGAGCACTCCACAACCAATCCCACCGACGTTTCTTCTAGACAAGGACTGATTGACTGCGATCCATCAAACACTAGAAGGGAGTCAAGCAAAAACGTGTAACGGTTTTGTTCTCGGTCTAAATAGTAGTTTCGCTCAAAGGTGACTTCGCCAAACAGGGTTTGAATCGTGGTGCGTCGTTTGTCTTTCAAGTGGTACCGGCGCTTGTCCCGGGTTTCCGCCAATTGTCGGTCGATGTCCTCCAACAAAGCCGTAAACAGTTCGGCGAAGGCGTTTTGCAGGGCTCGAAACAAATCAAGTTCGATCTCTTTCCATGTCAACGAATTTGTGGTAAGATGTTGTTGAATATTCATGGGACTCTCTCCTCCTGTTTGATAGTGTGGTCAATAATCATCTTATCAGGGAGAGAGTCCTTTTTTCATGTTCCTGCTTGGGATCCTACCGCGCTTTCGCTTGGTGACCCCGATGAGGGGATTGCGAACCTACGTTCCCATCCCCCCTCATCGGGAATTCTAAGAATTTCTCCCACAAACATTTTACGCACACCAGAAAATATTTATGGAAAATGCAAAAAGGCTAGATAACGCTAGATACCATGCATGGTTTCATCATCATAACTCTGATTGATGGATTACTGTTGCAAAGAAAAAAGAAGGTAAATTCATCCAATATCATTACAAACCACAGGAATTGGCTGAAAAACTAACAGAATGGCTCGAAGAGGATGTTTATTTTAGCTAGAATACAATTTTATAAGCCTAGCCGACAAATTACGAATATAAGGCAATTAAAGTCGTTATATGTTGATTTAGATTTTTATTTGTTTAATTATAATTCGAACTGGATCATCGGCAAATTAGAATACGATTATTTTGGCCAATCGATTCCAGAGCCGAATATAATCATTTTTAGCGGTCAAGGAATGGTTTTAATTTGGCTTAAAGAGCCTGTTCCTTACAAAGCTTCACCGTTATGGCAAGCGGTACAAAATCACTTCTTAGAACAATTAAAAGAGCTAGGGGGCGACTCTAGGGCGGTTGATGCTTCAAGGGTATTCCGCATTGCTGGAAGCATTAATTCAAAAAACGGTGTAGAGGTAACAGGGCAATATCGTCATAAGGAACGTTATGTCTTGAGAACGTTAATTAAAGGAGAAATGATTTTTATGGAAACTTATACAACCCTCAAAAAGATTACTCCTTCCTATGACCCTTGGGAAGCTTATTTAGATATGAAGGAATACGGTGAATTAACATTATCAAATATAGAATTTACCACCACCACAATCTGCAATATGCGATGTGAGCATTGCGCTGTAGGATACACTTTATCTCCGAAAGATCCGGAAGGGCTGCCGCTCGATTTACTTTTAAAAAGGCTAGACGAAGTGCCGACATTGCGATCCCTTTCGATTACCGGCGGGGAGCCGATGCTTTCGATAAAATCTGTGGAAAATTATGTCGTTCCCATTTTAAAATACGCACATGAACGCGGGATACGAACCCAAATCAATTCCAATTTAACATTGGACTTGAAACGCTATGAAAAAATTATCCCGTATTTAGATGTTTTGCATATTTCCCATAACTGGGGAACGGTCGATGATTTTGTTGAAGCCGGATTTGCAATGATGAAAAAGAAGCCTCCATATAAAGAACGTGCAAAATATTTTGAACGAATCATTGAAAACTCTAGAGCTCTGGCTGAAGCGGGAGTAATTGTTTCAGCGGAGACGATGCTGAATAAACGGACGGTTCCTCATCTTGAAAAAATCCATAGACAAATTGTAGACGAAATGAAATGTCAACGCCATGAGGTGCATCCAATGTATCCAAGTGATTTCGCTAGCAATCTTGAAACGCTCAGCTTGGATGAGATACGCGAAGCAATTCATACGCTTTTGGATATCCGCGACGAATCAGTGTGGATGCTGTTTGGAACACTCCCGTTTTACGCTTGCAGCGACAATGAGGAAGATTTAGCATTGCTGAAGCGATTGAGAGAAAGCAAAAACGTGACAGTTCGAAATGACCCTGACGGCAGATCCCGTCTCAATGTCAATATTTTTACAGGGGACATTATTGTGACAGATTTCGGCGATGTACCGCCGCTTGGAAACATCAAAAAAGATACTCTTTTATCAGCCTATGAAAAATGGATGCAATCCCCGATTGCCCAACAGCTGAATTGCCATTGTCCAAACGTAGCGTGTCTTGGACCGAATCTTTTAGTGAAAAATAGTTATTACCGAGACTTAGATTTTACAAAAAGAAAAGCGCGCATATAAAATAAAAGGGCTTGGGCTTCTTTCGGCAATATATTTGCCTTTCGCCCGCCCTTTTCTATTATCTAGGCTGATTGGTAATAAGAAAGTGGAAAGATGCCCGATCATGCACAGGAATCCATGCTCCAATGCCTTGCTGCGTAACATTTTTGACAACAATTTGCTTCTTGCTTCCCTTTAACATTAAATACACTTCTCCGTAAGTGACTTTTCCTTTTTCGTTGACAGCGGGAACGTATGCGTATAAATACCCCATTTTTTTCGGCGGGATATTATATACTTGATTTTTTTTCGTCCCGAAGCCGACAATTGTTTCAAATGCTAGCGGCATTTTCGATTTCTTTGCCGCCTTCATCAGCATCATTTTTTTGACATCTTTATGATCAGAAATTCTAGCGGTTAATCCTCCTTTTACCCGTTTTTGCGCCTCCTGTTTATAGCTAATTTGAACGGGCGACTTACCGCCTCGATTGTCAAAAAAGTTTGTATTGATTTTTTGATACTCCCAATTGACTGTTGTTTCCTCAGATTCATAATTCAATGCCCACCGTCCCAAGTAAATGGCGGCTCTATATCCTATGGCGGTTGGAGAAGGTGTAATGGAAGACTCATTTAACATTTTAATTAAAACAGGATTTTCAATCGGGACGTTGGATGTTTTGATTAACTCTTTTGTTAATTCACTTGGCTGTAAATAAGGAAGATTTTGACTCGGATTTGGATACGTATTTTCTTTTGAAATATCCATCACCGATTTGGGGATAGTTGGTGCTTCAGCGAAGCTTAAGCTTGAAAAAACCGATGCAAGCATGACTGAAATAAATAACGTCATTAGCTGTTTCATGTGGTTATCTCCTTTCAAGTAGCCTTTGCTTGTAGTTTTTTCAAGCTATTTGTATTTTATCCGCAAAATATCTTCCTATAATAGATAGAAGCCTATCCCCATGATGACATAAGCAGCAAGCAAAGTAGCCCCTTCAAACCAGTTCGTATCGCCGTCATTGGAAATTACAATCATGAGCAGTACTCCTGTCGCCATGGCAATCAACTCAGGAAGTGTAAAGACGAGCGGCATTTTTTCTGAAAACAGAAGCGAAATTAATACAAGCAAAGGCGCAACAAACATGGCAATCTGCAAGGTTGATCCGATGGCGATTTCAACCGCTACATCCATTTTATTTTTGTAAGCCATAATAATCGCAGACGCATGCTCCGCTGCATTTCCAACAATGGCAACGACAATTACCCCAATAAATAATTCACTCCAGCCAAGTTCATGTGCGACCGTTTCAAACGTATGTACAAGATTTTCCGAAACATATGCAACCGCAATTGTTGCCAAAAACAAAATGATGGTTGCGATCTTGCCAGACCATTCCGGGCTTTCGTGTTCTTCGATCTGCTCCTCTTTTTTCTGATAAACTCCCCGATGGGTTACCAATTTAAAAAACAACGCGGCTAAATAGAGCCCGATCATAATGATGGAAATGCCAATGCTTAACGTCAATGTGTCCGTATCATTCATTGTTTGTGCAAACACTTCTGGAATGACAAAGGCAACAATGACCGCAAACATTAACAATCCAGAATTATGTCTTGCGTCGTATTCATTAAACTTCTGCCGCTTGTACTTTAATCCACCAACAAAAAACGATAAACCTGCAACAAGCAGCAAGTTGCCGATTACAGAACCTGTGAGAGATGCTAAAACAACTGAAATTAAACCTGCTTTTAACGCAAAGATTGAAATAATGAGCTCAACAGCGTTCCCAAAAGTCGCATTCAACAGTCCGCCAATTCGTGGACCTGCCACAATCGCCAAGCTTTCTGTCGCTCTTCCCATAAAACTGGCAAGTCCGATAATCGTTAAACAATAAATTGCAAATAGAAGCAGTGCATTCCAATGCATCAAACTGCCAATAACGGACAACGGCAATCCAACAACAACCAAGATCGATAATATACGATTGAACATAAAGCTCACCACCCATATTTAGCAATAATTTTCCCGAAAACTTTGCTTACTTATTTTAACAAAAGTTGTTTAAAATAAACATTTCCTTCTAAAAAAAGGCCGTTTACAATTATGGAAAAAATTTGTCCGTAAAAATTATTTTTATTCTGACATAAGCACTATATTTTGATAAATCGAGCATTTTGCAAAGAGTCAGTCAAGACTTTGTGGGAACTTTTTTGATTCGCTGAAAACAGATGTAAGTCATAGGTTAGGGAACCATTTTTTGAATTTCATCTGTAAGCGCTTTTGGACTCTCATCCCTTGCCATGACAGACCGATATGTATACCTTTTTTTACCATCCCTTGAATTCAGACAGGGCATGATAGATCGGTGTCCCGGACGATTGCTGTAAATATGGAAAAATTAGAAAAGGCCATTCAAAAGATTAAAAATGAGATGAGACGTTGCAAAGAAGCGGGTTTTGTAGATGGTATTCCATTTTGGGAACAAGCGTTAAGTAAGCTACTGAAAGAGAAAAAATAAAGGTCACTTATCCATTAAGGCATTGTAATTAGTTTCATTCTTTTAAGGATTTTCGAGTTTGTTGGTATTTAGTCTACCAGTAATAAAGTTCTAGAATACTTTATTTAATGGTATTTTTATGTCAAAAAATGAAATATATGGAACTATATTAATAAAATTAACGTCTATAAGGTGTGATAGAAATTAATATACTAAGGAGGTAATTTAATATGCGTAAAAAAATTTTACTAGGGGCTTTAAGTTTATCTTTGTTAGGAAGTACATTACCATCATACTCAGCGTTTGCGGCAGAAAAACAAGAACATTAAACGTCTATTCTCAAGGATATAATGTATCGTTATCAGAAAATCTAATTCAAACAGCTGATCAATATGTTGTTGTCGAAGAAAATAAATTTGTATTGAAAGATGAGAAAAAGTTAAAGGAGATTCTTTCTGAAAGAGATTTTGAGATTGTTAACAATTTAGTATCTCAAGCTAATAATAATTTAGAGACCATCAGTGGAGCTAATACAGCGGTAGTAAGAAATATTGTTGTTGTAATGCCTAAAGACGTTTCAGCTAAAACTATTAGTTACGCTAAAGCTTCTGAAGGAAAAAGAGCAATTAAATTTCATTGGTGGGGAATCGAACTGTGGTTGACTAAGACTGATGTTCGAGCCATAGTAAAAGGTGGAATTTCTGGTGGTGCAGCATATCTAGGTAGTATATTTGGAATAGCTGGCGCAGTTGGAGGAGCTGTTGTAGGAGCCATAATATCTGAGTATATAACAGGTGTCCCGATTTATGTTAAATATACTTATGGTAATAAATAACCTCCTATTGTCTTACCTCAATAAAAAGGGTTGAAAATTATGAAAAAAGCTATTATATCTGCAATTTTTGCAGGATTAGTCGTTTTAATAGGTGAGTATATATTCACAAATAGCTTAATTAAGTTATCGGTTCAAATACCCGTGTTATTAATTGGTATTGTGCTGATATATAGGCTACTGGGAAAATAGATTGATACACATTTTCGCTGTATAAAATCTTTACAACATTCCCCTGTACTGTTTTAAGTGCAGGGGAATGAAGATAATTGCTAGTAATAGTCATATCCATTTTCTCCTTTATTTTTGATTTTATTTTAATTACTAACTCAACTTTCGCAGATAGAAATTGGCAAATAAGCCTTGATATAACTAGGAAGGCCTGCAATCCATTGCTGTAGTTGACTTTCAATGATTTTTTTGTCATTTTATTTATCTTTTTTAGGGTATCTTGAAGAAGCTCGATCAACTGCTGTAAAGCTACAGCCCAATCCAGTTCATTGATTTCATCGCATAGTTCATAAAAGAGACCGCCAATGGTCCGATCATCCGTGTTACATTGATTTTGCCACGAGAGAACGATGTAACGAGTAAACACAATGTTGGTATGGCTGATAAGCAAGTCGAAAGAACGGCCTTGGAATTCTTCCTGAAGGCGCAACAGTGACTTAGTCGTCTTGAAAAATACTTCGATGTCCCAGCGTATTCCATAGATGCGCACGATTTCTTGTTCTGTCAGGGTACAATCGGTGCTAAGAATGGCCACCCATTCGTTTTTCTTGTTTCGGTTTTGAATGAAGACCACTTTAACTGGTATTCAATTTGCCATCACCGTGTGAATGGAACGAAGGATTCCTTTCTTTCCTTGAACCGGATTAGACAATCGATAGAGTTCTTTTAAAGAGACGGCTCAGTCCCCTACGAGATAGTGTTGATTGGTCGCTTTCACCATGCCGATCACATCAAGTCCCTGTTCCACGATTGCTTGAATGAGAGGTTGTTGAGTAAACCATGTATCCATCAAGACGTAACGGGCTCCAACCCTGCGGTCAAGGCACGCTCAAGCATAGCAGGGATTTGTTCTGGTGCTGTCTGTAATGCCTCAACACAGCATTTATCCCCTGATGTACGCTTATCTATTTTTTCTGAAATCCCATTGATTTGAGCCTTTTTGGAGCTCAATAAAGAAAAGTCAATCGGCATAACGGAGTAGCCGTCAGACCAGCCTAAAGTAAGCATACGAAAGCCTTTATAGAATCGCTTCCGGAGCGACGAGTGATCCATACAACGTGCAAGCAGTTCCACTTTCTTACTGCGATTCCGTTCAAACATCGAATCATCAATAATGAATACTTTTACCCGGTATTTATCTGTTAGGCTACTAACCTTGGCAATGACCGAGGAACTAAAGGAAAGTAGAACGGCGCCATGGTTGAGGAAACGGTAGACCGCATCCTTGACTGGCAGCTGATCCGCTTTTTTAGAGTCCAAAAGCCGGAACCAGTTCTTCTGTTGGAAAATGAGGCAAAACACCAGTTGAAACAAATAAGAACAGGTGAATCAGAGATTTTTTTGGATGGTTTGCCTTTCGAAGATGTTTCAAGATTTCCAATTCGTTGAAAACGGATTTTAGTTTATTTGGTAATTGATTATTTTGTTCCTTCTGCTCTATCATATAGAGGACACAATGTGCAAAATACTCAAATCTAAAAAATACAACAGCAAGAAAAAAATTCTCGTTCCCCAATCTTATGTATGAAGTAGAAACCTTTCATCAAGTACAGCTTCGGATGATTGACGGTATACTATAATGTGGTGGTTTTTGCAAACATTTCACAACGTTATCGTGCTTGGACCTTCTTCCCTTTTTAAAAATGAGGACAGCCGCATGTGTAAAGCCTGTCGATCATTTTGTAAAAAAACCCCTTTATTTTAATCAGGCAATATAGTATGATAATTTTAACGAAATGACCAAAATGTCCATTTAGTCAATCAAGAGGATGAGGAGCATGGCTATCGATCGAAAACAAAATATTATTGATGCGGCGACAAAATCTTTTTCCTTATTCGGGTATAAGGCAACGACGATAGAACAAGTGGCGAAACTCGCGAATGTAGGCAAAGGAACAATTTATACGTTTTTTAAAAGCAAAGAGGATTTGTTAGACGAAATTATTTCCTCAGTTATTGTAGAAATAAAAGAAACGGCAGAGCATGCAATGGACCCCGATCGTCCATTTCTTGAAAACGCCCATCGCGCTTTATATCGCATTGCAGAGTTTCGAAAGCAACATCCACTAACAATTAAGCTTCTCCAAGAAATTCGGGATATCGGGACTCCGGCCGTTCAAGAAGTGATGAAAAGATTGGATCGGGCGATTATCGCCTTTATCCGCGAAAAAATTGACAACGCCATAAAAAAAGGAGAAATTCGCAACTGTGATTCCGAAATCACCGCCTTTTTAATGTTAAAAATGTATATCGCCCTAAACTTTGATTGGGAAAAGGAACATGAGCCGCTGCCAAAGGAGAAAATCGCTGAATTATTTGAGCTGTATTTTTTAAAAGGATTGTCGAAATAGATAGTCCTTCTTCTTTTATCATAAAATGACTAAATGAGCAAAATGGTCAAAAGTACAAAAAAGGAAGGAGATAACCGTTGCGTGGAATCTCATTATTTTTACATGAGCTAAAAATGATTGTAGCGAATCGGAAAATTTTGATTCCTGTTATCGCTATTTTATTTATTCCCATTATGTATAGCGGAATGTTTATATGGGGATTTGGAGATCCGTATGGCCACTTAGAGAGATTGCCGGTCGCTGTAGTCAATCAAGACAAAGGGGCAACATTGAATGGGGAAAAGTTAAAGATCGGCGACGATCTAGTGGAAAATCTAAAAAAGAAAAAGCAGCTTTCTTGGGAATTTGTTGACGAGAAAGAAGCGGAAAACGGATTAAAAAACCGGAAATATTATCTAGTTATCAAAATTCCAGAAAACTTTTCAAAGCATGCAACTACGATAAAGGACGAACACCCTCAAAAAATGGAGCTCATTTATATGCCGAATGAGAGCATGAACTTTTTCGCAGCACAAATCGGGGATAAAACCATTGAAAAACTGAAAGAAGAAGTTGGTGATACATTAACGGAAACATATGCCGAAACAATGTTCCAAAATATTAAGAAGCTGGCAGAAGGGCTCGAATCGGCAAGCGAAGGAGCAAAGAAACTGCATGATGGCATTGATTCAGCAAAACAAGGAGCAATAAAGCTGAAGGACGGGGTTGATTCGGCCAAAGATGGTTCACAAGAGCTGTACAACGGCGCGCTCTCTGCGGAACAAGGAGTTCAAGAAATATATGGACATTTAAAAACGATGGCTGAAAAATCATTGATATTTAAAAATGGACTGCAATCCGCTAGTTCCGGAGCCGAGCGTCTGAACAGCGGAATGAACCGTTTTAATTCCGGTCTTGACCAATTGATTGCAGGTCAAGAGAAATTGCTCGATGGTGCAGAAAAGGCAAGAAATGGTTCTCAGCAGCTGGCGGATGGATTAAAGCAATCACTTCATGGAATGAAACAAATAAATGAAAAAGCTCCTCAGCTCGCAAACGGAGCCGAGCAAGTACGAAGCGGAGCCAGCAATCTGTCGTCATCACTCGGACAATGGGCTAAGGGAGCAGAACAAACGAAAACGGGAGCGGCACAGGTGAGTGCCGGACTGGAACAGCTGACAGCCCGGCTTGATGCTATGATCGCTCAAACGTCTGATCCGCAGCAAAAAACGGCACTCAAAGAACTGCGTGCAAGTGTAGGGCAGCTGGCGGATGGAAGCAAACAAGTAACAAGCGGTATCAGCCAGCTTTCCGAAAATGCTGCAGCATTGAAAGATGGAGCTGATCAGCTTTCTTCTGGATCAGCGCAATTGCATAGCGGAACAGTCGCTTTAAGCGACGGTCTCAAACGACTAGTAGCAGGGCAGGAGCAGCTCGCCGCAGGTGCCGAATCATTAGCTGGCGGACAGAAGGAGCTCTCCCAAGGATTATCGACATTCGGTGAAAAAATGAATGAAGCGAAAAGCGGAATAACCCAGCTGATGGAAGGAAGCGGACAATTATCAGCCGGCTTGCATGATCTCGCTTCCGGTTCTGATCAACTGCAAGATGGCACTAATCAGCTTGCTGCTGGTTCCGGCGAATTAGCAAACGGAATGGAAAAACTCACAAATGGGTTAGGAAACTTTTCACACGGAATCGAGCAGCTTTCTAACGGGTCTGGTCAATTGACGGAAGGAATGACGACGCTGGATAAAGGTTCTAATGAATTGGCAGAAAAATTGCACGATGGAGCCAAAGATGCCAGCAACGTCAAAGCGGACAAAGAAATATACGATATGTTTGCAAAACCTATTAAAATTAAAAACGAAAAATTAAACGAAGTTCCTAACTATGGAACGGGGATTGCTCCGTACTTCTTATCGCTGGGATTGTTTGTCGGCGCCTTGCTCGTAACAATTGTGTACCCTCTTCGTGAACCAGCAACTACACCTAAAACGGGAATGAGTTGGTTTTTTAGCAAGTTTGGTGTTCTCGTTATGATCAGCGTCATGCAATCGTTGATAGCCGATACAATTTTACTAGCAGGAGTAGGCATTGAAGTGCAAAGTATTGCGAGATTTATCGTATTTACGATCATCACAAGCTTAACGTTCATGACGTTAATTCAGCTGCTTGTCACAACGTTAAGTGATCCGGGAAGATTTTTAGCAATCATTATCTTAATCTTACAATTAACTACAAGCGCCGGTACCTTCCCGTTAGAGTTAATCCCAACAGCGTTGCAGCCGCTCCACAACTGGCTGCCAATGACATATTCCGTAGCCGGCTTCCGTTCAGTCATTTCGAGCGGCGATTATGCGTTTATGTGGCAAAATGCATTTATTTTGCTCACTTTTATGATCGTGTTTGTTCTCGCAACGATCACCTACTTTACAATCCAACATAAACGCCGTTTTAGCGAGGCCGTATAACTTTTTGTTTTTGAATTTGCCGGACGAACTTTTACACCTTCGACTCTAGCGTAATAACTGAAAGGAAATTTTTCAGAACTAAATGTGGTAAATCGGCAATGCCACAATTCCTCTTCATAAAAATGAAATAGAAGCAGATCTCTATCATCTGCTTCTATTTTTTTGTTGAAACTTTTATTCATTCAGCGATTCGCCAAAAAGGCCTTCAAAAATGGATTCTTTTATAGGACGACGAGGGGTTGGTGCCTCTCTTTCCTGCAGGCTTTCCGGCAGAGCTTCTTTTTCCCCTTGATAGCCAATTGCAATGAGCGCATTGATTGCATACTCTTCAGGGATGTTTAAAACTTGACGTGCTTTTTCAAAGTCTATGCCTGTCATCGGATGCGTAATCAAGCCTTTTCTTGTTGCTTCTAATGATAAATAGCCCCAAGCTGCACCTGCATCAAAGGCGTGGGAGCCGATTTCCCCCCGCTCGCTAGTCTTTTTAGAAATAATCAAGGCAAAAACCGGGACGTTTTTGCACCAAATTTGATTAAACTCGCCAATGAATGACATAAATCTTTTGCGGTCTTCCTCTGTGCGAGCGATAATAAAACGCCATGGCTGGAAATTGAAAGCAGAAGGCGCCCAGCGTGCTGCTTCAAAAAGGCTTAGTAACACATCCTCCGGGACCTCTTTAGTTAAAAACGAACGCGGAGACCAGCGTTTTAAATAAATAGAATCAATTTCATATTCGGCCTGGCGGGCAAGCTTCGTTTGTGTCATCACATTACCTCCTAGAAATCAGATCGGAATTATACACATTTATTGTATTACATTTTTTTCTAAAAACAATTTTTTTGCTCATAAAAGCTTTTATTTTAGTTCAAATGTTTCCGTAATGTTGATGCTGCCTTCTACTGATTGAACCATTGGACAATTTTTGTGCGCCAGCTCCAAGCATTTTTGAATTTGCTCACGGTCCAAATCCTCGCTGGAACTTGAAATGATGAAATGAAGATGAATTTTTTCAATTCTGTTCGCTTTTTCTTCGTTCCGTTCAACTTCAGCTTGAATCGTAATATCGTCATAAACGATTCTTTTTTTATCTAAAATTTTTCTGAAAACACTTCCGCTGCAGCCAGCAATGGCGGAAACCATCAATTGAAATGGACGGAATCCGTATGTAACATCACCTGCCACATGCAGTTCTCCGTATTCAAAAGTTGTTTTATATCCAATTTCCTTCATTTGAAATTCCATGCTGTATCATCTCCTCCATTAATATCTACAATTTTATTGTAATTGATTAATTTTTTTATTTGCAATTAATACAAATTGCGGGAAAAAAATTAAAAAATAAGTTGAACATCTACTCCATCTGTTATATAATAGTTTCAAAATAAAAAAAACTGTATCATAACATTATAGAGGAGAGGGGAAAAATGATGAAACGGCAGGAAAGAAAAAATATGATTGATTTTATTGAAAAAATAGGAAATATTGATCGGGAAACGCTTATGTACATGACGGATGCGGACATTGAACACATTTATGCTTCTATTTATGATCGATATTTAGAAATGGCTGAGTAGAAAACGCAAAAGAAGCCTTCCGCCGCCGGAGGTCCGATGCGAACATTCCCGCAAAAAAAAGAAGCTTCAACACGCAGACACTCACCTATTGCCGAACTTTATTTAATATAAAATTAAAGCTCTGAACTCATGGCAAACATAGCTAAATTCTTGCTGAATACAAAAACCCGGGCTGTCGAAAAAGTCGACAGCCCGAGGAATGCGCTTGATAATATCTCTTTTAATGGTAGCCGTTTTGGCCGTTCGCACTTCCGCTTGTTTTATGCTTCGGCTTGGATTTTGAGTTTTGCTTGTTGTGTTGACCGCCTTTTTTTGATTGCTTTGCCACTCGTATGTCCTCCTGTTTACGTCAATTTTTTCAGCCTCATTTTTAATATGACCATGTGAAATGAAAAAAAGTCTTCGAAATAAATGGCGGCCTTTATTAATTATTGGAATTTTTTGATAAAATTGCATTGATCTCCCCGCCTAATATAATAATAACCGCGGAAAGATAAAACCAAATTAGAAGAATGATCACCCCGCCGAGGCTTCCATATGTCACGCTGAAATTCCCAAAATTTCCGACATAGTAAGAAAAAAGAAGAGAAACAACAATCCAGCCAACGGTAGCAAATAAAGCGCCTGGATATGCTTCAGAAATTTTCATCCGTTTATTTGGCGCAATAAAATACAGTCCTGTAAAAACGATGCACAAAATAACAGCACTTAATAACCATCTTATCGTATTCCATATCGTTAAAAACACTTCTGTAAATCCGAACGCCCGAAATATAAACAAGCCTATCTCTCTGCCAAACACCGGAAGCAGCAGTGCAACTAAAATGACTAAAATCATGGCAAAAGTCAACAAAATAGACATCAAGCGAGCTACAAGGAAATGACGGTTTTCTTCCACTTGATATGCTTTATTAAAAGCTCTGACAATCGCATTAATCCCATTTGAGGCAGACCAAATTGTTCCAATGACTCCGAACGACAAAAGGGTCACATTTTGAGTTTCAATAATATGCCTCACATTGTTTTCGATCAATTTCATTGTATTTCCCGGTGCATATTGTGCGACAAAATCAAGAACAACATCTGAAGAGAGGGGCAAATATGCAAGGAGATTCATTAAAAAAATAAGGAATGGAAAAAGAGACAAAAGAAAGAAGTAGGCTAACTCCGCAGCTAAACTTGATATTTCATCTTCTTTAAACCGTTTAAAAAGCTCTTTAGCGATTTGAAGAAGGTTGATGTGGTCATCCATCTTGGCACCTCATTTCAAACTAGTTTCTGTCAAAGGCGCTCCTTCCATTTCTCTTTTGCTTCTTTCATTATTTCCATTACTTTCGGTGTCGTTTCTTTTAATTCTTTCACTTTTTCAGAAACAAATTCAATATCTTCGATTGTTTGCTCGATTGTTCTTTTGACAGAGTTCATTTTTTCCTTTGTTTTATCAGCAATCTCCATCGGATTTTCTGCGCACTGCTTGATTTTGCTAAAAGCTGATCTGCTTTTGCTGATTACATTGTCCCTTGTTTTTTTATCCAATAAAGAAAGCGCTGCGCCTGCGATCGCTCCGATGAACAGCCCTTTTAACAATTTATTTTGCGATTTCATTTGACTTTCACCTCTTCTACGAAAGATGGTGTTCTTCTTTGATCTTCTGGAGCAGCCCTTTGCAGCCTTTGACAACCATGTCATAAACCTCTTCAAAGTTCCCAGTATAATACGGATCAGGGACGTCCAAAATATCAGCATCTGGTACGAAATCCATTAAACGACTGATTTCACCCGTATTGTTATATCCTGCCATCCGGCGCAAATTTCCTAAGTTTTCTCCATCCATGGCAATAATATAATCAAAATCTGATAAATCATTCTTATGAATTTGACGTGCTTTTAAACCTTCATAAGAAATTTGGTAACGGTCTAATATTTCTCGAGTCCCTCTATGCGGCGGGCTTCCTACATGCCAGCCTCCCGTTCCCGCTGAATCGACAAAAATTTTATCTTCCAGACCTTCCCGTTTAACTAAATCACGAAAAACCGCCTCAGCCATTGGCGAACGGCATATATTTCCTAAACAAACAAAAAGTACTTTTATCATTGCTGAAACCTCCTGAAACCATTGCTTCAATCGTTTTTTCATAAGCTGCAAAGAATAGTTTGGAAAGATCAATTTTTTTGATCATAATATTCAATCTTTCATAATACATGATACAATGAAACAAATAAAAAAACGAGAGGATGAAATCAATTGAATTTATGTGAAAAATCAGCAGAAAATATGGAATACATGATTAAAAAAATTACAGAAAAATTGAATATGATCAACATCAGTGCAGTTCAACCAACACATTTTAATGTAAATATGTATGAAGACCTAAAAGAAATTTATGACCATGTAATGAAAAAAAATACTTTCAGCCCCAGCGAAATGCAAGCAATTGCAGAGGAATTGGGGAACCTACGAAAGAGCACTCTTTAAGTGAATTGAGCTTTCTGCTGCTCGTTGCGAATGGGCTTGTGCAAATGACGGCAATTAGTGTTTAACTTAGCGATGTTGAAGTGTTGTGAAAACTCGCAGCTGCTGTCCTCATCAGCTTGCTTCAGTTGATTTGTTATATGTGGTTCTATACGCTTCTCAAAACGATGTTCGAGTCACATTAGGAACCGCCCAATCTGCCATCCATCAGAGGTTTAGCTTGGATTCTAAAGCAGGCGAATCGTGTACGCGCTCCATTTTCATCATTCTCTTTTTTCTTTTGCAGGAGAAAAATAAAGATAGACCTCCTTGTTGTTTAGATGCCAGATTTCAGAAGAAATCGTTTTTACTTTAAAGCAGCTTTATAAATTCAGTATAAGCTGCTTTTTGTATAATAACTTTTTGTCAAAACGGTGTCTATTTTTTGAACAAAATGTGAATTTTTTGTTTCGTTTTTGTGACAAATGATTTATAATAAAAGAAAACGTTTTCTTTGTTTGGGGGTCAAAAAAATGGTCGTGACACTTATGAAATATTTTTATTTATTCGTTGCTCTCTTCTGTTTATTGTCTGGAATTTTGGTCGGTTTTGCAAAGGAGCTTCCGCTTTCGGTGATAGTCATTTTCTTAGGCTTTTTCAATCTTGCTTTATATTATGTCTTCCATAGAGAAGCCTTGAAAAAACAGCAAATTTAAAAGAATGGCGAAAATAAAGGCACCATTCTTTTTCGAAAACGTCAAATAAGCTTTTTATAAACTTTATCTTTATAAAATTGAGATGCAGATGTGTTGAATATATTCCTTTTCTTCACGATTCGTTCCAATGCTAATTGTTTTTCCGACAGCTTTTGTTGTAATTTTTTCCTTTCTGCTTCATCTTCACAGCATTTTAGTAAATCTTGAATAGTTAATAGTTCCTTTTTCAAGTCATTTTCTTGATCGACCATTCCGGCGTTTCTCAAAAGACGATAAGCCATTCGGAGTTCTTCCGGAATATCAGACAAATCGTCATGCGGGAGAGGCTTCCCCATCCCGGGAAGTTCTTTAAACTCTCCCTCTTCATATGCCTTTTTGATCCGATCCTCAGCAATTTTTGCAAATATATCCACGCTTCACCCTCCCTTCGACCGTTATGTTCGTCCTTTTTCTAAACGCTTTACCCGCTTTTTCATCGCTTTTGTTAAATATCCGCCTTTAAAAGAACGAATTTCATACGAGCTTAAAAACGCTTTTGGTTCTATTTCATTGACAAGGTTTAAAAATTCTTCCTCCCGAGAGCGTTGAGCAACAACTTCCAAACGATACCTGATCGAATTCATTCCTTCTCCTTGAAAGACCGTAACCCCAAAACCAGCCTCCCTCAATTTTTTTACTAATTCGGAATTTTTATCCATTAAATTCACATTGTATGTTACATATCCAAAAGCCAGCTTTTTCTCCAGTTCACCGCCCAACAACAGCCCTGCACCAAAACCGACAATATATGCACTAATATTGTAAATATTAGATAAATCTTGAAAAACTATTCCTAAAGCGACAATATAAATCGCTGCTTCTAGCAAACCTATACCAGCAGCAGCCTTTGTTTGATTTTTCACTAACAAAATAGTTCGGATCGTCAATACTGGTACATACAATAATTGCAGCAAAAAAATAAAAATTGCTTGTAGAAACATGTTGCCTAGACACTCCTTTGTTCCATCATTCTATAAATTATTTTCAAAAAGAAAGAGCTATCATAAACTCAAAATCTGAGATTTGAAACTACATTTTTACAATTCATCTTGATCTGTTATTATGCTTCGAAACTTCCTTTTTCATGCGAATAGGCTGGCGCTTGAAATACATCGCTGTTCTCCATACCCACTCCAACGGCCCTAATTGAAAATATTTAAACCAAATATGGCTGATGATAAGCTGCACGGCAAAAATTGCGAGTGCAAGCCAAAAACCGGCGAAGGGGTATACTTTACCGTACAATCCCAATCCGTAATGATAAAAAATATATGTACAAATAACAGATTGCATGATGTAATTTGTCAATGACATGCGTCCAACAGGCGCAATCTTCTTAACAATTTGCCGGCAGATTGGGTGAAAATATAAAAATATGAGAGAGATCACATAAAACAACATGAGAAATGGTGCACCGAACACCATGTAAAAACTATTTTTAGCGGTGACCGCAAAAATATTTAACGGAAGCCCAATGATAAGCCCGAAAAACCAGATGGCTGTTAATAACCTTCGATGCTTCTCCGGTTCTTGAAAAAGCTTTTGTTTCGCAAATATCATGCCAACTAAAAACATGCTGATATATGGGAGCATGTTTATTATATAGACAAGCGGTTGAAAAGGCCACATGCCAGACATAGACATGTAAAAAAGCCGATCATGAATACGCTGATGGAAAATATCAGTAAAACTTCCGTTTTGATATGAATGGATTGCGTTTCTTGCCTCCTCTTCCAGTAAGGCAGCCTGCTCTCTTTTTTGGACAAAAGCATCCTCACCATTGGATACAGCCGTCATCAAACCAATAAGGAGCAAATATAAACTAAATAAACATACAGTCCATACCAAAAGGGTTTTCCAGGAACACTTCCGGAAAAAAAGGAGAAGAAACCCCAGCACAGCATAATCCATTAAAATGTCTCCATCCCAGATGAAAAATGAATGAATTAGTCCAAATACAAAAAGCACCACCAGTCTGCGTATATATATAGAAACAAAGTTCCTGCCGTTTCCTAAAGCCCGTTCCTCCATGATGATGATTCCAAATCCGAACAATAATGAGAACATTGTAATAAACTTCATTTGTACAAATATTTCCAAAATATTTTTCGTTAGAAAATCCCATGTTCTCCATGTTTCAGTAAAAAAATTTTCGCTGCCTATTTGGTATAAATATACATCTGGATAGCTGAAATGCGCCATATTCACAAGTAAAATGCCAAATATCGCAGCCCCCCGCACCACATCCACTACTTCATAACGCTCACGATTAAGATTCAAACCAAAACCCCCATTCTGAAAAAAGTTCTTATTGTTAACGCCCTTTTTTCATTACTTTTTGTCCAAAGGCTGCATTTCAGCTTTATCGTGTTTAAATTTATTTGAATATAGCGAAAAAAGAATGACAATTTTCTTATAGTCTATTATGATAGACATAAGATTCGAATATCAACAGATCCACAAGGGGAGCTATATGCTGAGAGTGGACGGATATTTCGTCCAGACCCTTTGAACCTGTTAGTTAATGCTAGCGTAGGGATGTGGAAGTATACTGATCCATGATACAGCCTTTTTCCCCCTTATGGATATTTGTTGATAGCAAATAATATACAGGGGGTTTTATTTTTGGAAAAAAATCGCTTATTACTATTAATAGAAGCAGCAATCTTTGCAGCATTGGCAGTTATACTTGATCTTCTCCCTTCCATTCAATTATCATCAGCCATTTCTATATCCATTGCCATGGTGCCTGTACTCATATTATCGTTTCGATCCGGTGCAAAGATTGGCTTCATTTCCGGCTTTTTATGGGGATTATTGCAAATTGTATTAGGTGATGCATACATCCTGACGCCTGTTCAAGGCTTCATCGACTATTTTCTAGCTTTTTCCTTTATCGGTTTAGCCGGTCTTTTCAGCAAAACTATCCAAAATAAGCTGAAAGATGGAAAGAAAAGCTCTGCTCTTGTTTTCATCATCTTTGGCGTCTTCATCGGAGCTTTTGCACGTTATTTTTGGCATTTTATCAGCGGTGTCTTTTTCTTCGGAGAATATGCACCAGAAGGAATGTCAGCGGTCGTTTATTCTTTGATCGTAAACGGCATTACGATGATAGGAGCCTTTGTATTATGCGCTGTCGTTACTGTTATTCTCATTATGGCGGCGCCAAGATTGGTTGTAAAATAAATAAAATAGTCCTCTGCAAAACATGCAGAGGATGATTTTGTTTATAGGGTAAATACTTTCGTTTCAACAGTGTATTTTTTTAATTTTTCACGGCTTACATGAAAACCGATCCCCGGGTTATCAGGCAAGGCAATTTTTCCATTATAAACCGATATTTCCGGTTCAATAATATCTTCTTCCCAATACTTAGATGAACTGGATATATCTCCTGGCAGTGTGAATTGTTCAAGTGTCGCTAAGGCTATATTATGGGCCCGTCCAATCCCTGATTCAAGCATCCCTCCGCACCAAACTGGAACATTTTGCTCTTTGCAAAAATCATGGATTTTTTTTGCTTCTGTCAAACCGCCAACACGGCCGATTTTTATATTCATAATTTTGCAGCTTCGAAGTTCAACAGCCTTTCGAGCATCTTCGAAGGAACAAATACTTTCATCTAAACAGATCGGTGTGTCCAATTCTTTTTGAAGTTTGCTATGATCCACAATATCATCGTGCGCAAGAGGCTGCTCAATCATCATTAATTGAAACTCATCCAATTGTTTTAGATGATTTATATCTTTTAATGTATAGGCACTGTTCGCATCAGCCATTAAATCCAAGTTCGGAAAATGCTTCCGTATTTCCTTAACTACTTCAATATCCCAACCGGGTTTAATCTTTATTTTTACTCTCTTGTATCCTTCCTCCTGATATTGTTCAATAAGACTGATTAAATCTTTTATTGTCGGCTGAATACCGATGCTCACCCCAGCTTCAACTTCTTTTTTCATTCCCCCGAGAGCTTGTGAAAGAGGTATATTTTGCTGTTTTGCATATAGATCCCACACGGCACCTTCCAAAGCCGCTTTTGCCATATAATTTCTGCGAATAAAACGAAACGATTCAGCCAACTCACGAGGATGATGAAACGACGTCTTTGATAAAATCGGAATGAGGAAATCTTCGATCATGTGCACAGTTGTTTTCACGGTTTCTTCTGTATACCATGGAGTGGAAAAAGCAACCCCTTCTCCAAAACCGGCTGCACCATCATCATCCTTTACTTCTACGATCAACAATTCGCGATCGTGAATGTCTCCATAGCTAGTAGAAAATGGGGCTTTCAAACGCATCTGTAATATATGCAAAACAATTTTCTTAATTTTTATCAATTAAGAGCATCTCCTTTTTTAAACAAGCTCTCAGCTAAGTTCGACAAAATCATTCCCATTCGCCAGAGGGCTCGATATTTCCCGGAAAATATTTCTTAAAATAGCGAATCCACTCGAACGTTTGTTTTACACTAATTATAAAATAAACGCTTTCTTAATGTAAAGGAGCAAGGGATTTCTTTATTTCCCTTATTGTTTATTGAACTGTAAAATCTCAAATAAATAATGAGATAATCGTAGAAACGAGTCTCATCATGAGATTAATTTTTCCACTCAATAGTTGCCTTCTTCTCTTTGTTGACTAGCAATTTAAAAACATCAGGTCTTGCATAATGCCCAACAGGATCAAAATCAAACTGGCTATAGGCGATTTGTTTCATATCCAGTTCTGCAATGATGATGTCTTCCTTGCCAAATACGGGCTCTGCCACATATTCGCCCAACGGTCCAACAATCGCGCTACCACCTCTGCTCATTATTTCAGGTGAAGAAGCAAGTTCATCATAACAAGCCAAATCTTTCGGATACATATCTTTTGTCACATATTGATTGGCAGACAAAACAAAGCATCTCCCCTCCAAAGCAATGTGGCGGATTGTTGACTGCCAAGTTTCCCTTGCATCAGCCGTTGGGGCAATATAAATTTGAATTCCTTGTGCATACATCGCAGCCCTTGCTAACGGCATATAATTTTCCCAGCAGATTAGCGCCCCTATTCTTCCATAAGGGGTGTCAAACACTGGTAATGTGCTTCCATCCCCTTCCCCCCAAACAATCCGTTCTGCTGCAGTCGGTTTTAATTTGCGGTGTTTTCCTAACAACTGTCCGTCAGAATCGAAAAATAAAACAGAACAGTAAAGTGTCCCGCCGCTAAATTCATTATCCCTTTCTGTAACGCCTATCACAAGGTAGACACCTGCTTTTCGAGCCGCTTCGCCCAGTTGTTCCGTCGTTTCGTCCGGAACAGCTACAGAATTGCTCCAGTATCTATACCAATCCTTCCTCCCTTCAGCCGAACGGCTCCCAATCGTTGTACCGAAAGATAAGCCTCTAGGATAAGCGGGAATAAAAGCTTCAGGAAATACAACAATCTTTGCTCCTTTTTCAGCAGCTTGATGTATGAGGCTAACCGCCTTTTTTGTCGTGGCGTCTCGGTCCATAATAACAGATGAGGCTTGTATAACAGCAACTTTAACCTTTTGTGCTCTGTTCGACATATTCTTCCCCTCCACCAAATTGAAAAATCTAAAGCCATCTTAAATGCCGAAGCTCATGAACCTTCAAAGTCAATAACCTTCGGAAGTTGCCCCCCTATTCATCTTCCATAAAAAAATCTGCACAGGAAGGAAAACACTTTGAATAATCCTCTTTTTTAGCATAGAAGGGCCGGCCCATGTATTAGAGTTCAAAATAATTGGATTATGTTTTTCCATGAGAGCTTTTCATGTGATATCTCATCTGAAGTAATTTAATGGTAATTTCTTAGCATGCTCCTTTGTACAATACAGCTGTGGCTGAGTGTCGAACTAACTATCAACACTTAATTCTATAGAAGCATTAAGCGTAAAATATGAGAAACGGTTTGAATTGGAGTATATTATTCATAATAAAAATGTTCAAAAATTTTTGGACCATCCAATCAAAGATTTTGTCAATCATCCAATTTCAATACTGCAACAGCCATTTATCCAAGACGAACCATAAAGTGAAATAAATTTGCCGAAAATCGCACATCTATTTTAAGGGTTTTCAACTTCAAGTAAAGAAAAAATCGGGCAGGACAGCTTTAAGCATTGCGTCCATGTTACAAAAGATAATGATTTTTCAGCAGCGTTCAAATCATGTGCTAAAAACTCCAAGTTAAAATAAAAGTGGATGGGTAAAATGTTACTGAATTGGATGGGCATTATTCTTTCATCTAGCGTTATAATTAATGTTTGAACAGGTTCAAATTTTGATGGATATAACAACATTTTCGATTATGTTCAATAGGAACATTCTATAGATAAATAACAAAGAACCTGGTTAACTTGCCATATAGCAGGAAGTGCCAAGCAAATCTAAAGGGTGAAGCATATGGACTGGAAACCGGATCGAAATGCAAAAAAGCCTATATATAAACAGCTGGCCGAATATATTGAAAATGGAATTGCGGATGGCACATTTCCCCCTGATAAACCGCTGCCTTCTGAACGGTTTTTGGCCAATAAGCTGCAAATAAACAGAAGCACAGTTGTGGCTGCATATGACGAATTAGAATCAAACGGACTTATCGAGAGAAAGAGAGGAAGCGGAACAACAATCAGCAAAGATATATGGGGCATGACAAAGAAGCGTGTACCAAGCTGGAATCGGTATATTGAGGCAGGATCGTTCTTGCCGAATTTACCTGTGACCCAGAGAATACGCAAAGAGATGGAAGAGCATAAACTAATCAATTTAGCTAGCGGTGAATTGTCGGAAGATCTTTTTCCAATCGACTCCTTGCGAGAAATCATTTCGACAAGGTCATTTATCGGAAGCCTAGGATATGATCATCCTCAAGGGAATGAGATATTAAGAAAAACTATCACAAAGCATGTGAAACGATATCGGAGAATTGAGACAAATCCGTCTTCCATTCTCATCACATCAGGAGCGCAGCAAGCTTTATATTTAATCGTCCAATGCTTATTAAAGCCGGGTGACGCGATAGCATTAGAAGAGCCTTCGTATTATTACAGTCTCCCGGTCTTTAAATCAACCGGAATTAGACCTTTCTATTTACCAGTTGACAAAGACGGTATAAACCCGGATGATTTGCTTCTATTGCATAAAAAACATCGAATCAGGATGATCTTTTTAAATCCTGCTTTCCAAAATCCATCAGGCGCTTTCCTTCATAAAAACCGGCGGGAAAAAATATTGGAAATATCGTCTGAGTATGGAATACCGATTGTTGAAGACGATCCTTACAGTTTAACGTCCTTTAATGGGGAAGAGACCTACCCGCTAAAATCAATGGATGAGCATGGAAATGTCTTATATATCAGCTCATTGTCAAAAATTGTTGCTTCTGGTTTGCGAATTGGTTGGGTTATTGGACCAAAGCCTGTGATTGAAAGATTGTCTGATGCCAAACAGCAAGTGGATTTCGGTCATGCCAGCTTTACTCAATGGATTGCCAATGATTTTCTGGAATCTGACGACTTCGATGCCCATATCAACTGCTTAGTCAAACGGCTCGAAAACAGAAGGGATCAAATTGTCAAAAGCCTTCGATTCTACTTAAAAGACGATGTTGATTTTTATATCCCACAAGGAGGCATTCATTTATGGTGCAAAATAAAGAAAGACTTTAATGAGATCCAGCTGCTAGAAGAGTCGATCAAGCGCGGGGTTATTTATGTTCCGGGCTCAACGCTTGGATCAAGTACAAAATATGTCCGTTTTACCTTCGCAAGAGAAAATGAAGAAAATATAAATGAAGGAATAAAAAGATTTGCTGATGCATTTTATAATATTCAGCATAAATAAATTTCTATTTTCAGGTGATTATCAAGCAAGGACATTAACGAATCAATTCTCTACCACAATGTAAAGAGACAGGGAGATGGTTTTATGTATAGTATGTTATTGACCGTAGGCATTATTATTTGTGTACTTGCACTCATTTTAACTGCGTTTATCGGAAAAGAAGTAGGAAACAAAATAGAAACATATAAAGCGATCGGGAACAGTCCCCATGATGAACTCGCAAGGTCAAGGGAATATGAAACAAGCTCCTTTCGCAATGTTCGCTCGTTGACATGGATTTATACCTTATTGTTTATTGTCATCCTCATTGTATGTCTTATTTTTCTGTTTTAATGCTAAAGAAACGAACCTATGCAAACAATAATGAACTAAATATATTTAAACCGAAATCCTCGACTAGCCCTTGCTAACGAAATGACGTTTAGCATGGTTGTTAGTTGAGGTTTTTTATTTTGGCTTTCATTGAATTTTCATAGCTCCAAAAACGTTTTTCGCCAAAATTTTTTGACAATAATAATTTACATTTATTTCAAAAAGTGATATCATTTTAATATAAAAATAATATGAGAGGGGCAATGAAAGTTGAAAGAAAAAAAGGCATGGTTTATTGACGGGTTTATTGGAATTGTATTAATCGTTGCACTTTTGCTCGGAGCAGCTTTTACATTTATCCAGGAGTTTATTGTTCCTGCAATTGTATTGGTTGTTCTTGCCGCACTGCTTGGAAGCGGCCTTACCATTGTACAGCCGAATCAAGCAAACGTTGTCATTTTCTTCGGACGTTATTTAGGAAGCATTCGGAAAAGTGGCCTTGCTTTAACGGTTCCATTAACTATTAGACAAAAGGTGTCCCTTCGCGTTCGAAATTTTAACAGCAAAAAGCTAAAAGTAAACGATGTGGAAGGGAATCCGATTGAAATTGCTTCGGTCATCGTCTTCAAAGTAATCGATTCCGCAAAAGCAACTTTTGATGTGGATGATTATGAAGAATTCGTGGAAATCCAAAGCGAGGCTGCCATTCGTCATGTAGCAACGAAATATCCTTACGATACGTTTGATGACCACAATATTACATTAAGAGGCAACGCCGATGTTGTTTCAAAAGAGCTGGCAGATGAATTGCAAGAACGGTTGAACGTCGCTGGAGTTGAAGTAATAGAAGCTAGACTGACTCATTTAGCTTACTCGACTGAAATTGCCAGCGCCATGCTTCAGCGCCAGCAGGCAGCCGCCGTTTTATCTGCGAGAAAAAAGATTGTCGAAGGAGCCGTCAGCATGGCCCAAATGGCTGTCGAGCAGCTGGCTAGCAACGGAACGATTGAGCTTGATGAAGAAAGAAAGGTTAACATGGTGAATAATTTAATGGTTGCGATCATCTCCGATCGCGGCACCCAGCCGGTCATAAATACCGGAAGTCTATATTAATGGTTGTGTCGCATCATGGCAAAAAAGAAAAATTTCCCTTTAAGAATCGATCCTGAATTGTATGCCGTTATTGAACGTTGGGCGCAAGAGGAATTCCGCAGCGTCAATTCCCATATTGAATTTTTATTGCGGGACGCTGCTCGACGCGAAGGAAGGTTAAAGAAAAAAAAGGAGAAAGAATAAAACATCGATCATCTTTTCCGCAAGTCAAAAATTGGCTGCTGACTTCCTTCAGATCTTGGCGCCCTAGACACCCTTGTCTTAAACAAAATACTGCTGCTTTAAAGCTTGGCGAATGTACAGATGCCCAGCACATACAAAAAATCCCTTATGGATAACCATGAGGGATTTTTTATGAGTGAAGAACTTTTTCTAAATGTTTCACTGTTGGTGTTAAATTAGCAAAGAAATACGCTTCGCGGAGTCTGCGGGAAGGTGCACTATGCATGAGATATCCGGCACTTCCGTGATGAAGCATGTTTGCCTGTACAGCTTCAAGGGTTAAATAAGCAGCTTCCAAACGTATCTTTGCAATTTCTTTCCAGTCGAGTCTTTGATCGCTGAACAATGCATGAATGTCATCTTGAATTTTGCGCTCTTGTGTTTTCAATTGACCCGGCTGTATTTTCAAAAAGCTGTTGCAGCCATTTTGTTTATTAATAACCTTTTCAATGGAGGCGATGGAAGATCGTATAACACCTAAACCAAGAGGTATTTGATATAAAATGAAAACCGGGCGGATTTTCTCCACAAAAAGATCCGCATCGTCAGATAAAACCCACTGATTCGGGACAAAAACATCTTGAAAAGTACAAGAATATGTTGCGCTTCCATTTAAACCTAGAAAATCATTTTTTTCCTTTAATATTAATCCTTCTGCATTGCTCGGAATGAAGCACATGATTCGTTTGTGTTCATCCACCTCAGCAATCACACCGAACCAATGATTGTCACCTAGATTGGATACATTCGGCAAAACACCTGAAAGTATATAACCATCTTCTTTAGGTTTTGCCTTTAAGTGCAATTTTTCAAGTCCTGCATAATATTTCATCGGATTCGATAAGCCTGTTGCACCTAAAATTTTTCCACTCTCCAACAAAGGGAGCAATTTATTTTTTAATGAAAGATTGTTGGAATTTCGCACATAAGTTAAAGCGGCCAGATGGCACCATAGGCAAAATGCAGTCGTCATACACCATTTTGCTGTTTCTTCTACTACTTTCATTTCTTGTAAAATATATTCCTTTTGCGACTTATGATTCGTAGAGAAAAATCCAGCTTTCCCTAGCTCCCGCAAATATTGCTCCTGATAAAAACCTTCCGCATCAATTTTTTTTACATATGGTTTCAATTCTTTTTCAATTAACTGCTCCAACGTTTCAACTTTTTCGTCCAAACTATTCATTTCAATCATCACCCGCGTTCATAATGTCCGAAATCAGGCATTCCAATTATTATTAAATAAATAATTCCTACGTGTTTAGTCGGTTTAAAGTTATTTTATTATATTAGGTTCAAAAAATCAATCTTTATTTTGCCGCCTCTCCTATTTTTTTGATAAAGATGAACCTGTATATGTATTTCAAAAGAGCTTTGAAAAAAAGACAATAAACCAATGCTTGGCTTATTACAACTTCCTGAAAGTAGCCGGCATCCGCAAGCTACTTTCAGATAAAAATCGAAAAAATATAAAAGCAAGTGGAAAGAAACGCATTGTTTTTCTCCACTTGCTTCATTTTAGGGACTTATCGGACAGCCCCGCCTCTTAAAAAAAGGTGATTAAAATTGATTATTTATCTGCCAATATTTCCGTAATGGAGTCAATTGGTGTTTTTACTGCGTTGCGGGCACGCTTAACAGCCTCTTCATCTGGTGCATCGTAGAAGCAAAGGCATTTTGTCATATCTTCACAAACATAAGTTCTCGAAAATGTTACTTCAGGAACTTCTTGATAATGTACAGAGTTTTTCTTCTTTCTCTCCAAATATTGTTCCATTGTCAAATCTTCTGGTAAATTCCATTCAACCAAATAATTGACAACTTCATTATTTTTCTTTACATCTTCGAGTTCTTTTCCAACAAGACGAACTTGTTTTACTAGATGAATAGGTATCTGAATATCTTTTAACGTTTCAGTGGCAGCTTTTTGATTTTCTGCTTCAACAATAAAGAATGCGCGTGAGAAATCCTTTGATACTTGAAGTTCAATTAATGATGCCTGATTTTCGTTTAATTTTCCTTGAAGCTCTGAAACTTTTTGATCTAATTCCTCTTTTGCTGATACAATACCATTTAAGGATGATTCAATTAAGTATAGCGCCATATTTTTATCCCCCACTTTTTTATTATCATAAAGTCATTTTAATATACTTAGTTCAAAAAATCAACTTAATCACTTTTAAATTATTTTATGTTAAAATGGATTGTAACAAATGGAGGAGATTAGTTTATGAAAATAAGATATGATATCCCTTGCAACATCGCGCAATCACTTAATATCATTGGAGATCGTTGGACACTGTTAATTATTCATGAAATTTTAAACGGAAATGCACTTTTTAATGAAATTAAAAAAGCTTTACCGGGAATTTCTTCTAATTTGCTTTCGGAACGTCTCAGATATTTAGAAGAAGAAGGCCTCGTTCAATCAGAGCTTTATTCACAGCATCCACCTCGATACCGCTATGTATTAACACAAAGCGGAAAAGATTTAGAGCATGTTTTCAATGCACTTATTATTTGGGGAAGCAAACATTTAAAAAAATGTTATAAAAAACTAATTGACCCGGCTACAGGTGATGAGGTGGACATTGCCTATTATTCCAAAAAAACAGGCGAACTTGTCCAAAATGTTGAAGTTATTTCTATTGAAAGTGAGCTTCAAAATATTAAATAAAAATGCTGTCAGGTCTTCTAAGACTAGTTTAAGGATAGGCGTGCTGGAAGCTCCGGCAATTGCCTTTCAGGAGGGGTTTTTCCACGCGTCTAGCCTCTTAGATACCAATTTTTACATAAATTCATTTCCCTTTGTCAATAACGAATACGAAATCCATATTATAAATCCCCTATTCCAGGTTATCATCATTCCCTTGTTCTCCTTTTTCAACACCTTCCGTAAAATCCAGTATGCTTGAATCACCTACCTATTCTTAAAGCATCACTTTAAAAATCCCGCTTACAGCTTTAAATGTTTTCCTGCCTCCAGCTTCAAAAATGCCATCCGCAAACGTCCATCATAATAAAAATCTATAAAAACGCAATTACTAAGCTTATCCTCATTGAACTCCCATCACTTCTTCTGCAAAACGTCCAGATACATCGGTGCAAACCGCTCACAATCAAAATAACACGATTCATTCTCAAAAATTAAAATCATTGACACTAAAAAATATTTTCTATATATAGTTGAAAAAACTAACAAAGTATAATAAAATGATCTACAAATATTAAAACTCACTATTCTTATAAGAATTATTTTGTTAATTAATTAACCGAAGATTAATGAAAATCCGACGACTAAGAGGCGGTGTAATGAATGGATTCTCAGCAGTCTACAATTATTAAAGTTGAAAATTTGAGCAAGAGCTACACAAATAAAAATAAAGAAATACACGTTCTAGACAATATTTCACTAGAAATAAAGCAAGGTGAAATCATCTCCATATTAGGAGAAAGCGGCTGCGGGAAAAGCACTTTTTTAAATATTATCGGCGGCTTTGAAAAGGCGGATAGCGGTCAAGTTTTGCTTGATGGGAATGTGGTGAATCAGCCGAATCGCAAATGCATAATGCTGTTTCAAGACTATGGACTGCTCCCATGGCGAACAGTGCTTAAAAATGTAGAATTGGGGCTGGAAGGTCTCAAGCTTCATCCTGCAGAACGGAAGGAAAGAGCGTTACATTACTTGGCATTGGTTGGTCTAAAAGGAAAAGAAGATTTGTTTCCTCATGAACTTTCTGGAGGAATGCAGCAAAGAGCAGGAATTGCCAGAGCACTTGCACTGAAGCCAGAATTAATTTTAATGGATGAACCGTTTGCAGCATTGGACACGTTTAATCGTTATTATTTGCAGGATGAACTGCTTCGCATCCAGCAAAAGGAAAAAACAACTATTATTTTAGTTACCCACGATATTGATGAAGCAATCTATTTATCAGACCGGATTCTCATAATGCATCCAAATCCCGGTCATATTCACAGGGAGATCAAGATCGCTCTCTCGAAGCCTCGAGACCGAAGCCATTCTGATTTTCAGTATTATCGAAAAATCATTTTTGAAGAATTCCACTTTAACCATCCTAATGTAACAACGGAGTATTATATCTAATTTTTCAAAGCAAGCTCACATTGTATATAAAAAATAAAAATAGGAAAAGGGGAAATTAGATGAAAAGGATTATTCAATCTGGACTGTTTCTATTAGTTATATCAGTATTGTTATTGACAATGGCTGCTTGTGGAGCAAACGGAAGCGATAATACTTCCGAAAGTGGCAAAGATGGAAAAAGAACAATCAAGATCGGGTATTTGCCGATTACTCATGCAGTACCTCTGTTTATCGAGAAGGAATTAGAAAAATATGAAAAATTCAATCTTGAACTCGTGAAATTCGGTTCGTGGCCTGAGCTTGTAGACGCCTTAAACACAGGCAATATTGACGGAGCTTCCATGCTAGTTACTTTGGCTATGAAGGCAAAAGAGCAAGGCATAGATTTAAAAGCTGTCGCATTAGGACATCGAGATGGGAACGTACTTGTCGTAGCAAATGATATTAATAGTGTTAAAGACTTAAAGGGGAAAAATTTTGCTATTCCACACAAATTCTCCACTCACAATATTTTGCTTTATCAAATGTTAAAACAAAACGGATTAAAGTACGATGATGTAAAGGCTGTCGAGATGCCTCCAGCAGAAATGCCGGCAGCTTTATCTGAGGGCAGAATTGCTGGATATGTCGTTGCAGAACCTTTTGGTGCAGCTTCCGTATCGATCGGAAAGGGCAAGGTACTATTTCAAGATAATGAAATTTGGCAGAATTCCATTGACTGTGCACTAGTACTGCGCGGTGAATTTATCGAAAAGGAAAAAGAGATTGCTCAGGATTTTGTTAATTATTACTTAAAAGCTGGTGAGGTAGCAGAGCACAAGGATGAGCAAACAATTGAAATGTCCTCCAAATATATGAAAGCGGACAAAGAAGTAATGGATTTATCTTTTAAATGGATTGCCTATGACGATTTAATCATTCATGAAAAAGACTATAAAGAATTAACGAAAAACTTGATTGAGATGGGCTTACAAAAAAATCCGCCATCTTATGAAGAATTTGTAGATAATTCGCTAATAGACAATGCAAAGCTTCCATAAGGGGAATTCCTATTTCTCGAGCAAACCGAAAGATGGACGCGAATTTAAAGATGTTCTATGGTTAAGCAAGCACTAGGCATGTTGAACAACAGAAGCCCTAATGATGGAAGTATACTAAAATGACAGTTCCGCATGGTTGATGATGCATAAATTCACCAATTAATTTGAGAAAAAAGAGAAGTGATAGGATGATTAAATATAAGAATTTCATAAACGTCATCATTGGTTTTGCTATCTTGATTACCTTGTGGCAATTAATTATTTTCATTGGAAAATATGATTCAGCACTTTTCCCTTCACCCATTCAAGTATGGGATGGAATACTTTCTTTGATTAAAGATGGCACACTGTTCGAACATTTTCAAGTGAGTATCATGCGATTTTTGGCTGGATATCTTTCTGCCGTTGTATTAGCGATCATTTTAGGACTTATTTTTGGCAGAATACCACTATTATGGGGAGTGATTGACCCAATTATCCAGGTATTGCGGCCTGTTTCGCCAATCGCATGGTCGCCGTTTATTGTACTTTGGTTTGGGATTGGCAATATGCCGGCAATAGTAATTATTTTTATTGCTGCCTTCTTTCCTGTTTTGCTATCGACAGTATCTGCTGTAAAGAACGTTGATAAAACTTATTTGAAAGTGGCACAAAATTTCGAGATTAAAAAATTCGAGCTATTGCGCAAAATCATTTTTCCTGCCACATTCCCTTATATTGCGAACGGGCTTCATATAGCTGTAGGTACAGCTTGGATTTTTCTTGTAGCAGGAGAGATGGTTGGAACGCAGTCAGGACTTGGTTATTTAGTTGTCGACGCCAGAAATTCCATGAGGCTAGATTTAGTCATGGCTGCCATACTATTTATCGGCGTATCCGGGCTGCTTCTCGATAAAGCGGTCGGACTTATTGAAAACTGGATTAATCGTATTTGGGGAAGAGCATAATCGCTGTGCACGGCAAACTTTCCTGTTTCAAGGGATATCTCAGCCCTACAAGTTGAAAGTGCTTTTCCAACTAATCATCTAATTACCTATATTAATTTTTCAGAGGATAGTATGTTCATGATTAGAGCATACATCCTCTTTTTTTATACACATCTTTCTTATTTGGAACTAGTCTCTCCAGCGATTTTAGAAAACAGCAAAAATAATTCGGCTATTAAAAATAATCTTTCGGGCAAAATCATGCTAGATGTAAATCTTTTGTAAAGCAAAATTTACAATGAATTAGCTTGGGCACAATATTTGCTTAATATTTGTTTTTTATATTTCTTTTAAAAGCTTTTGATCCTCTGCCCCCATCCAAAGAGCAAGCATATTCTGCCCAACAAGATGTTTCGCGCAATCCAAAGTATATCAAACGTTTGCCAATCGAATTGATTTTATAACAAAATACTTTGTTAAATCTTAAGAGCAGATTCGGAATTTTAAAAGAAAGGAAATTTAGCTGTGGCAAAAAGCAATGCAGGAACAATTTTGTTGGAAAGATTAAAAAAACATAGAATGGTAGCAGCTATTAAAGAACCGAAATATATTGAGAAAGCGATCAAGAATAAAGAACATTTAAGTGCTGTCTTACTAATGACAGGGACCATTTTAACGGTAAAAAGATATGTTGATTTCATCCAGTCTGAAGGGCTCCCCGTCATATTGCATGTTGAAAAAATAGGCGGTCTGGAAATGGATGGCGATGGAATTGACTTTGTAAAAAAGAATGTCCAGCCAACGGCGATCGTTACAACGAGGAACGGCATTATAAAAAAGGCAAAATCAAGCGGTTTATTTGTTATTCAGCGAATCTTTTTAATTGACACGGAAGTTTATCATAATTTAGTGAAGGATGCGGACCAAATCCGCTCAGATATAATAGAAATTATGCCGTGCCGTGCTCCGGATTTTTTAAAGAAATTCACAAAGGTTTCGCAAGTTCCCGTTATAACAGGAGGGCTGTTGACTTTGCCTGAACATGCGAAGGAAGCGATAAATAATGGCGCACTCGCTGTAACGACGTCCAACTCAAAATTGTGGGAAATGGATTTAAATAAATTTTAAAAGAGAATTTACATATGATTTATACTAGATTAACAATTCTCATCTATATTATAAGTAACAAGTGAATAATTACTGGTGCAAATAGAGAGACCTCAAATTTAATGTATATGGAATAGATATATACATTATATTTGGAGTCTCTTTTTTTGTTATGCAAGCAATTGGAGGTGATTTCGACATCATTTAATAGATTTGTCAGGTCGGGAGATAAAAAGCATTTACACCTAAAATATTAATGCAAACGATCTGCCAACCTGTCATTGGCATAACGATGAAAAATAGCTTTATCTGAAATTGAAGACAGCTTGTAGAAGCCGCTTGCTCGAACACGGACGGTGATAGCCAGTCAAAGGCAACACGATTTGTTAACTGATTCATGTAAAGAATTTTCTAAATAGACGAAATGTCACGACATTTTGAAGATCCTTTCATTAATTACGGTCAAACAATTTGGTGAGGAGGAATATAATGAAATCATTTGTAAAATTGATTTGCGCATTTACATTAGTATTTATGTTAGCAGCTTGTAACAACACAAGCAAGCAGGCAGCCAATGACTCTCCTTCTAAATCAGAGGACGGCAACAAAAAAACGGTTATCGAATACTGGCACGTAAATGCTGAAACTCAAGGCGGAAAAACAGTAGAAGAGTTAGTGAAGGAATTTAATGCACAAAGTGATACTGTAGAAGTCGTAGCCAAATACAACCCGGACATGTATAAAGGGTTGATGCAAAATTTACAGGCTGAAGTAGCTGCGGGCAATTCACCAGCAGTTGTACAAGTAGGATGGGCATTTTTAGACTACTTCTCAAATAATTTTCATTATGTGCCGCCGCAAGAAATAATAGATAAATATTTTCCAGAAGATAAAACATTTTTAAAAGATCATTTCTTAAAAAATGTTTTGGATTTAGCGAAAAATTCGGATGGTGAACAAGTCGGGATTCCATATTCGTTAAGCAATCCAGTCCTCTATATTAATCGAGACCTTTTACGAAAAGCTGGACTAGATGAAAATGGGCCAAAAACGTGGGAAGAGGTAAGAGAATTTTCCAAAATAATAAAAGAGAAAACAGGAAAATATGGGTTTTATTTGCAGGAGCCGGCAGATAACTGGGCTACACAAGCTTTATTAGAAAGCAACGGAGCCAAAATGATTACGGACGGAAAAGCAACATTTGCTTCAAAAGAAGGAATTGAAGCGTATCAACTATGGGCTGATATGGTGTTAAAAGATAAAACAGCCTTGCATTTGCCTTGGGATCAAGGTGTACAAAGCTTTATCGATGGCAATGTCGCCATGGTCTATACAACGATTGCCCAACGTTCGCATATCCAAGCGAATGCCAAATTTGACGTAGCGGCAATCAAATCGCCAGCATGGGAAGGAAAAGAAGTAAGACTGCCGGCAGGTGGCGCAATGCTGGCTATTACAGCAAAAGATGAAGACCAGCAAAAAGCAGCATGGGAATTCATGAAATTTCTTTATAGCGTTGAATCAATGGCCAAATGGACAGAAGGAACAGGTTATGTGCCTCCACGTAAAGATGTTGCAGAAGCAGAAAATGGACTTAAATCATTTTTAGAAGAAAATGAAATGATGAAGCCTGCCATAGAACAAATGGACAAGATTGTTCCTTGGGCATCATTCCCTGGAGATACCGGTTTACAGGCAGAGCAATTATTAATAGATGTACGCGACGAAATTCTTACTGGAAAAGTATCAGTAGAAGAAGGTTTAAAATCAACGGAAAAATCCATCAATGAATTGTTAAAGTAAAAGGAAATGTCTACAAAGGGTGACTAACATTTATAACAATTTTTCAAAAAAACTTCCTTTAGTCACCCTCCTTTTAACTTTTATTTTCGGTATCAATACGGAGGGTAATAAAAATATGAGTGATGGGACGGTTTTAAAAAATAAAGAGAGTTGGAAAGCGTATTGCTTATTGATTCCAACGTTAATTATATTTTCGATATTCATGTTCTGGCCATTTTTATACACAATTTATTTAAGCTTTTTTGACTGGAACATGATTACTCCGACAAAAGAATTTGTAGGATTGAAAAACTACATTGATGTTTTATCTGATCGAAATACATATAAAATTTTGGGAAATACATTTATATATATTGCTTTCTTATTAGTTATAAACTGTATCATACCGTATCTTTTTGCTTTCGTTTTAGATTTAATTTTAAAACGATTTAATGGTTTTTATAAAAGCGCCTTGTTTCTGCCGGCATTCATCTCATTGGTCGTCGGTTCGATATTGTTTACGTGGATTTTAAATCCAGTTTCCGGACCTGTTGCCATTATTTTAGGATGGTTCTGCATTGAAATGCCGATTTGGAGCAAATTAGACGGTTGGGTCATATTGGTTTTAAGTTTGATTACATCCTGGAAAGTATTTGGCTATAACTTTATCGTCCTTTATGCTTCTATCAACGGTATTTCACGCGAAATAATAGAAGCAGCCCGTTTGGATAATGTTCCTTTATGGAAAATATTCTTTCATATCGTCTTGCCTATGAGCAGCGCTACTGGCATTTATGTGTTTATTATTACAATCGTCCAAGGACTGCAGTATGTATTCACGCCTATAAAAGTGATAACACAAGGCGGTCCAAATTACGCCAGCTCCAATGCGATCTATCACGCCTATCACGAAGCCTTCGTACTTTACAGAACAGGACATTCCGCAGCTTTAGCAATTATGACGATGTTAATCTTTTTCATATTATTAGCTCTTGAATTTAAGTTTGTTGAAAGAGGTATCTATTATGAAAATTAAACGATCTGTTGCGATACCTTGGCACATTATTTTTATCATCACAATCATTATTCTATTATATCCTATCGTTTTTGCATTAGGTTCATCGTTTAAAACGTTGGAAGATGCCTACAACAATGTTTTGAACATAGTTCCGTTAAATCCGACATTCGAAAACTATATCACATTCTTTAATAGTTTACCCGCTTTCAAAATTACGATGAATACGTTCATTATTGCCTCTGTTGCGACAATTTTCAAACTGATTACTTCATTTTTAGCAGCGTATGCTTTCGTATTTTTGCAGTTTAAAGGGAAAAACATTTTATATTTTATGTTAATTAGTACAATTTTTATCCCTTTTACCGTAACAATGATTCCAAACTATTTGATCATATCGGGTATCGGTTTAGTCAACAGCGTTTGGGGTGTTATTTTGCCGCAGCTCGCCAATGCGCTTGGTATCTTTTTAATGAGGCAGTCGATGAAAACAATCCCCATCTCGTTAATTGAAGCAGCCAAATTAGATCATATTGGACACGCCCGGATTATGAAAGATATCGTTCTCCCATTAGTGAGGCCGGCTGTCACATCAACAGGCATCTGGTTTTTCATTACTACCTGGAACGAATACGTATGGCCGGTGCTCATTTTAAAAAGCAAGGAAAATTATACATTGCCTCTTGCTTTACAGATGTACATCAGCTCAGAAGGCGGCACGAATTTTACTGTCGCCATGGCCGTATCAGTCATCACAATGATAATACCTTTAACTTTATATTTAATTTTCCAGAAGTATATTATAGGAACATTTACTTCTTCTGGAATTAAATAACGGAGGATGGCACAATGAAGGAAATAAGATTTGAAAACGTTTGGAAATCCTATGGAAAAACACATGTTGTAAAAGGGCTCAATCTTACCATTCATCCTGGAGAACGTTTAGTTCTTCTAGGTCCGTCCGGATGCGGCAAATCGACAACTTTACGCATGATTGCAGGCCTTGAAGAAATTACTTCGGGCGACTTATATTTGAATGGCGTAAAGGCGAATGACATTCCAAGCGGAAAAAGAAATGTAGCGATGGTATTTCAAAATTATGCATTATATCCTCATATGAATGTCGTTGAAAATATTACGTACGGTTTAAAAGTTCAGAAGGTTCATAAAGACGAAATTCAAAAAAGATTAAATGCTGTGTTAGAAATGCTCCAGCTGAAAGGATATGAAAACAGATTGCCGAAAGATTTATCCGGCGGGCAAAGGCAGCGTGTCGCTTTAGCAAGAGCCGTTGTAAAAAAATCTGATTTCTTTCTGCTTGATGAACCATTATCAAATTTAGATGCGCAGCTAAGAGTATCTGCGCGCAAGGAACTAGTGAAAATCCATGAAATGTATAAGCAAACAATCGTTTATGTTACACATGATCAAATTGAAGCAATGACTATAGGGGATCGTATTGCGTTAATGAATCAAGGGCAATTGCAAATGGTAGATACGCCGGAAAATGTATATAACCGCCCTGCAAACATCTTTACGGCAAAATTTATCGGCTCACCTCCAACGAATATTGTCGATATGGATTATTATGATGGCAAGGTTATGATCGGGAAACAATCATTTTTATTGCATCCGATGTGGATCCGACAAATAAATGAATGCAATGCCAAAACGTTTGTTTTTGGAATTCGTCCTGAACATCTAGAAATTTATAAAACTCCCCAAGAAAACACATTAAAAGGCACAGTGAAATACGTGGAAAACCAAGGAAGCAGCTACAGTATTTATATAAATTTAGAAGGTCATGAAGTGATTGCGATGAGTGAAAAAAAGAATTGGCATCCGGGGGAAATGGTCTATTTAAAACCAAAAATGGATCGTATTCATATTTTTGATCAAGAATCCACACAATCAATAGGCTATCCGCAAGAGCTGGATCTGAATGAAAGCAGTCCGATGAATCACAAAATCAATGTGGAAACATATCTTTCATGAGGTGGTTGTTTATGAAAAGAAAAATCTGTTATTCTGATTTGCCGCTTGTATCAAAAGATCCTTTAAAAAATGTCCATGACTTAATTGAATATGGAGCTGATAAAGTTGAACTATTAATGGATGGCGAAAAATGGGATGACATGGAAAAATCATTCAAAAAATTGTCTTCCAAACTAAAAGAATTGCCCATCGGCTACACCATTCATCCGCCAGCATGGGATATTAACTTAACAAGTGAAAATAAAGCGATTCGGGAAGCTTCATTTTTTGAATACAAAAAAGCGATTGAGTTTGCCGGCATGATTCAGGCTTCGCATGTTGTGATCCATCCTGGGTTCTGTTTTTCTCCGGTTTTTGACAAACGTTTAGCAAAGCAGCGAGCTGAAGATTATATCCATCAATTATGTGAATTTGCTAAACCTTTGAACGTCAAGCTGGCAATCGAAAACGTCGGATACAACGGCAGTTCGATTTTTACGCAAGATGAGTTTATAAGCTTTTTAGAAAATATTCATGACACGGCAGGATATTTACTTGATATTGGCCACGCAAATTTAAACGGTTGGGATATTCCGCAAATAATGAAGCAGACAAAGGATCGACTGATTGCCCTCCATGTTCATGATAATAACGGAACAGGAGACGATCACTTGCCAATCGGTGAAGGAACTGTCCCATGGCAAGAAATCTTTAAAACGATTCATGAACAATCAATCGATTGTCAGCTCATCCTAGAATATGCCCCCGGAACACCGTTAGAAAAGTTACGCGAAGGCAAAGAAATTCTTCTAAAAGAACTTTCAACAGAATAAAGGTGGAGTATTGTATTGTTACACATTGACGATTTTGATGCATATTGTTTTGATTTAGATGGAACTATATATATTGGCAATAAACTTTTGCCCGGTGTAAAAGAAACGATCGACCGATTAAGGCGCCATAACAAAAAAATTCTTTTTATCACAAATACATCGACACAAACAAGAGAAGAATGCAGAAAGCGGCTTCATCATTTAGGAATTCAAGCGAAACTGGACGAAATCATGACAGCTTCTTATTTGTCAGCTGTATATTTTTTAGAGAAATCTCCGGACTCTTTAGTCTATATTGTAGGTGAAAAAGCGATTTCGGAAGAATTCCACAAATTTTCACTAAAAATGACCGACAATCCTATGGACGCGACCCACGTACTTGTCGGGCTTGATCGCTGCTTCACTTACGAAAAACTCAATTTGGCAATGAACGCGGTTCGTAATGGAGCCAAATTAATTGCAGCCAATCCGGATTCGCTTTGTCCAGTTCCTGAAGGGTATATTTCAGATACACTGGCAATAGCGAAAGCAATAGAAGCTGCATCAGGACGGCCGATAGATCAGGTGATCGGGAAGCCTTCCTCTTTTTACGGCAAAAAAATTCTTGAAAAATTAAACATAAACAGCAACAGGTGCTTAATCATTGGCGATCGTTTAGAAACCGATATTTTGCTTGGAAAAACAAATAATTGCCGCACATGCCTTGTATTAACAGGAGCCTCTAGAAAAGAAGATATTGAAAAAAACAAAATTTACCCGAATTATATTGCACAAAATTTACAGTATTTGTTTTTCATGAAATAAATCGATGCTTTCATACATACTGATTTTTAGGTAAAAGGTTCAAACCCAGGTGGACGTGATTCATCCTCGAAGCTGTCACGCTCCACCTGTTTTTTATACACACAATCAGCCATTAAATTTTTTGACGACAACATCATTGAAAATACTCATCCAAAGCGACAATCATCGCCCCCATCCGCTCCAGCTCTGGAGCCACGATGCGCTGCACCCCATATTCCTTCAATTCTCCAGCAGTTACTTTGCCGACGGCTGCTGCCACAACATTTTGTTGAAATGCCTCTATAAGGTCAGATGTTGCTCCTTTTTTTTCAGCCAATTTAAAAAGCACTCTTACTTGCGGGGCAGCTGTAAACGCAACAGCATTCAGCTTATTCTCGATTATTTCATCCAGCAGCTGCTCAACGGTCTCAGGATTAGGTACAATGGAGCGGTATGGCAAAATTTCACTCAAAATCGCTCCGTGCTTTTCAAACCATTCTGAAAGCTTTGGCACCGGTTCTCCATGCAATTGTAAAAAAACATGCTTGTCTTTAAAAGAAAATCCTTCAATAGCCCGAAGCAGCCCGTCATTCGTTCCGTCATCATCGGCAGCATCCGGCTGAATGCCGATTTGTTTAAGAGCCGCTTTCGTTTTATAGCCGCGGGCAGCTATTTTTGCTTCTTTTAAAACGTTTATAAATGAATCCAAAATGCCGATCTTTTCTGCCGCTTCCAACAGAGCGTTCGTCCCTATTCCTGTCGTAAACACAGCCCAGTCAGTCCCTTTTTCAACAATGCTTCGAAGATCAGCCTCCAAATCCGAAGGAGAGCATTTTATTGTTTCTTGAATAGCTCGAATTACAGGCTCTCCTCCTTTTTTACGAATTAACGTGGAAATTTCCTCGCTCTTACGAGAGCCTGTGATAGCGATCCGTTTCCCATGTAAATTTCCCATGCCTTTCTTCCCCCTTTTTCTCTATCATACTATAAATACTCCGTTCATCCCTTATTTTCAAATGAAAAAGTTTGAGTCAAGTATTTGTGGGCAACTTTTTTATGGAAGTAGCGTTAGAGCCGTTATGGAATTTCAATGCTTTTGTATGTTAGCGGTAGACGGGATTATAGGAAAAGCACACCTGGCTTTCTGTCTTAATAAGTGCCGGTGTTGTTTTTGGCTAACTTTATCTGCAAAAAGGATCACCAATTTCTATGTTCATCTATTATTCTATTTACCAGAAATATTTTACTAATTTACCAAATTTAAGTTGAAAAAAGTTAAGTTTAATATATAATGAAAATGAAAAGGAATTTTTTCCTAATACTTTATTAACAGAGGAGGAGAATTCTTAATAAAGGGAAAATTAGAAAAGTATTGAGTACAGTCTTGTCCTTATGCATGTTATCGGTAATTTTGCCAGCTGTATCTCATGCAAATTCTACTTCTTCTGAGGACATAGTCCAACAACAGTTAGAAACTTTTGAAAGAGTGGAGAAAGAGATCGAATCTGACCCAGAACTAGTTCAACCTGATAAAAATTCATCATCTTATAATTTTAAAGCTAATAATTTTCAAGCGTTAGCAGCACCATCATATCCAAAAAGAAAAGGAGTTATATTAGTAACTAAAGATGGAAAATTTGGTTCTCTAGTAGGTCATGCAGGAATCATATACTCAGAAACAAAAACAGTTGAATCTTTCCCAAAAGAAGGAGTGAAAACATTCAAAAATAATTGGAATACAAAATATAAAACTGTTTATGCGGTAACGACAAAGGGAACAACTGTCGCTCAAGATGCAAAAGCTGCAGACAGAGCGTATTCACACAAAGGAAAACCTTATAATTGGGAATTTACGAATATCAACACTACAAAAAAATTTTATTGTTCGCAATTAGTATATGAAGCATATAAGTATTCTACAGGTTTAAACTTAAATCATGGCGGAGGAATCGTATTTCCAATTGATTTAGTTAACTCTTCTCACACGTATATCATTTATATTAAAGGAGTTTAACAAATGAACCTTTTTAATACGATAACAAACAGATACAAAATGATCTTTATCTGTTTGTTATCCTCCATGATCTTTTTACAAGGATGCTTCTCAACGGAAACAAAAAACATCGAAGATTACAAATATGCAGTGATTTATACAAATATGTTTGAGAAAGCAGTTATACACCTGTACAATGAAAAAGGAAAGTTTCTTTCAAAACATAAAACGAAATACAGAGGAATGCCTCTTGGAGCTTTTATGGAAAGACCTATTCATATGAATAATAAAGTATATTACGCTAATCCACAATCTAAATACAACACCAATGAATTTATATTAGAGTTAAATAAAAGTAATTTGCAGATTAAAGAAATTCCTAACGAAGAAAAAATTGCTCCCACAGTTTGGACTGTTGATAAGGAGTTTGCTTATATGTCTGAAGGAGATCTTACTTCCTCTAAGCTTGCCAAAACAAATATAGCAACAGGAAAACAGGTCGCATCCACTAAGCTCAAGGGGGAGGCGAACTATATGATTGAACATTCAGACAAATTATATGTATTAACCTTTATACACTCCAATCCAGATGATATTTACGGTATTATCAATGTAATCAATAAAAAAGATTTATCTTTAATTGAAACAATAAAAATAGACGATATGATGTATTCATCAGATATGGAGCTCGTTGACAACGATCTTTTCCTAGTAAAAACATCAGATGGAAAAGACAATCAGTCAAATGAATTAATAAAAATAAACTTGATGAACAAGAAAATTGAAAAGATTACCCTTCCGTTCAAATCCTTGAGTGATATGCATGTACACAAAGACCATATCTTTATCACACAAGGAAATTCGTTTCTAGAACCCACGGAAAAGAAAATTGCGAAACTTCATTTAAATTCTTCTAAAATGGATGTATTTACTACAGAAATTGAAAACTATGTATCATATATTCATGAAGATCAATTTATTACATCAGACGGTACAAAGATACAAATTTATAATCTTGATAACTTCAAAAAAGAAAAAGAATTTAAGTTAAAAGGAGATGAGAGTCTATTCACTTCATTTTTCATCAATGATTAAAAGCCAATACTATGTAGCAAGGTATTGGCTTTTTGTAATGCCTTCTCACGGTGTCTAACTAGCGAGTCTCATAATCAAATGTTGACCTTGTCTATGACTTTCGGCATATGTATGTGTTTTTTGCGTCTGTTTCTTTTATGGAAAAGGTTGAGTCGTTCAAGCACATACTAATCAATTCGACATGTCGTCATACCTCCCTGGGTAAGGGTGAAGTCTTTCCTTCCACCTGTCTGCTTCATTTACTCTGTACCATCTTCGACAGAAAGGACTTTGTTTCATCCAATGGCAACTGGCCTCATATGAAGTTCGTGTTTCGAGAGACACCTTAAGTTTGCTGCCCGCTTCCTTCAGATTCCACATCACCACGGACACCCTTGCGTTAAGCTAACTGCTACTTTTGCCTTCGCAGCTCTGGACTTTCTCCCTAGAGATTACACCCATGCCCGGGTGCATATGAAAAAAGAGAGCTGTTTTCAGCTCCCTTTTGAAAAATTATTGGATCGCATTATCCACTTCTTTCACCATTTCAGCAACCGAAATCAATCCGCCGCCGGATAAATACCAGTAGTTAGGATCTAAGTACACAATATTGCCGTTTTTGTAGGCATTTGTCTTTTTCACTAATTCATTTTCTACTGTTTGTTTTGCAGATGATTGGCCGCCTACAACAGCACCGCGGTCTACCACAAATAAGTAATCAGGATTTTTTTCAACGATATATTCAAATGAAATGCTTTGTCCGTGTGTAGAAACTTCAATGTTTTCATCTACAGCTTTAATTCCAAATTCATCATGGATGAGTCCAAATCTAGATTTCGGTCCATATGCGCTGACTTTCCCTTCATTGGCTAAAATAACTAATGCATTTTTTCCAGACGCTTCTGCTTTTTCTTTTAGCTTTTTAATCGATTCATCGATTGCTGCCAGTTCTTTTTCAGCTTCCTCTTCTTTACCGAAAATTTTTCCAAGTGTTTTCACATTTTCATGGAATGACTCTAAATATTTCGTTGTATCAACACCCATAAAGATGGTTGGTGCAATTTTCTCAAACTCTTCATAAACCTCTGATTGTCTTCCGGAAATAATGATCAAATCAGGCTCAATCGAACTGATTTTTTCAAAATCCGGTTCTTTTAAACCGCCGACATTTTCATATTTATCGTCACTGTATTTGTCTTTTAAATAGGATGGAAGGTTATCCTTCGGTACACCTGCCACTTCAACGCCAAGCTTATCCAATGTGTCAAGAGCACCAAAATCAAAAACGACGACTTTTTCTGGATTTTTCTTCACTTTTGTTTCGCCAAGCTGATGCTTAATCGTCATTTCTTCTGACTCCTGTTTCGTGCCATTTTTTTCACCTTCGCCGCTAGTTGACCCGTTCGAGCCGCAAGCTGCAACAACAAAAACCATCAAAGAAGCAATGAGAAAAACTAAAAACTTTTTCATAAAAATTACCCCCTGTATATTTTTTAAATGATGTCGGCAATTCTTTAAACATCTCGCAATTGAATAAGAAAATCATTATCATTTCGAATTCTTTATAAGGAAGAGCTGACAGCTCTTCCTTCTGCTGAGATGTTTATCAAAATGCCTCCATCCATACTACCCTTTAAGAAAAGTACACACATATTTTGCAATTGTTTATTTGCTGGATGTTTATATCCATATCATATACGTCTTTTAAGACAGAACGATCTATGACTTGATCAGTTGGCCCGACGTGTACGAGTTCTCCATCTTTCATTGCAACTACATAATCGGCATACACCGAAGCAAAATTGATATCGTGCAGTACAATGACAATTGTTTTTCCAAGTTCATCGACAAGTTTTCTTAACATTTTCATAATTTGCACAGAGTGCTTCATATCTAAATTGTTCAATGGCTCATCAAGCAAAATATATTCGGTATCCTGCGCGATCACCATAGCGATAAAAGCCCGCTGCTTTTGGCCTCCGCTCAACTGATCAAGAAATTTATGTTCGATCTCTTCAAGCCCCATGTAACGGATCGCTTCATCCACATGCCTTTGATCTTCTTTTGTTAATCTTCCGCTTGAATACGGAAATCTGCCGAAAGAGACAAGTTCCCTGACTGTTAAGCGAAGATTAATGTGGTTTGATTGCTTTAAGATCGAAATTTTTTTCGCCAAATCGTTGCTTTTGCATGCGCCAATTTCTTTTCCGTCAATCAATATTTCTCCTTCATCTTTTTTTATTAATCGGCTGATCATTGATAGCAGTGTGCTTTTTCCAGCTCCGTTTGGGCCGATGAAGGCTGTGATTTTTTGTTTCGGAATTTTCAGCGAGACACCTTTTACTACAAATTTGTTTCCGTACTGTTTTGAAACATTTTTTACTTCTACCATGATCGATTCTCCTTTAATAGAAGATAAATAAAATAAACCCCTCCAACAAAATTAATGACAACACTTAACGTAGTTGAAAATGTAAACACTCTTTCGACCAATAGCTGACCGCCAACCAACGCAATGATGGAAAAAAGAACGGTCCCGATCGTTAAAACACTATGTTTATATGTGTTTAAAAATTCCCTTGCCACGTTAATCACGAGAAGACCCAAAAACGTCATCGGACCGGTTAAAGCTGTCGAAATCGAAACGAAAACAGCCACAATGATCAAAAGCCTTTTAACAACATGATCGTAATCAATGCCGAGATTAATCGCATGCTCCCTTCCAAGTGCCAGCACATCTAAATATTTGGCATATTTCAGTGAATAAAGACCCGCCAGCAGCATAACGGCAATCGACAAGTACAGCAAATCCGTATTCACGTTATTGATGCTGGCAAACATTCTGTCCTGTACAATTAGAAATTCGTTAGGATCTATCAGCACTTGCATAAAAGAAGTCAAGCTGTTAAATAATGTTCCGAATATCAGTCCAATTAGAAGAAGAAAATAAATGTCTTGACCCTCGCCTCGAAGAAGGAATTTGTAAAAGATCAGTGCAAACAGCATCATAAAGAACAAGGAAAGCGCAAAGTTAATATTTTTATCGATCATCGCAACATGTGTTGAACCAAATAAAAAGACAAGCATGGTTTGCAAAAGCATATATAAAGAATCTAAACCTAAAATGCTCGGAGTTAAAATTCTGTTGTTTGTAATCGTTTGAAATACTAACGTTGAAAAACCGATTGCTACACTTGTAATAATAACCGCCAGCATCTTCACCGAACGGCGCGGCAATGCATAATCCCAATTTTTGCCGAGGTCGATGAACAAAAAGGTGATAATTAAAAGGACTGCGACCACTAGAAGAGATGTTATTTTCGCTCTATAACCCATATGCTTTTCTCCTCATAAGTAAGTAAACAAAAATGGCACTGCCGATGACACCGACGGTTAAGCTGATCGAGATTTCGTACGGATATATAATGATTCGCCCTAAAATATCGCAAAACATAACGAAAACAGCACCGAGCAAAGCGGTATGAATCAAATTCTTTTTCAAATGGTCTCCATTGTATATGGCGACAATATTCGGAACGACAAGACCTAGAAACGGAATGGTTCCAACCGTCAATACAACAGATGAAGTGATCAAAGCTACGATAACAAGTCCGATATTGACAACTTGTTTATAATTCAAGCCTAAATTTTTCGAAAATTCCTCTCCCATTCCAGCGACAGTGAATTGATTCGCATACAAGTATGCAATTAATACAAAAGGAATGCTGACATACAATAATTCATATTGACCTTTTAAAATTAACGAAAAATCTCCTTCCAGCCATGAGGAAACATTTTGAATCAAATTATTTTTGTATGCAAAAAAAGTAGTGATAGATCCAATGATGTTGCCGAACATCAGCCCGACTAGAGGAACAAAAATAGTATCTTTATATTTAATTTTTTCTAATATTTTCATAAAGATAAATGTTCCTAAAAGTGCAAAAGCAAAAGCGACAATCATTTTTTGAATCGGACTGGCGTCTGCAAAAACCATGATCGCAACTAAAATCCCCAATCTGGCGGAATCCATTGTTCCTGCCGTAGTTGGGGAAACGAACTTGTTTCTGCTCAGCTGCTGCATAATAAGACCGGCAATGCTTATACTCGTTCCTGCAATAATAATGCTAATAACGCGCGGAATTCTGCTGATGATCAAAATTTGTATTTGTTCATCTGTCAAATTGAATATATCAGTTGGTTTAATATCGTTTACTCCGATAAAAATCGATGCAATTGAAAGAATAATGAGAGCAATGATCAAATATCGTTTTTTCATTTTTTAACTCTTTCCGTAATAAATTAATAATGAGATTCGTTATCAATTATAATAAGAATAAGACTCATTTTCAATAAATTAAGAAAAAATGTCTGAATTTGTTCACAATTTGATGGATGAAGAAGATTAAACCTCTCTTGTAAACATCTATTTTTTACCATAAGTTTCATTGAATGCTAGCTTCCATGTAGTAAAATCCTCTTATCAAATATTTTCTCCCGCCAAAATTTTACTTACAGAAAATGTTTAAATATTTGATGAACTTGCATAATTATAAATTGTTTGGTTTTTTATTGACAAAATAATGTTCATACCGATAATATATATGAATAAATATTTTGTTTTACTTATAATTATTCATTCGATTAAATGAGGGAGTATACATGCACATTCGAAGAGCGACTATGAGCGATACAGATGCCATCTATCAATTAATTAAACATTATGCATTGGAAGGAAAGCTGCTCAGCAGAACGTACGCATCTATTTATGAGAATTTACAAAATTTTTATGTTGCAGATGAAGGCGGAGCAGTGGCTGGCGTTGCCAGCTTGCATATTTTAGACAAAGATTTGGCTGAAATCCGCTCGCTGGCCGTTGACCCTGACCATACCGGCAAAGGCATCGGAAAAGAGCTCGTAAAACAAATCATTTATGAAACAAACAGGTTGGAAATTGAAAATTTGATTGCCTTAACGTATCAAATCGAGTTTTTTACCAAATTAGGATTCGATATCGTTGACAAGCAATCTCTCCCGCAAAAAATGTGGAAGGATTGCATCAATTGTCCGAAACTTCCATCGTGTGACGAAACAGCTATGTTAAAAAAAGTATGGCAGACAGAACTAGCGAAACAATAAAAATAATTCATCACACTTTTTTATTGCCCGCCTCAAAGAAGCCGCACCGTCGCAGTTTTCAATAGTAAATAAAATGAAAGGAGCTATCCAGAAAGTCAAATCCCTATCGTAAATCGAGTAGGAGGGGGTGACTAACCCCCGACCTCTCACACCACCGTACGTACCGTTCGGTATACGGCGGTTCAATTAAGTATGACGTAGTGCTTGATATCTTTCGAATAGACTTCTTAACCCTCGACGCTTCCAATAGGAGTTGTCGAGGGTTTTGTGTAGAATGGGACTGCAGGCAATCCGCCAATATTTCTTGCGTGTATTGCCCCATTCGAATGCTTTATGGCTTGGAACCCCTAATCCTCTGAGTTTCCGAATTCTTGTTTTCGGGGTTTTCCATTCTTTCCACAAACACATCCGAAGCCTTCGTCTAATCCATTCATCAAATTCTTTGAACTTACTTGGTGTTTCTGCCAAGGCAAAATATCCGCACCATCCCATTAAATACTTGTTCAGATTCTCAATCCTTTTCTCCATTGGATACGGTTTCGACCTTGATGTAATTTCACGGATCTTGTTCTTCAAACGTTTCACACTTTCGTTCGCAATCCGTACCTTTGGAGTCTTATTGAGTGTGAAGCTGAAACCGAGAAACTTCCGTTTCCAAGGACGGTCTACCGCCGATTTCTCTTTATTTACCTTGAGCTTTAACTCCTTCTCTATAAAGTTCGTAATGGAGTTCATGACACGAATTCCTGCTTTCTTTGTTTTCACATAGATGTTACAGTCATCCGCATACCGAACAAACTTATGTCCACGTTTCTCAAGCTCCTTATCCAATTCATGAAGCATGATGTTTGATAAAAGTGGACTAAGCGGGCCGCCTTGAGGCGTTCCCATGTCCGTTTCCATTACCACTCCATTGATCATCACGCCTGATTGAAGATACCGGCGGATTACCTTCAGTAGAATTCGATCTTTGATCGTTTTCGCCAAGATCCCCATCAGTTTGTCGTGATTCACCTTGTCAAAGAATTTCTCTAGGTCTATATCGACTACCCAACGATATCCTTCTTTGATATAACCCTTTGCTTCCCTAACCGCATCATGTCCCCTTCTACCTGGGCGGAAACCATAGCTATGGTTCGAGAAGGTCGGATCAAAGATTTTCGTCAACACTTGGGCAATCGCTTGTTGGATGAAACGATCCGTCACGGTAGGGATCCCTAGAAGCCTTACTCCACCGTTCGGTTTCGGGATTTCGACTCGACGGACGGGTAAGGGCTTGTAGGTTCCTTCTCTCAACGACTGTCGAATGGAGTCCCAATTTTCGTAGAGGTGTCTTCGTAGGTCTTTTACGGACATGCCATCTACTCCGTGACCTCCTTTATTCTGTTCGACTCGTTTCAGTGCCGCCAGGAGATTTTCCCGTGACAAAATCATTTCCATCAACATTGATATCCTCTCCACGTGAACGAATTCTTCTATTTGTGCCATCTTCTGCTCCACCCTCTTGAAGTCCCCCGTGGGATTCACCACTTCCTCCTTCAAGTAAGTCCTATCGGATTGTCTGCTTCCACACAGAAGATGAACGCCTAGCGATTCGTTCTCCTTAATTGTTCAGTCCTTCCTCTTCCATCTCGAGCTTGAAAGAGTACTATGACTTCTGCTGACTTCTGACTGTTCAGCTATCTATCACTAGATAGGTTACCAAGGTTACTTGGCGTGCCAGCCAGACCTCCCCGGGTAAGAGTGTAATCTTTCCTTCCATCCATCTGCTTCATTTACTTTGTATCACCTTCGGCAGAAAGGGCTTTGTTTTGTTGTGCAAACTCACCCAGTGATACCTAGCCTCATATGAAGTTCGTGTTCCTCAGACCGGAAGTTTGCCGCTCGCTTCCTTCAGATTCCGCGTCACCACGGACACCCTTGCGTTAAGCTAACTGCTACTTCTGCCTTCGCAGCTCGGGACTTTCACCCTATAGATTACACCCATGCCGGGCGCACACTAAAAATTATAAACGTCGATAAATCAACGTTTATAAAACATTAAAGGGGGCGTCAATAAGCCGTAAAAACGACTTATTAGACACCCCTTTGCATCCATAAACCATTTACAGCACAAATTGTCGAATAGCATGGGCGACACCGTGTTCATCGTTTGTCCTCGTCACGATATCGCACATTTCTTTCACCTCAGGCTCGGCATTCCCCATTGCAACGGAAAGCCCTGCAGCTTCCAGCATTGGAACGTCATTGAAATTATCACCAATCGCAATCGTTTGTTCCAATGGGATATTGTAGTGCTTGGCAACAGCTTTTAATCCGTATCCTTTATTTCCCTTTTCATCCATTATTTCAATGTTGTAGTCACCTGATGTCGTAACCGCAATCCCAGCAATGTTTTCTAATTGTTCCATAATTTCTTTTCTAGTATGTTGATTAAATTGCAAAATAAAAAACTTCTGGACCGATAAATCACCGCGGTTTATAACATCTTGTATATGACGAAAGTATCGATTATTGTCGGTCCTTTTTGGCTGCTCGATAAACTGTTTGTACTCAGATTCAAGCAAACATTTTGCCAGCTCCGGATTCGACTGCAGAGCAGAGCGAACTTTGGCGCTCCAGTCTTCCGGCATCCAAATACCATCATTTGTATAAAGTTTATACGGCACACCATAACTCTCCAAAATTTCGGCTACTTCCAACATGTTTTGTTTGTTCATTGAAATGTATTTCGGCTTTTCTCCTTCGATTACGACAACTGTTCCATTGCTTGCTGCAAATGGACATGCAAAATCATATTCGTCCAGCAGTTCACGAATACTCTCAGGCGCCCTGCCGGAGCAAATCATGATGATGTTTCCCTCATTTTGTGCTTCCCGAATAGCTGTAAGATTTTCTTCTGATATGGATAAATTTGAAGATAGCAATGTCCCGTCTAAATCAATAGCTACTAATTTCATACTGTTTCCCCTTTTAACAAAGTAAAGTGATTATATTCATTATATATGATCCTTTATTTCTGACAACATGTCTTTCGTTTTTAATTGCGGTTTTAGCTGGTTTGTGACTAAATCAAAATAAAACCCCTCTTTTTCCAGCAATTCATCATGAGATCCTTTTTCCACAATGCGACCATCTTGGATAACAAATATTTGATCTGCTTTTTTAATCGTATTCAGCCGATGAGCGATCACAAAGCTTGTTCTCCCCTTCATCAGCCTCTCCAGCGCTTCTTGAATCTTTAATTCTGTTACAGTGTCAATGCTGCTTGTCGCTTCATCCAGCAATAAAATGGACGGATTTTTTAAAATCGCCCTCGCAATTGAAAGAAGTTGTTTTTGACCTTGACTGATGCTCGTTCCACCTTCGTTAATGATTGTATCATATTGATCAGGTAGGTTTTTAATAAATGAATGAGCATTTGCTAGCTTTGCCGCTTCCTCCACTTCCTCATCTGTTGCATCCAATCTTCCGTATCGGATATTTTCACGAATTGTCGTGTGAAACAAAAAAGGATCCTGCAATACAAACCCCATTGCTTGACGAAGTTCACTCCGTCTTAATTTGGAAATATCCTTTCCATCTATCAAAATTCTCCCTTCATTTATTTCATAAAAGCGTGCCAGTAAATTGATGATCGTTGTTTTTCCGGCGCCGGTGGCACCGACAAGGGCAACTGTTTCTCCCGGAAAAACATGAAAGCTAATATTTTTTATCGTTTGGCTCTCTTCCCCATATGAAAAAGATACTCGATCAAACACAATGTCCCCTTTTATATTTGCGGATTGTACATATTCTCCAAAATCAGCTTCCTCTGCCTGCTCATCGAGCAAATCAAATACCCGCTCTGCACCGGCAACCGCAGATAATAATGTATTAAATTGATTGGCAAGATCATTTAAAGGCCGTGTAAACTGCCTGGCGTACTCCGCAAAAACAACAATCGTTCCGATGGTTATCCACCCTTTTAGAGCAAAGATTCCACCGAACCCTGCAATCAATGTAAAACTTAAATTGTTTAATACGTGCATAAGCTTTGGGATAAAACCGGAAATCGTCTGAGCCCAAAATGAAGATCTCCGCAGCCTTTCATTTTTTTCTAAAAACTCATGCATAACCCGGTTCTCTTGTGAAAAGGTTTTGACAATTCGCTGACCAGTGATGGTTTCTTCAATGTATCCATTCAGTTCTCCTAAACTTCGCTGCTGCTCTTTAAACAATTGTCCAGTCCGCCGGGTAATCCATTTCATACCTACAACCAATAAAGGAACAACTATTAAGGTGATGATTGTTAAAAAAGGGCTCATCCATAACATAACAGAAACAACACCAATTAATGTAAGAACACTGGATGAGATTTGAATCACTGAGCTGTTTAATGTCGAGCTGACGTTTTCAACATCATTGGTCATTCTGCTCATCAGCTCTCCCGTTTTTTTCTGATCAAAAAAAGAAATGGGAAGAAGATGAAACTGGCGAAATAGATCGGATCTTATTTTATACACAGTATTTTGCGCCACTTTGATCATCCATATGTTTTGCAGCCAAATGGAAAGGGAATGCAATGCATAGATTAAAACAAGAACGACGAAAAAAAAGAAAAAGTGATTTCCGCTTTTTTCTACAATATAAATGTCGATCCCTTTCCCTACTAAAAAAGGCCCAAGGATTGTTAAAACTGTGCTAATAAAAACCATGAGCAAAACGAATAAAAACAAAACCTTTTGATCTGACATATATCCCCAAATTCTTTTTAATGTTCCTTTCCAGTCTTTAACTTTTGAAGAGCTTTTCTTCACTTTTGACTCATTTGTCAGCTTTAGTTTTTCATATCGGAAAGGTTCAATAAGACTTTTGAGCATGACGGATGCCATCCTTTCCATATTGTGATTCATAGATTTTTTGGTAAAGTGGAACGCTGCGTATTAATTCATCATGCCTTCCTTTCGCAAGCACCTTTCCGTTTTCTAGTAGCAAAATTTTATCAGCCGCCATCGCTGTTAAAATTTTTTGCGTAATGATCAAGGTCGTACATGGATATTTCATCAATGCTTGAAGCAGTTTTCTTTCCGTCTTTAAGTCTAAAGCACTCGTGCTGTCATCAAGCAGCAATATTTTTGGCTTTCGGACAAGCGCTCTGGCAATCGAAATTCGCTGCTTTTGCCCTCCGGAAAGATTCACGCCTTTTTGGCTGATAAGGGTATCATATCCATGAGGGAGCTTTAAAATCGTATCATGTATTTGGGCATCCTTTGCAGCATCAATGATTTCTTCCATAGTAGCATCTTCTTTTCCCCATAAAATATTATCTTTTACCGTTCCAGTGAATAACAGCGATTCTTGCGGAACCATTCCAATTGACCTTCTTAAATGCTCAAGCTTGATCGTACGTATATCGAAACCGTCAATATAAACGACTCCTTTTTCTAAGTCATATAATCGCGGAATTAAATTGAAAAGAGTCGATTTGCCGGAGCCGGTAGCCCCCATCACCGCCATAGTTTCTCCAGCATTTACCGTAAACGATACATCATCAAGCACCTTAACGGCTGAATCCGGGTATGCAAAGGACACCGATCGAAATTCAATTTTTCCCTCTGTTATTTGATGACTTGATTCGGCAAGCTCATCAGTCAATTTTACTTCTGTTTGAAGCACCTCCGAAATCCTTAAGCTGGAGGCTTTTGCCCTTGAAAAACCAGAGACAATAAAAGACAGCATAGATAAAACAGAAATGATCCTCGTTGAATAATTGACGATCGCAACGACTTCACCTACTTTTGCCTCACTTGGTCCAGCATGAGCCGCCCATAAAATAATTAAAATGCTTACATTCATTACAAAAAGCAAGACAGGCTGCATGATTTCCATAAAGCGGAGCACGAAAATTGTTTGGTCTTTTAAATCTTTGTTCGCCTTCTGAAAGCGATTAACTTCATAGTCATTTCGCAAAAAAGCTTTGATTAAGCGCATATTCGTCAAGTTTTCCTGTATGACTTTATTCACCGTATCCAGCTTTTCTTGCACGATTCGAAACATCGATCCTGCTCTTTTCATCACCCATAAAAGAAAAAAGATCAGGCACGGAAGAATGACGATGAGAATGAAGGATAATGTAAAATTTACTGCTAGAGCCATAACCGCGCCGCCGATCACCAACAATGGAGCACGCAGCATAATCCGAAGTCCCATAAAAATTGTGTTTTGCACTTGGGAGACATCATTTGTCATCCTTGTAATGAAAGATGAATTGGAAAATTGATTATAGTTCGCAAATGAAAAGGATTGAATTTTCCCAAAAAGAACTTTTCTAATATCAAATCCAAAGCTCTGGCTGACATGCGCCGCAAAAAATGAATTAATGATGCCTGCTGCAAAGGCAAGAGCCGATACACCAACCATCACCAGCCCCCAATGGACGACAGCTGATAAATCCCTTTTCAAAATTCCATCATCTACAATTTTTGCCATAAACAAAGGCTGGACAAGCTCCACTGTCAGCTCTGTTAACATGAGAGCAAGTGCAATAACAACCGCCAGGCGGTACGGTTTTAAGAAAGACGCCACTTCTTTCATAAGCATAGCCTCCAAAAAGTATGAACGAAACTATTTATATTTTCCATCATACAACTTTATAAAAAATTTTTTAACTATTTTTACTTTTCCCTATTAAAGAAGGCAATTATATGTTTTTATGGGACGTGTGGTAATTCCAACTATTGTTTGAAAGCTGACGCATTCACAAGCAAGCAGGTTGTAATTCCAAATATTTTTTCGAAGGTGACAAAAATTAAGACGACCCCGAAAAGTTCGTTTGAACCTTCCGAGATCGTCCAGCTATGAAATATTTATTAACCTTTTTTTACTTCTTCAGGCACTTGCAAACCAAGACCTTCTGCAACGCGGGTTCCATATTCAGGATCTGCTTTGTAGAAGTGGCCGATTTGGCGGAGTTTTATTTCTTCCAGCTTAACTGGTTTCATTGAATTTACAATATTTTCAATAAGGCGTGCTCTTTCATCTTCACTCATGAGACGGTATAAGTCGCCCGCTTGAGTATAATGGTCATCATGGTCATAAGGAACGTTTTCCGCAACACCTGATACTGGGTATGATGCTTGTTTTGCTTCAGGTGTTTCTTTTGGACCGCCAAAGCTGTTTGGTTCATAATATACAGAGCCTCCGCCATTTGAGTCAAAGCGCATAAATCCATCGCGTTGATAGTTGTTCACTTCAACCCGCGGACGGTTGATTGGAAGTGAGTTATAGTTTGCCCCGATGCGGTAGCGATGTGCATCATGATATGCAAAGAGACGACCTTGCAGCATTTTGTCCGGCGACACATCGACTCCTAGAACTAGGTTTCCCGGTGAGAATGCAGCTTGCTCAACTTCTGCAAAATAGTTTTCAGGGTTTTTATTTAATACTAATTTTCCTACTTCAATTAATGGATAATCTTTGTGAGACCATACTTTTGTCACGTCAAATGGATCCCATCTGTATGTGTTGGCATCTTCAAGCGGCATGATTTGCACATAAAGCGTCCAAGAAGGATAGTCTCCGTTTTCAATCGCATTGAATAAATCCTCTGTATGATAATCCGGATTTTCTCCGGCAATTTTTACAGCTGTTTTCGTATCAAGGTTTTTTATACCTTGGTCAGTTTTGAAATGATATTTGATCCAGACGCTTTCCCCGTCTTCGTTTGTCCATTTAAATGTATGGCTTCCATAACCATTCATATGACGGTATGTTGCCGGAATTCCGCGATCTCCCATCAAATAAGTTACTTGGTGCAATGATTCAGGCGATAGAGACCAAAAATCCCATACGGCAGTAGGATTTTTCAAATGTGTTTTTGGATCGCGTTTTTGTGTGTGGATAAAATCAGGGAATTTAATCGCATCGCGAATGAAGAAAATCGGCGTGTTGTTTCCTACGATGTCATAGTTTCCTTCTTCTGTGTAAAACTTAACGGCAAAACCGCGCGGATCGCGGACCGTATCAGCGGAGCCAAGCTCACCTGCAACAGTTGAGAATCTTACAAATACTGGTGTTCGCTTGCCTACTCCGTTGAAGACTTTCGCTTTCGTATATTTTGACATATCATTTGTCACTTCAAAGTATCCGTGAGCACCGGCACCTTTTGCGTGAACAACTCGTTCAGGAACTCTTTCTCTATTAAAATGGGCTAGTTTTTCCAGAAGATGTACGTCTTGAATTAATGTCGGACCTCGATGGCCTGCTGTCATCGAATTTTGATTGTCCCCTACAGGAGCACCCCAGCTCGTCGTAAGCTTTTTATTCTCTCCCATTTACCGATCACCTCATAATTTAAAATAATATTTCTCTAATCATTACAACTATATGATAACATATTTTAATTAAAAATCAATAGTAAATTATAATAATTTTAATAAAGGAGTTTGAAACCGTTGATCTATCAATCAATGAACCTCGTTTATTATCAATTAGCCACTATTTTTTTCATGTTGTTCTGTTTATTTTCTTTAACAAGTTGTTTAAAAAATTGGCAATCGAGTAGGAGGGGGTGACTAACCCCCGACCTCTCACACCACCGTACGTACCGTTCGGTATACGGCGGTTCAATTAAGTATGACGTAGTGCTTGATATCTTTCGAATAGACTTCTTAACCCTCGACGCTTCCAATAGGAGTTGTCGAGGGTTTTGTGTAGAATGGGACTGCAGGCAATCCGCCAATATTTCTTGCGTGTATTGCCCCATTCGAATGCTTTATGGCTTGGAACTTCTAATCCTCTGAGTTTCCGAATTCTTGTTTTCGGGGTTTTCCATTCTTTCCACAAACACATCCGAAGCCTTCGTCTAATCCATTCATCAAATTCTTTGAACTTACTTGGTGTTTCTGCCAAGGCAAAATATCCGCACCATCCCATTAAATACTTGTTCAGTTTCTCAATCCTTTTCTCCATTGGATACGGTTTCGACCTTGATGTAATTTCACGGATCTTGTTCTTCAAACGTTTCACACTTTCGTTCGCAATCCGTACCTTTGGAGTCTTATTGAGTGTGAAGCTGAAACCGAGAAACTTCCGTTTCCAAGGACGGTCTACCGCCGATTTCTCTTTATTTACCTTGAGCTTTAACTCCTTCTCTATAAAGTTCGTAATGGAGTTCATGACACGAATTCCTGCTTTCTTTGTTTTCACATAGATGTTACAGTCATCCGCATACCGAACAAACTTATGTCCACGTTTCTCAAGCTCCTTATCCAATTCATGAAGCATGATGTTTGATAAAAGTGGACTAAGCGGGCCGCCTTGAGGCGTTCCCATGTCCGTTTCCATTACCACTCCATTGATCATCACGCCTGATTGAAGATACCGGCGGATTACCTTCAGTAGAATTCGATCTTTGATCGTTTTCGCCAAGATCCCCATCAGTTTGTCGTGATTCACCTTGTCAAAGAATTTCTCTAGGTCTATATCGACTACCCAACGATATCCTTCTTTGATATAACCCTTTGCTTCCCTAACCGCATCATGTCCCCTTCTACCTGGGCGGAAACCATAGCTATGGTTCGAGAAGGTCGGATCAAAGATTTTCGTCAACACTTGGGCAATCGCTTGTTGGATGAAACGATCCGTCACGGTAGGGATCCCTAGAAGCCTTACTCCACCGTTCGGTTTCGGGATTTCGACTCGACGGACGGGTAAGGGCTTGTAGGTTCCTTCTCTCAACGACTGTCGAATGGAGTCCCAATTTTCGTAGAGGTGTCTTCGTAGGTCTTTTACGGACATGCCATCTACTCCGTGACCTCCTTTATTCTGTTCGACTCGTTTCAGTGCCGCCAGGAGATTTTCCCGTGACAAAATCATTTCCATCAACATTGATATCCTCTCCACGTGAACGAATTCTTCTATTTGTGCCATCTTCTGCTCCACCCTCTTGAAGTCCCCCGTGGGGTTCACCACTTCCTCCTTCAAGTAAGTCCTATCGGATTGTCTGCTTCCACACAGAAGGTGAACGCCTAGCGATTCGTTCTCCTTAATTGTTCAGTCCTTCCTCTTTCGTCTCGAGCTCGAAAAGAGTACTATGACTTCTGCTGACTTCTGACTGTTCAGTTATCTATCACTAGATAGGTTACCAAGGTTACTTGGCGTGCCAGCCAGATCTCCCCGGGTAAGTACATGCACTTTCACACCATCTATCCGCCTCATTTACTCGATATGACCTTCGACAGAAAGAGCTTTGTTTTGTTTCGCAAACTCACTCAATCATACCTAGCCTTATATGAGGTTCGTGTTCCTCGGACCGGTGTTTTGCCTCCAGCTTCCTTCAGATTCCGCGTCACCACGGACACCCTTGCTCTTGGCTAACCTCTACTTCTGTCTTCGGGGTTCGGGACTTACACCCTATAGTTCATGTACATGCCGGGCGCACGAAAAAAACGGCTGAGCAAATATAGCTCAGCCGCTACAAATTGAGAGGTTCTTATGGAAGCTATCGAATTGAAACTGAAAAAACAACATACATAGTTGAAAAAGACCGTTGATCTCTCCGTGCAAAAACAGTCAGCCATTTTCATTTATGGCAAGATGTCATTTCATATTCCCAAGCAATATAGGATTCAACGCTAATATGAAAAAATGTTCGTATTCCACTTTATCTCTTTACGAAGAGATTCGCTCCGCTTTCCTTTCCATGCGGGAGCTTGGAATGAATAAAGACAGAAAAGCAGCTGCAAAGGCAAGCAAGCCTGTTGCAAGAAACACTTCATAAAAACCGATGTGATCTGCAATAAAGCCCGCTAACATCGGACCAGTGAAAATGCCGATTGCATAAAATGATTGATAAAAACCCATTGCGGTCGTCCGATATGCTTCTTGACAGCTTTGAATAACCATCGCAAGCAGCAGCGGAAAAATAAAACCAAGCCAAAACCCTATGAAAATATGCATGAAGCAAATCCATAGAATCGAATTTGACAACGGCAACAGAAGATGGAATAATCCGCTTAAAATAAATGAAAGCAAAAGCAGTTGTTTTTGCTTTCGAACAGGAAAATAGGCAAGCAGCAATGATGCAACTGCATGCGGAATAAAAAAGGAAGTGACGACCCAAAAAAACACGGACTCACTAAATCCGATTTTCGAGACATAAACCGGTGTAAATCCAAAAATCGTCATAAACAAAATTCCGTGTCCGGCAAGCGATAAAGCTGAGATGCCCCAAAGCGGCTTGATGCCGAGAACATATTTTAATTGACTCATATATTTAAAATCAATAAGATTCACCTTATCGCCGATTTCTTTAATGCGAAATGAAAGAATAAGACCAATCAAAGCCATGACGGTCCCAATGAGAAACGGCATTTCCCAGCCGAACCACTCTACAATTTTCCCGCTGATAGCCATGCTAATAAATTGGGAAACGACCGTCATAAACTGGAGAATTCCCATCGCTTTGGAAGATTGACTTTCCGTAAAATATTGAGCGTATAATGTAGTAGCCATTACCCACATCGACGCGGTAATTCCTGAAAGAAGTCTTGCAATAAAAATCGGGATAAATGATTGAAAGAAAAGAAACAGGATTCCGCTGGCAAACGCCATAAAAAAACCAGCTATAAGCATTCCTTTTCTCATTTGCCCTAAATAGTCTGATAAAACTCCAAGAGGCAAACGAATCAAAATCTGGGTGATGCCGTAACTGCCAAAAATAATGCCAACAAGTGAATAGTCAAACTGCAAATGTTCTAAATAAACCCCAAAGATTGGAACATAAATATAAATGGAAAACCAAAAGCAAAAGATAACTGTTAAAAAAATAATATGATCTTTTTTCCCTGCTATATTTATTTTTTGAACGTTCATCGCCAAAACCTTTCTATATGATTAAATAGGAATTTTTTGCTCTTTCCATTTTACGATATTTTTGAAATTTTACAACATTCAAGTTTCACGAAAATCGTTTCTATAAATTTCCTATTCCAGTAGTATAATAAGATATATATAGTGTTGTGGAGGGATATTATGACTGAGCTTTTAGTAGGATTGATCATTGGTATTTTCATCATGTTCATCGTTGTCAATATCAATAAAACGAAGAAAAAAAGATCATTAAAGCTTGTTCAAGAGGCTGTCCCGACAGAATTAGCCTGCCGCATTCCAGAAGGGCTGCCAATTATCTCTCGTTTGGAAGACTCTCTAAACTCAGAATATATGGAAAAAGTAAAGAAAAGAGTGTTAGCAAATCATCCTAATTGGACCGAAACGGACTTTAACTGGCGCCTATTTGAATTAAAAAGATATTTTTTATTGGCAGGAATTTTAAAATCAGTTCCAATGTTCAGCGATGAAGTGGATGAAATATGGCATGAAATGATTATGTTTACGAAAGAATACGAAAATTTTTCAAAAAAATTTTTTGGATCATTTCTGCATCACAGCCCTAATGTGGAACGGACACCGATTCCCCATGAAAGAGCCCTTTTTGATTGGATGTATTTGCACTTATTTGAAATCTATCCAAACAGCACGAAGCTGTGGGGAGGCTTTTTAAAAAATCCGCTAAGCAAAACATTTTTGGAAGAAGTTCGCTCAGCTAGTGACGAAAAACTGTTTGATAAATATTTTCGTTCGTTTGACCCGATCAAACCATTACAAACAAAGCTGCTTGAACAGCTGAAAAACGATATTGAAAAAGCAGAAGAAATGAAACGGCAAAACAAATCGCTTCGCAAGAAAATAAAAACAGACGATACGTACTCGATGCTGCTGCCGGCAATGGTATTTTTATCGCTGTACGAGCAGGACAGTTATACAGAAAAAATGTCGCAGCTTTTGAATAAGGATGCAGGGACAAGCGGAGGTTCTGTTTATGCATGCGGGGCTGCGCTCAGCGATTCCAATGATCATTCAGGGGGTTCCGGATGCTCTTCTTCAGGATGCTCCAGTTCAAATTGCGGAAGCAGCTGCGGCGGAGGATGCGGCAGCAGCTAAGGAAATGTTCATAACCACACTCTTTTAAAGGTGAGCGCGATGAGCAGAAACCGGCAAAGTGCCGATTCTTGTTTTCGATTTTAAAAGCCCATATGCGCATTTTTTCTATGCTGCAAACGGCTGCCTTCAACGTGCCAATTACATCTACTATACGTCTATTTTTACAGCCGCATAAAGATAGGGTTATGCTGTATATTTTTCCAACAACAGCTCGTTCTTGCGTCAAAGATCAGATTTTCGCAGAATTCAAAAAAAACCATCGCCTCCCAAATTGAGGATGGCGATGGTTTCCTTTTATTTCGAGTGCATTTTAAATTCTAAAAATAAATCATTATAATAGGAAAGCATTCGTTTCCCTAGGTTTTCATACACTTCCAATTTATCCGTTAATTCAGGGGGCGGGTAAAACCGCTCATCTTCAGAAATCTCTTTCGGCAAGTATTCAAGCGCCTTTTCATTTGGAGTAGAGTAGCCGACATATTCAGCATTTTGCGCAGCCACTTTCGGGTCTAGCATAAAGTTGATAAATTTATGAGCGCCTTCTATGTTTTTGGCCGTTTTCGGAATAACCATATTATCAAACCAAAGATTAGAGCCTTCTTTCGGCACCACGTAATCTAGCTTCTCATTTTCCCACATGATATCTGCAGCATCTCCCGACCAGACGAGAGCGGCACCGGCTTCTTCGTTTGCCATCAGCATTTTGATTTCATCTCCAACGATCGCCTTCACGTTTGGAGTCAGTTTATCCAGTTTCTTTTTCGCTTCTAGCAAATGGTCTTTGTTCGTATCATTTAACGAGTAACCAAGACTGTTCAACCCCATTCCGATTACCTCTCGGGCGCCGTCGACAAGAAGTATTTGATTTTTCATATCTTTATCCCATAAATCATTCCAGCTGTCGATCTTTTTTCCCCCGAGAGCTTCCGGATTATACAAAATGCCGACCGTTCCCCAAAAATATGGAATGGAATATTTATTCCCCGGATCAAACGATAAATTTAGAAAACGGGGGTTGATATATTTTAAATTAGGAATTTTCGAATGATCAATCGGAATAAGAAGACCTTCTTCCTTCATTTTGCTAATGGCATACTCAGAAGGGACGGCAATATCAAATGTTGTTCCTCCTTGAGAAATTTTTGTCATCATCGCTTCATTTGAATCAAATGTTTGGTAAATCACTTTTATACCTGTTTCTTTTTCAAAACGGTCGATCAATTCCGGATCAATATATTCTCCCCAGTTGTAAATCGTAAGGGTATTATCACCGGAGTAGCCTTCAGATGCATTCAGTCTCGCAATAAAAAACAGGATGGCAAACGAAGCGATAAATACTATCGCAAACATCTGCACAATTTTCTTCATTTCCGTCCCCCCAATCTTCCCGGACGATTATAGCGCAGCGTGATGAAATAATAGCCGATCACAAGCAAAATCGTTAATAGGAAAATGAGTGTTGACAAAGCATTAATGGTAAGGGAAATACCTTGTCGAGCCATTGAATATATTTCAACAGATAAAGTGGAAAAACCATTTCCAGTAACAAAGAATGTAACGGCGAAATCGTCCAAAGAATAGGTTAAAGCCATAAAAAATCCAGCAAAAATCCCAGGGGTAATATAGGGAATTACTACTTTTGTTATGACATTCCACTGGCTCGCCCCTAAATCTCTTGCCGCATCGATTAATGTCGGGCTCATTTCCTGAAGCTTTGGCAATACCATCAATACGACAATCGGCACACTAAAGGCGATATGAGACAGCAAAACAGAAATAAAACCAAGCTGAATGCCGACAATGGTAAACAAAATTAAAAAGGAAGCTCCGATGATGACATCAGGACTGACTAATAGAACATTATTTAACGAAAGCAATGTATTTTTCACCCGTCTTGTTTTGACGGAGTAAATGGCGAGCGCACCGAAAACGCCGATGATCGTTGAAATCGCCGCAGAAAGCAAAGCAATTACAATCGTATTCAGTACAATAATCAACAGACGCACATCCTGCAGGACTTCTTTATACCAGTCCAACGTAAAATTTTCAAAATGATGCATTTTTCCGCCGCTGTTAAACGAGTAATAAATAAGGTAGAAAATCGGAGCGTATAAGATGAAAAATACGATGATTAAATATATATTTGAAACCTTCCATTTTCTGTTCATTTTTCATCCCTCACTTCCGATTTCCTGTTAAAAACATGATGATCACCATTGCAAGAATTAAAAAGACCGCAATGGTTGCTCCCATTCCCCAGTTTTGAGTAACTAGGAAATGCTGCTCTATTGCTGTGCCAAGCGTAATTACCCGGTTTCCTGCAATCAAGCGGGTAATCATAAATAACGATAATGCAGGAATAAACACTGCTTGGCATCCGGATTTAACACCGTCCAGCGTCAGCGGAAAAATGACCCGGCGGAACGTAATCCAAGGGGATGCTCCGAGATCCTTAGCTGCATCTACAAGCGTTGGATTTAATTTTTCTAAAGCATTAAAAATCGGCAAAATCATAAATGGAACGAAAATATAGACAGAAACAAACACAAAGCTGAAATCTGTAAACAATATTTGTTTAGCACCGACACCAATTAATTCCAAAAAATGATTAGCTATTCCATAGGTTCCAAAAATGCCGAGAAAGGCGTATGCTTTTAACAGCAAATTGATCCACATCGGCAAAATGATTAACAAAAGCCAAAGCTGCTTATGTTTTGTTTTCGTTAATAAAAGAGCTGTCGGATAAGCGATCAATAGCGAAAAGGCTGTAATTAAAAACGCATACCAAAATGAGCTTAACGCCATTTTCAAATAGACCGGCGTGAAAAATTTCTCGTAGTTTTCAACAGAAAATGTTCCTTCAATGTTAAAAAACGAATAATAAATGATAAGCAGAATCGGAACGACAACAAATAGTAAGATCCATAACACATATGGTAAGAAGTATAAAGCGCGAATATTACTTTTCATCGGCAACACCAATACGAGAATTTTCTTCTAAACGCATAACGTGTATTGCTTCCGGTTCAAAATAAAGACCAATTTCATCGCCGACTTCTGCCTTTTTTGTAGAATGAACAAGCCACTCGTTGCCATCCTTATCGTAACAGCAAATTTCATAATGAACTCCTCTAAACAGCTGGGAATCCACATAAACCTTCAGCTTTCCTTTTTCAGGTGTTGTTATTTCCAAGTCCTCCGGTCGAATTACCACTTCTACGTCCTCGTTCGGAGCAAAGCCTTTATCAACACATTCAAACTGCTTTCCGACAAATTCAACAAGATAATCTTGAATCATTTTTCCTGCGACAATATTCGATTCTCCGATAAAGTCTGCCACAAAGCGGTTAACAGGTTCATCATAAATATCTTTCGGCGTTCCACTTTGCTGAATTTTCCCCTTATTTAAAACAAAGATTTCATCAGACATTGCAAGAGCTTCCTCTTGGTCGTGTGTGACAAAAATAAATGTAATGCCGAGCCGGCGCTGAAGCTCCCGCAGCTCGTACTGCATTTCCGTGCGCAGCTTTAAATCAAGAGCTGACAACGGTTCGTCTAACAGAAGCACTTCCGGTTCATTGACTATCGCTCTCGCAATGGCGACCCGCTGCCGCTGTCCTCCTGACATCTCCTGAATGTTCCGTTGTTCATAGCCAGATAAGTTTACAAAACGAAGGGCATCTTTTACTTTTTGTTCGATGATATCCTTTTTCATTTTTTTAATTCTAAGGCCAAAGGCAACATTTTCAAACACATTCAGATGCGGAAAAAGGGCATAATCTTGAAACACTGTATTGACTTGACGTTTGTTCGGCGTTACATGGTTAATATTTTTTCCGTTAAAATAAATCGTGCCGCTGGTCGGTTCCGTAAATCCCGCAATTAGACGGAGAATGGTTGTTTTTCCGCATCCTGAAGGTCCAAGCAACGTGTAAAATTTTCCGCGTTCGATTTCAAAACTTACATTATCCAATACTGGCAAATCATCATCATATTTTTTTGTCACTTGTTCAAAACGAATAATTGTTTTATTGTTCATGAACGTTTCCTCCAACCGCATCAAGAATTATAAATAAGATTCAGTTGCCACTAAAATTACTTGCGACATGCTTTCTGCCTCATTGACAATTTGATGCTCATCGGATGCATGATAATAAATGGATTCTCCTTCCTTTGCCACATACTTTTTTGTTCCGATCCGAACTTTTATTGTTCCTTTCAAAACATAGGCAAACGTTTCAGATAAGGATGGTTCAAAAACTTTAAACTCTCCTTTTTCAAACAACGTTAAAAGAATCGGCTCCATTTCTTTTTCATTTGATTCAGGAACAATCCATTCAACCTTATATCCTCTCTCTTGGTCAATAAATACTTTTCGTTCTTCTTTGCCGTAAACTACTTTTTGCTCGGCATCCTCATCATCGAAAAAATCTTTTGGATTGCATCCCAGCACATCCAATATATTCAGAAACGTTTCCAATGAGGGAGAGCTTAAATCTCTTTCCAATTGGGAAATGTATCCTTTAGACAAATCGGTTCGTTCGCTTAGCTCTTCTTGCGTCAGACCTTTTTTTATCCGCAAATTTCGAATTTTCCTCCCAATTTTCATCATAACAACCTCATTTGTTTAATACTAGTAAACTTTTTGTCAAAAAAAATTAATATATTTATCGAAAATTGTTTATTTCACGACGATTTATTATACACAATTACACAAAAAACACAATAAAAAATTTTCAAAAAAAGAAGGAAATTTTAGTTGATCTTCAACTAAAATTTCCTTCTGTTTAAAAATCCTTAATTGTCAGAAATGAGGCCACTACATCTGGATCAAAATGCGTATTTTGATGCTCCACTAAAAAATTCAACGCTTTTTCAATCGGCCATGCAACTTTATATGGACGGCTGCTCGTTAAAGCCTCAAACACATCGACAACCGCAACAATTCTAGCTTCTAAAGGAATTTCTGCTCCTTTCAAGTTTTTCGGATATCCCGTTCCATTCCATTTTTCATGGTGAAAGAGAATAATATTTTCGGCCACTTTATAGCTTTGCCTTAAAAAGTTATCTTTCAGTTTGCTTGTTATTTTTTTCAAAATGTCAAAGCCTATTAACGGATGCGTCTCCATAATTAAGCGTTCATATTTTGTTAGTGGTCCTGGTTTATATAAAATTCCTTCAGGTATGCCAGCTTTTCCTATATCATGCAAAATGCTGGAATAAGCAACATTTCTCATATATTCTTCTGATAAATTAAGATTATGATAGCTGTTGTGAGCATAAATGAGCTTTTCAGTTAGTTTTCGAACGTTGATCAAATGATCCTCAATACTTGGATCTTGAATTTCACAAGAAATCGCCAGCACTTCCAATATTGATTTTTTTGTTTCTTCTATTTGCTCCTGCGAAACGTATGCTCCGCTGTCCAGCTGCTCCAATTCCCGAAAAATTCCTACAAAAAACAGTTCATCTTCTATTAGAATAGGAGTTATCGTTATAGATGAGTGCCATAATTCTCCTGATTTCTTACGATTCACAAAAACACCGGACCAAGGCTTTTTTTCCGATAATGCTTTTTTCATCGAAGCATAAGTTTGCTCCGGGGTCAAATGAGATTTAATGACACCTGCTCTTCTGCCGACAATGAAATCCTTTTTATATCCCGTTATTTGTTCATACGCATCGTTAACAGCGACGACAACATGATCTTTATCTGTCACAATGACAGCATCAGCCAGTTGAAGATAAGGAGACAATAAGTTTTCTACATTCATGTTTTTAAATCCCTTTCCCAAATCTCATCTTGCAAACTATTCATTTAAAGGGATAATCTCATATTATTGGTTCGGTTCATAGATGCTCCACGTTAATTTCACCGAATTTACAATTTCATCTGCTACTGTTTCAGGATCAAGATTATTGGTCGATACTTTTGAGTTATGGAGAGAGTATGCATTTTGCCGTTTTATAAACAATTTTTCAATTTCCTCCATTGATTTTTCCTTTAAAAGAGGGCGGTTCTCGACTAAAAGCGGCATTCGATCCTTCCAGCTGTCCCAAGATAAATCCAGCAAAAAGACGATGCAGTTTGATAAACAAGCATTGCGGACCTCTTCTTGTAAATAGGCTCCCCCTCCTAAAGATACAACCTTCAAGCGTGTGTTCGTGCAAATATCAACAATATACTCCTTTTCGATTTTTCGGAAATAATCTTCGCCAAATTTTTGAAATATTAACGAGATGGGCATATTTTGCTTTTTTTCAATCTCCTGATCCACATCAATGAAATCTCGGTACAGCTTTTTCGCGACCAACTGGCCAATAGTCGTTTTGCCGACTCCCATAAATCCAATTAAAACAATATTTTTTTCCCGAAGAGGGATTTCTACATGTTCCTTCATAACGCATCCACTTCCCTAGATTTCTTCATCATGGTGTGTCAGCTTGACTCCCGCACTACAAGCTCAGGCTGTAAAATCAGTTTTTTTGCCTCTTCTTCATCACCTTTCATTCTCCGATGCAAGAGATCAGCAGCTTTTGCACCGAGCCGATCAGGAAAAGCTGCAATGGTTGTTAAAGAAGGGCTGAATACCGCTGACTCCGGAATATTATCAAAACCAACCACAGCCACATCTTTGCCTGGAACTATTCCTTGTTCTTTTAATCCGAGCATAACACCAGATGCAACAACATCATTATAGCAAAAAACCCCGGTTGGAGGCTGAGGATGCTGCATAACTCGCTTAATCGCCTCTATTCCCCCTTGCCTAGTTGCGGGAGATTGGACAAACAGCGATTCATCCATTTCCAGCCCGGCTTGTTCAATCGCTTCACAAAATCCTTTTTTCCTGTCTGTCCATACTGATGAATTAGAAAAACCGCCCAAAAAAGCGATGCGGCGGTGGCCTTGTTCGATTAAATGTTCAGCCGCTATCCGTCCGCCTGCAACATTATCGATTCCGACATAATCAAACGGCTCTTCTGACAGCATTTTTCTCGCTACTAAAATAACAGGAATCCCCCATTGCTTTAACCGTTCTACCATATCTGGTGAACTGCCTGGGACAGGGCTCATAATTACCCCGCCGACACGATATTCAAGCATTGTCGCAAGCAGCGCATCTTGTTTATCAGGGGAATCAAACGTCGTTCCTAATATTACGGTATATCCTTCTTTATCTAAAGCTTCGTGAACGCCCACCAATAATTCCGAGAAAAAGGGGTTGCCGATCTCTGTTATAATCAAACCAACTGTTGAAGATTGGTGGGATCGTAAATTCGCTGCAACACGATCATATATATATCCCAACTCTTTTATCGATTTTAACACTTTTTCTCTTGTTTCTTTTGAAATATTTGGGCTGCCCCGAACAACAAGGGAAGCTGTAGCCCTCGACACACCCGCGTGTTTTGCAACCTCCTGCAGCGTCACGCGGGACTGTTTTTTTCGTCCCATCTGTCTAATCACCTGCTAACGCAATTAATCAACGAATTCAGTTGAGAAAAGTATACCTTTACATTTAAAACGTTGTCAATTTGTTTATTTCCATGCTTTACGGCTTTGAAAATGTTATAAATAATCACCTCCCCTCTGGCTGCAGGAGCACCACAAATCACCTGAAAAAATGGGCTGAAGTCGGTTTATATAGACAAGATCATAGATCAAATATGTACTTCTGGCGGGAGGGAGCCGCCATATAACCGTTTCATAAATGGCTCCAAGTGATTCACCTTTGCCTGTTATATGGATACCAAATGAAAAAAGCCCCGTTCGAAAAAGAAATCGCGCGATTGGAGGCAGTGGAATATCACCAAGAGAGTGAAGCTCGATGTGCGAAAGACAGCTTTTTTGAATAGGGAAAAATTCATTCAAGTACGAGTATCTGAAGAAAATCGCAAAATAAAAGATTTAATCATAAAAAACTGCACATTATTTCAGAAAAGGAGCCAATCATTTGCTCCACCCTTCCTGAAATAATGTGCAAATTAACAATACCTTCAGTCCAATCAAAGTACCTTTTTAAATCAGATAGTAAACACTTTAAAAATCTACATATCTGTAAACCATTGAAGCGGAACGGTAACAATGGACGGAAACAGAATAAGCAGTAAAAGAACAAGTGTTTCTGCAAGTAAAAAAGGCCATATTCCTTTCATAATGTCCTCCATTCCTATCTTTCCAACCCCACAAGCGACATTTAACACAGTACCAACTGGAGGAGTGAGCAATCCAATGCAGTTGTTCAGTATAAACAGCACCCCGAAGTACACCGGATCGATTCCCGCCTTTTCAATAATAGGCATTAAAACAGGAGTTAAAATCAGAACAGTAGGCGTCAAATCCATTGCCGTACCAACTAAAAGAACTAACGCATTAATTGCTAGCAGAAGCAGCAATTTGTTCTCGATTAACGGTCCAAGCATATCCGCAGCTATTGATGGAATATTGGCTACTGTTATCAACCAAGCTGACAACATTGCTGCTGCTACAAGAAACATTACAACGCTTGTTGTTTTTGCAGCAGCTACTAACACCTTAAACAAATCTTGTATTTTAAGTTCTCGATAAACAAACAACCCGACAAATAACGCATAAAATGCAGCTACAACAGCAGCCTCTGTCGGAGTAAAAATCCCGCCCCGAAGTCCTCCAACGATAATAGCTGGAAGTAAAAGCGCCCAAATAGCCTGACGGGTAGCAGACAATACTTCTTTTGCAGATTTTCGGGGGAAGACTTCTACCTGCTCTTTTCTTACCATTAACCACCAACAGACAACCAAGCATAAACCAATAAGAAGCCCTGGAATGATCCCTCCCATAAATAATTTTGTAATCGACACGCCGCTTGTTACCCCAAAAATAATCATCGGTATGCTCGGAGGGATGATCGGGGCAATAATACCGCCGGCTGCAATGAGCCCAGCAGACCGATTTCGGTCATATCCAGCCTTGACCATCATCGGAATCAGAATAGCGCCAAGAGCCGCCGTATCCGCTACCGCTGAACCGGATAAACCGGCGAAAAGGACGCTTGCCATGATCGCTACATATCCTAATCCTCCACGAATATGACCGACAAGAGACATGGCAAAGTTAATAATTCGATTAGAAATGCCTCCTGCGTTCATCAATTCTCCCGCAAGAATAAAGAAAGGAATAGCCATCATCGGAAAACTGTTCGCCCCATTAATGAGGTTCTGTGCCATAATTTGAGTGTCAAAAATATTCAGAAAAAACATGAGAGCAACACCGCTCACCAAAAGCGCAAACGCAATAGGCATCCCCAACGCCATGACACCAATTAATGAGCTGACAAAAACAACAAAAGCCATCTACCTCTCACCTCCTGCCATCCCTTGTTTTTTCCCATGATGTAATTCCACGATTTCTTCATGAACCGCTTCCATAATTTCATCTTCCGATTCTTTCATTCGGATAAGCTTTTCAAGCGTATTTGGCCGAAAGAGAGCCTGATAAATATTAAATATTACTATTATTCCCATTCCGATACTCACCACAATACCCATTCCATACACATAAGCGAGTGGCAAATTCGTGGCAGGAGCTCTGCTTTCCAAGCTGCTCATAGTGATCTTCCAGCTTCCATCCAGAAGCAACCACAGTACATAAAGAACAATCGCATTACTTAAAATAAATACAATTCGCTTTGCCCCAAGCGGCAGCTTTTTTAAGAGTACATCCACCCCTAAATGGTCGTTATCTTTCAAAGCACCGATGGCTCCTAAAAACACCATCCAAACAAATAGATATCGCGACATTTCTTCCGACCATGTAATGCCGGAATGAAAAGCATAGCGCAATACGACATTGCCAAAGACGAGAATTGCCATGGATGCTAAACATAACGCCATTAATATCTGCAACAGCTTATCTAGCATAAATGCAACCTTTTTCAACCGTACTTCCTCCTCACTTTCAAATAATTGGAAAATAACTCTTAAGAGTGAGCACACTCCTAAGAGTTAAATAGTGTCATCATTTATTTGCCTGCCTCCAATAATTTAGCAACTAGATCTTCACCAAATTCTTTTCCGTATTTTTTATAAATTGGCTGTACTTTGTCAATAAACGCTTGCTTTTGTTCATCTGTTAACTCTGTAACAACCATCCCCTCTTTTTCAATCTCTTTAAATAATTTTTCATCTTCTTCTGCATTTAACTGACGCTGATATTCTTTCGCTTCTTCAGCTGCTTTTTTTATGATCTCTTGTTCTTCGCTGGAAAGTGTTTTCCAAAACTTTTCGCTTATTAAAAACGGGCTTGCATTATACACGTGACCGGTTTTTGTAATGTACTTTTGAACCTCATACATTTTATTAGCTGCAACGTTTCCAACAGGATTCTCCTGTCCATCGACAACCCCTTGTTCAAGTGCAGTAAACAGCTCTGTAAAAGCCATTGGAACAGGATTCGCCCCTAATTCTTTCCACAGATCAATATGAAGCTTGTTTTCAAGCGTACGAATTTTTAATCCTTTAATATCATCGACACTTTTAACCTCTTTGACGTTGTTCGTTAAATGGCGAAACCCGTTTTCCCAGTAGTTTATACCAATAACACCTGTTCCTTCCAGATCTTTCATTAATTCTTGCCCAATTTCGCCATCCAAAACTTTGTAAGCGGTTTCTCTGTCTTTAAATAAAAAAGGTAAGTCCAATACGTTAAATCTTGGAGCGAAAGATGCGATCGGCCCAGTCGACATGGTTGATCCTTGAATAGATCCCATTTTTAATCCTTCAAATACTTCTAAATCCCCTCCGAGCTGTCCATCGGGATATACTTCAACTTTAATAGATCCATTTGTTTCTTTTTCGACGATTTCACCAAATTTATAAAGTCCTTTTGAGAGAGAGCGTTCTTTTGTAGTCGCCACTGCTAATTTCATAATTTTAGTTTCTGAAGATTTTGAGCCTGATTCATTATTTTCTCCCGAACTCGAACCGCTTGAACATCCGACTAACAGCAACAAACAAGATATTAAGATGAAAGAAATTTTTTTCATTTTTTCACACTCCTATCTTACAATCAATTTGATTTTCGAAAGGTTTATAGTTTTGATTTTATTAATAACTAGGCGTTTGGGGGAGCAGAAAAGGGCTGACATGGCATGGATTATCCTCATTTCTACCCTGTCAATAACCCCTTTCTTAGTCCATCTTTTTGAAAATGATCGTTTTTGTTTTCCTGCAAAAAATTGCTTCTTTAATCTTCTGGCAGGCTTCCTTGCGGGCTATAGCACCACAACAACCAAAGCGGTTCATTTCCTGTATTAACATGCTGGTGATATTCGCCCTCGGGTATGAACATATAGTCTCCTTCTTTAAATGGACGGCGGTTTCCATTTCCATCAACCACTTCTCCTGAACCTTTTATAACTACGTCCATTTCTTCAGATTCTGGATGGTTGTGAAGGGAGCTTGCTTCCCCGGGGGAAAAAATCGTAATTCCAGCCATAATATGTTTAGATCCTACAGTTTGCGGGGTAATCAGCTGGAAAACCTTGCGAATCTGGTTCAACTCCGGCTTATCCAGCCCTAACCATAATGTTTTAGCGTCTTGAAAAGGATCAAGAACTTTAATTTTCATGCCTGCGCTCGTTTTCGGCATAATCAATTCCTCCTTCATAATTTAATTGGAAATGTTTTAATCCACTGAAACATGGTGAACTTTCCTATCCGGGGAATAGATGTCCATAATATTCCAATGTCCTGCTGTCGGCGTTGGTACATTGATCATCTCCACATCAATCACAAACGGTTTATTTGCTTCAATGGCCCGCTGCAATGCTGGCTTGAATTCCGCTGCAGCTTGAACTTTTACACCTTCCACACCGTAAGCCTTCGCAATGGCTGCATAATCAGGTGAATACGGCTTTCCATCTTTTCGAAATACCGTTCCGTAGGTTGTGTCGAAGTGGGCTTTTTCCAGTCCGGCTATGGTTCCAAAAGCATGATTGTTCATGATCACCCAGACAACCGGAATATTTTCTTCAACAGCGGTGGCAAGAAGCGCCGGATTTTGTCCGAAGCCTCCATCACCGACTAATGAAACGACCACTTTATCTGGATGTGCTATTTTTACTCCTAATGCTGCGGGCGCACCAAAGCCCATCGTGCAATAGCCCCCAGGCGTGAAAATAGTGCCCGCTTCATATACCGGAAATTGCTGTCCAACCCCATTTTTATTCCAGCCGACATCCGTTGTTATAAAAGCATTTCTTGGCAGCACTTCACGAACTTCTTGTAAAATCCGCTCCGGACGCATCGGATAGCAGTCATTGCGAATATGTTCCTCATTCTGTTTACGAAATTCTTGTTTATATTGAGAAATTTTCTGTTTCAGCTCTTTATTTTCTTTTCCCTTTGGAACGAGCTCTTTCGCCACCCGGTTTATTACGGAAAGCGCTTGTTTTAAATCTGCCACAATTCCGATTTCAGTCGGATAATTTCTTCCAATCTCGTTCGGATCAATATCAATATGAATCAATTTCGTTTTCGGAATGTTAAAGGTGTATTCCGGCTCCCAGGAGCTGCAATCCGCCTCTGAAAATCTTGTGCCGAGTGCTAAAATCAAATCTGCATGCAAACACATATCATTTACAAATTTTGTTCCCCAGAAGCCTGTCATGCCCAAGGCTAATGGATGATCGTCGGAAATGGCTCCCTTGCCCATTAATGTGTAGGCAACAGGAATGTCAAAATGTTCAGCTAATTCCTTCAATTCTTTGGAAGCATCGGCTAGCATAATGCCTCCTCCAGCATAAATCAATGGATTTTCCGCCTTGATTAGTTTCTCGACAATTTCTTTTGCAGTCTCGTTATCGATAGAAGGCTTATGCAACTTTTTCGTATGATGATTCAATTTTTCAAATAAAGCAATATCGACCTCCTTCGAGAAAATATCCATTGGCACAGATACTAAAACAGGTCCTGGTCTTCCGCTTTCAGCTAATTGAAATGCTTTTTCTAAAATTTCCGGAAACAGATCCGGCCGGTCAACCCGCCATGCACGTTTAACAAACGGGCGGTATATTTCGTATTGGGATGCATCTGCATGCAGGTTAATTTCTTGATGTGGGTGCTTTCCATAGAAATGACTCGGTACATCCCCTGCAATGACAACCATCGGAATGGAATCTAAAGCGGCATTTGCAACACCTGTTGCAGCGTTCGTCAATCCTGGTCCAAGATGGCTTAAGACAACTGCCGCTTCCTTTTTTGCCCTCGCATACCCGTCTGCCATATGTGCAGCAATTTGCTCATGCCTTACATTTACAAACTTGATGGAGCTTTTTTCTAAAGCGGCTAAAACAGCAATGTTTGTGTGGCCGCAAAGACCAAAAATATGTTCAACCCCGCGGTTTTCCAAATATTGAACGAGTTGATCGGAAACCAGCTTTTTCATAATTTTTCTGCCTCCTTAAAGCTTAAAATAACTTTTCCAGCATTTCCGGAAGCGGCCGTTTCATAAGCTTCCTTGTAGTCGGTAATGGAAAAAATTTTAGAAACAATTTGTTCGACGGAAAACTCAGGATCCCGTAGATATTCAATCGCTTGCAAATAGTCATCTGGAAATTGATAAATTATTGAACCATATATTGTGATTTCACTGCGCACAATATGAACAATCGGAAAATTCGCCTCCTGCGCCAGCCCAATCAAAACGACAGCTCCTCCTGGCTTCGCCAATTTTACAGCGCTTTCAACTGAAACCTTTGTACCGGCTGCTTCAAATACAACGTCAAACGTTTCAAGCGATTCAATCTCATGCGGCAAGAAAACTGAAATATCACCGATTTCTCTAACTAAATCAAGCTTGTGCTGATTGATGTCAATCGCTGTCACTTTTGCACCTAAATAATGGGCGAGCGCCGCTGCCAGCATTCCTTCATTCCCGCAGCCGACGACAGCTACCTTCATATTTTTTTCCACATTGACCTTTTTAAAGGCATGGACGATAACTGCGAGCGGCTCTACGAGAACTGCTTTTTTATTCGGTAAGTCATCAGGCACTGCTAAAACATATTTGGAAGAAATGTTAAACTCTTGGGCAAACCCTCCATCAATATTTACGCCTAACGATTTCTTGTTTCGGCATATATTTGTCAAACCTTTTTGGCATTGATCGCATACTCCACAAAATGTATTCGGTAAAACAACGCACCTTGTTCCAATTTTAAATGAAGCTTGTTCCCCTTTTTCCACAATCACCCCAACAAGTTCGTGGCCGGCGCGAACGGGATATTTTGCATAAGGGAGCTTTCCTTTATAAACACTTAAATCAGAACCGCAAATCCCTCCATATACTAATTGAATTTTTACCTCATCGCCTTTTGGAGCTGGAACTGAGTTGTTATGCCGCAGCTCTAGTTCGTTCGGTTTTTTTACATATAGCTCAATCAATCTGTACACCACCATGTTTGTTTCATTCAATAAGGATCTTGAAAAACAATCATCTTCATTTCTGTCATTTCCTGAATTGCATAACGCGGCCCCTCCCGGCCAATCCCGCTATTTTTCACACCGCCGTAAGGCCAATGGTCAAGCCGGAAATTTGAAGTGCCGTTGATTACAACGCCTCCTACTTCCAGCTCCTTAGCTGCTTGATAAATGACATCCATGCGGTTTGTAAATAATCCCGCTTGAAGTCCAAAGGACGAATTATTTGTTTCCGCTATTGCCTCTTCAATCGTACAATACGGAATAATGCTGACAATCGGGCCGAACACTTCTTCACATACAACTTTGCTTTGCTTCGGCGGATTCAGAAGAACAGTCGGCTCAACTGTCGCCCCATGCTGTTTTCCTCCGGTAATCAACTCGGCTCCGGATTGGACTGCTTCCTTGATCCAATTCATAACGCGTTCCGCCGCTTTCTCATCCACCAAACAGCCAATATCTGTATCCGGCGATAATGGATCTCCAACCTTTAATTGCTCCACTTTCTCTTTGAAAAGTTTTGTAAACGTCTCAACAACAGTCTCGTGTACATAAATTCTTTGAACGGAAATGCAGCTTTGACCGGAATTGCTGTAGCCTGTTAAGGCACATAAAGCTGCCGCTCTCTTTAAATCAGCATCTTCGTGTACAATGGTTGCGGCATTTCCTCCTAGCTCTAACAGCACTTTTTTCATTCCAGCCAAGTCACATATATTACGGCTGGCAGCAACTCCTCCTGTAAACGAAATAACATTGACCCGGTCATCCTGAACAATTTGCTGTCCAACTTCTGCTCCTCCGAGCACCATATTAATACCGTGTTTTGGAAAGCCTGCTTCAAGCAGAAGTTTCAGCAATTCCGCTGCAATTAAAGGCGTCTGAGGAGCAGGCTTTAACACAACACTGTTTCCGGCTGCAAATGCAGGTCCGATCTTATGACAAATGAGATTTAACGGCGCATTAAATGGGGTGATAGCTGCAACAACCCCAACCGGAACACGAAACGTCATGGCCAATGCTTTCGTTCCGCGCTGCGAAGCGCTTCCCGGTATCGTTTCTCCGATCAGCCGTTTTGCTTCTTCCGCTGATTGTTCCAATGTTTCAACCGAGCGGGATACTTCATCCAATGTGTTTTTCAATGGCTTGCCGAGTTCCTCGGAAATAAATTTTGCGAATGTCTCTTTTCTGCTGTCTAGCAAGGAAGATGCTTTTTTTAAAATATTGGCTCTCTCGTAAACTGGAATTCCTGCAATCTCTTTTTTTGCTTGAAATGCTGAGGATAAAGCATTTTCAACATCTTCCTTTGTTGACAGCAGCTGCTCACCGATTATTTCGCCAGAATAAGGGCTCCGCACCTGTACTACTGGCCGCCCCGAATTGATCCAACATCCGTTAATAAATGGCTGAGCTTTTCTCATCTAATCACCTGCTTATCACATCGATTTGGCTCTGTTTACTCTTCTATTAGATCGATCCAATATCCGAGCTTTTTAGATCGATCTAAAATCCTGTTAGATCGATCTAAAAAAATATTTATTGTTGAGAATTTTGAAAATAATCTCTTTTTAAGAAGATTATAAATTTTATTGTAAACGGTGTCAATACATAAAAAACATTTCAACAAAACATGCTACCACAATGCCGAACCCAATGTACCCTAATGCAAAAATCATATTCCATGAACCGATCCGATAAGATTGTACGCTTAATTCATCAGACAAAATTGATACTGATATATTAAAAGGGCTGAACATCACAGTCGACAAGCTGCTGCATATTAACACAATGGATAGCGGAATTGGTGGTATGTCGACTAAAAACGGCTGCAAGAGCTCTGCCAATAAAGCAAAACCTACTAAAGGGTGAAAACCAATTAACGATGTAATGAAAAAATAAAGTCCTATTGTACTATATAAAATCAACGTCTTTTCAGTTCCTAATTCAAAAACAGGTTTTAAAAATGATAGCAATTGCGAGTCTGCCAGCATTTCTACAAATAAACCTGCTCCCAAAAACATGAAAAAGTAATTGGCTAATCCCCTTGTCCGCTCTTTCCAATGCTGGATTGCAACTGTAAAATATCTTTTTCCTTTTTTAATAAACAAAGACCAAATAGCAGAAAATGGGATAATCAATAATACAACAGAAAACAGAAAACCTTTTTGTAAAAAATGTTGAACAGTCGACACCATGAATATCAACAAAAGCAGCATTCCGATTAATTCAAAAGCTTTTTTATAACCCTTTTTCTTATTAAAAAAATGAGGCGTATGAAAGGCGATTTGGATACCTTTATATTTATACGAAGACATGAGCCAATCAAACCCAAGCATTATGATTGCCATCGAAAGCAAAATTGGAAAAATGATAAAATACTGCACTTTTGTAATGTCTATCGTTGAACTCACCATCACCTCCATCGGGCTCCAAGTAAGACATAAAGCATAGGCGCGCAGCAAGTTTTGCGAATAAAATTTCGTTAGCACTTTTTTGGGCAAATCATGCAGTATAACATTTAATGATTTAATAAGAAGGGGGGCTGTAGCAATATTTAAAAATAGACCGAGTATATGACAAACTCCTGAGCTTCGCCGATATAAATGGTTCAGATCAGCAGCTTGATCCTGAAGTAACAAGCTTAAATGTTTATCATACCTTCCGACACGAATGATGGAATTCATAAATGGCAATACAAAAAACAATGAAAGCAAACCAAGCACTTGCTCAAAATGCAAAATAAACGTATGCCATGGCTGCTTACTTTGAATAAATAAAACAAATCCAATCAATAAAAATATGGCACCTGAAATGAGATATAGTCCTCTGGCATAAACCGCTGAAATTGCGAGTGCTACCAAAGCGACAGCTCCAGTGCTATAGCTTATGACTGGAGCATGAAAAAAACGAGATAAAATATAAATAGCTATCAAAACTGTATACACAAAAATGCGCAAAACCTTTCTCTCATCCTTTCTTTCTTAAAATATACTAATACATAATCTACGGGATCTTCCCTTAACATAATACAGTCTATCAAACACATAAACATTTTTACAAAACAAAAAGTCCGGACTCGATATGCCGGCATCTTTTATATGAAAAAACGCACTCTGATAACACGCCGATCCAAAAAATATAAATGCCTCCTCTCCCAAAACGGCTTGAGAAATGGAGGCAGAAGTGAATCATTATTTACATTCTTCTTAAATAATCCCCGGCTTTATCCGCTGGCAAAGGTTTACTGAAATAGTATCCTTGCATAATATGACAGCCCTTCCCTAGCAAATATTTGAGCTGAACATTTGACTCGACCCCTTCTGCAATGACATCCAAATTTAGAGAATGAGCCATTGCGATGATGGCGTTGACGATTGGATTTTCCTTTTGCCCCTGCCCGATTTGCTGTATAAACGAACGGTCGATCTTAATTGCATTGACAGGAAGTCTATTCAAATAATAAAGAGAGGAAAAACCTTTGCCGAAATCGTCCAGATGAATGTGCACACCTAATGATTGGAGCTTTTGAATAATTTTTACCGCATGTTCAAAATCTTTTATGGCCGTTGTTTCCGTTATTTCGATGACAAGCGAAGAATACGGCAGCTTGTATTTTGAAATCGATTCCTGGACTTGATGAACTAAATCACTATGAAAAAATTTACGTGCCGACATATTAACCGCAATTGTTAATTGTTGATTACTAAATTCCTCCTGCCAGCATTTAAGCTGTTTACACGCTTCATCCAATCCTAAGTTTCCTATCAATTCAATCGTATTATCTTCTTCAGCCAACTCAATAAATTCTGATGGAGATAGAAACCCTTTCTCCGGGTGATTCCATCGAACTAAAGCCTCAAACCCGATGGTTCTCCTTTGAATGATGTCAACTTTCGGCTGATAATATAAGACAAACTCGTTCTTGGCAATACCGCGCCGCAGCTCCTGCTTCAAAAGAAAACGTTCGTAATGATGTTCCATAAAAGATTGATAGAAGCGATATGTGCTTTTCCCATCCTTTTTTGCCTCATACATGGCTAAGTCAGCATGATGGATCAGTGTGTCTGCATTGTGGCCATGCTCAGGAAAAAAAGAAACTCCTATGCTTACTGTGATAAACACAGCATTTTCTCCTAAAATTAGTGGATATTGAAGCTCATTGACAAGGTTTGCAGCTAAATTATAAACTTGATCCTTTTCTACATCTCTCAGCATGATGACAAATTCATCGCCGCTATTGCGGCAAAGAAGCGCGTTTTCGTTTTTCATTATGTCTTTTAATCGTTTTGCAAATTTGACTAACAGCTCGTCTCCCTTCTTATGCCCGAAAGAATCATTGATCATTTTAAAATTGTCAATGTCAATAAAGAAAAAGCCTCTTTTTATTTCAGGATGTTTTCCTATTTCTTCATCAACCATTTTTCGAAAAGTAGCCCGTTCTAATAAATTAGTCAACGAATCGTAGTGTGCCAGCTTTAATAATCTTTTTTCCTTTTTATTCCTAGCTATTTCCTTCGCAGTCCGATCCCTAAACAAGCGAAAAATCGTTTCGGCTTTCTCCTTTGTCTCCGTCGTCTCTATGTTTATAATAAAAATGAGCCCAATGATCTCCCCTTTGCTGCTTTTAAGAGGTATTTCCAAATAACCGGCGCCTTCTATATCTCCCTTTAATCTAGAGAATAACTGGTGAATTAATTTTTCGTAAAAGCTCGCTTCCTTTAAAGAACTTTCCAAAGCTAGTATTGGCTGAACATCTCCATCAGACAAATTTCCGTTTCGATACATTGCTAGTACATTTATTTTTGAAGATGTTTCGTCCACTTCTCCGACAAGGACTATTGGCGCATGTAATGTTTCTGCAATATACTTAACAAGGGAGCGAAAGTATTCTTCTCCAACATGAGTCAGCACTTCAACAGCCCGTATACCCAGCACTCTCTCAATCTCTTCCAGAGCTTCGTGTCTTTTCATCCCCACTACGATACCCTCCACATAATACGATTCCATTTTCAAGCACCTTATACAGAAAATAGAAGTTACATTTATAGTAATAAAATACAGGAAATTTGTCATCTGATAGATGCCAAAAAATAGCTAAAAAGAAGGATAAAAAGCATGCGTTTGGTTAAACTTCAAATAAATTTTGTCAGCAGCAAAAGTGACAAACTTGACTTTTCTTTAAATTGAGACTCGCAATGATAACGCTTTAAAATTTAAAATGTAGAAACATTATTCTAAAAAAATAAAAGGGGTGAACACAATGGCAGAATCAAATATTAAAGTAAAAATACAGAGATTCGGCAGTTATTTAAGCGGAATGATTATGCCAAATATCGGCGCATTTATTGCGTGGGGACTCATCACTGCGTTATTTATACCGACTGGTTGGACACCAAATGAAGCTTTAGCAAAACTAGTGAATCCGATGATACAATATTTGTTGCCGCTTCTAATTGGTTTTACCGGCGGGCGCATGGTGTATGATCTGCGCGGAGGAGTTGTGGGTGCAACCGCAACGATGGGAGTAATCGTTGGAGCGGACATTCCAATGTTTTTAGGTGCCATGATAATGGGGCCTCTTGGTGGGTATATTATAAAGCAAGTGGACAGACTGTTCCAAGGAAAAGTTAAATCCGGATTTGAGATGCTTGTCAACAATTTTTCAGCTGGTATTGTCGCTGCTATTTTAACGATTATTGCTTTTTTAGGAATCGGCCCGATTGTCTTAACTTTGAGCGGCATTTTGGCAGGTGGAGTTAAATTCATTGTCGATGCCAACCTGCTTCCGCTCGCAAGTATATTTATCGAACCCGGAAAAGTGCTGTTTTTAAATAATGCGATTAATCATGGAATTTTAAGCCCGCTCGGAATTGAACAAGCAGCAGAAACAGGCAAATCCGTTTTATTTTTGCTTGAAACGAATCCAGGGCCAGGTCTAGGAATTTTGCTTGCCTATATGCTGTTTGGAAAAGGAAATTCTAAACAAACTGCTCCTGGTGCAGCCATTATTCACTTTTTGGGCGGAATTCACGAAATTTACTTCCCTTATATTTTAATGAGACCATTATTAATTTTAGCTGCTATTGCCGGTGGAGCGAGCGGAGTGTTAACATTCTTACTTTTTGATGCCGGACTTGTGGCAGTGCCTTCACCGGGAAGTATTATTGCATTAATGATTATGACTCCAAAAGGACATTATATAAGTGTGTTGGCTGGTGTTATTGTTGCAACTGCTGTTTCATTCCTCATCTCAAGCATCATCTTAAAAGCAGCGAAAGCAGACAGCGAGGAAGACTTATCAGCAGCAGCAGAGAAAATGCAGCAATTAAAAGGTAAAGAAAGCAAAGCAGCAGAAATGCTCACAAATCAAGCGCAAAAAGACAGCGGAGATGCCGAGCTGCAAGAAAATGAATTAGCCAATGTCCAAAAGATTGTTTTTGCTTGTGACGCAGGCATGGGATCCAGTGCAATGGGCGCTTCCATTTTGCGAAACAAAGTCCAAAAAGCTGGGTTAAATATCGAAGTAACAAACACTGCCATCAACAATTTGCCTGATGACGCAGACATTGTATTTACACATAAAGATTTAACAGATAGAGCAAAAGCAAAGCTTCCTAATGCAACACACATTTCTGTTGAGAATTTCTTAAACAGTCCTAAGTACGATGAACTGCTAGAAAAATTAAAAGAACAGTCATAAGCAGATTGCACAGCAGTGCACTTTAAAAGGGGTGAATTCCATGTACTTGCGGGCGAGAGAACGGGAAATCATCGAATTAATGCTGCAGGAGGACCGACACATTTCCACAAAAGAGATCGCTGAACGATTAAACGTCAGCTCAAGAACAGTTCACCGGGAGCTTAAAAATATAAAAAAAGTGATAAAAAAATATGGTCTTTATATTGACAGCCTGCAAGGAAAAGGAATTCGCTTATTCGGTCCATCGCTGCGGAAACAAAATTTATTAAAAGATATCCGATCTGGAGAGCACACAGACTTTAGCCAGGAAGAAAGAAAAGTGCTCATCCTATGTTCACTTTTAGAGGCCAGCGAGCCTCTAAAACTGTTTACACTAGCTGAAAAATTAAACGTCACTTCTGCAACCGTAAGCAATGATTTAGATCAAATCGAAGAATGGATTGCTCAATTTGATTTGAAGCTCATCCGAAAAAGAGGATACGGAATAGAACTCATTGGACCAGAAAATGGAAAGAGGGCTCTCCTTGGAAACATTATAATGGAGAAATTGGATGAAAAAAGTTTTTTGCAAGCAATTGAAAGGCAGATAAAAGAAGAGAAAAATGAAAAAAGGGAAAAAATTTTTGAAATCATTGATGAAGAAAAAATAAAAACGGTTGAAGGAGTACTTGAAAATTTTCGGCAAACTATTTTATTTTCTATTGCGGACAGTGCCTATATTGCTCTTGCAGTCCATTTAATGCTTGCAGCGGAAAGAATCCAAAAAGGCGAAACGATCGATATCGATCCTCAAGTTTTTCAAGAATTGAAAGGCACAAAAGAATTCGAATCCGCCCGCATGATCGTCAAAGAATTGGAAAAAGCCTTTCAGGTCAAGTTCCCTGAAGCGGAAATCGGCTATGTCGCGACTCATTTATTAGGAGCGCGCAGAAAAGAAGATAAAGATTTTTCCTTCTTTGATGTAGATGTAGACATTTCAAGAAAGGTCCATGCGCTCATTGAATTTGTTTCCAACAAAACCGGCTTTCCCTTGACGGAAGATCAATCTTTATATCAAGGGTTGGTAGCCCATTTTGTCCCTGCTATTACACGTTCAAAAGAGAAGATTCATACGCACAATCCTCTGCTGCAACAGATCAAAACAAAATTTTCCACCCTTTTCGCGTCTGTCGAAGAAGGGGTAAAAAAAATCTTTTATGATCTTCAGTTATCAGAGGATGAAATTGGCTTTCTCGTACTGCATTTTGGCTCCGCTTTAGAATCAAAGATGGAGAATATTTCGCTGCAGGGATTAGTTGTTTGCCCCAGCGGAATCGGTTCTTCCAAAATGCTGGCAACGAGACTTCGCAAGGAATTTCCTGAAATAGAAAACATTCATATTGCTTCTCTTATTGATTTAAAAAGGCTGGATGTCAGCCAATACGATATTATTATTTCAACTACCGATCTTCCGTATCGTCATGTGTCATATATTACAGTTAACCCGCTGTTAAATGAGCATGATATCGCCAAAATAAAAAGGTACATGAATGAAAAGCTGACAGAATTCAAAAGAAGCGAAAACAATGTTCCGGGCATTCCTTTCCGGAAAAATCCTTCAAACGATATGATTCACATCATCGATCAATTTTTTGAACTGGGCGATATTATCAAAACAGTTTTGCTCCATTTCAATGTGAGCTTGCTTGAAAATACAGGACAGCATAAAAAAAATCTTTTGGAAATCGCCCGCACATTGCATAAAGAAAAATTGATCACAAATGATGAATCCGTTGCGAAGAAGCTTTTGGCGAGAGAACAAAAAGGAGGATTGGGAATTCCCGGGACAAAAATTGCTTTATTTCATTTAAAAGATGAAGAAGTATTGATTCCTTTATTTCGTATTTATGATTTGGACAAAGCGGACAACGTCCTCGGAATGGACGGAAATGCGATGGAAATCAGCCGGATATTGCTGCTTTTAGCTCCTGAACAGCTAACTCAAAATAAGCTGGAAATATTAAGCCAAATCAGTTCATCTATTATTGAGAGCAATAGCAGTTTAACACTATTTGAAAGCGGAGATGAAGCAGCTGTCTATCATAAGCTGAATGAGATTTTCCATCGTTATATGAAAGAAAAATTTTTTAATTGGAGTGACTAAGATGAAGCAAATATTAACAGCAGAGAATATTGTTTTAAATGCAAAAGTGGACAATCAGGAGGAAGCTATTAAATTAGCTGGAAAGGTTCTTGTGGAAAACGGCTATGTGAACGAACATTATATCAGTAAAATGCTTGAAAGAGAACAAATCACTTCCACATACATGGGAAACCATATAGCTATTCCTCATGGAACAGAAGAAGGAAAAAAAGACATTTTATCATCAGGTATTTCCATTATTCAAATTCCTGAAGGTGTAGAATATGGAGAAGGCAACATTGCTAAAGTAGTGTTCGGAATTGCCGGAAAAGACAACGAACATTTGGAGCTCTTGTCGAAAATCGCCATCCTTTGCTCAGAGGAAGAAAATGTTGACCGTATCATCAATGCAGCGACTAAAGAAGAATTAATCAATTTATTCAATGAGGTGGAATAAACATGATCGCTTTGCAGTTCGGCGCTGGAAATATAGGAAGAGGATTCATCGGCGCTCTTCTAAATCAAGCTAACTATGAAATATATTTTCTTGACGTGAATGAAAATCTAATCTCTGAGCTAAATAAAAGAGGAAGTTATATCATCGAATTAGCCAGCGAAAAAAAAGAAACAATCACCGTCACAGGTGTAAAAGGAATTAACAGTGCAAAACAAACTGACAAAGTTATCGATCTCATTTGCCAAGCTGACTTAATTACAACGGCTGTCGGTCCAAATATTTTAAAAATCATTGCACCGACAATCGCTTCAGGACTTAAGGAACGATTTAAACAGTCAGTCCAGCCTTTAAACATTATTGCATGTGAAAATATGATCGGCGGCAGCCAATTATTAAAAGAAGAGGTACGCAAATCGCTTACAGATGAAGAAAAACAAAAATTGGATCAATATGTTGGCTTTCCTAATGCAGCTGTCGACCGCATCGTTCCATTACAAACCCACGAGGACCCTTTAAAAGTTTCTGTTGAACCATTTTTTGAATGGGTCGTGGAAAAAACAGACATAAAAGGAAGCTTGCCAAATATTCAAGGAATCACCTATGTTGACGACTTAAATCCATATATTGAGCGCAAGCTATTTACTGTCAACACTGGACATGCTACTGCAGCTTATTTAGGCTATTTCAAAAATATAGAAACAATCGACAAAGCTGTATTGGACCCGTTTGTCCGCCCAATTTTAGAAGGCGCGCTAGCTGAAACCGGCGACATGCTGGCGAAAACTTATCATTTTGATCGTTCCGAGCATCAAAAATATATCGATAAGATTATCTCTAGATTTGAAAACAAACAAATTTCCGATAATGTCACTAGAGTAGCCAGATCACCTATTCGCAAGCTTGGCGCAAACGACCGATTAATTTTACCAGCAAAAAGATTAATGGAATTCGGTCAAAAACCTGAAAATCTTGCAACAGCCGTAGCAGCTGCGCTATTGTTTGACTATAAAGAAGACCAAGAGGCAGTCGAATTGCAAGAAATCATTAAAACAAAAGGAGCAGCTGCAGCTTTGAAGCAGTACAGCCAGCTTGACGAAAACGACCCGTTAACAAAACTAATTCTTGAAAAATATGAACAGCTCATCAAATTGAAATAATGTAAGCAGGATGGTTCATTCTGCCTGTTTAAACACGGGGCTGTCCGATAAGTCCCTAAAATGAAGCAAGTGGAGAAAAACAATTCGTTTCTCTCCACTTGCTTTTATATTTTTTCGATTTTTATCTGAAAGTAGCTGGCGGATGCCGGCTACTTTCAGGAAGTTGTGGGCTAATGCCACAATCCCGTCAATCAAATGTAATGAACAAGAAAACATATTCATCATTCACAATCAATACTAAAACTATACAAAGAAGGCTGACTCAACATCGCTGAAAAGCAATGTGTTGAATCAGCCTTTTACTTTTGATTTCTCCGATGCTCTCTCCATGAATTGGAATATATGATAGGAAGATGCTGCGCTTTTTCCAAGGAATATACGTAAACAAAACCTTCTATATTTTGCCGGCTATCCTTGACCCAAACGCGCTCATACTCATTATTCGGCCGCCCTTCTATAAAATCCTCCAGCAAATCCATTTGCCTCAATCCTTCTTCTGTTACAATGAACCATTCACCGGCAACTTCATCTTCACCTTCATCAAGGACAAGCGCTGGATAATCTCCTACATCATATAGGCGTCCTTTCACATGTCCTCTTTCGCAAGAGATTAAATAAGGCTCTACAACATGATGATTTGCTTCCCCGACTAACAACGTTCCATACACAAAAACTTGATAAAGCATGGCAGCTCACCTCAAAAAGTTTAATCCGGTCAGTGAACATCGACACGTCAGTTGAAAAGAGCGATTTCCCACCTCAAAAATTCATAGCCGGTCAGCGGGACTATGAAAGCTAGTATGTAAAAAAATTTATTCCTAGGCGGCAAATCAATTGAAAAGAGCTACCGCCCCCACCTTAAAAAACATAACCAGCTAAGCAAGACCATGAAAACTGACATGTATAAAAATTTGTTCCCTAAGCGGCAAATGCACCGGTAAACTAATTGAAAAGAGCTACTACCGAATAATTTTCATAATCATCCGATTCAATACTTCGGAAAACACTAGTCCCATGGCGATGGCTCCTGATATGATAAAAGCTTTAGCTGCTAGTTCAATCGCCGTAAAATAGTCTTGCTCGACTACATGGCGCATGGCATCATACGCAATCCCTCCTGGGACAAGCGGAATAATACCTGGAACAGAAAAAATGATGATCGGCGCTTTATACATTTTCGTAAACAAGTGACTAATGAAGGCAACAAGAAGCGCTGAAATAAATGCAGCGATAATTAAATCCATCTTAAAATGAATCAAGAATAAATACGAAAGCCATCCAACTGCTCCCGCAATTCCGCATGCAAATAACGTCTTTTTTGGTACATTAAAAATAATTCCAAATGCAAATGCTGCAATAAAGCTTGCTGCAAGTTGTGACAGCATGACAACAATCCTTTCAATTAATAAATCGATAAAACGATGGCAATTCCTGATCCGATCGCAAAAGCTGTTAAAAACGCTTCAGCTCCCTTTGATAATCCAGCCACTAAATGTCCTGCCATCAAATCGCGGACAGCATTCGTGATATGCAGCCCCGGTACAAGCGGCATGACAGAACCGATAATAATTTTATCTAAATCGGTCCCGATGCCCAGCTTCACCTGCCAAATGGCTGTAAATCCAATGACAAACGATGCTAGGAACTCTGAAAAAAATTTAATTTTAGCAAAACGATGAACATAAACTAAAAATGCAAAACCTAAGCCGCCTGAAATCATGGCAGGAACAAAATCTGCCCACTTTCCTTGAAACATGATTAAAAACCAGCCGCTCAAGATGGAAACGGAGGTCAATTGCAGCCAAACTGGATATTCAGGTTTTGATTCGTCTATTTGCTTCAGTTCCAGCAAAGCTTCATCAACAGATATTTCACCCTGCGCCATCCTTCTAGAAATGTTGTTCACCATCGCAACTTTATTTAAATCTATTGTCCGTTCCAGCACACGTACAAGTTTTGTCTGTTCCATTTCGTCAATGGAAAATATAATTCCAGTGGGCATAGCAAAACAATGAGACTGCTTTACACCAAGGGATGTAGCCATCCTCTGCATCGTATCCTCAACGCGGTACGTTTCCGCTCCATTTTCAAGCATAATTTTACCAGCTAGCAAACAGGCTTCAATAATCTTGTTGGAATTTAATTGCACGCTAATCTCTCCAATAAACTTCATTTCCTATTATTATATCCAAGTCTTTTGGTAAGTGAATGGCAAAACGATTCAGCCTTTTATAGGTCTTTAAGTATTAAATCTTAGCACCTCATCGACCAAATGCTCAAGCTTTTTCTTCTGATCAATTTGGGACATCACCGCGTAAATCAGCGCTCGCCGCGGAACAGAAGATTGCAATTCTTCCTTTAGAAAGGATAGCAATTCCTTTTGCTCCTCATCTGCCGATTTTTTTATTTTATCAATTTGATTGAAAAGGGATTCCTTTTTCTTTTTCCGATTCAAAGCCTCTTCCGGCTCCAGCCTTTCTACTATATCCGGATCAAATAGCTGATCCTTCGCTTTCACAACATTTTCCGCTATTTTTTCAATTCTTCTCAACGAATAAGCGATTATGCTGTTAATTTCTATTTCTGCTCCGGCAGTGACAGCGAAATGAATGGCGTTTTGAACCATTCCATACAACAACACGGCCAAATCAACCGAATACGGACGTATTTGTTCCCCGAATACTTCTGCAATCCTCTTCTGTGCCCAGCAAAGTTCATCAAAATGATACTGCTGCACCAATCCTTTAAGCTCTTCATCTTCTGACATCAGCACACCATAAAACAGAGCGAATAGTTTATTTTCTTTACTGATTTCCATCTTGACTTGAATTTGTTCGATAAACGCGTTTTTATCGTTTGCTTGCCTGCCAGCCAACACTTCCATTCTCCGCTGATCTGTTTCCATTTTAATCTTTTCAAAAATACTAATTAAAAGTTCTTTTTTCGATGAGAAATAATTATAAAATGTCCCTTTCGATATCCCGCTTTTATCTAAAATATCTTGAACTGATGTTCTCACAAATCCCTTTTCAACAAAAAGAGTATGCGCCGCTTCCATTACTTGTCTTTTTCGATCGTTCAATTTGACTGCACATCCTTTATGATTGAACTCAAAAATAAAAGTTATTGTTGATTTTTTTATACTATCAGTATATATTATTATTATCTTTTATAACAACAGTATAAAATAATATACTATAAGTACAAGGAGGATTCTCGCTTGACCAATCATGAAACATTAAACAAACCGCCTTATGGGATGATTGCCATTTTATTTGTTGGTGCCTTTGTGTCTTTTGTTAACGAAACGTTTCTAAATGTTGCACTTCCATCCATTATGAAGGATTTTGAAATATCTCCTTCATCCGCGCAATGGCTGTCAACAGGCTACATGCTGATTAATGGGATTTTAATTCCTGCCAGCGCATTCTTGTTGCAAAAGTTTACGAATCGCCAACTATATTTAACAGCAATGAGCTTGTTTACAGCCGGTACAGTGCTAGCTTCACTTTCGCCGACATTTGGCGTGTTATTGGTTGCAAGAATGTTTCAAGCGGCCGGTTCAGCGATCATGGCTCCCTTATTAATGAATGTCATGCTTGTCGCTTTTCCTGTTGAACGGCGCGGCACAGCAATGGGATTTTTTGGACTCGTAATGATCACTGCGCCAGCGATAGGGCCAACGCTATCCGGATGGATTGTTGAGCATTATTCATGGCGTACATTGTTTGACATCGTTATTCCGATCGCTGCTCTCACACTCATCCTTGCAATCTTTAAATTAAAAAACATTTTGCCTCAAAAACAAATATCTTTGGATATTTTATCGCTCATCTTATCAAGCATCGGGTTTGGCGGCATTTTATACGGGTTTAGCTCCGCCGGGGAAAAAGGCTGGGATTCCGTTTATGTATATGGAACCATTATTGTCGGAACGATCAGCTTAGTCTTGTTTATTGTGCGGCAATTAAAAATGGAAGAGCCTCTTTTGCAATTTCGAATTTATAAATATCCGATGTTCGCCTTATCATCCGCTATTTCGATCGTCCTTTCGATGACGATGTTCTCAGCGATGCTGCTTATGCCAATATATATTCAAACAATTCGCGGCATTTCACCTTTTGATTCCGGACTTTTAATGCTGCCGGGAGCAATCATCATGGGAATTATGTCGCCGATAACAGGAAGGCTTTTTGATAAATTTGGTGCTAGAGCGCTCGCCATTATCGGCTTATCTATTACCATTTTTACAACATATGAATTCAGCCACTTAACAATGGATACATCCTACAGCTTTTTAATGCTTATGTACTCATTAAGAATGTTGGGAATGTCGATGGTGATGATGCCCGTCATGGCAAACGGAATCAATCAGCTGCCGCAAACCATGAACCCGCACGCTACAGCGATGAACAACACGTTGCAGCAAGTTTCAGGAGCTGCTGGTTCAGCGCTGCTGGTCACGCTCATGCAAAACAAAGCAGAGTCGGAAGCGGAGCGATTGGCGCAATCCGCAGCGGGTGATCCAGCAAAAATGGCCGATATCATGAATGAAGCAATGCTAAATGGAATCAACTTTTCTTTCAAAATATCAGTGTTAATTGCACTGATCGCCCTCGTTCTCACTTTCTTTATCAAACGGGCAAAACCAGAAGGAGAAACATTTTTAAAACAATCCGCATCATAAAATAGAAAGCCTCTAGACTAAGTTCATCAGTCTAGAGGCTTTTTCATTCAAAATATCTAGATTTTCCAGCCGGAATTAAAAGGCAGCTTCAACAGCAGCTGAACATTTCATACCTATTTACTTATCATCAACCCTCTTATAATCAAAAAGCTGCAGAGACTGCTTCAATAATATGTTCTGCATCAGAAGTTGACATCCGATACAGTTACCCCATTTTTCTTTTGAAATCGCCTTGCCGCATGGAAACAAATAAGGCTTGATCCGACAATATATTTAACCCGTTATTTTCTCGTGTAGCCGAAGCATTCAATTTTTTCTGCGGATTTACAGCGCTTCCCAAACAGCGGCGATTCCTTGTCCTCCGCCAATACATGCAGATACAGCGCCATATTTTTTGTTTCGCCTTTTTAATTCATAAATAAGAGTTGTCGTGATTCTTGTTCCGCTTGCAGCAAGAGGATGTCCTAGCGCAACGGCTCCCCCATTTACATTACCTATTTCAAGATCAAAGCCTAATTCTTTTTGGCATGCTAAATATTGAGCAGAGAAAGCTTCATTGATTTCAATTAAGTCCAAATCAGAAATCGTTAAATTTGCTTTCTTTAATGCATTTTGAATAGCAGGAACCGGACCGATCCCCATATACTTCGGTTCTACTCCTACAACATCCCAGGAAACAAGGCGGGCAATCGGTTTTAACCCCTTTTCTTCTGCATAATCACTTGATGCAATGACAACAGCTGCTGCTCCATCAACCATACCGCTTGCATTTCCCGGCGTGACAACACCATTTTCAATAAATCTAGGCTTTAATTTACTAAGCTGCTCCATGCTCGTATGGCGGATATGTTCATCTTGATCAATAATGATGTCTCCTTTTTTCCCTTTCACAGTAACCGGTACAATTTCTTCTTTAAAATACCCTTTTTCTCTCGCTGCAATCGCACGCTCATGGCTAGATAAAGCATGACGGTCAATTTCTTCCCTCGTTAAATTATATTTGACAGCTAAATTTTCAGCTGTTTCAGCCATTGTGCAGCCGCCATACGTATCATATAGTCCATCCCATAACCAGTCTTCTACAACAGGCGAACCTAGAGGACTTCCCCATCTCATACCGCGAATGACATGCGGTACTTGACTCATATTTTCCGTGCCGCCAGCCAGCACAACATTTGCTTCTCCCGTTAAAATGTAGCGGGCGCCTGTTAGGATTGCTTCAATCCCCGTCCCGCATAAACGATTAATCGTTACGGCAGGAACTTCAATCGGGGTGCCGGCTTTTAATCCAACATGTCTTGCTAAAATGTGTGCATCTCTGCTTGATTGCTGAACGTTTCCAAACACAACATGATCAATTTCATCAGGCGAAATATTAGATTTTCGAATAGCTTCTTTAGCCGCAAATGCACCTAAATCAGTCGCAGTAGTGTTTCGAAATGATCCAGATATTTCAGCAAATGCCGTTCTTGCTCCTTCCAGCAAAACGATATCTTTCATTTTATTCACTCCTCTAAACATTTCGGTATTCCAACAGTTCCTTTGCATGTATCAAATATTTCTGATGCGTTAGTGCACAAAAACGTTTTCATTTATCAGAATAATGAAAATTATTTACACGCTCATTATAAAATTACGAAAATTAAATAACAATGTTAAAAATACTTAAAAATCAAAGGAGAATTCAGCAAATTTGCGTATAGATGAACTAAACGTCAGGTAAAAACGGTTTTTCAAAAACAACCGCTGGATTGTTAATAAGGTAAAAAATGGAATGATGTCAAAATAAGTTGGGGTGAATATTTTCGATCATTTGATGAAAGTATGATGGTTTAGTATTGGATCTTGAAGAATTAGAGATACATTATATTCTAGAAAAAAAGAATTAATTATTAAACCACTCTGGAATGTACAATTTAAAAATGGTAGAAACCCGGAAAAGAAGATGGCAGCTTATCTTATGGTACTAATCCGGACGTGTTGTTTTTAAAAACCAATCATCGAATATTACATTTCTCGCTTTAGGAAAAGGACAGGTCATTTTTATTTTCTGGTTGTTTGATTATTTTTATGGCGCTTTCTTTATATCTCTTTTCCAGCTTGGTTCTTTCGTTTTGAGAAATAGCGAACTTTTCATGAGTTAACCTCTTTTGTTTCTACTAGAGTTCTATATAGAGGCAGCGAATGCATTCTTAAATGGTTCTGTAAAATATAAATAAATGAAAAATTTTACTTGGTGTGACAAAAAAAGGGAGGTAAAATGAATATTAAGTAATTGCAATATATTGTATAGGTTTAATAAAGAATTGGTGATTAAAATATTTAACCATACCTGAAAAAGCAGTTTTCGTACTTCTAAAGAAGGCGAAATATTAAAGAAAATAATACGTGATGAAGCCTTTTTTAGTTGGCTTAGAAGTAAAGACGAGTTTTATCTAACGCTGCTAAAGAGTTACTTTTGATCTTAAAACTCAGCTTACTTCTCTTCCCAGCTAGACTACTAGATACTTCATATTTCTGATGATGATTTAACAGCTTTTAATCGAAAAAAAGGATCATTATTTTTGAAAGAAGGTGCGAAAATGATTAAGGAGCTTCATCGTTCTTTAATGGAAAATTTCGAACAATTGGTTTCGTGGAGAAGATATTTGCATCGTCATCCTGAGCTTTCTTTTCAAGAGGAAAATACACCGAAATTTATTGCAGAGAAGCTTTCCTCCTTTGGGATTGAGGTAAAGACCGGAATCGGTGGAAATGGAGTTGTCGGAATGATCAAGGGCGGAAAAGAAGGAAGAACCATTGCCTTCCGCGCTGATTTTGATGCGCTTCCGATCCATGAAGAGAACGACTCTCCTTACAGATCGTCCGTAAAAGGAGTTATGCATGCATGCGGCCACGACGGGCATACAGCAGCTCTCCTCGGGGTTGCAAAAGTATTAAGTGAAATCGACCGCAGCCGTTTAAAAGGCAACATCGTATTCATCTTTCAGCACGCGGAGGAAAAACCGCCCGGCGGCGCCAAGTTTATGATTGAAGATGGATGCCTGGACGATGTTGACCTTGTATTTGGCGCACATGTTTCCACTGATATTCCGTACGGCAAAATAGGCTTACGAGAAGGACCCGTTATGGCTGCTGTCGATGCATTTACGATTCAAATAAAAGGAAAAGGAGGCCATGGGGCCCGTCCGCATGAAACAGTAGATGCTCTTGTCATCGGCAGCCAAATTGTGAACTACTTGCAGCAAATTGTCAGCAGACGCGTGAATCCGATAGATTCAGCTGTTGTGACAGTTGGTGTGTTTCAAGCTGGAACAGCTTTCAATGTCATTGCAGAAAACGCTAGAATAGAAGGGACAGTAAGAACATTTAATCCAAACGTTAGGAAGCAAATTGAGGAGGAAATCAGAGCGATTGTTCAAGGACTATGCCAAGCTTCGCACGCAAGCTACGAAATTGATTATTTAAACGGCTATCCTCCAGTTATCAATCCTAGAAATGAAACCGAACAATTGCGAGCCATTATTAGCGAGACGTATGCATCTGACTGTTTTTATAATTATCAGCCGTCAATGGGAGCAGAAGATTTTGCATACTATTTAAAGCATAAACCAGGTGTTTATTTTCATGTCGGTGCAAGAGGAGACGATCCAAAAACTCATTATCCTCATCACCATCCCCGCTTTGACTTTGACGAGCGTGCGCTTCTCGTCTCAGGGAAAATATTTTTAAGTATTGTCAATCATTATCTTTTACAATAAAAAAATGATGTCAATTAAAAGTGGTGCAACAAATTCGAAATGTACATTGAAACAACAATAATGATGATTTTATGTAGCGAAACTGTCAACAAGCAAATGCACATTCTGTTCAGCCGCTTCGATCCATACGTTAAAGAAACGCAAACAAAAAATGCGAAATTTTGTACGCAAAATAATAGTTTACAAGGAAATGCAGGTTTTCTGTTATAAGGAGAAAACCTGCATTTTCAATAAATTTTTGAAAACAGCTTACGTACATTTTTCGCGTTTTATTTCTATATTTCTTGAGAGATGTTTTTGGTGTATAATAATGTTCATTGAGCTTAAAATTTCCCATTGGCGAGCTACTCGCCTGGGACTTTTATTTTTTTCTTTTCCGGTGTGTTACTCCATTTGAAAATCTTATTTAAAAACTTGTAAATATTTTTGCTTTCTTTCGCAAGTAGCGGTCCTACGATCGCTAAAATAAGAACATAAAGGGCAGTAAAAGGAGTTAAAATGGGATTTAATCCTGCTGTAATCCCTAAATTTGCAACAATGATCGAAAATTCTCCACGAGCCATAATGGTTAAACCAATATTGGTAGAAGCTTTATGGGATAGCCCCGCTTTCCTCCCCGAAATCATACCAGCTACAAAGTTCCCAGCAATTGTGAGTGCGGCAGCGCCTAAAGCTAACCAGATCGCACCAGCTAATGTTGATGGATCAATACTCAATCCAAAGCTGAAAAAGAAGATTGCGCCAAAGAAATCTCTAAACGGAACTACCATATGTTCAATGCGGTCTCGATAGTCAGTTTCTGAAAAAACTAGACCTAACAGCAATGCGCCAATCGCTTCTGCAACATGAAGGGTTTCTGAAAACCCAGCAACAAAAAACAATGTAGCAAATATAACAATAATGAAAATTTCGTCAGATTTAATATTCAACCATTTATTTAATAAAGGCGAACCTTTTCGTGCAATGAAAAAAAACAGCAGCATATAGCCAACCGAAATAAGAACAGAGGTAATGATACCGAGGACAGAAGTAGAGCCGGCAAGCAAGACACCTGACATTGTGGTTAAAAATAAAGCAAGGAAAATGTCGTCAAATAAGATGATCCCAAGGATTAACTCTGTTTCTGGATTTGCTGTTCTTTTTAAATCAACAAGGACTTTGGCGACGATTGCACTGGAAGACACGCTGACAAGCCCAGCAATAATAAGAGTCTCCATCCATGGCATCCCGACGATAAATCCATATAAAAGGCCTAAAACAAAATTGATTGCTACATAAAGACTCCCGCCTACCACAATATTTCGGCCTGATTTCATCAATTTTCCAACAGAAAATTCCAAACCTAAATAAAAAAGCAAAAACAGAACACCAATGCGTCCTAAAAATTGGATAATTTCTTTACTTTCAACAAAGGTTAAGTCGATAATCCCAATCGTTGGGGCATGCGGGCCAACAAGCATACCTAGGACAATCAGGAAAGGGATAATGGAAAATTTAAGCTTATTTGCGATAATAGCTGCAATTGCAACAAGGACAAGTGCTGTACCAACTTCAAAGACTAAATGATCCATCTATAAACCTCACTCCTTTCCTTTGTTCGATAATAAGTTGTTAACTAGTTGTTTTAGTTGGTTTCGTTCTCCTGAAATTACTAATGTATCGCCTGCCTCAATCACCGTATCCGGACCTGGGTTGTGTGTCTTCTTTGTCTTTTTTTTCTTAATAGCAATGACCGTAACTCCATAATTGTTTCTTATATCAATCTCACCGATCGTTTTATTCACAACTGGTGCACCAGGTTCTACTTGATACCATTCAATAATTAAATCATCAAACGCAAAGTCAACGGTTTCTAATGCTTTAGGTTTATATGCCATTCCGCCTAAAATTCCAGCAATTTGTCTTGCTTCTGAGTCATCAAATGTGGCAGTACTTAAAACCTCATCATGATCATCTGAATCAAAATGATAAATTTCTCTCCGTCCATCATCATGGATGACAATAACAAGCTTATCTTGGTTCTTTGTAATAATTTCAAACTTATATCCAATTCCCGGAAGTTCACTTTCTCTAATATTCATGCAAAAATTCCTCCTTATAAATGTTTTAAATGAATGGATTAAGGTTGTTGAATATTAAAGGTTTACATCAATTTCCGTTCTAATTTTTTCATCTTTCGAAATTCCTAGATATTTGAGTGTTTCAGAAGGAGACGAATGGTGAAAATATTTCTGAAGCAAAGAAATGGCGACTCCTCGTTTATAGGCATGAAATCCAAAGGTTTTACGCATAGAGTTCGTTCCAATTTTCCCTTGTATGCCGACCGCTTCTGCGGCACGATGGATAATGCGGTAAGCCTGTTGACGCGTGATGGGCTTTTTCGTTTTCGCGGACTGGAATAAATAATCTTCGCGGTTCAATTGTCTCGATTGGATATAATGGAGAATCGCCCTTTTTACTTTTTGGTTGAGATACACTTCCTTAGTCGTTTTAGATTCTTTATGTGGAAGCAGATAAAAATCCTTTATGTAGCCGTCATCCCCCAAAACATCTCCTACTTTTATTTCCAATATTTCTGTGATCTTTAAACCGGTATTGATGCCAAACACAAAGAGTACATAATCTCGCTCTGAATGCTTCTTTAAATATCTTTTCATGGCATTGATTTGTTTTATATCTCTTAGAGCTTCAACATATTCCATATAGTTATTCCCCTTAATCCACGTTACTTAATGCTATTATATACTATTATTATGTAACACGCAAACAAAGCTTTGTATTTTAAGACGAAAATAAGGGATAAGGTAAACAAACTGTTGTTTTTATGTTTAGCGGTCCTGTTATTCCTAATAAAGAGGAATTTTAATATGTAATCCTGCCCGTTTCAAGCCTTCTTTAAACAATTTTGCATACGGTTTTTTCTTCATTCCATTTCATAGGAAACAATTTAGGTACCTGCTTTTTATCTTGCATTTTTATGAATTTCGCTTGAACCTCATCGCTTCCCAAATTTCGAGTTGCACCTTTGTCCTTTTGCGGCATGCCCTAAGCCCATATTGTGCGCCATTAAAATAATCGTTTTTGCTCAATATCACAAAATCATCAAGAAAAGACTGATCTATTTTTAGAAAATCGGCTTATTGACGCCCCCATTAATGTTTTAGAAGCGTTGATATATCGGTGTTTATGATTTTTTGTTTTCAATGGCGATTTGACTTTCTAAGACAGCCCCCAAAGTCATCACAACCAAGCACAATTGAAAGAAACAGTTATGCTATACTTTTATATAAAAAAATGACTATTTTTCGTTCTGTTTGTGGCACATGATAAAGACGTTTTGAACTGGGGTGAAAAGCCAATGCACATAAATGGAATAGAAGTGAAAGGTAAAGTTGTCGACAGACAATCTCGTTGCAAGCATTACCATAAAGATGTGGATATTATTGCAATCAAATTTTATTGCTGCCAGACTTATTATCCATGTCATAAATGCCATGAGGAAGAGGGATGCGGAAATCCACAAGTTTGGCCCAAAGCCTTGTTTGATGAGAAAGCGATTTTATGCGGCCATTGCGGGAAAGAATTGACTATTAATGAGTATTTGCACAGTGCATATCAATGCCCGAACTGCAATGCGCAGTTTAATCCAGGCTGTGGACTTCACCGTCATTATTATTTTGAATCTTAAAAAATTCATTTCAAAACACATTACAAAAAGCCATTTCAAACTTACATTTATCAAAGTTTGAAATGGCCCTCATTTTTTAAAATAGACGTGTGTTACATACAATCTCAAAAACTAACTAAATTTTAAACTGCTGTATTAATCGATCAAAATCCATTGCTTCTTTATCCAAATGTTTTGCTGAATTTGCTACTTCCTTCATAGAAGAATTAGACTGTTCAGCAGTAGCTGTCACCTCTTCTATTCCAGCTGCAGATTCTTCTGATACAGATGCAATACTTTCAATGGATTCTCCCATTTTTTTCGTATTGTCAAGAACACTGTTAATCGATTCTGACATACCGCGAATTTTATGCGAGACTTTTTTAATGGTCTCTTTTAGTTCATTAAAGATATCACCTGTTTTAGAAATAGTTTCCGTACCTTCTGCTACGTTTCTATAGCCATCCTCCAATGAAATAACAACATTTTTAGATTCAGTTTGAATGCCTTGAATGATAGAAGTAATTTCCGAAACAGAGGAAGCTACCTGTTCTGCAAGCTTGCGCACTTCATCAGCGACAACTGCAAAACCTTTTCCATGTTCTCCTGCTCTCGCAGCCTCAATCGCAGCATTCAACGCTAAAAGGTTGGTTTGATCGGCAATTTCTTGGATGACGTTAATTAAATTGGCAATATCGTTTGTTTTCGTATCTAACCCTTTTACCATTGCGAGTGAACCTTGAATTTTCGCATCAATTGATTCCATTTTTTCGATTGATTTTATCATTGCCTGACTGCCATCCTCCGTCAGCGTAAGCATGGAGTCTGAAAATGTCTGCACTTCTTGTTGATTTTTTAATACATTTGTTACGATCGATTCAAATTCATTCATCTGTTCTAATAGCTCTGATGCAGAGTTCGCTTGTTCTTCAGCACCGCTTGATAATTCCTGCATGGTAGAAGCAATCTGTTGGCTGCCTTGCTGAACCTCTTCGGAATATTGTGACAGCGTTCTGCTTTGTTTGCTTAAATTGCCTGAAACATTTGTCATATGTCCAATAATCTGATGCAAGTTTCCTTTCATTTTATTCATAGCATTGACTAATTGGCCGATTTCGTCTTTACCTTCATAAATGACTGCATGACCTTGCAGGTTCCCGTCTGCGATTTGATTCGCCATTTTTACTGCTACAAGTAAATTTTTCCTTATCGTCCGCGTAATAAGGAAAACAACTGTTACCCCAAGAACGATTGATAAAAGGACAGATAAAACCAATATGAGTAGGCTGTGCTGCATAACATTTAATGTTTGATTGACAGCTACAATGCGTTCTTCATCTACGGCCTTTGTCAATTGATCAAGCTGAGCAACTGTTTCTTTACGCAATTCAGCGATTTGTTCTCTTAACTTGCCGATTTCTTCCTTGTTTCCACCCTTCAAAGCCGGAACTAGCTGGTTTAAAAACAGATCATTAATCATTTCCTTGTTTGTTTCAATCTTTGCTAATAAATCCCGTTGATTTTTAGTCTCCAGTTGAGACTCTATTCCCTTCTTTTTGTCTTCATACTCCTGCATACGATCATTGAACTCTTGCAAGTTTTTTTCATCCATTGTATTTATATAATCGGCCACTCGAATGTCAGCAGCTCTGAAAAGCGAAGCCATTTCTGTTATATGTACAGCCTTTTCTCCTCTACGGTCAATTTGTTCAATGTTGTTTTTTATTTGAAAAAATTGGTTTCCTATAATAATAGACGCTATAATAAATAATCCCACTGTTACGATCAAACCAATTGAATATTTCCAGCCAATATTTAAATTTTTATACATACGTATCATAATAATCCCCCTCGTACCTTCTTATGTAACTTTTTTTCTTTTTCTAGTTGGAAGTTACACATCGGCAAAGAACGTATGAAATCACTAAAATGAAAGCGGCAAAGCAGGAAGCTATTTGAATATAGCCGTTGCAAAAGAGCCGGAAAATACTAAAAAGAAAACAGGTAAACCAGAAAGCACTTAAGCTGCCGCATAACCAAAAATCTTTCTATTTTGAGCACCGACTGAAATATAACAAACAACCATTTCAGGAAAAATGCAATATAAAATCTTTCCGAATGGCATCACGAATAAGAAGCAAGCCGAATGCTAACCAAATAGATAAAATATTTTTCCTTTAGAAGCTTATATTCATTATCGTCTCACCGCTTTTTCAAGCCATTGGAAACTCCCCCTAAACCAGCCTCTGATTCATGCAATGCTAATTTCTCTTGCATTATGACAAAAGCACTAGTATATGTTTCATTTTAAACCTTTACAAAAATATTTTCATTAAAAAGAATCACACATTTGTACAAATGATTTATGAGAAAGAGTAAGCACTGACCCGTCCTTTGAAGATGGAAACCATCATTGAGACAAGCTAGTATAAAACAAAAATTAAGAAAGCAGGCACTGTTCTTCTCCAGCTTTTCCGTTATATTCGTGTTGCCTGCTTATGAAATGATTAACGCTTAAATTAGCCTTAGCGGTTTGATATCCCACTTAGTTTTGATACAACCATTTCCAGCCTGTCCGAATACGTTCAAGTTCCCCTTATTTATATCCAACTTAGTGATAAAACAAATCTACTTTTTATTTCGGTTCTAACGGAAAAAACTTTATATCCCACTTAGTTTAGATAAAATCCTTCCGGGAACGGTCAGAATATTCCTTGTCAGTGAATTTATATCCCACTTAGTTCAGATAAAACTCACACTGATCAGACATTTCTTTTCTTAGAAGATTAATCTTTATATCCCACTTAGTTCAGATAAAACTAAATCCCCAATCATACAATTTCCTTTATATTCGTATTCCTTTATATCCCACTTAGTTCAGATAAAACGCAGATATTGCAACGACCTATCCTAATCCGGAAGTCTTTATATCCCACTTAGTTCAGATAAAACCGAAGCTGAAAAGCAAGCCGAACGATTGCAAGCTTCTTTATATCCCACTTAGTTCAGATAAAACATTTTTGGTCAATTGTGATGTTAGACTAAAAAGTAGACACAGATTATTATAGTAATAATAGACTGAAAAATGAGGTGTCTACATGACAAAAAAACAAAGGCGGTACGAGGAAGACTTTAAGCGTCAAACTGTTCGTTATATTTTGGAGGAAGCGAAATCCGTTGCACAAGTGGCTCGTGAGCTCAAAATTAACGAAAATACTCTTCACGGCTGGATGAAAAAATATAAGCAAGAACCTGAAATAACAGAAACCCAAACGTTTCGATCCGAAGACCACGAAGTTCGTGAACTAAAGAAACGTATTCGGGATCTGGAGGAGGAAAACTCCATCTTAAAAAAGGCGATGCACTTCTTCGCGAAAGACCATCGGTAAAATATTCATTTATCCATGAGCATCGCTTCGATTACCGATTGGAGAAGATGTGCGAAGTATTGAAAGTTTCTCGAAGCGGTTATTATAAATGGCGTGATCGTCCCAAAAGTGCTAGACAAGAGCGTCGAGAAGAATGGACGCAGGAAGTGCGTCGTGTGTATATCGAATCTCGCCAACTGTATGGGAGTCCAAAGGTTGCCAAAAAGCTTAATCATGAAGGCATGAAGGTTTCACAGAAGACGGTTTCCCGCATAATGAACAAAGAGGGAATGAAGTCTCGTACCGTGAAAAAGCATAAGGCTACCACTAACTCAAAACATAACCATCCGGTCCACGAAAATGTCTTAAACCAACATGTTACTGTTACGAAACCAAATGAAGTATGGGTAGCTGATATCACATACATTCCAACGGATGAAGGTTGGCTTTATCTAGCTAGTATGATGGATTTGTATTCAAGGAAAATAGTCGGCTGGCATATAGACTGTTCCATGAAAAAGGAGCTAGTGTTAAGTGCTTTAAAGCAAGCCTATCAGCGTCAACAACCACAGGGTTCTATCCTCCATCATTCTGATCGAGGGAGTCAATATGCTTCAAATGACTATCAAGCTAAGCTAATGGAATACGGAATGAAATGTAGCATGAGCCGCAAAGGAAATTGTTATGACAACGCTTGTATTGAATCATTTCATGGGGTTATAAAAAAAGAACTAATCTATCAGACTCGTTATAAAACAAGGGAGGAAGCAAAAAAGAGCATATTTGAGTATATAGAAATATTTTACAATAATAAACGTATTCACTCCGCAACAGAGTATTTTTCGCCATCTGAATACGAACGTATGTACTATAAAAAGGGAGCTTAATGAACATATTAATAGAATAGTTAGACACGAAAATTTACCTTTTAAAAATAATTAGGACAACGTCGTAATTATTTTTAAAAGGCCACCAAGCGATAGCGCGGTAGCTGCGAAAAAAAATCTATAAATTTTTGTGTCTACTTTATTGACCTAATATCATTGCTTTCCCCTCAATTTCAATACTTTATATCCCACTTAGTTCAGATAAAACTTGTTCTCCCGCCGTTTTTCTTGTTTGGAGTAGTCTTTATATCCCACTTAGTTCAGATAAAACTGATGAAGATGAAAAAGAAATTCGCAACTTTTTTCATCTTTATATCCCACTTAGTTCAGATAAAACAAAATGCGGAAAAATTGGCTGCAGAGCTCAAGAAAAACTTTATATCCCACTTAGTTCAGATAAAACGACAAATCACTTGCTGCTCTTCCTTCCATATTACACTTTATATCCCACTTAGTTCAGATAAAACAGGTTAGTTCCGGAGTTAGTTCCGCACCTAGTTCCGCTTTATATCCCACTTAGTTCAGATAAAACTGGTCTAGTAGCTGCCACTGTCGCTAGAGTTGTCGACTTTATATCCCACTTAGTTCAGATAAAACATTAATTCTTGTATATTTATTTTCTCTAATTATGTACTTTATATCCCACTTAGTTCAGATAAAACGCACTTTATCCGCAGGCACCCAACGAACACAATCGACCTTTATATCCCACTTAGTTCAGATAAAACGCTTGTAAAATTGGCTGATAAAGATTACTTGATATCCACTTTATATCCCACTTAGTTCAGATAAAACCAGTCAGGGTAAGATACCGAGAACGTTTCTTATAGCTTTATATCCCACTTAGTTCAGATAAAACCGTCCAAGCACGATGAATCATCATCATAGTATTTTTCTTTATATCCCACTTAGTTCAGATAAAACTTGTTCTCCCGCCGTTTTTCTTGTTTGGAGTAGTCTTTATATCCCACTTAGTTCAGATAAAACTGATGAAGATGAAAAAGAAATTCGCAACTTTTTTCATCTTTATATCCCACTTAGTTCAGATAAAACGTCATCAAGTTGTTTACTTCTGTGCTAAAAGGCGATCTTTATATCCCACTTAGTTCAGATAAAACCCGCGAACCGCCATATATTTACGTAACTGACGTTTCACTTTATATCCCACTTAGTTCAGATAAAACGGAAATACATCTGTTTTCCTATCCACTCGAGTGAGCTTTATATCCCACTTAGTTCAGATAAAACGCGGTTGATGTTGTCACTTGCGCTCCAACAGCTTTCTTTATATCCCACTTAGTTCAGATAAAACGAGAAGAAACATGCTTCTCCCTTAGATCCAAAACTGACTTTATATCCCACTTAGTTCAGATAAAACGCAATTGATGCAGCGATTGAAGCGGCAAAAGAGATCTTTATATCCCACTTAGTTCAGATAAAACCTCTCACACGTCCGTCTTCACAAACTGCTTTTTGCACTTTATATCCCACTTAGTTCAGATAAAACGACGAATCGATGAATGTAATAGGAAAAATGAATATTCTTTATATCCCACTTAGTTCAGATAAAACGTAACAACCGACAAAATCGCCGCAAAAGCGATTACTGCTTTATATCCCACTTAGTTCAGATAAAACAATACCGGAATAAATAGCTTTTGTTATATCGTTTTTCTTTATATCCCACTTAGTTCAGATAAAACGAACGTACTGCGTTAAAAACATTCATAAATGTTGCACTTTATATCCCACTTAGTTCAGATAAAACGAACGACAGATGATTGCATTGGGGGAACGCATTACACTTTATATCCCACTTAGTTCAGATAAAACCGTTTGCAGCGATTCTTTTCGCTTCTTTCCATGCTCTTTATATCCCACTTAGTTCAGATAAAACCGATTCTTCCCACACATGGATGTCTTGTTTGTACTCTTTATATCCCACTTAGTTCAGATAAAACGACACCCCCATATTTAAGCGTATGCAGCGTATAACTTTATATCCCACTTAGTTTCAGATAAAACTGGATTTGAATTTGTGCTAATTGCCCAGTATATTCTTTATATCCCACTTAGTTCAGATAAAACCAAGTTCGCTCATTTCCGCTTTCTTACGTTCTTCTTCTTTATATCCCACTTAGTTCAGATAAAACTTAATCCGCTAGTAAGCGTCAAATCTTGCACACCTTCTTGGTGTGCTAATTTCATGAGATAATCTCCTCAAGATGAAATTGAAGGAGGTTTTTTTATGCCTAAGAATCCTGAATTACGAAAGGTTTGGGAACAACGAATCGCTGACTATCGTAAAAGCGGTCAAACTCAAGTAAACTGGTGCAAGGAAAATCAATGGAATATTCACCAGTTTAAATACTGGTTAAGAAAAATTGAAAATCCAATAAAAAATCAAGGAAAGTCTACAAAATGGGCATCCGTTACCCTAGAAGATCATTCACAAACAGTTGAAAATTCATTACGGATTGAAATTAGTGGGATTTCAATTGAAGTAAAACCTGGTTTCGATCCGGCCTTTCTTTCAGAAGTGGTTAGGACGTTGAAATCAACATGTTAGTTGGTACAAGAGCTGAACGAGTTTACTTGGCAAAAGGAAGTACTGATTTGAGAAAATCCATTGATGGATTAGCTGCTTTGGTGAAAGAGGGATTTGATTTAGATCCCTTTTCATCAAGCTATTTTGTGTTCTGTAATCGAAAGCGAGATAAATTAAAAATTCTTCACTGGGACTATAATGGTTTTTGGCTTTATTATCGTCGATTGGAAAAAGGAAAATTTCAATGGCCAAATGAAAATGACACTGGAACGATACAAATTAGTTATCGGCAATTACGCTGGTTATTGGATGGTCTTGCAATGGAGCAAAAGAAAGCACACCCAGAAGTAAAGGCTAGAACAGTTATATGAATTTTTTACTTTTAACAAAAACCTTGGAGGAAAATAGCTAAAACCGTCGAATTATTACTACATGATGAAAAATTTAAAGAATCCTAACCAAAACCCATTTGAATTAATTGAAAAACTTCAACAGCAAATCGTTGAATTGACGGCGAAATTACAATGGTATGAAGAACAGTATCGTCTTAGTCAAAAACGAAAATTTGGCTCTTCAAGCGAAAAAACAAATCCTAATCAATTAGAACTACCTTTATTCAATGAAGCAGAGGTAGAGTCTAATGTAAAAGCCGAAGAGCCAACTGTTGAAACAATTACATATCGTCGTAAAAAGAAACGTGGTCAACGTCAAGCTACGTTTGAAAACCTGCCTATGGAAACGATTGAATATCGTTTACCCGAAGAAGAGCAGGTCTGTTCGTGTTGCGGTGAAAAAACACACGAAATGAGCACAGAAGTACGACAAGAATTAGTGATTATTCCGGCTCAAGTCAAAGTTTTAAAACACGTTCGATATGTCTATGGATGCCGTCATTGTGAGCGTAATGAAATAGAGACACCAATCGTTACAGCACCTGCCCCAAAATCTGTGTATCCAAAAAGTTTAGCTTCACCGTCAAGCATGGCATATATTATGAATCAAAAATATGTAGAGGGGCTACCTCTATATCGCCAAGAACAACAGTTCAAACGATTAGGTGTGATCTTATCCAGGCAAACCATGGCCAATTGGATGCTTTATGGTGCCGAAAAATGGCTTGCGCCAATTTATCAACGAATGAAAGAGCATCTCCTCTCTAAAGACATTCTACATGCGGATGAAACAACTGTTCAGGTTTTACATGAACCTGGAAGGTCAAGCACATCGAAATCTTACATGTGGCTTTATCGGACTGGAAGAGAGGATCCACCACTTGTCCTTTATGACTATCAGGAAACTAGAGCAGGAGAACATGCCAAAGAATTCCTAAAAGGGTTTAAAGGATACCTGCATGTCGATGGATATGCAGGATACCATAAGGTATCCGGCGTAACATTAGTTGGATGTTGGGCTCATGCCCGCAGAAAGTTCGATGAGGCTTTAAACGTACTTCCTGAATCCAAACGTCATTCAGCAGTCACAGCTCGGGAAGGACTCAATTTCTGTAATCAGCTATTTGCCATCGAGCGTGATTTGAAAGAATGTACACCAGAAGAACGATATAAAAAACGACTTAAACACAGCCAACCATTGTTGGAGGCTTTTTCAGCATGGCTAAAAACAGAGAAAAGCAATGTTTTACCAAAGAGTCTATTAGGTCAAGCCATTACATACTGCCTCAACCAATGGGAAAAACTCGTGGCATTTTTAGAGGATGGACGTTTAGAAATCGATAATAATCGAAGTGAACGATCCATTAAACCATTTGTGATCGGAAGGAAGAACTGGATTTTTAGCAATACTCCGAAAGGAGCTAAGGCCAGCTCAATCATTTACAGTATTGTGGAGACAGCAAAAGAGAATAAATTAAATCCATTTTATTATCTTCGCTACTTATTTGAAAGGCTTCCCAATATGGATATAAGCAATATGGATGAGCTTGATCAACTACTTCCTTGGTCCAAAACAATTCCTTTGAATTGTCGGGTTTTTAATAACTTATCACAATAATAGTATTTAATCCCTATCATTAAAAGGTGGGGATTATTTTACGCTTACATCCGCTAAGCCACATTGCGAACGCTTGAATGTACTTTATATCCCACTTAGTTCAGATAAAACTCGAAGTGAAATTCGATACGAAAAAGATTTCTGCGCTTTATATCCCACTTAGTTCAGATAAAACGGATATGCCGGAACTACTGCGGCTGCAATCGTTGACTTTATATCCCACTTAGTTCAGATAAAACAGAAATAATCTACGCCGTTTGAGAAGATTCGTTTATTCTTTATATCCCACTTAGTTCAGATAAAACCGAATTGAAAACGTTGCATAATACGTCCTCCTTTCGCTTTATATCCCACTTAGTTCAGATAAAACACAATACGCTCGAACGATACGGCGTTGAATACTCGCCCTTTATATCCCACTTAGTTCAGATAAAACGTAATCTACCCTCTTTTCAACTGCCACATATGGCTCTTTATATCCCACTTAGTTCAGATAAAACTCTATGACCCGTGGAATCCTAATCATACTAGTAACACTTTATATCCCACTTAGTTCAGATAAAACGGGGAAGTGAAACGACAAAAGCGCTACAAAAAGCGTTCTTTATATCCCACTTAGTTCAGATAAAACTCCTTCATTGCTCGAAGTTGAAAAAAACAATCAACTTTATATCCCACTTAGTTCAGATAAAACGGTAACGGGCGGCGGTGGCGTTGGTTTTGGTTGCTTTATTTATATCCCACTTAGTTCAGATAAAACCAAGTTTAGCAAGCAATTCACGCAATTCTTTTTTCAATTTATATCCCACTTAGTTCAGATAAAACCCTGCGATCTCTGATAAACTGCGGAGCATTTGACGCATTTATATCCCACTTAGTTCAGATAAAACGATGATGTTCGTTATGCGCTTAATGTATCGCTTGACCATTTATATCCCACTTAGTTCAGATAAAACCAAATTGGCGAGCAAGTGCCTTGTGATTCAATATTAATTTATATCCCACTTAGTTCAGATAAAACATCAAGTGGCGAAACGATTTCGGGACAAGGAAACGAATTTATATCCCACTTAGTTCAGATAAAACGTCCGAAATTTCACTGGCTTGTCGAAAGAGCTTACCATTTATATCCCACTTAGTTCAGATAAAACCCTGCAACTTTTTGTTGTACTCGTCTTTTAAACTTATTTATATCCCACTTAGTTCAGATAAAACTGTAATGGCGAGGGTGAAGATATAGTCCGAACCGGATTTATATCCCACTTAGTTCAGATAAAACAGAATCTAACAGCAGCGGCGAAAGCTGAAATTCAAAATTTATATCCCACTTAGTTCAGATAAAACAACGATCAAGGCGAGTGCTGACTTAGCGAAAGAGAAATTTATATCCCACTTAGTTCAGATAAAACCTCCACTCGTATGAGCGGAGAGGATGGGTAGTAACTAATTTATATCCCACTTAGTTCAGATAAAACTATTAATGCAGTTGTTACAGCTGCAAATAGGATGTCGCATTTATATCCCACTTAGTTCAGATAAAACCGACGACTCCGTTTCCGCAACTGACCGCACCGACAATATTTATATCCCACTTAGTTCAGATAAAACAAGGCGCATTTGATGAAAGTTTGAAAAACAGAAATGATTTATATCCCACTTAGTTCAGATAAAACAATTATGTGGGGGATGTTTGATACAATCGTTTCTGATTTATATCCCACTTAGTTCAGATAAAACGAAAAACGCTCGAATCGCCCGCAGTCGCGTATTAAATTTATATCCCACTTAGTTCAGATAAAACCGATTGGCACGTCAAGAAACGCACAAATACGGTCAAATTTATATCCCACTTAGTTCAGATAAAACCACTTCCGTAGGCTGCGGCGCATTCAAATACTCGTTATTTATATCCCACTTAGTTCAGATAAAACAAAGGAGGAAATGACAATAATGAAAATCGAAGACAAATTTATATCCCACTTAGTTCAGATAAAACTCGTAAACAATTTTCGCCCAAACGGTTCCGGCGATTTTAATTTATATCCCACTTAGTTCAGATAAAACCTCGATGATTTGTACATTTTCCTCGATAGAAAAAAAATTTATATCCCACTTAGTTCAGATAAAACCCACCAAACAAAAATGCCAAAATAACGATAGTATCAAGCTTTTTTATAAACTTGCGAGATCAAGTATTTGTGCAGTTTGCAGTAAAGGTTAAATCGTGTTTTGGGATCTATGAAAAAAAGCTTTGAAACCTAGAATTCATCGAAGGTTTCATCACTTTTTTCATATAATAGGTTTGCTGCAAATATTGATTTTTGCCTTCAACATTGAGATAATGTTGATACTTGTTGACAAAAACAACATTCCTTAGGCTAAGAATATTTGTCTATCCTTGCTACTCTTCCAATCTTGATCCATATCCCTACGAAAACAAGTCTCATTTAAGTCTTTTTCATTAAAATTACAAATACATACTAGCCGTCAGCAGCCCATTTCATGCATCATCATGAATTGAGTTCATTAAAATAATGAATGTATACTAACCTTCCCAAAAAAAGATTGGAAACACTAGTACCCTATGTCAATCAATACAATCTATTATAACAACATTATTCTCGTAATCACTATCACATATTACTGAATTTTTTAAAAAATCGGCACAATCAATTATACTGCTTTTTTCATTAAAGGAATAAAGTCTCAAAACTTTTTTCCTGCCCATACACTTTCTTTTTTATGTTCCGCGGGTTTTTCACTTCATAAACATAAATCGAATCTTCGTTTTTGTTAATAATCGCCTCAAGCTCTGACATGCATTTGGCAAGGCTGCTTAAAGTGATTTCCCCTTCGAATACAGAATTTTGCGTCCAATAAAGATACTCTTTTAATTTTTTTCGAACTTTATTTACTCTTTTCTCTCCAACATCGTACGTTATTATGACAAACACACTTACCACCACGCTTTCAAAGGCTTGTATTTTTCGTCACCGATTACATGCTTGATCAGCTTATAGCATTCCAATCGGATTAAATATCGATACGTTACTTGACGCTTCAACTTTCGATGTTTTATAGAAGTTTGCATTTTCTTTTCCAAACTTTCAATAAACCGTTTGCGCCCTTCTTCATTTAATAAACAGAAGCCATGTTCATATGAAAATTGCTTTGGTGTAATTCGACGGTTATTAATTAGCGAAAAAATTAGCGGTTCTACGATAAGGGGTTTAAAAATTTCTGCAATGTCCAAGCTTAAAGAAAATCGTTTAACTGAAGGTTCATGCAAATAGCTAATCGTAGGGTTTAACTGTGTTTTATATATTTCCGTCAACACTGTCGTATACATTAAACTATTCCCAAAAGAAAGTAAGGCATTTATCGGACTGGTTGGCGGACGCTTCTCTCTTTTTTCCATAGAGAACTCAGGACGTAAAAATTGTGAAAATGATTGATAATAACAATTTCGAATTCGGCCTTCAATTCCCATTATTTCTTGAACACTATTGGCATTTTCCAATTTTTTTCGTTCTTCAGTTATCATGCGAATTGTATCTGTCGTCTTTTCTTTATGAGATTTTAAATTCCGCAATATATGAAATGACGCACTCTCTATAAAAGAACGGGCAATCTCCAGTCTTTTTTCTTCTTTCAAATAATGTTCAGCCTGTTTAACTAGTACGAAACCGGAAACCTTTTTTTCTCTTGGAACATATGAACCAGCATAAAAACCATAATAATTGTATATATGAAGATTAATATCATATTGATTCAATAAGTTTAAAAAGCTGCTATTAAATTGTGTTTCTCCGAATAAGTGAAGATTTTCTACTTTATCAACAGGAAGGGATTTTTTCTTTCCTTCACCATCGATAAAATAAATAGTATTATCCTGTCGTTTTAATTGTCCATTTGAAAACACATAAAAATCTTGCAACTCACTCACTCCTCTTGAGCAAAACAAAAAGAATAGTAAGCACATGATGAACAGTATGGAAGTCTCTTTACTTTCGGGGCTGTCGGCTGATATTGAATAGCATTGATCGCTTTTATTAATTTTTCTATTTCCACCTCATTCTCTGATGTTAATTCAATTTCTTCCGTTCGTTTTTCCTTTGGGTAATGAAGCTTCCCTTTTTTTTCAATGCCCATCTGCTTTAAATAATATAAGTAATACAAAAGTTGCATCCGATCAGCTTTTTCCATTTTGCTAGACATTTTGACTTCCCTGACATAATCATCATCTACTAAATCAAGTTTTATGACATCATCTACCATTTTCTCTTTCATTTGTACTCTTTTATAGGAATGCTCATGAAGCAATTGACCGATGGCGACTTTTTCATGCTCACTCTCAAGTTGTATACCTTTTGAAAACAACCACAGCTTCCTTTTACAAACAAAATAATAGTGTACTTTTATCCCTTGAATATCTAGCCGCACAAATGACACCTCTTTATACAAAAGGGGATAAAGAAGGAGTAAGCGAAACTCCAGTACCTTTTTTTGTTTTTTTGTCAAAATCATAATCTAAGTCTAATATTTCGATATATGGCAGTAATGGATATTCTTTACCGTTAGATGATCGATACGTCTTTAAAATCGGTGATGTATTACCTCTTGCTCGGGCTTTGGTAATGGACACCGTTTTTCGCTCAATTTCTTTCCGCAGTTTCATGCGTTCATAACGATCTTCACATTGAGCTAACTGGTCAAAGAGGTACTCATATTCATCAAATATTTTTCTCGGAATCGCAAGAACAGCCTGGATGTCACGGAGTATATTTTGTGCTTCTTTGTTCGTTAATTCATGGTCAGTAATCGAATCAATCGCCCTCATTGCATGATCAAATTCCTTTAAAAATTTTGTATTTTTTAATGATTCCCGCTTATAAAGATTAGCAACCAGCTCTACTTTTTCCTTTTCTTTTATCACCTTTTCATGAAATAACGAAAGCGCCTCAATACTTTTTAAAACAATTTCTTGATCATAAATATAGCCGATACCTGAAGCATCTTTAGTAAAAATAAAAATGTTTGGATTGTCGTGATCAAGCAAGCGTCTTCGATAACATCTGCCAAATCGTTGAAATAAGCTATCCAATGTTGCTACTTCTGTATAAAGCTCATCAAAATCGATATCAATAGATGCTTCAACAAGCTGAGTCGTCACCCAAATGCCTGATTGATTTCGATCTTTGTCAAATGCTTTAATGGCTTCTTCAAGAATGCTGCGATCTTCCTGAATAAACATGGAGTGCAGAAGCGATACTTGATCAGTAAGTTTACACAATTTCGAATAAACTTCCACAGCTTGCTTAACGGTATTTACAATAACTAATACTTTTTTCTTCTTCCCACTTTCAGCGATCCTTTCATAGTAATCGCTCATTGGTTGATCATATATGGCAATACGATGACGAATATCGTCATTCACAAAAGTTTGAAATACGTAATCTTCTTTTTTTATTACTCCACGACTTTCAAGTGCTTCTACATATAAAGTCGGGAGTGTCGCTGTCATAATTAGAAACCTTCCACCAATTTGTTTAATCATTTCTAAAGCTTTAATTAATACCGCTACAATTTTCGGTTCATAAGCCTGGATTTCATCGATGACAACTACCGAATAAGCCATGGTTGCATACAGCTTTTCATATCCTCTATATTTAAAAGGAAATTTTAAAATTTGATCAATCGTTGTAAAAAGCAATTTTGAAGCAAAATTTTTCGACTGATCATAGATGACCTCCCAATTTTCTTTTCCTGTTTCATCAAGATAGTTGCTGCTTGTCGAATGCAGAAGTCCGGCTTGCTCGAATCCCATTTGTTCAAATACCCTATCAAATAGTGCATTGATACTGACTCGAAGAGGCAATGTAAAAAATGCTTTTTGATTACCGATCCATAATAAAGCTGCCTCTGTTTTTCCCATTCCCGTCTGTGCTACAATAATTGCATTTTTTCCTTGTTGCTCCTTCGCAAATAATTGAACATCTCTTAATGAAGACCCTTTCCCTAGGATAAATTGTACTGCTCGTTCACCGATATTTTCTTCTATCCCTACTTCAATATCGATATGCCCAGAGGCCGCATGATCTATTCGATGAAGAAGACCTTTCACTAAGACATAAAATAAATATTCATCTATTTTTTCCTCATCGTAGACAATTCTTTTTTCCATTTCTCTAAAAACTCGATTGGACAATTTAATTTGATCCGGAACAGGAATTTCAAGATGGCTTCGAACTAGATCTTGTTTCTTCACTAAGTCCAGTTCAATTGCTTCTCGAAGTTCTTCAAAATTTAACTCATGGTCACGTTCATGATGATAAGCAATTGCTTGGATAAGCACCTTTCGTTCAAAACGAGTAAGTGAAAGCTTCTCCAAGGGAAGAAAAAATGGAGATAAATAATTGTGCGGCAAATATTTTTGTGCTTCAGTTTTTGCCTTATAAGGAATGCCGATCACATCTGAAATGCGTTGCTGAAAGGGTCCATACACCTTTCCAGCATCATGATAGTGAATGGCAATTTTTAAAAGCTCCCAAACTCTTTCATTCTGTATGTAAATGCCATATGCATTACGTAATTTTTCATATTGTCTCAATAATTCGTCTGTGTGCTCCTTCAAGGATTCAACGGGATTTGATTTTGCATAAATGATGCACAATGTTGATTCCCTCCCTTATATCTGTAAGAAAAGAGCTTTTGTCCATAGACAAAAGCTTAATTAAAGAAGACAGTATATCCTTCTTCATCAAAATGAATTGGTTCATAAAACAATTCACTGTAAATTTTTTCACCCTGTGCAACATATAATGTTGGGATTTTCACCCAATCACGAACTCCCTTTTTAATTGTATAAGTCCAATTTAGGCGATAAGGGATACCCGTTAGGTCATCCTCTGCAATGATCTTTTTCGGGATATACATCGAATGAGCTAAGTCACTTTCATCAACTGTTATCAGCTCAATAAATCTTATCTCATCCATACGCACGAGATCTTCATGGCGTCCAAGGCTGATATGACCGTCATAACTATAAAAAGCTTTATAAATTTTTTGCAAAATTTCGTCCTCTGCAGCGATATGTATTACTAACTGAACATTGTACAAAAGATGCATATAAAGCGGCATCGCTGTCATGGAAGTATAGGAATAATCAATTCCTGAAAGCCCGTCCAAAATTATAGGAAATTCTTTACTTTTTCTATCTTTTATAAAATAACTTTTTTTATAATCTACAACTCTTGTTTCATAATCACCTTGGATGCTCAAACGAAATGGAATCAGTTCATTGGCTTTTAACACTTCATGTATCATGCCCTTTACTGTTGAGTATGGAGGAAGCGGATATGTTTCTCCTACTTTCAAAGCAAACGGTTTTGTATAACAGGCAGTTTCTTGAAACATTTTTAGTCGTAGTACTTGCATCATTTATCACCAAAATATTCGTCGATTTCTTGTTCAAGAATTGTAAAAAACTGCTCAATTGTCACGATATTCCCGAGTGTTTCAATTTCACTTTCATTATCGAAAACTCCACGTACTAGCCCGATATTAGTACGATCTGCCACCTTTTCTCCAAGTATCGTTTGTTCAAGCACTGATGCAATTTTTCCTGTATTGAGTTCGTATTGATTTCCTTGTTTTAACGACACTCTCCCAAGGAAAAATGGATTAGCAACACTGTATACCCCTCCAATAATAAATAGAGGTGCAAGATTCTCTTGTCTTCCTTTAATTTCACGATTTAATATTTTAATGATTGTCAAAAGTTGTTTGATACGGGCAGCACGTTCTTCATTCGGCAGTTCAATCTTTCCGTCCACTCCGATACGAGCAAAATCTATGGTTACCGTATACGTATAAAGGCTTTGATGCTGCTCTAAATTTGCTAAATTCGCGTCTGTTCCAATTCGATTAGCGAGGCCCATATTTGTTAAAAATTCAAGATCGCTTCGAAAAGGTTCGAGTGAAATCGCATGACTAATGCGAACAGCTGCAGATCTTCTCTCTGCGCCTGATTTCGCCTTTGTTTTCATATATCCAAATAAATCCATTTCAACTGAATCTTTGATGGTGCATTCGTCTTTAAATTGAATAACTCCTTTCGATTTGTCTACAACATCTAAATTCCAGTTAAAAAGTTGATTACCAAGGCGGACGATGTCGTAGCGGAGACTTTGGCGAGAGGCAAATGTATGAACATCACCATTCCCGCGGTGGAATTTTTTTAATTCAGAAATATTGGCGATACCTTCCCCATAATTTAATGAATTCCCTTGAAATATTACTGTAAATGATAAAGCCTTTCTCATTATTCATTTCCTCCTTCAGGTTGTTTGTCATTAGGTTGGGATACCAAGCCTGCGATAAACGCATTAGCAACAGTCGCAAAATCAAGCTTTTCTTCGTGCAGCACTTGTAAAAAGAGAGAGGGCATTGGCAACTCCAAAGACATATACACGCGAATTAAAGAATCCATAAAAGTCTTTTTATTGTTCGCTTTTGTTGCATTTAACAATCGGTAAGCAATTCCCTGAACTTTCGGTTCTTGTCCTTTTTCCACGTATTTTTGCCGAACTTCACGTCCACAGTTGTATAAAAACCAGATACTTTTGCTTTCAGTTTTCGAATCGATCTTCACATCTCCATCTCCTTCCAAATATTTTTGGTATAAATGACGGACAACTACTGCCGTCTGAGCATCTAATGATGAATATTTTTTCTCGATGCATTGGCGGAGTACATTGAAAATCCTCCATTTTGCATCGCGCCTTGTTAAAAAGTCATATGCAAGCGCATTGCGCAAAGAATAATGCATCCTTTTCAATAGTTCGTGCTCATTCACGAAGAAACGACTTAATGAACGGGGTAAATCAAAATAATTCAATATCGTCTTTCTCGACCGATAATCGGATGAATAATCAATAAAAAGATAATTTCGATGATTCGCATTTCCCTTTTCCTTCAATTCTGTAACTAAATCAAAAATAATTTCGTTTAAAGGGTTCTCTTCTTCGCGCAATAATGCATAACGTTCATTTACTTCAAAAAGTTTATTCATACTCCCATCGATTTGCACAAAGCTTGATTGGTTTCCGTTTGGTGAAAGTGCCGCTCCGGCAGGCGCACAAAACAATATAAATTTGGCAAGATTGGAAATAGGAATTTTCATTTCATTGTCAAAATCCCAAAAATAATTCAAAGCATTTGAAGAACTAACCTGTAAGGGAACAAAATGACCTTCATTTAAATGTTCGAATGCATACCATTCATCAAAAAAACTGCATGATAAAAACTGTTCATTTTCGTTTTCCCGAATGTCAGCAAGAGATGTTTTCTTCCACGTTTTATGTAAATTTTTGATCGGTTTATAGGGACATTCTTTGAGCCAACTTAATAGTTGGTTTTCATCCTCTGCATTCATAAGCAGTTGTTTAAGCTTTAGTTCACACAAAATTGGAACGATGTAATCTTGATGTATGCGTTGAATTTGTTCCTCAATCGCCAACTTATTTAAACTAATATTGAGAAAACTATTCTGACCGAAATAAGGTTGAAGTATAGAAAGTTTAAAAAAGTTTACTGTTTGTTTTTCATTAATAAACGGTGTTTTCAGTAGGTCGAGATAACGGTTAACTTCCTTTTCTATTTGCTCAATGTCTTCGAACTGATCATATCCCTTAATTTGTTCAATCAACAAAGACATTTCGGTTCCTTCAGCTGTATCAGAACAGTAATTTTTTGCCTTATCCCATATTCTCTTTAACGATTCATCAAGCTTTTTTTTCGCTTCTTTAAATGTTTCTTCTTTCCGACACCGACTTAAAATTTTTTTTAGCCTTGTTTCATCCCGATCAGCAACACTGAATTTTTCAAGAAAATATGTAAAATAATCTTTAGCCATTGTGTTAAATATGCTGCTATCAAAACAAATACCGTCCTGCTTCATTTCTATATGATGTCCGGCTTTCCTAGCAATCCGTACAAATCCAACCAAACCTTGATTAATCATCCATTCACCCGTAGGCAAAAAAATTTCCAAGTTATATCACCTCCACCATGCCGAACGATTGATTCCTGCGAAACCCAATTCCAAGCTGGGAAAGCAAGCGTAAATCATCGATGTCTCCATTTAGACAAAAATTTCCTTTATATGCAGTGAAGTAAAGATACCCGTGGTCAAATTCTCTGATTTTTTCTTTAACTACAGTTTTCTTTAGTTGATTTTCTAAGACTTGCAATGGCTGTTTAAGTCCGTGCCCACGAAAATTTTTCAATAGGAGATTAGCAATATAATTCAGCTCACGCTCGAATGCAGGATCATCTGGCGCGATTGATCTGTTATGAGCATCACGAATATAAATGGGAGAAAGTGTTTTAAAATAAACAGGGATTTGATCTATTTGTTTTTCTTCTAAAAGTGTAATTTTTCCCCGATGAAGTGTATACGTTTGATAAGTAAACTCTTGTATCTGCTGCAACCCATTATAAAGGTGAAGAAAAAATTCATAGTCAGGCGTACTGATCAAGAATGATATCTTGCCTTCGATATGGAATTCATCATCGATAAGTTTATACTTTGGTAAAAATAATGCAGTGCTAAAATGTTTGCTGTTCTTACTAGGTTTTCCGTTAAAAAAATACAAAGATTCATACAATGTCGGAGCTGACCGTTTTATGCTCTCCTTGATCAGACTGACAAACATCATACGATAGGCAACGGGAAGCCTTTCAACCTCAAATTGGCATCGAAGTCTCATTTCTTTTCCCTCCAAGCTTTTCTATCATCATCCTATCATCTATTCCGGAACTTAATATGTCAGTTTAAAAAATTTTTTGACATTTTTTCTACTTCTTCCTCGACGCTTTGGCGAAGTTCACTCGGACCGAGCACCTGAACTGAAGATCCCATGCTTAATACAAAACTAGTTAATTCCGGCAACCCGGACATCGTCGCCCGAAAAATGATGGATCCATCTTGTTGTTGCTCTATTTCTTGATCCTCTGAATAGATCTTTTCACTTAAAATCTTGGAAAATGGTGGTTTTACATGCAATTCAACAAAATAGGTATCAGCATAAATACTCGTTTTACCAATATAGTCTTCGAGCCGAAATGATTCATCACGCTGAAACCTTTCTTCATATATTTGATAATCTTGAATTCTAGTTAATTTAAAATCACGATAATCATTTCTCAGCTCACAATAAGCAATGCAATACCAAAATTCTTTATACGGAATCAGTTTGTAAGGATGAATGATGCGTTCAGTGCGGTCTGAATTTAAAGCCTCATAAACAATCTTCACTTTTCTGCGAGCCGCGATTGCAAAATTTAATTGTTCATACTTATCTTTTTCATGATTCCAATCGACATTTGCTTTTTCCTCTAAAATAATTGGCTGCCATTCAGACGAAGACTGAATCTGCTGTTTGGAAATACTTTGAATCTTCATGACGGCACTTTCAAAATCATCGAATTGCAAAAAGGTAGGATGATTTTTTAAATATTCACTTGCCTTTACTAATGCTTCTAATTCTTTTGGTGAAAGCGACAAGTATTCAAAAATATTGCTTTTCGGCAGAACATAACCTCCATATCTTCCTCTAGCTGTCTGAATATGGAATCCAGCCATTTCTAATTGATCTCGATAAACTCGAATAACCCTTTCACTTAATTCAAGTTCTTCTGCTAATTCTTTAATTTGCATTCGTCCTCGTGATTTCAATAAAAGGAGCATTCGAAAAGCATTGACAATTTTCGACATAATGATACCTCCAAAATACCTAACAACATTTACGTGTAATATTTTACCATAGTAAATTAATCCTATAGACAATCTGTATGGAAAATTTATAAAACTTTTGAAATTAGGTCTATTAGAACAGAGTGTGATCGCTTCAACCACAGAAGATGCTCTTGCCATCGGCTTTTCATAGTAATCTTTAGCACACGTTAAGTGAACAAAGGCAAGGACATTTCATAAAAAACCGTCGAGCAGAAATTGAGGAAGATATTTTTGAAGGAAAACTTAAAGAAGATAGGATCATTTTGAAAATATAGGTGAATTGGCTTTATCCACAACTAAATGCAAGACAACTTGATTACGTGTCAAAATTTTATCCTCATTCCTGCTCTTTTTTTGCGCAAAAAGCAAGGCTCTTTGCAGAAGGATCAGTGCTCGCAAACGGCGTCATTGTTTTTTGCTAATAAAATCCTAAAGGGTCAAAGTCACAATGAATCCATCTTTATCTCCTTTTTCACTGATTTCCTAAGTCAGCTAAATCAATTGCTGGGATATACAGTCGAAAATAATGAAGAAAACGTTGATAGTTGATCTCGTTAACAGCAAAACAACTGCAGACATCGGAGGATTCATTTTTTCCACATGAAAAGCATTGTTTATTTGATTTCTTCTCTTGCTATGTTCATGAACGAACACAGAGGACAGTGTGTGAAAGCGGGACGAATAACGTAATGCAAATTTCCATAAAATAACGGTGATTCGCTCTGTTATTCTTTTCAGCCGAACCATTTCTAAATTTGCAGCATGGCTTTTTAAAAAAATGAAGCAAAAGTGTTGACTAATTTATAGTAATCTTATAGGATTTAATTGACTAATGAGTCAGTCAGGGGGGGTATAGTGCAGGCAGAAGCTCGAAGACAGGAAAGAAAACAGCAATTATTGCAAATTGCATTAGAATTATTTGCGACAGTTGGCTATGAAAAAACGAAAGTCTCAGATATCGTCGCAAAAGGCAATGTGTCCCAAGGGACATTTTATTGGTATTTTAAAAGCAAAGAAGCGATCGCGCTTGAGATGCTGGAAATAGGTCGTGCCCAACTTTTAGATGCAATCAAACTAGGGTACCGCACAAAAAAAGTGGACTTGCAAGATTCCGTTGCTTCCACGACACAAATGTTTGAACGTATTTTTCATTTCGCTGAAAACAATAAGTATTTCATGAACATATTGCTAAAAGGCATTCATTCTCAGCCAAAGATACAAGAAAAAGTGGAAGAGATTAAAGCAGACATGGAAACAGCTTTTGCGGAAAATATTGCACAGGCCAAAGAACTGAAAATGATCTCGCGTGAAGTAGATCCAAAATTACTGGCAGTATTCATCATGAGCCTCCTGGAAGGAGTTTTAGCCAGATGGCTATTTCAATCGCCATCATCAAAAGATGCATTACAGCAAAAAACACTTCAACAGCTCATTGAAGAAACTGTACACTTTGAATTTTTTGGAATCTTTGGTGTCTAATGAAGGAGGATAAACATGAAAAAAATAAGATGGTTCATTTCACTCATTGCAATAGCAGCTCTAATACTTTCAGCATGCGGCAATAACAATGATCAAAAAGAAAAACAAACTCAAGATCAAGAGAAAAACGCATTACAGGAAATCAAAGATAAAGGCGAAATCACTGTCGGCATTATGGGTACTTATGCACCTTATAATTTTATGAATGAAAACAAAGAATACGACGGCTTTGACGTTGACATTGCGAAAGAATTGGCAAAACGTCTAGGAGTTAAAGCAAATTTTGTTGCACAAGAATTTTCTGGTTTAATTCCTGGGCTTCAAAAAGGTAAATTTGATATTTTAGTAAGCCAAGTGACAATCACAGATGAACGGAAAAAACAAATCGATTTTACAGAACCATATATTACAAATAAAGTCAAAGTGATCGTTCGGGAAGACAATAATGACATCAAATCTGTTAATGATTTTAAAGGAAAAACAATCGGAGTTGGACTTGGTACGAATGATGAAGCATATTTGCGAAATGAATTATTGCCAAAAGTGGGCGATTTTAAAATCAACACATATGATGACGTGATTACAACATTAAAAGACTTGGATGCTGGCAGAATTGATGCAACGATCAACAATGTCTATGCATTAAAACCAGTCATTGAAGAAAACGGCTATAAAATTAAAGCCGTCGGCGATCCAATTAAGGAGGACCAAGCTGGCGTTGCTGTGAAAAAAGGCAATAAAGAATTGGTGGATGCTTTAAATAAAGCATTGAAAGAAATGAAAGAAGACGGAACATATAAAGAAATTTATGTAAAATGGTTTGACGAAGAGCCGACCGAAGAATGATGAAAGTAGGTTGCCAAAATGGACTTAGTCATTGAAAACTTGCCATTTTTGTTAAAAGGGGCATATTATACATTACTCATTACTGTAGTTTCCATGTTCTTCGGTTTAATCATTGGTTTAATCATTGCGATTGCCCGGCTTAAGGGCAATCGCATTCTGCGTGGTATAGCAAGAGCCTATGTGTCCATTATTCGGGGGACACCGGCATTGGTGCAAATCGTCATCGTTTATTATGGCTTAGTTGATTATGGGATTGAATTAGGCCCATTAACTGCTGCGTATATTGCACTAAGTATTAACATCGGCGCTTATGTTTCAGAAGCGTTTCGCGGTGCGATTCAATCCATACCAAAAGGGCAAACAGAAGCAGCGCTCGCAACTGGTATGACGGAACGCCAGGCGATGCGCCGAATTATCATCCCTCAAGCGATTCGCTACGCTATCCCCCCACTTGGCAATACATTTGTCGGAATGTTAAAAGAAACATCGCTCGTATCCGTTATTGCGGTCACAGAATTAATGCGCTCTGCTCAATTATTAGTGGCGCAATATTATGTTTACATGCCGTTTTATGCAGCCATTGCAGCGATGTATTGGATTATGAGTACATTCTTTACATTTTTATTAAATAAAATCGAAAAACGGCTGTCTGTTTATTAAGGTGGTGACAGCATGATAGAGATTAAAAATTTACAGAAAAATTTTGGACAGCATGAAATATTAAAAAATATTTCATTATCCATTCCAGCCCATCAAGTAGTGGCAGTCATTGGTCCAAGCGGTTCAGGAAAAAGTACGTTTTTAAGATGCATCAACGGACTTGAAACAATTACAGGCGGCACCATTACAGTCGACGGTCACGTGATTGATGCAAATGCTTCAAAAAAAGCACAACAAAAAGAAATTTATGCCATTCGTCGAAAAACAGGGATGGTGTTTCAACAATTTAATTTATACCCGCATAAAACGGCCGTCCAAAATGTAATGGAAGCTTTATTAGTAGTGAAAAAAATGCCGAAGGAAAAAGCATACAGCATCGCAGCCAATTTGTTAGAAAAAGTCGGGCTTGCAGCAAAAGAAGATGCTTATCCGTCTCAGCTGTCAGGCGGGCAGCAACAGCGTGTAGCGATCGCAAGAGCTCTTGCGATGGAACCGAAGTTGATGCTATTCGATGAACCGACTTCTGCACTTGATCCGGAGCTTGTAGGAGAAGTATTAAAAGTAATGAAAGAATTAGCAGAAGACGGCATGACGATGATTATTGTAACGCATGAGATGAAATTTGCCCGGAGTGCCGCTGACCGCATTTTGTTTATGGCAGACGGCGTTATCGTAGAAGATGCGAAGCCAGCAGCATTTTTTGAACATCCGCAAACAGCGCGGGCACAAAAATTTTTGCAACAAGTTACAGAGTTTTAAAAGAGAGGAATTGAACAATATGCAAATTAAAGCAACATGGCAGGGCGGCCGTGCTTTTGAAGCAGTCGGTCCATCCGGATACAAAATGGCAATGGATGCCACGGAAAACTACGGTGGAGAAGGAAGTGCCGCAACCCCAACAGAAATGCTTCTAGCGGCTCTTGCCGGCTGCATTGGAATTGATGTAACGATGATTTTAAGACATGAATTAGATCATATTGAGGCAATTGATATTACAGTCGACGGCACGCGTCGCGAAGAATTGCCCTCTTCTTTCACCGCTTATACCATCACATTTACAGTAAATGGGGATATAACGCCGAAAAAAGTTTGGCGCGCCATCCAATTAGGCAAACAAAAATATTGTGCGGTTTCTGCATCTTTAAAGGGTGACGTTACGTTCAAACTAATATTGAACGGCAAAGAAATTCCTGCTGAAAAAGAGTGAAAAAACGAAGTAAAGTTTTGATTGCAAAGGATATTGAAAAATCTTTTGCAATCATTTTTTATACAAATTTTGTTTTAGCAGCTGCCTTTAACTACCTATTTTCTTGTTTCTAACAGCTGTTCCGCTGTCCAAGCCGGAGTGTTTGCGGTTTTAACTAACTATTTTCTTGATTGGGGCTGTCTAATAAGTCGTTTTTTCGGCTTATTGACGGCCCCCCTTTTATGAAATATCGATGTTAATGATTTTTGGTTTTCAATAGGGATTTGACTTTCTGGACAGCCCCGTGCCACATTTTTTGTTTTTGCTGAAAAAAATAAACGACCTTTTCCCGCAATTCATTTGGAAAAGGCCGCAATTCGGATATCTATTCTTTTTCCAATCAATTTTTGTAACCTTCTTCACAAAAATCGTTCTGCCATTTTTTATTTATAAATTTTCGACAGCACGCTCATCTTCTTTTACATAGGAATATGCTAGCTCATGGAAGGACACTTGATTTCCAATAACATAGTCATGTTGTTTTCGATTTTCATGCGCTTTTTGGAACACATCGCTGTGGAACCAACCTTCGAAGCTTTCTTTGTTCTCCCATGTTGTGTATACACGAACTTCGTCATAATCTTTTAATCCGTCTGTTACTAAGAGATCTAAACGAATGAACCCAGGAAATTTCTCAATTCCCTTTCTAATTTTAAAACGCTCCACTAACTTTCCGGAATATCCTTTTTTCACGCGAATGGAATTGGTAACGATGTACATTCTTTTTTCCCCTTTCTTTTGAATCGTTTTGGAATAAACATTGGTTTTCCATCCATATCATGGATGGAGACAGAAATACCAAATACCTCTTCAAACATTTTTTCCGAAAATACTTCCTCTGGACTGCCTTGTTGATAAATCGTCCCGTCTTTCATCACGATTAAGCGGTCACTATACTGTGCGGCTTGATTCAGATCGTGAAGAATCATGATGACCGTCCTGTTATACTGTTGATTGATCGTTTGGACAACCTCCAAAATTTCCAATTGATGTACAATATCTAAAAACGTGGTCGGTTCATCCAATAATAAATATTCAGTACTCTGGGCAAGAACCATCGCAATCCACGCTCTTTGCCTCTCGCCTCCTGATAAGGAAGACAAGTGTTGATGTTCATATTGTTTCACATTGGCAAGATCTAACGCCCAATCAACGATTTCTTTATCTTCTTGACTGAATGGGGCAAATTTGCGTTTATAAGGGTTCCTGCCGAACTCTACTAATTCACGTACGGTAAAATCGAGCGTAACATCATGTGTTTGCGGCAGCATAGTTAATTGTTTTGCGATATCTTTTCGATTCGCAGAAACGATATTTTTTCCATTGAGAATGATCTCGCCATTTTGGGGCTGTAATAAGGCAGCGATGAGCCGCAGCAAGGTGGATTTTCCTGATCCATTAGGCCCGATAATACTAATCACTTCACCCTTTGGCAATTCCAGATTCATTTCGTTGATGCCGAATCGTTTGGAATGGTGGTAAGTCAGATCTTTAACGGTGAGCATGCTTCACTCCCCCTTTAAAGACCAAATATAGGAAAAACGGACCGCCTAGAAAAGACAGCAGGATCCCTACCGGCAGTTCAATAGGATCAAACCAGCTTCTTGCCGCAGCATCTGCGAACACAACGAGTATGCCGCCGCCTACACAGGATAATGGCAGCAAATAACGATAATCGTTTCCGATGAGCAATCGAATGATATGCGGAACGATAAGACCTACAAATCCTACCAGTCCGGCAACACTGACGGCTATTCCAGCTAAAAGAGCACTGACAAAAATTAAGAAAAATCTGCTTCTTTCCACTTGATGGCCTAATAAAGTGGCTACCTCATCCCCCAGCATCAGCATGCGGATATGTTTGATAGAAAAAAATGCTAATGCCAGTGCAAAAATGGCATAATAAACAATCATCTCTACATGCACCCAGCTTACGCCGCTAATCCCGCCATTTAGCCACGGCAGAACCGCTTGAACTTTGTCGCTATGTAAAATCATAATACATGACATGATCGCACCTAAAAAGGCGTTGATTGAAATCCCGACCAGCATAATTCGAACAATGGAAGTTCCATCTTGCCAAGCTAGCAAATAAATGAGCATAGCCGTAAGAAAAGCGCCAAGAAAGGCTGCTAAAGGCAAAATGTGCAGTTGATCGGGATATAGCACCATGATCACCGTCGCTGCCAGTCCTGCCCCAGACGTCACGCCAATAATACCGGGATCCGCAAGCGGGTTTTTCATTACACCTTGTAAAATCGCACCCGAAACCGCTAAACACATGCCGACAAGCAGCCCAACGAGAATCCTTGGGAGCCGCAAATCCCAAACAACACGGTACACTAACGATTCCTTATCGCCCATATCCGCAAAAATTTCCTTAAATGAAATAGAGATACTGCCTGCTGTCAGGCTATAGAATACGCTTAGAAACAATAAGATGATCAGAATGATGATAAGCCATATTCGTTTCTTTCGATTCATCATGAATCCTTTCCTATATCTTTCAAGCTTTGACGCATATATTCCACTGCTTCTGTGATCTTTGTCCCCGGATTAGTGCCAAACAAATTCGATGGCAGCACCACAATGTTTCCTTTTTTTACTGCATCTAAGTTTTTCCAAGCTGCATTTTTTTCCATTTCTTGTTTAAATGCTTTTTCTACCCCGCTAGGATCACCGTGTGTGATTAAGTAAATGATATCTGGATCAGCTTCCACCACACGTTCTACCGCTAATTGAGCGTATTGCGGATATTCTTTTAACTTTGGAAAGTTCGATGCTACATTGATTCCACCCGATTTTTCTAAAATATCTCCTGCCAATGACGTTGGGAGAGCTGCTAAAAATGATCCAGGTGCTCCATAAACAAGCAATGCTTGAGCTTCGGAAGCTTCCGTTTGCTTCTCAACGACTTGCTCGATTTGTTTAATCAACTCTTGAGCTTTCGATTCTTTACCGAGAAGAGTTCCATATGTTTCGATGTTTTTCTTTATATCTTCAATGGAATTCGCTTCCGTCATGATAGTTTGTATTCCTTGATTCTCCAATGCGGGGATGTTTTTATCAAAACCAACATTGGCAATTAACACATCTGGCTTCAAACTTACGATCTTCTCTATATTCGGCTGGTGTGTATTTCCGATTTCTTCTACTTTTACTAATTCTTCCGGTATCTCTACCTTCGTACTAGGCCTGCCGACAATTTCCCCTCCTAATTGATGAATGATATCCATATCACCGATCGTTAATGAAGCAAATTTTTTCGGATGAGTGTCAAAAGCAACTTCACGACCTGATGCATCGGTCACTTTCACTTTGCTTTCTGTTACTTTTGTCCCTCCTGTTGATTCAGTTCCTTTTACCCCGCATCCGGTAAATAAGAGCAATAAGAAAAACGTGAGGGTGATTTGGAAAAGTTTTGTTTTCAAAAGTATCCCTCCTTTATCATTTTAATTAAAAATGATTATCATTGTCAATTGTTATTTTCAAAATTTTCAACCATTTACTTGTTCTTCTTTAATTTTGCATGTATGACAAGTCTCCCTTCTCCTCCAGGAAACGTGTAATCACAAGTAGATAAAGTTAAAATTTGATCATTCGGTTCGATATCAATATCGGTCTTATAAATGGAACGATTTTTTAACTGATTGACAAATGATAAAAATTCGTCATCAGAGGAAAATTCAGTATCGATATAATAAAAATCTGTAGTCGTTTTATATACTGAAAAGATTTCAGCATCGTAGCTTTCATATAACGTATCAAAATAAATGGTGCGGTGATGCTGGAAAAACGATTCATCCAGATATTTATCTAATTGTCCAAACATCGTGTCATCTTTCATACGATGTCCGTAAAGGATAACATTTTGATTTAGGCCTTTCACATCATTTCGATAATCCATAAAAATGCTTCCAGCCCTCGATTTCTCTTTTTTATAATTTCTTGTTAAATAAAACTCATTGTTTTCCGCTTGAAGAATCGGATACGAAATGTATGTGTCGGGAATTTCAATCCAACCAACAATATCTTGGTTAATGCGCTGCAATTCAATAAAAGACGAACGAATTCTTTCAAAGTCCTTGCCTTCGTGAGAAGTTCTCTCGGTACGATTTTCTTGATAAACCTCTTGTATTTCAGCTAAAACTTGCCGGTTTGTATAGTAATCGTAAAGGATACTTATAATTTGATACGCTGAAAAAAACAAAATCCCAATGCAAACAATGCTAACGAGTTTCCCAATGATCTTTCTCAATCCCCGATCATTCATGTCGCATTGTCATTCCTTCTAGCAACTCCCATTGGCACAACATAAAATCCGCTTTGATCATTATGATTGACTATGGCTCTTACCCCATAAATGCTTTCAATCATTCCTTCCGTGATCACTTCTTTTGGAGAACCTTCCGTCACAATTTCGCCGTTTTTCATCACAATAATCCAATCACTATAACGAATGGCTTGATTCATATCATGCAGCACCATCACAATCGTAATGTTATACTCCCTGTTTAACTTCTTGATGAGCTCTAAAATTTCGAATTGATAATAAACATCCAAATATGTTGTCGGTTCATCCAAAAACAAAATAGGGGTTTTTTGCGCCAATGCCATCGCTATCCAAACTCGCTGTCTTTCTCCCCCAGACAGCTGTTCTACTTTTTCTTTTCGTTTTGATTGTAAATTGGTAATGGAAAGCGCCCAATCAATCACTTCTTCATCCTCTTCTGAGTTATGATGATGAAAAAATCTTTTATACGGCATGCGGCCGTAGCTCACCAGGTTTTCGACATTGATATCAAAAGGAATTTCATTTTTTTGATGAACAACCGATAGTTTCTTCGCCAATTCCTTCGGCTTATATTGTTGAATCAATTTTCCGTCCAAAATAATCTGGCCTTTTTGCGGTGCATTGTGGCTAGACATAACTTCTAATAATGTGGACTTTCCGCATCCATTCGGACCGATAATCGTCGTAATTTTACCAGGTTCAACAGCAAGGTTAATTGATTTTAACTGATCCTCTTTTTGATTATATGAAAATGAAACATTTTTAACCTCCATAGATGCGATCACTCCTTCTAATCAATATAATCAAAAAGGGACCGCCGATTAATGACATAATAATGGATGCAGGAAGTTCCGTCGGCGCTAAAAACACCCGTCCGATTGTGTCGGCCGTTAAAATAAGCAAAGCTCCTGATAAAATGGAGAATGGTGTTAATATTTTATAATCTGAACCGACTAATAGCCGTCCAATATGGGGAATTAGCAAACCGACAAATGCAATGACCCCAACAGTTGCGGTTGTGACGCTTGCCAAATAAACTGCAATCGCAGATATAATAACCCGAGCTCTTGTCACGTGAAGCCCCAGATTTCGCGCCGTTTTATCTTGTAAAGCCAGCATGTTGCACCAAGAATAAACGAGCAAGGACAATATTAAACCGATGGAACCATATATAACAATTGTTTGAACATCGTCCCACGTTTGTTGAGATAATGTTGATGCAGTAGCTTTCGCAGAACTGGTTGTCGTATAACCTCTGTAGTTAAAGGATTCATATAATGCAGTAAACACCGCATTGACTGCCACCCCAACTAAAATTAATCGAAGGGGGCTGAGCCCTGATTTCCATGAAAAGGAATAGACAAGAAAACAGGCAAGTATCCCTCCAAGAAAAGCAAACAGCGGCATCCAAAAAAACAACGTAGGAAAGAAGCTGATCATAGTTAATGCAACAAAATTGGCTCCTGAAGAAATCCCGATGATCCCAGCTTCCGCCAAAGGATTTCTCATGACTGCCTGCAATAATAATCCCGATACCGCCAAATTTGCTCCAGCAAAAAGGGACACAATGATCCGCGGAAATCTCATATCTTTTATGACTTCTACATCTTCATTTCCACCAAACAAAAGGCCTCTGATCAACTCAGCAACGCCAATTTCCAAACTTCCGTTCACAATAGAGAAAAAAGTGACAACAACCAGCATTGTGGTCACCACTGCAAAAGTTAGCCACGTTTTCTTCATGGATCAGCACCCTTTTCTTTTTTGTCCGCTTATTCATGAAACTCAGGATACAAATATTTCACCAATTCATCTAAAGCTTCATCCGCTCGAATGGTTGCGGTAGTCGGGAACAATTCTTCTTCCAGATCATACACCCTGCCATTTTTGACAGCATCAAAATGCTTCCATATATCGTTCTTCTTAAATTCTTCATCGAACATTTTGACTACTTCCTCCGGCATGCCGTGAGCAAGCCTTAATATGACATCGGGATTGGATTCATATAAATATTCTGTGTTAGATTCTAAATACTCCACTTTCTCTCCTTGAATCACGTTGTTTCCACCCGCCAATTTCACTAGATCGCCAATATAGGAATGCTCTGTTGCCACTAAGTAACTTCCGGGAACTCCGAGTAAGATTAAAACATTTGGTTTTTCCAAGTTACGAGTTTTTTTCTGGATTTCTTTTACTTTTTTTTCGAATCTATCAACGATCTTCTTCGCTTGTTTTTGTCGTTCATATTTTTCTCCGAGTGCAAGAATTTCCTTTTCCATTGATTGAAGACTGGTTAAATCCAAAAAATCTACTTGAACGTTATGTTTTTCAAACACTGGCTCTAAATCATATTGAATAGTTGAAACAGAGTATACATCAGTAGGTTTTAAAGACATCAAAACTTCCATATCAGGATTTTTAGCATACCCCACTCTTTTCGCATTCTTATACCGCTCCGGCAGTTTTTTGCTGCTTGTGGGGACGCCAACTAAATCAATATCTAACGCATCAAAAATTTCCGTAACGGCAACAGATAATGAGACAACTCGATGATCCTGTTTTTTCGGCTTTTTTTGTTCCGTTGATTCAGCAGCAGATGAAGAACAACCGGCGACGACAACCAGCAGCATTATCAAAAGGATCAGCCATCCCATTCTTCTTTGTTTACACACTTAAACAAAGCCTCCCCGCTTTCGACCGACCTAAAAAGTCGTTGTCATATTTTTTAAATAAGAAAATGTTGTCTTGATGCGCATGTCCGCATCAAGACAACAGTCAGGTTATTTTTTCAAATGAATAAGGAGCCTTGAGCGATTCTTCCAAACTATGATGGCAAGAGATCCTAGCAGCAATGCCAAATACAAACCAATTTGGGAAAGATCAGCCGTTTTGGCATTCACGGTTGAATTATTTGAGTTATTGGAAGCGTCATCGTCTGTCGACTGTTGATCTGCATCTCGGTTAAAGGTTAGTGAATCGTCATCGCTATTGCTATTTTGTTGATTTTGATCTTGATTTTGGTTTTGATCTTGATCGGTGGAATTCGTATTCTTCGTTGGAACGCCTGTTCCATCATATGGTTTTACACTATCTGGATCAAAAGCAATTTGGATATCATACGTATTGTGATATTGAAGATCTGGAATATCCACCTTGATCTTAGCATTCACTTTTTTAGATAAATCTTCGATCGGGAAACCTACTACTCTTGTATCTTCTTTTTCATTTTTGCTTCGCACTTCCACATCTTGATATTGGCCGTTTCTTTCCACTTGTAATTTCGTGATCCATGAGCTTTTTAGCAATGTGAACGCAACATCTAATTGTCCATTTTTTACAGTTAATAGTGCCGGGCTGACAACATAATCATTGACCATTGACGGTTCTTCTGTACCATTTTTTAATACAGTAAATTCCACGGTATATAAACCGTCAGCCAACTCATTTCTTGTTTGGCCGCCATTGTTATTTCCAGAATTTTGATTGTTATTGTTCGATGGATTGTCTCCAGGCTTATTTGTACCCGGATCTTTCCCAGGATCTTCTGGTTTTTGTCCATCCTCATCCGGCTGATCCTTCTTCACTGGTTTGATGCTGTCTACATCAAACTGGATTTGAACCGTATAAGATCCATCATAACCATATTGCGGTATAACAACTCTTGTTTGAACATTCAGTTTTTTCGTTAAATCGTCCACTTCAAACTTGACGACTCTTGTGTCTTCTACGTCATTCGTCGATACAACCTCCGCATCGACATATTGACCGTTTCGCTCTACTTGAAAGGTTTTAATCCATCCGCTGTTTTTTAACGTCACGGAGACGTATTTTTTGCCATCCTTCACCGATAAGTGAGCCGGTTTCACAGTATAGCCATCCATCATCGAGATATCTTCTGTCTTGTCTTTCAAGACCTTAAAGTCAATCGTATATTCGCCGTCTTGAAGCTCTTCAGCAGGCTGTTCATCCTGATCGCCATCTTCTCCCGGCTGCGGATTTGGCTCATTATCTCCAGGTGCTGGATCATTTGGTTCCTCGCCATCTTCTTGTCCCGGATTTTCAGGCTCTTGGCCTCCTTCTTCCGGCTGTCCATCCTGCACTGGTGTAATGCTGTCTACGTCAAACTTGAATTGGACGGTATGCGTCATTTCATACATGTTCGGAACCGAAACAGTCAATTGAGCATTCAATTTTTTTGTTAAATCGTCTACTTCAAACTTGACGACTCTTGTATTTTTTTCTACATTCGTCGATACAACCTCTGCATCGACATATTCGCCATTTCGCTCTACTTTAAAGCTTTTAATTAATGAACTGCTTTTTAACGTCACTGAGACGTATTTTTTGCCGTTCTGCACTGTTAAACGGGCCGGCTTCTCTGTATAGTTATCCATTGATGAGATATCATCTGTCCCGTTTTTGAACACTGTCAAGTCAATCGTGTATTCTCCGTCTTGAACCTGTTCTCCAGGCTGTTCATCTTGATCGCCGTCTTCTCCAGGTGCTGGATCTTTCGGTTCCTCGCCATCTTCTTGACCCGGATTTTCAGGCTCTTGGCCGCCTTCATCCGGCTGTCCATCCTGCACTGGTGTAATGCTGTCTACATCAAACAAGAATTGAACAGTATGAACCGTATCATATACACCTGGTACGGCAACTCTTGTTTGAACATTCAGTTTTTTCGTCAAATCATCTACTTCAAACTTGACGACTCTCGTGTTTTCTGCTTCATTCGTCGATACAACCTCCGCATCGACATATTCACCGTTTCGTTCTACTTGAAATGTTTTAATCCATTCGCTGCTTTTTAACGTCACTGAGACGTATTTTTTGCCGTTCTGCACTGTTAAACCAGCTGGCTTCACAGTATAGCCGTCCATTGTTGAGGTATCTTCTGTTCCGTTTTTCAAGACCCTAAAGCCAATCGTATATTCGCCGTCTTGAAGCTGGTCCGCAGGCTGCTCATCTTGATTGCCATCTTCTCCCGGCTGCGGATTTGGCTCAGTATCTCCAGGAGTTGGATCTTTCGGCTCTTCCCCATCTTCTTGACCCGGATTTTCAGGCTCTTGCCCGCCCTCTTCCGGCTGCTCTGCCTGCACTGGTGTAATGCTGTTTACATCAAATTGGAATTGAACCGTATGAACTGTATCATATACACCTGGTACGGCGACTCTTGTTTGAACATTCAGTTTTTTCGTCAAATCATCCACTTCAAACTTGACGACTCTCGTGTTTTCTGCTTCATTCGTCGATACAACCTCCGCATCGACGTATTCACCATTTCGTTCTACTTGAAAGGTTTTAATCCATTCGCTGCTTTTTAATGTCACTGATACATATGTTTTGCCGTTCTGCACTGTTAAGCCGGCCGGCTTCACGGTATAGCCGTCCATTGTCGAGGTATCTTCTGTTCCGTTTTTCAAGACCCTAAAGCCAATCGTGTATTCTCCGTCTGCTAAAGCCGATTCAGCAAAAACAGGCTGTATTTTGACGGTCGGCAATAATAGCAGGAAAACCATAAAAATGGCAAAAAACTTTCTAATCCTTTTCTTCACAAGAAACCTCCCCTTCTACGAAACTTTAAATCTAGATTTGAATTTAAAAATTAGAAATGCTGCAGATAATAAAAATAAACCGACGAAAACATAAAGTGACGTGCTGTCACTAGTTTCCGGATTATTTTCTGTCTGCTTGTCTGTTTCATTTTGATTGTTTGTTTTATTTTGACTACTTTTTTCATTGCTTGTTTTTGTAGAAGCAGAGGTAGATGATTCGTTTGAACTATTAGAATCTGAGCTAACAGCTTTAATGCTATTTTGATCAAACTTTAGTCTTATTGTGTAATGGCTGTCATAAACACCCTCTCCAGGAAATTCGTCTTCTGGAATATAAACATGTATTTGAGAGGTTACAATGTCGGGAACTTGATCTACTTCAAATTGCGCAACTCTTTTATTTGCAGAAGTATCTGTGCTTATCACTTTTGTATCCACATTAGAAACTTTAAATTCTTTAATCCACGAACTATGATTTAATCTTACTTGAACGAAGTATTTGCCATTTTTCACAATTAGTTTTGCAGGCTTTTCCCAATAATCATTGGCCATGGATACCGAATCATTATCTGCTTTTAAAACTTTATAGTTGATGGTATATGTTCCATCAGCCAAGGAATTATTCGCCGATGCCGGCAATGAAGCATAAAAAACTACAAATAGTAAAAAGACGACTGAAAAAATTTTTTTCATTTTTTGATCCGTACCCTCCTTTAAAATTTAATTAATAGATTGTTATATTCCAGAATTAAATAGCTTTCCCCCTTTCGGCCACTTATCAATAATGATTCTCAATCTCAAGAGTCATTTTATTAATAACGATTCTCATTGTCAATAAATTTTTATGAATCTTCCAGTTTTCCATCATTATAGAAATTTTTCATTTAGTAGTTTTTTATTCAGTGGGATACTCCGTATTAGAAGACTTTAGTCGAATTTTTTACAGGAAAATAGAAAAATCTTGTTTAATTGAATTTCATCCATAAAAAAATAATTTGTATTTATCGGAATGATTGATTCGCTTTATGTCTGAAAAATTATTCGGACAGTGTATTATTCATGTGAATATAAGCTATCGATTAACAAAATGAATAGAAGAAAAAATGGAGATGCAACAAATTAGATCAGTTCCCTTTTTCCGGAAACGTGGTAGGGTAATAAAGCTGTTAAGGCCAAGGGGAAAATGAAATGGAAGACTTGGAGTATTTTTTAAAAAATGCTTTTTCATTGATTAAACTTTATTAAGAAAATTTAATGTTTGTACCAGCACTTTCTTCTTTATGTATCGATAACGCAATATGAACTCCATAAAAATATGTATGGAGAAGCTGTTATCTCCATAAAAATAAGTTTAGATTCTATAAAAAAGTAATATAAAGCAGATACAAAAACGGTAAAAATTAGACATAAACTTTTTTAAAAAAGTGTGCATACGAAATCGAGTGTAAAACGGAATTAATTATTTTTGAATAATTTTTTTAAATAATATCCGCCAGCTATTCTATATGAGTTTACAACTAGGCAATAAAGTATTGAAAATACATATGACATTCTTCAAACAATAATATTTTCGCTGCACCTACAATGAAACTTCAAAACAAGCTCATAATACTAGTAACTCTCATTTCTTTTTATCAATTTGTCCGATCTGTACAATCAACTGTTGACTTTCAAATTATTAAGATCTATTATTATAGAAAATTAAACCTAGCTAAATAGTATGATTTAAATTTAAAACGACTCAATTAGATGGTACAGATTTTTGAATGGATAAAAGGTGCAGACGACGAAGCGGCAGGTACAGATTTAGCATTACTCATCTACTAACAGGGTGTGGATCAAATACATCCTCTCGTTCATCATTTGACACTGCAAAAATAGTGATTCAAAAGCTTGCATATGACAGAGCCTATCCTTATGCAAATGAAATCATATATAATTTGTGACTGCATAGTCAGTTGGATTAATAAATGTTCAGGCATTTAGAATGCTCATTCCTCAAACGCCGGCTGCAGCACTTTCAAATTTTTGTACAGCCACTGTCAATTTTATTAAAGCACATCATTAAGTCATAGGGTGCCATTGCATGAAATAATATTAAGAGCCTAGCATGTCGCAATTTTTTGAATTTTATATTGATATGTAGTTTTGGAGAATATTTATAAAACTACCAGACTTAAGCTTGAAGGCAAGAGGTGGATAACATGCTGGAAATTAAAAATGTACATAAATCATTTGGGAAAAACAAAGTTTTAAACGGAGTTGATTTAAAAATAGATAAAGGGGATGTTGTCGTCATTCTTGGACCGAGCGGATCAGGAAAGACAACATTGCTAAGATGCATAAATTTTCTTGAAAAAGCAGATCAAGGTCAGGCAATTTTTGGGGATATTCAGGTTGATCTTCATAAAGCAACTAGAAAACAAATTCATGCAATAAGACAAAAGACTGCATTTGTATTTCAAAATTACAATTTGTTTAATAATAAAACAGCATTAGAAAATGTAACAGAGGGGCTTATTATTGGCAGGAAGATTCCAAAAGAAAAAGCGAATGAAATTGGAAAAAAAGCATTGGATAAAGTAGGACTGTCCCACAAATACAATGCTTACCCTAGTGAATTATCGGGCGGGCAGCAGCAAAGGGTTGGCATTGCAAGAGCGATTGCTTTAAATCCAGACATCATTTTATTTGATGAACCAACTTCAGCACTGGATCCGGAATTAGTTGGTGAAGTTTTAACAGTTATGAAGCAAATTGCCAAAGAAGGAACAACAATGTTGGTTGTAACTCATGAAATGTCTTTTGCGAAAGATGTTGCCAATCGGGTGATTTTTATGGATGGCGGAGTCATTGTAGAAGAAGGATCACCTAAAGAAATTTTCACACACCCAAAAGAAGAAAGAACAAAACAGTTCTTAAAGCGGGTAATACCCGAGGATTTTACTTACTATATTTAAAAAGTGAACAGCCTCTGTCCTTTCACATCACTGTAAATACAGGCCCAAACACAGAAACCTCCTAAAATTCCTAGCCCTAAACGATTCCATACAATTGTTTAGGGCTTTTGCCGAATATTGATTGATTTCCTCCATATCCTTTACGAGCACCACTATTCAAGCTGTTTCCACTGGGCATCCTACGGAATGAACATATCAGGACGTGGAAGCTCCCGTAAAATAAAGAACCTTCGAAATGAGCCAGCGTTTCCCATTAAAGTATTAAATATCCACAACAGCCAAATATTTTAACGACACGACAAGCAAAAGCAAGTTTCTCAAGAACGTGGTAAAATAATAGCATCAGCATAGCACTGTTCAGCAGCGCTGTATTCTTTCGAAATGCATGAGTACAAGCACTTTATTGATCCAACAGTAATGCAAATTCTCACCCGTTATACGAAGAAGTTTTTCAAGGAAGATTTCGATCAAGTGGCAATTATACAAAGCTGAATATCTATCCATATGTTTCCGGCAAAAATGTCCTATTCTTTTGGAACCCGGCAAAATGTAAGCATTGTTGTCTATGCAATGAACAAGCAGTTCATCGGTTTTACCCAGATTTTATCCTATACGTTCGCCAACTTTTTCTAAAATAGGTAATTTTGAAAACGTTTACTTTTTATAATTTGTCAGATTTCCTGACGATAATATTGAGAATGCTGCATTTTAAAAAAATAATCTATTTAAAGACAGTTTAAATGGGATGCTGCTTTTAATAAAGACGGAATATTTTCATTATAGATTATTAAAACCATTTTAAGGAGGTGGAATCATTCAATTAATGATTGCAGATGTTGTGCTTGAGCCTAATACCATGATCGCTGCCGAATGTAATGAATTGATGACGACACCTTTGATTTGTGAAACTGCTGAACAATCGGCAAGATTAATTAAAAATAACTATGAACTAACAGAGATTTTTATATATGCTGACCCCGTGTTTTTCTACTTAGCAAAAATCGCGTTTCCTATTAGTAATTTTTCGTATTACATCCCTTTTGCAGGATAAATGATCGGCAAAGAATCGATCAATCAAAAAGGAAAGCCAGGCCGAATTTAGGAAAAATCAATATCATGAAATTAGCAAAACACGTAAATGAAAAAGGAAAAGCAAATATTTAGTTTTCTTCATAACTGTAAATCCTTGGAGAATTGGCTGCATTTATAGAAGCAAACAAAATGTAATCTGCGATTCTCGGTGTTTGGCTGACCATGTAGATATTCTTTTTTTCGCTATATTACTCTTTATGTTACCTTCGGCGGTATGAGCTTCTTGCGCAGGATATTTTGGCATGAATATTGTTTAGACTCTTCTAATTGTTTAGAATTTTTTCAATAATGATCGACTAAACGGGTGATTCTTGTTCATTTCAATTGACCCTTCATTATTGGATTTAAGACTGTAAAAATGCAAAAGGGGGCAAGAATTAATGAGGAATTCATTAGGCTATCCACAATTACTTTCGCAGTTGCGGCAAGACGATTCCCTAGACCTTTTGGCAGACCGTATTGGTGAAATGCTTGAATGTCCAATTACGATAGAGGATTCAAATCATCAGATCATTTCCTACAGCAGACATAAAGAAAATGTAGATGAAGCAAGAATGGCCACGATTATGAGTAGAAAAGTGCCAGATAAAATCATTAACAGCCTTTGGAAAAATGGGATTATGGCAAAACTGTTCGAAAGCGATGAACCTGTTATTGTCCCTGCAATCAAAGAAGTTGGACTAGGCAACCGTGTCGCTGTTTCGATTCGAAAACATAATGAGGTTTTAGGTTTTATATGGGCACAAATCAATGATAAAACAATGGACGATGATCAATTGCATTTGCTCAAGGAAGCTGCAAAGCTTGTGAAAAACCAGCTCCTCCTTCAGCGAATAAGAAAACGAAAAGAAGAAGAGAGTCATCAAGAATTTCTATGGAAGCTATTAACAGGTCATCTGAACGATGTGTCTAAGATTAAACACCAGGCTAAACGAGTTGGGGTTAATCTGGATGGAAGGCTTGCTGTTGCTATCATTAACTTTGAAAATGATATAACACAAGCTATTGAAAAACATGCCTATTATTTAGCTGAAACATTGCACCAAGTTCAAGTAGTCAGCAAATTATTTGATCAAAATCAACTAATATTGCTTACCCGGCTCAGAACAGAAAAAGAGGCGATTAACGCTCTTTCCGGTTTTATTAAAGATTTTATCAACAAAATGAGTATGCGTTTACAAATCCGAAATATATCTGGTGCTTTCGGCTCCGTTTATCATTCTCCGGAGCATGTTCATTGCAGCTATAAACAAGCATTGAAAGTATTAAGGCTTAAGGAAAAATTCCCCGATGAATTACAGCAAAAGTATAGTTTTCAGGAGATCGGCATCTATCAGTTTTTAGATGAACTTTATCAAATCCGAGTTCGTGACCACTATCAAAGTGAGGCAATCAAAAAATTAAGAGAGTATGACCTCAAGCATCACACCGATTTATTGCTTACGCTTAAAAGTTATTTAGAATGTGACTGCAATGTTTATCAAGCAGCGCAATTATTACATGTTCATCCGAATACGTTAAATTACCGTTTAAAAAGAGTAGTAGAAATAACAGGAGTAAACCTGAAAGACCCTAACCAGAAAATAACATTATTTCTGGATTTAAAACTTGAAAGCATGAATGTCGAGTAATTTGTATATTTACACAAATTACTTTTGCGGTTTTCTGATTTTTTCATAAAGTAAGGTTCAACTAAAAGAGATATGATAGTGGTGCAGATGTTATTTTAAGGAGATGGTGAGGATGATCATCGGGGTACCGAAAGAAATTAAAAATAATGAAAATCGTGTAGCTATCACACCTGCAGGGGTTGTGCAATTAATAAATGCAGGACATAAAGTTGTTATTGAAGCAAACGCTGGAATCGGAAGCGGTTTTACCGATGAAGAGTATAAACAGGCTGGTGCCGAGATTGTTGAAAGAGCTTCAGAGGTTTGGGAAATAGCAGAAATGATTCTGAAAGTAAAAGAGCCCCTCCCGGCTGAATATGTATATTTCCGAAAAGGGTTAATTTTATTTACCTATCTCCATTTGGCAAATGAACCGGAATTGGCCAAAGCTTTAGTGGAAAATGAAGTGACCGCTATTGCTTATGAAACAATTACTGTCAATAATACACTGCCATTATTGACACCAATGAGCGAAGTTGCCGGCCGCATGGCAGCTCAACTCGGGGCGCAATATTTGGAAAAATCTAAAGGAGGAAAGGGAATACTGCTAAGCGGTGTTCCTGGTGTCAAACGCGGGAAAGTCACGATTATTGGCGGCGGTGTAGTCGGAACGAATGCAGCAAAAATTGCACAAGGCCTTGGTGCAGGTGTAACAATTATTGACTTAAATCCTGCTCGCCTGCGTCAATTAGAAGACATTTTTGGTTCAACTGTGCAGACGTTAATGTCAAATCCTTATAATATTGCAGAATCTGTCAAAGACTCCGATTTAGTTATCGGTTCGGTGCTGATTCCCGGTGCAAAAGCACCTAAGCTTGTAACGGAAGAAATGGTAAAATCTATGCAGCCCGGGTCAGTCATAATCGACGTTGCTATTGATCAAGGCGGAAACTTTGAAACGATTAATTATGCAACAACTCATGACAATCCTATTATCGAAAAATATGGAGTGCTGCATTATGCAGTCGCCAACATTCCAGGTGCGGTTCCACGTACAGCAACAATTGCCCTAACAAATGTCACGATTCCATATGCTGTGCAAATTGCTTCCAAAGGTGTAGTTCAAGCAATTAAAGAAAGTGAAGCGATTAAAACAGGCGTGAACGTCATGAATGGGAATATAACCTTTAAAGCAGTAGCACATGACCTTGGCTATGACTATGTTCCAGTCGATGACGTTATCTCCGAACGATTGTATTCTTAAAACGCTGATGAAACACCCTTCATGCTTAGCTGTGAAGGGTGTTTTTAGGATTCTTTAAATGGACGAACGTCCATTTGCATTTTTTCGGAACATCATGCCAATTATTGAATAATAATTTTCAAGAACACTCAGCAACTGAAAATTAGATGTGTGTCTTAATGCCACCGTGTACGGACTTTGCATATCATAAAATCCCGAAGGGGAGATCGCGTCCATCAATGATCTCCCCTTCTTATGTATCTACTATTCTTCTAATAGTAATGATTTAAGTTCTTCTAATCCTTTTTGACGCTCAATTGGATCCAGAAACCCCACGCATGAATAGATTCTTAAGCAATTAAAAAACACCCATTCACAATTGACCATCATCTATAAATGAATGGGCATTTAAAAAATTTTAGAGCATATGTTCAGGAAAAACCTACTTTGGGACTGGAGGCTGCTTTATTTTATCAAGTAGAGGACTCTACATAGCCCTTCTGACCCAGCACATAGAAGACATCTTGACGACTCTCCAAAATGTAGGAGGGAGCAGGCTTGCCTCGGTTCGCTCGGTGACCAGCAAGATGAGCCTCGCTCTTCTCCCAGGCTTTCCAAGCCTCTTCTGATTCCCAGCGAATCATAACGAGTACTTCTTCATTCCCTTTTCTCTGCCTTTTCTTAAGCACACTTAAATCAATAAAACCCGGCTGCTGTTCGATTATTCCCTGTGAAGTGAAGCGGTCAACAATTCGATCGGCATGTCCTTCTGTCACTAAAATAGTTTTTATTTGAACAAACACTCACATTACTCCTTTCATTGTGATTATACATTATTATATTTGATAACAATTATCATTTTCAATAATACCCGCAAGAAATATTCATCTTTTTTCAAAACGCTTCTCAATCAATTCATTTAAAAAGATGATGGCCAATAGCAAAGCGCCTGATCCGCAGCACAACATATGACGATATGGCTCCGCTGTCCCCATCAGATGAAAAATTGAATTGCCGGCACACTATCACTATTTAATTGTTTCTCTACTTGTCCGGCTTTCGTATCAGATACTCCATTAGCCAAGATAATATTCGTTCATTATTTTAAAAAACTATTTTAATATAAAAGTTCGCAACAAAAAAACACACGTTTATGAAGTCAAACGAAATCAACTCCTAACATGTTTTTTACGTGGCAATATTGTTGCCAATCTTGATAAATAAGTTTAAATTTTATCCAAGACAGGTGTCTTTTTACGAACACAAGTTTTACAATGCTTTTAAGGCTGCGGGAGAGCAAGCTCTTTATTGTCAAAATGGCTTTCCATTCAAATTCCGCATGTGTGTAACACCGTAAGGATAAACTCTTTTGGTTATCATAATAAAACTCCCCATGAAGATAAACAGATTTTTATTTTTTAATCTGTCTACCTAATGGGGAGGCATATCAAAAATCAAAACGTCATTAAAACAAAAAACACATAAACATCAATATATAAACGTTACTAAAACATTAAAGGGGAGGTCTATAAGTCGAAAAAACGACTTATTAGACATCCCTCTTTTTTTCGTCGTGACAAAAAATTTTTAAAAACGGATTATTTTCAATTATATTCTATTATTCTGCAATTTTTTTATATTATCTCTGCTTTAAAATCATTGACTTATCAGTCTCTTTTCTTTATTATAGAAACAATTATCCATTGATGAAAAGTGGCTGTTTTAAACTTTATTCATTCCACACCTTTGTTTCTCATCCAAGAAATTAACTATAAACCGGTTCTTTTTCGTTTACACCAGAGATCGGTTCTTGTCCGTTTAGACCGAGCGTCTCTGCTGTTGAAGTATGAAGTTCATGGAAAAGATCCGGGTTTTCCACTAGTGACACACCATAAGAAGGAATCATTTCTTTAATTTTCGGTTCCCATTTATTCAAATGTTGAGGGAAGCATTTTTTAATTACTTCAAGCATTACGTGTACGGCAGTAGAAGCACCAGGAGAAGCGCCGAGCAATGCAGCGATCGAACCATCTGCAGCCGTAACAACTTCTGTACCAAATTGAATCGTTCCTTTACCGCCAGCTTCAGTATCTTTGATAATTTGCACACGTTGGCCTGCGACGACTATATCCCAATCCTCTGATTTAGCCGTCGGGATAAATTCACGCAACTCATTCATGCGCTTTTCTTTCGTTAACAGAAGCTGCTCGATCAAGTATTTTTCCAAAGAAAAGTTTTTAAAGGCTGACGCTAACAAAGTTACAAAATTGTGCGGTTTTACGGAAGCAAACAAATCCATATTTGAACCAGTTTTTAAGAACTTAGGCGAGAAGCCTGCAAACGGTCCAAAGAGCAGCGTTTTTTTGTTGTCGATATACCGTGTATCAAGGTGCGGAACTGACATAGGAGGTGCACCAATTTTAGCCTTACTGTAAACTTTTGCATGATGCTGCTCTACAACTTCTGGATTATTACATACCATAAATAATCCGCTTACAGGAAAACCACCAATATGTTTACCTTCTGGAATACCAGATTTTTGAAGCAAGTGCAGACTTCCCCCGCCGGCTCCAATAAATACGAATTTAGCCTTATGGATTTCAACTGAACCGCTATTGAGATCCTTCACTTTCAATTCCCACAAACCGTCGCTTGTGCGTTTAATATCCTTAACACTATGCTTGTAGTATATTTCGACCTCTTTCTCTTTTAAGTAGTCAAATAACATGCGTGTTAAAGCTCCAAAGTTAACATCCGTACCTGAGTCGATTTTGGTTGCTGCGATCGGTTCATTCGATGTACGTCCTTCCATTATAAGCGGAATCCATTCTTTCAGTTTTTCCGGGTCATCAGAGAATTCCATTCCTTGGAATAATGGATTGTTTGATAGCGCTTCAAAACGTTTCTTTAAATATCTCACATTATTTTCCCCTTGGACTAAACTCATGTGGGGCAGCGGTCTGATGAATTCCTGCGGATTTTGTATTAGATTGTTTTTTACAAGGTAAGACCAAAACTGTCTGGAAACTTGGAACTGTTCATTAATTTTTATAGCTTTGCTAATATCAATAGATCCATCCGGTTTCTCGGGTGTGTAGTTAAGCTCACATAGTGCAGCATGCCCCGTTCCTGCATTATTCCATTCATTAGAGCTTTCTTCTCCTGGTTTGTCGAGTTTTTCAAACACTTTAATTTCCCATTCCGGCGCTAATTCTTTCAACAGTGTCCCTAAAGTCGCACTCATAATTCCGGCACCAATTAAAATAACGTCTGTGTTAGTTTGTCTGCTACTCATTTTTCCCCATCCTTATCCCCCAATATTTGTAGAAAGGATGCAGGCGACCTGCCTAATTCAAAGCTCTACATGGCTTTCGCCACACGCCTTTTCTACAACAATTATATCTTAATTATAGTATATCATTATTTAAGTATAGTTCATTATTAGTATTTCTAATTAAAGTCCATCACGATTATTTATAGATTTACAGATTCTATATCAACTTTATATAACCAGACCGCTAAAATTAATTTTTTCTTGAAAATGAATCATTTTACTCCATCAACATATCCCATTATTCACCAATCATCAGATATCACCTGAACGAATGAGATGTGCTGTTTAAATAAGAGTTTCTACCGATAAAGAAGATCAAAAAAAATCCATAAGCAGTCAAATAGAGCTCTTTATGAGATATATCTTGGTTAAAGGGGGATATCGATGAAACGCGAACAGTTACACAAAATAAAACAGATAAATCATCTCTTCAAACAACAGATGATGAACATGTCACTCAATTATAAAATCAGTCACTTATTCTGCCTCCCAAAATAGATAATTTTAACAAACAGTTCCAATTGTTTTTTAGGATTTATCCCTTTGTTTGCTTATCTTGCCAGCAGCGATGATGTTCTGTCATTTTTGGCGTGGATTTTCACTCTATGCAAAAAAACACAAATTTTTACATATAGGATGTATGTTTGAATTTGATCATTTAATATTAAGTCACTTTACAGAGGATCGACCACATAAAAAAATAAGCCACTTGATTTCCCAATTTTCAAAACCTCTCTTATGCTTGGAAGTGTCAGAACATTAAAACATAAGAGAGGAAGAAAAGGATGATCAGTATGGCTCAATTTCATATCAAGGATAAGTAATTTCCTATGATCCTGAAGCTCTAGTAATTTTTTGAATCAATATTTTTCAATTCCTTGAAAAACCGCTTGAAGCATCTTTTCAATCTCGATGACCGGATCTAGTTCCTTTTCGAAAATAAACCAATCATATAAAGTTCCCCGCATGCACCTGGAAATGATCATGGCCAGCTCTTGTATTGAAAAATCTTTGGTGAACTCCCCTTTTTCCTGTCCCTCTTGTAAGTAATTTTCAAGAATGTGATATAATCTTCGATTCGTATCCGCCAGAAATTTTGCGCTTTGGGGATTCATATAAATCGTTTGCATTAACTCTTTCCCTAAATCGTTTTTCAAATACTTCATTTGTGTGATGGAAAGACGTATAATCTTTTCCTTAGCAGATAAATCATTCGGCAATGTTTTGCAAAATTCATCATAAAAGTTATCAATTTCCTTAAACTTTTCCAAAAAAATTTCTGACTTCGAAGCAAAATGCCCATAAAAGGCTCCCTTCGACGTTTTGCTTTTCTCGACGATTTCATCCACAGTGACTTGGTTATATCCTTTTTGACTAAACAGCTCCAAAGCTGTTTCCAAAATTCTTTTTTTGGTTTTAAGCGCTTTTTTTTGCTTTGCATTTAATGTCATAAAAAAATCCCCTTTTTTCCTAACTCAACTTGTCTTTTATTATATCTAATGGTCTTGGAAAACCTATTATACAAAATATTCTAAATTAACAAAATATTATTGACAAATCAAATATATTGAAATAAACTATGGTCTATAAAGACTACAGTCTATTTTCGGTGTAAGCGTTTACTATAGGGGGGTGAAATCGATGGATATTATTGGAGAAAGAACGATTATCGATTTGCTTCATGAAAAATGCAGGTTACACGGAGATAAACCATTTCTTGTCTTTGAAGATAATAACAAAAAAACCACCATGTATACTTATCAGACGTTTTTGCAAAAAGTGAATAAATTCAGCCGAGTACTTTTGGATTTAGGGATTCAAAAAGGCGACCGGGTTACTCTCCATCTTCCAAATGGTTCTGACTTCATTGTCTGCTGGTTTTCATTGGCTAGAGTCGGTGCGGTTATGGTACCAACAAACATCCTCTCGACTGCAAATGAAATGGAATATTACATCGCCCACTCGGAATCGGTTCTCCTAATTACAGAAGAGGGGTATTTGGAAAAATTTCAATCAATTCAAAACAAATTGCCAAATCTTAAAAAAATATTGTTAAGCCGCTGCAAAAATGATCTATACAAAGAAATAAGCATGGATCATTTAATTGAAAAAGCAGAGGGAGACATTCCTCCTGTATCCCTCAAAAGCGATGATATTGTCTCCATCATGTATACTTCGGGAACAACTTCTAAGCCGAAGGGATGCATGATTACTCATGCCAATTATCTTTATACTGGCGAGGCTGTTTCGAAGACCCTGAACTTTACCCCAGAAGACAGGGCTTTGATCGTACTTCCTCTTTTTCATGGCAATGGCCAATACTATCTGTTTATGCCTGCCTTAACCGTTGGAGCAAGTGTTGCCATCACGGAACGGTTCAGTGCTTCCCAATATTTTAAGCAGGCAAAGAGATTGCATGCAACGGTCGGTTCATTGTTTGCAGCTCCCATCCGCATGATTTTAGCACAGCGTTTTGATGAGGCAGACAAAGAAAATCCTCTCCGCTTAATCATCTTTGCCCAATCGGTCACACCTGAACAACTGCAGGAATTTGAACAAAAATACAATGTACCGCTGTTGCAGCTATACGGAATGACAGAAACTGTAGCACCGCCATTAATGAATCCATTATACGGGCAAAAGGATAATACCGGAATCGGAAAGCCCATCCTCAGCGCCGAAGTCAAACTTGTGGATGAGGCGGGAAAAGAAGTACCGGTCAACAAACCTGGTCAGATCATTGTAAAAGGCATTCCGGGGCGCACTATTATGAAAGGGTATTTCAAAAATGAAAAGGCAACCAACGAAACTATTCAAGACGGCTGGCTGTATACAGGGGACAACGCCATTATGACAGAAAACGGTTATTTTTACTTCGTTGATCGGAAAAAGGATATGATCAAACGTGCTGGAGAAAACGTAGCGGCAATGGAAGTAGAAAATGTAATCATGGAACATCCGGACGTGTATGAAGCTGCTGTCATCGGCGTGCCTGATGAGATGCGGGATGAGGCCATTAAAGCGTTTGTAATTTTAAAAGAAGGAAGACAAACGACGGAACAGGAGCTGATTGAACATTGTCGGAACCGTCTTTCAAAATTTAAAATACCGAATACCATCGAGTTTGTGAAGGACTTTCCTAGAACGTCTGTCGGAAAAATTCAAAAACATTTGTTGAGGAAATCCGAAAATGTACTTTAAAATCATTCAATTTACCTTTATGAACCTGCTTTTCCAACATGTTAAACCTCGGAATGTCATTAATGGAATTCCGCCGTTCCAGTGCAAGCGATAATGAAATAACCGTGAATTCCCTCAAAAAGAGAATTTGAATTTGATTATTAGATATGTGAGATGAGGGGTGTATTTTTATGAACAAAATCCGTATCTTGTTTGCCAGCTTATCAGGGTCTGTCATTGAATGGTATGATTTTTACCTATATGGTACTGCTACGGGACTTGTGTTTTCATTTCTATTCTTTCCAAGTCATGATCCGGCTGTAGGATTGTTGCTTTCTTTTGCAACCTTTGGCATCGGCTATGCAGCCAGACCTATCGGCAGCATTATCTTCGGTCATTTTGGTGATAAGATGGGAAGAAAGGCCGCTTTAATATTTACACTTATTGGAATGGGCGGAAGTTCATTTTTGATTGGTCTTCTTCCTACTTATGAGCAAATTGGTATTTGGGCGCCGATTATACTCGTCCTTTTAAGGCTCATCCAAGGTATTTCCCTTGGGGGTGAATGGGGTGGAGCTGTTCTGTTGGCCACCGAATATGCCCCGAAAGGCCTTCGCGGACTGTATGGCTCCATTCCCCAGCTAGGTGTACCTATCGGTTTAGTTCTCGGTTCATTAAGCTTAACGGTTATTAGTTATTTTACTTCTGATACACAATTTTTGGCATGGGGATGGAGGATTCCGTTTTTATTTAGTGTCGTTCTGATTGGACTCGCGCTCTGGATCCGAAGCGGAATTGAAGAGACTCCTGCCTTCAAACAACAAAAGGAAGCTGGAGCAATTGCGAAAATACCATTTTTGGAAACGTTCAAAACGAATTGGAAAAGTGTTTTGCATGCTATCGGTTTAAAAATTGGGGACGGATTTTTCAATGTATTCTTAATGTCATTTATTCTTTCTTATTCTACGGTGTACTTGGGGTATTCCAACCAAGTGGCACTAACAGCCCTTACCATTGGCTGCGCGACTATGATTATCACCATTCCGGTTGTAGGATACTTGTCTGATTATATTGGCCGAAAACTCATTTATATTGTCGGATTAATTTTATTGTTTATCTTATCTATCCCTTATTTTTCATTGGTTGACGAGGGCGCTTCCTGGTTATACATCATGCAAGGCGTGATGCTGGGAATCATCTGGGCATCGATTTTCGCAACACAGGGCACCTTATTCTCCGAATTATTTCCGGCAAAGGTTCGCTACACAGGTTTATCCTTCGGGTATCAAGTGGCAGCCGCCATTGTTGGTTTCGGTCCAATGATTTGGACAACAATGGCCGAATCCTTCGGTCCTTCCCCATGGGTCTTTGGCGGATTTATGATGGGAGGCATTATATTATCCCTAATTTTAAGTCTGTTAGTTCCGGATACGAGAAAACGTTCGTTATACGATCATCATATTGAAACAGCTGAAAATAATTTCAGCATAAAAATGTAAGGTAAAATAAGATTTCTATCCTTAAACGGGGTACCATAAAATTATTGAATGAGGTTACCCTGTTTTCATTTTTAAATAAACTCCTTTGGTATATCTATGTGTGGGGCCTATTTATGGTGTGAATGCCTCTTACGCAGTTGCTAGAAACGAAAAACTCAAGGGTGGAGCCACTTCCTGAAGGAAAGGGGATGCCTTGACATTATTTGAATCTCTCATGTTCGCTATTTCCTTTGGGGGTGGATTGGACCAATACTGTCTTTTTTAAAAAAAGTAATCCGCTCTTGAGTTGGCGGCTCAGAGTGGATACAGTTAGTGCCGCTGAATCGGCTGGTCCCCCTGACAGAGAATCGTTTAAAGACGGTTATCAATGTTCGTCGTACGGATAACTTTTTCATTCACCACCAATTTATATGTTTATTATATCTTTTGTACAAAAAATGAAAGACTGCAGCCAAGGAATTTCCGTCCTAAGGTACTTTCCATCATTAGGAAACGGTTTATTTATTCATTGAAATACAATGTTACTCGAAATGGAATGTATAGATTTCACTTCTCTTGCTCCGTAAGCATCTCCAGCAATTTTTTCAAAGCAAAGGAGCGGTACCGACCCTTTTTCGTGATAATACCAAGATGCCAAAGAATCTTTTCTTTCAAGGGAATAATAACAATATCCGGATTATTTTGTTTTCCGCCTATCACTTTCGGCAGCAATGTGATCCCCATTTTTGATGAAACAAGCTCCAAAATTAAATCCCATTGGGAACTTTCATAGGCGATATTCGGGGTAAAACCAGAATTTTTGCAGGTGTTAATAATAAATTCATGCAACGTAAAGTTTTTTGCAAATAATATAAAGCTTTCCTTCTCCAATTCTTTGACGGACACCCTTTGTTTGCAGGCCAGAGAATGATCCTTGTGGATAAAAAGGACAAATTCATCCGTAAAAAAAGAAGAAATGTGAAAAATGGATTCATCCACCGGCAGAACCACAATGCCGACATCAATTTCCCCCTCTTCTACCAGCTGCTCTACTACCCTTGCGCCAACCTCCACCAACTCCAATTTGACATTCGGGTATTGTTGATGGAAGTTCCCGGCAATGGAAGGGAAAAACAACGTTCCAATAAGGGGAGGAATGCCGATTTTAATTTCTCCAATGGCGACGTTTGCCAGTTCATCCAGCAGCATTTTCGTTTCTTCCAAAATACTCATTAACTTTTTTCCCTGTTCATAAACAACTTTTCCTGCATCCGTCAATTGAATATGCCTCGTGGACCGTTCCAATAGTTCCATATGAAATTCCTCTTCCAGCTTTTTCACGGCTTTACTTAATGACGGCTGGGATAAATAGGAGTGCTCCGCAGCTTTTGTAAAACTCTGATGATTGGCCACCTCAATAAAGGATTGAATGTCCCGAAGTTCCATCGAATCCCCCTTTTTATTCCCAAATGTAATAAATAAGATTCATTTTATTTATTTTACTTTACCGTTTGTCCCTGTGTAAACTTTTATGTAAGCGGATGCAAAAAGGAATTTTGAAAGCGATTCCATCATGCGCTCATTTACTTGTTCTTATTTTTTAACGGAACCGGTGGAAAAATCAAACAGAATTTATTATTTGCTAAAGGGAGGAGAAACCATTGAAGACACTTACATCCTTTTTCAACCGCGTGGTGCAGCGTTATTTGCCTGATGCCTTGCTGTTCGCCATTATTTTAACGTTTTTAGTATATTTATTAGGTGTTTTCTTTACAGACAACAGTCCAGTGGACATGGTCACCCATTGGGGTTTAGGTTTTTGGGATTTACTGGAATTTACCATGCAGATGACCCTTGTGGTTGTAACCGGCTATATATTAGCAAACACCCCCGTCATTAAAAGGCTTTTGGCGAAAGTAAGCACCTTTGCACGCACCCCTGTCCATGCCGTCATGCTTGTAACCATTGTTTCATTAATCGCCTGCCTGATTAATTACGGTTTCGGGCTGGTGATCGGCGCTTTGTTTGCCATACATGTTGCCAAGCATGTTCCATCCGTCGACTACCGTATTTTAATTGCCAGTGCATACAGCGGATTCCTCATTTGGCACGGGGGATTTTCCGGTTCGATCCCACTTACCATTGCAACCCCGGGCCACTTTTTGGAGGAATCCATGGGCGTGATCCCAGTGACGAAAACCCTTTTTAGCCCGACAAATTTATTTATTGTTATTGCCCTTTTGATCACCTTGCCGCTGTTTAACCGTTATTTGTTAAAAAATGCAGAGAGCCAGCTCGAAGATCGAACGAAATGGGTGATTCCAAATGAAGAAGCAGCAGCAGTAGAACATGTGACACCTATGACACCAGCAGAAAAATTGGAAAACAGTCGGACAATATCCCTGATCATCGGCATTATGGGAATTGCATTTATTGTTTATCATTTTGCTGTAAACGGATTTAACCTAAACATTAATATCGTCAATTTTATTTTCCTTTTCCTTGGAATTTTACTTCATCAAACACCGAAAAGGTTTCTGGATACGGTAGCGAACGGCGTTAAAAACGCCGGTGGGATTATCATCCAGTTTCCCTTTTATGCTGGAATTATGGGAATGATGATTCATTCAGGATTGTCTGAGCAAATCGCATTATGGTTCGTCAGTGTTTCGACCGAACAAACCTTGCCTTACCTCTCCTTTCTTAGTGCTGGCTTAATCAATATCTTTGTTCCATCCGGGGGCGGGCAATGGGCGGTTCAAGGACCGATTATGATTCAGGCAGCAATGGAATTGGGAGCAGATCCGGCCAAAACAGCAATGGGGGTAGCCTGGGGAGATGCTTGGACAAATATGATCCAGCCGTTTTGGGCGCTTCCCATTTTAGCGATCGCAGGCCTCCACATCCGAGATATTATGGGATTTTGCGTCATGATTCTAATTTTCAGTTTTATCCCGATCTCCATTGGATTTCTGCTGTTTTAAAGCTTCAGTTGTCCCATAACAAAAATTTTCCCAATATTCTATGTTTTACAAACAAATCCCAAGAATGCTGTTATGACGCCAGCATTCTTGGGATGGGTTTTTTTAAGTTTATCAAAAACTATCATTTGCTTTTAATCCTTTTTTTGTTCCTTCTCCGTTTGACAGGATTGACGGTATCCCGGGTGTTTTGAAAATGGTTCCCTTTTTTTTGTTCCAATTAGGAACATGATCGTTCCAGCATTCTTGTCTAATGATGGGACTGGATGCATATTTTCTTGTAAAAAATACTCCCACTTTGCTGTTTCTCCTTAAAAAATGTTGCCATGCTTGCTGTGCTGTGCAGAAGGTTACTATCTCCCCCGTTAGATACTGAGGATGAATCGAATCCCGGCCGATGAGCTTTATTCAAATAATTTTTGACATAATCCAATTAAAGCAGACCGTTTTGTGTCCTGAATTTGTGCATTACAAAACCAAATCTTTCACAGCCAACTCAATCATTTTCATTTTTTCCTCATTCATCATTTTCTTCTCCTTCTAAACTATTGGATAATTCCAATTTCAATTTTCTATTGAAAACGTTAATAATAGATAAAAAGATCGGTTCTATCACTCAAAAACCGTAAACCAGAAAAAATCACCATCTCTTTTTTCATAGAGGAGAAGAAAAATAAGAGAGGATCGCAACAGGGAAAGCCTATTGCATTTTATAGAAACCTATTCGCAAAAGACATATCAGTTAAACGATGTGCCTTTTTTTCAATAATCTGCCTCCCAAAATACAAAATAGATAATTTTAACAAACAGTTCTAATTGTTTTTTGGATTTGTTCCTTTGTTTGGTTTTCTCGCCAGCAGTGGTGTGATGTCTGTCATTTCTGACGTGGTTTTTCACCCTATGTCGAAAAAAACACTAACTTTTATATATAAGGTCTATGTTTCGGTAAATCCGTTTTTTGTCACAAAAAGGGAGAAAATACAACAAAGAAACTCCTGACTCATAGGAGCAGGAATTGTTTTTGTCATTGTTTGACAGACTATTTTTCTAAAAAAGATTGTACAGCCAGTAGAGAATTCTCGAAGCATATTTTACGCAATCAATGAAGGAGTGGATCGAAGCCTGAAGAGATAGGCTGCGAGGTGATGGAGCAGGAAATTCTCATAGAAACATGGAGAAGCACGCCACTTTAGTGAGTGGTGTGAGGTTCCACCGCGGTAGTAAACTGCTAATCCATTTCCAAAAGCTACTTTCAGATAAAAATCGAAAAAATATAAAAGCAGGTGGAGAGAAACGCATTGTTTTTCTCCACTTGCTTCATTTTAGGGACTTATCGGACACCCAGCTCGAAAATTGAATAGAAACTGGTGAGATTAAACAGATACGCTGAATGTACTTCCCGATGAGATGGCAGCACCATCGATAGTATTGCCTTTCCCATAATATGCCTCGCGCCATGCTTCAACGTATATTGCGCTAAACTCACTAGTTCGTGCCATTTCTGCTTTTGTCATCACCATTGTCCAACCATTATTTTGTGAATAATGGGCAATGACATTATTACCTGCATCTTTGAACTCCACAAAGGATATTCGGCCTTTGCCGGCAAAACTTTGGGATGCTTTTGCGATAATACCTTTTCTATCTGGAGACACAACGGAAATATAGCTTTTCATAAGATTTCTGTAGCCCGCAGATTCACCGCCACAGATACCTTTGGCAGCATCTTTTTTTGCCTGTTCAATAATAGCCTCTCTGAATTCTTCTTCACTCATGGCAGGGGCTGTTTTCGTGCAGAAATCGAACCTGGTAAAGTCAGGGGACGGAAAGCCATTCATCCGCAGCTTATTGTCAATTTTTGTTCCAAGCAATATATTGATTAAGTTGACATCTAATGGTTTTATACGACTTATTTTCCATTCACTCCTTTTCATAGGATTTCGCCTGATACTTTGCTGGAAAATACCTGGCGATAACCACTACTTACCTATCCGGGTTTAAGATGTTGTTTAGTAGTTGTAGTACACCGTCAGCTTTATATTTTTATATGTTTTATAACCGGGAGACAAACTGCTGACGTTGGTTCCCGTATAGTAAAGTTGATATGTGCCATTCGCAAGTGTGCCAATCAATTCTGCAGAAATTTCTGTTTTGTTACCAGATCCCCATGGTGCCGATGTCCATCCGGAAATGTTACTAGTTGTTATATACAATCTGTTTGACAGGATTGCGCCAGAATACGACATCGTGTTACAATCAGCAACGACCTTTGTAATGACCGCATCTGCCGGTAATCCGGAGACATTAATTGTAGCAATAGACGAGGAACCACTCTCACCCGGGTCAAGATACAGACTCATTGAACCGATTGTTCCAGAGGATGAGGTGAATGTTTTCGATGACGAAGCGGCGAATGCGGTTGTTGTCATGAAAAATACTACGACCATCACAAGCAATAAACTGATTAACCTCTTTGCTTTCATATAAGCACCCCCTTTCAAATGTTATTTTTGAGGATTCACCAGCCCATAGAATAATTGACCCTCATTATATATATCGTCCAGATATTACCATTATTTTACACAAAATTTCATATTTGCCACTTACACGTACCACGGCATCGTAATGGCAAATTTAGTACCGATCTCTTTGAATGCTATCAGCGTAGCGAACAAGCATTATTGCTTGCTATGTTGGAAATAGTGGTAAACGGTGTTTCAACTCGGAAAGTACAAAAAATTACAGAACAATTATGTGACAAGAAATTCTCGAAATCCACCGTTTCAGCCCTTTGCAAAAAACTAGACCCTATAGTCCATGAATTTAAAATGAAGCCCCTACAAACTCATTACCCTTTTTTAATTGAGATGCCTTGTATCTTAAAGTGCGGGAGAATAGTCCAATTCATGTCCTATGAATCCTTAATTCTTTCTCTTTTTCATCAAGCTGATTTAAGTAAAGAAGAATTGTTCGATTTAATTGAAAAAAGCAATCGTGATCAATCAAGAAATATTCTATATAGTTTGAACGGAACCTCTTTTCACACACCCATTGTAATGCACCCCTTTGTCAAGACACAAATTGATAATATTTAAGTTATCCATTCTCTCCTTTCGCTATGAATGTGGTGCGTGTGCAAAAAAGGCTTGACATGGAGCCTCTACGGGCACGATTTTTTGCGCTGGAGCGATGGACAGATAACATCGCATGGCTAAAACAGCCTATCATGCCCGTCTCTCCATATAAAGCCTCTCATCACGTTCGATGGTTAGGATGCTTGAGCCATCTTAGGTTGCTTGTACACTGTTGCTGGCGTCAAATAGTCCAAGGATTGGTGAGGTCGGTCTGTATTATAGAACGTAACATAGCGTCGAATGCCTTTTCGCAACTCTTTAGGATTCTCGAATTCATTGAGATAGATACATTCATACTTTAAAGCTCTAAAGAATCGTTCCGTACGACTATTGTCTGTTGCTCGTCCTTTGCCATCCATTGATACCTGGATGCCATACTCTTTCAACAGCCCGAGATAGTCAGCGTTTGTAAAATGGCTGCCCTGGTCACTATTGATGATGGCCGGCTTACCATGACGCAATGCCCGCTTCAGACAGTCGATGACAAATCCTTTCTCCAGCGTACTAGATAACTCGTAATCGATCACTTTGCGGCTGAACCAGTCGATGATGGTAAACAGGTACATAAAGCCCCGTCCCATACGAAGGTAGGTGATATCCACTCCCCATACATGGTTCGGACGGGTGATCTCCCATCCACGGAGCAGGTAAGGCCGGCAGTACTTGGCATGTAGCCTCTTACTAAGGTTGGGTTTTGGGTAAATAGCTTGTATACCCATAAGGCGCATGAGACGGCGTACGCGTTTACGATTCACATCAAATCCTTTCTCACGAAGTTTCGCAGTCATGCGCCTGTAGCCAAAGTAGGGATGAGCTGTATAAAGCATATCCATTTCGTGCATGAGCATGATGTTTTCTGAGCTTTCTGTTTGCCCCTTTGATTGGCGATACACGCTAGTACGATGAATACCTAATAACTGTGCCTGACGCTTGATGCTGATCGATGGGTGATTGAATTCGACCATAGCCTTTCGTTCGTCAACAGACTTATTTGAGCCCAGATTTTTTTTTCAGCCAGTCAACTTCAACCGTTAACTGACCTACCAATTTCTCTAAATTTTCTTGTTTGGCCTCATATTCTTTACGGATTTTATCCACTTCGCTTGAGCCTTTTTCAAAGACCATCGAGGATCGTTCTAGAAATTCTGCTTTCCAACGACTGACCATGACTGGGCTTAATTCATATTTGGCGGCTATTTCATTGACGGTTTGCTCTTCACGCAACACCTCAAGAACCACCTTAGCTTTAAATTCTGCGGTATATCGGTTTCTTTTTTTCATGGTATCATTATAACTTATTTATCACGCTCATGTGTCTCACCTTATGGGAGCATTATACATTCCCAACCAAAAATTGGTTGAATGGATTAGCCAACAAATAATCAAAATACAATTTTAAAAGTTCCTGTCTTTTCATGAGGCAATTCCTGAATTTTCTTCATTGACTAAATCGAAATAAAAGCAGAGGGATCTCCGAAAATCTTTACGGATTTCCGGCTCCCTCTGCTTAATTTTCCCTCAACACAATCTCTTCCAAGCACTCCCACATGACGGCCCTTTTGTTTTATCTTTGATTATATTTTCTTTTAGAAACAAGGAGTAAGCCGATCATCCATGCTGATCAACAAATGATTGAATATTGAAGTAGCCGTATTTGGCAATACAATAACATAATTCATAAAAAGAAGACCCTATTATAATTCTTTTTTTAAAACCATCTTCGCCACACACTCCACATACCTTGAGTGGTGATCGCAGATATCGAGAAGTAGCAGTGTTCACCTAATTCGTTTTTGATAAGGAAAGGACATTGGGGAACAAGCCAAATCAGCCATGACATTGAAACATGATTCCAAAACCGAGGAGGTTCTTTTGGGAAGTTACTTTTCCCCCGGTAATGTTCAAGCATCGCACAAAAGAAAACCTATACGGATTGATAAGAAAGGAAAAAACGGATCATTCGTTGTAACAAAGGGGATGCACGAAATAGCGCGTACATACCCTTAATTGCTAAATATCCATATATCGGAAGGGCTATAGACGTTTTACAAGCACCTCGCAACGATCCACACGTGCCTATTTGGGGTGACATCAAGAATATTGCGAAGAAAGTGCGTCTGCCACCGCTGCCGTGTCACTGCTTGGAGCTGCTGTTCAATGGCCCGCACCGCCCTTTTTGCTGTTCTGAGACGACCTAGCCTACAACCTTTTAGTTTAGCATGCAAAGATTTCGCTCCAGCTCGACTCGCTCCGCTGTTTCCGATTTGTAGACCAAGAAATTCCCGATATTCTTGCTCATTGATCCCTGAAACGGATATACGCATTCATGCAATGATCGTTGATTCCAGTCCCAGTTGACGGATCAAGCCCCTTGCACAGCGGACAGACCATTGATTTGAAAAATGAAGTTACACAACTATTCTTCAGTGTGATTTTTTGAATTGGCTCTGGTCTCAACTTTGAATTCAGGTAATAATTGTTCCTTTCAAAATATTTTCTTGTATACTGAAAGATAACAGATGATTTGCAGTTTTATTACACATTGGACAGTGAACATCCCAATTATTTTTAACTTGTAGATTATAGTTATTAGTTGGATATTTATAAAGAGGTCTTGGATATTTGTAAATCCTGCCGTTAATTGTAGTGCTTCTCAACCCCCTGTTATTGTAAAAACAAGAACTACAAAAATTAGCAACCCAAACCTCTTCACATTCTTGACAAATATACGTTGTCTTCCATCTTAATTTGTTTCTGTAAGGTTCCCTTTCTTCCCTTATCCCATCTATTTCTTTTCCGCATTTTGGGCAACAATTTTCAAAATGACTACATTCATGCAACAATCTTTTCAGATAAATACTTAAATTCTTATTTTCAGATGGAGTGAAATAAAAATGTGTAAGTTTGTGTTGATGACCACTTGGATTTAACGTTTGATGCTTAATATTCCAATTCAACGAGTCTACATCAGTATGAACTAGCGTAGCCGATTGTAAATGAATATGGGGTGTATTACGAAATAAATTATTTAAATAGCGAGTCCCCGAACGTTCTAAATCATCTAGAATTGCTTTTCGACTTCTCGGCATTTTGCTGTAGCATTTATATTTTGCATCTAATGTATGCATGTACCACTTCTTTTTCTTTTTATTATAGAAGCCAATAACAAAATCAGGTTTATATCCTATGTCATCGAATGTATAATCATAGCAAAGCAGGATATCAAATGGCCTGTCCATTAATCTAAATCGCTTCTTATATCCGCTAATCGTTTTTTGATTTATGTACTTTTCCTGTACATCTTTCATAAATTCATTCGGATTTACACCCCATTGACTCATTTGCTCAATGATTTTTAATAAAATCCAAATCTCATAAAGTGTTGGCGACTTTACTATTGACTGAATAAAAAGCCGAAATGTCTCCGATAAACGGGGAGATAAATTTTCATATGCAACATAAATGGAATAGAGTTCACTATAAACAGGATGCATGCGAAAAAGATGTGTCTCTTCTATGACTTGTGGCTCGCATTGCAATAAGGGTTGGTTTAATAGCTCACTAACCTTATCCTTCATTTCTCTCCATATACAAATCCTGCGTTGTAACTTCTCACAATCAGAGCGCACAATTTCGATAAGACTACGAAAATTTGATGACAAAGAGGAAGACTGCTCCATCTTTTCTACTTCTTCTAGTTGCTGTAGCTCGTTTTGCAACGAACTCAACTGTTTTTGTTCAGCAGTTAACTCCATGTCGATTCGTTGCTGAAACTCTTCTACCATAAACCGAATCATACGATGTTCTTTTATATCTGTTGTTTTCTCGCTTATAAGCGCCGTGACTTTTCCATTTTTTCTAATTTCATTTTCAATAATCATAGAAGTCGTCCACTTTTTTACTTGATGTAGATTGATTTTCTTTTCAACCTGAATCAATTCTTGTTCAGGCATTTTTAAAATCTCATTAAAACAGTCGAAAAATTGATCAAAGAGTTCTTGAAATTGTTGTTGTGGATAAAGAGGCATTTGTACTCTTCTCAAACAATTCTGATCATTATAATCAATTTGCGCAAGATCATAGGAGAACAATTCAAATAATCTTCGAACCTCCTGTTGCATTTGTTGATATTCTTCGATAGACATGGTTCCAGGAGTAATCATGACTGTGGCTTTCGTTATCTCATTACCATCTTCATCATACGCAATAACATCAAAACTGCCGCCTGCATTAATCCCAAAGATACTGTCTGTTGTTTTAGGAAAGCCGTCTTCCATCCATTCTTTTTCCTTGTGATACCAAATACCTGATTCCTCATCGAACGTTAATCGGGCAACTTCTATATCAAATTGTTTCACAACAATTCGGCTTGCGTTCTCAACACAAACACCAATTTGGGTCATTCTTTTCTTAATCTTATTATATTCACAAGTAAAATACGTACTTCCGTCAAATTGAAGTTCATCATAGATCACTAATCGATCTTTTTCCTTTGCGACATGGTAAAGCTTCACCTTTTCCACCTACCAAAACGTCACTGTGTGTTTTGCCTCTAACATAACCTTTAATCTTTGATAAGATCGTGAATAAGGACTTAATTCGTTTAGGACTTTATTGTAAATCTTGTCGAATTCTGATCTTTTTATTTCAATTCTAGGTAGAATTTTTCCTAAAATAATATAATCAATTAATTCTTCGTGTTCCTCTTTATTTTTGGCATACTTTAAAAAGTTACGAACATGTTTAATTCCTCGACTATTTAGTGAAGCATTCGGATAATCTTCAAATAATTTTGATATTTCTTCAATTTTCTCAACCGTATCGTTTACAGCTGTATCGTCTAGGAACGGTGATGTAAATGTCTCGTAGTCCATCTTGATCTTTCCAGTTAGCGTTTTCAGCTTCTTTTTTATTTTTTCTTTTTCATCAGATTTCAAGTGTCCCACTTCAAATATAAAGCTTCTATCTATCACTTTTGGGCTTAGTGGTTTTACAGTATGATCCATATTTAACGTGCCAACAAAACGGACATTCTCAGGTATCTTAAATACAGGTGGATATAGCCTTATTAATTCTTCAGCACTTTTTCGTTGTTCAACACTCGCTCTTTCATCACTTAAAATAAACTTTGCAATTTCCAAATACCTTTTTGGATATAAATGAAGTACTGGTGTTTTCTGCTCACGTGCGCTTAAGATCTCTGAAAAATAGTATTCAATATGAGCTAAGTTCATTTCATCCAAACAGATTAAAAACAGTTTTGATTGATTTTGTTCCTGCGCTGCTTCAGCTAGTGCTTCCATAAACGGAGTGGGAACAAATGTTTTATCTATCGGATGAAAATATCCCAACAAATCTTGTGTATCAGTCCAGCTAGATTGCACTGGTATCATACGCACTTCTACATTTTCAACTGCTCTTCCCAAAGCTTGGACAATACTGGACTTCCCCGTTCCTGATGGCCCTGCAAGTAACGTTAAGATATTCGCTTGTAAAGAATAAATAAAAGTTTTTATAATCTCTTCCTTATAGATTAAATGTTGATCATCATTATAATAAAATAATGATTGTAAATGCGAGATAAATTGTTCAGGTTCATACTCGATCACTGTATAAGTCTCATTTTTATTTGGGGTGGTCTGCTCTTCAATCTCGATCATTTCATCAATTTTTTTCATTATACGATACCATTCTCTACGCTTTTCATCGAGTTCTTTTTCTTCTATTAACAATTTTTCCTTTTCTTTTCTTATTTCATCCCTTTCTTCTAACAATTTTTGACGTATATCACTACTTATATCTAATAATTTTTGCAATATTAATGTTGCGATCTGTTCATCGTTTTTATCATCTATTCCAAAGATTTTACGGATTTTCTCCATATATTGTTCAATATATTCATTGTCAACAAATTCTGAGAGTGCCTGCTGTAATGTTTGTGGAAGAATTTCTGCTCCATCGAAATCCACATACAACAATGTATGCATATATCGTTCACTTTTGTTATCAGTAAAATAAGCAGCTACAATATCCCCTACTTTTATTCGTTCCTTATCTTTTAATGTGTCGATCGAACGTGACAATTCCCATTCAGAATCTAGAAAAGGATGGGGTAACATTTCAACATCTCCATTTTTATTTAAATGAATCGGTACTCCTATGATTTGCTTAGTATCTATATTTACTATCTTTAATAATAATCTACCATTTAGATATTTTTTAAATTCAGTTACAAACTCGCCAACCAATTCGCTATTTAATGAGTTATTACGATATGCTTCTAACAATTTATTTTTTAAATCACCGATCTGATTATTAAGCCAATTCAAATACTTTTGACGCCCACTAATAGAAAAAGTATCTAGATATTTTCGATTAAATCCAAGCATTCCTTGCAAGATCAAATGATCTTTTAGCTCTTTTATAGAGTTGATCTCCTGATGTTTAATCGCGTCTATTAGCTTTTCAAGAATATTCCCCCAATCTTTTATCGTATCAATATTCATTTCTATGTTCTCAAAATACGTTTTAAAGTTTTTCTTTCTTCGATTCTTTGTCCCTTCCCTTATAAATAAAATTACTTTTTCAATCACATCAATATCAATTATATTCTCTTCATTTAGTAAGAAATTTTGCATATCCTGAAACGAGTCAACATAACTCAGTAATTCTTTATCTTCTGTTATTTCCGTCATAACAATCCCTCCCGATAACTACTTCTTCCTAACAAACATAAACTATTGGTTGAGACCCTTGAATGTTTCTTTTGCCTGATATAATGCTCAGTCTGCTATTTGTGTAAATAACTTCTATTTATGTACTTTTCTTACTTCTCCATTAACAGTAGAGCTTTAATCTATTCAATTCTATCCACCAATTTCTTAGTTACTATCACTACCATAATTTACAACCACTATTTTAGTACAAAAGTCCAATAACAACAAATCACCCATATTCGACCTATATTCTCACATTAGCACCCCTCTCAAATAAAATCATCTGATTCGTTCCAAGAGAGAACAAGATCGAGATGCTTCGTCTCTGCGGAAGAAACATTTTCCTCTGCCATGTTTCTTGAAACTCCCCTCTTTTCGCAAATGACTTAAACCCCAACTTATTTAGGAATATAATGCTGTTTATCAAATAAGTCTTTGTGACTATAATAGTGGGTATGGTAAATGGCCATCTGGTCGCGGTGTTCGTGCAGATAATGTTCCACCTTTTTCCGATAATTTTTCAGATCATTGACATTAAACATCGGACCGTTTTCTTTGACCTCTAAAACTTGGTTTTTAAAGTTCGTATAGTAAATTTTTTGCGTTTCTTTTTCAAGGAATTTCACTAAATCACGCAACGCTTCGCGAACGGCTTCCAATTCGAAAATATCGGCTTCGCTCCAAAACTCTTCCGTCTGCACCTTTTCGATGATGTATTTTTGTTCCATCACTTGAGGAATAGAACCGAGTTTCGACAACGCCTCTGCGGTGCGAATCACACTCCGAATCGTCTTCGTCGCATTTTTCGTTTGCAGCTTCGCCAGCTCAATCGTATACATAAGCAAATCAAAACGTTTCGCCAATTCATCATCGTTTAGCGGAACAATCAGCGGCGAAATATGTTCTTTGATTTCATTGACATCCATCGCTGTTAAGGAATCCCATTTAGCCCGATTTTTAAACTTGTGTACGTATTGAATATGTTGGCGTACGAGGAAGTTTTCTTCGTTTAACTTTATTGATTTCCGCTAGCACCTCGTCAATCAATTCATTGCGATAGGCAATATACTCTTCTTCTTGGTATTGTAAATGCTGCAGTTCTTTAATGATTTCGATTTTGGCATTAAATAGACGCTCCGTTAAGCTTTTCACCGCTTTTCCTTCGATTCCTTTCGGATTTTCCCGGAAAAACTCAAAGTTGCCGCAATAGTCAAAAATAAGGAAATGCGTTTTATCTTGCCCGGCTCCGAATAAATCTTTGCATAAACGGGTTCCGCGACTGGAGTGGATATTCCGAAAGTCGTCAACCTTGTGTTCTTCAAGAAAGTACGATCCAAACCAAAGTTTTGGCAAATGATTGGAAAATCATCGATTAATGTTTGGTAATAGTTCACGCTGTTATCAATGACTCGTGCAAAGCCGCCCTTGTATTCAGGGAACAATTGATCAAAGCGCTCCACAATTCGTTCCGCATGGCGATGGTTTTTCGCCAAAATAATCGTTTTGCCGAGTTTGTCCCCGCCTTCTACGCGAATCCCTTTTTCCATTAAATTTCTCAGTACCGTATCAATCGTATCGTCATTAAACAACCATTCATTTAACGCGGCACTGTCAATATCCTCGCCTACTTCATCATCAAATGTTTCTTCGTACCGTTCTTTTTCTTCATCAGATAACTCATCGTAATGAATGCCTTCTTCGAGAAACTTTAGTTTTGTTTCAATGGTACGATAATCCACTAAATAGCCATCTTGAACCGCTTGATCTAACTCATAGGCATAGGTCGGCACACCGTTTTCCAGATCAAACACTTCATACGTATTGCAGTCAATTTCGTCTTTTGGTGTGGCGGTAAGCCCAAGCAATATCGCGTCAAAATAGTCAAAAATAGCCCAATATTTCTTATAAATATTGCGATGGGATTCATCGACGATAATTAAATCAAAATGCCCGACGGTAAAGAGGCGTTTGCCGTCTTTTCGTTTCGCTTCGTCAATCGCGTTCATCATCGTCGGGTACGTCGAAAACACCATGCGGCTTTCCTCTGGATTGTCTTTGTTATCGAGCAAATTGCAAAGCGTCAAGTTCTGCAACAAATGGCTAAAGCTATTTTTCGCTTGCGTTACAAGCGTTTTGCGATCCGCTAAAAACAAAATATTTTTTACCCAATTGTGGCGAGTGAGAACATCGACAATCGAAATCGCCGTCCGGGTTTTGGCGCTCCCCGTCGCCATGACAAGCAATGCTTTGCGCCGTTTGTTCTCGAGCGCGTCGCATACGGCTAAAACTGCTTCTTTTTGGTAATAGCGATTTGTTATGTTGTCATTGATTTGCACATTTTTTAGCGGCCGCTTCATCATGCGGCTTTTACAATAAGCAAGCTTAATTCTTCCTTATTGTAAAAGCCGGAAACTCTCCGCGCCGGATAGTTCAGATCGTCCCAAATATACGTTTCAAAACCGTTTGTGTAAAAAATGATTGGACGTTGGCCGTGCATTTTTTCAATGCAGTCGGCGTACAATTTCGCCTGTTGCTTTCCTTTGTTCGGGTCAGCGGTTGTTCGTTTCACTTCGATAACCGCAAGCGGCTTACCGTTGTCGCCAACAAACGGAAAAAGGCGTCTGATGAGGAACTAATTATTATTCCAAACGCTCATGAGCCGATTATTCCAAGAGACGTATTTGAAGCTGTACAACATCAGATGAAATTACGGTCAAAAACAATCCCTGCTCCAAAACGGCACCTATTTACGAATATCGCCTATTGCGCTGATTGCGGCAAAGACATGTGGTATCGCTCAAATCATAAAGTTATATGTGCGGTGGATATGCCAGATTCGGCAAAAAAGCTTGTAGCAGCCATGTCATCAAAGAGGAAGTACTTAAACAGACCATCATTCATGACATCCAGTCTCTCATGCAGCAAATTGATAAAGAAACTGGATAAAATAAACAAGAAAATTGACGCCTTAAAAGCACGAAAACGCAAATATATCGAGCTGCTCGCCGATGAAAAAATCACTTAAGAGGATTATCAAGATATGATTGAGGCAAATAGCAAAGAAATCAATGAGCTTGTCATTTCAAAAAAAGAACTTGAATCTTTGTTATCAAGCCATAAAGTTGTCGAGAATATCCAAAAGTTGAAGCAGGAATTGGTCCAATTTTTAAACTTTGATGAATTAACACCGGAAATTTTGCATTGTTTAATTGATCGTATTGAAATTAAAGCGAATAGAACTCCAAAAATCTTTTATCGATTCTCCGCCCCGAAAATTGAATAGAAGCAGGAAATTTTTAATTATTTCCTGCTTCTTTTTTTAAAACCATCTTCGCCACACACTCCACATGTCTTGAGTGGTAATCGCAGATAAATCGATTTAGCAGTGTTTACCTTAAAATGGTCAACTTTTAATCTTACCGGTTTACTTCTAAATACCGGAGTTATATATTTATTAATGTTTTCAATAATAAGGTCTAATGCTCTTTTTAGTAACAAAATTAATATAAATAGACAAAATTTCACTAAACAGGTTCGTAAATTTATTACTCAGTATTTCTTTTATCAATTTTTTAGTTTTCTTTACAGATTCCTCCTTTTTCTGTTTCCTCTTCTCTTTCTTTTTCCTTATATGTGTAATGACCCCTTCTTTCATTCTAGCTAAAATAAAGTTTTACTACGAAACTCATATTTTTTACTTTTTTCCTATTTTCAATTGTACTTTTGACTATAAGATGCTGTGAATTGTAAACGTAAAATAATTTCCACCTATTATGGAGGGGATCACTTAGCGCTTAGTTTAATCTACATTAAAATGTTATTATTTTTTGGAGTAAAATATTTTATTTCAAGCTGTGAATAGTTTTGTACAGCAAGTTATTGACTTATTAAAATTCCCTTTGTCCCTCTACCTTCAACATTTCCTTATCTATAATATCTACTAATTCTTGACTACTATATATATACATAACTACCTCTTTATCCTCGTCTTCAATTTGTATTTCAACTTGAATTCGTATTTTTGTCTGTTTTCCTTTATAAGTCACATCAAAGGTTCCAAACTCTATGAGCTTATTATCTTCATTTGTTCTTTCTATTTCCTCTTGAATCAATTTAATATCTGATATTAGGTCAATAAAGTAGACACAAAAATTTATAAATTTTTTAGCAGCTAGCGCGCTATCGCTTGGTGGTCTTTTAAAAATAATTACGACGTTTCCTAATTATTTTTAAAAGGTAAATTTTCTGGTCTAACTATTCTATATAATATGTTCATTAAGCTCCCTTTTTATAGTACATACGTTCGCATTCGGATGGCGAAAAATACTCTGTTGCGGAGAGAATACGTTTATTGTTGTAAAATATTTCTATATACTCAAATATGCTCTTTTTTGCTTCCTCCAAAATATAACGAACAGTTTGACGCTTAAAGTCTTCCTCGTACCGCCTTTGTTTTTTTGTCATGTAGAACCTCATTTTTTAATCTATTATTACTATAATAATCTGTGTCTACTTTTAGTCTAACATCAGTTATGTTACATTAACTAAAACAATAAAAAACAGATTGATAAAGACTACTTATTAATAAAAGATAAATCTGTAAAGGATGTTAAAGGGGCTAAATGGCATTTCTTTAGAAGTGATAAGACAGGTAAAGTCGGTGCAAGTAAGTCTGTAAAAGATTATTTGAAATCTAAAGGAATTTCCTATAAAATTTATGATTAAAAATAAAGGGATTCCTAACAACAATTTTTCTCAAATGCTAAGGAATCCCTTTATTTTTAAAAGACATTTTCATAATGAATGACTATATGTTAAAAATGGAGGGACATCATTAACATGTCTACAAAAGCCCGTCAAACTATGACAAATTCATTAAAAAATATTGTTGTTCCATATTTACGAGAACATGGTTTTAAAGGGTCATTTCCCCACTTTAGAAGACAAAATGAAGATAATATTGACCTCATTACTTTTCAATTTAATCGTCATGGTGGATCTTTTGTAGTAGAATTAGCTGTTTGTCCAGCAGATGGAGTTACAATGAGTTGGGGAGAAAAAATCCCCCCAAATAAAGTAACGGCACATGATGTAAATGACCGATATAGACTTAGTGAAAATCCAAATGACCCAGATGCTCGATGGTTTAACTATGAGGCTGCAAAGAATCAAGAAGATTACGATTTAGTAGCAAAAAAAGTTAAAAACTTACTACATGTCTCAGATCCTAATTGGATAAAAAGTCTATTTTAGATTCCCCTTAATTAATCCTGCCGCGAGCTGAACTGTAAGCTCGATGCTCTCAGGCAGGTTATTGGTAATAAGTCCACTATGTCGGTAGTGATCTGGGGCAGGGCTTCTACAGCTTGGGAAGCGCGTTAGAGCAAAACCTCAAGGTGTTCTTGTTCTTTAAAGACTAACGTCACAATTTCTTCATCGGATCATTTACCAGTCGAAATGAAAGCAGAAATCAATAGGTTTTAGAATTACTGTCTCAACTTAACATAGATCCTCTGTAGGTATGCCTCTAAGCCGGGAATTCAGATAATCTGTACAACTAGCCGGCATGCCCTCCACTCATGTAAAGTTTCTAGAACAGATCACTTATGATTGGTGTGCAGCATCATTTAGCGGTCTATCTGCTTGACCTTAATTTCGTTGTCCAGTTTTTGTATATTTAAAAAATTCTGATGTTAAAATCATAATTATTGAACGAGAGAACACTTTCTAAAATACTGTTTTTCTTTGAATTTCTTCGATTTTCACAAGGATACATCCAGAATGGACTCAGAAATCAGTATTGGATCTTGAATATATTTAACCATCGTCCCCCCTATCACTCCAACTTTTTAAAAGAAAAGAACGATTTTTTCATGACACACAAAAAACCCGGCACGTTCGTATCGTGCCAGGTTTCTATATTCGCTACTCATGGTTCCATTGGCTTTTTGCTCTGCGCCTCTTTATCAATGTTGCGACTTGATGCTTGATACTCTGCTTTCCTTTTTATGATCTCGCATGTATACAAGGAATAACGAACTTGCAAACCATGTAATTAAACCAAAAATAAAACTTCCCCACCAATTGTGTGTAAATTGCAGGGAAAATAGCACAGCTAATACACAAATAAAACAACCGACCATTCCATAAACTGATCCTTGCGCTGTTTTTGCTGCTTCTTTAGATCCGTTCTTCGTGCCAACCATCATCACGGCAACGACCATAACGGCTGGGAATGCCGCGAAAATCCCCCCGATAACTTTCCATGGCAACAGTTTTGCCGCTTCATAACTTAGTACAACTGCAGAGCCACCAAATAAAAAACGGAAAAATAAATCACGTCCGTCCATAAAAATCACCTTAACTTAGAAATATCTTGAAATAAAAGCATAAGCAATGGAAACAAGAAACCATCCAGCTAGCGATTGTGCAAGCCCGCGTTTCCAACCTTGCTTAGTGCAAAGATAAACGACCGCTATTGCACACATAATATTCATGAACATCCCGACAACTGCCCCTTGGGATAGAACAATCGACTTTTCCACTAGCTCACCGCCTTTTACATCTAAGCGAAGTGTCAATAATGCCGCGAAAAATACAGCAGGAAAGGCCGCAAAAATTCCTCCGACTTTTGATCCTAATTTTCTTGAGATAATGGTAGAAGCGACGACCGCGCCTCCGCCTAATAAAAATCGAATAACAATTCCACTCATCGATAATATCTCCAAGACAGATTCATCCTTTCTTTGGCGACCAATCTAGCGGAATAAATATTATTTTTGTATATTTGTTTGTGAATATTTTCACGTATATATTGTAAACGATGATAGTACAAACATTTGTGAACTTTTATTTAATTTTTTGATTGTAACGCTTACACTTCCAAAGTTGTGGCAAATATTTGAATAAAACTTAATGGTTTCAAAGTCTTTCTTACTTTCAACCACGACACTTGTTGTTTTCATCCTTGTAGTAATATAATTTACAGTAAATCCATTTAGCCATCTTATGAAAAACGTAATGCAAGCATTCAAAAGTATGGCAACTGATGATGACAACATTTTTGTTTTCTCTTCTAAATTATAACTGTCAAGAAAGAAAAACGGCGCTGATCCGAATAGCATGAGTTGTTCGGATCAGCGCCGATACGAATCGTAATCCAATTGTGCCCCGCCTCACCATGGGATAGTCAAGTTAAGCGGTGGCTCGCCGAGTGCGTCAGCCAACTTCTGTTTGATGTCGGCTAATGCCTCCGGTGACACGGCTTCAGCGCGCAGAACAAGGATTAGCTGCGTGTTCGACGGACGTACCAGCCCCCAGCCGTCTTTGAACTGAATGCGGGCACCGTCCACGTCCACGACCTCGTGACTGCTCGCAAACCGCTGTTTGACCACGGCGATGGCTTCCGCCTTCTGCTCCTCCGGGCAAGGCATGCGTTTCTCCGGAGTGGCGTGATACCGCGGGACATCTGCAAATAGCTGCGACAGCTTGCGGTCATCGTTGGAGAGTATGCGCAATAGCCGTCCCGCCTCAAAACAGAATTTGTTAAGGGTAGATATTTCGAAAATTTAGACCAATTGAAACTGGAATTAGATGATTATGTTCATTGGTTTAATCATGTTAGAATACATGGAACACCAGAAGGTTCCCTTTACCCGGAAGATATGGATTTCTCCATAACGGACTCTGCTGACCTTGAAAGACTTAATAAAGAAAACTGGAAGATCATTAAAGGGTACTATCCAAAGGTGAAGAATGAGAATAAAAATAATTTAATGTAATGTATCTTCAGCAGCTCTCTTAAGACAAGGTGCGAACTCTTATTTAATTTAAAAAAAGGGGGACTATCCCTTCAAGCAGATTTCTACTTGTGGGTCAGTCCCCTTTTTTATTTGCAAGCTGAACTTCGCAATTTCATTAGAATATTCATCCAAAACCAGAAATGATTATTAAACGGGTAAGTGATATTAGGTTAATTTAAGAAAAACAAGTTGAACTTCCTCCATACCACTTTGGTCTTTTATTTGAAAAGCAATCAAAGAAACTTATTTTACCCATTCCAAATATTTTAAAAGGCAGGTTCAATTTTGATGACACGATTAATTGAAGGAGCAATGAAACGGTCGATTTTGATTCTGACATGCGTTGTCCTGATTATGGCATGGGGGGCGTTGTCAGCTTTTCAGATGCAGCGTGATTACCTCCCGTCAATAAACAATACTGCACTTATGGTAACGATACAGGCGGACAACTATCAAGCTGATCAGGTCAAACAGATGATTACCGAAAAAGTCGAGGAAGCTGTCCGATCTGTTGATAAGCTTGACTATATGGAAACAAACTCGTTTGATGGCGGTTTAATGGCGAGCCTCTATTTTCCAGGCCATACCAATATGGAAAAGGCGGAAAATGAAGTAAAGACGGCCGTTGAATAAATCAAATTGCCGGACGGTGTGAAAACACCTTTGGTTACACGGGTCAGTACTAACTCTTTTCCCGTGATGCGATTAAGTTTGACGAGCCAATCAGAAAAAATCGATGAAAATCTGCGTGGTACAGACATAACCGCAAAGGATATATTTGCGGTAAGTATGCCAAACACGGAAATATAGCTTGTAGCCATCATGCCATTAAGGAACAGCAACTAATTGAAACTATCCTAACAGACCTAAAAAGTATTTACAAAAGTTTCGAACACCTTGATATGGAAAATCAAATAAAAAATAAAGTCCATGAGTTACAGAAAAAGAACGCAGTCCGACTACAAACCATTGAAAAGCAAATACAAAAACAAATGGACTTGAAAAGAAATGCCCTGAAAAAGTTCATCGGTGGAGATATTTCACAGGAAGATTACCACGACTTTGTTTCTATGGTACAAGATAAGTTACAACATCTAGAGATGGAAAAGTCAACGATAAAACAAGTAATGGTTGACAGTCAGTCACCACTGACTTATCAACCATCAGAAAGCAAGTAGATGAATTTCTATCCTTCAAAACCCTTACTACTGAAATGGTGGTTTTACGGTTTATTGAACGGATACAAGTAGATAAAACCAAAATGTTAAAATTTACTACAAGTTTGCGCCGATTGAGTGTGTAAAAGTTTAAACACGCTCAATCATTTTTTAACACTAGCCGTGAAACGCACTCCACATGCGCCGTATGCGGAAACATGTCGACTGGCTGGACTTCTTTTGTTTCGTAGCCGCCTTGTTCTAGGATGGCAATGTCGCGCGCTAATGTCGCCGGGTTGCAGGAGACGTAGACGACTTTTTTTGGTTTCATTGCTATAATTGTTTGAAGCAGTGAATGATCGCAGCCTTTTCGAGGAGGATCCACGACGATGACGTCTGCGCGAATTCCTTGTGCATGCCATTTGGGCATGATCTCCTCTGCTTGACCGACGGCAAATTCAACGTTCTCGATGCCGTTTAGTTTTGCATTTCGTTTGGCATCTTCAATGGCATCGGGCACAATTTCCACGCCGTACACTTTTTTAGCTTTTTGCGCAAGGAAGAGTGAAATCGTTCCGATCCCGCAATAGGCGTCGATGACCGTTTCTTCTCCGGTAAGTTCGGCGTATTCTAACACTTTTTCGTAAAGCACCTTCGTCTGTTCAGGGTTCACTTGGTAAAAAGAGCGTGCGGAAATGGCAAACTTAATTGATCCGATATAATCATATATATATTCCAAACCCGAAAGCAGCTTTGTTTCTTCGCCAAATATGACGTTTGTCCGTTTCGGGTTTATGTTTTGGACAATCGATCGAATGTTTGGAAATTTAGCGGTAATTTCAGCTAAAATTTTCTTTTTATGTGGAAAATCAGCTGTTCGGGTAACGAAAACAAGCATCGCTTGCTTTGTTTGATACCCGTAGCGGACAACGATATGGCGCAGCCATCCTTGATGGGTTTGTTCGTTGTAAGCCCGGATGTGATAGCGGTTCAATATCGCTTTAACTTCTCGGACAATTCGATCGTTTTCCGTCTGCTGAATGAGACATCTCTCCATATCGATAATTTCGTGCGTTCTTTGCTGATAAAAGCCTGCAATCAGGGCGCCTTCCCGCTCCCCGATTGGAACCTGTGCTTTATTTCGATAATTCCAAGGATCGCTCATTCCGATCGTTGGATGAACCGTGACTTTTTCTACATCCACTTTTCCGATGCGGGCAAGCGTTTCTTTTACTATTTTTTGCTTATGGCGCAGTTGGCCGTCATAGCTTACATGCTGAAGCTGGCAGCCTCCGCATTGTTTGTATATAGGACAAGGCGCATCTGCCCGATCGGGGCTTGTTTCCGATAATTTCATGAGACGTCCGTATCCATAGCCTTTTTTTACTTTGACAACTTTGACTGTTCCCTTTTCTCCAGGCAAAGCATTCGGGACAAATAAAGGAAAGCCGTTGATTTTGGCTACTCCTGCCCCGTCATGTGTTAAATCTTCAAACAATACATCGTAATAATCATTTTTCTTCACTGGTGCTTCCATGTTGTTTTCTTCCTTTTTGATCAGAATGGACTGAAAAAATTGTATCACAACCGTAAAAATGACCCAAGTGATTTTATTATTGTCATAATAGGAAATACTATTGTAATGAAAATATAAAAGGGCGGCACGTAACATTGGTTGATGAAAAAGCGTCTATATTAGCTGAAGGAGTGAATTTACATGGATCAAAGTTTTAAAGAGTCACTCATCGAACAGCTTATTGCCAACGGTGTTTACAAAGGGGAAGATGGACAACAATTATATGAATTGAACGTCATTGAGTTGTTAAAACTTGTCAATAAAATTGAAAGCGATCATTACCATTATGGAAAATAAAAATTTCGTTTTTCCAGCTTGAAAGCAAGGCTGTAAAAACAGCTGCACCTTTCTTTCATTACATTTTGTTTAACAAGCTGCCTGCAAAGCTTTTGCAGTGTTTTTTTTAAGCAAAATGTTGCAGACAAGTCATATAAATCGTTGAAATTAGCGCGGGGAGCCGCATTTCATCTATTCAAAAACGGTAAAGAGCAGCCTATTCGCTGCTCTTTTCAATTGGCGCGTTTTTTTCTGCTTTTTCTTTCGACATGATGATCTCAATATATTGATACAGGTTTTCAAATTCAGCAGGCAGGAGTCCTCCGTATTCGCCGTCCAAGTTTAACTGCATTTTGTCTTCTGTCTTTACTTTTATCCGATTGGCTTTTGTATAAATTACATTTTCACTGTGAATATGCTCGCCTTTTAATGCCAAGCTGGCAAGGCGAATAAACTCCGCGAGGCTGACTTTTTTCAAAATCAGTAAATCAAACATGCCATCATTTAAAATTGAGTCTGGAGCCAATTTTTCAAACCCTCCGACCGAATTTGTCAAGCTGATTAAAAACAGCATGATCTCTCCTTGAAACAGCTTGCCATCATATTCAATTTCCACCTCTGTCGGATGGATGGAAGGGAGCATTTCAATGCCCTTTAAATAATAAGCAAGCTGTCCTAAAACGGTCTTTAATTTGCTCGGAACGTCATAAGTAAGCTCTGTTAATTTTCCGCCGCCGGCAATATTAATAAAATATTGGTTATTCACTTTTCCAATGTCTATTTTCCTTTTTACGCCGTTCAGCAGCGTATCGACTGCATGCAAAATATTGTCGCGGGGAATGCCGATTGCACGGGCAAAATCGTTTGTAGTTCCGACGGGGATGATTCCGAGCGTCGGACGATTTTCCATGACTGCGAGCCCATTCACAACTTCGTTCACCGTACCGTCTCCACCCGCAGCGATAATGAGGTCAAACCCGCGTTCAGCAGCCTGTTTCGCTGCATTTGTCGCATCTCCTTCACCGGTAGTAGCATGGCACGATGTTTCATAGCCGGCCTCTTCAAATTTAGCAAGAACTTCAGGGAGCTGTTTTTTGAAAGCCTCTCGACCAGATGTGGGGTTATAAATGATTCTTGCGCGTTTCATTCACATCATCCTATACTATCCATTTCTATTGTAAAAATAGAATCATTAATAGATTATTCCTTTTTGCCAAAACAAACAAGTTTTTTCTATCATTTGTGTTCATTTATACTATTTTTGTCAATAAACGTTTATTCTATTTTTATTTTGATAAAACTGTTCGCCATTTAAACACTTTTTTCAAATTCCAGCTTCAAAAATTCACGGATGGGTTTTATTTCCATTTTACTATAAATAAAACACCCAGCTGCTAAGCTGAGCGTCTATTAAAATTATCGTTTCTTTATTTCTTGTAATAACAATTTGTTTACTAATTGCGGGTTGGCTTGCCCCTTCGTTTTTTTCATAATTTGACCGACTAGAAAGCCAATCGCTTTATCTTTTCCGTTTTTAAAGTCGATAACCGATTGCTCATTTTCATCCAATGTTTCGATTACAAGCTTTAAGATGGCACCTTCATCAGAAATTTGAACAAGCCCTTTTTCTTTCACGATTTTTTCAGGGTCTCCACCTTTTTCAATCAGCTCTTTGAACACTTTTTTCGCGATTTTGGAGGAGATGGTTCCATTTTCGATCAGCTTGATCATTCCTGCAAGACTTTCCGGGGTGAGCGCCACTTCAGACAACTCTTTTTGCTCTGCATTTAAATATGCTGATACTTCTCCCATCAGCCAGTTAGAAGCTTGTTTCGCATCAGCTCCGGCTTTAACTGTTGCTTCAAAGAAATCAGACATTTCTTTCGTCATTGTCAGCACTTTAGCATCATACGCTGGGAGTCCAAGCTCTTCAACATATCGTTTTTGGCGCGCATCCGGCAGCTCCGGAATCGATGACCGGACTCTTTCTTTCCACTCATCATCAATGTAAAGAGTGACTAAATCAGGTTCAGGAAAATAACGATAATCGTCTGATCCTTCTTTAACGCGCATTAAAATCGTTTTCCCTGTAGCCTCATCAAAACGGCGTGTTTCTTGTTGAATGACGCCGCCGGATAAAAGCACTTCCGCCTGACGTTTTTCTTCATATTCGAGCCCTTTGCGCACAAAGTTAAATGAGTTTAAGTTTTTCAATTCTGTTTTTGTGCCAAATTCTTTTTGTCCGATCGGGCGGAGCGAAATGTTTGCGTCACAGCGAAGAGATCCTTCTTCCATTTTACAGTCGGATACGCCAGTATATTGAATAATTGATTTTAATTTTTCCAAATATGCATAGGCTTCTTCAGGTGAGCGGATGTCCGGCTCTGATACAATTTCAATCAGCGGTGTTCCTTGACGGTTAAAGTCTACAAGAGAATAGCCGTCGCCAGTATGCGTCAATTTGCCAGCATCCTCTTCTAAATGAAGGCGCGTAATGCCGATTTTCTTTTTCTTTCCGTTCACTTCAATTTCAATCCAGCCGTTTTGACCGATCGGCTGATCATATTGGGAAATTTGATATGCTTTCGGGTTGTCCGGATAAAAATAGTTTTTCCGGTCAAACTTTGTATAAGTAGCCACTTCGCAGTTCAATGCCATCGCAGCTTTCATTGCGAATTCAACGGCTTCTTTATTTAAAACGGGCAAAACTCCCGGGTATCCGAGGTCAATGACCGTTGTGTTTGTATTTGGTTCAGCACCGAAAGCGTTTGGTGCACTGGAAAAGATTTTCGATTTCGTTTTCAATTCCACATGTACTTCAAGTCCGATGACCGTTTCAAAGTTCATTAGTTCTCACCCCTTACAGTTCCGGTTTTTGTTTATGGAAGTCTGTTGCTTGTTCGTATGCATGGGCAACGCGATAAACGGTGCTCTCGTCAAAATGCTTGCCGATGATTTGCAATCCCAGCGGCAGGCCGTTGGCAAATCCGCAAGGTACGGAAATAGCAGGAACTCCAGCAAGGTTCACATTGATTGTTAAAATATCGTTCGCATACATCGTGAGTGGATCGTCAATTTTTTCGCCGATTTTAAATGCTGGAGTCGGGGTTGTCGGTCCGATGATGACGTCATATTTTTCAAAAACGTCTTCAAAATCTTTTTTAATAAGCGTGCGCACTTGCTGCGCTTTTTTGTAATATGCATCATAATATCCAGAGCTTAATGCAAATGTACCGAGCATAATGCGGCGTTTTACTTCATTTCCAAAGCCTTCCGCGCGTGTTTGTTTATACATATCGATCAAGGTTTCAGCGTTGTCGGAGCGATAGCCGTAGCGGACTCCGTCAAAACGGGCGAGATTCGCAGATGCTTCGGATGAGGCAAGCAAATAATATGTAGCAATACCGTATTTGGAATGCGGCAAAGATACTTCTTCCCATTCTGCGCCCAATCCTTCGAGTACTTTTAAAGCAGCCAGTACGGACTCGCGCGACTCACGGCTTACCCCTTCACCTAAATACTCTTTCGGAACCGCAATTTTCAGCCCTTTAATATCTCCAGTTAAAGCGGATATATAATCAGGAACTTCCACATTTGCACTTGTGGAATCCATTGGATCAAGACCTGAAATGACTTGAAGAAGGTAAGCGTTGTCTTCAACAGTTCTTGTTATCGGTCCGATTTGATCTAATGAAGACGCGAATGCGACTAATCCGAAACGGGAGACTCGACCATATGTAGGCTTCAAGCCAACAACCCCGCAGAATGCTGCCGGCTGGCGAATCGAGCCGCCTGTATCAGAGCCTAGTGCAAACGGAACTTCTCCTGCGCTGACAGCCGCTGCGCTGCCGCCGCTGGAACCGCCTGGAACCGCTTCTAAATTCCATGGGTTTTTCGTCTTTTTAAATGCGGACGTTTCAGTGGATGATCCCATCGCAAACTCATCCATGTTTAATTTGCCGATCGTAATCGCTTCAGCTTCTTCCAGCTTGCGCATAACCGTTGCATCATAAATTGGGTCAAAGTTTTCAAGAATTTTGCTTGCACAGGTTGTGCGTAAATTCTTTGTCACAATGTTATCTTTAATCCCTATCGGCATGCCAAACAATAAACCGTATGTATCTTTTTTTCCTATTTCATTATCCAGTTGTTTTGCTTTTTCCCGGGCTCGTTCTTCATCGAGGGTTAAGAAAGCTTCTACCTTTCCGTCGACTTCTTGAATGCGCTTGTAAGACTCGTCGACAAGATCGGAGACGGAAATTTCTTTTCGGTGCAGCATTTGTTTTAATTCAGATATTTTATGATCAAACAGAGCCATGTTCGCTTCGTCCTCCTTACTCAAGAATGGCTGGTACGCGGAATTGTCCGTCTTTTTGGTCAGGAGCATTTTTCAACGCAACTTCCCGTGGAAGACCCGGCTCAGGTTGATCTTCGCGCATGACATTTTTCATATCCAAAACGTGGGAAGTTGGTTGAACGTTCTCCGTATCCAATTCATTTAACTGCTCAGCAAACGTTATAATCGCGTCAAGCTGATTGGTAAACATCTCTGCTTCCTCTTCCGTAATTGCCAAGCGGGCAAGATGCGCAACATGTTTTACTTGTTCTTTCGAAATGCGTGACATTCCAATTCACCTCCACTTTTTCGAACACACTGCAATACTCTGATAATATCAAATTTTAGCCAGATAAAGCAACACCCCCGAAATGTTGAAACAATATTGCACGAAGGCAGGCTGAAAAAAGCCCCTCTTACAGATGATTTTCTTTTCATATGTAATTTTCAAAACGTCGAAGGACTTCAACCAAAAATTCAAATATAGGTACATTCGTCCAAACGTTTTATTCATTCGTGAATATAAAAATATTGTACGGTACATTATTCGGAGGTGAAAAACATGAGTTTTGGATTCGGTTCTTGTCAAGGCTACGGTTACGGAGGATATGACGGCGGATTCGGGTACGGTGGTGGATTCGGACACGGCGGCGGATTTGCCCTTATAGTAGTATTGTTCATTTTGTTGATCATTGTCGGTACTGCTTTTGTAAAGTGGTAAACACCGTTTAACCAAATGCCCGCCAAAAAACGATCAATATAAAGGTGATTTCAAAATCCCCCCTTTTTGAAATCACCTGTTTTTTTATTGAAAAACATGAACTGTCGGTTTGTCCTGCCCTGGCTCTCTAACGATGAGCGCTTCCGGACCTCTTGAAGAGTTGATGGTCACTTCCAGAGAAATATAGTTTTTGTAATATTCCACAACTTTTCCAGTTAAAAATTGCGTAAAGGCTATGACCTCTGTTTTTCCGTAAAACTGAACCGGTATTTCTATTTTCATTTGCTTCATTTCACCGTCTTGATAAAAAGCCTTCCCAATGACGCCTGTGTAGTTAGGGAAAAAGTCTTCAATATCTCCTTTTAAACGTTTAAATGTGTTGGCATCATCCGGTTTTTTCTTTGTTCCCTCTTCAGATGGGAAAAAGTAATACTCTTCGTTAATATTTTCCCACTTTCCGATATTTTCGCTTCCGCCATCAACGATTGTTCTTGCAAAAAAGTGCCCTGGAACAATCGAAGATTTAGGCGCTTGTTCGTAAAGGGAAACGACAATCGGCACTTTTTCTAATCCTTCTATATCTCGAAGCCTCTTCACAACCACTTGTGCGATTTCCTTCCCTTTCTTTTCAATGGTGGCCTTGTCTATTTTATTTTCTTTTTGGATGCCGTCTTCCGTGCGGTAATAATAAACAGAATTCAAGGCCAAACCGATCGACACTCCGCCAAGCTCAAGTGTTTTTTCATCTTTTTTTACAAGGTAATTATGTTCAAGTATATGCGTTACATAAATGGGGCTTTTTTCGGAGCTTTCTGGCGGATTTAAACCTTCATTTTTGAAAGATTTATCCTTTTTTTTCGCTTCTTCCAAATCTTTTCCTTCCAGCTTGCGGCTAAGCCAGTTTTGGACAGTTTTTTTGTCTAAATATTGTCCTTCTTGAAACACATATTTATCCGTTGGAAACTTGTCGCTGGCCATCCGCATAAGACCAGTTTCAAATTCATCAACATCAAATCTTGTATTGAGATTGCTTGCCACAAGCCCTCGCGCTTCACTCGTTTTAAAAGGCACGAGCATCTTATAATAATCTTCCGAAATTCTGTATTTCGGAATAATTGCTTTTTCTTCCGTTGATTCTTCCGTCTCTTGTACAATTTGCTCCGGTTCTCCAATGTCCTGCGAGCATGCACTGAGCACAGCCATGCACGCTGCCGCTATGATCAAAAGTTTTTTCAAGGTACCTTCCCTCTCCTATTTCCTTAGTTCTTCAAGTAAACGAGACTCATCCCAAACCTCTATGTTTAATTCGCGAGCTTTTGCAAGCTTGCTGCCGGCATCTTCACCAGCGATTACAAGATCTGTTTTTTTGCTCACACTGCCAGTAACTTTTCCGCCTCTTGCTTCAATTTGTTCTTTTGCTTCATTGCGGGACATTTCAGCAAGCTTCCCTGTTAAAACGATTGTCTTACCGGCAAAATACGAATCCCCTTCATCTGAATTTGTCCGTTTCGGACCTTTATACGTCATATTGACGCCGAACGACTTTAATTCTTCAATCAATTCTTTTACTTCAGGCTGTTCAAAAAAAGTAGCGATGGAATCAGCCATTTTTTCTCCGATTTCCGGTATGTTGATTAATTGTTCTCTTGTCGCGCTTTGCAGCCGCTCCATTGTTTCAAAATGCTCTGCTAAAATCTTGGCGGCTTTTTCGCCGACATAGCGAATGCCTAAACCGAATAAAAGGCGCTCCAGCGAATTTTCCTTCGACCGTTCAATCGCGTGCAACAAATTATCCGTTGATTTTTCACCCATCCGTTCAAGCTGAAGCAATTGGGGTTTTGTTAATTTGTATAAATCCGCTACATCTTGAATCAAGCCTTCTTTAAACAATTGGGTGATGACGCGCTCCCCTAGTCCTTCAATATTCATCGCATTTCGGGAAACAAAATGGATGAGACCTTCGCGAATTTGCGCCGGACATTTTGGATTAATGCATCTAAGCGCAACTTCTCCTTCCAACCGGACCAGCTCGCTATTGCATTCTGGACAGTGCGAAGGCATCCGAAAATCCTGTTCATTGCCTGTTCTTCTGTCAACAAGAACATTTACAATTTCAGGAATGATGTCCCCGGCTTTTTTCACGACGACGAAGTCCCCAAGCTTAATATCTTTTTCCCGAATCAAATCTTCATTATGAAGGGAAGCTCGTTTGACGGTTGTCCCGGCAACCTTTACAGGCTCTAAGATCGCTGTTGGGGTAATGACGCCGGTGCGTCCGACAGCGAGTTCAATATCCAGCAGCTTCGTCACCACCTCTTCTGCCGGAAACTTATAGGCAATCGCCCATCTCGGGCTTTTCGCAGTTGCCCCAAGCGCTTCCTGCTGACGCAAACTATCAACCTTAATTACAACTCCGTCAATATCATACGGAAGCTGAGAGCGCTTTTCCAACAATTGATCAAGCAGCTCGATCACTTCGTCGATGTTTTTGCATTTTCTGCGTTCACGATTTGTTTTAAAGCCGAGTTCATCAAGCAAGTCCAATGCTTCACTATGAGAAGACACTCCGGTATCGCCAAGCTCTGCTATGTTATAGACGAAAATATCTAAATTTCGTTTCGCGGCAATTTTTGGGTCTAGCTGGCGCAAGGAACCAGCGGCAGCGTTTCTCGGATTGGCAAACGGAACTTCCCCTTTTGCAATGCGCTCCTCATTTAATTTCTCAAATGATGCTTTCGGCATAAATGCTTCTCCGCGCACTTCCATCGATAAATTTTTCTTTAGTCTCAAAGGGATCGAGCGGATCGTTTTTAAATTTTCCGTGATATCTTCCCCGGTCGTGCCGTCTCCTCGTGTTGATCCTTGTACAAACAGGCCGTTTTCATATCGAAGGGAAACCGCAAGCCCGTCAATTTTCAGCTCCACTACATATTCGACATCCCCAACTGCTTGGCGGACTCGCCTGTCAAAGTCACGCAAGTCCTGCTCATTAAAAGCATTTGCCAAACTTAGCATCGGCACGCGGTGCGCCACTTTTCGGAAAGCATCTAAAACAGCGCCCCCCACCCGCTGGGAGGGAGAATCAGGGGTTTTCAGCTCTGGATATTTTTCTTCAAGTTCTATTAGTTCTCTCATGAGGCGGTCATACTCTGCGTCAGGAACAGACGGATTGTCAAGAACGTGATATTCATAATTATATTGATTCAAAAGCTTGTGCAATTCTTTTACACGGTTTTCTGCCGTACGTTTGTCCATATGTGTCAATTCCTTCCTTCAAATAGTTACTGTACTTTTTCAATTGGTGCAAATTTAGCAAGCAACCGTTTTATGCCGACAGGACTTGGAAATGCCACGTCAAGTTCTTGATCCTCCCCATCGCCTTTCACTCGGACGACAACACCGACACCCCATTTTCCGTGCACGGCTTTATCACCTACTGACCAAGCCTTTACATCTCCTCCCGTTGATTTCGCTCCGATTGTTCTATTTAGTTTCGGCTTTGGAGATTTCTTTTCATTTAAGTCTTCTAAAACCTCTTTCGGCATCTCTTCAATAAAACGAGATTCCGGGTTCATGTTTGTTCTTCCAAAAAGGGTCCTCATTTTCGCATTTGTTACATACAATTCTTCCTCTGCCCGCGTTATCCCCACGTATGCCAGCCGGCGCTCTTCCTCCATTTCCGCCTCTTCCATCAAAGCTCGGCTGTGAGGAAATACACCTTCTTCCATCCCGATCATAAATACAACCGGAAACTCTAAACCTTTTGCCGAATGGATCGTCATCAATAACACGGAATCTTTCTGCTCCGATTGCTCTTCATCAATGCGGTCAATGTCCGCAATCAAGGCCAAATCCGTTAAAAAGGCGACAAGGCTTTTGTCCTCATTTTGTTTTTCAAAGTTTTGAGTTACAGATAAAAATTCATCAATGTTCTCTAAACGACCTTGGGCTTCCAATGTTTTTTCCTGCTTAAGCATCTCCCTGTAGCTGGTTCTGTCAAGAATCTCTTCCACAAGCTCAGTAACGGACACATAGTCTTGCATTTGTGACAGCTGCTGGATCAATTCACGGAATTCCGTCAACACTTTCATAGCACGAGTGCTGACCCCGATATGTTCCATTTCTTCTAAAGCAGCAAACATCGAGATGCCTTGCTGGGCTGCATAATTCATTATTTTTTCAACGGTTGATGCCCCGATGCCCCGTTTCGGAACATTGATGATTCGCACCAAACTAATATCATCATTCTGGTTTGCCACTAGACGCATGTATGCAAGAATATCCTTGATTTCTTTCCGGTCATAGAACTTTATGCCGCCGACAATTTTATAATCAATATTCGATTTTAACAGCACTTCCTCTATGACACGGGACTGTGCATTTGTACGGTACAATACAGCAATATCGGAAAGTTTTCTTTTGCCCGATTGGACGAGCTCTTGAATTTGCTTGGCGACAAACTGGGCCTCCCCAATTTCGTGATCAGCCCGGTAGTAAACAATTTTTTTCCCCTCAGGGTTTTCCGTCCATAAATTTTTCGGCTTTCTGTTCATATTATTTTTAATGACTTCATTGGCCGCATGCAAAATACGCTTGGTAGAACGATAATTTTGTTCAAGCAAAATCACTTTAGCGTTCGGATAATCTTTTTCAAACGATAAAATGTTTCCGATGTCCGCCCCTCGCCAGCGATAAATCGATTGATCCGAATCGCCGACAACACAAATATTTTGAAAACGGGATGCCAGCATCTTTACAAGCGTGTATTGTGCGCGGTTTGTATCTTGATATTCATCAACATGAATGTATTGAAATTTCCGCTGATAATATTCGAGTACTTCTGGAACACGTTGAAAAAGCAGTATCGTTGACATAATGAGGTCATCAAAATCAAGAGCTTGGTTTTTCAACAATTTTTTTTGGTAGTCGATATAGATATCGCTGACAATTTGCTCCCACACATCTCCTGCTTGACGAGCAAATTCCTCCGGGGAAATGAGATCGTTTTTCGCGCTGCTGATAGTGCCGAGAATAGCTCGAGGATCATATTTTTTAGGATCAATGTTTCGTTCTTTTAAAATCCCTTTGATGACAGACAATTGGTCTGATGTATCCAATATCGTAAAATTGCGATTGACGCCGATCCGGTCAATATCTCGGCGAAGGATTCGCACGCACATCGAGTGAAAAGTGGAAATCCATATTTCTTCAGCGCCAGGGCCAAGCAGTTGTTCAATCCGGTCTTTCATTTCCCTCGCTGCTTTATTTGTGAAGGTAATAGCAAGAATATTCCAAGGTGCTACCCCTTTTTCTGCCATTAAATAAGCGATCCGGTGGGTGAGAACCCTTGTCTTGCCGCTGCCTGCACCCGCCATGATTAAAAGAGGGCCTTCCGTATGCTTCGTCGCTTTTTGCTGCTGTTCATTCAAACCTGAGAGGAGCTGCTCAGTCAAAAAATGCATTCAACACTCACCTCATTTTCACTTTCTTTACCCTTTGACAGCGCGGACGGTTTCAAGCGCTGATTGTAAATTTTCATAAATGGCATTCCCGACAACGATGATGTCAGCGTGCTCGGCCATTTCTTTTGCTTGCGCAGCATTTTGAATGCCGCCCCCATAAATAAGCCTAGTATTCGTTAAAACCGATTTCGCTGCTTTTACTGCTTCAACATTGCCGTACGTTCCGCTATATTCTAAATAAAAGAGCGGAAGATGAAACATGTTCTCCGCCATTCTCGCATACGCTTTAATATCATCCAAATTAAGCTCCGTCTTTGCTTCGGTCAATTTTGCCGCTTTGCACTCTCCATTTAAAATGCAATAACCTTCCATTAAAATATCATTCCAGTTCATAATGTCACCAAACTCTTTCATTGCTTGGTGATGCAGCTCCGTAATCCATGTAGTATTTCGGCTGTTTAAAACCGTCGGAATAAAATACAAATCAAATCCTGGAACAATCGATTCTAAATTCGATACTTCCAGCACGCATGGAACGAGAAAACGCCGCACCCGCGAAAGCAAAGAAAGAACATTATCTTCCGTTACATTGTCGCTTCCTCCAATGATAACAGCGTCCGTTTTTGATTCACAAATTTTTTCAAGCTGTTCATCGGAAATGGCTTTATCCGGATCGAGCTTAAACACATGTCTCCACTCGTTCACATCATACATACATAATCCTCCATTTCATATACCATTTCATTATTATATCAAATTATAATAGGACAAAAAAATGGTGAATCAATGAAAGTCTGTAGATGTATTAGAAAGAGTTTTTTTAATATGAGAGGGGGTTTTTTTTAAGCTATGTTGAAGAAGCCTTTCAGAGTTTTAAAAGTTCTAAACTAAAAAAGAGCTGCTGATTTCACCCAGCAGCCCAAATTTATGACGAAGCGTTGTCATCTTTAATTCTTTCAAGCGCCATTGCATAAGCATCATTTCCGTAATTCAAGCACCGCTTTACCCGGGAGATTGTCGCTGTCGATGCACCTGTTTCTGTTTCAATTTTATGATACGTATAGCCTTCCTGAAGCATTCTTGCAACTTCAAACCGTTGGGCAAGCGATTGGATTTCATTGACGGTGCAAAGGTCATCAAAAAAACGGTAGCATTCCTCCAAATCTCTTAAAGAAAGGATAGCCCGGAACAATTGGTCTAACTCTCTCCCCCGCAGCTTGTCAATTTGCATGCATCATTCTCCTTTCTCAGCTGAATTTTGAAAAGCCTTATCCAAATCTGGCACGATATTGATCCAAGTATGGCCGGGAACTAATTTTACTTGTTCTTCATTTTCATAAGGAAGGATGCGTCCGTTCACATTTTTCCAATCGACCCTTTTCATCATACCTTTTTGCAAAAGAATTCCCTCGCCCCCAGAGTTTAAATCAATCGTTCTGCGACCGTAATCATCAAGAAAACGATGATCCGTTTGGACAATAAAAATGTTGTCTAAAAGAACAGGTTCTTCCGTTTCGCGATCGATTGTCAGTTCGTCCCCGGAATACCGCTTATACCGGCCTAGCTGCTGATCGAATACATATTTAATGCGCCATTCCGGTTTAGAACCATAGGAAACAACAGCTTCTAACATTTCTTCTCCAGAAATGCCGCTTATTTCTTCATCTGAAAGAAAAGGCAACGGGGCAACTTCCTTTGTCATTGAATACCCGTTTTCTTTTGCTCCTTTTACGACATTTTCAAAAGAAATATACGAGTTATGAGGAGCTTTCCGGGTTGAATCCCGCCAAAACAGCGTACCATCATAAAACAGACCGTTTAAATAGTCTAGATGCTCTGACTCCAGCATTTCTTTAGCAGTGGGACTCCAGCCGTGACTGATATAAATTGCTTCATACCCTTTACTCAAATCGACAAAATATTCCCGCGCACTTCTGACTGGACCGATAATTTTTGGCTTCTCGCTTTGATAAATGGCTAAAAAGCGCGTGATCGTGCCTTCAGCTAAAGCCTCGTAAACAATATCCGCTTTATTTAATCCTGATTGAGGCCTCGCTTTCGGATGGTTGTTAATCGTGACAGCAATTGGGCGGCTGTCAATGCTTCCGGTCGCAGCATTTCCTGTCAAAGGGCTTACGGCTGTTTCTTTTTCAACTGGCTGATTTTCAGATGATGACGGTTCGTCATTTGTTTTCTCTTTTTCTTTTTCATTTGTGCAAGCTGTTATAAAGACAAAGAAAAGCATCGTAAATAAAATCAATGTTCTTTTCATTCATTCACAACCTTAACTAATTTATCCCTTTTATATTTTAACGTATTATTGTCGGAAAGAGTATTGTTTTTTTCATAACATCATAAATTCCTTCCTGTGTAACCCGGATATATGGTAAATGTGTGCAGGATAAAAAGAGCAGGCTGTGAATCGGGTCTAAAAATTTATAGCCCTTTTCTCGCATAATTTGGACTAAACCATTTTCCTCCTTAATGAGATCTTTAAATTTTTTCGATGACGCAGCGCCGTTAATGTTAAGAGGCATTTCATAAATCACTTGGCCATTTTCCGTTATTACTATTCCCCCGCCGATTTCTTTCAATCTGGAAAATGCATGCATCATATCTTGTTTGTTTTTCCCTATCAACACCACATCTCCAGTCGTTGAATAAGTGCTTGCAAAGCCTTTTATCCCCTTTGCGAAGCCTTTTAACATTGTATTGATCCGCCATTTCCCTTTTTTATCGATGACAGCGAGGAAGCTTTCGTCATGATCTAGCGGAAGTTCATCAACGAAGTTGTCAATAGTGATGGAATACGGCTCAATAATAACCGTGTTTCTCATTTTTAATCCCATCGGCATAGAAAATTGAAGATCATCCATTGTCAAATCCCAATCAAGTTCAAGCGGTGCAACTTCATATTTGTTCCAGTCTGCTTGAGGGAAATGATCAAACACCTGACCGTCCTTATGAATCCATTTCCCTTTCGCCAAAACAGCCACTGGGTTCGGGTTATTTTTCGCTTCCAGAAAATTTATGGAGGCTAACCTACCAGGACCGATTACCCCCAATTTTGAATCAAGCATATAATATCTAGCAACATTGTACGTTGCCATTTTATAAGCCTCAAACTCTGGAATTCCGGCCTCCAGCGCTATTTGAATGGTCTGATTAATCATTCCATTTTCATAAAAAGCAGGCGTTGAACCATCCGTTGTAAAAAACATTTCGTCAAAACGATTAACTCCAAATGCAAGCAGCTCTTCCAACAATTTCGGCAAATCCGGCCGTATTGAAGAATAGCGGAGCGGCACGCTGTATCCGCATAACAATCGATTATATACTTCTTCTCCGCTAATAGATTCGTGATCGGAATCGACACCAAATAATTTCATTTTTGTCAATGTTTTTCGAGAAGCCCCTGGAAAATGGCCTTCTACACGCTTCCCGACCTTTTTTGTCTCATGAATCCAGTGTAAAAACAAGTCATCCCCTAAAAGAAGCTTTGGCCAGCCTGTCAATTCTCCTCCTTGAATAACGGCTGGATGCTCGATCCATTGTTTTACGACATCTGGCGGAATGAGTTGATCTTCTTCTCTGCATTCCGTTTGCAAGTCATAGCGGGCCCACCAAAAAAACTGAACTGGAGAAGATTGCATATCTTCAACAAAAGAAAACGCTTTCTTTTTTGGGAATTGTAATAGCAAAAATAGGTTATCGCATATTAGTGTTGTAGTTCCCGTTTGCGATACATGTTGTGCAAGCGAATGAGGATTATATAATTGAAACGGATGGGCGTGCGGTTCAATATAGCCAGGAACTAAATAAAGTCCTTTGCAATCAAATATTTCCGTATTTGCTGTTTTTTCCGGCTCCTCATTGCCGACATAAATAATGCGGTCTTTATAAATCCAAATATTTGACTTCACCCACTGGTTTAAATATGGATGTAAAAATACTGCATTTTTCAACCACAAGGTTGGTGCTAATCTATTTGAAACGACATCTATATGTTCACGAATTTCATGGGCTTTCCAAAAAGCACCAGATCGCATGATCTGCTCAGTCCTCCTCAATTAAAAGTAATTACTCAAAATAGTGACTCTGTTACTTTATATATTAACATATGAAAAATATTAAAGCACTAAAGTTTCTTACAAAATTTTGAACTTGGGATAACGGTGCAGAGGCTTTCTTGATTGATCGTTTCCTAATAGAAGAAACGCTGGTTTATTTTTAATAATGAGCGGTCAAAATAGGAAGTTGTTTAAGAAGAAGCTATGTCAAAAATACCGATTACATTCCTTTATAAAATGAAAAGGACAGGAACAACCTCCTGTCCCATTGGAAAGGTTTATAAAATATGTGGTAGATATGTCTTTTATTTATTAGTATTCATCGGTTCGGAATATTGAAAGCCAAATTCGTTATAGTGCGCGATAGCCGATGTCTTTACGATAAAACAAACCTTCCGTCTCAAGCTCTTTTAATTGCTTGTACACTTTTTCTTGCGCATTTTTTAAATTATCTCCAAATGACGCCACAAGGTATACACGACCCCCGTCTGTTACAAATTGGCCGCCTTCCTCTTTTGTTCCGGCATGGAATAAAAGGGCATCCGCACCAACCTTTAACAAACCGATCGGTGTTCCTTTCTTATAGCTGCCCGGATAGCCTTCCGCCGCCACAACGACTCCCAACACCGCTTGATCTGTCCATTCAAGTTCAACCGGTTCTCCTTTTAACACTTTCAACATCACATCGATAAGGTCTGATTTTAGTCGAGGAAGAACTACCTGTGTTTCTGGATCTCCAAAACGCGCATTGAATTCAATCACCTTCGGGCCGTCTTTTGTCAGCATGAGGCCGGCATAAAGAATACCGGTAAATGCCGCTCCTTCATTTTTCAAAGCTTTCGCTACCGGCTTTAAAATTTTCTCTACAGACTCATGAACAACATCATCAGAAATTTGCGGGACAGGAGAATAAGCCCCCATTCCACCTGTATTCGGTCCTTTGTCTCCGTCAAAGGCCCGCTTATGATCCTGCGCAATCACCATCGGGTAAATGTTTTCTCCGTTTACGAAAGCCATAAGGGAAAACTCTTCACCTGTCAAAAATTCTTCAATTACAACGGATTTTCCTGCTTCTCCCAGCTTATTTTCCTTTAAATAGCCGGACAGCGTGTCAATTGCTTCTTCATTTGTCATCGCAACAACGACACCTTTTCCCGCCGCAAGCCCATCCGCTTTAATCACAATCGGGGCGCCTTTTTCTTCTACATATTGCTTCGCTTTGGCAAAATCAGAGAACGTTTCATAATTGGCAGTCGGAATGTTATATTTTTTCATTAAATTTTTTGCAAATGATTTGCTTCCTTCAATAATTGCCGCTTCTTTCCTCGGTCCGAATACAGTTAATCCAGCGTCTTCAAATTCGTTGACAATACCGTTCATTAAAGGAATTTCAGGACCAACAATGGTTAAATCAATGTTGTTTGTTTTGGCAAATTGGATCAATTCGTCTGTTTGTTCTTCTGAAATCGGAACTCTTATTGCAACGTCTTTCATACCATCATTGCCAGGCGCGACATACACTTTTTCAACGAGAGGGCTTTTGGCCGCCTTCCAAGCGATCGCATGCTCTCGGCCCCCTTTTCCAATAACAAGTACTTTCATCATCAGTCATCCCCTTTCTTAATGTTTGAAATGACGGACTCCAGTAAAGACCATTGCAATTCCGTATTCATCCGCTTTTTTTATCGAATCTTCATCGCGAATGGATCCGCCTGGTTGTATGATTGCTGTAACCCCTGCTTTCGCTGCTTCTTCAACGGTGTCAGGCATTGGGAAGAACGCATCTGATGCAAGTGCACTGCCTTTCGCTTTCTCGCCAGCCTGTGCAATCGCGATTTTGGCAGCACCAACCCGGTTCATTTGGCCTGCACCAACACCAACGGTCATTTCATCTTTTGCCAAAACAATCGCATTTGACTTGACGTGCTTCACGACTTTCCAGCCAAGCTTTAAGTCCTTCCATTCTTGTTCAGTCGGCTGTCTTTTTGTTGGGATTGAAATGTTCGCGTCATCGAGCGTATAAATATCTTGATCTTGAACAAGAAGGCCGCCGTAAACAGATGTCAGCTGCTTCTCCGGTTGGAATTTTTTCGAAAAGTCGATCGTTAACAATCGAATATTTTTCTTTTTCGTTAATATTTCAAGAGCTTCTTGGCTAAACGAAGGGGCAATGATAATTTCCAAAAAAATTTCGCTCATTTTTTCAGCCGTTTTCTGATCAACTTCACGATTCAGTGCAACAATGCCGCCGAAAATTGAAGTCGGGTCCGCCTCATATGCCCGATTATAAGCTTCAAAAATGGTTTCACCTGCGCCGACGCCGCACGGATTCATATGCTTAACAGCGACCGCTGCCGGTCCATCAAATTCTTTGACAATGCTAAGTGCCGCATCCGCATCTTTAATGTTGTTATACGACAATTCCTTTCCATGGAGCTGGACGGCTTCGGCAATAGATGATGGAGGCGTGATCGGCTTTTTATAGAACGTTGCCTGTTGGTGAGGATTTTCCCCATAACGAAGGGATTGCTTCCTTTCAAATGTCACAGTAATCGATTCAGGCTCTTCTTCCCCTGCCTGCTCTGTTAAATATTCCGCAATCAGTGCATCGTATGCAGCAGTATGACGGAATACTTTGGCAGCCAACTTCCGTTTTGTTTCTATGCTTACTTCTCCGTTCTCTTTCAGTTCGGCTAAAATGACGGGATAATCTTCAGGATCAACGACAACTACTACATCTTGGTGATTTTTTGCAGCAGCCCGAAGCATCGTCGGCCCGCCGATGTCAATGTTCTCGATCGCTTCCTCAAAAGTCACGCCATCTTTGGCAATTGTCTCTTTAAACGGATATAAATTCACAACGACTAAGTCAATCGGTTGAATACCGTTTTCCTCCATCTGCTTCATATGGATATCATTGCTGCGAACCGCTAGCAGCCCCCCGTGAATAACAGGATGCAGCGTTTTAACTCTTCCGTCCATAATTTCCGGAAAACCGGTTACTTCCTGAATTCCAATGACATCTATTCCATTTTCCTCAAGAAGCTTTTTCGTTCCGCCAGTGGAGATTACTTCGATCCCAAGATTGACAAGCTCTTGCACAAACGGAATGATGTTTGCTTTATTAGATACACTGACAATTGCCCGTCTGATTGTCATGCTTTCACCTCTAATTTTTCTAAAATTTTTCCTATTGTTTCAGGATAAAATGAATGCTCGATTTTATGGATTTTCTCTGCAAGTGTATTAGCATCATCATCTTCGCTGATTTCAACCGCACGCTGAGCGATGATCGGGCCTGTATCCATTCCTTCATCAACATAATGGATGGTGACACCCGTAATTTTTACGCCGGCACGGAGCGCTTGTTCAATTGCATGTTTTCCCGGAAATGCAGGAAGCAAGGAAGGATGTATATTCACAATTCTCCCCGCAAAAGCGTCAAGAAGAGTGTGGCCGATTAAACGCATGTAGCCGGCCAGCACGATAAAGTCCACTTGATAGTGCCTCAATTGCTGTAAAATATCTTCTTCAAACTGTTCCTTCGACTCATATTGCTTCGGATCAAAAACAAAAGCAGGAATCTGCTCCTTTTCTGCCCGCTCCACCACTTTAGCACCGGGTTTATCACAAACTAAAAGCATCACATTTGCTTTTAGCTTCCCGCTCTTTACATGGTCTACAATCGCTTGGAAATTAGAGCCGCTCCCGGATGCAAACACCGCGATCCGCTTCATGAAAAAGGCCCTCCTTTCAGCCGAATTCCGCTTCCTTCTTTTACCCGGCCGATGAGAAAAGCCTTTTCTCCCAGCTTTTCAAGCTCATTAAGGCACTGCTGAACAACATCTTCTTCGACCGCCAGAACAAAGCCGATTCCCATATTGAACACTTCAAACATTTCAGACAAATCGATATTTCCTTGCTGTTGAATAAAGGTAAAAATCGGATGAATCGGCCATGAACCGAAATCGATTTCTGCTCCAAGCCCTTCCGGAAGCATTCTCGGGATGTTTTCAATAAACCCTCCTCCGGTAATATGGGCCATGCCGTCAACTTTATATGCTTTCACAAGCGGCAGGACGGAAGAAACATAAATTTTTGTCGGCTTTAGCAATTCTTCTCCGAGCGTTTCGGTTAGAGGCTCGTATATTTCATGTAAATCAAGCTTATTTTCTTCCAAAAGCACTTTGCGAACGAGTGAATAACCGTTTGAATGGATGCCGTTTGATGAAAGGCCGATGAGAAAGTGCCCAGGCTTGATCCGTTCGCCTGTGACAATGTTTTCTTTCTCGACAACACCGACAGCAAAGCCGGCAATGTCGTATTCATCTTCATCATATACGCCGGGCATTTCCGCTGTTTCTCCACCGATGAGCGCACAACCCGCCTGCAGGCAGCCATCGGCAACACCTTTAACAATTTTTTCAATTTTTTCAGGGTCTGCTTTCCCGAGCCCCAAATAGTCCAGGAAAAAAAGCGGCTCCGCACCTTGTGCCAAAATGTCGTTTACACACATAGCCACAGCGTCTATTCCAATCGTATCGTGTTTATTCGCCATAAAGGCAAGCTTCAGCTTCGTTCCCACTCCGTCTGTTCCGGAAACAAGCACCGGCTCCTTATATCCTAAGCTTGCCAGATCAAACATTCCGCCAAAACTGCCGATCCCTCCTAAAACACCGGGACGCTTCGTTTTTTCCACATGCTTTTTCATGCGGCGAACTGCTTCATAGCCCGCATGAATGTCCACACCTGCTTCTCTATACGCTTTGGACATGAATTATCCTCCTTTGGTCTGTCATATTAGCCTTTCTCATGAGGAAGAATCGTATCTTCATAAATGTCTGTCGGATATTTTCCTGTAAAACATGCCATACATTGCCCGCGAAATTCACCTTCATATTTCCTTCCGATCGCATCCAGCATCCCTTCTGTGCTTAAGAAAGCAAGACTATCGGCGCCAATGATGCTGCGAATTTCTTCTACAGTATGAGAAGAAGCGATCAGCTCCTCATGAGTGGAGGTGTCAATACCGTAATAGCAAGGGTTGGCAATCGGCGGTGAACTGATGCGGACATGCACTTCCGTTGCCCCTGCTTCCCGCAGCATCTTGACAATACGCTTCGATGTCGTTCCTCTTACGATTGAGTCATCCACCATGACAACCCGTTTGCCTTCCACTACCCCGCGGACAGGGGAAAGTTTCATTTTCACTCCTTGCTCCCGCAATGATTGGGACGGCTGAATAAACGTACGGCCGACATATCGGTTTTTAATTAAACCGAGCTCGTACGGTATACCGGATGCCTCGGCATAGCCGATCGCCGCAGATATGCTGGAATCCGGAACTCCAGTCACTACGTCCGCCTCTACAGGCGCTTCTATCGCAAGCCGTTTGCCGAGATTTTTTCTTGCAGTATGAACATTTATTCCTTCCACATTGCTGTCAGGGCGTGAAAAATAAACGTATTCCATCGTACAAATCGCACGGTTAATCGTTTTGGAAAAACGTTCGCTTTTCAGTCCTTCACCATTGATGATGATAAGCTCGCCAGGCTCAACGTCCCTTTCGAGCTGAGCTCCAACAGCATCAAAAGCGCAGGTTTCCGAAGCGACAACATATGCATCACCGAGACGTCCGATAGATAAAGGACGGAGTCCGTTCGGATCAAGGGCAATCATCAGCTCTGTTTCCGTCATGATTAAAAAGGCGTATGCCCCTTTAATCATCGTAAGCGCGTTTTTCACTTTATCTTTTAGCTCTAAATAGCCGCTTCTTTTAATTAAATGAGCAAGAACTTCTGTATCTGACGTTGTTTGAAAGATGCTTCCTTGATTTTCAAGCTGATGCTTCAATCCGGAAGCATTCACTAAATTTCCGTTGTGAGCTAATGCGAGACCGCCTTGCTCCGATCGAAAAAGGAACGGCTGGACGTTTTCATAGCCGCCTCCTCCAGCCGTCGCATAGCGAACATGGCCAATAGCTCCTGTTCCTTTTAAATTGTCTACCCCATTGGCAAACACTTCTGTGACAAGTCCTTCCCCTTTAAACCCTGTCAGTTTTTCGCCGTCTGTTACGACAATCCCTGCCCCCTCTTGTCCGCGATGCTGAAGGCTGTGCAGACCGTAATAAGTGATTTGAGCAGCGTCCTTATGACCCCATATGCCGAATACACCGCATTCTTCATTTAGCCCCTTTATTTCAGCAAGCATGGGATAGCTCCTTTCCAAGCTTGTTCTAACTCTTCCACTGATGCTTGAATCAATGTTTCTCCATTGCCGTTGACAATTTTAAGAATTCCGCTGTTTGTGACCGTTCCGATAGCTTCAGCTTGAACAATCTTTTCAAACGCCTCTTTGTTTTCCGGTTTTACGGAAACGACGATGCGGGACTGGGATTCGCTGAACAGCCCTGCCAATGCATCACCGTTGATCGTAATTTCCGCTCCAAGACCCGTTCCGATTAAGCATTCACTTAGCGCAACGGCCAGGCCTCCTTCGGCAACGTCATGAGCCGACTGGACAAGCCCTTCGCGAATGGCAGCTAACAGCTGATCTAAACGTTGCTTCTCTTCTTCCAGGTCAATTTCCGGCGCTTTGCCAAAGATCTTGCCTTCAAGCATTTTTTGCAATTCACTTCCGGAAAATTCCAGTTTTGTCTCACCAAGCAAATAAACGATGCTGCCCGCCTCTTTAAATGATTGCGTTGTAATATGATCTGTATCTTCAATAAGTCCGACCATCCCGACAACCGGAGTTGGATAAATAGCTGTTCCGTTCGTTTCATTGTACAAGGAAACATTTCCGCCAATGACAGGTGTATTTAAAGCTAAGCACGCTTCGCTCATGCCGTCCACCGCTTTTTCAAGCTGCCAAAAAATCTCCGGTTTCTCCGGGCTGCCGAAGTTTAAACAGTCTGTAATAGCGAGCGGCACCGCTCCTGAACATACGATGTTTCTTGCTGCTTCACTAACTGCAATTTTTCCGCCGACTTCTGGATCTAAATATAAATAGCGTGAGTTGCAATCGGTTGTCATCGCCAAAGCTTTTTTCGTCCCTCTGATTCTTAGGACAGCCGCATCAGAACCGGGCGCTACAACAGTGTTCGTCCGCACCATATAATCGTATTGGTCATATACCCACTCCTTGCTGGCTATCGTTGGCTGTTTCAGCAATGCAAGAAGCGTTTCTTTGTAATCGTCAACTTTTGGAACATAGGGCGGCATGCTTTGAAACTGGCGATAATATTCAGGTTCTTTAGACGGTTTATAGTAAACAGGCGCATCTTCCGCAAGCGCATCAACAGGAATTTCCGCAACGATTTCTCCTTTATGAATAAGGCGCAGCATCTTGTCATCTGTAACTTTCCCAATCGGTGCAGCCTCCAGATCATATTTTTTAAACAGATCAATGATTTCCTGCTCCCGCCCTTTTTTAATTACGAGAAGCATTCTTTCTTGCGATTCGGATAACATCATCTCATAAGGAGTCATTCCTGCTTCCCGCTGAGGAACAAGATCCAAGTTCATTTCAATTCCTGAGCCCGCCTTGCTCGCCATTTCTGCCGATGAGCTTGTAAGCCCCGCTGCTCCCATATCTTGAATGCCGACAAGTGCATCAGATTTGATTACTTCAAGGCAAGCTTCCAAAAGCAGTTTTTCCATGAAAGGATCTCCAACTTGAACAGCCGGACGCTTTTCTTCGGAAGCTTCCGACAATTCTTCGGAAGCAAATGTAGCACCGTGAATGCCGTCTCTTCCGGTTTTGGCTCCGACGTACATCACTGTATTGCCGACACCAGTTGCTTGCCCTTTTTTGATATCTTCATGGTTTATGAGTCCGACACACATCGCATTGACCAGCGGATTTCCTTCATAGGAAGCGTCAAACTGCACTTCTCCTCCAACGGTTGGAATTCCGATACAGTTACCGTATCCGGCAATGCCAGCGACAACTTCTTCAAACAAATATTTGACACGCGGGCTTGTAAGTTCCCCAAAGCGAAGAGAGTTAAGGAGAGCGATTGGTCTGGCTCCCATCGAGAAAACATCGCGAATAATGCCTCCGACTCCTGTTGCTGCACCTTGATACGGTTCGATTGCAGAAGGGTGGTTATGGCTTTCTATTTTAAAGACGACGGCTTGATTGTCGCCGATATCAACAATCCCTGCTCCTTCACCAGGTCCTTGCAGCACACGTTCTCCTTTTGTTGGAAACTTTTTTAATACTGGTTTTGAATTTTTGTAGCTGCAATGCTCTGACCACATAACAGAAAAAATTCCAATTTCCGTGTAATTCGGCAATCGTCCTAATATTTTTTCAATGAGGGCAAACTCCTCATCACTAACTCCCATTTGCTTATAAATTTTGTCGTTTTTTATCATTTCTGGACTTGGTTCAAGAATTTGTGACATGAGCTTCCCTCCAACTTCTTACAATCGATTGAAACAATTTCAACCCGTCTGTATTTCCTAAAAGTTCGCTGACTGCCCGTTCCGGATGCGGCATCATTCCAAGGACATTGCCGCGTTTATTTACGATGCCTGCAATGTTATTTAAGCTTCCGTTCGGATTATCTTGATACGTAAAAACAATTTGCTTGTTTGCGATTAACTCTTCAAGAGTTTTTTCATCACAATAATAATTTCCTTCCCCATGTGCGATCGGAATGGTGATAATCTCGCCCTTATCATATTTGTTCGAAAACATCGTTTCGTTGTTTTCCACCTTTAATTTCACAGGGCGGCAAATAAATTTCAGCTTCTCGTTCCGTCTCATGGCACCCGGAAGAAGACCAGCCTCAAGCAAAATCTGAAACCCATTGCAAACGCCAAGTACAGGCTTCCCTTCATCTGCAGCTTTCACAACTTCCTTCATAACATTGGCAAAACGGGCAATGGCTCCGCTGCGCAAATAATCGCCGTATGAGAAGCCGCCAGGAAGGAGAATGCCATCGAAGCCACTTAAATCTTGAGCGTCATGCCAAACGTATTCGACTTCCTCTCCCAGTTCGTCTTTAATGGCATGGTACATGTCAACGTCACAATTGGAACCCGGAAAAACGATCACGGCAAATTTCACTTGACGGCTACCTCCTCTATTTCATAACGGTAGTCTTCAATCACAGGATTTGCTAAAAGCTTTTTACACATTTCGTCTACAATCTCTTCGACATTTCGATCCGTTTTTCCGATTGCTAGCTCCATGTACTTCCCAATCCGAACATCTTCCACTTCATTGAAATTCATTGAATGTAAAGCATTTTTCACCGCATTTCCTTGAGGATCAAGCACACTTTCACGCAATGTAACATATACTTTTACTCTGTACATGGAACTGTACCTCCTAAACGTTTTAAAATCTCTTTATAAGCATCCGTCAAATTGCCGATATCCCGGCGGAATACATCTTTATCAAGCTTTTCATTTGTATGTTTGTCCCAAAGTCGGCACGTATCAGGGGAAATTTCATCTGCAACAACAAGCGTTCCGTCGTTTAGCAAGCCAAATTCAAGCTTAAAATCTACTAGTCTCACGTTTCTTTCATGAAAATGCTTCAATAAAATATCGTTTACTTTGAAAGCTAATGTTTTTATTTCATCCAGCTGCTCTTTATCCGCAAGCTCTAGTAGTTCAATATGGAAACTGTTAATTAAAGGGTCTCCCAGGTCATCATTTTTATAGTAGAACTCAATGATCGGCTTTTTAATCTCAGTTCCTTCGGCAATGCCCAATCTTTTGGATAAGCTTCCTGCCACAATATTTCGTACAACTACTTCAATCGGAATGATTGTCACCCGTTTGACAAGCTGTTCATTTGACGAAATTTTTTGAACAAAGTGGGTCGGAATGCCGTGTTCATTTAACTTTTCAAACAGCAAACTTGAAATTTCATTGTTTAGCTGTCCTTTGCCTACAATCTCAGCTTTTTTCTCCCCATTAAACGCGGTAGCGGAATCTTTATAATAAACAAGAAAAATGTTGGGATCGTCTGTTTCATAAATTTTTTTCGCTTTTCCTTCGTACAGCAATGAGCCCTTTTGAACGGTCATGATCATGCCTCCTAATGCGGAATATTGGCCTTCCATTTTATGTCAAGGGGCAGGGCAGTTTTTGCGATTTGCCGCGCCCCATTTGGACATCTACTGTTCTAACCCGCAGCGTTTAAAAATGTAATCCACATTTTTCAAATGGTAATTGTAATCGAAGCAGTCATCGATTTCTTCTTTCGAAAGCTTTGTTGTAATTTGTTTTTCCGCTTCGATCAGCTCTCTAAACGGAACTTGGCGCTCCCACGCTTCCATCGCTTTCGGTTGAACTAAATCGTATGCTTCTTCACGTGTCATACCTTTATTGATCAGCGCAAGCAAAACCCGCTGTGAGTAGATCAATCCCAGCGTTTTCTCCATATTGCGCTTCATATTTTCAGGGAAGACCGTCAAGTTTTTCACAATATTGCCAAATCGATTTAACATGTAGTTCAACGCGATCGTAGCATCTGGCAAAATGATGCGCTCTGCCGAAGAATGAGAGATGTCGCGCTCATGCCACAATGGAACATTTTCGTAAGCCGTCAGCATCATTCCGCGAATGACCCTTGCCATTCCTGTCATGTTTTCCGATCCGATCGGATTGCGCTTATGCGGCATCGCAGATGAACCTTTCTGTCCTTTGGCAAAAAACTCCTCCACCTCGCGGGTTTCGCTCTTTTGCAAGCCGCGAATCTCAACTGCAAACTTTTCAATCGATGTAGCAATTAAAGCAAGCGTAGCCATGTACTCGGCATGTCGATCACGCTGCAATGTTTGCGTCGAAATCGGCGCCGGCTTTAAACCGAGTTTTTCACACACATACTGCTCCACAAACGGATCAATGTTGGCATAAGTGCCGACTGCTCCGGAAATTTTGCCGACTTCAATCTCTTCTCTTGCGCGTTTAAACCGCTCTAGATTTCGCTTCATTTCTTCATACCATAGCGCCAATTTCAAACCAAACGTTGTCGGTTCTGCATGCACCCCGTGCGTACGCCCCATCATGACGGTGTATTTATGCTCCAACGCTTTATCTCTTAAAATAGCGATGAAATTTTCCAAGTCTTTTTGTAAAATTTCGTTCGCTTGCTTTAGCAAATAAGATAAAGCGGTATCCACGACATCAGTGGAGGTCAATCCGTAATGCACCCATTTTCGTTCGTCGCCAAGCGTTTCTGATACAGCACGGGTAAACGCCACTACGTCATGCCTTGTTTCCTCTTCAATTTGCTTAATTCGGTTCACATCAAATGAAGCACGTTCACGCAGTTTTTTTACATCTTCCTTCGGGATCACACCAAGCTCCGCCCACGCTTCACATGCTAAAATCTCCACTTCAAGCCAAGCTTTAAAGCGGTTTTCTTCCGTCCAAATCGCGCCCATTTCAGGACGTGTGTATCGTTCAATCATTCCTGCAACCTCCTATTGATCTCTCCGTCTTGTTTATGAATAGCTTGTCAAACATTCCAAATTTGAGTCGATTCGATATATGTCAATAGTTCCTCAATTTCATCACTGAAGAACGTAATATGTCCCATTTTTCTGTTGATTTTTGCCTCCGCTTTTCCATATAAAAATAATTTCCCTTTTTTCAGCAGCTCTTCGTTTTTCAACACAGGCTCTAGATGCTGGCCCAGTATATTCACCATAATTCCTTGATGAATGAGCTTCGTGTTTCCGAGAGGCAATCCGCAAATCGCGCGAATATGCTGTTCAAACTGCGATGTTTCACATAAATTTAATGAATAATGACCTGAATTATGAGGCCGGGGGGCGAGCTCATTTATATAAATTTCATCGTTTGCCACAAACATTTCAACTGCCAGCGTTCCAATCAGCCCAAGCTTCGCCGCCAATGTTTTTGCTGTTTCCTCCGCCTGTTCCTTCAACGAATCAGAAATTCTTGCAGGTACAATGCTTTCGTGCAAAATATTGTTAACATGAATGTTTTCGGCAACAGGCAATGTGCTGACTTCACCTGTCACGCTTCTAGTGACAATAACCGAAATTTCTTTGTCGAACGCGATCCATTTTTCCAATACACAGCGTCCGTTCTTCAACAAAGCTTTTGCTTCTTCTATATCTTCTTCTTGCTTTAGTACAAATTGGCCTTTCCCATCATATCCTCCGCGGCATGTCTTTAAAACACTCGGGATGCCTATGTTGGATACGGCTTGATAAAAATCATCTTCTGATTCAACGACTTCATACGGCGCAACTTTTACACCAGCGTTCGCCACTGCTTCCTTTTCCGTCTGGCGATCTTGTGTAATGGCGAGCAGTCTGCTTCCTTGAGGCAAGTAGGCGTTTTGCTCAAGCCAAGTTAACGCCTCGTAATCAATATTTTCAAATTCATACGTTATACAATCGCTCACCTTCGCAAGCTCTTTGATTGCATCCAAATCATCGTAACGGGCTGTGATTTCAATGTCGCTCACTTGGCCGCATGGAGAATTCGGTGTTGGATCAAGCACCGCCACACGATATCCCATATTTTTGGCAGCGATAGCCATAAGTTTGCCTAGTTGACCGCCTCCTATGATTCCAATTGTACTTTGAGGCAAAAGTTTTTTATACAAGCTGATCACTGCTTTCCATGACGTTTTTTCTTATATATTCTCGCCGTTGTTCAAGCTTTTGCTGAACATCAGCATCATTGATTGACAAAATTTGCGCCGCTAACAGACCAGCGTTCACCGCGCCCGCTTTTCCTATCGCCACTGTTGCAACAGGCACGCCGCCGGGCATTTGCACGATCGAGAGCAGCGAATCCAATCCGTTTAACGCGTTTGTTTTAACCGGAACTCCGATGACAGGGAGAGTTGTTTTCGCTGCAACCATTCCCGGCAAGTGTGCTGCTCCGCCTGCGCCTGCAATGATCACTTGAATTCCGCGATCCCTGGCAGTGCTTGCATATTGAAACATCCAATCAGGTGTGCGATGGGCAGAAACAACCTTTTTTTCATAAGGAATATTCATCTCATCTAATATTTCACAGGCATGCTTCATCGTTTCCCAATCTGAAGTGCTTCCCATTATCACTCCAACGACAGGATTCATGGCGATGCTCCCCTCTTTATTTTTAATTATAGGTTGCCACCTTCGTTAAAAATCTTGACAATAATTGAAAGGCATAAAAAAAGCCCGCTTCTGCATTTTCCCTATCAATAAGGGAAAGTAACACAAACCGGGCATAAGCAATATGTATGCTCAGTTGAAAAATCTTGTCGATTACTTTCCCTCATAGTCCAACAATTTACGGTTGTTGGGTAGAAACTTTTGGGCCATATTCCCAAGATTATATGAGGTTTTAGTTTTCATATGCTGTTTTCGACTCCATCTTAACAATGAAAAATCATTATGTCAACGATAAAATCGAACATTATTTTTCTTTAAACCCCGAATGTTCGGATTTTGATGAACCTTGATCATGATCTGTGCCGTTTTGCTGCCTTTTGAAACAAAAGAAAAGGATCAGACAGCATTTCAGTCTGATCCTTCGACTTCTTATTAATTGACAAGAAAGATGAAATAAAGCAGAAATACAATAGATAAACCATACAAAATCGGATGAATCTCTTTTCCTCTTCCTTTCAGAAGCATCGTGATCGGGTAGAAAATAAAGCCGATAGCAATACCGGTTGCGATGCTGTACGTTAATGGCATTGTAATCAAGATTAAAAACGCCGGAACAGCAATTTCAAACTGATCCCATTTTATATGCCCTAAAGATGATACCATTAAAACTCCGACAATAATGAGCGCTGGAGCCGTAACAGAAGATGTAATAACGCTCAATAGCGGCGAGAAAAATAAAGCTAATAGGAAACATCCTGCCGTTATAATGGAAGCAAAACCTGTCCGCGCGCCTGCCGCAACCCCTGCTGATGATTCTACATAAGAAGTGGTTGAAGATGTTCCTAAAATCGCTCCGACAACTGTTCCCATTGAATCAGATACTAAAGCTCTGCCGATTCGCGGAAGTTTATTGTTTTTCAATAACCCTGCTTGATTGGCAACCGCAACCAGCGTTCCTGCCGTATCAAAAAAGTCAACAAACATAAACGTTAAGATTACGACAAGCATTTGTAAAGAAAAAATATCTCCTAAATGTCCTAAAGCTACTCCAAACGTCGGAGCCAAGCTCGGAATTTCCCCAATAATTTTATCCGGTTTTGGAACAAGGCCAAAAATCATTCCGACAACGGCCGTAATCACCATGCCGTAAAACACGCCGCCTTTCACTTGCCGAACCATTAAAATAATCGTAATAGTTAATCCAAAAATAGATAGAAGAGTATTTCCATTCCGCAAGTCTCCCAATCCGACAAGAACAGCGTCATCATTAACAATTATGCCTGCATTTTGAAAACCGATAAATGTGATAAACAATCCGATTCCCGCACCGACTGCATGCTTCAGCTCCGGCGGAATGGAATCAATAATTTTTTCCCGCAATCCGCTAAGCGTCAGCAAGACAAGAAAGAGACCTGAAACAAGAACACCTGAAAGGGCTGTTTGCCAAGGGATGCCGTACGTCAAAACGACAGTAAAAGCAAAGAACGCGTTCAATCCCATACCGGGAGCAAGAGCTACCGGATACCGTGCCACAATACCCATGATGAGTGTCCCGATGGCTGCAGCCAACGCGGTCGCAGTGAAGACAGCTCCTTGATCCATTCTCAATTCATTGGGAAAATCAGCAACAGAGCTTAATGAAAGCGTTGCTGGATTGACAAACAAAATATAGGCCATTGAAAGAAAAGTTGTAATTCCGCCAATAATTTCCCTGCGGTAATTAGTGCCAAGTTCATCAAATTGAAAATATTTTTTCATTATAAAGTCCTCCTACAATTGGCTGTATAAAAAACTTTAAGCAAAAAAATAAGCGCTCCATTCCAAGGATGCGCTTGACCATGAGGTTGCTGAAAGCCCAATGTGAGAAAGGAAAAGGATCCTCTCCTCCTTCAGCCATCGAACCGTCAACACCTCGTAGTCAAGCTATTTACGGTAGCTTGGTAGAAACTTTCGGGCCATATTCCCGAAATTATACGAGAATGTTTATATTTATTATATAAATATGATAATTCCGATTTATACAAGTTGGTCAGATTTATTCCCATTCAATTGTTGCCGGCGGCTTGCTTGTAATATCGTAGACAACTCGGTTCACGTGCGGCACTTCATTGACAATCCGCGTAGAGATCATTTCCAGCACTTCCCACGGAATACGAGCCCAATCTGAAGTCATGCCGTCAATTGAAGTGACAGCACGGATTCCAATTGTATGATCGTACGTGCGGGCATCGCCCATCACACCTACGCTGCGGATGTTAGGCAAAACGGTGAAATATTGCCAAATGTCCCGCTCTAATCCGGCTTTTTTAATTTCCTCTCGTAAAATAGCATCGGATTCCCGAACAATCTCTAGCTTTTCTTCCGTTACTTCTCCTAAAACCCGAATGGCTAATCCTGGTCCCGGGAACGGCTGGCGCCAAACGATTTCATCTGGAATACCAAGCTCTGTTCCAAGTGCGCGAACTTCGTCTTTAAAGAGTGTATTCAATGGTTCAATCAGTTGAAATTTCATATCCTCCGGAAGTCCGCCGACATTGTGATGCGATTTGATCGTTTGCGCCGTCTGCGTACCGCTTTCGATAATGTCTGTATAAAGTGTTCCTTGAGCAAGAAACTCAATGCCCTCCAATTTTGCCGCTTCATCATCAAAAACATAGATAAACTCGTTGCCGATGATTTTTCTTTTCTTTTCCGGGTCAGTAACACCCTTCAATTTTTCTAAAAAGCGGTCTTTTGCATCTACTTTAATGACATTCATGTTAAACCCTTCGCTAAACGTCTTCATGACGCTTTCCGCTTCCCCTTTGCGAAGGAGTCCGTGGTCAACAAAAATGCACGTTAATTGATTGCCGATCGCTTTATGGATTAAAACGGCTACAACAGATGAGTCCACCCCGCCGCTTAGCGCGCACAGCACTTTCTTATTTCCGACAGTTTTGCGGATGTTCTCTATTTGCATTTCAATAAAGTTTTCCATCGTCCACGAATTTGTGCACCCGCAAATGCGGAAAACGAAATTTTTCAATAGGTCGTTTCCAAATTCTGTATGGCGCACTTCGGGATGAAATTGAACCCCGTACATGTTCCGCTCATCATTGCTGATTGCGGCAAATGGACATGATGGGCTAGTGGCGTCTACTTTAAAGCCGTTCGGAATATCGGCCACAAGATCCCCGTGACTCATCCAAACGATTTGATCATCAGGCAAGCCTTCAAACAACGGCGATTTTTCCTTTACTTGTAAAGCTGCTTTCCCATATTCCCGGTGCTTCGCCTTTTCCACTTTTCCCCCGAGCAAATAGGTCATTAATTGCATGCCATAGCAAATTCCGAGCACTGGAACCCCGAGTTCAAAAATCCGCTCGTCGCAGCGAAAAGACTTTTCGTCATATACGCTGTTTGGACCCCCTGACAAAATAATTCCTTTCGGATTCATTTTTTTGATATCTTCTATCGACAGCGTATGCGGATGAAGCTCGCTGTAAACACCAAATTCGCGAATTCTGCGCGTAATTAATTGATTGTATTGGCTGCCGAAATCTAACACTAAGATCATGTCTTGGATGTTCTCCAACGTGTTCACCTCATTATTTTGATGGATCAATATATTGTTTCACATCTGACTTCAAAAAAATAGAATTCTACCGAAAAAAAGGCAGAATTCTAGTACATCTACTAACTTCTGCCTTCATAGTCGGGTTATTTACGGTAACCCGGTAGAGACTCTCGAACCATATTATCGAGGATATACGAAGGAGCTTCCCGCTATGAATTTTTTCTTATCATACCAAGTGATCAAGACCCGGTCAAGAAGTTGTTTTTTTGATTAAATCTTCCCATAATTCTTTCGATTGCTCCCATTCCTTGCTTGGATCATCGCCCCGATACAGCGCCCGCTCATAAATGTAAGTTAATTGCGACATACTATTTGTTCCAAACATTTGATCAATCTGTTTTGCATATTCTCTTAACGTTTGCCCGTTTTCACGTTTGTAGCCGCATCTTTCCAGAGATTTAAGCAAAAGTCTGTATGCTTTCAAAAAATCTTTCTCATCATGATTCCGTTTATAGAAGCTAGTCATCCAACTGGTCATCCATTTATTTCTCGTTTTGAAAAGTATTAACACACATGCCGCTATAAACAAGATGAAACCGATGGAGACAATAACAGCTGGTGATAGCGAAAAAGGGAATTCCTTTGACAGCTTAGCATCATCCGTATCGATTTGTTCTTGACTTTCTTCCTCAAGCGGCTGACTTTGTTCTTGTTCGGCAGCGGATGAATCTTGTTGATTTTCATCTGATTGATGTGCAAATTCCTGCGGATTGGAAAAACCGATCGTCGGTTCAAAAGGGACCCAGCCAATTCCAGAAAAATAAACCTCTACCCACGAATGGGCATTGTTGCTAGTTACTTCATACACTTCCAATCCTTCGCTTGTCGTTTCTACAAACTGCCCAGGGGTATATCCCTTTACCCAGCGCGCCGGAATTCCGACAGACCGAAGAAGAACAACCATAGATGTTGAAAAATTGTCGCAATATCCTTTCTTCGTTTCAAATAAAAACTGATCGACATAATCTTCATCCAATTCCGGGACAGCCACATCATTCGTTTCATATACAAACGGTTCTTTCAAAAAATACTGTTCAACCGCCTTGGCTTTATCATAAAAGTTGTTTTTATCTTTTGTAATCTCCACAGCGAGATTTTTCACGCGTTCCGGAAGGCTTGCAGGAAGCTGCGTATATCGTTCAACCAATTCTTTTGGAGCACCTTCATTCGAGTGAACAGCCTGCAATTTTTCAATTTCAAACAAGGGATAAGAATATTTCAAAGAATAGCTGGAAAGCCGTTCCCCCGATTCATTAAACATTGGGAATATATTCTCCGTAACATGATCGATGCGGTATTGATCAGCATCACTGGAAATTTCCTGCAATCCAAGCGGATAAATAATATGCTGATATGGATATTCGCGCTCAATTTCTACAGTCGAAACAAGCTGTTCCGTTTGAACCTGACTACTCGTCAAGTTTAAATACGGACCGATAAATCCATTTGCAATGGAAAATTGTCTGTCGCTTGTAATCCAGCCTTTTCCTGTATAAACATCTTTTGTTTCAACTCGCCAATAATGCTGTCTTTCTACATACGCCCGAAAAGCAGGTGCATCGTTTGGAATGAACGGACCGCCCAATTGCTCATCATTGGTACCATAACCGATTTTTTTGACAACCGAATTTGACAAATGCTCCCCTTCTCCGTCCTGTTTATACTTCGAAAAATACGGTAAAGGGTCTGGCCATTGGGGGGCCGCTTTCGGAGCGAGCCACCCGATCGCAGCGGAAACAACAATCATTGCCAAAAGCGGCACAATCCATTTCCAATACAAAATAGACCTAAACGGAATTTTCTCCGAAAAAATCATCCTTTCAAAATACAGAAGACCTAAAAGGAAAAATCCAACCACCGCTAACCGTATAATCGCATAAGTTGCATCATATGGCGAAAACGTATCTAATACTGCCACATACGTAATAGTTAAAATTAAAAATAATAAAATTCTTTTTCTCTGAATAATCCAATAGTTTAATAAATAGACAAGCAGCCACAATAATACAAAGAAAAGAAACGTCCGGAATGGAGGAGTCATTCCGCCGAAATACCTTTCGGTGATCAAGTTTAAGTTATAGCGAAGATCATGAATAAATTCTAATATCCATCCTATTTCAAAAACAGAGCCGTTGTAAAACAGCTGATGAATAAAAAAGAAAATATAACATAATTTAACCGGATACGAGATATACCATTTTAGCTGCATAAATGTAAAAAAGAGAGAAATTCCGATAAATATAACGAAAATAACGGTATAGATAGAATCAGTCGAATATTCAAGCGGCCGCAGCCATTCCCACAGCAAAATAAACGATAGCAAATATAAACAAAAGTTAACGATTTGCTGTTTCATTATCGGCTTCCCACCCTTTGCGCTGCATCTCGGAACATGCCGGCGTCAACAGTGCGGACAGTTATCGAATGCCGCCGCAATTTATCTATTAGTTCTTGATCTCTTCTCGGCTTTTCAACCGCTTTTGTCACATGCCAAATGGTGACATGACGCGGCTTCGGAAACGCTAGAAGCTTGTCAATCAAGGAAGGGTGTAAATGACTTGTCATAATCATGATAGATGAATGCTGTCCCCATTTGTTCAATTCCTCTAAAAGCTGGTTGATAAACTCGTCCTCACCGTCGCAATCCGCCACTGCCAAATGATACAGGATATGCTTCCAATGATGCTCATGATTTGATATAGGAAAAACTTTCTTCGTTTTCCCAACCGAAACTACCCCGAGCTTGGAACCGTTTTTGAGCACTGCTTTAGAGAACGAAGCTGTAAATGAGATAAGCTCTTCAAATGACGATGACTTTGTTCGATCGATGAAACAAACAATTTGTTGGCTATTTAGCTGCTCAAATTCCTTTGTCATGATCGAATGGCGTCTCGCTGTCGCCTTCCAGTCTATCCAAGATAATTTGTCTCCTGGTTCATATTCCCTTACCCCAGCAACAATCGAAACATCTTTTATATATCGTGTTCTTGCAAAACCTGCATCCTTTTCAAGTGAAAGTTGTTGGGGACGGTACTGAAACTCAAAAAATGGCGGATAGACCACAATGTGATTGTTTGCCGAATAAATGCCTTCTCTTTCAATGATTCCAAACAAATCTCCTGTTTTAAATCGCACTGTTTCAAAATGATGGGATCCCCTCGGAAGATTAGATAACGAATATTGGAATGAAAAACGTTTTTTCCACCAAGGAAACAATACAATCTTCGCTGATCCCGAATTTTTCAGCTTTTCAGGAAGGACATCCTCAACGATTCCAAAGAAAAAAGGGAAGGGAAACGGCTGTTCAATTTCGATAGTACAAACAAGCGGTTCGCCTGCTTGAAATTCCGTTTTATTTAATTTGCGCCGAACTCGCAGCTTCTTCAGCGGATAAAGAGCCAACGCAACAGAATAAACAACAAACGGCAGCAATGAATACAATAAAAACCAGCTGACAAATCCTCCTTGAAACATGGCATATGCAAAGGAAGCCGCCACGAGCAATATTAAAAAAGCAAGGTTCCACGCCAGCCGTGTGCCTTTTAGCAAGCCTTTCATTGATTTCACAGCGACCTCACTACAGGCACAGGGATTTCGGCAAGAATATCTTCAATGATTTGTTCAGCTGTTTTCCCTTCATAACGCGCTTCAGATGTCAAAATAATGCGATGGGGCAGGACATGCACGGATAAATATTGAACATCATCGGGGATCACATAATCTCGGGCATGAATAAACGCATACGCCTGAGATGCCTTCATAAGTGCAACAGAACCACGGGGACTGACTCCTAAATAGACGGAATCATGGTTCCGCGTCTTATTTACGATGTCTACAATATAATGTTTAATCGTATCATCTACATATACTTGTTTGATTTCTTCCTGAAGTGTCGTTAATTCGTCTTTGGTGATGACTGACGTTAGTTCATCAAGCGGCTGTCCTTTTTCAGCTCTTGTCAACACTTCTACTTCTTCTGTAACGGAAGGATAGCCCATTTTCAGTTTTAGTAAAAATCGATCCAATTGAGCCTCCGGCAACGGATAAGTTCCTTCATACTCAACCGGATTTTGTGTCGCCATAACGAAAAAAGGTTTTTCAAGCGGCATTGTCACGCCATCAATGGTGACACTCCCTTCCTCCATGCCTTCAAGCAAGGCGGATTGGGTCTTTGGTGAGCTTCGATTTATTTCATCGGCCAAAATAATATTAGCCATAATCGGTCCTGGTCGGTATTCAAATTCAATCGTTTTCGGATTATATATCGATACTCCAGTAACGTCTGAAGGCAGTAAATCAGGTGTAAACTGAATTCTTTTAAAATCAGCCCCAACAGACTTTGCCAATGCCTTCACCATCATCGTTTTTCCAACTCCGGGTACATCTTCGAGAAGCACATGCCCTCCAGCAAGCAATGCCGACAAACTTAAAATGACCAGTTCACTCTTTCCTACAATAACTTTTTCAACATTTTCGACAATTTTTTCTAATTTTGGATGCATCGTCTCCCCTTGCATTTATAGGCCTCCCAATCATCATATCTGCACTTCTAACTCTATTATACAATTGCCTAATAGCAGAAAAAAACGATTCGTTTTCAAACTGTTTAAAATTTATTGTACATTGTTCCGTTTTCTTCTGAGAAAATAATAAGAGATAGAAAATTGAGAATTTTCACAAACTTTATGCGGAGTATTCCCAGTTTTCCTGCTTCTAAATGAATGGGATGACGTCATGCTAAATAAAGTAAATGCAAGGGAATGATCGTTAAGAACGCTTGTATAGCATTGCCCAAATTTCTTTTAAAACAGGCATTTGTTCTTTCTCTTCTTCACTTACTTGTTCCCAAATGATTCCTTCCGGCTTTGAATAAGGAGTGTTCGTTTTGATCAATTCTTTTTCTGTAGCAATCCAATCAACCGTCAAATCATACGGATCAATAGGAAAATCGTCTTCTACCAGCTGAATGCTATGAACAGTCGTGACGACAGGAACAGAAGGCTGCCCAAGCTCCCGAATAATGGCATATTCGCGATCGGCATATCCTTCGCCTTTTCCAATTCTGCGCCCGTCCCTATGGACTGCAACCGATCCAACCACAATGAAATCAATAGTTGGCAGCTGATCGAGAGAGATTTCCTTTCCGAACGTATTCATATGTTTCAAGCTGGCTGCTTTTCTCTCTTCTCCTTTTGGCACCCATTCAGGCTTCACCATGATAAAACCGGATTTTAATCTTGGAGTTGGCATAAGAAGAGTCTTTCCATCAATTAGCACTTTCGTCCGAATTGGAAGCTGCGGAGCATCAGGGTTCACCTTTACGACTTTTGCCGATTTATATTCAGGCATCGAAGCAACAATTTTTGCAGCTTGTTCAGCTCCTTTGAAATTTGGAATTCTATTTTTCAGCGGAAACGGAAAGCGTCCAAGCTTCTCTTTTTCAAGCTGAGTCCATATTTTTTCCCTGACGGCCTGTTTATCCATCTTCTAAACCTTCTTCCTGCGCCGTGATTTAACCTTTACAAATAAAAAAGCAGTGGTGAAACTTTGTAAAAACAGCCAATTGACAAACGAAAAGATGATGTTTTCATATTCTATCTTGGGGCTCATAGAACAAGAACAGCGGTATACTCCGGGAATCTAAAATATGTGTCGGAAAATCAAAAGAGCTGCCATTCTTACGATTGCCCAATTTGAAAGCTGAAAGGTAGATACCATTTTGATTCAAGACGGGAGATAATTTTATCAATACTGCCAAGTTCACTTCGTTTTTTTTAAGAGCTCGATTTGGTATTGATGAATCAGCTTATCAAGTTCCTGGCTGATTTTTAACACAACCTCAGATGTATATCCATATTTCTCAGCCAATGAAATCATATATGCTCGTTCATTTTCTATTTTAATAGATAGAATATTCATTTTATTCATTTTTCAGTAACCCCATTTTTTACGAGTTTTAGTAGTATTAATAGTACCATACTCTTACGAATAATGTAAAGATTTGTAATTTATTGAAGAAATTTGCGGAAGAAGGGGGTAAATTCCCCCATTTAAAAAGTATTGGGGTTTATTTTCTCCACCGTGTAGAAAAAAACGTTCCTAGCACCATAAACCCATTGTAAAATTTTTAAAAAGCGTTCACTTAAAAAATCGGATAATCATTTTTGCAAATTTCCTGAATGGATTGTATTTTCTGATGAAAATCCTCTGAAGCAGCCTGAGCGTGCAAGAGGGAGTAGAGTTTATTGGACAAATTGTCATGGTTATAAAACTTGCGCTTTATTTCATTTTGACTTCAATGAGCCCTAAGAAAAGATAAATATTGACCGCAGCATGAACATCAAAGAAGCCTTGGCTCGACGATAAATCAAACCCGCCAATTTCTTGCATCCTCTTCAGTCGGTAACGAACATACCCTAATGAAACATGCATTCTTTCGGCTGTTTTATATAGATGTCCGTTATTTTCAACATACCAATAAAGCGTTTCTAATAAATCTGAGCATGCTTGTCATCGTAGTTTTTTATTTTTTGAAGCATTGTATGTGAAAGGGCTTCCATTTCCGGTAAATTTTCAGAGCATATTAACTTCGCAACCGCTAAAAGCTCCTTAAATGCTTTGACTTTCGCATTGCTTTTAGAAAACTTCATAATCTTAATTGTTTTTTCTGCTTCTTTTAATCCTTTTTTCAAATCTGATGCTTGCTGACATAAACTGCTGATCCCCAATTTCATTTCAAAAGGTTTAATCTCGGAGAAAATCTGATCAATTAGCCATTGCCCGCATGAAACTTCAGATGAAAATTGACGGATAACAGCAATCAGCTGATTGACTTTTGTTGTCATTATGCATGCTAAACCTTGCTGCTTGATCAATTTATTTAAGCTTTCAGCTGCTGCAGTTTTATAATGATTAAGCGAATCTTCAAGCTCTTTTCGATTAAACTCTTGGCTGCTGTCCAGATGAAACAAAAACACATATTGCGGTTGATTAAGATTGTATCCCATTAATTTTAATCGGTAAGTAAGCTCCTCTTCTGAAAATTCCCCCCCCTAAAAACGGCGTTCAGCAATTCTCTTTTTAATTCGTTGTTCGTTTTCAAACGCAGAAGTTTCATTTATTATTTGCATAGCACAAATGGATGCCGCCTTTTTAATGACGATATAGTCCAATTCCGAAAAGCCTTCTGATTCACGAATTAGTGAAACATAACCAAAAATATTGTTTCTTACAAAAACAGGAGATATTAATTTTTCAAATGTATAGCCTTTTGCTGAAGAAACTTTTATCCGATTCGTATTACATTTTTCTTTTATATCTACTGTTTCCACTTTCTCCCTCACATAATCAGCGCTGTTTAAATAAATTTTTCGAAGCGAATCGCTCGCTTCAATCAACTGACGGTGAGAGTTTTCCAGCAGAAGAGCACAATTCATCTCAACCGCTAAAGTGTTCAATATCCCCTTTAGTCCACACCCATTTAATAGCGAATTTGTCAACTTTTCAATAATCATAAGAGCTTTCTTAAACATTTCTTTCTGCCTTTCTATCCTTATAAAAGCTTTGTCTAGCTCTTGTCCTAAATTTTCCTCTTCATAATAAGGCAGCTCTTTTTCGATTTCTTCTCCCCAATCCTAAAACCGGTTTGGCAATCCAATGACAATGCGGATCACCCTTTCCTTCACACTCAACTTCTTTAAAAATTACTTTTCTACCCAAATGATTGCTCACATATCCGCCTGCAAATCCTATTAGTGTAAAACATACTGGATCAGAAGATAATCCAAAGGTGGCAATATGGTGTTCAGCTTCTTGTGAATGCTTCCAATAGCCTTCTGAATAATAATCTTTTGTTACAGGGTCGATATGCAGCTCTTTAACTGAAATGCCTAAATCAGCCGTTATGCCGTGCATATGCGAACCAGCGATAAACAGTTCTTTCAATGTCAGCGTATGATAAGCATCTTTCCTTCTTAAATGATTTGAAAAATTATTGCCGCAATCCCAGCCATACCGTAATAAAAAACCTTTAGCTCTGTCGAGACCTAAAGCTGAAATTAAATGATTTCGCAAAGTATTTAAGATTGCCCAGATTCAGGCAAAAATTTCATCATTTCGTTGGAGTCTAAAACTTCCCCCATTTCCGTCCCCCTCACCACAAACTATTAGCATTTTTTATCAAAATTATCATAATATTTAATAAATTTTCAGGAAATTTTATATAAGATATCAGTAATGAACAGAATTGATTCTGTTAAAAATGTAAGCGTTAACAAAAAAGAGGGGGAGAATAATATGAATAAATTTGAAGAACAAATTTATAATTGCATGAAACCCGTTGAAGAATTGCTGGCTAAAACAACCAATCCACTGCATATTGCGATTCTTGAAAACTTCCGCCGACACGTTCATCTGGAAGGCGCTGGCATGTTCAATGAAATTGTTTCTTCCGATATGATGGTCGATCACCCCGTTTATCGTGTTACTTGGGGAAGCGAGCCTGCTGTTATTGAAGGAAAAGAAGGAGTCCTCAACTTCTATCATATTGCATCAAAATCAGTACTTTGGCATTCTGATGACTTGCTAGCTGTGGCTGATTGGGGAATTGCAGATGAACTGACTTTCCACCAATTAATTAAAGGCCAAGGATTGCTTGATTTAGGATTTGAAGTAGATGATCCGGACAAAATTTATCATTACTCAAGCCGTCAAGTATTTTTATGGCCGTATGATGAAACGGGGAGACTTAAGGGAGAGCATCTTTACGAAGATAAAAGTACAGTAAAAATTGTAGAAGTGGATCCTGCTGACATCATCACACCAGAACGAGTTGCCGAAATCCACCGGGAATGCTTGGCAAAATTAGAAGCAGAAAAACCGCCGAAATATTGGACGCTGGAAGTTATAAAACAACAGCTGGAAGGCAAATGATAAAATGAGCTTTCATGAAGACGAACACACGATCATTCATTTTTGAGTCTAGTACATCATGAATGAATGCCCGACGCGAGGGAGCTAATATAACTCTCTCGCGTTTTATGCATCTAAACATGGCAAGCTGGCAAATTTATGCCTAATGTAATCAAAGCAAAAAAAGCCGTTAAACATTTCGAATCATAAACTAAACGATTGGAATATCAGCAAATCTATCATTTCCTTTAAGCTATTTCCGCCTTTACAGAAAATATAGAAGCTTCATAAATCCTTTCCAATCATTTTCTTCTTCAAGCAGCAAACAGCCTAAATATGTTGATAATTCGAGAAATGGGCAAAAAAAATATATTGGCACATACACGTTTTTTATAAAAACATACTGACATTCATGACTGATAATACGGACTGATCTGGATACACAGTTCGTTTTGCTATTTTCCATTTTCCATTCACTTTCCGAATAATATCTTCTCTTTCTCCGAACAATTCCTCGGTTTTTGCTTCTGAACTTCGGCTGCGCTTAAATAGAAAATAACTTCTAACCTTATAATCATTAGAGCTAAAGCAAGGCTCAACGACCACATTGCTTATAAAATGCCTCTGCCTTGTAGGCGGGTTTTCAACCCAGGCTGATTTCGTATAAAGTCTTTCGACCTTTATCTCTATGTCCTTTTTCGAATCTGCAAAATAAGTCATTTCAGTATTCAAATTGCTTCCCATTTTGTTATCAACAGTTACCCGCAGGGGCATCGTGTATTGAATATCATCATCAAGCAATTCAAGCCATTCCCGATATTTTCGGTGGTCAAGCAAATAGGCCTCATAATATAAAAATTGAGAAATTTCATATTGAATATCACTATTCATGAGATTTCACCTCTGGCTCTTTCGTAATCAGCTCCAGCCAGTATTTATGCATACTTCTTGCAATATGATCTGTATAGCAAGTTGGGTACGCTTTTCCCGGTCCCGGAAAATTCTCATCCGGATCTAAGTGATCTAATCCCATTAAGTAGTTGAGCATATTGTTGTAGCTGAGATTTCGATCTCTTGCCATTAACCCTTGGCTGGCCTCAACAATGCGAGCCCAATTTTCCGTATCATCCTGTTCAAGAGTACCTGCCGCGCCAAACGTTGCAATAAAGCCTTTGTACGATTTTTCCTTATAATCTTCCGGCAGCGCCTTATCAATCATATACCAAACCCAAATTTCAACTTGATCGGGCCCTAACGGCCGCCATACTCTAAATTGAAGATGATTATACTTTGTTCCTTCTGTTCCGCTGCAAGAGCTTAAGAATGATAGATTTGGAAAAACTCCGCCAACAAAATTTTGAACTCTAGAAAAAATGTCCAATTGTTCTTTATTTAAATTTTTCTCAAACATCGACCACATCGATTCAGGCATACCTTGGTATATGTTATTCGATCTTCCAGTAGCAGATGTAATTACATTAATTCCATGTCCGTTTGACAAAACAACTTGATGTCCATATGATGCATACAAAGGATCGCTCGGTGTAAGCTTCAATTCCACGGCGGATCTATGAGTCGTTTGAACATGGTAAGGATCTGCCGCGAAATTTTCACTTGTCATTTTCCAATTTGCTTTTGCCACCCATCGTTGAGGGACTCCCCTCACTTCCATCCCTCCGTCGCTCCGGCCAAGCATTATATCAAAATACCATTTCATTTCGCCTAAATAATCTTCTAAAGACATAGCGTCAGGATCAAGATTTCCAAAAATCATTCCTTGATAGCTTTCAACACGAGGAACTGGGCGCAGTCCCCACTCGCTTTTATCCATCGATTCCCCAAATACTTTATTCCCTGCAACAACCCCGATCAGTTCACCGTTTAAATTATAAGTCCAGCCATGATAAGGGCATGAAAATGCTTTTTTATTTCCATAATCTTCTGTACACAAACGAACACCCCTATGAGAACAAGAGTTCAAAAATGCGTTGATTTCTCCATTTTTATTTTTCACTAAAATAATCGGGTCATCGACCATCATCCTCGTAACAAAGCTTCCTGGTTCTTTTAATTCCGATTCGTGCGCCAGAAACTGCCATGTTCTGCCGAAAATTCTTTCTTTTTCTAGTTCGTATATTTCCGGATCTGTAACTAACCATTGAGGAAATCGGCCGTTTTCTATATTTTTCTCAACTTCCTTCCAATCTATCGTTCTCATATCCGTTCCCTTCCTCCTTTGGTTATTGGAATATTCGGAATACTATGCCGCCAAACTCCCGGCTTTTGGGCAAGTTAGGTTAGTACAGACCTGTTGTTTATACTAAAGCTTTAGTCTTTCTTTTTTGCTTATACCTAAATACGTATCTTTTATTTTTTCATCTTCCAGCAAATCGCTCGCTTTTCCTTGAATGACAATTTCTCCGCGATCCAATACACAAGCGTGATCTGCAATTTGCAAAGCTGCTTTGACGTTTTGTTCAATTAACAAAATGGTCGTTCCAAATGTTTTTTTCATTTGCTTTAAAATATTCATAATGTCTTTGACAATAAGCGGAGCCAATCCTAAAGACGGTTCATCCAGCATCATTAGTTTTGGCTTCGCCATCAGCCCGCGGCCTATGGCAACCATTTGCTGCTCGCCGCCGCTCAACAATCCGCCCGGTCGATCCAACATTGTTTTTAATTTAGGGAAAAAGTCTAGAACTTGCTCGAAATCCTCCATAACACTTTTTTTGTCATTTTTATATCGGTGATAAGATCCTAACAGCAAATTATCCTTAACAGAAAGATCATCAAAAATTTGTCTTCTTTCCGGGACAAGACAAATGCCTTTTTCAACGATCTTTTCTACTTTACCATAAGAAATTTCTTCATTTTCAAATACAATGGTTCCTGATCTCGGTTTATAAATGCCTGCTATTGTTCCAAGAAGGGTGCTTTTCCCGGCGCCATTTGACCCTACCATCGCAAAGATTTCGCCTTGTTTTATTTCAAAGTGAATCCCTTTCAAAACGTGCAAATATCCGTGGTACGTATGAAGGTTGTCTACTACTAACATTAGATTGCTTCCTCCTCTCCCAAATAGGCTGCAATAACTTTAGGATTGCTGGCAATTTCTTCAGGCGTTCCTTCTGCAATTTTTTTCCCATAGTCAAGAACTACAATTTTATCTGCAATCGACATCACCGTTTCCATATCATGTTCAACAAATAAAAATGTCATCCCTTGTTTTCTCATATTTTTCAGTACATTCACTAGATTGCGGGATTCCTGCGGATTCAGCCCGGCCATCGGTTCATCCAGTAAAATAAATGAAGGCTCTGCAGCTACTGCCCTGGCAATCTCTAATAATCTTTGATTTCCATAAGGCAATGTTTCAGCTCGTTCAAAAGCTAAATCAGCAATACCGACCTGTTCAAGGCATTGCAATGCTTTTTGCATTACCTCTTTTTCTTCTTTATAAACGTTCGGCAATCGCAGGCCTGAGCTTAAAATTCCAGTTTTTAATCTTATATGACTTCCTGTCATCACATTTTCGATGACGGTCATATTATTAAATACTTGCAAATTTTGAAATGTTCTTGTCATCCCAAGACTTGCAATTTGATAAGGTCTTTTCCCGATGATGGAAACGCCTTTAAAGGTTATTTTTCCGCTTGTTGCAGGGATGACACCTGTCACTAAATTAAAAAGGGTTGTTTTGCCGGCGCCATTTGGACCTATTACAGCAACAATTTCCCCTTTTTTCACTTCAAACGAAACATTTTCAACGGCATTTACACCGCCGAATGATTTTGAAAGATTTTCGACTTTTAATAATGTTTCCTCAGTCATGAATATCACTTCCCGTTGACTTCTTTGAAAATGCTGAAACTGGTTTATTTTTAAAGCTTGAAGTGATTCTTTTGATAAAATGAAAGATCGCTTTTGAAATTCCATTTGGCATGTATATTAAAATAACTACAAGCAGCACGCCGAAAAATACAATTTCGAATTCCCCGCTAGCATTTGGAATAATTTTCGGTACAATATCTTTCAACAATTCTCCTAAAAATACATATATCGCTGCTCCGATCAATCCGCCCCAAATATTCCCTATCCCACCGATGACAACCATTATTAAAAAGTAGATAGATGTCATCATTTCAAACAATTGAGGATTTATAAAGGTGACATAGTGTGCGTATAAGCTTCCAGCAATTGAAGCATAAACGGCGCTTAATACAAAAATTTGCAATTTATATTTATTAATATTTATACCAATTGCTTCCGAAGCAATTTCGCTGCCATGGATAGACATTAAAGCTCTTCCGACTCTTGATTGAACAATATTGCGCGCAAAGAAAATTCCTAAAAAGACAAAGATCCAAATTAAGAAGTAAAATTGAAAATCTGTTGAAAATGAAATGCCGAATAAGCTTAAAGGAGGTATGCCAAAAAACCCGTTTAATCCTCCAGTTATTGTTTTCCACTCTTTAAAAAATGTAAATATGATCACTCCAAATCCAAGAGTGGCTAAGGCTAAATAATGCCCTTTTAGTTTAAATACTGGAATACCAATGATTAAAGAAACGAGTGATGCAATAATCGCCCCAACTAAAATTCCTATCCAGGAAGGCATCTGCAATGTAGCCGTAAAATATGCAGAGGTATAGGCACCAATACCGTAAAAAGCTGCATGCCCGAGGGAAATTTGCCCTGCATATCCGATTAATAGCGTCAGTCCAGTAGTGACCAATGAGTAAAAACCGATCATAATGAAAGTACTTAAAATATAATTATTTGATTGAAAAATAAAAGGAAGAAGCATAATAACGACAAAAAAGATAAGAGGACCTTTCAAACTCCTGTTGTATATTTTCGTTAAATTGTTATCCATTTTTTCCTCTCCTCTAAACACGTTTTCCTGATACTTTCGAGAACAATCCATTTGGCATGAAGAATAATACGATTAAAAGAAGAGTGAAGCTAATGGCATCTTTATATCCTGAAGATAAATATCCTTCCGTAAAAGATTCTAATATTCCGATTAAAAATGCTCCGGCAATAGCAGCAGGTGCATTTGACAACCCTCCAATTACTGCAGCAATAAATGCTTTTAAGCCAATCATGATTCCCATATCATACGAAGCACCCGAAATGGGGGCAATCACTATTCCTGCGAGCGCTCCAAGACCAGCACTAATGGATACTGCCCAAAACGACATTTTTTGTGGGCTGATTCCCATTAGCCTTGCTGCAAAACGATTGACAACACAAGCTGTTACCGCTTTTCCTAAGTAGGTTTTATTAAAAAAGTAGTAAAGGACAGCTAAACTTAATAAAGAAATGCCGATAGCCCATAAGCTTTGCGGCTGAATGGTAGCATCCAAAAAATTGATATTCTGATTTCCAGAGAAAGGACGCAGCGCCAAAGGCTGAGTTCCCCAAATTAAAATGCTAATTCCCCGAAATACAAAAGCTGCACCTATCGTAATAATAAGAAGTGTTGCGGTTGATGAATTTCTTGCAGGATAAATTGCCAACCTTTCGAACAAACCACCGATAATCGTGACTATGACAACACTTACTGCTATTGCAATAATTAATGGAAAGCCCATATTGACAAACGAAATACAAGTAAGTGCACCCAGCATGGCAAAATCGCCTTGTGCTAAATTTAAAAGGCCGGTTATGTTGTAAATAATGACAAATCCGATAGCAATCAGTGCATAGATGCTTCCAATGGTCAGTCCAGAAAAAATTAACTGGATAAATTGGCTGGTCAGTTCCATTCCCACACTTCCCTTCTATTTTTGGTCTTTAGGGATCTTCCCCGTACTTTTAATCGTTGAAGATCCCTTTACAGCATTATTCTGCAATGACAAATTTGCCGTCTTTGATTTGAACCATAACTAAGCTGCTTTCATCAAGGCCAGTATGATTATCTTTCGAAAAATTGAATATTCCGGAAATTCCAACAAAATTTTTCGTATTTTCGAGCTGTTCTCTAATTTTTTCTTTGTCAGTTCCGGCTTTTTCAATTGCATTCACTAATAAATAGAATGCGTCCCAAGTATGGCCTCCAAACGTATTTGCGTCGTAGTTGAATTTTGCTTTAAAATCCTCTTTATACTTAATAAGTGTTTCTTTTTGCGGATCATTATCCGGCAATTGTTCAGCGACAATTAAACGCCCTGCAGGAAAAATAACTCCTTCCGCTGCTTCTCCGGTTAACTCAATAAACTCTTTAGTACCAATTCCCTGACTTTCAATAATGGGAAGTTTCATTCCTAATTGATGGAGATTTTTCGTAATAACTGAAGACTCCTGAGCAGTTCCCCAAACGATAATTGCCTGTGGATTTGATTTCTTTACGCGAGTCAGCATCGCTTTCGCATCATCAACAGTTGCTTCAAATTCCTCTTCAATAACAGCTTCAATGCCGTATTCACCTTTCAGGCGATTAAATTCTTCATGAGCACTTGTGCCGTATTGGTTGGCAACATTCAGCCAGGCAATTTTCGTTAAATTTTTTTCTTTCAAATAGGCTAAAATTTTAGGAATTACTACATCATCACTTTGTGTCGTTTTGAAGATCCAGTCCCGTGAAGAATTATCATCAGGTTTTACAATTTGTTTACTTGTAGCTGATGCAATGAATGGAGTTTTTGACTTTTCCGCAAGCGGCACCATTGCTAAAGCATTTCCGCTTAGCGTACCCCCAACAACAGCCAATACTTTATCCTGCTCAATTAATTTTTTCATAGACAGCACGGCTTCATTTTGATCGGACTTATCATCATAGGCAATCAGCTCTATTTTCTTTCCATCTATTCCATCGTTTTCATTTACTAGCTCCACCAGCATTTTTACCGTTTCCATCTGTGATTTTCCTAGAGGAGCACCGCCGCCCGAAGCTGAATAAATAGCACCTATTTTAATGACATCGGAACCACCGGAATCATTATTTTTTCCACCGGCGCTTTCAGAATTTCCGCATGCTGCCAGCATAGAGAGAAATAACATCAAAATGATCAACGAAACAAATTTTTTCAACGTAACCCCCTCCTTTATTTTTGGCAAAATTCCTTAAAAGCTTTATCTTTCTTAGTGACAACGCTTTCATATTAGTGAAATCAGAGGACCACCCCTTTCCTTCGACCAACAAATCATCAATAATATTATATATGATTTAAAATATGGTTTCAAATATTTAAAAAATTCTATCTTTTCTTCCTCCTAGCATTTTCTACTCATTCAAAATCCACTTGTAGAGAAAGAAGCTTCATCTATTGATTTTCTTCACAACAAGGGTTTAGAATTTGATCTTGTTATCTATTAATATATATAAAATAATATATGATATTAGCCAAAAAAATTTCCTTGAACAAATCCAACTGAGTACGATCAGTTGAATTTGTTCGAAATTGTTTTATTATGAAAATTTTTGCCGATTTCTGAATGCTTCTGCTGTATTTAATTTGTGTTGGCGGACAAATTCCTCAATTTGGTTGGGCGGAGCCTTTTCTCGAAGCAATCGAATAATTTCTTCGTGCTCTTTAATGGACTCTTTAGAGCGCTTCGGAACGAGTGTGAAACCATAAGTCCGTATCCGCTTCATCCTCTGCCAAATTTGCTTAATCTGCTCCTCTAAAAAGTTATTGCCGCAGTTTTCATATATTAAGGTGTGGAACTGATAATTTAATTCACTGAATTGCTCTAATTCAAAATCTTGCAGCGACTGTTTCATCTTTTCGTTTAATTCTTCTAATTTTTTGATCGTCTCCTCCTTTATAATATTAGAACTTAAAACAGTCGCGTAGCCTTCTAGCACCGCCAAAACCGAAATGGTTTGCAAATACTCTTTTTCGTTGATATTGCTTACAACTGCTCCGCTATACGGCTTATATTGAATTAAGCCTTCTGCTTCCAATTGGCGGATCGCTTCTCTGACAGGGATGCTGCTTAAATTCAGCTCTTTTGCAATTTGATCGATTACTATTCGATATCCAGGCCCGTAAGCACCATTTTCAATTCGTGAAAGAATATAATCATATGCAATTTGTGTTTTATTTTTTACCTTCTGTTCCATACTTATATCATATATTAAAGAATATATACTAACAAGCAAAACGAGTTAGCTTTCTATTATTGCTGAGCCGAAATCGTTTCGGCTTTTTTTGATTTACCAAACTGAGGAATGTGATGATCTCCAATCGCCACATGAATTACTTGAACCTCTGTATAAAAATCAAAACTATAATGTCCGCCCTCTCGGCCAATACCGCTATATTTCGTTCCGCCAAACGGGATTCTTAAATCCCTGACGTTTTGCGAGTTTACCCAAGCCATTCCGCTTTCAATCGATTGGACAATTCGGTGTCCGAGCTTCAAATTGTTCGTCCATACATAAGCAGCCAGCCCATATTTTACATCATTAGCCATTTTTATGACTTCTTCTTCAGTCTCAAATGGTATAACTGCCATGACAGGTCCGAATATTTCCTCTTGAGCAACTTTCATACCGTTATGGCAATTCAGAAGAAGTGTCGGTGGAACAAAGTTGCCATTTTTCAATGATTGCGGAACGTTTCCTGAAAACACTTCTGCCCCTTCTTTTTTGGCTATTTCAATGTAATTTAAAACAGTTTCCCAATGTTTTTTGTGAATTAGCGGCCCTAGTTCTGTCGAAGAATCCAATGGATCCCCTACCGAGATATTTTGCACACGCTCTTTCAGCCGTTCTACAAAGGAATCATAAATCGATTTTTCCAAAAACAACCGCGAATTGGCTGTACAGCGCTCCCCGTTAAGAGAAAATACTCCCCAAACGACAGCATCCAGGGCTTTTTCCAAATCAGCATCGGCAAAGATAATTGCAGGAGATTTTCCTCCTAGCTCCATAGAGGTTTTTTTCAACGTATCTGCGCTATTTTTTATTATTTCGGCACCTGTTGTCGTCTCGCCCGTAAAGGAAATAAGCCGGACATCAGAATGTCTCACGAGGGACTCGCCAGCTGTTTCCCCAAAGCCGTGAACGATATTAAAAACTCCCTCTGGCAGTCCCGCTTCATGAATAATTTCAGCCAGCTTGTTAGCAGTCAGCGGCGACCATTCAGCAGGTTTTAAGACAACCGTATTACCTGTTGCCAACGCCGGAGCCACTTTCCATGTTTCCAGCATGAACGGAGTGTTCCATGGCGTAATTAAACCTGCCACCCCAATTGGCTTGTAAATAGTATAATTAATAAAATCTCCGTCTACTTTATACGCTTCTCCTACCATGCGGCTTTTAACCATTTGTGCATAAAATCGAAAGTTTTCAGCTGCACGGGATGCTTGCTTTTTCGTTTGACTGATTGGCAATCCTGTATCTAGAGATTCCAAATAAGCAATTTCTTCCGCATTTTCTTCAATTAATGCAGCAATTCGTAAAATATACTTCATTCTTTCATCTACCGACATTGTTCCCCAAGGGCCGTCATCAAAAGCTTTTTTGGCAGCTTTTACTGCTAAGTCAATATCTTCTGCAAATCCTTCCGCTACCTCATTGATTACTTCATTATTAAAGGGATTAATATTCTCAAAGCTTTTCCCTGCAACTCCCTCTACAAACTTGCCATTGATATAATGAAGAACTTTCCCAACTTTATATGTGGTCATTTCGATTCCTCCAAGTATGCAATTAATTTTTGTAGCGCTGATGAATGTTATTATATTTGTACGTTCCAAATTCACTAAATTCATATAGTTCTAAAGACAATGCAAGATATCTCCTTTTGAAAAGGATCGAAAAATGATCTTTCATCACTGCAAAGATCTCATCACAAACTGCTTTTTTATCCTCTTCAGTACGCCCAGCGCCAATCTTTAGCGTACCGTGGACAAAGGCATCATCCTCAGAGCCGTCAGCAACACAATAATCTTTCAATTCAATGGCTCTAGATCTCACGCCTCCAATTGGAAATATATCGCTTTTGGAAATCAGCACATCATTAACTTTTTTCAGCAGCTCTGGAATTTTTGCCTCTTTTTTGATATTGTCGGTATATTCTAAAATAAAATGCGGCATAAACGTCAGCTCTCCTTTAAAGTGTTGGTGACGGAGAAAAGATTCTGAATGACAGCTTCATATAATTCGATTAATTAAACGTCCAATCCCTTCTATTTCTGTAATCACTTCATCGCCAACATTAACATTGACCGCTCCTTTAGGTGTTCCTGTGAGAATTATGTCCCCGTAATTTAAGGTCATAAAGCTAGTTAAATACTCGATTAACATAGGGATTGTAAAAATCATATCTTTTGTATTTCCTTCCTGCACTAACGCTCCATTAACGTAAGTCCGAAGGACCAAGTTCATCGGATCTGGTATATCTTCTTTATCGACAAGCCAAGGGCCTATCGGGGTGAATGCATCACGATTTTTCACGCGCAAATTCGGCCGGTAATAGTTCTCTAAATAATCCCTGACAGCGTAGTCATTTGCAACCGTATATCCTAAGACATATTCATACGCTTCACTAGCCTTGACATTACGCGCCATTTTTCCGATTACCACTGCCAGTTCACATTCATAGTGCATAAAATCTACATCAGGAGGACGTTTCGTTTCAGATCGATGCCCAACAATCGTATTCGGTCCCTTTAGAAACACAAGCGGTTCAGTTGGTGCATGAAATGACAGCTCTTTAGCATGATCTGCATAATTCAAACCTAATGCAAAAACAGTCCGCGGGCTTACAGGCGGAAGCCAGACTACGTCCTTTTCTGTCACTTTACGATGATCATTCAGTTGAAGGAAGCCGTTATCTTCAATTGCTTCATAAATGGTGCCGTTCATAGCAACTCTAGCTCGTTTCATCGCACAGCCCCCTTCACACAATCCGCTTCATGAACAATTGTATTTTCTAGACTGCCTACACCTTCAATTTCTATGCGAACATGGTCTCCTGCCTTTACTAAAGGCGCTTGCTCAGGAACACCTGTCAGCAGCACATCTCCTGGATAAAGCGTCATAAATTCTGTTATATCAGCCAGCAGCCGAGCAACTGGCCGGATGAAATTTTTCGTGTTATTTTTTTGCGCAAGCTTTCCATTGACAAAAACGCGAATGTCCAATGAATCTGGATCAACTATCGATTCCTTTTTGATGATCCACGGACCAACCGGATTAAATCCATCTCTTGCCCGCTCCCTAATCGCCGGACGATAAATGTTTTCGTGCGGAATTGCTACATCATTCACAACTGTATATCCAGCAACATATTGAAAGGCTTCTTCTTCCTTTACTTTAGTGGCAGTACGCCCAATGACCACGCCGAGTGCTGCCCCTACTTCTAATTCGTCTGCATCCTCAGGCAATGGTATGGGGCTCCTGTAGCCACTTAATGTGTTAATCGGTTTTATATATAAAATTGGCGCTTTCGGTGGTTCGTTATATGGTGAATGTGTCATTTGCTCACGATATCGATGAAAGGCGCCTTGATAATTCAAAAGGACACCGTAAATCGTACCTGAAACCGGAGGCTCCCAAGAAAGCTGATTGACGTGATATTGAGTTCCATTTAAAAACATTGAATTGTTTTCTGGATCCACTTCGGCTTCCGTTATATTTGGCATTCCAAAAATTTTCACTACTGCATTGCCCATCCAATTCACTCCTTAGCAGGCGCAATACATCAGCCCTTTCAGCTTGCCTTAATTTTTTACTTTCTCTAAAAGACCATATTTTTGCAGCGTTTGCCGAATTCTTTCTTGAAGCTCCTCCGCAGGCAAATCAAGAGGCAATCTTAATTTCGGCGTGATTTTTCCCATCATTCCAAGCGCCGCCTTTACAGGTCCCGGATTTGTCTCGGCAAATAAAATATCGTTTAATTCCATTAACTCGAAATGGAGGTCCTGAGCTCTCTTTATATCGCCTTCAAACCAAGCATCATGCAATTCCGCAACTTTTGCCGGTTCCACATTAGCCGTTGCACTAATAGAACCTGCTCCCCCGATTGCTAGCATTGGATAGCATAAAAGCTCGATTCCTGAAAATAGTAAAAAATCTCTTCCGCAATGAAGCAGCACCCGATTCACATGCTCAAAATCTTTATTGGATTCTTTTGCACCGATAATGTTCGGGCAATCCTCCACTAAACGAGCCATTGTTTTGACCTCTAAATTTACAGCTGTTCTCCCTGGGATGTTGTAAATAATGATCGGAATATCTACAGAATCAGCTACTGCTTTAAAATGCTTATACAACGCATGCTGGGACGGCCTATTATAATACGGAACAATGACCATCGCAGCATCTGCGCCAATTTCTTGTGCAAATTTCGTTAGTTCAAGTGTTTCATCATGATTAGTCGATCCTGTTGCCGGAACAAACGGGACTCGGCCATTCACTGTTTTTTTCGCCAGCTCCATTACCTGCTTGCGTTCCTCCGTTGTTAATGAACTGGGTTCGCCAGAAGTTCCTGTCACTGAAATCCCATGGCTGCCGCTTTCAATTTGCCAGTTGATTAAATTTTTCATCGTTTCAAAATCAATATTGCCTTCCGCATCAAATGGAGTAACAACAGGAGCAATCGATCCTCTTAATCTTTGCTTTATTTCGTTATAAGACATATATAAGCAACCTCCTGAACAAAATGATTATTATCTGAATATTTCAAATCTCATTAATTTATTTTTATTATATATATAATCATATATGATTTCAACTATAAATTATTATATGACTGTTCGGCTAAAAAGATCATAAGCAGCAGCAACTGGTTGATCAAGCAATTGTTCTATGAACCTCAATTGGACATTATTTTTTTCTGCTATTCTATCCAATCCGTCAATAACACCGTCAAATAAGTAAGGTTTTAATGTTTTGTTCGTTATATTGCATAAACCGTTGTAAAATGTCTCATTGAATTTTATTTGGATTTTATAAATTCCCGGTTTAGGCAGGAAATAATCCTGATCGATTTGCGCTTTAAAAATAAAATTGTTGTCAGCATCCCCTCGTTCCATCGATTTCACTAAACATGAAACACGATAATAATCTCCAAGATAATGAGGTATTTCACTTACAAGGCCTGACTCTAGCAGCTTCCGAATCATGGAGGAGCTTATTTTTTCTTGTTTATATTGGATTTTCGGTATGGTCGTCACATCAAAAAATCCCGTTCCAACGTTTTTCAGCTTCTCCATATTCCCTTTTCCTTTAAAACCATACGTAAAGTCGAAGCCGGCAACGACATGTTTGCACATCAAGCCTTTTAAGTATTGATTCACAAAGTCTTGATCGGATAATTCAGAAAAATTTTTGTCAAATTTCACAATATACAGTTTCTCTACCCCTAATTGTGAAAAGATTTCCATTTTGGAAGGAAGCGGCGACAGATAGGAGATAACTTTTCTATCCGTTTCAATGACTTGACTTGGATGCGGAAAAAATGTCATTACGGCAAATGTTAGTTTTTTTACTTGCGCGATTTCTTTCGCTTTTTCAATGATTTTCTTATGTCCTAAATGCACTCCATCAAAGAAGCCGACTGCCATGACACACGGCTCGGGTTTGCATTCCGCTAATACTTTGGAATTGTTAATATAAACGACTTCCATCCATTCACCCCGCGTTGGCATGACTAGCCAAATTTCTATATTTTCCTTCAAAAAATAACAATGGGTCACCATCCTTCATATAAATGTCAGTCACCTTTCCAATGTATAAAGTGTGGTCGCCGGCAACATGTGTATTGTATACGTCACATAAAATATTTGCTAACGAATTGGGCAGCACTGGTTGATCACCGACCCAATCAAAAGTAACATTTTGTTTCTCTTTTAATTGGCCGGCAAAAAGCATCGATAAATCTTGTTGTTCTTCAGACAAAATATTTACTGTAAATTTTCCTGTCTGCTTAATGATTTCATTCATTTTTGCTTTTTCTCCAATTGAAATGAGAATTAGTTTAGGATCTAAAGAGACAGACATAAATGCATTTGCCGTCATTCCGCGTACTTCCCCATTTAGGGCAGCCGTAATAACAGTGACCCCTGTCGCAAACTTCCCCATTGCATTTCGAAACGTGCGATCATCCATGTTACACACCTCTTTTTACGCTTTTTTATACTTGCCGATTTATCACGACTAATTTTAGCTCCGTCATTTCTTCAATCGCATATTTAATTCCTTCTCTCCCCATTCCGCTCTCTTTCACTCCGCCGTATGGCATATGATCGACTCGGAACGTCGGGATATCATTAATCATTACACCGCCTACTTTTAGCTCTTCAGCCGCATATAAAGCATGGTGGATATTTTTTGTATAAATCCCTGCCTGCAGTCCATACCGAGAATCATTTACATACTCAACAGCCTGTTCAATCGATGAAACCTTTTCGATTAACACTACAGGGCCGAAAATTTCTTGACAGGAGACTTTCATATCAGGTTTTGTGTTGAGTAAAACCGTCGGTTCGACAATATTTCCTTTCGCATTTCCCCCTGTTGCAACTATTGCACCTGTTTTTTTAGCTTCTTCGATCCAGCTGATGACACGGATTACATCATGTTCGGAAATCAGCGCTGAAACATCTGTTTGAAAATCCAGCGGATCTCCTGTTGTCAGATTTTCCGTTTCTTTCACAAATGCATTTACAAACTCATCATATACATGTTCATGTACGTAAATTCTTTGCAGCGAGATGCATACTTGCCCTTGGTTAGAAAAAGCCCCTTTAACACATCTTGGAATGATGCTTTTAACATCAATTCCTTCATCTACGATCAAAGCCGAGTTGGAACCTAACTCAAGCGTGACGCGTTTCAAGCCTCCTTTATTTCTGATCTCTTTTCCGACTTCCGGACTTCCCGTAAACGTAATCATTTTAACCCGCTCATCTTCTACGATTTTTTTGCCAACGATGCTGCCGCTTCCTGTTACAACATTCAATGCACCATCAGGCAGTCCTGCTTCCTGCAATAATTCAGCTATAAAGAAAGCAGATAACGGTGTTTGGGAGGCCGGCTTTAAGACAATCGTATTTCCGGAGGCAATGGCCGGTCCTACTTTATGCGCAACTAGATTCATTGGAAAATTAAACGGAGTGATAGCTCCTATTACACCGATCGGTTCACGAACCGTATAAGCAGTCCGATTTTCCCCGCCGGGCGCCGCATCTAAAGATAGTGCCTCACCATGAATTCTTTTTGCCTCTTCAGCCGAAAATTTGTATGTTTGAATGGTTCTTTGCACTTCCTCTAATGCTGTTTTGATTGGCTTCGCCGCCTCTTTTGCAATAATTTCTGCCGCTTCCTCTTTCCTCTTATCTAAAAGCATCACCAGTTTTTCCAAAATATGTCCGCGTTCATGCTTTGGCATTTTCGCCATTTTCAGAAAGGCGTTATGTGCGGCTTCGATCGCTTTTTCAACGTCAGCTTCTGAAGCAATTGGAATTTCTGCAATTACTTTTTTATTATATGGAGAGGAAAGAGGAGCATAATGTTCTGCTCCTACCCAACTTCCATTAATAAACAATTTTCTTTTCATCGCTACCTCTCTTTTCTTACTTAAAATTAAATGACAAAATCAGGTTTTAGCTTTTGCACACTTGGCTCTTTTAGTTCAACTAACTCTCCGCTATGAATATCAAATACTTGTGATGCTTCATTAAACCAGCAGTCCGGTGCTTCATGCCCCCAAAATGTTTGGCGTCTTGGATCATTTATATCCCAGCGAATCGGCAGAAAATCCGGATCGCTTGTCAAGTAATCTCCATTGTATAATTCAATTCGATGTCCATCTGGATCACGCAAATAGAGGAAAAATGCGTTTGAAAGACCATGGCGTCCAGGGCCTCTTTCTATATTTTTCGCATATCCCATAGCCGCTAACACATCACAGGCATGAATGAGACTAAGTTGATCCGACAGCCAAAAGCCGATATGGTGAAGACGAGGGCCGTTTCCATTCATAAACGCCAAATCATGCACATTAGGTTTTCGATGCAGCCATGCAGCCCATAATTCATTATTTTCTGTTTCGGTATACTCAGAGCACGCAAACCCCAGCTCTTTTACGTAAAAGTCATATGCTTTTTGTACATCCGGCACCATGCAATTAAAATGGTCAATTCGCTGTATTCTTGCTCCTTTATATAAGTCATATCTTTGCAGCAGCCTTTCGACCGTGTCCATTCTGGCAAAAAACTCAACTGGAAGACCTGAAATATCCTGCACACGGAAAGCCCTTTCAACTGCATGCTGATTTTCTATCCATTTTGGATTCATATTTTTTTGTTGAAAATAGTCATATAATTTGTTTAAATCCTCATCGGAATAAACCTTGTAACTGATCGCTTCCACACCAGGCTGCTCTGCTTTTTTCAACACCAGGCTGTGATGATTATGTTCCTCATACCCTCTGAGATATAAATGGTTTTCATCAGCCTCTGTCACAACGAACCCTAAAGCGTTTTCATAAAAATCGCGTGAAGCCTCCAAATTTGTCACCAACAGTACCGCCCTTGCACAACGAATAATATTAAAATCTACCATCTTGAAAGTCCCTCCCTATTAAATTCCCCCGAGAATAGAAAATTTTCAGAAAAATATAGTTTGCTAGAATCATATATGATATTGTATATTAAGTCAAGTTCAACTCGCTATGCTGTCATGATCACTTTCACAATTAACGTGTGGCACCTTCATTTATTATTTGTTAAACAGTTGTTACTTTTGTAGTTCCTAAAAATTCACGAACCAAGTCTTTGAAATAATCTTTTTCGTACCCGTCAAAATAAACCATACCCATGCGGACCGGATCTCCAAAGAAATAATATTCATAATGAGTTTGACGGCTTCCAAATGCACTCATTGTAATATCCCAAGCTAAACGGAACAACTGAACGCGCTCATATCCATCAATATTTGCTCCTTGCATCGCTCTTCTGACAATATCGCCGATTTCTTCATTATTAAAATCAGCTTCTGTCGGAATGGCCATTAATCCAGAAGCGCCAAGAATCCTTAAGATTTCCACTAAACGAGGGTAAATTCTTGGGTACCAATTTCGAGCAGCATCAAGCGCAGCAAAATCCGGCGTCATTGTTCCCCATTTATCAAGCTTTGCATTATGCTCTGCACGATATAAATGACTGCGCATTGTCTCAAGAGTCAGCATAATTTCTGTTCCTTTATCTTTTACATGCTGAAACTGTTCAATTCCAATAGCCTCCATAATTAAAAGGACAACTCCAAGTATAAATTCAGTTTTCACTACATTTTTGGCAACTACTTGATGCGACATGTGGACAACGGCATTCGTCTCACGGAAGGTTCGGTTGCAAATGGAAGAATTGCCACAGACAAATACCCGTTCCCAAGGAACGAAAACGTTTTCAAATGAAACAATAGCATCTCCTTCTTCAAATCGCGACCCGAGCGGATGATCCCAATGACTTTTTCCATAGTCAAAGGCTTCGCGGCAAATAAATTTTACGCCTGGAGTATTATTTGGAATTGCAAAAGCTAATGAATACGGGTCATCCCCTTCACTTGATTTTTTTACCGTTGAAGGAAAAACTAATATTTCATCCGTTATGCCGCCTTGCGTAGCCAACAAACGAATCCCATCAACAATAATTCCATCTTTATTTTTCTCGACTAAATGCAAGGAAACATTTGCATCCTTTTGCTCATGCTGAGCTTTAGAGCGATTAATCTGCGGATGTATAAGGGTATGTGTTAAAGAAATATCGTTTTCTCTCGCATATTCATAATATTTTCTTGCGTTCTCCGCATACATTGGATCATCTTCTGCGAACAGATCATTCGCTATTCCCATTGCCATCACTTCAGCATTTAAATAATCCGGAGACCGCCCCATCATTCCGGCGGAAGTTCGAGCCCATTCCTGTATTGCTTCGCGTCTTGCAATCAGTTCTTCTTTTGTGGTAGGCTGCATAAATGTTATACCGACTTTTTCTCCTGTTGTTGGTGAAGTATACAGCATCTTATCAGCTTTTTCATATTGAAGATCGTAAAGCTTTGCCATTGATTGAATCACATTTTTCAATGCAGGATGCTCCGTGACGTCATCTACTTTCTCCCCATGAATGTAAACGCTGCTTTTCGCTTTCTTCAAACGCTCAATATACTCTTTTCCAGTTTTTGCAGGCATCTTCATTCCCCCTTAAATAGATTTTTTCATTCACAATTCGATTTACTTTTTTGAATCTTCAAAAATAATATAACATATGATATCATATATGAAAAATATGAAAAAAATTGGTTTTGTATATAAAAAAAATATACACCTTCACATGAGGTGATCAGATTGATTGACATTAAACAGCTGAAATATTTTGCAGCGATTGTCGAGGAAGGACAAATTACACGCGCGGCGAAAAAGCTGCATATGGCGCAGCCGCCTTTAAGTCATCAGTTGAAGCAATTGGAGGAAACGCTTGGAGTCATTTTATTAGAACGGAACGGAAAAAAACTTGAATTAACGGAATCCGGGAAAATTTTCTACAAAAAAACGAAACAGCTCCTTCATCAATTGAATGATATGATTTTGGAAGTCCAAGAAATAAACGATGGAACGAAAGGCACATTATCAATAGGATGTGTGAAATCATGCTTTTCCTATTTACCCAAAACAATGCGGAAGCTTCTTGAGAAATTCCCCAATGTCAAATTCCATTTAAGAGAAGGAGATACATTCTTAATCAGTGAATTTTTAAAAAGCAGAGAAATAGAGGTAGGGATTATACGATTGCCCATTGATACCGATGAATATCAAACAATAAAACTGCCAAGCGATCCATATGTGGCCGTCATCCCGCAGCATTGGAATTATAAACATCATTCTATTCAAATGAAAGATATAAAAGAAATGCCTTTGCTTCTATTACACCGAATCAGCGGGAAAGGCCAGTATGAAATGGTTGTGAATGAATGCGCACGGCATGGATTTGAACCAAAAATTTTATGCGAGTGTCCCGATGTAACGATTCTTTTATCATTAGTTGCAGAAGGTGTAGGTGCAACGATTGTCCCAAAATCTGCCGTTTCCAATTTTCAAATTCCAAACATTCAAATGCTGGAAATTGAGGATTCATCCATTACAGCTGAAGCATCGATAATTTTCGAAAAAAATCGGTACCTGTCTAAAAGTGCAGCGAATTTTATTAAGATACTAAAAACTGAATACCCGCTTGATGATCAGCTTGGCAGACCGCAGCCAAATAAATAAATAAATGTACACCGAAGAGAATCTTTGTTTGGAATTCATGTCTATTATAGTGGCACAAGGACTTAAAATTGAAATCGAGAGAAGACCTCGACTTAACTAGATTAAAAGGCTGGCTTCTTTTCTCAATATTCTACGGTTGTGTTCGCAAAATATTGGGCGGCGGATAGTTTTCATCAACTAAAAAGTGATGAAGAAATATATTTCCTCATCACTTCTTAGATCCTGTTGTTGCCCATGTCAATTTATACGTAACTTTCTTTTTGGTTCCTTCGTTAACGAGCTTGAATCTGTAACGATCTTTTGGTGAAAATTTCGGTGAATCGAAACGGGTTATGCCGTTTTTGTTAGCATTGATCGTTTTGATCGTTTTCCAGCTTCCTTTATTATTTTGTTTAATTTGTATATACAGCTTAAATGTTCCTTTTGCTGCACTTGAAGCTTCAATGCGTCCGTATGAGATGGAGACATTTTTTGTGCTGCTCGTCCACTTTTCTTGATAGCTTGGCGTTTCGACATAATTGGTAAAATAGCCGCTTTTGTATTGAAAAAGAGAAAGACCTGCTGCTTTTTTCGGAACTGCTCCAAAACTAGCAAAACCAAAAAGTATTAAGACAACAGCTATTGCACCTATTATGAAGTTCTTTTTCATTATGAATATTCCTCCTATCCCATCATTATCCAGATTGATTATAATATGGGTGGATCATAAATGCATCCTCCGAATGAACTAACATAATTTAGTAGAAAGAACCGATTTTTGAAAAATAGTATCTTTCAATCTATGAATGACAAATTGCTGCTTCTCAATCAGCACACAGAGGAAAAATTGAAGGTCATGAAATTGCCGAAAACGTATTGAAAAAAACGCATGAAATAGTGCTAAATGTCCAGAAGTCCTGATTACGGAGAAGAGCGCTTTTAGGTTTTAAGTTGTTTTCAGCTGACAGGGACACTACCTAGTGAGAAAATCATCCTTTCAGCAAACAGACAAACTCGTCCAAGACGTTTGAATCGCTGCGCCCATTTATAACTGTGCTCCGACAAACTTGTATTAGATGTTATAAAGCGGGAAAGCTCGCAGCCTGTATTGTTAACGCGCCGTTAAGAGATAAATTGCAAAATCAACAGAGGTTTTGTGGACAAGCAGCCTTGATAACCTTCTTTGTTTTCCTAGATAAATTGGGAAAATCTCCATGCTCAACTTTAGATCGGTCAATCGCTTACTTCCATTTTTCTCACATGAAAGACACCTTTAGAATACGTGCAGCACAATTTCTTCCATAATAGATTTCGCCTTGATGTAAAATATATGTTTGGAGGATAAAAACATGAAACCAAAGGTGATAGTATATAAAAAATTGCCTGAAGATATTTTAAACAGCTTGAAACAAGTATGTGAGATCAAATATTACCCCGACAGTGAAGACCATTCTATATTCTTACATGACTTACATGACGCTGAAGGGATGATTGGCGCAGGAATGCGAATCGATCAGCATTTTTTAAAGCAAGCTCCAAAATTGCGAATTGTCAGCAATGTTTCCGTTGGATATGACAATTTAGACATTCAGGAATTAACGAAACGAAACATTATGGCAACCAATACACCTGATGTTTTAAATGAAACAACGGCTGATGCAATTTTTGGGCTGCTCCTTATTACAGCTAGAAGAATGGCGGAGTTAGATCGTTACGTAAAAGAAGGCAAATGGGAAGCCCCGATTGGAGAAAATTTATTTGGTGTTGACGTTCACCATAAAACACTTGGGATTATTGGCATGGGGAAAATCGGCACCGCCATTGCCAAACGAGCACATTTCGGTTTTGGCATGAACATTTTATATCATAACCGATCCCGCAATCAAAAGGCAGAGGAACAATTTCATGCCACCTATTGCGAGCTTGAGGACTTACTAAAACAATCAGACTTTGTCTGCCTTATGACGCCGTTAACATCAGAAACAAAGCATTTAATCGGGCTAAAACAATTTCAATTGATGAAACGAAGCGCCATTTTCATCAACGGTTCAAGGGGCCAGACCGTCAACGAAAAAGACCTTATTTACGCGCTCCAAAACAAACTCATTTTAGGTGCCGGACTTGATGTATTTGAACAAGAACCTGTCCCAAAAGATCACCCTCTGTTAAAAATGAATAATGTCGTCACATTACCGCATATCGGCTCAGCAACTTATGAAACGCGGTATGCAATGGCAAAACTGGCGGCGGAAAATTTAATAAAGGGGCTGAAAGGATTATGTCCGCCCAATTTAATAAATCAAGAAGTGATGCGAAAGTGAATTGCTAATTTCAAACATTGACCATCGGAAACACTCCTTTCCAAAAAATCTTTTCAAAGAAAAAAGCGTTCTCCACGGAGGCGCTTTTTTTCTTTGAAAACATAAAATGTGAGTCCTTAAACTGCTGCTTGCTGAAACCTGGATAAATAATGATTCATTCAAGCCGTTCTAAGTTCAGCCTTTAGCTCCAGGCTGAGGAGGCTCGCACTCTTTTTGCAATGAACTGCTTTTTCTGTTATATTTCATTCGCTGCTGATGATTGTGCTGAAATAATCAAATCGTTTTCTTAAAGCATTCAGCAGTCATGGATGCTAGTTTTTATTTGCAGATCGGACGTTGGATGATCTGCTTTATTTACGTATTTAGTTAAATAATTCGTGAAATGGAATTTTTTTAAAAAGATACTTTTTACAAAAATGTCATTTATGTTAATATAAAAAAAGATATTTCTATTTTCCGGTCATCAGATGACCCGTTTATCTGTTGTCAGAAAATTTAATAAAATGAAAGGAGGCGGACAAAGCTCTAAATGAACTGAAAGCTTCGTGAAAATGAAAGCGTTTAAACAATTCAATTTTATAACGAAAAATTTAAAGAGGGGGAGAAAGCCATGGTCAAGGGTAAATGGAAAATATTGATTGCCAGTTTAGTAGGAAGTGCGATTGAATGGTTTGACTACTTTCTTTATGGAACAGTTGCATCATTAGTTTTTAACCAATTGTTTTTTGTTAATGAAGACCCTACAGTCGGATTATTAATTGCCTATACTTCTTTTGCTTTAGCGTTTTTCCTCAGACCTGTTGGCGGAATTATTTTCAGCCATATTGGCGACAGGTTAGGAAGAAAGAAAACATTGGTTTTAACCCTTAGCTTAATGGGAATTGCCACATTTGGCATGGGGGTAATGCCTACGTATCAAGTGATCGGAATTTGGGCTCCTATCTTTTTGACTCTGTTGCGTTTCATACAAGGTTTAGCTCTTGGCGGAGAATGGGGAGGCTCTGTTTTACTAGCTGTTGAATATGCTTCAAAAAATAATAGAGGTTTTTTTGGAAGTGTACCTCAAATGGGAATTTCTTTAGGATTGATTTTAGGTACCCTTGCCCTTTCAATTATGTCACTTTTGCCGCATGATCAATTTATGTCATGGGGCTGGCGTGTTCCATTTCTGTTAAGTGCATTGCTTGTAATTTTCGGGCTGTGGATTAGAAAAGGAATTGATGAGACGCCTGCCTTTAAAAAAGCTCAACAAGAAGGAGAGGTTGCTAAAATTCCATTGGTAGACACTCTTCGCTACCATTGGAAAGAGGTTTTAATTGCGATGGGTGCAAAAGTCGTGGAAACTGCACCGTTTTATATATTTGGTACGTTTATTGTATCGTATGCCACTTCAACTTTGAATTTTGATAATACAGATGCATTAAATGCTGTACTGATAGGCTCTATCGTAGCTACAATCGTCATTCCGCTCGTCGGAAGCTTATCAGATCGAATCGGACGAAAAACGATTTATATTAGCGGAATTATACTCACTATTTTATATGCGTTCCCATATTTTTGGATGCTTCAACAAAATTCGGTGTTTTTATTAATTTTAGCAACGGTGATCGGCCTAGGCGTTATTTGGGGATCTGTGAATGCAGTTCTCGGCACAATGATTTCAGAAATTTTTTCGGCCAAAGTTCGATATACAGGAATATCTCTAGGCTATCAGCTTGGGGCTGCAGTTGCCGGAGGGACCGCACCGTTAATTGCAACCGCTTTATTAGTGGAATTTAACAATTCCTACATTCCTGTTGCCATTTATATTATTTTCGCTGCATTGATCAGCTTCATAGCTATTTGGTCTGTAAAAGATGGAGCGAATAGAGAGCTGAATGATAAAGTACAAATAAAGGCTTAAGAAAATTACAAAGCCCAGATTATTCCATTCCATGTGGATAATCTGGGCTTTATTTTTCACCATACTTGGGGTTGTTAATATAAAAATGAATAATTTTTCCATTAATAGGTATAAAAAAGCGAAAACTCTAGTATCGTAATTGTTGACTAGACAAACTAATTTATCAAATCTATTCTGCCATTACCATCTTTTTTATGGTTTTTCTATGCCTTCTGATGAAGTGCCTGCTGTTTTTCCAACCCAAGCAGCACTTCCATGCATTCTTTGTCCCATTTGCTTTTGGAAAAAATAAAATAAAACTCATCAAAAAGGGGGGATGGATACCGAAACAACGCACATCTTTTCTTTCGTATCCGCCTAGAAACGGGAAGGAAATTTGTCACCCCCGCCTTTTGATAATGAACCTTTTATTTTGCAATCTTCCTTATTTTTCATACTTCACAAACGGATCAGCAATGGTAATTTTTTGCGCTTCTGCATCGCTGGTGCCTACATATAGATCAGCTGTTCCATCCCCTTTTCTGATTAAACCGCCGCTGAAAACTACATTGACAAGGTCAGGCCGCTTGGCAGCGCCTTTCAAAAAATGGGATCTCGTTGCAATGAGTTCCATATCAGAAAATTTCATTGTATCAGGATCTAATACAAACACCATCGGATAATAATGGCGGTTCCCTTGTTCATCTTTGCTTGCTATATGTCCGAGCACACCAATCAGACCGTTAGAAAGCAAATGCAGTTCGTTTGCTCCTCCCCATTCTTCATCCGTAAATTGGCCCTCTAAAAGCGTGGCTTTTTCGAGATTTTCGGGATTAAGATCATCAAGAGTCGGTATTCGGATAAACCCAATTTTGCCGAGACCGCCTTTCTCGCCTTGAGGCCTTGTCAACACTCCAATTGATCCGTCTTTTAATTCAATCACTCTGATATCCTTCATGCCTTCAGGACCTTTAGCGAATTTTTCTAAATCTGCAATATTTTTCCCTTTATAAAAAAGCGTTCTCCACCAAAGTGAGCTTTTAAAAGTGGGATGCGGAAAAATTTCAACTCCACCAAAAACTAAATCTCCTCCAATTCTCGTCACGAACGGATCCTGCAGCTGAAATTTCGGCGCTCCTTCTTTCGGAATCCACTTTCCATCCCGATTTACAAAGAAATATACTTCTGAATGCTCGCTGTTTCGAGGCTCTACTCTACCTGCTATGACAAGTTCCCCATCATCTAAAAACGGCGCCGAGATATTATATACGTCCCTATTTCCTACACCTTTGAAAATTAACTTTTGTGGATTGATCGGCTGAGGAGCATTTTCAAATTCTTTTAGCAGCTTAGCGCTTGACTTAATGCCCGTTTTCTCCAACCGCACAAAAGCTCCCTCCACACTTTTGCATTTCTGTTTCTAGCAAAGACTTTCTGATGTTTTATCATATTCAATTCCAATGATGCTTGACAATGATGTGTAACGGGGGAAAAATATTTTACAAATGGATTCATCATATTATTTACCTTTTCAAAAGAATTCTTTTAATTATTTTACATAACAAAAGTATTTCGTCAATTATATCATTTACAAAGATCAGCAAATTATTTATATGCCCTGCCCTATTTCAAATAAAACGTTTGCAAAGTTTTTCCATTATTTCTTCAAGAGAAATTTCCGCACCTGCAACCGATTGATCCGATGCACCATAATAAATCCGAACTGTACCATTTTCCGTCAAAGCTCCGCATGTAAATACAACTTGACCGAAGAATCCGTTCATTTCATAATCCGCTTCAGGCTTTAAAATGGGTTCCTCCGTCTTAGCTAACATTTTCCCAGGATCATTCAAGTCTAGAAGCAGAGCACCTAAAGAATAGCAGTCGTTTTGATCAGCGCCATGATAAATAGCCAACCAGCCTCTATCGGTTTTAAATGGAACTGCTCCCCCGCCAATGCGGCAGCTGTCCCATCCTTTTTCGCTAAGACTAAGCAAATGCCGATGATTTCCCCAATATAAAAGATTGTCCGATTCAGCAATCCATATTTCCGGTCTGCCGATTCCTTTCGGTACAGGTCGATGCAGCGCATAGTACTTGCCATTAATTTTTTCAGGAAAAATGGCCACATCTTTGTTTTCAGGATGAAAAATTAACCCTAGCCGCCTGCATGTTTTAAAATCAGTTGTTGAGGCAAGCCCCACTCCAATGCCTTCAGGCGACACTGCGCTGTACTGAATGTAAAAAGATGCACCAATCTTAGTAATTCTTGGGTCTTCAATTCCCCATGCTTCACGTTCAGTTTCCGGATACATGAAAGGTTTATCATCAATGGTGAAATTCCGTCCGTCTTTGCTGCGGGCAAGTCGAAAATAAGATAAAGATGTGACATAGGCAGCTCTATGCATGGAATCACTGTAAAAAATCATTCTTGGGTCAGAAAAATCATATCTTTTGTCATTTTTTTGCAATTCCATCTCTTTCAGCTTTCCTTTTCCTGAAGAAAAATCGATATAAGAAATTTTCACGACATTTGGATCAGTACAGACAGGACGTTCAGCAACGCGCAGCAATAAAAGCACTTCGCCGTTCAACTGGGCAACACCAGCATTAAAAACTCCTATTACTTCATGTCCACGGTGAAAAGGTTTTACATCGTCCGGAGCAATCAGTGGATTTTCTGGAAAACGAAAAACTTTCACAACCAATGCCTCCTGTTTTAAAAAATCTAGGAAGTTTTTTGAATTGCCATGTTATTTTTCTTCAATGTCCCCTTTTCAATTCCTGTTACCAATTGTGATCGAATGTTAAACAATCCATGATCAACGTTTGAATTATCTATCCAAAGAACATCTCATTTATACAGCGTCGCTAATATAAATATTCAGAATAAAAATCAAGGTTGATATGGCAATTTTCAATCAAAGGTAAGAGTTAAAGCATGAAATCCAACTGTCCAAAAATCCACAAACACCTCTTGAATGGATTGGCAAGGAAAACGCAGCACTTATGTATTGAAAGATGAGCCATTATTTTTATGGTGACAAAACAAACGAAAGATTGACATACTGCATAATGACAGGGATGGTTATCAAGGGGTGTACAGAGCAAATTCAAACAAAATTCTCTATATAAAAATGACAGTCCGATGGGTTCCTAAAATGAAGGATTGGGGAGGAATACTACTGTGAAGGACAAAAATAATCGAATAAAATTTGTAAATGTCCTTCATAGAGGCAATGAAGTCCAACAAGAAGCAATTGTATGTGCTGAATGTCCATCATAAAACTTTTGAAGAACGTAATTCAGAAAGAGAACATAAGAAAAATCCTTCATAAGACTTCTGAAGGATTAAACAAGATAGGAAAAAATGGTTTGTCCGATAAATCCCTAAAATGAAGGGGCTCCAAAAAGTCAGTTAACTTGGGCACCTCTCCAACGGAATATTTTGACTGTACCAAATGAATGGCTCCAAAAAGTCAGTTAACCCTGACTTTTTGGACAGCCCTACCATCATTTTAAGCGTCTATTCATTTCGATTTTTTCCACCTTAGTCTGTCTTAAAAACGCTTGGCAGACAAGGAACTGATCTTTAGGGAAGATGCGAATCGAACCAAAAAAGTTCATGAGCGGACGAGGCCAGTGACGCTGGATGAAAGCATTCGCCGACAGTCTGAATGCCCCCCAAATAAGGAAGGCTAGACTTTGTTCGGCTGTTTTTATCATTTGTATATTTTGCAAATGAAGCTCCAAGGAGGTAACAATAGTTCAAATGGCAAGAATAAGGCTTTCCGCATAGCTCAAACAGCGGCTGAAAATTAAAGCCTAATTTCCGGATAAAACAATACTTTGCCGATGAACTCTTTTTTTTCTAAAATTTTTTCAAACATTTTCGGTCCTTCCTCTAACGTGATGCGATGTGTGATCAGCGCCTCAGCGTTTATTTTTCCGGTTCTCATACAATCGATTGTCGTTTTCCATTCTTTTCCCGGAAACGGAGACGATATGGCATTCCAAGATCCTAATACGGTTAATTCGTTTCGGACGATTTTTTCAAAGTAAAATCTTTCGACTAGGACGTCTCCGTATGGAATTCCCATAAATACAACCTGCCCTCTCTTTTTCGCTAATGAAAAAACTTGGGCGGATGTTACAGAGGATCCCGCTGATTCTACAGCAATGTCTACTCCTTTTCCATTCGTCAGCTCCATGATTTGATCATATGCCGATTTTTCAAGAGGGTTGATCGTAAAATCCGCTCCCATTTCTTTGGCAATATTTAATTTCTGATCATCGATATCAATCGCAAAAATTTCACTTGCTCCAAAAATTTTTGCCCATTGGACTGCGAGAAGCCCGATAGTTCCGCATCCCATGACAGCAACGCTGTCACCCGGCTGCAACGATGTCCGGTAAAGCCCGTGTACGACAACGGATGACGGCTCAATCAAAGCGGCGGAGTCATAGCTTATCTCGTCCGGTATGAAAAGCACATTTTCCCCAGGCAATTTCACATATTCGGCAAAGGATCCCGGCTGTAAGGCTCCAATAACATGCAAGCTTTCACATTGGGACAAAATCCCTTTTTTGCAGCTTTCACATTTACCGCAATATAAAGCAGGACAGCCGACAACCCTGTCTCCTGCTTTTACATGAGAGACAGAAGGACCAACTTCTACCACTTCACCGGAAAATTCATGTCCCCAAATCATTCCTTGTACGTAAGGTCCCAGTTTTGCATATCTTGAAATGTCTGAACCGCATATGCCTGTTGCTTTTACTTTAATGATCACGTCGTTCTCATTTTCTATCCTTGGTTCAATAGCATCCTCGAACCGCAGATCTCGTTTTCCGTAAAGTTTTAGCGCTTTCATTTCCTATTCCCTTTCCCGCATGGTTTAATTTTCGTTATGAACCTTCATAGCTTGCTCCGAACGAACACCTTTAGATTTATTTTTGAAAAGCTTGTAAAATGCAACCGCCAACACGATTGAATTTATGATAAATTGATGTTCAATATAAAAATCGCTGACCATTCTCCCATACGGTCCAAGAATAAAATCTATGATGCTCTCAATCATTTTTTCACCTTCTTATTGACATGTTTGTCAATACTTTACTTCTTCCCTTTGCCAAGACTTACATTAGACATATCCCCACCTGCTATGCGGTGGGGAACAACTGATTATTCATGAACAGGAGTTAAAATAACTTTAATTGCATCGCCGCTTTTAATTGCTTCGTATGCTTTATCCCATTCAGAAATGTTGAATTGATGTGTTACAAGTGTTTTAGTATTTACTCTATTTTCATTCATCAAGGCTAAAGACGGCTCCCAATCGCTTGGTTTTTGACTGCGAGATCCGGTAAATACAATTTCTTTTTGAATAATTTTTTCCATATCAATAGGGATTTCAGATTTTGCATAAATGCCAACCTGTACAAATTGGCCTTTCTTTTTCAATAAATCGAGCCCCATGTTCAAAGCAGGTACAGCACCGGTACATTCAAATACTGCGTCTACACCGTAGCCATCCGTCAATTCATTGACTAATTGTTTGACGTCTTCTTCTTGAATGTTTACGGCATAATCCAGTCCAAGCTCTTTTGCCTTTTCCAGCCGCAGCTTGTCATTGCTTAATCCGGTTATGATAACTTTAGCTCCTAAATCTTTTACGACTTGAGCGACTAATAAACCAATAGGACCGGGGCCGAGTACTAAAACGACATCACCTTGATGAATCGTAGCTTTCTTAACTGCATGATGTGCACATGCAAGCGGCTCCGTCATCGCTGCAGATAGAAAATCTACATTTTCAGGAAGCTTATGAACACTTTCTTTACGTGCAATCAAATAGGTTGCAAAGCTTCCATCTTGCTGCGTGCCCAACCCTTTTCTGTTGCTGCATAAATTGTAATCACCGGACTTACAGTATTTACATGTTCCGCATATATAATAAGTAGTTTCAGAGGTTACCCGATCTCCTACCTGAAATTCAGTTACATTCTCCCCGACTTCTGCTACTACACCGGAAAATTCATGGCCTAACGTAACGGGGGCTTTCACTTTGTAATGTCCTTCATACGTATGAATGTCCGTACCGCATATTCCGCTGTATTTCACTAAAATTTTGACTTGATCCGGTCCGACTTTCGGTTCTTCCACATCTACTATTTCCAAGTTCCCAAATCCTAGTTCTTTTTTTACTAAAGCTTTCATTTCTTTATCCCTCCAGCAAGCTGCAATATTGGAGACTATTAATTGAATAGCGCAAAAATTCTATAGATAACGTAATTGATCAGATTTCCACCTTGGTCGATACTAGAGATTTTGCTCGCTCCTTCAGGCATGTTAAATTTAGATTCTACAGCCATCTCAGTATGGAGCGCCGCCAAATCTGTCGCCATGTACAGTGACAGGGCGATTAACAACGTACCAACGATTACCGAATGAACAATGTTTCCTCTTGCAGCACCGACAATAAATGCAACAATGAAAGGAATGGTAGCTAAGTCCCCAAACGGAAGAACGTTATTTCCAGGTAAAATAATGGCGATTGCTACTGTGATTGGTACTAAAATAAGAGCTGTTGAAATTACGGACGGGTGACCAATTGCAACGGCAGCATCTAGCCCGATATAAATATTTTGTGCGCCGAATTTCTTTTGAAGCAGTTCTCTAGCTGATTCAGAAATCGGCATTAAACCTTCCATTAAAATTTTCACCATTCTCGGCATTAACACCATAACTGCTGCCATAGACATCCCGATTTCGATCGTATCTCCGACAGAATATCCAGCCAATAATCCTAATGCGACACCTAAAATTAGCCCCATAAAGATCGGTTCACCAAAGATCCCAAATCTTTTTTGAATCGTTTCCGGATCAGCATTTAAATTTTTAAGACCTGGTATTTTTTGAATCAATTGGATCAATGGGATACCAAGAACTGCGTATGAAACCGTGCTTCCCGTTGCAACAGAAATTCCCGGAAGCCCGAAATATTTATCAAGCATCGGAGCTGTCCAATCTGCAATTTTCAAGCAAGCAATTTGGAATAGTACCGCGGCAATTAAGCCTTGAATAATACTGCCTGATAACGTATATACAATTGCACCGGTAAAAGTGTAATGCCAAAAATTCCAAATATCTACATTCATTGTTTTTGTCGTTTTTGTCACAAGCATCAAAACATTTACTAACAATCCGAGAGGAATGATAAAGGCTGCAATTGGGGAGGCCCAAGAAATCGATGCAGCAGCCGGCCAACCTACATCAATAACATTCAGTTCGATTCCAAATCGATCAACCATTCCTTGAGCTGCCGGCCCTAGATTATTGACTAAAAGATCAACTACTAAGAAAATCCCTACGAATGCAACACCAATCGTCAAACCGGCCCGAAAGGCTTTTCCGGGTTTTTGTCCGAAAATTAATCCTAGTATAAAAATCGCCACGGGCAAAATAACTGTTGCACCTAAATCTAAAAATGCTCGTATCGCATCAACAAAACCTTGCATATTTTTCCCCTCCTTAAACCCCTGCCAAAATAATCAAACGTTTGTTTAATTTTTCAGCGCTTCCAAAATTTCTTTTTTCACTTCATCCAGTCCAATGCCTGTTAAGAAAGCGCGTGCATTAATAACCGGGAACGGGTACTCCTGTTGTACAATTGTTGTACTAATTAATAAGTCAGCCGTGTCCACATAAGAACCAACTTCTGTAATTTTTATTTGAATAATTTCACATTCAATGTTATGTTCTTTGCAAAGCTGTTGCACCGCATCATTGACAATAGTTGAAGTAGCAATTCCAGCACCACATGCGACTAATACTTGTTTTTTCTTCATTTCAATTCATCTCCTTTAAATCTAAACATTCTATAATTTTTGTTTTGATTAATGTTTTATTTTTTTCTGTTGTTAAAAACTTGATGACATCCTCGTTTTGAAAGATGCTTATCAGTTTTTGCAAAATTTTCAAATGAGAATCTTGCTTGTCGATCGCTAATAAAAACACAATCTTTACCGGAGTTTTTGCCTCCTGCTCCCCCATGATTCCAAACTCAACAGCGTCTTTTAGTATCGCCAAGCTGATCGCCTTTTTATTGACATGAACGGAATCCGTATGGGGAATGGCGACAGATATATTACTGGAAGTTGGGAGACCGGTCGGAAAAGTTTTTTCCCTCTCAATAATTGCATCTATAAAACTCTCTTTTACAAAGTTTTTTTCGTAAAGATGGTTTCCCATTACTTTCAAAACTTCTTCCTGATCCTTCGCTTTTAAGTCGCAAAAAATCAAAGATTCATCAAAATGTAAATCAATCACTGGTATATCACCTACTCCATTAATAAAAGAGCTTTTATTCTTGTGCATATAATTTCAGAACTTCGTGTAAGTCTTTCATGCTTTGTACGTTCAATACTTTATTCAAATCCTGTTCATTTCTCACTAAATTCATTAATTGCATGAATGCTTTTAAATGTTGATCTTTATCTAAAGCTGCAATCACAATGATTAACTTAATGGACTGATAGTTTTCAAAGGCTACTCCTTTTCGCAATTTCAATAAGCTCATCGATAAACGATTTACTCCTTCATCAGGTGAAGCATGTGGAATGGCTACATGTTCACTGATGACAAAATAAGGATCTGATTGGCAATGTTTGATCATTGCTTCAACATATTGTTCTTTAATGCTTTTATCCTTCAGCAAAGGCTGGGCCGCCAGTTTAATCGCTTCTTCCCAACTACGAACCGAATGGCGGAATATCATCGTTGAAGGAGTAATTAAATCGCATAAATTCGGATTTTTAATAGAATGATTTTCTAACTTGTTGTTAGAGCCTTGGTGAATATAGCTTTGAATCGCATTGTAAAGCTCTTTTTTATTTTTAATGACAGCATGCTTTTCAATAATTCCCATTAATTCTTCAACATTTATTACTTCAGGTACAAACCCATATAGGTCAGACATCACTTCTTTTCGCAATCGTCTTTTTTCTTCAGCACCAATAAAATGATCTACAAGGAAGAACTTTTTATTTGTTTTCAAATAAACTGGAGAAAAGACAATGTCATAATCCATTTCATATTGTTGGAATTCGCGCACAGACAATGAATCAAGAAAAATAAATTCAGGAAACAGTTCTCTTAGCGTCCCATACATCAATCTGGAAACTGATATTCCTTTTGGGCAGACAACTATGGCTTTCATTCTTTGGCTAATATTGTCGCCCTGCCTAGAAAGCCACCCGCCGATTAAAATTGTTAAATAAGCAATCTCACTTTCCGGAATAGCTGAACCGATTAAATCTTCCAGCGGTTTAACCGATTTTTTAACAAGATGATGCAATTCCTTGAAATTTTTATTGATATCATCAAGAACATCATTTGTATCAGTTAAATTGTATTTAATTCGAAAATAGGCTGGCTTCATATGAAGGACGAGCTTTTGAAGAAGCTGCTCTTTATCCTTCAAAAAAATGAACGTATTTTTTTCAAAGTTGTCGATCACTTGACTTAGCGCGCTTTTTAATTCAGGAATTTCTTTATCAATCTCCTCTTTAGACCAATAAACATTCGTTGTCAGCAAGTTCAGAGTAATAAAGAGCCGTTCTTCCTCTGAAACATTTGGAAAATCATGCAAAAGCTCTTCCGTTGCCAAGTATTCTTTTGTGCCGGAAATCTCATTATAATTAAGGTTAAAAGAACCGATATGATGGCCTTTCCGTATTCTTCTTAAAATAAAAATTAAAATATAAGGCATTAACTCAAGTTTTTCGTCTGTAAATTTCAGATTTAACGATGCCTCCACTTTTTCGAGGCGATTTTTAAATTCCTCTAACTCATCTACAGATAATTGCGAAATCTGAATGATCTTTTCTTTTCCTTGATCTGCTGTCCAGATGCTGTTCGTGATAGAGATTAACAGTTTCCGGCATTGAAATTCGTCTCCCTCAATGACGTATCCATATTTTCTTGAATACTTGTATTCAAGGCCGTGTTGTTCGACAATATCCTTTACTTTTTTCAAATCGTCAATAACGGTATTCTTGCTCACTTTTAGTTCAGATGTGAAATGAGCCAACGATAAGGCATCCATTCTCGTTAAAATCATCAATATAATGAAATGGACGCGCTGCAGTTTCGATAAATCATAAAAATCGACTGATTGAGTATTTTCCTTTTCACTCAATACTTTTAGTAAACTCGGATCTACAACAAAATAGCCGTGATTTGTCCTTTCAATCTGAGGGAAATTTTGTTCATAAAGCCAATCATTGATCTTGGAAAAACTATAATTGATCTGTCTCTTGCTCAAGTTGAATTTTTGAGCAAGTTCATTGCTACTAATGTTTGGATTTTTGATTACTTCTTTCAAAAGACAATTGCTTCGAATGTCTAGTAGCATTTGTACCTCCTTTCTAAGCACAATTTTAGGCCACTTTTCCTAAAATTGATTACGCTTTCATTCCTTTTTTTGAATTTTCGCTTTACAATTTTGGGATGAACTGATCTGTTCTCGTTATTATCAAATATTAAGGACACCTTCTGAACGAATGACATCCTTCTGATAAATCTCATTTTCAGGCATTAAGGCAGTCCGAAATGGATGCTGCATCAAGTAAATGGATTTAAATCCAATTACTTATTTAATTTATCTATAGACTTCCCAACAAGGATTTAGAATATAAAGAAGTACAAGGTCAAAGATCTTACCCAGTCGCTTGTAATCAACAGCGACGAAAAAACTGTCCATCCGGAAAAGATAAGACGGGATTCGTTTGACACTTACTGTAAAATCGAATGTCCTTGGATGTACGAGCTCTTCTTAACCGTCTTGTTAGGAATCAGCTAATATACTAACACAATTACATAATGTTATTTATAATTTCATAAAAGAAACATAATGAAAAATATTTAAAATTTTATCTAAATTTTAAAATATAATTATAAAAAATCCATATTTTATCATAAATTAAGGAAAGATGTATGAAATCATAATACAAATTCTTATTATTCATTCGTATAAAAAACGTCATTTTTTTATTGAACTCAAATAAAATTTACTGTATATTCTAATTATTCTTATAATTAAAAATTCTATGGGGTGGGATTAGCTGATGAGCGATTTTTCAAATGAGAAATTCACGGTTGCTGCCGTACAAGCCTCTTCGATTTTATATGACAGGGAAAAATGCTTGGAAAAAGCTATTTCGCTAATTGAAGAATCGGCGAAACAAGGGGCTCAATTAGTTGTATTGCCTGAGTCTTATATTCCTGGCTATCCGTATCACATCTGGTTAGGAACACCAATGTGGTATCATGAACTATTTAAGGAATGGTTTCTCAATTCTGTAGAAGTACCTAGTAAAACAACTGATGCTTTATGTGAAGCTGCACGAAAACATAATATACATGTCGTTATTGGTATTTCAGAGCGCGACGGAAAAACATGCTATAACACAATTTTATTTATTGATAATAAAGGGAAAATTTTTGGCAAACACAGGAAATTGATGCCGACTCATGTTGAGCGTGTTCATTGGGGCATGGGAGATGGAAGTTATCTAAATGTTTATGACACAGAGCTGGGACGAATGAGCGGGCTGGTCTGCTGGGAGCATACTATGGATTTGGTACGTCATTCCCTTATCGCACAACGCTCCCAGCTGCATTGTGCCGTATGGGTAGGATTTTCAAGTATAACGGGTTGGGATACATTATTTGATATGTCTACTGAACTATCTGCGCGTTATCATGCTCAAGTAGGCGGATGTTTTGTTATCAATTGTCAAAGTACAGTCGACAAGGACAATGTGGAAAAGTTAACACAGACTGATTATCAAAAAGAGTGGATAAAGCCTGGAGGGGGCTGGACGGCGATTATCGCACCCGGTGGTTCCATATTATCCGGTCCTTTAAAAGGAAAGGAAGGTATTTTGTACGCTGAAGTTGATATGAAATTAATTGCTGATATGGCACATTGGCACGATGCCATCGGACATTATTCACGACCTGATGTGACTAGTCTTCTGTTAAACCGCGAGCCTTATAAAGTGCTCAGAGATATGAACAATGCCAATAACATTAGTAATCCGAAGAATGGAAGTGGTCATGATCAACAATCTGTTGATCAAATAATGAACTTGTTAAAGCAATTAGAACAAAATCTTCGAAGCAGTGAATCAGATGAGCTCAGCAGAAGATTATCAGAAATTCAGCGCGAAGCCGTTCATGCATTTACAAGGGGGAATTAACCATGTGTCTTTGTTCTTTCGGTCCGAATTCTGGTGTTCACACTTATGATGTGACAAAATCAAAAGTAACGTATTTCAAATATAATATCAATGATCGTACTTTAGTTACGAACAAACAAGAGCAAGCAGATAGTGAAGCGTTGCCTAAGGGAAAAAGTCAATCATTATAAGCATATGCAACAAAAACTCCCTTGTTTTTCTCGAAACTAGGGAGTTCTGAATGACAGAAATATAGCCAATTTTTCAAACGAACGAACATTCGTCTGTTCTTCATTATAAATCGCCGACCAGCAACCATTACGGATCAGCAGGTTGCAAATAAACAGAGACAAACAAAATCCGAAATGCTTCTGACCGCAAGCTGCCATTGACCGTCATCTTGTATGGAAAGAGCATCTTGAAATTTTAGCTCAGAGTTAAGCAGGAAAAATCAGGAGCTTTACAATCGGTATTTCGAAAGAACGGCTCTTCTTGTGATTATTTTGCAAAACGAGGTGCTCTAAGTATGCTCCTATAGTCTATGATTTCACGATTCCTTGACGCCACATGATCCAATATGAAACGGAAACTTTATTTTATACGCTAACTCTTGAAAGTCTATAAAAGGATTGCGGTTTCCCTGTATATAATAAATCGATTGGTTCCGATGCTTTTCATAGATGGAAACGGGAAACGATTCATGCCAGTGAATCAGTAAAGAAAGATTAATTTGTTTAAGGCTGCTTTTTTTTATTTCATTCGGGTATCGCAATAAAAAATACATCATTGCTCTCGCAACAGTACCTTTGCCATGTTCCGGTTCGAATCGGCCGTCTTTGACAACTCCGCAGCGATTGCGGATTTTTTCTTTTGGCGATTCCGGCTGATAAAAAGAAAAATCATGAAAAGGATAATTGGATCGTTTGACATTGCACTCCGGATGACAAACAAATAAATGATGCAAATCGCTTTTCATCGGTTCCCGTGCATGAAACCAAGACTGCGGAACAATATGTTCTGTATTATATTTTAAACGCAAGTCAATGCTTTTCATCTTTTTCAATAAAGAAATGTCCTTTTTGCTGACTATTTCTAAAAGAGCTTGAAATTGCTCATATCTTTTTTGAATTATTTCGAAATCTTCTTGTATGATTCGGCTAGGATCGCTTTTTTCGCCAGAATAGATGCTTTTCACTGTTCCATCCGGCTGCAAATCGACCCACGTATACAAATAATGATCTTTGCATATAAAATACGGCAGCTGATTTTTATGTGTTTTTTTCACTAGATTATGATAATGGTAAAATAGGTTCAGCCCCTTGATTTCTTTTCCGATGACATTTTTGTAATAATGCTCTATATCTTTTTTATCTTTTTCTGGATCATAATAAAACTTCGTGTTTTGGCGGATTTTTTCCTGATTCTGCAAAAGAGTAAGAGATGTCCGAGTACGATCTTTTTTCTGCCACTCCTTGTGCTCTGCAATATTTTTACTGTAGATGAGCAAATTCACTAACATAAATTTACATCCGAACAAAAAAGGAGACATGAACCCGATTCCTTGATTAGAATAGATGTGTCACCAAACCATTCTCAAGGAGGTTCATGTCTCATGAATAGACTACCACATCACCAAGGAATCGACAAGTTTTTCGCAATGTTGGGGCTGGCCCTTTATTTCTCTAAGCCGGTCATGAAGCATCTCGTTCATATTATCGATGCGCTGACAACGAAAGGATTTGTGGGAACCTTGACCGATCTGCATCATGAGAGCTTTCATCCCAACCATCGAACGACACTGAGCCATTTTTTCACGAAAAGCCCTTGGGATGAAGAAATCTTGCTTCGCAAACTCCAGCAGTGGATGCTTCGTCATGTGGAACGAACGGCCAAGCGAAAGAATCACCCCATTTTTGTTTCGATCGATGATACGATCTGCCGAAAAACGAAGCCTTCGTCACAGGCGAAACACGCTATTGAAGGGTGTAATTGGCATTATTCTCACGCGGACAAAAAGTCGATTTGGGGACACTCTCTCGTCTGGCTCATGGTTCATACGATGACGCAAGCCTTTCCCTTTGCGTTTCGCCTCTACGACAAGGCGGATGGGAAAAGCAAGGGTCAATGGGCCATCGAGATGCTTTCTTCTTTGGATGTGCACGGTTCTGTTTATGTGCTGATGGATTCTTGGTACCCATCGAAAACACTCGTGGAAGCCTGCCTGAAAAAAGGATTCCACGTCATTGCGATGCTCAAGACGAATCGGGTTCTTTATCCAAAAGGCATCGCCATCCAAGCCAAACAGTTTGCCCGCTATATCGAACCGAACGACACCCATCTCGTCACGGTGGGAGAAGAGCGTTATCGCGTGTATCGCTACGAGGGAGCGCTGAAAGGTCTCGATGATGCCGTTGTGTTGTTGGCTTGGAAAGCCGATCAGCCGATGACACCCGAACATCTTCACTGCGTCTTGAGCACCGACCGGGAGCTAAGCGATGAAGAGATCTTGCGCTACTATGCCCAGCGTTGGTCGATCGAATGCTTTTTTCGACAAGCGAAAGACCAGCTGAAGCTCGATGGGTACCGCGTTCGTCAACGTCGGGCGGTGAAACGGTATTGGATCTTGGTGCAACTCGCTTATGTGTACAGTATGGTCGAATCCAACAGCGATTTCTCTACCGGGCTTGACTTCCTTCGAAAGAAGAAAGGACATAGCCTCGTGGAGTTTATTTACGATGCAGCGAAACAAGATATTCCCATTGATGTCGTTAAAAAACAGCTTCATGTGGCATAAGGGGTACTCCGTTTGTCTCTTTTTACATGGTAATTATTGTAATGAAAATTGCTCAACTACAGTAATTAAAGGTGCATCTTTTCTCCTTTTTCTTCCCATCATTCCTCATACCTCAATAATTAGTATCATGCTTGCAAACAATGAAACTTTGTTACTTTTGCAGCTTGCGAAATACAAGAAAAAAATTTTCATCGTCAACAGCCAATCAAAAACCTTCTATTATTCTTTATTAATGGAATAATGCCAAACTCCTTTTTCCATCTCCTTTCTAATTTTTCCGTTGAATTCTAAATAATCTAGATGTCCTATAATTTCAGACATCACAAGCGAAAACTGCTCCGAATACTTATTTCCATAATAGGCTTGGGCTAGACCGCTCGCGGTTGTTACCCCGTTTAAAATGAGATTCATAATTTTTTCTGCTTTTTTCTCAATCCCTTTTAATCTTTTATTTATTAAATCTTTCGGGTCTTGAATGAATACGCCGTGTCCCGGAAATACGAGATCGAGAGGCAAATCCGAAACTTTCTCTAAAGAATGTTTATGCTGGAGTAAAGTCGGCATCCGCCGTCCAAAAGAATCGGGTTCGACAAGTGCGTTGCTGGATATATGCTGAATCAGCAAATCACCTGAAATCATCCAACGATGCTTTGGATCATACAGCGCAATTTGATCCGGAGCATGTCCGGGCACCTCGATAATTTGAAAATCCAAATGGCTGCTCTCGACTGGAATGATCTCCGCTTGGATAGCAAGTTTTCTTTTTTTCACAATCGATTCTTTTAAATAATCGACCTGCTTTCTCCCTGCTTCATGACATCCCATTTCCTCATATAATTTAGAAAAAAACTCCACCCTCATCTCAAGAAATTGGCGGTCTCTCTTTAAGCGCGGGATCGCATTTTTGTGGGCATAAACTTGAATGGGGTGATCCGCAATGATTCGATTCACTAATCCTACATGATCTATATGGTTGTGAGTTAAAATGATTTCGGTTAAGTCATGCAAAGCCAACCCGTTTTTTTGCAGCGTTTCCAACAATGCATTCCAACAAGCCTCATGATCCAAACCAGCATCTATTAAAGCAAGGGATTCTTTTGCTTTCACTAAAAAAAAGTTGATCGTTCTTAAATTAGACGGAACATCGACGATAATCGGGATGATTTCATAATTTTGCTTGCGAAGCTCCATATTTTTACTCCCCCTTTGTTTTGACGAACCAAATAAACCGCTTAAAACCCCCGACTTTAAAATTTGATACAAAGTGAAAAAAAAAGTTATGTGATTTATTTCAGTCTTTGCAGTGCAGACGCTTACTTTAACCAAATCCCCATTTTTGCCATACCCTTTGGAAAATTTAGAACTGTATAAACATATTATATGTTTTTTTAAAAAGGTTTGTAAAAGAGAGGCTGCCAATTTATTTTCCATTTGTAACATGTAAGGCAATAACAAATATAGATCCGGTAGTACGGCCGCTGATTTCACGCTAATTTTACATCAAAAATCCCCATCGCCAACCGGCCGATAAGGTACTGTAAATTGACGCGCTTCATATTAAATACCAAAGCTCTTTACTGAAAAATAAATAACCCTCTTCCTTATTTTCAATGGAAAAGGGAAATCTGCTTGAACATTAAAATTCATAAATTCTTTTTTACATGTTGATCTAGGTCCGAAACAGGCAAAAGAACTAGCAGCTTCTTGCTAGCATTCTTATACATAAAATAAATCCGGTCGAATGAAAAAACGATTCAACCGGAATTAGTTTTTCAATAATTTCTGAATATCTTGCTCAAAATCAATCGGTTCGTCCCATGGTTCATATCTATTCACGACTTGGCCGTTTTCATCAATTAAATATTTTGTAAAATTCCATTTAATATCGTTGCCAACCAGCCATTCAGGGTATTCATTCGCTAGTTTGATTTTTAATAGTTTTTCTGCCGTATTCGATTCATCAAATCCGCGGAACGGCGCCTCATTTTTCAAATATTCGAATAATGGATGAGCGTTTTTTCCGTTCACGTCGATTTTTGCAAACATCGGGAATGTGACGCCATAATTTAATTGGCAAAAAGAAGCTGCTTCATCGCTTGTTCCCGGCTCCTGTTGATCAAACTGGTTGCATGGAAATCCTAGTATTTCAAAACCTTGATCATGATATTTTTTATATAGCTTTTGCAGTTCTTCAAACTGGTATGTAAATCGACATTTACTAGCGGTGTTCACCACTAAGAGCACTTGACCTTTAAATTCTGCTAAAGAAACTTTTTCGCCGTTTGCTTTTTCTACTTCAAATTGATAAATAGACATGGGAAACACCTCTTAATCTATTATTAAGTTATAATTATTATAATATAAAAACATTATCACGCAAAAAAAATTGCTCTCAGTTACAAATTTGGAAACTTTTTTCCTGAATCAAAAAGAAGGTGAATGCCCGCCTATTTTTTTAATTTGAAGCATTGATGTTTTTAGAATGGCTGCCTTAGTCCTCCTTTACTATAAAAATTTGGGAGCTCTCGGCGGAATCCATTAATTTTTGAAAATATATGCTTCCTCTTTGTAAACAACTCGAGCCTTCACAAGTATTGAGTATTTTCCGGCGCCCGCAATTAAGTTGTAATTAGATACACTCACTAATTCCTCCATCCATTTCTTGTGTTAAAGTGATAAAGCAATCAAGCAAAAGTTCTCCTTCAACCGTTCCATACTTATAAGTATTCAACCACTAGTGCCAACTGGACTTTTTGTCCAATCTTTCCTTTCATCTTAAGCTCCCGCCTACAGATCATCATAATCTTTGAGTTGGCATGAATGGACAGTGAACAAATCCCATCTAACCAAAGAAGATTTGGAATTTTTCTTACTAATTCTGCCAATTTAATTGCGCCTCAAATCTTCCATATAGAAAATGATTCCGGACAACTTGCATGACTTTTTCTTATTTTCAATGTTGTCAAGGCGTAGTGATCATAATTTATTGCCGGCAAGCAAACTGCTGTTAAGAGAAAGAATTAAAAAGCCAAAAAAACCGGGCGAAAAAATGGGTGCCCGGTTTGCTGTCTTATTTACTTGTTTCACTTAAATCTTTCACAGTTTATCCATTGAAGCTGCAAAAAATCTTTTATGTATATGATTCATTCACTGAATCTATTCAGCCTCATTTTTCCCTCCTATTGAAAAAAGTCGGATGAATAGCCAATAATGAATGGAAAATATCAAAATTTTTATTCACTTGCAATCTTTATTTCGGTATTCAATCCAATTTCAGGGATATCTTTATTTTCCAAGTACAAAGTGCCCGGCAGTTCCGGTGTTGTCGATCCGTCAAAGCGCAAAGTAATATGCCCCAATGTTGTTAAGTTTCTTTGCACAGCATCGCCGACAGACGTGATTTCAAATTTTTCATTATTAATATAAAGCTTCTGTCCAGCTTGAATGACTCCTTCCGCCTTTACGACATCAATGACATAACAAAAATCTTTCAGATCCTGCGGAGCTTCATTGCCAAATAAAATAATCATTTTCTCTTTCAAAAAATGATCGGCCATTGTTCCGATTCCTTTTATTTTATTCTTATAAATGATTGTCATAAAGTCGGCACAAACCTGTTACGGTTGTGCCTTCCCTCCCATATGTCAGATTTTTGCAAAACTCATGATGTTATAATTACAAATTTACGAATCATAAAGTCCGAAGCTTGCCAGCCAAGCGACAAACACCCTTGGAACCCCGATTAAGAATCTTGAATAAAGGACGGACGGTACACCGACCTCTACTGTTTCAGGTTCTGCTTCTGCAAGTCCCAAACCTACAGGTATAAAGTCACAGGCGTTTTGCGTATTGATGGCAAACAATGCTGGCAGCGCCAAGTTTGGCGGGATATTCCCTTTGCCAATTTCCACTCCAATCAGCGTCCCGATAATCTGAGCGATTACTGCTCCAGGTCCAAGTAAAGGTGATAAAAATGGCAATGAACAGATAAACCCGATTAAGAGCAATCCCCATATATCGCCAGCCAGCGGCGACATGATCTTGGCAAATACGTTTCCGATTCCTGAACCTTGAATAATTCCAATCAGCAATGATACAAAAGCCATGAACGGAATAATCGTGTTAATCATTGTTTGCACTGCTTCACGTCCTGCTTGATAGAACGTGCTAATGACTTTTCCTGCGCCAAGTCCAATTTTCGTTAATAAGTTTTTATTGGAGCTTGCTGCCATTGTTTCAGAAATCTTTTTATCACTGCTATATTTAAACTCTCTTTCAGGTTTTTCTTCCGGAATTTTTTCTTCAGCCGGAGCCGCCTCTCTAGCACTCTCTTCAACGGGCTGAATTTGATCCAACCCCACATCTGAAACGTAAATATCTTCCGTAATATATTGGGCCAACGGTCCGCTTTTTCCTGTTGGCATAATATTGACAGTTGGAATGCGTTTTTGCGGATAGATGCCGCAGCGTAATGTACCGCCGCAATCAATAATTGCAAGCGCAATCTCTTCATCCGGTACTGATGTTTTAAAACCGTTGACCGGCTCGGCACCTGTCAGTTCAGCAATTTTGTCTACAATTTCAGGCTTTGCTCCTCCGGTAATATAAACAATTTTATTTCTTTTTTCCGTCGGTGTAATGATGAGCGGTCCGCCAAAACCGCCGCTGCCCTTCACAATTTTTATCGACCGATATTTAGCCATTTCCCTTTCCTCCTCCTTTTCTAACGATGATGTAACGTTACTTCTGTTTTCAATTTAATATTTTGCTGTTTTTCTACTATTCTTGTTGTAAAATCTGTAATCCAGCCTGCGAAGAAGTTCATCACGAGACCGACAAGGAAATAACGGACAGCCAATTCTGCAGTGCTCAAACCTAGTTTCTCAATTCCAGCCGCAATACCGAGCCAAATAAATAATTCCCCTGGGTTTATATGTGGAAATAAACCGTTGCTGGTATGGCAAAAATATGCACCTGAAGCGAAATAGCTCGGTTTATATCTTTCCGGCAAAAAACGTCCTAATGACAACGCCATTGGATTCCCTAGCATAAATGAACCGACAAGCGGCAAGACTAAATATCTTAACAACGGGTTTTTAGAAGATGCCATCGCAAGTTTATTGACCCGCTTTTCTCCAATAAGCTGAATGAATGTATTCATACAAACCATCAATAGCAACACAAGCGGAACAATGCTTTGCATCCACGAAATAAATGTTTCTGCGCCAGTTTTAAACAAATTCATAAAACCTTCAGCAATCGTAACAATAATATCCACGTTCCTCACCTCTTCATGATTTTTTTACCGAAACAATGTTTTCTGCCTGCATCATGATTCGTTTAAAGATACTCGGCTTTTCGGGAATTTCCCCGCCGCTCATAATAATCTTATAATTGCTGACCGCATCCAAAATAGCTGATTTCAATAGTTTGTTGCAATGAGCCATATCGGCTTCTCCAAGCGTTTTTATATTTTTGCCCGTAAAGCCTTTCAATTCCCGAACTTTCGCTAAAACTGTAACCCCTTGTATTTTCATTGCTTTCAGAATTTTCCCGCTGTCGGAAACGGCAAATAATACAATGGTCCCCGCCCGAATTCTGCCGGGGCGCTTTCCGATTGCCACTTTTCCAATCTTTCGCAGCTCTATATACGCTTTGGCAAAATGTTTAATTTGAAAATAACCTAATGCCAATTGCACGATAAATGCTCCTGCTATAAAAAGCATAATGATGATCAATTGCATCCTATCACATCCCTAAGATTGATGATGAACTGCTTGCTTGTTCGAGGCATTTTGTAAAATCTTCGTAGCTGGCTGCATCGGCCAATTCCTCTACCTGTTTCTGATCAGAGGCGATTTTGATGATTTCATCGTAAATTTTAATCAGGAGGCTTGCATCATTATCGGCTTTTTCCGGTATTCCCAACAGAAAGACAAGCTTGATTTCCTTCCCGTCAACCACTGCTTTTTCAGGAAAAACACCGATCGCCATTTCAATCTGATTGGACTTGTAGTTAACTGTATGCGGCAAGGATATATACCGGTCAAAAACCATTGATCCTTTCTCTTCCCTTTCTCTCAGCCTCTCTTTAAACCCTTCGTCCAAATAGCCTTTCTTGACTAAAACGTCGATCATATCATTCACATTTTCGTGGTAGCCTTTATTTGTATCTAAGACGAAGAATTTATCTTTGTTGAGTAAAAGTTTTAAAATTGAACGGTGATTGCCAAAATCTTTCATTTTAAATTTTTTCCGATAGGTCATCTTTTCTATTTGCCTAGAAACACTCGCTTCGTCAAAGATTTCGTTAATTATGATGACAGGTGGATCAATTGCAAAATGAAGCTTTACTGTTGAAAAGACCATATCGTATTGATTCAAAAGCTCTTTTGAAATTTCAATTTCAGAGTAAATATCAATTTGAGTATTTGGATTTAATATGCGCTGCAGTTGAATAGAGACTAATTTGGCAGATCCCCGCCCGGTTCCGCAAATGACTGCAACTTTTTTTAATGCTCTCGTTATTTCATCATGTTGGGCAATGAATACTCCGAAATACAAGGATAGGTAGCCAAGCTCATCTTCAGGAACCTTCAGTCCATACTCTTTCTCAATTACTTGCCCGGCAATTTCGGCCAATTTAAAGGCGACAGGATACTTCTCCTTCACATCAGCCAGCTGCGGATTTTTCAAACGCACATCAAACATCAAGCGGTTCAGCATAAAGGTTAAATGATACAGAATATCTTTGAAAAATGTTTCATTTTCGAAAATAATGCTTTTATCAAACCCTACTTGTTCGATTATTAAGTCCAAGAGACGTTTAATATCGTCGGAAATTGTAATGTCTGCAATTGTTCGAATGTTTGTCGGCGTTCTTCTTCCCGCGATCGGCAATGTTATAAACAGTATTTCAGGTTGTGAAATTTCAACCGGCAAATGCCGTTCGATTACGGAAACGATTTCTGAAGCAATCGAATAGTCCTGTGTATTTAATAGTTTGTTATATTTTTCATCCAATTCCGTAAGAGGATGATTTTTTATAAAACGATCCAACATGACAATAATAAATTGCATTAACTTTTTTTGGGTGGTAGACTCTAAATTGTAGTGATTGGCAATCTTCATTATTTCTTCTTTAATATCTTCATCCAGCGGGTAATCCCCGTATAAATAGTCATAGACGTTATCTAATATAAAAAAACGGATATCCAGTTCATTTCCTTTTAGGCTCATCCCGCTGTTCGGTTTTCCATGAATGGCTAAATTGTAAGATTCCAACGCTACGGCAGCTTTTTTTATTTCATTTACAAGAGTTGTTCTCCCCAGATTCATGTCAAAAGCGAGCTCATCCAGCGTATTCCTTCCTTTGCTGTTGATTAATCGATCAATGATAAAAGCGATACGCCTTTGTGATGAATCCAGCATGTTTTTCTTCTTAGAAACGGTTTCAATGAAATCATCAAACCTATGCCCATCTTCAATAAACAAATGGTAGCCTTTTCCCTTTTCGTTTTTGATGGCTGCAATCCCATTCAGTTCACTGTTAAGTAGCTTAATATAATTGCGGATTGTTCTCGTGCTGACCCCCAATGAGTTGGCAAGATAATCCAAAGAACAATAGGATTTTTTTTGAAACGTTTCTAGCATTTGAACAACACGGCCATCAATTGTAAAATCCAACAATATTCACCACCTTTTACGTAAAAATAAAGTGACATAGTTTCGTCTATCAGTCAAAGGTAGTGATTGGAATTTTGTGATATTTCGTTATAGGACCTTTTTTTAGGCTGCTGTGATCTTAACCGCGGGATTTGCCTCCAGAAATATTAACTGTCGTACCAGTAATATAACTTGCACGGTCTGAAGCCAAGTAAGAAACTAAATCGGCTATTTCCTTTAGTTTACCCGGACGCCCAAGAGGAATGGAATTGCTGTAATCCGTTGACAATTGATCAACTGTGACGCCTCGAGTATAGGCAAGCGCTTCATTATAAGCATCTGACGTCAAGCCTGTCGGTTCGTTGATGCCAGGCGCCACCGCAACAACTCGGATATTGTATTTGCCGAGTTCTTTTGCCCACGAACGAGTGAAAGCTATTAATGCTCCCTTTGTCGCGGCATAGCAGCTTTGTCCAGATGATCCTTCCTGTCCGGCTTCGGAAGCAATATTGATAATAACTCCTTTATTTTGTTTAATCATTTCCCTGGCAGACGCCTGTGCACAAAGGTAAGGACCTTTTTGATTGACAGCTACCATAAAGTCAAAATCTTTCTCATTCAACTCGTATTCAGGTTTTTCACCTTTGACATCGACTAACAGTCTTGGCAGGTTGACTCCGGCATTATTTACTAAAATATCGACTGAGCCGAATAATTTCACGGTTTCGGCCACCATTTTGTCAACGCTTTCTTTTTTTGTAACGTCACATTTTAGAAAATAAGAACCATTATCTTGCGGTCCTTCTTCTCCATTTAAATCGGCTACAACAACTTTTGCCCCATTTCGGATCAGTTCGTTTGTGATATGTAATCCGATCCCGGAAACGCCGCCTGTTACAATCGCCACCTTTCCTTCTAATTCAAGCCATGAGTCACTCATTACGATCTCCTCCTTTTGATCTAGTCTCTGCTCATTAGATGCTTTTAGTGTAAAATGTTTTAACCTTTTATTTAATACACAGTTTTTCACTTAAAATTGAAAAGTGGTGCATGAGCGGACAAAACGGTGGAAACAGATTGGAGCTGTAGAAATGAAAGAAAGTCTTACCTGCTTTCAAGGGTGGCTATAAGCCAAAAGACATATAAAAGTACGGAGTAACGAGAAAAAGACGTTCAACGTTCCAGAGGAAATACCGTAATGAACGCAAGCGCACGACGTAACGAAGCGATATTCGTTCATGAAAGCAAAATGGTGTAAACCGCACGCTTTCAGCAGCTGATAAATATATGAATGAATCGTATTGTTTTATTTTTATTGCATGAATTTTAGACTACAGGAAATCTATCATTTATTAACGAAAAAATAATCTTTCTTATCAAATGAAGGATTAGACTATAAATCCCTAATTTTTAGTCAAAAAACGATGCAAAACCTTATCATTTCAAAGGCAATGGGTGTTGAACCACGATTGTATTCCTCCTTGTATTCACTAACGGGAAGCAGTCTTCATGTTTTCATTTTTACACTATCAAATGTGTGGACTGAATTTGCAAGATTTAATGCTTTTGAATTACTCTAAATTGCTGATTTTTATTTACATAATATTATAAAAAAGTTTATTCTGGCATCATACGTAAGGGAATAAGACAAGCTTAATTACTTGTGAGCGGCAAAATAGACTTATAGGAATATTAAGTGAGGTCATCATTTATATACCTACTAATTGCCCAATTAGGAATTAGACTAGTTTTAAATGAATATAGATTCAGGAGTGAAAAGATTGCGTAACATTATTTTATTATTCATTATGTTTTTTTGGTTGGCTGCAATAATGTAAATGAATTAAAGAAAGATGAGAAAACTGCAAGTTACGGAAATTTTGAGCTGAAATTAAAAGTCCCCAAAGTGGTTAAAAACAAACAAGAATTTGATATCATTACAGCTTTTAAAAATAACGGAGCTGAAACAACTTTATTTCATAGTAAACCAATAATAGAATCATTCATTATAAAGGATAAGTGAGGTGAAGTAATTTATTCAAAAGATTAAACCTCAAACAGAATTTTATATAAAGACGAAATCAAGCCTAATCAAAAATTTGAGGAGAAATTTCATATAGCTATAGATAAAACGGGAACATATTATGTAGCAGTCAACACTTCCAAATTATCTGAAAGCGAGGATGTTGAAGGTAAAAGATTTTCCATTAAGAACATAAAAATAAATGTTGAACAATAACATATAAGCAATCTTACAAATTAAACCCGGCTTTTATTATGATCCCTCTTGTGCAGACAGTTAGGAAAAAGTTTAACCTTGTTTTCTGCAAGAAAAAAATACAGAGGGTTGCAGTATATCTTTATCAAAATTTTGAATAAATGTATATGTGATCTATCCATCAAGGGCTTGACGTGGATCCTCTGTAGCCATGATTCTTTAGTCAAGCGCCAGCTTCAACAGTTTTGGCAAAACCAAAAAAAGTTATCATGGCTCCTCCTCCATGTAAAGCCCCATTGCATATCACTGCATAAGGATTTTGCAATTCTCTGCACTTTTATTTTGCAAAAAACACCTAACCTGTCTCACAAAGGGATTTTTCACGGAAATAAAAGAATAAATATACTGATGAGTTTCAATGATGGTTGTTTAGGAATCTTAAACAGGAACGACGTTTAGATAAAAAAGTTCTTGAAATATTCGTCAGTAGGTTAAAAAATGCGAAACCTCAAAAAAAGATTGATCAAAAGCATTTGCAGACCAGAGGAAACTTTTATCGTACTGCCTGAAGGCCACATTTCGTATAGCCTTTTTAAACATCTACTCTACTATCGGAAATGACAAAATAACCGATGTTCCTTGCCCTTCTTCACTTTCAATTTTCATCGTCCCGTTATGTAAAGCAACAATTTGTTTGACGATGGAAAGCCCGAGGCCTGTTCCCCCTGTTTCTCTTGAACGCGATTTATCTGTCCGGTAAAAACGTTCCCCTATACGATCCAACTCTTTTTTCGGTATGCCTATTCCATTATCCCGAACGATAACAACAGCCCGCTTCTCTTTCTGATACAATGCAATGTTGATCATCCCGTTTTCGAAGGAATACTTAATGGCATTGTCAATCACATTACAAAAAACTTGATGCAGCCGGTTCATATCTCCCATAATGATGATTTCATCATCTAAATCTGTTTTGATGGATATATTCCTTTTCTTCAGCGCAGGCGCAAACAGTTCTAATGAATCAAGAATCAATTGGGAAAAGGCGATCGGCTCTGCTTCAAGAGTCATATCTTTGTTTTCCAGCTCATTTAATTGTAATAAGTCGTTTATGAGCTTCTGCATTCGCGTTGTTTCTTTATTGATGAGCAGAAGATGATTTTTCGCCTCTTCTTTTGATGAATAAGCTTCATCCAGCAAGATTTGCGTGTATCCTCCAATATATGTGAGAGGGGTTCTTAATTCATGAGCCACGTTGGATAAAAATTCTTTCTTGCGCTCGTCTTGTTTTTCAAGAGATTCCGTCATTTTGTTGAAGGCGCTCGCCAATTCTCCTATATCATCTGACGTTTGGATAGGAACTCTTTTAGAAAAATTTCCGCGGCTGATCTCTTTTGCAATCGTTTGAATAGTTCGCAGCGAACGAAAGATCGAATGAATTGAGTACGTGATAACAAAATAGATCAATACGAAAAAGATTAAACCGAACAAGATTAAAATCGGAATGCCTTTACTAAAAACCTCTGGTATTTCGGCTAAAGGAATATAAATATATATAAAACCTATTAAGTTCTGTTCGTGAGTTAGCGGGAATATTGCTCCGACAATCTTTCGATCCAATTCATGAACATAGCCCTCTTTAACTACGTATTGCCCGGATGAGAGCTTTTTCTCATCTTCTTGACTGATCAGATGTTTGTAATCAATTTGATACGGAAAATGTTGATGAAGCTCATCTAATTGATCAACAGCTATTACTTCATAAGGTGAAATGAGATTATACCATTCAATTTTTTCTTTAATATCTTCACTTAGCGAGCCGTAATGAAAGTGAGCAGCTGTCTGCTTTCCCTCAAAAATAAGCCGCTCTTTCACACTGCGAATGTAAAGCTCTTTATATAGGAAGTGAATGAACAGAAATGAAAACAAGATGGAAAAAATGATGCTGATGAAAAAGAGCAGCAATACTTTCTGACTAACTGAAAAATGTTTTATTTTTTTCAAGACGGCACCTCAAACTTGTAACCGATTCCCCAAACGGTTTGAATTAGATGGCTGTGCTCCTTTAATTTTAGACGAATCGTTTTAATATGAGTATCAACGGTTCGTTCACTTCCTGCATAATCGGAATCCCATATTTGGTCAAGCAATTGACCTCGTGTAAATACTTTTCCTTTATTTTTGGCTAAAAGGAATAATAGATCAAATTCTTTTTGTGTGAGCGCAAGCCTGCGGCCTTCAACAGTGGCAATCCGGCCTTGAAGATCAAATTGCAACGGTCCAATAGCTGCTATTTTTACATCGCTTGCAATTCGATGTGTTCTGCGAAAAATCACTTCCATACGCGCCAAAAGCTCTGAAGGATGAAAAGGTTTTACTATATAGTCATCTCCCCCAATCTTTAAACCTTTCACCTTATCTTCCTCATTCCCTTTTGCCGTTAAAAAAATGACTGGAGAATCAATTTGAAGATATTGGCGCATTTCCTCGACTAAAGTAAAACCATCAATGTAAGGCATCATGACATCAACGATCAGCATATCCGGGTTTTCCTTTTTTAATCTTTCAAGTGCTTCAAACCCGTCTTTTGCTTCCAAACATATATATCCTTCTCTTGTCAAATACGTTCTAATCAGCTTTCGCATCTTTTCTTCATCATCAACGATTAACACCTTTAAAGACATCAGCCACTTGACACCTTCTCTCAACTTATTAAATGAATTTTCTAATTTATTAATTATAACCAGAAATTATGAAATTTGTTTGAAGTTTTTCATAAATTTGTCCTAGTAAGCTCCGAGCGATAGAAAGGCAAGCAAATGCTTCACATGACTGTCCATCATGTTTAGACCTCCTGCGGATTTGACAAATTGCCAATTTTAAAAGCAAAGGCCAGTAAATGAATGTAAGAAAGGAAACAAATGTAAAAAAATATCCAAATAGGCTTCATAGTTTTCACACAATTATACGCTAACCTTCAATTAGAACAATGACACTGAAAAAAGGATTCCGTCATGAAAAAATTATGGTATTTAATCGTTTTTTTGATGCTTTTTTGGACACATCCATCCAGCATCCATGCCGAAAGCACATTGCAATATCTGATTGATCAAGCTCCAGAGCACTCAATCGTGAGAATACCGAGAGGCGTTTATCATGAATCAATTGTGCTCTCAAAACCTGTTACGTTACAAGGAAATGGACAAGTAACCATTCAATCCTGCCGTAAAGAACCCGTCATCTCCATCAAAGGTCAACGCGTTTCAGTAAAAAACGTAACGGTCATTCAATGCAGCCAAGAGAAAAACGCTGCCGCTATACAAGTATCAGGAAATCATCACCGAATTGAACACGTTCATATTCGTACAAAGGGGATCGGGTTAAAGCTTGAACACGCCTATCACACCGTCATCACACAAAGCTCGATAAAAGGTGAAAAACAACATAACGGGATTGATTTATGGAAGTCAGAACAAAATGTCATTGAAAAAGTCAGAATCGAAAAAGTGAGAGATGGGATTTATATGGAGCAAAGCGATTATACAACGGCCGTCCAAAACCTCATCCAGCAATCAAATTACGGCATACACATTATGTATTCTGACCACATAACAATTCAAAAAAACATTTCCAAAAATAACGTGGCAGGAGCGATGGTCATGGAAACAAAGGGTGGAAAAATCGAAAATAATGAATTCATTTTTAACAACCGCAATGTTCATGCTCAGGGGATTCTTTTATTTGATGCGACAGAGACAAAGGTGGTTCGCAATAATATTTCTTATAATCGAGTTGGTATTTTGGCCGAAAGCGCCTCCAATAACCTTATTTTATCCAATGAAGTGCGTGGGAATTTTATTGGCATTCAATTCAAAGAGGCGAACGGAAACATCGTTTCAAACAATACGTTTATTAGCAATGTAAATGAAGCTCAAGCTTTGAGCAGCTCGGACAATGAAGTGAAAAGGAATTATTGGGACGCCTCTCTAAAGCTTGATGCCGATGGATCCGGTTATAGCGACATACCTTATAAAACGAATCCGTTCTTTTTAAGTTTGACGAAGGATATTCCAGAATACCAGCTGTTTTTCCATTCACCAGGCATGGTTGTATTGCAAAAATTATGGAAAAGTCCAGACAATGAAGCGATGACGGATGACTCGCCGCTTATGACAGCTCCAATACAAGATGAATCAAAGTCATCTTCTGGAGTGATCATTGTTTTCAGTCTTCTCTTGTTTTTAGGAAGCATTACTTTATGGAGGATAGGGAGGAAAAAAGAGGATGCGTAAAATGTATTTCATTTTCATGTTATGCGCTCTACTGATTATCACTGCTGCGTGCGGAAAAAAGGAAGTGTCGCCAAGAGCCATTGATGAAAAAAACGATAAATGCGCTCAATGTAACATGGCTGTAATGGATAATCAGTTTGCAACACAGCTTATTTTAAAAAATGGCAAAACATTCATTTTTGATGATATCGGATGTATGTATAAATGGAAAAGCGAAAATAAAAATGAAAACATCGAAGCGGAATTCGTCAGAGATTATCATTCGAAAGAATGGGTTGAATCTGATAAAGCAACCTACGTGTATGATCAATCGATACGGACGCCAATGGCCTACAACGTCATTTCTTTCCAAGATAAAAAAGATGCTGAAGCCTTCATATCAAAAAATAGCGGAAAAATATTAAACTTCGATCAATTGCAAGATCATAAATGGAAAATGAATAAAGAAATGATGGAAAAGAATATGCAGGATGGTCATACGGATATGAATGGCGACAGCCACATGGATGAGGGCAATGATCATTCACATGAATGAAGGGCAAATTTATAAGTGCCCTTTTTTTACAGTGGGAGGAATTATGCGGAACATATGGAAAGCCGAATGGCGTTTGACAATCAGGCAGCGTTCTTCTTACACGTTTGTGTTTCTATGGATTTTCGTTTTATCATTACTATTTTTGTTAGAGCGGAATAACCCTGCTCTCACAGGCTATACAAACATGACAGGCACAATCGCCAACATTGTGCTGTACATCGTACCACTGTTTATGCTGGTGGCTGGATCGTTTTCCATCGCGAATGAAATGGAAAATGGCCAGTGGAGTCTTTTATGCACGTATCCGTTGCCGACTATTGCCTATTGGGTTGGGAAGCTTTGCGGGCAATTGACCGCACAATCTGCCATCTTCAGCTTAAGCTTCAGTTTGAGCCTTTTGGTCGGCACTTTATTGGGAAGTTCATTATCTTTGAAATGGGTGCTCATTTTATATATTTTTTCTATCTCGCTAATATGGTTTTTTCTCGTCATCGGCTTGACCATTGGCTCGTTTTCAGAAACGAGATGGCAAGCTCTCATACTTTCGGTCGGCGTGTGGTTCTTTCTTATCATGATATGGCCGACTGCAGTCATTTCCGTTTTGAGCTTTGTCCCTTATCCGATGATAGCTCCGCTTTTAAAGGCATCTTTATTCTGTAATCCGGCGGAATTGCTCCGTATAGTATTTGTTGTTCAGCTTGACGGCGGAGCTGTTTTTGGACAATCATACGACGAGCTCATCTCTTTTATGCAAACAAAAGCGTTATGGGTGCTGTTCGTCGGTTATATGTTCATCTTTTCAAGCATCATGCTTGCATTTTCCGTCTGGAAGCTTGAAAGGAAGAAAAGACAATGACAACATTACAAGTCTCCGACGTTTCAAAAAAATATAAAACAAAAGTTGTGCTTTCTTCCATGTCACTGGAAGCAAAAAAAGGGGAATGCATCGTATTATGCGGCGGAAACGGAGCCGGAAAAAGCACGCTTCTTCGCATTTTGGCGGGTATTTCAAATCCGTCCTCCGGGGACATTGTTTTAAACAATATCAGTCTAATTAAAAACAGAAAAAACTATATCGAGCAGATCGGCTACATGCCTGATGATTTTCATGCTCAGCAATTCATGACGCTTCAAGAATTTTTATCATTTTATGCCAAACTGCGGAAAAAAGATCAATCATCTGTACAAGACATTTTAAAAAAAATAGGTTTGGAAGAATTTAAAAGAGAACTAGTGAAAAATGTATCAAAAGGAATGAGGCAAAGACTATTATTAGGACAAGCATTGTTAGGAAATCCAAAACTGCTCTTGTTAGATGAACCAACAAATGGTTTAGACCCATTTTGGATTGATCAGTTTGTCAATTTGATAAAAGAACAAAAGATGAAAGGCACAATCATCATTTTTTCCACTCATATGATGGATGTTGCCGCAGAAGCAGGCGATCAAATTCTGTTTATAAAGGAAGGCTCTATTATTGACCATATGAAAAATACGATTCACAAGGAAAAAACCGCATTGCAATTGTTGAGGTTATATCGACATGATCTATAAAAGTTTTGTCATTGCTTAAAAAAAGGGTGAAAAAAATGGAATTTGAAAGAATAGATGCAGTAGCAAAGGATTCAAAAGCATTCACTGATAAACAAACGAAAGCTTCTTTATATAAAACAGTCTGGAGATGGCATTTTTACGCAGGGATTTTTTTCGCACCGTTGATTATTTTTTTGTCTATTACCGGAGGAATTTACCTGTTTAAACCGCAAATTGAAAATTACATGTACCATGATCTTTATTACGTCCAACAAGGTCAGCAAAAAATTTCATCTACAGAACAGATTCATGAAGTGAAAAAGAATTATCCACATGCAAAAATTACAGGTTTTACACCTTCCTTTGCACCGGACAGATCATCTGAGGTTGAAATAATGGTGAACGGGGAAAGTATATCTGTGTTTGTCAATCCATACAACGGCGACATTATTGGAAAGTTAAATGAGAATGCACGCTTCATGGCATGGGTGAAAGATTTGCATAACGGTGAATTATGGGGCGGCACCATTGGAAACTGGTTAGTAGAGCTCTCCGCTTGCTGGTTCATTATCCTAATTATTACTGGTGTTTACTTATGGTGGCCGCGAAATAGAAAATCTCTTTTTGGGACATTGATTCCGCGAATAAACCTGAGTAAAAGAAACCGCACGTTTTGGCGCGATATGCATGCCGTTACAGCAATCTGGCTTTCTCTTTTTATCGTCGTACAATTGTTTTCTGGACTCATGTGGTCCGGTGTTTGGGGAAGCATGGCACATCGTATCGTTGATCCCATTTCCGGAAACCCGGAAGGAGATCAACCATGGGAAAAATATGCATTTCCTAAATCAACAATTCCAACAAAAGAAATAGCAGATGTTCCTTGGGCAGCTGAAAACTTACCTGTGCCCGAATCAAGTCCCAATGGGGTGAAAACAATTTCTGTTGATAAAGTTATGCAAATTGCAGAAAAAAACAACGTCCAACCGGGATATAGAATTGCATTTCCTGATGGAGAAACCGGTGTATATACGATCTTTTTAGATCCTGCTGACGTCTATCCTAACCGCCCACTGCCTTGGGCACAACAAACGCTGCATATAGATCAATACAGCGGAAAAGTTTTAGCTAAATTTGCATGGAGTGACTATGGTGCATTGGGAAAATTAATTTCACTAGGCATTGCATTTCATCAAGGAGAATTTGGATTCATTAGCCAGCTGTTCATGCTTGCATTAACTATTGGCATTATAATGATTGTTGTAAGTAGCGTTATAATGTGGTGGAAGCGAAAACCGAAAGGCAAATTGGGTGCTCCGGCTTTGCCAGAAAACTTTAAAATGTTAAAGGGAGTAGCCGTCATTGTCATTGTTCTAGGTCTTTTCTTCCCATTAGTAGGCGCGTCACTATTGATAGTGTGGGTTTTGGATTATTTCGTCATTAAAAGAATTCCCATTGCGAAACAGTGGATCGGGTAGAAAGCTAAATGGGAGTATCACACGAATAATGAATAAATTGTTATCAACCATTTACTGGCACCAGAGCCAATAAATCATTTCGCCTGTCAGCTCATCGATTGCATACGTCTGATTCCGTGAATCCCCGTCAAGGGAGGAAAGTTTTCAAGTTCGTGCGCGCTGGCAGGCGCCTTCAATGTTGGCACATGCTTTGCAGCAGCTACCCACTCTCCCATTTTACTGGAATAACAAGTATAACTCCTCTATCTCGTCCACAAAATTCAGGTAACTTCCTTTTTACAAAATTGACCTGAACAGCTGGCAATAGTTAGTCATGTAATGAGAGTCTCGTTCCTTCCCGCTTAAAAGGAGTTGGAGGATAGTTTCTTTTTCAGTTCATCTAGCTCTTCTTCAGTTAATTTCGTAACTGACATAATAACTTCCTGTTCTAGCCCTGAACGAAGCATGTCTATGGCTACCTGTCGAACTCCTTCTTCCCGGCCCTGCTTCAACCCTTCCTCCCATCCTGCCCGTCGTTCGCCTTGAAGGTTTGACAATTGGTCCCGCAGCCATTTCAAACGCATTTCATATTCATAACGGTTTACCGGGTTGACGCTTAAGCTTTCCCATTCTTCCAGCGCTTCACGAATTTCCTGCTCATTCATCGCAAACACCTCCAGTTTCGATTTTTCACTTTTCGCCATCCACTGGAGACATGAAAAAAATTTTAGTTCATACCTCTTTTCACATAAAATGAACTATTCTACTCATGGTCAAAAAAGTCATTCATCCAATAGTTTCTTCTTCAGCTCATCTAGCTCTTCTTCAGTTAATTTCGTAACTGACATAATAACTTCCTGTTCTAGCCCTGAACGAAGCATGTCTATGGCTACCTGTCGAACTCCTTCTTCCCGGCCCTGATTCAACCCTTTTTTCAATCCTTCTTCCATTCCCTTTTTCAGCCCTTCCTCCCATCCTGCTCGCCGTTCGCCTTGAAGGTTTGACAATTGGTCCCGCAGCCATTTCAAACGCATTTCGTATTCATAACGGTTTACCGGGTTGACGCTTAAGCTTTCCCATTCTTCCAGCGCTTCACGAATTTCCTGCTCATTCATCGCAAACACCTCCAGTTCACTGAGCATAAACTCATCGATTTTCCCCTTTTTGGCGTCTACTGCTGACAGCATCATCAGCCACGGATACTCTGGCAATCGTTTTATTTCTCTGTTATATTTCTTCCATTTTACCATAAACTGCTGTAAATCAATGACGTGAAATTCAAGGTGCGGACACCAAAGAAAATGTTCTTCATCTTCTCGTATATGGAAAACCGTATGAAATCGCTCCGTTTCATGAGGAAAAAGCCGATAATTAAGGATGGTAATCATAAAGGTAGGGGGAAGCATGCTGTACGGCTGTCCTTTTGCTAATGACCGGGAGAAAACCCTCGCCCAGTAATACAAAATTCGTTCCGGTAAATCGTGCTGATTTACGATTTGAATTTCCACATTGATGCGCTCGCCTCGATCCGTCAGTACCAGTACATCAAGCCGGTTCATTTTTCCATCTTCTGTCTCTTTCGTCAGCTCCGTGCTTTCAAACTGAACATCGACAATGCGATCTGCTTCGCTCCGATGTAAAATCGCATTCAAAAAAGCAATGGTAAGCGACTTGCGGTTCGGGTCGCCGAACAGCTGCTTAAACATGAAATCCATCTTCAAATCGAGGTATTCTTTCATAATGGAGATCGTCCTTTCGATGGAGAATAAAAATAAGAGGAAAACATAAGAGGGGGAAAGATTAAAAATCGTAACAGCTAGGACAAGTATTAATATTCTCACCAAACAGAACGTATGTTCTGTTTCTAATATAAAACTAACTATAAGAAATGTCAACCTAAAATTTCAAACTTATTAATAGGAATTTAAATAATGAAGTTTTTTACTAGATTTTTGAACGTTTCCAGCCCGCTACAATTCAAAACAGCAGAGACAGGCATTTTTTCAGTTTTACTGTAAACGCTCAAGTAATGCTGTTAAAGCCTCACTGCATCATATAACAATAATGAATATAAAAGAGGAAAAACATTTAGATTTAGAAAAAAACAGAAATGACGGAAACCTTCATCGTTTCGCTTGATACAGGTGTCCAAAAGTAATGCACTTCAATAAAAAAGACCTTGCCATCCTCCTGAAATGTCCACCTTAAACCATACGGAGCAGATAGAAAGGAAGGCTGGCAAAGTCTAAGATTCATCGTCTTAAAGTTTTCGAATCCCATAAACTGAATAGCCGATACTAAAATTGTTTCAATGAGATTGATTGTCTTAAAGTTTCGAGCCTCTCTCGATCAATCAAATTTCAAAATGGTAGGGATTTATAGAAATCAGTCAAAAAATAGGCAGATAAAAATCAGAAGGTATAGCGGCATGATGTTTCTGATTGCTTGCCGAAGCTCTAAAAAATGAATGTAAATCGTATCAGACTGTCTGTTATTTTATCGAGGCTGGAGGAAGGAAAATCAGAAGAAGGAAGCAACCCCGTGAATTCCTGCTTCATCGATCTCCAGCCCGCTATCAGCAAGATCGTGCTTTGTCCGCTATCGCTTGGTTTATATAAGATCAACAAGCTTTTCCTGCTTCATTCTGTAAATGATGAATATCGTACTGATCGCGATCAATACAAGAAAGGTGCCGATTGTAAGCATAAGCGGATGAAGAATCGCAAACAGTTCGCCAACAAGGTATTTTAAAGTACAATAGCTTAGCAGCACAACGATCGGGACAAGCGAGCCGATCAATGTGATGTAGTTTTGTGCGATCCGTGAGAAAAATACTGAAAAGAGCGCCGCAACAATGGCAACAATATAAATAGCAATCACCGTTGTGATGATATAGCCTTCAAATGTAAAGTCAAACCAAAAATAGTAAAAATTATAGAACGAATTGATGGAAAGCGGAAAAAAAGCTTGCGTAACATTCCCAAGATAGAAAAACCAAAAAATGACGATCTGCACAGTTGTGATCAATGCTGTGGCTGCTAAAGCAGCAAGAAGTTTTGCAGAAAACAAATTCCGACCGGTTTTCGTCGTGTATTGCAGACTGATCGCATTGTTTAGTCTGTCTGTAATATGAACGCGGCATGTTACCATGACAACGCTTATAATAATCAAAACCGCCCAAAAGCGGATGAGTTCATTGTAATTTTCATAGACAAGATATGGAAAAACAGAATTGACATCATTGTTTGCCATGATTTGTTTTACACGTTCTTGCTGATCTTCATCGGTATAAGATTCAATATCCCTCCCTTTCGATTCATATTGTTCAATGATATTTTCGAATGCTTGCAGCTCCCAAAAAACATCTGCTTGATCAACAAACACGACTTTTTCATGAAAATCTGCATACTGTTTATTTGTTAAATCCAATTGTCGAAACTGTTCATATGTTGTAATGCCTAGTTTTTCCGCATCTTGTTGTGATTTTAAATAGGCATTGGCCTCGTCTTTTTTTTGCTTATACCAGTTTTTAAAATGTTGAAACTCTTTTTCGTCCATTTCATGCCCATATTTATTGATCATTTCTTTCGTAATCATAAACTCATCTTTTGCAGGCCGTCCATTAGGGAAATTTTCAAAATAAAAGCTTAAAAACAGCTTGTAAAACAGAAAACTGATGAACAAAATAAGCAGCAGCACTTTCCAATTGAACAATTTTCTTAGTTCGTATAAAAAAACTCTCAATATTCTTCCCCCTAATTTAATGGTTGCCGTTTAAATTTGTACATGCTGAAGAATCCTAATAGAACAAATATGACCGCCCACGCTGCTATCGTTACAGCTTCAAAATATGGAAACATCGTAAAAATGTTGTTTCCCATAAACCATACATGCGGATTCATAATTAAATAAAAAGGATTCACATGCATGATCAAGATAAAGTTACTATTCAGTGAAACAACGCTTGGAAGCCATAAACTAACACCAGCGAACAAAGCAAATGTAAAGAAAACAAGATAGCTGTTTTTCAGCCATATAGATAAGCTGAAGGTGAGCAGCAGGTACAGCAGCTGGCTTAATAGTAAACAGCCGACAAATAAACAAACATACTGCAAGAATGATAGATTCCACCACGATATGTAAGGAAAAGGCGTTTCGCTATTAAAATAGCTGCTAATCGGCACAAACAGAAGATTAGAATAATCATAGACAGAAAAGTAAATGATCAATGTCGCTGCGATTAACAACATAACAGCACACACATTAGCGATTACACTTGCAGCAAGCTTGTCCCATAGCAAATTTCTCCCGCGTTTGCTCGTAAATGCAACAAAGGATGTACGGTTCTCAAATTCATAATTAGTTAGCAATGCTGTGATTAAAACGACGAGGATCATTCCTTCAAAAGCGATCGCCCGGCCAAGCTTTTTAAATAGCAAGGAATGCATTTCATAGACTGATCCTAAATAAAAGAAATGGCGATGTTCACCGTTTTTCACTAGCTGCTTCAGCCGCTTTTCTAAAAGATTGGCTTGGTTCAGCACCGTTTCTTCTGCCTCCCCGCTTAATCCGTATTTCTTGATTTGTTGCCGGGCAAACTCTGTCGCATCCAGCTCGCTGTAAATATCATCGACGCTTTTAGCGGTTTCATAATATTGAGTGAACAAGTTGAGATTGAATAGCCTGTTTAATTCACGATCCGTAAGATGTTGGTACAGAAACGCTTCATGGCCTTTTATAAACTCATATGGAAACTGATACTGCTTCTCGCTTTTTGGATTCAGCTCATTCACCCATACCATTTCATGATCGATTTCTTTTTTCATACCTGCCAATGCTTCATCATCGATTTTCGTCCCGTATTGCTCAACTATGTTTTGTAAAACAGGTAAATTTTCCCGTTCATTTTTATGGTCGAAAATAATCAAACCATTCAACGTCACAAAAAATAATAGTAAAATGATAAAGATCGGCGACTTGACAACTTTTATTAATTCGTATTTGATCATTATGCCAGCGCTCCTTCTCCATATACATGAAGAAATACGTCCTCTAATGTCGGCTCAACACTTTCCCAATTTTCATTTGGCTGTTCGTCGCTAACAAACCGAAAGATCATCTGGCCATTTTCTTGCTTTTCCGAAATTGTTGCAAATCGCTTCCGAAAGATTTCCGCATCCTGAAAATCAGCTGTGGTCTCATAAATGCGGCCGGACAATAATTGACATAATTCACGTATCGGCTTTTTATATAAAATCGTTTTATCTTTAATCATAATGATTTCATTGGCAATCGATTCGACATCAGACACAATATGCGTTGATAAAATAATGATCCGATCGTTTGCTAATTGGGTTAAAAGCTTGCGGAAACGGGCGCGTTCGGTCGGATCAAGACCTGCTGTGGGCTCATCAAGAATCAAAATTTTTGGATCGTTCAGCAATGCCTGGGCGATGCCGACCCGCTGAATCATCCCGCCGGAAAACTTCCTCATTTTTTTATGCATGACATCTTCAAGTCCAACGAGCTTTAAAAGCTTCGGTATTTTTTCTTTTGCTTCATGCTTTGAAATCCCTTTTAATGCTGAAAGGTAAAGCAAATATTTTGCAGGGCTGTAATGCTTGTAATATCCGAATTGCTGCGGCAAATAACCGAGGAGCTCGCGATATTTGCTGCCGAGATGGATGATATTTTCCCCGTTGTAACGAATTTCTCCTTTTGTCGGAAAGATGAGTGTGACAAGCATTTTCATCAATGTTGTCTTTCCAGCGCCATTTGGGGCTAATAGTCCGTAAATTCCGTTTTCAAACTGTAAATGAACATTTTCAAGAGCAATAAAATTGCCGTAATATTTGGAAACATGGTCGACAATTAACATCTTTACAAAACTCCTTTTATATTGGTTTTGACGAAAAACAGCTTAAGCTGATGAACATATATATACATCGCAGCCATCACGATGATGATGTAAATAAAATACGGAACGTTTAACAAAAAGGCTTGATAAACATAGCTGTTCATGTAAGAAAGAAACAAGTTTGCGGTAATCCAGCTGATAAATAAAGCAATTTTCCCACTTTTTGTCGGTACATAAAGCAATACATACAAAAAAGCAGCAGCAAAAAGAAATAAAGATGCAACAGATAATAAAAAGGCAAAAGGAAAATGAATGGAAAACTCTGTTGCTAGCCAGAAAATGATGACTCCATTGGCGAGCATAGCGAAAATGCTGAACATGAACATACGGAATGCTGCTAATTGATACACATTGTATTTACAAGTCATTTCCACCTCAAACGCCGGCTTTTGCTTTTGGCAAATAAAAAAGAAGAAAACAATAACAAAATAAACAACAGGTGAAAAACAAAAGATCAATGTATATACATCCAAGGCTGTCCATGAAAAATATTCTGCGGTTGAAAGAACAAACATAGCGAAAACAGCGATAGTTAAAACAATCGTAAAAGCGATTTCCGTCAGATCACGAAAGACGTTGCGGAAACCGACTTCGCGATACATAGTGAACATATATTGCCAAAAGGAAGGCTTTTTGTTCATGCCTTTTGCAATAATCTTCTGAATTTCTTGTTTGATCTCCTTATCGCTAGGAAAAGGAATTTTTTCGTTATCAATGGCCATGGACATCCTCCTTTAACTGCTCATTGATTTTTCGCAATGTAGAATAATATTTCGTTTTTACGGTTGATTCTTTTATCTGGAGCTTTGCGGCAATCTCGGCAAATGTTTGGCCTGCAAAAATTTTCATTTGCACAATTCGTCGATTCTCATGATCAAATTGTTCAAGCAGGTTTAAAACCTGTTTTACCTCGTCCTTTTGTTCGATTGTAAAAAGCACGTCATCACTTTCCCGCTGATCTGTTAACAAATTGACTGTTTTTTTCTGCTGTTTATATTCTTTCGAGCGATAGTAATCGATGATTCTCGCCTTTGCGATTTTATACAGCCATGTCCGGAACGCCGCTTTCCCCTCATAATGGTGAATGCCGCGCAGCATGCTGATGAAAATCTCCTGCGTCAAATCTTTCGCTAATTCTTGATCAAACGTTTGTTTAAATACGAACGCATAAATCTCTTTGTAATAATAAGAGATCAGCTTATTTGCCGCTTTTTCACTTGCCCGCTTCTGTATTGCTTTTATCCATTTCTTCTCTTGATCCATCGTGAAGCTTCACTTCCAATCCCAAAGCTCAAAACTTCTATCACTACCTATATATTCGCAAATAATAAATAAAAAGTTTTGCGAAAATCAAAAAAATTACTAAGCCGCTTTATCCAACCGCTAGCCTCTCGATTGTTCGGAGCTTCGCAGGCGACGCTTAACGACTATCCTTACTGATTGGATCGGTCTGCTTTATGCACACTAGCGAAAAAAACGTTTCTTTCAGAACGGAAGCTTACATTACGAATAAGCGATTGTGATATAATGTGTATTTCGGAATGCAGATGAACGATATGTTTGCTTCAAAATACTAAAACGACTGCGGTTTAATGGAAAAGCTGCTAAAAAGAATTATTGAAATCTTCTTTATCTGGAGCAGTAGTTTTATATTTTTTTAATTTTCCGGACAGACCCAATATATGTGCTTAAAAATCCCATAAAAGTCATTTAACATTTTGTTCCACATACATACAATTTAAATAGAGATTGTTACTAGAAAAAGGAGATCTTTATGAACAAGATTTTGTTATCGAATATGACGGTATATGCTGAAGAACGAGTTTTCAAAAATGGATATGTATTAATAGAAAATGGGAAAATTCTTGACGTTGGTCCTCAAGAAAAGCTGACTGTTACAGACGAACAGGTTGAAAAAATTGAAAGCAAAAACAATTATGCAGTCATTCCTGGTTTTATCGATTTGCATATTCATGGAGCAGCAGGCGCTGATACGATGGATGCAACCGATGAGGCAATTCGTAAAATGGCAGCGGCACTCCCCCGGGAAGGAACGACGAGTTTTTTAGCAACAACGATGACAAGCTCTGAACAGCGGATTGAAGAAGCTCTGATCAATGTAAGAAAGTACATGGAAACAGCGAATGAACCCGGATATGCAGAAGTGTTAGGAGTCCACTTGGAAGGTCCGTTTATTTCCCCTAAAAGAGCAGGGGCGCAGCACTCAGAAAATATTCTCGAACCGAACTTGCAGTTATTTAAAAAATGGCAGCATATGTCCAGCGGAGCGATAAAGCTTGTGACATTGGCGCCTGAAAGAAAAGGTGGAATAGAATTAACCGATTATTTAAAACAAACAGGAGTTGTCGCCTCCATCGGGCATTCAGATGCTTCTTATGCTGAAGCTGCTAAAAGCATACAAGCTGGCATTACCCATGCAACCCATTTATTTAATGGAATGAGCGGAGTGCACCATCGCAAGCCGGGAGCTGCTCTAGCAGTGCTCATGCATGATGAGGTGTTGTGCGAAATTATCGCAGATGGCATTCATGTGTGTCCGGAAATGGTGAAATTTGCTTATCAAAACAAAGGAAATGACGGGCTTATTTTAATCACGGATGCAATGAGAGCGAAATGTCTCGGTAAAGGAATCTATGAACTTGGAGGCCAAGAAGTCCAAGTGAATGAAGATCGGGCAGTTTTGCGGGATGGGACGCTGGCAGGAAGTATTTTGAAGCTGAACGATGCAGCCAAAAACATGATGGCTTACACCGGATGTACGCTTCAAGACATTATTCAAATGGCAGCCGTTAACCCTGCTAAACAAATAAACGTTTATGATCGCAAAGGAAGCATCGCAAAAGGAAAAGATGCTGACTTAGTTGTTTTAAATGACCGCCTTGAAGTAGTAATGACATTTTGCCGCGGAAAACTTGCCTATTCACAACAAGAAATGTGACGAAGATATTGCTGCCAGCGAAAGATTACGGTGATACGAGCATGAAAGCAGCACAAATGATTAGGTAAACAAAAACTGAATTTTGCTAAAATGATCCGTTTTTAAAACAGCTTCCTTTTCCATCGTTTCAATAGTTTGATTTAAAGCATCTTGATCTAAACATATCATAAGCTCTGAACCCCTTGTTTCAGCAATAATCAGTCAGTCTGGATTATTCCGTAATGACGCTTTGATCTATTTTTCATAGGATTATCTTGTTTTCCCTTGATTTTCGGTTAGAGTTCTCCAAACTGATTATATTTTACTGGATACAATTCTTTTACACGACTATCATAGTGTAAATGTCAAAATAAGAATGCACAATTTTGATTGTAAAGTGATGTACAAAAATGATTTTATGGATAATTATGTTATTAAGTGGTGGATAGTAATAACTTGACATGGAGCCTCTACGGGCATGACTTACGAGCCAAGAAGCCAGCAATATCAATAGCTGGCTCCGCCTAACAAGGCTATCATGCCCGCCTCTCCATGTAAAGTTGCCCTAAGGCAATGAGAGAAACTATATAGCTTTAAACAATCATGTTTGTACATAGTTAAATTAGCATTTCCATCATAGTGTTTTCGACTTTTTTAGCCATAAAAAATCCCCTCCTAGGTGTCATATCAAATAGCCTCTTTTTTTTACTGTCTACCTGTAGGGGATAATACCATTTCTGATTGAAAAAACACTTCCCTCTGTTTATTTAAAAATATTTATTTTTTACTTTTTGAAGAGATTCAAAATGTATTGTATAATCTTGTTGATGATTTCCTTTGTAGATGGGTGGAAGTAGTATAAACCTGCAATTGTTGCACCTGCAATTGTTGTCGCACCTGCTACAATAGGAAGAACTTTACCTGCATTGTTCTTTTCTTCTTTCTTTTCGCTGTTTTGTTTTTCATCATCTTTTTTGTCCTCTACTACATTTTCTCCTTCATCATCATTTTCATCATTTTCTGCTTTTTGTGTTTCATTTTCCTTTTTGTACCCTAGTTCTTTTGCTTGATCTTCCGTTATTTCCACATAAACCCCATCAACAAATGCAAACAATTTTCCATCTTTTTCAACGACTTTTGCGCCTTTTGCTTTAAGATCTTCTGTCGTCCATGATGTTACTTCCTTTTCATCTGGGATCTTTTTATCTCCTTCTACTTTGTTCATTGCTACGTTAGAAGAAGTTTTGGATTCATGACTGTCATTTTTTGGTGCTGGACTTGCTTGATTTTGCCTTGGCGCTTGACTTTGACTTGTTGCTTGATTTTGATTTGTTGCTCGATTTGGCTTTTGTGTTTGATTTTGCTTTGGTGTTTGATTTGACTTTTGAGTTTGATTTTGACTTGTTGCTTGATTTGGCTTTTGTGTTGGCTTTGGATTTTGCGCTGGTTTTGGATTTGCTGGCTTTGGTGTTTGGCTTGGCTTTGACGGTTTTTCCACTTCCGGTTTTGGTTCCGGTTTTGGCTCCGGTTTTGGTTGTGTTGGCTTTGGTGCTGGTTCCACTGGGTTTTTTTTTACCACTGTTTTGACCGTCAATTCGTAATTTTCATAGTCACTAACAAATGGCGGCAAGAAAAATGTAATTTTTTGACCATTTACAACTTCTCCAGTGTAAGACCCATCTACTACGAACTGACCACTTACATAGTAGCCATAAATGAATCCTTTACAAAGTCCTGTTGCTTGTGCTTTGTTGTTGTAAGTATTGTCTGTCGTAATCGTAATGGAACATTTTCCTGTACCTTTCTTTTCTCCTGCACTTGCAATACTTGGTGATGATGAAAACAAACCGAAAATAAGTCCAGTCGCAACAGTAAATGAAAAAAGTTTTTTCAACATTTTACTTTCCTCCTGTTCGTTTTTGGCTGTGCACGAACAACCTGTTTATTTTTTAGATCGACTGGTTGCAAATGGATTTTTAGCCATCCTATCCATAAACTTGACATTTCCAACATTTTTTCCCTAGCAACCTTTCAGGAAAAAATGCCATTATTCAGTTGTTTCATCATCACACACTCAATTTTTAATTCCTTTTCACAACACGTATTAATTCATCAGTAGGATTCTTTCGTTTAGCAACAACTCTGCCTTTTCTATTTTTTACTGTTCTTATTTCGTAATATATATTTTGTAGCCTTTCTAATTTTCCAGTGGCTACACCTCCAATTCCTTGAGAATCGATTCATGACCTCTTGTTTCCGGGCATCCACCGCCTGTTTAACGATTCGTTCGAGCAGATATTCCGATTTCCTAGTTCCGAGTGCTACATTTATTTTTCGATGGTGCAACAAAGCCTTATTAGGCGGCAGGTTTTCTAACATTCCACTACTTCTTCGGATGAATGCCAAACGGATTCGACAAATGACAGGCAATCTATTTCAACCACTTTCGCACTTCCTCTTCCGCAAGTCCAGTGAGATCGGCAATATCTTTCGCTACCATTCCTTTCGCCGACATATGCCGGATCATATTCTTCCGTTCTTCCTCCCGACCTTGCTTTAGCCCTTGTTTCAACCCTTTTTCCAACCCTTCCTCCATCCCAGCACGCCGCTCGCCAAGAAGATTGGACAATTGATCCCGCAGCCATTTCAGTCGCATTTCATACGCGTAGCGATTTTCCGAACTGACGCTTAGCTTCTCCCACTCTTCCAATGCTTCGCGAATTTCTTGCTCGTTCATCGCCAACACCTCCAGTTCCTTGAGAATCGTCTCATCGATCTCTTGTTTCCGGGCATCCACCGCTGACAGCATCATCAACCAGGGCCACTCCGAAGATCGCTTCACATCACGTCTATATTTCTTCCATTTTACCATAAATTGTGATAAATCAATGGCGTGAAATTCAAGATGCGCGCTCCAAAGAAATTGTTCTTCATCTTCGCGGATATGAAAGATGGTGTGAAACCGATCGGTTTCATGCGGAAAGAGCGGGTAGTTGAGAATTGCAATCATAATGGTGGGAGGAAGTTCGCTGTACCCTTGACCTTTGAAGAGCGACTGGGAAAAGAGCCTCGCCCAGTAATACAAAATCCGCTCCGGCATATCGTGCTGGTCAATGATTTGAATTTCCACGTTAATCCGCTGGCCTCGGTCGGTCCACACGAGCACATCAAGCCGGTTCATTTTCCCTTCTTCGAACTCTTTTGCCAGCTCTGTGTTTTCAAACTGCACATCGATGATACGATCATGGCCTGTCCGATGCAAAACCGCATTCAAAAAAGCGGTTGTAAGCTGCTTTCGACTCGGATGGCCGAACAATTGTTTAAACATAAAGTCCAGTTTTAAATCAAGGTATTCCTTCATAACGGGAATCATCCTTTCGAGGAGAATTTGGAGGGGAGTAGAGGTTTATCTAAAGAAAAACCGAAGTTATTTACAGATTTTTCAGATAAAAAAAGCGCATCGCCTTCCAAAAACGTACTGTTTGACAATCTCAACCAGCAGCCGTTCTAATGAAAACTTTGCCACCATATATATTCAGAACATATGTTCTGATAATGTTATTGTAATACACTTTATCTTATCTTTCAATCACCAATGATTCGACAAAATTCGAACCGAGCCAAAACCATACAAAAGGTAAGCCCTTTTAGTCAGTAAGTTCTTCTTCCCTTGAAAATAGATCCTAATTATTTTCTAGATGAGTAATCCTTCCTTATTTTTCAAATGGAGGCGGAAATAAAGGCGTTATTTTATTTGACTCGATCGAAATAGCAGACAGGATCTGAGAAAAGACAAGCATGATCCGTGCCTTTCATGCGAAGAAGCATTAGACGAGTTTCATCATATTCCGCATTCCTTTGACTGCATGTACTTATTGAAAGGGAGAGTGTATGAATGGGTACGAAGACTTGCGGCAAATCAAAACACGTATTCAGGCTGTAACAAATATTCTTCTTCATGAATTCATCAGGAAAACTCTTGCATTCTATGAAAATAAATCTCGTGACTCAAAAAACTGTTTTCTGCAAGAAAAAAATACAGAGTGTTGCAGTATATCTATATCAAAATTATGTATAAATATACATATATGCGATCTATCCACAAGGGCTTGGCGTGGATCCTCTGTAGCCATGATTCTTTAGTCAAGCGTCAGCTTCAATAATTTTGGCAAAACCAAAAAAGGTTATGATGGCTCTCCCTCCATGTATAGCCACTTTGCATATCACTGCATAAGAATTTTGCGATTCTCTGCACTTTTATTTTGGAAAAAAACAGAAACCCTAATGAACTGGAAGCTGTACTATGAAGTGCCCAGTTATCAAGGATACTAAACTTAGGTTGTGGAAATCCAAATATTGATACCTGAACCATTTGAAATTTAGAGAAATTAAGAACAAAAATAAAAAATTTTAACTTCTAATCAAGTTTTTTATTTGAACATTTTACATTTTTTTGTTCTAAGAGCCATAAGACTTTCAAAAGAAAAAAGGACTTCACCCCTCATTTGTAGAATTCTTGATGTGACCAAAACACAATAATTCGCTAGGGGGAAGTCACTTTGTACATTCTACAAGAAAGTCTATTTTCCTTTTTGAAGAACTGTAAATTTTAGATTCTAAAGAAAATTTGCCAAATCTTTTTTAGTACTCTTGATTTACGTCCCTTTGCTAAGCAATTGAAAAGTTCTTCAGCCCAAGGGGGCTGAAGGTCATTCTAGGGAAAGGAATTTTAAGAGCTCTTATTGCTGCTCCATTAGAAGGTTTTGATACGTTTACAGCCCTTCGTAACCGACTGGATTAAGACATTCGTTCCGTTATCAATGTGGTTTAAATATCGGTCGACCTGCATCATCTATCTCTACTTTTAGTACAGTATTTTCCATGAACACACTCAAAAAAATCTAGCAGAAAAAATCTTTTATGATCTTGTCCAGATAGGCCAAGCTGAAGGCGTGATCAATGGAGGGCATCAGGCTATCGATAGTGCCGCCATTAACGCCTATGAAAAGAACAAGCCTAAAAACAAACAGGCAATGCAAATTGGGGAGCAAAGTTTGATTCTTTTAGCAATAAAATCACTTGGTTTGGCCATAAAGTGCATCTTTCTGTAGATACGTGAATTACCGATTGTGATCGAAGTAACTCCAACTCATGTAAACGATGGAGAAGTCGACCCAACATTGATCGGAAATGTGACAGATTGTACAAATTTCCAAATCGAATTTCTGATCATGGATGGTGGATATAACCAACTTTATGAAAAACCGATTAGTTTCTATCAAATTGAAAATTAACAGCTGTTAAAAGCTCCCTGCAAAAAGTCCTTTATTTATAAATATCCCCGATTGACAAATATTTCGTTTCCAAATACGGTTCAATGCCTTCCACTCCACCTTCACGGCCGATTCCGCTTTCTTTCATTCCTCCAAAAGGAGCGTGGGCAGCAGATGGAGAACCGTCATTCCAGCCGATAATTCCGAAATCTAAATGCTCATGCAGATAGATGCCTGTTCTATAGTCATTTGTAAAAAAGTAAGCGGCCAGACCATAAGGCGTGCTGTTTGCAATATTAACAGCTTCTTCTAATTCCTGAAACGTTGTGATTGGCAAAATGGGTCCAAATGTTTCCTCTTGCATAATCTTCATGTTCTCATTGACATTTTTGAGAACCGTCGGATAAACAAAGAAATAGCCTTTTTCCCTATTTGCATTGTATTTATTGCCGCATAGAACTTCAGCACCTTTACTGATTGCATCATTGACCTGCGAGACAATCTTATGAAAGCCTTTTTCATTAATAACTGGCCCAATTTGAGTGCCTTTTTCCAAACCATTTCCAACTTTTAATTTTTTAACTTCATTTGTTAATTTTTCAGCAAATTCCTCTACAATGCTTTCATGCACTAGAACTCTGTTTGCACAAATACATGTTTGACCGGCATTTCTGAACTTGGAAGCTATCGTTTGTTCTACCGCCAAGTCAATATCAGCATCATGTGCAACAATGACCGGTGCGTGGCCGCCTAATTCCATTGAAACATGTTTAACCGTACTGGCACTGTCTCTGATCAATAATTTTCCTACAGGGGTCGAGCCGGTAAACGTAATTTTTCTGACATATTTGCTTTCCGTAAATATTTTTCCTACCTCACTGCCATAGCCATTCACACATTGAATTACATCCGCTGGTATTCCGGCTTCATGAGCGAGCTCAATCAATTTCATCGTGGTTAACGGGGTATCTTCTGCTGGTTTCACAACGAATGTACATCCAGCTGCCAATGCCGGTGCAGCTTTTCTTGTCATCATTGCGGCTGGAAAATTCCAAGGAGTAATGGCTGCAACCAATCCTACCGGTTGGCGGCTGACAATGATACGTTTGGATTCCGTATTTGCAGGAATTGTTCGTCCATAAAGCCGCTTCGCCTCTTCTGCATACCAATCAATGTAACTAGTTGCATAGTCAACTTCACCCAATGATTCGTGCAAAGGTTTACCGCTTTCCATTGTCATGATCTTTGCAAGATCATCTTTATGTTCTTGGATTTTTTTAGACCAAAGCTTTAATAGTCTCGATCGTTCATGTGCATTTATTTTGGACCACTTTCGGAAACTTTCATGCCCTCTCCGCAATGCAAGATTAATCTCTTCTTCTGTATCTGCCTTTACTTCCTGGATCAACTCACCTGTTGCAGGATTCGTGACTTTAATCGTCGCTGCCATCAAGGTTTACCTCCCTCTGGGTTTTTCTTTGCCGGGATATAATAATATATAACGCCACTGGTTAATGGATTCCCGGCAATTTTATCCTCAGTTTCTTCACCCAGTTCATTGAGCAAAAGCTTTTTCCAATATGGATAACCCTTTATTTAATTCCTCGTCAGTAATAACCAACGGAGCTAAAAAGCGTATAATATTTCCATCAATACCAGCTGAAAGCAATAAAAGACCATGTTCATTCGCATATTTCAGAATTTGATTCGTTTTCTCTTTATTCGGTCGTTTGTTCTGACGGTTATCTACGATCTCCACCGCTACCATAGCACCTAAGCGGCGAATTTCCCCCACAAACTCATGTTTCGCTTGTAATTCCAGCAGTTTTTTCTCAATCTTTTGTCCCAGTATTTCTGATTTTGTGAGCAAATCCTCTTCTTCGATGATATCAATGACTGCCAGTGCGGCGGCACAAGCTACAGGATTCCCAGCATACGTTCCACCCAGTTCACCCGGATCGGCAGCATTTAAAATTTCCGCCTTGCCTACTACACCGCTTAAAGGCAACCCGGCAGCCAATGACTTGGAAACAGTAATCAAATCCGGGACAACATCAAAATGTTCAATTGCAAATAATTTGCCTGTACGGCCAAAACCAGTTTGAATTTCATCTGCCACAAAAACAATACCGTGATCATCACAGAAGTCCCTGACAAATTTGACAAATTTCTTCGGTGGGATAATAAAACCGCCTTCCCCTTGAACAGGTTCCATTACGATACAAGCAACCGTTTCAGGTGCCACAGTAGCAGCGAAAAACCTCTTGAATTCTTCAATCGTCCAATCAATATATTGTTCATCTGTCATATGATCCGGTTTTCGGTACAAGTATGGATAAGGAGCTTGATACACTTCTGAAGCAAAAGGACCGAATCCGAATTTATATGGTTTGACTTTGCTCGTCATGCTCAACGTCAGATTCGTTCTTCCATGAAACCCTCTGACAAATGAAACGACCGCTTGTCTGCCTGTAAATTTACGGGACACTTTAACTGCATTTTCGACTGCTTCAGCCCCCGAATTAAAAAGAATTGCTTGTTTATCAAAGTTGCCTGGAGTAATCTTGCATAATTTTTCCGCCAGCTTAATGTATCCTTCGTACATGATCACATTAAAACCAGGATGCAAAAATTTATCAACCTGTTCTTTTACCGCAGCCGTTACTTTGGGATGACTATGCCCTACATTTAAAGTTCCGATTGCCCCTGCAAAATCTATCCATTCATTCTGGTCAATGTCTACGATGGTAGCCCCTTTTGCATGATGCGCAATACTTAAATTTCCATTGCTCACCCCTTTAGGAACATACTTTTTCCGTTTAGCCTGCAAGTCTTCCATCGTTGTCGATGATGCCATTTTTTCATTGCCTCCTCAAAATCAATATATATACGAATTATGTCAATTTTCTGTTATAGTGAAAAGCACCAGTTTTCTGATTTTTCAGGTACCAGTTAAAACGTTAAACACTCTTTATAAAGCTAGGGACATGGTAAAAACTTAAAATGCACACTGTTCTCATTTACCTTCCAATTCACTTTCTATATAAATTAGAAATCCTTTAAAGGGGATTCTCGTCAAAGGCTAAGTCGACGAGACATCTTTAAATTTTTTCACAGAGTCTTTTCTAGAACCAAACAGATACAAGATTGTTCCGATTCCATACCACCCAAACACAATTAACCATTCCATAGGCCAAACAAGCGCAGATGGCATTCCAGGTAAATAAAAAGTAATAAATATAATACTTAAAATTATGGCAATGACTCCAGTTAATTTCCAATTTGGTATCTTATATGGACGTTCTAATTCAGGTTCTGTTTTTCTAAGTTTCATAAATGAGATGGAAACAAGCATATAACCGATGACAATTCCAATGCCACCAGCATTTACAAACCAGTTTAAAGCTGAATGCCCTAAAAATGGTGCAAAAAAACCAAGTAATCCTAAAAAGATAATGCCATGTGTCGGTGTCTTATATTTTGGATGAATGTAAGCAAACCATTTTGGAATCATCCCTCTCTCCGCCATGGCAAATAAAATTCGACTTCCACCAATAATGAATGCATTCCAACTTGTCACGATTCCGGCAACCCCACCAATCACAAGAATTGTTCCAAACACTGGACTTCTAAATAGATTCGTCATTGCATCAGCAGTTGCAAGTCGGGTAACCTCGAGTTGAGACGGTGTTAATCCAACTGATACCCCATATGCAATTAAAATGTAGAAAACAATGGCCAGTATAATAGAAAAAATAAGTATCCTACCTATTACTTTTGGTGGTGCTTTTACTTCTGAAGCGATTTGCGGAATAACATCGAACCCTACAAATAGGAATGGAATCATGATAAGAACGGTCATCACTCCCCCCACTCCTTCTCCAAGAATTGAATTCGTATGCACCGAACCTCCATTTGCAAATGCTCCAAAAACTAAAACTAAGCCTATTAAAATAACAGCAATAGTTAAAATATTTTGAAAAATAGCAGCCGGTTTAATTCCAAAATAATTCATCGATGTCAACAACAGCGAACCAAAGGATCCAATCAAAACCCAAGTTAAATAAATATCCCATCCTCCGAGATTCCATAAAAAGAGTTGGTGATCAACAGGAATTATATAATCAATGACGGTAGGTAATGCAACTGCCTCAAAGGTAATAACTGATACATATCCAAACAAGACACTCCATGCAGCAATATATCCCAACCTATCATTAAAGGCTCGCTGGACGAACACTAATCCACCGCCAGTTTCAGGTATTGCAGCTGCTAACTCTGCATAGGTCAGACCAATAAAAGTAACAAGCAGCCCACCTAACAAAAAGGCAATTGCCGTTCCTAGAAAACCTGCTTTACTTATCCAATCACCAGAAAGAACAACCCATCCCCATCCAAGCATTGCTCCAACAGAAAGAAATAGAACATCGGCTCTTGACATTGATTTTGAAAATTTATTACTCATTACTCTCACTCCCTTTTAAATTTATTAAGAAAGTATTATTATAAAACATTGTAGAAAACAAAAGCTTTGTTCCGTCACATACGAATACATAATTAGAAAATGCACATTTCTATAACCATCTCCACAGCTTTTGCAATTAATAACGGAAATCGCATAGACTAAAAACAATTCTAAGGAAAAATAAAAGCCTGAATCCCCTTACATTTTTATCTTCTTTTTATGTTACTATTTCTAACATCATTTATCCTGATAATTTACACTGATAATAAATAATATTACGATAAATACATTAAAAGAAAAGTACCAGTTTTCTGATTTTTCAGGTACCAGAGGGAGAGATAGATCATGATATTTTTTCAAATAGATAAAAAGGATAAGTCAAATCATATCTATCAACAAATTTATAAATCGTTAAAAGAAGCGATTTTAGAGAGAAAGATTCCTACCAATGAGAAATTGCCTTCCAAAAGAAAATTAGCAGAAAAATTAGGAGTGAGCATTAATTCGGTTTCAAATGCGTACGAGCAGCTCCTGGCTGAAGGATATATTTACGCAATTGAAAGAAAAGGCTACTATGTGGAAAATATTACACAGTTCAACAATCAAAAAGAGGCTAAAATGAACTTTCCAGATGATTTAAAAGAAGAATTCTCCAAGAAAGATGAGGGATGGCTTTCCTTATCACATATGACGGCTGACATCTCCATGTTCCCGTTTAAAGAATGGATGAAGTGTGAAAAAATAGCAATAAAAAATCACAAAAACGAACTTTCGGACATTTCTCATCCTCAAGGTCCTTACCTTGTGAGAAAAACCATCTCGCGTATGATTGCGCTTACACGCGGCGTTAAATGCGAACCAGAACAAGTGATTATCGGCCCCGGGACACAGCCCTTGATACGTCAAGTGTTGGGCATGCAGAGGGAAAATATAAAAGCTGCAATTGAGAACCCTGGGTATTCTCGCATCTACCAATTATTAAAAGATATGAATTTTGAAGTTTTTCCAATCGATCTTGATAAAAAAGGAATAGACATCAAGAAAGTGGAAGCTTTGAATCCACATTTCCTTTTTATCACCCCGTCACACCAATTCCCGACCGGAATCATTATGCCTATTTCAAGAAGAATTGAACTTTTGAATTGGGCCTCGGCTTCTGAAGGAAGGTATATTGTAGAAGACGATTACGATAGCGAATTTAAATACGGAACGGACAATATTCCGTCGCTGCAAAGCCTAGATCGGAATCAACGCGTGATTTATGCAGGAACATTCTCCAAAACGATCATGCCAAGTTTCCGAATCAGTTATCTCGTTTTGCCTCCCGATTTATTAAGAGAGTACAAAAGACATTTTTCATATTGGATACAGGGAAGCAATACACTGAATTTATTTACGCTTCACTATTTTATTGAAAGCGGCGAGTACGCAAAACACGTCAAGCGCATGAACAATCACTATGAGATGAAAAGAGAAAATCTGATTAAGGAATTGAAATGGAAATTTCGAAATGGCATTAAGATTAAAAATGTGCCGGCAGGACTTCATTTCATTGCGGAATTCAAAACGGATAAAGGGTATAAAGAAATTGAAGAAAGAGCAAAAAAAGAAAAACTTGAAATATACTCCATGAAGAGATTCAATTTACTAGGCAATATCGAAGAAGGGAAAAAAATTATTTTGATTATCGGATTTGCCAATATAAAAAATGAAGACATACCAGTTGCCGTAGATAGATTGTACCGTGTTATTTATTAACTTTACATCGGACGAATAGCCGCTTTAGGAACAATGCCATAATGTTTTAAAATGATTCATCTTGGTTAAGAATGCTCAATTTCTATTTTCCGCTGTGACCTTTTCCCTTTCACTTATAATATCTGTCCGTAGTTAAAAGAGAACTATCAGCTTTTATACGCACAACCCATTTAAGAGCAAAAGAAATTTTATTTAAAATTTTTCGATCTGGCATGACTCATGGGGAAGGTTCTTAAAAGCCTTTTTCCCACTAGTCATGCTAGAAAGCGAAGTACACAACCGAAAAAACTACCTCTTCTTTTAATTCTCTTTTACCTCAATCTCTTATCTTGTCAAATCCTCAATAAATTCACTAACGAAATATTTTCTATTTGCTTTCCTTTATCCTCTCCCGAAAATATCTCCTTACATCTACAACGGTTATGATTCACTCATAAGCCGGCTAAGTCGGCTAATTGCCATAGATCTACATCACGAAACATTTTTATATCCCTATTTCTTGCTAGCTGTACAAAATTCTGTGCAAAGACGCCGTTCACCACTGTCAGCCTTTCCAAAATATTCATCAACATTTACAAAAATGGAACCATCATTCCGGATCGGGAGAGATAGAGGACAAAAGCTAAAATAACAATAAGGAAACTTACCTCAAAGTGAAACTAGGCTATAATGAATGGTAGCAGAAACAAATGAGATGGGTGGATTGATAAACATGAAAATAAAAACATTATTGATTGCTCCCTACCCCGGTTTAAAAGAATTAGCCTTAACTCTCGGTAAAGAACAACAATCCCTGGACATTACAGTTGTACAAGGAGATTTACAAGAGGCTATACCCATTGCGAAACAATATGAAAAAGAAGGTTATGATCTCATTATCAGTCGCGGCGGCACCGCTCAGTTGCTGCGCCAGCATATCTCATTGCCAGTTATTGAAATAAAAGTCTCAGGCTATGACTTATTACGTATATTGACATTGGTTAAAGACCATAACGCACATCTTCACATTATTGGATTCCTAAACATATGCCAAGGTTTTGTTTCTGTATCCAATCTTTTAGATGTTAAAATTCCTTATACCATTATCCATGACCAAGAAGAGGTAGAGGAGGCAGTCCAACAAGCTAAAGCCAACGGCGCCCAAGCGATTATCGGAGACACGATTACTTGCAAGACTGCGGAAGCGAACGGGCTTCAGAGCATACTGATTACTTCAGGCAGAGAGTCCATAATCGAAGCGTTTGAACAAGCAAAACAAACTTATCAAATTATTAAAAACACTGCCAAACAAACAAAGGTATATCAACAACTGCTGCAAAAAACAAAAGAACCTTTAGTTGTTTATGACGAAAATGGCATGATACAATTTACTAGTTCTTCTTTTCAAAAAATATTTCCAGCACTCAAAAATGATTCGGATAAATCTACTATTTATTCGTATTTTCCATTTCTCAACAATGCATGCACACAATTATGCAAAAAAATTGAACCAATAGAAATATTGTACACTTTCGTTACAGATGATGAACATATGCAGTTTCGGCAAGGGTATCTTAAAATAGATAACTCCGAAAACCACCAGTATTACCTGCGGTTTTCAGCCGAAGAGAAGGAAGACCAACAAGATTATGGCCTATCCGTTGCTGCCATACAACCAATCATGACTTCCTTTTCACAGATTCTCGGGAATAGCCAATTGATGAAAGCTGTTATTAAGCAAGGGAAAAAGGCTGCTGCACATAATAAGCCAGTTGCATTATACGGAGAAAAAGGAACTGGAAAAAAAACACTAGCAGGAATCATTCATTGTGAAAGCGAGGCGAAAGATAGTTTTCTGTTGCTCATCCGAGTCTTAGAAGATCATCGCGAGATAGCAGACTATCTCAAGCTTATCTTAGTACATTTGGACATAGGGACATGTGTTTTCGAAGGCGTTGAACGTTTGCGGTTGGAACACCAAAATCATCTAGCGCACCTGATCCACCAGACAAAAGCACGCATTATTTTTTTATTTCATGATAACCCGATTGATTTGTTGCAGCAAAAAAAATTATCGGTTCAAATTTTTAAACAATTTAAACAAAACCAAATTCGATTGCCGTCTCTGAAAGAACACGCGGAAGATTTAAACGAATATGTTCGAAAATTTATTGCGCAATATAACGTCAAATATGGAAAGCAAATCGTAGGCGTGCAGGAAGAAGCGCTAAAATGGCTGTACAGCCGTACTTGGAAAAATAATTTACAAGAATTAAGCAGTGTGATTGAACAAGCCGTCCAGTTTACGAATAATGAGTATATTAATAAAGAAGATTTAAACAACATTTGGAAAAATACAGATGAACACGCTCAACTAGGTTGTTCCGTGATTGATCTCAATAAACCGCTAGCTGAGATTGAAAAGGATATTATCTGGAAAGTGTTACAAGAAGAAGAAATGAATCAGACAAGAGCAGCCAAAAGATTGGGGATCAATCGAAGTACGTTATGGAGAAAGCTGAAATAATGTTGCATAATGCAACATTATTTCAGCTTTATTATTTTTATGTAAAAATATTGTTGATAAATAAAACATACCCTAATAAAATTAAATTGAAAGCGGTTTATTATTATATTATTTATAAAATTGTTTCATTTTAAAACAACAACAAAGGAGAGGAGAAAGAATGAAAATTAAGGCAACATTAGACCGCATTCCTGGTGGAATGATGGTCGTGCCATTGCTGTTGGCCGCGACGATCAATACGTTCGCACCGAATCTGCTTCGAATCGGCAACTTTACAGAAGCGCTATTCGTCAACAGCGCAAGTGCTTTAATCGCTCTATTTTTACTTTGCGCAGGAGCACAAATTAATGTAAGAAGCGCAGGCATTGCGCTTGGTAAAGGGTTTACATTACTGTTCGTCAAGTGGGCGGTAGGGGCACTTGTAGGATTAATCGCCTATATAGCAGCTGGTCCAAGTGGTTTATTTTTAGGTTTAACACCACTGGCTATTATTGCGGCAATGACCAACAGTAACGGCGGTCTTTATATGGCGATTGTCGGTCAGTATGGGAAAGAAGATGACAAAGCGGCCTATTCTCTATTAGCATTAAATGATGGACCATTCTTAACAATGGTAGCGTTATCTATTTTCGGCGCAATGGGGTTTGTCGATGGAATGTTTTCCATTGTCTCCTTTATCTCCGTTTTACTTCCAATTGCAATCGGCATGATACTTGGAAACTTAGACAATGAAATGAGAGAATTTTTAGCAAAAGGCAGCGATATGTTAATACCATTTTTTGCGTTCGCCTTAGGAATGGGGATCGACTTTGGGGCCATCATCAAAGGGGGATTAAGTGGCGTATTGTTGGGCGTAGCTACAGTATTGTTAACAGGAACTGCCGGATACTTAATCTTTAAAGCATTCGGCTGGAATCCACTTGTCGGTGCTGCTGAAGGCTCTACCGCAGGAAACGCTGTAGCTACTCCTGCTGCGATCGCGGCAGCGAATGCTTCTTTCGCAAGCGTAGCTGATTTAGCGACAGTCCAAGTAGCGGCAAGTACGGTCACGACAGCGATTTTACTACCAATTTACATCGCGTTTTTGGCGAAACGATTGGAAAAGAAAAATAAATTGCAGCAATACTACCAATTACCAAACTAACCCATAAAGCCCATGTCTATGACTTGGGCTCCTCCATTTAAGGAAGGAGATGCACCATGAAGATCGCAATCATCGCAGATGATTTAACAGGAGCCAACGACAGCGGCGTTCAGCTTGCTCATTACGGTTTAAAAACATCCGTACTATTTCAACTGCATTCGAGCCAACTAGACGAAAACGATGCGGTTGTCATTGATACTGATAGCCGCTCTTTATCTAAGAAAGAAGCCTATGAGAAAGTAAAGGTCGTATCGGAAAAACTAAAAGATTGTTTCCCGATTATCTACAAAAAAATCGATTCCACCCTTAGAGGAAATATCGGAGCGGAAATCGATGCTGTTTACGATGCAATAAAGCCGACATTTATGATTATTGCGCCAGGTTATCCCAAAAACGGAAGAACCACTTATAAAGGATATCATTTTTTACACGATACATTGCTACATGAGACAGAAATATCAAGAGACCCTAAATGTCCAGTTAAAGAGTCGTATATTCCCAGTTTAATTGCCAAACAGACAAAGCGTCCTATAGGATTAATTGACTATCAAACACTTCGTCTCGGATTTGATAAAGTAAAAGAGAGACTAAACGATTATCGTGCGAATCATATTCCTTACATTGTCTTTGACTCTTTAACTGAAGAAGATTTGTGTTGTATCGCACAATACGTTTGCCACATTAACGAAAAAGTCGTATGGGTCGGGTCGGCAGGTCTGGCTAATTACCTTCCCGAGGTTTATCAGCTTCAAAAAGCAAAAAGAACGATCAAGATTGATCAAAATCGACAGCCCATCCTGCTAGTAGTTGGTAGCGTCAGCCAAGTATCCCGCAAACAGTTAGATCTTGCCCTTTCTTTAACGAATGTCAAAGGTGTACAGCTTGATTCCATAAGATTGGTTAGTGATGACCAAATTCGCTGCGATGAAATGAAAAAAGCCATTCACCAGGCAGAGGATTGGGTCAAACAGGGTTATCATGTCGCACTATATTCTTCTGCTTCACCCAATGAAATAAAACAGGTACAGGAAATAGGAAAATCGAAAGGATTAAGCACAATAGAAATAAGCAATTTCATTGTTCAAAAATTAGGCGAAGTTGCCTCCACATTGATCAACAAGGGCTATTTTAGAGGGATGATATTAACAGGCGGGGATACTGCAAAACATGTATGCGAGAAAATCGGAGCTTCGGGTTTTGAATTGCTGGATGAAGTGGAAACAGGAGTGCCAATAGCGAAATTAATTCATGACTCAGGAATGCATGTAGTGACAAAGGCGGGAGCCTTTGGTTCGGAAAATACATTTATTCAAGCAATTCACCAATTACAAGGAGTAGATGTCAAATGAAACCTATCATCGGAATAACGATGGGAGATGCTGCCGGTATTGGACCGGAGATTATCGTAAAAGCCCTACAAAACCGATCCATTTATGAGCAATGCAATCCTTTAGTGATAGGAGATGCAAAAATATTAGAACGGGCAGCTAGAATTACCAATTCCAAACTGACCATTCACCCTATTTCATCTGTAAAGGAAGCAACTTACCAATACAGTACAATTGATTGCATTGATTTAAATTTGCTTCCTGCCAATTTGTCTTTTGGACAAGTATCAGCAGCTGCAGGAGATGCCGCATTCCAATTTTTAAAACGTGCCATCGAATTAGCTAAAAACGGATATATACAGGCCATTTGTACAGCTCCTTTAAATAAAGAAGCCCTGCACAAAGGCGGACATCTATACCCGGGACATACAGAAATTTTGGCCGATTTAACGGGCACTCAAGATTATGCGATGATGTTATCCTCTCCAAAACTTAAAGTCATTCATATTACTACCCATGTCGGGTTAATTAAAGCGATAGAAATGATTAATCCCGATCGGACCTACAAAGTCATTAAACTGGCTCATGAAACGTTGACAAGAGCTGGAAAAGAAAACCCAAGCATCGCCGTGTGCGGCATCAACCCTCACGCTGGAGAAAACGGACTGTTTGGCAATGGAGAGGAAGAGGAAAAACTCATTCCCGGCATCCGAAAAGCACAAGTGGAAGGAATCAATGCAACCGGACCATATCCGGCAGATACATTATTTTACCGTGCGGTGCGCGGAGATTTTGATATTGTTGTCGCTTGCTACCATGACCAAGGGCACGCCCCTATTAAAGTGCTGGGGCTGGAAGCCGGAGTAAACATCACCGTCGGCCTCAAAGGCGGTATCATCCGCACATCTGTCGACCATGGAACAGCCTTTGATATCGCAGGAAAAAATCTGGCGGACGAACGCAGCATGCTCGAAGCCATTCGCGCCGCTGTCGAACTGGCTCCGAAAGTTTAAACACCAACCTTTTTGCTTTATTTATCTGTTTTTGGCAATTAAAAAATGTATGAATGACAAAATACGAATATTCCATTCCCTGTATAAAATTTTAGGTCTATATCGCTTGACACGGAGCTTCTGCGGACATGTTTCCTAGCGAAAGGAGCGAGCGCCAATCCTTGCTTCGCAAGGCATCAAGCCTAACATGTCCGCCACTCCATGTAAAATTTCTATTCGGATCATTTATGCTAAATAAGCAGTATGCTCAGATATGGTTGTTCATCTACTTGACCTTAATTTTTTGTCCGGTTAAGTCAATTCATTTTAGAACCAATTTTTAAAATAAGTTCTTCATAAATTTTTAGCGATGAGGCAACAAGAAAGACGAACAAGAGCGCCCAGATGGCGGCTGGTAGTTATTTCTGTTTCCATGATTTCAATGACGGAATAGCTTTCGGCAATGTCCTCCTTAAAACCTCTCATCAGCTTTTCGGCGCGGCAGGCTTCTGTGGCTTTACCTTCAGCAAAAAGAAAATGCCAAGGAGCACCATCATCAAAAGCGATCCCATCGCCAACCGATTGGCAATGTTTCCATATGAATGAAAAAGGAGGGTAATGCTTCCATAAATCGCTGGACCAATGATGGCTGACACTTTTCCAGAAAAAGCGAACAGTCCGAAAAATTGCCCTTGCTTATCTGGCGGGGAAAGTTCGACTATATATGTTCTCGAAGTGACCCACATCGCTCCTAAACTGACGCCGAACAAACTCCCAGCAATCCAAAAAGATAGCTTGGAAAAAGCAAGCACCCCTATCGCCAGTGCGATGCACATCACGATGCCGACATACAAAACCGCTTTTTTGGCTCCCTTGCTTCTCGTAATATAGCCAAAAAGAAAGGAACCGATAATACTCGAAACTGTGGAGACTAAATATAAAAGGATGAACTCCCCTGCCGTAAACCCGGCAATGACTTTGGCATAAACGGACATGATGGCGATCGTCGTCGCCACCGCATCATTCAAAAAGAAATAAGCAATCATGAAAGTAAAAATGTTTTGATACTTTTTCATTTCTTTCAATGTTGCATAAATATCCCGATAACCTGCAAAAAATCCGGCCTTTCGCTTTAAGGCATCGGCTTTTTCGGCTTCTTCTTTGACAAAGAAAAACAGCGGGAAAGAAAAGAGGAGAAACAAAAGGGCGCTTGGAATAAAAGCCCGATAGTAATCCATTTCTCCAACAAACGGATACACAGCGAGCCCGACAAGCGTTCCGACATATCCGACAGCAACGCCAAAACCGGAGATAAGCGGTATTTCCTGTTTATTCCCCAAACTGGAAATCATGGAATCGTAAAAAACAAGGCTCGAATGGTAAAAAAACTTTGCTGCGACAAATAAAAGCACGATTATGACAAAAGACGCCGGCATTCCAAACATGGCATTCCCAAGATTCGAATATCCGGCAACACCCATAAGCAAAGTTGCCGTAACCGAAAGAGTCGTAAAAATCCCAAGCCATTTCTTTCTTCTCCCGGTCCGGTCAATCCATGTGCCGTATAAAGGGGAAAATATCACTAAAAAGAAAGAGGCTAACGCATTTGCATACGAAATAAATGTACTGGCGATTTGGTTCAAGCTCTCGCTTTTTCCCACCGTTTCCGAAACATAAAGCGGGAAAAAAATCGTATTCACATTCGAGGAAAAAATCGTATTCGCAAAATCATACAACGCCCACGATAAAATCGGCAACGAAACATACAGTTTCCAGCCCGGCTTTTCATACGCATGCGAGGCAATCTTCTCCACTGCACCCTCCCCCATTCTGTCGGTGATAAAACGGCCGCAAACCGTTTATTCCATATATAGATTACTTTGTATATTTAATGATTTTGTTTCATGGATGTAAATTTTTCGAAAGAATACCTCTTGCTTCCGAAAACGATAGGTTTCATTTTTGTCAGAATATAATTAATATTTTAACAAATAAATGTGCATTTGTGTATGAGCATCGTTTTCCGGAGTCAGTCAAGACTTTGTTGGAGCTTTTTTGGTTCGCTGAAAACAGGTGTAAGTCATAGGTTAGCGAACCATTTTTTGAATTTCCTGCGTAAGTGCTTTTGGACTCTCATCCCTTGTCATGACAGACGGATATGTATACTTTTTTTACCATCCCTTGAGTTCAGACAGGGCATCGAGTGGTGACAGGCACCTGACCCAAGCAAAAAAATAAAAATGGTTCTGTTCGTCAATATCTACAAATATGTCGTACATTTCGTGTAGACAATAAAGTTCGGCAACAAACGCTTTGTAATCTAGGGAGGTTAGAACATTTATTAGAGAATGGCTCTGTCGATCAATAAATCGAGGGATTAGCCAAATTTTCAGAGCGTTACTTTGACCGAATTCACGGGCAAGGCTCTTCCTCTTCTGTCTCCGTGCTTTGGACAAAAGAGTTTGGGCCGGTTTATCTGTTCCGAAAGATATGGGAAAAGTTAGGGCTTGGTCGGCTATTACGTAAAATCATGCCGTAAAAACAACTTATTAGACACCCCCGTGTTGTGGGTAAAGTCCAAAACACCAGTATTTTCGGGCTTTTCTTTAGTGTACTCTGTCAAACTTTTAGATATAGTAATAAAGCTTGTAGACTGTCTAAGCAGAGACTTTGTCAACAAGCGAAAGTACTAGCTGATGTTTTGTATTTTTCAAGAACTGACTAGGATAATGATCCTAAATTCAAGGTCTTCCTCCTGTAATCCATTCAATTAAATATCCTATAAACATTAAAATACAAAATATTATAAACATGATAAGTTTATAAATCATTTAATTCCCCACTCTATTATTTTTTACAAGGTGCTATACTAAAGTAAGCTGCTACTGCTAAGGCAGCTCTTTTTTCGTCATATTTCATAAATGGAAGAGCGGCAGTTATCCCAGCTACTAAAGCTTTATCACAGCCACAATCGAAATATCCTTTTACTTTATAGCAAAGATCATGTGTCATACGTAAAGAATCTAATTTATCTTTTGGTACACCGCCACCATGTCCAAGTCCGCACCAGTTTCCCCAAACTGGCATACCTCTTAATATTTGAGATACAGATTGTGACTCTTTTTTATTTTCAACATGATTACTTAAAGCATTGAATTCTTTCCCTGAATCAATAATAAAATCACTTTGTTCTTCTTCTATCGCTTTATCTACATTAAATATAAGTTTACCATCTTCATCTTGATATATATATTTCTGCATTTCTTCCAGCATATCTTCAACACTACTATTCTCATTAATACCTTGAGTCGTAGAGCCTCGATGACATCTGCCAAATGGATGTCAAGCAGTTGGCCGACTTCCTGCGCCAAAAAGGGCGCAATCGCTTTGCCGATCCGGAATGCATCGCCAAGTCGATTCAAAAGGCGGCCCGTTCGCCGTATCGGTTGTCCAAGTGTGTCGAGGATTCCATCGACTTGCTGTTAGGGCTGTCGATTCAATCAATCCGCAGCCTGCAATCGCAGCTGAAAGAGCTCGATAAAGCCATTACCCGCCATCTTGAAGGCATTCCGAACACACTGCAAACCATCCCAGGCAACGGACCGGTTTACACCGCAGGCATCCTGGCCGAAATCGGGCAAATCGAGCGGTTTCACAATCAGGCCACTTTGGCAAAATATGCCATCTTGACATGGTCCAAGCACCAATCGGGCCGTTTTCAAGCCGAGGTCACCTCCCTCATTCGTTCCGGCAATCGTTATCTCCGTTACTACCTAGTGGAGGCTGCCAACTCGGTGCAACGGCATGATGCGACGTTTCGTGCGTACTACCGGAAGAAGTATGAGGAAGTGCCCAAACACCAACATAAACGAGCCCTCGTCCTCACCGCTAGAAAACTCGTGCGTGTGATCGATGCGCTGCTACGCAACGGTCAAATCTACACGCCAAGAAAGGGGGAAAATCGATAAAAGGATCGATCTTGTATACCAATATAAACCTTTAGACCTAGTTTATTACATGTACCAATACTAGGTTTCTTCAGTATTGCCTTTTTTCGGATCATCGGACAAGGGAATTTCCAATTTCTATGATTTTTCACCTTGACATATTACCGCAGGACTTTTTTGATTATAACAACCTAACATAATATTAACATATTATTTTACATAAATTCAATATATTTCCACTCCTTCAAAATAAAGTTTGATTATTTCCTATCTATATTGCTCCACAATCGCACCCATTTCATAAATAAGGTCTCTTCTCCATTTTCTGTGATTTGTACACAAACCTTGCCATCATGTTAGCTGGATTTAGATGTCAATCAGACCGTCTCCTTCTTCAGCTTACTGACCACTAAGTTGGTAGAATGGGAGTAGTCAAGTGCCTTCCTTGACGGCTTCTATTCTACCAACTATCATGTTAGCTACTGAAAAAGAGCCCTTAAGCAATTTAATCAACATTCGTATTCCCTGTACATTCCAAAAATACACGAAGTCGAAAACGCTTTAGATTCCGATATCCATAAGCCCTCCGTTTTATATGTTTGATTTTATGATTGGTTCCTTCTGTTCGGGCATTCGTGTATGGAGATAAGAAATATTGGAGTATGGGTACTTTCCACTTTTCTAAGTGTTGCCCACTTTATGAAAAGATGAGTATGGACTATTCCGTGCTAATTGAATCCATTCTTCTAAAAGATCATGGGCATCCCGTAATCGGTCAACTTATAGAAATCTCGAAATAGTTCCTTTAAATCGTAAGCACAAGCAAGTTCTGGGTACTCTTTTAAGATTTCTTCCAAGCGTGCTTTCTGATGATCCTGTAGTAAGCAAACTAAAAATGGTTCTTACTCAATCTTGGTGAAAGGAAGAGACTAATGGAGAAAATGAGCGTGCAAATAAGTATTTTTAGCTCTGTATTATCAAACTATAAAATTTTTTCTGATCCTGATGGCTTTGTTCTATAATGATGTATAAAAAAGCAGCCTCCCGCTGAAAACAATTCAGCAGGGAGGCTTACGTGATTACCTAACATTTGTACTTTGCCACTTTCAAGGAGAGACGATGATTTTTTCCAATGAGTATTCCGCGCTTTCCAGTCAAATTCTCCGTAAATTTTCTGCGATGAGGCGACAAAACGAGCCAGATTGCTCGATCGGCGGTTGGTGTATTCAATAACTTCTTTATGGCCAATGACCTTTTCACAAGCTTCGTCATATAGAAACCATATGGTAAACAACAAATCTTTTCTGCTAGACTACCAATTTTAGGTAAATTTTGGAGAAGTGCATTACACTCGTTTATAAAAATGGAACAATCGTATTAAACGATTATTCCATATATACAATAATTTTTAAAAGATTACATTTAAACACATTATTATTCTACTATAATTTAATATTCATTTATCTGACGCAAACAAATATTTAGTTCTTTTTCGATAAATATTATTTTCGTTTAAAATAGACGAATGAAAATGAGGATGATGCACGGAATCCGGTGGAGCCTGTGTTTCTAAGCATAACCCTAAATAATTTTTAGAATTCACATTTCGAATTTTATATCGTTGTTCTCCTAACTTATTTCCAGTATATAGAACGACACTTGGTTCGTCCGTTTCAATTACTAGTTTTCGCCCACTCTCTTTATCGTATAAAATAATTTCTTGCTGATGATTCGTATTTAATAAAAATGGATGGTCATAGCCCTTATTCGCTAAAAGAATCTGAGGGTGAGTCGAATTCACTCCAGTAATGATTTTCCTTCCCATTCGAAAGTCAAAGACGGTACCTGTTACATCAATCAAGTTTCCGGTTGGAAGCAATTCACGATCCAATTCTATAAATGTATCGCTTTTTATAGTCAGTTCATGATATAAGATATCTCGTTTTAAATCACCACTTAAGTTAAAATAAGTGTGATTCGTCATATTTAGTAATGTTTTCTTATCAGATTTACCATAGTAAGTGATAATCAACTCATTCTCATTTGTTAACGAATAGATGACTTTCACATCAAGGCTACCCGGATATCCTTCCTCACCATTAGGGCTAAAATAACAAAATTCGATTGAAATCTCGTTTTCCTTTTCTTCCCCAACGTTATAGTCCCATAATACTTTGCTAAACCCTTTGTTTCCGCCATGTAAATGGTTTTGATTCTCATTTTTTGTTACTTGGTACTCTTGACCGTCTAAGGTAAATCTCCCTTCTTTTATTCTGCCTGCAAATCTCCCTACCACAGCACCAAAGTATGGAGAGGAGTGTCGCTCATATTCTTCTATACTATCGAACCCTAATACGATATTTTCAAGCTTCCCTTCTCGATCGGGGGCAAGAATCTCTGTAATAATACACCCATAATTGATACAAGAAATTTCTAATCCATGATCGTTTCTTAGTTTGAACAAGTATACTGGCTGGTTATGTTTATATCCAAATAATTCTTTTCGAATTTCCATAGTTTCCATCGCCTTTATTTATCATTTATTTTGAATGATCTGAAACAAGGTTCAATAAGACCCCTGTTATCAAAGCCACCATGAATTATTGATTGATTCTTATCGATTTTCCTGTTCGAATGGATTCATAACAAGCATCAATCACCCTCATATTTTTTATTGACGATTCTCCAGAATACTTCACTTTCAAGTCTTCTAATATGGCTCTTGAAAAGTGTTCTACCTCAAGTCTATAAATGTCGCCATGAATTTTTTCTTCTCGCGTTACTCCATTCCTCTCTACTATGAGAATCCCAACTCCTCCATTTCGATCGGGACGAAATGCATAAGATACTTTAATCGTTCCTTTTGTACCGACAACTTCGTATTCATTTCTTTCCGTCATATCAAAGCTGCAATCCATTAATGCAGTCACACCGTTTTCTAATTTCATATGCACATATGCAGATAGGTCAACATTTGAAATCGGATCTATATTCCCAATTGCATGAACTTCAATTGGTTCAGTATTTAATATATATCGTACAGCATGGATCGAATAGCAGCCTACATCATACAAGCTTCCGCCGCCCATCTCTTTAACCATGCGGATATCATCTTCTCTGTTTTCTAAATAAAAAGAATGACTCGATTTAAATAATTTTACTTCGCCAATTTCCCCAGATAATATGATTTCACGAACACGATCATGTTGCGGGTGGAACTGATACATAAAGGCTTCCATAAACTTCACATTACATTCAAGCGTAATTTTGTCCATTTCTACGGCTTCTTCTGCATTCAATGAAACGGGTTTTTCACAAAGAATGTGTTTTCCCTTACTTGCCGCCTTTATCACCCATTCTTTATGCAAATGATTAGGCAGCGGTATATATACTGCATCTATTTCCGGATCGTTAAGAAGCGCCTCATAACTTTCGTATGCTTTTGGAATATTGAATTCTTGTGCAATCGCATGAACTTTACTGCCTCTACTTGCAATGGCAGTTAGTTCTGCATTTTCAGCTCTAAACATAGCTGGAATGAATTGTGTTCTAGCGATATTTGCCGTACTTAAAATACCCCAGCGAACCTTTTTCATTTTTTACCTCCAAATTTAAATGAAATATTGAACAGGTCTTACCATCTATGTATTAATTCCTAAAAAATGCTAATGATTCATTTAATTCTTTTGTCTTTGCATAGACTTGTTGATAAATGGCAAATAGCTCTCTATATTTATCAACATTTTCTTGAATAGGCTCAATCACTTTAGAATGCTTAATAAAAACTTCTGCACATTCGTTTAAAGATGCAAACCAACCAGCCCCAACTGCTGCTAGCATAGCTGCCCCAACAGCCGGTCCTTGCTCGCTCGACAATTTTACAATTCTAGCGTTAAAGATATCTGCCTGCATTTGCAGCCAAGTTTCATTTTTTGCTCCCCCACCAATTGATACAATGGTATCTATTTTCTTTCCGCTTTCCCTAAAGATCTGGATCGATTCATTGAGAGACATTGTAATTCCTTCTAGAACTGCTCGTACAAAATCTTTTTTATGATGGGAAGTATCCATCCCAATAAAACTTGCCCGAATGACAGAATCGGCATAAGGTGTCCGTTCTCCAACTAAATATGGAGTAAAAATTAGTCCATTCGATCCGATTGGTACATGTTCAATACCTGAAAGTAATGTATGAAAATCTTCTTGTTTAGCAAAAACTTCTCTAAACCACTCTAAGCTGTGACCGGCTGATAGAGTCACTCCCATCGTATAATAAGCATTTTCTTCTCCGTGATTAAAATAATGAACCTTACCTTTGAAATCCCGATCACTATTTTCCTCATAAGAAAGGATGACACCTGATGTTCCAATACTGCATAACGTTTTTCCTTCTGATAAAATGCCGGCACCAATTGCACCACACGCATTATCAGCGCCACCGGCATAAACTTTAGTCGATTTTGATAGCCCGGTACTTTCAGCCAATGATGATGTGATTGTTCCTACACATTCATAAGAATGGACAAGAGGTGGGCACAGAGAAATATCAATACCTAACAACTCGCATATTTCTTTACTCCACACTTTTTCGTGAACATTCAATAATAAAGTACCGGCAGCGTCTGAATATTCACTATGTATTTGACCAGTCATACAATAACGTAAATAATCTTTAGGCAGCATAAATACAGATGCTCTTTCATAAATATCTTTTTCATTCTCTTTCACCCACAAAAGCTTCGGTAGTGTAAAGCCTTCTAATGCAGGATTTTTTGTGATATTAAGTAGCTTTTCCTCTCCGATCACATCATAAATTTTCTTACATTGCTGAGTCGTTCTTGTATCATTCCATAAAATTGCACGCCGTAGTACTTGGTAATTTTTATCCAGCAATACTAACCCATGCATTTGTCCCGAAAAGCTTATTCCTTCAATGTCCTCAACATGACCATCGAAATCTTTCACTAACTCTGCTAATGCTTCCGTTGTTTTTTTTACCCACTCAGATGGATCTTGCTCACTATACCCCGATTTTTCATGAATAAGCGGATAAGATTTAGAAATCTCTTTACATACTTCACCGTTTTGGTTCATTAATAAAACTTTTACCGCACTAGTCCCTAAATCAATACCAATCACATATTTCATTGAGATCACCCTTTATTGTTATTAAATAAAAGGACATACCAGATTGTTATTTATTTAAACCAGGTACGTCCTAACGAAGATAAAATCTATTCAGAAAGAACAGATAATAAATACTGATTGATTGTCGACTTCAATCGTTCAGTTCTTCCTGAAGAGTTTTGAATATCTCCAAGCTGCAGCGCATATTCCTCTAATTTATGGAAATCCACTTTGCCTTCTACAATATCTTTTCCAATTCCATGATGATAGCTACTATAGCGTTCTTCAATAAAGCTTTCTAAAACTTTATCATCTATTAATCTTTGAGCAACCTTTAAACCGATTGCAAAACTATCCATACCCGCAATATGTGCATAAAATAAATCTTCTGGTTCAAATGAGCCTCTTCTCACTTTTGCATCAAAGTTTAATCCGCCTTTGCCAAGCCCGCCGTTTTGTAAAATTTCATACATCGCCAACGTTGTAGAATATAAATCTGTTGGGAATTCGTCTGTATCCCACCCTAATAACGGATCTCCTTGATTCGCATCAACAGAACCTAGCATACCATTAATTCTTGCTACACGAAGTTCATGTTCAAAAGTATGACCTGCTAATGTAGCGTGGTTGGCCTCAATGTTAAATTTAAAATAGTCTTTAAGACCATAATTTTGTAAAAACGCTAAAGCCGTTGCTACATCAAAATCATACTGATGTTTTGTAGGTTCCTTCGGTTTAGGTTCAATGAGAAATTGACCAGAAAAGCCTATTTCCTTCGCATAATCAACAGCTAAATGCAAAAAGCGTCCAAGATTATCCAGTTCTAACTTCATGTCCGTATTTAACAGGGTCTCATAACCTTCCCGTCCACCCCAGAATACATAGTTTTCTGCCCCAAGTTCTTTTGCGATTTCCAACCCTTTTTTCACTTTTGCTGCAGCGTAAGCAAACACATCGGCATTTACCGCAGTTGCCGCTCCATGAACAAAACGAGGATGTGAGAACAAATTGGCTGTATTCCAAAGAAGCTTCGTTTTACTTGTTTTCATATATTCTTTTATCATCGCAACAATTTCATCTAAATTTTTATAAGTTTCTCTTAAATTACTTCCTTCTGGCGATATATCTACATCGTGAAAGCAAAAGTATGGTATGTTCAGCTTTTCAAAAAATTCAAATGCAGCTTCCACACGTGCTTTTGCTAAGTCCATTCCCGTATATTTATCCCACGGACGAATCATATTTCCGTGGCCGAAAGGATCACTCCCGTCCATTGTAAATGTATGCCAGTATGCAACGCTAAAACGGAAAATGTCTTCCATCCTATTTCCACCGACAACCTCATCAGGATTATAATATTTAAAAGCTAAAGGATTCGAAGATTTAGGTCCTTCATATTTGATTTCATTTACATTTTCAAAGTATGTCATATTCATTTCCTCCCATTCTTAAACTAGTTTTATTTATTTTTTACTAGAAATATCAATCCATACTGCGATTATGAGAATGAGACCCTTAACAATGTATTGCCAGAATGTTTCAATATTCATTATGCTCATGCCATTGTCAATACTAGCCATAATTAAAGCTCCAATAAGGGCTCCAAATATTTTACCTTTACCACCCATTAAACTAGTACCGCCAATTACACAAGCTGCAATTGCATCAAGCTCATACATATTACCTGCATTTACTGTCGCTGCATTTAATCTACTAGTTAATAAAACACCTGCAACACCAGAAAGCCCTCCCATTATAATAAACACCCAAAGTATATTACGCTTTATATTGATACCAGAAAGAGCTGCAGCTTCTTGGTTCCCTCCAATCGCATAAATATAACGCCCGAACGCTGTTTTATTAGAAATAAAGATAAAAATAATCGATAACAAAGCAACAATTAAAAATGGAACAGGGATACCGTAATATCGATTTAACATATATGTAATGAGGAGAATTAAAATAGAGTATACTGCAACTTTTCCGTAATCTACAGTTGCAGCTGGTATCATAAGTCCCATGTTCATTCTTTTAGAACGATTTCTAATAGTCCAAAAAACAAGAATTACTATACTAACTAATGCTAAAATATACCCCGGTACATAAGGAAGATAACTGTTCCCAATTTGCTTAAAACTTTCACTCATTGGTGCAATAGTTTGTCCTTTGCTTAATCCAATTAGAATACCTCGAAAAACAAGCATACCCCCGAGTGTTACAATAAAAGCAGGCACCGCCCGATAAGCTACCCACCATCCTTGCCATAAACCTAAAATCGCTCCAATGATGATCGCAGCGAAAACGACTGAAAAAGTACTCCAGCCATGCCAAACTTGTAAAATAGCAGCAATGCCTCCAGTTAACCCAACCAACGAACCTACAGATAAATCAATATGACCTGCTACTATAACAAGTGTCATACCAACCGCAAGCACAGCAATGACAGACATTTGGGTAAATAAATTAGAGAGATTACGAGAAGATAAATATTCTCCTCCTGTAAAAATGCTGAAAATAACAGCTATTAACACAAGGGCAATCATAAGCGTGTATGATTGCAGATCAAGTTTAAAACTTATACCTTTATTCCTTTGCTCATTTACATTAACTGTTGATAGTTGTCTGGACACTTTTTTTCCCTCCAGTAGCACATCTCATAATGTTCTCTTGAGTCGCTTCTTCTCTTAAAAATTCTCCGGTGATTCTTCCTTCTGACATGACAAGAATACGATCGGACATTCCCATTACTTCGGGCAGCTCAGATGAGATCATGATAATACCGACACCTTGTTTAACAAGATCATTCATGATTTTATATATTTCATACTTTGCCCCGACATCAATTCCTCTTGTCGGTTCATCAAGTATTAAGATTTTCGGATCATTTAGTAACCATTTACTTAAAACGATTTTTTGTTGATTTCCACCGCTTAATTGACCTACAGCTGCTTCTAAGCTTGGAGCTTTTAAATTCATTTTCTTCGTTATGTCCTCAGTACTTTTTATTTCTAAAGCTTCATCAATCACTTTCAACTTCATAACTTTGTTTAAAGCTGTAAGAGTCGTGTTTTTCGTAATATCCATCCCTAAAACTAAACCGTATCGTTTTCGATCTTCAGATACATAGGCTAAACCTTCCTTGATTGCATCAGCAGGTTTTTGTATATTTGTTGGCTTTCCATCGATCAGGACTGTTCCCGTTTTTTTTCCCTTAAATCCGCCAAACAGACTAATAAATAATTCTGACCTCCCGGCCCCTATTAATCCAGAAAAACCGAGTATTTCACCTTTTTTTAGCGAGAAGGATACATCCTGAATCACTTGTTTTCCATTTTCATCGAAAACAGAGTAATTCTTCACTTCCAGTATTTTTTCATTACGAATTGGATGAGGTTCATATGGGAAAAGTTCTGTTAATTCTCGACCTACCATTTTCGTAATAATCATATCTTCAGTTAAATTCTCAATAGAATCCGTGCTAATTGTTTTCCCGTCTCGTAATATAGTAACTGAATCGGCCAATGACATCACTTCACCGAGCTTGTGAGAAATATAAATGCAGGTAACCCCTTTTGAACGCAGATCATGTAAAAGGTTCATCAATATTTCAACATCACTTTCAGTTAAAGCTGCTGTCGGCTCATCCAATATTAAAATATCTACTTTCTTTGTAAGTGCTTTCACAATTTCTATTAACTGTTGTTTACCAACTGTTAAATCCTTAACTTTTGTTTCCGGATCAATATCTAATCCAATTTGATCTAACCATTTCTGAGCCTCTGCATATATTTTGTTCCAGTTAATGATTTTAGATCTCATAAAGTCATGGCCTAAAAATAAATTTTCTGCAACTGTCATTTCACCAACTAATGCCAGCTCCTGATAAATAATAGCAATTCCTGCGTCTTGGGATTCTTTGATCGATTTAAATTGAACTTTTTTCCCGTTAATCAATATTTGACCTTCATAAGTTCCATGAGGGTATACACCGCTAAGTATTTTCATTAGAGTTGATTTTCCTGCTCCATTTTCACCACATAGAGCATGGATTTCCCCTTTACGTACTGAAAATGTGACGTTATCTAATGCACGTACACCAGGAAAATCTTTCGTAATTCCTTTCATTTGAAGCGCAAACGTTTCCAATCCTTTTTCACCACCTGCAATAAAGTAATCAGATAAATGGGGGGAGCTTTCCCATACACGCCAAGTTAGTGAAATAACTCTTTCTTTTTCGATATTTCAATCGCATTAAGAAAAGAAATTGAAACGCGAAAGGATAAAAGAACACTGATGCTGAAAAGAGATTTTCTTAACTTGATAGCTCTGGGAAACTTCCTCCCATTTTATACGCTTTGTTATGATTTAAAACCTGACTATGGACGTGGTGGACGTTCACTTTCTGGTACATTTTTATATACTTCATCGTAAGAATGGAACCCATCCTTGATTACTGTATCAACAAGATTTTCTTTATCCACTTTAATTGGATCTAATTTAATAAATGGGACATCTACTTTTCCATTATTTATTGTGGAATCGGATGTAATCTTCTCACCTTTTGCCAATTGAACAGCAACTTCCGCACTCTTTGTTGCAATGGCTTTAATAGGCTTATAAATTGTCATAGACTGTTTTCCTTCCGCAATGCGTTGGACTGCTGCCAAGTCAGCATCTTGACCGGAAATAACAACCTTCCCTGCTAAGCCTTGAGCTTCAAGGGCTTGGATAGCTCCTCCAGCTGTACTATCGTTTGATGCTACAACTGCGTCAATGTCATTATTATTAGCTGTTAATGCATTTTCCATAATTTTTAACGCTTCGTTTGCGTCCCAGCCTTTCACCCATTGATCCCCTATAACTTCAATATCCCCTTTATCGATAAGCGGTTGAAGAACATTCATTTGGCCTTCTCTAAACATTTTTGCATTGTTGTCTGTTGGAGAACCACCCATTAGGAAATATTTTCCTTTAGAAACTTTTTCAACAAGATACTCTGCTTGCATTTCACCCACTCTAACGTTATCAAATGATACATAGGCATCAATTTCTGCACCATTTATTAATCGATCGTATGCCAAAACGGGAATACCTTTACTTTTTGCTTGCTCAACAACGGTCGTTAGTGAATCTGAGTTGATGGCAATAATAACAAGCGCATCAATACCTTGTGAGATCATATTTTCAATTTGTGATAATTGTTTTGCTTCATCACCATTCGCGGATTGAACTAAAACCTCTGCTCCTAACTCTTTCGCTTTTTCTACAAAAAAATCCCGATCATGCTGCCAACGCTCTAATGTTAAATCTGATACAGATAGTCCAATGGTGAGTTTATCTTTTTCGCCTTCAGAATTCTTGTTACCGCTTTCATTGCTGACATCTTGACCACATGCTACTAACGCAAATACTAATAGAAAAATAGAAAGAATGAATAGAAAACCCTTACATTTCCTCACAAAGAGAACCTCCTCTTCTAATAAATATAAATTTTTTTACAATTCAATCTTATCACCGAAAACTTAGTTTGTCTACACAATAAACAAAGTTTGTTATATAATTTTTCTATATCATTTATATTAAGTGAAGAAAGGACTGAAGAACCTTTGACCATAACTACTTGGAACCAACAAATCGTGAAAAAAAAGAATAAAGAAATCGTACTTAGAACGATCATCACAAATGCTCCCATCTCACGTGCAGATATCGCGCAACACTCAGGTCTAAATAAAGCTACAGTTTCTTCGTTAGTCAATGAATTAATCGAAGAAGAATTCATTTACGAGTCAGGGCCTGGGGAATCTAGCGGAGGAAGAAGACCGGTTATGCTGCTCTTTAATAAGAAGGCCGGTTACTCCATCGGATTAGATATTGGTGTGAACTATATTTTAGGAATTGTAACTGATTTAGAAGGCAACGTGGTGTACGAAAAACATAAATCAATACACAATCTTTCCTTTGACGAAATTATTCATTTAACAATAGAAACGATTAAAAACCTTATCGAACATACACCTCAAAGCAGGTATGGGGTTATTGGGATCGGAATTGGCGTACCAGGTATTGTAGATAAAAGCGGAAAAGTATTGCTTGCCCCGAATTTAAAGTGGAAGAATGTCGATTTGCTGGACATCATTTATCATGAATTTGACTACCCAATCATTGTTGAAAATGAAGCAAATGCGGGCGCGTATGGAGAAATTCGATTTGGAGCTGGTGTAAATTTCCATAACGTTATCTATATTAGCGCAGGAATCGGTATTGGGGTAGGTATTATACTGAAAGGAGAACTATACAAGGGGATGAATGGCTATTCTGGTGAAAGTGGACATATGACGATTGTAGTCGATGGAGAAAAATGCCGGTGTGGGAATTCTGGTTGCTGGGAAGCTTATGCTTCTGAGCATGCATTACTCCATCAAGCGAAACATATTTTACCAGACGCGACACTAGAGGAGCTTATCAAAATGGCCGAAGAAAACAAAAACGTTAAAGACATTTTTCAGCAAATTGGCTCCTACTTAGGGATAGGTATTTCCAATTTAATTAAAACATTTAATCCACAACAAATCATTATCGGAAATAGGCTAGCTAAGGCGAAACACTTAATCGAGCAACCAACTATAAAATCCATTAACGAGCATACATTAGATTTTCACCAAAAAGACTTACAAATAAACTTTTCAAAACTATCGATTTACTCCGCAGCACTGGGAGTATCAGCATTTGCGATTGAAAATTTTCTTTCGATTGGAAAGGGTTAAAAATAAATCTTTATTTAAAAAACAGAGCATGGGCTTCCTCAAGTGAGTTGAAGATTATTTTTTATAAGCAAAAAACAGGCAGTTTGATTGAGAAACAAAGATTAGTGTATGAATACAAGTACTAGACCTCATTCGTTCAAGCGAGGTCTATTTTTTGTTTTATGATTGTTTTTGTTTGTCACCTATGTGTTTTTAATATCGATTACATATTTTATTCTCAGAAGTTTGTCTTTGAGGGATTCTGATATTAGGTCAATAAAGTAGACACAAAAATTTATAAATTTTTTTCGCAGCTACCGCGCTATCACTTGGTAGCCTTTTAAAAATAATTACGACGTTGTCCTAATTATTTTTAAAGGTAAATTTTCGGGTCTAACTATAATATGCTAATTAAGCCCCTTTTTTTCGTACATACGTTCGTATTCAGATGGTGAAAAATACTCTGTTGCGGAGTGAATACGTTTATTATTGTAAAATATTTCTATATACTCAAATATGCTCTTTTTTGTTTTATAACGAGTCTGATAAATTAGTTCTTTTTTAATTATCCATGAAATAATTCAATATCAGCGTTGTCATAACAATTTCCTTTGCGGCTCATGCTACATTTCATTCCGTATTCCATTAGCTTAGCTTGATAGTCATTTGAAGCATATTGACTCCCTCGATCAGAATGATGGAGGATAGAACCCTGTGGCTGTTGACGCTGATAGGCTTGCTTTAAAGCACTTAACACTAGCTCCTTTTTCATGGAACAGCATATGCCAGCCGACTATTTTCCTTGAATACAAATCCATAATACTAGCTAGATAAAGCCAACCTTCATCCGTTGGAATGTATGTGATATCAGCTACCCATACTTCATTTGGTTTCGTAACAGTAAAATGTTGGTTTAATGAAGCATATCTGCGTTTTCAAGCCCACTACGGGTGAAGTACAGCCGTGCAAAAGGTTGTTCACTATCCGAACCAAGTTTGTTCCACATACGCACAAACATATTTTTCATTCGACCTAAATCTTTTCCACATCAGACCTTCCACATCAAGCCTAATATCCAGCACTCCGCACCAAATCCCCGCCACATTCCATACTTTTCGTATTCCAACGCTTGACATGTTCGCAGCGGTGATTATAATTAATTAAAAAATTGTTAATAATTTTCTTACAATAACTATGAAGAGGAAAAGTAAGGTTCAGTTATTTTTCACAGAGAGCTTCGGTAGCTGAGAAGAAGCAAAAATACGAACCCGAACAATGGCCTCTGAGTTGCGTGCTGAAAGTATTATTTTCGTGTTTTATCCCAACAAAGCACGAAAGTACAAGTAGGTTCCGCCGAGTTTGGTACTCGTTACAAATACCACAGTATGAAGGGATTAAGCCCGTAGTACTGGCAGAGGCTGTTTTGTGCGAGCAAACAGTGAAGTAAGGTGGTACCACGTGAGCAAAACCACGTCCTTATCTATATAGATAAAGACGTGGTTTTTTTTATAAAACAACAATGTATGGGGGAAAATTTATGAATCGTTTTTTAGTTATTCAAACTGATTTTGGATTAAGCGATGGAGCTGTCAGTGCAATGTATGGAGTCGCTTTGAATGTTAATCCCAGCCTGAGGATTTTTGATTTGACCCACGATATTCCCCAATATAATATTTGGGAAGCGTCTTATAGGCTGTACCAAACGATATCGTATTGGCCAAAGGAGACGGTATTTATTTCTGTTGTTGATCCGGGTGTCGGTTCAGAACGGAGAAGCATTGTTGTGAAGACAAAATCAAACCAATATATTGTGACACCCGACAATGGAACGATCACACATATAAAGAAGTATATTGGGATCGAAGAAGCAAGGCTGATCGATGAAAAGGTAAACCGGCTGCCAAATTCCGGCCATTCTTATACCTTCCACGGACGTGATATTTACGCTTATACCGGCGCACGGCTTGCATCCGAAGTGATTACGTTTGAACAGGTGGGGCCGGAAATTCCAATCGATTCGCTAATTGAACTGCCGGTTTTAGAAGCCTATATTCAAAATGGTGCGATTAAAGGGAATATTGATATACTTGATGTCCGCTTTGGAAACTTATGGACCAATATTGATCGCAGCTTGTTTCAGAAGTTAGACGTAGATTACGGAGATTCTTTTGAAGTAACGATTGAAAATGAAACAAGACAAGTATATAAAAATATTATGACGTTTGGCAGATCATTTGCGGATAGTCATTTGGGCGAGCCTTTGCTTTACGTCAATTCGCTCGACAAAATCGGTGTGGCAATCAATCAAGGATCATTTGCGAAGGCCTACCATATTGAAGCAGGTGCCAAATGGAAAATCACTATCTGCAAAGTACCGAATTTCGTATATAATGGAAATTCAATATAATCATAAAAATAAAAAAAAGGAGAGGAAGTTCATGAAAGAAAACAATCTATCGATCAAAACAATCGTAGCAATCGGAATTGGAGCAGCTGTCTTTGTTATTCTGGGAAGATTTGCGTCCATTCCAACAGGGATACCAAATTCCAATATTGAAACAACTTATGCATTTTTAGCACTTATGTCAATTATTTTTGGGCCTGTCGCAGGCGGTTTAATCGGACTTATCGGTCATGCGTTAAAAGACTTAATATTTTATGGATCTATTTGGTGGAGTTGGGTTGTTGTCAGCTTGCTTGTCGGATTTTTAATTGGTCTGGCTTCTAAAAGCATCGATATCGAATCTGGTGAATTCGGCACTAAAAAAATTATTACATTTAATATTGTTCAGGTGATTGTTCAAGCAATCGGCTGGTTCCTTGTCGCACCTTCTCTTGATATACTGATTTATGCTGAGCCAGCAAATAAAGTCTTCCTGCAAGGATTAGTTGTTGGAATTTCCAATATGGTAACAGTTGCCGTCATTGGAACACTTCTTCTTTTACTCTATGCAAAAACACGCAGTCAAAAAGGAAGTCTTGATAAAGAATAAAAGCACATTGTGAGTTTTGACAACATATTTACTTACAGGAGCTTTTACGAATGAGAAAACGAGTGATTGAATTTCATAATTTTAGCTTTAAGTATTATAGCCAAAAAAATCCAACATTAAAAAATATTCATTTAAACATTTACGAAGGGGAAAAAGTTTTAATCGTTGGGCCTTCAGGATCTGGGAAGAGCACCATTGGCCACTGCATCAATGGTCTAATCCCCTTTTCTTATAAAGGAGAAATGACCGGAAGTTTAAAAGTAATGGGTCAGGAAACAAAGGAGTTAAATATTTTTGCTTTATCAAAAATGGTTGGTACTGTTTTACAGGATCCTGATGGCCAGTTTATAGGATTAACTGTTGGTGAAGACATAGCTTTTGCACTGGAGAATGATTGCACTCCGCAAAAGGAAATGTTCGAGATCGTAAAAGATGCTTCCAAAATGGTCGAAATGGATGATTATTTGCCTGCCTCTGTCCATCATTTGTCAGGCGGGCAAAAGCAGAGGGTTTCCCTCGCTGGTGTAATGGTTGACAAAGTGGATATCCTGTTGTTTGATGAACCGCTCGCAAACCTTGACCCCGCTACTGGAAAGTATGCAATGGCTTTAATCGACAAAATCCAAAAAGAAACGAATACAACCGTTGTCATTATTGAACACCGTTTAGAAGATGTTTTATATCGCCATGTCGATCGCATTATTGTGGTCAATGACGGCTCAATAGTAGCTGATATGAGCCCTGACCAGCTTTTAACAACTAACATTTTAGAAGAGACGAATATACGGGAGCCGTTATATATTAAAGCGGTCAAATATGCCGGTTGCAAGCTAACTGAAGATATGCATCCTGCTGATTTCAATCAGTTTAAAGCGGATTTATGCCGAAAAAACTTGTTGGAATGGTTTGAAGATTCAAATCCAAAAACGCCAAGTAAAGAAGGAAAACCAATTTTAGAGCTGAAAAATATTTCGTTTAGCTATTCACCAGGTCACGAAACGATAAAGGATGTTTCTTTTTCAATTAACAAAGGGGAAATGGTGAGCATTGTTGGAAAAAATGGAGCAGGGAAATCTACAATTACAAAATTAATTTGTGGATTTGAAAAGCCTTCCTCAGGGAGCATATTGTTTAACGGCAAGGATATAACAAACGAAACGATTAAAGAACGCTCGTTAAAAATCGGCATGGTCATGCAAAATCCAAATCATATGATTTCAAAGCATATGATTTTTGACGAAGTAGCCTTAGGCTTAAAGGTTCGCGGCGTAGCGGAAGCTGAAATAAAAGAACGCGTCGACAATACATTAAAAATTTGCGGGCTGTACCCATTTCGGAATTGGCCGATTTCAGCATTAAGCTTCGGTCAAAAAAAGCGGGTTACGATTGCTTCCATTTTAGTGTTAGAGCCAGACATCATTATTTTGGACGAGCCAACTGCCGGACAAGATTTTCGCCATTATACAGATATTATGGAGTTTCTTGTTCAATTAAATCAGCAAGGCGTCACAATTATGATGATTACTCACGATATGCATTTAATGCTGGAGTATACAGAAAGAGCGATAGTATTTGCAGAAGGCAGGAAAATTGCCGATGATTCTGCTGTCAATGTCCTTTCTGATATTGACATCATCAAACAGGCAAATTTAAAAGAAACGTCTCTTTATAACCTGGCATTAAAAACAGGAATACCAGAACCGAGGAAGTTTGTGGAACGTTTCATAGAATATGATCGGGAGGTAAGGCAGGTTGGCAGCCGAAATGCTATCTTATATTGACCGAAAATCTCCTGTTCATCAGTTGACAGGTGTAACAAAGCTAATATGCTTTATCTTATGGTCGACAGCAGCTATGCTGACATACGACACTCGTATTCTACTATTTTTATTTTTAATTAGTATTCTCATTTTTATTATTTCAAAAATTAAACTTGAAGAGATATTGTTTGTTCTTGTATTTATTTTAGTATTTCTTTTCATAAACAATGTTGCCATTTATGTCTTTTCACCGCAAGAAGGAGTAAAAATTTACGGCTCCAGCCATGTGTTATTTGAAATATCAGGAAGGTATAACGTCACATTGGAACAACTTTTTTACCAATTGAATATTACGTTAAAATATTTCACAGTGATCCCAGCGGCTTTGCTTTTTATTGTGACGACTCATCCAAGCGAATTCGCCGCTTCCCTCAATCGCATCGGTGTGAGTTATCGAATTTCGTATGCTGTTTCTTTGGCATTAAGATATATACCGGACGTACAGCGGGATTTTCGGAATATAGCACGCGCCCAACAAGCTAGAGGCCTTGACATGTCCCGCAAAGAAAAACTTCCTAAACGGATCAAAAATGCCGCCTCCATCCTTGCACCGCTTATCTTATCAAGCCTAAACAAAATTGACACCATCAGCAACGCAATGGAACTGCGCGGCTTTGGCAAAAACAAAAAACGCACATGGTATAGTGCAAGACCTTTTCAAAAAAGCGACTACTTTGCAATCGCTCTATTTACTATTCTGTTCATGGTCACCTTAATCATCACATTCCATGATGGAAGCCGGTTTTATAATCCGTTTTAAAAATACTCCTACTGATCGCATCCAGTAACGCTGTTTGTTGCTGGATGCGTTTTTTTGTGAAAACATTTAAATTAGCCCTATTTTAGGGGTGGGCAGGTTGCTTCCTTGGGCCTCTAAGCTGGCAAGCCTTTTTTTATGCAATCAAGTTCTGCATTTTTTTGTTGCAGAACTCTGTATTTTTATTTTGCAATAAACACTCATGCGCATCACCTAAACAGAACTGCCCACATTTGTTACGCCAATCACTCCTAGTTCATCTTCCCATATTCGTGATATGGACATCAATCCCTTTATTCCTACACGTTTCTTCTTAATCCTTTTTCCTCCATAAACTTTTTACGAAAATATACCTGTGACGTATGGACTGCTCCATAACCGACCGCCAGCACGCCCTATTAACCAATTAATAGACCGAATATTCAGTTAACAGCACCCATAAAAACAAACCGCCCCATCAAGGGCGTCTCGACCATTTGGACCCTTTCCACTGATGCCATTTCCACGCGCTTTCGATGGCTGACAAGTGACAGGCAGCCTCACCCCCTCACAAATTCAGCATATTTTTTCTTCCGCTCTGTTTTTGTGCCTGAAAGGTAATCTAATAATGCATCCATATTCATAAATTTCGGAGGCAGCGATTTTGGATGCATATACAAATAAAAACTACTCCATCGGTAAAGTTCCGGCGCATGTACCATATGAGCTTCTACCGGGTTGAGATGAATATATCGACTCACTTCCAACATTCCGCTATCATTGTCAATCAATTTACCATAATAACGCTTTTCAAATACATGTCCCGTCAAACGATAGCGAGTATTATAATAATTTGCATACCGTTTGTTCATGAGCGCCATGACTTTCGAAATCGGCTCCTGTTTTGAGCGCAGCTGCAGGTGAAAGTGATTCGTCATAAGGCAATATGCGGCTATTTCAAACGGGATTTTTTCATGTAGCTGGTGGAGGATATGAAGAAAAGCGAGAAAATCATTTGTTTCCTTGAATAGGGGATCACGCCGATTGCCGCGGCAAACGATATGATAAAACCGATGGGGCACCCAGATCCGCTTTTGCCGTCCCATTCTTTTTACCTCGCTGTTGCCTGTTGCTTCGTATATGTTTTCAGCCATCTTAGCGTCATCGCTTCCCAAAGCGATTCATCTGCTATCTCTTCGGTTCCCTTTAAATCGGAAATAGTCCTTGCCAGCCGAATGATTTTCGTTTGCACACGATTGCTCCATTGATGCTGGGATGCCCATTGCTGCAACAGGTGTTGCTGCCTTTTAGCAAGCGGGCTTTTTTCCATTAATAACTCAAAAGGAACACGCCCATTCGTTATTTCTTTTCCGTAACGTTCATATTGCTTTCTTCTTGCTTCTTCTACTCTTTTCCTTATGGTTTCCGAAGATTCCGAAACCCTCGTTTCTTTGGTGAAATCAATGACTTCCAATGGTAATAAAACATCCATCCGGTCATAAATCGGCCCGGAAACACGATTTCGATACGCTTGAATTTGTTTCGGACTACATGTGCAATAGCGCGTTCTTGAGCCTAAATATCCGCACGGACACGGATTCATCGCCCCAAGCAAAATAAAGTCCGCAGGATATGTCACCGTCGACGAAATACGGCTAATCGTCACTTTCCCCGTCTCTAACGGCTGGCGAAGCATATCCAGCGTCTTTTTTGCAAATTCCGCCATTTCATCGAGAAATAAAACACCGCGATGTGCCAGCGACACTTCGCCAGGCTTTGGGTGCGTTCCCCCGCCAATTAAAGAAACCGATGAAGCGGAATGATGCGGATGACGAAAAGGTGGATAGCCACTCTCGATTTTTTCTCCTGCCAGCTGGTACAAACTGATCACCTCTAACTGCGCATCATGAGAAAGACCCGGCAAAATCGACGGAAACGTTTCCGCTAACAAACTTTTCCCGCACCCAGGCGGTCCAACCATTAACACGTTATGTCCGCCTGCCGCTGCGATCTCCAATGCACGCTTTGCTTGATGATGGCCAATAATCGATTGAAAATCTCGATGATGCTTTCGAGGGGAGTCCATAATTTCAGGAGAGCGAAAAACTGGGGGTAACGAAAGAACACGTTGTCCATGCAGATATTGCACCGTTTCTTCCAACGTCTGAACAAAGATACAATCGAGATCTTTCAAATGATGAAGCGGAAGTGTGGGATCATACGGAAGGTATATTTTTTGAAAACCGAGCTTCTTTGCTGCCAATATCGCTGGAAGCATGCCATCCACCGGCTGAATCGTTCCATCCAACGATAACGAACCTAAAAACGCTGCATCGGAGGAAGCCGGCGCTGTCAGCTTGCCCATTGCCTTCAAAATCCCAATCGCCATCGCCAAATCAAACATCGGGCTATGCTTTTTCCGCTCCGGCGGAGACAAATGAACAACAAGCCTTTTATCAAAAAAGTCGCATCCGAAAGCATAAAGCGAAGCAAGAACACGTTCCTTTGCCTCTTTCACCGATGCATCCGGCAACCCAACAATCACCATCGCCGCAATCCCCGGCACTTCCTGCACCTCCACCTGCACTCGATACCCTTCTAACCCCCTTAACCCAATGCTTAAAATCTTCACCGTCACTCATCCATCCCTCCCAATCACAGAACATTAGTTCTTACCCATTATTGTAATACCCTCCCTTTTATCTTTCAATTACCAATATTTCGACAAATTTCGGGCGGTGACAGGCACCGAACCCAAAAGTTATCCACATAACACTACATAATGATTATATTTTCGATAAAAAAGTGGATAACTATTGGTATAATCACCTTTAGTTATCCACATGTAGTGAAATGGTGTCAAACTTGAGCTTAAAAATATATCGAGTAGGAGGGAGCGATTAACTCCCGTCCTCTCACACCACCGTACGTACGGTTCGGTATACGGCGGTTCAATTAAGATAATTGACGCAAGTTTTCATAACTTCCGTGAATAGCTGTTCTCTTTATGCCAGTGGTCACTCCACCCTCCAAGAGGTCTCCCACGGGATTCACCGCTTCCTCCCTCAAGTGAGGTACTACGTTTTCTGTGTTCATCATGACTCACTGAATGCCAAGGGCTATTCTCTCTTAATTGTTCGGTCCTTCTCAGTTGTTCTAGATCAACTAATACTATGACCTCTGCTGACTTCTGACGGTTCAGCTACTTATCACTAAGTAGGTTATGAAGCGTACTTCACATATCCACCAGACCTCCCCGGGTAAGTACATGCACTTTCACACCATCTATCCGCCTCATTTACTCGATATGACCTTCGACAGAAAGAGCTTTGTTTTGTTTCGCAAACTCACTCAATCATACCTAGCCTTATATGAGGTTCGTGTTCCTCGGACCGGTGTTTTGCCTCCAGCTTCCTTCTGATTCCGCGTCACCACGGACACCCTTTCGTTGAGCTAACCTCTACTTCTGTCTTCGGGGTTCGGGACTTACACCCTATAGTTCATGTACATGCCGGGCGCACATATAGAAAGGGACTTCCTCACAAATTATGAGAAAGTCCCTTTTTAAGATAGATATGCCTTAATATATTGTTCTCAGATACAAAGAATAAATAATTTCTTTAATAACCATTTGTCAAAAAGTTTTTTAAAGAATCTCGCCAATTCGGCATTTCTTTAAACCCATTTAACCTTAATGCCATATGCTCAAACACCGAGTAAGCCGGCCTTGGTGCTGGTCTTGGAAAGTCTTTTGTTGTACACGGATTTACCTTAACTTTTATCCCCGCTTCCTCAAAAATTGCTTTCGCAAATTTATACCAAGAACAATGTCCAGAATTGGAAACATGGTAAATGCCGTATTTTTCCGTTTGAATCAGTTCCAAAATGCAATTGGCTAAATCCACTGTATAAGTTGGGCATCCGACTTGATCATGGACAACCATCAATTCATCCCGTTCTTGACCCAGCTTTAACATGGTTTTGACAAAATTATTTCCATGCTTTCCATACACCCAAGAAGTTCTGACGATAAAAAATTTAGAATGCAAGCCGCGAACAAACTGTTCCCCTGCCAACTTGCTTTTACCGTATACACTAAGTGGATTGGTTGGAGCAAACTCATTGTATGGTGTATTAGCTGTTCCATCAAAGACATAATCGGTACTGATATAGACCAGTTTTGCTCCTACCGCTTCTGATGCAACAGCAACATTTCTCGTCCCATATGCGTTAACTAAAAAGGCTTGGTCTGGCTCAGATTCTGCTAAATCAACTTTTGTATACGCTGCGGCATGAATAGCTACATCTGGTTGGATTCCAACAATAACTCTTTTAACTTGTTCAAAATTGGTAATATCTAGCTCCTCTCTTCCATATCCATAAACTTCATAACCACGGTCTGAAAGCAAAAGTACTAGATCAGTCCCAAGCTGTCCTTTTGCACCAGTCACCAACACTTTCATGATCTGTCACCATACTGTTTTTGATAGTAATTCATATATTCACCGGATTTAATATTTTTCCACCATTCTTGGTTGTCAATATACCATTGGATCGTTTCAAGGATACCTGTTTCAAATGTATATTGGGGCTTCCAACCAAGTTCTGTCATAATCTTTGTTGGATCAATCGCATAACGGTGGTCATGTCCCGGACGATCGGCAACATATTTAATTAAATCTTTTGATACACCAAGCTTTTCAACAATTAAATAAACAATTTCATTATTTGTTCGCTCATTATGACCCCCGATATTGTATACTTCCCCCGGTCTTCCTTTATGAATGACTAAATCAATCGCCGCACAATGGTCTTTCACATGCAGCCAGTCGCGAATATTTTGGCCGTCACCGTAAATCGGAAGCTCTTTTCCTTCCAACGCGTTCGTGATCATTAACGGAATGAGTTTTTCAGGGAAGTGATACGGCCCATAGTTATTGGAACATCTCGTAATGTTCGCATTGAGACCGTACGTTTCATGATACACTCTTACAAGCAAATCTCCGCCAGCTTTGCTTGCCGAATAAGGGCTATTTGGCGCTAATGGTGTTTGTTCTGTAAAATATCCCGTTTCTCCAAGCGTTCCATACACTTCATCTGTTGAAATTTGTACATATTTTATAATATTATTGGCTTTCGCCACATCTAATAACGCTTGCGTGCCTAATACATTTGTTTTCACGAAAATGTCAGGATCTGCAATGCTGCGGTCGACATGCGATTCCGCCGCAAAGTTCACAATAACGTCAATCTCGTGCGTTTTAATAAGATAATCGACTAACTCACGGTTATTAATATCACCTTTCACAAATGTATAGTTAGGATGATTTTCAACATCTTTTAAGTTTTCAAGATTACCAGCATAGGTTAATAAATCATAATTGACTACTTTATAATTTGGATATTTCTCAAGCATATAACGAACAAAGTTACTGCCAATAAAACCTGCTCCACCTGTAACTAAAAGATTCATTATTATCTCTCCCACTCAAAGTTGATTTCGGCATCTGCTAATAGTGGATGTTTCGTATCTTTGTCAGAAAGAATTGGATTCGTTGTTGGCCAGTCAATTCCTAATGCCGGATCATTCCAAAGAATACCACGATCATGTTCTGGAGAATAGTATTCATCAACTTTATATTGTACTTCCGTATTTTCCACTAACGTACAAAAACCATGAGCAAATCCTTTTGGTACGAGCAGTTGCCGTTTATTATCCGCACTTAAAATAAAACCTTGCCACTTTCCAAAAGTCAGCGAACCTTTACGAATATCAACAACTACGTCGTAAATAGCACCTCTAGTAACACGAACAAGTTTCGTTTGCGCCTTTGGATTTAATTGATAATGAAGTCCGCGGATCGTTCCCGCTTGTTGGGATAACGAGTGATTATCTTGAATAAAGTCGAAATCAAGCCCATATTCTGCAAAAATTTTTTTATTGTAACTTTCCATAAAAAAGCCCCGGTGGTCACCAAACACTTTTGGCTCAATCAACAATACACCGGGTAACAGCGTCTTACTCACTTTCATTCTAAAGCACCTCATCTTTACATATAAATAGGTCGTTTTTTCTGGTAGGCAATATCAATTAAATATTGACCGTACTGATTTTTCTTTAACGGCTCCGCTAATTTCAATAACTGCTCTCGATCAATGTATCCTTTCAAATAGGCAATTTCTTCGAGACACGCGATTTTTAAACTTTGTCGCTTCTCAATCGTCTCGATAAATTGCGAAGCCTCAAGCAAAGATTCATGCGTACCGGAATCTAACCATGAAAAACCTCTTCCTAAAATTTCTACATGTAACTCGCCAAGCTCTAAATACTTTTTGTTCACATCCGTAATTTCTAACTCGCCACGAGCGGATGGCTTGATACTTTTTGCGAATTCAATAACCCGGTTGTCATAAAAATACAACCCTGTCACTGCATAATTGGACTTCGGATGTTTTGGTTTTTCTTCAATAGAAATGGCTTTGCCTTTTTCGTCAAACTCTACAACGCCAAAACGTTCTGGATCGTTTACATAATACCCAAACACCGTCGCGCCTGTTTTCCGTTCCACGGCGTTTTGCAATAACTTCGTCAACCCATGGCCATAGAACAGATTGTCTCCTAAAATCAACGCAACATTGTCATCACCGATAAATTCTTCCCCAATAATAAACGCCTGCGCAAGACCGTCTGGGGAAGGCTGCACGGCGTAAGACAACGAGATTCCTAACTGTGATCCGTCTCCTAATAGCTCCGTAAATCGAGGCGTATCATTAGGAGTGGAAATAATTAAAATATCACGAATGCCAGCTAACATTAAAATCGACAATGGATAATAAATCATTGGCTTGTCATAAATAGGCAATAATTGTTTAGATACTGCTTTTGTTAACGGATAAAGGCGGGTACCACTCCCGCCTGCTAAAATAATCCCTTTCATTGTTATACATCCCCTTAATTAGCTATCCAGAAATAGTTGTTCGTAGTCACTTACAATTTTATCCCATGAATATTCTTTAATGATGCGATTTTTTGCTTTTGCTCCTAGTAATTCTATTTCCTCTTGAGTATATTGATCGGCCATATTAATCAACTGACTTAATGATCCTTGCTCTTTTGTAAAATATAAGGCCCCGTCTGCACCAACTTCTTTATTAAAAACTACATCTAGTAATAAATTAATTCTTGTTGATGCCAATGCTTCCAGAAGAGAAGGGTTTGTTCCTCCCACTTCATGACCGTGTAAATATCCGTAAGCTTGTTCACGAATTTTCTTTAAAAGTTCCTGATCATACACAGTCCCAACAAATTTAATACGAGGATCACGGTCAAATTTAGTTCGCTCAAGCAACTGTTGATAGAAAGCATTTTGCTCAACATTTGAAATAATAACTAAATCTTTTTTAGAGTTAGATGCCATAAACTCTCGAATCATTAATTCATAATTATTTTCAGGCACAAAACGGCCAACAATTAAATAATATTCAAACGGCTTTACTTGATGTTGACGATACCATTCAACTAGTTTCTGATCATCATCCGCAAGTAAAGATTCTTTCACGTCAGCTCCGTAAGCAATAAATGTGGTTTTAGGGTGATAGTGACTATATTCGTCCTGAATATAAGACTCAATCCCCCGCGAATCACATACTAATAAGTCTGCATGTTTAACCATTAAACGCTCTGAAAATTTCCAATAACGTTTAATCCAATAATTCCACTTGCTTCGCTTCCATTCATGTCCATCTGGATTCACAAATACTTGAACACCCATTTTTTCTAGCTGTTTCTTATAAAATGAGAAAAATGGACCAATTCGACAAGCCAAAATGTAAACAATGCTGTTAGTTAGATTTTTTTCTTTAATATATCGAATACATTCCTGTAAACTCATTAAATCATAAAGAACCGCTTTCGCACTTCCCACATTAGGAACCTTCACATTAAAACATCTAGCATTGTTGTAATAAAATTCGTCATTATTTTCCCCTAAACATGAAACATGGTAAATGATATTTTCACTTACCTTTCTTTTCGTTAAATATTCTACAAACGTTTCAAAGCCTCCGTATTTGGCAGGGATGCCTTTTGAACCTATGATAAATACATTTTTCATTATTAATAAGCTCCTAATTTTATTTATTATTTTGTAATTTAAAACTCATAAAGCCTTTAAATCTGTAAATAATAGCTACTCTTCTTTTTCTTAATTCTAACTCTTCTCTACTAATAAAATACTTTATTAAATGTAATGTATGATAAATAATTACCTTGATAAATAAAAAAACAGTCCAAAAATCTGCGTTTTTTCTCACAAAAGCACCAAACCCTAGTGCATAAGATTTAACCTTTTCCAAACTCATATATTTAGTTGTTGTGTCCGGATGAAATACTTCTATTTCAGGATTATAATATGCTTCGGATAATTTTACAGAGCGATATACTAAATCTGTATCCTCACATGCACCATAAATATTTCCTGGACCTAATTTTTCATCGAAAAATAAATTATTAATAAATGATTTTCTATAAAAAATAGTTATCGCTGAATACTTATCATAAAAATTTCTCTTGTTTACTTTTATTGGATTATTCGGCCAATTTCTAATAACATTGTTACCAAACTTATCTATTATCCTTCCTATAACTAGATCTGCTCCCGTCAATTTAAAAGTCTCATATACTTTATTTAGCGTTTCAGGAAAGTACTCGCAATCATCATCTGGAAAGGCAATAAATTTTCCCCTTGCTTTTTTAATCCCTAGGTTCCTGTTATATGAACTTCCTTTTTTATCCGAATAAATATGGTTAATATTTAGCATTGGAAATTTTTTTATTATCTTTTCTAAATCAATATCATTTTTATCATTTTGATCTAAAATTATTATTTCTATCTTATTTAAGTTATAATTTACATTTGAAAGACTATACAACAATTTTTCAAACTCTTTTTCTCTGCCGTATGTGGCTACTATCAAAGAAAAATCAATTTCCATATTTAATCCCTTTCTTTAAGCAATGAAATATACTTTAATGAGTTATTTTTATAATTATAGAAGTCCAGTAGTTTTTGATAATCAACTTTTTGTTCGTTTTTATTATAATTAACTAAAAATTCTGTAATGACTTCGTGATTATTAGGAACATTTAAAAATTCTTTATTTAATTCTCTCCCTATATTGAGAATTGGTTTACCTGAATGTACATAATCAATTAATTTACTTGGCAACTGTAGAGAAAATTTATTATTAATATTTACAAGTATATCCATTTTTTTTAATATATCTAATAATTCATTTCTTGGAATATAGGGATTAACTCTAATGTTATAAGTTGCAGGATTACAATTTGTTATTTGTTTAAAAAAGTAATAAAAATCTCTTTCTTCTCCAAAAAAATGTAATGACAAATCCTTCCTTTTTTTAAAGGCATTTAAATAACCCAATAAGAATTCTTTTGGATTTCTAATATCTTCATATAGTGTGCCTGCATAAATTAAATTAGTTAATTTATCGTTTATAAAGTAATCTGCAGAAACTGGTGTATATTGAAATAACTGCGGAATAACTCTAATTTTTTCTCTAGGGATATTTAAATCAGTATATGCTTTCAATGTTTCAGAATGAGGGATAATAATATAATTAGCTTCTTTAATTATCATTTTCTCCAATACTGGATCGATAGCTCTTTTTTCTTTTGATCTAGCAGGATTGTGCGTATATGGGTCACCATAATCAGCTAACCAAATTATTGAAGGTTTAAGTTTTTTTATTAATGCCCCGGTAATATGAGAACTTATAGGTAATCCAATAGTAATTAAACAATCGTAATTACTTATATTTAAATTTTTATTTATATATCTATATGAATTAATTGTCCATTCAATTGTTTTATCTGGCCAAATAAATTTTTTTAAAAAATGCTTGAAAGAATTTTTTATTTCTAAATTGTTACTATACATTCTGGAATTGGACGGTTTGTTTAACAAAAAGCCCTTTTTTATCTTATGGATAGTAAATTGATCACTTATTTTGATTACACTTATGTTATTATTCTCTGACGGGACTACAAGATCTACATTGTATTTATGGTCTAAAAGAGAGTTTATTAACCCTTGTGTATGAAAAGTTCTAGCAGAATTATTCGGTAAATACCAATAACCAACGATTAAAACTGATTTATTAACCATAATAAATACCCCCATACTTCATAAGAAACAAATAATCCAATTCATCTACTTATTTTTTAACTGATTTGATAAGAAAATCATACTGAATGAAACCCATTGGTGTTATATTTAAATGTGACTTGACATTTCGTTTTTTGTGCTTTGTATCCAAGGATCCTAATGTTTTTTAGCTAAAAAAGGAAAGTCAGTAACTCGCTTCCTTTAGCCGAAAAGCTCTTTAATAAATTTTTTATATATCAAAAATAAAATCTTAAATTTAAACTTATTAATGATACCAATGTTTTATAATTTTTCCATTGTTTTAATTCAAAGAGCTAACTAGTGATTGTGAGAAACTCAATTCTCAACATGCTTAATAAGCGTTATGGAACTTATAAACCACACAGCACTGTGCCTCTACTTTTCAGATAAACAAAAGATTTAAAACATATCTTCTCTATCAACTACGCCTAGAAGCACTCATTGTTTTTCTACTCTCCGAGTTCAACACTTACTAGATAAACAAATCGTTCATCATCCCTTGATACCTAAGGGTTGATGAACGATTGGATACACTTCAAACGTATATCTATGAGTTAGCCTGAATGTCTAGGATTCTTGGAGGAGGCTTCATTCCTACAGCCACAAAGAGCTAGCGTTGTTGGCTCCGTACATTGATACCGGTTCTACATTTTGAAGAAAAATGTCCCAGAGTGAGTCGTTGTAGTTCATCCCCTATCTTTCACCATTATTCTGGGATTAGAGCGTTAAATTGAGTGTCCGAAAGGTATTCTTGATACCGACCAGCCTATTTATCGATGCAAAATGCTCCGACTTTTAATTGACATAAATATTTTCCATACGAAGAATGAAAACACAACCGTCATATTGCCTTATGAGGGACTTCATTCAGCATTTGGCGAAAACCCTTTAATTTTGCTTGAAGCGCTTCTAGCAGTTTCTCTTGTTACATGTCGTTGACGCTTGGCTTCTTTCGGATGAAACACCAACACATAATAGTGACGACACACCCTAGTTTCCAGCCAATCAAATTTTTTCACCTGACTGACCACCGTCATGTCGACTGTATTTCCTATCCATACTTAAGTGCGAATCGAGATTCCTTCGCAGGTGACAGCAAGTTCCATGACAACTTATAAGAGATCGGGTCATTTATCTTTCGAAAAAGCTTGCTTCAGTAAAGCCTCATCGTTTGGCACTTCGTACGGATCTACTTCAAAATAGGGAAGAGGTAGTATCGAAATAAACGAGATTCACTTCCAAATTCAATAAATCGGAGACCGCCTAGAATACTTGACATTCTAGTTCCGAGTGCACCGCAAGCAATTCATCCATTGCTTGGTATAGTTGGTGGCTTGCCACTTAGGGAAGATTCGAAATATAGACTTCTTCCTGAAACAATTCTCTATTACTAATCTACTAGAAGGACGAATCACCCGATTCGCTACCATTACGAAAATCAACCGCCCAAGAGGAATATAATGAGGACGAGAATCAAACAACTTCTCAGGAATCTCATCAAATCCAAATCTTTGATAGAAAATTTTGTTTACTTAAAAGGGAGTTGCAAACTGTCGAAATTAGGATATAGTTAGATTTCTGTTACTCTTTAAAAGAAATAATCATGCATTATTTGTTTTCAGATTCCTGTTAACTAAATTATTAAATAGAAAAATTAAAAAGCATAATTGTGCTAATGCATCAGAACCTAAATTCGCAATACCATTGTTAGTATTTACCATAACCGATATTAGCAGAAAGTTAATCGCAATAAAATACTCCCTATTATAAAGCATTCTTACTATAGGAATTATAAATATAATTAAGTATATAATTATCGTAACAACAATACCGTAATCATATGCTAACATAATAGCAGGATATTCAAAATTAGTAATACCCCCTCCTAAGTTTATAGCTACCTCTCTTGAATAATCTACTCCACCACCTATAAAAATTCCCGGTTTCTCCTTACCATATCTGATCAAATCTGTAAGAAGAGTATTTCTTCCAGTAGTAATATCGCCAGTTTCAATTCCTTCCACAAACCTAGCTAACAAATTTTGTTGAAACAAAGGAGAAAAATAGAATAAAGTTGCAACTAACACAATAAATAATAAAACAAACTTATTTCTCTTAATATCAATCATTAACAAATTAGCCAATATACCCAAGACAATCCCCGTTTTACTTCCACTTAATATTAGACCAAACAAAGAGATAAGTATAATTAAATATTTGCTAATTATATACTTTTTATTAATCTTAGAATATATGTTATTTAACACAATAAAAACTAGAAAATAGTTTGCATTTGTAAGCGGATGCCCTAGAAAAGAATAGTATCTATAAATACCATAATAATAATACTCAGTCATTATAAGTTGAGATAATTGACTTTCCTTAAAAAAATTATTTGCCAAATATAATTGAATTTTACTTCCTGATATATAATCTATAACCCCAAAGATTAGTAAAATGATTATTAAGGAATTATAAAACTTTAAAAATTTCAAAAACCCTTGCATAATTGACTCTCTATCAATTATAATTGCAGTCATTAATAAAGGTAAAAAAAGTGATATAATAGACATAATCAAAAAACTTATTGGATGTTTCCATAAAAAAACATATTCTAAACTAATAAATATAGACAAACTTAAAATCATATAAAATAATAAATAATTTATATTACCTTTTTTAAAAGAAAATATTATATAAAGAAAAGATGTTATAAAAAAAGGAATATTGTAAAAAGATAATTCATATAATACAGTAGTTCTTAAAGCATTATTAAATAAATACAATGAGAAAAAAAACAAGATAGCAAAATTTATCTTTAAATAGTTTTTACTATTGTAATTAGTACTTACCCCCAATGTATCTCCAAACAAGTGATTGCACCTCTACTATATAGTTATAAAATTTCATTCGAAATTATAAAATAACTCCAACTTCAAATAGATTTAACTAATACTTTAGACTACTCAAGTTACATTAATGTAACTTCAGGACTTTGGACCGTAAAAATTCTTTCTAATCGGTAGCACAGGGGACATCTCCCTTCATTTTATAGTAAACATGTTGGTTGGCAAAGTCATTTTTTGCAGACTCGTCTCAACAACGAGAAGAGCTTGGCATCACACACTCATATTGATTAACCCGCCCAATTCTACAGAAAGAATCATCAACTATAATTAGAACATACTACAGATAATAAATCAAATTTGATCTAGGAGACAAATTAATTGAAAATAAAAAAAGTTAACAAAGTATATAATCTTAAAAAACGTAAAACTTTTTTTACGAAAATGGATCTACGTCAATATTTTGGACACATATAAGTTAAGTTTTTTTACTTTCTATCTCATGTTTAAAAATATACTTGAAGGCTTGACATGGAGCCTCTGCGGGCATGATTTCTAAGCCAGGAAGCCAGCTTACAAAAAACATTGCTGGCTAGCCAAAAAAAGGTATCATGCCCGCCTCTCCACGTAAAGCCGAACATTAATTGTTGTGCGTGCTTATACTACTTCACGTAGTGAATCTTCCATTTCCTGTGGAGTTTTGTAACCAATACTACCATGGATTCTTTTACGGTTGTACCAACCTTCTATATATTTAAATAGCGAAATATTCGCTGAATGAAAGTCGTAATATTGAACATGATTTACTTCTTCTTTCTTTAAAATAGCGTGAAAGGATCCCATACAAGCATTGTCATAAGGGCTGCCTTTATAACTAAAGGAATGTGTCATCTTAAACTTTTGAATCGTTTTAGCGAATTCATCGCTTGTATACTGTGTGCCGAGATCTGAATGGAATATCAACCCTTCACCTGGTTTCTGTGTATAATAAGCATTTTCTAAGGCTTTTGTAATTAAATCAGTTGTCATTGTGCGAGAAAGGGAATAACCGACTATCTTTTTTGTATGTAGATCCATAACGGATGCGAGGTAACACCAACCATCTTTTAGTGTATGAATATACGTAATATCGCCAACCCATTTTTCATTGTTGCTTTTCGTAGAAAAGTCTCTATTCAAGATATTTTCACGCTCTACAACCTTTTCTTTATTTGGAGCTGGACGGAATTTTTTCACAATAATAGACTGTATACCGGCTTTTTTCATTAATCGCTGAACACGCTTTAGGCTAACTTGATAACCCTCTTTTACTAATAGTTGATGGATTTTAGGTGCACCATAGCGTTTTTTACTTTCGCTATGAATCTCAATAATTCGTTTCGTTAATTCATTATTTTCCCGTTCACGATTAGATATAGTCTTGTTTAGTGACTTATAGTACGTACTTCTTGGTACATCAAGTACATCACACATTGTTTGAATAGGATGATTATCTTTTTGGTCGTTAATAAAATCAGTTAATTCATCGTCGTTTACTTTTTGGCGAATATGGCCATAGCCTTTTTTAATATTTCATTTTCCTCCTGCAAACGGAGCAATTGTTTTTGAAGTTTTGCATAGTCATCCGAAGTAATAGATGAGCCATCTTTTAATTCAACGGAAGAAAACTTTTTAATCCATGCATAAATAGTTACTTCAGAAACGCCATATTCGCTGCTTAAATCTCTAACAGATTGACCAGAGTGATATAATTCAACAACCATTTTACGAAAATCATCATTATACCGTTTTCCGTTATTTTCTTTATTTTTATGATTCATTGGACACATCCTCCTAAAATTGATTGTAATGACTTAACTAAGATGTGTCCATGAAACTATACTAGCATCAACAGGAACATGTTGCAAAACGCAATAATAATGCATAAATGAACATAAAAAATCCACCATCTTGGAAATCATATATAGCAATCTAACCACAAATCGCCAACATATGGACACGTTCATAATTTCCATACTTGGTTACAAAACATTCTTTTTTCTGAGAGAATCCTGAGGTTTATCTCTCTCCACTCACAACATTTTTCTAGAACATTCTCAATAGGAACCATACCCACTTAAAAGATAATATGTTTACATACTCTTTTCCTTTTCTCCATATCACAATATAAAAGTATTTTTATAATCAAATATGAAAGGATGTATGAACGCATTCTTCAAGGCGTTGCTTACCAGACTTTTCTGCTTCAAAAAAGAGGCGCCCTTACTGGCGTTCTTGAAGCCATGAAGCTACTCAAACGGCTGTAGCGTATTAAGACGAATGCTTCGCTTCCTTCGTGATCCCAAAAGTTCCCTTTGACAATAATCAAGCTGAAACGGGATTTATGGATGACCAAAGTCAAGCAACACATCTCCGTACGTTTCGCGAGGAAGAAAATGTACACGTCTTTTGTCTGGTGCGCAACGTCATCTCTATCATCAAAGAGTAGAAGAAACGCATATGAGATACACTACAGTAATTTCTGGAAGGTAATCTCCATTGCCTATTGCTTTCTTCCAGCTAGACAAGATAGGATGTTTTTTTCGCGAGAGAAAAAGCCCTCTTCGTTTTGACTTCTAGCAAATTAGCTATAATGGGCTGAATAGTTTCAACAATTAAATTATATAAAATTATTAAACCTTGTAACCAAATTAATAAGTTATCACCTACCAAAAAGTGAACTCTTCTTAAAATTTTAATAAGTTTCATTACAATAGCTCTTTCTTCCCTTTGACCACTTTATTAAAAAAATAAATATTTATAAAAATTGTTATAAAATAAGTCAAAGAGTTTGCAATAGCTGCGCCATACATACCATAATTATTTATTAGTATATAATTCAAAATAATGTTAAAAACAAGAGAAATTAAACTAACATAAAAATTCATGTCTGATCTCCCAATACTCATTAGTGTCATTCCCTTGGGAGAATATAGACTCCAACACACAAACCCTATTAATAGTATTTCAAAATAAACAACTGAATTCTGATAACTAATACCAAAAACAAAAGGAAGAATGAATGGAGCAGATATTGCTGCTAATACTGCCACCGAAACTGCGAGAAATGTATTACGCACTTGATAAATCCTAAGAATATCCTGAACATCCTTTATATTATTAGAGACCTTTGAGATTTTTGGTACCATAATTTGTCCTAGAGTAGATGGTATCAACATCATTGTTGTAACAATTAATTGTGCTATACCATAATATCCAATTTCTTTAGTGTCATTTATTAGGTGATTTGCCATAATTATATTTATGTTTGATAATAAGACTCCTAATAAATTAGCACCAAATGCAAAAAACGCAATATTAAAGATCCTCTTTACAATTCCTGTCGAGATTTTAATAGAAAAAATTGATACTAATTCATTTTTAATAAAAGGAACGGTCATTAACAATGAAATGAAGTTTAAAATAACTAAAGACCATATATAACCATGTAATCCTGATAAGTATGCACATAGTGTGCTAAATATAATTATAATAATCTTTGATAAGCTTTGGATATAAGACATCTGTTTTATTTTTTGCTGCGCCTGTAAATAAACAATAATTAAATTTATTAGAGTTAATATTGGAACTAAGAAGATATATATTTTCAAGAGCTTATTAATAGTACTATCAATATTTAATAATGAAAAATGCTCAATAGCTAAAATTAATATGATTAAACTAAAAGAGCTGAATATGGTCAAAATAAATCCGATATTAAAAATGTTTATTTTCTCTTTATCTTCAATATCCTCTGAACATAACTTCAAAATAGATGTATTTATTCCCAACGATGCAATTATTAGAAAGATGTTCAAATAAGATTGCAAAATTTTTATTACTCCAATATCCTCAACACTTAATATCCTTGTTAAAAATATCTGTCCTCCAAAACCAGCTATTTGGATTAATAGATTTGCAGATAAAAGATGAAAAAATCCTATTCTCCGAGCAATTCCTAAAAGTGATAAAAGACGTTCTTTTATATGTACCACTCTAATCCTCTCTCATATCTTTAATATCATCATATATTCGTTTATACAGAGAAAAAATGGAATTAAAACAATCTTCAGATTTAAAGTTATTAATCTTTTGCTTGGAATATTCATAATTCTCTATTATCTCCAGCGTTTTACTACATAAATCATCTATATTTCTCGATTCAAATAATACTGTCCCTTCGGGTCTTTCGCATACATTACTTGCTATAGCTGGAATACCCGCATAGATTGCCTCAGCTATCGAAATTCCATAACTATCTGTATTTGTTGGTCTTATAAATAATTTTGATCTTTTTAATATCGGAAATAACTCTGTGTCTTTTACTTCATAAATACAAATATATTTATTGAGTTTATACTGTTGGATTTTTTTCTGAAGGAGATTGTAATATTCTTTTTCATCCTTAGTCTGTTCATTTACTCCAAGAACTGCTAGTAGCAATTGTACATTATAACTCTTATGATTAACTAAGTAATTTAGCAGTTCTATTAATAAATCGAAACCATACATATCCTCATTATTAAAGAACTTTATATTTCCATTGGCGGTAATTAAAAAGTTGCTATTTTGAATAAAATCTTTTACATTATCTGGTATTAAATGATAATCCCCTTCGTCTTCAAAAGGATGTATATAGCTGTGGATGACTTTAATTTTTGAATTAGAAACAAATTGACTTAATTTTTCTTTTTCATTCGAACCAACGCATATAAATTGATCAATTCGTTTAATACAGTATTTAAAAAGTAATTTTTCTATAAGATTATAAGACTGTGGATCGTCTCTAAAGCTATGATAAGTTAAAACTGTTTTATATTTAAGGATTTTTGATAGAAAGACAAGTATAGCAATTAATTTAAAATTTCTATCGTGAAAATGTAAAATATCATATTTTTCTTTTAAAATATAAAATAATATGCTTTTTGTTTTGCGTAATTTAATCCCTTTTCTTTTCTTTAAAACTCCTGTATTGGAATATATATGGACTTCAACATTTTGGTCTACTAAATTCTTTGCCAATCTTTTTACATGAATTGATCGGCCACCATAGGGAGGAGGATAAGTTCCAAATAAAGCTATTTTTTTTACCATAAACTCTCCATCCAATTCAATTTATCTTTTGTTTCAATAGTCATTTTAATTGAAAGTTCCTTGCTAAAAGGTATGGTTATCTTTTTGCTCGATTGCTTATAACCATATGAATTCGAAACCCAACAATTTTCTATTTTGAGATCTCGTATATAATCAAATTTGATACATATACTTCCTTTTTCAAGTACAATTTTATTTTCATTTTCCTCTAGTTTGACCACTACATCTGGAGATAAGATTAACGTGAGTTGAGCATTTTTATTTGTATCCCCAATTAACTGATCTTTTATTAAAACACTACTTTCCTCTAATAATACGGTTCGTTTATGAATAACGTTGCACTTTTCTTTAAATCCTATATGCGTCCCCTCAAAAAAGTTCATGTTAAATCCATGATTTTTAGCATGTGTTTGTTCTTTCATATAAAATAGGTTATATTCTTCAAAATCGTTTTGTTCAAGCTTTTCTACTTGTACTGTATTATGCATTTCTGTACTTCTAAAGAGATTTCTCATTTTATAATCAGCCGTGTAGACATACGAACCTGGATCAACAATAAAATCCTCTCCATCTACATTGAGATCAAAGCTTAACTGATCATTATGACTATGGACTCCATCTCCTCTGAATGAAAGCTCTCCACATCTAATACAACAATAAACCCGATCATTTCTTAAAATATAATACCCTCCATCTTTATAAGCAATGGATGTTAGTTGTTCAGGCTTTTCTACATTACCTTTATAGCTTTGGTAAATCCATAGCGTATCCTCAATATAATCTTTTCCATAATACCGGAAGTCATCTCGATCAAATAGCTCTCCTGCTATACCTAGTAAATGGCGGAAATCGTTTTTTATCCATGTGCTATAATTAGATAAAATTAATAACCTACCATCATCAGCGTCACCAATGATTGGAGCTAATCCGTTTGGCTTAGTGATATTCATAATGAATTCACACATTTTTTCCAACCTAGCCATGTAATCCTTAGTGAAATCTATATTGTTCTTAGTACATAGCACCGTAGTCTTTAAAAATAACTCTGTTACTAATCGATGATAAGAAGTAGAGGCTTCATAGTTTGTACCATCCGGATTATTTTGAACAAACATTTCTTTTTCTAATTCACTAAGTCCATAGTCAAGCCACTTTTTAGGATTGTTGCTCTTATTTCGATCATTTACAATAAATGAACCAAAATAAAGACCAAGCCAAACTAGTCCGACAATATTAGATAAGTAATGATTTCCGGTATGCGGTCCTTTATTTTCTAAGTTTTTAATAATAAATCGACCATGTAGGTATAGGGACTTATGAAATTGAATCCAAAAATTCTTATCGATTGATGGAGAGTCTTTAAAAAAGAAATAGGCTGCAATCCAATTGACAGCCCTTATTGCAACATCCATTGTACAAGTCCAATTGACTGACATCTCAACCGGATTTTTTTCTATCCAATCTTCAATTTCTTCTTTAAACTCTATGGCATATTTTTCATCGTTAGTTAACCAATAAGCCTTACCTAACGTAAACAGATGTTGAAAACGAGATAATTCCCAAGGAACTTTAACATCTGCATTGTTTGACAAGTCTACTATTTTAATGTCTTTATAAAACTTGTTTTCCCAAACAAAGTTTGTTTTAAAGTCTGTATTCCAAGGCAGCTGCTTTCCAAGATATATATCGCCTGAACCTAATAGGTTAAATATATGGAAACAGATTTTATTAGCGTCGTTAATAATTTGTTTTTCAATGTTTAGCTGTTTAATTTTCTCTACTAATAATTGTTTATCTGTAATATTAAAGAAAAAATCACAATTGGGTTTAAAATTATTAAAATATTTATCATCTATATCAATTGGCTTAAGCTTAATTATTTCTTTTCTTAACTTGTAATAAGGTAGTTCATATAATTTAATCACAATTTTCTTTAAAGCTTTATCGATTGGCAGTTTTCTTAAATTTTGTATCTTTCGTGTTAGTTCTCCCATATTTCCTCCTAAATTGTCATCGATACCTCTATATTACTTGTTATCGGGAGCACCCCACGCGTATCAATAACAATTTTATTGGATAGTGCTTTCTTTTCTATTATTTTAAAACAGTCGTGATCTACTAGTAACACGACAACATCAGCCTTTTCAATCGCATCCTCTGTTTTTACAAGTTGGACATTTAATTCTAGTAAATCTTTTGGAATATCCTCGATATGCGGCTCAGCTACATATATAGTTTGATCATAAATAGCAGATAATTCTTTTACAATTTTCACCGCTGGGCTTTCTCGTAAATCATCCACGTTTGCTTTAAACGCTAAACCTAGACATGCAATTGTTGGGTTTTGGAGATTTTTCGTTGCTTCTTTAATTTTTTCAATGATAAAATACGGTTTGGAGTCATTTACCATACGAGCTGTTCGAAGAAGTTTTGCTGTTTCAGGAGCTGCATCCACAATAAACCAAGGGTCGACCGCTATACAGTGCCCACCTACCCCAGGACCTGGCTGCAAAATATTCACACGCGGATGATGATTCGCTAAATTGATTAACTCCCACACATTAATGTTGAGCTCATCACAAATCATAGAGAGCTCATTGGCAAACGCGATATTTACATCACGAAACGCATTCTCTGTTAATTTAGATAGCTCTGCAGTTCTCGCGTTCGTTTCTAATATTTTTCCTTTTACAAAATTCTTATAAAATTCAACTGTTCTTTTCGTCGATTCCTCATTAATGCCACCAATAATACGATCATTCTCAATTAACTCTTTTAAAATTTTCCCTGGGAGAACCCGTTCTGGACAATGAGAAACAAATATACGTTTTTCATGATTTTCATCAATACTCAAATCTGCTCTCTCTTCTAAAATCCATTCTGCCACTTTCTCTGTTGTTCCAACAGGACTTGTCGATTCTAAAATAACAATATTTCCTGGTTCTAAGTAAGGAGAAATGGATCTTGTTGCTTGTTCCACATAAGTCAAATCTGGTTTATGATTTTCTTTAAACGGCGTCGGAACGGCAATAATAAAAACATCTGCTTTTTCAGGTACAACAGATGCTTTTAAATTCCCGCTCTCTACCGCTTTTTTGACCATTATATCTAAATCAGGTTCATAAATATGTACTTGCCCATTATTGATTAACTCAACTGCTTTTTCGTTAATATCAACTCCATGAACTTCAAATCCATTGTGCGCTAATACAGTCGCTGTTGGTAATCCAATATACCCTAAGCCAATCACACAAACTTTTTTCATTTTATGCATTCCTCTTTTCTTCATTTTTAATAAGCACTATTCGGTTTAATCATTATTTTAATCGTTTTAAGTATGATCTTTAAATCATATAAAATCGAACGCTCACGAATATATTTTAAATCCAGTTCTACCATTTCATTAAATCCTAAATCATTTCTCCCACTCACTTGCCAAAGGCCTGTGCATCCAGGAGTCACAAGCAGTCTTTGCATATCATACTTTGTATATTGTTCTACTTCTCTAGGCAGTGGAGGACGGGGGCCAACTAAACTCATATCTCCTTTAATAACGTTCCAAAGCTGCGGAAGTTCATCAATACTTGTTTTTCGGATGAATTTTCCTATTTTCGTAGTTCTTGGATCCTCTTTTATTTTAAACATCGCACCGGATACTTCGTTATATTTTAATAGATCATTTAGTCGTTCTTCCGCATCTACAACCATCGATCGGAATTTATACATATAAAAATTTTTGCCGTCTTTGCCGATGCGTATTTGCTTGAAGAACACAGGACCTTTTGGATCTTCAAGTTTGATACAAATAGCTACAATGATAAAAACAGGTAATAACAGTATAATTCCGAGAAACGCTCCCAATAAATCCATAATTCGTTTCGCAAGCAAATATCCTCTTTTATGATTAACCGCTGTTTTGTCAATTAACAATAGCTGCTGATTTGTATCCTCTTGATTAGATGCTTTCACAAAGGCCAAATCGACTCACCCTTTTTCTCTATTTTGTTATCCTTTCCTCTTTTATCAACTCTTCCATAAACTGAATCAGCTCTTGCTTCAGTTCTTCGTTTTTCATCGCAAACTCAATCGTCGTCTTAATAAATCCGATCTTTTCTCCGACATCATATCGTTTTCCTTCGAAGTTGTAGGCGAAGACACGTTGAATTTCGTTTAGTTTTTGGATGGCGTCTGTTAATTGGATTTCGCCGCCGGCTCCAATTTTTTGTTCTTCTAAAAACAGAAAAATTTCAGGTGTCAGTATGTACCGACCCATGATGGCGAGATTGGATGGCGCGGTTCCTTTTGCCGGTTTTTCGACGAAGTTTTTGACTTCGTATCGGCGGCCCGTTTGTTCGAGCGGCTCGATGATGCCGTAGCGGTGTGTTTCTTCTTCAGGAACAGGCTGTACGCCGATGATCGATGCTCCCGTTTTTCCATATTCGTCCATTAGCTGTTTTAAGCAAGGCTTGTCCGCCTGCACGATGTCATCTCCAAGAAGTACAGCAAACGGTTCGTCGCCGATGAATTTTCGGGCACACCAGACAGCATGTCCAAGCCCTTTTGGTTCTTTTTGCCGTATGTAATGAATATCTACTTTGGAAGATTGGCGCACTTTTTCCAAGAGATCAAATTTTTCTTTTTCCACTAAATTGTGTTCGAGTTCAAAGTTGTTGTCAAAATGGTCTTCGATCGCTCTTTTTCCTTTTCCGGTGACGATGATGATGTCCTCAATTCCGGATTCGATCGCTTCCTCTACTATGTATTGAATCGTCGGTTTATCAACGATCGGCAGCATTTCTTTCGGCATCGCTTTCGTTGCAGGCAAAAATCTTGTTCCGAGCCCCGCAGCTGGTATGATGGCTTTCCTCACTTTTTTCAATATACTCACTCACTTCCCTTTGTACTTTTTGTTTATACGGACCTACGTATAATCTATTCATCAATAGAGCATACGTAGATTCATATCGGTTTTGAAAAAAAAATAACCACTTGATGTCGTCCCCAGTGGTTTTCCAGTTTTGTTTTTTAGTTTTAGCATTTTTTGTTTAAATACTCTTTATTTAGTTCTCTCTGTTTTAGGTAAATTATTTACTGACAATTTGCAGACTGTATAATAAACAAAGCTTAATATGTTTGATGCAAATTTCAATTAAGATTTTTTATATAAGTCAATGTTTTCCTGTTAATTTTATCAATACTTTCTTGTGTTTGTTCAATATTGCTTTTTTACTCAATCCAATCATTCATAAAATAGTATAATTTTCCTTTCCATGCAGAGTAAAGAATGCTTGACAGCTGCCTACAATTTTGGGCGTTATCCAGTGAATTCTTTCAATATACCGTGTTAATAAACCGGGCATCTAACCCGCCCTCACACCGCACCATCGACGACTAGCGTCTAAGGTGTCCTTTTGGAAGCACCCACAGCGCGGCCGAGTGCCTCTATTGATAAAGGTAAAGAGACATCACCTTTTTAAGGCATCTTTTATTTCACAAAACAATCTGTCAAATAGCCAGTCATATATTGTAATTTAGAAAATTCCAAAAAACTTCTTTTTTTTGATGCGCTCGGGAGGTTCTTTGTAAATCGCTTCGTTTCGAATGACGCAGTCGGCGTTTTCTTTGAAATATTCGACCGCATCTATGCCAAATTGTTCTTCCACTTCCGCAAAAGCTTCCTGCATGTGAAAGCTCCTATACTTCAAATCGTGCGCATCTGAAGCAATAAAATGGACAAGATTGGAATTTAGCAACTCGAAAGAAAATTTTTTAATTTTGCTGCCAAACGTTCCCGTAATGCTTGCTGCTGTCAGCTGTGCTGCCGCTCCTTGCTTTATAAGCTTGTACAAAAGGTCGGGATTTTGCGCAATTTCGCTGTTTCTCTCTGGATGGGCAATGATCGGATTCAGCCCGGCCATCATCATATCAAATATCAACCGTTCCGCATATCTTGGCACATGGTTTGAAGGAAACTCAATTAAAATATAGTTTGACTGATTTAAACCGCCGCAGTTCCCAGCCGAAAAGTCTTCAAGCAGTTCCCCGTACAGCCGGATCTCTTGGCCGGGAACAACTGTAAGCGGAATTCCTTCCTGTTTCAATGTTTCATTCAATTTTTCTGTCTTTTCTTTAACGAAGCTCCATTCATTGTCAAACTTCCCGTTTTTATGGTGCGGTGTAGCGGTAATGACCGAAATCCCTTGACGGACAGCCGCTCGCGCCATTTCGATACTTTCAGTCAAATGCTTCGCTCCATCGTCCACTTCCGGCAATATATGACAGTGCAGATCAATCATCATACGACACCATCCTTCAAATCACGGAAAAAAATCAGATATTTCTCATTTTAAACAAGTAGACTGTTTTTTTCAAAGAAAAATAGGAAAAAATACCTAATTTTTCCCGCCGTAATAATAGTAATAATGACTGTCTTTCTGCGGCTTGCCGTTTAATACAACTCCTAACAGCTTGCTTTTTGCCGACAACAATGATTCTTTTCCTTTTAACGCTGCTTCTCTCTCCGTTTTTCCGCTTGCCACCACCATGATCGACGCATCGACTTGATTAGCCAAAATTTGCGCATCCGCTACCGCTAAAAGAGGCGGAGAATCAATAATCACAATGTCGTAATGATCATAAGCTTCTTTGAGCAGCTCCACCATGCTTCTCGATGACAAAAGCTCGGCTGGATTCGGAGGAATCGGTCCGCTCGTTAAAACGTCCAAATGATCAACTTCACTTACCGACACAGCTTCCTGTAAAGTCGCATTTCTTAACAGCACGCTCGTCAATCCGTGAATGTTTTGCAGACGGAATGTATAATGAACTGTCGGTTTGCGCAAATCAGCGTCAATTAACAGCACCTGCTTCCTTTGCTGAGCAAACACAACAGCCAAGTTTGCCGCCGTTGTCGACTTCCCTTCTCCAGGGCCTGTTGATGTAATCATGATTGAACGAATTTCATGGTCCACAGACGAAAATTGAATGTTTGTCCGAATCGTCCGGTATTGTTCAGAGATCGGCGATTTCGGGTTGAGCGCCGTGACCAATGTGCGCTGTTTTTGCTTCATTCCTTTCGCTCTAGGCGCCATACGTCTCACCCCTGACTCTCGATTTTTTTACCGCTTGATTCATTGTCGAACTGTTCATTTCATTGTCCATTTCAGAAATTGCCCCAAGCACAGGAAGCTCCAAAAGCTTCTCAATATCCTGCTCTGTCTTTACCGTGTTGTCAAGATACTCAAGCAAAAACGCAAGTCCAACGCCGGCCATCAATCCGACAACAAACGCAATCGCCATATTTAAGACAGGCTTCGGCTTGACAGGAGAAGCATTCTCTTTCACTTCCGCTTTCGACAAAATGTTGACGTTGTCAACGTTCATAATATTTTTAATTTCCTTTTGAAAAACGCTCGCGATCGTGTTGGCAATATTTGCTGCATGATTCGGATCAGGATCTTGAACGGAAATGTTGACGACCTGCGAGTCCTTTTCGCTTCCGACCGTAATTTTTTCATTTAATTCGTCGACCGTCTCGTTTAAACCCAGCTCTTCAATCACCAGCTCCAAAATCCTTGGACTTTTAATAATGACATTGTATGTATTAATGAGCTGCAAATTCGTTTGAATTTCGTTGTATTGAAAAGCGGCTTGGTCATCCTTCGTTTGGTTGACTAAAATTTGGGTGGAAGCTTGATAAATCGGAGTAATAAAAAAATAGCTGACAATGCCGCTTGCCGCCGTTGCAATCGCCGTAATGAGAATAATTAAGCTGATCCGTTTTTTCAATGTATCCAATATCTCTTTTAAGCTAATTGTTTCTTCCATGTTAACCTCCGTTGCAAAATATGTCATTACCTATCAATTTATTATAATATTAAACTCTTCCAACATCTAGTTGATCCGACATTTTTTATAGAGAATTTTGTCCTTTTTCAGAAAAAAGCGTAAGGAGGCGAATCGTTTCAATTCTCCTCCTTACACTTTCTTCCTACATCGTATTCAGCAAAATTGCGGCAGCCGCCCCAATGGCAACAGCAAAAACCGGAAAAGCGATATAAAGGCACATTTTTTTGATTTTTCTTCTTGCTTCGATTTCTTCCGGCGTCAGCCATCGACCTTTCTTCAAACCCTTTACCCTCCCCCGAACACACTTTTCTTGGCTGATATATCAAAATTCTTACTAAAGTAATATGGAAGTAAGACTACAATACCCATATCGGTCAGCCGCCTTATGATGTTTACAGGAAAAAAGGCTTATTTTTAGTTCGGTGGAGATAGAACAATCAAACGTTCCCTAGCTTTTAAAACATGCAGAATGAAAGGAGATGTCAGATAAGTCACTTAAAATAAATCAAGTAGAGAAAACAAACCGTTTTTCTCTACTTGATTTCGTATATTTCTATTTTTGCTTGAAAGTATCTGGCGGATGCCTGCTACTTTCAGTATGATGTGGGATAATGTCACAATCCCACAGCTATGATACATACACCTTTTTAATCTCGTGTTCAAGCTGTTTTAATAATTCTTTCGTTGTGACATGTTCGTTTGTTTCACCTTGCTTATACGCATTAAGGAGAATTTTCAGAAATTCGTCCTGGATCTTCTTTGTCTCTTTCATTCTGAAAAATTTCCTTTCTTCAAATTTTTACAAAATTAAACAGCAAGATATGACAATTATACAAACTTCAAAGCAAAGTTGCAATAGTTTACTAGACAAGAATCGTGTTCGATTTCGCATTTTGCGCTATAATCGTAAGGAACGTGTTGCTATAAACGACAAAGGAGCGGACCTTCTCATGCCTTCCCATATATTCGATAAACAATTAGTGCTTCAATGTTCGGAACAAGTAATGAACATGCTTTCCCCTGAAACAGAGGAACACCGTGAATGGATGAAAAAAGGGTTTCTTTTATATAGACAAGGAAACGTGTTTAATGTCAAGCAAGAAGGAATATTTATTACGGCGGCAGTAGTTGAGGACGTAAAGCGCGCTCATGTCAAGCTTGATTTGGAATATTTTCAGCTGTCAAGCTGCTCCTGTTCTAATGAGTTTCCATGCCGTCATCTCATTGCTGTTTTTTTATATATTTATGCATTAACAGACGATCTCGGTGACTTTTTTAACAAGTGGAAAGAAAAACCGAATAAAAAGCTGGCCGTGTTGAAGGAGGAAGGCTTGATTCAAAAAGGAATGAAGCCGAGTGAACAACCGGCCGAAGACTGGTCGGAGCTTTTTAAAGCCGAATTGGACAATGTTGAAACACTCTTCGGTACACAAAGAATTTACGCGATTTGGTATAAAGTGTATCCTCTTCTGAAAAAGAAGGAGCCTAAAAACCGAGAATTAAAACCTCTCTACCATATCATGCTGGCAAGTAGTCTGCTTGTTGAAATTTGCCGCTTTTGCCATCAAAACGAAACAAATACAAATTCGCCAGCTCTTTTCCAATACGCTGCTCAAGTGATAGAAGAATTGCAGCTTGCGATCATTGAACATGTAAAGCAAATAAAAACAACGCCTTTACCTTTTTCCGCTGATCCTATTTTACATGACATGACGGATCACATCCGCGAGCTTTTGTTTTGCGGCAAAGCTTTTCTTTACGAGCGAGTCGTTATTTACCGGATCATCTGGGAGCATTTGCTGAACCGAAAAAAGTGGATAGAAGAAGAGCGGACGATGCTTGAACATCGAAAAGATGATGAAATGAAAAAAGACGGTTTGTTCATTCTTGAATGCGAACTCGCTATTTTCCATTTTGATTTTTTAGACAAAAACGAAGACCATATCATCCATTACTTGCATGAAACTGATCTTCCTCTTTTGCCGTTTTTGTTTGATTGGATTATATCGATGAACAAACGAAAAGAATTTAAACGGTTCCGAAAATGGGTCCCGGTGATTCTTGATCAAGCCAATTTGTATATTCAAGTGGAAGATTTTTACGATCGACAAGAAACAATATATTATTTATTAAATGAGTTTGAACATTATCGCGCTCAAGCTGGGGATGACGAGACGTTCGAACACGCTTGCCGAAAGCTTCTTCCGTACAGCTATGCAGTTTATCATGAATATTTAATAGAAAAAGGCCTGTTTCATACATGGGCGGAGCTTCAGCTTTCGATCGGTTTCTCTCTAGATGATGTAGAGAGCCGGCTTCTTACTGTCATTGAAAAAAAAGCACCCGGTGTGCTGCTTCCCCTATTGCATCAAGAAATTGCCGGCAAAATCGCTGCCAAAAACCGATCAAGCTACAAAGACGCTGTGAAATATTTAAAAAGACTGAAACGCGTTTATAAAAAAACGGGCGATATGGACACTTGGGAACACTATTTTCAGCATATTACGAGCGAGTATAAACGCCTTCGCGCTTTTCAAGAAGAGCTCGTAAAAGGAAAATTGATGTAATGCACACGCTTAAAGATCAAAAGTATTCAACAGAAAAGGAAGTGGGGACATGTTCACCACAACTAGTCTTGTGATTTGTGCCGAGAAAATCGGAGATCATCAATACAGCATTTGGTGTACAGATGAAGTTGGCACCTTTCTTGCGCTTAAGGAATGGCAGCAATATGCATTTATTTGGCATACTTCTTCCTTTTACGGCACCGATTTGCGTGTATCAGACAATTGTATTCTGCTTTCGCCGTGGCAGGCGGTCGAATTTTTTGCCAAACGACCTGTCAACTCTTTGCTCAATATTTCCTTTTCTAGCGATCTTGACCAGACATCGCAAACAGCTGAACTGATTTTTCAGCTTGTTCAGACCGGTAACTTCATGCCTGACTATTCATCTTGGCAAAAAGGAAAGCTGGGCTGGAAGCCGAAGGATAACACGGTTAAGGAAATTGATCTTCCATGGTTTTCCGCTGCCGTTTCTGACCTTTTGGAAAGAAGCGCAGGAGCGAAACGTGCTTGGGATCAGCTTGTCGAAACATATCCTTTGCTCACATCATTTGAAGGGCATTTTCTTGACGAACAGGACTGGCTTGAGAATATAGGCTGGCGATTAAACGATCGGCCGTTTCAAATCGGCTTCCGTCTAAATGAACCTGAACAGGATGGTGGCATTTGGAAGCTGGAAATGTTTTTGCGTGATCAAACAGACAAAGATTCTTTTCTTTTATACAAGGGGAAAAGCTCGCTGCCGGCTAAATGGCGGAAATATACGGACACAATTGAGCGTGAACAGCAGCGCCTTACTGCAATCGTCCCATGGCTTGCATTTGAAAATGGAGAAGCTCTATTAAGCGAACAGGAGGCGTGGCGTTTTTTATTTGAAGCAAGCGAAACATTCATCAAATCAGGCATCGAGATTCTTTTGCCATCCTGGTGGCAGGCGGTGAAGCAATCGAGCCTGGCATTGAAAGCGCATGTGAATACCGTCCCGAAAGGAAGATCGTTTGTCGGGATGAATTCCCTCATCGACTTTAATTGGCGGATCGCAACAAACGGCGTGGAGCTGACCGAAGAAGAATTTGAACAGCTGGTTGAGCAAAAACGGCGGCTCGTCAACATACGGGGAAAATGGGTCATGCTTGATCCGTCAATGATCGAGCAGATGAAAAAAATGCTGAAGCGTGCAGAAAAAGAGGGCCTCCACATTTTTGATATTTTAGAGCAGGAATTTGGGCGAAATCGCGAAGAGGGGGACGAGCTAGAGCGCCCATTTGCTGGGATCGAAATCAAATTAAACAGCACATTAAAAAAAATGGTGAAGCAGCTGGGGGAGCTTTCGGAAATCCCTTCCGTAAGCATGCCGAAGCATTTCGCCGGCACCCTCAGACCTTATCAAAAACAAGGCTTGGATTGGCTGTTATTTTTACGCCGCTTCGGTTTTGGCGCATGTTTGGCAGACGATATGGGGCTCGGGAAAACAGTGCAGATGATTGCTTATTTTCAATATGTAAAGGAACGGGAGAAGCCGGAAACGCCCGCACTGATCATCGTGCCGACGTCCGTGCTCGGCAATTGGCAAAAGGAAATAGAAAAATTCGCTCCTCAATTAAACGTTTATTTACATTACGGCCAAAACCGGAAAAAAGGCGAAGCATTTCAAAAAAAGGTTTTGGACTCCGATATTGTTTTGACATCTTACGGCTTAAGCCACGTTGATTTTGACGAACTTTCTTCTGTTCATTGGTCCAGCCTCTGCATCGATGAAGCGCAAAATATTAAAAACGCCCATACGAAACAATCGCGATCTATCCGGAAATTGAACAGCCATCAGCGCATTGCGCTGACAGGAACGCCGATAGAAAATCGCCTAACGGAGCTTTGGGCCATTTTTGATTTTATCAATAAAGGTCTTTTAGGAAGCCTTCACCAATTTCAGAAGCAATATGTGCTTCCGATCGAAAAAGGGGAAAAACCGGACAAAATTCAAAAACTGCGCAGCATGATCAGGCCGTTTCTGCTTCGAAGAACAAAACGCGATGAGCATGTCGCATTGAATTTACCGGAAAAACAAGAACAAAAGGAGTACGTGCCGCTCACCGTCGAGCAGGCATCATTATATGAACAGCTTGTCAAAGACACACTTGAGGAAGTAATGAAAGCGGACGGCTTCGAGCGGAAAGCACTCATTTTAAAAATGCTGGGCAAGCTGAAACAAATTTGCAATCACCCCGCTCTTTATTTGAAGGAAGAGGCTGTTTCTACTCTTCAAGGCCGGTCTCATAAAATCGATAAGCTGCTTGAATTAGTTGAAGCTATTTTGAATCAAGACGAAAGCTGTTTAATTTTTACCCAGTACATTCAAATGGGGAAAATGCTGAAAAACTTGCTTGAAAAAACATTTAAAATAGACGTTTTATTTTTGCACGGAGGCTTATCCAAAACAGAAAGGGACAAACTTGTCGAGACGTTTCAAAATGGAGGCAGCCGCTTGTTTATTTTGTCGCTGAAAGCCGGAGGCACAGGATTAAATTTGACAGCCGCCAACCACGTCATCCATTTTGACCGTTGGTGGAACCCGGCCGTTGAAAACCAGGCAACCGACCGCGCCTACCGCATCGGCCAAAAGCGGTTTGTCCACGTGCATAAACTGATTACTACCGGCACAATTGAAGAGAAAATCGACGACATGATCGAGAAAAAACAAGCATTAAACGAAGAGCTGATCCAAAGCGACAACTGGATCACCGAACTTTCCACAGAAGAATTGAAGGACTTAATTGCACTCAGAAATGAAGAAAGACGATAAAGCGTGTCTGCATCGATCGAAAACGACTGAGGAATAAAAAAAGAGATAAAGTGTTAAGGTTTTTTTAAATGTAAAGCTTTTTAAAAAGTGACCGTGTCTACTTTAGCGACTTCTTTTGTCAAAGTTTGAAAGCAAAGGGATTATTCCATTCTTAAGCTGTTAAAAAAGGAGGGAATCTTCTTGGCAAAAAAAGATTCTAAAACGGAAGCACATGCCCCGGAATGGGAAAAACTTTATGAAGAATTAATAAAAGCTGCAAATAAATAAGAACTCTTTTAACCACTCTTTTTGGGAGTGAGCAGCGGAGTCTATACACCACAAAAAAAGATCTGGGAGTCTTATCAATTTTAATGAGGCTGAGGCAAAGACCGAAAGCTGGAAGCAGTCTCGACGAAACAGCATAAATACATTAAAAGGAAGCCAAGAATGGAGCGGTTGAAGCTTTTATAAAATGAAGCATCATTTTCATCTCTAAAAAATTTGAACAAAATGTATCAAAACGTCATTTCTAAAAAACGGCTCTTGCCTTTCATTAGCTGATAATTCCTTTCCTCTCAACAAAACAGCCAGCCTCAAAAAAACGGCTGGCCAAAGGTTGAGGGAGCTTTTAGGGGATGCCTTGTGATTTTTTCTTTTCACTGGAAGGAAAAAAGCGGACGACTTAGCTAACGGAAGTCCATTTTCGATTTGTGTCAAAAGGTGGACTTTCTTCTCATAAGATTGATTTACGTTTCTTCTGCGGAATCAAAAGCAAACTTACTTTACATCAAACATGCCTTATTTTGCTGAGGACGAAAGGATTGTTTTTCCTCTAAAGTCAGACTTACTATGCCTCAGACTGTTCAGGTGCGGATTCCGGATCGAAAAGCTCTCTTGCCCGTATTCTTTGCGGCGGAGTGCCCATAAATCGAACGGAATCCGCAACAACTTCTGTTACGTACACTTTTTTGCCCTCGCTGTTTTCATAGTTTCGCGTTTGAATTCTTCCGATTACGCCAACGATCGATCCTTTCCGGCAGTAATTTGCAGTATTTTCAGCTGTTCGTCTCCAAAGTGTACAATGAACAAAATCTGTGTCGATTTCCCCTGCCGCATTGCGAAAGTTGCGGCTCACAGCCAGCGTAATATTGGCAACAGGAGCCCCTTCACTTGTATAGCGGATTTCAGGATCTTTCGTTAATCGACCGACGAGCGTCACATGGTTGATCACATCATCCCTCCCTTCTCGTAATGTGCACCCTTATTGTAGCTGAAGTTAAAAAAATAGAAAAATGTCTATTTTTAGATTTTTCCGCCTTTAACGACGTTGATTTTCTCATTTTCCTATAGCTATTTTTCGAAAATAAACAAAGATTTATTAATTTTCGCGATTTTTCATATTTTTTGTCGCAATGAAGGAAAAATGATTCGACCCATAGATGTGTATGTTCTGCAAGAGCTTTGAGAAGATTGGAGAAGATTTCATTTGCTCATCGATGATTTCTTCTTTATAGCGAAGAGTTGTGTGGTCGTATGTAAACAATTGAACATAAAACTGCTTTTCTTGCATACCAAACATTACCCGCAATATTGACAATTTATCCTCCATTTGAAAATATACATCAATTACCGCATCGCTCGGGATTTGAAAATAATGATAGCTAAGCTCATTTTCGGAAAAATCGCCAATCCTCAACATCATGAATTCCTTATTTCTAGTTCTATTTTCATGACCGCGGATAATATGAATTTTTTTGAGTTTATATTTCGTCATCAAATCCCCCCTTAGGCCTTTTTAAAAAAGTATAATCCTTAATGTCAAAATTATCTATATTTACGAAATATTTGTAATATATGTATTTTAGTTCATTTTTCCTATAAAATGTCGAAAATTCTCCTTATCTCTTGTATTTTCTTCATTTTTCAATTTCGTTCTAATACTGAACGTTTATTTTATTGATCTTATTACGATCTGACGATGCCTTCTTTTTCCTTTACCATATTTTTTAATGGTATGGAAAAGTTGGTGGAATCGTGAACGCACAGCAAAAATTTCAAATGAATATGAAATTTTTCCGAAAAGAAAAAGGATGGACTCAGAAACAGCTGGCCGAAAAATTGAATATGACAAGATCAGTAATCAGCAAATTGGAAACTGGAGTGCAGCAGCCTAGTCTGGAGCAGCTTGTTTCGATTAGTGAAGCACTCGAAATCAGCATTGATCATCTAGTTGGTCAAGGCGGTACCCCGAGCATGTTGGCAGAAGTGCTTGAACCATATCGGTCAGAAAAACATTTGGAGGAAGTAATTGACTTTTTAATAAAACATCCCAATTTATACGATGCGATTAAAAAATTAGCGAAAACGAATCATAATCAACAGCAATTATCCCAGTATGTTGCTACGATGATTCATGAACTGTTGAAAATAGAGTAAAGGCTGACTTTTGTCAAGCCTTTTTTATTTTATGTTATAATAAAGCATAAACTCTAGTTGGGGGCCTTGAACCATGAAAACCTTTAAGCTTGTCGAATTGAAAGTTGAGAGGAAAGATCAGGAAAACCGCATCGAAAATTTACCTCTTGCTGATGGGCTGATCATTAATAAAGAGGACGGCGAAAATTCGTGGTTAATTGAGGCGCTTCTTTCTAAACAGTTTCGTCCTTATTTTGAACACCATTTGCAAAATAATGATGAACTCAAGCTTTTAGCCACGATTACTAAAAAAAATAACAGACCCGCTCATATCATTGCAAAAATTCGTTCGATCACTATGTTAAAGGATCATATTTCTGTCCTATTTGACGGCAGAATTTATAATAACCGAACTTCCAAACAGGAAGCAGAAATGGTCCTCAGAGAACTAATTTCAAAAGGTCTATCCGGACAAGAGCTGCTGGAGGCATTTAGTAAAGCAATCAATAAAATCAATGATCCGAAAGTAAAATGCCGATTTAAAAAAAATTGAATAGTCCTCCATGAAAAAGGATAGTCATGCGTATTTAATGAGAAAGCCAACAAAAATCCTTGGACCAGATTTGCCTAGATGAAACCGCAGATGCTCCACATCTAATCAATTTTAACTTAAATCAGTTATGAGACACCTCATTTAACTCCTAAAAATAAAATAGAAGGCACAGACGGCCTTCTTCAATTATTGATTTTCTTGTTCTTCGTTGTTTTCGTCGTTATTATCGTCGGCAGTATCATCTTGATTGTTATCAGCACCTTCTTCTTCATCCGGTGGCAATTCTTCATCTAAAGTATTCCCGTTATTGTCTTCATCTGTTGGACCTGTATTTTCTTCTGTATCGTTATTATTGTCCGGAGGGACCTCATCATTCGTATTGCACCCTGTCACCACCATCAACGCCATTAGCATGCTAAATAACATGTACATCCATTTCTTTTTCATATGATTGCTCCTTTCTTATTGTTATACGTTCTTAACATGCCCAAGTATTTTTAACACATTCAACAAATTTTTCTAAAACACAGATTGAATTTTTCAACCTTCAGTATATGATGACATAGATTGAAGAAAGGATAAGAAGAAATATTCGTAAAAGAACGATTTCGAAAATAAACTTTTGCAATCCAACATTTTCATATCCAAATGTAAGAGAAAACACTTTAGAAGGGCTCATAATCGGGGAAAAACAAACGAAAGCCATATTTTCAACATCAGAAGAAATAAAAAATGAAGATATAGAGATGAATACACCGTACTGGAGCACATCAAAAATTTTGGGAGAGAATACAGAAAGAAGATCTTTTAAGATGCAAGTACATTCAAAACGAGGTCAATACAACAGCCTCCTTGAAAATTTTTGAAAAAAGCGGCTGTCTAATTTGCTTTTTAATAAAAAACAGATGCCATTATAAGGCACCCGTTTATTTCACAGCAAATGTTAATTCAGCTTCACAAGCGATTTCGTCATCAACCTTTGCAATTCCTTTTGCTTTTCCGATCGGACCCCGCTGTGCGATCATTTCCACTTCCAGTTTTAGTTGATCCCCGGGGCGTACTTGTCTTTTAAAACGGCATTTATCAATGCCAGCAAAAAGAGGGAGCTTCCCTTTATATTCTTCTTTTTTCATCATGGCAACGCCGCCTACTTGAGCCAGTGCTTCAACGATCAAAACGCCTGGCATAACCGGATAATCCGGATAATGTCCGTTAAAAAACGGTTCATTAATTGTGACATTTTTGATGCCGACCGCCCGCTTGCCTTCCTCTAATTCAACAACTCGATCGACTAGCAAAAACGGATATCGATGTGGTATGATCTCTTTTATTTGCTGAATATCCAACATGAAGATGCCTCCTTAAGGATTAAAACGATTGTCTGTTTCCGCAGCTTTTTATGGCTCTAATAAACGATTTATGCCCCATTTTTTCGTCTCCCGATCTCCGGCATCTGAGCAATGCACAGCTCGTTTCTTAGAACCAGTCTTGCAGAAGATCTTAACAAGGAGGAAAATTCCCCCAGCCTTTCATCAAGTATATTAGAATTACGCGTCCTTTTCAACAAGATCTATGATGTGCTGCCATGTAGACGGTTTAAGTGCATCTAGTGGACGTCCGTCCCCCAACACTCCATATCCGATTATCGCACCGATTGCCATGCTGATGACCATTCCAAAAACAAGTAAAATGAGACGAAGCCAAATTGGAATAAGCCGGACTCGTGTGCGCGTTTTTCTCTTGACTCCGTCCTCTTTTTTCGCTTTTTTCCGTTCTTCCCTTGTTAAAATATCAACTTTTTCCTGAGCAGCCATCATAAAAACTCCCTTAAAAAAATAACAAGTTTTAAAAAGCTGATACAGCAGCTTCTTTTAAGGTCAAAGATCAAAAAGACCTATTTCTATATTCACGGTGAACTACTCGTCATTGAAATGACGAGCTTCCTGTTCTACGCAACGAACTGTTGTCCGTTAAACGTATACACAGTCGGCGTGTCCAACACCACTACTGATTGAGATAAAGCCTTAATCTCTTTCAGATACTTTTTGCTGATATTGATAGCACCATTCACATCCGCATTGATGGTTGTATGACAGTCGTTACATACATATAACCCTCGATGAATCCGATTACTCGGCTTTGCGTTTTCTTCACAAGGGAACATTTGGCATACTGAACATGCTTGAGAGGTGTATTCTTCGGTTGATAAACGAACATCTATTCCTTGCTCCTGCGCTTTATACCGTATCATTTGAATGATTTTCGCATACGGAAAACCATGCAATTTTTGATTCGTTTTCTTGTTGAATTTCGCTTGTTCTCGTATACCTGTAATGTCACCAATCACAATCGTTTCGACTCCTTGTTGCAGAGCAATATCAATCACTTTTCTTGTCATACAATGCAACATGTGATGCACTTGTTTTCTTTTCTTTTGATAAAGTTGTAACACACGTCTGGAAGGTTTCGGGTATTGTATTCCTTTAGCACATTGTTGAGCGAAACCAATCGCTTGAAAATGGGCGATTTGTTTATGAAAGTAGCGTTCAACGGATAGCCATTGCCTTCCTGAAATGATGTGTGCTTTTCCTTGATAATCATAACAAGTCATCGCATTGGCAATCCCTAAGTCAATCGATAAAAATTTCGTGCTATTCTTTTGTTTCAATGGTACATCTTTGTATTCTTGAATCAGATAAATCGTATATTCTTTTCGACTGATGGGTTTCACTTCAATCAGTTTTATCTTTTCGATTTCGATATGTTTCGGAATCGGGATATAAAGATAACTTTCTTCCAATCCATACGTTTCTTTTAAAAAGGCTTTTTGAGCCTTTGGAATGGGTACACGAATTTTGGTATTGTTCTCCACCAATTTGAAACTGTTATTTAGAAAACGGACATTAAAGTTTTGATGCTTGAATCGTGGTGGTTGTGGATTATCTATTCCATTGCTTTCCTTTAGTTTGAAAAAAGACACCCACGCTTCTTGCAAGACTTTTAAGACCTCTTGTGCTGATTGAGCAGGTAATTGTTTATACCAAAAATGTGTTTTTAATCGTTTTTTCTGTTCATACCAATTCGGGAACGGTACACCTTGTTCTTTCGACCAATTCCGTTTTTCATAGTTCCCCACATTCCATAACTTACGACTGGCATAACACAAGTGATATAAGATGATTTGATTGGTTCGATTCGCTTTATAGGTGAAATACGATACCTTTTTCATTTAGTCACCACCTTTCTTTTGGTTAGCAATATAGCGTTTTATGACATCCTCACTAATAGAGCCAACGGTTTCAATATAATAACTAGAGTTCCATAATACTCCTTTCCATAATTTTTGTTTGATTTCAGGAAATTGCAGAAAAATTTTTCTCCCTGAAATCCCTTTTAACATTTTGACAATATAAGAAGGTGCTATTTTTGGATGAGCTGATACAAATACATGAATATGATCTTGTTCACCCACCTCTACCATCTGCAACAGAAAACCTTTTTCTTCTGCAATCTCTTTAAAAATTTTCTTGAGATATAACTCAACCTCTTGTGTCAAAACCTTCTTTCGATATTTCACAGACCATACAATATGATAATTGACATTATAAACACAAGTTCTTGCGTGAATTAAATTTGTTTTCTTCATACATATAGTATATCAAAAATATACAAAAAACCAATTATTTCAATCTTTAATAAACCACATATAGTCTTTATAAAATATAAAAAAAAAAGCGATTCATCTCCCCTTTAAAAAGGGGAGGATTCTCGCTTGTCTATCCTAACACCCGTTTAAGGCTAGAGGTAAAACTTGTTAAATTGAATTTTTGCCGATTTTCAACTGTTCAACACAATTGCAGAAATCGCCCTATTACCTCACCGTGTTGATTAGTCCAAGCATTTGATCGCCGATCGTGATTGACCGAGCATTTAGTTGGTAGGAGCGTTGTGCGATCATTAAGTCTGTAATTTCTTGAGTCAGGTCGACATTTGAGCTTTCCAGAGCCCCTTGCCGCATGCCGATTTCCGTCCGCAAATCCCCTTCCAAATTCGTCAGCACATCTGTGATGGGCACGTTTCCTAATTGCTGTAAGCCGTATATATTATTGCCGAGAGAAATCATCATGCTCGGACGGTCTACTCTGACAACGCCAAGGTTAACCGTTTGCGGCAGTTCTCCTTCATTTCGTGACGCTGCTGTAAGCGTCCCGTTTGCAGAAATGACAATCTCGCGAATATCTCCGTCCAAGTAAATCGGATTTTGATTTTCATCAAGCACGCGGTAGCCGTCTTTCGTCACAAGCATAAGGCGGTTCGTACCATCATTTGCAGGAGATAAATAAAGAGCACCGTCTCTTGTATACCGGACCTCGCCGTCTACTTCCACTTGTAAAAACTGATCCTTGTGTAAAAGCGCAACATCTAGCTCTCTGCCTGTCGTTTTAATAGCGCCTTGATGAAAGACAAGCTGTTTATCCAGTCTGGCGCCGACGCCAAGACGAAGGCCGTAATCAGTCAATCTGCCTGTTTCTTTTTGAAGATCCGGCTGATTGTTCAGCTCTTGTCTCATCAATTCGTGAAAGGTTGTGCTCGTTTTTTTATAACCGTTTGTATCGATATTCGCTAAGTTATGACCGATTGCATCCAATTGCTGCTGTAACTGATTCATCGTATTAGTCGCTGTAATCATTGAGCGGAGCATTTACAACACCTCTTTGTCAGCCGATGCGGCCGATTTCATTGACTGCTTTGTCCATACTTCTGTCATATGCTTGCAGCACCTTCTGATTTGCTTCAAAAGAACGATAGGCTGTCAGCATATCCGTATAAGCCCTTGCAACATCAACGTTGGAACGTTCAATATATCCTTGGCGCAGCACATATTGCACATTGCCGTTTCCAATTGCACTTGGCAGCTCTGTTCCGTCAGCCGTTCGAAACAAGCCGTTCCCTTCATTGACAAGATTGCGGACATCATCTTCAAACCGAATGTCGATCGTTTGACCTGTGTATTGTCCGTTTTCCAGAACTTCTCCTTCAGGCGTAATAGTAAAATCGTTTCCTTCAATAATAATCGGCGTTCCGGCTACAGACAGGACAGGGTTTCCTGCCATTGTCAGGCGGCCTTGCTCATCAATCGTAAAGTGGCCGTTTCTCGTATATTTCACTTCACCATTTCCCGTTTCAACAGCAAAAAAGAGAGTGCCTTTTAAATTCGTTTCTTCATGAATTGGAACTGCTTCTTCCACTAAAGCTACATCAGTCGGCAAATCAGTTGCACGGATATCCCCTTGGGTAAATAGTGGAATCAATTCTTGCATATAAACGCCTGTATTGACAGATCCAACTTCCGAAATATTTGTCACACCGTTTTTTGTTTCAATTCTTGACAAAAGCATTTCCGGAAAAGCCCGTATTGCAGCCCGGTCAGATTTATATCCCGGCGTGTTAGCGTTGGCTATATTGTTTGAAAGCATTTCCGCATGGCGCTGCTGTGTGAGCATTCCTGCTGCAGCTGTATAGAATCCTCGAAGCATGATTTTTCACCCCATCCAACAAATCCGACATGTTCTCCTAATTTTATATTATAAAGGACTTTTCGATGATTCTCATTACAATTTTTTTATTATCTTATAGGTAAAAGATCACAATTTTCTGATAGGTCTTTTATCTTCCGTCTCCTTTCCAAACTGTTCATAAAGATAAATATCATTTGGATGTTGGGAGCTGAATGGGTATGTAAAAGCAAGAATTGGTCTTTCAGATTTGAAAGTAAAAAAATCGGCGTAAAAGCCGATTTCTAAAAAACTTATTGCTACGATTTTGTTATATAAACTTTCTTTTTGGCAGTTTGTCCATGTTTTCAAGCATGATTCCTGTTCCGACAGCAACGCAGTGCAGCGGATCATCCGCTATGGTAACCGGAACCTTCAGCTCTTCAGACAAGAGCAGATCAAGCCCATGCAGGAGTGCTCCGCCGCCTGTTAAAATAACACCGCGGTCAATGATGTCTGCAGACAGCTCAGGAGGTGTGCGCTCCAACACATTTTTAGCTGCTTGAATAATGGCTTCAACAGGTTCTTTTAATGCTTGCTCGATTTCTTTCGACCTAATAGTGATCGTCCGAGGCAGTCCTGTGACCATATCACGACCCCGAATATCGATTTCTTCGTCGCGTGCACCTGGAAATACTGTTGCCGCTTTCACTTTAATATCTTCTGCAGTTCGTTCACCGATCAGAAGCTTATACTCCCGTTTAATATAATTTAAAATTTCAAGATCAAATTTGTCTCCAGCCACTTTCAAGGACGAGGCGGTAACGATATCACCCATGGATAGTACAGCTATGTCCGTCGTCCCGCCGCCAATATCCACCACCATGTTTCCACTCGGCTGGAAAATCTCCATCCCAGCGCCAATTGCAGCCACTTTTGGTTCTTCCTCTAAAAAGACTTGCTTGCCGCCGCATTTTTCAGCTGCCTCTCGGATCGCTTTCCGCTCCACTGAAGTAATGTTTGTCGGGCAGCAAATTAAAATCCGCGGCTTTGATATAATGCCTTTGACATTTAACTTATTCAAAAAATGTTTGAGCATTGTTTCTGTAATATCAAAATCTGCGATGACACCATCCTTCAGCGGGCGTATGGCAACAATATTGCCAGGTGTACGGCCAACCATACGTCTCGCTTCCTCGCCAACCGCTAACACCTTTCCGTTGTTGCGGTCAAGTGCCACAACAGAAGGCTCATTTAACACAATGCCTCTGCCCTTTACATGAATCAGCACATTTGCTGTTCCTAGGTCGATTCCTACATCTTTTGAAAACATATTACTATGATCCTCCCTTGCCAATCATCATCTCTCCAACTAATATCCTAATTTCTTATTGTATCATATAATTGCATAAAAAGTATGATTTTGTAAAAAAAGACAAGATTTTCGGAGAGTTTTGTCGGTTGGCGTCGAGAATCTTCATCGTTTTATCGGTTCTTTTTGCTGTTCTTCTTTTTTATATTTTAATTTTGTTGCTTCTCCGCCACGAAGATGGCGAATCGATTTATGATAATCTAGTATTTTCTTTACTTCGTTTGCTAAATCAGGATTTATCTCCGGCAGCCTTTCTGTTAAATCTTTATGGACGGTACTCTTGGAAACGCCAAACTCTTTCGCGATTACACGAACAGTTTTTTTCGTCTCCACGATATACTTTCCAATCTTGATTGTGCGTTCTTTGATGTAATCGTGCACACCACTCGACCTCCCTAATGTGGATGTGAGAAGTGTGAAATGAGATTCGCATGCACAGTGTATACAGCTATATACATGATGTAGAATCTAAAGTTGCCATTTTTGCTGTATTGATCATCTATCTCCACGATCCCTCACCTCAAACACTCTCTTGTTAGGTTTGTAACATTTTATTAGCTTGGGTGAAGATATATTCTTGAAAAGTCAAGAAGGACAAGGGATTTATGAAAATTTATTTTCCACTTAAAGTCGAGGGCATGTTTCGACACTTTTCATTGATTAGTTTTTCGACGATATGCGCCAATCATTTTCCGGGAATATGTATAATTCCAGTGAAAAAAAGAAAACATCTGCCCCTTTTTGGAACAGATGTCGAGAAATGGAGAATGGTTTGATTCTTATGACAAAACAGAAAAACATTTTTGATGAGCTCTTCGGCAATGTGGACAAGTTCTCTCTTGCTTTTTTATGTTCCTAAAATATTTGACTTGTTCAGGCTTTTATTAGCGCAGATACCGAAATTGTTCAGACCTTATAGGGCCTATTTAATAAAATTTCGTTCAATGATCATACATATTCACTTTCCAACTTTCGTTTATTCATCATATATGCCAGCTCCGACTGAAATTTGGCGTATGATGCGCATCTGCTCAAAATAAAGCTTTTGAGCCTCTTGAACGGAAACCGGCTGAAAGCGAATCTTTGCCCCTGGCACTGCTTGAGCAACGTACATCAAATCCACTGTAATGACTGTTCCGATTCTCGTATATCCGCCCGTTGTTTGCCGATCAGCCATTAAAATGATCGGCTGTCCGTCAGCAGGTATTTGAATTCCGCCAAGGGGAGCAGCTTCCGACAAAATGTCGGCAGGCTTTCTATGAGAAATTTTCGGCCCTTTCAGCCGATAGCCCATTCTGTCCGATTGCGGTGTGACTTCATATACAGAAGAAAAAAAAGTATCGATTCCTTCTTTTGTAAACGCCTCTTCATGTGGACCCGGGACAATGCGAATGGTCATGTGCTTTTCGTATTTCGGGATAAGGGAAGGGGATAACATTCGGCCAATCGTGCTTGTTTTTACAGCATCTGAACCCATGATTACATCCCCTTTTTGAAGGGCTCTTCCATTTAATCCTCCTATTCCCGCTTTTAAGTACGTTGATTTGCTTCCCATGACCTTAGGGACGTTAATTCCGCCTGCGATTGCGATATAGGCTCTCGCTCCGCTTTTTAAACCGGTAAAAGAAAGCTGATCTCCCTTTTTCAGCAGCACGCTTTTCCATAACGGAGCGTCTTTCCCATTGATTTTTGCCGCTAGATCGCCTCCGCATATCGCAATCACAATATCACGGACGGCCCTTAAGGAAGGACCTGCGATTGTTGCCTCCAGCACCGCTTCATCTTTTCGGTTGCCGACTAAAAGATTTGCGATTTGCATGGAAAACGAATCCATAGCGCCGGCAACAACAACTCCGTATTGCTGATAGCCCGTTCTTCCTAAATCTTGAACAGTCGTTAACAAACCAGGCTTTTCAACTAACAATATTTCTTTCATCTTTTTTCGCTCCCGGATTGACAATACGAATATTTTCTTCTTCCAGTTTGCTTTTTAAAGCTTCAGCAAATGCTAATGCCTTCGGACCGTCGCCATGGATGCAGATTGTATCAGCTTGAATGGGGATGTCATGCCCGTTTATTGCCGCTACTTTTCCCTCCTTCACCATACGGAGAACTCTTTCTACCGCTTCCTCTGGATCGTGTATGATTGCATTTTTTTCTGATCTTGAAGTTAATGTTCCGTCAGGCTGATACGTTCTGTCGGCAAAGACTTCATGCGCGACCGTAAGCCCGATCTTTTCCCCCGCACGGCAAAGGACGCCTCCTGAGAGTCCATATAGGATAAGCGACTCGTCAACATCTTTTACTGCTTGAGCAATCGCCTCCGCTAACGCCTTGTCTTTTTCAGCCATATTGTATAGAGCACCGTGGGGCTTCACATGGTTCAGCTTCATCCCTTTTGATGCCGCCACAGCCTGCAAAGCTCCAATTTGATAAACGACCATATTGTAGACTTCCTCAGGAGATACTTTCAATTCCCTTCGTCCGAATCCGGCTAAATCGTTCAACCCTGGATGAGCGCCTATCGCCACATCAAACTTTTTCGCAAGCTCTACAGTCCGCATCATGACATTATGGTCGCCGGCATGAAATCCACAAGCAATGTTGGCTGAAGAAATACAGCGAAGCAGTTCTTCATCATTGCCAATTTTAAAATGGCCGAAGCTTTCCCCTAAATCGCTGTTTAAGTCAACAGATATCATGTTTCTGCCGCCTCCTTTTTATATTTGGCCACTTTATATGAACCCTTTAGCACCTGCTGTTCAATTTTTTCATATTCTCTTTCCGTAATGGGGACAAATCGGATGTAATCGCCGGCTTTTAGCAATATTGGATCTTGTTTCTGCGGATCATACAATTTGACAGGCGTTCTCCCGATGATTTGCCAGCCTCCCGGTGTTTCCAAAGGATAAATCCCTGTTTGCTCCCCGGCAATTCCGATTGAACCAGCAGGAATTCTAGATCTGGGTGTCTTTTTCCTCGGCGCCGCAATTCTTTTGTCCATTCCGCCTAAATACGGAAAACCTGGAACAAACCCAATCATATAAATCAAATAATCGGAGGATGAATGAATCTTCACTACTTCTTCTTCCGACAATCCATTCGTTTCAGCAACAAACTGAATATCTGGCCCTGCCTCCTTGCCATATAATGTCGGAATTTCAATGACTATTGGATCCGGCACTGGCATGCTTTCTATCTTTTCTCCAATTTTTAAAAGCTTTTGAGAAAGTTCATCGTACGAAATAATATTTGGTCGATAAAAAACAGCAAGGGTGGTGTAAGCAGGAACCCATTCGACTATTCCTTCAATGCAGCTTTGTTCCAGCCAATATACATATTGACGGATTTGTTGATAAATTGCTTCGGAAATCTCCGTACCGAATTGAATGATGATTCCTGTATCACCAAGCGGTTGAATCGAAAATTCCACCGTTTTCCACCCTCCTTTTGAAAAAGTGCTTTTACGCAGCAAAACACTTACTTTTGCTGCTTCTGTGTAAAGCTTGTCAATCCGGCCAAATCAGCTGCTGCGGATGTTTTTTTCAGCACTGGTGGATTGCTGCTGTTAAGCAAGTTTTCCAGTCCACATAAATCGTTAATCGAAGCGTTCGTATCAAAAAGAAATCGGCATAAAATGCCCCTATCACTCAATGGAAGCAAACATTTATTTAATACTCTGGTACGCAATTAAAATATACATACTCGCAGATGGCAGATCTGATTGAATTTCTTTCGCTGCACAAACTGCCAGAAAACAGGATCGCCCATTATCATGCAGCGAACAATTTTCCGCAGGAAAACTCAACATCAGTCTATAGATTCAAACAAATTTAAACAGTCGAACAATCATGTTCTAAAAGAGGATTGCAGTTTGGCTAAAAAGACGCTTTTTTCTCAACTGGCGAATGAAAAAGAAGCTAAAATACTATATTGCGAGCGGAGACACTGTTAATACGTTCAATCGGCTACACGTTTCCCCACTATCACTAAATCTCGCTCAACACCGTCCAGTACCGCCACACGGGGAAAGTGCCCCCAATCTCGGAATCCATTTTTGTAAAACAGCTTTAAGCTCGGGATGTTGTGCTTGAAAATAAAGCCAAGCAAATTTTTTATTTGGAGGCTTGGAGCCTTTTCTATAGCGGTCTTCAAGGCAAAATCGCCGATTTGTTTTCCCCGGTACTGTTCATCAATGTAAATGCTAATTTCCGCAGTTCCGTTATAAGCAGGCCTTCCATAAAAGGATTGAAAGCTGAGCCAGCCAGCTACGTTTCCATCCTGTTCGATCATCCACAACGGTCTCGTTTTTGGATTGTGCTCATGAAACCACTGTATGCGGTCTTCCACTGAAATAGGTTCAGTATCAGCTGTCACCATCCGGCTTGGGATCGTTGAATTGTAGATCGAGACGATACTAGGCAAGTCATGTATCGTTGCATCTCGAAAGCGAATATTTTCCACGTGCTTCTTCCTTTCTCCTGCTTAGATTGATTCTATTATATATGGAATAAAGTGAATTTTCGATAATCGCTTCACATTATGTTTTTAAAAAATGTTTCGGCAAGCCTGCTTTCTCGCTTGCACCTCACCGTACGTTGTTTCTTGTACCGTTTATGAAAAATTTTTCGGTCTGTTCTTTATGAAAATTTCAGCGCCTATGCTCATTTAATTTTTACCAGATATGATTTAGACAAAAAAAAAACCTACTCGTTTGAGTAGGATTGTATTGGTTAAGGTTTAGTTGTAGAATTATCAGATTTTTCTTGTTCTGAATTTTCCTTTGACTGAGATTGTTCTTCATCAGGCTGAGTTTCATCTGATGGGGCTGTTTCGTCTGAAGTAGCTTCCTCTCCATCTTTATTATCTTCTTTTTGTGCTGCCCCGTCAGAAGGCTCTTCAACAGATTTTTCAGTTAAACTTGTTAACGGCTCGTCCATGTAGTTTAATGGATTGTAGGCTTTACCGTCTTTGCGGATCTCAAAGTGAACATGGACGCCAGCGTCTTTATTGAATTGGTTTTTCCCAGCTTGTCCAATAATTTCTCCTTGTTTAACTTTGTCGCCGGCCTGTACTTTCGTATCGGCAAGCGATTGGTAAATGGTTTTTACACCGTTTTCATGTTCAATTTCTACGACATATCCTAAAAGAGAATCTTTTTCAGCTTTTGCAACCGTTCCGCTTAAAGATGCAGTGACTTCAAATGCTTTTCCATCATTTGATGCGATATCGATACCTTGGTTTGGATGGTATGTGTTATTATGGAAGACAAGTGCCGTTTCTTGTTCTTTTTCTGAAGCATTAAAGTCATAAAAGTTTGTTACTACCTTCACAGCATCAGGATCGATGGCCGGCATTTTGAAGTTTTCGACGGATTGATTTACTTCCACCGATTGTTCTTCATTATAGGAAACGTCTGTACCATCGTCCGTTGATAAATCGTTTGCATCATTGTTGCGGATTGCTTGATACCATAAAACGGCTGTTAAAATAACGGCTGCACTGACTAAATAAATAGCAGGAAAAACCCATTTTTTTCTGAAAAACTGTTGGAACTTCGAGCCTTGAGAAGTACGTTTCTTTTCTTCCTCTCTCATTGTTCATCACCTCAGCAACCATTGTGAACAAGTTTGAGAGAATCTATACATCAAAATAAAATTTTTTCTTTTATTTTTTGCTATTTGTTTTTTTCTATGCATATTGTTGAAAAATATTTGAAGGAGTTTGGATCATGAAGAAGTTTGCGGTATATGTAATCAGTATTTTACCGATTATGTATATGGCGGTCATTTGGATCTTGTCGAGCTATCCAGCTGACACTTTCGTCAAAACGCCGTTTTCGTTCGACCATTTTTTGAAAGAGTCGCTTCATCTCATTGAGTTCGGAATTCTTTATTGGCTTTTCATTTTCGCCTTCGCTGTCCATGAAAAGCTTACAGAAAAATTAAGTTTCGCCTCAGCGATGATCGCTGTTTTTTACGGGCTGTGTGATGAAATTCATCAATATTTCGTTCCCTCAAGATCTGCGACAATCATTGATCTTATTAAGGATACAATCGGTGTTTTCGCATCCTACTATATCGTCAAAATCTTTTATTTCCAAAAAGACGAATCGAAGCTGAAAACGTTTTTTTGCAAATTAGCAGCATTAAAAAGAGGGGGTGTCTAATAAGTCGTTTTTACGGCTTATTGACGCCCCCATGAATGTTTTAGAAACGTTGATATATCGGTGTTTATGATTTTTTGTTTTCAATGGGGATTTGACTTTCTGGACAGCCCCTCTAAAAAAGAATTTATCGAGTCGATCAATATTTCATTTAGTTCGAAATGAAGTTGGCAGCTTAATGGCACTATCAGCGGTAGCCCTAAAGAAACAAATGTGAGAACACCGATTACCGATTTTCTCACAAAACGCACCGATTTTTTTATTTTTTCGCCATATATTTTGATAAAAACGGGTTGGCTTGTGAAATTTCAATTCCCTGGTAGTAATGTGAGACAATCTCTTTATAATTTTTCCCTTCCTGCGCCATAAAATTGGCACCGTACTGACTCATGCCGACTCCGTGTCCGTATCCTTTTGTCGTAACAATAATTTGGTCGCCTTTCAATGTCCACGAAAAATCCGTTGACCTTAGACCTAGCTTTTCTCTTATTTCCCTTCCAGTAAACTTTTTCCCGTTAATTTCGACTAGAGCGACCCTGTGTCCTGGCGTCCTTTCGATAATTTTTCCAATTGAATTGCCTTTCCCTATTTTAATCCCTAATTTTTGTTCAAACTCTTGAACGGTGAATACCTCCCTGGCGAGAAATTTTTCCGATTTCTCATCCCAAGGGCTTTCTACGCTTTTTAAATAAGGAAGGGCGTTCGGCCAAATGGCCTCCGAATTTTCCGTATATCCATTACTCGTTGAAAAAAAAGAAGCATCAATCGGCTTGTCGTCATACGTTAAAATTTGGCCTCTTGTTTCGGCAACAGCTTCTTTAATCTTTTTTATTTTCCAATCAAAATCTTTTTTCCAAATTCTCCTTAATTCTTCTTCATTTTTATAAACTTGATGGAGCTCAGTATCCGTGACTACCGCTCCTTTGGGAGAGCCGACATTTTGGCCCGTAAACAGCTCTTTCACGATGTACGTTCTAGCAGCTAAAGCTTGAGCCTTTAACGCTTCTTTTTCAAATTCTGCGGGCATCTCGGCGGCGACAACACCGACCACATATTCTTCAAGCGGAACTTCATCAATTTTTTTTTCTTGAGAACGATAAATTGGTACAGAAACTTTTGATTCCTTTTGTAGCACATCCGTTGTTTTCTTTTCGGCTAGTTCCTCGCCAAGCGTAGCTTTCGTCTTTTCGGCAAACGGGGCTACCAGCAAACTTGGCACCATCAAAATAATGAAAAATATTGCTGCAAAAAAAAGAAAGAACGGTTTCACTCGTTTCATATTACAGCCCCCATTTCTTTTATCGCTGACTTCAGTAAAGTTTATGGGGAAGGACAACCTTTTATGACTGAAATCGGAGATGCCATTTACAGGGGGAGTTTTAAGTATAAAACGAAAAAATATGAAAAAAATAAGCGGGTAATACGAAAAAGAAGCTAGCATCTCCTAAAAGAGGCTAGCTTCTTTTGTGAAATTATACATTTAAATTCGTTGCAACGGCTTGTTGTTCAATTGCCGGGATGTCTGCTTCATCATTGACGCGTTCAATATCTGCGCCAAGTTCTTTTAACTTCTCATGAAAACGGACGTAGCCGCGATCTAAATGCTTCAGCTCCGTAACCCGTGTATACCCTTCTGCAGCAAGCCCAGCTAAAATTAATGCAGCTGCCGCTCTTAAATCGGTTGCCGTTACTTCTGCACCTTGAAGCTTTACAGGACCGTTAATGATACAAGAGCGGCCTTCGATTTTAATATCTCCGTTCATACGACGAAATTCTTCTACGTGCATAAAGCGGTTTTCAAATACCGTTTCGGTAATTACGCTAGTTCCGTTTGCCTGAAGCAGCAGGGCCATCATCTGAGACTGCATGTCAGTAGGAAAACCTGGATGAGGCATAGTTTTAATATCCACTGCCTTCAATGTTTCCGGACCAATGACACGAATGCCTTCTTCTTCCTCGATAATGGTTACGCCCATTTCTTCCATTTTCGCAATTAATGATGTCAAATGCTCCGGAACTGCTCCTTTTACAAGGACATTCCCTTTCGTAATGGCAGCAGCAACCATAAATGTTCCTGCTTCAATACGATCTGGAATAATTAAATGCTTTGCACCGTGCAAGGAATCTACACCTTCAATTCTGATAGTACCAGTGCCTGCGCCACGGACATTTCCGCCCATTTTGTTTATAAAATTCGCAAGGTCGACAATTTCAGGCTCCTTTGCACAGTTTTCGATTACAGTTGTTCCTTCTGCAAGTGCGGCTGCCATCATAATGTTTTCTGTTGCGCCGACACTTGGGAAATCCAAATAAATTTTGGCTCCGCGAAGTCTGCCATTCACTTCTGCGTCAATAAAGCCGTTGCCGACTTTTATCGTTGCACCCATCGCTTCGAAGCCTTTCAAGTGCTGATCAATCGGACGGGATCCGATGGCACATCCTCCCGGCAAAGCAACACGTGCACGGCCTTTGCGGGCAAGAAGAGGTCCCATAACAAGCACAGATGCACGCATTTTTCTAACATATTCAAATGATGCTTCCGTTAAAAGCTCTCCGCATGCATCGACAACTACTTGATTACCATCAAAACGAACCTCTGCTCCGAGATAGCGGAGAACTTCGTTTATCGTGTAAACATCGGAGAGCTTAGGAACATCACAAATTTCACTCTTTCCTTCACTAGCTAATAAAGATGCAGCGATGACAGGTAAAACGGCATTTTTAGCTCCTTCGATCTTTACTGTACCGTTTAACTTTCGACCGCCGCGGACGATGATTTTTTCCAAGGTATTCCCCTCCGCGTCCCATTTTCTCTATATTAATATTCAGTTGTAATAATAGGTGTTCCTACTGTTACAGTAGTTCTTTCGCCCATTCCTGCACTTCTGAGCGAAATTTGAATGTTCATCTTTCCATTTTTCGTTTCAATAGAATGATCCCAATCGTTTGTAAAACCGGATATGGAAACGAAGCGTTGCTCGTTTAAGCTTTCCACCGGTTTTGCATGAAACCTTTTTAAAAGGTTATTTGCCTCAAAAAACAAAACACCTTCCATCTTATCATCTGTATAGCCTTTGACACAAGTGAAAAATGTAGGATTTCCAGGAATTTTGTCGAAAATGTGACGGTTAAAATAGCGCTCCAGCTTCATCCATGCACGGCCATTCCAACGTTTCCCTGTTGCTTCATATATAACTTGAATTTTCGGGCTTGCCTTTGCATGAGGTTTAATAATTTGCAATGTTTCAGTGATCTGCTTATCGCTGTTGTAATAAGTGCCGGTCCACTTTTCAAAATTACCGCTTTCCAAGTAAGACCAATTAAATTGACGAAACTGTGTGTAGATTCGTTTCACTTTTTTGCTTTTTTGTGAAAAAGAAAATTTTGCAAAAATTGACCATTCTGCCACATCTATGTTTTGTTGCTGAAATTGCTCCACGATTTCCTCTACGTGAAAATCGTGTCTTTCAGCATTCGTTCGTTCTGTGTGCCAAGCTGACAAAAGAAAACCGAATAAAAATATGAAAATAAAGACAAAATATAAATTTTTCACCGCCATCACCCTTTCCTTATTAAAAGTGTTGCCGGAAAGGGTTTTGGCATACGTGGAAAAAGTCGTCAAGATTAGACAACAGCCTTTATGTATTCATTGTCCCTCGACATGTTTAAAAAAGATATTGCAGCTGCTGTGACCAAAAAAAATAGTTCAAGAAAAAATTGCTCACAGATGACGCAATGGCGATGGTCAATAAAATGAGCAAAAGCCTTGTCTCGACAACTCTTCCTTTACGAATAATTTTTTCAATTTGAAGAGCCTGTAAAGCCCGCCAAGTTAGAAAAATAAATACTAAATTTACTATGATGCTAATGAGCGCCTGCTGGCCTAGCCCCGCCACATTACTCCTCCTTCCGAAATCTTCCTTTCTTGTTTCACAAACCCACTTTATTATATAAAAATCTTTCCTATTCATGCACACTTTTTATTTGATTTTGTGAAAAACAATGGTTAGGCAGTTTTTTCATGTTGTTATTTCTTATAAATGAAGCATTCATTGATGTGGAATGTAGATAGGAGGTCAATTCGTTATTTTTTTGGATTTGCAGTTTTAGAGTTGAATGATGCGATTACATGTTGTCCATTTTTTGCTGTCAATAAAAGTAAGTTGCCGATTTTTTGCATCCAGGCTAGAGCCAACATTGCAAAATAGCCATGATCATGATTTCTTAGTTTTTTCAAAAAAGACGGCCCGAACTTAAGCGCCGGGACGTCTTAAATGAGAAATTAAAAGTTCTTTTTCGCCACGTTAATACGATTGATGGCACGTTGCAGCGCCAGCTCAGCACGTTTAAAATCTATGTCTTCCTGCCCTTGGCCTTTGCGCTGCAAGCGTTCCTCTGCACGTTTCTTTGCAGCTTCCGCGCGGGCAACATCGATATCTTCAGCTCTTTCAGCTGCTTGTGCCAAGATCGTGACTTTATCAGGGCGAACTTCCAAAAAACCTCCGCTGACAGCCACGAGTTCTGTATTATTTCCTTTTTTCAGCCGAACTGCGCCAATTGCAAGCGGCGCAACCATTGGAATATGACCAGGCAAGATTCCAAGCTCGCCGCTTTGAGCTTTGGCGCTGACCAATTCTATATCCGCATCATAAACTGGGCCATCGGGAGTGACGACACTGACTTGTACGGTCTTCATATTCAGTTCCTCCTAGGGTCCCAAAATATTATACTTCAACGCCCATTTGCTTCGCTCTTTCAAGGACATCTTCAATTGTGCCCACTAAGCGGAACGCATCTTCAGGAATGTGGTCGTACTTACCTTCAAGAATTTCTTTAAATCCACGTACAGTTTCTTTTACAGGCACATATGAACCAGGCTGTCCTGTAAACTGCTCAGCAACGTGGAAGTTTTGTGATAAGAAGAATTGGATTCTTCTAGCACGATGTACAACAAGCTTATCTTCATCTGAAAGCTCGTCCATACCAAGGATTGCAATAATATCTTGCAACTCTCTATATCTTTGCAATGTTGCCTGAACTTGGCGGGCAACGTTGTAATGTTCTTCACCGACGATTTCCGGAGCCAATGCACGTGACGTTGAAGCAAGTGGATCCACCGCTGGATAAATCCCCATCTCTGACAGCTTACGGTCAAGGTTTGTTGTCGCATCTAAGTGTGCGAATGTTGTAGCCGGAGCAGGGTCTGTATAGTCGTCAGCAGGCACGTAAATCGCCTGAATCGATGTAACAGATCCTACGTTTGTTGATGTAATCCGCTCCTGCAATTGTCCCATTTCTGTCGCAAGCGTCGGTTGGTATCCAACAGCAGAAGGCATGCGTCCAAGCAACGCAGATACTTCGGAACCAGCTTGTGTAAAGCGGAAGATGTTGTCGATGAAGAAGAGAACGTCTTGCCCTTGCTCATCACGGAAATATTCAGCCATTGTCAGACCTGTTAATGCAACGCGCATACGCGCTCCAGGCGGCTCGTTCATTTGTCCGAACACCATTGCTGTTTTGCTGATAACGCCGGAGTCTTTCATTTCAAAGTATAGGTCGTTTCCTTCACGAGTACGCTCCCCAACTCCAGCAAATACGGAAATACCGCCGTGCTCTTGTGCAATGTTATTGATCAGCTCTTGGATTAAAACCGTTTTTCCAACTCCTGCACCGCCGAACAAGCCGATTTTTCCACCTTTAATATATGGAGCAAGCAAGTCAACAACTTTGATTCCTGTTTCCAAAATTTCAACTTGTGTTGACAGCTGTTCAAATTTCGGAGCAGGCTTATGAATTGGATCCCGGCGCGCTTCCGCTGGAATCGGGTCTCCAAGGTCAATATGTTCCCCTAACACATTGAATACCCGTCCTAATGTGACATCTCCAACTGGCACGGAGATTGGAGCGCCTAAGTCTTCGACTTCCATTCCGCGCGTTACGCCGTCCGTTGAAGCCATAGCGATTGTCCGAACGGTGTCATCCCCTAAATGAAGCGCTACTTCCAACGTTAAATCAATGTCTACCTCGTTTTCATTGCGCGCTTTATGTGAAATTTTTAGGGCGTTATAAATTTCCGGCAAATGTCCGCTTTCAAACTTTACGTCCACTACCGGACCCATTACTTGAACTACGCGTCCTTTCATGTTCCTGTTTCCCTCCTAACGTACTGTTTCAGTGATCTATTCAAGCGCTGATGCCCCGCCAACAATTTCTGTAATTTCTTGCGTAATCGCTGCCTGACGAGCTCTGTTGTAGGAAAGAGTCAGCGTATTGATCAGTTCCTTTGCGTTGTCTGTTGCATTCTTCATTGCCGTCATTCTCGCAGCATGTTCGCTCGCTTTGCTGTCAAGCAAGGCGCCGTAAATCAAACTTTCAGCATATTGCGGCAAAAGCACTGCCAAAATGTCTTCCTGAGACGGTTCAAATTCATAAGACGTCATTTTTTTATTCGCAGCGATGTCCGAAAGCGGCAGCAGCTTTTTCTCCGTTACTTCCTGCTGGATGGCGCTGACATAATGGTTGTAGAACATATAAATTTCATCTACTTTTCCATCCTCGAACAGCTTGACTGTATTGGAAGCAATTTCTTTAATATCCGAAAAGCTTATATCATCGCCTAATCCGACAATTTCTTCAACGACAGGCATACCGCGTTTTTTGAAAAAATCGCGGCCGACTTTTCCGATGGCAATCACGGCATATTCATCCGTCGAACGATGCCGTTCTTGAATCGTTTGATAAACGGCGCGCAGCACGTTGCTGTTAAACGCACCGGCAAGCCCGCGATCTGATGTAATGACAACGTATCCTGTCTTTTTGACCGGACGCTTTTCAAGCATCGGGTGGCTTACGTCCGTACTCCCAAGGGCGATGTTTGCCACAACTTCTTGAATTTTTTCCATGTAAGGCACAAATGACTTGGCGCTGGTTTCCGCCCGATTCAGCTTCGAAGCTGAAACCATCTCCATCGCCTTTGTAATTTGGCTTGTCTTCTTCGTCGAATTGATGCGTGTTTTAATATCGCGCAACGATGCCAAAGGTTCTCACCACCTTTTTGAAAAATAGCCGATCATGTTTTGAAAACGGCTGTGAAAAGAATCCCCGTATTTTCACAGCCTTATCGTTCTTTATTCAGAAACTGCAAAAGTTTTTTTGAATCCTTTGATGGCTTTTTCCATTTTCTCGTCTTCAGGCAGATTTCCTGTCGAACGGATTTCTTCAAGAAGCTCTTTTTCATTTTGATCTAAATAAGCATAAAATTCTTCTTCAAAGCGGCGAATATCCTCAACAGGAATATCATCTAAAAATCCTTTTGTTAAGGTGTAAAGGATCATGACTTGTTTTTCAACTGGGATCGGCTTGTTGATGCCTTGCTTCAATACTTCAACTGTACGCATACCGCGGTTTAACTTCGCCTGAGTTGCTTTATCTAGATCTGAACCGAATTGAGCGAATGCTTCAAGCTCTCTGTATGCCGCAAGGTCTAACCGAAGCGTACCCGAAACTTTTTTCATCGCTTTGATTTGCGCTGCACCGCCGACGCGGGAAACGGACAATCCGGCGTTTACCGCAGGGCGCACACCTGAGAAGAATAGGTCAGATTGCAAGAAAATTTGTCCGTCTGTAATGGAAATTACGTTCGTAGGAATGTAAGCTGAGATGTCGCCAGCCTGCGTTTCAACAAATGGTAATGCCGTCAAAGATCCGCCGCCTTTTGCATCGCTAAGTTTTGCTGCACGTTCCAATAGACGGGAGTGCAAGTAAAAGACATCCCCAGGGAACGCTTCACGTCCAGGTGGACGGCGTAGTAATAGAGAAAGCTCACGGTAAGCGGCAGCTTGCTTTGAAAGATCATCATATACGATAAGGACGTGTTTTCCTTGGTACATAAAATATTCGCCCATAGATACACCGGCATATGGGGCCAAATAAAGCAATGGAGCCGGTTGAGACGCAGATGCCGTTACAACGATCGTATAATCTAATGCGCCGTGTTTACGGAGTGTTTCAACAACATTTCGAACTGTTGATTCTTTTTGTCCGATCGCAACATAGATACAAATCATGTTTTCTTCTTTTTGGTTAATGATTGTGTCGATCGCAATTTGTGTTTTACCTGTTTGACGGTCACCGATGATGAGCTCGCGTTGTCCGCGGCCAATTGGGATAAGAGCGTCGATCGCTTTAATACCCGTTTGCAGCGGTTCATGAACAGATTTCCGGTCCATGACGCCTGGGGCAGGGCTTTCAATCGGACGTGTTTTTGTTGTTTCAATCGGGCCTAACCCGTCCACTGGTTGTCCAAGCGGATTTACAACGCGGCCGATCAGCTCTTCTCCAACAGGAACTTCCATAATCCGTCCCGTTCTTCTCACTTCATCGCCTTCACGAATGTCTTTAAAAGGGCCTAAAATAACAATACCGACGTTATTTTCTTCAAGGTTTTGGGCTAATCCCATAACGCCGTTTGAAAATTCGACAAGCTCACCGGCCATGACATTGTCGAGGCCATGAGCACGTGCGATCCCGTCACCTACTTGAATAACTGTGCCGACATCGCTAACTTCTATTTCAGACTGATAGTTTTCAATTTGCTTTTTTATCAGTGCACTAATTTCTTCAGCTTTGATGCTCATGAGTTTCACCCCTATCTACGAACTTTTCGCTAAATTCCGCCCGATGCGTTCGAGCTTACTCTTGATGCTACCGTCAAAAATACGATTGCCGATTTGAAGTTTCAGTCCGCCAATTAAGTTCTGATCAATGATGTTTGTGATCTTAAGCGATTTTTTTCCGACCTTTTGCGCAAATACTTCTGAAAGAGCCTGCTTTTCTTCATCTTTCAACGGACGGACGGAGTAAACCGTTGCTTCTGCTGTTTGCTGTTCTTCATTTGCAAGCTCCACAAAGTTATCTACAAGTTCGGGAACTAAGCGGATGCGATGGCGATCGATAAGCAGAAGAAGAGTATTGACAATTTCAGCATTCAATGAAGAAAACGCTTCATTGACTAATGATTTTTTGTTTTCAAGCAACACCTTCGGATGCTCTAAAATTTGCAGCATTTTTTGATTTTCAACAAACACTTGCTTTACAATTCGCAATTCTTCTTCAAACTGCTTCACTTGATTTTTTTCCTTTGCAATTTGAAAAAGAGCTGACGCATAGCGCTTTGCCACTCCGCCAATCATAATTGTTCTCCTACCTCTTTAATATAATCATTGATCAGCTTCTCTTGCTCAGCTTCATTCAATTCTTTTTCAATCACTTTGGAAGCAATAAGAACGGATAATGATGCCACTTGATTACGCAATTCAGCAACAGCTTGCTCTTTTTCGTGTTCGATTTCTTTTTTGGCTGCTTCTTTCAGTCTTTCTGCCTCCGCACGAGCCGCTTGAATAATATCTTCTTTTTGCTGTTCGCCAAGTTTTTTCGCATTTTCAACAAGCTCCTGTGCTTCGATGCGGGCCTGCTTTAATAGCTCACGCTGCTCTTCGGCAAGCTTTTTGGCTTCCGCATGCTTTTCTTCCGCAGCGTTTATTTCATTTGCAATAAATTCTTCCCTCTGTTTCATAATGCCCATAAGCGGACCAAAAGCATATTTTTTGAGCAATGCTAACAAAATTAAGAATACGACGAGCTGAACGAGCATATCTCCTGCTGCGAAGCCTCCAGCTCCGAGGGCAAATTCAACTGTTAACACGGCTTCGTTTCACTCCCTTCAAAACTTCCATTCTCCAACTACCGGCTATATTGGGACTCTTTTACCATTCACAACATAAAGGAATGGCGAAGATGCTTAAAAAACTTCGCCATTTCCTCTTTTTCACTTGCTGTCCTTTCGATTCGGACTTCACGCAAATTGATTGCATGCACTTCTAAAAAGCCTTTTTCCAACACCAATCTGGGCAAGGCTCTTTTGAAATTTTTGAATTATGCACCAAAAGCCATAAATGCAATAACAACCGCGATAATCGGAATCGCCTCAACCAACGCAACCCCGATAAACATAGTTGTTTGAAGCATACCGCGCGCCTCAGGTTGACGTGCAATACCTTCTACTGTACGAGATACGATAAGTCCGTTACCAATACCAGCACCAAGTGCCGCTAAACCAATTGCAATTGCAGCTGCTAATAAATTCATGAATAAAGTCCTCCTTTATTTGTTTAAAAATAATTTTTTACACAAACATAATGATGAAGTCATTTATTTTTAATGGTCATGGCTAACTTTATGCGCCATATAAACCATTGTCAACATTGTAAAGATAAAAGCTTGGATTGCACCTACAAAAATACTGAATGCCTGCCACGCCATCATCGGAATAATTGCCCCGAGGAAGCCAAATGCTCCGCTAGTTGCCAAGCTGACAAGCAGACCTAGCAAAATTTCCCCAGCATAGATGTTACCGTAAAGACGAAGACCAAGCGTCAACGTGTTTGCAAACTCTTCAATAATTTTAAGCGGGAACAAAAACGGCAGTGGCTTGAAAAAGTCGCTTCCATAGGCGGAAAAGCCCTTTAATTTAATCCCGTAATAATGCGATAAACCGACGACTAAAATGGCCAGTGTCAGCGTTATAGTAGGATCAGCCGTAGGCGATTTCCACCAAAGCTTATGGTCAACAACGATAGCGAATGGTAGACCAAGCATGTTGGAAACAAAAATGTACATGATGAGCGTCATTCCTAATGTAAGGAATCGGCCGCCTGTCTGCCAGTCCATCGTGCTGTTAATAATGTTTTTCACAAAATCCATGACCCATTCCAAAAAGTTTTGCATGCCCGTTGGCTTCATTGCCAAAGAGCGGGTCGACAATACGGCGATGATAAATACAATTGCGCTAGATACAAGAATCATTAAAATATTGGACAAATTAAATTCAAGCCCTAATAATTTTACTATCGGCGCTTCGTGACCCAACAAAATTCACCTCTCTTCCCAAGCTTGTCCGCAAATGTATAGAATAGAATCTATCATAATGACAATATAGATTGTCATTAAACCAATAACCACGCTAATTAAATGGAAATGTTCAGGGAATTTAAGTGCGATTAATACCGCCAGTCCTGCGGCTGCCATCCTTGAAACCGTTCCAAGCGAACGTGCTGTACGGCCTTCTTCAATTGCTTGCTGTATTTGCTTTGATTTACGCACTAGTATCCATAAATTATAGAGGCTAAAGCTTGTACCAAGGGCAAGACCGAGGAAAATATCTTGATAAGGAGTAAACCCCCACGCTAACACATAGATGGCAAGCAAAAACAGCAAATATTTTTTGCTGCGCACAAACAATTTTTCTATACGATCCATAGTTACCGTTCATTCTCCTGAAAAAAATGTTGGACTAATCTCAGCATCGCAATTATTCCCGCAGCCAGTCCAATTAGAAGACCGATGATCAAAAAAACGGGTTCTGTATGCAAATGTCGATCAAGCCATCTTCCTGCAAAAATCCCAACGAGCACTGACCCTGTCAAATAGGAAAGAATGGCGGTCATTAAAGCGTATGCTCGGAGCGGATGGTGCTCTTTTTGCCGCATTGGGTATGTCCTCACAATATAAAATTACCTTATATTTCATTATGTTAAAAGGCTGTTGAAAACCTTATCATCCCACCCCGTTTAGCATACAATAGGCACCAATCAATGTCAATCTGTTTCACGTCAAAAGTTGAGCTATTTGTTAATAATATCACAATTTGTTCACAAATATTTTTGGTGTTTCTATTGACTTTTTAATATTTTTTTATCTAAAATGATTGTCGTTTCATAGCTGCTTTCTTCCCCGTCTTTTTTTGCAAAAATAAGCGCTTTGTAAACGCCGTTTGGAATGTCCTTAAATTGCCCGGAAATGTCTCTTTTCAACAAACCTCCCGGAATATTTCTTTGCCAGTCTAAAAAGCCTTTGAATGTTAAAGTGTCCGGATCATACAGGGCAATCCCGAATTCATCCGCCCCTTGCGGCAAATAAAGCTCATAATGGTACATATTCCCTTGATCGGCAAGCCCAAATTCAAATCCCATGATTTTTGGATAATTCGGTTCGCCAACAACGAATAAATATGGAAGGCGGATTGTCTGGCTGCCGGCTGTTACAACAAGAGTCCCGTCATACAATCCTTCCCTCAATGATTTTGGTGCAACATCAATCGAGACGGATACTTCTCTTTTCCCGTTAGCAGGAACCTTTACGGAAATAGGGAGCTGCCATTGAACCCCTTTTTGATAATGCGGTTTAGAAAAAACAAACGTTTTTTCTTGATCGGAGAGATTTTCAAGAGTTAACGTGATCTCTTTCTTTTTCCTGCCGATATTTTTGTGAAATTGACCGAATGATAGAGATGCCGGATAAATGAGAGCTCTTGTCTGAACAGCCGATAAAATATCGATTCTTCCCGCCCCCTGCTCAAACACCTTGTACAGCCTTCCATTTTGATCATAAAGCGGTTTAGCAGTATTCATCATAGCTGCTTTTATTTGTTCCGGCGACCAATCTGGATGCTTTTGTTTGATCAATGCCGCTGCACCTGCTATATGCGGAGCAGCCATGCTTGTTCCTTGAAGAGCCATATACCCTTTAGGTATTGTGCTGTCAATTGCTACACCAGGCGCGACAAGATCGGGCTTCACTTCCCATGTGACTGTTACCGGTCCTTTTGATGAAAAGGGTGCGAGGCGATCTTTTTCTATCTGAATGGTTGTTTTGATGAACGATTTTTCATTCAATTGTTTCAGCAGCCATTCGCCATCTTCCTTTGAGATGGAGACAACAGGAAAGTCCAATTTTTCTTCTAAATTGCCGGTAAATCTCCCTTTCATGTTGTTGCAAATAATCAACGCTTGGGCTCCGGCTGATTTTGCATTTTTCACTTTTTCGGCAAACGTGATCTCCCCGCGCTTCACCAAGGCTATTTTTCCTTTAACAGAAGGTTTAAAGTCTTTTTTCTCCCCTAAGCCTGCATATTCTATCCGTCCTCTAATTGTTGTCCAAGGGGCAGAATTGAACAAAGATTCAGCTGGTATTTTCTTTTGAAATCCTGAAAGGGTTAAATACTTTACGTCAAGCGGCGGTGTCGATGCGCCGACGGAAATTGCTTTGCTTGCAGTGCCAGGCGAACCGACGGTCCAAATGTTAGGTCCAGAGTTTCCGCTTGATACAACTGCAGTTATCCCCTCTTCAACGGCTCGGTTTAACGCCAGGCTTGTCGGATAATCCGGACCGTTCACATCATTGCCAAGGGAAAGATTTACGATATCTACCTGATCCTCAATCGATTTTTCAATCGCTGCAATAACTTGGTCTGTCGTCCCGTACCCATGAGGGCCAAGCGCTCTATAGGCAATGATGGAGGCTTCCGGAGCAACCCCTTTCAATTTTCCATTTGCCGCTATAATTCCTGCTACGTGAGTGCCGTGAATTGTCCTCGAATTGTCTTTCGCGACTGTTTCCATTGGGTCTTTGTCTTGATCTACAAAATCAAATCCGCCTTGATAATTTTTTTGTAAATCTCGGTGGTTGTAGTCGATCCCCGTATCTATAACAGCTACTTTCACTCCTTTTCCTGTCAATCTTTCATCCTTCGCGTCAAAATAGCCGCGTGCATCGATGCCGCCTATAAAAGGAACACTTTCTTCAACCGTTGCTTGAAAAGTCGTTACAGGCTCTGCATGTTCAATGTAAGGCTCTTTTACTAGCTGATCTAGATCTCTTTTTTTCCCTTTTACTGAAAATCCGGTAAACGTTTTTTTATATTCCCAGCAAATGTTTATTTCCGGATATTTTTTTTGAATCAACTCTTTTATTTTTGAAAGGTTCTGATCTGACAAAACAATGATCATTGTGACTTGTTCATCAGCATTCTCTTCAGGGATTTGTGGATGTTCGGGGAAGGTCTTTGCAAAAGCAGTTACATCAAAAACGTGGAAAATGAAGAAAAAAAGCAAACAAATTCGCACTGAAGGGTTTCCCATTTCTATCACCTCAGCACTTATTGTTCGCTATGAACATCAGTTTATTGCATGAAAAAAGTCGTTTTAAGGGAAAAGTGAGAAATTGATGGAGCGGGAATATGCTGTTCCTTCTATAATGAATTTCCTATACTTTACTAAAAAGAAGGAGAGGGGACTTCGCCCTCTCCTGTTATTTTGTACCAAATAAACGGTCTCCTGCATCTCCTAAACCTGGTACGATATAGCCATGGTCGTTTAATTTCTCATCAAGTGCGGCAATGTAAATATCGACATCTGGATGAGCTTCTTCCATTGCTTTTACCCCTTCAGGAGCAGCTACTAGACACATGAAACGGATATTTTTTGCACCGCGTTTTTTTAGACACTCTATTGCTTCAACTGCTGAACCGCCGGTAGCCAGCATTGGGTCAACAACGATGAAATCCCGCTCTTCCACATCAGAAGGAAGTTTTACATAGTATTCTACAGGCTTTAATGTTTTCGGATCCCGATATAACCCGATATGGCCGACTTTTGCGGCAGGAATCAGTTTCAAAATGCCGTCAACCATTCCTAGCCCCGCACGCAAAATGGGAATAACCCCAAGTTTTTTTCCTGACAAGATTTTTGTTTTCGCTACTCCTACCGGGGTTTCTACTTCCACTTCCTCCAGCGGAAGATCTCGTGTTATCTCAAACGCCATTAATGTAGCAATCTCATCCACAAGCTCTCGAAATTCTTTTGTTCCGGTTTTTTTATCGCGAATATAGGATAGCTTATGCTGAATTAACGGGTGATCAAATACAAACACTTTGCCCAAGTTTCACATCTCCTTTTCTTTTGCCTCAATAGATTTTACAGAAAAAATTTTTGAGTTTCAACATTTTCACCAACCTTTTTCGACAACATTCCAAACGATGAAATCCATTTTAAATAGTTTTAAGAGGCAGAAAATTAAAATAAAAAAAAGAGCGTCCGAAGCATGTGGCTTCGAACACTCAATATTTCCTCAATAATTTGGGTAGAGCGGGAATTTTTCTGTTAAAGCTTGCACCCGTTTTCTCGCTTCTTCCAATTTAACTTCGTCTTGATGGAATTTCAATGCAAATGCAATAATCGATCCGATTTCATCCATTTCTTCCAAACCAAAACCGCGGCTTGTGACAGCTGCCGTTCCAATACGGATTCCGCTTGTAACAAAAGGTGATTCAGGATCGTATGGAATCGCGTTTTTATTCACAGTAATGCCGATTTCGTCCAAAACATGTTCAGCAACTTTTCCTGTTAATTGCAGGTTGCGGACATCAACTAAAATCAAATGGTTATCTGTTCCTCCAGATACTAAAGTCAGTCCTTCTTCTTTTAATTTTTCTGCCAGCCGCTTCGCATTGTTGATAATGTTTTGCGCATATGTTTTAAATTCTTCTTGTAAAACTTCTCCCAATGCTACCGCTTTTGCTGCAATAACATGCATTAACGGACCGCCTTGAATGCCTGGGAAAATGATTTTATCAATTTGTTTTGCAAATTCTTCTTTGCATAAAATCATTCCGCCTCTTGGACCGCGAAGTGTTTTATGCGTCGTAGTTGTTACAAAATGGGAGTACGGCACAGGATTTTGATGAAGACCTGCAGCAACAAGGCCGGCAATATGAGCCATGTCAACCATTAAGTAAGCTCCCACTTCATCAGCGATTTCCCGAAACTTTTTAAAATCAATTTCACGAGGATAAGCGCTGGCACCAGCAACAATGATTTTCGGTTTATGCTCAAGAGCTTTAGCTCGAACATCATCATAATCGATAAGATGAGTGTTAGGATCAACACCGTATTCAACAAAATTAAATTGCATTCCGCTGAAGTTTACCGGACTTCCATGCGTTAAATGGCCGCCGTGAGACAAATTCATTCCGAGAACAGTGTCCCCATGATTTAAGACAGCATAGTAAACAGCCATATTGGCTTGAGAACCGGAATGCGGCTGAACGTTTGCATGCTCAGCTCCAAAAATTTTTTTCGCCCGTTCGCGAGCTAAATCTTCCGCAACGTCAACATATTCGCATCCTCCATAGTAGCGACGTCCCGGATAACCTTCTGCATATTTATTTGTTAATACAGAACCTTGGGCCTCCATTACCGCTTCACTGACAAAATTTTCAGACGCAATCAATTCGATTTTCGTACGCTGGCGCTTTAATTCATTCTGTATCGCTTCATATACTTCAGGATCCTGTTGTTGAATATATTTCATGAAATGTTCCCCCTCTAGTCTTTCATCGATTGAACGGCACAGGCGAGCGACAAAATCGTCATGCCGATCTACTTATTAATCAGAATAACCGTATTGATCATCCTTTGGCAACCCTTTTCTTTTATGTAAGCGTATTCTTTCCAAACTTTTTTTGGCATGAATAGTTTTTAATTCGGAATTTCTTAAAACCTCGATTCTGCCTGTATACTTAAACTATCAGTTTGTAAAATGAATCATGTCTTGTACAACTCGACCAACGGAGCTTCTATACCTAGCTCAATGCACAGAGTCGTCAAGCAGGAAATGATCGGCAACCTGTATTTTCACTAAACAAAATCGCATCAAAGTTTGATACGACTTTTGCTTACAATTTCTAAAGATGGAGGGGCCCCGATACTTCAAAGAAATGATGTGCATGTTTTTTTTCGTTCCGCTCCACTTCTTTTATAAAAAAATAGCAGCACAAACCATGACGTAAGTTCGCACTGCTAATATTCGAATGTTTATTTTGTATAAACTGCCCGCGCACCGCCGATAAGCTTCGGCCGGCTAAAAGCTAAGTTTATATGGGCTTGTCCGACTTGCTTGACCGAACTTCTAACAGGGACAGCAACATGCTTTAAATGCATGCCAATAAGTGTATCTCCGATGTCAATGCCTGCATCTGCCTTAATAAATTCAACAACAACCGGATCCCTCATATGCTCATAAGCAAACGCTGCCATGGAACCGCCTGCTTTCGGGATTGGGATGACAGAAACGATTTCGTAATTGCGCTTTTCTGCTGTTTCCCGTTCAACGACAAGAGCGCGATTCAAATGCTCGCAGCATTGAAAAGCGAGCTCTACACCTGTTTCTTTTTGAAATTCCGATAATGCAGAAAATATCATTTCGGCAACATCCGTATTTCCGGCAGTACCGATTTTTTCTCCGATTACTTCGCTCGTTGAGCACCCTATGACAATCAGCTGCCCTTTTTGAATTGGTGCTTTTTCTTTAAAATCGGCCAACACTGTTAAAAGCTGTTCCCGGTATTCTTGCAATTCCGGCATTCGATCATCACCTTATAAATGGGTTTCTTCATATTTTGAAATTTTTTCTATTCTATTCGCATGCCTGCCTCCCACATATTCAGTTGTCAGCCACGTTTTCACAATTTCGCGGGCAAGTCCCGGCCCGATGACACGTTCACCCATTGCAAGCATGTTGCTGTCGTTATGCTCCCGGGTTGCTTTTGCGCTAAACACATCATGTACAAGGGCGCAGCGAATACCCTTTACTTTATTGGCCGCTATTGACATTCCGATCCCTGTTCCGCAAATTAAAATACCGCGGTCAAATTCGCCTTTCGCGACTCGTTCAGCTGCCGGCAATGCGTAATCAGGATAATCAACTGATGTCCCACAGTCGCAGCCGATATCTTCGTATTCGATATTCATCTCGTCAAGCAATTTTTTGATTTCTTCACGTATGTTGACCCCTCCGTGATCTGAGGCAATTATAACTTTCACTAGCTGCTCCTCCTTTTTATTTTTCATAAGTAAATCGATCGATTACTTTCTTTAGCTGCTGAGCGCTTGCTTCAAGCTCTCTCGTTAATTGATTAATGTTAGAAATATTATCAGCTTGTTCTTGTACAGATGAGGCCACTTCCTGTGCACCAGCAGATGTCTCTTCGGCAATCGCTGCCACTTCTTCGGATTGCGCTCCTGTTTGTTGAATGCTTTTTTGCTGTTCGTCCATCAGCTCGCTGATCACCTTAACCGCTTCGGCAACATGCAAAATCGATTTCGACATCTCGACAAGAATTTTCTCTGTTTCTTTCCCTCTTTGCGCTTCTTGTCGAGCTGTTTTCACTTGATCTCCAATCTGTTCAACAACATTGCTTACTTCTTTTTGAATGTTAGAGATCAGCTCGGAAATTCCTTGAACAGCTTTGGCGCTTTGGTCAGCAAGCTTTCGAACTTCTTCCGCAACGACAGCAAACCCTCTGCCGTGTTCACCTGCTCTTGCCGCTTCAATTGACGCGTTCAACGCCAGCAGGTTTGTTTGATCGGCAATATCGCCGACAAGGGATACAATAGTCTCCACCTTTTTGGCATTTTCTTCAAGACGCTGTACCGCCAAAATAGATTGCTCGTTTTTTTCGGCCAACGATTGAATCCCTTTAATTAAAGATTGAAATATCTTTTTGCTTTGGTCAAGTGATTGAACCATTTCATTTGCCATTTTTTCGGATACTTTTGCTTTTTCTTTTACCTGACTAGCAAGCTCTACCGTATCTTCCACCGCTTCTGCTGTTTCCTGAATAGCAGCCGCCGATTGGTCGGCTCCTGTTGAAATTTCCTTAATCGTATATGAAATGCTTTCAGCTTGTCTTGTTGCCTGTTCTGTTGCAGCATGTATTTGTTTCACCTGCTCATTTGTTTGCTCAAAATTTATTTCAATGTTTTTCACCATATGTCTTAAATTGGAAAGCATTTCATTAAAGGCTCTGCTTAAGGACCGAATTTCATCATCTGATTTGATGTCAGGAACATTTACGGAAATATCGCCATCGGCCGCTATAAGAGCAGCCTTTTCAAGCCGCTTTAGCGGAGAAATAAGAAATCCAGCTGCAATAGCTGTTAAAATCCCTGACCATATGATTCCAAGAGTCAACGTCAAAATGGTAAAAGATGTTCGGTCAATATATTGTTTCACATACTCGTATACAACATAAATGAAAAATCCGCTTGTTGAATATGTAATAAGAGCAACAATCGTAATAAAGATGACGATTTTTAAACGGATGCTGAATTTGTATCGATTCTTGTTTTTCACAGAGTCCACCTGCCTGCTAATTTGTTTCTAATTTTGAAATAAGCTTTTGAAGCAATTGCTCCAGCTCTTCCCTTGTTTTTCTGTACTTTTCCACGGAACTGCCAAACGGATCGGTAATATCACGTATCTCCCCATCTTTTCCAACAACGAACTCGCTTACCGTAAATGTTTTTTCGGCTGCTTTAGGAAAAAATTGGCATAATATGTTTTTATGATCTTTAGTCATCGTAAATACATATGTTGCCCAATCGATATGTTCTTCCGTAAGTTTTGAAGCACTGTGCTCAACATGTATTCCCTTTTCCTCCAGCACTTTTTTTGCATTTTCTGAAATTTTTTGCCCATCCAATGCAAACACGCCTGCTGAACGAACGTTAAATCCGCCGTTTTTTTGCAAATGCTTAAAAATAGCCTCCGCCATCGGGCTTCGACATGTATTTCCGGTGCAAACGAATAAAATGTTTGTCACAAGGTTTTCTCCCTTCTATCTCTCCCTTTTGATGTTACCTTCATTATAATCAAAAAGTTCGAAAGAATGGAAACCATGAGGAATTTTTTTTATTTTTATTATCGACAAAAAGTCACAATTTTTTTGCATAATAGGCATATTTAACCAAAAAAATTAACAAAAAAAGCAGGTCCAATGACTGTGCTCAAATGATTGGTTTAGACAATACAGCTTTCTACATTGAAAATAATAATTTCAAGCCAAATACAAGCAAAATGCTGCCGCCAAAAGCTTCACTATATGTGCCGAACCAATCTTGAACCCGTTTGCCGATCAATAACCCGCTCCAAGTGAGCACCATGCTCATAAAACCAAACATTACGACGGTTAACAAAACCTCCGCTCCGTAGATACCTAGACTTAATCCTACCGAAAAACTGTCTAAACTGACGCTCAGCGCAAAAAGGAACAGGCCGATGCCGACCGGTGCAATGAAAGGCGATTCATCGCGTTTAAAAGACGAATAAATCATTTGAATTCCTAAAAGAGTGAGCAGACATCCTCCAATATACATGGCAACTAAACCAAACTTTTCCGATAGTACTTTCCCCAAGACAATTCCGATAAGCGGCATGATCATATGAAAAATCCCAATATATATACCGATGTCAAAAATTTGCTTCCATCGCAAACGAACTAAGCCCATCCCAAGGCTAACTGAAAAGGCATCCATCCCTAATGCAAATGCCATTAAAAATAAAGTTACTATTTCTGCAGCCATATAGATAACCTCCCCCGGACACGCATATTGAACGATATGCACGTCAGAGGGACATTATGACAAAGAATGGCGCCCGGTTCATTGATCTCTGTTTATTTAACTGCGCGATCTGTTTCTGCCTATGCGTGCGATGGCAGATGAGCCTTTACCATTTTTATATTTGCTTTTGATCTGTCAATTCCGCCTGTTAAACAAAGGATCAGAAAGTCTGGACTCAAAAAAACCGGCCTGAGCGCCGATTTTTGTTCAAGGCATTAAAAGTTTACCGTTCTTTTATGATCCGGTGGGATGCAGCTTTTAACAAGCGATTCATAATAGCTTGTCCAACTCCTTCCGCAGGAAACGCTTCGCTGAATAATACATCCAGCTGTTCTTCATTAAACTTTCTGAGCGAATCATACAGTGCGCTGGCAACTGTTCGCAAATCGCTTCTTTTTCCGCAGACAACAATTTTATCCGCACTGTAAAAACGACTATTTTCTTCTGTTGTCAACACCCCGACTTTTTTTTCTTTTTCTTTCTCTTTTTGTATTAATTGTTCAATAAATTCTTTGCTTCCATCGACAATCGTTAAAGGAGCATCAGGTGCATAATGTGTATATTTCATGCCCGGCGCTTTCGGCAATTCCTCCTGATTCAGCAGCGCAGCATCTATGCGCACCGAACCGATGACTTCTTCTAATTGCTGCTTTGTAACACTACCTGGACGCAGGATCACTGGAATATCCTCGGTGCAGTCAAGTACTGTTGATTCTACGCCAAGTCCAGTAGGGCCTGCATCGACAATTCCCGGGATTCGCCCTTCGAGATCATCCATGACATGTTTAACAGAAGTGGGACTTGGCTTTCCGGAAAGATTGGCGCTCGGAGCTGCAATCGGCAGATTTGCTGCTTCGATTAATGCTAATGCTGCAGGGTGATCCGGCATGCGCACTGCTACTGTTGATAATCCTGCTGTGGCAAGATTCGACAGACCTTCTTTTTTTGGCAAAACAAGGGTGAGCGGGCCTGGCCAAAAACGGTCAATTAATGGATCAATCCAATCGGGATAGCTATCCACAATCTCTGTTAACTGTTCTTTTTTAGCAATGTGGATAATTAACGGATTATCGCTCGGTCTTCCTTTCGCGCTATAAATTTTTGCTACTGCTTCATCGCTTTTCGCGTTTGCTCCTAGTCCATAGACTGTTTCTGTTGGAAAGGCAACCAATTCATTTTTTTTCAATAGTTCGGCTGCCTGAACAATTTGTGGAGAATTTTTTGTAACATGCTCTAAATTATCCACAATCCAATGCTTCGTTTTCATTTCGTTTACTCCTTTGCTAATACATGAACGAGTGTTATGAATCTTTCTAAGCAATAGTGAAACTGTTCAATTATTTTTCAAGAACAAGCTTTATCCACAAATTGTGGATAAAGCTGTTGATTGCAGTGGATAAATATTGTGGATATTGTGTATAATTTATACGTATCCTTAGCGTTATTTTACCATAAACTCTACATTTGGAACGGATACCAACTGATTCATCAGATTTGACGCAAGCATGTGGGAAGGCAATTCATCCGCTTGAATCCTCTTGAATCCCAATATTTCTAATAACTCTGCTACAGAATTTTTGTTGACTGCAAAATAAATATTTTTCAAACGAAACTGTTCCATTAATAAGTCTGCCGATTTTAATAGGGAGATGATATGTCCTTGATTCAAATTGCTGGACACAACGCAAGAGCGGAGGAGACCATCCTGATTGATGACTTCCATTCCTAGACATCCCGCTATTTCACCATGATCAGTCTCCATAATAATAAAATGGCTGTTGTCGAAGCCTTCCGTGGAAACGCCCGCTTGATCTGCAAATTGTTGAATGGTTTTTAAGTCTTCCCTTTCCGCAAACCGCAATGAATAATACACGCTTTCACCCCTTTTATTCGGACAAATCTAGTAATCAATGTATGAGGCAAAAGCTGAATTAGACCTATGAAAACAGATTTGTAAACCATTCTACTAAGAAAAATTTCACTTCTACTTCCTCATCATGTTCTTCAGGAGCGAATAAGTTTTTTGTTTTCTCTAATTTCTTTTCTTCTTTTACTTTATCCTTTTCTTCATCCTGTTGAATAGCTTCACCGCTTGAAAAGTCGACAAAGCAAAGCGGCGGAAACAACACACACCACCAGTTGGCTCCTTTTCCTTCTCCAAGAGTGATCAATATGGCTTCATAGTTTCCAGCCGGATAAAGGAAATTTCCATAAAGCTTTGTCGGAAATTGAATTTTTTTAAACTCCACTGTAAAGGATTGGCTGCTGTTTTCCTGTTTTAAAACGCTTTGGACGATATCCTTAATTTCTGGTATTTTTGCTCGAATGATTTTACGCGCCTCATCAATCGAAGTTAGATCCTGAACCCATTGATTAATTGCTTCATTGACCGCATTCCGAACATTCCGTTTTAAAGCTTGATCTTCCGGAGAATCGCTATTTGCTAAAATTCGCAGACGAATGGCTTCGTCAGGAATGATCACCGTCTCATTTTGTTTTGCGTCTGTCGGCATTTCATAAGCTGTTAATAGGCTGCCAAACAGCATTAAAAAAATATATATAACAGATAATTTCTTTTTCATCGTTTTTCCTCTCCCTTCAGTACGTCATTATCGACAGAAGAGAGAGATCTTAAACATAAAATTGGTTCAGATTTAAAGTTTGCTAGAAAAGGAGGGAATGGCTCGAAAAGCTTATTATAACGAAAGGACAGCAAATACTTTCCGTTCTTTTCCATTCATATCGTATTCAATTTGTACCTCTGCTTTTGGAAACCTATTCTCTAGCATGCTTTTCACATCTTTTCCTTGCCCGTGCCCGATTTCAAATGCGATTAATCCAGGGTAGCGGATCACATCTGGAAGCTGCTCCACAATTTTTCGATAATACAAAAGGCCGTCCGCTCCTCCTGAAAGCGCTAATGTCGGCTCCCAGTCCTTTACAACCGTTGACAGCTCCATGATTTCTTCATCCGGAATATACGGCGGATTGGACACAACAACATCCGCTTTTTGCTTTGCATTTATAATAGGGTTCAGCAAATCGCCTTGATAAAAATGCACATTAGCACAAAGCTTTTCGCTATTTTCTTTTGCCACTGCAAGCGCTTTTTCGGAAATATCGGTGGCAGACACGCGCATTTTTTTATTTTCAAGAGCCAATGTGACGGCAATAGCACCGCTCCCCGTGCCAATATCTACAACATCGATTTGCTCCCTTTCAGAAAATAAACGTTCAGAGTGGAGCAGCACGCCTTGAACTAGCTCTTCCGTTTCCGGTCTCGGAATCAATACATGCTCGTTCACCTTAAAAGGGCGGCCGTAAAATTGTTCGCAACCGATAATATATTGCACAGGCATCCCTTGAGCATGTTTTTGCACGTCCTGCTGAAAGATTTCCCATACTTGTTTGTCAATATCCATTCTTAAATCGGCAAGCAAGCCCGCCCGACTTTTCTTCATATGATGCAAAAGCAACAATTCTCCCGCATTCTCATCTCTTCCCGCTTGTTTTAAAAAAGAAGAAGCCCATTTGAGGGCTTCGAAAACTTTCGGCATGGTTTACTCCCCTTGGGATTGCAGTTTTTTCGCTTGATCTTCTAAAATGAGGGCATCGATAATTTCATCCAATTTTCCTTCTAGGATGAGATCAAGCTTTTGTAATGTGAGACCGATGCGATGGTCTGTAACTCTGTTTTGCGGGAAGTTGTACGTACGAATGCGTTCCGATCGATCACCGGTTCCAACAGCAAGCTTTCGGTTTTGATCATATTCCGCTTGCGCTTCTTGGCGGTATTTATCTAAAATGCGGGCACGCAAAACCTTCATGGCTTTCTCTTTATTTTTTATTTGCGATTTTTCATCCTGGCAGGATACGACAATTCCGGTTGGAATGTGTGTTAAACGTACAGCTGACATCGTAGTGTTAACGCTTTGTCCCCCAGGACCGCTTGATGCGAATGTATCAACACGGATATCTTTTTCGTTAATTTCTACTTCTACCTCTTCCGCTTCCGGCAAACAGGCGACTGTTGCAGTTGACGTATGAATTCTGCCTCCCGATTCCGTCTCCGGTACCCGCTGCACGCGATGGGCACCGTTTTCAAATTTTAATTTGGAATAGGCTCCTTTTCCTGTAATCATAAAAATGATCTCTTTATAGCCGCCAGTCCCGGTCGTGTTTGCTTCCATCACTTCTATTTTCCAGCCTTTATCTTCCGCATACCTAGTATACATGCGGTAAAGGTCTGCAGCAAAAAGCGCTGCTTCCTCTCCGCCTGCTGCACCGCGGATCTCCATGATAACGTTCTTTTCATCGTTTGGATCTTTTGGAAGCAGTAAAATTTTTAATTGCTCAATCAGCTCGCTTTCCCGCGCTTCAAGCTCTGCCAGTTCCTCTTTTACCATTGCCCGCATTTCTGGATCAAGCTTTTCTTCAAGCATGCTTTTTGCATCTTCTAGCTGCTCTCTTACCTTTTTATATTCACGGTAAACTTCAACCGTTTCTTGAAGATCAGATTGTTCTTTCGAATATTCGCGCAGCTTTTTCGGATCGTTGACAACCTCCGGATCCATTAAAAGCTCATTCAATTTTTCATATCGGTCTTCAACCGCTTGCAAACGTTCTAACACGGAATTTCACCTCTATTTTTAATCATAGCCCACTCATAGGGAAACTCCTATGTGGTGCACCGTTTGTAACTTTCTAAATTATAGTATAGGAAACTGTACCAGTCAAAAACAACCGTTTTTAACAATTGGGAAGCAAAAAAGCTTTTTTCGATATGCGATGCTGCAAAGTCGATTTTACAGGTTCGGACGGCTTTTATAATCAAATCAAGGTTTTGTTAAAAAGCGATTAATCAATCCAATATGCTGCCATCATTTGCACAAAACTAGGAACCTGTTAAAATTTTTCGTTTTTGATCTAGAGTGCAGGACAAAATCAAGTCGGCTGACAGACAAAACCAGATGTATGCGGACGAATGATTCTGCCATGAAATAGAATCAGCGGCCGAATGGAACAGAATATATTTTTTGAAGCTCTCGCAGTTTCAAACGTTCGGATAATTGCCGGCTCCTCTGTCGATATTCTAGAACTTTTGCCGGATGACCGCTTGTTTTGTCAAACAGGAAGGGTTCTCCTATAAAAAGCTGAATATGTATATTATGATCGTTTGAAAGGGGAGGTTCGATGAATACAACCGATGCTGCCAAAAAAATCGGTGTTTCTCCGAAAACAGTTCAGCGCTGGATCAAACAGCTTAATCTTCCAATGGAACGGAACGAACTTGGACATTATATGTTTTCTGACGAGGATATCGCCTTGCTCAAAGAAGTTCACAATCAAATAAAACAAGGAGTTCCAATGCAACAAGTAATAGTAAAAGCGAAAAGAAAAGAATCGGCTAAAAATGCTAGTGGAACGGTTTCGAACGAATTGTTGAAAAAAATAGCGGATCTGGAGCAAATGATCTATTCAAAAGCTGACGATGTCGTGTCATATCAGCTTTTAGTGCAAAGAAAGGAAATTGAAGAGCTGACAGGAAGGATCGAGACGCTCGAAAGAAAAATAAAAGAGCTTGAAAGCAAAAAAAATATGCCTGAACTTCAAATGTCTTCGATTGATAAACCCCGAAAAAAGAAGGCAGTATATAAAACGCTGCTTAGCTCCATTTTCGGTTTATAAGCCCGTCTTCATGACACACACTCGATACACGAAATCAATTTTCGATTTATAAGTTCTTTCATAAAACTCGCTCAATCGGTGAACGAGTTTTATTTTTTATTGATTAACTGAACATGCAAGTTGTATCGGGGCAGTGCGCGCTGCAACTTGTCATACAGCTCCTTTTGCCGGTTTTCGCGTTGTTGTTCCGTCAATTTTTGCGATGTATAAATAACCGCCCAAGCATCGTCCCCATTTGTCCAAAAAGAATCGAGCTCTAAACCTTTTTCAGTTTCCAGTGTACGGACGATTTGTTCTTTTGCTTCCCTGATCGTCAAGGGGCTGTTCGCAATATTTATGTTTGGATTTTGTGTTTGCTGGTCGACCACATCTCCTGTATTTTCAGGCTTAACGTCCCTCGTCATCAGGTTGGATCCATTATGATCGAGATTTAATGAGCGATTATCTGATATTTTATCCGCCGTTCCACACCCTGACAGTAAATATATTGCCGCCAAAATGAATGGTATCAATATTCGCATAAAAAGCACCTCCTGTTCTTAAGGTGCCCAAAAGGATCAGCTCTTTTAAATGAAAATATTTCCTTATCGTAAGATTCTCTTCATCACACTTTGCCGACAACGTTTCTTCCCATCTAATGCAAATAAGCAATGATTCATAACGGCGGATTCGCGTGGCACTTTCGGCAGACAGGATAGTACTTGTCATTTCCTCCGATTTGGATTTGCTCGCCCGAATATACCGGTTTGCCGTTGTCGTCAATCCGTAAATTCATTGTTGCTTTCCTTTCGCAGAACCAGCAAATCGTTTTCATTTCCTCAATTTTATCCGCAAAAAGCAGCAAATATTTGCTTCCTTCGAAAAGCTCATTTTGAAAATCGTTTTTCAATCCAAACGCCATTGCGGGAATATTCAATTTGTCAACAATATCCGCAAGCTCAAGTACATGCTTTTTCTTTAAAAATTGTGCCTCATCCACTAGCACACAGTACGGCTTAGGCTGATACTCCTTCACAATTTGGAAAATATTCGTATCATCGTAGATCGGTATCGCTTTTCGTCTGAAGCCAATTCTGCTTGATACATATCCAACTTCATCACGAGTATCAATGGCAGACGTGAAAATCAGCACCGATTTGTTTTGTTCCTCATAGTTATGAGCAACCTTTAAAATTTCGATGGATTTGCCGCTGTTCATCGCCCCGTATTTAAAAAACAATTGCGCCATATTTAAAAATCTCTCCCCGTTTTATAAAAACATGTCAAATAAGTGAAAAAACAGGCAGAATGAAAAGACTGCCTGTTTTACATAATTATTTAAGACCGTATTTTTTGTTAAATTTGTCTACACGTCCGGCTGCAGTTGCAAATTTTTGGCGGCCTGTATAGAACGGATGGCATTCAGAACAAATTTCAACGCGCACCTCATCTTTAACAGAACCGCTTTCAAATTCGTTTCCGCATGCACATTTTACGAGTACTCTTTTATAATTTGGATGAATTCCCGGTTTCATAGTTTTCAACTCCTTTACGCCCTGAATCATTTCGAAACAGAGTTTATCTATTCGGAAACGTGCAATTATTTCACGCTTCAACATTCTTAAACACACATGAAAAAATTATAACAAGGGTTTACAAGAAATGCAACATAGTTAGAAACTTTTTATGCCAGTTGTTTTCCATTCTTCTTTTAGCATTTCAAAAAATTCCTCATTTGATTTCGTTTGGCGCATTTTCTTTAAGAAGCGTTCAGCAAAATCCATCTGATCCGACATAGATTTTCGAATCGCCCATAACATTTCTAAATGCTCTTTCGGAATTAACAATTCTTCTTTTCGTGTACCGGAACGGCGAATATCAATGGCAGGGAATATTCTCCTTTCCGCTAATGAACGATCAAGATGAAGCTCCATATTTCCCGTTCCTTTAAATTCTTCGTAAATGACATCATCCATTCGCGATCCCGTATCTACAAGCGCAGTTGCCAATATCGTCAAGCTGCCGCCTTCCTCAATGTTCCGCGCCGCCCCAAAAAACCGCTTTGGACGGTGAAATGCGGCAGGGTCAATCCCTCCTGACAGCGTCCGGCCGCTTGGCGGAATTACTAAGTTATACGCGCGGGCCAACCGGGTTATGCTGTCCATTAAAATAATGACATCCCGTTTATGCTCCACAAGACGCATCGCTCGTTCAAGAACGAGTTCAGCGACTTTAATATGATTCTCCGGCACCTCATCGAAAGTTGAGCTTACGACATCCCCTTTTACAGAACGTTCAATATCGGTTACCTCTTCAGGACGTTCATCAATAAGCAGCACAATCAGTTCAGCCTCAGGATGGTTCGTCGTAATGGCATTGGCAATTTCTTTTAAAAGCATTGTTTTTCCTGCCTTAGGGGGTGCCACAATTAAACCGCGCTGTCCAAAGCCGACTGGTGTAATTAAATCCATAATCCTTGTTGATAAATTTTTAGGTTCGGTTTCCAATTTCATTTGTCTATTTGGATAAAGAGGAGTAAGGCCCGGGAAATGGACGCGTTCTTTCGCAGATTCGGGGTCGTCGCCATTTACCGCTTCAACGTGCAGCAATCCGTAATATCGTTCATTTTCTTTTGGCGGGCGGACTTTTCCAGATACTTTATCGCCGTTTCTTAAATCAAAACGGCGGATTTGCGAGGCTGAAATATAAATATCCTCTGCGCTGGGAGAATAGTTAATTGGACGCAGAAAACCAAATCCTTCAGAAGGAATGATTTCTAAGACGCCTTCCATAAATAGCAAATCTTCTTTCTCCGCATTTGCTTTTAATATTGCAAAAATTAATTCCTTTTTTGTTAATTTGCTGTAATATGAAATTTTAAATTGCCGTGCTAGTTCATACAACTCTTTTAATTTCATATTTTCAAGAGTTGAAATGGAAATCTCGCTCATACTTACACCACGCTTTTCTTACCATATTCAAAATGTTTCACGTTTCGTTCTTCCATCCATTAAAATTATGTTGTTTGAAAATGTAAGGACAAATGGATTGAGAAGGAGGCAGGAAGGTAGGAAGCTTAAAAGCAGAAATCTTTTTATAACAACCTCTTTATTTTTACCTTATTTTTTTACTTTTCGCAATACATTTCAAGCTAAAAAACAGCGGAAAGTATTTTGAAGGGTATATTTTTAAAAAGCAGAGGAGATCTATTCGTCTCCTCTCACTAAGATCGAATAACTAAATTCGGTTTTTTATTCAAAGAATGGCGGCCATCGATAAAGCGCACTGTTCCGGATTTCGCACGCATCACAACAGAATGAGTCGTTGCAATAGAGCTTTTGAATTGCACACCTTTTAACAGCTCGCCATCCGTTACACCTGTTGCAGCAAAAATCGCATCATCGCCTTTTACTAAGTCTTCCATTCGAAGAGTTTTGTTGACATCAATCCCCATTTTTTTACATCGTTCCAGCTCCTGGTCATTTTGCGGCAGCAGCTTTCCTTGTATTTCTCCTCCTAAACATTTTAAAGCAACTGCTGCCAACACTCCTTCAGGAGCCCCTCCAGATCCGAACAAAATATCAACGCCCGTATGGTCAAAGGCGGTATTAATTGCCGCAGCGACATCGCCGTCATTGATCAGTTTAATGCGAACACCCGCTTCTCGAAGGGTTTGAATAATATGCTCATGTCTTTTTCGATTTAAAACAGTTGCTACAACATCTTCGATATCTTTATTTTTCGCCTTTGCAACAGCTTTTAAATTGTCGATAATCGGAGCATCAATATCTATGCACCCGACAGCTTCAGGCCCTACTGCAATTTTGTCCATATACATATCTGGCGCATGGAGCATGTTCCCATGGTCGGCTACCGCTATAACTGCAAGTGCATTCCAGCCGCCTGACGCCACAATATTGGTTCCTTCCAATGGATCTACGGCGACATCGACACGCGGGCCGTAGCCGTTGCCAAGCTTCTCCCCAATATACAGCATCGGAGCCTCGTCCATTTCTCCTTCTCCAATCACAACTGTTCCTTTCATCGGGATCGTATCTAGAACGGTTCGCATTGCTGAGGTCGCGGCATCATCCGCCTCATCTTTTTTGCCGCGGCCCATCCAACGTGCAGACGCAAGGGCAGCTGCTTCTGTCACACGTACAAGTTCCATTGATAAACTTCTTTCCATTTTGTGTTCCTCCCCCTTTGATGTCATTTCATGCAAAATTGGTGATTCTTATGAATTTTGCAATTGCTGAATTTCTTGGTCAGTTAATTTCTCCCTCCATATTTTGGCGCCAATCCCGGCAAGTTTTTCTTCCAAATGGCTGTATCCGCGATCAATATGGTCGATGCCGGTTACCTCTGTTATTCCATCGGCCATTAAACCCGCTGCTACAAGCGATGCCCCTGCCCGAAGATCGCTCGCTTTTACTTTTGCACCTTGAAGAGTTGACGGACCTGTTATGATCGCAGACCGACCCTCCACTTTGATTTGAGCACCCATCCTTCTTAATTCATCAATATGCTTGAATCTTGAAGAGTAAATGGTATCCGTCACCATGCTCGTTCCGTTCGCCTGTGTCAAAAGCGTTGTCATAGGCTGCTGCAAATCGGTTGGAAATCCCGGGTAAACGAGAGTTTTTATATCGACAGGCTTTAATTCTTTATTTCGACGGGCGATATAAACTTGATCATCGCTCGTTTCTACATGGACCCCCATTTCCCGAAGCTTCGCAATAAGGGATTCGAGATGAAGAGGTATGACATTGTCAACGATGAGCTCTTCTGCAATGCCGGCACCGATAATCATATACGTCCCTGCTTCAATTCGATCCGGAATAATCGAATGGCGGCAGCCATGCAGCTTTTCAACCCCATCGATCCGGATGACGTCCGTTCCGGCCCCTTTTATTTTTGCACCCATGCTGGATAATAAAGTTGCAACATCAATAATTTCAGGTTCTTTTGCAGCATTTTCAATAATTGTCCGCCCTTTTGCCAAGACCGCTGCAAGCATGATGTTTATGGTGGCACCCACGCTTACAACATCAAGAAAAATCCGAGCTCCTCTAAGCTCATCCGCACGCAAATAAATGGCACCATGCTCATTTGTTACAGAAGCACCTAAAGCTTCAAACCCTTTTATGTGCTGGTCGATTGGTCTCGGGCCTAAATGACAGCCGCCGGGAAGCCCGATCACCGCTTTTTTAAACCGGCCAAGCATCGCTCCCATTAAATAATAAGAGGCTCTCAGCTTTTTCACTTTTCCGTTTGGAAGCGGCATTGAAAGCATGCTTGTCGGATCGACTGTAATATCGTTTTGATGAAACGAAACTTTGCCCCCTATTTCCTCCAATAAATCGCCCAAAATATGTACATCAGATATATCCGGAAGCCCTTCAATCGTAACGGATGAGCTTGCTAAAATTGTCGCTGGAATCAATGCTACTGCGCTATTTTTGGCGCCGCTTACCTTCACCGTACCTTTCAACTTCTGCCCGCCTGCAACTTTTAACTTTTCCATAGCAGTCTCCCTTCTTGTGACCTAACAGTTTGCTAAAGAAAACGGGATCCAGATTTTCTTTAACAAACTGTCATGATGAAAAGCCCTCTTTACACATTGATTACCATTTGTTGAAAAATACATACGAAAAGGCGGCAATTTTATTGTACACAAATAGATAGGGCATGACAAAACGTTCATCAGAAAAACGAGCAGATTCTACTCCTTCAGGCGTTACAGCAAGTCAAAAGACCGGATTCTGCGGCAAAAGATTTTTCAAACGGGGGAAATCCCCCGTTTTATCATTTATCGATTGTTCCAGTCTGCTAAAAATTTCTCAATACCTTGATCAGTCAGCGGATGTTTGAACAGCTGCATCAACACTTTATAAGGAATCGTGGCAATATGAGCTCCGCGCAATGCTGCCTCAGTTACATGCTGCGGATGACGGATGGAAGCAGCAATAATTTTCGTATCAATGCCATGAATATCAAATATTTGGGAGATTTCTGAAATGAGATTCAATCCATTATGACCGATGTCATCTAACCGACCTAAAAAAGGAGAAACATATGTAGCACCTGCTCTTGCAGCTAGTAGCGCTTGATTGGCGTTAAAAATAAGCGTCACGTTTGTATGAATTCCTAATTCTGAGAATTTTTTGACTGCTTTTAGACCATCAGGGGTCATAGGAACTTTTATCGTAATATTTGGTGCAATTTTAGCTAATTCTTGACCTTCCTTAATCATTTCTTCCGCTTTAGTTGAGATGACTTCCGCGCTGACAGATCCGGAAACAATGGATGTAATTTCTTTCAATCTTTCTTCAAACGTTACGCCTTTTTCTTTTGCAACCAAGCTAGGGTTAGTTGTTACTCCTGACAAAACGCCTAGTGATTGAGCTTCCTTAATTTCTTCGATATTTGCTGTATCAATAAAAAATAACATGCCTGGTACCTCCCTTATGTGATCGCTTTCGCAAAAACAAGAAACGAAACCGCCATACTTCATAAAAGAAAGGCGGCCGTTAATTGCATAAAGAAATATGAAACCTTATCTATTTATTCTGCTTTTCCGGATGAACCGAATTCGCGCATTTTGCCTTTAACTGTTTCTTTAATGGCTTCCCGGGCAGGACCTAAATATTTGCGCGGATCATACATATCCGGATTTTCTGCCAAAACTTCGCGTACGCGTTTAGCAGATGCTATTTGGTTTTCTGTATTAACGTTAATTTTCGCAGTTCCTAAAGAAATTGCTCTTTGAATATCCTTTGTCGGAATTCCTGTTCCCCCGTGCAGTACCAATGGAACGCCAGTCCGGTTGCTGATTTCCTCCATTTCTTTAAAGCCTAGGTTCGGCTCTCCTTTATACGGACCGTGAACAGATCCCAATGCAGGAGCTAGGCAATCAATACCTGTCCGTTTTACAAGCTCTTCACATTCATTTGGATCAGCGTAAATAATTCCTTCTCCTACTACGTCATCTTCCTGTCCGCCGACAACACCTAATTCCGCTTCAACAGAAACACCATGTAGATGAGCAAGCTCCACTACTTTGGAAGTTAAAGCGACATTCTCTTCAAAAGGATGATGAGAGGCATCGATCATAACAGAAGTAAAACCGGCATGAATAGCTTTTGCACATGATTCAAAGCTTGAGCCGTGATCTAAATGGATGGCAACTGGAACGGTAATTTTATAATCTTCCATCAAACCTTTTACCATGTTCACAACCGTTTTAAAACCGCCCATATAGCGACCAGCGCCTTCAGAAACGCCTAAAATAACCGGTGATTTTTCTTCTTCTGCTGCTTGCAGAATTGCTTGTGTGAACTCGAGATTGTTTAAATTAAACTGTCCTACAGCATAGCCGTTTTCTTTTGCACGATTTAACATTTCAGTCATTGAAACTAAGGGCATCGAAAAATCCTCCTTAAATTAAGTAGCCTATGTTGCGATTAGGGAAAAGCTCAAATCTAGCATGACCTGAGCAAGAAAAATGTATGTATGATGCCAATCATCTTTTCTTACTAAATAGAATACCAACTTATGAGGATTTCGGCAACTTTATCCCGATAAATTCATGGATTATACACTTTATTTCGCTCGGGAAGGCAAATATTTTCTCACTGTATCCCGCAGCTCGTCAATGTCAAACGGCTTGGCGAAGTGTGTTAATGCCCCTAAATCTTTCGCTTCCTGAATCATATCCAATTCTCCATACGCGGTCATGATAATGACTCGTATATCAGGGTTAACCTTTTTTAGCCTTTTTAAAATTTCTATCCCGTCCATCCCTGGAATTTTCATGTCTAATAAAACGAGATCAGGGGAATGGTTTTCGGCTATTTCTAATGCCTGAAAACCGTTAGCAGCTTGAAAAGTTTGATAACCCTCTTTATTGAACACTTCATTCAGCAAAATCCGAATTCCGTATTGATCGTCGACAATTAAAATTTTCCCATCCATTTTTACACCTCTTAACTTAAACAAATGCAATACTTTTTAAAATTTTATTTAGTTATGTATTCTCGATTAAATTACAATTTCCTGCCAACCGATTCACAAATTATTCATATTTTGATTCTTCGCCGCTTTTTCTTATTATATAAGCAGAGAACTTTGTATAAAGGTGGCTGATGATTGAATGTTAAAAATTTTTACGACACAATTAACAGGGTTTTTCCAAAGAATTCAAGAGAAAGAAAACAGCCAAATAGAAGATGCCGCACGTCTTCTGGCGCAAGCTGCAATCGGAGAAGGCGCCATTTATGTAAAAGGATGGGGAATTCTTGAAGGAATTTATGCCCAAGTTGAAAAAGGAGAATCCTTTCCGGCATGCAAGCCTTTGCCTGATGTGGATAACGTAACCGCAGCAGACCGTGTTCTCCTTTTCACCCCGTTTTCGACTGATCTTGATGCGATTGATACTGCGCAGCAATTGGCCGAAAAAGGGATTCCAACCGTTGGGGTTTCCGCAGCTGTTAACGGCGAAAAAAGCTTACAGCAATTTGTCGATATACATGTAGATTCCAAATTAACAAAACCCATTATTCCCACTGAACATAATGAACGAATCGGCTTCCCTGTGCTCATGACTTCATTATATGTTTACTACTGCTTATTTTTGACTGTGAAAGAAATATTGGAGGAACATGAAGAATAAACTTTACATGCAAGAATGCGAAGAAATTGGCAAATCGCCAATTTCTTTTTTTATGAATTAGCATAGAAACCTATTGATTTCAAATTTAGTCCTCTCTTGTACAGACTTTAGACCTTTATCAATACATTTTGTAGTGCAGAGAAGCTGATGACCTGTTTCATGATTTACAATGCGTTTTTATGAAAAATCGCGTATAAGTCTTTTTTGCGATACTCTAATAAAATTTTATGAAAAATGCGACGCCGTTTATAGGGATGGTTTTTAAATTTAGAACAGCGTCGATTTCCCGGCCGATTCTTTCTTCAAAATGAAAAACAAAGCCGCTGCTTTCGGAAATCAGTGAAAGATTTGTCGTAATAAAAAAATTTGTATTACGAGCAAAAAAAGGCTGTCTAACCAATCGTTCAGACAACCTTTTCTTTCATTTCTTATTGATTTTTCTTGTTTAGAGAAGCGTGAATGAACTCCCGGAAAAGAGGCTGCGGTCTAGTTGGCCGTGATGTAAACTCCGGATGGAATTGGGACGCAACAAACCAAGGGTGGTCTTGTAATTCAATGATTTCTACTAACCGTCCATCTGGACTTGTTCCGGAGAATACAAATCCGGCCTCTTCCATTTGCTGACGGAACTCATTGTTAAATTCGTACCGATGGCGATGACGTTCATAAATTACTTCATCGTTGTAGGCTTCATAAGCCTTTGTTCCTTCTTTCAATTTGCAAGGATATAAACCAAGACGGAGCGTTCCTCCTAAATCCTCTACTTCTTTTTGCTCCGGAAGCAAGTCAATAATCGGATATGGAGTGTTTGGATCAATTTCAGATGAATTCGCACCTTTTAATCCTAGAACGTTGCGGGCAAACTCGATCGAAGCTACCTGCATGCCAAGACAGATGCCAAGGAAAGGAATTTTTTGTTCGCGGGCGTATTGAGTCGCGATTATTTTCCCTTCCACTCCCCTGTCTCCAAATCCGCCAGGAACTAATATACCTTCAGCTCCCTGAAGCAAGTCTGCTACATTCTCTTTCGTAACATGCTCCGCATTGATCCAATCAATTTCCACATCGGCATCATAATAATATCCGGCATGCTTCAAAGCTTCCACAACGGAAATATAGGCGTCCTGAAGCTCGACATATTTGCCGACTAAGGCGATTTTGACTGTTTTTGATAAATTGCGGACTTTATTGACAAGCTCGATCCATTCCGTCATATCAGCTTGTCCGCATTGAAGATCCAAATAATCGCAAACAATTTGATCAAGGTTTTGTTCTTGCAATGCTAAAGGGACGCTGTAAAGAATATCGGCATCACGGCATTCAATGACAGCTTTCGGTTCAATGTCGCAGAACAAAGCAATTTTATCTTTCATCTCTTGGGAAATCGGCATTTCTGTGCGCACTACAATCACATTTGGCTGTATTCCCAATGAGCGCAATTCTTTCACACTATGCTGTGTCGGCTTTGTTTTCATTTCTCCTGCTGCTTTAATATATGGCACAAGAGTACAATGAATGTACATGACGTTTTTGCGGCCTGCTTCATTTTTCATTTGGCGGATTGCTTCCAAAAACGGCAATGATTCAATATCTCCGACGGTACCGCCGATTTCGGTAATAACGACATCAGCATTTGTTTCTCTGCCAGCGCGAAAAACGCGGTCTTTAATTTCATTCGTAATATGGGGGATGACTTGAACGGTTCCGCCTAAATAATCGCCTCTCCGTTCTTTTTTAATGACGGCCGAATAAATTTTTCCTGTTGTGACATTGCTGTACTTATTTAAATTAATATCAATAAAGCGCTCGTAATGGCCTAAATCGAGGTCAGTCTCAGCGCCGTCATCCGTCACGAACACTTCGCCGTGCTGATACGGACTCATTGTCCCCGGATCAACATTGATATATGGATCGAATTTTTGAATCGTCACATTCAACCCGCGGTTTTTTAGAAGTCTGCCAAGAGATGCGGCAGTAATTCCTTTCCCTAAAGATGAAACAACGCCACCGGTTACAAAAATATACTTGGTCATGCAAAAATTCCCTCCAGTTGCAATCTATCCTTTTGTTAATTTGCACAAAATAAATCGTCAGAAGGCATCAACAAAAAAATATGAAAGCTCCCTTCCTTTTCGGAAAGGGAGCTTTCATATTGTAATTTGTTTTCCGTACTTTTAAAGCCCAATTAAAATATTAGCGAGGAAAACTATGAAAGTCAACCCTTAAATTTAGGACATTATTGTTCGTCCAATTCTTCCTCATCGAGATCGAAATCAGCATCCAACTCGTCATCTTCTACATCGTAATCATCGTCAATTAGTTCATCATCAAAGCTTTCATCATCTTCTTCGTCCTCAAAATCATCGTCTTCTTCATCAAGATCAAGCTCTTCTTCATCCACATAATCGTCAAGATCGTCATAGTCAAGATCGTCTTCAACCAAGTCTTCATAATCGTCAAGATCTTCTTCATCGTATGCAATCTTCGCTTTTTTCTTCTTCGTTTTAACCGTCGGCTGGGTTTCTTCTTCAATTTGATCGAGCGGATACCAGCTCTTAATGCCCCAGCTATTTTCCCCAATACAAATAAATTTTCCATCTATATTTAAATCCGTATAAAACTGTGCAATGCGTTCGGTCGCTTCTTCCTCCGAAAGCCCTAATAAACTGCTAACTTCTTTCATTAATTCTTCAAACGGTATAGCTTGCCTTTTTTCGGAAAGAATAAGGTAAGCGATATCCACCATCGACATTTCTTTCAGCTGCTCCTGCGAGTATTGCGTTAAGCTCAAGGTCAGGCACTCCCTTTCTCGTCTTTCATCTATCTTTATTAAATGAAAGGGCAACGAAAATAGAATAAAGCATGATATAATTCCGAATGATGAAATGCCGCCCTTTCAGTGATGTACCATATGATACGTTTGCATACCATTCATTATAAACAAATTTTACAACTTTATGCTACCGTATTGTGTCTTGATTTTAAATTTTTTCGTCAAATTCCATTGTCTATCTTTCTATTCTTTAAAATCTTAAGGCGCCCTTGAGGCTCCTTTTAAAATTGCTTTCTATCTAATCATATCTTTATGAAATGAGCTCTTGCTCCTTCGATTCGCCAAAAACAGCTTTTTCCAGCAGCTCCGCTACATCATACGTTTTCACTTTATTTTCAACCTCTTTTGCTTTCGTTCCATCTGTCAGCATTGTTAGACAATATGGACATCCGGAGCTGATCACGCTTGGATTGACAGCCAGTGCTTGTTCGGTGCGCGCAACATTGACGCGCACTCCCGTGTCTTCTTCCATCCACATAAGGCCGCCGCCGGCTCCACAGCACATGCCCGTTTCCCGATTCCGTTCCATTTCAACAACTTTTACACCTGGAATGGATGCCAAAATTTCACGGGGCGGATCATAAATTTCGTTGTATCTTCCAAGGTAACAAGAATCGTGGAAAGTAATCGTTTCATTCACTTCATATTTCGGAACGAGCTTCTTTTCTTTCAACAGTTTTGCTAAAAGTTCTGTATGATGGTACACTTCAGCTTCAAAACCGAAATCCGGATATTCATTTTTAAATATGTTGTAAGCATGCGGGTCGATTGTAACAATTTTCTTCACATTATATTTTTCAAATTCGGCTATGTTGCTTGCAGCAAGCTCTTGAAATAAAAACTCATTGCCGAGGCGTCTCGGTGTGTCACCTGAATTTTTCTCTTTATTTCCTAATATAGCAAATTTCACACCTGCTTCGTTCAAAAGTTTAGCAAACGATAAAGCGATTTTTTGGCTGCGATTATCAAATGATCCCATGGAACCGACCCAGAATAAATATTCAAACTCCTCGCCTTGCTTTTTCAATTCCTTCACCGTTGGCACGTAGACATCTTCTCGTGATTTGCGCCAATTTTCCTTATCTTTGCGGTTTAGGCCCCACGGATTTCCTTGCCGCTCAATGTTTTGCATCGCCCGCTGCGCATCCGGATTCATTTTTCCTTCTGTTAATACAAGGTAGCGGCGCAGGTCAATGATTTTATCGACATGTTCGTTCATTACTGGACATTGGTCTTCACAATTCCGGCACGTCGTACATGCCCATATTTCTTCCTCTGAAATGACCTCCCCGATGAGGCTTGGATTGTAGTCAAGAGCCGCCGCCGCTTCACCTGTTCCCTTTTGCAGCGACTGAAGAGCCAGCTGATTTCCCATCGTATTTTGAAATGCAAAGGCAGGCACCCAAGGGGACTTGGAAGTGATGGCAGCCCCTTTATTTGTTAAATGATCCCGAAGCTTTATGATTAAATCCATCGGCGAAAGCATTTTTCCAGTACCAGTCGCCGGACACATATTTGTACACCGTCCGCATTCAACACAGGCGTACAAATCGAGAAGCTGCGTTTGCCGGAAATCTTCAATTTTTCCGACTCCATATGATGTTTGAGTTTCGTCTTCAAAATCAATTTTCTCCAACTTCCCTGGATTTGACAAACGACTTAAAAAAACATTGGCAGGTCCTGCAATTAAATGGGCATGTTTAGACTGAGGGACATACACTAAAAATGTGAGCAAAATGAGCAGGTGCACCCACCAAAAAACGTAAAAAATAACAGCGGCGCCTGTTTCACCGACAAAGCCCAGCAGGAAAGCAGCCGATGAGGCAACAGGTTCACTAAAGCTTCGTTCATATCCCCTCCAAATCATGTACATACCGTTTCCAAGCAGTACAGACAGCATTAATCCGCTGATAAAAACAAGGACAAGTCCGGATTTAAACCCTCGTTTTAAACGGACAAGCTTTTCAATGTATCGCCGGTAAAAAGCAGCAACTACCGCTACTAAAATAAGGAGGGTAACAATTTCTTGGAAAAAGGTGAAAATCGGGTACAACGGTCCGAAAGGCAAATGGCTCCCCGGAATCAGCCCTTTTAAAATGAAATCAATCGCACCGAATTGGACAAGAATAAAGCCGTAGAAAAAAATAACATGAACCCAGCCCATTTTCTTGTCTTTTAATAGTTTTTTCTGTCCGAACACATTGACCCAAATCCGTTCGAAACGTTCTTTTACCTTCCCGTCGAATTCTTCTTTTTTTCCAAGTTTGATATAAGCAATTCTAGTTTGAATTAAATAAATAAACAAATACACTGCGTAAACGGTTACAAGCAAAAACGCAAAAAAATTAATCCATAATAGTGTATTCATTATTCTCCCCCATTCATAAAATCCCCCTGTTGTATTTGACTGAAATTTCGGACGTTTCTTAATTATATTATATAATGAATGAACGTTCAGTCAATTCACCAAATCGTTGAAAATCGGAACCATTTTTCCTTTGTTTCGTATATAATGACAGTTATTTATTCCTAAAATATTGAACAAATTCCAAAATTTATTTGTTAATTTTGCTAGAGGAGTGCCGGAAAAATGGATACAACTGACATTGTCGGGCTCATTAAACAACACCATCATCAAATAAAAAAAACTGTCAAAAGGACTGTGAAAAACGAATCTCTTGTTGATGATATCGTCCAAGAAGTTTGTATTAAAATATATATATATTTTCAAACGAATGATATGCCTACCAATATCAGCGCTTGGATTACGACTGTCTCAAAAAATACAGCCACCGACCATCTTCGAAAAATTCAACGAAACAATCATTTGCTAAACCATCTGCAGCAAGAAGCAATTTTTCACAACTGCTCAGAATGGAATCCCGAATCCGAGGCCTTATTAAAACAAATGATTGAATACGTGCAAAATGCATTAAACGAAATGGATCCTAATACAAAAAAGATTATTCTATTGCGGCAGCAGGGATTATCCTATACAGAAATTGCCCAGCAGATGAATTTGCCTAAAAATACGGTGAAAACAAAAATTTTCCGCGGCCGAAAACAGTTAATGACATTTCTGCAAAAGAACGGGGTTTTTCAAAATGATTTATGAGGATGTTAGTTTTCAATATAACTAAGCGACCAATAATCTCTGCAACGACTGCCGGGCGTTTGCTGAACAACTCAAACAGCATTCACATCGCTGTGGAAAACTCTCTTGACCTAGCAATAGAGCCTGCAATTTACTTTTGGATCGCGCTTTTTGTTTTTCGCTTTTTTCATTGTCTGCTTTTCCATAGTCTCAGCTGGTTCAGCCTCATTTCAAAAAGCAGTATGATGGATCCTGTTTAATACAGCAAAAAATGAATAAGCTCTTCCCTATAATAAACAAAATACAAAAGGGGTTATAACTCAACAAACAGCACAGCTGTCGGAAAATAAATAGCATGTCTCCTTCAAATATATGCAAACAAAAAAGCAAAAAGCCCTTTTTCACACAATAACTTGTTGAAAAAAGGCTTTTTCTGCTCTCTTCGTTTTAACATCCTAGAAAATGAGGTGCGATTAGGTTGAAATCGGAAAGCATTCCTATTTCCCTTTTACTCGAATCATTTCCCACATCTAAATTCGTTACATTTTTTCAGGAGCGGATACGCCAATTAAGGTAAGGGCATTTTTCAGCGTGATTTGCGTTGCTTTCATAAGAGCAAGCCGCGCCTTAGATTTCATTTCATTGCTTGCATCAAGCACTTTTTCTGCATTGTAGAAGCTGTGTAGCACAGATGCCAGCTCAAAAATGTAATTCGTAATCCGATGCGGAATTCTTTTCTCTGCGGCTTCAGCGACAACGCCAGGGAATTCACCAAGCTTTTTTAACAGCTCTATTTCTTTCTCAGATTGAATTTCATTCAAAAGATCGCTTTCGTTTGCGTTGTAAGACAGGCCTTGCTCGTTTCCTTGGCGGAGAATGCTGCATACACGCGCATGAGCGTATTGTGCGTAATAAACAGGATTTTCATTTGATTCCGATACAGCCAAATCCAAGTCAAAATCCATATGCGAGTCGCCGCTTCTCATAGCAAAAAAGTAACGAACGGCATCCAAGCCGACTTCTTCGATCAATTCTCTCATCGTGACAGCCTTGCCAGTACGTTTTGACATTTTCACTTTTTCGCCGTTTTTAAAGAGGCTGACCATTTGCATAATTTCCACTTCAAGAATATTTTGATCATAACCCAGCGCCTGAATGGCTGCTTTCATTCTCGGTATATAGCCATGATGATCCGCGCCCCAAATGTTTATCAGCTTATCAAAGCCGCGATCCAATTTATCTTTATGATAAGCAATATCTGGTGTTAAATACGTATAAGACCCATCCTTCTTAATCAACACTCTATCTTTATCATCGCCAAATGCAGTAGAGCGGAACCATGTTGCCCCGTCTTGTTCATAAATGTGGCCGTTTTTCCGAAGCATGTCGAGCGCCTCATCAATTTTGCCACTTTTGTATAGGGATGTCTCAGAATACCAAACATCGAAGGAAACGCGAAATTCTTCGAGGTCTTTTCTAATTTTCTCAAGCTCATATTTCAGACCGAGGTCACGGAAAAATTGCAGCCGTTCTTCTTCGCTTTTTTCAAGCAGACTGTCGCCATATTCATCAGCAATTTTTTTTCCGATTTCCATAATATCTTGTCCATAGTACCCGTCTTCAGGCATTTCCGCTTCTTTTCCAAGCGCTTCTAAATATCTTGCCTCTACGGACAGAGCTAAATTGTGAATCTGATTTCCAGCGTCATTAATATAATATTCCCGGGTTACATCATACCCCGCTTTTTCTAAAATGTTGCAAAGAGAGTCGCCGAATGCTGCTCCGCGCGCATGCCCTAAGTGAAGATCTCCCGTCGGGTTTGCAGAAACGAACTCCACTTGGATTTTTTTACCTTCCCCAACATTTGATTCGCCGTATTTGTCACCCGCTTGAATAATGGCTGGAATCAACTTAGTTAAATATTCATTATTCATGAAAAAATTAATAAAGCCCGGACCAGCAATATCAATTTTTTCAATGGATGCTTTCGCTCGATCAAAATGTTGAACAATTTCCTCTGCAATCGCCCGAGGCGCTTTTTTAGCTATGCGAGCAAGCTGCATGGCCATGTTTGTTGAGTAATCGCCGTGTGCTTTTTCTTTCGGCACCTCTAAAATAACTTCCGGAATTTGCTCCTCTTCTGCGATGTTTGCTTTCAATACAGCATTTTTTATTTCTTGTTTCAGCTGCTCCTTTACTTCATCTACAATGTTCATTCAATGCTCCTCCTTCTTAAATTGAATGCTTAAACTGTGTAAACGAGGGGTATCTCCATTTATTTCGAGCAAATATTCTATGCTAAGTGTACCATGTTTTTCTTCATCTGTATGCCAGATAAGCGATTTTGTCTCTGCTGCGAGCTTCAGCGTCCCGTACGGTGTTTCATAATTGGCATACGTTTTTTGTCCCTGCTTGAAGCGCTGTCTTAAGCGAATGCCTCCGGAACGTATGAGAGTCGTTTCCTTTTCGCTGATTTTGATTAACGTCTTAACGGTTTCATCATCTTGAATCTCATCATAAACCAAATAAAAAGTGTGCTGCTTTTTGAAAAATTCCCCGGTTGTATAAAATTCAATCCGCTCTTCTTCTGTTTGATTTTGAAAAATCTTGTTTTGAACATAAATTTGAACAGGTACGCGCATGTCTTTATATCATCCTTTTTAGGGATTTATTCTATATTTTAGTGGAAATCATTTGCTGTTAAAAGCTTTATATTGGCCTGCCTGCCGCTTGACGCTCGATCCAAGCTGTTCAGCTTTTGAATAATAAAAAGCCATAGCAGAAGCACTATGGCAGAAAAATGACTTTACTTTCTTTTTGCCACCCAGCCTAATAACATTTCGCGAATCAATTTGCTCGCTGTATTCGCTGTTTGTTCTGAATGGTCATATACAGGTGCGACTTCAACTAAATCAGCGCCGACAACTTTCACATCAGAACGGGCAATTTCATGTATAGAAGCAAGCAGCTCTTTTGATGTAATGCCGCCAGCATCGACTGTTCCGGTTCCCGGCGCGTGAGCAGGATCCAGCACATCGATGTCAATCGTAACATATACAGGTCTTTGTGAAAGTTTCGGAAGAATCTTTTTGAGCGGCTCGAGCACTTCAAATTTGGCAATGTAAAGTCCAGCCTCTTTCGCCCATTCAAACTCCTCCTTCATCCCAGATCGGATGCCGAATGAAAAAATATTTTCCGGGCCAATCAAATCGCTTGCTTTCCGGATCGGAGTGGCATGAGACAGAGGCTCGCCTTCATAATGCTCGCGCAAATCTGTATGCGCATCGATATGAATGACCGCTAAATTTGGATATTTTTTATGCATCGCTTTAATGACAGGCCATGTTACAAGGTGCTCTCCTCCAATTCCGAGAGGAAATTTATCCGCTTTTAAAATTTTGTCCACAAACTCTTCAATCAACTCAATGCTCCGCTTTGCATTTCCAAACGGAAGAGGAATATCGCCTGCATCAAAATATTTTACATCCCCAAGCTCACGATCTAAATAAGGACTGTATTCTTCCAACCCGATGGAAACCTCCCGAATGCGGGCCGGACCGAAACGGGAGCCTGGCCGGTAGCTGACTGTCCAATCCATCGGCATTCCATAAATGACTGCTTCACTTTCCTCAAAGCTTGGATGGCTTCTAATAAAAACATTTCCTGAATAAGCTTCATCAAATCGCATGGACATCACCCTCCTGTCTGAAAAAGCAAGAGGCTGATCCCTCTTGCTTAAACTGTATTATGCTATTCGCTTTTTGTTCAGTTTTCCTAAAGGCTATTTAATTATTTCGGAAACAAACTTCGGTAAAGCGAATGCAGCTTTATGAATTTCTTTCGTATAATATTTAGAATCCAAGTCAAAGAAACGATCGTCACTTACCTCAATTGGATCATATTTCTTCGATCCGATCGTGAATGTCCACAGCCCGCTAGGATATGTCGGGATGTTTGCAGTATATAGCCTTGTAATCGGGAAAATCTCTTTCACATCATGATAGACATTTTTTATCAAATCTGCCTTAAACCAAGGATTATCCGTTTGCGCGACAAAAACGCCGTCCTCCTTCAAAGCTTTGGATATTCCTGCATAAAACCCTTTTGTAAAGAGGTTGACCGCAGGACCGACAGGCTCGGTTGAATCAACCATAATGCAGTCATATTGATTTTCGCTTTGTGCAATGTGCATAAAGCCGTCGCCAACTTTCACTTCGACGCGTGGATCATCTAGTTTTCCGGCAATTTCCGGCAAGTATTTTTTTGAATACTCGATCACTTTGCCGTCAATTTCTGCAAGTGTTACTTTTTTTACACTTGGATGCTTCAGCACTTCACGGATAACGCCTCCGTCTCCTCCTCCGACAACTAGCACATATTCTGGCTTCGGATGAGTAAACAACGGTACATGGGCCATCATTTCATGGTAGACAAATTCGTCTTTTTGCGATGTCATTACCATTCCATCCAAGAAAAGCATGTTGCCGAATTCTTCTGTCTCCACTACCTCCAATTTTTGGAATTCGGTCTGTTCTGTATGTAAAGTGCGTTTAATTTTCATCGTAATCCCGAAATGTTCTGTCTGTTTTTCTGTATACCAAAGTCCTCCCAAGATTTAATCTTCCTTTCATATGTTTTTCCAATATCTTTCCCTAATTTGAACAGACAACACGTAAACCTCAAAAAAAGTATAGTGGAATCTATCAAAATTGCAAAGAATAAATTTCATTTTTCATAGGTGGAAGTTTAAAAACTTGCGAATCACCTCATACTGAATAACAAAACGAACGGGCTTAAGAGGTGATGGAAATGGAAGCGATGACGCCAAAAGGCATTCGTCTTACCATCAAAACAATCCGGGCATTATTTTTTATTCATTTTTTTGTTTTTGCTGCGGCAGCTATTTGTATTGCGGTTGTTTTGATTGCGGCTAAAGTACAAGGCGCTCCTTCCATTGTTGTGCCGCAATCAACTGTATTGTACGCAAGCAACGGAACGAAAATCGGTGAGGAGCATCACGGCGGCCGCCGTTTTTGGGTGGAACTTGATGAAATTTCACCCTATTTAATCAATGCGACAATCGCTATTGAGGACAAAAATTTTTATGATCATCACGGTTTTGATTTTAAACGAATAGCAGGTGCTGCCGTTGCCGATCTCAAAGCGATGGCAAAGGTGCAGGGAGCCAGCACAATCACCCAGCAATACGCAAGAAATTTATATCTTGGATTTGAAAAAACGTGGGCTCGGAAAATGACAGAAGCTTTTTATACCATTCGGCTCGAGATGAACTACTCGAAAGAAAAAATTTTAGAAGGCTATTTAAATACAATATATTATGGACACGGAGCCTACGGGGTCGAGGCGGCCTCCCGTTATTACTTCGGCAAAAAGGCAAAGGACTTGACGCTCGCCGAAGCCGCTCTACTTGCCGGCATTCCGAAAGGACCGTACTCCTATTCACCGATGGTGAACTATGATTTATCAAAAAAAAGACAAGAGATGATTTTGCAGACAATGGTCAAACAAGGGTTAATTACAAAAAAAGAAAGTGAACTGGCTGCAAAGGAAAAATTAACGTTCAAAACGAACGAAAACACCAAAACAGAAAAGTTTGCCCCCTATTTTCAAGATGAGGTTATGAAAGAAGTAAAAGAAATATTGCAGGACCACCAATTAATTGAAACAGCCGGTCTGAAAATTTTTACTACTCTTGATCCAAATCTGCAAAAAATTGCTGAATCGACCGTAGAAAAAGTCATGAGGAAAGACTCGGATATCCAAGTTGCCTTCTCGGCAATCGATCCGAAAACAGGCGAGGTAAAAGCTCTAATCGGCGGACGGAATTATAAAGAGAGCCCTTTTAACCGCATGACTCAGGCAAAACGTCAGCCTGGTTCAACGATTAAGCCGTTTCTATATTATGCAGCCTTGGAAAATGGATTTACGCCGTCCACAATGCTGAAAAGCGAGCCGACAACGTTCCATTTTCAAAATGGAACAAACACATATTCCCCGGGCAACTACAATGGCTACTACGCAAATGATGAAATTACATTAATAGAAGCCCTTGCTTTGTCCGACAATATTTATGCTGTTAAAACCCATATGTTTATCGGTATGGATCAATTAATAAAAATGGGAAAGCTTTTTGGAATCGGAGAAAATTTTAAAATGGTTCCGTCGCTAGCTTTAGGAACTTCTCCCGTAAGGCCGCTCGATCTCATGAACGCTTACGGCATTTTAGCGAACGGCGGTCAAAAAATAAAACCGATATTTGTCCGTAAAATCATTGATAAAAATGGAAAAGTCTTATATGAGGCAAATGTTGAAAAGGAACAAATTCTAAATGAACAAACAGCCTTTATCACCGCACATTTAATGACCGGCATGTTTGATCGAAAGCTAAACAGTTATACAACTGTTACAGGGGAAAACATTATCGATCAACTATCAAGGCCTTTTGCTGGGAAATCCGGGACGACAAAGACTGACAGCTGGATGATCGGATTTGCCCCGCAGCTCGTAGCAGGTGTATGGACAGGTTATGACAAAGGAAAGACGATTGACATGGTCGAGGAACGAGCCTATTCGAAAAAAATTTGGGCCGGCTTTATGGAAGAAGCGTTGAAACATGAACCTGTAAAACAATTTAAGCCGCCTGAAGGAGTTGTCGGCGTTTATGTCAATCCGGAAAACGGGCTTTTAGCGACGAAAGAATGTCCCGTCTCCCGCCTTGCGTATTATGTGAAAGGCACGGAACCAACAAAATATTGCATGGAGCACCTCGACAATATGGAAGAGCCGAAAAACAGCGGGCGGAAAAAAAAGGATGAACCATTATGGAGAAGGCTTATGCCGTGGTTTTAGACATATAGGCAAAATAAGGGTTTGCGCATAGTCTTGACACAAGCCCTTATTTATTTTTCAAAGAAGATGCAGCTCCTATGATATACTATAAAAAAGGACGATATATATTCAGATGTCATAACAAGAGGCCAGTCCTTGTAGAAATCGACCGATTACATGTATGCTACAGCTCTTATATTTTTCGAAAGCTTCAGCGAAAAATCTGAGGAAAAATAAACGAATAGCCGATTTCTACTATCCTTTTCATGCTTAAAAACACATGACTGAAAGGATTATCACAGCAATGAACGAATTATTAAAACAGCCGGAATGGAGAATCATCGATCATTCAAGCTTAGGACTCTTTTTTGATGCCAAGCAATCATTCGCTTACGATGATACGTTGTGCACGACAGTCGGGAGCGGCATGTCCCCCGCGACAGTCCGCACTTGGGTGCATCATGATACGATTGTTCTCGGCATTCAAGATACAAGAGCCCCGTTTTTAAAAGATGGAGTAGATTTTTTAAAAAAACAAGGATATAAAGTCATCGTTCGAAATTCCGGCGGGTTGGCTGTTGTTTTGGATGAAGGGATTTTAAACGTATCGATCATTTTACCGGAAAAGGAAAAAGGAATTGACATTAACCGCGGTTATGATGCGATGAAGGATTTAATCTGTTTTCTCTTGAAACCGTATGGCGCAGAAGTCGAAGCAGGAGAAATTGTCGGTTCATATTGTCCCGGGAGCTACGACCTCAGCATTCACGGCAAAAAATTTGCCGGCATTTCTCAGCGCCGTCTTAAGAGAGGCGTAGCGGTTCAAATTTATTTATGCATCACAGGAAGCGGAGCAGCGCGCGCAAACGAGATTAAACAGTTTTATGACAAGGCGACAAAAGGACAAGCCGAACATTTCAAGTACCCAAACGTAAATCCGAGCACGATGGCGTCTTTACATGAATTATTAAAGGTGAAGTTAACCGTCCAGGATGTGGTGCACGACCTTTTTGCAGCCTTACAACATTTGAGCGGCCGCATTTATTCCTCCAATTTAACCGACTTTGAACTGGAATTGTATGAAGCAAACTTCATAAGAATGATAGAGCGGAATGAAAAATTTTTGCCTAATATGTAAATCGGGAAGGGAGAAAGTTATGTTTAAAAAAGTAGCTTCTGATGTTTTAGGATTAAGTGATATCGGCACGGTGATCAAGCCGGAGGATTATGATAAAGTGGACGCGGATGATTATGTCATGCATGAGGATGGGGAAAAAATCTACTTCCTCATTAAGTCGAAAACCGACGAGTATTGTTTCACAAACAAAGCGTTAATCCACGTTGACGGCACAAGCGCTGTCAGCAAAAAACGCACTTTAAAGCGGTATGACTACTATGCCCACCGCGTTTCAAACGTTGTGCTTGAAACGGCAGGGACTATTGATTTAGATGTAGAAATCAAATTCCAAATTGGAAACACGCCTTTTTCCATTGATGTTCATAAAAAACATTTAGAAGAGCTAAAAGATTTGTATAAAGCGTTGATTAAAATAGAAGAAATTTCAAACGATCATGACAATTATATGGAGTATGCAAAACAAAGCCTGCAAATGGCCGCCTCTGTATTCACCAACAACCGCATAAATGAAAGCAATATTTCCGAGCAATTTAAAGAAATTAACGATATTGCGTTCAATTGGCTGATGAATGCGAAAAAGCAATACAATTTAAAAGATTACGGGTTTGTGTTTGACCTTTTTATCCAGCAATAAACACTAAATAAATGCTAAAAAATAAATCAAGCAGAGAAAAACAAACCGTTTCTCTACTTGATTTCGTATGTTTGTTTGAAGTAGCTGGCGAATGCCTGCTACTTTCGGACGTTGCGGCTAATGCCGCAATCCCTTTTTATTTTTTGTATGGCTATTATTCAAAATATTGAATAAGATCAGGCTGCCGCCCTTTGTCCTTTAAAAGACGCAGGCGGAGCGTCTTCCGCTATTCCGCCATTTTTTCCAGATTGCCGTTTCGATCCATTTTAAACGTTGTTGTCGGACGTTCTTCTTCCTCAAAGAGAACTAGCTTTCGAGCGCGGTTCATAATCTTCATAAGTGTTTCATAGTCTTCTTGAACTGTTTTCGATTCTTCCTCAAGCTTGGCAACCTTCTTCTCCAACTCTTCGTTTTTCTTAATCAGTTCTTCATTTTCTTTTTTCAAACGCTCGTTTTCTTGCTGCAAAGCCTCGATATGTTCGCTGTTCCCTTGGTAAGTTCTTAAAAATTCAATTACACTATCCATTGTCAGCTCCACTTTTGAATTGGCTGCGAGCTCTGGATGATTATAATTCTTTGAATTTTGCACCGCATTTACTTCAGTAAAATCACCAGGCGACGCTTCAGGCGGCGTATAAAGCAATCGCTTCTTTGCAGTCTGGCCTTTCCCAAGCGCTCTCATTTTCTGCTTTCTCTGTTTTTTTGCAAGCTGCAAAGCTTTTTCATACTTATGGCGCACAACGGCGTTCCAGCGGAAGCCACAGGCGGCCGACGTGCGGTTCAGCTTATCACCAACTTCTTCAAAAGCGTTTAATTGCGTGCTTCCTTCACGGACATGCCGCAAAACGGTTTCTGCTAATAGCAGATCGTTTTCTTCTGTCCAAGCATCCTGTCTTGTTTTCATTCACTCTCAACTCCCTTATTCTTGAATAATACTATTTGTTCTAGCATCATTTTTCCCAAAAGATTAAAAATATATACAAGGATAGTAGATTTTTACAGAAAAGCGCTGTACTTGATTTCAAAAAAAAGACAAGGTATACTACCCGATAGTGCTTATTCATGAAGAAAGGATTGTTCAAAAGGATGGCAAATGAGTTCCGTGTATGCGACGATTGTAAAGCGCCAAATTTAAAATCGCTTATTCCGAAATTAAAGAATTTGGATCCCGATGCTAAAATTGAAATCGGCTGCCAATCGTACTGCGGGCCCGGAAGAAAGAAAACGTTTGTATTTGTGAACAACCGTCCGGTCGCTGCGTTAACGGAAGAAGAGTTAATAGAAAAAGTGAAAGCAAAGCTTAAAAAATAAGAAACCGCCTTTTAAGGAATGAATGCTTCCTGAGGCGGTTTTTTATTTAAGGTTGTTGAACGACATGGACCCGATTTTCCTTTGTGTCTGTTTAGAATCGCACTTTAAAAAACGAGGTGTTCACCTGAATTTAAACAAGTTATAATATAATCATGTCAAAACGGAAGAGGGAAGAAAATGACCTATGCAAGTGAAAAGCTGCCAGAAGAAAAAGTTTTTAAAGACCCGGTTCACCGTTACATCCACGTTCGCGATAAAATCATTTGGGATTTGATCGGGACAAAAGAGTTTCAACGGCTGCGCCGCATCCGCCAGCTCGGGACAACTTTTTTAACTTTTCACGGTGCGGAGCATAGCCGATTCAACCACTCATTAGGCGTTTATGAGATCGTCCGCCGAATTGTTGATGACGTATTTCGCGGGAGACCGGAATGGAACGAAGATGAGAGGCTGCTAAGTTTATGCGCTGCCCTTTTGCACGATGTCGGACACGGTCCCTTTTCTCATTCGTTTGAAAAGGTCTTCCATCTGGATCACGAAGATTTTACCCAAGCCATTATTTTAGGAAATACAGAAATAAACCGTGTTCTCTCAAATGCAGGGGCGGAATTCCCGAAAAAAGTGGCAGAGGTCATTGCGAAAACATACAAAAATAAGCAGGTTATCAGCTTAATTTCCAGCCAAATTGACGCCGACCGAATGGATTATTTGCAACGAGATGCTTTTTACACAGGCGTTCAGTACGGCCATTTTGACATGGAACGCATTTTGCGTGTGATGAGGCCGAGAGAGGATCAAGTCGTCATTAAATACAGCGGCATGCATGCTGTCGAAGATTATATTATGAGCCGATATCAAATGTACTGGCAAGTATATTTTCATCCAGTAACGAGAAGCGCTGAAGTCATTTTGTCCAAAATTCTCCATCGAGCAAAAGCTCTGTATGAAAATAATTATTCATTCCAAGCAGATCCAGTCCATTTTTATTCGATTTTCAAAGGAGATGTTACAGTCGAAGATTATTTAAAATTAGACGAATCCATCATCCTTTATTATTTCCAAGAATGGCAAAAGGAAAAGGATCCGATTTTAAGCGATCTGTGCAACAGATTTATAAACAGGCGCCTGTTTAAATATGTGGAGTTTCAACCGTCCAATGAACAATTGATGAAGCTGATTGAACTAACGAATTTGTTCAAAAAAGCAGGCATTGATCCGGAATATTATCTTGTTGTCGACTCGTCTTCAGATCTTCCGTACGATTTTTACCGACCGGGCGAGGAAGAAGAACGGCTGCCGATCCATTTGCTCATGCCAAACGGGGAAATACGGGAGCTTTCAAGAGAGTCGGAAATTGTGGACGCCATTACCGGAAAGCGGAGAACGGATCATAAATTATATTTTCCTCTTGATTTTTTAAAAGATTTCTCGGAGAAACGAAACTTGAAAAAACAAATTTTAGAAATTTTGCAGCTAACTGACAAAGATGGATTTATTCTGTAGGTGAGGAGATGAAGGGTGTGTTAACCGAACACGCAAAATTAATGAAAGTGCTGTCCGCTTCGAAAGAGATCATCGGACGAAAAAAACTGCAAAAAATTATATTTATAGCAAAAAAACTTAATTATCCCTTTTATGAAAAATACGAATTCCATTTTTACGGGCCGTATTCAGAAGAGTTGACGCTTCGCATTGAAGAGCTTTGCAACATGGGCTTTATCAATGAAGTAAAAGAAAAAAAAGGCGGCTATTATCAATACAAATATTCCCTTACAAAGTCGGGGCAGGAATTTTTAAGCCATTACGATTTGGACATGCCCGAACTGCAGAATTGCATAAATGAATTAAACGCCCAATCAGCACGTTTTTTAGAACTTGTATCAACCATTTTATATTTTGATCATTTGGACAAGGAAGAAGTGAAGGAAAAAGTATTCACGCTCAAAAAAAAGCAGCGTTATACGGATGAGGAAGTGGAGGAAGCTTATCAATTTATTCAACGATTGCAAGATCACAAATTCAGTGCAAAAATCAGCTGAATTTTCCCCTAAAAAAATGAAGAAAATCCTTTTTATGTATTTCAACCTTTTTATAGTATACTGTAAGCAAAGGAAATTGTTAGAATAGGAGGGCGCATTTTTGCCGTTTTTATATTACGATTTAGAAGTTATACCGTTTGTCATTATTGCTTTGATCGTCGGCTTCACTATCCATGAATTTTCACATGCATTTGTTGCCTATAAGTTCGGAGATCCGACAGCGAAAAATCAAGGGAGGCTGACCCTTAATCCGATCTCCCATTTAGATCCGATCGGTACTCTTTTAATATTTTTGGCAGGGTTTGGTTGGGCAAAACCCGTTCCGGTGAATCGTTTCTATTTTAAAAATCCCCGCTTATCCGGGGTATTAGTATCTGTAGCTGGTCCATTGAGCAATTTATTCATTGCCTTTCTCGCTTTTTTGCTGCTGAACTTTCTCTTTTCGTTTGGATTATTTGCCAGCTTATCTTATGATGGAGCCAGAATGGTTGAACAATTTTTTAATATTCTTATATCATTAAATATTATGTTGTTTATCTTTAATTTATTGCCGTTTCCGCCGCTTGACGGTTATCGCATCATTGAAGATTTAGCCCCGCCGGACATCCGCGCCAAGCTTACTCAATATGAAAATTACGGAGTGCTTATTTTTTTAATTATTGTTATCACCCCTTTGGATCAATATATTATTCATCCGATATTTAATTGGGGAAGCCGAGCCGTTATCACTCTTTTTCATTTCGTTTTACAACCGTTCTTTTAAAGGAGGGATGTTGCCATGACAGAAAAAAAGAAAAAGGTCGAGTTCCAAATTATTAAAAACGATCCAACTGACGGCCATCGCGGCTTTGGAGCAGGCACCCTTAGCCTGGAAAATGTTTCCCCTGTCTTCATTGACATCGAGGAAAAAACGGCATTTGTAGATATCGGCGCAATGCATGCAAGAAGCCAGGTAGAACGCGGCATTAAATTTACTCATGTGAAAGAAGACGTTCCGAACGGAAAACCGTATTGGCTTGTATGGGTAACAATTGACAGAAAAGAAGATGGGCCATATTATGCCGGGGTTGCTGCCTGTTATATGACTGTTGATCGCGAGGCAAGACGAGGTTATAAATCATTGCCTGAACACGTAAACCGCATGGATAAATCGCTAAAACGGAACATCATTGTCGACCACATGGATGAAAGCTCGAAAAAAGTTCTTTCCGATTTTCTTCGAAACCATGATGAAGGCATGTGGGAGCGCTCAAGCGATGAATTAAAGCAAAGCCTTTCTGTTTAGAAGCGGAAGGTGTTGTTGATTCAGCAAAAAATGCGAAAAGCAGGGAATTTTTGATGGAAAATTCCCTGCTTTTTGTTTATGCAAGCGCCTGAAGGGCTGTGATTATCGCTAATTTATATACATCTTCAGCGTTGCAGCCGCGAGATAGATCGTTCACCGGAGCATTCAATCCTTGGAGAATCGGTCCGATCGCTTCAAAGTTTCCAAGTCTCTGTGCAATTTTATAGCCGATGTTTCCAGCTTCAAGGCTCGGGAATATAAATACATTGGCATCGCCTTTAATTACAGATCCCGGCGCTTTCTTTTCCGCAACAGACGGGACGAAAGCTGCATCAAATTGAAACTCTCCGTCCAATATTAAGTCCTGAGCCATTTCTTTTGCCAATTCAACTGCTTTTGCCACTTTTTCTGTTTCCGGGGATGTTGCTGAACCTTTTGTCGAGAAGCTGAGCATAGCAACGCGAGGGTCGATATCAAACATTTTTGCCGTTTTCGCGCTTTCAATAGCGATCTCTGCTAACTCCTGACTGGTTGGAGCGATGTTGATCGCGCAATCAGCAAATATATATTTTTCCTCACCACGAACCATGACGAATACGCCTGATGTTTTTTTCACGTTTTGTTTCGTTTTAATGATTTGAAGAGCCGGCCGCACTGTATCTGCGGTTGAATGTGCCGCACCGCTCACAAGCCCGTCCGCTTCCCCTTTATAAACAAGCATCGTGCCAAAATAATTTTCATCCAAAAGAAGCTTCCGTGCTTCTTCTTCTGTCACCTTTCCATTACGGCGTTCAACAAAGCTTTGAACAAGCTCTTCTATTCCACTGTAATTGGCAGGATTATATATTTTTGCACCTGCAACAGAAATATTTAAACTCTTTGCTTTTTCTTCAATTTCTGTTTCATCCCCAATTAAAATGGGCTGTAACAAATTTTCCTCTGTTAATCGGGAAACTGCTGTTAAAATTCGCTCATCCAATCCTTCAGGAAAAACAATTTTAATATTTTTTCCCGATATTTTATTTTTCAATGCTGCAAAAATGTCTGCCAAAACAAAGTCAGCCTCCTTAATCTTAAAACATTCTTTTAACATGAATTGTTCCATTCACTTTTAGCATACCCCACCTGCTCTTAAATTTAAAATGAAAAATTTCATCATAGCGCTTTCAACAGCACTTTTTTCTGTCACATAATTGTCATACTGTTTTACCCGGATATTCTCCCCTAAACTGTGGTATAGTAAACTTGTACATAGCCAATATGAGAGGTGACGAAAATGAGTGAAGAAGTTCGTTCAAATGAAGCCGTTGAAACGCTCGATGGTTGGTATTGTTTGCACGATTTCCGCTCGATCGATTGGAGCGCTTGGAAAACTTTATCTAGCGATGAACGCCAGGAAGCTATTCATGAATTTCTGAATTTGTTAGAAAAATGGAGTGCAGTGGAAAAAGACCAACAAGGCAGCCACGCTTTATATACGATCGTTGGACAAAAAGCAGATTTGATGATCATGATTCTCCGGCCAACGATGGAAGAATTGAATGAAATTGAAACGGAATTTAATAAAACAAAACTGGCTGAATATACAAGCCCTGCCTATTCATATGTTTCCGTTGTGGAATTGAGCAGCTACGTAGGCGGCGGAAATGATGAAGATCCGTATCAAAATCCATATATCCGATCTAGACTATATCCTATTTTGCCGAAATCAAAATATGTTTGCTTCTATCCGATGGATAAACGCCGTCAAGGCAATGACAATTGGTATATGCTGCCGATGGAAGAGCGCCGGAGCCTCATGAGAAGCCACGGACTTATCGGCCGCAAGTACGGAGATAAAGTAAAACAAATTATTACCGGTTCTGTCGGATTTGATGACTGGGAATGGGGCGTCACGCTCTTCTCTGATGATGTTTTGCAGTTTAAAAAGCTCGTATATGAAATGCGTTTTGATGAAGTAAGCGCCAGATACGGCGAATTTGGCTCCTTCTTTGTCGGAAACATTTTACATCCTGAAAAAATTGCAGCATTTTTACATGTATAAACCAGTACTGCTTTCAGTACTGGTTTTTTCTGCTGAAGACCTACCAATAGTAAGCAAGTAATCTAGCTGCATGCTTAATGTGCAAGAAAAAATGTCATACTATACAGGAAGTGTAATAAATCACGATTTATCTCTTTCTTCACATGCAAAAAATAAAAGTACGGGAGATTTGAAGAAAAATTTCAATGGAAAGAATGGGCGAGAGGGTGACTTTTCCCAACACCATGCACCATGCCAAGCGCCATGGATGAATACATATGCTGCCATCCATGCCCACTTCTCAAAATATGGGGCTGTCCAGAAAGTCAAAATCCACTGAAAATAAAACATCATAAGTATTGATATATCAGTGTTTCTAAAACATTAAAGGGGCGTCTATAAGCCGGAAAATCGACTTATTAGACAGCCCCTCATACTTTATAAGCTTCTTTTTTTCTTTTATACAGAACAAAGATGTCGGAATGGGAATTTTTCCGAATGTCATAAAAAAGACTTCGTCGTCATACATTGGAATGAAAGATTACTATTTAGGCAATGTCTTTTAAAAAAAGGCAGGTGAAAAAATGGCTGTAATTCCCACATACTGAAGAAGATGTAAAGCTATTGGCCAGATTGATGAGAGCTGAAGCAGAAGGAGACGGAGATTTAGGCATGCTTCTAGTAGGCAATGTCGGTGTCAACCGTGTCCTTGCAGATTGTTTAGACTTTAGGGATATACGCACCGTTCGCAGTATGGTGTTCCAAAGTCCTGGAGGCTTTGAAGCCACGCAGAAAGGATATTTTTATCAGGCTGCAAGGCAAAATGAAATAGACTTAGCAAGAAAAGTTTTGAGAGGAAACCGCTACAATCCTGCAGAAACCGCTTTGTGGTTTTTTAAGCCATATGGCGATTGCCCTGCTACATGGTATAACCAATATAACTCAGGTCGATATAAATCCCATTGTTTTTATTTTCCTGCACAATCTGCTTGCCCAAGCGTATACAGATTTTAGGAGGTTGAACATGAGCAACAAAAAACAGAGCCAACGGCAGCAGCAGCAAGGGTATCCAATACCGGCGGTTACTCCTGTACAGCCAACCTATCCGTACGGATTTTACGCACCCAGCGGGTCTGTTATCGGTGCCCCTCCCTCGGCTCAGCCAAGCGGGACCAGCGGTCAAGCTGTACCCGGAATGCTTCCGATTGAAGAATCCTTCGTCGAAAACATTTTGCGCTTAAATAAAGGGAAATTGGCCACCGTATACATGACCTTTGAAAACAACCCTGAATGGCCTGCGAAAGTATTTCGCGGCGTCATTGAAGCTGCCGGAAGAGATCATCTCATTTTAAGCGACCCGCAAACAGGAAGGCGATATTTATTGCTGATGGTTTATTTGAATTACGTCACTTTCGATGAGGAAATCGTATATACATCCCCTCAAAGTCTCGCTTCTTATCCACCAAGATAAGAAAACACTAGCAGAGAGGGACCGGAAGTAATGCTGCAAGACGCTTTATAATTTCTTGAACAGCGCCCTGCCCTTGTCTAGCTTCCTTGTCAAATAGACAGAAGTCTAAGCAGGACAGAAGTCTAAGCAGCCTTGCTTCTTTAATGAAGCAAGGTTATTCAGCTTTTCTATGAGCTTTTATTTTCATTTCGATCTTACTTATATACTGTAGATGAGCAATTTTCATAACAATAATTACCATACCAAAAGAGACAAACAGGGTACCCCTTATGCCACATGGAGCTGTTTTTTGACAACATCAATGGGAATATCTTGCTTCGCTGCATGGTAAATGAACTCGACGAGACTATGCCCTTTCTTCGTTCGGAGAAGATCAAGCCCAGTAGAGAAATCCCGGTTGGACTCGACCATACTGTACACATAAGCGAGTTGCACCAAGATCCAATACCGTTTCACCGCACGACGTTGACGAACGCGGTACCCATCGAGCTTCAGCTGGTCTTTCGCTTGTCGAAAAAAGCATTCGATCGACCAACGCTGGGCATAGTAGCGCAAGATCTCTTCATCGCTTAGCTCCCGGTCGGTGCTCAAGACGCAGTGAAGATGTTCGGGTGTCATCGGCTGATCGGCTTTCCAAGCCAACAACACAACGGCATCATCGAGACCTTTCAGCGATCCCTCGTAGCGATACACGCGATAACGCTCTTCTCCCACCGTGACGAGATGGGTGTCGTTCGGTTCGATATAGCGGGCAAACTGTTTGGCTTGGATGGCGATGCCTTTCGGATAGAGAATCCGGTTCGTTTTGAGCATCGCGATGACGTGAAATCCTTTTTTCAGACAGGCTTCCACGAGCGCTTGCGATGGATACCACGAATCCATCAGCACATAAACGGGACGGCGTACATCCAAAGAAGAAAGCATCTCGATCGCGAGTTCCCCCTTGCTTTTCCCAGCCGCCTTGTCGTAGAGGCGGAACGCAAAGGGAAAAGCTTGGGTCATCGTATGAACCATGAGCCAAACAAGAGAATGTCCCCAGATCGACTTTTTCTCTGTGTGAGAATAGTGCCAATCACACCCTTGAATGGCGTGCGTTGCCCGTGACGAAGGCTTGATTTTTTGGCAAATCGTATCATCGATCGAAACAAAAAGGGGTTGATTTTTCTGTTTGGCGATCCGTTCGACACGATGAAGCATCCATTGCTGGAGTTTGCGAAGCAGCGTCTCTTCATCCCAAGGGCTTTTCGTGAAAAAATGGCTGAGTGTCGTTCGATGATTGGGGTGAAAGCTCCAATGATGAAGATCGGTCAACGTTCCAGAAAAGCCTTTCGTGATCATCGCATCCACGATATGAACGAGATGCTTCATGACAGGTTTTGAAAAATAAAGTGCCAACCCCAACATCGTGAAAAACTTGTGGATTCCTTGATGATGTGCTAATCTATTCATGAGACATGAACCTCCTTGTGTGAATGGTTTGTTGGCACATCTATTCTAACCAAGGAATCGGGTTCATGTCTCCTTTTTTGTTTCGATGTAAATTTATGTTAGTGATTTTGCTCATCTACAGTTATATAAATAAAAGCACTTAAATTTCAAAAAAGGCCAATAAAGCTTTTTTTCCCTTCGACTTAAAACGTATAATCGAGATTCAGAAAAAATTTCCGATTACCTCCCCCATTTCATCTAGGGCATTTTCCGCATCCATAGCAATAAAAAAAACTGGGCGTGAAAATTCCACGCCCAGTTTCTTCTACCAGAATTTAAATCCCGGTGAACTTGGTGCATTTTCAATGATATCGATGACCGGTACTGTATAAGCGATTACAATTAGCACAACAGACAGGCCGATCCAAATTTTCCAATTTTCTAGAAGCAATGGCGTTTTTTCCGCATCTTCATGAACTTCACCAACTGGAAATTCTTCCGTTCCTTTTGGAGCAGCCACTGCCAAATTTATAACAATATAAAGAATCATCAAAATGGCAACGAATAAGATGGCTCCGCCAACCGCCATGATAGTTTGATAAGACATCCATTCCAACGCCTGCGGATGGTCTCCATATGTTGTATAAGCGGTCCGCCGAGGAGCTCCAAACAAACCAACTGTATGCATGGCTCCTGACATTAGGAACATACCGATGCACCAGAAAACGGTTTGAATGATCCCTAATTTATTTAATCGCGGTGTTAACGTTCTGCCTGTTAAATGAGGAACCAACCAATAGGAAATACCAAAAAACGTCAACGCTACAGTGGTGGCCACTGTTAAATGGAAATGTCCTGTTACCCATAAAGTGTTATGAACGACTTGGTTCATTTGGTTACTTGCATTAATGATTCCGCCTGCTCCGCCAGGAATAAAAACGAGCATTCCCATAAACGGTGCAAAAAAGCGAACATCTGTCCACGGAAGTTTTTTCACCCAGCCAAACAGTCCGCTGGCCCCTTTTTCTCTTCCGCTTATTTCAAATGTTGCAAACAAAGCGAAAGCTGTCATTAAAGATGGAACAATGACCATAAACGTCAACACAATTTGCAAAAACTTCCAAAACGGAGTGATCCCAGACTCTAGTATTTGATGATGGAAGCCGACTGGGATGGAAAAAAGAACAAACAGTACAAACGCCAGTCTTGCAAGCGAATCGCTGAAAATTTTCCCGCCTATTATTTTTGGAATGATGACGTACCAGCACATATAGGCAGGCAATAACCAGAAATACACTAATGGATGGCCAAAATACCAAAAAAGTGTTCTGCTTAACAGCACATTGATTTTATCGACTAACCCGAAGGACCAAGGAATAAACTGGAATAATACCGTTACTGCTACGCCCAATGTTGCTATGATCCATAAAATCATTGTGGCAACTGCCATAAAGCTTAATAGAGGAGACGGCTTTCCTTCATTTTTCTTTTTCCAGACAGCGTATTGGCTAAACATGCCAGCTCCGCTTACCCAGCTGCCGACTACAACAAGCGTCAGACCGATATAAAACCATGGTGATGCTTTAAGTGGTGCATAAAAAGTGTATAGAACGGTCGCTTTATTTAATAAGATCATAACCGTTGTAATCGCTGTTCCAATCGTCATAAGCCAAAAGCCGATCCAACCCGCCTTTTTGGCAAACGGAGTTAAATCACCTGTCGTCCGACTCATGGAAGCATATAAAAAACCAATGATAAAAAATGTTGTAAAAACAAGTGCCAACAAAACGCCATGAGCAGTCAAAAGCTGATAATACCCGATCCCTGCCGGAAGCTCAAGCGTTCCGCTTCTAACAAAAGCCTGCAATAACCCGGCAATCGCTCCTAAAAACAATGCAATATAACCAACTGCAATATGGGCGAGCGCCAGCTTTCCATCGTTTGGGTGAAGCGCTGTATTTTTCATGCTTTTGTCACCTCAATTTTCGTGCTCATCATTTGGTGCCCAGTACCGCAATATTCGTTGCAAATTATTAAATAGCTGCCGGGTTTATGGAATGTATGTGTAAGCGAATTCACATGTCCCGGGGTCACCATCATGTTGACATTTGTGCCAACGATTTCAAGGCCATGAACAACATCTTTGCTTGTCACGATAATATGAACTTTTGCTCCCTCCGGTATTTTTATGTCATTCGGCATAAAGGCAAAAGCTTGAGAAACTATAACAAGTTCGTATTCGTTGTCTCCAATTTTCTTTAAGCCTGGTTGATTAAACGGCTCTGTGGTGTCTACTTTTTGCGGATCCAATGTGGTCAGATCACTCGGCGGATGATGACCTTGTGCAAATGCACTGATGCCCACGATTGTTAAAAACATCACAAGCGTACCTATACCTATTAATAGCCAAACCTTTTCAAGTTTGTGCAAATGCAAGATGATCCCCCTCCTTTATAATCGTTGAATAAATAAGTAGTAAACTCCAAACCAAGAAAGTATTAAAAAAAGAGCCAGCATAAGAACAGATAAAAAAGTGCCAAATAACGAATATTCTTTCTTTTGAGCAATTTCCTGCTCTTTTTTATCGGAGATGAATTCTTTTGCCACCCATAACACCACCTTTTCTTCTTTTAAAAAAATTGTAGTTTAGCTTACGTTAGTCAATCTGTGAAAAAAATCACATTTTCCATAGTACTTTTTGACAGTATGTTGAACAAAAAAACATTGCATTCACACTGAATCTTCTATCATTAGGAAGCTAGGAGCCAAAATGAACGGGACACATTTTTGGATAAAGCTCTGGCTATGACCTTTGAATCGGTTAAGAAGGTCACCCTTTCATTTCTTTGCACAAAAAAACGCCTGTCCCGATATAGTAGACAGACGTTTATATTTACATATATTTAACTGCAGCAACAGCAAGAAGAACCCATGCAATTAAAAATGAAATGCCTCCAAGCGGCGTAATTGCACCTAACACTTTGATCTGCGTCACACTTAATATATACAGGCTTCCGGAAAACAGGAGAATACCGATGAGCATCAGCCACCCGGCCCAATTTGCATAGCCTGCCTGCGGATGCTGCTGCAAAAACAGAGCCGTGACAAAAAGGCCTATCGAATGGAACATTTGATATTGTACACCTGTTTGCCATGTCTCCAAATATTTTTGCGGAATTTTCCCTTCCAAACCATGGGCGCCGAATGCTCCTAAAGCTACAGACAAAAAAGCACCGACGGCTCCAAGAATGAAAAATATTTTCATCATCTTCACCCCTTTTTCCCTTCATCTTACCTTATCGTCCGTTTTTTTTAAATGAAGATTTTACAGATGACAAGATTTTGTTAGAAATCAAAAATAGATTCTCCATTTGCATCGTCTTCGACCAACAAACGTTCTTTCATTGTCAGCGTTTTGCTGTTTGCATTTCCGATCATTTTTTCCAGCTCTAATGGAGTTATTTCACTTTCGCTTTTTGGCTCTTGAATAGCTGAAAAATCATAATTTTCCTCTTGTTGATCCAAAATAACATCACATAAAGAACGGATGACAAGAAGCCGGGCTTTTAGATCATGAGGTGTTCCTGCTGCCTTTGCCTTTTTCAGTTCCTCCTCCATTTTTCCTATTATGCTTGAGACCGGTATATTCAACTCCTATCGCTCCTTATTGAAAGATAATGATCTTGCTTTTTTATCATATTTGATTTTTTCCTTATTGACAAACTTGTCTGCTTCATTCACTTTTCATAACAAACTTGTTACAATAAGTAAGGAATTTTTGAGCACAAGGAGGGCCTGCAGATGGACAATCAATATTTGCAAACAATAAACGGCGATTTATGGTTAACAGAAGATGAAAGAGAAAATTTAAAAATCAGCTATAGAATCAAAGAAGTGCTTTTTTCAAAGCAATCCCCTTTTCAACATGTTATGGTATTGGATTCATATGATTTTGGCCGCATGCTAGTGCTAGATGGAGTTGTGCAAACCACTTCTATTGATGGGCATATATATAATGAAATGATTTCCCATATCCCGCTCAATCTCCACCCAAATCCGGAAAAAGTGCTGATCATCGGCGGCGGAGACTGCGGTGTTGCCAGAGAAGTATGCAAATATGATTCAGTGAAGGAAATCGATATGGTGGAAATTGACGAGCTTGTCGTTTCCGCATGCAAGGAGCATCTGCCTGAAGTGTCAGGAAACTTAAGCGACCCGCGCGTAAATTTCTTATTTATTGACGGCGTGAAATATGTAGAAAACAAACAAAATGAATACGATGTGATCATTGTTGACTCTTCTGACCCGATTGGACCGGCAGAACAGCTGTTTTCAAAAGATTTTTATACCAACCTATATAAAGCGTTAAAAGACGATGGCCTCATGGTATGCCAAAGTCAATCGCCTGTTTTCCACTTGGATGTTTTAAAACGGTCTTATAGCCATATTCAATCTTTATTCCCGATTACAAAACTATACACAGCTGTTGTTCCTACATATCCGGGAGGACTATGGAGCTTTACAATCGGATCGAAAAAATATGAAGATGTAAAGTCGGACAATTTTTCGAAAGATACAAAATATGTAAATCAAGCTATTCTCGAAGGGTGCTTTAAGCTTCCTGAGTTTTTGCAGCAAGCATTGAAATAATGGAGCTGGCCCAAAAGTCATTGAAAGTTGGCTTTTTGGGCCTCTATTTGTTTTGACAAAAAAACATACTTTCTAGTAAAAATGCAAGCGTCAAACGAACAATAAAGAAAGAACTGTGTGCTGCAAAATAAAGTACATAATATTGCAATCAGACAAAGACGAGAATTTGCTTAAAGAAACGCAAAAAGTGAGAGGCGATGGTAAAGCACCTCTCACTTAGATAAAATCTCTTTTGCAACTGGGAATTCGCCTATGCTGGTATTCGCCAGCTACTTTCAAAAATACAAAAGCCAATGAAGAAAAACGAGCTGTTTTCTCCACTTACTTCATTTAGCGACTTTATCAGAAAGTCTAAAATATGATATGTTGCTTATTTTTCAAACAGTTTACAAATAAATGGGATGCCAATCATCAAATGGTATTTTGATAACTTGATGAAACTATTTGTGAAATATACTCACCTACTAAAACAACTAATCCCGCAAAAACTGCGGAAAAAACGGCTTGTTTCATAATAATCATTTCTCCCCCAATTGGGGAAAGACTATAGAATATTTACTATAATTATACTTTCTATACTGGGACGCCAGTTACATATTCAGATAAAATAGCCCCTACGATAGCTCCTGCAACTGCTCCACCAATTCCACCTTTAATTATTGCTCGGAAAACAGTTTTAGTTAACCAGAATTCGACTCGGACGAGTGTGCTCTTTTATTATTTTGTTGAAAGAATCTTTTTGCATACTGGAAAAAGGTTATCTTCATCTTTTGCAAATTTTTTTAATAGGTTTTCAGTAACTTCAATTGGAAAACTTTGTTTGTCTTCATCAGTGAGAGAAAGTGTTTCAATGACATACTGATGAAACTCCTGAAGATTTGGAAATTCACCAGTTTTTCTATACATTCTTTCTGTTTTACTGACTAATAAGGTTAATTTATGATACTTAGTTGCATCAATATTTAATTTTAAAAGAACATAGTCTATATCATTTTTATCAATATGTTTGTTTGTTTCAACAAGTTCAACCAATAGTTTCATTACTTTACCCAGTTTTTGTGTTAATTGATATGTTTCTTTATCAAGTCTGTTAATTTGTTCAATTTCTTCTTCAATATGTTTAATTCTATCCTCTAATTCTTTCATTCATACTTCCCCTCCCTACCTATGTGTCTTACACTGGAGCCAAAAATTCAATAGCTTCTCTAATTACGGAGGCTACAATTCTAGCTGTGGTTTTTCCTAGAGGTTTTTTTAATGCTTGATAAACAGCATCTTCTATCTTACCATAGGTTAAATTTTCCACACTTTCTAATTTTCTTAAAGCAGGTTTAACGTAAGTATGCATTAAATTTCCTACTTTAACAGCTGCGTCTTTCCCTAAAGTTTTACCTACAAAATTAGTTATGGTAGTAGTGTTATTAATCGCCCATTTTAAAGCTTTTTTAACTGCATAGCTAGGAACAGAGTTTGTTTGAACGCCGCCAGGTCTAACTGGGTCAGTTACTGTAATAGAACCTGGTCTATCTAATTGATAATTTTTAGCAAAACTATTATAGTCGAGAACTAACTCTTTTTTCTCATTATTTAAAGCATCATAATCATTTTCAGTTGGTAATACAGTAGTTGGTTCATTTGTCGCAGCACTTGTTTTATTACCTTCAAATCCTACGAATGTTGTTAATAGTATTGCTGAAGAACTTAAGATTAAGATACCTTTTTTTAACATATTTTTCCTCCTTGTAATAAATAAAATTGTTAGGAATGATCGTACTTTGTCAAATCCTCTACTCCGCAAAGAACAAAGCGATGCTTTTGTAGTCTTGAGATATTGGTCATTTGCTTCGAACCTCCTTTCTATTTGAAAGACGTTTTACAAGTCTATATTGTTTCAATATTTCCTAAAAAATCCTTTTATGAGCAAATATGACAGATTCCAATGCAATGACGAGGGTGCACAAATCTATTCTTGAAGAAAAACCGAGGCAGAAAGTGCGCCCCGTCATATCAAAGGCAATCGGTCGTTCCGCAGATTTTCTTTTCGAGGGCTTTCGAAAGTCCAAACGGAGTTGGAATTGTGGCCATGGAACACAATCTATTGAAAGCGTCCGGAAAGTCATTCACTTTCAACAGAATCTCCAAAAAAATAAAAAGACGGATGAAGAAAAACTTTATGATGTTTCTTCATCCGTTTTATTTTTGGATAGTCTCTTTTTCACGTTTCCACTTATCACGCAAACGGCAGGCAGCAATTAAATGTCATTATCGCTGATGCACCAGTCAATTTCTTCTGATCCGATGGACTTTAAAAATTGATTTGCTTTAGAAAAAGGCCTGCTGCCAAAAAAGCCTCTGTTTGCCGAAAATGGCGATGGATGCGGCGACTCAATGACAAAATGCTTATTCATGTTAATCATTTCTTTTTTCGCCTGTGCATGCCTTCCCCATAAAATAAAGACGACTGGACGCTCTCGCTCGTTTAAACAGCTAATCACTCGATCGGTAAATTGTTCCCATCCTTTTCCTTTATGAGAATTGGCTAGTCCCTGCCTTACCGTCAGCACAGTGTTCAATAATAGAACACCTTGCTTCGCCCATTTGACAAGATGACCGTGGTTTGGAGGCTTGCAGCCGAGATCGTTCTCAAGCTCGATGAAAATATTTTTCAGAGACGGCGGCTGAGCAATCCCCGGCTTTACGGAAAAGCTTAATCCATGTGCTTGATTTGGTCCATGATACGGATCTTGGCCTAAAATGACAACCTTTACTTCTTCATAAGGCGTGTAATGCAAAGCATTAAAAATGTCGTACATATCCGGATAAATCGTATGATGGGCATATTCCTGCTTCAAAAATTCCCGCAGCTCTTTGTAGTATGGCTTTTCAAACTCTTCTTTCAACAGTCCCCACCAATCATTTTTTAAAATCTGCTTCAACGTTTGCCACCCTCTTAGCTTCTACTGATCTATCACTATTTTTAATGTTATGATGATTCGGCTTTTTTTGTCAAAGGGTGACAGCTGTCGCTAATATTTTGCAAAATGTTCCACATGAAACATTAAGGCTTTCGACAGAAGCAAGAGGGCAAAAATCGCAGTAAAGACTGAAATATCAACTTTTTTGCCGTTCCCATTATAAAGTGAGAAGCTTGGTGCCCTAAATGTACGAAAAACATTTGATGCATTTTTATCACGTTTAAACAAGCCGTAATGCTCCAAGATAACGCAAATGTTCTGACGATTCTATTGATTTTCGTCTGTTAGAAACTCGCAGGTAAACGGAATATCCATTCATTTTTAACAATTACCGAATAGCCAAATGAGACAAAGCTCGTCATTGAAAAAATGCTGAAACAGACGGACAAGGCCTACGACATCAAAGGTGCTGCCCCCCTCGATGCTTTAATGTGGCAGACGCCCATAAGGAAGGCATTTTAGGCGAGGGTCATGATCCTGAGGCACACCTCATCCCAATCATTTGCTAGAAGAGGTTTCGAGCTTGATGTCGATACACAAGACGGAAATAATTTTTTTGCTTACTCCTTTATTCAAGTTCACAAAAAAATTATTTATGTTTCTTTTTGATTACAAATTTTTTCGTAATTGCAGCTTTTTTTGAATAGTTCTTTGCATAAGCACATAATTTTATAAAGAGAATGGACAGAAAGGACAGGTTTAAAAACATATGAGCATAAAGAAAATCTATATAGGTATCGCATTTATTTCTTGTTTCTTTTTTATTCTTTCATCACCAGTTGCAGCTGAACAAAAGATTGATGGTCAGCTGATCATAATAAACAAGAGCGTAAATAAACTGGCATTTTTTGAAGACGGAATTCTTCAAAGAGTATTTCATGTCGCAACAGGAAAATATGCTCAGCTAACTCCAGAAGGCATTTTCCCCATTGTCACAAAAATTAAAAACCGCCCTTATTTTAAAGAAAAGATTCCAGGAGGAGACCCGAGAAATCCATTGGGTGATCGCTGGCTTGGTCTTGATGCTTTAGGATATTATGGAAATAATTTTGCCATTCACGGCAATAATAATCCAAGATCGATTGGAACGTATGCAAGCAGCGGATGTGTCCGCATGCATAACGCCGAAATTCGCTGGCTCTTTGAAAAAGTTGAGCTGCATACGCCAGTCATTATTCTAAAATCCAATAAAAGCTTTGACGTTATTGCAAAAGAGCACGGATATTATACTGAACAAGGGGTTCCTGTCACTATTCGGAATGGAAGAGTGCTGTTTGAAAGGGAACAGTTAACGAAATCACCCGAAAATATGTATTCACCGCAGGGAGCTTTTGCTAAACAATAAACCATGGGGCGGAGACGGAGCAAGCAGCTGAATTACTCCGTTCCACTCAAAAGGTTTGCTGAATTAGACGAAATCGGGAAAGTATTGAGCATTTAGTCTCTCCGTTTCATGCGAAGCCAGTTGCAACATCGGGGTGATCACGCTTCTTCTTGATGTTTCATAAAATCAACAGTTGCGATGATGCCTTGTTCGTAAGGAGTTTTTGGCAGCGGCCCGATTCTTTTTTCAAATTTTTCACCCGATAATACGACAGGCTCTTCGACTAAGTACATCATTTCAACCATTTCCTTCATCATCGGGCTGAATAACCCTAAAAAATAAATCATCGATTTCGTGACAACACTTACTTTCTTTTCATATTGAAGCTTTTCCCTCAAGATTTGAATAATTTCCCGTCCGGAAATAACTCCCGCCCCCGGTATATTCCAGTGCTCATGATAGGTATCGTCCCTTAATGCAAGTTCAACTAAAGCTTTGGCACCGTCCGGCAAAAAAATATATTCCCTCGGTATATTTAAATCCCCGATAAATTGAGATCGTTTATTTTGGACAACTTTTTTTAACGTATGATGCAACAATGTTTTTTTCCCACATGGACCGTAAAAATCGGGGAAGTGAGCGATCAAGTAGTCTACTCCGCTTTTTTCCACCATTTCAGCAAGCCGCAATCGTATTTTTCCTTTTTTAGTATGAGGATTTTTCGGATCAGTCTCGGACATTGTTTTTCCATTTGACCGTCCATATGCATAAATATTATCAACGACAACAAGCTTAGCTTTTTCTTTTTTTGCTGCCGCCAGCACATTTTCCATGATGATCAGTAGATCTCTCTCCCACTGCGGATACGGTATGTTAATGGCATGGAAAATCCATTCCGCACCTTCGCATGCTTGCAAGATGCTGGATCGATGGAGGGCATCTCCAGCGACAATGCTGACGCGATCGTTCAAACGGTGAAACATTTTTTTCATTTTTTCTGTATTGCGGGCTACGGCGACAACCTCAATATTCTCTCTATTCAGCAATTCATGAACTAAATTGTAGCCCATTCCGCCTGATGCACCTAAAATAACCGCTTTTTTCATCCTTTTTACCTCCGATCTTAAAATTAACCATTGGTCAATAATATGCAAAAAAGTAAATAAGCTTAAGTGCTTATTACTTTTTTTAACTTAAAAATCCTTTGATTAAAAAAGCAACATATTGCTCAGCAAGTCCTTCCATATCTTTATACTCAGCATCGGTCTGTACATATTTCGTTACAAAACCGCTTACTGCAAGAAACAAACACCAAATGACTGTTGGGTTTGCTTTATCGGGAGCAAACTGAAAAATAGCCTGCGCAAAACGTTCATATGACTTATTCGGCTCTTGCTCCATCAGCATATCAAGCTCGAGATTTTGTGTTAAAAACATCAGCTTATAATGACTTTTATATGTCAGCCCGAATTCAATAAACTTTAACAAGATCGTTTTTACAGCTTCTTCTTTAGAAGAATACGAGGCTTGCAGCACTTTTTCTAGCAGCCCGTCTAAAAATTGAAAATCCGTCTGCACAATTTTATAAAAAAGCTCTGCTTTATTTTGAAAATGATAATAAAGTGCTCCATGTGTGCAGTGCAATTCTTTGGCGATTTCCCGCATGGAAACATGTTCATATCCTTTTATGACAAAAAGCTCTCTAGCAGCATTCATAATTGCTTCTTTCGTTAATTCAGTGTCTTTTTTTCTAGGAGCCAATTGTTCCATTCCTTTCTTAACAACAACAAGCGTGCCTCTATTTTGGCGTGTTGGCATTTAGCTGCATTCTTATTTATTAACCGATGGTTAATTATATTTTAATCCTTTTTTTGTTTTTAAGCAAATGTTTTTCTCTTCTTATGGTACAAACTGCTATAATGTTGTTATAAAATCTTTACAGCTGGATGGAGGTAACAAAATGACAATGAAAAAAGCATTGACGATCGCAGGTTCTGATTCCAGCGGTGGAGCAGGTTTACAAGCGGACTTAAAAACGTTCCAAGAATACGGAGTTTATGGAATGACTGCGGTCACTACAATTGTAGCAATGGATCCTCATAACGGATGGCAGCATCAAGTATTCCCTATTGAAATCGATACCATAAAGGCCCAGCTCGCAACGATTATAGAGGGAGTCGGTGTAGATGCCATGAAAACCGGAATGCTCCCGACAGCAGAAATTGTCGAGCTGGCAGCAGATACAATTAAAAAATATAATTTAAAAAACACGGTCATCGACCCTGTCATGGTATGCAAAGGGGCAGATGAAGTGCTTTATCCCGACCATGCGGAAGCGATTCGCAATTCTCTGACAAAAGTCGCGACGGTTATTACTCCAAATCTCTTTGAAGCAGGGCAATTGAGCGGGTTAGGTCCTATTCAAACGGTCGATCAAATGAAAGAAGCAGCTGCCATTATTCATGATCTTGGTGCAAAATATGTTTTGGTGAAAGGCGGCGGAAAGCTTGAACATAAATATGCTGTTGATGTTTTATATGACGGAAAGGATTTTGAAATCCTAGAAGGCGAACGAATCGACACAACCTATACACATGGTGCTGGGTGCACATATTCAAGCGCGATTACAGCTGAACTAGCAAATGGCAAAACGGTTAAAGAAGCCGTTTATTCCGCCAAAAAGTTTATTACAGCAGCCATCCGCCATTCCTTTCCTTTAAATCAATATGTCGGCCCAACTTGTCATGCCGCATTAAGATTATACGAATAAATAATAGAGCCGAATCGATTAGCTCACGACCATTGTGGCTGTTCGTTCGGCTCTTTTCATGTTAATAATCCATATTTTTAACTTTTTGCTTTACTTCCTCAATATTTCTCATTTTATTTTCCCAGCACAATTCGCTCAGATCAACAGGGTATTCGGCAGGATTTAAAATGCGTTTATATTCATCCCATAACAGCTCCAAATTTTCTTTTACATATGACCGGATTTCTTCCAATGAAGGACATTCATACGTAAGCTCGCCATCAACAAAAATATCGTGATGCAAATCCTTTGCCGTAAAATCGGTTACATATTTTTTGATAAATGTATGGACAGGATGGAACATTTTCAGCCGCTTTTCTTTTTGCGGCTGTTCAAAATGTAATGTAATATAATCTCCTTCAGCCCTCTTATCCTTGTTGTTGATAATTCGATATACATTTTTCAAGCCTGGTGTTGTCACTTTTTCCGGATTTGATGAAATTTTTATTGTATCGACTAATTTGCCGTCGTCCCCTTCAATGGCAACCAATTTGTACACAGCTCCCAATGCAGGCTGGTCGTAGGCGGTAATTAGCTTCGTTCCAATCCCCCACACATCGATTTTCGCTCCTTCAGCTTTTAAATTGACAATCGTATGTTCATCAAGATCGCTCGAAGCTATAATTTTTGCGTTATGGAAACCAGCATCATCAAGCATTTTTCTCGCTTTTTTGGACAGATAAGCCAAATCCCCGCTGTCAAGGCGAATACCGATAAAATTAATTTTATCGCCAAATTCTTTTGCGACCCGAATGGCATTCGGAACACCGGAGCGAAGCGTATCATATGTATCCACCAAAAAAACGCAGTCTTTATGAGTACTTGCATATTTACAAAATGCAACATATTCATCACGATACGTTTGAACAAATGCATGTGCGTGGGTTCCGGAAACAGGAATTCCGAAAATCTTCCCTGCTCGGACATTGCTTGTCCCATCGAAGCCGGCAATATAAGCTGCACGGGTTCCCCAAATAGCTGCATCCATCTCATGGGCTCTTCTTGTTCCAAATTCAAGCGCTGATTCATTTCCAATAATTTGTTTAATTCTTGAAGCCTTTGTTGCGATAAGCGTTTGATAGTTCACAATATTTAAAAGAGCTGTTTCAATAAGCTGCGCTTCCCCTAGAGGGGCTTCCACACGCAAAATTGGTTCATTTCCAAATACAAGCTCTCCTTCTTTCATGGACCGAATCGTGCCGGTAAAACGAAGGTTCTCCAAGTAACGGATAAAATCTTCTTTGTAATTCAGCTCTTCCCTTAAATAAGCAAGGTCCTCTTCTGTGAAGCGGAAATTTTGTATATAATCAATAATTCGTTCCAGGCCGGCAAAAACAGCGTAACCGCTCCCAAAAGGAAGTCTTCTAAAAAACAACTCAAAAACTGCCTTTTTTTGGTGGATGTCATCCCTCCAATACGATTCGACCATGTTGATTTGGTATAAATCGGTATGGAGCGTCAAACTATCATCATTATACATTTTCATCATCATGAAACCCCCATAATATTTAATCGCTGTCTGTTCCATACGGAATGTTGAAATGTCCAAGAGGCCCATTTGTGTCTAGCGGCGATGATAGATGGATGAAGCCTGTTCAGCAAAAATTTGAAACCTTTCAGAGCGGGCATCCCCTTCAAGCTTCCTTGCAATCTATCAGATCTATCTAACGGGCTTAATCGTTGAAACAAATCTCAAGGACGAATCTCCATTATATTATGAAAGCACTAACCGTATTGTACTCCTTTCTATACCGTCATTCAATATTTGCCAAAATTAGTGTCCATTTTAAAAGCCGAAATTACCTAATCCTGCTTCTTTTACTATAAGAGGGTTATTTTGGCAAATTTGTCAAATAATCGGGATAATCCGTAATAATTCCATCGACATTCATGGCCATCAAATGTTGAATATCGTGTATATCTCTAGCTGTATAAGGCATAATTTTCATGCCGCTCTGATGAATCATATAAACTAATTTAGGGGTTACAAGCGCTTTATTCGGATTGATATATGTCGCAAATGCTGCATATTGTTGTAAATGCTCCTCCGTAATAGCGCCATGTCTATATCCGATGAGCACTCCAAGAGAAATCGACGGCAAGACACTGTGGAATTCCTGTAAAAAAGCGGTATCAAAGGATTGAACGACCACATTCAGTTGCTGATCCCCTTTTTCGATCAGTTCTTTTGCCAACCTCTCTACAATGCCGAACTGCTTTTTCGGTTCTTTAACTTCTATTAAAAAATTGATCTTCCCCCTGTATTTCTTAAGGACATCGCATAAAAGGGGTATTTTTTCTCCGGAAAATTTTCGATGAAACCAGGCTCCAGCATCAAATTGTTTTAGTTCTTCATATGTGAAATTTTTAACTAAACCTGACCCGTTTGTTGTACGATCAATCGTTTCATCATGAATAACGGCGAGCAACCCGTCTTTCGTCATCCGTACATCCAATTCTAAATAATCCGCCTTCATGTCAATAGCGAGATCAAAGGCTGCAAATGTGTTTTCCGGAGCATATCCAGATGCTCCCCGGTGTGCGACGGCAATTGTTTTGTTAGGCTCTTTTTGAAAATGAAATATTTTATAAAAAAAGCGGTGAACATAATAACGAACATAATCAAGCATGCATAACCATCCCCGTTTTTTTAGATTTATACTAAATAATAATCACTTACATTAATTTATAACATTTTTTTTACAATTTTATTTTTCTTTTGCAGGATATTTCGTTTTGGAATAGAATAGTATTTAGAATATAAAAAAATTTTTAATTAACGCATCTTACAACACACCATTGTTTTCAGCCTGCACCTCATGATGAGAAGTTTTGGCCAAATCTCCTCTTCATAACACCCATTTCGCTTTTGTCCCGGATTATGCCCTATGCAAAAAATCTTAAGTTCAAGGAGAGTGATGGAATGATTAGAAAAGACGTGATGACAAAAACATGGGGAAATAAAGAAATTGTGACAAGTCCGTTTTATGGTGTCATAAAAAAAATTATGACCGAAGCAAAAAACCGGATTTATGAATGGGAACCGTTGTTTACCATTCAAACGGATGAGGGTACTCTTGTCCAAATCAGCGTCGGTATTGGTGGAATCATTGACAAGCTGTTCGTCAAAGAGGGAGATCGGGTTATTCCTGGAGCAGTCTTAGCATATATTGATGAAGATTTAATAGTCACTGGCAGCGATTAAGAATTAGGACCCCTAAGAAGAAAAAAGGGGTCCAGTAATAGCTACTTGTATTGAGCAACAATTTTTCTCAACCGGTTATTTAACGATTTAAGCATCCAATCCCGAAAGATCTCCTGTTTTTCTTCCAATGTTAAATAATACTCGGCGCCAGCTCTCCCCTTTGCAAGATCCGTTATATGTTTAATTGACAAGGCAGCAGCAACGGAAATGTTTAAGCTTTGCACAAATCCTTTCATAGGAATTACAAACGTTCTGTCAGCCATGTCAACCGCCTCTTTTGAAACACCGCTATGTTCATTTCCAAAAACAAGGACAGTCGGTCTGCTTACATCAAGCTTTTCAAGAGGAACAGCCTGTTCACTCAAATGGCTAACATATATTTGATATCCTTTCTTTTTTAATTGACTGATGGCTGCACAAATATCTGATTGATAATCAATTGTCAGCCATTTGTCTGCACTTTTCGTCACCAATTCATTAGGGGCAAAAGGCGCTCTTCCGGTTACAACCGTTACATTCTGCACGCCAAAAGCTTCAGCAGAACGAAGAACAGCCGCTTGATTATGGCCGTCATCCACCGCTTCCAACAATATGGATACGTAACGAGTCCGTTCCTTCAATACCTCATATAAACGATTCAGCCTTTCCGGCACAATCATATCAAGAATTTGGCGATCCTCATCATTTACAATCTTCTCTTTCAGCAATAATTCCACAATATTATTTTCTTTATTAACATTCACATCCCTTTACCTCCTTGAAAGCACGTGCGGGCAAGAAGATCGAACGTTCTCATTTATTATACGTCTTCTCCAAAAAAAATCTACCTCCTATAGCTGGACACGTTATAGATCAGATTAAATATAAACAGTTTATCCACATTATCTTTGTACTGTTTCGTTCGTACTCATTGGGCAAAAACAACAAAGTATAAACATTTGTTTTTGCAAAGAAGAGAATTTCCGCAAAGCTTCTTTGTATATATCAACGGATATTCACAGGAAATCCCCCTAATATAAACAGCTTTTACACATATTTTATCCACATATCCACATTAGCTATCCACATTTCGTATTGGCACATTTGTTCCCTACTACATATATGATTAAATAATTCACATTTGTTGATAAACTTATCCACTTATGCACAGCTTACAAACGGAAAACACTCAATTGCTTGTTTTGAACAAAAAAATCCCGAAAAGAGGTTTCGTAACCTTTTTTCGGGACGCTTATGTTAATAGTGATGTTGATGGCCTAAGGACATAACCCATATAGACCCTGCAACAATGACAATTGCGATATAGATCCCGTAATAAATCATTGTTGCCTGCCAAGAACCGCTTTCTCCTTCTTTCATATGCATGAACAGCAAAAGCTGAATAAACGCTTGGCAAAATGCTAAAACGACAATTAATGTAATAATCGTATTTGTCGGCAGATCGGTTGAAAATGCAATCCACACCGCCAATAACGTCAATATTATAGACAACAAAAACCCGAAGACATGCTTCCAAGGAAATCCTTTTTCGTTTTGTGCCAAGTTAACTCACCATCCCTGTCAAATAGACGAGTGTGAAGAGGAAAATCCAAACGACATCAAGGAAATGCCAATATAGACTTGAAATAAACACTTTTCTTGCCGTATCCGCGTTAAGACCTCTTTTCAGCACCTGCAAAATGATAATCAAAATCCAAAATATCCCGATCGTAACATGAAGCCCGTGCGTTCCAACAAGAGCGAAGAAGGATGAAAGGAACGCGCTTGTTTGCATTGTTGCACCTTCATGAACAGCATACAAAATGAACTCTTCTATTTCAAAGTACAAAAAACCGATTCCCAACAATATCGTAACAATCAGCCAGCCGATCATACCGGCTTGCTTGCCTCTTCGCATTTCATAAACGGCAAGACCGCAAGTGAAGCTGCTTGTAAGCAGAAGAAAAGTTTCAATCAAAACTGTTTTCAATTCATACAATTCCTCGGGACCTGGTCCGCCCGCTGTTCTGGAGACGAGCACAAGATACGTAGCAAAGAGGGTGGCAAACAGGGCAAGCTCTGCCCCGAGAAAAATCCAAAAACCTAAAATATTTAATTGATTTTGTTTCGTTGAATACTCAAGTGGAAGATTCGATTGTTTTGGAGCAATTTCCGACATGTTACTCCCTCCCTGCTTCCGTCTGTTTAATTTCTTCGACCGGCACATAGTATCCATCATCATATTCAAAAGAGCGCAAAATCATGCAAATGATAACGCCGATCAATCCGATGATCGCAACCGGCATCCATTCGAAAACTAAACCGAAGCCGGCTATAAAGAAGAAGATCGACATGATGAAAGGCCGCCCCGAATTTGATGGCATATGGATTGGTTTATATTCCGGCTCCTCTTCTTCTTTTCCTTCTTTCCGTTCCTTCTTCATCATCCACCAAGCGTCAAGACCTTTTACCTGCGGTGTTACGGCAAAGTTGTAATGCGGTGCAGGCGACGGAATAGACCATTCCAGCGTCCGGCCATCCCAAGGATCTCCCGTGAGGTCACGCTCGCCTTTAAAGTACGTGTACACAACATTAATACACAGGAAGATAAAGCCGATTCCCATCATAACTGCGCCAATAGTCGAAATGACGTTTAATTCCGTCCAGCCGGCATCTGCCGGATATGTGTAAATTCTTCTTGGCATGCCCATAAATCCTAAAACATATTGCGGCAAGAAACATACATTAAAGCCAAGGACGAAAAACCAGAACGTAATTTTGCCGAGCTTTTCATTTAAAATGACGCCAAACATTTTCGGATACCAATAATGAAGCGCTGCAAAGACAGCAAAGACCGTACCGCAAATTAACGTATTATGAAAATGGGCTACAAGGAAATACGTATTATGATATTGGTAATCGGCCGCAGCCATCGAAAGCATCACACCTGTAACCCCGCCGATGACGAAAGTTGGAATAAACGCCAAAGACCATAGCATCGCAGATGTGAATTTGATTCGACCTTTATATAAAGTGAAGAGCCAGTTAAAGATTTTTACCCCTGTCGGTATGGCTATCGCCATCGTCGATACAGAGAAAAATGCATTAACCGGGGCTCCTGAACCCATTGTGAAAAAGTGGTGCACCCAAACGAGCATACTTAATACAGAAATCGCCACCATGGACCAAACCATGGCTGTATAACCGAAAAGACGTTTTCTTGCAAACGTTGAGACAACTTCTGAAAAAACCCCAAACGCTGGCAAAATGGCAATATACACTTCCGGGTGCCCCCAAATCCAGAACAGGTTCGCCCAATGCATTGGCACTCCATCGCCTGAAAGCGTAAAAAAGTGAGTGCCAAATATTCTGTCCAATGTCATTAATGCTAAAGCAACCGTCAATACCGGAAAAGCGAAAACAACCAATATAGACGTAATAAGCGTTGCCCATGTAAACATCGGCATGCGCATTAAAGTCATTCCAGGAGCTCTCATTTTTAGAATCGTTACAATGAAATTAATACCGGAGATTAATGAACCGATCCCTGAAATTTGCAATCCTAATAAATAATAATTTTGGCCCGGCCCCGGGCTGAGTTCATTTCCAGCAAGAGGCATGTATGCCGTCCACCCTGCATCCGGTGAGCCGCCGATCACAAATGAAATGTTGAACAGCAAGGCGCCAAAGAAAAACGTCCAGAAGCTGAGTGCATTCAAATACGGGAACGCCACATCTCTAGCTCCAATTTGGAGAGGAACTGCAATGTTCATGATCCCGAATATGAACGGCATTGCCATAAATAAAATCATAATGGTTCCATGTGTAGTGAAAATTTCATTATAATGCTGTGAATCTAAAAACGTATTATTTGGCACTGTCAATTGGGCGCGCATTAAAAGTGCGTCTACGCCCCCTCGGAATAGCATTAATACGGCGGAAATAATATACATAATCCCTATTTTTTTATGGTCAACAGTCGTTAGCCACTCTTTCCACAGCCATTTCCATTTTTTAAAATAGGTTAATACAAAAACGATACCAATAATTGTTAATACAATGGCTGCATCCGCCATATATATAAGGGGTTCGCCGGTAACGAAAAATTCATCCCATTTCACAGCACGTTCCTCCTTCCTTCCGATTAATGTCCTTCGTGCTGATGGCTTTCATGTTCACGATTATCATGATGATCAGATTCAACTTCCTCCAATTTTATGGTACCGTGCTTTTCTTTTGCAGGGATATTGTCTAAATGCTCACCTGGTTTCGCAAAATCAACCCACGCCAAATGTGTTCCAGAAAAAGTCAATTTATCTTTTAAAACTCCGACTTGGATGATTTCGTTAAATTGTTTTTTCGTCAGCAATGGAGCTGATGCTTGTGTTTCTTTCACCCATTTATAAAAATCTTCTTTTTCCATTGCGTTCACATCAAATGTTTGATGGGCAAATCCTTCTCCTGTAAAATTTGAATTCCGCCCTTTAAACGTACCGACATGATCAGCCTGCAAATAAAGAGTCATTCCCATTCCAGCCATATTATATTTTTGTCCGCCCAGCTCTGGAATCCATAAAGCGCTCATCCCGCCGACAGCTGTCAATTTAAATTCAACTGGAACATCTTTTGGAATGTTGACATAATTGACTGTTTCAATATTTTCCTCCGGATAGCTGAAAATCCATTTCCAATCGGCTGCTGTCGCATGAATTACAATTGGTTCAACCCCTCTAGATTCCTTCGGCGGTTTTTCAAGCTCAAAAGTCGCCTTAATCGTTGGTATCGCCAATGCAATGACAATCAACACAGGAATAGCTGTCCAAATGATTTCCAGAAGTGTATTTCCGTGCTGGTCAGGAGGCTCATAATCAAGATTTTCTGGTCTCTCCCTGTATTTCCATAAAATAATGGCAAACAGCACAAAGATGACAACAATAATAAACAGCATAAACCAAATTGACCAAAGGATTAAATCCTTTTGAACCTCTGCAACAGGTCCTTTCGGATTTAATAAAACAAAGCGTTCACTGCAACCTGTCAACAAAAAAAGTAATGACAGTGGTAAAACCTTCATAAACAAGTTCAACCATTTTTGTTGTTGTGCCGGCATTTTCGATCCCTCTCAAATCAGAAATGTTTTAAATTTTCATAAAAAACCGACTTAATCGATTCAAAAAATAATTGAGTTGTAAATGAACTTTATCACATTTTTATCGAAATAAACTTTAATTCAAAAAACAGTCAAGAAACGATAAATTTTTTGTAAAATTTTTGCCACGAATCTGACACAATATAGAGAAATTCCGTTTTTTCAGGGAATCTTCTCTATATTTTCCAAATAAAAGCTGATGGGAATGTATTTTCGAGGGATGTACATGAAGAAGCTGAAAAATGACGTTTTCATCTGTTTTCTTGAACCGATGTATCATTCTAAATTTGCCAAGTGAGGAAATAAGCAAAATGAGTTAGCAGCCGAGTCAGGGGAAAAATAAACAAATTCATGCTGAAAGGAAGAGTTCGGATAAATGACTTACATACAATTTTCTGTTCAAAAATAAAGCTCCTATCTTCATAAAATCGAGATAGGAGCTGAAGCTTTAGTTTAAATTCAATCCTTTTTTCTGAACAAATTGCTTCATGTACATTCTTGTCGGATTCGAAAGCATGCGAGCCATTTGACCAGTCCAAGTATCTTTGCGAATCCCGTTTGTTCGCTGATCATAATAATTGGATACTATTTCATTATATTGTTCAAGCTCGCGCACATATGCTTCTTGATCTTGCTTATATTCTTCCTCATGATAAATATGCTCAAAAGGTATTCTTGGTTTTTTCGCCGTTTCTTTTGCAGGGTAGCCGACAGTTAATGCAAAAAGAGGGATGACCTTGTTTGGAATTTTCAACAGCCTCGATACTTCTTCTAAATTATTGCGGATGCCTCCGATGTAGCAAATGCCGAGTCCCATTGACTCAGCCGCCAACGCAGCATTTTGAGCGGCCAGTGCAGCATCAATGAGAGCTACCATAAATTTTTCAGTGCTCCTCAATGAATCTTCTACATTTTTGCCTTCCATTTCACCAATGACTTCATGACGGTGCAAATCAGCGCAAAAAATAAATAAATGTCCGCTCTTCTCTACGTAAGCTTGGTTTCCTGCCAGTTCAGCGAGCTTTTTTTTCGTTTGTATATTTTTCACCCCGATAATGGAATAGGCTTGCATGTAACTTGAAGTTGAAGCGGCTTGGGCGCATTCGACAATTAATCGGATTTGCTCATCTGTCAAAGGCCGATCCTCAAAATGACGAACGGAACGGTGATTTAAAATGGTTTTGATAATATCGTTCAACATAATCATCCTTTCTATGATCTCACTTATTTTTTGAAAAATCACACTTCTTCCAATCCAAGTATTAACATGAAAATGCTGCTCTTTCAAATGATTCGTATTGAAAAATACGTTTTTTACAGCTCCTTTTTCAGTGAAGGCTCCAAGCATCTAATTTTACCATCGTATCTCAAACTATTCACTGCAACGATCCTGTATTGTAAACAACAAAATTTTTCAAATTTACGTTATTAGAAAAATTAAATTTTAAAAACGACCCTATAAACATTTCGCAATTTGTATGCGAATTTCTGCTTCTGTCCATTGATTTCCCAAAATAGGGCAGCACTTTTCTGAACCTAAAAAATAGGGATTGAAAAAACAAAAAAAATCATCTATTCTGATAATTATAGTTTCATATAGTGTTCCAAGCAGCAGGTGCGTCATATTGCGTCGGCAATATGCGCTTAAAAGGGAAGATTGGTGAAATTCCAACACGGTCGCGCCACTGTGATGGGGAGCTTTTGGCCATCATCCACTGTTTCAATTTTTGAAATGGGAAGGAGGATCGAAAGCGATGATCCTAAGTCAGGAGACCTGCCTGTTGTATGCACTGCCACCTACGCGTCATAGGGAGGAGTGATGAAGCCATGTTGAGATTTAAGCCCTTCATGTATCTCAACACGAGTTAGAGTCCACAATTCCCTCTTTCACGCGTAAAAAGAGGGTTTTTATTATGTGTTGAGATACAAATCAAATGGGGGTGTCATTATTGACATTAATTAGTTCAAATCTTGGCTATCCAAGAATTGGTGAAAGAAGAGAATGGAAAAGAGCGCTGGAATCATTTTGGAACGGAAACATTTCAGAAAGCAGCTTGGAGGAAACATTAAAAGATATACGTCTTCTCAATCTGAAAAAACAGAAGGAAAAAGGAATAGACCTGATTCCTGTCGGAGATTTTTCATTATATGACCATGTCCTCGATACTGCTTTTATGTTTGGGTATATTCCTTCTAGATTCCAGCATATGGAGCCGACTTCATTAAAAACATATTTTGCAATGGCTAGAGGCTCTGATGAAGCAGAAGCAATGGAAATGACCAAATGGTTCAACACAAACTACCATTATATTGTTCCGGAGCTTGAAAATAAAACGCCGGCGTTAGTAAAGAACCGTCTGCTTGAACTTTTTCAGGAAGCGAAAAACGAGCTGAATATTGAAGCAAAACCGGTTTTGCTAGGTCCAATTACTTTTTTAAAGCTGGCAAAACAATACGATCAACACGATTTTCATAAACATTTGTCTGCTTTAATTCCTGTTTACGTCCAATTGTTGACGGAACTTGCTCAGGCCGGTGCGAAATGGGTGCAAATTGATGAGCCGATTCTTGTACAGGAGCTGGATGATTCATCGATTCCTTTGTTTAAAGAGGTATACGATGCTTTCCACAAAGCGCTTCCTTCGTTAAATATCATTTTGCAAACATACTTTGAAAGTATAACCCATTATCAAGAAATCGTGTCTCTTCCTGTCGCTGCAATTGGCCTGGACTTTGTACATGATCATGGCGTCAATCTGTCGAACATCAAAACGCTCGGCTTTCCGAAAGACAAAATTCTCGCAGCTGGTTTGATCGACGGACGCAACATTTGGAAAGCATCCTTAGTATCAAAAGCTAAGGAAATCGATGATCTTGCGCAATATGTAGATATTAATAGATTGATCATTCAGCCTTCATGCAGCTTGCTTCATGTACCTGTCACAGTTCAAAACGAACAGAGCTTGCCGTCCATATTGAAAAATGCTCTTTCCTTTGCTGATGAAAAATTGGATGAAGTAAATGAACTTGCTCAATATGCAAAAGGAAAAAGAACGATCGATGATTTAAAACAATATGACCGCTCTTATACGGATTTTATCCATTCTTCCTTTCGGACAAATGAGAAGGTTCAAGAGGCCACCAAAAATATCGGAGCATATCCAACGAAACGTGTGGATTATACCGAACGGCAAAAACTGCATAAAAAAAGATGGAATCTGCCGATTTTACCAACTACTACGATCGGAAGCTTTCCGCAGACGAAAGAAATCCGGCAAATCCGCTTAAAATGGCGGAAAGGCGAATATACAAACGAGCAGTATGAATCGGTCATCAATAATGAAATAAAAAAATGGATTGACATTCAAGAACAGCTCGGTTTAGACGTATTCGTCCATGGGGAATTTGAACGGACCGATATGGTCGAATTTTTCGGGGAAAAATTAAATGGAATTGCTGTTACGAATAACGGCTGGGTGCAATCATACGGGTCACGATGCGTGAGACCGCCGATTATTTACGGAGATGTAGCATTTGATCAGCCGATGACCGTAAAAGAAAGCGTATATGCACAATCACTGACAAGCAAGCCTGTTAAAGGGATGCTGACAGGACCTGTCACGATCCTAAACTGGTCATTTGTGCGCAATGACATCGACCGTATAAGCGTTCTTCGCCAGCTCGCCCTTGCCATTCGCGAAGAAGTGCTAGCTTTAGAGAAAAATGGAATAGGCATGATTCAAGTTGATGAGCCTGCATTACGTGAAGGATTGCCTCTGAAACAATCAAAACAAAAAGAATATATCGAAGGAGCTGCTGAAGCCTTCAAGCTCGCCACCAGCTCTGTTCGCCCGGAAACACAAATCCATACTCATATGTGCTATTCGCAATTTGAGGATATCATGGAGGCAATTGATGACCTTGATGCGGATGTCATTTCTATTGAATCTTCCCGAAGCCATGGAGAGCTTGTTCATGCTTTTGAAACGTATCAATATAAAAGAGAGATTGGCTTAGGCGTATATGACATTCACAGCCCGCGAATTCCATCCGTTGAAGAAATGGCAAAAAATATCGACCGCGCCTTAGCAGTGCTTGACGTGCGCCAGTTTTGGGTTAACCCTGACTGCGGCCTAAAAACAAGATCAGTGGATGAAACGATTAGTGCTTTAAAAGTCATGGTCGAAGCTGCGAAAACCTATCGAGAAAAAATAACTGCTGCACAAATTTAAGAAAAGTGTAGGCCGATTCTCTCAGCAGTCAAATCCCGATAAAACCGGCAGAAATGTCAGTTTCTATACTTTCATTTAAAAAAGGAGCCTTGCCGCTCCTTTTTTACGTTTATAAAAGAACTCCCCTTTCGCCGACTTTCAAAAGCCGAACCTACATGTAAATATTTTATATCCACAAAATCTTATTGAAAAAAAATGTTTCACATCGTTTCTTTCTTCAGTTGAGCTGCACTTTCCTTAACATCATCCGCTAGACAAATGGCAGAAATGACGGAGATGCCGTCTGCTCCGCTAGCGATCACCTGACCGGCGTTGGCGATGTTGATCCCGCCAATTCCGACAATAGGGATGTCGATCCCTTGTTTGCGCATGCTTTCAATCAATTTTGGACCTTGTGGCTTTTTTGCATCCTCTTTCGTGTTTGTAGAAAAGATTGGCCCCACACCGATATAATCAGCGCCTTGGACAACCGCCTTTTGCGCCTCTTCAATTGTATGTGCAGAAACGCCTAAAATTTTGTCACCGATTTTTTTCCGGACAAGATCAGCCGGTTCATCCTCTTGCCCGATATGAACGCCGTCTGCATCTAGTTCAATAGCCAGATCAACGTCATCGTTGACAATAAACGGAATGTGATGTTTTTGGCAAATAGCCTGCAGCTCTTTTCCAAGCCGCCATTTTTCTTCGCCTGTTAAAGCCCACGCACCTTTTTCACGGTATTGAAAAAGCGTAATTCCGCCTGCAATCGCCTCTTCAAGCACATCAGCAGGCTTCCTTTTGCAGTTTACACTGCCCATAATAAAATACACCTTTAGCAGCTCCCGCATTTTATTTGCCGACACTCGCGCCATGTTTATCACCTTTGCTTTATTTTTTTACAAAAGACCCTTTTTTCAGCAACTCGTCTCCCGTCACCTTTGCCAGCTGGTTCAATAATTCAATTTGAAAGCTTCCAGGACCTTTTTCTTCCGTTAAATCAAATGCGATTTCTGCAGCGACCCCATAAGTGACGAGGCCGGCTACTGAAGCAGCAAGAAAGTCCTTTTCAACGGCTGAAAAAGCACCGATAATGGAAGTCAATAAACATCCTGTTCCGGTAACTTTTGTTAAAATTGGATGGCCGTTTTGAATCAAATACGTTGTCTTCCCATCCGTTGCCACGTCTTCTTTTCCGGTAATGACTGCAACTGTATTCAGCTCTTCGGCCGCTTTTTTGGCCAGCGAAACAGGATCAGCAGCTGAATCCGCCGCATCCACCCCTTTCATTGCAAGCTTTTCACCTATCACATTGGCAATCTCAGGTGCATTCCCGCGAATAACTGAGATGCGGACCTCCTTTAATATTTTCCAAACAGCTTCCGTCCGGTAAGGGGTGGCTCCCGCACCGACAGGATCTAAAATGACTGGAACCCCGTGTTCATTCGCTGATTTTCCTGCAATGATCATTGCTTCGATTACTTCAGGGGATAATGTGCCAATATTTAAAACGAGCGCGCCGGATATTTTCGCCATATCCGCAACCTCTTCCTTTGCATACGCCATAACCGGAGAAGCGCCGATCGCCAGCAAACCGTTTGCTGTAAAGTTGGTGACGACGACATTCGTAATGTTGTGGACGAGAGGATTTTGGGCGCGAACCTTTTCTAGCGCCAAAATCAATTGTTCTTTATTCATTTTCTCACTCCTTCTAGAAAGCTAAAGCACCTTGTCCAAGCTGCAAAGTGCATCATGTATTGGAAATTATTCCAATAACTTCCGTAATTCCCCAACAAATTCGAACGATAAGACAGAAGAATTTGTATTTTCAGGTTGATGCCAAAAGTTCTGAACCTGCTTTTTTATGATAATTTCTGCCAATCATTATACTCTCTTTTTATTTACAATCCAAATTTTCGTCTTCTTCATGAAAAATTTGCTCTTTATACGCCTGCAATTGTTCATTTTAACATGACACTTTTTATGATATAATTTCAAATAAAACAATCATTTCGAATCAATATGCATGTTATTGAAAGAATATACATCTTTCATTTATAATAGACCAGTGAATGTCGAAACGAATTTCATTCTTTGATTCATTTATAAGGAGGTACTTATGAAAAAATATTTTAGCAAAATAATTGCACTTGCTGTTTTCACAAGCCTAATGCTTATACTTTCAGCATGCGGTGCAGGAGGTTCTGAAGGCGATAAAGGAGCAAGCAGTGAGAAGAAAGAAACGTTAAAGGTTGTTACAAACGCAGCATACGCTCCGTTTGAATATATCGACAAAGGTAAAGTTGTCGGCTTTGATATTGATTTCATAAACGCTGTGGCTAAAGAGGCCGGTTATAAAGTAGACATTAAACATACCGGATGGGATCCAATGTTTGCTGAAGTTCAAAGAAAACAAGCTGACTTGGCAGCTTCCTCTGTGTCCATTACTGAAGACAGAAAGCAAACATACGATTTTTCTGTTCCGTATTTTGAATCAACTCTTATGATTTTAGTTCCTGAAGACAGCGATATTCAAAATGCGCTTGATCTGAAAGGCAAAAAAGTTGCTGTCCAAAACGGAACAACCGGTCAGACAGCAGCTGAAAAAATACTTGCCGGCGATGGAACGGTTAAAAAATTTGAAGACAACGTCCTCGCGATCATGGAACTTCTGAACGGAGGCGCAGACGCAGTTGTGGCCGATAACGCGGTTGTCAATGAATATATTAAAAATAATCCGGACAAAAAATTGAAAGCAATTAAAGATCCGGAAAATTTCGATTCGGAGTTTTACGGTCTAATGTTCGCGAAAGGAAGCAAATTAAAACCAGAACTTGACAAAGCGATCAATACACTGTTTGAAAACGGAACGTACAGTGAGATTTATAAAAAATGGTTTGGTGTCGAACCAGATATCGATATATTAAAAAATCAGCAATAATTTTAAGCATTCCACAGGTATTTTGCTTGTCCGGAATGCACGCGGGGAGATATATGTATGAATTTTCGTTTTGATCTCATAGCTGAATATGCACCCTTTTTCTTCCAAGGAACGCTTGTAACAATTGGACTCTCTCTTGGTGCAATCGCCATCGGCACCATTTTGGGTCTTTTTATCGGCATCGGGAAAATTGCTCAAAATAAATTTATTCGCCTGCCCTTTTCATGGTACGTTACATTTTTCAGAGGCACGCCTCTTTTTGTCCAGATGCTGCTCGTTCATTTCGGGCTCGTACCGCTGCTAATCGGTGATACGAATGGAATTATAGCGGCAATTGTTGCACTTTCTTTAAACTCTGCCGCCTACATTGCAGAGATATTCCGTGCAGGTATTCAATCGATTGATAAAGGACAGATGGAAGCTGCAAGATCTCTCGGTATGAGCCATAAACAGGCGATGCGCTATGTCATTTTGCCGCAGGCGACGAAACGGATGATTCCGCCTCTTGGCAATGAATTCGTCATTTTAATAAAAGAGTCGTCAATCGCCGCCATCATTGCCACCCCTGAGCTGATGTATTGGGGACGGGCTATGCAGGGGCAATATTATATCGTTTGGGAGCCATACCTCACCGTTGCGCTCATCTATCTTGTTCTGACATTGTCCTTAAGCAAATTATTAAGCTTTGTTGAAAGGAGAACAACAACCGGATGATTCAAGTAAAACATTTAAAGAAAAGCTTTGGGAATCTTGAAGTGTTAAAAGACATCAGTGTAGACATTAAAGAAAAAGAAGTTGTATGCGTCATTGGTCCATCCGGTTCAGGCAAAAGCACGTTTCTTCGCTGTTTAAACAAGCTTGAGGACATTACGGCAGGACAGGTTATCGTGAACGGTCAAGATATTACAAATCCAAACTTGGACATTAATAAAGTTCGCCAAGAGGTTGGAATGGTGTTTCAGCAGTTTAACCTATTTCCGCATAAAACAGTGTTGGAAAATATTACACTTGCTCCGATAAAAGTAAAAGGAGTCTCGGAACAGGAAGCAAACGAAAAAGCTTTGCAGCTGCTGAAAAAAGTGGGATTAAGCGAAAAAGCTTCAAGCTATCCAAGCGAATTATCAGGGGGCCAAAAACAGCGCGTTGCCATTGCCCGCGCTCTTGCAATGAATCCTAAAATCATGCTTTTCGATGAACCTACATCCGCCCTCGATCCAGAAATGGTCGGTGAAGTGTTAACAGTTATGAAAGAATTAGCGGCGGAAGGAATGACGATGGTCGTCGTGACGCATGAAATCGGATTTGCCAAAGAAGTGAGCGATCGAGTGATTTTCATGGACGGCGGATATATTGTAGAGGAAAACATACCTAGCGAGCTTTTTAACAATCCTAAACACGAACGAACAAAAGCTTTTTTAAGCAAAGTGCTGTGAACAAGGCAAGTATCCGGCATGCGGGTTGACTTAAACTCCTTTTCAATCAAATCTCATACGAATTCATTTCGGACAAGCCGAAAAGCTTGTCCTTTATCTTTTTCTCAATGGAGCTTCTCCCCTCTTACGCACTACACACTCGTTCTTCATATATTATTTGCCATCAGCATCCAAAAGTGTTTGGACGGTAAGCCTTTCGTATATTTCCCAGCCTGAAGTTCCTGCTTGGAAGTACTATTTGAATTGTCGTAGCATCGCGGCTTGTACCAAAGTTGTTCAGCTTTTGAAGACTGACATTTCTCATCTTGGATTAGAAAGCAGAAGGCACAGATGCCGATAACACATCCAATTTTTTAGGTCAGTAACTTTTTTTCTAAAAAAAACAGGGTCTAAGACCCTGTAAGCAAAAAAACATTAAATTTCATATTTAAACTCACGGTATGCATCGATCAAGAGGAAAATTGCCGTTATGATATGCATCACCATTCCAACAATCGGAATCCATGCAATGCAGGAAGTAATAATTCCTAAAATGCTGCCATGCTTGTTTTTATTTGTTATAATGGCAAAAATCAACGTCACAAGGTGCAGTACAAACATAAACGCCAAAGGCGTCCATAGGAAAGATAATATAATCGTTCCACCTATAACTGGAATTCCGAAAAATGCTTCAAGACCCCCGCTTACCCATTTTAAAATGTTGACTACTGACATATAAATCCACCTCTGTATCCGTTTTTTCAATATACGAATTTGCGAATTGAAATGTTTCAAATATTCTTCAGCCCGGCACAAAAACTATTTTTGCAAGACAATTCATCTTGTTAGAGTTTTCACAATTTTTATTTTATGATAAAATCTTACAACAAAATAAATTTTAACGGGAGTTTATGGAGATGACATATAAACTTTTATTTTTGGACATAGACGGAACAATTTTGACACCGGATGATCAAATTCAAGAATCTACGAAAAGAGCTGTAGCTGCAGTTCAGAAACAAGGTGTAGAGGTCTTTCTGGCAACAGGGAGACCTTTGCATGAAATTTCGCATATCGGCAAAGAGCTGAACGTTCAATCGTTTATTGGCTATAACGGCGCATTTACGGTTTATAGGGGCCGCGAGATTTTAAAAGAGCCGATGAATCCAGATATTGTTCAAAACTTTGTGCATACCGCCAAACACCATGGACATGAGCTCGTCATGTATACAAGAGAAAAAAATGTCCTTAGCTCGTTTGATTCCCCTGCTATGAAAAATTTCATTCAAAAATTTCATTTACAAAAAAATGAGTTGTTTTCATATGATATCATCGATCAAGTTTTAGGAATGACGATATTAAATTTAGCTGATCGCGATGTTTCTCTTTATGAAAAAGACGATCTTATATACTTATCCCAAGTGAATATCGAAGGCCTGGCCCAATGCTACGATGTCATTAGGGAAAAGGTCAATAAGGGCAAAGCTGTCAAAGCAATATTAAATTATCTTGGCGTGCCAAAAGAAAGCGCCATTGCCTTTGGCGATGCCATGAATGATAAAGAGATGCTCTCAATAGTCGGCGAAGGTTTTGCAATGGGGAACGCAGATCCAAACCTTTTGCCATATGCGAAGCACCAAACAACAGACGTAACAAATTCCGGTGTCTATCACGGTTTGAAAAAGCTTGGTCTCGTTGAATAAGTAAGAAGACTGTGTAAATAGTCTTTTCCCTGCCAAATAGACAGTTGTAAAAAAAGATTATGCAAAACTGTGTTTCGGTATTCAGCTGGAGCACAATGCAAAAATTGTTGTTTTACAGTGAGAAAAATACAACATTTCTACTTTAAGGAAAAAAAGGACTCGATGCAGCGTGATCCAGGCAGATGTCTTTGCCAGAACGGCTGCCATGTGACCGAGTCCTTCTATTCTGCTTAGACGAATACCAGAAAATAGAAAACTGGTCTTCCCTCATCTTCAAAACGAAGTGAGTCATCTTTGTTCACATTGGAAAGAAAAAACGGGCGATGAAGGTTTTGCGGCAGGGAGAGGACCGAATTAATTTATTTGACGAAATAAACTGAAAGGTCAGGAAATGTGCTCCTAATTATGAGCGTGAACCGATACAATATATATTCCTTTATCCGCATAAAAAGAAACGATTAGACTATTATTGAAATCATGAGCAATCGATTGGTGTTCAGAATTACTGGAACATACTGAGTTAACTTTATTGCATATAGTTTATGAAGGTGTATTTATTTTATCCTCATGAGTGGAAAGGAGAAAAAGCTTTGATAAAAGCAATTATTTTTGATTTCGACGGTTTAATTATAGACACAGAGACTCCCTGGTTTGAGGCTTATAAAGAAACTTTAGGTTATTATAATGTTGATTTGCCCCTTGAACAATATGTAAAAAGCGTTGGGTCAGATAATACAGTACTTTACGAGTTTTTCAAACAACAATTGGGAGAAAGCTGTAATATTGAGGAAATTGATGCCAAAGCAGAAAGCATTTATAAAGAAAAGATGAAAACACCTCAGGCACGTGAAGGTGTAAAGGATTATTTGCAAGAAGCAAACAATTTAGGATATAAAATTGCTATTGCTTCAAGCTCCACAAGGGAGTGGGTAACTCATTATTTAGATGAACTTGGGGTGTTAAACTATTTTAATACTATTATCACACAGGATGATGTTGAGAAGGTAAAACCGGCACCTGATTTGTATTTAAAAGCAGTTGATGCCTTAAACATCAGCTCAAATGAAGCATTAGCATTTGAAGATTCTTTAAATGGGCTCCAAGCAGCTCTAGCTGCTGGACTGAAATGCGTAATTGTGCCAAATCCAGTAACGGAGTCTTTACCTTTCGAAAATTATGATTTGCGACTTCATTCCATGGCAGAAAAAAGTTTGAGCGATGTCATAAAATTTATTGAACAATAAAGAATTAAAATCTCGTATTAATGCTAAGCTCTATCAAATAATATTTGATAATTCGCTAGATAAAGAACCCCCCAAGGAGGTCCTTTATCTAGCTGCTTCCTCAATGAACACCACCTGCAAATGTTTTCGTGAAATCATTAACGTGTGGCACCCATTTCTTTATAACGAGTCCAATGAAGATAATGATTTCCTTCTAAAGTAACTATTTTACTTGAAAAACTGCGGCTTAATTACGTTTGATAAAAAGTTACATTGGATTTCCCATCTTCGTTCACTCGATCTTCTTTCGAAGTAAAAATCAAGACAAAGGATACAACAAGAAGCAAATGAAATAAAAAATATATTGAGCAAACAGTCAATTTAACTTTCCCGCCTGATATGCCTAGAAATGGCTTTGGTCATTGTTCAATTCTCTTCGGAATAAGTACCTTTTTCAGCTACCAGGAAGGAAATCATCAGGAATGATATATAATGCCAATCGTGCAATTCCAGTTGGTGAAAACATACTTCATATATTCGGACATTGTTGGAGCTGACTCGTCGAAATACTCTAAAACCTGCGGCAAGGTGAAATCAATCCCTATAACTGCTTTCACTTCATCTGGGTATGCATTAGCATAATACATGCTGTATATGCCAGAAATAGAGGGCGGCATCAATATGTAAGGACCTTCTATATTTGATTTTAAAGCGGTTCTAATTTCCTCCACTATATTTTCCACTGTTCGTTCCTTATTCGTTACGTTGCTCCAACCATATCGAAAGCTCTCTACTACGACCACTTTATGATTCTTTGCCAATTCATTTACTAAGGGTTCGAAATCTAACACGGGAGCTGCTGTGCCTAAACCGCTTAATAACACAATCGTGTTTTCTCCATCACCTTTTGTATAAACGTGCATATTCTTTCCATCTACTTCAACTAATTGTCCTAATGGTGGATATTTTGCTTATGGATATTTTGCTTATACACTGTCATGATGTGATGGAAAACGCCTCAAATCAGAGCCGCTGTAATCATAAACAAAAAAATATTTTTTGGAATTATCCAAAATCAAGATTTCTTTTTACTGTTCATTCTTTCACTTCTCTCTATAAAACATTCTATTGATCGGCTATGCCAACGCCATTCGAACCATCTCTCCCGCCCTGATTCCTTTGCAATAGGCCAATTGCTTGCAGAGGTTAAACAAAAATAAAAAACGCGAATTTTCTAAAGGGTGCTTTTCGTCAATAAGGAAGCAGAGCCTTTTTCTTAATAATGACGAAATGTTTGCTCTTTTCGTTTCAAAAAAATCCCCTCTAAGTATATGGGCCTTGTCCACTGTCTACTTAAAGAATATCTTATCAAAATTGGTTCTTTTTTCTTTTACCTTGTCAAAAAATATTTATATAAAAATATTTGAATTCGAGATATTTTTCGGTTATGATAATATCAAAACAAAAGGAGGAAAATAAAAAATGGCAAATTTTCAATTAGATAAGGTGCACAGCTCTATTTCTTTCCAAGTAAAACACTTAATGGTTTCCAAAGCAAAGGGAGAATTCACACAATTTGATGTAGAAGTTGACGGTGATGTCGATCAGCTCGAATCTGCAAAAGTAAAAGTAACAGTTCAAGCTTCTTCTATTGACACAAAAAATGAAGACAGAGACAACCATCTTCGTTCCGGGGATTTTTTTGATGTCGAAAACTATCCGGTCATCACGTTTGTCAGCGAATCTATTAAAAAGGTTTCCGACGATGACTATGAAGTAACAGGAAAATTGACAATTAGAAATGTTACTAGAACCGAAACGTTCAAAGTAGAATTCAACGGTCAATCGAAAAACCCGTTGGACGGAAGCTTTGTCGCAGGATTTGATGTAGAAGGAAAAATCAATCGCGAAGACTATGGTTTAACATGGAACGCTGCTCTTGAAACAGGAGGATTCCTCATCGGCAAAGATGTAAAATTATTCGGCAGCTTCGAATTTGTCATTAGCTAATCTTTCTCAGGCAAGTGATTTGCCCTTGGCCGCACATGGCGGCTGAGGGCTTTTATTTTATGAAAATATATCAAAAAATGGCATTCATACCTCTCTAATGAAAAATCCCCTTGCTTATAAAGTTTACTTTTCTTTTATTTTTTGTTATTATTCATAATATTTCAACCGGAGAAGGAGGAAAACAGCATATGTCCCATCAATCATTGCAACGCCACTTGCCGCCTTACCGAGCAGATCATGTAGGCAGTCTGTTAAGAACAGACCGAATTAAACAAGCCCGATTGAAAAAAGCAAATGGGGAAATAACAGCTGAGCAATTAAGAGAGGTGGAAAACGAAGAAATCACACGCATCGTCGAAAAACAAAAGGAAATTGGCCTCAAAGCGGTGACAGACGGCGAATTCCGAAGAGCTTGGTGGCACTTTGACTTCCTTGAAAATTTAGTAGGTGTTGAAGGATACGACACAGAGACCGGAATCCAATTCCATCAAAAACAAACAAAATCTCATTCTATTAAAGTTGTTGACAAACTAGATTTCAACGGCCATCCGATGCTTGAAGATTTCAAGTTTCTAAACAGCATCGCTTCCGGCCATACAGCCAAAATGACTATCCCGAGCCCGAGCATGCTTCATTTCAGAGGGACGATTGAAAAAAGCGCTTATGAAGATCAAGACGAGTTTTTCCACGATTTAGCCCAAACGTATAAAAAAGCAATTCAAGCATTTTACGATGCTGGATGCCGTTATTTGCAGCTGGATGATACATCATGGGCATATCTTTGTTCAGAAGAGCAAAAGGAGCAAATGCGGGCCCGCGGCTTAAATCCGGATACGTTAGGACAATTGTATGCGAAAACAATTAATGAAGCTGTTGCCAATCGTCCTGATGATATGAGAATTACGATGCACATATGCCGAGGCAATTTCCGTTCCACTTGGATTTCATCCGGCGGCTATGAGCCAGTGGCGGAAATATTGTTTGAAGGCGTAAATGTGGACGGCTTCTTTTTGGAATACGACAGCGAAAGAGCCGGCGGCTTTGAACCCCTTCGCTTCGTAAACCGGTCAAATTTATCCATCGTTCTCGGCTTGATCACGTCAAAATTTGGAGAATTAGAAAATAAGGATGAAATTAAACGGCGCATTGATGAAGCATCCCGATTTGTTGATCTCAATCAGCTTTGCTTAAGCCCTCAGTGCGGTTTTGCATCAACTGAGGAAGGAAACCTGCTCACAGAGGACGAGCAATGGGCAAAACTTCGCCATGTCGTAGAAATTGCCGAAGAGGTTTGGAAATAATCGTTTACTAAAGAAATACTTACATAAGTGTGTAATGTTAAGAGCCTGTCGAATGTGAATTTCGTGCAATGAACTATCGATTAAGCGAGGCTTGCGGACAGAATGTGGCGGAATTTCGATAAAGGGCAGCAGCTTGCTTTACCTATATTGATTGGTTTCATCGTTCATTCCGAAGCAATTGCAGCATGTAAGAGTTCCAAATTGAACCTTTTTCTGCTTTGCGAAAGCTCTATTCGGGTTATGCATCAAGAATCAATATTTCTAGAAATGATACCCGTAAATTGCAGCAGCTCTGTTTTTCTTTTGGAAAATTTGATTGCAAATCGCCGACAATTTATTTTTGCAAAATAAGGTGCTGCCCGCTCATCAGTTTATTTAGGAAAATCACCGTAATGACCTGTTTCTTCCGTTCTATTATTCTGGAAAATATGTAAAAAAGGGGGGGCTAATAAGTCGATTTTACGGCTTATTAGCCCCCATTAATGTTTTAGAAACGTTGATATATCGGTGTTTATGATTTTTTGTTTTCAATGGCGATTTTACTTTCTAAGAGCCCCTTTTTCTTTTTGACAGCATCACCATCAGATGTTTCTGAGCAATTTACGAACTTAACAGCAAATATTTATGCTTTACAGCAGAGCTTAATTCGTCGGGAGAGCCTTCAAACACGATCGAGCCTTTGTTTAAAATATATATGCGGTCTGCAAGCTCAAGCGCCATCGATAAATTTTGTTCAACTAAAAGCATTGTAAGACCTTGCTTCTTTAATTCACGAATAATCCGTTTCACTTCCTGAACCATCAATGGGGACAATCCTTCTGACGGCTCGTCAAGCAGCAGTAATTTAGGATTCGTTAGCAAAGCGCGTCCAATTGAGAGCATTTGCTGCTCTCCTCCGCTCAAAGCCCCTCCCATCGATGCTTCTCTTTCTTTCAGCCTTGGAAACGTGTCATAAATTTGTTCTAATGTCCAGCCATTTTCGGCAGGCCTATAAGTGGTCATTAAATTCTCCTTTACAGTCAAATTCGGAAATATTCTTCTCCCTTGCGGAACAAGAGCAACGCCTAATTTCGAAACCTGGAAGCTCGTCTTTGATTGAATTTCCTGTTCTTCAAGCACAATTTTTCCTTTTTTTGATTGAATGATTCCCATGATAGAATGAATCGTTGTTGTTTTCCCCATTCCGTTTCTTCCCAGCAGGACGGTTACCTTGCCTTGTTCAACCGTTAACGAAACATTATGGAGGACGTGGCTGTCGCCGTAAAATGTATTTAAATCTGAAATTTTAAGCATGTGCTGCCGCTTCCTCCTTTCCAATATATATTTCGTTCACCCTCCTGTCGTTTCTCACTTCATTTGGATCGCCGTCAATGAGAATTCCTCCGTCATATAAAACGACCATTCTATCCGCCAGTCCAAATACGACCTCCAAATCATGCTCAATAATTAGAACGGTCAAGTCCTTCGGCAAATTGTGCAGCAAATCGACAATATAATCCGTTTCCGCCTGCGACATGCCGGCAGTCGGCTCATCTAATAATAAAACTTGCGGATTGATCGCAATGCCAAGCAAAATTTCGATTTGCCGTTGTTCGCCGTATGACAGCTTTTTCACTATTTCATTTGCACGCTTTTCCAATCCCCAAGTTTTGATCAATTGGTTTGCTTCCTCGAAAAGCTTCGGGTATTTTTTTTCGTTTCTCTTTTTAAACCACACGTTTTGCAAATGATGTTTCCGCTGTAAAACTAATAATAAATTGTCAAGCACCGTCAGTTCGTTCAACAAATTGTTTCGTTGAAATGTGCGGACGATTCCGGCGTTTGTACGTTTAAAGTTGGCAACATTCGTTATATTTTCTCCTTTATAATAAATAGACCCGCTGCTCGGCTTCAGGTCGCCGGTTAAAATGTTGAAAAAGGTCGTTTTCCCGGCTCCATTCGGACCGATAATGCCTATCCGCTCACCTTTTTTCACTTCCAATGAAACATTCTTAAGAATTTCAAGACCGCCAAAATGCATGCCGACGCGATCAATCTTCAAGATTACAGGATTCTCCATGCCCCATCCCTCAATTCTTCACATTATTGTTATACAACACATTGGATTTTTTTCCGGAAATAGCTGACAGCTTGTTGGATTTTGAAAACGACTGCAAGAGCAATTTCCCAAGCCCGACAATTCCTTTTGGGAAAAATACGACAAACAAGATAAAGATAATCCCGATAATCATCATCCACATGGTCGTATAAGAGCTGACAATCGTTTCTAAAATGACGATAAAAGCTGCTCCCAAAACGGGTCCGATCATTGTTCCAGAACCGCCGATAAGAACCATAATTAAAACAGAGCCAGACATCGTCCAATATACATCGCTAGGCGAAATGAAGCTGTTAAAGCTTGTATATAACGATCCTGCTACTCCGCCGAGCCCGCCAGCTATAACAAATGCGGCAAGCTTATATAGTGTTGTATGATAGCCCATCGATTTCAATCTTGTTTCGTTTTCGCGAATCCCTATTAATACTTGCCCAAAAGGGGAGTGTACGATGAGGCTTAAACCGCCATAGATCAATATAAACAAAAGCAATATCAAATAATAAAAGTAAACCGGGTTTGAAAAATCAAGTGATCCAATTAAAGGGCTTGGAATGCCTGATAATCCGTTTGAACCGCCCGTGATAGTCGTTGACTGGTGGACAAATGAATAAATCATTTGCGAAAAAGCCAATGTTAACATAAGAAAATAAAAGCCGCTCACCTTTACGCAAAAAATTCCGATGATGGCGGATGCAATGATTGCAGCCGCAAGCGAGGCGAAAAGAGTAAGGAAAAAGTTTGGAGATATCTCCCTTGCAAGAATGGCGGACATATAAGCCCCGATTCCAAAAAACGCCGCGTGGCCAAGCGAAACCAGCCCGGTATATCCGACCAAAATATTTAAACTAAGAGCGAAAATAGCTAAAATTAAAATTTCAGTTACCAAATTTAAATAAAACAAAGAAAAGATAAAGGGGGAAAAGATGAGCAACATAACTGCGGCAATAAGAACGAAACCTTTTTTGTTCAATGCTTAACCACCTGCCTTCCGAGCAATCCGTTCGGTTTGACGATTAAGACGACCGCCATTAATCCGAAAACAACGAACAAGCTTAACTCAGGAACTAAAAATCGGCAAAAAGTCTCAACAATCCCAATCGTTAAGCTGGCCACAAACGTTCCAGCGATCGACCCTAAACCCCCTATAACGAGAACAACTAATGCCAAAATAAGCGTTTGGAATTCCATGCTTGGATAAAGCCCGAGGATCGGCGCAGCAATGACTCCGCCAAAACCTGCTAAATATCCCCCTATGAAAAACACGACGGTAAAAACTAGTTGAATATTTACACCTAAAGCACATATCATCTCTTTATCGCTCAGTCCAGCGCGAATGATCGCCCCCCAGCGCGTTTTTTCTTGAATGAACCACAACAGCCCCGCTAAAATTAAACCTATTGCAATTACAGCTAAACGATAGACAGGAAAGGCTTGATTAAATAAGGTTACCGTACCTGATAAACTTTGAGGCAAAGGGATCGATAAAACATCCGATCCCCATATCGCCGCTGTCATATCATGAATGACATACGCAAGCCCAAATGTTAACAATACTTGTGACAGGTGCCCTAGCTGATAAGTCGGCCGCAATAAGATCATTTCAATAATGAGAGAGCAAACAGCTACTGCTAAAGGTGCAATGATTAAGGCAAGCCAAAAATTTTGTCCAGAATGGACGGTAATCGAATATGAGACATAAGCTCCTATCATATACAATGATCCATGCGCCAAGTTCAATACTCCTAAAATGCCAAAGACGAGCGACAATCCGCATGTAATGACGAAGAGCAAAAGCCCGTATGAAATGCTGTTTACTAGCTGCGCCCCGATAATATCCATGATTATCACCTCTTTTTTTATCTATTTTCCTGGATCTCTCACCTCTTCAATAATTTCGATCACTTCGTTTTCCGTCTGTCCATTCACAAGCTTGGTTTCAATGATATACATGTTTTGAATAACGTGGTGGGTCTCCTTGTCAAACTTAATCGGGCCTCTCGGGCTTATGAATTCAACATTAGAAATCGCTTCTACCACTTTATCTGGATCTGAGGCGTCGCCGTCAAGCGTTGTCAGCGCTTCTGCAATAATTTTGGCAGCATCATAGCCTTCCAATGCTTCAATGGTCGGGCGTTCATTATATTTCTTTTCAAAAGCCTCTTTAAACTGTCTATTTTCTTCTGTTTTTATACTATAATCCCAGAAAATAGAGGAAATTGTTCCAACTCCTGCGTTTCCTTGTGATTTCCGCACGTCCTCTGAAACAAGCCAGCCGGAACCAATTAATTTCTTATCTTCTTTTAACCCGAATTGATCGTATTGCTGAACAAATCTCACCGCATCACTTCCTGCGAAAAATGCATATACTGCTTCAGCCTTTGCATTTTTAATCGTGGTCAAATAAGAGGAATAATCATTGTTTCCGAGAGGCGGGTAAACTTCACCGACAATTTTTCCTCCTGCGGCAGTATAAGCTTCTTTAAACGCTTCAGATACTTCCCGTCCAAACGCATAATCTGCTGCTGCAATGTACATTGTCTTTCCTACGTTATGAAACGCCCATTCTCCTAATGAATTGCCAATCTGCCACGAGGAAAAAGAAGAACGCCAAATATAGTCACTTCGTTTGCTTCTCGTTAAATCATTTCCTCCCGCATGCGAAACAAGGAACGGAATTTTTTTCTTATCCACTTCATCGCGAATGGCATAGGCTACCGCCGTGCTTACCGTTCCTGTTAAAATGTCCACTTTATCTTGATCAATCAATTTTCTCGCTTTCCTTAATGCTACTTGCGGATCAGCTTCACTGTCTTCTTTAATAATTTCGATTTTTTTGGAGCCAATTTTCCAATCAATGCTGTCAAAATACAGCTCCATACCTTTGTGCAAATGCTTTCCAAGTGAAGCATAAACCCCCGAATCTGGAAGCAGCACACCAATTTTTATTGTTCCTCCGCTTTTGCTCCCGCCTTCTTCTTTTTTCGATGTTGACTGAATCGCGCTGTTGCCACAAGCCGATAAAACGGCTAAGAAAACAACTAGCATAATCAAAAATAACTTCTTTTTCATCAAAATCCCCCCCGTACTCGTCAAGTAAAACGCTTTCAAAATTCGCCTCCCCCTTTTTTTAAAACGCTTTCATTTTCCTGGGTATCTTTTCTCCTCCCTTTTCCTCCGGAACTAATATTTCAAATATTATAATATATCTGAATTTTTAAAATTTCAATATTTTTTATTCATTTCGTCAAAAAAACATATAGTTAATGAAATCTATGATCGTCGCAGAAAACGCTGGAAATTCTTGTTTTTCTCATCATTCAATCTTCATTTTTTCTTTAATAACGAAAATTTTATTATTTATTTTTTTTACACTCGTCATACAAACAAATGGCTTAATGAATAAATTTTATTCGTAATTGTTTAAGAAAGACAGATGATTATCCTAAGCTTTTATTTGCAGAGGACTTTCCGCAAAAAAATAAGCATTAAAAGTGATGCCCATCGTAACCCAAATAAAAAACCCTAGGGACTCTCAAAATTCCCTAGGGATTGCCTTTACAAATGTGACTGTTATGCCCACCACATTTCAGCAACTTCTTCTTTAAAAAGAATTTGCTTTAATAAGCTTACTGCCTTTCCTAATCCTTCATCAATGGATGCCAGCATATCCTCATGTTCAATTGAAAGAACATAATCATATCCGGCAGCACGCAAAGCACTTACAATATCCTTCCACACTTTTTCACCTTGGCCATAGCCAACCGACCGAAATGTCCATGATCGGTCCAAAATTTTACTGTAATGCTTTGTATCTAAAACGCCATTCACTTGTATATTTGCTTGATCCAAATAAGTATCTTTAGCGTGTACATGAAATATGGCATTTTCACGTCCTAATTTTTTTATTGCTTCAACAGGATCAATGCCTTGCCAAATGAGATGGCTTGGATCAAAATTCGCTCCAATACTTGGCCCTACATTTTCTCTTAACTTTAATAAAGTTTCAGGATTGTAAACAATAAAACCTGGGTGCATTTCAAAAGCAATTTTATTTACACCATGCAATTTGGCAAATTTTGCTTCTTCCCGCCAATACGGTATTGTCACTTCATTCCATTGCCATTCCAGTAATTCCATATATTCCGGAGGCCAGGAACAAGTAACCCAATTAGGGTATTTCGCATTTGGATGATCGCCTGGACATCCGGAAAACCCATTCACAACTGATACTCCCAAACGTTCTGCTAACAGCACTGTTTTTCTCCATACATCATGGGATTCAGCCGCAAACTTCTTGTCCGGGTGAAGCGGGTTGCCATGAAAGCTTAGACCGCTTATCGTCAGCCCTCTGCTTTCAATGGCCCGCTGAAATTCTTTTAGTTTCATGCTGTTTTCAAGCAATTCATCCGGATTGCAATGTTTATTGCCCGGATAATTGCCAGTCCCCAATTCTATCGCCTCTATCCCCATTTCTCGCACTTTATCAAGCATTTCCTCGAACGGCAGGTCTTGGTAAAGTACGGTAAAAACGCCTAATTTCATTTCAATACCTCCCCTGTCTCAACCTTGACCCATCTTTTCTCTTCGTGGCTTTTTAATATAGCCTCAATCAGCTTCATAATGTAGTGTCCGTCTTCAAAAGTGGCAAAGGACGAAGAGGCTGGATTTGGATGTGCTTTTACTGCTTTATAAAAATCAATGAATAAGTTTTTTAAACCATCTGGCCATCCTTCTGGATGACCGCCAGGGTAATGCGCCAGCGAAGAAGAAAAGTCAGATAGCAAGGAAGGATCCCGTACTAGCTCCATATTCGCCTGATCACGGCGTCCAATCCATATTTTGTTTGGCTCTTCCTGATTCCAATAAATAGTATTCTTTTGCGCGGCAATTTCAAACGTAAAGAAATTTTTCCTTCCAGCACTTACTTGCGAAACGGTGAATACCCCATGTGCTCCATTTTCAAAATGAACCAGCACACTGCCGCAATCTTCGCTATTAATCTCTATTTCTTCGAAAGAATCTTGACCTCCACTTTTAAAGGTTTCGATTTCTCCAACCGGTCTTTTCCTTACAGGATAAACCGTTTTTAAATCAGCAAATACCTCGACAATCTTTTGATTGAGAACATATTGAATAGTATCACACCAATGGGAACCGATGTCAGCAATCGCACGTGATCTGCCGTTTTTTTCCTCATTTAAACGCCAGTTGTAATCAGTATCATACAGGAGCCAATCTTGAAGATACGTTCCATACACTAAATGTGCCGGACCGTATTCATCGCTGGCCATCAGCTCTTTCACTTGGGCAACTAGCGGATAATGACGGTAGTTGAAGCATACTCCTGCGACGACCTTTTTTGTTTCGGCTAACCTTACTAATTCACTCGATTCTTCACTCGTCATTGCTAACGGCTTTTCTGACAGCAAATGCTTGCCGGCAGCTAAAACTTTTTTATTGATATAATAATGCAAATAATTAGGAGTACAATTATGAACGACATCTATTTCTTGATCATTTATTAAATCATCTTCATTTCCATAATACCTTGGGATCCCAAATTGTTCGGCTGCTTTTTTTGCCTTCTCTAATGTTCTGGCACTAATTGCAGCCACTTCAACACACTTTAATCTTCTCAGTGCTTCTATGTGCGACTTGGCAGAAAACCCTGTCCCGATTACGCCTACTTTGATAACTGACATAAACAATGCTCCTTTTCTTTTGGATGATTATTTTTTTAACGTTTTCCTTCCGAACGCCACGGCCAAAATGATGATCAACCCTTTAATAATCATCTGCTGGCTTACATCAAGCCCCATGATGATTAATCCATTGTTTATTGTTCCAATCATGATAGAACCAAAAACGGTGCCGATAACGGTTCCGACTCCCCCGAATAGGCTTGTTCCGCCAAGAATTACAGCAGCAATAACGGATAGTTCGTCGCCTTCACCAAATGTAAACCTCCCGGAATGCATCCGGCCGGCATATAATAAGCCAGCAAATCCTGCCATTAAACCGGAAACTAGAAACACAATAAATTTAATTCGATTCGTTTTGATTCCTGTATATTTGGCAGCAATTTCATTTCCCCCGGTTGCTAATGTCTGCCTGCCAAACGCGGTTTTTTTCAATAAAATATGGCCGATAACTGTAATCACAACTGTCCAAATCAATAAAATAGGAATCGGTCCGATATCTCCTGAACCAAATAAATAATTAAACGTAGAATGGACAATCGGCACTGGTGCAGTATTTGTTATCCACATCGCCAAGCCTTTTACCGCTTCCATCATCCCAAGCGTAACTAAAAATGAGGGGATGGCGATCTTCGTAACTAGAAAACCGTTTACTAATCCAACTAACAAACCGGTTCCTAATCCAGCTGACAGACCCCCGATCAAGCCGAAGCCAGCTTGCAGCGCTAATGCTGCTGTTAAAGAGGATAACGCCGTAATAGATCCGACAGAAAGATCAATTTCGCCCGTGCTGATTACAAAAGTCATCGCAACTCCCATAATCGAAATCATCGCCGTTTGGCGGGCGATATTCAATAAGTTTGATGTTGATAGAAAACCATCGTCATATAACGTAACGGAAAAATAGATTAACACTCCAATAAAAGCTATATATACAATATAATTGCGCCAATCAAATGCCATTGATCGTTTCGAAGGACTTAGGTTATTTTGCAACTGATCTTGCTCATTAAATTTAATGTCCTTGGATAGCATGCTGGAGAACCTCCTCTGAATGAATTTCCTTTCTTTTTAGTTCTTTCACATTTCTTCCTTCATGTATTACTAGAATTCGATCACTTACCGCTAACAGCTCCTGCAGCTCAGAAGAAATGACGATGATTGATTTCCCGCTGTCAGCTAATTCACGAATAATATCTATGATTTCGGTTTTTGCGCCAATATCTACACCGATCGTAGGCTCATCTAAAATTAATATTTCAGGGTCATTAGCAAGCCATTTCGCTAATACAATTTTCTGCTGGTTGCCCCCAGACAACAGCTTTGCTGTTTTAAAAATATGATCTGTTTTAATATTTAGTCTTTTTACAAATTTTTCCGTTATCATATTAGCCTTGCGATGGTCGATGAAAATTCCTTTTTTTAATTTTGATAGAATCGGTAAAATCGTATTTTCTTTCACACTATAATCTAGAATTAACCCCTGCAGCCTCCGGTCCTCTGGAATAAGTGCTATGCCGGCATTAACCGCATCTGATGGACTTTTGATTGTATGCTTCTTGCCTTTTATATAAATTTCACCTTTATTTATTGGGTCAATGCCAAAAATGGCACGCGCTAATTCAGATCTTCCGCTCCCCATTAATCCAGCAATTCCTAAAATCTCTCCTGAGTAGAGCTGAAAGCTGATATCTTTTACTTTGGAGTTGGAAGTTAAATTTTTGACTTCTAAGACTGGAGTTCCCTCTGTCGAATAATATCTTTCTTTCCATTCAAACGATTTATCTAAATCATCCCCTACAATATGCTGAATGACAGTTTCCATATCGATTTGATTACATTGTTCAGTTGCAACTTTTTTTCCATCACGTAAAATGGTAATTTTATCGCATATTCTAAAAATCTCGTCCATACGGTGTGAGATATATATGATAGAAATACCTTTCTTTTTTAACTTATTGATGATTTTAAATAAAACATCTGTTTCTTTTTCCGTTAAGGATGATGTAGGTTCATCCATAATTAATATTTTTGTCTCATGCGACAAAGCTTTTGCTATTTCAGTCATTTGCCAGTACCCAACACCAAGATCTCCGACGATATCCTTTGGATTGATGTCAATTTCCATTTCCTTGAGTATTTCTCTTGTTCTGGCTATACTCTTTTTATCATTAAGTATCCCGATTGCATTTTTTGGCTCTCGAGCTAAAAAAATATTCTCAGCGACAGTCAGTGAAGGGATTAAGCTAAATTCTTGAAAAATCATGGAAATATAATTGTTTTTCGCATCGTTCGCATCCTTAATCGTTACTTTGTTTCCTTCAATATATATTTCACCTTCATCAGCTTGATAGACGCCTGTTAATATTTTCATTAATGTGGATTTGCCGGCGCCATTTCCCCCCATTAATGCATGAACTTCACCTTTGTTTAAAGTAAAATCAACCGAGTCTAAAACTTTGATGCCGTTAAAATATTTTGAAATTCCTTTCATTGATAATAAAGGTTTGTCCATTTTGATCACCTTCTTTTAATTTGAGGCTACTCAAAGCAAGAGTAGCCTCAATAGTTGTTCTTTCATTTCAAATTTACCCATATCCCTTTTTCAGCTGATTCTAAAATCGCATCACAAATTACGGCAATTTGATAGCCATCGTAGAAATTCGGCGAAACTTCAGTATCTTCTACAATGGATTTTATGAAATCATAAGTTTCGATAATTTTTGTTTCGCCATACCCTATTCCCAACGCTGGGATTGGCCATAATCCTTGACCGTACGGATGCTCAGGACCGGTGTAAATTGTTCTAAATCCTTTGCTGTCGCTTGGATCATCAGCAAAGCAAACTTGCAGCTCATCACGTCGTTCATAGTTGAAATATAATGACCCTTTTTCTCCATGGATTTCAAATGTCAAGAAATTGTTTCTTCCCCATGCATTACGTGTTGCTTCAATACTGCCGATGGCACCGTTTTCAAATTTTACTAACGTTGTAAATTCATCATCAACGTCAACCTGACCTTTAGGAGCCTCTGCCTCACCTTTGACTGTGCCGAGTTTATCAACTCCGCTCGTTTGAATCGGTCTTTCCGGCACCCATGTTTTTGTTACTGCCATGACATCTGTGATCTCCCCAACGAGATACCGCGCAAAATCAATTACATGTGTTCCAATATCTCCGAGTGCACCTGAACCTGCAACTTTTTTTTGGAATCTCCAGGACAAAGGTGATTGAGGATCTGCGGACCAATCCTGCAAATACGTTCCGCGAAAATTCAGTATTTTTCCAATTTTTCCTTCTTCAATATATTTTCTTGCTAAAGCTACGGCTGGCGTTCTTCTGTAGTTGAAAGCAACCATATGTTTAACTCCTGCTTCTCTTACAGCATCCAGCATCCTTTTTGCTTCTTCAGCATTTCTAGCCAACGGTTTTTCGCTTATTATATGTTTGCCGGCCTTTGCCGCTGCAATGGCAATTTCAGCATGAGTATCATTAGGTGTTACAATATCAACAATATCTATATCAGGATCTTCTATAACCTCTCTCCAGTTAGAAGAATAGCTTTCAAAACCAAAACGCTGAGCTGCCTCTTTTGCTAATTCATCCGTAACATCGACAACCGTTTTGCGATGGGGGATTCCAGGAGCAGGCCAGAAAAACATGGGCATACCTGCATATGAAAGCGAATGGGCTTTCCCCATAAATCCAGCGCCGATCATTGCTATGTTAAACTTTTTCATAACCTTACCTCCCATTGAGTTTAAAAAATGAATAATGATTATTTTGCTGCACTCTGAATAGAATCTGGTGCCTCTTTATGGTAAACAAGCTTCCATGCATCAAGAACATTTTCTTTTGTGACTTTATAAGCTGGAACTGCCACATACGGAGGGGTTTCTTTGCCTAACAATGCATATCCAGCTAAAATAGCTTCTGAAATTCCTTGGTCATACGGAAGCTGCGCTCCTAATCCTTTCACAATACCGTCAGAAGCAATTTCCAAAGCTACATTTGTTCCTAGATCAATGGTCGTAATAACTAAATCGTCACGCCCGGCTGTCCGTGCTGCTGCGAGTGCACCTTCAGCAGGTACATCCCAAACGACAAACAAGCCGTCTAAATCAGGATTTTTCGTCAAAATACCCGAAGCCACTTTTTCACCATCGTTTGGATCTGTTATACCGCCTCGTGCAACAATCTCAATATCAGGATATTTTTCTTGAATTGTTTTTTCGAAAGCTTCTGTACGCTGTTTCGTCACAAAGAAATCAGCATCGTGAAAGATAACTCCAATTTTCCCTTTACCGCCCAGTTTTTCAGCCATAATTTCAGCTGCTGCAACTCCATTTCCGTAGTTATCTGCTGAAACAACACTCACATAATCTTTTCCATGTTCTAGCCCTTGAGGCGCATTATCCATGAAAACTAATTTTACGCCTGATTCAGCAGCTTTTTTATAAGCCTCAGCGGTAGATACCGGGTCTACTGGAATACTGACAATAATATCCGGATTTTTAGCAAGCACTGTTTCAATATCCGAAACTTGTTTTTCAGATTTAAAGTCTGCATCCGTTACAGCCACTACTTCTATTCCCATTCTTTCAAACGTTGCTTTTAGCCCGTCAATTTGGGCGGTTGACCAGTCGTTCCCTGCATAATGCATGACAATCGCCGCTTTATAGTTTCCTTGTTTTATTTTTGCTATTTCCTCTTCGGTCAGCTCCAATGTTTTGGCGGAAACTGCTGTTTCCCCGTGCGGGCCTTTACTTAAAATTAACTGATCATCTGAAATTTCCTTATTAATCGTGATAGGTCCTGATGCAGGAGCTTCAGATGATGATTTGTTTTGATCAGAAGAGCTATTTTCATTGTTTGATTTGTTTTGATTACAACCGACGAGAATAAGGCTGCTAATTATTGCAAATATGGAAAATATCGCGAAAAATTTTCTCATAAGCCATCCCCTTTTCATAAAATGTTACAAACCAATATTTTTTAAATAATTTCTGCTGATTTCTGCACCTTGTTTTGGATCCGAATAGCTGTCTAATTCTATCGTGATCCAGCCGTCATAATTAGATTCTTGCAATACTCTCGTCATCTCTTCAAAATTTTGGTGTCCTTTTCCTAATGGCAAAAATTGACCATTATCATAATCTTTAAAGTGGACATATTTGATTCTAGATGAGTATTTTTTGATAATTTCGATTGGATCGCCTCCGCCTGCCTCAAGATGCGCCGTATCAGGACATAGATTAATAGTTGTTAAAGGCATCAGCTTATCTAATTGAGCAGGTGATTCTACGATCGTACCCAGGTGAGGATGATAACTTGGGATTAAATCGTACTTTTGGGCAATCTCCACAACTTTATTTAATGCATTTGCCAAATGAATGTAATCGTTTTCTAAAATCCCGTTTGAACGTACAGCTCCCCCGCCGACAACTAGATGATTGGCGCCTAATTCGGAAGCAAATGCTGCAACCTTTTCAATTTTCAACATTTCTTCTTCCAAAATATCTGGAAAAATAAAATTTCCGCCTGTATACACCGCCACAAAATCTAAAGAGTACTCGTTCATTAATGCTTGAAAATCTTTTTTTCTATCTACATATTGCATCAAATTTCCGTCAAAAATTTCAAAACCTTTATAACCGGAAGCAGCTATATCTTTTAATGCTTCTTCTGTTGATCCATTTGCCAAATAGTAAAGATCTTTAATTGACGTAACCCCTGCCGGATGGCCAACAACACCGCCCCAAGTATTGGTCTGGTAGCCTAGCTTCATTTTTACCCCTCCTAATTCTTTTACATGTTCATCAGTTGCTTTTTTACCCCATTCGTATTGAAAAGCTGCCATCACCTCCCATAAAATGAAATCGATTACATTAAAATGAAAAAAATAGGGAAAATAAGGCGTATATTTTTGTAATCCATTACATTTTAATCATATCTTTCTTCTTCTCTTTGCATGTCTCGCGAATAACCAGTTGATCTTCTAATATATATTGGCTTTTTTCCAGCTTATCTTTCTGAATAAGTTTTATTAATAATTCCATCGCTTTCTGACCTATCTCAAACATAGGCTGTGAAACAGTTGTTAGCGCAGGTTCAAAAATAGATGCGAATTTAATATCGTCAAAACCAACTATTGAGATATCATCTGGAACTTTCAATCCTTTTGCTTTGATCGCTTTTATCGCTCCAATGGCCATTTCGTCGCTTGACGCAAAAACAGCAGTTGGCGGTTCAGTAAGCGCAAGCAGTTTTGTCATTAAATTAAAACCGCTCTCAAATGAAAAATCTCCCTCTTGAATTAAATTCGGTTCGATCGCAATATCATGCTGCATCATTCCTTGCTTGAAGCCCTTTAAGCGGTCTCTGCTCAATATTACGTCCATTGGGCCTGATAAAAATCCTATTCGTTTATGGCCCAAGCTGATCAAATATTCCGTAGCTTTTCTGGCACTGCTAATATTATCAATAGAAACAGTTGGAATATCCGATCCCTCCAAATATTCACATGCGAGCACCACTGGGAATTCATGAGAAATCTCCTCTAATAAATGAGATTCAAGTCTTGCGGTCAACAAAATCATTCCATCTGCTTTTTTCTGGCGCAATATATCTAAATAGCCTTTTTCACGCTCTAAACTATTCCCGGTGTCGCCGAGAAGGACCTCGTAATCGTTTTCAATCGCTACTTGCTCTATCCCTCTCAATATTTTTGAGAAAAATGTATTTGTTATATCAGGCACTACAACAAGAACCGTTTTTGTTTCTAAGCGTCTCAGCTGTCGAGCCAATAAATTTGGTTGATAATTCAGCTTTTTGATTGCTTCCAATACTTTTTCAGCCGTTTCTTTTTTGACGTTCCCAGAATTGCTTAAAACTCTGGAAACAGTAGCTGTGGACACATTTGCCATTTTTGCAACATCGCTAATTCTAACCATATCCAGATCTCCATTTCCTAGATAAAAATCCTTTGGCTGTATTATTTTTTATGCTAGATTTGTAATCTAGTGTAATCGATTACAAAATAAAAAGCAATACTTTTTCTACTTTTTTAAAAATTAATTGTTTGTAAAACTTTATTAGCGTTAAAAGGGAAAAAAGGTTTTTAGAATAAAAAACAAATTGTTATATATTCCGAGGCGGCATTTTAAATGATTGACAAAGTCAATTCTTCAAACTACGCAACACATTGTATCCGATGGCAAATATCCAATCACAGCAATAACTGAACCATTGGGTGCCAATAGAAAAAAACCGGGTTTCTGGTCATAACAGGTAATCCAATATTATTCATCCAGACAGTTTAGCAGTCTTTTTTTCAGCAAAATGCAGATGTAAAGTGTAAAATATACTGCCAATTGCAAGAGACATCCAGCATACATGCACGTGTACAGTAATGAAATATTGAAAAACAAAACTCGAACAACTCTCCGATCAAAAATTAGAATTTTTTATTTATGAATGCCTATTGGATCTTACTATGAAATAATTTGAAATCGACATCGCCTTAATCTGCAATTAAAGCCCCAAATTTATCATTCAATTACCGCTCATTTAACTTCATTCAAATGCTAAATGAACAGTTACCGATAGACGGCTGAATGACTTTATTAAAACAAAAAAGAACCCTTGATGCTTTATAGCAAGGGCTCGTTTTTCCACTGAATTATGCCGGTACCGCATAAATAATATATCGCTGTGGCGCATTTCCAATATAACCGAACGGATAGCATGTTGTTAACGTTAAAACTTCGTTTGGAGCAGTAGATCGGATCACTGTTCGATCATCGGCATCAACAATCTCTGTTTCCTGAATTAAATATGTGAAACGACCATACTCCATTTCAACAATGAGTTCATCTCCAATTTTTAAATCGCCAACATTGCGAAAAACTGTATCCCGATGTCCTGATAAAACGATTTGGTCGTTTTGCCCAGAAAAAGCAGTGCCTCTGTAATGACCGACGCCTTTCTCCAATTCGTCTTCATCCGTCCCCTCAACGATCGGCAATTGTGCTTTAAGTTTCGGGATGTGCAAAATGCCAATCACCTCGTCCATTTTCGGTTGAAAGTCGCTTGGTACAACTTCGCTTCTCTCCTTTTTCTTTACACCTTCTGCACCAACAAGCTGATGGGCTTCCTTCAATGCCTCATTTTGTGCGCTGTGCATTGACCATAACTTCCATCCGCCATATGCGACACAAAACAAACCACAGCCAATAAACAAAATGGGCAGCCAATTTTTCACATGCATCCTCTTCCTTTAATTGAGACTGTTGTTAATTATTTTACCATAAAAAGTCGAGAAGACATCCGCTTCATTTTGCGGAGAAAACCAAAAAATAAAATAATCGGACCCCAGCTACTGTTCTTAGGGAAACCTGTTAAAGCAGCCCATAAAAATGCTAGGCGTCGGTCTGTTTTCAATTGATCTGAAATAAGTAAAAAAAGTAAGAACGTCTCAAGGGCAGAATTTAAAATTGTTGTGAAGGACAAAGGGGCTTGTCTATAAGACTTTTTCGGCTTATAGACGGCCCCCTTTAAAATTTTAAAAACGTTGATATTTGATGTTTTTTGTTTTCAATGGAGATTTGACTGTCTGAACAGCCCCAATTTGTCTATATTTCTTCAAACCCACATTAATTGACAAAAATGAAATTTGGCTCGTTCAAATATTTTTTTAGCTCGTTCAATGCTTTTTGTGCCAACACTCCGTCCATAATCCGGTGATCATAACTGAGCGATAACGCCATCATGGATGCAATTTCAATCGAATCATCGACCACAACAGTTTTTTTCTCGATTCGGCCGATGCCAAGAATACACGATTGCGGATGGTTGATAATCGGTGTAAACCATGCGCCATCAGCTGATCCAATATTCGATATCGTACATGTAGAGCCTGTCATTTCATCCGCTTGAATAGAACCATCTCTTGCCTTTAGGGAAAGCTCGTGAATTTCTTTAGCAATTTGAAATAATGTTTTTTGGTCTGCATGCCGTATGACCGGAACGACAAGACCGCGGTCTGTATCAGCCGCAAAACCGATATGGTATTGTTTCTTCAAAATGATTTCTTCACGTTCTTCATGAAAGGAAGCGTTTAATTGTGGATATTTTTTCAAAACGATCGTCAATGCTTTCACAACATAAGCTAAATAGGTGAGTTTGATTGCTTCCTCTTCCGCAAATGATTTTACGCTTTGCCGATGCTGAACAAGCTTTGTAACATTCACTTCATCAAAATGTGTTACATGCGGAATCGTCTTTTTCGAATGAACCATTGAACGTGCAATGAGTTTGCGAATGTTTGAAAGCGGAATATATTCATCTTGTATCGAATTGATCTTTGTTTCTTCCTTCGGATTTTTTTGCGGACTTTCCATCTCATGCAGCTGATTTTTGCGTCTTTTGATCACGGCCTCAATATCTTCTTTTAATATTTTGCCGTTTGGACCCGATGGAGTTACCTCTTCAAGATTCACTTGATGTTCTCTTGCAAATTTGCGCACGGATGGAGCGGCAACTATGAATGAAGAATTTGTTTGCTTCTCTTTTTCCCTTTTCTTGTGCTCGTTGCGAATATCCTCTTCCGTTACTTTCCCGTTTAAACCAGTCGGCTCCACAAGCCGCCAATCCACCCCTAGCTCTTTCGCTAATTTCTTCACGCGCGGCGTCGCCTTTTTCTCGACTTTTTGCTCCGTCGCTGCTTGTCCTTCCGATCTTTCTTGTTCTTTCAATCTTTCATTCGTTTCTTCTTGTTTGATGTCAGGCTGCCCGTCGCGTTCAGCTGTTTCAATTGTTGCAAGCACTTCGCCAACAGATGCTGTATCTCCTCTTTTTTTGCGGATTTCCTTCACGATTCCGCTTGCAGGTGCATGCAGCTCCGAAACCGCCTTTTCCGTTTGAACTTCAACAAGTATGTCATTTTGCTCCACCGCATCCCCTTCTGACACATGCCAAAATGCAATTAAGCTCTCATTATATTCTTCCGACAATTGCGGCAATTTAATTTCAATAATCATGTTGGCCTCCTGTGAAAGAAATGGTAGATTTATTCATTAACGAGTTTTACAGCTTCTTGATAAATTTTTTCTGCATTCGGTAAAACAAACTGTTCAAGCGGGCGGCTGAAAGGAATCGGCACGTCTGGTACAGCCAATCGTTTGACCGGAGCTTCTAAGTCATACAAGCCTTCCTCTGCAGCTATGGCAGCGATCTCCGCCGTCATGCCGTATGATAAATAATCTTCATCTACTACAAGTAATCGATGAGTCTTTTTAATGGATTGCAGGATTGTTTCACGATCTAACGGGACAAGTGAACGCAAATCGATGACTTCTGCTTCAATTCCTTCTTGCTCCAGCTTTTTGGCAGCCTCCAATGCATGATGAGTCGTCATTTGAATCCCTACAATTGTTATATCTTTCCCTTCCCTGACAACGTTTGCTTTTCCTAGCGGCACCGTGTAAGCTTCTTCCGGCACATGACCGACTGATGCGTCTAATTGATCCATCCATCCTAAGCCTTGCAGCGTTTTATGGAACATAAAGACTACAGGATTATCATCCCGAATGGCTGAAATCATCATCCCTTTTAAATCATATGGAGTGGATGGAGCCACCACTTTCATTCCCGGCAAATGCGCAAACGTTGCATACAAAGTTTGAGAGTGCTGAGCAGCATCACTATACCCTCCGCCAACAGCGGTCATTAACACGATTGGCAGCTTCACTCGGCCGCCCGACATATAAGGGATTTTTGCCATATGGTTATAAATTTGATCCATACAAACTCCGAAGAAATCGACAAACATCAATTCAACGATCGGCCGCATTCCTTCGGTTGCTGCGCCAATGGCCGCTCCAATAAATGCAGTTTCAGATATCGGGGTATCAATCACTCGATCTGATCCAAATTGTTGAAATAACCCTTCTGTCGATCCGAAGATACCCCCGTAAACTCCGACATCCTCCCCCATGACAAACACGTTTGGATCTCGCTCCATCTCCAATTTAATCGCTTCCGCCATGGCCTTATTTCCCGTTAACAAGCGCGTTTTTGTTCCTTGCACAGCTTATAACCCCTTTCCTGTTTATTTACGAAACGTATAAATCTTTTAAAGCATCTTCCGGATTCGGATAATTGCTGCTGCGTGCAAATTGATAAGCAGCGTCTACTTCCTGTTTTGCTTTATTTTCAATGATGTCAAGATCGTTTTCCGCTATGTTTTGTTCAGAGATTAATAGATTTCGAAGGCGTATGATCGGATCTTTATCCCGAAGAAGCGACACTTCATTTTTATCTCTATACAGCTCCGGATCCCCTTGGAAATGTCCCAAGTAACGATATGTTTCAATTTCAATAATCGATGGACCTTCGCCTCGTCTGGCGCGTTCCACTGCTTCTTTTGATACTTCGTACATGCTGATCGGATCGTTGTCTTTGACGTAATATCCTTTAATGCCATATGCAGCTGCACGAACATCATTGGATGCTACAGATGTCGATGCTGTTTTCGGAACAGAAATTCCGTACTGATTATTTTCAATCACCACAATAAGAGGTAAATTCCAAAGTGCTGCCATATTTAATGACTCATGGAAAGCTCCTTGATTTGCGGCTCCCTCTCCGATAAATGAAACCGCAACCCAGTCTTTTCCTTTTTTCTTAGCAGCTAGTGCTGCGCCAAGGGCGTGCGGGATTCCTGCTCCAACAATTCCTCCACAGGAAAACTTGACATCCGGATCAAACAAATGCATATGTCCTCCCTTACCTTTGCCAAGCCCGGTTTCTTTTCCAAAAATTTCAGCCGTCATTTTATTTAGGTCAACGCCTTTGGCGATGGCATGATGATGAGGCCTGTGAGGCGACGTAACCGTATCTTCTTTTTTCAAATGGACACATATGCCGACGGCTGCCGGTTCTTGCCCTGTTGCCAAATGCATTTCGCCAGGAACAGGACCAGCCCCAATATTGAAAACCGGATTCTTCCCTTCAGTATAAGCTTCTGCCATTTTGTCTTCGTAATAACGGATTTTGTACATGTTTTCATACATCCATAAAAGATCATTTTTAGAAATTGCCAATGTATTCTCTCCCTTCTACCAAAATAGAAAACGGTTTCAAATAGTTAAATGCAAAAATTGTGCCAAACTACATTTTTCGTGATTGATATATTTAGTTTCATTGAAAATGAATAAGATTTTCTTATGCTACAAAAAAACGTCCCGTTTTGGGACGCTTTTTAGAGACACAATGATACAATTTGATACGAAATAAAACAAAATGATATTAATAAGGGATTTGAAATCTTTGCATTTGCCGATAAAAAGTGCTTCGTGATATCCCTAAATATTGCGCAGCTTTTGTGATGTTGCCGTTATATAGACGTAAAGCTTGCAAGATCGACTGCTTTTTCATTTCATCTCGATGAATAAACACCGTTTCCGCTTTTGGCTTGGAGTCCGTTTTTATAATTTCCTCAGGCAAATCTTTAATAGTTAAAACAGGCTTCGTCAATTTGTTTAAAGTTCTTTCTACTATATTTTGCAATTCTCTAATGTTTCCCGGCCAATGATAATGTATTAACGCTTGAAAAAAATCCGGTTTGATTTCAGGAAAAGGCTTATTTAACTTTTCACAATTTTTTTCAATAAAATGATGAACAAGGAGCGGTATGTCTTCTTTTCTTTCTCGCAATGACGGCAAAGTGATCGGCATGACATTAAGCCGGAAAAACAAATCCTCCCGAAAGCTTCCTTTTTCGACCTCTTCCCGAAGATTTTTGTTCGTCGCTGCGATGATGCGAACATCAACAGGCAAAACTTTATGCCCGCCGATTCGCACCACTTCCTTTTCTTGTATGACTCGCAAAAGCAATACTTGCATTTCCAAAGACATTTCTCCAATCTCATCTAAAAAAAGCGTACCGCCATCGGCAAGCTCAAATTTTCCTGCACTTCCCCCTTTTTTCGCTCCGGTAAAAGCACCGTCCGCATAACCAAACAGTTCGCTTCCTAATAAATCTCGAGGAATTCCGCCGCAATTGATGGCTATAAAAGGCTTATGCTTTCTGTCGCTTTCATTATGGATCGCTTGTGCAAACATTTCTTTTCCCGTACCGCTTTCTCCTAAAATTAATACATTTGAGTCCGTTTTTGCTGCTAGCTTCGCTTCGTTTACTTTTTGGAGAAACTGAGGATGCTTCCCGATCATATCAGAAAAAGTGATTTTCGCCTGATTGCCAGATAAATGATTAATAAATTGTCTTATCTTTTGAATCTCTTTTATAATCATCATTGAACCGATCCATTGGCTGTCTTTATAAATGGGGAGTTTATCAACTAGAACATGAAAAACTTTGTTTGACTGTTTTATTTTTAAGTGCAGTTCATGATTTTGAAGATGTCGAGGGCGATTGGAAATAATCGATTTGTTGCTAAAAACTTCGCTGATCTTTTTCCCTTCCAGGCAAGAATGATTCAATTGAAGCAGCTTTTTTAATTGATCATTCACTTTAATAATGAGCCCTTCCGTATCGAAAATGAGGATGCTCTCTTTCATATTATTGGTAGTCGCTTCAAGAAATCTTTGCATCATAATGTTTTTTTCTGTCTTTTCAATCAGCTCCAGCTGGTACTCAATGGCTTTCACTGCTGACACTACCATGCCTAAAGTATGTGGATGAACCTTTTCATATGGGCCTGAAACATTTAATACGCCGATTATCTTTCCTTTTGAATCGTGAATGGGCGCGGCCGAACACGTCCATGCCTGGCAAATTTCCGAATAATGCTCCTCAGCATATATTTGTACAGGTTGATTGATCACAATCGAAGTGCCGATTGCATTCGTTCCCATTGCTTGTTCACTCCAATCGGCACCTTCCACAAATTGAATATCAGCTGCCATCTTTAACGTATCAGCGTCGCCAATTGATTTTAACAACTGTCCCTTTTCGTTGCAAAGAATCACTAAAAAACCCGAGCCCTTTACGATTGAATACAATCCTTCCATAAACGGAACCGAACATTCAATTAAAGGCTTGTAATGGTCTATTTCGATTTTTTTTATTTGACCGTATCGCTGAAAAGGGTCAACTTCCATTTCTTTGGAACGAATCCATGAATCTTTTACAATGGGAGATAATTTTTCGTCGAGCTTATTTTCAAAAATAAAGCGCTTCCAACATTGTTTGACATACTCTCTTTTCTTCATCATAAAACACCTCCTTCAATTGTTGATTGAAGCTTCTCCGTCCAATCGCATCACATGCCAGCTTACAATGTTTATCGTATTTTTTAATATTCTCCTTTATTGTAGCATTACAAAAAAGCTGTGAGAACTAGCGATCCACTGAATGAAGCTCCTTTTATTTTGAAACTTTTTAAATCAAAAATGCTGGAAACCCCCTTTTGCTTTTTCAATCATGAGAAATTGGGGCTCCCTTCTTTTGATATCCCGTAAATACAGAAATTTACAGTTGCCGATCGTACTGGACACATCGACAAAATTGTACAAAATTGGTCATAAAAAAAACCGATTCCAAAAGATTGGAATCAGCCTTATTTGCTGCTGCACGGAAGGCCAAATCATTCTCTTTTTTCCGTTATGCATATGTTTGGAAATTGTATTACCAGTTATTAACTTGATCGAATGGTGATTTGGCAAAGCCTTGTTCTTTCTAAATGAAACGGCTTCATGGCATTTAAACGGTAATTCTTAATGTTTAAAATCAGTGATTTTTTAGTATGCTTCAAAAAAAGACGAAACGACGTTCCAACGATCACTTTGAAAAATGCCGCCGGTTCTTCTGCATATGTAAGCAGAACTCCCTATTGTGAACAAATATTGATCAGTATGATGATGTTTTTCAAACGTCTTCCTTCATTACATAACAACTGAATTGAGCTGATAAAAAATATATACAATGTAGGAATGTGGGCAGCTATAAAAGAATAAAGGTTTTTGGCAATGGGAAAGAAGTATAATATATTGAAATAATAAAATGCTCTATATTCTGGGAGGATAACATAAAGTTATAACGGGGGAACGTGAATCGTATTAAAACGATCATAAAAATTATTGTGAAAAAATTATCATCGGAGCTGTCCTATTCATTTATATTATGTTTTCTTTCTCCTTTTCTTTCGTTAATTGTTTTAATTTGTTGGACAGCTCCATAAACCAATTTTCATCTTTTGTTAACAAGGCTAAATCAATTAATGCTTTAATCTGCTCTTCATTTTCTATTGGAGATACGGGCAATTTTTTTACCCAATGATTTAATGTTTCAACTGTTTTACCAACGACGATTTCATTGTCACAAGCCATAACTTTTACTCTTATAATCTTTTGTGATGAATCTATCGTTTCAACATAACCGTAAATAAATTCGCCGCTTTTTGTTTTTCCTTTTACCCAATCCCCTACTTTCACTGGCAACTGATTGATTCCTTCCATTTTATACACCACCACTTGCAGTATTATAGAGATCTGTTTTGAAATACTAAATATCTAGTTGTTAACAGAAATTATTACATGATAATAAAGGGAACGCAAACAATTTAACCTGGGAAATAATAAAAATTTTAAAATTCCATTTTTTCAAATATATAACTTATAATAAATGTTTTCATATTTATTGCAATAGACAAACGTTCAGCACATTTGTTCCATGTGAAACATAAATCAGACAGCCGGCTCAAATTTTACCTTTTGTGCGGCAAATCGTTATTGAAGGAAAGTGCAACTTTCGGCTGTCCTTTCGTTTAAAGATGAAAAAATCTACCCTTTGTGATCAGCTGAGCAATAGCGAGAAAAAAAGTTTTTTTAAAATAATTCTTCATGCAAATGAACCTTTACATGCTCTTCCTGAAGCATGTACACAATCGACGAAGGAAGCCCGTTAAACATCTTTTCCAAAGCTGGCGCACGCTCTATCCACAAGCAATCTCATACTGTATTTCCCATTTAAAAAACAAAAATTTCCAATTGGCCGCTTCCCACTCTATGATAAGAAAAACTATTGTATTTCTTCCGTCTTTTCCTTATTAAGTATCACTATGAATCTACAAAAATGAACATTTAGCATTTATTGATTTAAATAACCTTTTTTGTAGTCGGTGATGTTGGAAAAGGCGGCACAAATTCACTTAATAAATATTCATAAATTGCTTTTTCAACTGATAAGCCACTTTTTGTGATGCCCATATTCCCAAAAAGAACATTAAACTCGAGAATATAAAGATGCCCTCCGCTTATTAGCACATCAAAGCCGGCATGATTAATGTTCAATTGTTTCGAGACATTCAAAACAAGATCACAAGCTTCTTGCGGTATAAATTCAAAACAGAGGCTTCCGCCTTGGGCAACATTGTGGAGAAACTCCCCTTCCGCCCCAACCCGCCAATAGGCGGTGAAAATATCTTTTCCAATGACACAAATGCGTAAATCTTTTCCGTCGTTTTCTAAATATTCTTGTACGTACAAAACATCATTTTGATTAGCATATTGATAAAAATCATACTCATTTTTAATTAAAAAGGTTCCTTTTCCCATTGAATTCCGGACTTCCTTTGCAACAAATGGGAACGGGAACGTTTCTAATACTTTTTCGATATTGCTTGGGGTGCTCGCCAATATTTCCGTATATGGAACATGCTCAGGCGCCACCGTCCACAGCGCTCTCGTCATTTCTACTTTGCTAAAGCCCAGCTGCAATGATTCAATGCTTGGGAAAATTTTTTTCTTTAATCCGTATACTAGAGCAGGGGCTTGCCACGTCTCAGGAAAAAGAACAATATCCGCTTGTCGAATGGTTTCTAATTCTTTAAACATATTGTCAGGCTTTATATAGTGTACACCTGGAATTCCGATGGTCCGGTATGCATTAAAGGAAACCATTTTCATAAATTCGTGACCACACTCCAAAACATATAACAATTTTCTAACATAAATAATAGAATCTTCATGAATTTTTCGCAAATAAAATTTTCAATAGTTTCCCCTTTCAAATGCCGTGAGAAATTTTTTACTTCATTATGGCATCTTGAAAGGACGTAGAACAGGCGGATGCTTTTTTGCTATTACTTCGACTCTGAAGCGGAAAAAGGGAATCCCCTTGTTTTTATTTATAGTGATCCCGCCAGTGCTGCCTGAGAAAGCGTATCACCATTGCTCCCGGGGCGCAGGCAATATTTTATGATCTGCCATTCCGTCATTACCAAATATCTGAGAGAGGCGCAATCGCGGCAACGACTTGGATGTCCTTCTGACAATTATGGACGAATCCAGTCAGTATTCGGAGCGTGATGTATGCGACCAATGTAATCGAACAGACGATCAAGGAGATTCGGAAACGTTTGAAGTCGATGTACAGTTTGAGCTCAAAAGCTGAGGAAAACAATTCAGGATTTTAATGAGAAATAGGCGGAGAGAAAGCTTCAAGAATTTGCCGAGGCTCATGAAGGGATAGCCGTCATCCGCCAGCTGTTTTCTAGTAAAAATTGTAAACATATACAAAAGCCAGTATAGAAAAATGAGCTGTTTTTCTATACTGGCTTCATCTTATTAGGACTTATCGAACCGTCCCTATATTAACTAAATAATGTAAAAAGGGGCATATAAGGAACACCGCTTTTCCACACATAAGAGTAAATATTTAGTCTTATGTTTTGAGACAATCTCCTTCTTTCAGCTGAATAACATTTTAGTGATACCTTATCGAATGGGTAATGTAAACATAATTATTACCCCCGTTGCCGTTGCAAAATACTGTTCTAAAAACCTGATACACACTAACACATTTTCAATTTGTAATGGCTATCTCATAGTTACCTTCTGCGTGAGAACGTTATTGCCCGAACCTAAGCGCAAACGGATATAGGCTTCATACGCCGAAACATTTGGATTAATGCGCATCATGATCGTTTTCTTTGCTTTTCCATTTTCATCTGCTGTCAGTTTGCCGATATTGAAATAACCGTAAGTGATTGGCCATGTTCCATCCTCAAATTGGATTTGCGAAATGCTTTGCCCGCCTGACAAATATATTTGAATTTGTCCATTTGATACTGCTTGGCCAGGTGTTAAACCACTCATCACCACTTCTACCGGAAATGGTATACCTCCGAGCGGAATGAATTTCGGTGTTAACAATTGATATTTTTCTTCACCGCCAGGCGGCGTCTCAACAATTGACTGACCGATATTGACTGTTTTGGTGAAGACGTTGTTTCCAGCCCCTATTCGAAGGCGAATATATCCTGTTGTTCCGTCTTGTACCGTTGGGTTAAGTCTCATTGTCAGTACTTTTTCCGCCACACCATGCTGATTAGCTTGAATGCTCCCAACACTTTGATAACCGTAAGTGGTAGGCCATGTTCCATTCGGAAGCCGAACTTGCGAAATTGATGTACCACCTTCTAAATATACTTGAATTTCCCCATTTTCAATGACTTGTCCCGGTTTCATATCTGTTAATTTGAGTGTTACTTGAAAAGGTTCTCCGCCAGTTGGCAAATATTCAGGGGTTTCAATGTTATATTTAATATCTTTTGGAGGATCCATTTCCGAGCCAAATGAACCGTCAGCAAATGTCGATTGATCATACCAAAGATAACCTTCATTCGGTGAACGCCAAGGCTCCGGCTTCAGCTCCTCAGAATGCTCTGGGGTCTCCATTTCTAATATTGGTGAAGGCTGATCAAGCGGTATATCAAGTTCAGAGAAGGTCAGATAACTTTCTTTATGAGACAGCCATTCGACAATTTTCATTAGCAATTGGCCATTATCTTTTTCAGTAAATCCGTCGTACGTTCTCTTGACTCCTCCGTGTTCTTCATTTCTATATTTAGGGGTGCTGTCTTCCACCACAGAAGAGTCGCCGATGAAAGCGGCCTTTCCTCTTTCCTTTTTTCCTATCGCTACAAAGGGCCCTTCATGAATTCCGCCGCCAAAATAAACCCCTTCGTCAACTGCATTGCTCCATTTGTTTTCTTCTACAGTAAGCCCATCAGGCAAATAAACAATCCCTTTAGCAATTTCAGGATTCATAATAGCCAGTGTAGAACCAGCATGAATCGAAATTTCATCAATGCCACTCGTTATACCAAAGGATTCATCAGATGGTATAATCACATTTGCTGTTGTGTTATCTATCGAGTTAAAACGAAATCTTACACCAAATTCTTCACTTAGCCAATCGGTGCTTTCAACACCAGCCATTGCAGCTTGTTCACCTTGATCCATTCCTTTTGTTGGATTATCAAAAGCCCCTCTGCGCCAACCATTCATAATTTCATTTGAATCCCAACGGTTAAAATTTCGGTCGGCATTATAGTGGTCGGCAATAAAAAATACGCCTCCCCCTTGTTCTGCAAACTCGGCAATAGCATCTTGTTCAGACTTCTTAAAAGGAATTTGTGCCTCTGGAATAATAAAAACATCATAACCTTCTAAATCCTCCAGAGTAAGTGGATCTAAACTCCGATGCTCCTTCACTGTATATCCCGCTTCAAGCAATGCATTGGCAAAATCGGAAAATGCACCATCAATCACCCAATCGGACTGGCCTGCTGTTTGCCCATGGCTGTTATCAAACAAAACTTTCTTGCCGTTCGGATCGCTAGGAACTAAGATTGGGGCCGGATCATTCGGACCTTCTGCACTTACAGTTACGTTTTCCAAAGCAAAAATAAAAAACGCCAATACTGCCACAAGGCCCTGCAACAGCATCTTTCTCATAATTACTCTACCTCCATAATTTATTAACTCAACGAGGCAAAAGCCTTTTATTGAGTTCAGCCGCTATTGCTGGAGCTTTCGATATACATTGCTGCCTTATGAGCATCTGCTAAACCACCTTCTTGCGCAAATAGCCGGAAATGATATCGACGATCGTAACCATGGCAATGATTCCTAATAAAATAATACCGACACGACTCCAGTCGCGAGACTGCATGGCAAATATAAGCGGTGTACCGATTCCGCCTGCACCGATGATTCCTAAAATGCTTGCGGAACGGAGGTTAATTTCAAAACGATATAAGGTGTAAGAGATAAACCCAGGAATGATTTGTGGAACAACGGCAAACCACAGCGTTTGCAAGCCGCTTGCTCCTGTTGCTTTCAAAGCTTCAATTGGTCCGAAATCAATATTTTCCACTTCTTCTGAAAACAATTTGCCAAGCATCCCGATGGAATGGAGTCCGAGCGCCAACACACCGGCAAAAGAGCCAGGGCCTACTACTTTAATAAATAACAACGCCATCACTAGTTCCGGAAATGTCCGGATAAAGCTTAAAATAAATTTTCCTGTTCCTGCCGCAATCTTCCCTTTCGTCATATTGTTAGCAGCCCAAAAAGCAAACGGTATACATAGAAAAGCTGAAATAAATGTGCCTAATATGGCAATCGCTAATGTATCTAATAGCCCTCGGAGCAGATCTTCGCCTTCGGGCAAGTAAACATATCCCCAATCAGGAGAAAGAATGCCGGATAAAATCGCTTTTGTAATTTGGCCGGCCGTTTCTTTAAATCCTTCTATTGGAATACCGGATAATGCCCATATATAAATAACAGCCAACAACACATATATACTCCAAAGCATGAACCGGTTCTTTTTTGGTTTAACTGGTCTTGCAACACTCTTCATAATAGTTTCTCCCGCAATTTAGTACTAATATGGTCGATCAACAAAACAACCATTAATGTAAAAATAATGATTGTACTCACTTTGTCGTATTCAAGAAAACCTAATGTTTTATCATAATATTCTCCGATTCCTCCTGCTCCCACTAGTCCTAATATAGCTGCAGCCCTTATATTAATTTCAAAGGTGTAAAGAACATAAGAGACAAAGTAAGGGGACACTTGCGGAACGACAGAGTAGACGATCCATTGAATTTTATTGGCGCCAACTGCCGTCATCGCCTCCAATGGGCCTTTATCAATACTTTCCATCGCTTCATAAGTTAATTTCGCAATAATGCCCATTGAGAAAACAGCTAATGCAAATATTCCTGGTAATGGCCCCAATCCGAAAATCGCAACAAATATAGCGGCTAAAAGAAGTTCAGGAATGGTACGAATTAAATTTAAAATAAATCTGAACGGGTAATAAATCCAATTGCTGGCAGCGATGTTGCTTGCGCATAACAAAGCAAATGGGACCGCAAGCAAAGCTCCCATCGTTGTCCCAATAACCGCCATGCGGAATGTGTCAAGCATTGCCGGAACAATATCATCAAAATATGACCAGCTGGGAGGATACATTTGTACAAGCAAATCAAACATATTTGGAAACCCTTCAACAAAATCGATGAAAGAACTTTCCGTTTGATAGGCGCTCCAGCCGATCAGCAGCACAATCAACGCTGCTGTCAAGTAATGCTTTATTTTAGTAGGTGCTTTAGGAATTTCTTGTTTAGTTAATCGATTCATATTTAAACTCTCTATCCGTTTCATTTATTCCCACCTCAAAAGGCTTTCCATATATTTCAGAAAACCGTTTATCTGTCGCTTCCCTAGCAGATCCGTCAAACACAATTTGTCCTGCTTTCAGGCCGATGATCCTTGTGGCATATTGTCTAGCTAAATCGACCGAGTGCAGGTTGACAACAAGCGTTATTCCTAACTCTTGATTGATCTTTTTTAAATCATCCATTACTTGTTTTGTTGTCAAAGGATCTAAAGATGCTACAGGCTCATCCGCTAAAATGATTTTAGCTTTTTGCGCCAAAGCTCTAGCAATCGACACTCTTTGCTGCTGTCCTCCTGAAAGCTGATCCGATCTGGTGTACGCTTTTTCAAGAATATTCATTCGTTCCAGAGCATTCATGGCCAAATCCACATCTTCTTTTGGAAACCATCCCAAAACGGTTCGGAGAGTAGAATGGTAGCCAACTCTTCCAGATAAAACATTTCGTAAAACAGTCGACCTTTTCACTAAATTAAAATTTTGGAAGATCATCCCAATGTCGCGACGGATGCGGCGGAGTTCCTTCCCCTTTGCTTTCGTGATGGATTTCCCGTCTATTGTTATTTCTCCGGAACTAATTTCATGCAATCTATTAATAGAACGTAGCAACGTTGATTTGCCAGCGCCAGATAAACCGACAATCACAACAAATTCCCCTTTTTCAATTTTCAAATCAATATTTTCCAATCCTACTACACCATTAGGATAAATTTTTGTAACACGATGAAATTCTATCACTCTGCATACCAACCTTTTTTAAATATTTATCTAAACATCCCGACGTTGCTTTATCTATTCATAGAGGATTAGCCAGTACGAACGATTCGCCTGGCTATATTTTATGAAAATAAATTATTCAGTTTTCACTTTTTCAGCATACTCCCTGACGATATCGAAGTTACTGTCTTTCGATTCTATGTAGCCTTCATGCGTGTAAATGTCTTTTATAATCGCATGCCCTTCTTCGTCTTTTCCAATATCAATGAAAGCTTGCTTGATTTTTTCAATCCATTCCGAATTCATGTCGGAACGGACGGAAATCGTATCGTTCGGAATCGGTTCTGTAAACTCAATGACTTTCGTATCTTCGAAAACAGTTGGGTAATCTCCTGCTACGGTATTGCGGGCATCTTGGAAAACAACCGCACAATCGACATCACCGTTCAAAACAGAAATAATTGCTTGGTCGTGCCCTTTTACTGTTATTCCTTGTACATCTTTTAATGGATCAATCCCATTATCCATCAGCGTTGCGGCCGGCCAAACATAACCTGCAGATGAAGTGACATCTTGAAAAGCGATTTTCTTTCCTTTTAAATCTTTCACACTAGTAATACCAGAATCTTTTTTCACTACGAAAATTGATTTGTAATTGTCTACTAGTTCATCTGTTGGCTGCCCGGTCTCATCATCCACTCCGTAACGTTGCGCTTGAAGAATTACTTCAGCAGCTCCTCTTTCTTTCGCCAGCACATAAGCATTTGGCGGCAAAAATCCTACATCTACTTTTTTGGATTCCATTGCTTCAACAATGGTATTATAGTTCGTTGAAACACTTACCTCTACAGGTATACCCAAACGATCTCCCAATAACTTTTCAAGCGGCTTTGCTTTGGCCTCCAATGTATCTGCATTTTGAGAAGGTACAAATTGTACAGAAAGAGTTTCCGGAATATATCCATCTGATTCTTTGCTGCTATTAGTTTGTTGGGAATTGCTGGAGTCCCCGCATCCGCTGATGACCACCGCTGTTAAAGCTAGTATTGTTCCAAAAGCTACTAATTTTTTAAACATATTAATTTCCCCCATATCTTTTTGAAAATCTAATTTCCATTTTAACACCAAATTTTTAATTATTTGTAAATTTTGTTACAAAATATCACAAATATTTTGTTAACTTTGTAAATTATTTCTTTTCATTCAATTATCTATTTCATTTTTACAACGATTTGTTATGATGAAAAAAAAGAAGGAGGAAAATAATGGAGAAAGAAACTGCGATTCATCTGCTTGTAACCAGCGATCTTCACGGCTACATTTACCCGACCAATTACAGAGACAAAGAAGAACAAAATTTCGGACTGGCTAAAATAGCCACGATTATAAAAGAAAAAAGAAAAAAAGGCTATGTACTTTTACTTGATAATGGAGACTTGATTCAAGGAAGCCCGTTGACTTATTACCATGCAAAAAACAGGCCCGACAGTGAAAATCCGATGATTCAAGTTATGAATGATCTCCAATATGATGCATGCGTATTGGGAAATCATGAATTTAATTATGGACGAAGTTATTTACAAAAGGCGATTGATCAATCAGCTTTTCCTTGGCTGTCCGCTAATATCTTGAAGCAAACAACAGGAGAGCCCGCTTTTGGAACACCTTATCTCGTCAAGGTATTGGACGGAGTCAAAATTGCTGTACTTGGTATAACCACTCATTTCATCCCTAATTGGGAAGAGCCGCGAAATATTGAGGGACTTGTTTTCAAAGATGCATTGCAAACGGCTAAATTATGGGTGAGCGATATTCGCCAAAAAGAAAAACCAGATGTGATGATCGTCTCATATCATGGGGGATTTGAAAGAGATCTACAAACTGGAGAGCCTATAGAACAGCTGACAGGAGAAAACCAAGCATACCAAATGTGCCAAGAACTAGAGGGTGTTGATATTTTAATCACAGGCCATCAGCACCGCCCACTCGCAGATAAACTAAACGGCATCACAATCATTCAGCCAAGCCATCTGGGGCAATTTTTGGGTGAAGTGACGATGAAAGTTAGACAGAAGGCAAATGGAAACAGCCCCGCAATCGTTAGTCATTTCAACTTAATCAAAATTGATGAAAAAATGGAAGCGAATCAAGATGTTTTGGCATTGATATCCGATATTGAACAAGAAACGCAAAAATGGCTGGATCAGCCGATCGGAACCGTTATTGGTGACATGACCGTATCTGATCCATTGAAGACCCGATTACAAGACAATCCTTTTATAGAATTTATCAATAAGGTGCAAATGGAAACAGCCAAAGTTGATATTTCTGCCACTGCCTTATTCAATAATGACTTGCCTGGATTCAAACAACATGTTACAATGCGCGATATTGTTTCCAATTATATTTATCCGAACACATTAACTGTCATCCGCATCAGCGGCCAAGATATTAAAGATGCTTTAGAGCAAAGCGCCAAGTATTTTACGGTTCAAAACGGAACAATCTCTGTCAATCCCGCTTTCTTATATCCTAAACCGCAGCATTACAATTATGATATGTGGGAAGGAATTGAATACGAATTAAAAATCTCTAATCCAGTTGGCCAACGAGTTGTGAAGCTAAATTATCACGGCAGCCCATTGGAGCTTGACAAAGAATATGATGTCGTCATGAACAGCTACCGCGCAGGTGGAACAGGCAATTTTGATATGTTTAAAGAAAAACCGATCGTTAAAAATATCCCCATCGACATGACCGAACTCATTGCCAACTACATATTAGAGCACAAAACTATCATCGCAGCTTGCAATCATAATTGGAGGGTAGTTTTATAGTAGTAAAAGCATTTTCCGATTTGCCCGCTTTTTATTTAAAACAAATGCCACTAATAGGTATCAAAGAATACTTGTCCAAATATCACAAAGGCTTACAGCAACAAAAAGTCATTAATAACAAATTTGATATCAACGATGATTATATAAAAATGATTTTTTCGTTATGAAAATGTGAAGCGTTTTATTCGCACACATCAAAAAAGAAGATTTAGGATTTTCCTAATCTTCTTTTTGCATGAAAGTATATTTCACCATTCCCCTGAACAGGACATGGATTATTTAAGCAGCTGTCTTAACTCTTCGGTCATTTGTTCAACCAATTCAGGTCTGCCATGAAACTGGGCTGGAGTATTTTGAAAAAGTTGAATACGCCAAATTCCTTCCGTTTTCACTGCAACAAGTGTATGATGAGTGTTCACATCAGGATTTAAATCGGACTGGCCGTGAGGAACCATACCGGCAATCGCTCGTAAAATAGCGATATCAGGAGCTAGAAACCGGACATTTTTCACTTTGCTGACAAATTTAGCTGTCTGGTGGTGTTCAAAGACGGACTGGAGATGTGCGAATATTTCATCGCGTCCAATCGACTGACTGCCATCGAAACCAATGCTTTCGCCATCCTTAGTAAACAGATCCGTCATTCCGCTAGCAGTTCGATTGTTCCACGCATTGATTAGTTGCTGGTACAGCTCTTGAACTTCATTTATTTGAGAATTTTCCATCGTTTATCACTCCGAAATGTAATTCTTTGTTCTATGATAGCCAATCAACTGAAAAATTATTTTTTATAAAATGTTGCCGATTTAATATTTACGTGCAGTTTTTTCTTTTGAAACCTCTGCTTTGAAACGCTGAGACGAATGATCAAAAGCATTTTTTATAGAAGCTTGACAGCGTATAATACTTCAAAATGAAAATTTTCTTCTTTTTTCACTTCAAACGGCATTTATTTGATGTGCAATCACTTTAAAAGGGCATTATTTTTCCTTCTGTTATTGTAAGAATATGTTTGTTCTTCAATTAATCTGTTGGAGATGAATGCCTGAGACAGTCTGCAAATACCTTCCGATCCTCTAAAGCCACTACATAATCAGCAAACAATCATTCTTTCAATCATATTGCCATTCATTTACTGGGAGTGTTGCTACTGACGGCTCTTTTTTTCTATTTCCATACTGCTGCATATTTTTTTTGATATTTCGGATCTTCTTCCTTTTCAATTAAATCGAAGGCAAGCTGCTTGATCGCTTCATCCTGCACTTTATCATACAAGTTTCGCAGCCCTTGAATAATATCGAACCGAATAAGTGTCGCATGTTTTTCGTCAACACAGTTGTCAAACCGGGCTGCCAAATGACGGATAACCATCTCTTTTTGCTTTTCCCCAGCTAAACCAATCCTCCAAATAGCCTGCAAACTATGTCTGGCAGTTACAAACTTTTTATCATAGGTTACTTCCCAAACTTGAGGAAAATCCTCCAACATTCGCTGTTCGGGATCGCTGATCGCTAAGCGGCTTAAAAACTGAGCAGCACGCGAGCGCTTATGAGGGTCTTTACTTGTCAGCTCTTCCTTCAGCTGATCCCATACTTCATACGCCCAATCGACTTTTTCTTCAGTGATCTTCATAATGCTGCTGTACGCTTCGTACTGCGCATTTTTATCACTTGACTGCAATTCCGCAAAATAATGCCTCGTTCGTTCATCCACTATTTATCGCCCCAGTCATGCCTTATTATGCTTGATTTTACCTTAGGCAAAAGTGAATAGGCAATGGCTGCAATATGTAAATGCCGAACGATCATATCGGAAGTACAGATCCAAAAAGCCGAAGTTTGATATGGAAACTGGCTCATATTCCATGTGAATGCAAGTTTAAAATATTAGCAGAGAGCGAGCATGAAAAAAAGCCGCTGTATCACCAATAATTGGCGTTCAAGCAGCTTTTTTCAATTACTTATTTAAACGGATTTTTCCATTCCATTAGAACAGCATAGTTACGGGATTCCTCATCCTCCAAATAATTAGCCACAATTCCAAGAGGCGTCCGTCCGCAACGGAGAAGGAATGAAATAACCGGGTCTTTTAAATTTCCGCTGACGACAGCATCGACATATTGTTCAGCTGACATCTCATCCGCATATTTATAATATCCCGGCATTCTGCCGCCGCCGAGCAAGCGATCCAATCCTTTATGGACAACTACTTCGTACATTGATTGCATAAGCCATTTTCCTAAATCCAGCTTTCTGTGGGACGGACGGATGCAAATATCCACAACATATAAAGTGTTGCCATTCGGATCATGGTTACGGATATAGCCGTTGTCCGTTATCTCTTCCCAAGTATGATCAGGATGGGCGGGATCAAAATTCACGATTAAAGATGTCATCGATCCTGCTAACGTTCCTTCTACCTCAACACATAAAGCGCCTTCCTGAAACAATGTCACGTGATTCGTTAATTGCTCTTTATTCCACCAAAGTTCTGATGGAAAAGGCGGCGGAAAGCTTTCCTTTTGAATTTCAATTAATTCATCAAAATCTGCTTCATTATAATTCCTTATCACCACTTCGACATTGCGGCCTTGATTATTCAGATAAAATCTCTTTCTGTAGCGGCTCATCTCCATTCCCCTTTCGTCCATGAACACTTAAATCAGGATATAAATCAAAGCGGCGGTCTCTCCAAGTGGTGACAGATCCGTTTTCTCTCACTTTGTATAAGAGAGATAAATCAAGATCCGCCGTAATAATCATATCGTGGTTTATTTCCCCCTCCATCAAAATCCCGTTTTTCGGAAATGGGACGTCGTTCGGAGTAATGACCGCTGCCTGGCCGAAATTTGCCCTCATAAAATCAACGGTAGGAAGCGAACCTACTGTCCCTGTTGTCACCACATAGATTTGATTTTCAATCGTTCTGGCGTGGCTTGTATACCGCACTCGTTGAAATCCGTGGCGGTCATCTGTACAAGACGGACAGAACACAACGTCAGCTCCCATTCCTCGTACAATTCGAACGATTTCTGGAAATTCGATATCATAACAAGTCAACATGGCAATTTTTCCTTTTTCGGTCTCAAATATTTGAACCGTTTCTCCGGGAGTCAGATGCCATTCTTTCACTTCCGTCGGCGTCAAGTGAAGCTTCGCTTGTTCAGCTATCCGGCCATCGGGATAAAATAAATGGGCTGTATTATACAATCGTCCCTCTTTTTCGATAATATGAGTGCCTCCAATAATATGCATGCCCGTTTCTTTAGCAAGCGATGTAAATAGTGAATAATATCGGTCCGTATAATGAGGTAAATTTTGAATCGTCTGCTTTTGATTCGGAATGGACAGCAATTGAGTCGTAAAAAATTCAGGAAAAAGAACAAAATCAGCATCAAACTCTTCTGCGGTTTTCACATAATGCGTTACTTGGTTTGCAAAATCTTCAAAGCTTTCGATGGAATGAAGATGATATTGAACAGCAGATACACGTATTTTCATGTAGCCTCTTTCCCTTCATCATAATCTGTTCCCCGCTTATTACTGAACAAAGTATAACATAAAACCAGTTTATTTTAATTTAATTTGATTTTGTGTAAAGCATTTTGCTGGAACAAAAGAGAATACTTGAACTATTTATTTAGAAGTGAAATAATTCACTCAAAATTAACAGACAAAACGAAAACAAGCCGTTTGACTGCCGGTGATTTGGCGTTCAAGCGGCTTGTTTTATTCCATTTTTAAATGCTTTGCTCGTATTTGGCAATAAGTTCTTCGTTTTTTCCGACTAAACCGAGTTTAAATGCTTTTTGAATAATTTTTGCTACTTCAGCATTGAAAAATGGATCTCCACCATACCTCATCTTATCATCCAAAATTTTATTATGGAAATGAGACGTTTCTCTGGCTAAATCTTCATTTACAATTTTCCCTTCCTTTATTGCGTCCATAAATTCATAAAAATCCATTTTGCTGTTGTATTCTTCTCTGGTCTCGTTGCCATAAGGGCTGCCTGTTTCCAAATGTTTTTTGAACGGAGCTACAAGCGTCAATTGCGTATAAGCAGCAAAATATTGAGTTTCAGTAATATTCATATAAGATCACTCCCTAACAATTGTAAAATTTATGTGATCATAAAGTGTTTTATTTGAAAAATAATCTAACGCTGAAATGCTGATCGATTCTGTAGTCAATAGCCTCATAGGTATTTCATAATATTTGATCCACCCATACACAATTTTGTCAGATCCTGATAAAGGTTCATCCGCTAAAGGTTTACGAGTTTGAGAAGTAATATCCCTTCCACCATTATATATTCTAAGAAAGCCTGGACGCTCAGTACCTTCAACATAAATGGCAATTCTTATGTTTCTCCCTTTTAAAGGAGTGATTGCCGACAATTGATTTGGTGAAATGATTTCCCATTCATTATCTTTCCATCCGACGTAATACCAATTATCTGTAAATCCGTTAATGGTGGTGCGGATGCAGCTGAAGTTTTTGCAGGAAAGAATGCAAATACGAACGAAAATGATAGAACAGCCAGCGTAAAAATAACTCCGACAATTTTTTTCATAATAACCTCCTCCATATTTTATAAAATTTCCATTTTTCATATCGGTATAAACTGGAATATTTTTAATATAAAAACAAAATTTAACAAGAAGTATTCTGACCTCACATCCGCCTTTAATAAACCTTTAAAACTCTTAAACGAGTTGAAAAACGGCTCATCGCAACATTAAACCGTTTCAATTACCTTGTAAAATCAATTATAATAAGGGCAAAGATCATTTTTTTCCCTCGGGAACAGCAATCTTCAGAAAGCCGGAAAATGATTTATACAATCAATTATAGAAAAATCGCAAAAAAACACCGCTATCCGCTCAATCATGCACAATATAGGACAGCGGGAAAAAGTCTAACAAACATAAGTGAAAAAAGTGTGGTGAAAGCATTGTTTAAAATTTTGCTGATTGAGGATGACACCACCCTGTTTCATGAAATAAAAGAACGGTTATTACAATGGTCTTATGATGTATACGGCATTACTGACTTTGGAAAAGTGATTGAAGAATTTACAGCCATCAAGCCTGATTTGGTCATCATTGATATTCAGCTGCCAAAGTTTGATGGATTTCATTGGTGCCGAATGATCCGCTCCCATTCCAACGTTCCGATTATTTTTTTATCATCGCGGGATCACCCGACCGATATGGTGATGTCAATGCAGCTTGGAGCGGATGATTTTATACAAAAACCGTTTCATTTCGAGGTGCTTATCGCAAAAATACAAGCAATTCTCCGCCGAGTATACAACTATAATACAGAACGAATGAAGCTGAAGGCATGGTGCGGGGCGACGGTCGATTATGAGAACAATACGGTCACAAATGATAAAGGAACAATTGAACTAACTAAAAATGAACTATTGATATTAAAGCATTTGCTTGAGAAGAAAAACAAAATCGTCAGCCGGACAGAATTAATCAAAAGCCTGTGGGAGGATGAGCGCTTTGTCAGCGATAATACCTTAACGGTCAATGTCAATCGTTTGCGAAAAAAATTGGATGAGCTCGGGTTGGGACGCTTTATTGAAACGAAAGTCGGCCAAGGCTACATGGCAAAGGAAGAGGCAGCCGTATATGATTAAAAAATATATTATTGAAAGAAAGAGCTGGATCCTTCTCTTTTTATTCATGCAGCTGTTTATCCTTTTTATTTCTTATCTTGATTCAACCATTTCATTAAAGTCCGTTCTCTATATTGTCTTTTTATTGATGATTATTTTTTTCATTTTTGTCATCATCCGCTACAATAAAGAAACAAAGTTTTATAAAAGCTTGGAAGGATGGGAAAACAGCCTTGATTTAACAAGTATAGCGAATGCTGAAAGCCCTTTTGAAAAAATGATTGAACAGCGGATAATAAACCAAACGAAGCTTTTGAAACAAGAGGCTTCGCAAAATCGAATTGCGCTCGAGCAGGAAAAAGATGAATTGCTGTCATGGATTCATGAAGTTAAAACACCGCTGACAGCGATGCATTTAATCATTGAACGATTAGATGATGAAGTTATCAAAGCACAATTGACATATGAATGGCTGCGCATTCATCTGCTGCTTGACCAGCAGCTTCATCAAAAACGGATTCCTTTCATGGAAAATGATTTATATATTGAAAATGTTGCACTGGAACCACTCATTTTCAAAGAGATAAAAGCTTTGCAATCATGGTGTATGCAAAAAGGAATTGGGTTTGAGGTCGAGCTAGAGGCTGCCGAAGTGCTAAGCGATGCGAAATGGCTCGCCTTTATCATGAGACAGCTGTTAACAAATGCGGTAAAATACAGCGATTCATCCGATATCATCATTCAAAGCTATCGGCAAAATGATCAAACAATGATCAAAGTGAAGGATTTTGGCCGTGGCATTGACCCGAAGGATCTGCCGCGCATTTTTGACAAAGGCTTCACATCCACGACCGCACATCAGGACAATGCCTCAACAGGCATGGGATTATACTTGGCGAAAAAAGCCGCCGAAACATTGCTGATAGATATTAAAGTAGAGTCAAAGCTTGGAGAAGGAACGACTGTTACCTTAACCTTTCCAAAGAAAAATGAATTTGTCCGCATTACAAGCATGTGACAATTTTGTCACATGCTTTTTCATTTTGTTCGCTGAATCGAAGGAAAAATACAAGAAGGACGATTATGATAAAAATATCAAGGAGGGACGCGATATGTATATTTTAGAGGCAACAAAAATTTACAAAAGCTATGGAAACAAATTTAATAAACAAGAAGTGTTAAAGGGATTGGACATTCGTGTCGAAAAGGGAGAATTCGTCAGCATCATGGGGGCATCCGGCTCAGGGAAAACAACATTGCTCAATGTTCTATCCTCAATTGATCAAGTCAGCCAAGGAACGATCAAAATAGAAGGAAAAGACATTGTAAGCATGAAAGAAAAACAACTGGCTGAATTCCGCAAAAGACATTTAGGATTCATCTTTCAAGAATACAATTTGCTCGATACACTAACAGTGAAAGAAAACGTCCTGCTGCCTTTATCCATTACAAAAACAGCAAAAAAAGACGCGGAGCAAAAATTTAATGAACTAGCGACAGAACTAGGAATTTATGAGATCAAAGACAAATATCCGAATGAAATTTCCGGCGGCCAAAAACAGCGCACTTCAGCAGCAAGGGCATTTATTCATGAGCCGAGCATTATTTTCGCCGACGAACCAACAGGCGCTCTTGATTCAAAGTCGGCATCTGATCTATTAAACAAGCTGCAAAAATTAAATCAAAAACGAAAAGCCACCATTGTTATGGTCACCCACGATCCGGTTGCAGCAAGCTTCTCAAGCAGGGTCATTTTTATAAAAGACGGACAAATTTATACCCAATTAATAAAAGGGGAAGAAACAAGACAAACGTTCTTTCAGCATATTATGAAAACCCAAGGGGTATTAGGCGGGGTGCAAAATGAGCATTAATCAGCTGATTTTCCGTAATTTGAAAAAAAATCTGAAAAACTACTATTTATATGTATTTGCCTTAATGTTTACAGTAGCCCTTTATTTCGCGTTTGTCACATTGCAATATGATCCGTCAATGGATGCAACAAAAGGCTCGATTAAAGGGGCTGCTGCCATTCGAACTGCATCCGTATTATTGATTGTCATTGTGACTGTCTTTCTCTTGTATGCCAATAACATCTTCATTAAACGGCGCAGTAAAGAAATTGGCTTGCTTCAATTAATCGGCATGACAAAAGGGAAAATATTCCGCATTCTTACGGCTGAGAATTTTATCATTTATTTCAGCTCATTATTCATTGGAGTCTTTATTGGATTTTCCAGCTCCAAATTATTCATTATGATTTTGTTTAAAATTACCGGCGTCAATGCCATTGCAACGCTTACTTTTTCACCTAATGCTTTGATCCAAACAGTGATCGTTTTTAGTGCGATTTATCTTTGTATCATGCTGTTGAATTACGTATTTATTAAAAAGCAGAACATTTTATCTTTATTTAAAGTTGCTTCCACTACAGAAGTAAAAAAAGTATCCCTGTTGGAAATGATTATCGGGATTCTCGGCATATTCTTCATCATTATAGGCTACTATATTTCGTCTAAGTTATTTGGCGGCGATTTTACTACGATGAATGAGCTATTCCTTGCGATGATCTTTATACTAGGATCTGTCATTATCGGAACCTATTTATTTTATAAAGGGTCTGTCAGCTTTATTTTTTATCTCATTAGAAAAAAGAAGGATGGTTATTTAAATATTCATGAGGTACTATCTCTTTCATCGATTATGTTCCGAATGAAGTCAAATGCTTTATTATTAACGATCATTACAACCGTCTCTGCTCTTGCCATCGGATTGTTATCTTTAAGTTATATTTCCTACTATTCATCGGAAAAATCCGCTGAAAATTATGTTGCCGCCGATTTTGCTCTGACGAATGCGGAAGATGCAAAGCATTTTAAAGAAGCATTACATGCGCATCACATTCCATACAGTGAAAAAATGATTGATGTGATCCACGCAAACATCAATATGGAAAAAATATTAGATACAAAGCTGAAGGAAATGAAAGTTGACCCGGCATCCATGACTCTCCCAATCATTAGTGACGACGATGTAGAAAAGATCAATCTGTCTCCAGATGAAACTCTTTTTGCAGGGTATAACGATATGATGCAGAAGTTTATGCCGCTGAAAAGTTCCGGTCAAATCGAATTAAAAGGCCGGCACGAAGTCATACCGCAAAAATATTTAGGGTTACAAAAGGAATACTACATTTCCTATTTTTTCACAAGCGGCGGCCTGCCTGTTGCCATTGTCGACGAAACGATATTTGACCGTTTACAAAAGGACATGGACATGAAACCGTCTGTTCATATAGGAATTGATATTCAAGATGAAGCTAAAATACAGGAAGCTAATGAAATCTTTCAAAAAACGACGTTTAGCGGCAATCATGATTCACGGCTCGCCATGAGCAGCAATCAAAAACGATCTATGGGGCTCAGCATGTTTATTGTCGGCTTTTTAGGTTTAACTTTTCTGATTACATCCGGCTGCATTCTTTATTTCAAACAAATGGATGAGAGCGAAGATGAAAAGCTAAATTATACCATTTTAAGAAAACTCGGCTTCACACAAGGCGACTTGCTCAAAGGAGTTCAAGCCAAACAAGCTTTTAATTTTGGGATTCCTTTGATCATCGGACTTTTCCACAGCTACTTTGCCGTTCAATCCGGATGGTTTTTATTCGGCACAGAGCTCTGGACGCCAATGATTCTCGTCATGCTGCTATATACAGCTTTGTATTCGATTTTCGGCTTTCTCTCCGTACTTTATTATAAAAAAGTAATAAAAGCGGCTCTTTAATATTAAGGAACTGTCCAAAAAGTCAGTATAAGTTGACTTTTGGGAACCCCCTCTTTATTTTTAAAAAAACCGCCCGTGTGAAAAACGGGTAGTTTGTTCAACTTTATAGAAAAATATAAGCCTCAGCTCCCCACAGGGTGTCTGAGGCTTATATTTCATTATATGAATAACCCCCGAAATCCTCCCAAATCTCAAACCGTAAAAAAATAAGAAAATCTGCACCGCTCGGCAATCAAGCTTTTATTTGGATACGACGGAAAAACGTTTATTAATGTGCTTACGGTTTTCAATTTCATCTACAAGTGCTATCGCATAGTCTCTATAACTGATGTAGCTTTGGCCTTCAGAGTTGACAGCAAGCACATCGCCTGAAACTTTATATTCACCTGTGCGCGGACCTTGCGGATCAAAAAATGCAGCTGGGCTAATATAAGTCCATTGAATCCCTTCAGAGTTTTCAAGATCTTGCAAATTTTGAGCTGAGCTTTTCGCTACCGGCAAATATTCTTTCGGAAAATCCGGCGTATCAAAGAGGCGGGTTGTTTTCGCTTCATCGACAAACAGGCTGCCCGCTCCTCCTACAACAATAAGCCGCGTATTAGGCGCTCCTTTCAAGGCATTGATTAATACTTTTCCTGCTTCCACATGTTTATGCTCTTCACCAGGTGCAGTGCCAAATGCATTTACAACAACATCAAAATCTTTTATATCCTCTGATGTAATATCGAAAATATCCTTTTCAACAGCTGGTACATCAGTCACTTTAGAAGCATTGCGGACAATAGCCGTAACATCATGTCCTCGTTCCTTTGCTTCCTTTACTATTAAACTTCCTGCTTTTCCCGTTGCACCAATAACGGCAATTTTCATAAACAATTTTCCTCCCTTTATGTAACCAATTCAGTTACAAATTTTATGTAACTATTATAGTTACAAATATAAATCCCTGTCAACTTATTGATTGAAGCTGTCATCCGGAAATCATTGCCTGCCAACCTGTTTGACAAAATTTCAAATTTGTCACTAAAATAGTGACAAATGGTGGTGGAAACTTATGATTAACAGCCGTTTAGCAGTGGCGATTCATATTATGATCTTAATAGCATCAAATCCCCTTGAGCATATGTCTTCAGAATTTATTGCCAAAAGCGTCAACACGAATCCCGTGGTGATCCGGCGAATTACAAGCATGCTCAAGAAAGCGGGACTATTAACTTCCCATGCCGGCAGAACCGGAGCAAAATTAACAAAAAACCCTGAAGACATAACACTTTTGGATATTTTTAAAGCGGTCGAACCGAAAGATGAATTATTCGCTATTCACGAAAATCCGAACCCCAATTGTCCCGTTGGAAAAAACATTCAATCCGCCCTGGACAGCACATTTACGCGCGTTCAAAAAGCGATGGAAGACGAGCTGTCCAGCCAATCCCTAAAAGACGTAATGGGCCATTTCTTACAATAAGAATGGCCCATAAAAAATGAAGCTGTAGTTATTTCCTCTTTTTCGGCACTTATGACCGTTTCGCTGTTTTGAATAAGGTGAATGATTCATTTTTACTTTCATTAGTTTGCACGCATGCAGGGAATCTTTGAAATCGATTTTATTCCTCCATCAAGTGCTTGATTTCAAAATAAAAAGCATGGATAAATTTTTTCGTATTGATTCGTATAGACGATGCAGCTGCAGGCCGATCGGCTTTTAATTCCTCCATTTTTTGACGAACAGCAATGAAATCAAAAAATTTGGATGAGTAATTTTCAAACTTTGGATGGATGAAGTCTGTGAGCCCAAGTGACGCTAAGTTGTTCAAGGAATGATAGATCGCCCTTCGCACACGTTGTTCAGACGCTTTAATTTCCCTTTTCAGCTCCTCTTCACTGGCTGCTTCTCCAAGCTTCTTCAACGCAATATTTCTAAATATCTCCTTTAATGAAGGAAATCCGCCGGCAAATGTTTTCTCTTGTTCGTAATCATATAAAAACTGCATGATTTCAATGAGATCTTTACTGCCGCTTTCTCCGGCAATGCCTAGTTCTGAAAGGAGGAATCGTGCACTGGCAGAAAGAGAATTTTCTTTATAAGGATTTACATTTTGCTTTAGAAGATGATCAACGTTCATAACACTATATAAAGAGTGATGGATATCCTGAATGGTTTTTTCCAAACGTATATGACCCATCACCTTCTTTAAGATTGACAATACTTCAATTTTATTAATCGGCTTCGTTATATAGTTTTCGATTCCGTATTCATAAGCTTGGCCGATCATATCCTTTGATTCCACCTGCGATATCATAACAATTTTTCCTTTAAAAATCGGCTTGATTTTCTTAATCGTTTCAATGCCGTCCTGAATGGGCATTAACAGGTCAACTAATAAAATATCGACTTTCTTCAAATTTAAAAATTCACCGCTAACATCAGCACCGTCTGCTGCTTCGCCGACGACTTCACCAAGTTCCTCGTCTTCAATGATATGCCATAGCATAGTACGAATTGACTCATCGTCATCTATTATAAAAAACCTCATAAAATCACCTTTTCTGGGTTAAATTTCCAATTGGCAGACGAACGATAAATGTTGCCCCTTTGCTATCTTCCTGATGCTCAAATTTTACTTCCCCGTTAAGCTTTTCTGCCAATTCTTTCACATATGAAAGCCCAATACCTGTTGATGAATTGCCCGTGCTGTCGAATTTCAAGGTGAATCCTGGTTTAAAAATAATATCTTTATATTGATCGGGAATTCCGGGACCATCATCATGAACGCGTATTTGGAGCCAATCATTTTCCCGCTCCACTGCAATCTCAATGCTGCCAGTTCCTTTGATGGCCTCCACTGCGTTAGCGACAAGGTTATTCACAATGGAAATAAACGTATACACATGATACTCAGGATGTGACCCATTATATGCAATACTGAATTCAATGTTTTTCCCCAACAGCTCAGCATACTTCTCATGTGTTCGAACAATGATTGATAAAAGTGATCGGACATCTAAATAATCAAGGGAGCTTTCTTCTGAAATTACTTTTGAAAGTCCAGACAAAATGCGTTGATTATCTTTTTTGATCTCATGAACCTCGCCGGCAATCCTCAAGGCATGCCGTGAAAGCTCCTCCAGCGACAGCCTTTTCTTCCCTTTCCTGATCTCCTGCAATTTTTGATACAGGTTGTAAGATTGCCTCGTAATTTCCTCAGCATCTTGAACGGATTTTTTTAATAGCACCGACTCTTCGTAAAGGTTCGATACAAGCATGATCATATGTTCATTTCGTTTTTGAATCTCCGCTTCCCTTAGCTTAGATTCATGCAATTTTATCATACTAAATAAACCGATCACAAAAAAACTTCGGAATATGGCAATAATCATAATTTTATTAAAGGCATCTAAAGTCATTACCGTTCCAATCATAATATTTTCAGCGAGTAGCTCGACAATCCCGGCTGCCAATTCTATCACAATCCCCAAAAGGCCGATCACCCATGGTCGATTGTAAAATCGGTGAATTCTTAAAACAGAAAAAACAAGCGCATACGTGAAGTAATAGAAAAAATAAGGGGAATTTGTATGAATGGAAGCCATCCAATCAACAGATGTAAGGGATATCAAATCGAGAAGAACCCGAAATGTCACAATTGATAAGCCTGCAAGAACACCACATATAACAGCTGGTACCTTTCTCAGCCACAATAAAAAAATAAACAATGTTGGAGGTCCAAAACTCACCCGATAAACTTCATTAAATGGATAAAATTTAATTTCGCCAGCGAGCGGAACCAAAATGATCATTGCAACCAATAATTGAAGTTCTTTTTTTTCAAGAGAGTGCAAGTTCAATATTACCACAACCTTGTTATAATGGTTCCTCTTAAAAAATTGAATAAAAGTTAGAATTTTAAAAACGAAGTAAATAATCAATTTGTAGAATTTTGTAGATTTATCGTCTGATCTTGTAGTTTCAATTTTAAATTAGATGAGATAACTCGTAAGCGCTCTCGCAAACAACTCTACTAATTATTATAGCTTATTATTTCGACGAGTAATCATTTAAAAGATAATGATAATCAATTTTGTCATCCATTCGTTTTGGAGGCAATTATAAAAGAAAAGAGGTGCTATGATGAAAAGAATAAGCTTGGCTTGGCAAATTTTAATAGGTCTTGTACTAGGTATTGTTGTTGGTACTATTTTTTATGGTAACCCAGATGTTGCGAAATTTTTGCAGCCAATTGGGGATATATTTTTACGATTAATTAAAATGATCGTCATTCCAATTGTTATTTCCAGCTTAATTGTCGGTATTGCAAGTGTAGGTGATACAAAAAAGCTCGGAAAGCTTGGCGGAAAAACAATTTTGTATTTTGAAATTATTACAACTGTCGCCATTATTGTCGGACTTTTAGCAGCTAACATTTTTCAGCCTGGTTCCGGCGTCGATATGAGCTCATTAGAGAAAACAGATATTCATAGTTATGTCGATACGGCAGAAGCAGTTGAAAGCCACGGAATAGCTGATACATTTGTCAACATTGTTCCACCAAACATTTTCCAGGCATTTGTTGAAGGAAATATGCTGGCGATCATTTTCTTCTCTGTATTTTTCGGACTTGGAGTCACAGCCATCGGAGAGCGTGGAAAACCGATCATTGCCTTTTTCCAAGGTACAGCTGAAACGATGTTCTGGGTGACGAACCAAGTGATGAAATTTGCACCATTTGGTGTGTTTGCCCTTATCGGTGTGACTGTGTCTAAATTCGGTATCGAATCATTGGTGCCGTTGGGTAAATTAGTAATTGTCGGCTATGGAACAATGTTATTCTTCGTTGTCGTCGTTCTTGGATTTGTTGCAAAATTAGTCGGTCTAAACATTTTTCACATCATCCGTTTACTTAAAGAAGAGCTTATCCTTGCCTATTCAACCTCAAGCTCAGAAACAGTTATGCCAAGAATAATGGAGAAAATGGAGAAATTTGGATGCCCAAAATCCATTACAGCATTTGTCATTCCAACAGGTTATTCCTTTAACTTAGATGGTTCAACCCTATACCAAGCATTAGCAGCACTGTTTATAGCACAAATGTATGGCATTGATTTGTCCATCGCTGATCAAATTTCATTGGTGCTAGTATTAATGTTGACCTCAAAAGGAATTGCAGGCGTTCCAGGCGTTTCATTTGTTGTATTGTTGGCTACGCTGGGAGCAGTAGGCATCCCGCCTGAAGGTCTTGCATTTATCGCAGGTATTGACCGTATTCTCGATATGGCTAGAACAGTGGTCAATGTCATTGGAAATTCATTAGCCGCTGTCGTTATGTCTAAATGGGAAGGTCAGTTCGATGTTGAAAAAGCTATTTCATATATCAATTCTTTTAAAAATAATAAGCAATCCGCAGCTTAATATAACCGATATAATTCCAAAAACTTTGCAATCAAAAAGCCGGAGTGGTTATGATACCATTCCGGCTTTTGCTATAGATTGAAGATAATGATTTCAACAGCTTTGTTAGATTCATTCGTAAAAGATGATACTTCTGATCTTGATCGTTTTCTACATAGTTAAACGTTAAGAAAAAACAGAGCGTATTTTCCATCATTTCTGTCATTTCCTATTATTTCTTTATCTTTGTTTGTTCCAAAGTGCAATTCTTTCCCAAAAAGCTTTTCGCATGTAGAATGATTTTTCACAGGAATAAGCAGACAGCTCAAACTCGAAAAAAAGGTGTCACCTATAATGATTATTAAATAAAACTTGAAACTGTTTCCAAATTCAAGTATTATATAGAAAGACTTAGAAATAGGCACGTTTGAAAAAGTGAAAATTAATAATTTTATAGTGGACGGATGTTTATTATTTTCTTGTTGTCTTCAACACAAAATCACAATAGCCGAATCTGAAATAATTGGTGTATCGCTTAATTTTGCAAAATTACCATAAAACAACTTCTTCGTTTATTAGAGAGATAGAAACTTAAAAAACTTTGAACATATTTTTAAAAAGATAAATCAGGAGTTCCATTGCTTTCAATTCATTTCAGATTAGAAAAACCGTAAATTAAATTTATGGTATCTTAGGCTATTTAACTTATATAAGTTAGGGCCTTTGTTCAATCTAATTTTGAATAGTGGACGTGGTGAGCCGTCCGCGATTGCAAAAGTGAGCATTGCCTTATTTGCGCCATTTGCAAAAACACCACGTCCACAAAAGTTAAATCTCAAGGGAGTACTGTTTTCATATCTCTAATCTCCTAATGATTATTTTTCTTTTTAATACTAATATCTATAAAATTGTTGATAACGTTTGCAAGCAAAGAATCTCCAATTACACAAAACCATTTGTTTACCTTTTCCCTAATTCATCAATTAATTTTAATAAATTAGGATCTTCTATATAATTTTCTATAGTGATAATTCTTTTGTTTTTATGAGATAATCTTGCTCTTTCTAATAAATCTTTATGAACGACGATAATGTCAGTGTCTTCTGGAACATCCTCTATTCTATAATGTTTTACTTCAATACCGTCAATATTTGCTTTTTGCAGTCTTTTTCTAAATGTGGTTGCACCTAATGCACTGCTGCCGGCACCTGCATCGCAAGCAAATGAAATTTTACTTATTTTTGTATTAGACAGTTCATTAGATGGATTTAAAATTTGTTTCCCTTCAGATTTCATTGCTTTTGACTTTTCGATTGAACTTGTAAAATCTTCTTCATCTGTTTTTTTATCAAACTTTAATATTATTGCAGTAACGATGAAGGATACTACCGCAGCTACGATTACACCTGAAATGATTCCTAGGAAATTACCTTTAGGGGTTAAAGCTAAATAAGATATTATGGATCCCGGACTAGGTCCAGCTACAAGACCCGCATCGAAAAGATAAAAAGTTGTAATACCTGACATCCCGCCGGCAATCATTGCTAAAATTGTTAATGGTTTCATTAATACATATGGGAAGTATAACTCATGAATGCCTCCGAAGAAATGAATTATTATAGCACCCGGAGCAGTCCGCTTAGCAGCCTTTTTGCCGAAAAAGCTAAAAGCTAATAATAATCCAAGACCAGGTCCTGGGTTTGACGCAACGGTAAAGTAAATTGATTTTCCTGCTTCAAGCGTTTCTTGCATACCTAAAGGATAATATATTCCTTGATCAATGACGTTATTTAAAAACAATACTTTAGCTGGCTCATTAATAAGAGATAATAATGGTAAGTACCCTGTATCCACTAGAGATTTAATAGCGGATGAAACAACATTATTTGCCGCTTCAATAACCGGTCCTATAAAATAAAAGGAGAAAATCATTAGAAAGAAGCCTAAAATACCAATTGAAAAGTTATTAACAATCATTTCAAATCCTGCAGGTATTTTACCATCTATCAATTTATCAAATTTCTTTATAAGCCAGCCTCCCAAAGGACCAATAATCATCGCGCCTAAAAACATTGGTATATCGGATCCAACTATTAGCCCTATGGCTCCGATGGTACCCATTACAGCGCCCCTTTGGCCGGCAACCATTCTCCCTCCTGTGCTTGCTAAAAGCAAAGGCAATAAATACTTGATTGCCGGATCAACTATACTAGCAAGATTCTCATTTGGAAACCAGCCAGAAGGTATAAACAAAGCTGTTAATAACCCCCATGCAATAAAAGCTCCAATATTCGGCAAAACCATATTGGTCAAGAATCCTCCAACAGCTTGGATGCGTGCACGAAAAGATGGGGTTTTGGCTTTAATTACATTTTCCATGTATAACACCCTTTCTTCATATCAATATTTATAGAAGAAATTTCTATACTTTTTTGAAAAAAAAAGATGTTTAAATTTTAAATTTAATCAAAAAAACATTTTTTATTCTACCATTTTAATAACATTCATTATTTCTTCTTCATTGCTTGAATTTCTAAACTTATTTACAACATCTTCATCAATTAGTATAGAAGATAAGTCGGATAGCAAACCTAAATGACTTGAATTGTCTTCAGCCGCTAAGACGATAATAATATTCACTTCTTTTCCCTCTGGGAACTGCACGTTGTTTTGTAATTTCAAAAAAGAAATGCCTGTTTTGATTACTCCTCCTTCGTTTCTTGCATGCGGCATGGCAATTCCCGGAACAATTACTATATATGGACCATTTTTATTGACATTATCAATCATATCTTGAATATATTTAGGAGTAATATTACCTTTTTTTAATAAAGGATCGGAAGCAACTCTTATAGATTCCTCCCATGAAGATACTCTATTCAAGAAATTTATATTACCTTTTAAATATTCACTTAACACACCGTTTCACCTTTCTTCATGATTCTATTTACACTACCATTTCTGTATTTTTAGTTGATAATAAATTTCTTTAATTTTTTCTCTAATTGTTTTATTTTCTAACTCTGTAAAATGTAAAATGGCTTGTTCGATCCCATTTTCACAAATGTAGTTTTGCAAAATTACAGACTCTTCATCATCAGGGTTATCGAATAAAAATGCAGCAGCAACGGCAACTGATAAATATTCTATTGAAAGTCCTAAATCAAAAAGTTCTCTAGTGGGTTTAATTAATCGTTCATTATAGCCCAGTTTGCGAATCGGCGATCTTCCTACTCGCAAAATCGAGTCGCTAATATTTTTGTTTTTAAAGCGCTTTATAATTCTTTCAATAAAATCACTCATATCTTTTGGGTCCATATTAAATTTCCTTAAAATATATTGGGAAGCTTCATTTAGCGTTTCCCGTACAAGATGTTCAATTTTTGCATTTCTCAAAGCGCTCTGTATTGTAGATTCTCCTGCTAAAAACCCAATATAAGCAGTTGCCGCATGACCCATATTCACTAAATATAATTTTCTTTCAATATAAGGCTGTAAATCTTCAACATAGATTGCGTTTTTTATAATAGGCGAATCTGCATTAACGATTTCTGATTTGTTAATGATCCATTCATAGAACGGTTCTACAAGAACACTCTCACCCCCTTCGCTATGTTTTGATAAAGCTAGGCGATCAATAGCTGAATTAGGAAAGCCAACAAAAGTACATATATTTTCCATTTCTTTATTTGAAACATATCTCTTTATCTCACGTTTCAAACTGGAAGAAGCGTTAATTGCATTTTCATTTGCGATAATGTCGATCTTCTTTTTATTTTCTTTTGCTCTTTTCAAAAGGCCTTGAGCTAATATATTAGCAATTTTAGGTATGTTATTGATGCCGACAGATGTTGTAATTAAATCTGCATTCACAATAGCATTGATCACTTCTTCTTCTTGTGTTACACTGTTTAATGCTGAAACCGGAGAGATAGTCTCTATCGTATGATTATCATCTAATATCTCAACCTGATAACTATTGTAATTGTTAAATTTATCAACCGTTTTTTGATTTATATCCACGAAACAAACTTCATACCCAGTTTTGTTTAATAAGTAACCAATTAAACCTTTCCCTATATTCCCTGCACCAAAATGCAACGCTAGCATAATATTATCTCCCTTTACAATACTTAAAACTCTTTATCAAAGAATATCCAATCCAGCGAAGCTATTAACTTTTTACTCTAAATTCGCGTGATATTGCCAAAGACTAGACATATCAATATTTTGCTCTCTAATCATCATTAAGGCTAACGCGTCGCCTAATAACAATAAGCTTTGTTCAAATAAGCTTGTCATTGGTTGTACAGATTTCACTTCATTTGGCAGCTGTAGTTTTGTACCTACTGGTATCCTTACGAAACAATCTGAATACTCATTCATTGAGCTATTTGGATTTGCACCTATATGAGCAACTTTTGCTTTAAATTGCTTTGCCTTCTTTGCAATGATTAATGGAAAAGCCGTTTCTCCGCTTCCCGATCCCACTATCAACAAGTCTTTTTCAGTTATTGCAGGCTCAGTGATTTGGCCGACAATATAAGTTTTAATACCAAGATGAGCTAATCGTTTAGCGATAGCTTTCAAAGATAATAGAACTCTTCCAACCCCGACAAAAAATACTTTATCTGCTTTTTTTATCTCGATTAACAATTTATTGACTTCATTCATATCAATTTGGTTTAAAGTAGTGGTGAGTTCGTTTGTAATTTCCTTTACAATATCATAGTAATTAACCATTATTTCCCCTCTTTTCACAATAAACCTTCTATGATGCATTTTTCCATCGCTTTTTTATTCTCAGCTAAACTTTTGTCTCGAATAAATAAGCTTGTACTCCCGGCAACTAGTATGTCGGCCCCAGCTTTTACTAAGCTTGGTATTGTGTCTAAAGATACTCTGCCATCAACCTCAATATTTGTATCCAATTCTTTTTCTTTTATTAATCGCGCCAAATCTTCTACTTTTTTTATTGCATAAGAAACTTGCTTTTCATTTTCATCAGTTGCAAAGCCTGGATTGATTAACATTAACAAAATGGTATCGCACTGCGGCAAAATATAATCCAGGACAGACAGGGGAGTTGCTGGGTTGAGTGCTAAACCTGCTTTAATTCCATTGTTTTTTATTAAGTTAATGTATCGATCAATATGAGTGCTCGTTTCATAGTGAAATGATATTTGTTGTACATCAATTTTGATCATCTCTTGTATAAAAAATTCATTATTATTGGACATAATGTGGACATCAAAATTCATATCAGTTATTTTTCGTAATTGCTTAATAGTATCTATTCCCAATGGCATACTAGGGCTAAAGTGTCCATCTATAATATCAATATGTAAAGTATCCAGTCCTTCTTTCTCAATTTCTTTTACACTTTTTTCTAAATTACATAAGTCAGCACACATTATAGAAGGTGCAATCGTTATTTTTTTATTGTTTTGCATGTTTGTGCCTCCATTTGCATGTGTTTGCATGTTTTCCTTTATTATAAAACGCATATAATGAAAAGTAAAGCATGTTTTTGCGTTTTTGTGCCATTATTTGCGCGAATGCGTTTTGATCAATTGTTGAAATTATGATAAACTATAAGAAAGACTTAAAGGAGTAAAGTCACTATGCTAAAGGAAGAACGTCAACAAAAAATCTTGCAGATTTTAAATGAAGAACATAAAGTTATTGCAAGCGATTTAAGTAAACGTTTGTCAGTTTCGGAGGATACAATTCGAAGAGATTTAAAGGAGCTTGATAACCGCGGACTTATTAAAAGGGTTCATAGCGGAGCCTTGAGGATAGGGCCTCCTGTTGTTGATTTTTCAACAAGGCAGCACATGTTTAATGAAGTTAAAATTAAATTAGCTAAAAAAGCTTTATCCTTTATAAAAGAAGACATGGTTTTATTAATTGATGGAGGAACGACTAATTTACATCTAGTAAACCAATTACCTTTAACATTAAAAGCCACCGTCATTACAAACAGCCCGCCAATCGCTATGGCTCTGACTAATCATCAACATATTGATGTTATTATGATCGGCGGAACTTTATTCAAACAATCAATGGTTAATTTAGGAATAGACACTGTCGAATCTTTAAGTAATATGAGAGCAGATTTATATATCATGGGAATTTACAAAATTGATCCTTATATAGGAATCAGCGTCCCAAGCTTATCAGAAGCATTAGTAAAGCGGAAAATGGCTTCCATCTCTTCTGAAATATTAGGGATGGCAACATCTGATAAATTAAGCACTGTTTCCAATCACATTGTATGTCCTACTAAAGATTTAACATACTTAATAACAGAAAATATTAGTCCTAACATTAAAAAGATATATGGCAGCCAACAAGTAGTGGTGGTTGATTGATAATGCATTAACAAATTTGACAATCAGCAGTTTGATGAGAAAAAACGAGGGTAAATGAAATAAGATTCAACAAGCCGCTGGTATTGCTAATATATACTATATTGCTAAATTTCGAAGACCGCTTGGTTAATTCCAATTTAATTAAAAGAGGATAGTCTTCCTTCAGGGCAGACTATCCTGCAAAAAATCATGTATCTTTGATGATTGATTAAGCCGTCAAATCCCCTTTAACCCGTTCCGAATAAATTGGATCGTGTATTCTATTTCTTTCTCGTCATCCCATGGATAATCCGGCATGACCAAAAAGCGGGTAATGAAAAAACCAACGATCGAGTTAATCGTTAAACGTATGACAGTCTCGGTGGGAAAATCTCCTATTTGCCCGTTTTGTTTAAAATGGTTGACAACTTTTATAAACTGAGGCAAAACTTTTTCAGTAAAAACCGCGCTAAATTTTTCTTGAATTTCTGCATGGAACGCCATTTCCTGAAAAAAAATTTTTAACAATGGGACATTGTTTTTGACAAATTGATAGCGGTTACGGATGATTTTCCTTAACAGATCTTCAAAATCATCAAGTCGTTGATCCTGGAAAACTTCATTGATAAACCTTTCAGCAAATAAGGGAACGGCAAATTCTATAATGATCGGTGAAACGATGGATATCAGCAAATCTTTTTTTGTTTTATAATGGCGAAAAATCGTTCCTTCCGCTACCCCGGCTCTTTTCGCAATTTCGCTCGTGGATGTCGCAGCATACCCTTTTTCGGCGAAAATTTCGACTGCCGCTTGAAGAATTTTTGCCTGCTTTGGCGTTAAATCTTGATTCGCTGCCTTCATGAACTCGTCCATAAAATTTTTCTGGTCCATACACTTTCCTCCTTATTTCTCTCTTTTATTGTTATAACCTGCGATGTTTTTTCAATGCAAATATATTTAAGACATAGAAAAGCAGCACAAAGCCGAACAATATTAGCAAATCCTGCCAAAGATCGACCAAGTCTTTTCCTTTAATCATGATTTCTTGAATGGCGTCCGCTCCGTAAGTAAGCGGCATAAATTTACTCAACACTTGCAACCACTCTGCCAATGTCTCCAAGTTAAAGATTCCCGAAAAAAATGCTTGTGGAATGATGACAATCGGAATAAACTGCATGATTTGCAGCTCATTATTTGCAAAGGCTGATAAAAGGGTAGCAAGCGCCAGCGCAGTGATGGCTAATAAAAATGTAACTACTAACAGCTGCCAAAAATCCCCTGCCATCCAAATATCAAGTACATATACGCAATACGTGACAATAACGAACGATTGAATAATCGTGAATAAGCCAAATCCTAGCAAATAGCCTGTTACAATCTCCCATCTTTTAATCGGCGTCGACAGCAATTTTTCTAATGTTCCTTGTGTTCTTTCCCGCAAAAATGAAATACCGCCTAGCACAAAAACAAAGAAAAAGACAAAAAAACCGATTAGTACTGAACCCGTCTGATCAAAAAGATTGATTTTGTCAGAGCCATAATAATATTCGACATCAGGCTGAATATTTTTTTGGTCTGACAGGGAGCTGAAGGCGGTTTGAATCACCTTCATAACCGCTGAATTGGCTGTCGGGTCGCTTCCTTCCAGCAAAACATACGGAACATGATTTTTTATCGTTATAAATGCATCTAAATCCTCTTTTTGAAAAGCCTCCTTCGCTTCACTTTCGGACATTTGAACAACATCTTTCTCCAATTCATTTTGCAATACTTGCTCAAGCGGCGCCGGTATATTTTCTGCTGCTATTTTCGGTTCGTATGGGTCGCCGTCTAATACAAGCCATACAAGAGTGATAACTAAAAGCGGCGCAAAGATCAATAAAGCAATCGACCGTTTATCCCTTAACAGCTGTCTTATAATTCGGATGACAACAGCTCCTACTCTCATTTCTCACTCCTCCCGTATGCTAAAAATGCTTCTTCAAGTGAATCGACCTTTTGGTTTTCTTTTAGCTTTTCCGGCGTGTCACAAGCAATGATATAACCGTTTCTTAGCATGGCCAGACGATCACACTTTTCCGCTTCATCCATGACATGTGTCGTAACTAAAATGGTCATCCCGTTGTTTTTTAGTTTTCTTAATTCACTCCATATCGATTGGCGAAGCACTGGATCGATTCCAACCGTCGGTTCGTCTAAAATTAATAGATCCGGTTTATGCATGAGCGAAGCAGCTAGAGACAACCGCCTTTTCATCCCACCTGAAAAGTCCTTGACAACTTTATCCATATGATCAGTTAAATCGACAATTTCCAAAACTTCCTGAATCGCTTTCTTCCGTTCTTGGCGTTTTAGCCCGTAAATAGCGGCTATAAATTCCAGGTTTTCTTTCGCGGTCAACTCCTGATAAAGAGCATCCGATTGCGCCATATAACCGATTGATTTCATTAGCTCGAGTGAAGGAACCTTTTGATCTTTGATAAAAATTTCTCCTTGATCTCCCTCTAAAATTCCTGTGATCATTTTGACCAACGTCGTTTTCCCAGAGCCGGATGGACCAAGAAGCCCGAAAATCTCTCCCTCATTTACGTCCAAATCAATATTTTTTAGCACTTTTTCCTTCCCAAATGAAATCGCAGCTTTACGGACAATAATCATTGAGGCCATTTTTTCCCTTCCTTTCGTACAAAATGAGTGAGTACTCACATACATTATAGTTGTGCAAACGAATTTTGTGAAGTGAGTAATCACTCATTTTTTGTAAATGATAGAAAAAATTTTTTAAACAGATTCGGCTTTAATAGTTATCGTCTTAAAAAAGCTGACTGCTGCGGATTTATACAAAAAGCAACAATAAGCATTTGAACTAGAAAAAACATCCACACAAATTGACTGAGGAATGAACATCAGAAGATGCGCTTTTTTGCACAAATTATGCCCATTTATTAATATGCAGGAGAAATCGGGGCAATCGGTTAGCTATTGGCTCATTAGGAGTGTTTTACAGGAATGACTAGATGAAGATAGTCTTGGTATTCGTTCCTTAGAGGAAATTAAACAAGCATTTTTAGTTATTTTACATAATGATTAAAGGAGATTTTAGATACAATACACATTCAATAAAAATGGTTGAAGTGATACTATATGGGCAAGTGGTACTGTAAAAACAATAATGATTGATTCAATATAATAATTCTTCTCATGCGGATTTCTGTTTACGGATAAGGCTGACATATGTGACTTTCAAATCTTACAGTTGAAAGAAGTGAAAAAGGATGAGCTTAGAGGCATTAAACAAACAAGTGAAAACCGATCTTTCCTATCTCGCCTTCGGAGGTCCAAGCTGGGTGCGAACGCTAAAAAAACCTGAAGGGCATGTCTACGATGTCGTGATCGTCGGCGGCGGCCAAAGCGGCTTAGGTGCGGCTTTCGGTCTTCTACGCGAACGGATATCCAACATTCTTGTCATTGATGAAAACCGAGAGGGCTGGGAAGGACCGTGGGAAACCTACGCCCGTATGGTGACCTTGCGAACACCTAAACATTTAACCTCCATCGACCTTGGGATTCCTTCCCTAACCTTCCGCGCTTGGTGGGAAGCACAATTCGGACCGGAAGGCTGGGAAGCGCTAGACAAAATTCCTCGGGGAGATTGGATGAATTATTTGCGCTGGTTTCGGAAAGTTCTCAATCTGCCCGTCATCAATGAAGTAAAGTTGAAGTTGATAGAGCCGACTGATGAAGGGATTCATCGGCTTCATATTGAAGGAACGGGTGCACCATCTGACATATTGCTCGCACGAAAGGTTATTTTAGCCACGGGAATTCAAGGCGGTGGCGAATGGCATGTTCCTCCTTTCATTGCTGAAAAATTGCCGCATCATCTCTATGCCCACTCCTCAGAAACAATTGATTTTAAAGCACTACAAGGGAAAAAGATCGGAATTTTGGGCGGCGGCGCATCTGCCTTTGATAATGCCAATTTTGCCTTATCAGAGGGTGCGGCCGAAGTTCATGTCTTTGTCCGCCGCAAGAAATTGCAGCGTATCAATCCGATCCGCTATATGGAAGTTTCCGGTCTAATTGAACGTTTCCAAGCTCTATCGGACGCTGATAAATATGCAATCATCGCTCATTTCTTTAAATATAATCAGCCGCCGACCAACGATACCTTCGGACGCGCAGCCTCATGGCCCGGTTTTCACCTGCACTTAGGAGCACCATGGCTTGATGTTGAAGCTGCAGATCAAGGTGCAGTAGTGACCACACCTCAGGGCAAGTTCACCTTCGATTTTCTGATCATCTGCACTGGACTCGTCACTGATCCTGCTTTGCGTCCGGAGCTGAAACTTGTCGAAAGCCACATTGCTCGTTGGGGAGACCGCTATCATCCCCCGAAGGAGCTGGCCAATCCAATGCTTGATGCCCATCCTTATCTCAGCCCTGGTTTCGCTTTTATAAGCCGCGATGAAAAGGGCAAAAAGCTTCTGTACGGAATTTTCGCTTTCAACTATTCGGGTTTGATCAGCTGCGGCATTACAGCAGCTGCTCTTTCCGGCCTGAAATACGGGATACGCAAGCTCGTGTCAGAAGTAGCGGATCAGCTTTTCTTAGATGATTGCGAAAAGATATTGAAAGACTTCTATTCCTATAACGAAATCGAATTTGTCGGTGAATGGACTAAAAAGGAGTAAGGCCTTAGAATAACCGTTGGTAGTGTGGGGGCTGTCTCAAGCTGATTTTTCAGCTAAGAGGCGCCCCTTTTTCAAATAAAAATAACGTTTATATTTTTTTCGGACAGCTGTTTGTAATGCAAGGAATTTATGGTCTGAGAAAGCGGCCTTTTAACACTCTTTAAAAATAAATAAGGTGAATCGAATCAAAGTTCGATCCACCCAATTAAATTTTTTCAGTTTCCTTCGAACAATTAATGGACCACGGCTGGACCAATTAATGCTGCTGGTTTTTCCCCTAAAGCCAGCTTGCTAATGTTTGTATAGCTAATATGTTTATATGATTGCAGCAGTTGTTTTAATTCCGGAAATCTTTTATCTTTTTTTAGTTTTTCGATTTCCTGATGATAGATAGACAATACATAATCATCCTGAAATTTCGGTTGGAATCGATCCGGGTCTTCATCCATTAGTAAAGAGCCCATATATTGATATCCATATTGTAATTGACGAGTCAAATGGACGATATTTAAAAATTTCCGATAAATAGTTGGTGTTGTTGCCTTTAAGTTTTCGATAGCGGTTTGTGCATTTTTCAACTCATCGTAACTAGAGTCTATTATCACACTATATCATTCCTTTGTTCCGTATTAATCCCACGGTTTATTCAGTGAAAGTCTGGACACGAGTTCTTTATTTTGTTGTCTTTTTAACTTGCGAATGCTTTCACGTTCTTTTCCTGTTTCGTAGAGATATTTTTCTTCCTCTGTTTCTGGAATAATAGGCGGTACTTCCAACGGTCTTTTATTCTCATCCAAGGGAACAAAAGTGAAAAATGCAGTAGCTGCAATTCTTCGTTTCCCAGTTTCTAGATCTTCTGCAATCACTTTACAGAAAATCTCCATGGATCTTTTACCTGTATAGCTAACAAATGATTCAATACAAACCGAATCACTTACCCGGATCGGTTCAAGGAAATTAACGGAGTCGGTCGACGCCGTAACACATTCCTTTACCCTTGTATGTCTGCGGGCGGAAAGCGTCGCACATGCATCCATCTTCTTCATTAAAACTCCGCCAAATAATGTATGATAATTGTTCAAATCATTAATGAGCACTTGATCTGTTTGAACAACACGTGTTTCTTTAACTTTTTTTGCTTCCATCATGATCACCTTACGTATAAAAATACTTTTGAAGCGTACGCTTCATCCGTATTAGAATTTTTACAAAGAGAATTATAATATAGCTGGTTTGCAAAGATACAATGCCAATCCTATATACAATTCATAACAAAATAGTATGGAAGCGCTCTTTAACCTAAACAAAAAACCACCCGTGTGATGAGCTGTCCCCAGTCAAGTAGACAGGAATAAAAAAGCACATATAGAAAAATCCCTCCATAATAGACAGATGAACAGGCTTTCTTTTTCCTGTCTACTATAAAGGGATCGTATCATTGAGCTTGGTCGTGTGTTACATTCTATTCCAAATAAACTTTTATTTCATCATTTGCTTTATCAATTCTCGGTTGAGTTCTTTAAAGATTTCGTTATGGGATGATACCATGCCAAATTTATCAGCCTTAGGTTCAATAAATTGTTTAGCGCTATTTACCGCATTTGCGGCATCCTGAAAGGCCCCCGCAATCAAATGCAATTTCCCATCGTATTTTAGAATATCCCCCGCTGCATAAAGTCCCGGTACAGAAGATTCGCTATGGGCGTTGCCCGCAATGTAGTGATTGTCAATCATTTGAATATTCAACTCGCTTTTTTCCAGCAAGGAGGAATCGCGCTCATAGCCATGATTCACAATTACTTCATCAATCGATAAATAGGTGATCTCTCCTGTTTCACGGTTTGTTAGCTCGACTCGTTCAATCCGTTCATGGTCCTCGCTGGCAATCAATTTGGTAATCGAGGTATGAAAATAACAAGTAGCCGAGCTGTTTAGAAGCTGCGTCACCTGCGATTCATGACCTTTTAACATCTCCCCTCGATACGTCAAATACACTTTTTTAGCAATCGGCACTAATTCATTCGCCCAATCAATTGCCGCATTGCCTCCTCCTGAAATGATGACCGTTTTATTTTTGAAGAGCTTTAACGATTTCACTGTATAATGCAGATTAGCCACCTCGAACTTTTCTGCACCCTCGATCTCCAGTTTTTGCGGCTTCAATATACCGCTTCCCACTGCGACAATGACCGTCTTGGAAAAATGCTGCCGTCCAGAAGCGGCCTGCAATATAAAAGTGCCATCTTCCTTTCGTTTCATCGATTCAATCTTTTCATTTAGTACCACTGTAGGATTAAATGTTAATCCTTGCTTGACAAGCTGCTTAATTAATTGTTCTCCTGTAATCGGTGCATGTCCTCCAACATCCCAAATCATTTTCTCCGGGTAAACATGAAGCTTGCCGCCCAATTGCGGCTGATACTCAATCAGCTTTGTTTTCATTTCCCGCAATCCGCTATAAAATGCCGCATACAACCCCGCTGGTCCGCCGCCAATAATCGTCACATCGTATAATTCGTCATATTTCATCTATTTCCACCTCTCCTAGAACTCAGTAAATGATTATCATTCTCAATTAAATATACATTGTTTTTACCTCTTTTACAACGAACAGTGATTGACTATTGAAAAAAATTTTTACACCATATAGAGCTCGTATTGTTTATGGACGGTCGGACCACTGTCTCGCAATCGCACAACGAGAGCAAGTCCCAGACGGTTTCTAACCGTTGGAAACATCCGTCTTTCTTCAAGCTATCTATGAATCGTTTGTAGATGCAGGAAATCAACGGACATCTAGAACCTCTATCTATTTTTCATGAAAAGATAGCGGCCGCTTCCACGAACATATGAAACATGATATTCAAATGAATCCTTCCTAACCCCTGCTTAAGTACAAGAGACGGCTCCACACAAAAAAGACACTTTTTTCTTGTTTCTGCTTCAAGTAAAAAAAGGGGCTGTCCGATAAGTCCCTAAAATGAAGCAAGTGGAGAAAAACAATGCGTTTCTCTCCACTTGCTTTTATATTTTTTCGATTTTTATCTGAAAGTAGCTGGCGGATGCCGGCTACTTTCAGGAAGTTGTGGGCTAATGCCACAATCCCAAACTCAACATGTACTTTGTCGAGCCCCCGTAAAGAAAATCTGCGGAACGACCGATTGCCCTTGATGTGACCGAACACACTTTCTGCCTCGACTTTGCGTCGAGCGTAGATGGCGGCTTTCTCTTCACATTCAAGGGCTGTTTTGGCCTTTGCTTTCATTTCTTCAAAGATGGGATTCCAGTGAACTTGACGATTTCCCTTCGCTTTTGTGCATTTCGCTTTCAATGGGCAATCGGTGCAATCTTCACATTCGTATATTTTGAAGCTTTGTTCATAGCCAGATGGATTCTTTTTGTTTTGGTATTTTTTAAACGTTACTCTCCTTCCATTCGGGCAAATAAAACAATCATCCTCTTCACAATAGGTCCAGTTTTTGGCATTTTTAATGTCTTTTTTGTATGTACGTGTTTGTTCTTTTACATAGCTCCCATAAGGAATCAGAAACTCAAACCGGGGCTCTTTCTCATCACCAACTGCATATACATAGTTTTCTTCACTACCATAGCCTGCATCCGCAATAACTGTTTGGGGCATCGGTAATGAAGTGGAGGCTAGCTTCTCCATATGTGGGATAAAGCAACGTGTATCGGTTGGTCGTTGATGAATGGTATAAAACAAGATAAACTGATTCTCTGTCCCGATTTGCACATTATACCCTGGCTTCAGTTGACCATTTTTCATATGATCTTCTTTCATTCGCATAAAAGTTGCGTCTTTATCCGTTTTTGAATAGCTGTTACGATCGCCAAAGATTTCATTCTGTTCCTTGTATTTGGCTAGTCGAGGTAAAAAATTTTCTCGAATCCGTTTTAAAGGTTTTTTCCATTTCTTGCGTTCTGTTCGTTTTTCCTTCCGAACTTTTGTATCAGATTCCTGTTCGATTTCCTCTGTTAGGATTTCGACTTTTTCTTCTAATTTTTGAGCGATGGCTTCCAAGTTCTGTTCCGTGATTTCTGGATCTTCTTTCGCCTCTTTTTGTGCTGTTCCTGCTTCTAATTGGGTTAATTCTTGAATGTACTGAAGTGTTTCTTGAATTTTTTCTCTTACCTTCGCTTCAAATTTCAAGGTTGATTTTTTCCACACGAAAGAATACTTATTGGCATTGGCTTCAATTTTAGTACCATCCAAAAAGTAGTTTTCCATCGTGATGTAATTTTCTTCAATCAGCTTCAGAATCATCGCTTCAAATAACTCATCCATTAGGATCTTCATCCGTCCGCCTCGGAATTCGTTGATTGTCCGGAAATCTGGTTGTTGCATCGCTGAAAGCCACATGGCAGGAATATTTTCTTTAACGAGTTTTTCGATTCCTCGACAAGAATAAACCTTTTGAGAATAAGCATACAGAATGATTTTCAGCATCATTTTGGGATGATAGGAGCTTCTGCCGCCGCCTTTATAATGAGAAAACAATTGTTCATCTGGTATCGCCTCCACCATTTCGTCCACGACACGTGCCACGTGATGTTCGGGTATGAGCGATTCAATATCATAAATCATTTGAACTTGACGGTTGTCATATGGTTTGAAAGTAGGGGCTAAATTTCTTTTAGCAGGAGTTTTTTCTTCTTTTCCATCTAGAGGAAGTGTCATTTGTGTGTTATAATTTTCAGGAGTAATCATTTGATTGCTCATAAAAAATCGTCCTTTCTGTAATGTTGTGTCGCAACTTCATTTTACTAGAAAGGACGATTTTTTTGTGCATTTTTTTTAAAAGTGAAAAAATGAGGGGCTTCAAAAAGTCAGTTACCCTGACTTTTTGGACAGCCCCCTTCTTATAGTTGACTCAATCGGATTTAGAATCCTGTCCGGGATTAGCTGTCGACAGCTTTTCTTTTGCAAATCGTACAAATTCCTGCGCAATCTGTGATAAGCTTGCATCCTTTCTCCAAATCATTGCCAGATTCCATTCGATTTCCGGATTAGTGACGGTGATCGTTTTAAAATCATCTGTTAGTTCTATACACGTACTTTCAGGCAGCAAAGTAATACCTATATTGTAGGCAACCAATTCTTGAATAAACTCCAGTTGTGATGTTTCCGAAATAATTTTCGGTTGAAAACCGGCTTCTCTACAAGAATTGATGACAAGATTTCTTAGCACAAAATCCCGGTCGAACATAATAAAGTCCTCTTTTTTTAGCTCCTGCAAAGACACTTCCTGTTTTCCCGCCAGACGATGAGACGAAGAGACAACTAGTTTTAATTTCTCATTCACAAATATAATACTGTCAAGACTTTCATTTTCCTCAGAAAGAACAACGACCCCAAAATCCAATAAATTATTAAGAACCTTCTCTTCAACTGGTTTGGAACCATCCTCTTCTAGTAGGAAAATCACCTCTGGATATTCTTCATGAAACGATGCAATCAATTTTGAGAAGAAAATGGAATTCGTAATCGTAGGTAGCCCGATGCGAATTTGTCGTTTTCTTTGCATAAACATTTTATCAAGCTCTGCATCCAATTGCTGCAACTGATTTTCAATTTTTAAAGCATGTTTTTTTAAAATACGGCCTGCATCCGTCAATATCAGCTTTTTTCTAGTACGTATGAAAAGCGGTGCTCCAATTTCATCCTCCAATGATTTGATAATTCTGCTGAGAGCAGGCTGCGTAATGAACAGATTCTCAGATGCAGTGGTAAAATTGCCGGTACGTGTAACCTCAAGAAAACACTTCAATTGTTTAATTTCCAATTGAATCAAACACCCTATTACATTTTAATGATAATAAAACCCGTGGTGCTAGATAAAATCAGACAAGCATAAAAATAGCCCTTGCATGAGGATCTCCTTAAAATGAAAGTGCGACCAAACATTTAAAAGGAGAATTCACATGCAAGAGCACTTTCATTTTACAACAGATCGAGCCAAACTTCAAAAACAATATGTATCGATTTTGTGTTTTGTATCAGCTCAACTATCGAGTATCCAGATTCATCTTCAACGTCGAAATCTTCATTTGTTGAAACAGAAGGACGAGGTCATCATCGCCGTCCATGTCCTTGGAAAGTTGTTAGGCTTCACTTCCGAACGGGCTTGGCACCGGTTTGTGATCGGGAATTTGTTTTCCAAGGACTTGTTCCCTGAACGTTCTCGATACAACCGTCGCTGCCGAGCGCTTGGCTTTGCGATCAAGTGGATGCGGCACCAGCTGGCCAAGCGTGGACAACACCATGCGTATGCGGTCGTGGACAGTTTGCCGATCGAGCTGTGTCATTCATCCCGAATGTATCGCGCCAAACGGTTTCGTGGAATTGCGGATATTGGCTATTGTGCTTCGAAAAAGATCGCTTTCTATGGGTTGAAACTTCATCTGCAGGTCACCGACCAAGGGCTTCCGATGGGATATGTCGTCACTGAAGCGTCTTGTCACGATCGGGTGGCCGCTGAAACCGTCATGACGCAAATTCCACATCCATATAACCTAGGTGACAAAGGGTACATCAGCCAAAAACTGCAAAAGAAGCTGTACGAAGAGCATCGAGTCGCTTTTTGGACGCCCGTTCGAAAAAATCAGCGAATTCTCCAATCCGACGCATGGAAACAGTGGATGAAACGAAAACGCAAAGTGATTGAAACCGTGTTTTCGATTTTAGTCGATTCGTATCGGATCACCGAGATTCGAGCGAACTCGGTTTCTGGATTTGAAACGGCACTGGATGGTATTTTACTGGCTTACTCCCTTGTTGTTCTTGGGCTAGTTGAGCGTTAAGACTCAACTAGCACCACGGGTGATAATAAAGTTTACCACACTTTTCACTTTAGCGCTTTAAATTTGTTTTATTAAATAGGCGAAGCATAAAATCTTGATGTTCTTGTTAGGGCAGTTCATTAATTAGACAGCCCCTTGTGTTTTTGTGTTTAATTACGCTAATTTCAACAATGGAAGTATCTTATTCGGAAATAAAAAGCTCTAATTTTGTCCTCTTTTAATCCTTCAAGTTCCCCTTCTTATATCTAAAAACTTTTCATTTCATTCATCTATGCAATCATTTATTTTTATATTCCATATCAATATTATAAAAAGATTAGCGGGCATGGTATCCCCATTTATCGAATTTTTGAAGAGAAACAGGCAAATCATCTGATTTGAGAAAAATGCTACATAGAGCTTATTTTTGAAATTTCCTGAATTGTACAGGGACAAATGCGGGAAATAAAGCATAAATAAATACAGTAAAAATTCGTTAATTTGGGAGTGAGGTGTCATGAAAACTCCATGGATTCACCATGAGAGGATGCAGCAAATACGTTCTAAACAAATGAACATTTTTAAATCTTCAAGAGTTCAAAAAAAATCTGTATGCCCCAATTTTCAGCATACAGAAGAAGATGATGATAGTCACAAATCAGATATTGTGCCAAATCGCATTGATACAGCAGAAGCAGATGATTCACATGAAAATTACGGTATAAAAAAGGTGCCCAAACTAAACAAAAATAAAAATAATGTTTCCAAACTGATGAATTTATACAAAAAGTATAATATGTCTAAAAGAAATCATACAGGCAGCATCTGTGGTCCTACTCAACCATCGAATAGAACGACTGATCCTGAACACGTTTCCTCAACTGATGACCACACTTTAAAAACGGATGATTCCCATATTAAGCAGATTTCTCTACCTAGCCCTAGCCATGAGACAAAGGAGCACCCCTCAGCCGATTCGGTTCTTGAGCCTGTTCATCCTTCATCCAATTCGGATGAAATAAATGATCAAGAGGATGACTTTGATACTGATCTTATTGATCATTCAGTCGATAGAGCTCATTCATCATCAGATGGAAACGATTCTGAACTAATGCCTTTAGCTAATGCTGATCATGATTTGAAAACGGATTGTTCTTCCCATGATATTAAGCAGATTTCTCTACCTAGCCCTGACCATGAGACAAAGGATCATCCCTCAGCCGATTCGGTTCTTGAGCCTGTTCATCCTTCATCCAATTCGGATGAAATAAATGATCAAGAAGATGGCTTTGATACTGATCCTATTGATCATTCAGTCGATAGAGCTCATTCATCATCGAATAGAACCAATTCTGAACTAGTTCTCTTCGCTAGTAATGATCATACTTTGAAAATGGATGGTTTTTCTCATGTTAGGCGTATTTCTTTAACTGATTTTGAACATCATGAGAAATACGATCAAGATTCAATGGATTCGGTTTTTGAACTTGTGTATACCTTTGCATCCAGCTCGAATGAAATAAATGATCAAGAGGATCACTTTGAAACCAATTCTTTTGATTATTCAGTCGAGCTTGCTCATTTATTGGATGAAAACAATCTTAAACAAGTTTTTCCAGCTGTTAATGAGCATGCTGTGAATACGGATGAGGCTTCTCATATTAAGCAGATTTCTCTAACTGGTCTTGATGAACAGGAGACGAATGATCAACCTTCAACCAATTCGGGTTTTGAGCTAGTTCATGCTCCATCCAGCTCGGATGAAATAAACAATCATAAGGATATCCGTGAAATCAATCTTATTAACCATACAGTCGAACTAGTCCATTCATCATCGGACGATGCCGTTCCTGAACAATCTCCTCCAGCTGTTGATGAGTATGCTGTGAATACGGATGAGTATTTCCATGCTGGTCTTGAACAGGAGACAAAGGATCATCCTCCAACCGATTCCGTTTTTGAATCTGCCCATGATTCATCCAGCTCAGATAAAATAAATGATCAAGAGAATATCAGTGAAACCAATCCTATTGACTATACAGTCGAGCCAGTTCATTCATCGGACAATGCCGTTCCTGAACAATCTCCTCCAGCTGTTGATGAGTATGCTGTGAATACGGATGAGTATTTCCATGCTGGTCTTGAACAGGAGACAAATAATCAATCTACGACCAATTCCGTTTTTGAATTTGCCCATGACTCATCCAGCTCAGATAAAATAAATGATCAAGAGAATATCAGTGAAACCAATCCTATTGACTATACAGTTGAGCCAGTTCATTCATCGGACGATGCCGTTCCTGAACAATCTCCTCCAGCTGTTGATGAGCATGCTGTGAATACGGATGAGTATTTCCATGCTGGTCTTGAACAGGAGACAAAGGATCATCCTCCAACCGATTCCGTTTTTGAATCTGCCCATGATTCATTCAATTCGGGTGAAATAAATAATCAAGATATCTTTAAAATCCATCTTATTAACAATACAGTTGAGCCGGTTCATTTATCAGATGGAGCTGATCCTGAACAATCCCCTTCAGCTGTTGATGAACATGCTGTGAAAACGGATGAGGTTTCTCATGCTGAACAGGAGATAAATAAAAAATCTCCGACCGATTCTGTTTTTGAGCCTGTTCATCCTTCATCCGAATCGGATGGAACGAATGATCAAAAAGCTATTAATTTTGATAATGCAGATGAATCTATCAAATATGGAAAAACATGTTCAATGACTATAAAAAGACCATTTTCGACTTTTGTAGAAATAGATGACTTTCTTCATTCTCCTATCTTTAGCAATATAGTTCAAAATTCAGCTGAATTTCTTGACTTAAACAATAAACAAACTCCTCAATTAAACACAAAATTACTCAATACGACAACTTATTATCCTGAACAGCCTGAATGTCGTTTAGTTTGCTCTAAAATTCATGAAATGATCTCTTTAACTGACACTGTACACACTTATAGTAAGAATAATACAAATAATCATTATCAATCTATTGCAGTTCCCCTGCATGACTCAAAAGCTGCGAAAACAAGCGAAACAGATAACAAAACTTGTACATCTCATGACTTTATACAAATTAGAGTTCCAGTTGTAGCAGGGGAATACAAAATGGAAATAATTTTAGAAGAAGATGTTGTATTTGAAGAAGAGATTTTGGGCGTTAAAGAAATCTCTAAAGAGGTCGTACTAACAAATTGTAAATTCGTACCTACTCAATTCTCCCCATCATTAGATAATGGAACATGTACAGCACTGAAAGGAAATTTATTTATAAAAGGATATATATCACAAAATATTGAGTACACTGCCGCAGACAACGGAAATGAAGGTTCCAAACAAAATGAATCAGTACCTTACTATCGTCAATTGCACCAAAAAATTATATTGGATTTAATCGTTCATTTATTACAAGTACAACAAGTTCGGGTCAGTTATGCTGGCAATGGAATCTAGAGATCATCGAATGTATACGAAATCCACTCTTTGATTTAAAAATGAGAAAAATGATTATGTGAAAAGCCCAAACTTAAAAATGAATGCTGCATATTGTATTAATGCAGAGTTTGGAAAACTCAAAAAAAATTAAGGAGTGGATTTTTTCATGAGTAAAGACGATCATCAAATCCCAGCTTGCCCAGTAAAATCGACAGAACAAGTACCATTATCAAATGAAAATACCGATTTAGTTCTTACACCAGATGTTACTGTAACTCTTAAAACTCCAGTTGTATTAGCAGAAAAAACTATTCAAGTTGTAGTAGAGGCAGATATTCCGCTTGATCCGCCAGCAACTGAAATTAAGAGAGTGACAAAAAACGTATTTTTGGAACAAGCGAAACTAGTACCTGTTAGATTTACACGTATTGGTACAACGGACTATTTTAGAGTAACTAGAGCGAAATTATTTGTATCAGGATTTATTCGCAAAGATATTGAATATGCTTCCAGAGACTGCAATGGAGCACTTCAAGACAGAATTGCAGACGTTCCGTTCTCTGGTTTTACAGAACTTGCAGACGCTGCTCCAACCGGAGATTTCCTTCTTTTCCCAATAATAGGAATTTCTGATCAAAGCAAAGCTCTCTTCTTAAATGAGAAAAATGACCTTGTTCCTCGTTTGGATAAATATTTCTTCCAAAATCTCGTCAAATATAATGAACAACCATACGGTGAATTAATAGCCGCAAACTTCTATGAACTTGATTTCTCACCAGTTAAAGTAGGACCTGAAGGCCAGTTTAAAACATTGCGCGAAAAAATCGTCTTAGATCTTACTGTGAAATTATTACAAGTTCAACAATTTCAAACTACAGCTACACAAGTAACTCCTAGTTTCCCTGAAGGAACTTTAGATGCTGCCACAAACAGATCTAAACACAAATAACTAGTTCAGAAGCCGTGACTTTTTGGGTCATGGCTTCTACTTTTCTTTTTAACTGTTATTTCTTCGCTTTCTCGTTAAAAGAAAATTTAAGCCCTTTATCGGCTGAACCTGCTGCGAGAGCTCAGGCTTTCCTAAACGTTTTCCCTTGTTCACTCACTGCAGCTCTAAGCGTAGCTTATTTGCCATTATCTTGAGTAACTCTGATATGTTCCAGTGCTTTTGCGCCGCTCTTAGTATTCAGTCATGTTAGGTTGTTCATCGATTTCTCGAAAGACAGCCCAATCACCAGGATGGACTCACGGTTTGGAAAAATACGAATCTCTTCAATGAGTTGTTCCACACGCTCGGTAAGTCTCAAGCGGTTTTTGCAGCGTTTAGGAAACGCAAGAACAGCAGAGGCATCATCAAAGTCCGTGTATAATCTTCCATCACCTGATTGCGTACAGTTTAATTTCTGAGACATAAAATCACTCTGATGAGTTCAGGCCGCAAAGCGGCAATAACGCAAGTATGGAGTTGAATTTTCTACAGGTGCAGTCCGTCAATATGTATACATACATGAGAATACGTACATGAAGCTGAAGTGTTGAGGAAAATGTTCCGGAATGTTGCTCGATTATAAAATCTCCCCCTCGCATTTAAAATGGACAAGCACAATGGGCTTGTCTAAAAATTATTGTTTCTTTCCCTCTACTCTTTCACGATAAGATCCAGCTTTCGTTTTAGTTACAGTATCAACTTTGGAACATGTCTCCCTATCAGTTTCACCTGTATTCAAGGATGTCACATCCTTTTATATAGTCGATTTATCCGCTTATATGATTTATCCGATAAAATTCGCATGCTACACGGAAATAGACAATAATTGATTTTTCATTAAATTTTGTTTCCAACTTCTGATTAAAGGATAATCTTTGTAATCAACTTTATACATATTCCAATTTCCTTCTTTCATAGTTATTTAAGAATTTTTACAAAACAAAAAAAACAGCCTAACTAATTTAGTTAGACTGTTTATATATACAAACTTATTCAATTATAACACGATTTTGCAAACTTTATTAGACGGTCTAAAAGAAAACCATCGGTTCTCTTCCATGCATGAGAAATACTTTAATTAATGGCCTTACAGTAACTTTTTATCTTCATCACATACAATTTCAACTTGTTTATAATATCGACGACAGCGTTAAATACATTGAAAAAATTGAGAAACTATGATAAATTAGTAAAGAAACACATTTTGTTTAAATTATAAAAATAGTATCCCTATTATAATTATAAAACATAAATCCTCTTCAGTCAATCCCCATTTTTATTTTTTAAAGGAGTGCTTAATATGAATACAGAACTTCGGCAGGAGCAAGAACGATTGGACAGCATAATGGCGATCATTGTGGAGCAAATCGGCATGCTGGAAAACGAAACCTCCCAGCGTCGAAAAGAAGTGATTGATTTCCGCAAACATTTTTGGGATGACGTCAAGGTGAATACTGATACGTTCGACGATTATCTTGAGACGATCATCGCCTTGAGACAACAGGCGCAGAACCTGTCCGTGAGCCAAAGCACCCACAGACAAGCCTTCAAGAGGTTGTCCACCCTGCGCCGCATGCAGGAGGTGCCTTATTTCGGTCGAATCGATTTCATTGAGGAAGGGACTTCAGCTGCTGAACGAATCTATATCGGTATCTCCACGCTCACGGATACAAGCGGAGAGAACATACTGATCTACGACTGGAGGGCGCCGGTCTCGAGTGTCTACTACGATTACGCGCCCGGCCCGGCCGAATATACTACTCCTGGAGGCACAGTCCGCGGCATGCTGGAGAAAAAGTGGCAATATATCATCCGCGGCGGCGTTATCAAGTCGATGTTCGATACGAGTCTCACCATTGGAGACGACATTTTACAGCAGGTGCTTGGCAGAGTGACAGACAAACATATGCACAACATCGTGGCCACCATTCAACGGGAACAAAACCAGATCATCCGTCATGATCGCGGGCGGCTGCTCATCGTGCAAGGACCCGCCGGCAGCGGCAAGACATCGGCTGCCCTGCAGCGGATCGCTTACTTGCTCTACAAGTATCGGGATAAGCTGAGAGCCGATCAAATCATTTTATTTTCACCTAATTCGATGTTTAACAGCTACGTATCCAATGTGCTGCCCGAACTAGGCGAAGAGAATATGCAGCAGGTCACCTTTCAGGAATATTTGGAATATCGGCTGAGCAAAGAATTTCAAATCGAGGATCCATACGAGCAATTGGAATATATGTTGACTGAAGCGGATGACTCTTTATACCGGACTAGAACTGCGAGCATCCGATTCAAGGCATCAACCCGTTTCTTCGAGACGATTAAAACATACTGTAAGTCGCTGGAATTATCCGGCATGCTATTCAAAGATATTCTATTTAGAGGAAAACCGATCATCACCGCCAAACAAATCACAGAAAGGTTTTATAGCAGCGACACCTCGCTCCGTTTTCACAGCAGACTTGAAAAGCTGGCAGATTGGCTAAACAAGCAAATCGATGAAGCGGAGAAGCTTGAACGGACTAAGCCATGGGTGCAGGAAGAAATCGAGCTGCTTAGCAACGAGGATTATCATAAAGCTCATACTCTCTTACGGAAAAAACACGGCTTTAAAGCAGAAACGTTGAACAACTATGAGAACGAGATCGAAGCGCTGGGCCAATTGATCGTTCGCAAGAAGCTGAAACCGTTGCGCAAACGGATCCGAACGCTTCGTTTCATCGACATGAAGGGAGTATACAAGCAGCTTTTCGCCGATCCAACGCGGGTCAAACAGTGGATGGAAGGGGAAACACCCGAGGAGTGGGAGGATATTTGCCGATTGACTGTAAAAACGCTAGACGAAGGCAAACTGTTTTACGAAGATGCAACTCCGTATTTATTTTTGAAAGAGCTGATTCAAGGCTTTCAGACGAACGTCTCGATCAAACACGTGCTTGTAGACGAAGCGCAAGATTATTCTCCGTTTCAATTCGAATTTTTGAAGCGTTTGTTCCCTTCGGCGAGGATGACTGTGCTCGGCGACTTTAACCAAGCGATATTCGCTCATGCCAGTGAAACAGTCGATTTCCACACGCTTACCAGCCTATACGGACCGGATAAAACGGATTCGATCACCTTGACCCGCAGTTACAGATCCACAAGACAGATCATTGAATTTACGCGCGGACTCGTACCCGATGGCGAACGGATCACTGCTTTTGAACGCGACGGCGATAAGCCTGTGTTGACGAGAGTGTCCGATCAAGCTGAACTGCACCGCTGTATTGCTTCCAAAGTCGCGGACTTGCGGAAACGGGGATATAATACGATCGCGATTATATGTAAATCTGCTGCGGAAAGCACCGCCGCATACGAAGCACTGAAAAGAGTTGAAGATATAAAACTTGTGAAGAGCGGCTCTACCGAATATGAACAAGGTGTTGTCGTTATACCGGCGTATTTGGCGAAGGGCATCGAATTCGACGCCGTCATCATTTATAACGCTTCATCGCACGTATACGGCGTTGAGAGCCTGCGCAGATTGTTCTACACCGCCTGCACCCGGGCTATGCATTACTTGCAGCTTTACAGTGTAGGCGAACCGAGCCCCTTTTTACAGAACGTTGCGCCGGGTAGTTTCCTTCAGATCCCGGGTTAACACGAAACTGGTCTGGTGTCTGAAATGTATCACTGTCATTAAACGGCCATATATGATATAAAAAACCACTTGCCAGCATCCCTTCAATACCATACTCCGAGTTAGGCAACTTGTTTAATGGAAGGTAATGAAGGGATGTCAGCAGTGACTGAAATAATTATATCAGACATGTGAAATTATATATGATGTGTTAAAAGTTCTGTAAGCAGCAAGGTTCCGTAATTTTTCGGTAAAAGCTTTTTTACTAGGATATCGCGAACAGATCAATACACAATATCCAATTTATGCCCGGCGCATATATACACGGACGGTGATAGGCGCAAAGATTGCTACGATGGATGCAGCCCCGATGAGAGAGACGGCGAAATCTGAGCCAATAGTTCCATCATTGATCAGATCACGGACGGCAGTAATAATATGCGAAACTGGATTAATCTTCGCAAACCATTGGAGCCAATCGGGCATCGTCTTGACTGGCACAAAAGCATTGGAAAGAAACGTAAGAGGAAACAGCACAAGCATCGAGATTCCTTGTACGCTTGAAGCCGTCCGGGCAATCACGCCAAAAAAGGCGAAGATCCAACTGATAGCCCAAGAACACACAATCACAAAAACCCCGGCAATGACGACGTAACCCAGTCCTCCTTCTGGACGATAGCCCATGATATATCCCATCACAAACGTGAGCACTGTCGCAATGGTATATCGGATGGTGTCTGCCAACAGAGCTCCCGCCAACGGAGCAATGCGTGCAATAGGCAGCGACTTAAAGCGGTCGAACACGCCCTTATCCATATCCTCGCGCAGTTGGACTCCGGTCACAATGGATGTCGCGATGACAGTCTGCACGAGGATACCAGGAATGATGATCGGCAAATAACTATGCACATTTCCCGAGATCGCCCCGCCAAAGATGTAGGAAAACATTAAGGTGAAGATGATTGGCTGAAGCGTGACATCAAATAATTGCTCAGGCGTACGCCGAATCTTCAGTAAACCACGGTAGGCCATCGTCAACGAGTTGCACACTGCCTGTCCAAAGCTTGTATTGTTTTTTAGTTGACGCTTTGCAACTAGCTGATTAGAAGCATTTTTCATATCCTTACCTCCTCTGTTTCATCGAATGTCTCTGTTGTGTCCTCCCTCACACTATGACCAGTAATGGTTAAAAAGACCTCGTCAAGAGTCGGCTTCTGAACACTCAATTCAGACAAGCGGATCCCTGCCTCGCGAAGAGCGATCAGCAAATCCGTAACTCGGTCGGCGTCCGCCATCGGTGCCGTAATCTTTCCTGTTTCCAACGACACATTGGACCGGACTTTGAGCACCTGTTCAATAATTTGCCGGGCATTTTCGATATCTTTTACATTTTGGATTTTCAATTGCAGTGACGAACTGCCAACCGACGCTTTCAGCTCATCCGCTGTTCCCTCGGCAACGACTCGGCCGCGATCAATCACCGCGATTCGATCAGCTAGTTCGTCAGCCTCCTGTAAATATTGAGTTGTTAACAGTACGGTTGATCCCTGCTTGACCAATCGCCGGATCGTCTCCCACATTTGATTGCGCGTGCGTGGATCCAGTCCTGTTGTCGGCTCGTCTAAGAAGATGAGCGGCGGCTGTGCAATAAGGCTTGCTGCCAGATCCAGCCGGCGCCGCATGCCGCCGGAGAAATGCTTCAACGGGCGCTTCGCCGCTTCTGTCAAACCAAATTCCTCCAACAACTCCAGAGCTTTGCGCCTTGCCTCGGTACGGCTCAACCCTAGCAACCGAGAAAAGATGACTAGATTTTCGATCGCGCTGAGTGACTCGTCAACCGATGCATATTGACCAGTCACGCCAATCAACTGACGCACGATCTGCGGCTCCTTCACCACATCATAACCAAAAATGTATGCCGAACCTGCGTCCGGTCGCAATAAAGTCGCCAGCATTCTGACTGTTGTGGTCTTGCCTGCCCCGTTCGGCCCAAGCACGCCGTAGATTGTCCCAGCGCGCACATTCAAATTTACGCCGTCAACCGCACGTTTATCGCCAAAAGTTTTAACGAGTCCGTGCGCTTCAATAGCCCAATCACCATTGCTTGACACTGTTTGGTATCTATGTCCCATTTCATTTCCTCCTCTGCAACTAAGTACATTGGTGATGGTAACACCTTTTTATGAACTGAATATGAACAATGAATCCCCATGATGAAACATGTTAATGCTGGAAATTTGCCCGGCAAAAGCGTGAATCAGTTTTATACCGCTTATGGGCGTGGTTCATCCTAAATGGATCGGTGTCGCGTCCATAAACAACAATAGACATTCTTCTTTTGTCATCAATATCATATAGATCGTTATTGGTTTTCTCTCTGCTTATCCATCAAATTATTTTTTAGTAAAATATAATTCGCCTGATATAGTCACGTGGCAACAAATGCAGTAATTTTCATCAGAAAATTTAATGATCCGTGTTATTTATCCAATATATGTATATTTATAGGAAATAAATATGCAGAAGCTTTATATGAAGGAACCTGCCATTTATCATCTTTAAAAGAATGATCGAGCCAAGATTGGCGCAACAGATAAAGTTACTGAGGAAAAATAAGGTAGAATTTGAGGTATATTGAATGGTATAGAAGCTTTGGTGATATACAATACTGTGTTGGTAAATAAAATCAGAGGCAATTTGCAAAATAATAGCCCTTGCATAGAGGGTCTCCGTTAAAATGAAAATGCGATCCAACATTTGAAAGGAGAAACTCCATGCAAGAGCACATTCAATAGAAAAAGCAAACATTCAAAAACAATAGGCAGCGATTTTGTTCTTTGTATCTGAGTAATGATCACCCTTCAAATAGCTTTACAACACCGCAAGCCTTAGAAAAACGCGGTCATTATAACCATCCCATGTCCTTGGAAAGCTGTTGAGTTTTTCATCCTAACAAGCCTCGCAGCAGTTAGTAATCGTAAATTGGTTTTCCCAATCCTTGTTTCCTAAACGTTCCCGATACAATGGTCACTACAGAGCATGTCTCTGGATTAAATGACAGATTTTATCGTTTCTTTTAGCACTGAAACGGAATAATTAAATTGTTCTTTTTCCTTTTCGTTTAGTTCAATTTCGATTATTTCTTGAACACCGTTACGATTAAGCTTGGCAGGTACTCCAATATATACATCATTTTGTCCATATTCACCTTCTAGATAGGAAGATACTGTCAGGATACTATTTTCATTTTTAAGAATTGCTTTTGTAATTCGGACAAGGGACATTCCTATTCCATAGTATGTCGCCCCTTTTCGCTCAATGATATGATAAGCAGCGTCACGGACGTTTACGAAGATTTCCTCTAAACATTCTTTCTTTAAATCTTTCTTTCGCTCTAAAACATCATCAAGATTCTCTATTCCGATCTTGGCATGGCTCCAAACTGGAAGCTCGGTATCTCCATGTTCCCCTATGATAATTGCATGAATATTTCTTGAATCCACATTGAAATACTTTCCTAATTCAAATCTTAGACGTGCAGAATCTAAGACTGTTCCTGAACCAATGACGCGTTCCTTTGGCAGTCCTGACTCCTTCCAAGTGACATAAGTTAAGATATCTACTGGATTTGTTGCCACTAAAAATATGCCATTAAATCCACTTTTCATAATCTCTTTGATAATTTGTTTAAATATCCGCGTATTTTTCTCAACTAATTGCAATCGGGTTTCACCTGGTTTTTGTGCCAATCCCGCAGTAATAACAACTAAGTCCGCATCTGCGCAATCTTGATAAGAACCGCTCCATACCTTTATTGGCGAAGGTGCAAACGGCACTCCATGATTAAGATCCATCGCCTCGCCTTCAGCTTTTGCTTCATTTATATCAATTAAAACTAATTCCTCAACGACCCCCTGATTAATTAGTGAATAGGCATAACTGCAGCCTACAGCTCCTGTTCCAACGATTACAACACGATTTACTTTTTCTTTATTCATAGTTATACATCCTCCTTAAAATGTTATATGATTAAAATAGTAGCCAGCTAACTAATCCAATTACAGCAAGCAAACATAAACTATATTTTATTGTCACTTTAAATAAATCACTTTCTTTTCCTGCTAATCCAACTGCCGCAGCTGCAACAGCAATTGATTGAGGTGAAATCATTTTAGCCATTGTACCACCCATTACATTGACAGCAACCATCGTTTCAGGTGCTATTCCAATTTGTGAAGCAGTGACAGCTTGAAGTGGAGCAAATAAGGAACCGCTGTTTACAACAGAACCTGTTAAAAATACTCCTAACCACCCCAGCACTGGCGAGAATAAAGGAAATACCTTACCTGTTGAAGCAAATGCTAAGCCTAATGTTGATGACATGCCAGAGTAAGTACAAATATAAGCAAAAGCAAGCACACTGCAAATGGTTAGAACAGGTGATACTAATTCTTTTGAAGTTTCTTTTGCGATTTCTCTAAGCTGCTTATTGCTGCAGCGAAAAAGAATGCTTGCGACAATGATTGTCATTACAATCGCTGTTGTCGTAGATGAAAATAAATCCAACTTAAATACCGCAGCCATTGGAGCATCTTGCGTCACAATTGGTGCATGTTTTATAACTAAGTTGTCCAATCCTGGAATTGGAAACAACAACACTAGCTTTTCTAAAAGACCGCCTGGGAGAAACAATTTTTTAAAAAATGGTAGATTAAACAAAGTAACACATATGGTTAAAAATACAAATGGCAGCCAAGCATAAGCGATTTTCCCAAAAGAATACTTAATCTGCTTATCTACCGCTTTCTCTCTATTTACACGGTAAATTTCTTTAGGCTTCCATACTTGTAAAAATAAAGTTAATACTACTAAGCTCACAATCGCTGCAAAGATGTCTGCTAGTTCTGCCCCTAAAAAAGTGAGAACAAGTGCCTGTGTAAGCCCAAATGAACCCCCGCTTACTAAAATGGCTGGGAAGGTTTGTCTAATTCCTTTGAATCCATCAATGATAAATATCAGCAGGAATGCTACGACAATACTTAATGCAGGAAGGACCAATGCTGTATATCTTCCCACAACTAGACCATCCAAATTTGTAAGGAGGGCGGGAACAGTTACTGGAATCCCCATTGCTCCATATGCACCGCCTGCTATGTTTGCAATCAAACAAAGACCAGCTGCATATAACGGACTAAATCCAAGCCCTACTAAAATGGCTGCCGTTATGGCAACGGGTGCTCCAAATCCTGCAGCTCCTTCTAAAAATGCCCCAAATGAGAATGCCACAATAAGAACTTGCAATCTTTGATCCACTGTAATAAAAGAAATACTTTTTTCTATAATGGCAAATTTTCCGGTTTTTACTGTTATTTTATAAAGGAAAATAGCAGCAAATACGATTGATGCTACTGGCCATAAACCGACTAAAATTCCATATATCGCAGACATCAAAACTAAGATTGCAGGCATTTTATAAATAAAGACGGCAAAAATGCCTGCAGCAATTATGCTGAAAAGCCCTGCTATATAGCCTTTTAATTTAAATACTGTCAGCAAAACAATAAAAACGATGATAGGAACGGCAGCTATAATAGCTGAAAGCCATATATTTCCCAATGGATTATAAACTTGCTCCCATACATGCATCTTGTTCAGCCCCTATACTTTAAAATCGATGGAATGATTTTGTGATATATTTCACAATATGTATTACATCCTCCCCCTAAATTATTTATTTTGCTTACAAAGTTAGTATAACATCTGTTTGTGAAATTTTTCACAATATATATGAAAAAAATATGAACTTTTGAGACATGTCGAGTGCGGTAATCACTAAAGATACGGGAATTGGGATGACAAAAGAGGTTCAAATGCGCATATTTGAATGTTTCTATAAAGCCGATCCATCAAGAAACAGATCAAATGGCGGGAGTGGATTAGGACTTTCCATCGTAAAAAAATCATTGAAATGCATAAAGGTGATATACAGGTTGAAAGTTTACCTAAAGAAGGTACGGAAATAAAAGTAATATTACCAATAAACAATCCTGGCGCATAAAAGTGAATAAAAGATTACAATTACTTTCACAAGGATACCATTTTTTGAAAAACGGTATCCTTCTAGTTTCATTGAGAAAGAAAGTTGTTTAATCACTTCAAATTCTGGCAATTCTAGTGATATAGAAAGCACTTACGAAACCTCCTTATGTTTGTGTGGTAGCTAACATTATTGCCAGGTTTTCGTAAGTGTTTTCTTCTTTTTTGCCAAAATCACCAAAAGTAGTGATGAATCATACTTTTTTGATTCACTCCAATTCTAGGAGCAATTTAAGGCATTTTTTTGGTGAATATTAAATAGATATGAGAGATAGGAAGGACAAGTTATAACAACCTGTCCACCTCTTTCGACAATAATATTTAGCTATGTTTATAAAGGATATCCTTGATAAATCGGTACTATATGTCTGTTATTTTACTATTTTCGCCAACCATTTTTTATCAAGCACAACTTCAACTTTCTGCTTTACCACTATTTGTGGTACGGTTCACCGTAACGTTGGATAGGGTAGGAAGACAATAAACTAGGAGAGATAAGTATCTCTCCCTCTCCTATCTTTTAATTATAACTATTGCTTATGCACTTCATTCTCTTTATTTTCTTTCCACTTACCATATTGCTGCAACAACTTTTTTAGGTGTTTATATAAGTTCTCATGGCATCTTTTACTTCCTTTCTTATTGTTGACTGTTGTAATAAAATTGCCTCCTTTAGGTAAGCGTCAAATCTTGCACACCTTCTTGATGTGCTAATTTCATGAGATAATCTCCTCAAGATGAAATTGAAGGAGGTTTTTTTATGCCTAAGAATCCTGAATTACGAAAGGTTTGGGAACAACGAATCGCTGACTATCGTGAAAGCGGTCAAACTCAAGTAAACTGGTGCAAGGAAAATCAATGGAGTATTCACCAGTTTAAATACTGGTTAAGAAAAATTGAAAATCCAATAAAAAATCAAGGAAAGTCTACAAAATGGGCATCCGTTACCCTAGAAGATCATTCACAAACAGTTGAAAATTCATTACGGATTGAAATTAGTGGGATTTCAATTGAAGTAAAACCTGGTTTCGATCCGGCCTTTCTTTCAGAAGTGGTTAGGACGTTGAAATCAACATGTTAGTTGGTACAAGAGCTGAACGAGTTTACTTGGCAAAAGGAAGTACTGATTTGAGAAAATCCATTGATGGATTAGCTGCTTTGGTGAAAGAGGGATTTGATTTAGATCCCTTTTCATCAAGCTATTTTGTGTTCTGTAATCGAAAGCGAGATAAATTAAAAATTCTTCACTGGGACTATAATGGTTTTTGGCTTTATTATCGTCGATTGGAAAAAGGAAAATTTCAATGGCCAAATGAAAATGACACTGGAACGATACAAATTAGTTATCGGCAATTACGCTGGTTATTGGATGGTCTTGCAATGGAGCAAAAGAAAGCACACCCAGAAGTAAAGGCTAGAACAGTTATATGAATTTTTTACTTTTAACAAAAACCTTGGAGGAAAATAGCTAAAACCGTCGAATTATTACTACATGATGAAAAATTTAAAGAATCCTAACCAAAACCCATTTGAATTAATTGAAAAACTTCAACAGCAAATCGTTGAATTGACGGCGAAATTACAATGGTATGAAGAACAGTATCGTCTTAGTCAAAAACGAAAATTTGGCTCTTCAAGCGAAAAAACAAATCCTAATCAATTAGAACTACCTTTATTCAATGAAGCAGAGGTAGAGTCTAATGTAAAAGCCGAAGAGCCAACTGTTGAAACAATTACATATCGTCGTAAAAAGAAACGTGGTCAACGTCAAGCTACGTTTGAAAACCTGCCTATGGAAACGATTGAATATCGTTTACCCGAAGAAGAGCAGGTCTGTTCGTGTTGCGGTGAAAAAACACACGAAATGAGCACAGAAGTACGACAAGAATTAGTGATTATTCCGGCTCAAGTCAAAGTTTTAAAACACGTTCGATATGTCTATGGATGCCGTCATTGTGAGCGTAATGAAATAGAGACACCAATCGTTACAGCACCTGCCCCAAAATCTGTGTATCCAAAAAGTTTAGCTTCACCGTCAAGCATGGCATATATTATGAATCAAAAATATGTAGAGGGGCTACCTCTATATCGCCAAGAACAACAGTTCAAACGATTAGGTGTGATCTTATCCAGGCAAACCATGGCCAATTGGATGCTTTATGGTGCCGAAAAATGGCTTGCGCCAATTTATCAACGAATGAAAGAGCATCTCCTCTCTAAAGACATTCTACATGCGGATGAAACAACTGTTCAGGTTTTACATGAACCTGGAAGGTCAAGCACATCGAAATCTTACATGTGGCTTTATCGGACTGGAAGAGAGGATCCACCACTTGTCCTTTATGACTATCAGGAAACTAGAGCAGGAGAACATGCCAAAGAATTCCTAAAAGGGTTTAAAGGATACCTGCATGTCGATGGATATGCAGGATACCATAAGGTATCCGGCGTAACATTAGTTGGATGTTGGGCTCATGCCCGCAGAAAGTTCGATGAGGCTTTAAACGTACTTCCTGAATCCAAACGTCATTCAGCAGTCACAGCTCGGGAAGGACTCAATTTCTGTAATCAGCTATTTGCCATCGAGCGTGATTTGAAAGAATGTACACCAGAAGAACGATATAAAAAACGACTTAAACACAGCCAACCATTGTTGGAGGCTTTTTCAGCATGGCTAAAAACAGAGAAAAGCAATGTTTTACCAAAGAGTCTATTAGGTCAAGCCATTACATACTGCCTCAACCAATGGGAAAAACTCGTGGCATTTTTAGAGGATGGACGATTAGAAATCGATAATAATCGAAGTGAACGATCCATTAAACCATTTGTGATCGGAAGGAAGAACTGGATTTTTAGCAATACTCCGAAAGGAGCTAAGGCCAGCTCAATCATTTACAGTATTGTGGAGACAGCAAAAGAGAATAAATTAAATCCATTTTATTATCTTCGCTACTTATTTGAAAGGCTTCCCAATATGGATATAAGCAATATGGATGAGCTTGATCAACTACTTCCTTGGTCCAAAACAATTCCTTTGAATTGTCGGGTTTTTAATAACTTATCACAATAATAGTATTTAATCCCTATCATTAAAAGGTGGGGATTATTTTACGCTTACTATTGTTCCATGAAAGACCAATCAGGTTCACCTTTTTTGTTCATAGGCAATATGATCGTTTCATTTTTTAATCGTGTATTATTTATCTCACGATTAAAAGAATATTTATCTTTCAAACGATTTAAAATGGGAATGATAAATTGACTATTATACTCGTTTAAGTTTTCATTCTTTAATACAGTAACATGATCAGACGCTACGGTACCATTAGATTTCTATGAAATTGGAATATCTCTTATAATAAAAGGCAAATAGCGATGAATAAGTTGGTGAATTTAGTGGAAAAAATACGCCGATGGTATAGAAAAATTAAATTCCAGACTCGGGTCACCTTATTAATTAATGTGTTAATTTTTATTATATTTATTGCGTTATCGATTTACTTTCATTTTATGACGTCACAAAACATACGTGAAGAAATTGGTAACAAAGCTCTCGCTGTTGCGGAGTCACTTGCAACTTCACCTAGTATCATCGAGGCTTTCGATGAAGAAAATCCTACCGCTTCAATCCAGGACTATACGAACAAAGTCCAACAGAAGATCGATGCTCAATTTATCGTCGTCGGCGATCGCAATGAAATTCGTATTGCGCACCCAATTCCAAATAGAATCGGCAAGAAGATGGTCGGTGATGATAATGAACGTGCCTTGGAAAAAGGTGAATCATATACATCTCTAAAAGAAGGAAGTATCGGTCTATCAATTCGAGGAAAGGCCCCAATTATCAAAGACGGTGAAATTGTCGGTGTCGTTTCAGTTGGTTATTTATTAGATGAGGTAAACCGGCTCGTTTGGAAACAATATGTACCTATTTTAATCTTGTTATTTATTTTTTTAGTAATCGGAATATTTGGTTCCTACCTTATCGCTCGTCATTTAAAACATATATTGCATAAGATGGAACCGGAGGAAATCGCCTCCCTCCTGTTACAGCGGGAAGCTATTTTAGAATCGGCTAAGGAAGGAATTATCGCTGTAGATTCAGACAATAAAATAACATTAATGAATATATCAGCAATGCATATTTTACAATTAGATGCGAAGATGATTGGTAAGCCGTTAGAAGAAGTTGTTTCTCTGCCTCTACTTCGCTATGCGACGGAAGAAATACCACCGGAGGATATGGAATACATGTTAAATAATGAGCCTGTTTTATTAAACGTCATGCCATTAAAGAAAGGTCACGAATTATACGGTGCAGTCGCTACTTTCCGTAAGAAAACCGATTTAGAAAAAGTAACCAAAGAGCTCACTTCAATTAAGCAATATTCTGAAGGCTTACGTGCTCAGACTCATGAGTTTTCAAATAAAATTCATACCTTATATGGTTTATTGCAATTAGAGCAATATGATGAGGCGAAACAGTTCATTAAAGATTTAAACGATACCTCGATTACATATTATCCTTCTTTAGATGAGCAAATTAAAGATCCCATTATCCAAGCTTTACTAATTGCAAAGTACAATATCGCTAATGAAAAAGGAATCTCCTTTGAACTCGAAGAAAACAGCCACTTAGACAAAATTACAAATGACAAAATACGTGACGTTATGTTAGTTACCTTAGGTAATTTAATCGACAATGCTTTTGCAGCTGTTTTATCAAAGGATACACCTTACGTTCTTTTGCACATAACCGACGTTGGTACCAATCTTATTATTGAAATTGATGATAATGGAGAAGGGATTCCTGAAATGATAATAGACCGTATTTTTGAAGACGGTGTTACAACAAAAGACCCTGCCCAACATGGAAAAGGTTTATATATCGTCAAGCAATCTGTCCATTCGGTGAAGGGTGAAATTATCATTGACGAAAGTGACTTAGGAGGAGCGAGATTTATCGTTTTTCTACCTAAGAAAGGAGAACATAAATGAGTATAAAAACGTTGATTATTGAAGACGACTTTCGTATCGCGAATATCCATAAGGAAATGGTTGAACAACTTCCGTTTTGTCACGTTGTTCATACGGCTCTAAATGCATCTGAGGCGATCGACTTTCTCTCTTCTGCCACGGATTTACCGGATATTATTTTGTTAGATATGTATATCCCTGATGTAGATCGAATTGAATTTCTAGAGCTATTGCGTAAACAATACCCGTATTGTAACATTATTATCGCATCAGCTGCTAAGGATCATCAAACGGTCAAAGCAGCGAAGTTACTCGGTGTTTATGATTATTTAATAAAACCAATTGATAAAAACCGATTACAAAAAAGCTTTCGTAAATTTCACGAGGAAATGGTTTTCGACAAAGAGGAATGGAATCAAGAAGATTTAGATAAGCTATTTAATATGAAAAACTCTAATAGAAAAGGCTTATCAAATAAGGGTTCAGAACTCCCTATGGGAATTGATCAATTAACATTAGAAAAAGTAAAAGCTACGTTGTCTACTTTCAATCAAAACTATATTACTGCACAATTATTAGCTAAAGAAATTGGGATAAGTCGCTCAACAGCTCGGCGTTACTTAGAATATTTAGATGCAGAAAAACTCGTCGAAGCTACAGTGCATTACGGCCAGGTAGGAAGACCACAAAGAATTTACATACTTCGTGAACAAAATAAACAAAACTAGTTTTATTTTGTTAATAAAATATATTCATGGAATATTTCCACTCTCTATGTAAGCGGGTACAATGTTTTTTGAACGTCTTACATGGAAGGGGGATTTATTTATGTTAAGTATTGTAGGATTCATCACGATTGTTATTATCGTTGCAATTTTATTAAGAGGGAAAACGATTCCAATTATACCGTTAATTATTATTCCGATTATCGCAGCACTTGTGACGGGGTTTGGGTTAGCTGATATTGGGGGCTTCTTTACTGAAGGCGCCGAAAAAGTAATGAACGTCGCTATTATGTTTATCTTTGCGATTCTTTATTTCGGTTTAATGCAACAAGTTGGATTGTTCGATCCACTCATTAATCGGATGATACAAATTACGCAAGGAAACGTTGTTACAATCAGTGTCGGAACAGTTATTATTGCGGCTATCGCTCATTTAGATGGTTCAGGAGCTTCAACGTTCTTAATTACGATCCCAGCATTGTTACCGCTTTATCAACGGATGAAAATGAATCCATACTTCATGTTACTACTAATTGGTGGTAGTGCGAGTATTATGAACATGCTCCCTTGGGCTGGACCTTTAGGAAGGGCTGCTGCTGTCTTAGAAATGAATGTCACTGAATTGTGGAGACCGCTTATTCCTATTCAAGTAATCGGTATGTTATTAATGATTGGACTAGCGATATTTTTAGGATTGATGGAGAAGCGAAGAATCGAAAGAAAATACGGATCTACAAGTTTTGTGATAGAAGAGGTTAAGGAACAAGTTAGTAAAAAAGAGGAAAAACCGAAGTTTTTATGGTTTAACCTACTATTAACTATTTTAGTCGTTATTATGCTAGTTTGGGGTGTACTCCCTGCAGGTTTAGTATTTATGATCGCATTAAGTATCGCACTGATTGTCAACTTCAGCACCGCCGACGAGCAAAACGAGACGATCAGAAAACATGCAGGAAATGCTTTAACGATGGGTACGATTATTTTAGCGGCTGGGTCGTTTTTAGGAATTTTAACTGGTACAGGTATGCTAGATTCGATTGCGACGGATACAGTTAAAATAATCCCGAATGCGATTTCTCCGTATATCCATTTAATTATTGGATTTTTAGGTATGCCTTTTGATTTATTATTAAGTACGGATGCTTACTATTTTGCCTTATTACCTGTAGCAGAACAAATTGGTTTAACATTTGGTATTCCTTCATTATCAACTACCTACGCCATGATTGTGGGAAATATTGTTGGAACTTTTGTCAGCCCTTTCTCACCAGCTTTATGGCTTGCTTTAGGTCTTGCAGGACTTGAAATGGGTAAGCATATTCGCTATTCTTTCTTCTGGTTATGGGGAGTAAGTATTGTATTGTTAATTGTTTCATATATTATGGGATTAATTTAAACCTTTAAGCGATAAGATTGTAGTGTATCGAGGATTACTATTTTTAGATGGGAAGTTTGAAAAATATTTATCTACAAGCGTTAAAAATAAATTTGTTGTTCCCGAATGGACAAGCCTTTTTATAATGCTCCCATAAGGTGAGACACATGAGCGTGATAAATAAGTTATAATGATACCATGAAAAAAAGAAACCGATATACCGCAGAATTTAAAGCTAAGGTGGTTCTTGAGGTGTTGCGTGAAGAGCAAACCGTCAATGAAATAGCCGCCAAATATGAATTAAGCCCAGTCATGGTCAGTCGTTGGAAAGCAGAATTTCTAGAACGATCCTCGATGGTCTTTGAAAAAGGCTCAAGCGAAGTGGATAAAATCCGTAAAGAATATGAGGCCAAACAAGAAAATTTAGAGAAATTGGTAGGTCAGTTAACGGTTGAAGTTGACTGGCTGAAAAAAAAATCTGGACTCAAATAAGTCTGTTGACGAACGAAAGGCTATGGTCGAATTCAATCACCCATCGATCAGCATCAAGCGTCAGGCACAGTTATTAGGTATTCATCGTACTAGCGTGTATCGCCAATCAAAGGGGCAAACAGAAAGCTCAGAAAACATCATGCTCATGCACGAAATGGATATGCTTTATACAGCTCATCCCTACTTTGGCTACAGGCGCATGACTGCGAAACTTCGTGAGAAAGGATTTGATGTGAATCGTAAACGCGTACGCCGTCTCATGCGCCTTATGGGTATACAAGCTATTTACCCAAAACCCAACCTTAGTAAGAGGCTACATGCCAAGTACTGCCGGCCTTACCTGCTCCGTGGATGGGAGATCACCCATCCGAACCATGTGTGGGGAGTGGATATCACCTACCTTCGTATGGGACGGGGCTTTATGTACCTGTTTACCATCATCGACTGGTTCAGCCGCAAAGTGATCGATTACGAGTTATCTAGTACGCTGGAGAAAGGATTTGTCATCGACTGTCTGAAGCGGGCATTGCGTCATGGTAAGCCGGCCATCATCAATAGTGACCAGGGCAGCCATTTTACAAACGCTGACTATCTCGGGCTGTTGAAAGAGTATGGCATCCAGGTATCAATGGATGGCAAAGGACGAGCAACAGACAATAGTCGTACGGAACGATTCTTTAGAGCTTTAAAGTATGAATGTATCTATCTCAATGAATTCGAGAATCCTAAAGAGTTGCGAAAAGGCATTCGACGTTATGTTACGTTCTATAATACAGACCGACCTCACCAATCCTTGGACTATTTGACGCCAGCAACAGTGTACAAGCAACCTAAGATGGTTCAAGCATCCTAACCATCGAACGTGATGAGAGGCTTTATATGGAGAGACGGGCATGATAGGCTGTTTTAGCCATGCGATGTTATCTGTCCGTCGCTCCAGCGCAAAAAATCGTGCCCGTAGAGGCTCCATGTCAAGCCTTTATCGTACACGCACCACATTCATAGCGAAAGGAGAGAATGGATAACTTAAATATTATCAATTTGTGTCTTGACAAAGGGGTGCATTACACAACTTTATGGACATTTAACCGATTTAACTTCATTAGAAGTAGATATCGTGTTTTACGACACGACAAGCACCTATTTCGAAGGAGAGGAAGCAGACGAACTGCTGGCTCACTATGGTTACTCCAAAGATCATCGTGGAGATCGAAAACAAGTCGTGATTGGCTTATTAATGACCAAAACAGGGATTCCGATTGGACATCAAGTCTTCCCTGGAAACATGCATGATACGAAGACATTTGGCATGGTGGTTGAAGACCTGAAGAAGCGCTATCCTATTCAGAAAGTCATTCTAGTGGGAGACCGCGGAATGGTTAGTGAAGCCAACTTAGATCAAATTCGTGAACTGGGCATGGAATATATTGTGGGTGTCAAATTACGAAAGTCGAAGAAAGCCCAAGAGCTATTATCCATCCGTGGGCCATATAAGAAGGTTCTCCCGAATCTAAAAGTGAAGTCAAAGAAAATCGATGGCGAAACGTATGTACTCTGTTACAATCCGGACGCTGAAGAACGTGATCGAGCGAGTCGTCAAGTCGTGTTAGAAAACCTTCAATCGAAGCTTGATGAACTCGGTCCATCTGGACTCGTCAAAAACCGTGCGTATTCCAAGTTTTTAACGATAGAAAAAGCATCGGCCAAAATTGATGAAGAGAAGGTATCCAATGACGAAAAGTTTGACGGAAAGTACGCCATTCGTACCAACTCGTCATTAACGGATGAAGAGGCAGCACTTGCCTATAAAGAGTTGTGGAGAGTGGAACAAGCCTTTCGTAACCTGAAGTCGAATCTAGAACTTCGCCCGATGTACCATCGAGTGGAATCTCGTATTCGAGGCCATATCATGGTTTGTTTCCTTGCGCTTGTCATGGAATCCTTTTTGGCCTATAAGCTAAAAGAAATAGGATGCCAAACAAGTGTAAAGGATATTTTGCATGATGTAAGCCAGGTGAAGGCCTCGAAAATACGCGTGAATGGTGAAGAGCAAATCGTTCGTACAGAATTACAAGGTCAAGCAAATCTAGCATTTGAAGCACTTGTCACACAAGCGCCTCCTAGAGTATTAGAAAAAAACACGTGCCACTAACAAGTGTAGTGGTACGTGTTGTGGGTAAAGTCCAAAACACCAGTATTTTCGGGCTTTTCTTTAGTGTACTCTGTCAAACTTGAGTAAGAGAAGAAAAGGAAAGAATCCTGACCCTATCATTGTTGAGGGGCAGCATGAAGCCATCATTTCAGATGAATTATGGAGTTTAGTTCAAGCAAGAAGAAAAAGCAAATCATTTAAACAGCGCCAATCGAATGAACCTTTTTTACTTAGCAGTCTTTTGCGTTGCCCTGATTGCGGTCAAGGAATGGTCCCTTCCATTACGACATATACAAGAAAGGATGGGACGAAACGAAAACATCGTTATTATGTTTGTAGTAATTTCCATAATAAAGGATCTGCAGCATGTAAAGCGAATTCCATAAAAGCGTATGAAGCAGAGGACGAGGTTATTAATAGAATTGAAAAACTCGTTACCAATAAGCAAAAGCTATATAAAACATTAAAAGAAATAAATTCAAGTTCTGCTAGTTCTCTAAACAAACTGAATAAAGAACTAGAACAGATTGAAAACCGCTTGTTAGAAATCCAGCAATTGCAAGACAAATATATGGAAGCTTTTGAAAAGAATACACTCCCGATAGATATCCTACAAGAAAGATTACAAAAGGTTTCCAATGAAAAAAGAGAATTAGAACAGAAGAAAAATGAGATTGCAGTACATTTGAGTTCTTCTGATTCAAAAGTTATTCAACCGGAGCTTATTGAAATGCTGCTTGAAAAATTTCTATTCGTTTATTAACTGACATCAAGAGAAAATCAAAAACAGCTACTTCAGTTATTGATCGATAAAATTACAATTAAACAAACAGGAAAATCAAGAACCATTAAAAACATTGAACTTGAATTCGATTTTACAGAAGTCAACATATCTAAAACCTTTATACTTATCCACATGTTGTATCGTGAAGCGGATAATGAAACTGATTATCCACAGCCAATACCCGCTTCCGACAATAAAATTCCACCTTATCTTCAACAATTTTTGCCTCTATTTATGGTACGGTTCTCCCCTATTTATGCGAAAAGCACGGTAGATTTGTTCGAGCAAAATTAGACGCATGAGCTGGTGGGGGAAGGTCATTTTGGAAAACGAAAGGGCTTCGTCCGCCCGTTTCATTACCTCTTTACTTAAGCCGAGAGAGCCTCCGATTAGAAAGGCGATTTTGCTTTTTCCGTATGTGGCCAGTTTATCTATACTATGTGCGAACTCTTCCGAGGATTTCATCTTGCCTTCAATGGCAAGGGCGATGACGTATGCATCGGACGGGATTTTGGCTAAAATTCGTTCGCCTTCTTTGTTTTTGATTAGTTCCATTTCCTGCGGGCTTATTTGTTCAGGAGCCTTTTCATCAGGAAGTTCAATGATGTCAACTTTTGCGTACGATGAAAGACGCTTTAAATATTCGTCGATTCCCTGCTTTAAATATTTTTCCTTCAGCTTCCCAATCGCTATAATTTGAATGTTCAACTTTCATATTTCCCCTTTTTTATTTTATCAACATGTTGATAACTATTTCCCACACAAAATAACAAATATTCCACAGATTTTATCCACAATTGTGGATGAACACCTCTATATTTCGTGCCCGAAAATCAGTTCCCAACTATATATACTGCGGTTTTTTTGCACAATTCACAGGTTGTGGATAAGCTGTGATTAAATTTAATTTTTTGAATATTTGGTGCTGTTTCATACTGGTCTACATACATGTCGATTGCTAAATCAATATGATCCTCGCAGCAATACATTTATAATCCTCCTACCCCATAATGAAAACAGGAAAGCTGATTCCGCCTTCCTGTTCTTTAAAAAGATTTTTGTTCAACGAGCTTCAGCTTCACTGTTTTCAACTCGCCATTTCGATAGAATTTTACTTCCACTGTGCTTCCAACCTTTTGGCTGTATAGCTGCTTTCGAAGCTGGAGAACATTTTCAACCTTTTTCCCAGCAAGCTCTATAATTACGTCCTTCTCTCTCAAACCTGCGCGTTGAGCTGGCGACATCGGCTCAACACTCATCACAATCACGCCGTTTTTAACGCCCTTTGGCAAATTTAATGCCTCTTCCCAATAATAGCTTGGGATGTCTTCAAGAGACTGAAGACCGATTCCCATATATGGACGCTTCACTTCGCCGAATTTTTCAAGATCATTAATAATCGGAATTGCAATGTTAATTGGGATAGACAGTCCGATTCCTTCCACCGCGGATTCAGCAATTTTCATGGAATTAATTCCAATTACTTTCCCGTCTAAATTCACAAGTGCTCCGCCGCTGTTTCCTGGATTAATCGCGGCATCCGTCTGCAGCACTTCCGCCTGCCAATCCACTGTTCCGTTTTCATCAATATCAACAGGAATGGTCCGTTCTGTTCCAGAAATAATCCCTTGTGTAACAGACCCAGCAAATTGCAAGCCGAGCGGGTTTCCGATTGCCAACACCGGCTCACCCGGTTTGACTGTGTCCGAATTGCCGAATTCAGCAACCTTCTTAACATGCTTTGCATCCACAACCAATACTGCTAAATCCATCAGCTGATCACTGCCGACAAGTTCAGCGGGAATGCGTGTTTCGTCGTTTAATACAACTTCCAATTGATGCGCTCCGGCTACAACATGATGATTTGTTACAATATAGGCTTTATCGCCTTCCTTTTTGTAGATGACCCCTGATCCTGTTCCTGCTTCTCCCTCTTGTGTTTGATCCCAGAAGCTTACTTGCTGAATATTGACGACTCCGACAACCGCATCACTCACTTTATTAACTGCTTCTGTAACTGCTGAATTCACATTTACATTTACTGTTTTGACTGGCCCTTGGACATTTCCTGTTTCCCCTTCCTCATTTTGCTCTGGACTGATGTTCAGATTATATGGAAGAATATTGAATTGTGCTAATGCTGGAAGGGAGAAAATAACTAATAACGCGCCTAACACGGCTCCGATTAACCCAGCCAATAATGATCCGCCCCAGTTTCCCCTTTGTTTTCTGTTATTATACCGTTCAAAATCATCATCATAATATCCCATCGCCTCATCATTCCTTTCCGATGACGAATGATTTTATCTACATTATTATAGTATAACGCGAGCTGGCAGGAAAAATATATGACAACATTAACATACCCAACGATGGGGAAATTCAAACATTTAAACAGCTACGAGAGGCGTCGGTTTCTTTGGATCTGTATCATATAATTCAAATTGTTCTCCGACAACGAATCCTTTTTTCTCTAATACTTGCTGGACAGACATTCGTGCGAGCTCTTTCATATTATTTTCTTTACTTAAATGCGCCAAATAAATTCGTTTCGTCTTGTCGCCAATGACATCAGCCATAGCAAGTGCAGCATCTTCATTTGAAACATGTCCAACATCAGATAAAATTCTTCGTTTTACATTCCAAGGATACCGGCACATTCGCAGCATTTCTACGTCATGGTTGCTTTCAAAAATAAAAACATCTGCACCGCGTATGATCCCTTTCATTCTGTCGCTTACATATCCAGTATCAGTAATTAACGCTAGTTTTTTTCCACGGTGGTGAAACACAAAAAACATTGGTTCTGCTGCATCATGGGAAACGCCAAATGATTCAACCTCTAAACTTCCAAACGATTTCGTTTCGCCGATTTCAAAAGTAAACTTTTGTTCTAAATGAATTTCGCCGATTTCTCTCTCCATTGCTTTCCACGTTTTTTCATTCGCGAAAATCGGAATTTCGTATTTTCTCGCTAAAATTCCAAGTCCCTTGATGTGATCGCTATGCTCATGGGTGACTAATATACCGCTTAAATTTTTTATGTCCCGTTGAATTTCTTGAAACAAATTTTCCATTTGTTTACCACTTAATCCTGCATCGATTAACAGGGAATGTTCATCTGTTTCTACATAAATGGCATTCCCTGTGCTGCCGCTCGCAAGAACACTGAAATTAAGGCTCATTTCCTTCACTCACTCCAAATTATTATTCTCTTTCTCCGGTTTAATGACCTGACCTTCCAATGCATTCACATAATAATCTTCTGTTTTATTGACAACTACATGCCATGTCGGAGCCAAAATTTGCTGTTCCGACAGCGGGTATTGTGTGTAATATCCGTATTCTACATCGGTTACTTTACTGTTAGATTTCAAATCATTTTTTTCATAAAGAGCTTCCAATGCTTTAATCGCAGGCAATATTTCCTGCTTCTCCAATTCTTTTATATCTTCTAGCAATGTTTGCTGATAAGACACAATTTCATTTTTATCATTTAAATAAAAGACAATCATACCGATTCCATCACTTACATCTTGAAAAATAATTTTTCCTTTGTATTCCTGCAGACAAATAATTTCCCTTGTTTCTTTGCTGTAGCGCCAAAACTTGTATTGACTGCCCGCAATGATTTGTGTTGTTAAAATTTGCTTGATCTTATTTTCGATACTTTCTCCTACAATTGGAATCGGTTTGTCAAAACTCATCCGAAGCTTTGTTACCGAACGAGTCAACTCCTCATCAGGCAGCATCGGCTTTTGATTTTTCAGTTGTTCAATTTCTTCTTCCTTAAATATTTTGCTTTCTGCCGTTATATAAGAACCTTCTATTACTTCTTTTGGAAGCTTCCCAAATTGTATATTTTCCGCTGCAAACTGCTCTTCAATCGTCGTTTTCGTGATCATATCATATTTGGAGCTTTTGATTTTTTCAACATACTGAAAAGCTAAATAAATATCAAGGATCAGGAAGGCAATAATAAACACCGTTTTCGTTTTACTCCAATCCAATACCTTCCCCTCCTTTACCCGCTTTTTTCACATTCAGCCTTTGATATTTATCGTTTTCGAGTTCAATGCACCATATCGGCTCCAAATTTACGATATTTTGCCGTGACGACTGTTGTATGTCATAAGCGGGAAAAATACGTTTTATTTTGTCGGCTTCAATGCTTGGATTATCTTTAATAGCTTCAATTATATCTGCTGCTCCAGGTAAAGTCGTTTTATCTTCCCGGATAAAATCATCCAAATAAAATAACGGACGCTGATATAAGGCAATATCATTCTTTCCCCAGCTTTGCATAATCGTCGTGATCGAATAATGCGAATCGCTGAACGAAAATACTGGCAAATTTCGAACCGTTAGACGAAAATAAATTTTCTGTTCTTGATCCGTTTTTTCGAAGCGATAATCATTTAATCCTGACAGCCAACCGCCATGTTTGTTCAAAAAATCAATGCTCTGCAAGATCAATTTTCCTTTTTCCGTCGTTAAAGACTGGTCAATTGTCGGATTAACGTAAACAACCCTTTCTTTATCTTCGTTGATGACAAGCTGACGGGAGCTGTCTGTATACACAAATTCGGAAGCATTGACATCCCGTTTTACATAACTTGGATCACTAAACAATGCATTTTTAAACTGCTCACCGCTCATTGATTTTGTAAAATATTGAAGGCGATGAATCGGAAACGGCTTTTCAGGCAAAAATAATCCGTTCCAAAACACGTAGCTTTCAAAGCTTTCTTTTTCTTTATACACTTCCGTCCACAAATTGCTTAAAGCGGTTTTCACCTGTGCTTCTACAACATATTTATGCTCGTAGTCGACTAAATAAAGCTTTCGGTTCGCTTTCTCGTTTGTCAGAGGAATGTAAATCCGATCAAATTCTATATTGAAATCTTCTTCATCCGTCCAGTCGGTTATTGATAAGAGGGCTGACATCGGAATCGAGTCGTTAAAAATAACTTCAAAGTTAGGGGTTGAATTATGTATTTCCCTGTTTATCCATTGATTAAAACCATATTGCTTTTCAATCTCTCCAGAAATATTTTTGAATTCTTCTAGCTCCCACTGACGGATATCCTTCCAAATTCTTTCGATGACGATTTCGTCATAAGTTGCGTAATGTTTTATTTTTTCATGAATCATAATATGATCCGGCTGCACGACTTCATAAGGCTTTTTTGTTACATTGCTTAACGGGTTGTTTTCAATATAGTTGGAGTTCGAAATTTCCCCGTAGTTTGGCTGATATGTCCAAATATTCCAGGTGAAGAATAAACTTGTCAGCACTAAAAATGTTAAAATAATGGATTTTATCGTTTCCCGGTTCATAGCCAATCATCCTCTTGGTTCTGTTCATATGGCAATGTGAAAAATACAGTCGTGCCTTTTCCTTCTTCACTTTCCACCCAAATTTCTCCTCCGTGTGCTTCCACCATCTCTTTTGCAATTGCAAGACCTAGACCGGTTCCGCCCATTTTGCGTGATCTAGCCTTATCAACACGATAAAAACGTTCAAAAATTTTTTTCACACTTTCTTTCGGAATTCCAATGCCTTCATCTTTTACACTGACTTCAATATGGTCAACTTGTTCTTTTACTTGAAAAGAGATTTTTCCGCCTTCAGGAGAATATTTCAATGCATTGGAAATAATATTATCGAGCACTTGCGTAATTTTATCGGGTTCAATTTCTACATAAAGGCTTTTTTTCGGAATGTTTCGTACAAATGTGACATGCTGCTGCTTAGACATTTCAAAACGGTCAATAATTCTGTGGAAAAAGTCTGTGAAATTCACCATGTCTTTATTTAATTGATAATCTTTACTATCTAGTTTTGATAGCTGGAGCAAGTCATTAACCAGCCTAATCATCCGCTCCGTTTCGTTTTGCGTCACTTGTAAAAATTTTGGCGCGATCGTTTCGTCTTTCCAAGCCCCTTCCGCCAATGCTTCCAAATAACTGCGCATTGTAGTAAGCGGCGTCCGCAGCTCATGAGAAACGTTTGCGACAAATTCACGCCGCTCTTGGTTGATTCGTTCCTGCTCTGTTACATCGTAAACTACTGCAATCAATCCGTTAATATGATCTTCATCAATTTGTATCGTAGAAAAGCTGATTCGTAATATATACGGTTTTTCCTCTGTGCTGAAATCTAACAGCATCGGTTCTTGCTGGTTCACTAAATCTTCAAAAGTACATTCATCCGTTAAATCTAAAAGCTCCACAATTGATTTTCCTAAGGCTGTTTCACGTGAAACATTCAACATTTCATGGGCCGGATTGTTCATGACAATTACTTTTCCATGCCGATCTGTGGCTATGACACCTTCTGTCATATGAGTAATAATAGACGCCAGCTTTCTGCGCTCTTCTTCAGTTGTTTCCTGTGCTTCCTCCAATTTTTCCGTGAGATGATTGAATGTTAATGCAAGCTGTCCAATTTCATCTTCTCCATACACTTTTACTTTTCTGGAAAAATTCCCTTTTGCCAGCTCCAACGCTTGCCTTCTCATATCTGACAACGGACGGGTTATAGTGCGGGCAAGAAAAATTCCTAGCGCCGCGGTAATAAGAAGGGACATCCCTGTGCCTGTTGCAAAAATTTTGTTAATCGTCCGCAATTGTGAAAAAACTTCCTCCATTGAGGCAACGACATAAACAACGCCAATTGTTTCTCGTTTATAATCTGTGACGATCGGAGTCGCTGATACGTACATTCGATGCTTCGTTTGCGGATCAAGCAAAATATTGCTTTCAGGCGAACCGACGATTAAAGTCCGTTTAATCATATTTTCAGTTGTTCTTTTCCCGATCACATCTTTGTTGTAATCAGATGTCCCGATGACACGCGCATCTTGGTCCACTACGCGAACTTCATGAATTTCCTCCCGTTTAAAATCTTGCAAAATAGCAGATATCTCATCTTCCATATTCAATGATTCGTCCACTTCTTCATTCGTCATCGCTTGCTCAATCTGGTAAGCCAGCAAATCAATCCGCTGCGAAAGGGAAGATTTAAAATTTTCTATAAGAGAAGATTCCAATTCCTTAACGAAGTAAATACCGATGATTTGCATAGCCAAAATAATCAGAAGCACATAGATCAGCACAATTTTAAAATGTATCGAACGTAAAAAACTCACTCGACTGCTATACATGTTCACTGCTCCTGTTCAGGATTGCGCAAATAATAACCTACCCCTCTTCTTGTCACAATCCATATTGGATGGCTTGGGTTGTCTTCAATTTTTTCCCTAAGTCTTCTAACCGTGACATCTACAGTTCTGACGTCTCCGAAATAGTCATATCCCCAAACGGTTTGCAGCAAATGCTCTCGGGTCATGACCTGTCCAATGTGCTTCGCTAAATAGTGAAGCAATTCAAACTCACGATGAGTAAGCTCGATCGTTTCTCCCCGTTTTGAAACGACATATGCATCAGGATGAATAACGAGAGAGCCGATTTGAATTTCCGACTGTTCAGAAGCCGCTTCCCTTGCAGCATTTGTTTGCTGTCTTCGTAAATTTGCCTTTACCCTTGCCAAGAGCTCTCTTGTGCTGAATGGTTTTGTCACATAATCATCAGCACCAAGCTCCAGACCAAGCACTTTATCGATTTCTGAATCTTTCGCAGTCAACATAATAATCGGCATTTCATATTTTTTTCGAACTTCCCGGCACACTTCCATTCCATCCTTGCTGGGAAGCATAATATCTAACAATATCAAGTCAGGTTTAATTTCTTCCACCATTTCAATCGCGCTTGTTCCATCATAAGCACAGTATACATCAAAACCTTCTTTTTTAAGATTAAACTCTAATATATCTGCAATTGGTTTTTCGTCATCAACAACTAATATTTTTTTATTTTCCATCATTTTCTCCCCTTTTGATCTATTAACTTTACTTTACCACGATTACATTCATCTCATCATCAACTTTCAATACAAATGGAAAAAACAAGCAGAAAACCCCTAGCTATTGCTAGAGGTCTTAAATTCAATAGGTTTTGGAACTTAGAGTAAACCCCTGTAAATTCCTATCAAACCTATTATATCAATTTTTATCTTATTGTAACAGCTTGAGATGAGAAATCAAATTTCTATTTACAACCACAAATGTTACCAATTTTGGTTTAACTTACTTATAGCCAAAAATAGCACGGATAAACCGTGCGTATGAAGTGGCTCGGGACGGAATCGAACCGCCGACACAAGGATTTTCAGTCCTTTGCTCTACCGACTGAGCTACCGAGCCGTATAAAGTTTTCAAGAATGCGAACTCTTTTTCCCTCTCTCAAGCCTTTCATATATGTGGATTCTCGAATGTGAGGCAGCTTGTATAATATTTCTCGATTGTAATGGTGAGCCATGGAGGATTCGAACCTCCGACCCTCTGATTAAAAGTCAGATGCTCTACCGACTGAGCTAATGGCTCATAAAATTTTTTTTCTTCTAATCCATTTTTCATTTGTCAGATGTCCCTTCCTCTTCCGGCTTTTTCGAGGATGATGGATGCGTCGGGACAACTCGTCGCCTATTCGATGAAGCCTTGCTCGTTGCTCTACCGACTGAGCTAATGGCTCATAAAAAAATTTTTTCTATCTAACCCATTTTAAAATTTGTCAGATGTCCCTTCCTCTTCTAGCTTTTTCGAGGATGATGGATGCATTGTGCGAACAGTTCGGAGCCAATACGCTCATTTTTCTCAAGACGTGTATAATAATATCATTTCTAGAGGGACAAAACAACGATTTTTTTTAATTTCACAAAAAAAAAGAGGGAACAGCCGATCCCTCCAAGTTTATTATATTGGACTGTATACACTGCGGACAACATTTGTTTGTGAACGATCTGGACCAACTGAAAAGATGGAAAGTGGGATACCTGTTAACTGGGAAATCCGTTCAACATAATGGCGTGCATTGTCAGGAAGATCGTCCAAGCTTTTTGCCCCCGTAATGTCTTCCTTCCAACCCGGCAATTCCTCATAGACAGGTTCGCACTGTGCAAGTACTTTTAAACTTGCTGGAAATTCTTCTAAAATTTCACCTTTGTATCTGTAGGCGATGCATATTTTTAATGTTTCGATTCCTGTCAATACATCGATGGAATTTAAAGATAAATCAGTTATTCCACTTACCCGGCGCGCATGGCGAACAACAACGCTGTCAAACCAGCCCACTCGACGCGGACGTCCTGTTGTTGTGCCATATTCCCGTCCAACTTCACGAATTTGATCGCCAATTTCATCGTGGAGCTCTGTCGGAAACGGACCGTCTCCTACACGAGTTGTATAAGCTTTTGATACGCCGACAACATGTTTAATTTTCGTAGGACCTACACCTGCTCCAATTGTCACACCGCCTGCTACTGGATTGGAAGATGTAACAAAAGGATATGTACCTTGATCGATATCAAGCATAACACCTTGAGCGCCTTCAAATAAAACACGGCGTCCTTCATCAAGCGCGTCGTTCAGCACAACAGATGTGTCGCATACATATTGTTTGATTTGTTGGCCGTACTCGTAGTATTCATTTAAAATCTCTTCCAGTTTAAACCCTTCAACTTCGTATACTTTTTCAAACAGGCGATTTTTTTCTTCTAAATTTCTTCTCAATTTTTCTTCAAAGACTTCACGATCCAATAAATCGGCGATGCGGATGCCAATACGGGCTGCTTTATCCATATAGGCTGGACCTATTCCTTTTTTCGTCGTCCCGATCTTGTTGGCTCCTTTTCGTTCTTCTTCCACTTCATCCAATTTTAAATGATAAGGCAAAATGACGTGAGCGCGGTTGGAAATTCGCAGATTATTTGTTTGAATTCCCCGTTTATGCAAACCGTTCAACTCTTCTACCAGCGCTTTAGGATCGACAACCATTCCGTTTCCGATGACACAAATTTTATCTTGATAAAAAATACCGGATGGGATTAAATGCAGTTTATATGTTTCACCGTTAAATTTGATTGTATGGCCAGCATTGTTTCCACCTTGGTAACGGGCGATCACTTCCGCATTTTGAGAAAGGAAATCGGTTATTTTCCCTTTTCCTTCATCCCCCCATTGTGTACCAACAACAACAACTGATGACATGTGTGCACCTCCGTGTTCACCAAAAATCCAATACAAAGAAACAAGTTTATTCTACCAATTGTAGCAAGTAGAGTCAATAAAATCCGAACGTTCAATTTATTATTAAATATTTTGTTCGTGTTATATAAGATGCTTACAAAAAAACAACTGCCTCATCAAGAGACAGCAGGAGGAATATGATCGTCTTCATATCTCCTTTCAAGATTTACAAATTTATTATATTCTTTTACAAATGCAAGCTGAACAGTTCCTACAGGGCCGTTCCGCTGCTTGGCTATAATGATTTCAATAATATTTTTGTTTTCTGATTCCGTATTGTAGTAATCATCTCTGTATAAAAAGGCGACGATATCTGCATCCTGCTCAATACTACCGGACTCCCGAATATCTGACATCATCGGACGTTTATCCTGACGCTGCTCGACGCTTCGTGATAGCTGGGATAATGCGATGACCGGCACTTCCAATTCACGTGCCAAAGCCTTAAGAGATCTTGATATTTCCGAAACTTCCTGCTGGCGGTTTTCCCGATTCCGCCCGCTTCCTTGAATTAATTGCAAATAATCTATGATAATTAAACCAAGGCCCTTTTCCTGTTTTAACCGTCTGCATTTGGCGCGAATATCACTCACTCTTATGCCAGGTGTATCATCAATATAAATGCCGGCATTTGATAAACTCCCCATTGCCATCGTCAACTTTCCCCAATCATCCGGGGTTAAATTTCCCGTTCGCAAATTTTGGGCATCTATGTTTCCTTCTGCGCAAAGCATACGCATGACAAGCTGTTCCGCACCCATTTCCAAGCTAAAAATCGCTACATTTTCGTCCGTTTTCGTCGCAACATTTTGAGCGATGTTTAAGGCAAATGCAGTTTTACCGACAGACGGGCGGGCCGCTACGATAATTAAATCATTTTGCTGAAAGCCGGCCGTCATACGATCCAATTCGGAAAAGCCTGTAGGAATTCCTGTAATTTCCCCTTTGCGATTGTGGAGCATTTCAATTTTATCGTATGTTCGAACAAGAATATCTTTAATGTTTTGAAACAATCCGGCTTTTCTCCGCTGCGCCACTTCCATGATGCTTTTTTCGGCTTCTGTTAAAAGTGTTTCCACATCGTCTTCCCGATTATAGCCTTCTTGAGCTATAGCCGTTGCTGTTCGTATAAGTCTTCTCAATATCGATTTTTCTTCAACAATTTTCGCATAATATTCGATATTTGCTGCTGTAGGAACGGATCCCGCTAAATCGCTTAAATAAGAAACCCCGCCAACCTCTTCCAAAATTTTCGCATCCGCCAAGTCTTTTGTCACAGTTACTAAATCGACGGGCTCTCCTTTTTCCGAAAGCCTCAACATCGATTGAAAAATCTTTTGATGGCTGGATCGATAAAAATCTTCAGGAACTAATATTTCGGAAGCTAACATAAGCGCTTCAGGTTCTAAAAAAATTGCCCCAAGCACTGCCTGCTCTGCTTCTATATTTTGTGGTGGAATTCGATCACTGACCAGAAGATCATTCAAGATGATCACCGCCTTACCGTGGACACATAAATTTTTTCTCCAAAAAGTATAAAGAGAAATGTGGCATTACTTCAAGATCAACTTCTTTCCATAATACCACATTGCTCCTTGCCATTATTCTTCTGTAACATGTACCTTTAACGTCGCCGTCACTTCCGAATGAAGCTTAATCGGAACATTTGTATAGCCTAAAGAACGAATCGCATCTGGAAGATCAATTTTCCGTTTATCGATTTGAATATTATGTGCTTTTTTTAATTGATCAGCAATTTGTTTGCTTGTTACAGAACCAAATAATCTTCCACCCTCACCGGCTTTCGCTTTTAATTCAACCGTGATTTTTTCAAGCTGTTCTTTTAATTTTTTTGCCTGCGCTAATTCTTCCGCTGCCTCTTTTTCTTCTTTTTTCTTTTGCGCTTCCAGCTGTTTTAAATTGGCACTCGTCGCTTCAACAGCCAAACCTTTTTTAAAAAGATAATTTTGGGCATAGCCGTCAGCTACATTTTTTACTTCACCTTTTTTCCCTTTCCCCTTTACATCTTGTAAAAAAATCACTTTCATTCTTCATTTCTCCCTTCTAAATATTGTTGAACAGCTTCTTTTAATCGTTTTTCTGCTTCATTTATCGTAACATGCTCCAGCTGGGTCGCGGCATTTGTTAAATGCCCTCCACCTCCAAGTGCTTCCATTATTAATTGAACATTAAAATCGCCCAATGATCTAGCACTAATACCGACTGTATGTTCATCACGCTTCGCAATGACAAACGACGCCAATACGCCGTTCATTGATAAAAGAGTGTCAGCTGCCTGAGCAATGATCACTTGATCGTAATATTCATCTTCTCGATCTGCTTTTGCTATTGCAACCCCATTATTCATAATCTCTGTGTTTTGAATGAACTTGGCACGTTGAACAAATTGTTGAATATCCTCTTTCAACAATTTTTGGACAAGGATTGTATCCGCTCCTTTTGATCGCAAATAAGACGCCGCATCGAATGTTCTAGAGCCTGTTCGAAGCGTGAAGCATTTTGTATCTACCGTAATACCTGCCAACAATGCAGTTGCCTCTATTGTACTCATTTTAAATTCTGCAGGCTGATATACTAAAATTTCCGTAACAAGTTCAGATGTAGATGATGCATAAGGTTCTATATAAACAAGCAGTGGATCTTGAATAAATTCTTCTCCCCTGCGATGATGGTCAATGACTACTACATGGTCAATTTCGCTCAGCAATTTTTGTTCAGCCACCATTGAAGGTTTATTCGTATCTAGAATCACGAGAAGAGAATGATCTGTTGCAATATTCAGGGCTTCATCCGGAGTGATGAATCTGGACCATAACTCAGCGTCCTTCTTTACTTCCTCCACAAGCTTTTGAAGTCCTTGGCCGAATTCTTCATGGTTTACAACAATAAAACCTTCTTTATGATTGATTTGCGCCACCTTCAATATTCCAATTGCTGAACCAATTGAATCCATGTCAGGATTTTTATGACCCATAATAAATACTTTATCACTTTCACGAATGATTTCTTTTAATGCATGAGAAATCACTCGAGCTCTAACGCGTGTGCGTTTTTCGATCGGATTTGTTTGTCCGCCGTAAAATTTAACCTTGCCATTTCCCCGTTTAATAGCAACTTGGTCTCCTCCGCGGCCTAAAGCAAGATCTAGACTCGACTGCGCCAGATGCCCCAATTCAGACAGATCTTTAATGCCGGCTCCAATCCCGATGCTTAAGGTGAGAGAAACATTTTGAATAACCGCTTTTTCTCTGACTTCATCTAAAATAGAAAATTTCGTTTTTTCAAGCTCAGCCAAAATTTTTTCATTAAAAACCGCAATAAAACGTTCAGAGGAAACTCTTTTTAAAAAAATACCGTTATCGACTGCCCATTTATTTAATATGGATGTCACAAGACTGTTTAAATTGCTCCGCTTTTGATCGTCGAGCCCTTGTGCGATTTCATCATAATTATCTAAAAATATATAAGCTAAAACAATCCGTTCGCTTTCATACTGCTTTTTTAGTTCCGTGTGGTCCGTTTCATCAAAAAAATAAAGAAGCCTTTCTTCTTTTTTGACAATGACGCGAAATTTACGGTTTTGAAGAGTCACGATATCGGAATCTATCCCTTTTTGAAATAACACTTTTAATGTTTCAGAAATTTCGTCAAGAGGACGACCGACCAGCTTGTCGTTCTTAAAATATGAAGCTAAAAATGGATTGACCCATTCCACGGCAAATTGATCGTTGATAAGCATAATGCCAATCGGCATCTTCATAAAAACTTCATCGCCAGCTTTTTTCAAACGAAACGTTAAATCAGAAATAGAATGTTCCAATTCCAATTTCAATCGTTTAACAGCATAAAAGAAAAAAAACAACAGACAACCTGCAACGATTGCGCTAATACAGCCAATCACCCAATTATAAAATAACAGAAAACCGATCATTGCCGCTATTACGCCGATGAGTGCGTATAACGGGTAAAAGAATAAAGGTTTTTCAAAAAAACTCGGCATTTTATTCAGCTCCTTGCAAAAAGAACGAACCAAGGCCTAACGTATTTTTTCGCGGAGATTAAACCCTAAATCAATGATTCCCAATATTCGTACTGGATAAAGAAGAATTGGCAAAATAAATGTTCCAATTACAATTAATACCGGCACTGCTTTCGAAAGTTTTTTCACATGACAAAAATAAAAAATAAAGGAAAACCCTTGAATTAAAAGCACAGTCTGTAAAACAAACACAATATTGTAAAGCGCGATATTTAAGAAAGATTCTTTAGGCAAATTGATAAGCATAAGGAGAGTGGCGATTAAATAATACCAAATAATACTTTTTGGAAATTTCCAGTCGCGGAAAGGGGTGATTGTTCCAACATTCAATTTTAATCTTTTTATAATTCCAATGTTCAATATATGTATAATCACGGCTAACATAAATGACACAATGACAAACATGCTCGGAAGCAAGTTCATTAATAAATCAAACTGCTCGTTCATTTGCTCCATCATTGTTTTTTTCATTTCTTCATCCATTGAAGGGAATGCGGCTAATGTTTCCCTTACTGAAGACTTGGTTTGTTGTATAACATCACTAAAAAGATCAACGCCCAAAAAAACAATTGATAACGCATAATCAAGAACGAAATTGATGAGCAATGAAATGGTGCCGCCTATTAACGCAAACAGCTGCCGTTTTTGACGATAAAAGTATGCCATTATGATACCTGTCACACTGAACATGAGCCCAATCGGCAGCGAAACGATGGAGCCGACCAAAAATGTCATCACGATTGATGCTAATAATAAAACAAAAGACTGCTTGATTCCGTGGCGGATACCGAAAATAATAAACGGCGTCGAAAGGAAAAATATTGATATAACGCTTAATATCGGAACATATAAAGTAATTAATAGAAAAACGGTATAAATAGCAACGAATATAGCACCTTCTGTTAAAACATTCGTACGTTTCACAGACTCACCTCAATCAAGACTCATACCATTATTTTAATCTAGACTTTTTAAACAATCAAATCATGGTTTCATTTAACGGACAAGAAAAAAGCAACAAGGGATTCACCTTGCTGCCTTTGAAATTTCTTATTTATCATCTGCAACATAAGGAAGCAATGCCATTTGACGGGCCCGTTTAATGGCAACTGTTAATTTCCGTTGATATTTTGCACTCGTTCCTGTTACACGGCGAGGCAAAATTTTTCCGCGTTCAGAAATGAATTTTTTAAGCAAATCAACATCTTTGTAATCAATGTGCGTAATGCCGTTTGCTGTGAAATAACACACTTTCCGGCGTTTACCGCGGCCTCTGCGTCCAGCCATTACAACTCCTCCCTTCTTTGCATTTATTCTAGACGTACAATCGGTTAAAATGGTAAATCATCATCTGAAATATCAATTGGTTGTCCATCATTAGCAAATGGATCGTCGTCAAAGTTTTGGTGGTTCTGATTATTCCGGTTTGGATCAAATGGTGCACTGCCATATGGATTTGCATTTCCTTGATTTCCTGCAAAAAATCCCGTATTATTCCCGGCTGCAGCACTCTTCGGTTCTAAAAATTGAACGCTGTCCGCCACAACCTCTGTTACGAATACTCGTCTTCCCGTTTGATCTTCATAGCTGCGTGTTTGAAGACGGCCATCAACACCTGCAAGGCTGCCTTTCTTTAAATAATTGGCTACGTTTTCCGCAGGACGACGCCAAACGACACAGTTGATAAAATCTGCTTCGCGTTCCCCTTGTTGATTTGTAAAATTCCGATTAACTGCCAATGTAAAGGTTGCAACGGCTACACCGCTAGGCGTATATCGTAATTCGGGATCTCTTGTAAGCCGACCGACCAAAACGACACGATTCATCATTTCAGAACCACTCCTAAAATGTCTTTTAAGATGATATTACCATTTTAACACGTATATTGGAACAAATTACTCTTCTTCTTTAACAATGATATGACGTAAAATATCTTCATTGATTCTTGCCAAACGGTTAAATTCTTCAACCGCTTGAGGTGAAGCTTGAACGTTTAAAATCATGTAAATACCATCTCGGAAGTCTTTAATTTCATAAGCGAGACGGCGTCTTCCCCATTCCTTCACCTCTGTAATCTCCGCACCATTGTTCACAAGAATGCCGTTAAAACGCTCAACTAGCTCTTTTTTAGCATCCTCTTCAATGTTTGGACGGATAATATACATAATTTCGTATTTTCTCATTCTCTTACACCTCCTTTTGGTCTTGACGGCCCAATTCGGGCAAGGAGTAATTATCATTACTCACAAACCAAAATTATAGCAAAATTTTATTGATCCCGCAACATTAGACATTGAATCGAAAATGAATAATATCTCCGTCTTGAACCTCGTAATCTTTTCCTTCCAATCGAACCTTTCCAGCTTCTCTTGCAGCAGCCATCGAACCTGCCTCAATTAAGTCTGTATAGGAAACTGTTTCGGCCCGAATAAATCCCCGTTCAAAATCAGAATGAATGATGCCTGCGCACTCAGGTGCTTTCATTCCTTTGCGGAACGTCCATGCCCGAACCTCTTGTTCCCCAGCAGTAAAATATGTGGCGAGTCCCAGCAAGCTGTAAGATGCTTTAATTAATTGATCTAAACCAGATTCTTGAATTCCAAGCTCCTGCAAAAACATTTCTTTTTCTTCCGAATCAAGCTCGACCATTTCAGATTCAATTTTTGCACATACGACAATTACTTCGGCATTTTCCGCAGCAACATATTTGCGCACTTTTTCCACATATTCATTACTTCCAGAGGATATATCTTCCTCACTAACATTTGCTACATAAAGTACAGGTTTAATGGTGAGCAAATGAAGCTGTTTTACATATTTCATCTGTTCTTCCGTGAATGAAACAGAACGGGCGGGCTTTTCATTTTCAAACGCTTCTTTTAACTTCATTAAAATTTCATATTCAAACATAGCTTGCTTGTCTTTTTGTTTTGCTATTTTGGCAACGCGATCGATCCGTTTATCAACTGTTTCCAAATCGGCCAAAATTAACTCGATGTTAATTGTTTCAATATCTGCAATCGGATCCACTTTTCCGTCAACATGCGTAATATTTTCATCATCAAAACAGCGAACAACATGGCAAATTGCATCCACTTGGCGAATGTGAGACAAAAATTTATTGCCAAGACCTTCTCCCTTGCTTGCCCCTTTGACAATTCCTGCAATATCAGTAAATTCAAATGTTGTCGGAACCGTTCTTTTCGGCTTAAATAATTCTGAAAGCTTTTGCAGGCGATAATCAGGCACTTCAACAATTCCTACGTTCGGATCAATGGTACAAAACGGATAGTTCGCACTCTCGGCCCCCGCTTGTGTGATCGCATTAAACAGCGTTGATTTTCCAACATTCGGAAGACCAACAATACCAGCAGTTAATCCCATGAATTTTCCACTCCTCTTTTTGTACGGACACTATCTCATCAACTAATCTTCACCCATTATAGATAGGAACAAGAAAAATGACAAGCTTTCATCCTCCAAATCGATCAGCTCTATAAAAAAAAGACTGCCGATTTAAGGCAGCAGTCTTTCATTGTTGCTTCTCACTATGTTTTTCAATGACTTTTTTCATCTTTCTTACAAATTCTTTTCTCGGCATGAGAACACTATGGCTGCAACCTTCACATTTAATACGGATATCCATTCCCATTCGGATCACTTTCCAGCGATTTTCTCCGCAAGGATGAGGTTTCTTCATTTCAACAATATCATAAAGGTCAAATTCCTTGTTAACCATCTAAGCCGTCATCATCCCTTCCTTAAATATTCCATTTATAGCAAACATACAGTATATCTTTTTAGTTAAAGCGAAAAGCCATCTATACTTAGATGGCGCCATGATAGATTTATTTTAACAAGTTTTGTATTTGATTTGTACCTTTCATCAAGCCAATCCCGTTTGAAGGTATAAACACTATTCATTTTTAGGTATAGAAAATTTAAATATTCCGTATACTGGTAATACTATTTCAGGGGGTGAATGGCCGATGAATGTAAAAACAAATTTTTTCCCTTATAAAAAAGAAAAAGAAAGAATCTTTTATCATCATACAGATGCTGTTACTAAATTATCACTAAAAATTGGAAGTCTTATACCAAAAGAACATCAAGATTCCATCGTCGTTTTATGCATTGGAACAGATCGTTCAACAGGAGATGCGTTAGGTCCGATAGTCGGAACGAAGCTAATGGAACAAAATTTAACTCATGTTCATATATTTGGGACTTTGAAATCTCCGGTTCATGCTGTCAATTTAGGAGAAACGATTGAGACAATAAACAATCAGTTCGAACATCCCTTCATCATTGCTGTGGATGCTTGTTTAGGTCTCTATCAAAACATTGGTTCTTTTCAAGTAGCGGAAGGTCCCTTAAAGCCAGGTGCAGCTGTCAATAAATCGCTTCCGGCGGTCGGAGACATGCACATCACTGGAATCGTTAATGTCAGCGGCTTTATGGAGTTTTTTGTTTTGCAAAATACGAGGCTCCATCTTGTTATGAGCATGGCTGACGTCATCTCAGCAAGTTTGATCAATACCTTCAATTCTATAAGGGAATCTGAACAATCAAACGTATCGCTATTTCGAAGAGGATTTGAATTTTAGCTGTTCTTCAACATCAAGATGATACTTTTACATCCAACAGTTCTAAAATACGCACCAAATCTTCTTTCGAAAAAAACTCAATCTCTATTTTACCTTTCTTCTTTTGCTGCTTAATGGAAACGGATGTTCCAAATTTTTCTCGTAAAAACGATTCTTGTTCACGTATAAAAGCATCTTTTTTCTCTATCTTTTTCTTTGTTTCACGTGAAACACTTTCATTCATCTGCTGCACTAACTGTTCTACTTGCCGGACATTTAAATTTTCTTTTAAAATTTTATTCACTAAATATTCAAGTTTCTCTTTTTTCTTTATGCCAAGCAATGTTCTCCCATGACCCATTGATAGCTTGCCTTCAGATATCAATGTTTGGACGAACGGTGGAAGGCTTAGGAGCCGCAAATGATTGGCAATATGCGGACGGCTTTTGCCAAGACGTTTTGCCAATTCTTCTTGTGTAATGTTCAAATGCTCCAAAAGCGATTGGTACGCTTTCGCCTCTTCGATCGGGGTTAAATCTTCCCTTTGCAAATTTTCTAATAGAGCGATTTCCATCATTTGCTCATCTGTCAACTCTTTCACAACTGCCGGAACTGTCTTAAGCTTCGCTTCTTTTGCTGCTCGATAACGGCGTTCACCGACTACAATTTCATAGCCTTTTATGCTCTTTCGGACTATCAGCGGCTGTAAAATTCCGTGCTGCAAAATGGATTGCTTAAGCTCTTCAATCGAACCAGGGTCAAATGTTTTTCGCGGTTGATAAGGATTTGGACGTAAATCCCCTATTTTAATATCTTGCACCACTTCTTCCTTATTCAGTTCTAAATTGGCAAAAAGTGCATTAATTCCTTTCCCTAATCCTCTAGCCATTTGCCACCACTTCCTTTGCTAATTCTAAATAAACCTCTGCCCCTTTGGATCTTGAATCATAAAGGATAATAGGCTGTCCATGGCTCGGTGCTTCACTAAGCCGCACATTTCGTGGAATAATGGTTTGATACACTTTGTCTTGAAAGTATTTTTTTACCTCATCAATTACTTGAATGCCTAAATTAGTCCGCGCATCAAGCATTGTCAGCAATACACCTTCAATCATCAAATCCGAATTCAAATGTTTTTGAACCAACCGAATAGTATTTAACAGCTGGCTTAATCCTTCCAAAGCATAGTACTCGCATTGAACTGGAATAATGACCGAATCCGAAGCCGTTAGCGCATTGAGTGTTAAAAGTCCGAGCGAAGGCGGGCAATCAATTAATATGTAATCGTATTGCTGCTTCACTGGTTCAAGCGCTCTTTTTAATCGGACTTCACGGGAAATCGTCGGAACTAATTCAATTTCAGCACCTGCAAGTTGAATAGTTGCTGGAATCACATCAAGATTTTCAATCTGTGTTGTTTTAATGACTTTTTTTACATCTGCATCCTCTACTAAAAGATCATACACACAAAGGTCGACATCCGCTTTTTCAATACCAACCCCACTTGTCGCATTACCTTGAGGGTCTATATCGACTAATAGAACCCTCTTTCCTGTGTATGCTAAGCAAGCTCCGAGGTTAACGGAAGTTGTTGTTTTTCCAACGCCGCCTTTTTGGTTCGCTATGGAAATGATCTTACACACGGTGTCACCTGCTTTCTCCTACTTCAAATGTTCTATTGTATTTTATTTTATCACGAAAATGCTTAAATGTAGGTGATATCTTTGGGGATGTTTCACAAACTTTTTTCTTTTGTAGGTGGAAATGCTAGGAATTCATTCTTTTTTCAAAAAAATAAAATATTGTCGTATTTCCCGGAAAATAATTTGTTGCTGTCGAACATTCTGTCCAAGTCTTTTTGCTAAGTTTTTTTATAATAAAAAACTCTTCACGAAAAAGTGTGAAGAGTTATTTTGGAATTTTGATCGTTAATTGTATATAGTTTTCAAATTCTTCTTCTTTTGAATCTATTTTAACTCCTGTTTCAGCCACCATAGTCAAAGATTTCCGAATCGTATTCAAAGCAATTCTCGTATCTCTGCTGAAAGCTTTTCTTTTCGGTTTTTGCTTTTCTTCTTTTTGGTCTAACATTTTAACTACGCGATCTTCTGTTTGTTTAACATTTAACTGTTTTTCAATAATTTCGTTTAACAATTTAATTTGCAATTCATGATCTTTTAAAGGAATGAGTGCTCGCGCATGACGTTCCGTAATGGATTTGTTTAACAATGCCTCTTGAACTTCTTTTGGGAGCTTCAGCAGACGTAGTTTATTGGCAATCGTCGATTGTCCTTTTCCAAGCCTTTGAGCTAGCGCTTCTTGAGTCAGCTGATGGAGTTCAATTAATTTTGCATAAGCAACTGCTTCTTCAATGGCTGATAATTCTTCCCGCTGCAAGTTTTCAATTAAGGCGATTGAAGCGGTTTCTTTATCATTATAATTTTTTACTATAGCCGGAATTTCCATCCATCCAAGTTTTTTGACAGCTCTCCATCTTCTTTCCCCGGCAATAATTTCATACCGTTCATCCGTTTTTCTGACAACAATCGGCTGTATAATGCCATGAGTTCGGATTGTTTGCGCCAATTCATCAATTTTATCTTCAGAAAAAACAGTTCTCGGCTGAAATGGATTAGGGACGATCTCATCAACAGGAATATGCAAAATTTCTTCTTTTACATCTTTTTCTTCTTCAAAGTCCGTCACATCTTTTTCCCCAAAGCCAAATAATCGAGAAAAAGGATGCTTCATATGCTGACACCACCTTTAGAAACTACCAGCATTTATTAAATTTCTCGTTTTCTAGACAAATTTCCTGCTAAAAATGACAAACAAAAAATATTATTTTCAAACAAGTTACTCAATAGGCATTTTATTTGGTGTGCCGGGCTTCCTAGGATACTTTTTCGGAGTAGCACGATGTTTATGAATCACAATGATATTGCGCTGACTTTTTTCAATGGGCAATTGAAAGGAATGAATCGTCTGGACTTGTCCGCCAAATAATGAGATCGCTTTATTTGCCCCTTTTAATTCTTCTTTTACCGATTGAGCCTTCAATGCCAAAAAATCACCATTTACTTTCACGAGCGGGATACAAAGTTCACTTAGTACGGATAATCGTGCTACAGCCCTAGCTGTCACGATATCAAAAGATTCCCGAAATATTTTCTTTTGACCGAACGTTTCCGCACGATCGTGGTATAAAAAGACATTTTCCAAATTTAGTTGAGCAGTTAAATGCTCTAAAAACGTAATTCGTTTTTTCAAAGAGTCAACGATTGTCAACTGCAAATGAGGAAAGCAAATTTTCAGCGGAATGCCGGGAAAACCAGCACCCGCTCCAACATCGCAAACGGAAAGAGGTCTGTTAAAATCATAAAAAAAAGCAGCCGAAATAGAATCATAAAAATGTTTGATATACACTTCTGTCCGATCCGTTATGGACGTCAAATTCACTTTTTCATTCCATTCCGTTAGGAGCTTAAAATATGCTTCAAATTGTTCCAATGCTTGTGAGGAAAGTGAAATCCCTCTTTCCTCCAGCAACGTTTGAAACTGAATACTATCCATCGCTCTATCCTTTCGTCTCCATTGTAATAAATCTCTTTATTCATTAGACACGCGGGCGATACGGCCTTGTTCCAAATAAACAAGTAAAATAGAAATATCCGCCGGATTGACGCCTGATATGCGTGAAGCCTGTGCAACTGATATCGGCCGAACCTGTTTTAATTTTTGCCGCGCTTCTGTTGCAAGTCCATTGATAGCGTCATAATCAATGTCTTCTGGTATTTTTTTGTTTTCCATGCGTTTTAATTTCTCTACTTGCTGCAACGATTTTTCAATATATCCTTCATATTTGATTTGAATTTCTACCTGCTCCTCCACTTCTTTAGGCAAAGCTTCACTTTCGGTAAGCATTTTTATATGTTCATAATTTATTTCTGGACGCTTCAAAAGGTCTGAGGCACGGATGCCGTCTTTTAACGGACTTCCCCCGACTTCTTCAATCAGTTTTTGAGTCTGTTCATTCGGCTTGATAATGATGGAACGGAGGCGTTTTTTCTCATTTTCTATCGCTTCTTTTTTGGCCAAAAACTTTTCATACCGCTCTTTTTTAATCAAACCGATTTTGTATCCGAGTTCTGTCAAACGCAAATCCGCATTGTCATGGCGAAGGAGAAGACGGTATTCGGCTCTTGATGTTAAAAGACGGTATGGTTCGTTCGTTCCTTTTGTCACCAAATCGTCTATTAATACACCGATGTAAGCATCAGAACGGCTGAGAATGATCTCTTCTTTATTCAACGCTCTTCTAGCGGCATTAATACCGGCCATAATTCCTTGACCAGCTGCTTCTTCATATCCTGAAGTTCCGTTAATTTGTCCTGCCGTATATAAATTTTTCACTTTTTTCGTTTCTAGCGTCGGCCATAGCTGCGTTGGTACGATCGCATCATATTCAATGGCATATCCAGCTCTCATGATTTGTGCATTTTCAAGCCCCGGAATGGTAGATATCATACGGCGCTGTACATCTTCCGGCAGGCTTGTAGAAAGCCCTTGAACATAGACTTCTTCCGTATTACGGCCCTCAGGCTCCAAAAAGATTTGGTGGCGCGGTTTATCATGGAAACGGACAATTTTATCTTCAATAGACGGACAATAACGAGGTCCTGTCCCTTTGATCATACCAGAATACATGGGCGATCTGTGCAAATTTTCGTCAATGATTTTATGAGTTTCACTGCTTGTATACGTCAGCCAACAAGGAAGCTGATCGGTAATATATTTCGTTGTTTCGTAGGAGAATGCGCGCGGCTCCTCGTCTCCAGGTTGAATTTCTGTTTTGCTGTAATCAATGGTTTTACTGTTGACTCTTGGAGGTGTCCCTGTTTTAAAACGAACAAGTTCGAATCCAAGCTTTTCTAAATGCTCTGACAGCTTAATGGACGGCTGTTGATTGTTTGGTCCGCTTGAATAAGAAAGGTCTCCGATAATGATTCTTCCACGCAAAAACGTCCCTGTTGTTAAAACAACTGTTTTCGAACGGTATTCGGCTCCTGTCTGCGTCACGATCCCTTTGCATATACCGTCTTCTACAATTAATTCTTCGACCATTCCTTGAAGCAATGTTAAATTTTCTTCCTGCTCCAGCGTCTTTTTCATTTCCCTTTGATATAAAACTTTATCGGCTTGTGCCCGAAGTGCACGAACAGCAGGTCCTTTTCCTGTATTTAACATTCTCATTTGAATATATGTTTTATCGATGTTTTTTCCCATTTCTCCGCCAAGCGCGTCAATCTCACGGACGACAATTCCTTTTGCCGGCCCGCCGATTGAAGGATTACATGGCATAAAAGCTACCATATCCAAATTAATGGTCACTACTAATGTTTTAGCACCAAGCCTTGCAGCCGCAAGACCCGCCTCACAGCCCGCATGACCTGCGCCAACCACGATTACATCATATTCACCGGCTTGATATCGCATCAAATTCACACCCTTTCCTATTTACCTAAGCAAAATTGCGAAAACAACTGATCAATTAAGCTTTCATGTACACTGTCGCCAATAATTTCGCCGAGGAGTTCCCACGTTCTTGTTAAGTCGATTTGAACAATATCGATTGGGACGCCTTGTTCTATTCCCTCTATAGCCTCTTCAACAGCTTTTTTGGCCTGAGATAACAACGCAATATGGCGTGTATTGGAAACATAAGTTAAATCATCTGCTTGAAGATCCCCTTTAAAAAACAAAGAACTGATCTGTTGTTCCAATTCATCGATCCCTCTATCTTCCTTTAAGGAAGTGGTCACAATTGGATGTCCATTGGCAAGCTTCTGCACTTCATCCATATCGATTTTCTTCGGCAAATCAGTTTTATTGACAATGACAATAAAATCCGTTCCCTTCACGGCTTCAAACAATTTTTTATCTTCTTCCGAGAGCTCTTCGTTATAGTTTAGCACAAATAAAATTAAATCAGCTTCTTTCAATACCTGTCGGGATCGTTCCACACCGATTTTTTCTACAATGTCTTCCGTCTCACGAATTCCAGCCGTGTCGATAAGACGGAGAGGAACACCTCTCACATTGACATATTCTTCTATTACATCCCTTGTCGTTCCTGGTATATCAGTTACTATCGCTTTATTTTCATGAACGAGTCCATTGAGCAAAGAAGATTTGCCAACGTTTGGCCGCCCAATTATAACGGTTGATAAGCCTTCCCTCAATATTTTCCCTTGGTTAGAAGTTGAAAGCAGTTTTTCAATTTCGTCTCGCACGTACGAAGCTTTTTCAATTAACATATTATGTGTCATTTCTTCGACATCATCATATTCGGGGTAATCGATGTTGACTTCAACATGTGCGAGCGTTTCAAGAATTTCCTGACGCAGCCGTTTGATGCGCTTTGAAAGACGGCCTTCCATTTGCCCAAGAGCAACATTCATTGCTTTATCGGTTTTAGCCCGAATCAAATCAATCACAGCTTCCGCTTGAGACAAATCAATTCTTCCATTTAAAAATGCTCTCTTCGTAAATTCTCCTGGTTCCGCCAAACGAGCGCCGTGCTTAAGAACTAGCTGCAAAACGCGGTTAACTGTTACGAGACCTCCATGGCAATTGATCTCAACAACATCTTCTCTTGTAAATGTTTTAGGCGCCCGCATGACAGAAACCATCACTTCTTCAACCATTTCTTGCGTATCGGGATCAATTATTTTTCCATAATGAATCGTATGGGTTGGAACATCTTTTAATTGTTTCTTTGCAGGGCTTTGAAAAATGCGATCCGCAATGTCCACCGCCTCATCGCCGCTTAAGCGGACAATCGCAATGGCTCCCTCTCCCATCGGGGTGGAAATTGCTGCTATTGTATCAAATTCCATTGTCTCACCTCGCTTTTTGTTGCGATCTATCATAAACCAATCCGGCAGTTGTTTTCATTCACCAAAGTTTAAAAATACCATATAGTCTAGAAAAAAGAAAAGCACAATGTTTATCCACAAAAAAAATTATCTAATTTATTATTTTAACTTATCCACATGTTCATAACAATATTTCGCTACTTTTCACTTATTCACAATACCGTAACGTTTAAGAAACAAGCCAGATAATCTTCCATGGGGTTAGATCTGCATGTCTCGTAATTCAAAATAATGAAAAACGAAATGATTTGATAACTGGAGAAACAGCTTAAAAAACTGCCTTGAAAAATCAAAGAGGTACCAAAAAAGTTGAAGAGTCTTTAATAGAGGTTGACAGAAACCGAAAATTTCTTTTTAAAGGCATCAATTTGGAGGCTAAAAAAAATGATGAATTGGCTTTCCAATTCATCAAAAAACTTATTTTGGTGCGATGACGACATATCGATTGGGCTCTGTTCCGACTGAATACGTTTGAACCCTTTCATCTTCCATTAACGTTGAATGAATGATTTTTCTTTCAAAAGAAGGCATGGGCTCCAAAGAAAATTCCTTATTTGTTTTTACAACTTTATCTGCCAATTTTACCGCCAATTGAGTCAAAGTCTCTCGGCGCTTTTCACGATAATTTTCAGCATCCAAAATAATGGGTACGTAATCGGTTGACGTTTTATTCGCTACAAGCTGTGTCAAATATTGCAAGGAATTTAACGTTTGTCCTCTTTTCCCAATTAGAATTGCCAAATTTTCCCCTTTAATATTAAAATACGCTGTTTTTTCTTCAAGTTTAATATCAACGGAAGCTGTAATTCCCATTTCTTTTATAACCTGCTCAAGGAAATTTTTCGCCTCGTCCAATGGATTAAGGTCCGTATTCTCGTTCCATTTTAACAAAGCATCCGTCAATTCGCTTGTTTCCTTTAATTTCACATGGACAATGGCAGGTTTTTGGCCAAATATCCCAAAAAGCCCTTTTTTTCCTTCATCGATAATTCGAATATCCACTTGTTCCTGCTCAACATTTAATTCTTTTAAGGCTTTCTTCACAGCATCCTCAACGGTCTGTCCAGTAGACGTTATTTCTCTCACTTTTGAGCTCCTCCTGCCTTTTCAGAAGCTTTGCGTATATCTGAACCTTTGATCACAAGAGTTTGGACAATCATAAAAATATTTCCGACTACCCAATAAAGTGATAAAGCTGCTGGGAACGACACCGCAAAAATGACAATCATAATCGGCATCATCCAAAGCATTGTTTGCATTTGCGGATTTATGTTTTCTGTTCCTGCCATCATTAATTTTTGCTGAACAAATGTCAAAATGCCTGCTAAAAGAGGTAGAATAAAATAAGGATCTCTCTCACCTAGATCGAACCATAAAAAGCTGTGTTCAGCAATTTCCCGGGTTCTCATAATGGCATGGTAAAATCCAATTAAAATTGGCATTTGAATTAATAGTGGTAAACAACCGGCAAGAGGATTAACACCATGCTTTTGAAATAAAGCCATTGTTTCTTGTTGAAGCTTTTGCTGTGTTTTTTGGTCTTTCGAACTGTATTTCTCACGCAGCTTTAAAATTTCCGGCTGAATTTCCTGCATGGCCTTTGAATTTTGAATTTGTTTGATCATTAACGGCAAAATCGCTAATCGAATTAAAATGGTTACGATGATAATGGATAAACCATAATCATTTCCAAATAGCTGCGCAAAATATGTAATTAACCAAGAAAGCGGATAAACAATGTACTGGTTCCAAAAACCTTCACTGTCTTTTGTAATCGGTTCATTTATTTCCGTACACCCGGACAAAACAGATGCTAGTCCAAGAATAGCCAGCAATAATACTATTCGCTTCTTCAAAAAAACTTCCTCCTAACAAATTCTATATATCATAATTAAAAATAATCCGTTTCCATTCAAAAAGTATTTTACCATCTTTTTTGTAAAATTGCTTTTGATTTCTTAATGATTTTTTGTCTGATAAATGTTCATTTTTATAAAAAGATGAACAAGACTTTTTTTTACCTCATGATAATTCATTTGCGCAGACGGTTTCCTCGCAATAATAATATAATCCTTCCCTTTAGCGATATTGTCCTTCTCTTCTAAAAATACTTGACGAATCAAACGTTTTACTTTATTTCTCGTCACGGCATTGCCAATTTTTTTACTGACAGACAGCCCGATCCGAAAATCTTTTATATCCGGCTGATCAAGCATATAAATAACGAACTGTCTGTTCGCCATTGACTTTCCTTTTTGAAATACTTTTTGAAAGTCCTTATTTTTTTTTATCCGGTTCCTTTTTTTCATTCCATTCACTCCGACTCTCCGATTTACTCGAGAGATCAAGTAACTTCATTTTGTGTAAAAAAGACCACTGACTTTTTTTCAGTGGTCTACGCTGATAATACTTTTCTTCCTTTACGGCGTCTCCGAGCTAAAACCTTTCGACCGTTTTTTGTGCTCATCCGGCTGCGGAATCCGTGAACTTTGCTGCGTTTTCTTTTATTTGGTTGATATGTTCTTTTCATTCTATGACACCTCCCCGAGGATTAACTCTAAAAAGACAGTCTTTCTAATTATAGTAAAGGAATATCCTAATTGTCAACTAAGGTCCATTGTACTATCGTCAAACAACATTGTGGATATTTTTTTATAAAAAATACAGTTTTACAGCAATTATCGACATTTTTTTCACACATTTATCGACATGTGAATATTTTTTTCAACAGCATGTTGTCTTGTGGATAAACTTTCAAAACCCATTGCAACACATAGGTTATTTTGATATGATATTTGTGTTTTACCTCTGAATATCTTTCATTTATCATTATATTATCCACACATTGTGGATAAATTGTGGAAAGTTGTTAACGGCCCTGTGAAGGAAGTTTTCCACACTCTCTGAATTTTGTAGAAAAGTTATTTTTCTACTATATTAAATATTTTTGTGCAAACATATGTGGAATGCATATTTATTCATTGTTCATTTTTTACAGCCGATGTAAAGGAGGGTGACCCCAAAGAGCCATGGAGAACATAGAGGACTTGTGGAATCGGGTGCTTGCCGAAATTAAAAAAAAGGTCAGTAAACCGAGCTTTGATACCTGGCTAAAATCTACAAAAGCACACGCTTTACAAGGTGATTTGCTCATCATTACTGCTCCAAATGAATTTGCGAGAGATTGGTTGGAATCCAGATACCTGCATTTAATCGCGAACACAATATATGATTTAACAGGAGAAGAAATCGGTATAAAATTTATCATTCCGCAAAATTTGACAGACGATGAATTTATGCCTAAAGCCCCCATTAAAACATCGCCAAAAAAAGGGGAAGAGACAAATGAATTTCCCCAAAACTTGCTGAATCCAAAATATACTTTTGATACGTTTGTAATCGGCTCAGGAAATCGATTTGCCCATGCTGCATCCCTGGCTGTTGCGGAAGCGCCGGCAAAAGCATACAACCCGCTGTTTATTTATGGTGGCGTCGGTCTCGGAAAAACTCATTTAATGCATGCAATCGGCCATTATGTATTAGAACATAATCCTTCCGCGAGAGTCGTCTATTTGTCATCAGAAAAATTTACGAATGAATTTATTAACTCAATCCGTGACAATAAAGCCGATGAATTTCGCAATAAATACCGGAATGTTGATGTTCTATTGATAGATGATATTCAATTTCTTGCTGGAAAAGAACAAACACAAGAGGAATTTTTCCATACGTTCAACACACTTCACGAGGAAAGCAAGCAAATAGTCATTTCAAGCGACAGGCCGCCAAAGGAAATTCCTACTCTTGAAGACCGGCTGAGATCACGTTTTGAATGGGGACTCATAACAGATATTACTCCTCCTGACCTCGAAACAAGAATTGCCATTTTAAGAAAAAAAGCGAAAGCTGATGGATTGGATATTCCAAATGAAGTCATGCTTTATATTGCCAACCAAATTGATACAAATATTCGTGAGCTAGAAGGTGCCCTTATACGCGTAGTAGCCTATTCTTCTCTCATTAATAAAGATATTAACGCGGATCTCGCGGCAGAAGCATTAAAAGACATTATCCCGAGCTCCAAGCCTAAAATTATTACCATTCAAGAAATTCAACGTGTAGTTGGACAGCATTTTAATGTTAAATTGGAAGATTTTAAAGCAAAAAAGAGAACAAAGTCTGTTGCATTTCCAAGACAGATTGCCATGTACTTATCAAGAGAATTAACCGACTCTTCTTTGCCGAAAATTGGAGAAGAATTTGGAGGAAGAGACCATACAACAGTCATTC